>CBDFML010000001.1:0-65119 GCA_965249645.1 Alphaproteobacteria bacterium
GGGCGTATTCCACGATTATTCGAGCTATATCGGCTGGTCCATGCTCGAGCGCTATGTCGTTGAAGAGTTGATCGGTGGGGCCTATTCCGCATCGTGGGGCGGCTTGACTCAAAACCCGGTCATCAAGGCGGCCGTGACCCTTGCGCTGGACGCGGTAAATCCCAATCACGTGCCGATCATGTTCATCCAGGGCGACACGATCGGCAAGGAGATGGATTTCGACGCCAATATGGCCGGCGTGGTCAACGACATGATGTTATCGAAGATGGCCGATTTGCGTTACAAAGTGGGCTCCGCTTTTATCGCCGTGCCAGTCACCGAGGTCGCGCGCATCCCAACCTGGGAAGAGATCGCCCAGGTTCATACGATCAATCGAAAATGCGAAGAATACCTGCCGATGATCGACGCCTATGTGGATTGGGGCAAGATCGAGGCGATGCGCGACGCGCTCGTCGGCGGCGGCACGGCGTTCTATAAATCGGCGCTCTCTTCCATGAGCGAAATGGGCGTCGACGTGACGGACCCCTGCCAGGTTCTCGTCGTCCTGAAGCGCCTCGGCCCGGAGATGTGCGAGCAGTTGTTCGCCGCTGGTGATCGCGACGACAGCTATATGCGCGGTCACAAGCCGGTGCTGGAGACCGATCTCGTCCGCCAGACCATGGAGAAACGCGACGCGGTCCTGCGCGATCTCGCCGAGAGGCCCGCCGACGACAGGTTAAAGCAAGCAAGGTCGTGGTGGCCTCCACCGACGTGCATGAATTCTCCAAATTCCTGCTGACGTCGACGTTTGATGCCGTGGGCAGCCGCGTGATCGATTGCGGCATCAACTGCGATCCCGAGGATATCGTCAAGGTCGCAGTCGAAACCGAGGCCGATGCCGTGGTGATCACCACCCACAACGGCGTCGCTCGCTCGTTTGGTACCAAGCTGGTCGATGAGATGAAGGCGGCGCAGGTGTCTGCGCCGGTCTTCATGGGCGGCGTGCTCAACGAGGATATCGAGGGCTCCGACGTGCCCATCGACGTCCCGCCGGGACCTGCACCAGATCGGCATCGAAACGCCGGAGTCGATCGACCAGCTTCTCGAATCCGTCAAGGACCGCAACTACCGTGCGGAGACCGCAGAATCCGCGTAATCCGGATCGAGTGCGCTATGAACAATCAGTCCGTAAATCTCGCCGAGCTGATCCCGAGCGACCTGCCTTCGAGCCAGGAGCTGATCGCCGACGGCGCTGCCCAGGGCAAGGCCGTCGAGATGGGCCGCTCGCTTTATTGCGAGGAAAAGGGCGTTCGCTCCGAGCGCGAATGGCGCGCAATCACGCGGGAAAAAGGCATTTCGTCGACCTGCATGAATATCGGGATGGCGACCTGGGGCGAAACCCGCTCGGCGATCGAGAACATCTACGAAGACGCGCTTGGCCGCGGTGTCCGCCCGCCCGATCGCTTCAACTTGATTGCCGAACGGCGCATGGGCCTGCCCAAGAACAAGCGCGCGTACGCAGCCCAGGAAACCGGCCCCCGCCTGTGGAGCGAACAGGACTGGTGGGAGACCACCCATACCGTGCCGATCCACGCCGAGGCAGGCGACAACATCATCGGCGGACCGGGCTCGCTCGACAACGTGCTCGACGCGTTGCGCGCGGGCATCACCTCGATCGGGCTGCTCAGCCAATACACCTGGCGCTGGCCCTACTTCGATGACGGGACCACCCAGATTGCCGCGGTTGTCCGGGCCGGTGCGGCACTCGCTGCGCGCAAGGACGATGGCGTCGTCTTCAATTCCTATCTCGACGACGGCTATCCGGCGATGTTTCACGACTATGCGAGCTATGTCGGTTACGCCATGCTCGAGCGCTACATCGCCGAGGAGTTGATCGGCGCCGCCTATTCCAGTTCGTGGGGCGGGTTGACCCAGAACCCCATCGTCAAGGCCGCGGTCACCCTCGCCCTCGATGCGGTCAACCCGAGCCGGGTGCCGTTCTCCTACCTTCACGGCGATACCATCGGCAACACGGTGGATGTCGATTCCAACATGGCCGTGCTGGTCAACGACCTGATCTTTATGAAGATGGTCGATCAGCGCTACCGGCTCGGCACGGCAATCATCTCCGTCCCCTTGACCGAGGTCGAGCGCATCCCCTCCTGGCAGGAAATCGCCCAGGTCCAGACGATCAACCGCAAGTGCGATGACTACGTGCCCATGCTCGAGCCCTACATCAATTGGGGCAAGATCGAGGCCCTGCGCGACGCGTTGGTCGATGGCGGGCAGGCGTTCTTCGCCTCTGCGCTCGAGACCATGAGCCAGATGGACGTCGACGTGACCGATCCCGCCCGGGTGCTCGTCGTCATCAAGCGGCTGGGGCCGGAGATGTGCGAACAATTGTTCGGCGCCGGCGAGCGCGACGACAGTTACCCGCGCGGCCGCCGGCCCGTGCTGCAGACCGACCTGGTGCGTCAAACCCTGGAAAAGCGCGCCGCCGTGCTCGATGCGCTCGCTGCCCGCGAGCCCGACGAAAAGCTCAAGGGCCGCAAGATCCTCGTCGCCTCGACCGACGTCCACGAGTTTGCAAAATTCCTGCTCACCTCCACGTTTGCGGCGGTGGGCAGCCGGGTGATCGATTGCGGCATCAACCGCGACCCGGAAGACATCGTGAAAGTCGCTATCGAGACCGAGGCAGACGCGATAGTGGTCACCACCCATAACGGCGTGGCCCGCTCGTTCGGCACCCATTTGCTCAACGAAATGCGGGGCGCGCAAATCGATCCGCCGGTGTTCATGGGCGGCGTGCTGAACGAAGACATCGAGGGCTCGGATATTCCCGTCGACGTGCGTGGCGATCTTCACCGGCTCGGCATCGAGACACCCGAGTCGATCGATCAAATGCTCGAGGCGATTTCCGGGCGGGTGGGCTCAGCGACACCGTGAGCGTCAACGCCGTCGCGCTCGCCGATTTCGGCAGCACCTTCACGAAACTGACTGTCGTCGAGGCGGGCAGCGGCCGTCGCTTGGCGTCGGCACAGGCGCCAACTACGGTGCGCACCGATGTCATGGAGGGCTACGCCGAGGCGCTAAGCCGTGCGCAGACCCAACTACCGCCCGACACCGCCATCATCGAAAAGCTCGCGGCCTCGAGTGCCGGCGGCGGCTTGCGGGTCGCGTCGGTCGGGCTGGTCGCCGACTACACCGCTGCCGCCGCGCGCCAGGCGGCGCTCAACGCCGGCGGCAAGGTCGAACTCGTGTTGGCCGAGCGGTTGACACCTGAGCAGATCGCATCTCTCGAAGCGCAGCGGCCCGAAATCGTGCTGTTTTCCGGCGGCACCGATGGCGGCCAGCACCGCCAGGTGCTGGACAATGCCCGGGCGATTGCCGGGGCGCGCTTCGACGCCCATATCATCGTTGCCTGTAACTGCGACGTGGCGCACGAGGCGGCGGAGCTGTTTGTCGCAGGTAGCCACAGCGCCGAAGTCGTCGGCAACGTGCTGCCCGAGATCCGTATCCTCGACATCGAGCCGGCGCGATCGGCGATCCACGATGCCTTCATCGAACGGGTCATCCGCGGCAAGGGCCTGAGCCGGACCGAGGAGTTCAGCCGCGCCGTGATCATGCCGACCCCTGAAGCGGCGCTCGGGGCGACCCGTCTGCTCGCTGACGGACCGCCAGGAGGGACTGGCGTGGGCAACGTGCTCGTGGTCGATATCGGCGGTGCGACGACCGATGTCCATTCCGCCGTCACCTTGGCGCCCCACACACCGGGGATCACGGCCGAGGGTCTGCCGCCCTTGCCGGTGACCCGCTCGGTGCAGGGCGATCTCGGGATGCGTTGGAGCGCGCTCGGCGTCTACGAGGCCGACGCTGCCTGGCTCGACGAGCAGGCCGCGGCACAGGGTTGGCCCGCTGATTGCGCGGCGGATGCGGCGGGCCGGCGGCGTGACGATCCGGTTTTTATGCCCGCCGACGCGCGCGACGAAGCGCTCGACCGGCTCTTCGCGGTTTCCTGCATTAGCCATGCGTTACGGCGCCATTGCGGGTGGCTTCGGACCGTTTACGTGCCCAACCAGGGCACCAGCTTCATGCAGGAGGGGCTGGATTTGCGCGAAGTGCCACGTATTATCGGCACCGGTGGCATGCTGGTCCATGACGAGGCTGCCGCCGATACCCTTGCACTTGCGCTCGGCCGGCGCGCAGAGGGCTCACTGGTGCCGGCGACAGCGGCGGTGTTGCTGGATCAACACTATGTGCTGGCGGCCGCCGGGCTGCTCGCCACGCGCGACGCGGCTGCCGCCTACACCCTGCTCGTAACCGAGCTCGGGCTCGACGCCTAGCGGACGCGGGGGAAGGATTCACAGACGATCGGCCCGCCCTGGACGAGGTTTTCGCCTCGATAAGGCGGATCGGTTTCCTGGGGGATGTCGTTAAAGGTCACGTCGTCGCCGACCCAGTTGGTCGAGTAGGTGCAACGACGTACTCGTTGGTGGCTCCGGTGACGATGTCATGTTTGGTGGCGTCGGACATGACCGGCTCTATGGCGGATCGGGCAACGACGTCATGTCTGTCAATGGCGGAGCAAAAAGGGACCACCGTGGCGGTGTAAGAAGGGACCACTTGGCGGCTGCGGGCTTGTCCCCGTAGTCCATGGGAGGGCCCCGCGTGCGACGCGGCGTGCCCTCAACAGGCCGACGCGGCGGCGCGCGCGGGAGGGACCTGTGGGCCCACGGGGTCAAGCGTGGGCTGGGTGGTCGGTTCAGTTCGCCGTCGGGGTTTGACGCCTGCGGCTCTGGTTGAGCCTGTAGCTCTCGCCATTCATCTCGAGGATGTTGACGTGGTGGGTGAGGCGGTCGAGGAGAGCGCCGGTGAGGCGCTCGGAGCCGAACACCTCGGTCCATTCGTCGAAGGGCAGATTGGTGGTGACCAGGGTCGAGCCCCGCTCGTAGCGCTGGCTGAACACCTCGAACAGGAGCTCGGCGCCGGTCTTGGACAGCGGCACGAAGCCGAGTTCGTCGACGATCAGAAGCTTGTAGGTGGCGAGCTTCTTCTGGAACCTCAGCAGCTGCTTGTCATCGCGGGCCTCGATGAGCTCGTGGACCAGTGCGGCGGCGGTGATGAAGCCGACCGAGAGGCCCTTCTGGCAGGCCGCCAGGCCGAGACCGAGGGCGATGTGGGTCTTGCCGGTGCCGCTGTTGCCGAGCGCGATGAGGTTCTCGCGGCGCTCGATGTACGCGCAGCGGGCCAGCTCCAGGACCAGCGTCTTGTTGAGCGAGGGGATGACCTTGAAGTCGAAGCTGTCGAGGCTCTTGATCACGGGGAAGCGCGCCGCCTTGATGCGCCGCTCGACCATGCGGCGCTCGCGGGCGATCAGCTCGAGCTCGGCAAGACGCAGAAGATAGCGAACGTGGTCGACGCCTTCCGAGGCACACTGCCGGGCGATCTTGTCGTACTCCCTCAGGAACGTCGGCAGCTTCAGCCTCTTGAGGTGGTGGACGAGCAGCACCTGCGGCGTGTCGGTCATGCGCGGAGCCCCGACAGCAGGCTCATGTACGATTTGGCAGACGTTATCGCGACCCGGGCGCGCGGCAGGTACGGATAGACGTCGAGATCCAGTCGAGGCGGCCGTCGCTCGGTCCGACACAGCACCAGGTGCTTGACGGCATCGAAGCCGATCGCGCCAAGCCGCAGGGCGTCGCCGACCGCACCCTCGACCTCCTCGGGCCGGAAGGTCTCCAGCAGACGCAACACCTGGACGTACTCGCGCTTGCCCGCCTTGCCCATGCGGGCTTCGAGCAGGCGTCGCAGAGTGATGAAGGCCTCGGGCAGGTCCCAGCCCGCCAACGGCGCGGCCTGGTCGAGGGCGCCGATCTTCTGCTCGATCAATGGCAGATAATGCAGCGGGTCGAAGATCAGGTCCTCGCTGTCATAGGACCGGCGGTGCCGGGCGATCACCTCGGCCCCGCAGCTGATCATCACCTCGTCGACATAGCCCCGGATCAGTACCTCGCGGTGGCCGTAGGCCACGGGTACGGAGTAGTCGTTGCCGCGGTAGCGCAACAGCGACAGCGAACTCACCCGCCCGGGACGCTTGTCGCAGGCATCGTATGGTGCCGGGGGTAGCGGTAGCAGAGCTTGGCGATCCCGCGCGAGGCGCTCGCCGATGGTCTCCTTGTGACCCCGCAGCCGCGCCGCCTGGCGCCGGCGGCACTGTCCCGCGAGATCATCGTTCAGCGCCTCGATGCTCTCGGCCCGCGGGACGGGGACCAGGAAGTTCCGCCGGATGAAGCCGACCAGTCCCTCGACCTTGCCTTTGTCGTTGCCCTTGCCCGGCCGGCCGAACCTGTCCTCGAACAGATAGTGGGATTGCAGCTCCGTGAAGACGCGCGTTCGCTGCCGCTTTCCATCGCCCAGGATGCGGGCAACCGCCAGCTTGGTGTTGTCGTACAGGATGGAGCGGGGGACGCCGCCGAAGAACGCAACCGCCGCGTTGTGGCCATCGCAGAACGCCTCGGTCGTCTCCGCCGGATAGGCCTTCACGAAGCAACCATCACTGTGGGGAAGGTCGAAGGCAAGGAAGTGGACCTTGCGCGCCACACCGCCGATCACCGCCATCGCCTCGCCGAAGTCCGCCTCGGCGTGGCCGGGGGAATGGACGAGCGGCACGAACATCTCGCGCGACCGAAGCCGCCGCTCACGGACATAGTCCTTCACGATGGTGTAGCCGCCGGTGAACCCGTACTCGTCCCGGAGACGGTCGAAGATCCGCTTCGCCGTGTGCCGTTGCTTGTGGTGGCTGGTCCGATCGTCCTCCAGGATCCGATCGATAATCCCCGTGAATGCGTCCAGCTTCGGACGCCTCCGCGGCACGCTCCGGCGATATCCCGGCGGCACCGAGAACGACAGCATCTTGCGCACCGTCTTGCGGTCCAGCCCGAACACCCGCGAGGCCTCGCGGGTGCTCATCCCCTCGACACGACACGCCCGCCGGACCCGCGCGTACAACTCCACCCGATACATCCCCCCGCCTTCCAGTCAGAGCAACCCTGACAGAAGGCTATAGACGGTCCCATTTTGGTCCGCCACAGCCGGATCAACCGGCCGCTTCAGTGGGGGATTATTGCGCCGCCGTTCTCAAAGCCTGTTGCGCAGCGCGGCAACCCGCCCTAGGCCAAAGGCGACGGTCGATCCCGGATTGACACCAATTTACAGGATACCCATCTAGCGGAGGGTAGAGGCGGAGTGCGTGCGCTCCGCTTGCATCGACCAGCGGCGTCATCAATAATGCCGCCCGCCGACAGCCCCATAGTTATGATCACGGGAGTTTCATCATGAAATTGCGTCACCTGCTGGGCCTCGCGACCGCGGTTCTCATGCTCACTGCGAGCGGCGCCGCTTTTGCGGACGGCGATCCGGCAAAGGGCGAAAAAGTATTCAAGAAGTGCAAGACCTGTCACACCGTCGAGGAAGGCGGCAAGAACAAGGTCGGACCGAACCTGTGGGGTATGTTCGGGCGAAGTTCGGGAACCATGGAGGGCTTCAAGTTCTCCGAAGCCATGACTGAAGCCGGAATCGTCTGGGACGACGCGACCCTGGCCCAGTACCTGGCCAAGCCGAAGGCGATGGTGCCGGGCACCAAAATGGCCTTCGCCGGCCTGAAAAAAGAAAAGCAGATCGCGAACGTGATCGCCTATCTGAGGCAGGTAACACAATAGGCCGGGTACAGCGCGTGACTGGGGGCGTGGCGTCGGGCGTGGACCTCGATATCCGGGACCATATCCGGACCATCCCGGATTTTCCCAAGCCGGGAATCCTGTTCTACGACATTGCCACGCTGCTCGCTCACCCCAAGGCGTGGCAGGCGACTGTCGCCCAGCTGGCCGCTGCGGTAGCGCCTCATAAGCCGGATCTTCTCGCCGGGATCGAATCCCGCGGCTTTCTCGTCGCAGCGCCTCTCGCGCTCGAACTGGGCTGCGGCTTCATAATGGTGCGCAAGAAGGGCAAGCTGCCGGGCCCGACCGTGCCGTTCGAATACGACCTCGAATACGGCACGGACGTCATCGAAATTCAGGAAGATGCGGTCACTGCCGGTCAGCGCGTCGTCGTGCTCGACGATCTGCTGGCGACGGGTGGAACCGCGGCGGCTAGCATCGCGTTGCTCCGCCAGAGAGGCGCGGAGGTGGTGGCCTGTGCCGTTATCCTCGAGCTTACGTTTCTCGCGGGGCGGGCCAAGCTCGACGTGCCGACTACCTCGCTGGTCGCTTACGACGAATAGCGGCGGCATGCGGGCCTAGGACGGCGGTACGACGCGCTCATGCCACCATTCTTCGAAGGTGTGACATAGAGGCAAGCCAACGCCGCTTCCGCTGAACACGCAGCGAAATATCCCGTCAAATTCGACCCGTTCTCCGTTTTCCGTCATGGTGCACCACCAGCGACACAGCCCGACGGCCCCGGTTACCGCATAAATTTCGTAACCGAAGTGAATGTCGTTCTGTGCCTCGACGACATTCTTGCGCCAGTAGGCCTCGATTTCGGCGCGGCCCTGCATCGGCGGATCGAACGGGATCTCGCGATAGGTTGCATCCGGCGCAAAGAGGTTCGCTGCGGCAACGGGATCCTGCTCGACCCACGCCCGCTTGTAGGCCTCGAGCCAGGCCGCGAATTCTGCTTCGGTCATCGGCGGTCATCCGGATGTCACGGGGTAGAGGATCAAGTCTAGCAGCAAGGCTGGAGCGGCGCCAAATCGCGCCCGCCACCGGGTTTGTGGAGATGTTTGGCGCCTGGCCAGGTAGCGTCTAAACGGCAGACCTACTCGGCCGCTTCGCCGGCCAACACTTCGCGCAGACGGTGCGCCAGGGCGTGGCGTGAGAACGGCTTCCGAATGAGCGGTAGATCGGAGTTGTCCTCCGAACGCGAGGCGTCGAGATGACCCGCCGTATAGCCCGACATGAAGAGAACGGGAACGTTCGGGCGTTGCGCTTGCACCGCACGGGCGACATCGGCGCCGCTCTTGCCGTCGGGCAGGACCACGTCGGTGAGAACCAGGTCAATCACCGGTTGAGCGGTGAGCATTTCGAACGCCGCCGCGGCATTTTCGGCGACCACGGCCCGGTAACCCAGATCTTCGAGCATTCCGATGGATATGGTACGGAACTCCAGGTCGTCTTCCACGAGGAGCACGGTTTCACCATGGCCTTTCGGAGAGGTTTCTATATTGCCGGGCATGGTCTGTGCGTCGTCGTCCAGAGCCGTGGCCGGTAGGTAAAGGCGAACGACAGTGCCACGGCCTTCGGTGCTGTCGATTGTGACACAGCCCTCGGATTGCTTGACGAAGCCGTAGACCATGCTGAGACCAAGACCGGTACCTTTGCCTGTATCCTTGGTGGTAAAGAACGGCTCATACACCCGCTTCAGGACTTCCGGCGACATGCCGACACCATTATCGGAAACGGAGAGAACGGCGTAGCGGCCGGGCCGGGCATTAATCTGGCTGGCGGCCTCGGCGTCGAGATCGACAAGCTGCGTTTCGATGTGCAACACCCCGCCGGTCGGCATCGCGTCGCGCGCGTTGATCGTCAGATTGAGCAACGCATTCTCGATCTGGTTGGGGTCGACGTCGGTCAGAACGTCGCTGTCGGCAAGACTGGTCTCGATTTTGATGGCTGCGCCCAGGGTGCGCTGGAGGATGCTCGTTGTCCCGTTAACCAGCTCGCCCAGATCAACCCGGCGCGGTTCCAGCGATTGACGGCGGGAAAATGCGAGCAGGCCGTGGGTCAGCTCGGCGCCGCGCACGGCGGCCCTCCGAATGGCGTTCGTGAAGTTGAGCAACTTCTCGTCGTCTAGGCGGTCGGCCAGCAACTCGGCATTGCCGAGCATGACGCCCAGGAGGTTATTGAAATCATGGGCGACGCCGCCCGTGAGTTGACCCACGGCCTCCAATTTCTGGGCCTGGCGGAGCTGCTCCTCGATGGCCTTGGCGCCCGAAACGTCTTCCGAGGTCACGACGACACGCGCCCAGTCTTCGTGGAACTCCGGAGGGATGTGAACGTTGATCCGGATCGTGACTTCTCCGTCCTCGTAGTTGAACTCCTTCGTTTCGTAGGTCGTCCGGTAGGTGCCGTCAGCAAGTTTGGCCAACATGTCACCGTAGGCCTCGCGCTCTTCGTCGAATTCAAACTTGTCGATGTCACGCCACAGGGTTTCTGCGTCTGTATTGTAAATTTCCAGCGTCGTCTGATTAAAACGAAGCGTCCGGCTCTTCTCGTAGAGGTGCTGCACGAGTTCGGGATTGGCACGAAAATGTGCCGCGAAATCGGTCACGCCCTCCGCGCGCAGGCAATCAATGATTTTCTTTGGCTCGGTCCAGTCCTCGTACCAGACCGAGCGTGGCATGCCCTCGAAAATACCGCGGAACTCGATCTCGCTCAGGCGGAGTTGCTCCTCGGTGGCCTTTACGGCGGTGACGTTTTCCGACGTGACGATCACCCGCGACCAATCGTCTTGGAATTCCGAGGGGACATTGACATTTACCCGGGTGGCGATTTCGTCGTCCTCGTAGTCGCGTTCCCGAGTCTCGTAGTTTATCCGGTATGAGCCGTCTGCGACGGCCGCCAACATGTCGCCGTAGGCTTCCCGCTCTTCGTCGAAGTCAAACGTGTCGACGTCACGCCACAGGGTTTCCTCGTCGGCCTTGTAGATTTCCTGTGTCGCCTGGTTGAATCGCAGCACCCGGGTCATTTCGTAGAGTTCCTGGACCAGCTCGGGGTGGGAGCGAAGATGTGCCTTCAAATCCCTGACACCCTGCGCACGCAGCCTATCGACGATTTTTTTCGGCTCGGACCAGTCTTCGTACCAAACTGAAAGCGGCATGCCGTCGAAAATGCCTCGGAACTCAATCTCGCTTTGGCGGAGCTGCTCCTCAAATAATTTGAATTCGGTAATATCGCCCGTGGATCCTGCCATGCGTACGGGGTTTCCATCGCCGTCGCGCTGGACCAGGCCGCGCGCCCGAACCCAGATGTAGTCGCCGTCTTTCTGGCGCATGCGGTATTCGATGTCATAAGGCTCGTCGTTGTCGAAGTGTCTGCGGATCGTCTCGTCGACCCGCGGGCGGTCGTCCGGATGGAGCCATTCAGTCAGGACATCGAAGCGGGGCGCGAACTCACCCGGCTCGTAGCCCAACATCTGAAAATAGCGAGGCGCAAGATAGCAATCCCCGGTTGCGATATCCCAATCCCAGATTGCGTCGTTGGCACCGGCAACGGCGCGGGCATAGCGTTCCTCGCTTTCGCGAAGTTCATCCGTTGCTTGGGACAACGCGCCTTCCGCGGCTTTGCGCTCGCTGATATCGACGAGGACACCATCAAACGACATCTTCTCGCCATCGGAGCCGAGAACGATGCGTGAGATTTCCCGGATCCAGACCGTCGAGCCGTTCTTGTGCCTGATCCGGTACTCGGCGTTCATGGGACGACCGGAATCCATGTGGCCAAGTGCCGTTTTGGTCACCTCGTCGTAATCGTCCGGATGGGTAAGGAACGCCATGGGCTCGCCCACGAGCTCGCTTGGTTCGTAGCCGGCAAGGTCGCGGATGCCATCGCTCACAAAAGTGAATGTGCCGGCCTCGTCGGGGGCCTGTCGGAACACGGCGCCCGGGACGTTTTCGACGACACTCCGGAATTTCTCCTCACTGATCCGTATCGCCTGCTCGGCCTCGACCCGTTCGGTGACGTCCTGGATGGTGCCGTGCGAGCGCACTGGGTTGCCGGCATAATCGAACATGACTTCGGCAATTTCGTGCAGGTGGCGGATCTCGCCGTCGGGCCGGATGATGCGATATTGATCCTCGATCCGCGGTGCCTCTGCCATCGCAGTATTCACAAAATAGCCATCTCGATCGTCTGGATGTATGAGGGCGAGGCCGCCGTCTGCATCGCCGAATTCCTCCTCCATCGTCAATCCATGAATGGCGGCGTATTCCGGCGAGCAACTGATTAGCCGGTCCGCCGCTTCATCCCAGACGAAATGGCCGAGATGCGCCATCTCGACCGCCTGCTCGAGTTGCTCGTCCTTTTCCCGCAACCGGGCCTCGGACCGTTTGCGTTCGGTGATATCCTGCATGGTACAGGTCGAGCGAACGAGAATACCGGCAGCGTCGAACACGGGCTCCATGTCGAGATGGATGTAGCGTACTTCGCCACCCGGCCGGACGATGCGATACTCATGATGGACCGCTTCGGGATTCGCAACGTAGTCCGTGTACGCCACCTTGCGATAGGTCTCCAGATCGTCGGGATAAATAGTGGTGAAATCCCACTGGTCATCGATGCGCCCGGGCATCATTTTGTCGACGCTCAGGCCGTAAATTCGCGCGCATTCTTCCGAGCAGTAGATCAAAGTCTCATCGACTTCATTCCAGACAAGATGGCCGAGTTGCGCGATCCGGGTGGCCTCGGCAAGGTGGGCCTCGTTGTCGCGGAGTGCTTGCTCCGCCTGCACCCGTTCGGTGACGTCCTGGATGGTGCCGAGCGAGCGCACTTTGCGGCCCATTTGGTCGAATATGACTTCGGCGATTTCGTGCAGGTGGCGGACCTCGCCGTCAGGCCGGACGATGCGATACTGATGCTCAACCCGATGCGCCTCGGGCGTCGCAACATTATTCATATTCGCAAGGTAGCCGTCTCGATCGTCCGGATGTACAAGGGTGAGATCGCCTGGGGCGACGCCGAGCTCCTCCTCGATCGTCAATCCATGAATGGCGGCGTATTCCTGCGAGCAACTGACAAACCGGTCCGCCACTTCGTCCCAGACATAATGGCCGAGATGCGCCATCTCGACCGCCTGCTCGAGTTGCTCTTCCTTTTCCCGCAGCAGGGCTTCAGCCTGCTTGCGTTCGGTGATGTCCTGGACCGTGCCGATGGTGCGGACGATGTTGCCGGCGCCATCGAATTCGACTTCGGCAACCTCGTGCAAATAGCGAACCTCGCCGTTGGGCCGGAGGATGCGGTACTCGTGCTCCATCCGGGGCGTTTTCGGTGTCACGCCGTCATACATATTTGCGACGTAACCCCCTCTGTCGTCCGGGTGGAGGAGGACAAGGTCGCCTTCCGTATCCGTGGCGGCAGCGATCATTTCCTCGACGGTCAAGCCGTGGATTGCCGCGTATTCCGTCGAGCAATCGAGCAGCCGATCGGTCACCTCGTCCCAAACGTAGTGGCCGAGACCGGCTATCTCAATCGCCTGTTCCAGACGCTCGTCTTTTACTCGCAGCAGGGCCTCGGCCTGCTTGCGCCCGGTGATGTCCTGAACGGTGCCCAGTGTCCGCACGGGATTGCCGGCATCGTCGACCAGAGTTTTACCGATTTCGTGGACATATCGGACTTCGCCATCGGGACGGAGGATGCGATATTCGATGTCGAGGTGACCCTCGGCATCATTGGCCGCCACGTAGGCGTTGCGCAGGAAGCGTACGCGATCGTCGGGATGGGCGAACTTTAGGTCCGCGGCGTGATTGGCGAAGGCGCCAAGAAGCTCCTCGACAGGGCGCCCCAGAATCCGGGCGTATTCGTCGGAGCAGTAGAGCAGCCGGGCGGCAACCTCGTCCCAGATATAGTGGCCGAGACCGGCCATACGTGCGGCTTCCGACAACCATCCCTCGCTGTCGCGGATTTTCTGTTCGCCAAGAATCCGTTCAGTGACGTCTTGAATGGTGCCGACGGCGCGCACCCTATTACCGGCGTCATCGAATTCGATTTCTGCGATCTCGTGCAGATAGCGAACCTCGCCGTCGGGCCAGAGAATACGGTACTCGTGCTCCAACCGGGGCATGTCCGGCGTCGCGTTGTCGCTGTTGTACATATTCGCGTCGTAGCTATCTCTGTCGTCCGGGTGAAGGAGAGCGAGGTCGCCGTCGAAATCGGCAGCGGTCGCGAGCATCTCCTCGACTGTCATTCCGTGGATGGCGGCGTAACTTGCTGAGCAATCGACCAGCCGGTCGGTCGCTTCGTCCCAGACATAATGGCCGAGACGGGCCATCTCGACGGCCTGCTCGAGGTGCTCATCTTTCTCCCGTAGCAGGGCCTCGGCGCGTTTGCGCTCGGTGACGTCCTGGACGGTACCGAGTGTGCGCACCGGCTTTCCGGTGGCGTCGAACTGGGTTTCACCGATTTCATGAAGATGGCGAATTTCACCGTCAGGACGAAGGACGCGGTATTCGAGGTCGAGTAAGCCCCCGCCTTCGTTGTCCGCATCGTAAACGTCGCGCAAAAACCGCTCGCGGTCGTCCGGGTGCACGATTTGGAGATCGCTGTCGCGATCGGCAAGATCATTCACAATTTGTTCGACGGGACGCCCGAGAATTTGAGCGTACTCATCGGAGCAAGTGATCATCCGGTCACTAACGTCGTCCCAAAAATAGTGACCGAGCCCTGCCATGCGGGCGGCTTCCGCAAATCGCTGCTCGCTTCTGCGCAAGGCTTCTTCCGTCTCGATACGATCGGTAATGTCCTGGAGGGTGCCGATGTAACGGACGAGCTGCCCGGTCTCGTCGAACACGGGGTCTTCGCGTTCGTGGACGTGGCGAATTTTGCCGTCGGGGCGGACCATACGATAAACGATGTCGATTACAGGCGCGGTGATGTCGGACGCCGTATGCATAACCCGGCGATAGCCTTCGCGATCGTCGAGATGGACATCGGCGAGATCGCCCGCTTCGGTGGTGTGGCGGGCCAGGCATTCCTCGACGGAACGGCCGCAAATGCGGGCGTATTGTTCGGACACGAAGGTCAGGGTTTCGCTCGCAGCGTCCCAGACGTAATGACCAAGACCCGCGACGTCGGCCGCACGGGCAAGGAGTGAGTTGCTGTCGGCCAGCGCCCGGTTGGCCTCGACTTCGTCGGTGATGTCCTGAATGGTTCCTACGGTGCTGACGACCCGGCCGCTTTCGTCGGCGACGGGGCGTGTCCGCTCGCGCACATGGCGGATGGTGCCGTCGAGCCGGGTGATATGGTATCGAGTGTCGATGGGTTCCCCGTTACGGAGGAGTTGATCGTAGGTCTCGTGCCGCAATCGCTCCGATTCATCGGGCACCGCTCGCACATCTGACACGCTCCCGGTGCTTTGCAGCGCGAGGCACTCGTCAACGCTGCAGCCGAATATGCGGGCGTACTCTTCGGAACAGAACAGCATCCGCCCATCGTCGATATTCCAGACGAAGTGGCCGATATGGGCGATCCCCGCGGATTCGAGCATCCGCTCTTCGCTGAACTGCAGGGCTAGCTCGACGGTCTTGCGCTCAGTAATATCGCGCACCATCGCGGCGGTGAGCGGCGTGTCGGTTCCGGGCAGGGAGCTTAGACTGATCTCGACGGGAATTTCCTTGCCGTCCTTGTGCAAGGCGGAAAACTCGAGGCATGAGCCCATGGGCCGCATTTCAGCCGCGTCCATAAAGCCGGCACGATGGGCCGCGTGACCCCCGCGGGCCGCCTCGGGCATCAATTTCTCGACCGGTGCGCCGACGAGTTCGCCGGAGGTGTAACCGAACAGCGTTTCCGCGAGACTGTTGAGTGCAACGATGGCGCCGTCGGCATCGACGATCAGCATCGCACCAGGGACCAGCGACAACAGAGACTCGGCGGTCGTAGGCGTCATCGTGGCATCAATTTTGTCGTCCGGCTGCGAACGGTTATCCAGGGAATTAACCATTGCGTCCAGTCTAGCGCGCGGGTTGCTTCGGAGTCGTGACGGCCGTCACTTTTCGCGGCTGCGGATTGAGCAGAAATCATCGCTTCAAGATGGATAATTTTTGGTAAAGACCGATGGCCTGAACGGTGCGGCGGTTGCTGCCTTGCGCGGCCGTCAGCGGTGGCGACAGCGGCCGGAAATCAGCATAATGCGATCAAGGCACGGGCGGCGGAACGGGGCGTTGTTCAGGGTCGGTGCGCGCTGGTCGGAGTGAGTGGATTCGAACCACCGACCCCCGCCTCCCGAAGACGGTGCTCTACCAGGCTGAGCTACACTCCGACGCGTGGACCGCGAACTTTATAGAGCGAAGCTGCGTGCCGTTCAACACGCCCGGCATTCGGAGCTGTCAGTGAACTCGATCGACGCAGAAGTCGATGGCTTCGATCAGCGCCCGCTTTTCCGGCGAATTCGGAAACAGACCCAGGGCGTCGCGGGCGACAGCGCCGTAATGGCGGGCGCGCTCGATGGCGTCACCCAGAGCCCGGTGTTTGTCCATCAGCGATATGGCGTGCTCGAGGTCGCCGTCCTGCTGGGGACCGTATTCCAGCGTGCGACGCCAGAATTCACGCTCGGTCTCGTCGCCCCGGCGGAAGGCGAGTACGACGGGCAACGTGATTTTGCCTTCGCGAAAATCGTCGCCGACGGTTTTGCCCAGAGTCGCCTCGCGGGCCGAATAGTCCAGCGCGTCGTCGACCAGTTGGAACGCGATGCCGAGATTACGACCGTAGCTTTCCAGCGCTTCGGCCTCGACTTCGGGGCGCTCCGCGATTACAGCGCCGAGTTCGGCGGCGGCAGCAAACAACTTGGCGGTCTTGGCCGAGATTACCTCGAGGTAGGCAGCCTCGCTGGTGGTCGTATCGTTCGAGGTGATGAGCTGGAGCACTTCGCCCTCGACGATCACAGCGGCCGCGTTGGACAAAATTTCGAGCACCCGGAGCGAGCCGTCCTTGACCATCAGTTCGAAGGAGCGGCTAAACAGGAAATCGCCGACCAGAACGCTGGGCTTGTTGCCCCAAACCGCATTGGCCGTGGCGTCACCGCGGCGCAGATCGCTATCGTCGACTACGTCGTCGTGAAGCAGCGTGGCGGTGTGTATGAATTCGACGCAGGCCGCGAGACCGATGTGGCGCTCGCCGGTATAGCAGCACAGCTTGGCGGCGGCGAGAGTGAGCATGGGGCGCAGGCGTTTTCCGCCGGCGGCGACGATATGGCCCGCAAGTTGCGGGATCAGCGGCACGCGGCTTTCCATGCGCCGCACGACTTCTTCGTTGACCCGACGCAGATCGTCCGCGACCAGCTGCTGCAGCGGGTCGAGACTGGGCAGCGCCTTGTCGAAACGCTCACCGTCGAAGGGTACAACAACCGACACGGCCGACTCCTTCACTTGACGTCGCACGCGCCTGAGCGCAAGCATGCCTCGGGCGAACGGAGCATCAAGTTTAGCATTCCGCCCGGTCGTGAGATAGGAGAATTGGGCACTGGTCGAGCTACTCCGATGTAACGATTTCGTGAAACTTAGTTGGCTGATCGCCGTGCTCAAAGGCGAGGGGATCGAGGCGGTGGCGCTCGACCGGCATACCAGCGTGCTCGAAGGCAGCGGCGTCGCGATTCCAGTACGCCTGATGGTCGATAAGACCAACGAGGCCCGGGCGCGACGGCTGATGGAGGACATCGGAGAACTCGATGGCGGTGCGTGAGGACATTACCCAGGACACGCTGATGGGCGGCCAGGTCCATTTGCGCCAACCTGCGCGCGGCTATCGTGCAGCGATCGACCCGGTGCTGTTGGCTGCTGCGGTGCCGGCGGGTGCCGGCGAAGATGTGCTCGACGTCGGCGCGGGCGTCGGTGCGGCGGCGTTATGCCTCGCGCGCCGGGTGGCCGAATGCCGGGTGCGCGGCATCGAGTTGCAGCGCGAGCTCGTGCATCTGGCGACGGAGAACGTGCGGCTCAACGAGATGGGCAAGCGGGTCGACATCATGGTCGGCAACCTTGCTCACCCACCGCCGCGCATCGCGCCGGGCAGCTTCTCTCACGTGATGGCGAACCCGCCCTACCTCGACCCCGCGGCCAACGATCCATCGCCTGATCGGGGCCGGCGCACGGCGATGATGGAAAGCGGCGGCGGGCTGGGGCTGTGGATCAATCATTGCGTCGCCATGGCACGGCCGGGCGGGACCATCACCATGATCCAGCGTGCGGATCGGCTCGATGCCCTGCTCTCGCTGCTCACCCGGCGCGCCGGCGACGTAGTGATTTTTCCACTCTGGCCGTTCGATCCGTTCGACGAGGCGCATGCCAAGCCGGCCAGCCGCGTCATCTTGCGGGCCAGGGTGGGCTCGCACGCGCCGGCCAAGATCATGGGCGGGCTGGTGCTGCACAATGCCGATGGCGAGTACACCGATGAGGCAGAGGCCGTGCTGCGCCACGGCGCGCCGCTGGTGTTGGGCCCGTTATGAGCCTGCGCCGGATTGCCAACGCGGTTCTGCTGCGCCGGCCCGCGCCAAGGGTCGCGGTGCTGCGCCTGACCGGCGTGATCGGTGGGCTCGGGCCGTGGCGGGGCGGCTTGAGCCTCACCGGATTAGCGCCTGCGATCGAGCGTGCGTTTGCGCTTTCCGACGGGCAAGCGGTGGCGCTGGCCATCAATTCGCCGGGCGGGGCGCCCGGGCAGTCGGCATTGATCTGCGAACGTATTCGCGAGTTGGCGGACGAGAAGAAGCGTCCGGTCGTCGCGTTCTGCGAGGACGTCGCTGCGTCGGGCGGCTACTGGCTGGCTTGTGCGGGCGACGAAATCTTCGTCAACGCCAACTCCATCGTGGGTTCCATCGGCGTGGTCTCGGCGGGCTTCGGTTTTCAGGACGCAATCGCGCGCTTCGGTATCGAGCGACGGGTCCACACCAGGGGCGAGAAGAAAGCCCGGCTCGATCCGTTCCGGCCCGAGGCGGAAGAGGACGTTGCCTGGTTAGACGAGTTGCAGCGCCAAATTCACGAAAATTTCAAGACGCTGGTGCGCGCGCGCCGGGCGGACAGGTTGGCGCTGCCAGAGGACGAACTGTTCTCGGGCGAGGTATGGGTCGGCGAACGCGCTGTTGCGGCGGGGCTGGCGGACGGGGTCGGGGGCCTACGTCACGTGATGCGCGAGCGCTTCGGCGAGCGGGTCCGGTTGGTCCGAATCGAGCCCGAGCGGAGCTGGCTGCGCCGCCGGTTGGGGCTGGGATCGGCGGTATCCCAACCGGCTGCCTGGGCCGACGCGTTGCTCGACGGGATCGAGGCGAGGGCGTTGTGGCGGCGTTATGGCCTCTAGGGGCTGTGACCGAGGCGCTTGACCGTGTGCGCCGTGGGCCTCTAAAAGAAGGAAACCGATACAGGGGCTTCGGGCGCCATGATTTTTAAGCTTCTCGTTCTCGCCGGCCTGATCCTGGCCGTGCTATTTGCATTCAAGGCCTTCGAGAAAGCCAAGAAGGCGAGATTAAGGGGTGGCGGCGCCAAGCCGGACATCGTTGACAGCCGCGATGGTGCCGGCAAGATTGACGCCGAGGACATGACTGAATGTCCGGTATGCGGCGAATACGTCGCGGGGAACAGCGCCGCGTCCTGCGGGCGCGACGACTGTCCCTATTGATCGAAGCCGCCGCGCGCTTCGCGGCGGCCAGCGAGACGATTTGATTCGATGCCAACGCCGGGCCTCGCCTTCCAGGACATCATCCTGACCCTGCAGAGCTTCTGGGCCGCGCGTGGCTGCGTGTTGCTCCAGCCTTACGACCTTGAGGTCGGCGCGGGCACCTTTCACCCGGCGACCACCTTGCGCGCGCTGGGACCCAAGCCGTGGAAAGCGGCCTACGTCCAGCCCTCGCGCCGGCCCAAGGACGGACGCTATGGCGAAAATCCCAACCGACTGCAGCATTACTACCAGTTCCAGGTCATCCTCAAGCCCTCTCCCGACGACGTGCAGGCGGTCTATCTCGAAAGCCTCACTGCGATCGGCATCGAGGCCGCGGCCCACGATATCCGCTTCGTCGAAGACGACTGGGATAGCCCGACGCTGGGTGCTTGGGGCCTGGGCTGGGAGGTCTGGTGCGACGGCATGGAGGTGACCCAGTTCACCTATTTTCAGCAGGTCGGCGGCATCGACTGCAATCCGGTGCCGGTCGAGCTGACCTACGGGCTCGAGCGCCTTGCGATGTTCGTCCAGGGGGTCGACGACGTCTTTGATCTCGACTGGAACGGCGCCGAGGGTAAGGCGAAAGTTTTCTACCGTGATGTATTCAAGCGCGCCGAGCAGGAGTTTTCGGCGTTCAATTTTGAGCGCGCAGATCCGGAAATCTTGACCCGCCATTTTGACGATGCGGAGCGCGAATGCGCAGCCCTGCTGACGGCGGAGCTTGCGATGCCCGCCTACGACCAGTGCCTGAAGGCCAGCCACCTGTTCAACCTGCTGGATTCCCGGGGCGTCATATCGGTGACCGAACGGGCCGTGTATATCGGGCGCATCCGTGCACTCGCCAAGGGTTGTTGCGAGACCTGGCTTGCGGGCGGCGGAGACCGCTAGGTCATGCCCGAACTGCTGCTTGAGCTGCTTTCGGAAGAGATCCCGGCACGCATGCAGGCGCGCGCGACGGAAGAGTTGAAACGCCTCGTGTGCGAAGCGCTGGCCAAGGCACGGCTCGAATTTTCGACGTCGAAGAGTTTTGCGACGCCACGCCGGCTCGCCGTGATGGTCGAGGGCCTGCCCGCACAACAGCCCGATATGTCCGTAGAGCGAAAGGGCCCCAAGGTGGGTGCGCCTGACAAGGCGATTGAGGGATTCTTGAAGTCCGCCGGACTCGAATCCCTCGATCAGTGCGAGCAGCGCGAGACCGAGAAGGGCCCGGTGTGGTTTGCGGTTGTGCATGAAGAGGGTCGGGAAACAGTGGGCGTTCTCGCCGGTATCGTTCCCGACGCCATCCGTGCAATGCGATGGCCAAAGTCGATGCGGTGGCAAAAGACGATCTTCACGTGGGTGCGGCCACTGCGAGATATCTTGTTTGTATTTGACGGCAAAATCGTTCGGCAAATCGACTTTCCGCTTGGTGTGCGGGGACGGAATGAAAAAGAGATCACATCCGAGAACGTCGACGACAACAAGCTTCGGTTCACAAACATGACACACGGTCATCCATTCCTTGCCCCGGCGTCGTTTGAGGTAACAGGGTTCTCGGATTACGAGGCGAAGCTGCGAGACGCGAAGGTGATGCTCGATACAGTGGAGCGTCAGCGGGTCATTCGCGAGCAGGCGGAGGCGCTGGTGCAGGCCGAGGGGCTCATGCTGGCGCCGGACGAAGCGCTGCTCGCCGAGAACGCCGGACTCGTCGAATGGCCTGTGGTCAAGCTCGGCGCCATCGACGCGGCGTTCATGGAGCTGCCTGCCGAGATTCTGATCTCGGCCATGCGCAAGCACCAGAAATATTTCGCAGCGATGGGACCCGACGGGAAGCTGGCGCCACGCTTCGTTATGGTCGCCGACATGGAGACGGCGGACGGTGAGGCCACCATCGTTGCCGGCAACGAGCGGGTTCTGCGAGCACGCCTCGCTGACGCTAAGTTCTTCTGGGACCAGGACCGAAAGCGCACGCTCTTCGAGCGGGCGCCCGAACTCGCAGGGATCGTGTTTCACGCCAAGCTCGGCACGCTCGATGCCAAGGTCGACCGGATTCAGGCTCTGGTGGTGGAAATCGCCGGAAATGTGGCGGACGCGAAGCGGGATCAGGTGCGCTCGGCGGCGCGGTTGTGCAAGGTCGATCTGGTGACAAAGATGGTCGGCGAATTTCCCGATTTGCAAGGTATCATGGGCTGCTATTACGCACGCCACGACGGTGAAGACGAGGCGGTGGCCGACGCCATTGCCGACCATTATGCGCCCCAGGGACCAAGTGACGCCTGCCCCCGCGCGCCCGCCAGTATAGCGCTCGCTCTGGCCGACAAGATCGACACGCTGGTCGGGTTTTGGGCGATAGACGAAAAGCCCACCGGCTCAAAGGATCCCTTCGCGCTGCGCCGCGCCGCGCTCGGCGTGATCCGGCTGATTCTCGAGAACAGGTTACGCCTGCCGCTGCACGCCGTTTTCGGCAAAGCGGCTGTCATTCATGAGATTAGCAGCGGGAATTCAAATGTTGCTCGCGTGTCCGACGACTTGCTCGCGTTTTTTGCTGAGCGACTGAAGGTACATCTGCGCGAGAAGGGTGTGCGTCACGACCTGATCGCGGCAGTTTTCGAGCAGGGCGGGGAAGACGATCTCGTGCGCCTGTTGGCCAAGGTCGATGCGCTGGCGGAGTTTCTCGCCAGCGAGAACGGCGCTAACCTGCTGGTTGCCTATCGTCGCGCCGCCAACATTCTGGCCATCGAAGAAAAGAAAGACGGCGTGCGCTACGACGGCGTACCGGAGCCTGAGCGTTTCGTCCAGTCAGAGGAGACCGTGCTGTTCGATGCGATCAAAACAGCAGAACAACACGCAGATGCGGCTGCATCGGAAGAGGAATTCGCCGGAGCAATGAAGGCGCTTGCCCGATTGCGGGGACCCGTCGACGGCTTCTTCGACAAGGTTACGGTTAACAGTGAGAAAGCCGAGTATCGGCGCAACCGGCTTTGTCTGCTTGCGCGAATTCGAGCTGCGCTTGACCGGCTGGCAGATTTTTCGAAGATCGAGGGATGACCAAATACGTCTACGGTTTCGGCGATGGTGAGGCCGAGGGCTCGGTCGCGATGAGCGCCCTGCTGGGCGGTAAAGGCGCCAACCTCGCCGAGATGAGCCGGCTTGGCTTGCCGGTGCCGCCGGGGTTCACCATTACCACCGAGGTGTGCGGCCATTACGAGGCCAACGGGCACAGTTACCCTGAAGAACTCCAGGATCAGGTGTCCACGGCGCTTACAGGCATCGAGTCGAACATCGGCGCGCGCTTTGGCGACCCGGACGATCCCTTGCTGGTATCGGTGCGCTCCGGCGCTCAGGCGTCCATGCCGGGCATGATGGAGACGGTGCTCAATCTCGGCCTGAACGACGCGACTGTGGAAGGGCTTGCGCGCCAGTCGGGCGACGGACGTTTTGCCTATGACAGCTACCGCCGCTTCATCCAGATGTATGGCGACGTGGTGCTGGGCGCCGAGCATTTCGGGTTCGAGGACCTGCTCGAACACCATAAGGAACGTCGTGGGATGACGCTCGATACGGAGCTCTCGGAAGAGGACTGGCGGGATGTGGTTGCGAGCTTCCTCACGAAGATCGAGGAGGAGACGGGCGAACCATTCCCGCAAGACCCCCACGCCCAGCTGTGGGGCGCGATCGGTGCGGTGTTCCAGAGCTGGGGTAACGCGCGCGCCACGACGTATCGCAGGTTGCACCAGATTCCCGACGATTGGGGCACGGCCGTGAACGTACAGAGCATGGTGTTTGGCAACATGGGCGATGATTGTGCGACGGGCGTGGCCTTCACCCGCAACCCCTCGACAGGGGAGAAAGAGGTGTTCGGCGAGTTCCTCATCAACGCCCAGGGCGAGGATGTGGTTGCCGGTACCCGGACCCCGGCGCCGCTGACGAGACCCAAGGCGGCAGGCGTGGCCAAACCGGGTGGTCTCGCAAGCATGGAAGAGGCGATGCCCGCGCTTTATGCCGAGTTACTCGGGATTTTCGCTCGTCTCGAAGTTCATTACCGTGACATGCAGGACGTCGAGTTCACCGCCCAAAAGGGCAAGCTGTGGATGCTCCAGACGCGATCTGGAAAGCGCACAACGGCGGCCGGCTTGCGGATCGCCGTGGAAATGGTCGAGGAAGGGTTGATCGAACGGGACGAAGCGGTGCGCCGGATCGATCCCGCGAGCCTGGATCAGCTACTGCACCCGACCATCGATCCCGGCGTCGTCCGCGAGGTACTGACCCGAGGACTGCCCGCCTCGCCGGGCGCTGCGACGGGCGCCGTGGTATTCCAGGCCGACGAGGCAGGCGACCGGACGGCCAAGGGCGAGGCGGTGATATTGGTGCGCGCCGAAACCAGCCCGGAAGATATCCACGGCATGCACGCCGCGCGTGGCATCCTGACCAACCGGGGCGGCATGACGAGCCACGCCGCCGTGGTCGCGCGCGGCATGGGTCGGCCGTGTGTCTCGGGTGCGGGCGAGCTCAGAATCGACTTCGAGGGTCGTGCTTTTACCATTGGAGGGACGAGGGTCGCCGAGGACGAGATTATCACCATCGACGGGTCGACCGGCGAGGTGATGCTGGGCGACGTACCCATGATCCAGCCTGTGCTGTCGGACGATTTCACCGCGCTCATGGGATGGGCCGACGAGCTCCGCCGCATCGAGGTCCGGGCCAACGCCGAGACACCGAATGACGCCGCCGCAGCGCTCAGCTTCGGCGCCCAGGGCATTGGCCTGTGTCGTACCGAACACATGTTCTTCGACGCCGAGCGGATCGTTGCCGTTCGCGAGATGATCTTGGCGGGCGATGCAAACGGAAGGCGCGCGGCGCTTGAGAAACTTTTGCCCATGCAGCGCGCGGATTTCGTCGGCCTGTTCAAGATCATGGCCGGTCTACCCGTGATGATCCGGCTGCTCGATCCGCCGCTTCACGAATTCCTGCCGAGCCACGACGATGAGCTGGCCGAAATCGCCGCCGCGACGGGCGACGATATTGAGACCTTGCGTGGCCGTGCGCAGAAGCTGCACGAGGTCAATCCCATGCTGGGCCATCGCGGTTGCCGGCTTGGTATTACTTTCCCCGAGATTTATGAGATGCAGGCGCGCGCGATCTTTGAAGCGGCGCTCGAGGCCGGCCAGGCCCAGGGCGAGACCGTGGTGCCCGAGATCATGATTCCGCTAGTGGCGACGAAGGCGGAGTTCGACCTGATGCGCGAGTTGATCGACAAGACAGCCCGCAAGGTTGCCGAAGACAACGGCGACGCACCGCCTTACATGGTGGGCACCATGATCGAGCTACCGCGCGCCGCACTGCTGGCGGGACGGATTGCCGAAAGCGCCGAGTTTTTCAGCTTCGGAACCAACGACCTGACCCAGACCACCTTTGGCATTTCGCGCGACGACGCGACGAGCTTTATGGAGAGCTACGGCCGGTTAGGGGTGCTGCAAAGGGATCCTTTCGTCACTCTCGATCAGGAAGGCGTTGGAGAACTCATTCGAATTGCCGCGGAGCGGGGGCGTGCCATCCGGCCCAGTATCTCGCTCGGTATCTGCGGTGAGCATGGCGGCGATCCCGAGTCGATCCATTTCTGTGAACGGATTGGGCTCGACTACGTGTCCTGCTCGCCTTACCGGGTGCCAATCGCGCGGCTCGCCGCCGCCCAGGCCGCGATGGCCCGTAAAACCGATGACTGAGCTATTTGCAAACGGGTAGCCCCGTCGAACCGCTTAGTCCAAATTTCCTATTCGGCGTCGGCGCTTTCTGCCTCATCCTCGCTGTCGGATGACTTGGTAACTCCATTTCGGGCTTGGTCGCCCGACTCGGGAAACTCGCGGATGGGTTCGTCGGACCAAGCGCGAAGGTCCGGGATATTGACTTCGCCGGCGAGGTCGATCCCGGCTGCGCGCTTTTCAGTGATCATTGCGATTCCACTCTCGAGACCAAGAAAACACTCGGGCGTGGTGGGGTGCGTGTCGCCATAATCGATACCCGTCGGAAACTCGATCGCCATCCGGCGCCAGAAATTCGGGGCATCGTCCATCTGGTAATCGGCAAGCGCCATTATGTAGAGACCGACATGATCGGCTTCCGCTTCGAATTCCTGACTATAGGCGCCCGCTGCCAGTTTCATGAATGCGCCCTGGGTATTGACGCCAAGACCGGCCGCGAGAAGATCGAGCAGCATTCCTCTCGCTGCATTCGTCTCCTTGGCCTCACTATGGCCCATGAGGTTGTGGGCAAGTTCGTGAGCTACAACGGCGGCCAGCTCTGTATCGTTTTCGGCAAATCGCATCATTCCCTGTTTAATCACGACGTCTCGTCCGTCGGCATAGGCGTTCAGGGAGTCGTCCTGGACAACATAGAAGCCGTAGTCGCAACCGATAAGGGGTGTAACGGAAATGTCGTGTCGCTGGCCATTGCGGAGCACAGAAAACACAACGGGCAGTAATTCTTGGCTGGAGGATTCGACCCCGATCATCAATTGCTTCTCTACGTCGTCGAGATGTTTTTCGAGAAGATCGGTCGCTTTTTCTCCAGTCGGTACGTCCCAACCGTCAATTTTGTATAAGTGGTCGCCAGCCTGCAAACCGGCTTGATTCGCGGGTGAGCCGGGCTCCAGGTGCAACACTTGCAGACTGTTGGACAGTCCATAAAGCTCCTTGGTGGCCTGCAGCCATTCTCCTTCCCATTGGTGCTGGTTGGTATAATAGAGGCCAACGGGCGGAGAAATTCGTTTGCCGCACAACGGCGCGGCCGCAATCCACATCGGGCGAGCGATCTGGGCTAGCCGGAGTTCCATTTCGAGGGCGGATTCCAGCGCCATTTTGCGCTGGATGAGGGCTTCGCGCTCAGCGAGTTCGGGATCGATCTGTGGAAGGTCGCTTCGTGGCGCAACGCACGCTGCGAGGATGACGACAAGGCCAATTACAGTCAGGATTCCGATATGGCTCATAGCAACCTCCCGACACATGGCCGGCCTGTGATTCGCAGGCCAGTGACGCCGTCACAAGAGCACGATGTTCAGCCTAGGTGAATGGTCGTATTGAGTCAATTTTGCTCAACGAATGCGCGTGGCTGGCGAGTCACCGATTTCTGCCAGCTATAACTCGGCGGGCATCACTCGGATTCGTCGATCTCGGGAAGCACGGCCCAATCGGGAGTAACTGGTGTAAGCGCTGCACCATCCGCCTGGATCGCCGCGCCGGTGGCCCGGGCCGAGGCCAGTCGGTCGAGCCGCAGGAGTGCCAGGCCGACCCCGTCTCGCGCCGAGCGCATCTCGCCCAGCTCGATGCCGTCGGCCGTCACGGGCGTGCCGGGCTCGGGGATCGATCCCTCGACATCGACGCGCAACAGGCGCTTGCGCACAAGGCCGCGAAATTTGGTCCGGGCGGTCAGCTCCTGGCCGACGTAGCAGCCTTTCTCGAAATCGACCCCTTGAAGTTCGTCGAATCCGCTTTCCAGCAGCAAGGATTTCTCGACGATGAGATCGCGGCTGCCGTCGGGCAGGCCGAGGGCGAGGCGATGACGGTCGTACTCTCCGGGCGAT
Source organism: Alphaproteobacteria bacterium (assembly GCA_965249645.1). GTDB lineage: Bacteria > Pseudomonadota > Alphaproteobacteria > UBA828 > JAPUJA01 > CAVOEB01. Next base: position 26,941 of record CBDFML010000001.1, read on the forward strand.
GCAGCCGAGGCGCCTACGCTGTCGAGCGTGGCGGCGAGCGTCGTTGCTGGAAGGATGGCACGCGCGCCCGCGGCAATCAGCCGGGGATCGACATAGACTCGACCGCCCTCAAGTGCCTTGGCCGTCCCGGGCACCGGGTCCAACCCGAGTGTGGCGGCTGCATCGGCGCCCCAAAGTGCTGCGACGGCAAGATCGCCGATGCGGTCTTCGAAGGCCACCCTGGCGCGCAGCTTGTAGAGAGTGAAACGCTTGATCAGTTCGTCGCGCCGCGCGGCCTCGACGTCGAAAAGCGATACGCCGTCCTGTTCGACGATGAAGAAGTCGAAGAGATACTTGCCCTGGGGCGTCAAGAAAGCGGCGTAGATCGCCCGGCCGGGCGCGAGCTTGTCGATGTCGTTGGAAATCATGCCCTGGAGGAAGCTGCGCGCCTCTTCACCAGAAATTTCAACAACGCCCCGGTCCGGCAGGGCGGAATAGTGGATTCCCGTCATGGGCTGTGTCGCCTTTAGCTTGGTCAAAACGATGTTATGAATCACTAGGCAATGAATCGCCCGCTGGCAAGGGGCACGCTAGCAGGCAGGGTCTTTGCAAAGCGGTGAGGTGCGGGATATAAGCAATCGCCGGTGCCGCTCCGGCGATGGCTAGGGACTGAATTTTTCAATGCTGATCACGCTGGTCGATGATTCGGTGCCGTTCAACGGCGAAAGCCCGGACACCGAGCCGCTGGGCGGCGCCGAAAAGGCGTTCGCAAGCCTGCCTGCCGCGCTGGTGCGCAAGGGGCACACGGTTCGCGTTATCAACCGCTCGCTGGTGCCCGCCGCGATTGACGATGTGAGCTGGATACCGTGGGAGGGGCGGCGGCCGACCATCACCGAGGTTCTGATCGCATTTCGCAAGCCGTCACTGCTCCAGTTCATTCGAACGACCCGCAAGACGGTCTTCTGGCTTGCCCAGCCCGCCAGCTTTCTTGCCCGCGAGCCCGCCGCTCCGGCGATCTCGCGCGCCGAACCCAGTATTGTTTTTCTCGGCAAGACCCATCGCAGTACCTACCCAGGAGATCCTCCCGGGTATTCCAAAACCGTGCCTTTCGGCGTGCGCAAATCCTATCTGTTGGCCGAGGACATGACGCCGGGCGAAACGCCGATCGCCGTGGTAACCAGCCACCCCAGGCAGGGGCTGGATTGGCTGTTGCAGCTCTGGGTAGAACGCATTCATTCCAAAATACCCACTGCGGAGCTGCACGTCTATTCGGCATCGCTGGTTGCCGCTGAGCAGGGCCGGGAAATTCCCGAGGCCGTGCGGCCGATCGCCGAACAGGCAAAGGCGGCACGCGGCACCGGCGTGCGCGTCTTCGAGCCCGGCTCGGATCCTCAGATGGCGGAGGTCTATCGCAAGGCCCGGGTGCATCTCTATCCCGGTTCGGTGAGCGATATGCATTGCTCGACACTGAGCGAAAGTCAGGCCGTGGGATTGCCCTGCGTCGCCCGGCCTCTGGGCGCGGCGGAGGAACGCATCGTTGACGGCGAGACAGGCTTTCTCGCGCCCGACGATGAGGCCTTCGTCAATCTCACATTGCCCCTTTTGAACGATCTCGAGCGCTTCACTCATGTCAGCAAGGAAGCGCGGCTGCGCCAGCGTGGGCGTAGCTGGGACAAGGTCGCCGGAGAGTTTGAAGTTCTGTTTCGATGAAGATCCTGTTTGTCACGTCGACCCGGATCGGCGACGCCGTGTTGTCGACGGGCTTGCTGGCGCATCTTATCGAGACCCACCCGGACAGCCGCATCACCGTGGCCTGCGGTCCGGCTGCCGCGCCCCTGTTTGCTGCTACGCCCAATGTCGAACGGATCATCGCACTCGCCAAACGTACCGCTGGAGGCCATTGGTTCGCCCTGTGGCGGACTTGCGCGACAACTCTGTGGGATCTGATCGTCGATCTCCGCGCCTCGTTGATTGCCTACCTGCTACCCGCCCGCCGCCGGTTCGTGCTGCACAGCCGTGGAGAGGTGGGCCATCGCGTTGAAGGGTTGGGCCGGTTGATGGAACTCGAGTCCCCGCCGGCGCCGCGCTTATGGTCGTCGTCCGAGCAGCAAACGGAGGCCGTGCGCCTGTTGCCGGATGGCGGACCGTTCCTCGCCGTGGGGCCGACCACAAAATGGCCCGGAAAGCAGTGGCGCGCGGAGCGCTTCGGCGAACTCGCGCGCCGACTGACGGCGTCCGATGGTATTTTGCCCGGTGCCCGGATTGCAATATTCGGCGGGCCGGACGAGCGCGAGGCCGCGATGCCCTTGATCGAATCCATGCCCGAGGCGCGGCGGATCGATCTTGTGGGTACGCTCGATCTTCTGACTGCCCATGCTTGCCTCAAACGCGCTTCGTTTTATGTCGGCAACGATTCCGGCCTGATGCATATCGCCGCGGCCGCGGGCTGCCCGACCCTCGGACTGTTCGGGCCGAGCCGGGAGGACCATTATGCGCCTTGGGGACCGCGGGCCGCCTTCGTGCGCACGGAGCGGGCCTACGGCGAGTTGGTCGGCGGGCCGGGCTACGATCACCGCGTAGCGGACAGCCTGATGGACAGCTTGAGCGTGGATGCGGCCTGCGCGGCAGCCGAGGCACTCTGGGCGCGCATTGGCAGAAGCTCGTCATGAGCGGTGACACGTCATCGGGACCGAAGCTCTCGGTCGTCGTAACCGTTCATGAGGAGGCGGCGCAGCTAGCCGAATGCCTCGACTGCCTGAGATTCGCCGACGAACTGGTCGTCGTGCTCGACCGCTGCACCGACAGGTCGAAGGACATCGCGGCGAGTTACGGAGCGATGCTTGTCGAAGGAAACTGGCCGCTCGAAGGCGAGCGGCGGAATGCAGGGATCGACGCAGCAAGCGGCGCTTGGATTCTCGAAGTCGATGCGGACGAGCGGGCCCCTTCGGAGCTGGGCGACGAAATCCGCGGGACCATCGTTACTGCTTCTCCCGGACATTTTCTGGTCCCCTTCGACAACTATATCGGGAGCCGGCGGGTGCGTTACGGCTGGGGTGGATCGTGGGGCGTTTCGGCAGCACCCCGGTTGTTCTCGAAGGGAGCAAAGCGCTGGGGGCCGCAGCGGGTGCATCCTGCGCTTCAACTGCAGGGTCGGGAACGGTCGCTCAAAAGTCGCATGGTTCATCACGTGGACCGCGATTTTTCGGACATGCTTCGCCGCCTCGACCGTTACACGGCGTTACGCGCCGCCGATTTGCGCGAGGCGGGCAAGCCGCTGCCGCCGATGATTTGGACAATGCGCCGCAGCCTGTCTCGATTTCTCAAATGCTACTTTCGGCGCAAAGGGTATCGAGAAGGGCGGTGGGGCTTCGTCATTGCGCTGATGGCCGCGCTCTATCCGCTGATTTCCCATTTGCGCGCCGAGGTCGAGCCCAACGAGGGCGACGAGGGCTGAGGCATGCGCCTGCTCCAGGCCATGGCGGGAGGTGCCCACGGCGGGGCGGAAGCGTTTTTCGAGCGCCTCGCCATCGCCTTTGCCAAGGTGCAACTGGAGCAGAGAGTGGTGATCCGAAAAGATGCGGCGCGCCGGTCGATGCTCACGGCGGGCGGTGTCGATGTGGTCGAGTTCGCCTTTGGCGGCCGGCTCGACGTTGGCACCGGACGCGCCTTCGTTCGCGAAATCGAAGCGTACGATCCCGACGTGGTGCTGACCTGGATGAACCGGGCAACGCGTTTCTGCCCACGCCGCCGCGGCCGGCGATTCGTTCATGTCGCGCGGCTGGGCGGCTACTACAATCTCAAATATTACCACCACTGCGATCATCTGGTTGGCAACACGAAAGACATTGTGCGCTACCTGATCGACCAGGGCTGGCCGGAAAGCCGCGCTCACTACCTTCCGAATTTTGTCGACGCTTACCCCCTGCCTCCAGAGCCGCGGGCGCAGCACGAGACGCCCGACGATGCGACGCTGCTTCTGGCCTTGGGCCGGCTACACGAGAACAAAGCCTTCGACGTGTTGCTCGATGCGCTGGCGGGGCTGCCTGATACATGGTTGTGGATCGCCGGCGAGGGGCCATTACGCGGCGAGCTGGCAGCACAGGCTGCCCGGCTGGGTATCACGGAACGGGTACGCTTTTTGGGCTGGCGCGACGACGCCGGGGTTCTGTTGGCGGCGGCCGACATCTTGGTCTGTCCATCGCGTCATGAGCCGCTGGGCAACGTGGTGATTGAAGGCTGGGCACACGGCGTGCCCGTAGTCGCGGCCAAAAGCGCAGGACCGGCCGCGCTGATCCGTGACGGCGAGACGGGCCTGCTCGCGCCCATTGATGATGTCGAGGCGCTCGCTAACGCGCTGACGCGGGTGCAAGGCGATACGGATTTGCGTGACGCTCTCGCCGGGGCGGGGCGGGGTGCATTTGACCGCGATTTCACCGAACAGGCTGTGGTGGCAGCCTATCGTGCGTTCTTCGACGAGGTGGCGGGCTGATGTGCGGCATCGCGGGGGTAATGACCCTGGATGGCTCCGAGCCTGATGCCGGCATGCTTGACCGATTGGCTGACGCACTGGACCATCGCGGGCCCGACGGGCGGGGGCGTTATGTCGCGCCCGGCATCGGTCTGGTGCATGACCGGTTGGCGATCATCGATCTCGACGGCGGGGCGCAGCCGTTGTTCGGTGTGAACGATACGACGCTGGTCGCAAACGGCGAGATCTACAATTACCGCGAACTGCGCGCAGAACTGGGAGCTGCGCGTTTTGCGACCGGCTCGGACTGCGAGCCGATCCTGGCGCTCTACGAACGCGATGGACCCGGCTGCGTGGAGAGCTTGCGGGGCATGTATGCCCTTGCACTTTACGACGGTAGTTCCCGGTGTCTGGTGCTGGCGCGCGATCCGTTCGGTATAAAACCGCTCTACGCCGCCGAGACGGATCTGGGCCTGGTCTTTGCCTCGGAGCCGCAAGCCTTGATCTCGGCGGGACTGGTGACTCCACGTCTCGATGTACGAGCCATGGCTCAGCTGCTGCAGCTTCAGTTCACCACCGGACCCGAGACGATTTTCCAGGGCATCCGCCGGATCATGCCGGGAGAGACTTGGCTCTGCGCCAGTGGACAGGTTGCCGAGCGCAGTCATCGTGCGGCCTTGCCCAGCGAGCCGCGGGAGCGCTGGTCGGAGGAGGAAGCGCTCAAGAAATTCGACGAAGCGTTCCTCGATTCCGTCGCAGCGCATCAGCGTGCGGACGTGGAGTACGGGCTCTTCCTCTCAGGCGGCATCGATAGTTCTGCGGTGCTCGCCGCCATGGCGCGGCTGAATGAACGGCCGGTCAAGGCGTTTACTGCTGGCTTTGCCGGAGCCGGCGTTGCGGACGAGCGGGCCCATGCCCGCACCCTGGCCCGTACCGTGGGAGCTGAGCATGTCGAAGTGGAGCTGACCGAGGAGGATTTCTGGACGATGCTGCCGGGTATCGCAGCCGCAACCGATGATCCTGCGGCGGATTACGCCCTGCTGCCGAGCAGCAAGCTCGCGGCTACGGTGAGCGGCCAGCTCAAGGTTGTGTTGACGGGCGAGGGCGGAGACGAGCTGTTTGCGGGTTACGGCCGCTATCGGCGTGCGTTGCGGTCGCGCTGGCTGGGAGGGCGCGCGCTTCGGGCGCGCGGCTTCTTCGATGGTCTCGAGCTATTGCGCAAGGAGCCCGTCGGCTGGCGTCACGATATCGAGGCCGCCGAGCGAACTGCTCGAGCGGCAGGCCGGAGCCGTTTGCAGGCGGTGCAGGCAGCGGATTGCGCGGACTGGTTGCCGCATGACCTTCTGCTCAAGCTCGATCGTTGCCTGATGGCGTACGGGGTCGAAGGGCGCACACCCTTCCTCGACCCGGTGATGGCCGCGTTTGCCATGCGCCTGCCGGACAATCTCAAGTTGCACCGCGGCACCGGCAAGTGGCTGCTGCGCCGATGGCTGGAGCGCCACCTGCCCGAAGCCCGGCCGTTCAGCGCCAAGCGGGGTTTTTCTGTGCCGGTCGCCGACTGGATTGGACGCGAGGGCGCGCGTCTAGGCCCACTGCTGGCTCGCGACCCGGCCGTCGCGGAAGTTTGCCGGCCTGGCGCCGTCGAGCGCCTTATGGCCGATCCCGGCGTGCGCAGCGGGTTGCCGGCCTGGACGCTACTGTACTATGCGCTCTGGCATCGTCGGCATATCCGGGGCGTCGCGCCGGTCGGGGACGTGTTCAGCTGTCTCGAAAGTTAATCAGCGTTAACCTTAATCGTGTGATTTCAATCATTTATGGAATGTTGACGGACCCGCATTATCAATCGGGCTATGTTCATGATATTAGACAGAGAGAGCGAGTTGCGGTCGGGAGGGCCGGATGCCCAAGGCGATCGGCTCGCTGATCAAAAACGCAGCGCAGTACATCCCTTTCAAGGAGGAGAGGGTCTGGTGAGCGCGCAAGGAGAAGAGAGCCCGTCAAGCGCAATCGTCGAGTTCATGGCGTTTGTCGAATACCCGCCGGTCCGTTCGGTGCGGCGGCTGCTCGATCGGGTTCTGCTCAAAGCTCGCGAGATGACCGGGGCCGAGGCGGGAACCGTGTTCATCGTGCGCGAACGCGATGGCGAAGCGGTGCTCGATGCCGCCAGCGTAAAGAATGCCGCGCTCGAGATCACAACAGCGGATTTCCAGGTGCCGGTGGACCGGGTGTCCATCGCGGGATACGCGGCAACGACCGGCGAAGTGGTCATGATCGACGACCTTTACGCCATTCCCGACGATCGCCCCTATGGTTTCGATCCCAGCTTCGACGAGAAAAGCGGTTATCGCAGCCATTCGATGCTTTGCTTCGCACTGAAAAATTATGATGGACGAGCCATCGGTGTTGTCCAACTGATTAACCGGCGCGATCCGGCGAGTGGCGAGATTGTGCCCTTCAGCGAACGCCAGGTCGATTTGATCGTGCCCTTTAATCATGTCGTGGGCTCGGCAATCGAGCGCGCCGACATGCTCGAGAGGATCGAGGGCCAGAACGAGGCGTTGCGTGAACGCAACCGGTCGCTGTGGCGCCAGCGACGGAAGATCCGTGACCTGCAGAGCGAGACGGAAGACGCCTTCATGGTGTCGATCGAGTTGCTTGCGCGGGCTGCGGAAATTCATGACGAGGACACTGGTAACCACATCGTACGGACTAACGAGTACGCCTATTTTCTAGGCCAGACTCTGGGGTGCCGCAAACGCTTGTGTGTGGAGCTGCGCTACAGCGCCCAACTCCATGACGTTGGCAAGATGAGCGTGAATTCGGCGGTACTCAAGAAAGCAGGGCGTCTCGATTCCGACGAAATCGAAGAGATGAACCGTCACACGGTCTATGGCCACCAGATTCTCGCCGACAACGATCGTCTGCAACTCGCCGCCGAGATCGCCCTCAATCACCACGAGAAATGGGATGGAACGGGCTATCCCAACGGTATTGCCGGCGAGGACATTCCCCTGACCGCACGTATCGTCCAACTCGGCGATATCTACGACGCGTTGCGCTCGAAGCGTGCCTACAAGCCCGCCTTCAGTCATGATAAGACGTGCGAGATTCTGCTCAAGGGCGACGATCGGCTTGATCCCCGGGGCCACTTCGATCCCAAGCTGCTTGAGGTCTTCGCCAACCATCACGAGGAATTCGACGCGATCTGGCTGCAGCTCGCCGATTGAACGGCGCCTGGTTGCGGGTCGAATTTCTAGGGCAGCGTCAGCATCGCGCCTTCCCGGGCGAGAGTCGCACCGGGCACCTCCTGTGCAAGCGCGGCGGCAATGGCGTCAAGCGCGTCGTCGTCGCGGTCGCATCGATGATGGCTGAGCACGAGCCGTCGAACGCCCGCTGCACCGGCATAACGCACAGCATCCTGCCAGCTTCGGCCCGTTTCGCCCGGAACGGACTCATCTGCGGACGCGGCGACGAGCGCGAGATCGGCGCTGTCGAGCAGGCCGGGCGGCGGAGGTGCGTGGCTGTTTGCCTCGCCTAGAATTGCCAGGCATACGGTGGCGCTCTCGATCCGGTAGGCCAGGGCGTCGGGCGCTCCGTCGATGGCGAAGGCTGTCACCACGGGGCCGTCGGCCAGACTGACCCGCTCTCCCGGTGCAAATGCATCGAGGCTGCGCACCGCACCCAGGAAGCTGCGCGGGATGGGAAAGAGTGGCGCGCTCATCATCTTGTCGAGTGCCGCTTCGAGTGCGCCATCGCCGCCTCCCGCGTGCAGCCGGAAGCCGTTTTGCGGGTTGAACGCCGCGGCGCAGAAGGGCAGCCCACAAAGATGCTCATAGCGCAACGTGGAAAAGAAGAGCTCGAGTATGACGGGCGCGTCGGGAAGCAGCGCCGCGCTCAACTCGCGCGCTCCCGTGCCGGCATCGAATACCAGACGCGATGGGCCCCAGCGCAGTTCGACGCAGGCGGTATTACCGCCATAAGCAGACGGCGCGGCGCCGACCCAAGGCAGGCCCGCGCGCACACCGTAGAGGCGCAATTGCGGTGGCGCAGAGGCGGGGCGGTCGTCGGTCATGTTGGCTCGGTGCGTTGTGCCTGTCCGGCCCATAGTTGATCGATTTCATTCTAATGCCAACCGCAGGACCGGTTTACCGTTGGCAGCGACCGTTTGCCCGCAGCATCGCAAAGCCTAGATAATAGGGGAAAGGGACGTGATATAAACCGGAGCGGTCGATTGCAAATTTTGCTCCGGCCGCGCGTGGCATCAAGGACCCCGGTGATGGAAATTATACCTTCCGTTTGCCCACACGATTGCCCGAGCACCTGTGCGCTTGAGGTGGAAAAACTCGACGAGCGCACCATCGGGCGAGTGCGCGGCGCGGCCTCGAACAGCTACACCGCCGGTGTGATCTGCGCCAAGGTAGCACGCTACGATGAACGGGTTCATCACGAGGAGCGGTTGAGCCAGCCGCTGCGCCGGGTCGGCGCCAAGGGCGAGGGACGCTTCGAGCCGGTTTCCTGGGATGATGCCCTCGATATCACCGCCGAAGCGCTGCTTGAGGCGGAACGCAAGCACGGAGCGGAGACTGTCTGGCCCTACAATTATGCCGGTACCATGGGGCTGGTTCAGCGTGACGGCCTGTGGCGGCTGCGCCACGCCAAGCGGTATTCAACCCAGCACGACACGATCTGCACGGCGCTTGCCTGGAAGGGGTTTGCCGCGGGCACCGGCGCTTTGCGCGGCGTCGATCCACGTGAGATCGATCTGGCCGATCTGGTGGTGATTTGGGGCACCAACGCGGTGCATACCCAGGTCAACGTAATGACCCATGCAATGCGCGCGCGCAAGGAGCGCGGGGCGACGATCGTGGTGATCGACCCCTATCGCAACGCCACCGCCCGGCAGGCCGACAGCCACCTGCAACTGCGCCCGGGCACCGATGGTGCGCTGGCCTGCGCCGCAATGCATGTGCTGTTCAAGGAAGGCTTCGCCGACCGCGATTATCTCGAAAAATTCACCGATCGGTCGGGTGATTTCGAAGCGCATCTGCAGTCGCGTACGCCCGAATGGGCCGCTGCAATTACCGGGCTTGCGGTCGAGGAGATCGTCGAGTTTGCGCGGCTCGTCGGCCGCACGCCGAAAAGCTTCTTCCGCCTGGGTTACGGGTTTTCGCGCTCGCGCAACGGCGCGGTCAACATGCATGCCGCGTCCTGCCTGGCAGCGGTTACCGGCGCGTGGCAGCATGAAGGCGGCGGTGCGTTTCATAACAACGGAGCGATCTATCCGTGGGAGAAGTCGTTGTTGCTGGGGCTCGACGCTCGTGATCGATCCGTGCGCATGATCGACATGTCGCGGATCGGACCGGCGCTGACCGGCGATCCGCGCACGCTCGGCGACGGCCCGCCGGTTACGGCGATTTTCATGCAGAACACCAACCCGGCTGTGGTGGCGCCGGAATCAGTGAAGGTGCGGGCCGGTCTGATGCGTGACGACCTGTTCCTCTGTGTCAACGAGCAGTTTTTGACAGAGACGGCGGCCTATGCGGACATCGTTCTGCCTGCCACGACGTTTCTCGAGCATGACGATATCTATCAGCAGGGTGGCAGTTCTCACATCATCTTCGGACGCAAGATCATCGAGCCTTACGCGGAGTGCCGAAGCAATCACGAGGTAGTTTGTGCTCTGGCGAAGCGCCTGGGCGCGAAACACCCGGGGTTCGAGATGACAGAGCGGGAGTTGATCGAAGACCTGCTTGCTCGCTCAGGTCTGCCCGATCTCGCGTATTTCGAGGAGAACCGCTGGTACGATTGTGCGCCCGATTTCGAGACGGCTCATTATCTCAACGGCTTTGCCCACGACGACGGCAAGTTCCGCTTTGCTCCGGATTGGGGAGGGTCGAGCCTGACGGTCTTCGGCCCCGAAAATGTCCGCATGCCGGAATTTCCCGACCACTGGGAGGTTATCGACGAGGCCTGTGATGAGCGGCCGTTCCGGCTGGTCACGGCGCCGGCGCGCAATTATCTGAACAGCTCGTTCACCGAAACGCCGAGCTCGAAAAAGCGCGAGGGCCATCCTACCGTGATGGTGCATCCCAAGGACGCGGATGGGCTCACCATCGACGAAGGCGAGCGCGTGCGCCTCGGCAACGACCGGGGCTCGGTCGTTCTCCATGCCGAGCTCTTCGACGGCTTGCCGCGTGGCGTGCTCGTGGTTGAGAGCGTTTGGCCCAACGCGGCCTTCGAGGAGGGGATCGGAATCAACGCGCTGACCGGGGCCGATCCCGTGGCGCCGACGGGCGGCGCAGCGTTTCATGACACGTCGGTCTGGCTACAGCCGGCGTGAGCGCGCCGGCTCGCGGGTTTCGAGTTCTCAATAATCGTAGGCGGTGACGCTGCGGCCGAGGCCGTCGAATAGATCGAGCATGCGGTCGCGCCAGGCATGCAGCGGGTCGTCTCTTTCAATCACGGCCAGAGGGCTGACGCCACGCGCCCATTGAAAGGTGCCGAACAGAATGTAATCGGCATAGGCCGGCGAGGTCCCGCACATGAAGGCCTGGCGCTTGAGCACGTGGCGTGCCGGGCGAAGGCTTGAGCGGAAGGGTTCGAGATAGTTGGGCGCTTGCTCGGCGCATTGTTCAAGGCTCCGACCCAGGCGTTTTTCGCGGGACTCGCGAAAATAGGCCTGGCCCTCGGGCAGCGCGTGGGCGTGGATATCTGCGGCCAGAAGTTGAAACAGCGGCGGAAAGACTTCGGTTTCATTCCAGCAACTGACGAACCAGGCGGTCGCACGCCCCACGGCGTCCCCAATCAGTGTCGGTGCGTCCGCGTAGGTGTCATCGAGGTAGCATGCAATGTCCCAGGAATCGCAGATCGTCGACTCGCCGTCGACCGGGACGGGAACCTGTGTCTGGCCGCTGAACGCGATCTTGTCCTTTTCCGTAAAGCCCACAGGGATATATTCGGCATCAAGCTGCTTATGCGCGAGCGCCAAACGTGCGCGCCAGCAATAGGGGCTGAATCGGCGGTCGTCTGCGCCGAGAAGTTCATATAGTTTGCGTGTCATGCTTTGCCTGCTGTCGGATTTACTCTGGTCGGGCAATCCCGGCCATCTTATCAGTCGCGCAAGGTCGGGGTTGTGGCCAAAATTGTTGCCTTTCTGGCAGGGCTGGGGCAGTGTTCGCTTGAACGTTGGCCGATAACGATAACAACGTCTTATGGCACGGCGCCCAAGCGGGGAATTTCGGCGATCCCCGCCGACTAAAATGTTAATGACTGATCAAAATGGGAGAGACACCATGAGCAATACGACACGACGTAATTTTCTGAAAGGGACCGGTGCTGCGGTCGCCGCCGCCGGTGCTGCCACGGTCTTGCCGGTGGGCAAGGCCCATGCAGCGCGAGAGGTCAATGTTTTCTGCTGGGATGGCTATTCGGACCCGCGCCTGCTCGACGGTTTCACTGACGAGACCGGGGTCGCGGTCAAGTATGAACTGCTGATATCCGATCCGGACGCGATCAACCGACTGCGTGCTGGCGAGACCAAGATCTGGGACGTCATCAACCTCAACCAGTATTGGGCGCCGAAGATAATGTGGCCGGAGAAGTTGATCCGCGAGATGGATAAAGATCGCTTCGCGGAATACTTCAGCGACGACAACGTCTGGCAGGTGAACGGCGAAGTCGCAAAGAACATCTACAGCGACGACGGCGAACATATGGTGGGCATGGTCCAGCGCGCCGACTGCTTCGATTTCGGCGTCAATACCGACGTGATTTCGTGGCAGACCGGCAACGACGAGGGTTGGGACATCTTCCTCGACCCGGCGATGGAAGGCCGTTACGGCATCCTCGCCTACGACAACTGGAACATTTTCCACATGAACATGACGGCCGGGCTCGATCCGTTCGTCAAGCACACGGACGACGAGATCGCCAAGTTCGCCGAGGTTTGCCGCAAGATCGTGAACGGCGCGAATATGATCACCGATGATTTCGTGCAGATCAATCTCGGCATGCTCAACGGCGAGATCGACGCCGGCTTCTCGAGCGGCACCTACTCGCTCTCGGGTGTCCGGCTCGACGGCAACTGGAACCTCGTGCATGTCATGCCGAAATCCGGCCCGGCCCGTGGCTTTGGCGGCGTCAACTGGATCGAAGTGACGTCGCTGGTCAACAATCCCGACGTCAACCCGGCGGCCGAGGATTTCCTCGAATATTGCTTGCAGCCGGAAGTTAACCATATCGTGGCGACGGCGTCGGGCGTGTTGAACCCTGTCCTGCAGATGAAGCAGCCGGAAGTGTTCAACCTGTTCAGCGCCGACGAGCTGCGGGCGCTTTCCTACTATCCCGAGCACGATGATTACGGCCACATGGGCTACAACTATCGTCTCGACCACGCCGTACAGTTCGAACAGAACCCGGACTACGACGTGATGTGGGAGATCTATAACGATGCGCGGCGCACCAAGTCTGGCTAAGCCGTTTCGCCGGGCGTTTTAGATGGGCAAAAGGGGGTCGCGCAGGGTTAGCCTGTGCGGCCCCCATCCGCTCAACGCTATAGTCACAGTCCGTAGATCCCTGCCCCTGTTCGGTGAGCATGGCGCGTGTTCGCGGCATCGCAGTCTGATCCGTCGTACCGTGGCTCCAGTGACGTAAGGATTTAGAGGGAGACGTTGATGGCCGAAGCCGAGGCGTTTTTACGACTGTCGAACATCACCAAGCAGTTCGGGAAGTTCACGGCGGTGAACGGTGTGGACCTCGACATCCGCGAGGGTGAGTTTTTCACGATCGTGGGACCGTCGGGATCGGGCAAGACGACGCTGCTTCGGATGCTGGCGGGGCTGGAGCGTCCGAGCGCGGGGGATGTTTATCTGCGGGGTCAGCGGATCACCGGCGTGCCGGCGAACCGGCGTCCGAGCTGCATGGTGTTTCAGTCTCTGGCGCTGTTCCACCATCGCACGGTGGGCCAGAACATAGAGTTTTCGCTGAAGATGCGGGGAGTGTCGCGGGCCGCGCGGAAACAACGGGCAATGGAGCTTCTCGATATGCTCCAGCTGCCGGCGGACTATTACGCCAAGAACGTGACCAAATGCTCGGGCGGGGAACGCCAGCGTGTGGCGCTGGCACGGGCACTGGCGTCGGACCCTGAGATCCTGTTTTTCGACGAACCGCTCTCAGCCATCGACTATCGTTTGCGCAAGCTGTTGGAGGTGGAACTCAAAGATCTTCACCGGCGGACGGGAAAGACGTTCATGTACATCACGCATTCGCTGGAAGAGGCGATGGTGATGTCGGATCGGATCGGGATCATGCGCGAGGGCCAGATCATCCAGATCGGGTCGCCGAACGATATCTACACGCGCCCGCAAAGCCGATTTGTCTCGCAGTTCATGGGCGAGGTGAACGTGTTGGCGGTGACCGCGTCGGGGGACAAGCTGGAGGCGTCGGACTACGGCGCCAGCCTGACCGCGCCTGCGGATCGGCCGTCCGGGTTTGAGCAGGGTCATCTGGTGATCCGGCCCGAATCGATCCGGTTTGTGAACGAGGGGGCGAGCGCGGAGAACCAGTTGACGGGGGTTTTGTACAACGAATACGCGATGGGCTCTCGGGTTCAGTACCATGTGCGGGTGGGCGAAGAGATGTTCACGGTGGAAAAGCTGCGTGAGCAGGCCTACGCGGGCAGCCTGAACGACGAGGTGACGATCGGCTGGGACGCCAAGGACAGCGTGCTGGTGGCCGACTGATGTCCGACGCCTCTCACAGCCTGGAGGAGCTCTCGCGGCTGCGGGCGCTGCTTCGAAACGTCGCATCGCCCGGTATGCTGAACTCGGTGCCGGTGTTGTTGTTGTTCATGGCCGGCTTCCTGGGGCCGCTGGTGCTGGTCGGACTGACCAGCTTCATTCCCGAGCGCACTTTTGGATTCCACGGCGACTGGACGGTCGAGAACTACAGCCGGTTGTTTGCGAAAGGCTCCAGTCACTACATTCCGTTTGTCTGGTCGTTTGGCCTGGCGTTCGCCTGCGTCGCGTTTTTGATGACGATCTGCTACCCGATAGCCTACGGGATGGCCAAGGTGTTCGGCAAATGGGCGACCCCCATCACGCTTCTGATGGTCTTGCCGCTGTTTGTCTCCGAAAATGTCCGCTTGTTCGGCTGGGTCATCTTCCTGATGAAGGGGGGCGGCATTTTCGCCGGGATCATGAAGACGCTGTTCGGGCTTGATCCGGGCTCGATGCTCTATACGCCGGCGGTTGTGCTGTTCGGGCTTTGTTACGTCTATTTGCCGTTTATGCTGTTCCCGATCATGCTCGGTGTCTCGATGATCCCGAAAGATCTCGTGGAATCGGCGAGCGATCTGGGTGCCTCGCGGTTACAGATTTTCCGGGAGATCGAGATCCCGCTTGCCATGCCGGGGCTTCTGGTCGGCGGTCTGCTGACCTTCATCCTTTCGGTGGGCGCGATCTCGGAAGCCGGTATCTTGGGCGGACAGAACATCAGTGTCATCGGCATCGATATCCGCCACGAGTTCACCTACGCCCAGAACTGGGCGGGCGGCTCGGCGATTGCCATGCTGGTGACAGTCCTGACCGCCGTGCTCGTGATGACCTTGCTCCACCGGCTCAATCTCGATCGCCTGCTCGGGAAGCGCTAGGAATGAACAAGGATACCAAGCCCTGGATCAGGAGCCTGTTGCTGGCGTGGACCGTCGCCATCGTGGCGTTCTTGTACGTCCCGATGATCAGCGTGTTTCTCGCGTCGATCAATGCGTCGCGCTATTTCCGTTTCCCGATCAAGAAGTTCGGGACGAACTGGTACGACGACACCTTCGCGGCGTCGATCACGGGCGATATCCATATGACATCGCTCTATGTGGCGTTAGTGGTCGCGTCGGTCGCGACGGTGCTGGGATTTTTCGGCGCCCTGGCATTTGCCCGTTTCGATTGGCGGGGGCGAAGCATCTATCAAAAGCTCATTTTGCTGCCGATTTTCTTTCCCCAGGCAGTGCTCGGGCTGGCGCTTTTGCAATGGTTTACCTTCCTCGGCATCATCCCGAGCTGGGAAACGGCGGCATTCGCTCACATGGTCTGGATCGTGCCGATCGTGACCCTGGTCATTTCGATCCAGGTCTACAGCTTCGACGCCTCGATGGAAGAGGCGGCCTACGACCTCGGGGCCACCCGCCTCCAGGTCTTGCGTGAAGTGACGATTCCGGCGCTCGCTCCGGGCTTGTTCTCGGGCGCGCTGTTCGCCTTCTTGTTGTCCTGGGGGAATTTTCCGCTCTCGGCCTTCACCACGGGCGCCGATTCGACCGTTCCCGAATGGCTATATTCCAAGATGACGGTTGCCTACACACCCATGGTTTCGGTGATCGGCTCATTGTCCGTGGGCGGCTCGCTCGTCATCCTGTTCGGTGCCTGGTTCATGCTAATTTTTTGGCGCCGCCACAACGCCGAGTAGCATCCCGCGCCAGCAGCCGGATCATTCGCCTACCTATTGGTCCATAGGTTAGTCCATTAGATCGGATGTCGTTGCAATCCGTGCGCCGACATTGCAAAATATATCCACATTTCCTTGGCTTTGCGCAGGGGTGAACGCCGGGGATGGAATGTTTTGCTTTGGCAGCGGGCTAATGACTTCGCGAACAATGGGAGGTAAACTATGGCGAACCTGAAACTTTCACGGCGCGATCTGCTCAAGGGCATGGGCGCCGGCGCGGCCGTTGCCGGTGCTGGCTCGATGGTGCCCATGACCGCACAAGCCGCCGACGAACTTAAGATCTTCGTTTGGAGCGGCTACAGCTCCGATCCCGTGACCAGCCGGTTTTCGGACGAGTACGACACGCCCGTAACCTACGAACTTTTGACGTCGGATCCGGACGCCGTGAACCGCCTGCGCGCGGGCGAAAAAGACATCTGGCACATCATCAATTTGAACAACCCCTGGGCGCGTGAGTGGATGTATCCCGAAGGGACGATCGTGCCGCTCAATACCGAGCGCTTCGCTCCCTATTACGAGGGCGACAAGGTGTTCCCGGAGTTCCACCATCCCTACAAGTGGGCGATGGATCTCGATTACGAGAACATGCTCGGCATCGTCCAGCGCATCGGCACCTTCACCTACGTGGTGAACACCGACAAGATCTCGCAGGCAACCGCGGAGAGCGAGGGCTGGGACCTGTTCGGCGGGCTCAAAGACCGCATGGCGATCCTGACCTGGGATAACTGGAATATCAGCCATATGAACCTGGGCGCCGGCCTCAATCCCTATGAGGAGAAGTCGGAAGCCGATATGACGATGTATGAAGAGACCTGCCGCCTGTGGTTCAACAATTCGAAAATTCTTTCGGACGACTACTTCCTGCTCAATAACGCGATGCTTAACGGCGAGATCGACGCCTATGTCTCCGGCAGCTCCTATTGCACCTCGACACCGCGCCTCGAGGGTTACGACAACTTCTGGGGCACAGTGCCGGATAGCGGCCCGGTCGACGGCAAGGGTGGCATCATGTGGATCGAGATCACCTCGGTGGTCAACAACACCGCCGATCCGACCCCTCGGGCCGAGGACTTCCTCGAATTCTGTCTGAGCCCCGAGCTTTCCGCCATCATCGGTCAGGACGAAGACGGCATGACCAATGTGGCTCAGATGTCGGATCCGGATTGTCGGGCGCACTGGACTTCCGAAAATTTCCACGCGGTGCAGGCCGATGCGCTGGAGAGGGAGATCGAACGCTCCTTCGATATGTACATCAACCCAAACTACGACGCCCAGTTCGAAATCTACACGGCGGCTAAGCGCGAGAGAGAAACCTGAGCCAGCGGTAGGGACGGTCGCCAGGACCTTCCCGAGAAGTTAGGGGCGCCGGTTTCGGGCTAACATCCTGAAACTGGCGCCCGCCGTTTTCACCAATGGGTTGGCGCTTTGACCCAGTTTGGCGACAACGCCGGCCGCCGCCGTCAAGGCGGATGATCTGGACCGGCCCGAGGTGCTCGGCCTGACCGGGTGAGGGAGACGTTGATGGCCGAAGCCGAGGCGTTTTTACGACTGTCGAACATCACCAAGCAGTTCGGGAAGTTCACGGCGGTGAACGGTGTGGACCTCGACATCCGCGAGGGTGAGTTTTTCACGATCGTGGGACCGTCGGGATCGGGCAAGACGACGCTGCTTCGGATGCTGGCGGGGCTGGAGCGTCCGAGCGCGGGGGATGTTTATCTGCGGGGTCAGCGGATCACCGGCGTGCCGGCGAACCGGCGTCCGAGCTGCATGGTGTTTCAGTCTCTGGCGCTGTTCCACCATCGCACGGTGGGCCAGAACATAGAGTTTTCGCTGAAGATGCGGAGAGTGTCGCGGGCCGCGCGGAAACAACGGGCAATGGAGCTTCTCGATATGCTCCAGCTGCCGGCGGACTATTACGCCAAGAACGTGACCAAATGCTCGGGCGGGGAACGCCAGCGTGTGGCGCTGGCACGGGCACTGGCGTCGGACCCTGAGATCCTGTTTTTCGACGAACCGCTCTCAGCCATCGACTATCGTTTGCGCAAGCTGTTGGAGGTGGAACTCAAAGATCTTCACCGGCGGACGGGAAAGACGTTCATGTACATCACGCATTCGCTGGAAGAGGCGATGGTGATGTCGGATCGGATCGGGATCATGCGCGAGGGCCAGATCATCCAGATCGGGTCGCCGAACGATATCTACACGCGCCCGCAAAGCCGATTTGTCTCGCAGTTCATGGGCGAGGTGAACGTGTTGGCGGTGACCGCGTCGGGGGACAAGCTGGAGGCGTCGGACTACGGCGCCAGCCTGACCGCGCCTGCGGATCGGCCGTCCGGGTTTGAGCAGGGTCATCTGGTGATCCGGCCCGAATCGATCCGGTTTGTGAACGAGGGGGCGAGCGCGGAGAACCAGTTGACGGGGGTTTTGTACAACGAATACGCGATGGGCTCTCGGGTTCAGTACCATGTGCGGGTGGGCGAAGAGATGTTCACGGTGGAAAAGCTGCGTGAGCAGGCCTACGCGGGCAGCCTGAACGACGAGGTGACGATCGGCTGGGACGCCAAGGACAGCGTGCTGGTGGCCGACTGATGTCCGACGCCTCTCACGGAATGGCGGAAGAAAAGCGGGCGTCGGGGCCCGTGCTTGCGCCGCCCTCGCGCGCCGCACGCGTTGGCGACTGGTTCCGTCAGCCGGGGTTCATTAACGCGATCCCGGTGTTGGTGCTCTTTGCCATCGGCTTCGGGGCACCTTTGTTGATCGTGATAGAATTCAGCTTCCTGCCCGACCGGACATTCGGGTATCACGGCACCTGGACGCTTGAGAATTTCGAGCGGATCTTCAGCGAGACCTTCTATATTTCCTACGTCTGGTCGTTCGGGATGGCGGCCGCGACCGTGGCCATCCTGATGGTGATCTGCTACCCGGCGGCCTACGGGATGGCCAAGCTGTTCGGCAAATGGTCGATCATCGTCACCTTCCTGTTTCTGATGCCGATGTTCGTCTCCGAGAATGTCCGCCTGTTCGGCTGGTTTTTATTCCATCTGCCGAAGTCGGGGGTGCTTGCGGGCATTATTAGAGAAGTCTTCGGGGCCGAGGATATCGGCACTCTCCTGTACACACCGACCTCGATTATTTTTGGCTTGGTCTATGTCTACCTGCCATTCGTGCTGTTTCCGATGACACTCGGCATGGCGATGATCCCGAAGGATCTCGTAGAATCGGCTCGCGATCTGGGTGCTTCGCGCTTCCAGATTTTCCGCGAAATCGAAATCCCGATCGCCATGCCCGGTATTCTGGTCGGTGGCCTTCTCAGCTTCATCCTGGCGGTCGGCGCTATTTCCGAGGCCAAGGTTTTGGGCGGTATGGCGGTCATAACCATCGCTAACGAGATCCAGCATGAATTCACGTTTGCGCAGAACTGGCCCATGGGCTCGGCGCTGGCCACCATCATGATCGGGGTTATCGCCGTGATCGTGACCCTCGTGATGGGCCGGCTCGACCTCGATGCCCTGTTGGGGAGAAAGTAGCCATGGAGAGCCCACGCTGGGTGAAATGGCTGATCGGCAGCTACACAGGCTTTCTCGTGCTGTTCATTTATGCGCCGATCATCTGCGTCATAATGGCGTCGTTCAGCAAATCGCGCTTCTTCAAGTTCCCCTACAGCAATTTCACCACCAAGTGGTACGACAAGACCTTCGCGTCGCCGGCGGTCGAGGGTTTCTTAAGCAATTCGCTGCAGATCGGCGGTGTGGTCGCGGGCTTCGCCATCGTGCTCGGATTCCTTGGAGCGCTGGCTTTCGTGCGCTACGACTGGAAGGGTCAGAAGATCTTTCAAAAACTCATCTTGCTGCCGATTTTCTTCCCCCAGGCAGTGCTCGGGCTGGCGCTTTTGCTCTGGTTCACCTATGTCGGCATCATTCCCAACTGGTGGACGGCGGTGCTCGCCCATTTGGTCTGGATCGTGCCGATCGTCATCCTGGTGATCTCGATCCAGATGTACGGGTTCGATGCCTCGATGGAGGAGGCGGCCTACGATCTCGGGGCAAAACGCTGGCAGGTTTATTGGGAAGTGACCCTGCCTGTGCTGGCGCCGGGCGTGATCTCGGGAGGCCTGTGGGGCTTCCTGCTCTCGTGGGGCAATTTTCCGCTCTCGGCCTTTACAACGGGGGCGGACTCTACCTTGCCCGAATGGATCTTCGGCAAGATGATTGCGGCCTATACGCCGATGATCCCCGCGATCGGCTCTCTGATCATTGCCGCCGTCGCGGTGCTGACCTTCGGTGGGTTCTTCGTATTGATCCTGATGCGCCGGCGGCACGCCGGATAAGCCCGGCCGGGTGGAGATTACCCGCGGGCGATTTCCCATGACGTTCCGGTGATGTCCGGTGTGACGATAGCGGATCTGAACTGTCGCACCCTTGGCTGGCCAAATTACGAGGGGTAGGCTTGGATTGACACGCAGGGTCGAGGTCCGCCGATGAAAATTCTAGCCGTCATGCCAGATGCATCCGACCCGCCGGGCGCCACTTTGGAAGCCTGCGCAGCGCGCCACGGGGTCGCCATCGAATCATGCGTTCCGCCTGACGGCGATTCTCTGCCGCTGGATGACGGCGGCTATTTCGGGCTGATCGTTCTCGGTGGGCCGCAAAGCGCCTATAACCGGGCCACGGATCCCTTCCTGCAGGACACGGATCGGTTGATCCGTCACTTCCACGATGCCGAAAAGCCGGTGCTGGGAATTTGCCTCGGAGCGCAAATGATCGCCGCTGCCTTCGGAGCGCGGTGCTATAAAGGAGCGGAGCCGGAGCGAGGATTTCATCGCGTCTACCCGACCGCAGCGGCGGCGGACGATCCGCTGCTGCCGCCAATCCCCGGCGATGGCATGCGTCTTTGGCAGTTTCACCGCGACAGCTTCGATCTGCCCGAAGGCGCGGTCCGTCTCATACGTGGCGAGACGTACGAAAACCAGGTATTTCGTCTGGGCACAGCGACTTATGGCTTTCAGCCCCATATCGAGGCGACGACCGACAGTCTGAAAGTCTGGTTGCACGAAGGGCCTGGTATCGGCTACCGGAAGCGAATTCCGGAGACCTGGGCCGAGATCGATGCCGAGACCCATCTCTGCGACGAAGTGCATCGACCCCTGGCCCTGGCATTCGGCGACGGTTGGTTCACGTTGGTCGTCCGACGGGCTGAGATATGAAGGTGCTGGCCGTTCTCGGCTCCCGTTGGGGGCCGCCTGATCGTTATCTCGAGGCGTCCGCAGCAACACTCGGGGTCGCAATCGACGCCCGCACGCCGCCAGATGGAGATGACCTGCCTGTCGACGAGGCTGAGCATGACGGCTTGATCATCCTGGGTGGACCGCAGAGCGCCTATGAGTTCGACGAGCATCCGTTCCTGCGCCGATGCGACCACCTGGTTCGGCGCTTTCATGATGCAGGCAAGCCCATCCTGGGCATCTGCCTCGGAGCACAGTTGATCGCGGTATCTCTGGGTGGGCGATGCTACAAAGGTCATATCGACGAACTCGGCATCCATCGGGTCTATCCGACGACCGGTGCAGCGGTCGATCCGCTTCTTCCGTCGATGCCCGACGAGGGAATTCGTACCCTGCAGTTTCACTTCGACACATTCGACCTGCCCGGCAACGCGGTGCGACTCATGCGCGGGGATAACTACGACAATCAGGCGTTCCGCATGGGTGAATCCACCTACGGCTTCCAGCCCCATTTCGAGATTTCTCCGGACGGACTTCGGACCTGGCTCTACCAGGGTCCGGGCGCGACATTCCTGAAGGATCGCCCTGAGGTGCTCGCCGAACTCGACGCCAACATAGAGTTGTGCGGCGAGGTGCACGGGTCATTCACCACGACGGTCGGTGAGCGATGGTTCGACTTGGTCGTCAAGCGTCACGGACGGCCTGTATGATACTTTGTCAGTGTATTGACATGACAAATCCGAGCGGGCCTCGACACCCGATTCGGGGGGGCTGAGAGATGCAATGCGTGATTCACGAGAGAGTGCTCGGGTTGGACGGCTTGACCCTGGCAGACCGGTCGGCCCCCGTTCCAGGTCCGGGCGAGGTGTTAATCGAAATCCGCGCCGCGGCGCTTAACCACCGTGATATCTGGACCTGTCTGGGGCGGGATATGGAAAAGCCCGCCGCAATTCTGGGGTCGGATGGCGCCGGCGTGATCATCGGCCGAGGCCCCGAGGTCGAGGATATCGACAAGGGTGCGGAGGTTGTCGTCAACCCGACCCTCGATTGGCCGGACGAACCCAACAGCCCGCCCCGTGGCGGCTATGACGGGCTGCTCATCGGCTATCCCACAGACGGCACCCTCGCGAAATACGCCGTGGTGCCGCGTGCGAACGTGGAGCCCAAGCCCGCCCATTTGAGCTGGGAACAGGCCGCGGCCATGCCGTTGGTCGGGATTACGACCTATCGGGCGCTGTTTACCGAGGGGGAATTGCAAAGCGGGCAGACGGTCGTCATTCCCGGGATTGGCGCGGGCACCTCGATCACGGCGCTCCAGCTTGCCAAGGCGGCAGGGGCGCGGGTCGTCGTGACCTCGCGAAGCCCGGAAAAAGGCGAGCGGGCGCAGCCGCTCGGTGCCGATTTGGCCCTGACCAGCGACGCCGAATGGGCGCCGACGGTGCGCGAATTCACCGGCGGCGCAGGTGCCGATCTGGTTATAGAATCCGTGGGTGCGCCGACCTGGAATCAATCGGTGGCCTGCCTGCGCCAGGGCGGCCGGTTGGTGGTGTTCGACGCGACGGCGGGCGATCTCGTCGAGATCGATCTGGCCTATGTGTTTTTGCACTGGATCAGCATTCGCGGCACCACCATGGGCAACACCGCGGAATGCCGGGCGATGTTCGCGATGATCGCACGGCACGGGATCGAGCCTGTTATCGACCGGGTGTTTCCGCTGAGCGAAGGCGTCGAGGCGATCCGCTACCTCGATGCTGGAACGCACTTCGGCAAGATCGTGGTGCGCCCCTAGCGTTAACCCGCAGAAGCCGTGAAGCGTTTGATGCTCATGGCCGAAATATCGGTCGAAGTGACATCGTTCGCAGCCAGCTCGGCGAGCACGGCGCCGGTGGCCGGCCCGAGCTGGAAGCCGTGACCCGAAAATCCGATGGCATGGAACAGACCCGGCGTCGTCGCGCTAGGGCCGATAACCGGATAGCCGTCCGGCGTTCTGCCTTCGATGCCGGTCCAGGTGCGAATAACGTTCACCCCCGCGATCGCAGGCACGAGGTGCACGGCATCGTTGAGGTTTGCAAGCGTATCGGTGGGCCGGACCTTCGTGAGCCCGCTCGCTAGGTCGACCTCACCGCCACCGCCGTTCCCAAGAATGATGTTGCCCCGCGGAATCTGGCGCGCATAGAGATCGCCGCCCACCACGCCCAGCACGGGCTTGAGAAAATAGGGGCAGGGCTCGGTGACCGCCATTTGCGGCGCGAGCGGGACGATGGGCACCCTCTCGCCGAACAGGGCCGCAATCTCTGCGCCCCAACCGCCCGCGCAGTTGAGCAGCCGGTTTGCCCGGACCGTCAACCCGGTTTCAGTGGCGATCTCGAAGCCATCGCCGATTGCCTCGGCGTGAATGACCCTTTCCCCTTCACGCAAATCCGCGCCAGCGGCCCGCGCGGCCTTGGCGAAGGCCGGGCCGACGAGGCGCGGGTTGGCCTGGCCGTCCGACGGGCAGTACCAGGCGGCGTAGGCCCATTCACCCGCCCAGTCGTACCGTTCCATCAGTGCATTTCGGCTGAGCCGCTCGAGACTGAGGCCGTAAGGGGCCGCGGCCTCGGCATAGGCGTCGAGAATTGCGAGTTCGTTCGCGTTGCGAGCAAACTTCAGGTGGCCGGTCACCGTGAATTCGCAGTCCGTGCCCAGCCAGTCCTCAAGCTTGTGCCAGTAATCCACCAGCGATCGTGTGGCGAGGGGCATCTCTTCGATATGGCGGCCGTTTCGTCGCACCCCGCCGAAATTCACGCCGCTCGCCCCGGCGCCGGCAAATCCCTTGTCGAGAAGCGTTATCGGAACATTGCGTCGGGCAAGATGCAGTGCGGCGGAGCAGCCGGCGACGCCGCCCCCCACGATTGCGACCTCGGTGTCGATTCGACTCACGATGCCAGCTCCGGGATCGGCAGCGGCTTGACCGGCGCTTGGCCTCGCAGACGACCGACCGCGGCCGCTTCGCAGCCCAGCTGTTCCGCTAGAACCTCGGCCGCCGCAGCGTGGCAGATCCGGCCCTGGCAGCGCCCCATGCCAACGCGGCTGAAGGCTTTCGCGCGGTTCATCTCGGTGGCGCCAAGATCGCGGGCTAGGGCGCGAAATTCTCCCGCCCGGATCGCCTCGCAGCGGCACAGCAGCACGTCGTCGCCGAGGTGTTCCGCGAGATGTCGCGGAAACGGAAAGGCAGTTTCGAGGCCACGGCGAAATCGTCGCATGCGGGCGAGTTCCCGGCGCAACCGCACCATCCGGCGCGTATTCACTGCCTGACCATAGTCGGTCAGCAGGGCAAGAGCGGCCAGTTCGCCCCGCCGTTCGGCAGCGTCTGCTCCCGAAATTCCAGCGCCGTCTCCTGCCAGATAGATATTTATTATGCTGGCGCGACCATCGCCGTCCGCTGCCGGATACCATTGATATCCCAGTGGATCGAACTCGAACGCGCAGCCCAGAAGATCGGCAAGTTGGGTCTCGGAGCGCAAACTGTAACCGAAGGCCAGCGCGTCGCACGCGACATGACGCTCGCGGCCGCCTCTGTCGCGGTAGCGCAAGCCGCGGACCCGGTTTTCGCCGTCGACGCCCATCGGCGTAATGTCTCCGCGCACGGGAACGCCGCGCAGTGTGAGCCAGCTTCGGTAATAGAGGCCCTTCGCAAAGGTCGCTCCGCCGCACAACAGGTCGGGCAGGGCGCGAACCCCGTCGCTCAGGCGAGCCGTATCAAGTACTGCAGCAACCTCCATGCCATGCGCAGCGTATTGATAGGCAACGAGATAGAGCAACGGCCCCGTGCCCAGCAGCGCGACGCGGTCGCCGATGGCGCAGCCTTGGTATTTGTAGGCGATCTGGGCGGCGCCGAGAGTATAGACCCCCGGTGTCGTCCAGCCGGGGAAGGGGATGATGCGGTCCATGGCGCCAGTGGCGAGCAGGATCGCATCGTAGGGGATGCGGTCCAGCGTGCCGTCGCTATGGCGCGTGCAGGCCTCGTCGTCAAAGACGTTCCAGACCAGGGTATCGGGCCGATAGTCGACCGTTCCACCCAGATTATCGAAGCTTTGGTGCAGGTCGCGAGCCTTGACGGCTTCGAAACCGTACAGGTCTTTCGCCGGACGGGAAAACTCCAGCGGTGGCCGCCGGTAAATCTGACCCCCGCTGCGAGGTGCTTCATCGACAACGACCGGCCGCAGGCCCGCGGCAGCGAGAGTGGCGGCAGCACGGCTGCCGGCCGGTCCTGCGCCGACGATCAGAACACGGGGGGCGGTCATGGAGCCGTCCGCGGTCTGCGCACCCGCAACCCATCGGTGACAAACGTGCTGCAGGCTTGAACGCGCCCGCCCGCTTCGAGATCGATCCAGCAATCCTGGCAGGCGCCCATCAGGCAGAAGCCGGCGCGGGCGCCGTCGCCAAATTCAGAATCTCTTAGGCGATGGCCAGTGGTGAGCAGGGCGGTGAGAAGCGTATCGCCGGCTAGGGCTTCAACCGGCTCGCCGTCGACGACGATAACCACTCGTTTTCGATCGGTCTCAGCGAGGCGCCGGAACAGCGCGTCCGTCATGGTGTGTCCGATGGCCGTTATCTTTTTTCGCGCCGCCTGGCGCAGCGCAGGCTTAGCGCAATTCGAGGCAGCCGACAATCACTGCATCACACAACGCTCATGGGGCGTCACGGCGGTAGACGCGACCCTTCCATTGAGAGCGCCTTCCCTGCCAGTAGCGGATTGCCGAACTCCAGGTCATGGCCAGGTAGAGCGCTCCAGTAATCGGCATAAGCAGGGCGAGTAGGGGCGAGAGCCCATAATAGCGGAGCGTTGGGACGTAGCTCGCGACCATGGTGGCGATGCCGACAGCCCCGAGCAGCGTGACGCCCGTTCCCGAAAACGCCACGAGCGCCAGTAGGGGCATGCCGCCGGCCAGCACAAAGATGACTGTGACGGCCAACAGCAGGGCGGTCGAGTAACGCAACTGGGTGAACGCGTTGCGGGCAACCATATCCCAGATATCGCCAAGCACGGGGTAGGGGCGGAGGCTGACGGCGGAATGGGTCAAGCCGATCCAGGTACGATAGCCTGCGCGTTTGACAGCGTCGGCCAGCGCGCAGTCGTCGATTAACGCGCCTTGGACCGCGCCGAAACCGCCAATTTTCTCGATCGCCTGGGCTTCCACCAGGATGCAACCTCCGGCACCCGCAGCGACCGGGCCGCGTTTCGCATTCGATAGCGCGAAGGGGTAGAGCAGCTTGAAGAAATAGACGAATGCGGGCATCAACAGGATTTCCCACCAACTGATCATGCGCAGCCGGGCGATCAGCGAAACGAACGCCGCGTCGGTATCGCCCCGGTGCCGACACAACGCAGAAATCGTTCCGGGTTCCAACCGGATATCTGCGTCAAGCAACAACAGAAGTGGTGTAATGGCGTGCTTGCGGCCCTGTTCGAGAGCCCACAGCTTTCCGCTCCAGCCCTCCGGTAGGGGCTCCCCGTCGACGATCTCCAGACTCTCGGATGTGGCGGCACGGGCGGTTTGGGCGGTGCCGTCGTCGGACTGGTCGTCGATCAGGACAATACGCAGGTTAGATCCTTGCGCGGCGAGTGCGGCGAGTACTTCGCCTATGACACTCGCTTCGTTGCGGGCCGGAATCAGGACAGTCAGGTCGGAGAGGTCGGGTGCGGGCTCGCTGCGTGTGGCGTCGAGGGTTTCGCGGGTGCTCCAGGGCCGCCAGGGCAAGAGCAGAATGACGAGCCAGATGGCCGCGCCGGCCGCGGTGAGGATCAGTCCGCTCACACCCTGCCGCCTGCCGAGCGCCTCCTCACGAACGCGGGCCCCAAAGAATTAAAAATACGCCACCGATCACCAGGGCCGAGCCCAGGATCTGCGGCCAGGAAAAG
Source organism: Alphaproteobacteria bacterium (assembly GCA_965249645.1). Classification (GTDB taxonomy): domain Bacteria; phylum Pseudomonadota; class Alphaproteobacteria; order UBA828; family JAPUJA01; genus CAVOEB01. The sequence goes on from CBDFML010000001.1 coordinate 54,004, forward strand.
CTTTCGCGGAAGATGAAGAAGGACACGATTGCCGTAATCACCACGGTGCCGCAGACAACGATGGGAATGACGACATTGGCGGGCATCGCTCGACCGCCACCCAACCCTGAAAAAATGTAGTAGTAGCCGACCTCGGCACTGCCGATACACAAGCCCGCGATCATCGCCCACTTCAGGGTACCCGAACTGAGCTTGAAGTCGTGCCCGCCCTGGACCGACAGGATGGCAAACAGGCAAAGGGTGGGAATTAGAGTCATGACCTGCATCGAGAGTGTCGCCAGCACCGTCGAAGTCGTCGTGGCGGGCAGGTGGTCGGTGGCCACCTTGACGAACAGGTTGTAGCCCGCGTAAGCGACGGTTACGAAGGCGATCAGGAAGATGGTCAGCATCGGTGCACTATCCCGCGGGCTTTCGGGCGAATTTGCGCGCCGTCAGGCGGCGGCACTCTTCCACATGGCGGTCGCCAGCACTCTCGCCCCGGCGGCGAGGTCGTCGTCGAGGGTATCCTCGATCTCGGCATGACTGATGCCGCCGATGCTGGGCACGAAGATCATGCCTGTCTCACACACCGTCGAGACCCACACGGCATCGTGTCCGGGCCCGGAATACATCCGCCGATTGGACAGGCCGAGGGCTTGGGCCGCCTGCTCGACGTCGTCCCGGCAGGCGGGTGCGAAGGTCACCATGGGGTTCGCCGAAAGCTCGACGATCTCGTGCTCCAGAGAACGCCGCGCCGCAACTTCCCCGATCATAGCGGTCAAGCGCTCGCGCATCCGATCGAGTGTTGCCGGGTCTTGCGAACGCAGATCGAAGGTACAGATTAGATCGCCGGGAATTACATTGACCGAGTTGGGGATGGCCTCGATATAGCCGACGGTCAGGCGGTTGCCGTCGCCCATCTCCGAGGGCAGCTTCTCTGCGGCGAGAAAGATCTCGGCGGCGGCCATCAGCGTGTCGCGGCGCAACTCCATCGGCGTCGAGCCGGCATGGTTGGCCTGGCCCTTGAGACGCAGCTCCAGCCAGTAGAGGCCGTAAACTCCTTCGACGACGCCGAGTTGAATTCCGTCGGCATCGAGAATGGGCCCTTGTTCGATATGCAACTCGAAATAGCGGTGCAACGCCCCGGCCTTGCACGGCACGTCGCCCTTGTAGCCGATCCGTTCGAGTTCCCCGCCCTGGGTCTTGCCGTCACGGCTGGTGCAGCCGTAGGCGTAGTCCAGAGTGAAGTGTCCGGCGAACACGCCTGAGCCGATCATGGAGGGAGCGAAGCGGCTGCCTTCCTCGTTGCTCCAGGCCACGGCCTCGACGGGGTAGGCGAGGGCGTGGCCGGCCTCCTTGATGGATTGCACGGCCTCCAGGGCGCCCAGCACGCCGTAGGCGCCATCGTAGCGTCCGCCTTTGGGTTGGCTGTCGAGATGAGAGCCGGCAAACACCGGCGCGCCGTCGACGTCGCCATGACGGGCAAAAATATTGCCCATCTCGTCGACCCGTACGGCGAGCCCGGCATCTTCGCACCAGCGCACGAAAAGATCGCGGCCCGCCTTGTCCTCATCCGTATAGGCGAGCCGGTGCACGCCGCCCGCCGGCGTTGCGCCGATCTGCGCCAGCTCGTTGAGCCGACCGATCAGGCGGTCGCGGTTGATCTCAAGTGATTCGGCCATGGTGTGTTCTCCCTCGTCAACCTGAACCGTCACCATTCTAGCGGAGTGCGCCGCGCGGGCAATTGCCCCCTGAGCCGGTCTTAGAAGCGCGCCAGGGTGAGCCCGTTGAGATCGATGGCCGGGGACCGGCCGGCGATAACGTCGGCCAGCAGTTCGGCGGTGCCGCACGCCGTGGTCCAGCCGAGCGTGCCGTGCCCGGTGTTGAGAAACAGGTTGAGATGCGTACTCGGCCCCAGGATAGGAGCGCCATCGGGTGTCATAGGGCGCAAACCCGTCCAGAATTCCGCTTGGTCGGCGTCGCCGCCGTTGGGAAACAGATCCATCAGTGCATTCAGCACGGCACGGCTGCGTACCGGGTTGAGGCTTCGGTCGTAGCCGGCGAGTTCAGCGGTGCCCGCAGCACGCAGCCGGTCTCCCAGGCGCGAAATTACGATCTTCTGGGTTTCGTCGGACAGGCTGACCCGGGGCGCGCGGTTGGCTCCCGCCGTGGGGATGGTCACGGAATAGCCCTTCACCGGGTAAATCGGCAGACGCAAGCCAAGCGGCCGGGCCAGGCGACGGCTTTCGCTGCCTAGGCACAGGACGTAGGCATCTGCCGTGAAAGAGCCGGCGCTCGTCTCGACCGAAGAGATCATGTCGCCTTGGGCGCGAATTCGCGAAATCGCGGTGTCGTAGCGAAATTCGACCCCGAGACGTTCGCAATTGTTCGCCAGCCCGTGGGTGAAGAGGTACGCGTCGCCGCTGCGGTCGGTCGGGAAGTAAAGCCCGCCGACGAATTTGTCCCGGCAGTCATCGAGCGCGGGCTCGATGGCAAGGCAGCGGGCCTGGTCCACGACCTCGCGTTCGGTCCCGTCGTCGAGGTGACGGGCTTCGCGCTCGAGCGTGCGGGGATTAGCCACGAGATCGAGAATTCCGCGGCGTTCTTCGTCGAATGCGATCGCGGTTTCGGTCTGCACCGTCTCCATCATGGCTCGGGAATGCAGGCCCAGCCGCATCAGGGGTATCCGGTTGCGCCGGGCACGGGAGGCCGTGCAGTTGCGCAGAAATCGCAGACACCAGAGCCACATGGCGGGATCGGTGCGCAGGCGCATGATTAGCGTTCCGTCTTCGCGACCAATGGACGACAGCGCGGTGCGAATCGCCGCCGGGTTCGCCCAGGATTCGGCGGAATTGCCAGCGAGCTGGCCGCCGTTGGCAAAGCTGGTTTCTAACCCCGCGCCCTCGCGCCGGTCGATCACCGTGACCTCGTGGCCGTCCTGGACAAGAAACCAGGCCGAGGTTACGCCGACGATGCCGGCTCCAAACACGAGAATTTTCACGGGTCAGCCTGTCGCGAGAAAATCGAGCAGAGTGTTGCAGATCTCGTCAGGGCGTTCCTCGACCAGAAAATGACCGGCGTCGACCGCGCTGCCCGACACCCGCTCGGCGCGCTCGCGCCAACAGGCGAGCACGTCATACCACTGGTGAACGCGCCCCTGAGCACCCCACAGGGCAAGCACCGGGCAGGCGAGGGGACGGTCGAGATCGGCCCGGTCGTGTTCGAGGTCGATGGATGCCGCAGCGCGATAGTCCTCGCAGCTCGCGTGGATGGTCTCGGAGGTGAAACAGCGCTCGTAGTCGGCCAGCGCATCCGGGTGAAACATCTCAAGGCCGCCGCCGAGGCGGGCAAGGCACCAGCGCAGATAAAATCCCGGGTCGTTGCCGATCAGCCGCTCGGGCAGGGGCTCGTCCTGGATCAGGAAGAACCAGTGGTAATAGCCCGTTGCGACGCCTTGACTGAGTCGGCTGAACACCGTCAGCGTCGGCACGATGTCGAGTACCGCCAGTCGCTCCACCCGGTCCCGGTGATCGAGCGCCATCCGGTGTCCGACCCGCCCCCCGCGGTCGTGCCCCACAACCGCGAAGCTGTCTGCGCCCAGAGCTGCCATGACGGCAACCTGATCGGCGGCCATCGTGCGTTTCGAATATCCTGCATGATCGGGGCCGCCAAGCGGCTTCGTGCTGTCGCCGTAACCGCGCAAGTCGGGCACCACCAACCGGTAACGCTCCGCGAGCGTCGGTGCGATGGCGTGCCACATGGCGCGGGTCTGGGGATAACCGTGGAGGAGAAGGACAGGCGGTCCGTCGCCGCCGACCACGAGGTCGATGGCTGCGCCGTCGGTTTCGATGGTCCGGTGTTCAAAGCCCTCGAACATCAACCCTGTTCTCCGTTTCCGACGGCAACGAACCGGGTCGCGATATCGGGCAGGTTGTCGATCACCGCAATGGCCGTTCCACCGGAGAAGAACTCCGGGTCGCCGACACCGACAAAAGCGACATTTGCGGCCTTTGCGGCTGCCATGTCGACCAGTGAATCGCCGATCAGCAGGGCGTTGGCGGCCGTGACGTTGGTGAATTCTAGCTCTTCGAGTACGCGGCGCTCTTTTGGATAGTTGAGCGTGGCGCTGTAGACGGCGGAGAAGTGGCCTGCAATGCCGAGGCTTTCGAGGATCGCGTCAATTACCCCGGCGGGTGTTCCCGTCACCAGAACGAGGCTGCGCCGCGTTGCCTCGCAGGCAAGAAAATCCGCGACACCGGGAAACAGGGCCAGCCCCGGCGTAGCCCGCGCTTCAAGCCGCGCGAAGATCGCCTGTGCCCGTGCGTGCTCCGAGTCCGCCATAGCACGCTCCGCCAGGGTTTCGAATACGCGGATGAAGATGCGATCCCGTCCACTGCCTGCGAACCGGCGGTAGAGCGGGATGATCGCCTCCGGCGCAAATCCACAGCCCTCGAACGCCTGGACGAAGGCATCGGTCTTGGCCGGCATGCTGTCGGCGACGACACCGTCGAAATCGAGAAACAGAATCGTCGGATTCACAGGAAGCAGCGCTTTCGGAAGTGCAGTTTTGAGCCGGCGGCGCTAAGTTTAGGGCCCCGCTGAGAAGGTGCAAGTCATGACCGACATCGAGGCTCGGCTGCGTGCGGCACTCGACGAGCCCGGTCTGTATCTGACCGGCCCGGACGAGATCGCCCCTTTTGGTGTCGACTGGACTCGCAAATTCAGCGGCCGGCCCGGTCTCGTTGCGCGCCCGACCAGCGTCGACCAGGTCAGCACGCTGCTTCGTACTTGCAATGCCCATGGCATCGCGATCGTGCCCCAGGGCGGTAACACGGGGTTAGTGGGCGGCTCCGTGCCGCGCAACGGTGAAGTCGTGCTCAGCCTTTCGCGGCTCAGCACGATCGAGGAGTTTGACAGCGCGTCGGGAACGGTTCGGGTCCAGGCCGGTGTCGTGCTGGAATCACTGCATCGCTATCTTGCCGAGCGGGGCCAAGTTTTTCCCGTCGATCTCGGGGCTCGCGGCTCATGTCAATTGGGCGGCATGGCGTCCACCAACGCAGGCGGCGTCAAAGTGATCCGCTATGGCCATGTGCGCGACCAGATTCGCGGCATCGAGGCGGTCTTGGCCGACGGCACGGTGGTGTCCGGGCTCAACAAGCTGAGAAAAAACAACACCGGCCTCGATCTCAAGCAACTGTTTATCGGATCCGAGGGCATTCTCGGCGTGATCACCCGTCTTGTGCTACAGGCCCATCCCCGGCCCGCGGCTCGACACACGGCGTTGTTCGGGGTCGAGAGTGCCGCCGCCGCGATTGGCTTGCTGGAATGTCTGCGCGAGGGTTTGCCCGGGCTCTCGTCGCTCGAGATGATCCGGTGCGAAGCGATCGAACTGCTGTGCCGGCATGATGCCGGCACGCGCCGACCCTTTGCTGCGGCCTATCCCTTGCTCGTTCTGGTCGAGGCGGAAACCGGTGCCGGCGCGGGCGAACGCGATGGCTTCCTGGCTGCTCTCGCGGCAACCTTGGATGCGGGGCACGCCGCAGACGCTGTGATCGCCGAATCGGAAGTCCAGGCGGCGGCGCTGTGGCGGCTTCGGGAGGGTGTGACCGAGGCGATCGGTCGCGAGGGCCTTACCCATAAATTTGATGTCACTGTGCCGCCTGGCCGAATCCCAGAAATCCTGCCCAAACTCGACTCGATCGCTGAAACCGCCGGCGGTGTTCTTTGTCTGGTCTACGGCCATCTCGGCGATGGCAATCTGCACGTCAACATGGTGCAGGACCGCGAGACGTCCGACGAGGCGTTCCGGGCGAAGGGCGCCTCGCTTGCCGAGCACATCTACAACCTCGTGGCTGCCGTCGAGGGCAGCATCAGCGCCGAGCATGGGATCGGCATCATGAAGCGGGACTACCTGGGGCTTTGCCGCACGGAAAAAGAGATTGCACTGATGCGTCGCATCAAACGCACCCTCGATCCCAACGGCATCCTGAATCCGGGCGTGATCCTGGCGAATTGACGCGGCCCGGCGCTCAGGTTTCTGCCCACTGGCGTAACAGATCGTGCAGCACGTTCGATGCGAGGCACGCGTCTTCGCTCAGGTCCTTCGCGCTCAGCCGTTCGATCAGGTCATTGCATTTGGCGAGGATATCGCGCCGGGCTGGATCGCGCACATAGCTGTGAATCCAGAGCACTGCGGCCAGCCGTTCGCCGCGGGTCACCGTCTCGACCCGGTGCAGGTTGGAGGTTGGATAAATCGCGGCACTGCCCGCGGGAAGCTTGAACTGGATCGGTTCGGACCCGGAATGAATGGTCAACTCGCCGCCGTCATAGTCGTCGGGTTCGCTGAGAAAAACCGTGCACGACAGGTCGCTGCGCACTGCATTGGGATGGCCCCAATTCAGGATCGCGCCGTCCGTGTGATAGTCGTAATACATGCCTTCCTCGTAGCGGCTGAAGATCGGATAGGAAAACCGGTTGGGGAAGGCGTGGGTACGAATTGTATCGCTGCGGTTGAGCGCATCGATCACCTTGACGGCAAGCTGCTTGCGGGTCTCGTCAGTCTGAAGCTCCTGGTTGAGCTTGAGATTGGCGGCTGCGTTTCGCGATGTGAGCGAGCCATCGACGAATTCGCTGGCGCCCAGCCGTTCGGTAATCTCGCGTACTTCGTCATGAGTGAGTACGTCGCGTACCGTCAGCAAGGACATTGCAGGGACCCTTTCCGCTCTGATTCGGAGTGAATAAGAGCTTCGCCTGAAATGGCTAACCGGCTGTTAACGCTAAAATTGTCGGCGTTCGGCGGGGTGCGTTCTTGACAGCGGGCGTGCATTCTCCTAAATAATTGGCACTCACGAGCATCGAGTGCTAACAAACTTGAAGAATGCTCTAATTTTCAAGGATTTGTGCCCCGCCTGGGGCCTTCGAAGGGTGAGAGTGTCGCAATGAAATTCAGACCACTTCATGATCGCGTGCTGATTAAGCCGCTCGAGAGCGAGGAAATGACTGCCGGCGGCATCATCATTCCCGATACGGCGCAGGAAAAGCCCAGCGAGGGTAAGGTTGTGTCCGTCGGTTCGGGCGTGCGTGACGAGAACGGCAAGCTCGTCAAACTAACGGTGAAAAATGGCGACCGGGTGCTCTACGGCAAATATTCGGGCACCGAAGTCAAGCTCGACGGCAAGGACATGTTGATCGTTCGCGAAAACGATATTCTCGCGGTGGTCGCCTAAGGGCGATCCGCCCGAAACGCAAAGGAGAGAGAGTTAGATGGCCGAATCTTGGAAGGAATTCGCGTTTTCCGCGGATGCCCGCGACCGCATGATGCAGGGGATCGACATCCTGAACAAGGCGGTGGCGGTGACGCTCGGCCCGAAGGGGCGAAACGTTCTGCTGACCAAGTCGTTCAGCATGGGCATGCGCGTCACGAAAGATGGCGTAACCGTAGCGAAGGAAGTCGAGCTTGAGGACAAATTCGAGAATATGGGCGCCCGCCTGATCCGTGATGTCGCGATGCGCACCAATGACGTGGCGGGCGACGGCACCACGACGGCGACGGTGATCGGCCACTGCATTGCCCGCGAGGGGGTCAAGGCCGTGGCGGCCGGGATGAACCCGATCGATGTCCAGCGCGGAATCGATACGGCGACCCGGGCGGTGGCCTCCGAGCTCAAGAAGCAGAGCCGCAAGATCGGCACCCGCGACGAGATTGCGCGGGTCGCGACCATCGCGGCCAACAACGATACCGAGATTGGCGAGTGGATCGCCGAGGCGATGACGGCGGTGGGAGCTGATGGCCTCGTCAGCGTCGACGAAGGCAAGTCTCTCACGACCGAAATCAAGCTGACAGAGGGCATGAAATGGGATCGCGGCTATCTGTCGTCGCATTTCGTGACCGATCCCAAGCAAATGGTCTGCGAATACGACAACGCGTTGGTGCTGTGCTTCGAAGCCAAGGTCGATTCGATCCCTGCTCTCGTACCCTTGCTCGAGCTCGTTATCAAGGCCAAGAAGCCGTTGCTCATCGTTGCCGAAGACGTTGAGGGCGAGGCTCTGGCCACGCTGGTCACCAACAAGGTCCAGGGCGGCCTGAAGTGTGTTGCGGTGAAGGGACCGGGCTTCGGTGACCGGCGCAAGGAATCGCTTCGAGACATGGCGATCCTCACAGGCGCCCATTACGTCAGCGCGGATGCCGGTGAAAAGTTGGAAAACGTCTCCCTCGCCATGCTGGGTCGGGTCGACAAGGTGATCGTGCGCAAGGACGATTGCGCGATCATCGGCGGCAAGGGAAAGAAGGCGGACATTGAGAAGCGTTGCGAGGAAATCCGCAAGACCATGGAGATTACCAAGGCCTCTTACGACTACGAAAAGCTCAACGAGCGGCTTGCGCGACTGTCCTCGGGCGTAGCGGTGATCAATGTCGGTGGCACGACGGAGGCCGAGGTTCGCGAACGCAAGGACCGCACCAATGACTCGCTGAACGCCACCCGCGCAGCGATCGCCGAAGGGGTAGTGTCGGGCGGTGGTCTGGCTCTACTTCGCGCGCGCAAGATCCTCGACAAGGTGAAGATTGCCAATGGCGACCAGCGTGTCGGTGTGAACATCTTGCGCGAGGCTCTGCAGGAGCCAGTGCGCCAGATCGCGGAAAACGCTGGCGAACACGGCTGGGTCGTGGTGCGGACGTGCCTCGACGCGAAGAGCTCGGCAATCGGCTTCAATGCCGAAACCGGCGCCTACGAGAATCTTTTCAAGGCCGGCATCATCGATCCCACCAAGGTTGTGCGTTGCGCGCTGGAAGACGCGGCATCGGTTGCCGCTCGCGTGCTTACCACCGAGACGCTGATTACGGAATCACCCGACGTGCCCAAGGAGCCGCCGGCGCCGCCGCCAATGGGCCGTGGCCCCGGTGGCCCTCCGCCCGGCATGGGTGGTATGGGAGGAATGGGTGGTATGGGAGGAATGGGTGGTATGGGAGGAATGGGCGGAATGGGGATGATGTAATCCCGCCTCCGACCTTGCTAACCTGAATTTCGACGGGGCCCGACTGAATGCCGGGCCCCGATTCGTTTGTGCCGAACTAAAACGCGTTGATCGGCATCTTGAGATAAGAAGCGCCGTTCGATTCGGACGGCGGCATTCGGCCCGCGCGCATGTTGACCTGGACCGACTGGAAGATCAGTTCCGGCAATTCCAGCGTAGCGTCTCGTGCTTCACGTTTGGCGGCAAATTCGTCCTCCGAGATTCCGTTCCTGACGTGGACGTTGCCCCGGCGCTGGGCGCCAATCGTGGTTGCGCACGCGAAGGCTCGCCCGTTCGGACCGTAGTCGTGGCACAGAAACATCAGTGTCTCGCCCGGCAAACCGAGCAAGCGTCGGATCAATCGGTAGAGAATATGCGCGTCGTCGCCCGGAAAATCACAGCGCGCGCGGATCGAAATCAAGCACCGGATCGATGATGGCTGCACGGCCCGTTTCCGGGTCGGAGACCAGGTGGCTGATGGTGTTGGTGCGCTGGAAAAAAATAACTGTCCACTCCCAGTGTCACCGTGGAGCCTCCCTCTCGCTCTGACATTGGGTCGCGGACCCCGTCGACGGATAAGGCTTCGACAAAACTACCGGAGCGAGGGGTCGACAGGCGATGAGTTTTTAGGCGATTCGGGTGTCTGTCGGACTAAATCGCAAAAAAGAGGCCCGCCGGGCAGCGGGCCTTGTATTGGGGTATCGGATTCGCTCAGCCGGTCCAGTGCCCGTCCTTCTTGAGATCGCCAGCCACCTTGTCGAGGGCACGGCCATAGCGGTCCAGAACTTCGTCGATATCCGATTCGTTGACGACGAGCGGGGGCGAAAAGGCCGTGGAATTCGTGCCCATCAGCGAGCGGATGACAAGGCCCTCGTCCATGCAGGCGGCAATCATCTGGGGGCCGACCTTGAGGCCGAGATCGAATTCCTCCTTGGTCGCCTTGTTTTTGACCAGCTCAACGGCGGCGATCAGGGCGCGGCCGCGAACTTCGCCCACCAGCGGGTGATCGGACAAGCGGGCCCTGAGTTGCGCCTGCATATAGCCGCCGACCTTGTCCGAGCTATCGACCAGATTCTCGCGTTCGATAACGTCGAGGTTGGCCATCGCGGCGGCTGCGGCAACCGGGTGGGCGCCGTAGGTGTAGCCGTGGCCAAACGGCCCGATCTTGGGTGAGCCCTCGACGAGCACGTCCCACACCCGCTCGGACACGGCCGATGCGGACATCGGTATGTAGGCACTGGTCAGGCCTTTTGCCATGGTCATGATGTCGGGTTTGATGTCGTAGGCGTAGGTGCCGAACCATTTTCCCAGCCGCCCGAACCCACAGATGACCTCGTCGGCGATCATCAGCACATCGTGCTTATCGAGCACTTTCTGGATCTCCGGGAAATAGCCCTCAGGCGGCGTGATCACCCCGCCCGCGCCCATCACGGGCTCGGCGATGAAGGCGGCCACGGTGTCGGGGCCCTCGCGCTCGATCAAGGCGTCGAGCTCGGTGGCGAGATACTTGGAAAACTCCAGCTCGCTCATGCCCGGCTCGGCTTGGCGGTAATAATGGTTAGGCAGGGTATGGATGATGTTGTTGATCGGCAGATCGAACGCGTTGTGCAGCAACGGCTGGCCGGTCAGGCTGGAGGCGGCCACGGTCACGCCGTGATAGCCGCGCTCGCACGAGATGATTTTCTTCTTCTCGGGCTTGCCACGCAGGTTGCTGTAATACCAGACGAATTTTACGTTCGTGTCGTTCGCATCCGATCCCGTATTGCCAAAGAAGATCTTGCTCATGTTGTCCGGCAACAGGCCCAGAAGGCGATCGGCAAGACGAATGACCGGTTCGTTCGAAGCGGTCGCGAAGCTGTGGTAATAGCTCATCTGCTTCATCTGAGCCGAAACAGCTTCGGCAATCTCGTCGCGGCTATAGCCGATGTTGACGCACCACAGCCCGGCCATGCTGTCGATGAACTCATTGCCCTGGTTGTCCGTGAGGGTGATGCCCTTGGCACCTTTCCAAACCTTCGGGCCGGTCGCCAGATTGTCGGCAAGAGAGGAGTAGGGATGGAGGTGGCTCTGCTTGTCCATCTCCTCCAACGAGAGATTGCGTCCGGGTTGATCCGTCATGGCTTTG
>CBDFML010000002.1:0-36990 GCA_965249645.1 Alphaproteobacteria bacterium
CAATCCGCCCCGATATGGTGGCGTCCTCGATCAGGTCGATCAGCCCGCCCAGTTGCGCCGCCGAGACCGGCGAGTCCCCGACATCTTTGCCCGCTTTGTTGAGCGCGCCGAACAGACTGCCCGTGACCCAGTTGGCTGCGGTCTTGGCGTCACGTCCCTTGGCCACCGCCTCGAAGAAATCGGCGTTCTCGGCTTCGACCACGAGCACGCTTGCGTCGTACGGCGAGAGGCCGTAATCGCCCACCAGGCGCGCCTTCTTCTCGTCGGGCAGCTCGGGCAGGCCGGCCTTGATCTCCTCGACCCAGGCGGCGTCGAGTTCGAGCGGCAGCAGGTCGGGATCGGGAAAATAGCGGTAGTCGTGGGCCTCTTCCTTTGAGCGCATGGAGCGCGTCTCGCCCGCGCCCGCATCGAACAGGCGGGTCTCTTGGACCACCTCGCCGCCGGATTCGACGAGTTCGATCTGGCGCTCGATCTCGTAGTCGATGGCGCGCATCACGAAACGCACGGAGTTCACGTTCTTGATTTCGGCGCGAGTGCCGAACGGCTCGCCGGGGCGGTGAATCGAGACATTGACGTCGCACCGCATGGAGCCCTCATCCATGTTGCCGTCGCAGGTCCCGAGATAACGCAGGATCGCACGCAATTTGCGCACATAGACGCCCGCTTCCTCGGCGCTGCGCAGATCGGGCTTGGACACGATCTCCATCAGCGCGACGCCCGAGCGGTTCAGATCCACATAGGTCAGGCCGGGATGCTGGTCGTGCAGGCTCTTGCCCGCATCCTGCTCGAGATGGAGCCGCTCGATGCCGATCTCGCGGGAGCTGCCGTCGCGCATGTCGAGCGCCACCACGCCCTCGCCCACGATGGGCTGGGAAAACTGGCTGATCTGATAGCCCTGAGGCAGGTCGGGGTAAAAATAATTCTTGCGGTCGAACACCGAGCGCAGGTTGATCTGCGCCTTCAGCCCGAGCCCCGTGCGCACCGCCTGCTCGACGCAAGTCCCGTTGATCACCGGCAGCATGCCGGGCATCGCCATGTCGACGAACGAGACCTGGCTGTTCGGCGCCGATCCGAATTCCGTCGCCGCACCCGAGAACAGCTTGGCCTGCGAGATCACCTGGGCGTGGACCTCGAGGCCGATCACCGGCTCCCAGTCGCCGCTCGCCCCCTGCACCAGGCTCATGACGCCGCCACCCGGAGCGCGGGCACGGCATCGAACGCCGCCGCCGCTTCGAGCACGCCCGCCGCACGCAGCATCGTCTCCTCGTCGAACGGGCGGCCGATCAACTGCAGCCCCAGCGGCAGGCCGTCGGCGGAAAGCCCCGCAGGCACTGAGGCGGCGGGCAAGCCCGCGAGGCTCGCCGGCACCGTGAACACGTCGTTCAAGTACATCGCGACCGGATCGTCCGGTTCCTCGTCGATACCAAAGGCGGGCGAGGGTGCGGTCGGGGTCAGCAGCAGGTCGACCGTCTCGAAGGCCTTGCGGAAATCGCCGGCGATCAGCGCGCGCACCTTCTGCGCCTTGAGGTAATAGGCGTCGTAATAGCCCGCTGAGAGCACGTAGGTGCCGATCAGGATGCGCCGGCGCACCTCCGCGCCGAAGCCCTCGGCCCGGGTGTTCTCGTACATCTCCTGCAGGGTGTCGCCCGCCACCCGCAGGCCGTATTTGACGCCGTCGTAGCGCGCGAGATTCGACGAGCACTCCGCCGGCGCAATGATGTAATAGGTCGGCAGGGCGAATTCGGTGTGAGGCAGGCTGACTTCGACGGGCTCCGCACCCGCGTCCCTCAGCCACTGGGCCCCCTGCTGCCACAGGGCGTCGATTTTCTCAGGCATGCCGTCGACCCGGTATTCTTTCGGGATGCCGATCTTCATGCCCTTGATGTCGCCCGAGAGCGCCGCCTCGTAATCGGGCACGGGACGGTCCACGGAAGTGGAATCCTTGGCGTCGAACCCCGCCATGGCGCCCAACAGGATCGCGCCGTCGCGCACAGTGCGAGCGAGCGGCCCAGCCTGGTCGAGCGACGAGGCGAAGGCGATGATGCCAAGCCGCGAACAGCGCCCGTAGGTCGGCTTGATGCCGACGATGCCGCAAAATGAGGCGGGTTGGCGGATCGAACCGCCTGTGTCCGTGCCGGTTGCCCCCAACCCGACATGGGCCGCGGTGGCTGCAGCCGAGCCGCCCGACGAGCCGCCGGGCACCAGCTTCGCCGGATCGTTTTCGCGGCTCCAGGGATTGGTCACGGGGCCGTAGTGGTCGTTGAGGTTGGCCGAGCCCATGGCGAACTCGTCCATGTTGGCCTTGCCCAGCAGCACTGCGCCGGCCCGCCACAGGTTCGCCGTCACGGTGGATTCGTAGGGCGGCACGAAACCGTCGAGAATATGCGAACCCGCCGTGCTCGACACCCCTTGGGTGCAGTAGCAATCCTTCACGACGAGCGGAATTCCCTCCAGCGCGCCGGCCTCGCCCGCCGTGCGCCGCGCGTCCGACGCCGCGGCGCCCTCGCGCGCTTGCTCGAAGTTCTCGCAGATGATCGCATTGAGATCCCGCGCCGCCTCGGCCTGCGCGATATGCGCGTCCGCAAGCTCAACCGCCGAAAGCTCAGCCCCGGCCATCGCGTCACGCGCTTCGGCCAGGGAGAGGCCAGCGATCTCCGCACTCATTCGATCACCTTGGGCACCGTAAAGAACGAATCAGCCCGCTCAGGTGCGTTCGCGAGCGCCGCGTCGGCCTGGCCGCCATCGGTCACGTCGTCGGCGCGCCGGCGCAAGCCCATCTCGACCACGCTGGTCATGGGCTCGACCTCGTCGGTGTTCACCTGATCGAGCTGCTCGACGAAGGCGAGGATGCCCGAGAGCTCGTCCGCGAGGGGCTCCACTTCGTCGTCTTTCAGCGCAATCCGGGCGAGCCTCGCGATATGCAGCACGGTGGCCTTATCGAGCGACATGTGCAATCGTCTCCGCCGGAAAATGACCCGCGCTCAGCCAAAAATCCTAGAGTCTCCGCCCGGCGCGAGGGCGCGAAGGTAACACCCGCCATGGCGATCCGCAACATGGCCGAGCTCGCCACTGAGCTGCCCGAAAGGGGTGCGCTGATCGGCCTCGATCTGGGCTCGAAGACCATCGGCGTGGCGCTCTCCGACGCACGCCGCACCATCGCGAGCCCGAAGCAGACGATCAAGCGCACGAAGTTCACTGCCGACGCGCAACTCCTCGAAACCGTCTATCGTGAAGAGCAAGCGGCCGCCTTCGTAATCGGCCTGTCCATCAATATGGACGGCAGCGAGGGGCCGGCCTGCCAGTCGGCCCGCCAGTTCGCCGCCAACCTGCTCACCCGCTTCGAGTGCACCATCGCGTTCTGGGACGAGCGCCTCTCCACCGTGGCGGTCACCCGCTCCATGATCGATGCCGACCTGTCGCGCAAAAAACGCGTCGAACGGGTCGATGCGGCTGCGGCCGCCTACATCCTCCAGGGCGCGGTGGATTACCTCAAGGGGCGGGGTTAGGACCGTGGATATTGCAGATCAACCTCGGATTCGATGAGAGTTCACGAACAGGCCGACACGGATTTGTCCGCGGTTAGCTACCGGCAGTAATTCAAGCCGTTAGCGTTTACTTATCAGTCGGTTGCTTAAACAAGCCATCAACCTCAGTAAAATCCATGACCTTCTCCAGAAAGCTGAATGTGCCGCTGTGGACGATCTCCCGCGCAGCAGCTATCAGCGAGCCGTAAGCAAGTAGGGCCAGGCCTGATCCAACGCTAATGCGCTTAAATCCGGCGCTCGCAAGTTCGTCGACACTGAACATTGTGCTTCGTGTTTCCATGACGACGTTCACTGGTTTGCTAACCGCTGAGCACACCTCGCGGATCGCACCAAGGTCGCGAAGACCTGGCGCGTAGAGCACGTCCGCCCCCGCTTTCTCATAGGCTTGCAGCCTCCCGATCACGTCGTCCAGATTGGCGCGGCCCCAGAGGAGGTTTTCGCAGCGGGCCGTCAAGACGAAGTCGTCGGGTAGCTGCCTACAGGCTTCGCTCGCGGCTTCGATCCGCTCTACGGCCAGGGTCATCTCGAAAATCGGCGCATCGGGCTTCCCAGTGTGGTCCTCGATGGAACAACCGGCCAGCCCAATTGCAGCCGCAGCGGTAATGGTATCGAAGACGATCTCTGGAGCGTCGCCAAATCCCTTCTCCAGGTCGGCCGAAACCGGAAGCGGCGTTGCTGTCACGATTTCTCTGCAATGAGCAAACGCTGCTTCCCGCGATACCGTTCCATCGGGCATACCGAGAGCATGCGCCATGCCGGCGCTGGTTGTGGCCAAGGCTTTGAATCCCATCACCGCAAGAATTCGTGCGGAGCCAATATCCCACGGGTTGGGAATGACGAATGCGCCACTCCGTTCGTGCAGCGCACGGAAGACGTTTACGGGCTCGGTCATGGGGGAGGTTTCCGTCAAAAGTATCCGGGTTGATCGCTCTAACCTAGCGCTGCTGACATCGTTCTGTCAGTGGCGCTGCGGCCTCAGATGGTTATTCTCGTAAGGGGTCAAATGCGGACACAAATATTCCATATTTGTTCTAAACCAGTCATGGCGCGCAACGCCCGTGACAGCAAGGCGCAGGCCCTGTCTGTCATTGACTTATGCGAGAATTCGCCTATCTATTCCGCATACGTTTTGCATTCGTTTGGTGCTGCCTGAATAACCGGTACGCCGATTAGTCTAGTTATCCCCTGACAATGTGGACGTTAAACACCCGCGCCATCACATGGTGTGAGTCGCGGAATCAATACACCTGTTAGAGGAAATAACTATGACTACTGGTACAGTAAAGTGGTTCAACGCCGCCAAGGGTTTCGGGTTCATCGAGCCGGAAGACGGTTCGAAAGACGCGTTTGTTCATATTTCGGCCGTCGAGCGCGCCGGGCTGAGTTCGCTCAGCGAAGGGCAGAAGGTCTCTTATGAGCTTCAGCCTGGACAAAACGGCAAATCGTCCGCCGAGAACCTGTCCGTCGTCGAATAACCGCTACAAGGCGCTGCCTCCAACTTCCCGTTGGAGGCGGCAACTGCTCGCCGCAAATAGCGCGATCGTCAACGATCGCCCGGTGGAGCAAAGGAGACAGGCGAACCGAGCCGCCATCGTCCCTTCGACTACGCTAAATACAACGAACCAAGCGAGTGACGGCGCAAAGCGCACCCGGCCTTCGGTGTCGTTGTGACCGACCTGTGGGCTTATCGGCCCATGGGCGACCCACTATGCGTCGCGGCTTGACCCGGTCCACCCGCGACGCCTCGAACCGAAACAGAGGATACCTGCCATGCGAAAGTCAGTGAAATCAAGGGCCGAGGAACAGTTCGCCGCAACCCAGAAGAAAGACAAGCAGGCGCTCAAGGATATGGAAAAAGCGCGCCAGGAGCGCGCGGAAAAGGTCGAGCGGTTGCGCGCCCTTCGCCTCGCCAAAGAGGCGGCCGACAAGGAAGCCGCCGAGAAGGACGCCGCCGCACAAGCGGTCGCCACCGTGAAAGCCGCTGCCAAGAAAACCGCGAGCAAGAAAGTGGCCGCAAAAAGCAACTAGAGAGCGCACCTGCGCCTGGCGCGCCGACGCTTGTATTAACCGGTCCCCAGGGTCGCAAGAGAACCCGCAATCAACGAAAACAAAACCGGCATGCGGGCGCCCCGCCTCTTCCGCTTGCCGCCCGGCTGCGCACGCGTATAGTATGTCCTTTTAATGTAGTATTAGGGTCTGAACCCAATTTAACCTATTGATTCATAGCGTGGAAGTGTGATTCAAGCTTCTTGGAAAGGAGTTTGATCATGCGCTTTGATTTGTCAGACGAAGAATGGGCGGTGATCGAGCCGCTTTTGCCCAAGGGCGGACGTGGTCCGAAGCGTATGGACGATCGGCGTGTTTTGAACGGAATTTTCTATATTCTGCGCACCGGCGCCCCGTGGCGCGACCTGCCCGAGCGCTACGGCCCGCGCACCACCATCTACAACCGCTATGCGCGCTGGGCACGGCGCGGCATATGGAAGGCGATCTTCGATGGGCTTGCCGAACACTCCGGCGACAGCCTGTTCTTCATCGACTCATCCATCGTCAAGGCTCACCGCGCGGCAGCCGGCGCAAAAGGGGGGAACTGGCGCAGGATATCGGCCGCTCACGCGGCGGCCGCACAAGCAAGGTTCACGCCGTAGTCGATGAACACGGTCGTCCCCGGCGCTTTGTCATCACCGGCGGTCAGGTTCATGACGGTCAAGTCCTGCCGGATCTTCTCGAAGGCGCCGGAGCGCCGCTTGCCGTCGTCGCCGACAAGGCTTACGGCTCACGCGCCATCCGCCAGCTCATTGACGATGACGGGGCTCTGGCGGTCATTCCATCAAAGAGCAACGCCAAAGAGCCCATCTCCCATGACGTCGGTCTTTACAAAATGCGCAACATCATCGAGCGCTTCTTCTGCACCATGAAAGACATGCGAAGGCTCGCAACACGCTTCGAAAAACTCAGCCGCAACTTCCTCGCCATGATCCACATCTTCGCGATAAGACTATGGATCAATTGAGTCCACACCCTAGCCGCAATTATTCATGACGCCCGGTGGATTTGCCCGAGGCGCGCGTTATCGGCTGGGTTGACGTCGGGTTTTCGCGTCGGGTTTTCGGGACGGGGTTGTGGGTTGATGGTCGGGGTTCATCGGTCGGCATATGCCGCCTCGCTCATGGGCCTCGAGCGGCGATGCAGCCGGCCATCGCGACGAGGGCTGGCCGATATGGATAGAATGACGGCAGGGCGATCCTGACTCGGGATTTGAGCTCCTCGATGCGCACGGCGATCTTGAGGAAGGCGCGGCGGATGGTTTCGAACGTCGCCTTGCGCCAGAGGGATTTCCGGGGCGCGGCTTGGCGCAGCCGGTGCAGCAGCCAATAGGCGCCGCTGTGCAGGAACAGCCGGAACTGGTTGGCTTCCCAGCGGTGGCACGACGTGCGGTCGGACTTGGTGTAGAGCTTCATCTCCTTGATCATGTTTTCCATCCGGCCGCGGGCGCAGTAGACCTTCTCATAGAGCAGCTTGGAGCGGCCGCTCAGGTTGGTGACGATGAAGCGTATGTCGGACCCTTTCGCCGTGGCCTCGACGCGGGCGATGACGGTGCGCATCCGCGACCAGCTTTTGGCCTGGTAGCCGGTGCGGAAGAAGCGGCGCACCCGGTCCTTGCGTGAGCGCGCGCGGCGCACGGCTGCGTCCTCGCACCAGGGCTGGCCGATCTCGCTCAGCCGGGCGTTGCCGGGCAGCCCGAAGATGTAGCCGCAACCCTGGCTTTCCAGCAGTTCCATGACCTCCGGCGTGCCGTAATGGCCATCGCCCCGCACGGTAATCTCGACCCGGGGCCAGTTGCGCCGGATGCGGCGGATGACGTGTTTCAGTATCTCGGCCGCCTCTTCTCCGGAGGGCCGCTTGCCGGGGCGCAAGAGCGAGAGCACCGGCTTGCCCGTGGCGGCCTCGAAGATGTGGATGGGCTGGAAGCAGTACGCGTCGTAATGGGCGTTGAACAGCGCCAGCTGCTGGCCGCCGTGGACGGTATCGGCGGTATCGTCGATGTCGAGGGTGATGCGGGCGGGAACACGCTCGAAGCTTGCGAGGAACAGATCGATCATCGACAGCCCCATGCGCGCCAGCGCGCGCCACGACGGCGCGTTCTCGAGGCGCGACAGGGTCGGCTGGCTCATCAGATCGCGACCGCTCTCGGGCAGGCGCCCACAGGCCAGCTTGAACGCCGGATCGACGCGCAAGACGTCGAGGTCGTCGCAATCCTCGTAGCCACAGGCGATGGCGAACAGCCGGGCCCGGATCATGTCGGCGTAGGAGTGGGTCGTGCTCGAAGGGTCGCGCTCGTCGGCCACACAGGAGGCCAGCAAGTCGGCAATCCCGAGCCGTCTCTCGATCCCGGGAAACAGCAATACGCCGCCGTCCGACGACAGCCGCCCGCCGTCGAACCGGGCACACAATTCCTTGCCCGCCACGGGTGACAAGCCGGGGAGATAGGGGATAGTCTCGTTCATGGTGAGCTGGGTTCTCCGGTTGCCGCGTGATCTGGCTTCAACACCAAAATCATACGGAATCTCAACAGGTTAATCCACGCTCACCAACCATCTCACAGCGCGCCGTGAATAATCCGGGCTAGTATGTCCTTTTAATGTAGTATGTCCTTTTAATGCAGCCCGAACCGCTTCCCTCCGCGTTTCCCCACCAGCATCTTCTGGGCATCGAGGAGCTGTCGGGCGATGAAATCAGCCTGCTGCTCGACCTCTCCGACGGCTATGTCGAGCTCAACCGCGCCGCCGAGAAGAAAAACCCCATCCTGCGCGGGCGCACCCAGATCAACCTGTTCTTCGAAACCTCGACCCGCACGCGCACCTCGTTCGAGCTCGCGGGCAAGCGGCTGGGCGCCGACGTCATCAACATGTCCGTCGCCAGTTCGGCGATCAAGAAGGGCGAAACCCTGATCGACACGGCGATGACGCTCAACGCCATGCACCCCGACGTGCTCGTCGTCCGTCACCCCGAGAGCGGCGCGGTCAAGCTGCTCTCCGATCATGTCAACTGCGCCGTCATCAACGCGGGCGACGGCTCCCACGAACACCCCACCCAGGCGCTGCTCGACGCGCTCACCATCCGCCGCCGGCGCGGCCCGCTGGAAAAACTCACCGTAGCAATCTGCGGCGATATCCTGCACAGCCGGGTCGCGCGCTCGAATATCCTGCTGTTCAACGCCATCGGGGCCCAGGTCCGCCTCGTCGCCCCCCCCACCCTGCTGCCGCCGAACGCGGCCGACGCGCTCGGCGTCGCCGTCCATCACGATATGCGCGAGGGCCTGCGCGACGTGGACATCGTCATGATGCTGCGCCTGCAGACCGAGCGGATGCGGGGCACTTTCGTGCCCTCGACGCGCGAATACTTCCACTTCTGGGGGCTCGATGCGGAGAAGCTCGCAATCGCCAGAGACGACGCTCTGGTCATGCATCCCGGGCCCATGAACCGGGGCGTGGAGATCGACAGCGAGCTGGCCGACGACATTACCCGCTCGGTCATTCTCGATCAGGTCGAGCTCGGCGTCGCCGTGCGCCAGGCCTGCCTCGACCTGTTGTGCCACCGCGCACCCGGCGCCAACGGCTAGCCGCCCGATGCGTAACCGTCATGCCTAAAGCCGCCGTCCCCCGCGACCCGCCGGGCCGCGTCGCCTATCTCAATGCGCGCCTGCTCGACCCCGCCAGCGGCCTTGATTCGCCCGGCGCACTGTTTGCCGACGGCAAATTGATCGCCGATCTCGGGCCCCGGCTGTTCGCCGACGGCGTGCCCGAAGGCATCGAGACACTCGATTGCGGCGGCCATTGCCTGGCACCGGGCCTGGTCGACATGCATGTCCATTTGCGCGAGCCCGGCCACGAGCAGAAAGAGACCATTGCCAGCGGCAGCCGGTCGGCCGCTGCAGGCGGGGTCACCAGCATGGCCTGCATGCCCAACACCGAGCCCGTGATCGACGACATCGCGCTTGTCGAATACATCCAGCGCCGCGCCCGCGAGACCAGCCTGGTCAAGGTCTACGCCTTCGGCGCGATCACGCGCGGGCTGGAGGGCAAGCAGATCACCGAGATGGGCCTGCTCGCCGAGGCGGGCGCGGTGGGGTTTTCCGACGACGGCCTGCCCGTCGCCGACGCCATGGTCATGCGCCGCGCGCTGTCCTACGCCAGCACTTTCGGCCTACTCGTCTCTCAGCACGCGGAGGATCTCTCGCTCTCGGGCTGCGGCTGCATGGCCGAGGGCGACATGGCGACGCGGCTTGGCCTGCCGGGCATTCCCGACGCGTCGGAAGAAGTCGTCGTCGCCCGCGACATCCGCCTCGTCGAGCTGACCGGCGGGCGCTATCACGTCGCCCACATCTCGACCCGCGGCGCGGTCGACGCTGTGCGTCAGGCCAAGGCGCGGGGCTTGCCCGTCAGCTGCGAGGCGGCGCCCCACCATTTCACCCTGAACGAGACCGCGGTGGGCGACTACCGCACCTTCGCCAAGATGGCGCCCCCCTTGCGCGACGAGGAGAACCGCCTGGCCGTGATCGAGGGTCTTCACGACGGCACCATCGACGCCATTGCCACCGACCACGCGCCCCACGACCAGGAAAGCAAGCGCGTGCCGTTTGCCCATGCGGCGAATGGCGTGATCGGGCTCGAAACCCTGCTGCCGCTGTCCCTCGAGCTTCACCACCGCGACGGCATGGCGTTGCTCGACCTGTTCCGCCTCGTCAGCCTCGCGCCCGCCGACCTACTCGGCCTGCCCCAGGGCCGCCTCGCCAAAGGCGCGCCCGCCGACCTGCTGCTCTTCGATCCCGGCCTGGAGTGGACCGTCGAGACCGCGAAGTTCCGCAGCAAGTCCAAGAATTCGCCGTTCGACGGGCGTCCCGTGAAGGGCGGCACGCTGCGCACCGTGGTCGACGGGCACACCGTCTTCACCCTCGACGCCGCCGCCTAGGCGTCCCCGCCGCTCCACCATGTCCAGTCCGCCATGCCCCAACTGATCGGTAATTTCCAGTTCGACTGGCCCATCTATCTGGGCTTCGCCCTAGCCTATCTGATCGGGGCCATCCCCTTCGGCCTGTTGCTCACCCGCGCGCTGGGCCTGGGCGACATCCGCAAGATCGGCTCGGGCAACATCGGCGCGACCAACGTGCTGCGCACGGGCAACAAGCCCGTCGCGCTCGCCACCCTGCTGTTGGACGCCGCCAAGGGCGCGGTGCCCGTGATCATCGCCTTTCGCTACGGCCAGGACATGGCGCTCGCCGTCGCCTTCGGCGCGGTGCTGGGCCATATCCTGCCCATCTGGCTGCTGTTGCGGGGCGGCAAGGGGGTCGCAACGACGTTGGGCGTGCTGCTCGCCGTCGCCTGGCCGGTCGGCCTGATCGCCTGCGCGACCTGGCTTGCCGTGGCATTGACGTTGCGCATCTCGTCCCTTTCCTCGCTCGCCTCCCTCGTCGCGGCAGCGCTCGCGGCCCACTTCCTGACCGATCCCCAGATCACCGTCATGGCTATCGTGATCGGCCTGTTCGTGGCCACGCGCCACGCGCCCAACATCGGCCGGCTGCTGCGCGGCACGGAACCACGTATTGGTCGCTCGTAATTCATCCAACAGTTGACGAGGCACCGGCGCACCGATCATCGTGGCGACCATGACCGAGTTTACCGCCGCCCAGCGCCTCGACGCGCTGCGCCTTGCGCGCAGCGCGAATGTCGGCCCCGTCACCTACCGCGACCTGCTGGAGAAATTCGGCTCGCCTGGTGCCGCGCTCGACGCGCTGCCGGAACTCGCCAGGCGCGGCGGGCGCAAGCGCGCAACCAGGCTCTGCACCGAGACCGCAGCCGAGGCTGAAATCGCCGCACTGGAGGCGCTCGGCGCCCGCCTCGTGGCGCTCGGCGAACCGCTTTACCCCCCGGCCCTCGCCGCCATCCCCGACGCGCCGCCCGTGCTCGGCCTGCGCGGCCAGTCCCAGTTGCTCGAACGCCCGATGCTGGCCATTGTCGGCGCGCGCAACGCCTCGGCCGCCGGGGTGCGCTTTGCCAGGCGGCTCGCCGCCGAGCTCGGCGAGCGCGATCTCGTGATCGTCTCCGGCCTCGCCCGGGGAATCGACACTGCCGCCCATGAGGGCGCCCTCGGCCTCGGCACCGTGGCGGTCGTGGCCGGCGGCTCCGACGTCGCCTACCCGCCCGAGAACGAGAGCCTCATGGCCGAGATTGCGAGCCGCGGCGTGATCGTCTCGGAAATGCCGCCCGGCACCGTGCCCCAGGCGCGCCACTTTCCCCGGCGCAACCGGATCATCGCGGGCCTCGCGCGGGGCACTCTGGTGGTCGAGGCGGCGCCCCGCTCGGGCTCGCTGATCACCGCGCGGCTTGCCGCCGAACAGGGCCGCGAGGTCATGGCGGTGCCGGGCTCGCCGCTCGATCCGCGCTGCCGGGGAACCAACAACCTGATCCGCCAGGGCGCGGCGCTGATCCAGACCGCCGACGACGTCATCGAGGCGCTCGGACCGATGCTCGGGCGGTCTCTTGGCGAGCGCGAAAAACGACCCTTCCGGGTGCCGCCCAGCGCGCCAGCGGACGACGCAAAGTTGGCGCATGAACGCGCGCTCGTCACCTCCCTGCTCGGGCCCAGCCCGGTCGAAGCGGATGAGCTGCTGCGTCAGTCGCGGTTGACACCGGCCCTGCTCACGACCATTTTGTTGGAGCTTGAGCTGGCCGGACGCTTGGACCGACACCCTGGAAACCGAATTTCGCTAGTCGAATCAGACGTTTAATCGTCATATCGCGAACCGTAACAGAGCTCGTACCCGTCCATGCATGTCGTCGTCGTCGAATCGCCTGCCAAGGCGAAGACCATCAACAAGTACCTTGGCAGCGACTATCAGGTAGTCGCGAGCTATGGCCATGTGCGCGATTTGCCGGCCAAGAACGGCTCCGTGCGGCCTGACGAATCCTTTGCCATGGACTGGGAGATCCACCCCAAGTCCGAGAAACGGCTCAAGGCGATCCGCGACGCGCTCAAGGGTGCCGACGGGCTCTATCTCGCCACCGACCCCGACCGCGAAGGCGAAGCGATCTCGTGGCATGTACTCGCCGAGCTCGAACGGCACGGCGCATTGAACGGGATCGACGTCAAACGCATCGTGTTCAGCGAGATCACCAGGAGCGCGGTGCTCGACGCCATCGCCAATCCACGCGACCTCGATGAAAACCTGATCGATGCCTACCGCGCGCGCCGCGCGCTCGACTATCTCGTAGGCTTCACTCTCTCGCCTGTGCTGTGGCGCAAACTGCCGGGCTCGCGCTCGGCAGGGCGGGTTCAATCGGTGGCGCTCCGCCTGATCTGCGAGCGCGAGATCGAGATCGAAGCGTTCGAGCCTCGGGAATACTGGACCGTCGAGGCCGGGCTGCGCACCGCCGCAGGCAAGCCGCTCAAAACCCGGCTGACCCATCTCGACGACAAGAAGCTGGGCAAGTTCGACCTCGCCGACGAGGCCGCCGCCGCGCATGCGGTCGCCGCAATCGAGGGCCGGTCCTTCGCCATCGCCGAGATGGAAACCAAGGAGGTCGGGCGCAACCCGGCCCCGCCGTTCACCACCTCGACCCTGCAGCAGGAAGCCTCGCGCAAGCTGGGCTTCTCCGCCAAACAGACCATGCAGGTCGCGCAACGGCTCTACGAAGGCATCGACCTGGGCGGCGAGACCGTCGGGCTGATCACCTACATGCGCACCGACGGCGTGCAGATGGCGTCGGTCGCCATCGATGGCGCGCGCGATCATATCGCCGAGCGCTTCGGGGCGAACTACCTGCCCGACAAGCCGCGGATCTATCGCACCAAGGCGAAGAATGCGCAGGAAGCCCACGAGGCGATCCGCCCGACCGATCCCGCGCGCACGCCCGACGACCTCTCCTCCAGGCTCGATCGCGACCAGCTCCGCCTCTACGAGCTGATCTGGAAACGCACCGTAGCCAGCCAGATGGCCGGCGCCCGGCTTCAGCGCGCCGCCATCGATGTCGACGGCGCAGATGGCCGCGCCCGACTGCGCGCCACCGGTCAGGTTGTCGTCTTCGACGGCTTCCTGCGGCTCTACAAGGAGGGGCGCGACGAAGCCGACCGGCCCGACGAGGCGGAAGGCATCCTGCCCAAGGTCGCGAAGGGCGAGGCGCTCGACGTCGAATCGGTCGAACCCTCCCAGCACTTCACCGAGCCGCCGCCGCGCTTCACCGAGGCGAGTCTGGTCAAGAATCTCGAAGAGCTCGGCATCGGCCGGCCATCGACCTACGCCTCGATCCTCTCGGTGCTCCAGGAACGCGATTATGTGATCCTCGAGAACAAGCATTTCGTGCCCGAGGACCGGGGCTGGTTGGTCACCGCCTTTCTGGTCAGCTATTTCCACCGCTATGTGGAATACGACTTCACCGCCCAGCTCGAGAACCGGCTCGACGAGGTCTCCGCGGGCCGTGTCGACTGGACCGCGGTGCTGGAAGATTTCTGGAGCGCCTTTGCGGCGGCGGTCTCCGAGACCGACGAGCTCCGCGTCAAGGACGCGCTCGATGCCGTCGAGAAGATCCTCGCACCGCACATCTTCCCGCCGCGCGCCGACGACAAAGACCCGCGCGCCTGCCCCGCCTGCGCCGATGGCCAAATCAACCTGAAGCTAGGCAAGTTCGGCGCCTTCGTCGGCTGCTCGAACTACCCGGAATGCAAATACACCCGGCCCCTGACCGAGGGCGCCGATGGCCCGGTCGATACCGGCCCGCGCGAGCTCGGCGTCGACCCCGACTCCGCCGAGACGATCAGCTTGCGCAAAGGTCCCTACGGCTACTACGTCCAGCGCGGCGAGGCGGGCGAGAAGAAAGAGAAGCCCAAGCGCACCTCTCTGCCCAAGGACCTGTCCCCCGACAGCATCGATCTTGAGCAGGCGCTGGGCCTCCTCGCGTTACCCCGCACAATCGGCGTCCACCCCGAGACCGACAAGCCGATCCTTGCCGGCATCGGGCGCTTCGGCCCTTATCTCCATTACGACGGCGGCTACCGCTCGCTGGCTGCTGGCGATGACGTTCTCGGCATTGGGCTCAATCGCGCTGTGGCGCTGCTGGCCGAGCCCAAGGGCCGGCGCGGCGGCGCGGCCGTGTTGCGCGAGTTGGGTGCGCATCCGCGCGACCAGGCGCCGGTTTCCCTGCGCAAGGGGCGCTACGGCCCCTACGTGCATCACAAGGGGATGAACGCGAGCCTGGGGCGCGACCAGTCGGAAGACAGCCTCACCCTCGAGGAGGCGGTCGTCCTGATCGACACCAAGGGCAAGAAGCCGGGCGGGCGCAAGGGATCGAAATCCGCCAAGACAACCCGCACCAAGCGCACGAAGAAGGCCACCCCCGCCGGTGACCGGCCGAGCGAGGCCTAACGCGAAACCCGCCGATTTGACCGCCCGCACGCCCGTTCCCTTTCCCGACCGCGAGGCGGTTCGCCGCTTCATCGCTGAGAGCGAGACCCGGCCCGGCCTGCGCGAGGTGGCCCGCGCCTTCAACCTGACGGGGGCCGAGCGCAAGAGACTCAAGAAATTGATGATCGAACTGGCCGACGACGGTGCCATCGAGGGCTCTCGCCGGCGCGGCGGCTCCGGCCGCCTGCCGGCCGTGACCGTGGTCGAGATCACCGAGGTCGACATCGACGGCGAGTTGCGCGCCCGTCCGGTCAGTTGGAAGGGTGAGGGCAATCCGCCCCCTATTGTCATGGCGGCGCCAAAACGCGGCAAGCGGGTGGTCAACGCGGCGGCGCTGGGGCCCGGCGACCGTCTGCTCGCCCGCCTGACACGGCTTGCCGAAGGCGGCTACGAAGGCCGCGTGATGCGGGTCATCGAAGCCGGACCCGACCGGATCATCGGCGTCTTTCGGGCCACCGCGGACGGCGGGCGCATCCACCCCACCGACCGCCGCACGAAGCGCGATTTCGCGGTCGCGCGCAACGCCACCGCCGGCGCCGAAGACGGTGAGGTCGTGCTCGCCGAAACTGGCCGGGCACGCCGCCTCGGGCTGCCCGAGGCCCACGTCGTCGAGCGGCTGGGCTCCCTCGATGCCCCGCGCGCAATCAGCCTGATCGCGATTCACAGTCACGCCGTCCCGGTCGAGTTTCCGCAGGACGCACTCGATCAGGCCGGGCGCGCCGAACCTGTCGCGCTGGGCGCGCGCGAGGACCTGCGCGGCGTTCCCCTGGTTACCATCGACGGCGCCGACGCGCGCGACTTCGACGACGCGGTTTGGGCCGCGCCCGACGACGACCCGGCGAATTCGGGCGGCTTTCAACTACTCGTCGCCATTGCCGACGTCGCCCATTACGTGCGCCCGAACGACGTGCTGGACCGCGCCGCTCGCGAGCGCGGCAACTCGGTGTATTTTCTCGACCGGGTCGTGCCCATGCTGCCCGAGGCGCTATCCAACGAGCTGTGCTCGCTTCGTCCCGAGGTGGACCGCGCCTGCCTCGCCTGCGACATGCGGATCGGTGCCGACGGGCGCTTGCGTGCCCACCGCTTCACACGCGCCCTGATGCGTTCCGCGGCACGGCTGACCTACGACGAGGCGCAAGCCGCCGCCGACGGCTCCGATGCTCTCGATCGCGATATACGCGAGGGGGTCATTGCACCGCTTTACGGCGCCTACCGGGCGTTGGCGAAGGCACGCCGCGCACGCGGCACCCTCGAGCTCGACCTGCCCGAGCTTCGCGTCGTCCTCGACGAGGCCGGCGCCGTCGAGGCGGTCCGCCCGACGCCCCGCTACGACAGCCACCGTCTGATCGAGGAATGCATGATCGCCGCCAACGTGGCCGCGGCCGAAACCCTGCAACGGCGCAAATTCCCCTGCATGTACCGGGTTCACGAGCATCCCGACGCGGCGAAGATCGAAGCCTTGCGCGAGTTTCTCGCCACCCTCGAGCTCAGCCTGCCGCGCGGCGGCAGCCTGCAATCCAGCCATTTCAACACCCTTCTCGACAAGGTGCGCGGCACGCCCCACGAACATCTGGTCAACCTCGTGGTCCTGCGCAGCCAGGCCCAGGCGGCTTACGCGCCCGACAACCTCGGCCATTTCGGCCTCGCGCTCACGCGCTACTGCCACTTCACCTCGCCCATCCGGCGCTACGCCGACCTGCTCGTCCACCGCGCCCTGATCGGCGCGTTCGGCCTGGGCGAGGGCGGTCTCGCGAAAGACGGGGGCGCCGACTTCGCCGCAATCGGCGAAGCGATTTCGGACACCGAGCGGCGCGCCCAGCGCGCCGAGCGCGACGCGAAGGAACGCTACCTCACCGCCTGGTTGGCGGAGCGCGTCGGTGCAAAATTCGAGGCTCGCATCGTCGGCGTTACCCGCTTCGGCCTGTTTGTAGCACTCGACGAGACCGGCGCCGAAGGGTTGATCCCCATCCGTACCCTGGGCCGGGAATACTTCACCCACGACGAGACCCACCACGCCCTGGTCGGACGAAGCGCTCGCTACCAGTTGGGCGAAACCCTGCGCGTCCGCCTCTCCGACGCCGACACCATCACCGGCGGCCTCGTCTTCGAACTCGCCGACGGCCCCGGCGCCGGAGCAGTTCGCGGCCTGCATGAGAAGCCGCACGGCGGCGGGAAGGGGCGCAAGGGCAAGCGATCAAAACGGCATTAGCGGCCGCGACTGCGCCCCGCCGCACCTGCGACGCGCACGCGCCGGCCAGCGCGGCGACCGAACGCATCGAAAATTTAAATTCGTCGACCGTTAGGTCCACTGCCGCGAGCGATAATGACACATGCTATCCGGCGAATCTCTTCCTCGCTATTACGAGCAAATGATTGGGGGCGTCAGTATCGGATCTTGCCGTTGCTCGACAGCAGCACCGCGACCGGCCGCGTGCGCTCGAAGTGGGCAAGCACAATCATCGCGATCACGGTGATGGGCACGCAGAGGAACATGCCGACCACACCCCACAACGTGCCCCAGACCGCCAGCGAGACGATGATGATGAACGGGCTGAGATTAAGCGACTGGCCCATCAGGCGCGGCTCGAGCAGATTGCCGACCACGACCTGGATCACCGCCAGCGCCGGGGTCACGATCAGGAACGGCACGACGGACTCGAACTGCACGAGCGCGAGCAGCGCCGGGAACACGATGCCGAGTAACGAGCCGATGGTCGGAATGTAGTTGAGCAGAAAGATGACGATGGCCCAGAATTCGGCGTAATCGACGCCGACCAGCAGCAGAATCACATAGCTGATCCCCGCCGTGAGCAGGCTCATCAGGGTCTTGATCCAGATATAGGTCTGGATGTCCCGGGTGATCTGCGAGAGCAGGCGGCGCATGCTTTCGAGCTGTTCACGGTCGGGAAAGATCGCTGCCATCTTGGCGGGGAAGCTGCGCTGCTCGACCAGCAGGAACAGCACGTAGATCAGGATAACGCCTGCGTTGCCAGCCGCGTTGGTGATCATGCCCGCGATCTCGGCGATAACGCTGCGAAAATCGATTTTGTCGACGAGCTGGGTCACGGTCGGCGCATCGCCGAAGCCCAGCGCGCGCGAGATCTTGCCGATCAGCCGCTCCAGGTTCGCCTCATAGAGGGGCGCCGCGTTGATCACTTCGCCGAAATTGCCGCTCACCATCTCGACCACGAAGGCCACGGCGGCGAGGAAGCAGAGCACCGATGCCGTGAGGCAGACCGAATAAGGCAACGCCCGCCCGCCCAGCGTGAGCTTGCCGAACATCCGGGCCGAGGCGTTGAGCAGATACCAGATCATGATCGCCAGCGCGATCGGGATCAGGATGTCCTGCCCCACCACTAGAAAATAGATGGTGAGCGCGACGAGGCCGGCGGAAACGCCGAAGACGAAAAGCTTTACGGGCATGGAAACGAAGGCACCGGTGAAAGTTGAGCCGCCGCCATTGTCGGCTCCAAGCCCCATACGGGTCAATGGCCGAGGCCGCGCACGCGCGCGCGCTTTCGACACCGCTCAAGGGCCGCGTTCGGCTGACTCCATCAACCAGGTGCGACGACGACGCCTGGCGGGGCCGATCCGGCTCCCGCCCTGCATCGGGAGCGTTATCGACCTGCTGTTCGGGATCGACCGGATCGAGCGCCGTGCTGTCCGGTTGCGCGATTCGCCAGCGCGACTGCAGACGCCGTACCTGTAGCAGATGAGCCCACGGGCCGATGGTGTGTTCCGCTTAACTGGAATCCCCCACGCGGTTCGGCTAGTCTGGACTGAAAACAGGGGGATGTTCGACACCATGACCGACAAGAGTGACGCCGGTGCGCGCGCACGGCCCGTTTTGGCCGCCAACGACGACGCGCCTCCCCGACGACGGGTGCGAGGCGGGCAGCCCACTGCGGTGCAGCGTCGCTGGCTCGCGCTCGGCCTCGACCAGCCCGGCGGCAAGCTTCCGCTGTTCTACGACGACGGGCGAGAGGTCAATCGCAAGACGGTCGAGACCTGCGTGCGCAAGGGCTGGGCCGAGCCCTGGATCGCCAATCCGATCGAGCCCGACTGGCTGGTCTGCCGCTTGACCGAGGCGGGCCGCGCAACCGTCTCGAAGGGCACGAATTAGGACTTCTCCCGGGCAACCGGCTGGCCTACCCTGCGCCGCCGGCCCGCGCGGCGCCACCAACCCCCGCCCCGTCGCGACAACATGACCCCCACACCCGATTCACCATCGACCGTCGACGCCTCCCCGCATGAATCCGACCTGCGGGTCTGGCTGCGGCTGATCCCGATCATGATCAGCTGTGGCCTGATGACCATCGCCTACAGCTACACCATGCCCGCCTTTGCGCTGGTGATGGAGTATCGTGGCATTCCCGCCTGGGTGATCGGGGTCAATTCCGGCTCGCAGAATTTCATCATCATCGCGATGGGCATTTTCATGCCCCGTTTCCTCCGCGCCACGGGGTTGTGGCGGGGCATGATGTTCGGCGTCCTCTCCGCGCTCGTCGCGGCGCTCGCGATGATGGCGGTCGAGCCGCCCTGGGGCTGGCTCCCCTTCCGCATGCTTACCGGCTTTGGCTTCTATGTCGCCTTCATCGGCGGCGAGGTCTGGATCAGCCAGGAGGCAGGTAATCGCTTGCGCGGGCGGATCGTTGGGGCCTATGGCAGCGCTTGCGCCGTCGGCTTGTTCATCGGGCCGTTGCTCGTCCAGTGGACCGGCACGGCGGGCCTCACTCCTTTCCTGGTCGCCAGCGGGCTCGTCGGCGCGGCGTTTTTTCCCCTCCTGCTGATGCGCAAATCGAACCCGCCGATGGATGCGCCGAGCGGTACGCGCCTGCTCGGCTATTTGCGCCTCCTACCGGTCCTCATGGCCGTGATCCTGCTTTACGGCGTGGTCGACCAGTCGCTGATCGCTCTATTGCCGATCTACGGCCTGCATGCGGGCCTCGACGAAGACCGCGCCTTGCTGCTGCTTACCGTGTGGATCGCTGGCGCGGTGACCCTGCAGATTCCCATGGGTTGGCTAGGCGACCTGGTCGGACGCCGGCGCGTCATGATCTTGTGCGGCGCTTCGGCGCTGATTGCCTGCATTCTCCTGCCCTTCGTGATTCACGGCGGCGTCGCGCTGTGGATCGTGCTCGTGATCTGCGGCGCCGGCGTCATGGGCATGTGGACCGTCAGCGTTGCCGCCTTGGGCGATCGCTTCCGGGGAACCGATCTTGCGGCGGCGACCACCATGTACAGTATCTGCTATGCGATCGGTGCGTCGGCCGGGCCGTCGATCGCCGGGACGGGGATGAATCTATGGGATCCCCACGGCCTGATGGTGACGCTGGGTGTCTTCGCCGGCGGCTTCGTCGTCTTCGCTCTCCTCTACTCGTTCCGCCATGGCTGGCGCGAGCGCGACACTTGACAGTCCCGGTCCGGGCGTTATGTTCCGCGCCATTGCACGCAGCGAGTGCAAACCGGCGGAGCGTGACCGATGGCCAAGGCGAACAGCATTCAGATCCGTATGGTGAGCAGCGCAGGGACCGGGTTCTATTACGTGACCCGAAAGAATCCCAAGACCCTGACCGAGAAGCTCATCATGCGACGGTACGACCCCGTCGTGCGCAAGCATGTCGAGTTCAAGGAGGCGAAAATCAAGTAGCCGGCAGGCGCCCCGCGGGGCGTTTGATCCGACCGCTCGCCAGAGTGATCGACATTAGCGGGATCTTCTCAGTATACCGCGCCTTCGGCGCCGTCGCGGCCCAGGCCCGCCCCCGCTGCCACGTCCTGGCCCTGTCCTTTGCCCTCCTTTTCAGCCTCGCCGTCCTCGCCAGACCGGCGCCGGCCCACGCCGAAATCGCCGCCGGATGGCAGGCGTACAACATCGGCGAGTACGCCTGCGCCGATGCCGAGTGGCGGCCGCTGGCTGAAGCGGGCAACCGCAACGCCCAGTTCGCCATGGGCATGCTGGCCGAGGCCCAGGGCGACACCGGCGGTGCGCTCGACTGGTACGAGCGCGCGGCGCGCCAGGGTCAGACCGCCGCGCAGGTCGTCGTCGGCGCGCGCTACGCCATGGGCATGGATGTCGAGGTCGATCTGGCGCGCGCCTGGTACTGGCTCGATCAGGCGGCGCGGCGCAACCATCCCAACGCGGCAGAGTTTCGCGACACGCTGGTGCCCCGGATGACCCCGGTAGAGCGAGCTCTGATCGACCAGCTCGGCGACTGATCCGGCCGCTTGAGACGTCCATGACCGATCCCTTGCATCCCGAGGTGGCGGAGCAAATGGCGGACGTCGTGGTCGCATCCGACCGGCCGCTGGTGATCACCGACGCGGACGAGGTGGTGGTCAACTTCATCGACCGGTTTGCCGATTTCCTCCCCGAGTACGGATTTTCCTTTACCTGGGCGTCCTATCACCTGACCGGCAACGTCGTGCGCGACAACGGCCGGCCCGCCGGCAAGGACGACATGGCGCGTGTCTTTCACGCCTTCTACGATACCCACGCCGCCGATCTCGATCCGGTTCCCGGCGCCGTCGAAACCCTGGGCGCGCTGGCCCAGCGCGCCACTGTCATCGTGCTCTCCAACCTGCCGCTGCCGCACCGCTTTGAGCGGGCGCGGGGGCTTGCGCTCCACGGGCTCGATGTTCCCGTCATCGCCAACATCGGGCGCAAGGGTCCGGCGGTCCGGGCACTGGCCGAACAGACCTCGGCGCCGGTCTTCTTTCTCGACGACAGCCCGCGCCACCATGAATCCGTGGCCCAGAGCGCGCCCGCGGTAATCCGGCTGCATTTCGTCGGCCACCCGCGGCTTGCCCGGTTGATCGACCAGGCACCCGACAGCCATCACCGGACCGACGACTGGCCGAGTGCGCGTGCGGTGATCGACAGTCATCTTGATGACGCCGGCTTCTGAGCCGGGCGCGGCGCGCGTGCGGATCGGCGTCGATCTGGGCGGCACCAAGATCGAGGCCGTGGCACTCAGGCCAGACGGGGCCGAGTTGGCCCGCCGGCGGGTGGCCAGCCCCCAGGGCAGCGCCCGCGCCTCGATCGACGCTGTTGCCGTGCTGGTCCGGGAGATCGAAGCCGAAATGGGCGAACAGGCCAGCGTCGGCGTCGCGCTGCCCGGCACGATCTCGCCCGATGACGGGCGGATGAAGAACGCTAATTCCGTGTGGCTGATCGGCGAGCCCCTCGACCGCGATCTGGGCGCAGCACTCGAGCGTCCGGTGCGTCTCGCCAACGACGCCGATTGCTTTGCCCTCTCGGAAGCCGCCGACGGGGCGGGCGCTGGTGCGCGCTCGGTGTTCGGCGTGATCCTGGGCACCGGGGTCGGCGGCGGCATCGTCATCGAGGGCCGGCTGCTCGCCGGGCCCAACGCCATCGCCGGCGAGTGGGGCCACAATCCCCTGCCCTGGCCCGCCGACGACGAACGCCCGGGACCCGCCTGTTACTGCGGCCGGGAAGGCTGCATCGAGACATTCCTGTCCGGCCCGGGCTTCGCCCGCGATCATGAGGCGATTGCGGGCGAAGCGCTCGATCCGCCCACCATCGCGGCCCGTGTAAAGGCGGGCGATACGGCATGCGAGGCGAGCCTGCGCCGCTACGAGCATCGCCTCGCCCGTGCGCTCGCCAGCGTGATCAACCTGATCGATCCCGAGGTGATTGTGCTGGGCGGCGGGTTGTCGAACCTGGCGCGGCTCTACGACGCGGTGCCGCGGCTATGGGGCGAGTTCGTCTTTTCCGACCGGGTGAACACCCGCTTGTCGCCCAACGCCCACGGCGATTCGAGCGGGGTGCGGGGCGCCGCCTGGCTCTGGCCCGCGTGAGCCCGCAGGGCTATTAATACCCACTATAAAAAAGGGAGGCCGCCGCTATGCCATCCAAGCCCGTGATCCTGGTCAGCCGCAAGCTGCCGCCTGCCGTCGAGGCCCGTGCTGCCCGCGATTTCGACGCCCGGCTCAACACCGAGGATGTACTTTACGCCCAGGCGGGGCTGCTCGCGGCGGCGACCGACTGCAGCGCCGAGGGGCTGTTGATCTGCCCAACCGACAAGCTCGACGCCAGGCTCATTGCCAACCTGCCCAAGGCGGTGAAGATCGCTGCGAGCTTCTCGGTCGGGTTCGATCATATCGACCTCGCCGCGGCCAAGGCGCGCGGCCTGATGGTGACTAACACCCCCGACGTGCTGACCGACGCGACCGCGGACTGTGCCATGCTGCTGCTCGGCGCGGCACGGCGTGCAAGCGAGGGCGAGCGCCTGATGCGCGCGGCGAACTGGGGGATTTGGGGCCCGACGGCGATGCTCGGCACGCAAGTGACAGGCAAGCGCCTCGGCATCTTCGGCATGGGCCGGATCGGCCGGGCGCTCGCCCAGCGCGCGCGGCTTCGAGATGGAAATCCACTACCACGACATCGCCCCGCTGGCAGACGACCTCGCCCAAGGAGCGACCTTTCACGCCGACGCGGACGGGTTGCTCGCGGTCTCGGACTTCCTCAGCCTGCACTGTCCCTCGACGCCCGAGACCCGCAGCTGGCTGAATTCCGAGCGCATTGCGCGAATGCCCGATGGCGCCATCGTGGTCAACACCGCGCGGGGCGACATCGTCGACGACGAGGCGCTGATCGCGGCGCTCGCATCGGGCAAGCTCGCGGCCGCGGGGCTCGACGTCTATCGCAATGAGCCTGACGTTCACCCCGGCTACCGCGAGTTGGAAAACACGTTCCTGCTGCCCCACATGGGCAGCGGCACCCGCGAGACCCGCGACGCCATGGGCTTTCGCGCGCTCGACAATCTCGATGCGTTCTTCGCCGGCACACAGCCGGGCGACGCGCTGACCTGATCCGTCCGGTAGTTTCGTGCCGGGCTACTCCGGCAGGCGGTCGAGCTCGCCCAGCGTTTTAAGATACGTGCTGTGCCAGCGGTAGAGCGGTTCCTCGGTGAAGATCGAGCGCTTCTCGTCGACCGCGAGGCGGCCCTGATTGTAGGCGCGCGAGGCGAGGCCGTTGAACTGCGCCTCGATGACCTCGTAATCCTCAGCGTTCGCGACCTCGTCGAGATATTTGATCAAGCCCTCGCCCGACTTGCCCGGCGCGTCGTCGAGCATGTAGTGATCGTAGCGCTGGATGGTCCGGTCGCGGGCCAGCGGCACCGCGGTCAGAGCACCCAGGTTGATCGCTCCGGGCCAGATCACGAACATGGTGTTCGGCCACAGGTAAAACATCTTGAAAGACTGGACGGGATCATCGGGCCGAAATTCGTAGCAGATGTTATTGGGCGACCCCGCCCGGGTCGACGCCCAAGCGTAATAATCGGTGATCGCGCCCCAGGTCAGCCCGTCGTAATCGATCAGCGTGCCCATCGCCGGATGGGCCGTGACCGCGTGGTAGGCCTCGTTGAAGTTATCGACGACGACTTTCCAGTTCGCCGTCAACGTGCCGTCCTGGCGGCATACCATCTTGAGCTCGTCGAGCTCGGGAACATCGCGGCGAAGTTCGGCTTCCAGGCCGCCCGCAATATCCTTCAAGGCCGGCGCGCCGGGGTCGAGATTGACGAACACGAATTTGGCGAACTCCTCGACACGAATCTCCTGAAGGCAGATTTTCGACTTGTCGAAGTCGGGAACCTCTTCCATACCCCGCGCCTGGGTCAGCCGTCCCTCAAGGTCGTAGACCCAGCCATGAACGGGACAGGCGATGACGCCGTTGGGCTGCGTACCCGAGCCCTTGACCAAACGGCCCGCGCGGTGCTGGCAGACGTTGTAAAAGCCCCGCAGCCTGCGGTTTGCGTCCCGGGTGACAAAGATGTGCTCGTCGATGACCGTCGCCGTGATGAAGGAGCCGACATCGGGAAGCTCCCGCACGGAGCCCACGAGCTGCCAGGTGCTGTAGAAGACCGCTTCCTTTTCCCGCTCGTAGATATCGGAGTCGACGTAGTAGCGGGCCGGCATGGTGTTGGCGTGCCAGGGATCTTTCGGAAAGCTGTCCCGAGACCGGATCTTCGAGGTATCGGCGTAACCCATCGTCGCGGATCCTTTTGTGCGGCCGGCCGCGGCTCACTCGGCGGCGGAGCGGCGGCTGCTTTCCTCGATCCCGAATGCGTCGCGCAGGCTGTCGGTGATCTCGCGAACATAACCCTCGACCAGGTATTCGCCCTTCTCCTTGCTTGCCGCCTTGGGGGACGAGAGCGCGCCCGAAGAGGGCACGATCTTCCGATCGTAAGGATAGGTGTCGTAGGGCGGGAACTCGGCCGGGGGGTCTTCGGGAATCCGGTCGGGTTTGACGAGATCGGGCCGTAGAGCCCACATGACCGAGGTCTCCATCACCCCCGCATGCTCCAACGGCCAGCCCGGAAAGCCGTCGGGAAACACCTTGTCGAACATCGCCTGGGTGGTGAATTCCCAGTAGTCGACCCGGAGGATCTTGACGTCGTCGATGCCTTCCGCCCGCAAATCTCGCAGTGCCAAGTCGACGCCCTCGATGCAGAACATGGCGTTCTCGTAATGACCCTCGCAGACCGCGAAGCGCTTGACACCGTCGAACGCCATCTGGCGGATGACGTCGCGGACGTTCGCCACGAGGGTCGCCCCGTCGAGGCTCGTGGTGCCGGGGAATTGCTCGCCGCCGCCGGACTTGGGTTGCGACTTGTAACCGTAGGTCAGTGCCGGTGCGACGAGGCCGCCGATATTGGCCGCAACCCAGGCGGAAATCTGCTCGGGGATGACCGTGTCGGTGTTGAGGGGCAGGTGTGGGCCGTGCTGCTCCACCGAGCCTACGGGCAACATGACAACGGGCGAACGCTCGTGCACCGTTTTCTCGTATTCGGTCCAGTCGAGCTCGCCCAGCCAGACGGTATCAGCCATGATGCCCCCTCATCTTTGTGACAGCAATCCGCCGCAGGCGCGGCGACCGCGAAGGCCACTGCGCCGTCGGTTCAGGACTGCAGGAACTCCGCCCACATATCGAGACAATAGGTGTCCAGATCCGGTGGCAGGAGCAGATCGTAGTGAGAGTTCGCTAGATACCCAGGCTGGTCGTCCCAGCGAAGCGCCGCCTTTTCATTCATATTCAGCGCCGCGGTCCGGCTCGCCGGCATGGCCCAGTAGCATTCGGACGTGGCCAGGGCCGCCTGGCCCTCGTTGCTCAGCGTATAGCGCAGGAACTCCATGGCGAGATCCTTGCGCCCGGAATGTTCGAGCACGGTGACCGACTGCATCCAGCGCATGCCGCCCTCGTCGGGCAGGGCCCAGTCGAGATCGGGCCGCTCTTCGAGCATGAGATTGGAGACCACGAACTCCGCCCCGCCGCCGACAATATCGACGTCGCCGGTGACCAGAGCGGTCTGCACGGTGACGATATCGCTGACCAGCGCGTAAACATCCTTGATCAGCATGAGTTTTTCGCGAATGGCGTCGAGAGCCGCCATGTCGATGTCGAGCGGCTTGACTCCGTTGTAGAGCCCGATCATCTGAAGGAAGGGCTGATACCAATCGTAGATGGCAAGCCGACCCTTGAATTTGTGATCCCACAGGGATGCGGTGGTCCGCATGTCGGCGGGGTCGACCTTCTCCTTGTTATAGGCGTAGCCCTGATAACCGAACTTCTCGGGCACGGCGACCAGATCACCGTTGGGGCGGTGAAGCGACGGCTGGTGGATGGCCTCGAAAATGTCGCCCCAGTTGACGATGTCGTCGGGCAAGGTCGCGAAGATGCCCGATTTCGAGGTCTCGGGCACGTCGTTGGAATTGATGACGAAAACGTCCCAATCGCCGGGCTGGGATTGCTCGATGATGGACATCGCCACGCCCGTGCCCTCGTAATCCTTCATGTTGACCCGAACGCCATGGGCCTCCTCGAAGGGGGTCACGAATGCCGGATCCAGGCCGTCGCACCAGGTCAGGACGTTGAGCTCGTCGGCCCCGAACGCAAACTTCGGGCGAACCAGGGCCGATGCGGACAAGGCGGCACCGGCGCCCGCGCCGGCCTTGATGAATTGCCGCCGGTTCATGACGGCAGACTTGGACGATTTATTTTTCTTGGTCACGTTTCATCTCCCTAGCGCGCCCGGCAAGTA
This sequence comes from Alphaproteobacteria bacterium, assembly GCA_965249645.1. Classification (GTDB taxonomy): domain Bacteria; phylum Pseudomonadota; class Alphaproteobacteria; order UBA828; family JAPUJA01; genus CAVOEB01. The sequence goes on from CBDFML010000002.1 coordinate 27,066, forward strand.
CAAACCTCGCACCGCGGGATCGTGGGCACGCGCGTTTGTTGATGGCCTGTCACGAAGGGAGCATGCGGCCCCATCGCAATGCAAGCGGCCCCGTTTTCTTGCGATGAGCTTAGCAACGGCGCTACCGTTAGACAAGATGCGACCACCCGAAAACATTAAGGTCGAAATGCCGTTTCACCGGAGAACCGACGAAACGGGGGGGGGGGAGACGATTTCAGGGGGGACAGGTCATCGGTAGTGCCGCGGATAAGGCAAGGGCTGCAAATCGTAATCTCTTGGTTTATTGCAGAATTGAAGCAAATCCATTTGCGTCGTAACGAGGCCGACCATAAGGTCAAATTACCGGCGGAATGACGCCGCCCACGGCTTATGGGAGCACGACAGATGTCGATGAATCGAAGTTCGCGAAACCCGGCCCCAATTTCAAGGTGATCCTGTCATGCCAAAGAAACAGGCCTCAATTCTTATTCGCCACGGTGATGTCCTGACGCTGAATTCGAACCGCGAGATCCTGAAGGATGGGGCCGTTGCGATCGTCGGCGACAAGATCGCCGATGTCGGGCCCGATGCCCGGCTCGCGAAAAAATGGACCGGAATAGAGGATCTGGACGCCACGGGCAAGGTGGTGATGCCCGGCTTCATCAACACCCACGCCCACGCGATCCAGAGCCTGCTTAGAGGCGGCCTCTCCCAGGACCGGAACCTCTACGACTGGGTGTTCAACGCGCTCTATCCCGGCCTCGCCCAATACAGCGGCGCGGACGCGCGCGCGGGCGCGATGCTGTTTGCCATCGAGGCCATACGGTACGGCAACACCACGATCGTCGACAACGCAGACTGGGGCATGGTCGACGAGATCGCCGAGAGCACCATCGTGACTTACCAGGATTGCGGAATTCGCGCGGTCTATGCTCGGATGTTCGCCGACCACGAGCCAACAGACGACGGCCCACTGATGGCGGTGCTCCAGAACAAGGAACCGAGGGTCAAGCACCCCCGCTTCACGGAAGACACGTCGGACGCGCTCGGCAGCATCGATCGCCTGATGAACAAGCATCACGGCTCCGCCGGCGGGCGGATCAGCGTCTGTCCCGCTCCGGCGACGCCCGCGTTTAATACCCCTGAGGGAATGCGCGGCTCCCTGGAACTCGCGGAAAAATACGACACGGTGTTCTCGCTCCACATCGCGGAAGACCGAATCGATGGCGAAATCTACGGCATGAACATTGGGGAATACCTGGCCGCCGTCGGAATCCTGCATCCCCGGCTGGTGGCGGGCCATTGCGTGTGGCTGGACGACAAGGGTCTACGCCTGTTCAAGAGATTTGACGCCAAGGTCGCTCATTTGCCGGTCAGCAACCTTTACCTGGCATCGGGAATCGCCCCGGTCGCCAAAATGATCAGCATGGGCATCACCGTCGGCTTGGGCACCGACGACGCAAACTGCAACGACGCCGCGAACATGATCGCGGAGATGAAGCACGCAGCGCTGCTCCAGAAAATGAACAATTGGGATTCCGGGGCGATCACGGCGGAGAAGGTGATCGAAATGGCCACCATCGACTCCGCCCGAACGGTCGGCATGGAGGATCACCTTGGATCCATACAGAAAGGCAAGACAGCCGACATCATCCTCATCGACTTGGAGCGCCCCCACCTCAAGCCGTGCCATCAGATTGCGGCAGTGCTCGTCTACCAGGCGGACGGCAGCGAGGTGGACACCACGATCGTGAACGGAAAAATCCTCATGACAGGGGGAAAGCTGACCTTCCTGTCCGAAGAGCAGGAGAAGAAGGTCATGGACGAGGCGCAGACCGCCTCGGCCCGGATTGCCGAGGCGGCCGGGATGGGATGGGCGAAGGAACGAGGTTGGCGGACGGTCAGCACGTAACCGATCGCACGAATCCGTAACGCAGAGCCTGTACCGCAACCCTAACCGGCCCCCGTGCCGACGCAGACGGATTGTCCGCCCGGTCACTTTGTTTGGGCACGATGATCCAGGATACCCGGCACCAAATCGGACCCCTCTGGCGTCCCCCGCCTATTGAGCGAGCCGAACGTTTGCCGTCTTCGTCAAGAGACGACAGGCTTCTCCTGATATGTCTGGTCGCAAATTGCTCTACGATTCATCGGATCCGGGACCGAATTCCATGAGCCCGACAACATTCGACCTCATTGTCGACTGCCCGCGTTGCCTCTATCTGGATCGCCGGCTTGTTATGGGACAACCCACTGGGACTTTGCAGAGCGCGTAGAAGATTTCGCCGTTCGGCAGTTTGTCCCGCGGCTTGCCGTTGAACGACACCGGGAGCACCGCGACGGGCCCCATTTGCTTGTGGAGACCTTCGCAACGGCGTTACCATGAGACAAGAAACGACCACCCGAAAACATGAAGGTCGAAGCGCCGTTTCACCGGAGAACGCACGAAACAAGATTGGTCGAGTGGGGACGATTCCATGGGACAGATTCTGCTGAGGGGCCGCCGCGTGGTGAGCGACCCCGCCGCGCTGCCGAACGGCGGCATCATCGACGACGGCGGCGTGCTGGTGAGCGGGCGCACGATCGAGGCGGTGGGTGCATTCGACGAGCTATCCCGCGCCCACCCCGACGCCGAGGTGATCGGTTCGGCCTCGCACCTCGTGATCCCCGGGCTGGTGAACTCCCACGATCACGGGCGGGGCCTCGCGGGCAACCGGATCGGCATCCGCGACGGCTACCTGGAATCCTGGTTGTTCGAGTATTGGCGCCAGCACCCGCTGGACAGCTACCTCGACACGCTCTATTCGGCGATCCGCCAGCTCCGATCGGGCGTGACCTGCGTGCTCCATCTGGGCTATACGCGGGATTGGGCGCGCCCCGGCGAGGAGGTCGGCGAATCCATCAAGGCCTACAAGGACGCCTGCATCAAGGCGGCCTTCGCACCGGGCGTGGAAGACCAGAACACTTTCATCCTGGACGACAACGACGCCTTCATCGCCTCGCTGCCGGGCGATCTGGGCACCCGGCTGAGCTCGGCTCTGAGCGGCTTGAGCCCACCCGCGGGCTACGACTTCTTCGAACTGATGGAGCAGACGCTCGAGTCCTGTGCCGACGATCCGAACATCAAGATCCTCTACGGCCCGTCGGGTCCCGAGTGGGTCAGCCCGGATCTGCTCGCCGGGATTGCGGAGGCTGCGGCGGCGAAGGGCGTAGGCATCCAGATCCACTGCCTCGAATCGCCGATCCAGAAGGCTTATTTCGAGCGGGCCTACGGCAAGACGGCGGTCGCACATCTGAACGATGTCGGCATCCTGGGGCCCAAGACGTCGCTCGCCCATGCCGGCTGGGTTAACGAGGACGACATGGCGCTGTGTGCCGAGACGAGCAGCGTCATCTGCCACAACCCAAGCTCGAATCTGCGGCTGCATAACGGGATCGCCCCGGTCGCCCGCATGCTGGAGTTGGGCACGCCGGTGGCAATTGGGCTGGACAGCAACACGCTCAACAGCGACCACGACATGTTCCAGGAAATGCGCCTCGCCGACGCGCTGCATCGCTGCCCGCGGGGTACGCCCTACGATGCCTGCCCCGAGCCCGCCGACATCCTGCGCATGGCGACGCTCGGCGGGGCCAAGGCAACGACGTTCGACGACCAAATCGGGGCGCTGCTGCCAGGGCGCGACGCCGACGCGGTGTTGCTCGACTTTGATCGGATCGCACAGCCTTACCTTGAGGCGGGCACTTCGGTCAGCGATATCGTGGTGCGCCTCGCCCGGCCGGAGCATGTCGACAAGGTGATGGTGTCGGGCCGGATGATGGTCGACGGCGGCCGCCACCTGCACCACGACGAGGGCGCGATCGCGGCCGAGCTGGCCACCATCGCGGCGGGCCCCGTCTCGCCGGCGATGCAGGCGTTCTACGACCTGTTCGGTGAGTTGCGCCCGCTGGCGGAACAGTACTACCGCAAGACCTACGGGCCGCAGGAACTGACGCCGGGCTACACCGTCAATTCCCTGACCTAGACGAGCACGGGAATGGCCGCCACGGCCGAGACCTCACGACCCACCCGCCGCCGCCAGTCTGCCGGCGCCCTGCTCAAGGGGTACGGGCTGCTGGCTCCGGCAGCGCTCTGGATCTCGCTCTTCTTCATCGTGCCCCTCGTCGCGATGGTAATCTACAGCTTCTGGGAGCGGCGCGGCTCGGAACTGATCACCGAGTTCACGACGGCGAATTACGAACGCTTCTTCTCCAAATGGCATTTCCTGAAGTCGCTGCTCAATTCGCTCGAAGTGACGGGAATTACTGTGGTGATCAGCATCCTGCTTGCCTACCCACTGGCCTACATCCTGGCCTACAAGATTCCGCCGCGCTGGCAAAGAGCCGCGCTGGCCCTGGCGGTGCTGCCGTTCTGGACCTCGTATCTCGTGCGCTCCTATTCCTGGCTGCTGGTGCTGGCTGAAAACGGCGCCATCAACACGGGCCTGCTCTGGCTCGGCATCGTCGACGAACCGGTGTCGCTTGCCTACAGCCGGGGCGCAACCGTGGTCGGCTTCGTGCATTTTTTCATCATGCTGCTAACGCTGACGATCTACGCCAACCTGGTCCAGATTCCGGCGAGCTACCGGACCGCCGCCACGGATCTGGGGGCCTCGAGGTTTTCGGCCTTCCTGCGCATCACCCTGCCGCTCAGCATTCCGGGAATCGCGATCGGCGCGTTCCTCACTTTTGTGATCACCATCGGCGACTTCATCACGCCCCAGATCCTGGGCGGCAACCGGGAACTGCTGATGCCCCAGTCGATCATGATGCAGATCGGCAAGCGGGCGAACTTCCCGATGGCGACCTCGATGGGGCTGATCATGATGGGGGTGATTACGCTCGTCTTCTTCGCCTTCGCCCGCTGGCTCAAGATGGAGCGGGTCTGATGAGCCACACCGCCCTGCTGCTCGCCACGCTGCGCAATGCGCCCGCCAGCGCCTACATGGTGCTGTGCTACGGCTTCATCCTGCTGCCGGTAGCCGTGCTCGTGCTGTTCTCGTTCCAGGACGGCACCCTGCCGACACCGCCCTTCAAGGGCTTTTCCCTGCAGTGGTACGACCGCGTCTTCGAGAATCGCCGGGTGATGGAGGCACTGTTCAATTCGATCTCGGTCGCGGTGATTTCATCGGCGGTGGCGACCGCGCTGGGGTTTCTCGGCGCGTGGGCGCTGGCACGCCATAGCGTGCCGGGCCGGCGGTTCTTCCACTGGCTGCTCATGGCGCCCTTGAGCGTTTCGTACCTGATTGTCGCCATGGGCCTGCTCGTGACCTTCAATCATGCGGGGATCGCGAAATCGCTGCTGAGCGTGGGAGTCGGGCATGTGGTGATCAACCTGCCGATCGCGTTCGGCATTATCTACAGCCAGTTGGGCCCCCACCAGATCGCGCTGGAGCGCGCGGCGCGGGATCTCGGCGCCTCGGAATGGCAGGTGATCGTGATGATCACCGCGCCGTTGCTGTGGCCTGCACTTCTGGCATCGTTCGGCATCGCGTTCACGCTATCGTGGGACGAGTTCATCATCGCGTTTCTCAACGCCCAGTTCGACGTCACCCTGCCGGTCGAAATCTGGACTATGCTGCGCGCCGGGCTGAACCCGATGACCAACGCGGCGGGCACGTTGATCTTTGCAATTTCTATGGTCATCGTGCTCGTGGTCGAATTGATTCTGCGCCGGCGGCGGCACATCGCGGCTGTGCGGCTCGCGAAATGAGCGGGCTAGACAGAGACGGGCCCGGGGCGAACATTGCAAATGGAGAGAGGATCATGAACCGGATAGTTCTTCGCGGACGTTACGTCGTGACCGACCCCGAGGATCTGCCCGGCGGCGGCATGATCGAGAACGGCGCCGTGCTGATCGAGGATGGGCGCGTCGCCTTCGCCGGCCCCGCAGGCGAACTGGGCCGCGTCGAGGACGCGCACGTCCTGGGCTCGGAGCGTCACCTCGTGATTCCCGGCCTGGTCAACGCCCACACCCACGGGCGCGGCCTGATGGGGCTTCAGACGGGAATTCCGGACGGCTATTTCGAGCCGTGGCTGCTCGACTACTGGGTACAGCACCCGCTCGACGTCTATCTCGACACTCTCTATGCCAACCTGCGGATGATCCGATCGGGCGTCACCCAGGTGATGCATTCGGGCTATTCGCGGGACTGGAGCCGCACCGAGGAGGAGGTGCGCGACACCCTTCGCGCCTACGCGGACAGCGGGCTCCGGGTCGCCTACGCGGTGGGCATGGAAAACCGCAACACCTTCGTCTACGAGGACAACGACGCCTTCCTCGCGCGCCTGCCGGGCGACCTCGCCGCGCGCGTGCGCGCCCAGTTCGGCAGCCTCGGCCCGGCCAACGCGGAGCGCACCTTCGGGTTCATCGCCGAGCTGTGCGCCGAATATGCCGGCAACGAGGGCATCCGGATCTTCTTCGGACCCACGGGAGCGGAGTGGTGCAGCGACGAGCTGCTCGAGCGCGTCGCCCGCGAAGCAGAGCGGCTGGACGCGGGGATCCACCTGCATTGCCTCGAATCCCTGTTCCAGCGGGAGTATGCGGCGCGGGCCTATAACCGGAGCTCGATCGAGATCATTCGAGACCTGGGCATCGCGGGGCCGCGTACCTCGATCGCGCATGGCACCTGGGTGGCCCAGAGCGACTTTGCCGTCCTGCGCGAGACGGGCACGACGGTGTGCCACAACGCGAGCTCGAACCTGCGCATACGCATGGGCATCGCGCCCGTCGCCCAGATGCACGAGGCCGGCGTGCGGGTGGCCATCGGGATGGACGGCCAGACGCTGAACAACGACGAGGACATGCTCCAGGAGATGCGCCTCGTGCGCAACCTGCACCGGCTGCCCCAGGGGCCCGGGTTCGACCCCGAGATGAGCAGCTTCGATATCTTGCGAATGGCGACCGCGAACGGCGCAGAAGCGACTAACTACGGGAGCGCGGCGGGGCGGTTGGCGAAGGGGTGCTTCGGCGACGCGGTAGTGCTCGATTACGACGCGATGACCCGTCCCTACGTGCCGCCCGGGACGCACCCGGTGGACGCGCTCGTGCAGATGGGCAAAGCGGCGCATATCGACGCGGTGGTGATCGGCGGGCGGCCGGTCTTCGCCGACGGCGAATTCGCCGGGCTGGACGAGGCGGAGGTCGCGCGCAAGCTGGGCGAGATCGCGGCCCAGCCGCTGCCCGAGGGGTTTCGCGAGATGCGCGAGGTGATGAGCGAGCTCAAGCCCCACGTGGTGGCGTTCTATTCGGAGTGGGAGGCGACGACGCTGAACGAGCAAGGCTACCTCGTCAACGCGCTCCGATGACCGAGGGGAAGCGATGACGGGCGAGCTTGCGGGGCGGGTGTCGCTGGTGACGGGCGCGACGTCGGGGATCGGTGCCGCGGTCGCGCAGCGCCTCGGCACGGCGGGCGCGCGGCTTGCGCTCACCGGGCGCAACGGAGCGCGGGCGGCGGAGTTGGTGGAGGCGCTGGCTGCGGATAACATCGAGGCCGTGGCGATTCCCGGCGACGTGACCGATGCGGCCTTCTGCGACGCGCTGGTGGCGCAAACCGTGGAGAGGCTGGGAGCGCTCGACATCCTGGTCAACTCGGCGGGTGTGTTTCGCCACGCGCCGCTGACCGAGACCGACGATGCGCTGTGGCGTACGGTGATGGCGGTCAATGTCGACGCGGTGTTCGCCCTGTGCCGCGCGGCGGTGCGCCACATGGCGAAACAAGGCGGCGGTGCCATCGTCAACGTGGCGGGCGATTGGGGGATCAAATCGGCTCCCGACATCTTCGCCTATTCCGTGAGCAAGGCCGCGGTAATCCAAATGGCGAAGAGTATCACCGCGGACTACGCGCGGCTCGGGGTACGGATCAACACGGTCTGCCCCGGCGACGTGGATACGCCGATGCTGGACGAGCTGGCGCGCGAACAGGGCCGCGATCCCGACGAGCTGCGCCAAGCCTCGCGGGAGGCATCGCCCAACCGCCGGCTCGCGACGCCCGAGGACATCGCGGCCGCGGTGCTTTTCCTGGCCTCCGACGATGCCCGCCACATTACGGGGGTTGCCCTGCCCGTCGAAGGCGGCGGTCTCGCGGTCTGACGCGGTCGATCCGCCGACAAAGCGGCTGCGCCGGTAAGCTTTCGTTGAGGTTTTGACGGTTATTGTCTGCGCCGCAATGAGCGCAGGACGAAGCCCTTCCCCGATTCCCGCCTCCGGGCAGCCGGTTCCGATTTGGCAATCTTGCCGGGCGGCAGAAAATGCCGCGCGCCGGGCCGCCCGCACCGCCGCACCCCACCCGTTCTTCACGGTTTTCCGCCGTATTTTGCTTGGCACGCCCTTTGCGACATGACCGGCTAGAGATTGATGGTGCGCTGATCGCGCCCACACCGTAGCCGACGCCGCGCGCCTCGTGCGCACGGCCCGAACAGGAAGAGAGACGTCGATGGCCAACATCACCGATACCGCAGACGCCTTCGCCCGGCCCACGCCCGATGTCGTGGTGAGCGTGGGACTGGTCGCCGACCGGTTGATCCGCTCGATCCAGCGGGGCGGTTCCGGCGCGGAAATCGACCAGCGCGCCCTGCTCGAGCGTTTGCTCGCCGTGGCCGCCGAGGCCGAACAGCGGATCTCGGAGCAGACCCACCGCATCCAGGTGCTCAAGGCGCTCTCCGTGACCGACGAGCTGACCGGGCTGATCAACCGGCGCGGTTTCATGCGCGAGCTTCGCCGCGCGCTCGCCGACGCCAAACGCCAGGTCGCCCAGGGCGTTCTCGCCTATCTCGACGTCGACGGCTTCAAGCTGGTCAACGACGAGTACGGCCATCACGCGGGCGACGAACTGCTGCACCGGATCGCCGAAATTCTCGCCGGCAACATCCGCACCACGGACGTAGTGGCACGCCTGGGCGGCGACGAATTCGCGGCCCTGCTGACCAACACCGATCTCGAAGACGGCATCGCCCGCGCCCAGGACCTGGAGCGCATGGTCAACCGCGCCTCGGTGCCCTACGGCAACTCGAAGATCCTGATTCGCGCCAGCTTCGGCATCGTCGGCTACGACGGCCAGGACGAGGCCGACGCCCTGCTGCAGCGCGCCGACCGCGCGATGTATGCCGAGAAGCATGGCGGGGGCAACGGCAAGGACGGCGGCAACGTGGTGCGCTCGATCTTCGACGGATCCAACAGCATCACCATCCACGACGGCGGCAAGCTCCGCGCCACGAACCGGTAAATGTCCTTACGACCGCCGCTGCAAAAGCAACGGCGGTCTGCGTTCAGTCGCCACGCAGGCTCACGCCGCATAAGCGGCGGCCCGCAGTCGCGGGATCAAAAAACCAACGACCGTCACGGTCATCGAGATCAGGAAGCGGGCCCGTCTTCGGACGCGGTCCGTTTTTTATTGTTCGCCTAGCCTCGAAAGAGGTGACGGGTGCGGTTGGCAAACGCAACCAGCGAGAGCATGACGGGAACCTCGACCAGGACGCCCACCACCGTGGCCAGCGCCGCGCCCGAGTTGATCCCGAACAGGCTGACCGCGACCGCGACCGCAAGTTCGAAGAAATTCGACGCCCCGATCAGCGCGCAGGGGGCAGCGACGGTGAACGGCACTCGCCAGCGCCAGGCCCAGAGATAGGCGATGGCGAAGATGCCGTAGGTCTGGATCACGAGGGGGATCGCGATAAGCAGGATGACGACGGGCTGGGCGAGCAGGACCGGCCCCTGAAATCCGAACAACAGAACCACCGTGGCCAGCAAGGCCGCGACGGAGAACGGCTTGATCCGCTGCGAGAAGCCCGCCAACGCGCGCGCGTCCGCGCCGCACAGCACGGCGCGGCGCGTCGCGACCCCGGCAGCGAGCGGAACCACGACGTAGAGCCCGACCGAGAGCAGCAGCGTCTCCCACGGCACGACGATTTC
>CBDFML010000003.1:0-53202 GCA_965249645.1 Alphaproteobacteria bacterium
CGAGCCGGTGCTTGCCAGTCCCGAACTCTACACCATCCAGCATTTCTAGACGGTTGTATCCGGATCCCGGTCTGCCGGGGTGGGCATGCTGGTATCTCTGGTCTACCGTGTGATCCCGGCGGAAGGGAGATCCGAATGAAACCCGAACAGGTACGCACCGCGGATGATGCGCGGGCAATCATCGAGGAGCGCAATCCCGATATGGTGACAATCGGGATGGTCGATATGCAGGGCCTCCTCCGCGGCAAGTACATCTCGAAGGAAAAGATTCTGGGCGCGCTTGATGGCGGTTACGGAATGCCGCTCTTGATCCACGCGCTCGACCCTCACGACGTCATGCTCGACAGCTCGATTGCAGACGGTTCCGACGGGTATGCCGGCTACGATGCGCGCATTTTGCCCGAGACCTGCCGCGAACTGCCTTGGGAGCCCGGCCACAGAAACCTTTTCTTTCTCTCGGAGTTCGCAGGGCAAGCCGAATCGGTTTGCCCGCGAGCAATTTACCGGCGGGTTTGCGAACGAGCTGCGAGCATGGGATTCGTGCCGGATCACGGCCTCGAATATGAGTTCACCCTGTTCGACGAAACCTCCCGATCCGCGGCGGAAAAGAACTATCGCGGTCTGCAGCTCGCGACCGAGTTCAAGACTTACGACGTGCTTCTTCGCCAGGCCGTGTGGTCGGAGTTCTATTCCCAGTTGCTCGATTGGTGCCGCACGGCGCGGATCGTTATCGAGGCAGCCCATGAAGAGATGTCCCCTGGCTTCATGGAATGTTCGATCCGCCACGGCACAGGTGTCGACATTGCCGATCAGGGGGCCTTGTTCAAGCTGATGGCCAAGACCGTTGCGCAGCGCCGCGGGTTGCTTCTGACCTTCATGGCGCGGTGGAGCAATCAGGCCGACGGCCAGAGTGGCCACATGCATATCTCGTTGCGCGGGACGAACGCGAAACCGTTTTCCACGATGCGGCGGGTGACCGGGGAATGAGCCAGAACATGCGTAATTTTCTGGGCGGCATGCAGGCTCTGATGCCTGAGTTGTTGCTCATGCTGGGCCCCAATATCAACTCGTTCAAACGGTTCGTTCCCGGCATCTTTGCACCGACCGTTGCGGGCTGGGGCTGGGAGAATAGATCTTGTGCCTTGAGGGTAATCCCGGGTTCGCCGAAATCCCAACGGATCGAATGCCGAACCCCGGGGGCGGATACGAATCCGTATCTCTCTCTCGCCTGTCTTCTCGGCGCCGGTCTGCACGGCGTCGAGCAGAAAATCGAGCCGACTGAACCGGTCGAGGGCGTAATTTACGGTCGTGAGCACGAGTTACCCGATCGTCTTCAATTCCCGGAAACCTTCAGCCAAGGTATCGAACGATTTGCGTCATCGACGGTGGCCCGCGATTTGTTTGGCGATGAATTTGTCGATGTCTATGCCCAGACCCGGGCATCGCAGGAACGGGATTTTCGCGGCCAGGTCACGGATTCCGAACTCGTGCGCTTTTTCGAGCTCATATGAACAATTGCGTTTGACACAGTTCAAGATAACGGCGCGCCAGTCAGCGCGGCCTATGTTTCCGCGACGGTCGACTATTCGTCGAGGCTTTCGGCACTTTCTTCGCGCATCATGTGGAGAACATGGTGATGCAGCTCGTTGTAGCCCGGGCTGTCATACATCTCCTCCTTGCTGCGTAGGCGCCGGCCCTTCTTGAAATCAGGGATGATGTTCTCGCGGACCCGTCCCGGGTGGCGGGACATGAAGATAATACGATCGGCAAGGAAGATAGCTTCCTCGATATCATGGGTAACCATGATGACGGTTTTCTTCGAACTTTCGAGAATCTCGAGCATCAGCTCCTGCATATGCCAGCGGGTTTCCGCATCGAGCGCACCGAAGGGTTCGTCCATGAGCAGGATTTCCGGATCGTTTGCAAGGGTCCGGGCGATGGCCACGCGTTGTTTCATGCCGCCGGACAGTTGTTTCGGATAGGCATCCCTGAACTTCGTCAGGTGCACGAGATCGATATAATGTGCAGCCCGTTCGGCGCGGGTCGACTTCGGAACTCCGTTCAACCGCATTCCATACTCGATGTTCTGTTGGACGGTCAGCCAGGGAAACGAGGTGTAGCCCTGAAACACCATTCCTCGGTCGCGTCCTGCTGCGAGAATTTCCTCTCCTTCGAGAAACACGGCGCCACCCGTTGGGTCTTCAAGGCCCGCAATGATTCGCAGCAATGTGGATTTACCGCACCCCGATGGTCCGAGCAGGGCGCAAAGCTCATTCGACATCACATCGAACGTGATGTCTTCGATTGCACGGATCGTAGCGCCCTTTTTTAAGTCGAAATCCTTCGTCAATGCCTGTGACGACAGAATTATCTCGTCGCGCGTCTGCGTATTACTCGGAGCCGTCTCGTTCATGGCGTCGCCCTCGCTCACTTCGTCGCTCTAAAAGAACCGCATATATTCTTCCTGTTCCCATTCAGAGACGGTGGTGTAGTAGCGATCCCACTCGTCCTGCTTGTAGGTCAGCCAACAATCCAGCAGCGTCTCGCCCATCACCTGTTTTGACATGGGATCGGCCCGGATCGCATGAATCGCGTCCTGAAGCGTTGCCGGAGTACGCTCAACACCCGCCTTCCTGAGTTCCTCCTTGTCCGCCTCATAAAGACTTATATTGGTCGGCTTAGGAGCTTTCATCTTCTTGGTGATGCCCTCCAATGACGCGGCGATGTGCATGGCGAACGCCATATAGACGTTCATCGTCAGGTCAGCTGCCCGGTTCTCGATGGCGAACCTCGTCTGGGGCAATCGGTACATGGCCGAACGGTTGTTGGTGCCGTAGGTGATATGGGTCGGCGCCCAGGTCACCGTGCCGCCCTCGAATCCGGGCACGTAATCGACCAGGCCCTTGTACGAATTCACGGTCGGACAGCTGACCCCGCAGATCGCCTTGCCGTGCTTGATCAATCCCCCCAGCATGTTGAAGGTCACGTCGCTCCAGCCGCCGTCTTTGGCCTGCAGGAGGTTCTTTCCGGCGCCCTTCGTGCTCTGCACGCTGGTGTTGATGTGCGAAGCACTCCGCCAGTCGCCTGTCGTGGGCTTCGGCATGAAGGTCGCGATCAGGCCGTGTTCCTTGGCAAGCTCCTTGAGCAGGATGCGCAGGAAGATGAACCGATCCGCCGTCGTCAGCATGTCAGAATAATCGAAATCGAGCTCGATCTGGGAATAGGCGCCCTCGGCGACGACGTCTTTCACGCCCCAGCCGAGGCTGTTCAGGATATCAATCACTTCGCTCACATACGGCATCTGGTCGAGGGTGAACTCGACGTCGTAGCCGTAGGGCTGCCGCTTGGGTCGAAATCCCTCGCCCGGCAAGGGATCGTCGTCAAACGCCTTCCACAGTTGGCCGTTTTCGAGCGGCCGCATGATGATGAACTCCGGCTCAAAGCCCGTGAAGAACTTGTAGCCGGCGTCCTTTGCTTTCTTGATCTGGCGGCGCAGCACTGTGCGCGGACACATGCGGTAGGGCTTGGTGTCCCCGTGATAAAGATCGGCAATGACCCAGCCGTAGCGGTTGTCCCACGGACAGACTTCGGCCGAATCGAGATCCGGCACCGTGATCTGGTCCGGATCGGCCGGACCCGCGTCGGGCACCATGGACACCGAATGCACCGCGAATTGGGGGCCCTTGCCGGCGCATAGACCTTCCCATTCCTCGATCGGCACAGGCTTCGTTTTCGGAATGCCGAGCATATCGATCCAGCAGCACAGCACGTATTTAACACCCGACTTCTCGAACTTCTTGCGGACATCCGCCACGCGCTTGGCGGACGGCAGCGCTTCCTGGATGCTTTCGGGAAAATCTTTGCTCATCGTCTTTGGTCTCCGTTAATGCGGTACGGCCCGGTAGGGGCGGTGCGATTGATAGCAAGGGTCTTCAAATTTGGCCGCTTCTAGCTTTCTCTCTCGTCGAGGTATTTGAACAGTACCCGGTGCAGGTAGCGGAACATAAAGTCGAACATCAGTCCCAGGATGCCGATCATCAGGATGCCGGCCATGATCTTGTCGACATGGATGAAGCGTTTGGCCTGGATCATCATGGCGCCGATGCCGTCGGTCGCGGCGACGATTTCGGCGATCACGAGATAGGTCCAGCTGATCGCCAGCATCTGGCGCATCGCGGTGACAACGTTGGGCATGACGCCTGGTACGACGACGGTCCACAGCACCTGCCAACGGTTGCCGCCAAGCGTGACCGAGGTTTCGATCAGTTCGTTTCGTACCGCCTTGGTGTGGTCCATGATCAGTGTCAGCATGAACCAGATGGCGCCGAGCACGAGAAGCGCGAGCTTTGATTCATCGCCCGAGCCCAGCCACATCAGCAGCAGTGGGATCAACGACGGGGCCGGCAGATAACGCCAGGCGGACACTAGCGGATTGAAGAATTTTTCGACTGTCTGAAACGACCCCATGAGGATGCCGAGCGGCACCGCGATCAGGCAAACGAGGCCGAAGCTGACGACGATCCGATAAATACTGACCAGGACGTCGATGATGAACTCGTCGTAGGCGTACAGCTCGTAGAGTTTGACGATGACGGTCTGGGGCGTCGGCAGTAGCAATTCCGACGACCAGCCGGCCAGGTTCACAAGCTCCCACAGGGCAAAAAAGATTATCCAGACGGTGACCCCGAGCACGACGGCCCGGGTCATCGGAATGGGTTTCTTGAATTCGAACAGCCGTTGCCGGCGCTTTGTCTGCGTGCCGGAGGCCGTTCGGGCCGAATCATCGCCTGTTTGGGGTACGCTCATCGCAGCCTGTTTTTACCAACTGTTGCGCGGAAATGCCTGGGCGTTTGCCGGCTTATCGGTTCAACGTCCGCCAGAAAATCAAACCGCCAAGTTGGCGTGCGTGCCACTTTTCACGCGTAGACCGTGCAACGGTGTTGTAACTCCCCAATCGCCTTCCGGGTGCGCGGATCGCGCGCCGGCAGTGATTTTTTTCTTTGCCGCGACCGAGGGCGGAGCGGCAGCGCTACGTTATAGGACGCTGTATTGAGCCGCAATCCGAAAAACTAGTTATCGGAAAGCGCTTTGTGCCTCATGCGCTTGCCCGTTGACGATGGAGAATCTTGCGTTTCGGGGCGGTTGGGCTAGGCTGCCGCCGCCGGTCGTTGGTGAACGATCGAGAGCATTTCGGGGAGCGATTGCATCGTGACAGATCGGTTTTCACTGGCGGGTCGGCGGGCCCTTGTGACCGGCGCGTCGAGCGGCCTCGGCCATCAGTTTGCACTCGTTCTGGCGAATGCGGGCGCCGATGTGGCAATCACTGCGCGCCGGGTCGACCGGCTCCAAACCGTGGTATCCCAGATCGCTGAAACCGGCCACAAGGCCACTGCCATCGAGATGGATGTGCTCGATTTGGCGAGCATCGATCATGCCGTGGCAAAAGCTTGGGACACCCTCGGTGGCATCGACGTACTCATCAACAATGCGGGCACCGCGGCGGCCCGTCCTGCGCTCAAAGTTGAGGAAGATGATTGGGACGCTGTCTTGGACACCAATCTCAAGGGTGCCTTTTTCGTTGCGCGCGACGTGGCGCGGCGCATGGTCGTGCGGGGGCAGGGCGGCAGCATCGTCAACATCGCCTCGACCATCGCCAACCGAACATCCCGGAGCCTTGCCAGCTACGCCGCCTCGAAAAGCGGCCTGGTTCAGCTCACCCGGACCATGGCGCTTGAGCTGGCGAGCAAAAACGTTCGGGTCAACGCTCTCTCGCCGGGCTACATCCTGACCGAAATCAATCAGGAGTTTTTTGAGTCACCCGACGCCGATAAAGTTGTCCGGCGCGTGCCCCAGAAGCGTGTCGGGCGGATCGACGAACTCGATGGTCCGTTGCTGCTACTCGCGTCCGAGGCCTCCTCCTATATGACCGGCGCCGTGCTCACGGTGGACGGGGGATATCAGCTGGGCTAGCGGCTCGCACCAGGGAATCAGAAGCCATGGACTATTCACTGTCGCCCGAGATCGAGGATTACCGCCAGCGCATCAAGACGTTCGTTGATGAGCGTGTGATCCCGCTCGAAAAAGACCCGGCCAGCTACGACGAGTATGAGTACATCAAGGAAGAGGTACTCGAGCCGCTGCGGGCGGAGGCGAAGGCACAAGGGCTCTGGGCGCTCGGCATGCCCAAAGAACGCGGCGGCCAGGACCTGCCCATCATCGCCATGGCGGCCTGCTACGAAGAGATGAACCGCTCGATCTTTGGTCCCGCCTGCTTCAATTGCCAGGCGCCCGACGACGGCAACATGATTCTGCTCAACAAGGTCGGCACCGAAGAGCAGAAGGCACGTTGGCTACAACCCATCATCGACGGCGAGGTACGCTCGTCCTTTGCCATGACCGAGCCGGCGCCCGGCGCGGGTTCCGATCCCGCGGGCATGATGCTGACCAAGGCCGAGAAGGTCGGAAACAAGTGGGTCATCCACGGCCGTAAATGGTTCATCACCGGAGCCGACGGCGCCAAACATTTCATTCTCATCGCACGGACCTCCGACCATCCCCGGCGCGGCCTTTCTGCTTTCCTGTTCCATGCGGATCAGCCCGGCTGGAAGATCGAACGGCGGATCGAAATCATGGGGCCCGAAGAACATGGCGGGCACTGCGAAATCACTTTCGACGGGCTCGAGGTTGAGCCCGAGAACATGCTGATGGAAGAGGGCGACGGCCTCAAGGCGACCCAGGTTCGCCTCGGCACGGCGCGCCTGACCCACTGCATGCGTTGGCTCGGCATGTGCAAGCGCGCGCTCGAGATTTGCATGCCCTACGTCAAGGAACGCGAGGGCTTCGGCATGAAGGTGATCGATCACGAGGTCGTCCAGCAGATGCTCGGCAAGTCGGCGATGGACATCCATATCGGCCGCCAGCTCGTGATGAACGCGGCCTGGATGCTCGATCAGGGCGATTTCGCGCGCAAGGAGGTTTCTGTCGCCAAAGTGTTCATGGCCGATACGCTCTACAGCACCGTCGATACGGCCATCCAGTTGATGGGCGCGCGCGGCTATTCGAAGGATGAGGTCCTCGAGTGGATGTATCGTTATGCGCGCCTGGCCCATCTGGCCGACGGCACGCGCGAGGTACACATGATGGTGTTGTCCCGCTTCCTGGTAAAGGACGGCAGCGATTTCTGGGCGTGGTCCGTGGCCGATAACTAAAGACGGGTGACTTGATGAGCGACCTGGTTGTCTATGAAAAACGCGGTGCGATCGGCCTGATAACGGTCGATAATCCGCCGGTCAACGCGCTTTCCGTGGGCGTGCCCCAGGGCATCATGGACCGGTTAGACGAGGGCAATGCCGACCCCGAGGTTATTGCCTTCGTGCTGACTGGCGGCGGGCGCACCTATATCGCGGGCGCTGATATCCGCGAGTTCGGCAAGACCCCCGATCCCAACGCCAAGACCATCCACGACCTGATCGCGGCGCTCGAAAATTCGACCAAACCGGTGATCGCTGCGCTTCACGCCAACGCCTTGGGCGGCGGGCTCGAAGTCGCGCTCGCCTGTCACTATCGGGTCGCCGCGCCGGGCACGAATATCGGCTTTCCGGAGGTCAAGATCGGCCTCCTGCCGGGCGCGGGCGGCACCCAGCGCGGGCCGCGGGTTGCAGGCATCGCGGCGGCGCTTGAACTCATCGTAAGCGGCGACTTCATCAAGACCGACCGTGGCCTCAAGCTGGGGTTCGTCGACGAGCAAATCGAGAGCGATCTGATCGAGGGCGCACTCGCCTATGCCGAGCGGATTGTCGCCGAGGGCTGCCCACTGCGTCGGGTGCGCGACGAGACGGTCTCGACGGACGGGCTTTCGGACAGCTGTTTCGACGACTACCGGGCGAAAATAACCCCCAAATCGCGTGGTCAAATCGCGCCATTTCGCTGCATCGACTGTGTCGAGGCGGCGACGAGCCTGCCGTTCGACGAGGGTATTGCTGTCGAGCGCAAGCTGTTCCAGGAATGCCACGATTCGCCCCAGTCCAAGGCACTGATCCACGCCTTTTTCTCCGAGCGTGGGGTGGCGAAGATTCCCGATGTGCCCAAGGACACGCCCCGAAAAACGATTGAGCGCGCGGGCGTCGTCGGTGCCGGCACAATGGGCACCGGCATTGCGATGTGCTTTCTCAACGCGAACCTTCCGGTCCATCTCGTCGAGATCGACCCCGAGGCGCTTGAGCGCGGTCTTGCGACGATCGAGAAAACCTACGCTCGTTCGGTCGAAAAGGGCCGCCAATCCGAGCAGAAAATGGCCGTATGCCTTGGCTTGCTTTCGAGCGGCACTGCGTGGGACGGGCTTGCCGACGCCGACATCGTTATCGAGGCGGTGTTCGAGGAAATGGACATCAAGAAGCAGGTGTTTGGCCAGCTTGAACAGATTTGCAGAACCGATGCGATTCTGGCGAGCAACACTTCGACCCTTGACGTGGACGAAATCGCGGCAAGCGTGGCGGATCCCTCGCGCGTCGTTGGCACCCATTTCTTTAGCCCCGCCCACGTCATGAAGCTGCTGGAGAATGTACGCGGGGCGAAATCCTCGGTCGAGACCATCGCGACGGTGATGGACCTGGGCAAGCGTCTCGGCAAGATCGCGGCGCTGGTTGGTGTCTGTGACGGCTTCGTCGGCAACCGCATCCTCTACACCTACCTGCGTGAGGCAAATTTCCTCCTTGAGGAAGGCGCGCTGCCCCAGGACATCGACCGCGTGATGGTCGAGTTCGGCATGCCCATGGGACCGTTCACCATGGGCGATCTCACCGGCCTCGACGTGGGCTGGCGCATTCGCAAGGGCCGCGAGGCGACCCGGCCCAAGCATCTGCGTTACGCCGCCGTCGGCGACAAGATCTGCGAGATGGGCCGTTTCGGCCAGAAGACCGGCGCTGGCTGGTACCGCTACGAGCCGGGCGATTACACGCCCCACCCCGATCCCGAGGTCGAGGCGCTGATCTTTGCGGAATCCGAGCTTCTGGGCATCGAGCGACGCGCCATCGACGATTCCGAGATCCTCGAGCGTTGCGTCTATCCCATGATCAACGAGGGCGCGAAAATCCTGGAAGAAGGAATTGCGCTTCGCTCTAGCGACATCGACGTCGTCTGGCTAAACGGCTACGGCTTTCCCCGCTGGCGGGGCGGCCCTATGTTCTATGGGGATGAAACCGGCCTCGATGTCATCTACGACGTCGTCCGCCGCAATTTCGAGGCCCATGGCGAATGGTGGGAGCCCGCACCCCTGCTGGCCCGGCTCGCCACCGAAGGCAAACGATTCGATCAAAGCTGAGGACTTAAGAACCATGAAACAAGCCGTCATCGTCTCCACCGCCCGCACGCCCATCGGCAAGGCCGCGCGGGGCGCGTTCAACCGCACCCACGGTGCGGTCATGGCCGGCCACTGCCTGAAGAACGCCGCCGAGCGCGCAAAAATCGATCCCGGCGAGATCGAGGATTGCATCATCGGTTGCGGCGATCCCGAAGGCGTGACCGGCCAGAACATCGCGCGCCTCTCCGCCATCCGGGCGGGATTCCCGGTGACGGTCTGCGGTACCACGGTCAACCGGTTTTGCAGCTCCGGTCTCCAGGCCGTCGCTATGGCGGCGCACAGGGTCATGGTCGACGATGTGCCCATCATGGCGGCGGGCGGTGTTGAATCGATTAGTCAGGTGCGCCTGAAAATGGACGTGAAGCGGTCGCACGAGGATTGGCTCGACGAGAACAAGCCCGAAATCTGGATGCCCATGATCGAAACCGCCGAGGTCGTCGCCAAGCGCTACGGCGTTAGCCGCGAATATCAGGACGAGTATTCCCTCCAAAGTCAGCAGCGCACCGCTGTCGCCCAGCAGCGCGGCGCCTTCGACGACGAGATCGTGCCCTTGAAGACGATCAAGGACGTCAAGAACAAGGAGACCGGCGAGGTGACCCAGGAAGAAGTCTGCCTCGAGAAGGACGAGGGCAACCGGCCCGATACAAACATGGAGGGGCTCGCGTCTCTGGAGCCCGTCTACGGGGCCGGCCATTGCATCACCGCGGGCAATGCCTCCCAGCTCTCCGACGGCGCGTCCGCCTGCGTCGTTATGGATGCGGATGTCGCCGAGAAGAAGGGCCTCGAGCCACTCGGAATCTTCAAGGGCTTCACCGTCGCGGGCTGTGAGCCCGACGAAATGGGCATTGGGCCGGTGTTCGCCGTGCCCCGCCTGCTCGAGCGCCAGGGTCTGAAAATCGACGACATCGATCTGTGGGAGCTCAACGAGGCGTTTGCCGTGCAGGTGCTCTACAGCCGGGATCAACTCGGCATCGACAACGAGATCTTCAACGTCGATGGTGGCTCGATATCGATCGGCCATCCCTTCGGCATGACCGGAGCCCGCCAGGTCGGGCACGTTCTGATCGAGGGCAAGCGGCGTAACGCCAAAAACGTCGTCGTCACCATGTGCATCGGCGGCGGCATGGGTGCAGCCGGCCTGTTCGAGGTCTGCTAGCCTCGCCGGCTCCCGGTCGGAGCCGGTTTGCCTCGCCCGCACCGCCCCGTCATTATGACCGGCGGGAGGAGCCATGAACGATAAACTCGAGGGGCGCGAGGGCCGGATCCACCCCGAAATTTCCCGGCTGGCGGATGAGCTTGCGGCGGGCCGTCTCGACCGGCGCGAATTCCTTCGTTTCGCGACCCTGCTCGGGCTATCGGCAGGCGCGGCCTACGGCCTCGCGGGTCTCCGACCCGCCGCCGCCGATCAGGCGGCGCCGAAGCCGGGCGGCAGCATGCGGATTTCGATGCGCGTGCCCGTATCCCGCCACCCCCATACCTTCTCCTGGGTCTACGATTCGAACCTGGTGCGCCAGGTCAACGACCATCTGACCCGCACCGGGCCCGACAACGTCACCCGGCCATGGCTGCTCGATCATTGGAGTGCGAGCGACGATCTGAAGACCTGGACCCTTTACCTGCGCACCGACGTTACCTGGAGCACCGGCGAGTCACTTGTGGCCGAGCACGTAATCTGGAACATCCGCCGCTGGCTCGATCCCGATGTCGGCTCTTCGATTCTCGGCCTGATGAAGGGCTACATGCTGGACGATGTCGAGAGCGAGCGGTTCGATGAGGCAGGCCGGCCGATCCTCACGACCCGGCTGTGGGATGCCCACGCCATCGAGCAGCTTGACGACCACACCATCCGGCTTAACTGCAAGACACCCCAGGTCGCGGTGCCCGAGCATCTCTTTCACTACCCTGCGTTCATCCTGCATCCCTCCCAGAACGGCGAATGGGGCGAGGACGCCATCGGCACCGGCGCCTTCCGGCCTGTGGAGATCGCCACGGGCAAGCATGCGGTCTTCGTACGGCGCGACGGCTATTGGCGCGACGGCCCCTGGCTCGACGAGATCGCGTTCATCGATCACGGCGACGATCCGGCGGCTGCGCTCGCGGCCATTGCGTCGAAGCAGGTGCACGGCTTCTACGAAGGCTCGACCCTGCAATACCATGCGCTGCAAGCGCTCGATCATGTCGAGCTTCACAGCCGGGTCACCGCGCAAACCGCGGTCGCGCGTATGCAGCCGGCGCATAAGCCGTTTGACGACGCGCGGGTGCGAAAAGCGCTGCGCATGGCGCTCGATTGCGAGAAGTTGCTCCAGATCGGTCATCTCGGCCTGGGCGCGCCGGGCGAGCATCATCACGTCGCACCCATCCATCCCGAATACGCCGAGTTGCAGCCACTCGGCCCCGATGTTACGGGCGCCAAGGCGCTTCTCGCCGAAGCCGGTTACCCGGACGGCTTCGAGACCGAGATCGCTTGCAAGAAGGATCCCGCCTGGGAGCTGATCACCGTCCAAGCTATGGTCGAGATGTGGAAGGCCATTGGCGTGCGCGTCGCCATCAAAGTCATGCCCTCGGCCCAGTACTGGGACGTCTGGACCAAGGTGCCGTTCGGCTTCACCATGTGGACCCACCGCCCGCTGGCGGTCATGACCCTGCCGCTGGCCTATCGCTCCGGCGTGCCGTGGAACGAAAGCGGCTGGGCCAACGCGCGCATGGACGAATTGTTGACCCAGGCCGAAGGCACTCTCGATCTCAATGCGCGGCGCGAAATTTTCCGCGAGATCGAACTCCTGATGCAGGAGGAAGGGCCGATCTGCCAGCCGCTCTGGCGTAGCGTCTTCACGCCCATGGACAAGCGGGTCAAGGGCTTCACGCTCCATCCCACCTATTACCTGTTCGCCGAGGAATGGTGGCTCGAGGACTAACCCCAGCGGTGCTGCCGTGAGCGCCTTCTTGCTCCGCCGTCTCGGCTTTCTTCTGATCACCCTGCTCGCCACCTCGTTCCTGGTCTTCGCAATCAGCGAATTCGCGCCCGGCGACGTCGCAACCAAGATCCTCGGGCCCTACGCGACCGCCGACCAGATTGCGAGGTTGACCGAGGAGATGGGGCTCGACCGTCCCATGCCCGTGCGCTATCTCGACTGGCTGGGCGGCGTGCTGAGCGGCGATCTCGGCACCTCGACCCTGTTCAAGCAGCCGGTCAACGAGATCCTCTGGGGCCGGCTTGCCAACACCGGCCTGTTGGCCGGTATCGCCTTCGCGCTGATTGTGCCGCTTTCTCTCGTTCTCGGCGTTGTCGCGGGCATGCGCGAGGCGAGCCTGCGCGATCGCTCCATTTCTGTCGCTAGCATCATCGCCACCTCGGTTCCCGAATTCGCCTCCGGCGTTTTCCTCGCCAGCATCTTCGCGGTCTGGCTCGGCTGGTTGCCGGGCACATCACCGCTCAGCCTGGGCGGCGACTGGTCGGTCGCCCAGCAGCTCGTCCTGCCTGTCGCGGTCATGGTGCTCTACGACCTGGGCTACGTCGTGCGCATGGTGCGCGCCTCCATGGTCGAGGTCATGCGCGCGCCCTATATCCGCACCGCCGTGCTCAAGGGGCTCACCCGCTCCGAAGTAATCTTCCGCCATGCGCTGCGCAACGCCCTGATCGCGCCCTTCACGGTGATCCTGCTGCAGATCAATTATCTGATCACCGGTGTCGTCGTAGTCGAGGCGGTGTTCGCCTATCCGGGCTATGGCCGCATGATGCTCGATGCGGCACTTGCCCAGGATATCGCGCTCATCGAGGCGGGCGCCCTGGTCGCGGTGGTCATCGCGGTCGGCACCCAGATTGCCGGCGACATCGGCTACATGCTGCTCAACCCGCGGATCCGGGTCCGATGAGCGCCCGCGCGAGCCTTCTTCCGATTCACGCGGTCGCGCGCGGCCTGTTGCTGTTGCGCCATTCGCCCGTCGGCCTGTTGGGCGCTGCTCTCATTGCCTTCTGGGTGATCGTTGCGCTGTTTGCGCCGTTGATCGCTCCCTACGATCCGCTCGCCAACGATTACACGGCGTTGGCCGATCCGGGGCCGTCGGCAATCCACTGGCTGGGCACCGACAACCTGGGACGCGACCTGCTTTCGCGCCTCGTCTGGGGTGCCCGCTCGCTGCTCGCTATCGTTCCCTTCGCCGTTGCCGTCGCCTACCTCGTCGGCTGCCTCATGGGGCTCGCCGCCGGCTACCTCGGCGGCTGGGTCGATGCCGTCCTGATGCGCGCGTCCGACATCGTTCTCGCCTTCCCCGTGATCATCCTCTACATGATCGTCCTCGCCCATTTCGGGCCCAGTGCGATCAACGTCGTGCTCGCCGTGGCATTTACCGCGGCGCCCCAAATTGCGCGCATCGTACGCGGCCTCACCCTCGATTTGCGCAACCGCGACTACGTCGCCGCCGCCCGGCTGCGCGGCGAGCATCCGCTCTACATCATGGCCGTCGAGATTCTGCCCAACGCGCGCGGTCCGTTGATCGTTGATTCCTGCCTGCGGCTGGGCTACTCGACCATCGTCATCGGCGTGCTGGGATTTCTGGGGCTTGGCTTGCCGCCCTCCGATCCCAACTGGGGCGGCATGGTCAAGGACAGCTACGCCCTGATCTCGGTCTACCCCCATATGGCGCTGATCCCCTGCGCCGCCATCACGTCGCTGGTCGTGGGCTTCAACCTGCTAGCCGACGCCATTCGGGAGCTGGGCCAAAATGCCTGAATCCGTCCTCGCCTTCGACGCCGTGCGCATCGCCTACCGCACCCGAGCGGGCGACCGGGTAGTGATACCAGAGTTCAGCCTCGATCTCGGTGCCGGCGGGGCGATGGGGCTGGTGGGCGAATCCGGTTGTGGCAAGTCGACCCTGGCCTATGCCGCAATGGGCTATCTCGGCCCCAACGGGCGGGTGCTCTCGGGCGCCATCCGCGTCGACGGCCACGACATCGCCGCCATGACCGAGGCCGAGCGCACTCAACTGCGCGGAACTCGCGCTGCAATGGTCTATCAGGACCCAATGGGCAGCCTCAACCCGGTGCTCCGCATCGGGCGTCAGCTCATGGAGGTGCCCATGCGCCACCAGGGCCTCGCCCGCGATGCGGCGTACGAGCGGGCGATCGCCATGCTGCGCGAGGTCGAGCTGCCCGACCCCGAGGCAATCATGCGCCGTTACCCCCACGAGCTTTCCGGCGGTCAGCAGCAGCGCGTGGTTATCGCAATGGCGCTGATCGGCGAGCCCGCGTTGCTCATCCTCGACGAGCCCACCACAGGCCTCGACGTCACCGTGGAGGCTGCGGTGCTCGATCTGATCGCGGAATTGCGTACCCGCCACGACAGCGCAATCCTGTTCATCAGTCACGATCTCAACACGGTTTCCAGGGTATGCGACAGGATCGGCGTGATCTATGCGGGCGAGCTGGTCGAGGAGGCCGCTGCCCAGGAGCTCTTCGCCCGTCCGCGTCATCCCTACACCCGCGCATTGCTGGGCTGTCTGCCGGGCCGGGCGAGCCATCGCCGTAGCGCGCCGCTGGCGGCGATTCCCGGGCACATGATGCGACCCGAAGATCGACCTGCGGGCTGTGCCTTTGCCCCCCGTTGCGCGTCTTCTGAAGCGACGCGCTGCACCGCGACGCCCATTTCCGTCGACATCGACCCAAAAAGCGGCAGCGCAGTGCGCTGCATCCGTGCGGGCGAACTCGATCCCTGGCAGCCGTCGGTGGCCATCACCGAGGCGCGCCCTGTGGTGCAAACGGGAGAAGCGGTGATCGAGGCCCGCGCGCTCGAAAAGACCTACCGCGCTGCACGCCTGCTCGATAAGGGGACGGGACGCGATGTCCGGGCGCTGGACGGTGTCGATCTCACGCTCTCGCGCGGTGAAACCCTCGCCGTCGTCGGCGAATCCGGCTGCGGCAAGTCGACCTTCGCGAAACTGCTTTCCGGGCTTGAAATCCCGACGGGCGGGAACGTAAGGATCAAGGGTCGCGCGGTTGGAGCTGCAGCGGTCGAGCGGCGTCCACGCGAGATCGTGCGCGCGCTGCAGATGATCTTCCAGAACCCCGACGCCACCCTTAATCCCAGCCACTCCGTGGGTTTTGCCTTGACCCGTCCACTCAAGAGGCTGCGCGGCTTGGTGCCCGCCCTGCGGCATGATGAACGGGTTCGCCTGCTCGACAGTGTCCGCTTGCCCGAGACTTATGCGACCCGCCGGCCGGGCCAGCTTTCGGGCGGCGAAAAGCAGCGTGTCGCCATTGCCCGCGCGCTGGCCGGCGGGCCGGATGTGCTGATTGCCGACGAGCCGGTTTCGGCGCTCGATGTGTCCGTTCAGGCCGCCATTCTCAACCTGCTCGCCGAGATTCAGGACGCGCAGGGCATGGCGATGGTTTTCATTTCCCACGACCTCGCCGTGGTTCGCTATCTCGCCGATACGGTCGCTGTTATGTATCGCGGCCGGATCATGGAATACGGCCCTCTCGATGCGGTTTACGCCCGGCCCCACCATCCCTACACGGAAGCGCTGCTCTCCGCGGCGCCCGGGCTCGACCCCTCCGTCGCGCGCATTCGGCTGCGGGGCTCGGCGTCGGACGCGTCCCCGGCGTCGACGGGTTGCCCCTTTGCACCTCGTTGCCCGCGCAGGCTGGGCGCGTTGTGCGAGAGCGAGGCTCCGCCCCTGCAACAAGCGGGCGGCACCCACGTCATCGCCTGTCACATCCCGCTCGACGAGCTGGCCGATCCGCCGCTCCCCGACGAGGGCCCGCGCGATGGCTGATGCGCCCGGTGCTGCGCTTGCAGCCCTCTTGGCGGAAGTCCGCGCGTGTCGCCTGTGTGCGGCCTATCTGCCCCACGGCCCGCGTCCCGTCTTGCGCGCAGGCTCCTCCGCCCGGTTGATGATCGTCGGCCAGGCGCCGGGCACGAAGGTCCATGCCTCCGGCGTGCCGTGGGACGACCGCAGCGGCGAGCGGCTGCGCGAGTGGCTGGCCGTCGGCTCGGAGATTTTCTACGACGAATCCCGCATAGCCATTGTCCCCATGGGTTTCTGCTTTCCCGGCCAAGACGCCAAGGGCGGCGACCTGCCACCGCGCAAGGAATGCGCGCCCGCCTGGCACGCGCTGCTGCACGACCAACTTCCCGCCGTAGAGCTCACCCTGCTCGTGGGCCAGTATGCCCAGCGCTATTACCTCGGCGCCGAGATTCGCCCGACGCTGACCGCGACCGTCCGCGCCTGGCGCGAGTTCGACCCCACCTTCCTGCCGCTGCCCCATCCGTCCTGGCGCAACACCGGCTGGCTCAAGAAGAACCTCTGGTTCGAGGCCGAGTTGCTGCCCGAGCTTCGCCGCCGCGTTGCTGCCTGTCTGGACCCGGCTTGACCTTCCCATAAATGGAAGGTCTAATTTGCCCGGCTATGAGAGGAATTCGCCAGTTCCTGCCCCGGCGCCCGAGTGCACGCGAGGCGCTCGCATGGTTGCTTGTCGCCGCTTTTCTGGCGGCGCCGTGGCAGGTCTCCGTCGCGGCATCCGCTGACCATTTGCCCGAGCCGGCCCAGGTCGCGGAAGGTCACGACGCTCATCAGACGATGGCAATGACCGAAGCCCACGATGCGGGCATCTCTCTGCCGGCCAATGATAATGCGCGCGCGCATCACGGCGACACGGCCAATCACGCGGTTTCCTGCTGCAAGGGAATCTGCTCCTTCTGCCCCGGTCTGTCCGGGGCGGAGCAGGCTGTCGTGCCGCCGCTGTACGGTGTGCGAACCCGAATTTCGACCTCGCACCTCGACCGGCTAGGCCTGACGCCCGAACTCCTCACCCAGCCTCCCAAATTCGTCTGACGCCAGCCCGGAATCCCGGGTCGGAGAGTCGGAATCCGGCATCGTCGCGATGCCGGTAGAGCGCCGCGTGACGTGCGCGGAGAAACGCAAATTCGGGAGGAACGAGATGACGGAAAAATCCATGAAGCCGCCGAGCGGGCGGACGGAAACGCCGGATCCCCCGCGCCACCCGTCGCGCCGGCAATGGCTCCGGAGTGCGGCAGCCGCCGCGGGCGGGGCACTCGTAACGGGTGCGGCAAGCCGCGCCGTTGCGCAGGACTACAACGCGGGCCAGGGCTCCATGATGTTCATGGAGGGCCATGCCCACATGATGGCGGGGCGCATTACCGAGCCGAGCGGCGCTCCCGCGGACGGCGAGGTCGCCTACAAGGAATTCGACCTCAGCTTTGAGTTGACCGAGCATGAACTCATCCCCCAGGTCAGGTTTCCGGTCTTCTCGTTCAACGGCCAGGTGCCGGGGCCGGTCTTTCGGGTCCGCGAAAACGATTGGGTCAAGGTCCGCGCCACCAACAATACCGAAGAGATGCACACCATCCACTGGCACGGCGTCGACGTGGTCTACACCATGGACGGTGTGCCGATGGTTACCCAGGACCCCATCCATCCCGGCGAAACCTTTATCTACCGCTTCCAGGCGCGCCCCGCGGGCACGCGCTTCTACCACTGCCACTGGTCGACGCCGTTGCACATGATGTCGGCGCTCCACGGGGCGTTCATCATCGAGTCCGACGACGATCCCGTGCGTGCGGCGTTTCCCTACGAGCGCGATTACATTTTGGTGCTCGAGGCCTTCGACATTGAATTCACCCGCAATCACATCAACGCGGTTCTGGCCGGCATGAAGCGGGTCAATTCGCTGATGGCGGCGGGCGAGATGTCGCCGGCGACCCACGGCTTCTTCAAGACCTACGACGACTTCACCGCCGCTATCGACGCCGGCTGGCGGCCGCCCTACAGCCGGGGCAACGCCGAACGGGCAAACATCGACCCCAAATTCTTCGCGATCAACGGCAAGTGCTACCCGGCGACTGAAACTATCGGCATCCGCGAGGGCGAATTCATCCGGGTCCGCCTGATTAACGGCGGCTTTATGTCTCACCATATGCATCTGCACGGACACCAATTCTGGCAGGTTGCCGAAGACGGCAATCCGCTGTCCCGGCCGCTCCGCCTCAACACCATTTCGCTCCATCCGGGCAAGATCGCCGACATCGTGATCTACGGCGACAACCCCGGGTTCTGGACTTTCCACGATCATGACGTCCGCCACGTTATGAACAACGGGATCTACCCCGGCGGTATGCTGACTGTACTGGCCTACGAAGACATGATCGATCCGCCCTACGTCCCGTCCATCGCGATCAACGAATAGGGAGGAGCGCACGATGGCCTATCTCAAACCCGTTCTGGTCGGCGCCCTCGGCCTCGTTCTTGTGAGTGGTTCAGCCCGGGCGCTCGAGGTCGACCCACAGGTCACGCCTGAAATCAACTTTGCCGGGCGTGCCTTGGCGACGGCCAATTATGTCGACAAGGACCTCGGCGCTGCCGGTGACGACAGCGGCGCGGACGTCGATATCTCCGACAGCTCCCTCGTCTTCGGGTTTTCGAAATATCTCTTCAGCGACGTCGATTACGGTTTCGCGACCTTCGGCCTCTCGATCCCGGAGGACGATTCCGATCTCGACGACGACGTCTTTCTCCACCAGCTCCAGATCGGTATCGGCGGACCGAACTCAGAATTGATGCTCGGGCGTTCGCGCCTGCCCGCCAACACCCTGATCCAGTTTCCCACCGTTCGCGACGACGACCTGCTCGACTTCACCCACGTCGCCAACGCCTCGTCGAACCGCGAGGCGGAGGAGGACACCATCTACGGTGGCCAGCTTCGCGGCACGCTTTATTGGCCCGGCACGAGCTTCTTTTCCTTCGCCGCGCTCACCGCCCGGGTCGAAACCGACGCCGCCAACCTTAGCGATACCAGCCGCAAGTCGAGCACGAATCTCAACGGTCTCTCGTTGGGTCTGGCTTACGATGTGCCCGAGGCGATCAAGTTCGATAGCGGCCTGCGCTATGCGGGTGTGGCGATCGATCTGCAGCAGGTCGACGAGCTTTCGGGGACCGGCGAGGACGAATTGCCTGCCCTACTGGGGGGGCTCTCCTACAACCTCAACGATAATCCCGAGCGCGCCTGGGCCGTCGATCTCCAGGGCATCTACAATTTCGGTATTTCGGCCCCCGATCTCGCGAGCCCCGTCACCCGCGCCCGGGCCGAAAGCTGGTCCGTTGCTGCGGCGCTTCGTTTCGCTTGCCGGCCGTATCTGCAGACGAGCTGGCAGGGGGCCCTCACGCTGGCGGTCAAGGATCGTTCCGATTTCGACGATGCGATGTCATTCGCCGTTGCCCCCAGTATTGCGTGGCGGCTGGGCAGCGGCATCGAGGCTTTGGCCCAGTACCGCTATGTGGCCAACGACGATGTTCTCGGCGCGGGGCTCGGGCTCGAGTCCAGCCACGAAGTTCTCTTCGGGCTGAGCTTCGCGTTCGACGCGACATTCAACGAATCCGTCGGGCAACGCAATTCGATCCTCAATCTGGAGCACGACATGCTCGATAACGGTCCGATCCTGGGTGGCCACTGACTAATGAACGAAAAATGAGGAACACAATGCTAAGGCAACGAACTCAACGCGAACCTATGCTGCTCGCCCTCGTTTTCGTCGGGCTGGCCTGCTTGTTTGGCGGGCTATTCCCGGGTGACGCGATAGCGGAAACTTATGTCGTCGTCATGCGGATCGACGAAGGAACGGGTGATTTCGCCTACCAGCCCGAAAGGCTCGAGATCGAGCCGGGCGATACGGTCGTCTGGGTCCAGGCGGATCCCGATAACGAACACAATGTCGCGGCCTATCCTTCCCGTATTCCGAAGGGAGCGGAGCCGTTCGTAAGCCCCTTAATGACCGTGCCGGGCGAGACCTGGTCCTACACCTTCACCGTACCGGGCAGCTATTACCTCCATTGCCACCCTCACGAGGCCGTCATGCGTGGCTTGATCGTCGTGGGCCGGGAATCCGGGCCAGACGAGGTTCGCGAGAGCGAGCCCGGCAAAATGTCACACGATCATCACGACGACCAGGTGCACGAGCATTAATCGCCCAAGGCATTGTGGTTGACCTGGATCAACGCGCCGCCCCTCGCGTCGGCGACGGCATCCCACTAATACGGGTCGACGTCACCGGGAATTCAGGCGATCCCTGTGAAATAGTCTACGAAAGTTGAATAGCGATGAGCGTGAGTTGGATTCTTGCTGCTTTGACCATCGCGTTTGCCGTGGCCGGTGCCTTGGCGGGGATCGCATCGGCCCAGGACAACCTTCTCCCGTCGCTCGCGCGGGGCGAACAGCTCCATCTCGAGAACTGCACGGCTTGTCATGGCGTCGAGGGTCGCGGCGACGGGCTAGCGTCGCGGGGTCTGGGGCTGATGCCCGTTGATCTCGTCGCCCGTGTCGAGATGCTCTCCAACGATGTGCTATTTGAACGGATTTCTGAAGGCCACGGCCCGATGCCGCCGTGGAAGTACCATATGAGCGAACAGCAGTTGCGCGACGTGGTTTACTATTTGCGCCACGGCATCTACCGCGAATCCGCGTCGGTCCGCTAAGCGCGCGGCCTCGTTTATCCCGAGACCATCTGCCAACGGGACGGGGCCGTCTGGCCCGCCGATCGTGAGGCCGGTTCAAGCGCGAAATGCAACGATACGCCCTGATCGGCTTTCTCGCTCCAGAAGCGTCCGCCGTGTTGCTGAATGATCTCCCGAGCCTTTGCCAGGGCATCGTCGGTCCAGTCGAGATCGGCTCCCGTCAACCGCATGACAAAGGCGTCGTCTTTGCTGTTCACCGGTTTAGCCATTTCGACGGCCGCACCGGTTGCGCCGCCGGCCCGTTCCAGGGCATGGCGCACGAGGTCGCGCATCAAGGTCTTTACGAGCTTCGGCTCGGCGTAGGCGCTTAGATCGCCCGAGACCGCCACGGGCGGCGGTTTCCCCGATACGATATCGGTCTCGCGTCGGGCGACCTTGTGCAGGATGACGCCGATATCCACGACCCTTCGGCGCAGCATTTTGGGTGTCGCTCCGTCTGCGAATGGATCGACCGGCGCGGCTTCACCTCCCGCGTCATGGGCCGCCGCGCGTGTCTTTCGCTTTAGCAGACCGATGGGGCCAAGGCGCGTTCGCGAGCCCTGCGATTTGCCGTGTTGGCCGAATTCGTCGCCCGCTATGGCGCCGGGCACCGGTGTGACGTCGTGCGCGCCCTCAGCATTGGCCTTGCGCGTGCGTCGTCGCAGCATCGTGAGGAGGACGAGGGTCCAATCCTCTGCGTGCTGCGCCGGGATAGAGCAGGCGATTCGGGTGACCGACTGGGTGCCGTTACGATTCCAATGGGCGTGTTCCACATCCGCCCGACTCCCGCCTTGGGCGAGGGATGCGAGGAGGTCGGCAAAAAACCTGGCTTGGGTGGTTGCGTCGAGTGCGATGCCGTCTCGTTGTGGCGTATTGGGCCGGGGGTGAGCAGCATCGTCGGGTCCGATCGGATCGAGACGCCGGGTCGCCTCCAGGGCCATATCGATCAGTTCCGGGTGATCTCGCAGATATCCTGCGACGTCCTCGATGTTCGAGCGGCGCAGCCCTTCGAGCAGCAGTTTTGCACGGCTCCAGTCTTCTTTCCAGCTCGTCTCGTCCCGCCCGATCTCCACTTCGCCGGCCAGGCTCAAATCGTTGAGGCGGTCAAGCTCGCTGGTCCCCGAGGGGCGTCGGCGAAGGGGCAGGAAGAGGGCTGCGACGAGCGCGGCGCCGGCGGCAAGCGCCAACCCACTCGACATCCCGTCAGGTGGGGGAAAAAGCTGGCCTGTCAACGTGCGGTAAAGCAGCACGGCCTGGTGGGCGGCCATGGCCGAAGCGGCGAGCGCGAGGCCCAGCGCGGCGGCCGTACCCAGCACGGGCGTCAACCAGAGCGCCACAAGGGTCGCCGCGGCGAGAAGCAACAACGCGCCCCCGATCATTGCCAGAGAGGTCGGAAACGGCACACTGTCCTCGTCGCCGGAACCGGGATAGCCCTGCGGCGCGGTGCTGCTGCCGGCCAGGATCGCGGGATTCGCGCCGGGCCCGGAAAGCGGGGCGATGTCGTCGAGGTGGCTGTCGAGAAACACTGTTGCCATCACGTTGGACGGATCGCCGATGCGTCCGCTCGCGGCATAATCGACGAACAGGAGATAGCCGTCGTTGCGTGCGGCGAATAGATGCCCGGCGCCGTCCGCCGTGCCCTGATCAAATTGGGACGCCGCTACGACGGTAATGCGGGAGACGATCTTGGTCGGGTCGGCGGGATCGATCTGGACCACCTCGTTGCCGCCGAACAAAATGAGGTTGCCTGTGAAGCCGTCAAAGGTCATACCGTGGGCGGCTTCGAGGCGC
The DNA here is from genome assembly GCA_965249645.1 of Alphaproteobacteria bacterium. Lineage (GTDB taxonomy): Bacteria > Pseudomonadota > Alphaproteobacteria > UBA828 > JAPUJA01 > CAVOEB01. Next base: position 22,652 of record CBDFML010000003.1, read on the forward strand.
TCGATCAGGCGGTGGGTTTCGAACCGCTCGAGGTCGATACGGCCAAAGCTGCCATGGCCGTCGAAACCGCTCGCGGTGTAATAGGCGTGACCTTCTGCATCGAACACGATGTGGGTGATCTCGAGATCGTCGCCGCTCAAGGGATGAGCAGTTGCGCCGCCGAACGGGGAGAGCGGGATCTTCGAGAGCGTGCCCGGCAGGCCGAACGACCAAAGGTGGCGGCCGGTCGGGTCGAGACTGACATGGAACGAGCTGGCGCCGTCGAGACGCAAGGTCTTGTGGTCGCCCGAGCCGTCCGTGCGGATTTTGTGAACCCGTTCGCCCTGTCCTCCGACGATCAGGTCGCCGTCGGGTGCAAACAGGATGCCGTCGGCGCCGTGCGTGCTGGCGACAGGTAGTGCCTCCCCGATCTCAAAAGTTTCTCCGTCATAGCGGTAAGGCGCGGATTTGACGTTGGGGTGATCGTCGTAGCGGGTGTAATAGAGCACGCCCTCGATAACGCTGATCTCGTCCGAAGATGCATCGGCCGCGATCGTCGGGGCATACGCTCCTGCCAGAGCCAGAATGAGGAGCGCTCCGGCCGGTGCCAATCGCCAGAGGCGGGATACGGCGCTTAGCCGGTGGCCGCGACTGCGGGATCGGAACATGGCGCGCCTATCGCTCGGGAAAGATTGGTGCCCTCGAAATTGACCTTCGAAAGATCCGCATCGGTCAGGTCCGCAGCCGAGAGGTTAGCTCCGCTTAGGTCGGCGCTCGTCAGTTTTGCGCCGCGCAGCGATCCGTCCTTGAAGCGCGTGCCGTGGGCCTTCACGGCGGTCATGTTGCACGGCCATGTGCGGCCGGTCTTGTGGCCGTTTTCATCGAGGATGTCGGCGGGGTCGAGAACCGCTTTTCGCAGGTTGGCCCCTGACAGGTCGGCTCGGCTCAGGTTTGCGCCCGAGAGATCGGCGCAATCCAGGTCCGCATCCTTGAGGTTCGCGTTGGACAGGTCCGCCATGACGAACAGGCAATGGGCGAGCGACGCGCCTTCGAGATTCGCGCCCGACAGGTCGACCCCGCTCAGGTTGGTTTCTGAAAGATCGAGATGGTGAAGGTCGACGCCGGGGAGTTGAGCCCGTGCGCCTTTGGCGCCGTGGGACGCTATCCACTCATGGTGGTCAGTCAGCGCGTCTCGTATCGAGACCGGAACGCTTTCCATTTCACGGCGCAGCGTTGCGCCGTCCAGATTTGCCGTGGACAGGTCGAGACCGTAGAGGTTCGCATCCGAAAGGTCGGCGTTTGACAGATTGGCGCCCTCGATGAAGGCGCCGGACAAGTTGGCGCCGATGAGAATGGACCCACTCAAATCGGCATTGGTCAGGATTGCGTCCGAAAGGTCCGCGTTTTCGAGATTGGTCAGGCTGAGATTGGCGTTCGTGAAATCGCAGCCGCGCAGGATGCAATCGGAGAGGTCGGACTGCACGATGGCGGAGTCCGCGAGGCGCGCACCCGACAGGTTGGCGCCCGCCAGATTGGCTTGCTCGACCTCGAGTTTCGCGAGGTCCACCCTGACGATCGTGGGTTCACCTTTTTTCGTGGAGTGGAGCAGGGCGCCTTCCCGGAGATCCGCGTCCGTAAGACAGGCACGGGTCAGATTGGCGCCGGAAAGGGTAATTCCCCGCATGTTGGCGCCAGCGAAAGTTGCGTTGCTAAGATCCGCGTTCTGAAAGTTTGCGCCGAACAGATCGGCCTCGCGAAAATCAGCATCGGTCAGGTCGCATTCGCCAAAATCGGCGCCGGTGAGTTTAGCGCGGCGCAAATCGACCCGCGGCAACACGTAGCCGAGCATGTTTTGCAGGGTCAGGTCCGCGGGCACGCCGCCCTGAACACCCTTCAGCCACTTCTCGTGCCTATCGAGCGTTCCGAGCAATTCCGTCGGCGTCATCGTGAAGTCCCCTCGGCCGCACGCTCCCGCGGGACGCAGGCGTGCATGATTCTTACGAACTGGCCCCGAAACCGATGGAGATGCCCGCAAAGAATCGCTCCACGTCGCAGTTTCGTTGGATTTGGTTAATAAATTCTGCCGATTTGACTGTCTGTCGCGTGTCAGGCGGATTTAAGGACCGTCCGTCTCTGCTGCGAGGCGCTCGTCGAGGGTCTGTTTGAGCTGGTCGACCTCCTGCTGGCGCGCCCACATGGCGGCGTATTGACCTTGGGCTGCGAGCAGGGCCGCGTGGGTGCCTCGCTCGACGATCCGACCCTGCTCGAGCACCAGAATTTCGTCCGCATGAACCACCGTCGAGAGCCGGTGCGCGATGATCAGAGTCGTCCGATCCGTCGAGATTTCCCGCAGGTTGGCCTGGATTTCCTTCTCCGTTTTCGAATCGAGCGCCGAGGTCGCCTCGTCGAACAGCAGGATACGTGGGTTTTTGAGAATCATCCGCGCGATGGCGACGCGCTGCTTTTCGCCGCCCGAGAGCTTCAACCCCCGCTCGCCCACCATCGTTGCGTAACCGTCAGGCAGACCGGCGACAAACTCGTGAATATGGGCGAGGCCTGCGGCCTCCTCGATCTCTCCATCGCTGGCGCCGGGTCGCCCGTAGCCGATGTTGTAGCGAATGGTATCGTTAAACATCACAGTGTCCTGCGGCACGATCCCGATTGCCGTGCGTAAGCTTGCCTGGATCACGTCTCGGATGTCCTGGCCGTCGATCGTCACACGGCCTTCTTGCACGTCGTAAAAGCGAAACAGCAGCCGCGAGATGGTCGATTTGCCGGCGCCGCTTGGGCCGACGATCGCGATGGCCCGGCCGGGCGGCACGGTGAACGACACGTTGTGGAGGATTGGGCGGCGTTCGTCGTAGCGGAAGTCCACATGCTCGAAAGCGACTGCGCCGTGCGTAAGCTCGAGCGGGCGAGCCGTCGGCTTGTCCTCGATCTCCGCCTCGATCGTGAGGATGCTGAACATGGCGTCCATATCGGTCAGCGAGTTCTTGATCTCGCGATAGACAAAGCCAAGAAAGTTGAGCGGCATGTAGAGCTGGATCAGGTAGGTGTTGACGAGCACGAAGTCGCCCAGCGTCATGGTCCCGGCGCTCACGCGGTTCGCAGCCATGATCATCAGCCCGGTCAGCCCCACGGCGATGATGAAACCCTGACCAATATTGACCAGTGACAGGGTTGTCTTGCTCCACACGGCGGCGTGCTCGTAGCGGCGCAGTGCCCGGTCGTAGCGGCCCGCCTCGTGAGCCTCGTTGCTGAAATACTTGACCGTTTCGTAATTGAGCAAACTGTCGACGGCGCGGGTATTGGCCCGGCTGTCCATATCGTTCATCTCGCGGCGGTATTTGAGCCGCCATTCGGTGACGACCAGTGTAAACGTGATGTAGGCGACGATGGTCGCGAAGGTGATCAGCGCGAACCAGGCGCCGTAGAGCGCCCACAGGATGCCGCAGACGAGGCCGATCTCAACGAAGGTCGGCATCACGTTGAACAGCATGAACGTGAGCAGGAAGTCGATGCCCTTGGCGCCGCGCTCGATCGCCCGGCTGATACCGCCGGTCTGGCGATCGAGGTGGTAGCGGAGCGCGAGGCGGTGGAGATGTTCGAACACCTTGAGGGCCACCGCGCGTATGGCGCGTTGGGCGACCTTGGCGAACACTGCGTCGCGCAGTTCGGCGAATGCGACCGTCAGCACCCGTGCGCCGCCATAGGCGAATAGGACGCCGAGCGGTACGACAAGCAGCGTAGCGGTCTCCGCGGACAGGCCAACTGGCGCGGCGCCGCCCAGCGCGTCAACTGCCTTCTTGTAGAGCATTGGGATGTAGACATTCACCCCTTTCGCGCCGGCAAGCAGAAGCAGCGCGAGAACGACGCGCCCACGCAGCTCGAAATCGCCTTTTGGCCAGAGATAGGGCAGCAGTGCACGGAAGGCGCGCAGTTCGCGCCGCGCGGCGCCGGGATCCTTGGCGGCCTCGTCGTGTGGTTTCATGGAGCGACAGGTACGCCGTCAGCACCCGAGGGCAAGGGGGCGTCGGGGTTCTTGATCCAGTGGGCGACGTCGTCGATTACCACCTCGGCTTGCAGGTCGCGCAGCAGCATGTGCCAGCCTTCGGGGTAGACCGCGCTCCGGTGGGGTGCGCCGAGACTGTCGTCGAGCAGTTCGATGACGTCGTGCTCGATCAGCTCGTCGTTGGCGCCGAACAGAAGCAGCGTCGGCGTCGTAATGGTGGGCGCGGCGTCGAGGACCTCATCCATTAGTCCGACCAGCCCGTAGAGTGCGTCAATCCGGGTTTGGCGGATAACCAGCGGGTCGCGCGCCAATGCGCGTAGCATCTCGATGTTGTCGGACGCCTGGATATCGAGGCCGCGGCCCGTCGCGCTCCACCAGGGCACGCTGTAGGCAGTGAGCCATAGCGCCGACTGGGCAAACCAGCTCAGCGTCTGCCAGCCTTGTACCGCTGGCGCCGAAAGAATCAGTCCGGCGAGAGGCGCGTGAGGCTCTCCTTCGGCCAACGCGGCCAGCGCGACCGCCGCGCCCATGCTCTCGCCCAGCAGGTAAAGCGGCGTGTCCGGGTGGCGGGCGGCGAGCAGGTCGAGCACGTCGCGGGCGTCCGCCGCAAGCGTGGTACTGCCGGGCCACAGCCCGCGCGGGTTGGTCTCGCCGAAGCCGCGTTGATCGAAGGCATAAGTGGCAATCCCGGCTTCCGCCCAGCGTTGCGCCGCGTCGTCGAAGGCGTTGGAGTAGTCGTTAAATCCGTGCAGCGCCAGGATCACCGCGCGTGGCGCGCCGGCCGCTGCGGCCCACCGACGCAACGCGAGCCGGGCCCCGTCGGGGGTAAGGATCGCATCATCGCTCAGGGACGCGGAATGCAGCCGCGGGCCGGCGATCTGCACTGTGGGCGCGCAGGCCGCAAGCAGGAGCAAGGGGACCATCAACAGAGCGATCCGGCGGGGGTGCATTTATACCCAATATAAAAAAAGGCGGGGCCGCGATTCACGATGCGGTCGCCGTCGTGTCACCGGTTTCATCACCGCTGGCCGAATCGTCCGACTCAGGGTCGACGGGCCGATCGGGTATTGTCACCGTGAAGGTTGTGCCCTCGCCCTTGACGCTCTCGACCGCAATGGCGCCGCCGTGCAAGTCTGCGGCCTTCTTGGCGATGGTCAGACCGAGCCCGGTGCCCTGGATATCTGCGGCATTTTCGGCGCGGTGAAAGGCCTCGAAAACATGCTCCAGATCATCGGCGGGAATCCCCACGCCGCGGTCGCGGACGCGAAACTCGATAACGCCCTTGCCGCGGCTAAGCTTGAAGCTGACTGGTGTGCCAGGCGGCGAATACTTGAACGCGTTGGACAGCAGGTTGACCAAGATGTGGCGGAGCAGTTTGTCGTCAGCCATGACAGTTCCCAGGTTACGCGCCGGGGTGAACCGAATCGGATGGCTGAACTCGTTCAGTGCCTCTGTCTTTTCGACCAGTTCGGTGCAGAAGGACTCCAGATCGACGGGCACCGATTTGAATCGGATGCGGTCGGCCTCGCCCTGACCGATTAATAAAATGTCCTCGAGCAGGTCGATCATGTTGCGAACCTCAGCCTGAATCTCCTCAAGATTTTTGGCCTTATCCGCCTTGCTCATCCGCTCGTCGTAGTGCAACATCAGGTCGCTGGCGGCGGCGATGGTGGTGAGCGGCGTGCGGAATTCGTGAGACGCCATGGCCACGAAGCGCGATTTCAGGCGACCGAGCTCCTTCTCGCGCTCGAGCGCGGCCCGCAGATCTGCCTCGACCCCGCGTCGGCTTGCCATTTCTTCTTCGAGGCGGCGGTTGAGTTCGGCCAGCGCATCGCGTTGATCGACCTGGGCCTGGGCCCGGTGCATACGCCGCAGGAAGATCAGGAAGAACACACCGATGAGCAGGAATGCACCCGCAGTCGCCGGTAGGCTATGGAGCAGAAGCGCGGCGCCCGGTCGGTGCGGCCGCCAGGCAAGATAGCCGGCGGTTTCTCCGCTCGGTGCGGCCAGTGCCAGGAACGGTTCTTTCGGGGACACATCGGCCGGCACCACGCGAAGCTCGGGGAGAAGATAACTCCCGGCGATCTGCTCGAGCCGTGCGGCGTCGAGAGCCTGCAGGGCGATCACCACCGGACGCGCGTGGCGCTGCAGCTGATCAGCACTGGGTAATTCCCAGGTAATGACGCTGGCGGCAAGGAGCCACGCACCACCCGTTGTGTCGGTAACATAGCCGGTTGCCGGCTCGGGAATATCCATCGGGCTCGCTCGGGTGCGCTCGAGCAACGGAGCAAGGGATGCCAACGCGGTGGCGTCGGCGAAGCGTTCGAGGCTGCCGCCGTCGCGGGCGAGCGAGAGCAGCAGCTGGTCATTCTCATCAACCACCAGAAGGCCCGAGACGTCGTAGGTCGGCAATACGTAGCCGGTCAGATAAAGCTCCACCCAACGGAGGTTGGGAACGGGCAGTAAATTAGCGACGGCATCGTCCCACCAGCCAAGCTCTTTGGCGATGTCCGCCAGGCCCTTTTCGAGATGCTCGGTCGCCGAACCGGCAAGCTGGAGCGAGTTGTCGCGTGCCTCGCGATCGGCCCGCTGGGCGGCGACAACGATGATCGCAACAATGGCGACAACGCTGACAAGCAGGATCATGCCGACGGGCAGAAACAGATCGCGCAGCGCAATGCCGCCGCGCGCCGATAGCCGCGACGGCACGCGTTTCTCGGTCACCATGGCCCCTTGTCGATCGTCCGCCTGCATCCCGGTCCCACAGCCCAAACTCCGCCTATCACGCGGCGCGTATTGTAACACTCCCGGCGGTGTCGCCCACGGTCCCCTTTGTCTCCGGGTGCAGCCTTCGTCATGGCTCGCCGAGCGGCGCGTCGAGCACTGTTTCGAGCGCGGTGCGGGCAATGGCACCCGCCCGCAGGATGCGGGCGAGCGGGCCGCTGAGATCGAGCACCGTCGAGGCGATGCCCCCGGGGGATGGTCCCGCATCGAGGATCATCGCAACGCCCTCACCGAGGCTGACGGCGATGGCGTGCACGTCGGTCGGGCTGTTTGCACCTGCTGGATTGGCGCTGGGACCTGCGAGCGGGCAGTCGGCGTCGTGCATCAAGGCAAGAGCAACCGCGTGGTCGGGCACCCGCAGGCCGACGGTAGCGCCGCCAGCAGCGACGCCCGGGGCCAGCTCTGCGCCGGATGCCAGCGGCAGTACGAGGCTCAGCGCGCCCGGCCAAAAGGCCTCGGCAAGCCGCTCGGCCCGCGCGTCGAAGCGGGCAATGAGTTGCGCCGCGGCGGTGTCGGAAACCAGGACGGGCAGGGGCTTGCCTGATGGCCGTTGCTTAAGGCAAAGAACCCGGTCGATGGCGTCGCGGTTCGTGGCGTCGCCGCCGATGCCATAGACCGTGTCGGTCGGATAGACGACGACCGCGCCAGAGCGTATCAACCGAGCCGCCTCGGCGATCGTTTGCGGGGTGGCGGGAACCGGCGTCACCGCTTTACTCTGTTGCCGCGCCCCGGGCGATGAAGTTGGGATTGGCAAAGCCCGGCTTGGCGTATCCCAAAGGCGTGCCGTCGACGGTCTCAACCGTTCCGCCCGCGGCGCGCAGCACGGCGTCGCCTGCTGCCGTGTCCCATTCCATAGTAGGTCCGAAGCGGGGGTAGAGGTCGGCCTCGCCACAGGCAAGCACGCAGAATTTTAGCGAGCTGCCCGCCGCACGCAGCCTCGCGACCGTCAGCCGCTCGAGGTAGGCATCGACCTCGGGTGTGCAGTGGGATCGACTCGCCAGCACGGTGAGCCCCTCGGCCGGCGCCCGGCGCACCGCGATGGCGAGCGGCGCCTCGTCGCCGCGCCGCTGGCGCCAGGCGCCCCGGCTGGCGATACCGAGATAAAGTTCGTCCAACGCGGGCAGGTAGACGACACCCATGATCGGGTCGCCATCCTCAATCAGCGCGATGTTGACGGTAAATTCGTCGCGCCCCGCGATGAACTCCTTGGTGCCGTCGAGGGGGTCGACCAGCCAGAACAGCGCGTCTCCGACCTCGGGAGTGCCGTCGCGTGCCACGCTCTCCTCGGCGATCACAGGAACGGAGGGCGCGATCTCGCCAAGCACGGCGAGAATGATCCGCTCGGCGATCTCGTCAGCCTCAGTGACCGGCGAGCGATCGGCCTTCTCTCGGATGTCGAGGCCTTTAACACGCACCGCAAGGATGGCGTCGCCGGCATGCCGCGCGGCGGCGATCAGCGGGTCGGAAAATTCGGCGGGGTCCATGGACGGCATAGGTCTCGAAGGGGACGGGGTGTCGCGCTGCAGTGTCGGCGCTGACCGGGCTCCTGTCCATCGATTTGAGCCGGAGGGCACCCCATGACCCGCTCTCGGTATTTTGCTACTTTGTCGATTGTTACCCGTCGTATTCTTCGTGTGGAGCCTTGCTATGCGCCGTATCTACCGCCCGGCCGCTCGTCCCGTTTCACCGACCCGTCGCCAGGTTCTCGCCGGAGCGGGCGCCGGCGCCGGCGCTCTCGCGTTTGCCGCGCTGCCCGTTGGGGCGAGCGTACCAAGCGACCCGGATATCGTCGTCATCGGAGCCGGCGCCGCCGGGCTGGCGGCGACGCGCAGCTTGATGGAAATGGGAGTTTCCGTTGCTTGCATTGAAGCGCAGAACCGGATCGGGGGTCGCGCCTATACGGAACACGAGACGTTTGGAGTGCCCTATGACCGGGGCTGTCACTGGTTGACCGCTTCTCATATGAACCCGTGGATCGAATTCGGCCGGACGAACGGCTACACGGTCTATCCCGAGCACTCGGAAGACGAGGAACGGGTCTTTATCGACGGTCGAGAGATCACGGATCAGGAATGGGGGGAGCTTGACGCCGCCTGGTACGCCATGTACGACCAGATCGGCGATGCGGGACGCGGCCGTCAGGACGTCAGCCCGAAAGACGTGGTCACCGTGACAGGGCCGTGGGCGGCGCTTTGTGAGGGCTGGATCGGGCCTTGGGAGATGGGAAAGGATTTCGATCAGTTCTCCTGTCAGGACTGGTGGAATTCGGAAGGCGGGGAATCCCATTTCTGCACCCAGGGATTTGGCACGCTCGTGCAGCATTACGGATCGGACATTCCCGTCCAGCTCAACACACCGGCATCGGTCGTGCGCTGGGGTGGAGACGGGGTCGAGGTCGAGACCCCGGCGGGCACCATCCACGCCCAGGTGGCGATCATCACCGTGTCCATAGGCGTGCTTGCCGCCGAGGGGATCCGGTTCGATCCCGCGCTGCCCGCGAACAAACAAGAATCTTTCCACCGCATCTCGATGGGTATCTACAACAACATCGCCCTGCAGTTCTCGGAGGACATATTCGGCTTTGGGCCCGACGTCTATGTCGATCGCCAGGTGGAATCCGTTGATTCTACGGGCTGGCTGAGCAATATCTCCGGCAGCAACCTGACGTTCGGGTATTCGGGCGGGCGTTTCGGCCGCGAGCTCGAAACTGCGGGAGTCGAGGCGACGGTGGATTTCGGCCTATCCGAGCTGCGCAAGATCCTCGGTTCGTCGATCGACAAGAAATTCATCAAGGGCGAGTTTACCCGCTGGGGTGAGGACCCCTGGTTCCAGGGCGCCTACGCGTCCGCCGACCCAGGCTATTACCCCATGCGGCGCGAGCTAAACACGCCGGAAGCCGACAAGATATATTTTGCCGGCGAGGCCTGCAGCGGCATGTTGTGGGCCACGGCAGCGGGCGCGCTCGAAAACGGCATCCTGGTCGCGCAACGGGCGGGCTGGTCGTTCAAAAATTAACGGGCATTGTGTTTCTGACAGCGTGAGACATCCGACGTACGATTGATCGCCGCTGCGTTTGGCCTCATATTTCCTGTTGCCCGCACCTTGAGGAGAGAATCCATGCGTCGGCGCTCAACCCTGTCACCCTTCGGCGGCCCCACGCGCCGTCAAATCCTGGCGGGCGCCGGAGCCGGCGCGCTAGCGTTCGGTGCGCTGCCTGCCGCTGCCAGCGTGCCCGGCGATCCCGACGTGGTGATCATCGGAGCGGGCGCGGCGGGTCTGGGGGCAGCACGGACGCTGATGGCTCATGGCGTGTCGGTGGCACTGATCGAGGCGCGCGACCGAATCGGCGGGCGAGCCTACACCGATTACAACATCTTCGGCGTGCCTTACGACATGGGCTGCCACTGGCTGCATGTCGCGCAGCTCAACCCGTTCGTCGATTTTGCCGAGGCCAACGGCTACCGAGTCTACCCGGCGCGCGACGATTTTCAGCTCTTCGCCGACGGCAGGCTTGCGACGGAGGAAAGCATCGACGGCCTCATGGATGCCTACAACGGCATGGTGGACGCCATCAGCGAGGCGGGCATCGAGGAACGGGACGTGAGTGCGGGCTCGGTGGTCTCACGCAGAGGGGCTTGGGCGCCACTCGCCGAGGCCTGGATTGGGCCTTGGTCAATGGGCAAGGAACTTGACGAGTTTTCCTGCACCGACTGGTGGAACTACGAGGACGGGCCCGACTGGTTCTGTGGCCAGGGCTTCGGCACGTTGGTTGCCCACTACGGTGCCGGAATCCCGGTCAAACTGGAGACACCGGTAACGACCGTGCGCTGGGGCGGCGGCGGGGTCGAAGTCGAGACGTCGGCCGGCACGATCCACGCCAAGGCGGTTATCGTAACCGTCTCGACGGGCGTTCTCGCAGCGGGCGATATCACGTTCGAGCCGGCGTTGCCCGTCGTGAAGCAGGAATCCTTCCAATACATCTCGATGGGAAGCTACAACCACATTGCGTTGAATTTTTCGGAAGACGTCTTTGGCCTGGGGCCGGACGCATATGTCGATCGCCAGGTCGAATCGACCGAGTCCACAGGATTTCTGGCCAACATCTCGGGCTCGAATCTTGTGTTCGGCTATACGGGTGGACGCGAGGGGCGGTTGCTCGAACGCGCAGGCGTCGAGGCCGCGGTGGATTTCGGATTGTCCGAAGCGCGCAAGTTCCTGGGTTCGTCGGTCGACAAGTATTTCATCAACGGCAATTTCACGCGGTGGAGCGAAGATCCCTGGACCCGTGGTTCCTACGCCTCTGCCGATCCGGGCTATACCCATTTGCGCGCGACGCTCCGCGAGTCGGTCGTGGACAAGGTGTTTTTCGCGGGTGAGGCCTGCAGCGAAATGATGTGGGCGACCTGTGGCGGCGCACTCGAGTCGGGAATTCTGACCGCTCAGGACGTGCACCGTGCCGTGACGCGGTGAGGGCTCGCACGGTCTGCGCCGTCCTGGCGCTGGGGCTAGCGTTCGGGGCCGTCCCGGCGAGCGGCCAGACGGACGACGAAAACTATCGGATCGACTGGACGAAGGGCAGCATCACCCAGATCGCTTGCGACAACGGTGCCTATTTCACTTTGCGTTGGTCGGAATCTCGAAAGCGCTATTTCGTGCAGGAATTGGTCGATGTCTCCGAGAAGGATCTTGGCAAGGCGGCGTCACGCGCCTGCTCCGACGGCTAAACAAGCCTTGTCAATGGCGGAGCAAAAAGGGACCACCGTGGCGGTGTAAGAAGGGACCACTTGGCGGCTGCGGGCTTGTCCCCGTAGTCCATGGGAGGGCCCCGCGTGCGACGCGGCGTGCCCTCAACAGGCCGACGCGGCGGCGCGCGCGGGAGGGACCTGTGGGCCCACGGGGTCAAGCGTGGGCTGGGTGGTCGGTTCAGTTCGCCGTCGGGGTTTGACGCCTGCGGCTCTGGTTGAGCCTGTAGCTCTCGCCATTCATCTCGAGGATGTTGACGTGGTGGGTGAGGCGGTCGAGGAGAGCGCCGGTGAGGCGCTCGGAGCCGAACACCTCGGTCCATTCGTCGAAGGGCAGATTGGTGGTGACCAGGGTCGAGCCCCGCTCGTAGCGCTGGCTGAACACCTCGAACAGGAGCTCGGCGCCGGTCTTGGACAGCGGCACAAAGCCGAGTTCGTCGACGATCAGAAGCTTGTAGGTGGCGAGCTTCTTCTGGAACCTCAGCAGCTGCTTGTCATCGCGGGCCTCGATGAGCTCGTGGACCAGTGCGGCGGCGGTGATGAAGCCGACCGAGAGGCCCTTCTGGCAGGCCGCCAGGCCGAGACCGAGGGCGATGTGGGTCTTGCCGGTGCCGCTGTTGCCGAGCGCGATGAGGTTCTCGCGGCGCTCGATGTACGCGCAGCGGGCCAGCTCCAGGACCAGCGTCTTGTTGAGCGAGGGGATGACCTTGAAGTCGAAGCTGTCGAGGCTCTTGATCACGGGGAAGCGCGCCGCCTTGATGCGCCGCTCGACCATGCGGCGCTCGCGGTCGATCAGCTCGAGCTCGGCAAGACGCAGAAGATAGCGAACGTGGTCGACGCCTTCCGAGGCACACTGCCGGGCGATCTTGTCGTACTCCCTCAGGAACGTCGGCAGCTTCAGCCTCTTGAGGTGGTGGACGAGCAGCACCTGCGGCGTGTCGGTCATGCGCGGAGCCCCGACAGCAGGCTCATGTACGATTTGGCAGACGTTATCGCGACCCGGGCGCGCGGCAGGTACGGATAGACGTCGAGATCCAGTCGAGGCGGCCGTCGCTCGGTCCGACACAGCACCAGGTGCTTGACGGCATCGAAGCCGATCGCGCCAAGCCGCAGGGCGTCGCCGACCGCACCCTCGACCTCCTCGGGCCGGAAGGTCTCCAGCAGACGCAACACCTGGACGTACTCGCGCTTGCCCGCCTTGCCCATGCGGGCTTCGAGCAGGCGTCGCAGAGTGATGAAGGCCTCGGGCAGGTCCCAGCCCGCCAACGGCGCGGCCTGGTCGAGGGCGCCGATCTTCTGCTCGATCAATGGCAGATAATGCAGCGGGTCGAAGATCAGGTCCTCGCTGTCATAGGACCGGCGGTGCCGGGCGATCACCTCGGCCCCGCAGCTGATCATCACCTCGTCGACATAGCCCCGGATCAGTACCTCGCGGTGGCCGTAGGCCACGGGTACGGAGTAATCGTTGCCGCGGTAGCGCAACAGCGACAGCGAACTCACCCGCCCGGGACGCTTGTCGCAGGCATCGTATGGTGCCGGGGGTAGCGGTAGCAGAGCTTGGCGATCCCGCGCGAGGCGCTCGCCGATGGTCTCCTTGTGACCCCGCAGCCGCGCCGCCTGGCGCCGGCGGCACTGTCCCGCGAGATCATCGTTCAGCGCCTCGATGCTCTCGGCCCGCGGGACGGGGACCAGGAAGTTCCGCCGGATGAAGCCGACCAGTCCCTCGACCTTGCCTTTGTCGTTGCCCTTGCCCGGCCGGCCGAACCTGTCCTCGAACAGATAGTGGGATTGCAGCTCCGTGAAGACGCGCGTTCGCTGCCGCTTTCCATCGCCCAGGATGCGGGCAACCGCCAGCTTGGTGTTGTCGTACAGGATGGAGCGGGGGACGCCGCCGAAGAACGCAACCGCCGCGTTGTGGCCATCGCAGAACGCCTCGGTCGTCTCCGCCGGATAGGCCTTCACGAAGCAACCATCACTGTGGGGAAGGTCGAAGGCAAGGAAGTGGACCTTGCGCGCCACACCGCCGATCACCGCCATCGCCTCGCCGAAGTCCGCCTCGGCGTGGCCGGGGGAATGGACGAGCGGCACGAACATCTCGCGCGACCGAAGCCGCCGCTCACGGACATAGTCCTTCACGATGGTGTAGCCGCCGGTGAACCCGTACTCGTCCCGGAGACGGTCGAAGATCCGCTTCGCCGTGTGCCGTTGCTTGTGGTGGCTGGTCCGATCGTCCTCCAGGATCCGATCGATAATCCCCGTGAATGCGTCCAGCTTCGGACGCCTCCGCGGCACGCTCCGGCGATATCCCGGCGGCACCGAGAACGACAGCATCTTGCGCACCGTCTTGCGGTCCAGCCCGAACACCCGCGAGGCCTCGCGGGTGCTCATCCCCTCGACACGACACGCCCGCCGGACCCGCGCGTACAACTCCACCCGATACATCCCCCCGCCTTCCAGTCAGAGCAACCCTGACAGAAGGCTATAGACGGTCCCATTTTGGTCCGCCACAGCCGGATCAACCGGCCGCTTCAGTGGGGGATTATTGCGCCGCCGTTCTCATTCGTCGAAGTCGGGCGGAACCGGCCTCTCCATCATGGGATTTTTGTAGGTGTCTGAGGTGGTCCCACATACTTGGACAGTTTGGCAGCAAAGTTAAGGTGTATTCCGTTGCCTGATCATGCCGCCAAAATCCTGTTTATCACATCCTGCTGCTGTTGTTGAGCCAGTGGAGATGTGGTCAAGGCGATAGCCTTGTCCATCATATCCATGGGCCGCCCGTTTCCGTAAGCCTCGGCCGGCGTTTGGCCATCGTGGACCGAATGAGGCCGCTCGGTGTTGTAAAAGCTCATCCACTCGCCGATGATCCGTTCGGCCGTGAAGCCATCGGTCAGTTCGTGCAGATAGACCGCCTCGTATTTGAGCGACCGCCAGAGGCGCTCGATGAAGATATTGTCCATGCAGCGGCCGCGGCCGTCCATCGAGATCGTGATCTCCGCGCTCTTGAGAATGCCGGTGAAGTCAAAGCTGGTGAACTGGCTCCCCTGATCGGTATTGAAGATTTCCGGTTTGCCGTATTTGGACAGCGCCTCGTTAAGGGCATCGACGCAGAACCTGGCATCCATGGTGTTCGACAGCCGCCACGCCAGAACATGACGCGTCGCCCAATCCATGATGGCGACCAGATACAGGAAGCCACGTTGGACGGGAATATGGGTGATGTCCGCGCACCAGACCTGGTTGGGACGGTCGATTACCATCCTGTTGAGCAGATACGGATAAATCCGGTGCGCGGGACGTGGATCGCTGGTTCTCGGTGCCTGGTAGATCGCCTCCAGGCCCATCAGCCGCATCAGACGACGAACACGATGACGACCGACGCGGACGCCTTCCCGCCATAACTGGCGCACCATCTGGCGGCTGCCGTAAAACGGATAGTTGAGAAACAGCTCGTCGATCCGACACATCAGCGCCAAGTTCTCAAGGCTCTCGCCTTTCGGCGCGTAATAAAACGAGGATCGGCCGATCGCCAGAATTTCACATTGACGGCTCAAGCTCAGGTCGGGATTGTTGCGCGTGATAATCTTCTTGCGCTCAACCCGGCTCATCGCTTGAGCCCTCTGACCAAAAAATCCCGCTCCACTGTCAACTGGCCGATCTTGGCATGAAGATCGTGGACCTCCACTTCATGGTCTTGGCCGGCGCGATCGGTGCCGTTCGAGAACACTTCGCCAAGTCCGTCCATCGCCTGACGCTTCCACGCGCTCACCTGATTTGGATGTACCTTGTGCCGCGCCGCGATCTCCTGGATCGTCCTGTCGCCCCGTAGAGATTCCAGCGCAACCTTCGCCTTGAAGTCTGCCGTAAATCGTCGTCGTGTCGTCATCTCGTATTCCTCCGTTATCCGGTGGAATACACCTTAAACAACTGTCCGATTTCCTGGGACCAGCTCAGTCCTCGGGATTGAAATGAATGGCGCGATGCACCGTATCGCCTCGGTGCGAGCCCCGGGCGAAGCGCAACGCCGTTTCCAACGGTACCGTGTCCAGCGCGGTCCAGCAGTTGATGATCTTGCGGCCCTGCAAGGGGTAGTAGCCGATATCTTGGTGCCAGCAGGTCGACGCCTTGTCGCAATGAGCCTCCTTCAGCAGCACAAAATCGTAGTAGAAAATCATCTCCGCGGTATCGAGAAACGGCATGAACAGGTCCGGCGCGTGGGACTCGAAAATGAATTTCCGAAATTTCTCGATCCGGGATCACATCAGGGAATCGTAGAAAAAAAAGCCCGCCTCGCCGGGCAGATCCGTCATCGAGGATTGCCAGGACGGATTGGCAATCGCCTCGCCGATCCCCTTTTCGAGCATCGCGATCCAGTCCGGCCCGAACGCGCCCCGCAAGCAGATCACACCATCTTCACGGAAGGCCGCCACCGCCTCGTCGCCCGGTTCGTCAGGGCGTGCCGGTGTGAATTCCTGGATTTTCCCGAGGCGTTTTTCAGTCGGCTGACGCGCGGCTTCGGATGGCATCGCCGTTCCTTTCAGCTACAGCTATTTTCCAATAAGCTACTATGAGGCAGCGGTGCCCGCAACGGCACATGTTGCGCCGTGCCCGAGCCGGCGGGCGATGGCCTCGGCCGCAGCGATTCCCGACATGTAGGCCCCGTGGCAGGTGGCGAAGTGATCGGGCGAGGTCGCCTCGCCGGCGAAAAACAGCCGATCCGCGAGCGGTTCGGCGAGCTTTGCGCGCTGATCCGCCTGGCCCGGCAGGGCGACGGAGTACGAGCCCCGGATGAACGGGTCGCCGCCCCAGGCGGTCACGGTGCTGTTGACGAGCCGTTCGCGCACCCCCGATCCCAGGGCCCGGACCAATCCCTCCACGGCGAAATCCACCATCGCCGCGGAGCCCGCTTTTTCCAGCCACCAGGCGTGGCGGCCACCCACATGGCCGACCAGAAGCCGCTCGCCCTCGCGGCTGTAGCTTACGGGCGTCTCGTCGTCGGAAATTACCGCTATTCCATCGGGGCGCTCGTCTCCGAAGATATCGTCGTCGAACAGGAGCGCGATCCGGTTGGCAAGCCCGAGCGGGAGGCCGCTTGCCGCCTCGATTTTCCAGTCGGGTAAGACCGGGTCGAACCAGATACCGCCTGCCGCTAAAACCGACGACGAGACCGTCACGAGTGCCGCACGCCCCTCGATCGTTCCCTTCGCCGTACTTACCCTCACGCCGGGTCCGCCCCAGTCGATCCGCTCCGCACCGGCGTTGAGTTCGACCGGCAGATCGGCACCGTAGCGAGCAACCAGTGCTCCATAGCCTTCCGTCACCGACCAGTTTTCGTCGGTGTCGGTTTCACGAACCATGTCGAGGGTCGAGATTTCGTCAGCATCGTGCGACGTCCACAGCGTCATCAGGTGATCGAGCATGGGGGTCCAGCGGCCGTCGCGCTCGGTCACGTCGGCAACGGCCACGTCGTCGCCGCGCTCGCCCGCGGCCTCGGCAGCGCTGAAATACGCGATCGCGGCGGCGCGAATTTCCGCCTGCTCGTCGGCGTCGGCCCAGTGGTCGCCCAGATAACAGTCCTTGCCCATGTCGTCCGGGAAGCTGTAGCCGTCCTTACTGTAGGCTAGGCCGAAGCTCTCGCAGGTCGGCACGAACGGGTTGATGCTGCCCGAATGCATCCAGCGACAGCCCAGGTCGAAGGGCACGCCGAGGGTTTCCGTATCGGTGAACGCGCGCCCGCCGATCCGGTGCGCCGCCTCGATCACCGTAACGCTCAAGCCTCGCTCGCGTGCAGTCTTGCCGGCGGCAAGCCCGGCGGCTCCGGCGCCGATAACAATAAGGTCGGTGGTGTTCGCATTCGCCATGGGACTGTCTACTCTTGTTTAGCTCTCCGACGCTCGGTCCAACTCGATTCCGAGCCCCCGCACCAACCGCACGCGGCACACGGCCACAGCCACAGCGAGGCAGGCCTCAACGATCTCCGTTTCGTCGGCTCCTGCGGCACGCAGGGCGTTGAAATCGCCCTTGTGTACGGTCTGGGGCAGGGTGGCAAGTTTCTCCACATAGCGCAAGATCGTGGCGTGCTTTTGGCCGAAGGCGAGACCGAAGGTGGTGGTTTCGATGCCCTCGATCATCTGCGCCGCCGCCCCGTCGTTGAGCGCCACCTCGAAACGGGTCCGGTGGCGTTGCCAGAGCAGTTTGCAATCGGTGAGCCAGACGACGTCGGCGGCGATGAGTTCCAGAAACCAGACGTCGAGGGTGGGGGTGCCGCTGCCCGATCCGCCATCGGCGCCATGCACCGCGTCATAAGCGTTGTCAAGCGACTTACCGGCGGCTTCTTCGGCGCCGGACGCGATCCGACAAGTCGGCATCGTCACGAAGCTTGCATCGCCCTCATTTCTCGAATGCCCGGTTTGCGCGGAGCATAAGCCGAGTGGTCGAGGTGTTAATATGGCGCTTGAACAGCCGTGAAAATTGCCGGCGGATACGGGGGATTCGATGCTCGACGACAGAGAATTTATGCGTGAGGCCATTGCGGAGGCGGAACGAGGCCGCGCGGCCGGAGAAATGCCGTATGGCTCTGTTGTGGTCGACGCGGTCGGTCGAATCATCGGTCGTAGTTTCGATACGGTGGAGGGTGACGGCGATCCCACCTGTCACGCGGAGTTCAAGGTCGCCCGCGAGGTCTATCTGGCCAGGGGCGCCAGCCTCGAGGGCTGCACCCTGTATTCCAACGTCGAGCCTTGCGCCATGTGCTTCGGCTCGGCCTGGTACACGGGCGTAAGCCGCGTCGTCTACGGGGTGTCGATGGTCGAACTGATCCAGGTCCAGCCCGCATCGATGGAGGAGGTATTCGGCCCTTGTCGAGAGCTCAACGCCACGCTTGCGCGCCGGGTCGAGATCGTCGCGGGTGTTCTCCATGACGAATGCATCGCCCTGTGGCAACTAGGCCGCTCGATCTAGCGTGTTGGAGGGCACAATCCGAAGTGTGGCTGCGTCGGTGTAAAGCATGGCTAGGCTCCCAGTCACGCTCGGTGCGGATTGCGTCATAGCGGGTGTGAGATTTCTGGTGCAGCGTTGCCTTACGATGGGTTGCTGCGGGCCGGATGGGCTGGGGAAACCCTGCTGGCCCGTACCCTCGTCGACACCGCGGCACGCATTACGGCGACGGACAGGGCGCGCGTTATCTTCGACGATGTCGTCGTCGATCACCTTGCCCAGATCAAGCAAGACGAATGGCGGGATTTCACCGACTGGGCGACTAAAAACGACGTAGACGCGGGCGCCCACGCGGTAACCGGCAAGGAATTCGAGCGCTACTTCGTTTGGGTCTGACGACGAAACGATATGCGCTGACCCGGGATCGTAACAAGCAGCAGCCCCATCGACAGGCAGGCCAGCGCGCCCCAAATCCATCCCGAATGGACCTCATCGAACAGGATCATGCCACAGGCGATCCCGGCCAGGACGTCGAGATAGGCGACCGACGAAAGAAACACCGCGCCGGCACGGTGAATGATCTCGAACACACAGATCATATTCACCGCCAACAACAGGGTGACAATCACCAGGGCCCAGTCGCCTGAACTCATCGGCCCGGCAAAGAACCACCAGTCGCCCGTCACGGCGAGGAACGGAAAAATGACCAGCGCCGCAGCCAACAGGAAGGCGGCAGAGAGCGTGAGCGAGTCGGTGACGGGTGGCCGGTAGCGCTGGATCCACACGTTCTGGAGTGCGAACAGGATCGACGGACTGAATCCGACCAGAACCCAGCCCACCATGTCGGGCGAGGGCAGGCTCGTCTCGGGCAGGACGACGAGCAGGACGCCGCCGAAGCCCACGGTCATGCCGACGATCTTGAGGAGCGAATAGGGTTCGAGCTTCATCAGCCCGGCGAAGCCGTAGGTCAGCATTGGCGCGATTCCGGCGCCGAGCGCGACCACGCCGACCGGAATCTTCGGCGCGACGAAGGCGAGCAGCAGGAACGGTGCGCCCAGGCCGAACGCTCCGGGCAACAGGTAATAACGAAGATGGGCACCATCGAGCGGAAACCGGCGGCGCCGGATCACGACAACTGCGAGCAGGATCAGCCCGCTGCCCAGCATTTGCCAGAAGGTATAGGCGAGAACCGGAATACCCTCGGACATGGCGACGCGGTTGAGCGTAAGCATCAGCCCCCAGGAGACGCCGATGACGAACAGCAGGCCGAACAGGATCGCCCAGCCGCCCAGAGTCAAGGGTGCTCGGGTCGCGGGGGTTGGCGAACTGGTCACGGGTTATGGATCAACTGGAACGGGCGCGCCGGTTCTGCTCAGAACCGTTTGCGGTAAAGATCGCGCCGCTCGTAGACCGCCGCAGCCTCTTCGATCAACGCCGCGGTCGCTGGTGCGTCATATTCCTTCCGATAGCGCTCCGCCAGGGCGAGCAGCTCGGCCTTGTCGCGGGCGCGGCCCGGGCGGAGCAGCTCGTAGGTCTCGAAAATCGTATCCTGCGACACGCCTGCAAGCTCCGCGCCCCGGCGCAGGTTCTCGCCCAGTTGGGGCCGTTTGGCCGCCTCGGCGACCTCGGCCTGCAGGCGGAGCGCCTCGGGCGTGATCGCAAGGTCGCCCGGCTCGAGCCGGCCCTCGCGCGCCGCATCGAGGGTCAACTCGTCGAGCGCTTTTCCCGTACGCGTGCGCAACCGCGCCGCCTGCTTTTCGGCCACGAGATAGAGCGTGTCGAGTGCCTTTCTATCGGCGGTCAAGGAATGTCACCCGCAGCTCTTCCGGTTCGCGCGCTGGATCGAGCAGCGCGGTTTCGATGGCGTAGATCAATGAGGTCTGGACATGGTAGCGCGAGCCCAAGGCTTCGCCCTGATAGGGAATTGAAATCGGTTCGGGATCCTCGCCCTTCGCGTAGGCCGCCGCGTTGCGGCCCATCTGCCGGTAATGGCTCAGATCGGTGATCGGGGCCTGGCAGAACAACTCCAGGTTCATGTGCGGATAAAGGTCCGCCTTGTGGATCACCGCAGTGCCCTTGGCCTGAATGCCGATCCCGATGCCCGAGCCCGATAGCCGTGCCGCGCTTAAGCCCAAAAATGACGTGTCCGCCGTATGGTGCATGCGCACCAGCCGGGCCGTGCCGCCGCTCTCCTCGATGCCGCCGATCAGTGCGTCGACCACGTCGGAGAGCAGCTCCTCGCCGGTGGTCCGGTGCAGCTCACCGCCGAACGCAGGCGAGAGCCCGATGACCACCTCGCGGGGCGCCTCTCCCGCCTGTGCGGGACCGGTCGGCTCCAGGCGGTAGCGCCGTCGCTCTTCGGCCGCGTCGCGCGCCGCCCAGGCAAGAATTTCGTCCTTCGAGAGAACGTCGCGGATCGCCGCGATTTCCGCACGGCGCTCGGGCGACATCTGGTGGCCCGTTCCCGGCCCGGCATAGTCGTTGGGATCGTTCACCGCGCTCAGGACGTGTCCATCGCGCACGATTGCGGCGGTCTGCAGGTAGTCGCCCGAGACCCGCTGTTTCATCAGGTCGAGGATGTTCTGGGCGACGTCGGAAAAACCGCGCCGTTCGAGGGCGGTGACGACATCGAGGATGGTAATGTCCTGCGCCTGCAACTCCGTTGCGATGCGGCGCACCTCGGCAAAAGAAAAGGTATCCGTGTCCTTGGAGCCGTGGGCAGTCAGCACGCTGGCCTTCTGTTCGGGCCGCAGGCTTGCCAGCCCCAATTCGTCGAGCACTGCCTCCAGTGCGTCGATGGCGCGGGCGCGCAAGGCCATCAACTCGTCTTCGGGCACATGGCGGACACCGCCCTCCATCTCGAAGTCGCGCTGCACCACTAGGTAATCCTCGATCTCCTCGGCGTTAAACAGCGAGGCGCCGAACGAGTTGTCGTATCCCGGAATCGAGCCCAGGCCCGAACAGATAAAATCCGTGCCCGCCATCATGTAGGGCATGATTTTGGCGCCGACCCGAATCTCGGATTCGCTGATCCGGGTGTCGTTGCCCGAGGCGCATTCCAGATCGAGCAACGCGGCCATTACGTTTTCCGCTAGGATTTCGCGCAAGCCGCCCGGCACCGAAGCGGTAACCGGCGCACCGTCGATGCCGCCGTTCTGGGTGCCCTGCACTCCAATGCCCCGCTGGACGCACAGGCAGCGCGCTTCAAGATAGAGGATCGACTTGGCTTCATGAAATCCCATCAGAAGCTCCGAGCCCGCACCCGACGTGCAGCGCGCCTTGATGCCGCGCGACGCGTAGCCCGCCATCAGGAAGGCCTTGGACCAAGGTGTGTCGTCGCCGTCGATGAACGAGCCCTCGGAGCCGTAGACCGACACCGTTTCGGCATACGACGTCAACCCTGCCATGCCGAGGCGCAGCTCTTCGGCCTCCTCGAACGAGCACTGAAAGAGCGTGCCGCCACGCCCCACGGCGGCGCCGATGGTGCAGGCCAGCGCGTTCGACCAAGCATTTTCCGCGACCGGCATGGTGGTTTCGATCTCGTCGAAACCGATCGCCGAGGCGGTGGCAGCGTCGGCCGCAAGCTGCACCGGGTCGTCTTTGGCGTTGGTCACATGGGCCTGGTTGGCCGGCGTTTTGCGTGTGCGCAGCTTGGCCTGGGCAAAGGTCAGCTCAAGGGTCGAGAGCCGCCACAGCACCTCGGCCAGTTTCGCGGGCGTAAGGCCCCGTGCGAGGCGTATGACGTCCGCCCGGGGCACGTGGATGTCGACCAGCATGCGCGCAAACTCGCCCGAATCCAGCGCCATCGCCTCGTCAGCAATCTCGGGGTCGATGGTGTGCGCGGCAATTAAAGGCGTCGATCATGTCAAAATCGTCTGCCGCTACGCCGTCCATCTCGACGACCTTGCCGTCCTCGATGCTAATGGAGGGGATGGGATCGTTCGGACTTTGCGCCGCACAAAAGCCGTCAGCCGGGCTCTCCGGAGCGAATTTATCGAGCCGAAGTGCGCGCTCGTCCCACGCGTCGTAGCGCCGCCAGCGGTTCACCGTGCCGTCATCGCCCATGCTGTATCCTCCTCTTGACGGGTCAGGATACCCGCGCGGGGCCCCCTTCGCCAAGCGATCCCACATCGGGGCGATTCGGGAGCGCTCAACGGATCGGCTGGCGATGGATCGCGAGCAGCGCCTGGCTCGGCCTGGACGCTCCGGATACGATGGCATAGTCGCCCGAACCGAGCAGATGCGTGAGATAATCCCGGGCCTCGGCCTAACGACAAGACAGGAAATCAAGCGGCTTCCCATGGTCAAGCCGTCGGGCAAATATAGCGTGTTCTACGAGATCACTCTGTTCGAGGGCACCAGCCACTGACCGACACCATGCCGCCCAACGCCGATAAGTCACCCTGGTGGGCGGAGGAATCCCTCCTGCTCGTGGGCCACGGTGCCTCTGCCAATGCGGGCACCGGCGCCGCTCTGCTCGAACATGCCGAAACGCTCCGCCGTCTTGGGCTGTTCACCCGCGTCGAAACGGGCTTTCTCAAGGGTGATCCGGGCGTCGAACAGGCGCTTGCAGACCTGTCCGAAGGCCGCGTCGTGATCGTGCCCTTTCTCATGGCCGGCGGCCATATCGCTAACAGCGTCATTCCCGAGCGCCTGGGGCTGACCGGTCACATCACGGTGCAGGGCGCGCGCGAGCTCTATTACGGCGGGGCGGTCGGGCTCAATCTGGGCATGGACGCTCTCGTGCTCCGCGCTATTCACCGCACCGATCCCACTGGTGGGCGGGCGCTTGGCAATACGGCAGTTCTCATTGTCGCCCACGGGTCCTCGAAGGACGCGGCCTCGGGTGCCGCGGCCCGCGCGCTGGCAGACCGGCTGCACGAGCAGAACTTCTTCCGTGAGGTTCATGCGGGATTTCTCGAGGAATCACCAACCCTGGCCGACTGGCTCGCCCGGCGGGTCGATCCACCTGTTACGGTGATCGGGATGTTCGCGGGCGACGGGGCCCATGCCGAGGGCGACGTGCGCCAGGCCTTGAACGCCCATAAGCGGGGCCGGCTCTATACCTACACCGGCGCCATCGGGGCCGAACCCGGCATGGTCGCGCTGATCCTCGACGAGGCGCGCCGTGCGGGCATGAGCCTCGTGGGCAAGGGCTGAAAACGGCTTCATCCGGCGATCAGGAGAATCCGCCATGGCGACCAAGAGAACGAAACCCCGCTGGTCCGTCTCCGCCGTCGAATACGGCAAATCGCTCAAGGGCTTTGGGGTTAACCTGCTGGTCCGCGACGTCGAGGCGAGCAAGAACTTCGCCGAGCAGGTTCTGAACGCCAGCGTCGTCTACTGTAATGAGGATTTCGCCGTCCTCCGCGCGGGCGAGACCCAGTGGATGCTCCACGCCGATCACACCTATGCCGACAACCCGCTCCTGGGATTCGTCGAAGGCGTTGAGGGTCGGGGCCAGGGCGTCGAGCTGCATCTCTACGAGCGCGATTCCGACGAGGCCGAGGCGGTCGCGCGCACGGGGGGGGCATGTCGTTCTGGCGGGTAGTCTCGACAAGCCGCACGGCGTGCGCGAATGCTACCTGCTCGATCCCGACGGCTATTGCTGGGTCGCAAGCCGTCCGTTGGCGGATTAGACGCGTGGCGGTATCGCCCCAGGAAGCCGCCTCCCTTGCGGCCGAGCTCTATGGCTTCGACGCCACGGCCACGCCCCTCGCGGGCGAAGTCGACCAGATTTTCCGGCTCGATACGGCGGACGGCAAACGCTTCGTAATCAAGATCGCCGATCCCGCCATGGATACAGCCGTTGCCGAGCTCTATATCGAGGGGCTGGATCACATCGCAAAAACCGATCCCGGCCTGCCCGTCGAGACGGTGATCCCGGCAACCGACGGTGCGCGTCTCTTACGCCACCAGTTTGCCGACGGTGAATGGCGCGCGGTCCGGCTGTTCAGCTTTCTCGACGGCGTGCCCCTGCATACCGTCGAACGCACGCCGGCCCAATGCCGTGCGCTGGGAACACTGCTCGCCAAGACCGATCTCGCCCTGCGGGGCTTTTCCCACCCCGCCGCAACCCGCGAACTGCTGTGGGATATTCAACAGGCTTACGCCCTTCGCGATCGCACCGGTTACATCGAAGATCCGGTCCGCCGCACGCTGGCCGAGGCCCATCTCGACCGCTTCGAGGCGGTCGTCCGCCCGGCCCAGGCCGCACTCCGCCGCCAGGTAATTCACAACGACTTCAACTCCAACAACATCCTGGTCGATGCCGCCGATCACGATCGCATTGCCGGGCTACTCGACTTCGGCGATATGATCGAGGCGCCGCTCATCAACGACCTCGCCATCGCGGTTTCCTACCAGCTCCTCGATTCGGAGACGCCGCTGGCGTTCGCGAGCGAGCTTGTCGCGGCCTATCACGCGGTCCTTCCTCTCGAGCGGGCGGAACTCGACTGGCTCGCGGACCTCGTTGCCATGCGCTATGTCATGATGGTCGTCGGCTGTACCTGGCGCGCACACCAGCGCCCGGAAAATCGGGAATACCTGATGCGCAACGTCGAAATATCCTGGGCGCGGCTGGATCGCATCGACGCGCTTCCCGAAGGCGCTGCCGCGCGGGCCTTCCGCATCGCCTGTGGCATGGAGTAAACGACAATGGCCGTTTTCAACCAGTATTACACCGGCGAGTCAGACCGCCTCGGTGCTGCCGAGAAGGCGCTGATCGAACGGCGCTAGGCGCTCCTGGGCCCCGCATACCGCTTGTTTTACGCCGAGCCGATCCATGTCGTCCGGGGCGAGGGGGCGTGGCTCTATGACGCCGACGGCGTGGCCTATCTCGACGCCTACAACAACGTACCCTGCGTCGGCCATTGCCACCCCCGCGTGGTCGAGGCGCTCGCCCGCCAAGCCGGAACACTCAACACCCACGCCCGTTACCTCGACGAAACCGTGCTTGCCTACGCCGAGCGCCTGATCGGCACCTTTCCCATTGAGCTCGCCAACGCGATGTTCATCTGCACGGGCAGCGAGGCCAACGATCTGGCGCTTCGCGTTGCGCGTGTGGTGACGGGCGGTAAAGGGGTCATCGTCACCGCCAACGCCTATCACGGTGTTACCTGCGCGGTGGCCGAATGCTCGCCCTCGCTGGGCGAGGATAACCGGCTCGGCGATCACGTCCGCGTGGTCGCCGCACCCGACGCTTACCGCAACCCGGACGAAGACACCGGCGCGGCCTTCGCCCGCGCGGTGGAGAATGCACTGGCCGACATGAAAGCGGCCGGTATTGCGCCCGCCGCCCTGCTGGTCGACACCATCTTTGCCAGCGACGGCATCTTTGCCGAGCCGGCCGGCTTCCTCGCTCCCGCCGTCGAGGCCGTGCGCAAGGCGGGCGGCCTGTTCATCGCCGACGAGGTCCAACCGGGCTTCGGCCGCACAGGCAGCCACATGTGGGGCTTCGAGCGTCACGGTCTGGTTCCAGACCTCGTCACCCTGGGCAAGCCCATGGGCAACGGCCATCCCGTAGCCGGCATGGTGGCGAGGCCCGAATTGCTGGCCGAGTTCGGCAAGCGCACCCGTTATTTCAACACCTTCGGCGGCAACACCGTCTCCAGCGCCGTCGGCCTCGCGGTGCTCGACGTCATCCGCGACGAGAACATTTGCGAAAACGCCCGTGATACCGGCGCCCATCTCATGGCGGGCTTGCGTGATTTGGCCGCGGCTCACCCGCTGATCGGCGACGTGCGCGGCGTGGGGCTCTATATCGGGGTCGAACTGGTACGCGATGCGAGCAGCAAGCAGCCCGCAAGCGACGAAGCCGCTGCCCTCGTCGCTGCCATGAAAAAACGCCGCGTCCTGCTGAGCCCCGCCGGGCCCAATGCCAACGTGCTCAAAATCCGCCCGCCGCTGGTCTTCTCGAAGGACAACGCGGATGCCTTTCTGGCGGCGATAGGTGAGGCGCTTGTCGAACTGGAACCTGACGGCTAAAGGGTCTGGTCGACCTGCAGCACTCCAATGCCGCGAACGTCCGGGCCGACGGCTCATGGCAACCACACTCTGCACGACGGATTGGCGGGCTGGCGTGGCGGTCTGGGCCTAGCCGTTCCGCGCGGCCACGGATTCGGCGAGCAGGCAGAGGATTTCATACATCAGCGTAGCACCCACCAGCGCCGTATTACCCGTCGGATCGAGCGGCGGGGCGACTTCCACCACGTCGCCGCCATAGAGGTCCATCCCGCGCAAACCGCGCAGCAGCGCCTGCGCCTCGCGCGTGGTGATGCCGCCCGCCTCGGGCGTGCCCGTGCCCGGTGTGTAGACCGGGTCGAGCCCGTCCACGTCGAAGCTGATATAGGCCGGCCCGTTGCCGATCACGCGGCGCGCTTCCGCGATCACGCCGTCCACGCCCAGCGTCTCGAACTCCTCGATGAAGACCACCCGCATGCCGTTGTCGAGCGAGTAATCCCAGCCTTCCGAGGTGTTCTGTGCACCCCGGATGCCGATCTGGATGGTCCGCTTCGGGTCGATCAGGCCGTCTTCGCAGGCACGGCGGAACGGCGAGCCGTGGTGGTATTTCGAGCCCAGGAAATAATCCCAGGTGTCCGTGTGGGCATCGATATGAACCAGCCCCAGCGGCCGCTCGGCGGCGATCGCCTGGAGTATCGGGAAGGTCACCGAATGATCGCCCCCCGCCGACAGGGGCACCGCGCCCGCCGCGTGGAGCTTGCGGAAGAAATCGGCGATCTCGGCGATCGCGGGCTCAAGGTGGAAGACGTCCGTAAACGGCACGTCGCCCACGTCGGCGATGGTGCACAACGCGTAGGGGTCGATTTTGGTGACGTGGTGGATCGAACGCATCAGGCTCGACTGGTTGCGCATCTCGCGCGGCCCGTGGCGCGCACCGGTCCGGTTGGTCAGCCCACCGTCGAACGGAATGCCCGCCAACGCGATATCGATGCCCGTGGCGTCGCGCACCAGCGGCGCGCGCATGAAGGTCGCGATGTCCGTATAACGCGGCGCAAGCTTGGGGTCATAGCCCTGGGGCGTCAGCGGGTGGTCGCCGCCGGTTTCGCTGGTCATGGCATCTCCTCGGTCGTCGGGGTCTCTCGGGTACCCATCATCGGGCGAAGTGGGGCTGCTGGCAACGGGGTGTGCGCGGGCGCGCGCGATGCTAGTCTTGCGCCCTGTCAACCAACTGCCGTAACCGGGAGGGAGAGCATGCCCGCCACGATCGAAATCGAAACCCAGGATCGCATTCGCCATATCCGGCTCAATCGGGCGAAACAGATGAATTCCCTGTCCTTCGACCTGATGGACGAACTTTCCGCCGCGCTCCGCGAGGCCGACGCCGACGATTCAATTCACGTGGTCGTGCTGGGGCACCATGGCAAGCATTTTGGCGCGGGCTACGACCTCAACGAGGACTGGGACGGGCGCTTCGGGGCCGAAACCGCGATCGGCGCGCGAGCCATGCTGCGCGCCTGCCAGGCCTTCGAGTTCGGGCCGTGGGATTGCTCCAAGCCGGTGATCGCCGTGGTGCGCGGCTATTGCCTGGCCGGAAGCTGCGAGCTGGCCATGATGTGCTGCGTTACCTTCGCTTCCGAGAACGCCATGTTCGGCGAGCCCGAGATCCGCTTTTCCACGGCGCCGCCGGTCGCGGTGATGCCTTGGGTGGTCGGGCTCAAGAAGGCGCGCGAGTTACTTTATACGGGCGAGCTGATCGACGCTCCCGAGGCGCTTCGCATCGGCATGGTCAACCACGTCGTACCCGACGCAGAGCTCGAGGCGGCGGCACTCAAATACGCCCGGCGTGCGGCGCAGGTTCCGCTCGAAGGGCTCAAGACGACCAAGGCGGCAATCAACAAGGGGGCTGAAATATCCGGCTTCCGCTCGGCCACCGACTACGGGGTCGAGGTCGGCGCGATCCTCGATGCAACGCCCACCGAGGTCTACGTGAAGTTCAAGGAGATCACCGAGAAGGAGGGACTCACCGCCGCAATCCGCTGGCGCGAGAGCCAGTTCGAGGAGTAAGGGGATATCCGGGACGTCTCTTGCGTGACGGATTTCGCGAGCCCGCGCCGGCCGCGGATGCGGCCAATAAATTTACGCGGGCGGGCCGCCGCCACTGTGGCGAGAGCCTGCGCGGCGCTAGAGCGCGTAACGGGTCGGCGTTCCTACATCCGGCCCAGATGGCCGAACTGGACGTAATCGGACCAGGCCTGCTCGAGCCGGTGCAGGATGCGGGTGGTGGTTTCCAGGCTGGGCGCGTGCTCTTCGGCGTCGATCAAGGTATCCGCCTGGCGGATTTGCGCCGCGCGTAGTTGCTCGGCCAGGGTTTCGCCCTTTTCGGTCAGCCGGACGCGGATCGAGCGGCGGTCGCGGTCGCTCCGCTCCTGCACCAGATAACCCGATTCGACCAGCTTCTTGACATTGTACGAGACGCTCGATCCCAGATAGTAGGCCCGGCGCATCAGGTCGCCCATGGTGACTTCCTCGGTCAGGTTCGCCACCAGCAGCGCTTGAACCGCGTTGATGTCTCCGACCTCCAGCCGGTCGAGTTCGAGCCGCACCACGTCGAGAAAGCGACGATGCAGCCGCTCGATCATCTGGGTGAGTTCGGCGTAGAGCG
Source organism: Alphaproteobacteria bacterium (assembly GCA_965249645.1). Taxonomy (GTDB): domain Bacteria; phylum Pseudomonadota; class Alphaproteobacteria; order UBA828; family JAPUJA01; genus CAVOEB01. The sequence goes on from CBDFML010000003.1 coordinate 51,726, forward strand.
CTTCGGCGCCACGCGGCGCGCCTAACGGGCTGGGCGGGGTGGAATGCTCGGTCGGCAGGGTCGCGGGCATGGCCATGGAAAAACTCCTTGCTCTGAGACCGACAGAATGCCCTGCCAACGTTAAGGCCTGCTTAACCGGGGGCCTGAAATTTCGTTCATCGGGCATTATTTTTCCTTTTAATTTCATATATTTATTTACCGAACACTAAGCCGGCACGGAGTAGCCTCGGGACAGTCCCCGGATCAACCCTCTGGAGCCCGCCATGCCCCGCATCCCGTTGCCGCTTCTCCGCTTCTCCGCCGTCTCCCTGCTTGCTCTCTCGCTTGGCGCCTGCGCGGGATCGGGGGGCTTCGAGAACGAGGCGTCCTACGAATCCCTGATGCGGGTTGCCTCCGTCTCTGCCGAGACCGGCGACCTCAACACCGCGATGGGGCTGTGGCAGCGCGCCCACGCGCTGGCGCCCGACGAACCCGCGCCGTTGCTCGCTGCGGGCGAGGCCTATCTCGCGGTAGGCGCCTCCGACAAAGCCGTGTCCTCGTTCGAGCGCGCGCTCGAGGCCGCGCCCGACGACCCGGCCGCGCTCCATGTGTTGGCTCGGGCGATGATTGCACTGGAGCGGCCCGTACGCGCCGAACAGCTCTACCGTCACGCGCTGGATCTCGATGCAGACGACCGGCGGGCGGCCGTGGGGCTCGCCATCGCACTCGACGCACAAAGCCGCCACGCCGAGGCCCAAACCCTCTATCGCGCCGTTCTCGATCAGGCGCCCAATGATCCGGGCGTGCGCAACAATCTCGGCCTCTCGCTGGCGCTCTCGGGGGAATTCGACGCCGCCATTGCAATCCTGCGTCCGCTCGCGGGCGATCCCGAGGCGGGCCAGCGTGCGCGGCACAATCTGGCCCTCGCCTACGGCCTGATGGGGGCGCCCGATATCGCCGCGCAGATCTTGAGCGACGATCTCAGCCGTGAGGAGATTGCGGCCAACTATGTTGCCTACGCGGAGCTTCGCGAGCGGTTCGCCGCCCAGTATCCGGTCAAACCCCGCGGGGAGTGAGCGGTCCGTCGGCTACATTCTTGAAAACGCGTCGACGATATCGAGGATTCCCGGACCCATCACCACCACGAACAGCGCGGGCAGCACGAAGATGATCAGCGGCACGGTCATGATCACCGGCAGCCGCGCGGCCTTCGCTTCCGCCGCCATCATCCGTGCGTTGCGCAGCTCCGCGGCGATCACCCGGAGCGACGCGGCAAGCGGGGTGCCGAATTTCTCGGTCTGCTGCAGGGTGCTGGTCAGGCTGCGCACCGCGGCCAGGTCGATGCGCCGGGCCAGGTTGTCGAACGCGGTGCGCCGGTCGGGCAGCAAGCCCATCTCGAAGCTCGCGAGCCCCAGTTCGTCGGCCAGTGCCGGCGCGGGCGGGCCGATCTCGCGGGTGACGTGAACCAGCGCGGCATCGAGGCTTAAGCCCGCTTCCG
>CBDFML010000004.1:0-10293 GCA_965249645.1 Alphaproteobacteria bacterium
TAATGCTGGGGTCGTAAGTTCGAGTCTTACACGCGGCACCAGCGCGACGGCGATACAACAATAAGGTGGACGCCATGACCAGCCAGCCGAACACACCGCGCAAGGTCGTCGCCCTGTGCGGCAGCCCGCGGCGCAACGGCAATGTGCGCCGCCTGGCCGAGGCGCTGTGCGAGGGCGCGGGCGAGGCCGGTCACGAGACCGAGCTGATCCACATTCCCGACTGGGTCGACGGCATGCTGCGCGACTGCAAGGAGTGCCGCAAGCCCGACGGCCATTGCGCTATCGACGACCGCTTCGAAGAGCTGTTCTTCGAGAAGATGCTGCCCGCCGACGCCTGGGTCTACGCCGTCCCGCTCTACTGGTACGGCGTCTCGGGCATCTTCAAGAACATACTCGACCGCTCGTTCTGCTGTATGTCGGCCGGCCATCCCGAGTGCGAACGGGTGATCCGCGACTTCCAGCACAAGAAATGCGCCGTGCTGATGAGCGCGGAGGAAAACAACCTGCCCGCGCGCCTTGGCGTGCTCGCCCACATGGAAGAGCTGTGCCGCTACCTGCGTCACGACTTCGTCGGCTTCGTCGTCGGCGTCGGCAACGCGCGCGCAGACACCCTGGAGGATCCCGCAAACCCCGTCGGCGAAGCCCACGCGTTGAGCCGGTGCCTGTTCAAGGTCCGCGAGACCAACTACACCATCGATAGCGAGCGGCCTAAAAAGGTCTGGTCCGAGGAAACGTTTTTCCCGGTCACCTGGCGCTGACCGCCCGGTTGTTCGGACCGTCCGCAAAACGTTCGCTCGGACCTCAAACCGCGTCCAGGATCGAACCGGATGGTGGCCGGGACGCCCCGCCGTGATCCGATGGTTTTCCTCGATCACACGTCCAAAACGGCGGCGCGATCGCCCCTTCGGAAAATACAGAAACCGGCGCGGGCCGGATCAAGGGCGTGGCGCACAGTGGGTTCGACGAGCCCGGCGTCCGCGCGCGCTATCCTGTCCGCCCTCGGTCCTCCTTGCGCGGGTCGTAGACCGGAACGGTCAACGGCGCCAGCGCCTCGTGCCCGGCGATGGTGCCGGCCAATTTCTCCGCCAGCATGATGGTCGGCGCGTTGAGGTTGCCACTGGTCATCGATGGCATGATCGAGGCGTCGACCACGCGCAACCCCTCCAGCCCGTGCACCCGGCCCGCGCCGTCGGTCACGGCCATGGCATCCTCGCCCATGCGGCAGGTGCAGGAGAGGTGATAGGCGGTCTCGCCGCGCGCGGCGCAGAAGGCGTCGAGATCCGCGTCCGAGGTGGCCTCCTTGCCCGGCGCCAGCTCGCGCCCGCGATAGGGATCGTAGGCGGCCTGCGCGATGATCTCGCGGGTCTTGCGAATCCCCTCGCGGAAATCCCGGCGGTCCTCCTCGGTATCGAGATAGTTGGGGTCGATTCGCGGCGCCACCGCGATGTCGTCGGACGTGAAGCTGAGCCAGCCCCGGCTGGTCGGCCGGCAGGTGTCGAGATGGGCCTGGAAGGCGTGCGCCTTCTGCAGCGCGCCCTCGTAGGTGATGCCGAGCGGCAGGTAGTGGTATTGCAGGTCGGGATGGGGCGCGTCGTCGCGGGTGCGGATGAAGCCGCCGACCTCGAAGTGGGTGCTCGCGCCCAACCCTTTCTTCGTCAGGATCCATTCCAGCCCCAGCTTTACCTTGCCCCACGGGGTCATGGCGCCGGCCAGCGAGATCGGCTGGGTGCATTCGTACTGCACCAGCACCTCGATGTGATCCTGCAGGGTCTTGCCCACGCCCGGCAGGTCGCAGACCACGTCGATGCCCGCGCTGCGCAGCTCGTCGCCGGCGCCGATGCCCGAGACCCAGAGCAGGTGCGGCGAGCCGATCGCGCCCGCCGACAGGATCACTTCGCGCCGCGCCCCGGATCGGCTCGCTGTCCCCGTTGCGCTCGATCTCGACTCCGGCCGCGCGATTTCCTTCGACGACCACCCGGCGCGTCAGGACATGAGTCATGACGGTCAAATTGGGTCGCCCCATCGCGGGGCGCAAATAGGCCCGCGCGGCCGAGCTGCGCAAGCCGTCGCCCACGGTCATGTCCTGCCAGCTCACGCCTTCCTGCTGGTAGCCGTTGGGATCGCTCGACAACGGATAACCCGCCTGCTGGCCGGCCTCGAGAAAGACCTCGTCGAGCCGGTTGCGCGGACTCCGCGTCGAGCCCCCGGCGGTCACCTGCAAGGGACCCGAGCCGCCGCGATACTCGTCTCCGCCGCGCCGGCAGGTCTCGGCCCGCTTGAAGTAGGGCAGGCAATGGGCGTAGTCCCAGTCCGCAGCCTCGCTCTCGGCCGCCCAGCGGTCGAAGTCGAGGGCATGGCCGCGGACATAGACCATGCTGTTGATCGAGGACGAGCCGCCCAGGCACTTGCCGCGCGGGGTATAGATCCGGCGTCCGTTCAGCCGGGCCTGGGGCTCGCTCTCGAACTTCCAGGTGTAGCGCGGGTTGTGCATCGGGTAGAGCATGCCCGAGGGCATGTGGATGAAGATCGAATCGTCGCGCCCGCCGGCTTCGAGCAGCAGCACCGAGACATCCGCGTCCTCGCTCAGCCGGTGAGCCAGCACGCAGCCGGCCGAGCCCGCGCCCACGATGATGTAGTCGACTTCCCTGCTCGCCGCCATCGAGCCCTCCCCGGCCACCGCGCGTTCGGGAGCGAAGAGTAGCACGGGCAAACCCGGATGGATCAAGCGGAACGGGCGTCGGAGGCGCTATTCCGTGGTCTCGGGGGCCGCGAACCGGCGGGTCGCCCAGCGGTGGAAGTGATGGGTCGGGGTGTCGAGCACGGGCGAGAAATGACCACCGTCGAAGGCCGCGGAATGGCGGCCCCGCTGCAACGCCTCGACGCCGCCGAGATCCTCGGCAAAGCTTGAGCGCCAGCCGGCCGCACCGCAGGCGCGGGTGGGCACGAACGCGTCGAGCGTCGCGGCATCGCCCACCTAGCCCGCATTATTCACGCTTGGCGGCCGATTTGAGCGAGGCGAGCGGTATCGGCCGGGTTGACGGCGGCTTTCGGGGCGGGTTTTCGTTACGGGTTGGAGATTGACGTTCGAGGTTCATCCGGCGGCACGCGCCGCTTGGATCAGGGGCCTTGGGCGGCGATGGAGGCGGCCATCGCGATCAGGGCGTTGCGATATGGGTAGGCCGAGGGCAGGGCGATCTTGATGCGGGTGTTGAGCTCCTCGATGCGCACGGCGATCTTGAGGAATGCCCGTCGTAGCGTCTCGAACGTCGCGGTGCGCCACGGCGAGCGGCGGGGCGCGGTCCGGCGCAACTGATGCAGCAGCCAATAGGCGGCGGTGTGCAGGAACAGCCGGAACTGGTTGGCTTCCCATCGGTGACACGAGGTGCGGTCGGATTTGGTGTAAAGCTTGTGCTCCTTGATCATGTTTTCCATCCGGCCACGGGCGCAATAGACCCTCTCGTAGAGCAATTTGGCGCGGCCCGGCAGGTTGGTGACGACGAAGCGGACATCCGTCCCCCTTGCGGTGGCCTCGACGCGGGCAACGACCTTGCGCTCGCGTGACCAGCTTTTGGCCTGGTAGCCGGTCTGGAAGAAACGGCGCACCTTGTCCTTGCCTGATTGCACCCGGCGCAGCGCCGCGTCCTCGCACCACGGCCGGCCGATCTCGCTCGGCCGGGCGTTGCCGGGAAGCCCGAGAATGTAGCCGTGGCCCTGATCCTCCAGCAGGTCCATGACCTCGGGCGTGCCGTAATGGCCGTCGCCACGCACCGCGATCTCGACCCGGGGCCAATGGCGCCGGATGCGGCCGATGACGTGGCGCAAGACCCGCGCCGCCTCGTCACCGGATGGCCGCTTGCCCGGACGCAGCAGCGACAGCACCGGCTTGGCGGTCGCCGCGTCGAAGATGTGGATGGGCTGAAAGCAGTACTCATCGTAATGGGCGTTGAACAGTGCCAGTTGCTGGCCGCCGTGGACGGCATCAGGGGTATCGTCAATGTCGAGCACGATGTGTTGGGGCACGCGCTCGAAGCTGTCGCAAAACAGATCGATCATCGTCAGCCCCCTGCGCGCCAGTTCGCGCCATGATGGGGCGTTCTCGAGCCTGGACAAGGTCGGCTGCGACATCAGATCGCGACCGCTCTCGGGCAGGCGACCACAGGCCAGCTTGAACGCCGGATCGAAGCGCAGCACGTCGAGGTCGTCGCAATCCTCGTATCCGCAGGCGATGGCGAACATGCGCGCCCCGATCATGTCGGCGTATGAGTGGGTGGTGCTCGCTGGATCGCGCGCATCGGACAGGCAACCGGCTAGGCGCGCGGCAAGGCCGAGACGCTTCTCGATCTCGCGCAGCACCAGCACGCCGCCGTCCGACGACAGCCGGCCGCCGTCGAACCGGACGCACAGTTCCTTGTTCTCGACGGGTGACAGTCCGGGGAGACAGGCGGCAATCTCATCCATGGTGAGCCGGGTTTCCCTGTTGCCGTATGGTCTTGGCCAGACACCAGAATCATACGGAATCTCAACAGTTTAATCCACGCTCACCACCTCTTTCACGCCGTGCCGTGAATAATCCGGGCTAGTAGATCGCCATCCGCTCGCGGCTTCGCCCCGGCTCCATCGCTTCGAGCACGACGGCGTGGCAGTGATCCGCATGGACGCCCGGCATCAGGCTTGGATAGAGAGCGAGGTATTCCGTGTGACGTGCGCGGCTCTCGGGCAGCCCGGGCAGCCCGGGCAGCCGGGGCAACGCCTGTCCGTCGGCCCGGGTGGGGTCGTAAACGGTGCTGCCCTGTCCGGCGTAACCGTCTTCCAGGACGGTGTAGTGGTCCTCGAGTCGGGAATAGCGGTTCAGCCCCGGGTGCACCCGGGGCAGGTGGTAGGCTTCGAGGTAATTCTCGATCGCGAGTTTCCGGTTCGTCTTGACGTCGAATTCGATGAATTCGCCGCGCGGCGCCGCCGATGCAATCGATTGTGGAGGCAGGAACTGGTGTGGAGGAAGCTCGGGTCCGCCGCGCCGGGACCGGCGGGCGGATTAGGCGTGGGCGCCCAGAACCTTCATGGTCAGCGGCATCGCGGCACCGGTCAGTCGCGCGCGGCGCAGGTTTACGGTCTCGAGATTCGTCTGCAACAGATCGGCCTCGCGCAGGTCGGCCTGCTCGAAATTCGCGCCGCTCAACTGCGCCATCGACAGATCGGCGCCGCGCAGGCGCGCCCGCAGCAGACTGGCGTCGGTCAGATTGACGGGCCAGGTGCGTCCGGTCGGCTCGCCCTTCGCGTCCCGGATCTCCTGAGGGCGAAGCTTCGCCGCTTCGAGGTGGGCGTCGTCCAGCCGGGCGCCGCTCAGATTGGCCCCCGACAGGTCGGCGCGAGACAGTCGGGCATTGAGCAGTGTGGCGCCCGAGAGATCGACAAGCGTGAGTTTGGCGTGCACGAGCACGGCGCGGGTCAGGTTGACCTCGCGCATGCTCGCGCCGGACAGGTCGAAGCTCGCGAGCTGGGCGCCGGTCAGGTTGCGGCCGTCGAGAATCGCGCGTTCGCCCGTCTGGCCCGAGGAATCGACCCAGAGGGTGTGCTGCTCGAGGATCTCGTCGACCTCGTCGTCTACCTCGGTGGAACCCGGCGTGTTGTTGGCGAACATCATGTCGACGCCTTCAAGGTTGGCGCGCCGCATGTTGGCTTCGCTGAAATCGATCTCGCGGACAATGGCGTTGGCCAGGTTGGCGTCCTGCATGTTGCAGCCCGAGATACGCGCGGCCGAGAGGTCGGCGCTGGTGAGGTCCGTGCCCATTAGAGTCGCCCCGTCGAGTAGAGTCGCCCCGTCGAGATTCGATTCGTGCATTCGCGCCCCGTGGAGGCAGGCTCCCGACAGATCCGCTTCCACGAACGACGATTTCGTCATGTTGGCACGGCTCATATCGGCGCCGCGCAAGGTTGCGGCGGCGAAATCGCACGCGCCCTGTCCGGTAATGACCAGATGGGGCTACGAGGATTGCGCGCCGAACTGCATCAGGCGGCCCTGGCGCATGTCGGTGTCACACAGGATGGCCTGGCTTAGATCGGCGGCGCCGAACTGCGCACCGCACAGGTCGGCGCCCTGGAAGTTGACCTGGCGCAGGATGGCGCCTTTCAGGTTGGCCGCGAACAGATCGGCATCGCTGAAATTAGAACCCGTGAAGTCCGCATCGGAAAGATTTGCCCCCGCGAGTTTGACGCGCTGGAACAGCGCATAGGGCAGCTGCAGCCCGGACAGATCCTGGAACGACAGATCGGGGCGCGCACCATCCTCTTCGTTGCGCAGCCAGCGGGCATGCTGCTCCAGAATCTGGGTCAGGTTCTGCGGTGTCACGGCTTGCTCGTCACCTTGGGATGTCCTTCGCTCCGCCGTCCGGCGGCGCGCCCCTCGCCTGGGCCCAGCGCACGGCCCGTAGCCCCATAGAAACAGCCATTTAGGTTGCCAAAGCGTTAATCGATCGGGCCCGGCCCCGACAAATCAATAGATTTGCGCCGATTAGCGGCCGGTCTAACGCTTCTGGTACTGGATTGTGCCGAACAGGGTGTCCCAGGCCGCCTTGTCCTGCTTGTAGCCGCCTTCGGGCCGGGGATCGGGCGGTACGGCCAGGCCGCGCTGCACCGCGGGCCGGACCGCGATGGCGTCAAACCAGCGCTGGACATGGGGAAACTCGCCAAGCGCGATGCCCTGGCGCTTGTGATTGCGAATCTAGGGAAAGATCGCCATATCGACGATCGAATAGTCGCCGATCACGAAATCCCGCCCGTCGAGTCGCCGCTCGAGCACGCCGTAAAGCCGTTTCGCCTCGTTGGTATAGCGTGCGATGGCATACTCGATAGGGTCCGGCGCGTAGAGCCGGAAATGATGGTTTTGGCCCAGCATCGGCCCGATCCCGGCCATCTGGAACATCAGCCATTCGAGGCCGGCGACGCGCCCGCGGAGCTCGCTCGGAAAGAAGCGCCCGGTCTTTTCCGCGAGATAGAGCAGGATCGCGCCCGATTCGAAGACCGAAACCGGTGCGCCGTCCGGGCCGTCGGTATCCACGATCGCGGGGATCTTGTTGTTCGGGCTGAGCGCCAGGAAGTCCGGCGCGAACTGTTCGCCCTTGCCCATGTCGATCGGGATCGTCTGGTAGGGCAGCGCCAGTTCTTCGAGCAGGATGCTGATCTTGAAGCCGTTCGGCGTGCACCAGGTGTAGAGCTCGATCATCGCGATCCTCCGGTTCCGGTTCGGTCTCCCGGCCAAGACCCGTTGTCAGCCTAAACTTAGTCGCGAAACGAAGCGCGGCAAAGTCCTGCGCGCCCCTATCGGGGCGGACGCGTTCGGAGCCCGCGCATTTGGCGCTGGCATCCAAAATAATCTGGAGCAGGCTCCGGGCGCACAAGCCGGGAGGCGGGCGGATCGGGATGGATCAACGATGACGAGCGGACTCGCGATCGTCGTGATGCTCGCCCCGCTGGCGGCGGCGCGGCCTACGCTTGGATCGGCGTGGGCAAGGTGGAGATCTCGGACCCCGGCCTTGTGGCCGTGGGGTTGGGCGTTGCGGCGAGCCTGGTCGTCGGTATCGGCCTCATGCGGCTGGTCTATCTCAGCCACAGGCACGGCTACGACTCAACCGAGAGCGGCGACGAAGGCTGAACCTACCGCGCCCGGGCGCGGCGGCGGCGGCCGCCCCGGGCCGGCAGGGGAGAGTTCGGTCCCCGGGGGGTCGGAGCCCTAACTCTGGATCTTCCAGCTGCCGTCTTCCATCCGGCACGCGGTCCCATAGCCCTCCTGGGCCTCGCCGCCGACGATCACCGTGGTCTGGTATTCACGGCAGTACTGGCCGCTTGCGGTCTGGTAGGCGGGCTGGGGCGTGACCGTGCCGTAATTGCCCGAATCGGGGTTCGACCACTGCCCGGCCACGCCCGAGGGATTGTGTTCCAGCGTGCTCTGGGCGGAGCGCTCGGCATAGAGCTGGTCGGCCTTGTCGAGCGAGCTGCCCACCTCGCGCCCGACCACGGCGCCGATCAAGGCACCGGCGGCGGTCGCGGCGAGCTGGCCGGTGCCGTCACCGATCTGGGCGCCGGCGAGCCCGCCGAGCGCGGCGCCGCCCAGCGTGCCGAGAGTTTCCTTGAGGCCCGCGTCGGGCGAGCAGCCGGCCACGACAAGCAGTCCGGCCACGGCGAAAGGTGCGACTTTGATGAGTTTCATGATGTCAACCTCGTCAAGGGTTGGGACAGGTTTCCCGAACTCGCGTCGGACGGCCGACTCCCAGTTACCACCACACGCCGGGACTAAACACCTAGTCTCCGCGCATCGCGCCGTTCGCTCAAACGGATTTGGCGCGAAAACTAGTCTCGATTTTCAGGCTATTCCGCTCGCTCAGCGCTTGGGCAGTGGCCCCTCGTCGGCTAGGTTCTCGAGCGTTTCGCGAAACAGGTCGACCGTCGCCACAAACACGTCTTTTACCTTGTTTTCAAGGGTTTCGCTGGGGAGCACGTGCTTGATGCGGCCGTCGGTCTCGCTCGGAACGATCTCCAGCAGCCCGGCCGTTTCGGCCTCCTCGATGCGGGTGCGTGCCACCGCGGGTGCCACCCAGGGCATGGTGCGGATCGCGTCGGAGACCGTGAAAGTGCGTCCTTCCCACTTCGAGCGGCAGCATTCGTTGAACACGAACCAATGGTCGCGGGTGAAGAATTCCTCGCCGATTTCCACCTGCCAGACGGCGGAATACTTCATGAAGAAGTCCATCGACGTCAGGATTTGCGCCATGTTGTATTTAAGCTCGCCCGTCTCCGTCATGGTCGGCCTCGCACCACGGTTGTCCGGTTTTCCGAATTATCCTCGGATTCCGGGATAATACGACGAAATTAGGCCAATGATCCGGTCAAAAACAAGTGTGCCGCCGGGCCTTGCGGGCCGACGGCACACCAAAAACCTTCGCGGGCGCGGATTTGCGCCCACCCGTTCCTACCAGAATTTGAGGTAGCGCTCGCGTTCCCAGTCGGAGACGTGATTGTGATAGCTCGTCCATTCCTGTTCGCGGAACTGGACCCAGGCGTCGAACATCTCCTTGCCGAACACCGCCTCGACCAGGGGATCGCGTTTCACGGCGTCGATGCCTTCGACCAGGGTGCGCGGCAGCTCCTTGATCTTCTCGCGCCTACGCTGGCCCGGACTCTTCTCGTAAACGTTCTCCATGTGCGGCTCGCCCGGGTCGGCGTTCTCGCGGATGCCCTCCAGCCCGGCTGCCAGCAGCAACGCCGCGCCCAGATAGGGATTGCAGGCGATATCCGCGCCCCGGCACTCGATCCGGCCGCCGCCCAGCGGGACCCGCAGCAGGTTGGTCCGGTTGTTGCCGCCGTAGCAGATGAAGGCCGGCGCCCAGGTGTAGCCGGTCATGCTGCCGGACACGGTCAGGCGCTTGTAGCTGTTGACCGTCGGGCAGGTCACCGCAACGATCGCAGCGGCATGCTTGAGCACCCCGGCGATGAACTTGTAGCCCAGCTTCGACATGTCGCATTTGCGTTTGTCCTTGGCATCCTCGAACAGGTTCTTGCCCGTCTTCTTGTCCGCGAGCGACATGTTGAAATGCGCGCCCGAGCCCGTCCGGTCGCTCCAGGGCTTGGGCATGAAGGTGGCCAGCAGGCCGTGGTCGCGACAAATCTCCTTGAGCATGAGGCGGAAGAAGGTGAAGCGGTCCGATGTGGTGAGCGCGTCGGCGTAGGCGAAATCGATCTCCCACTGGCCGTTGGTGTCCTCGTGGTCGAACGAAAAGACGTCCCAGCCGAGCCCGTCCATCGAGCTGACGATCTCGTCGAGCCAAGCGTAGTTGTGCAGCGTGAGGCGCGTGTCGTAGGCGGCCTTGTCGATGGTGTCGAGCTCCGAGACCGGAACGTGCCGGCCGTCCTCGTCCTCGCGGAGCACGAAAAACTCGCACTCGATGCCGAGATTGAAGACGTAGCCCATCTTGGCGGCGGCCTCGCGTTGGCGCTTGAGGATCAGCCGGCCGTTGGGCTCGAAGGGCTTGCCGTAGGCCCAGAGGTCGCTGGCGAACCAGCAAATCTCGGGATTCCAGGGCAGGATGGTGGCCGATTTCGGGTCGGGATGGGCGGCGATCTCCTCGTCCTCGACCACTTGGGGCACACCGTCGAGCGCGGCACCCGTGCACAGCTCCGAGCCCGACATCATGCGCGCAAAATGCTCGATCGGCACGGTCTTGCCCTTCGAGATGCCGTGCATGTCGACATAGGACGGGATCAGATAGCGCACCCCCTGCTTCGTGAGGTGGTCCCGGAGTG
>CBDFML010000005.1:0-24178 GCA_965249645.1 Alphaproteobacteria bacterium
TCCGGTACGCCGACCACTGACAAAAGTCATAGAATTCGGGCGATTATCCGAAATTTTGTGAAAATTCGATCTTTAGTGACACCGGTCACATCGCATTTGCGAAGGCACGCCTAATCTCACCCTCCTCAAAGATCGGCCGCCTGCGAGCGGACCGGCAACGCGGAGAAAGCAGATATGATCGACCTGGTGATTGCAGCGCTCGTCGTCGGCCTTGTGGCCGGCCTGCTGGGCATTGGCGCACGCACTATCCTGTTTAGTTTGCGCCGTCACCGCCGGACGACGCGCTCAAGCGCGTCACGTTCCTGACCCGGCCACCAACCTCAACGATCCCTTCCCAACAGCCCTGATCCTTAACGAGTATGCTCTCCATGCCTGCGTCGAACTCCGCTCTCGCCCTGGCCACAATTCCCGTCGTCGAACCGTTTGCCGCAGTGCCGACCGCGCACCGGGACGTTCATTCTCCCGTCGCGGCGCTGCTGATCGAGCGCCTGGAGCGGGTTGATACACAAATCTCCCGGCTTTCCGAGGCCCCGGCCGGAGGCGAGGCGCGAGAGGACGCGATGCTCGCAATGATCGCCCGGACCGTGGAAACCCTGAGCGACGCTGAAGATCGTCTCGTGGACGTGCTGAGCTCGGTGGCAACAACTCTTACCGCTTCGCCCGCGCCGGCGGCGGCGCATTCAGCCGCTTTCATCGCGGTGCCTGCGAAGACGCAGGCGGTTGCGCCCCGGCCCAACGCAGCACCAACCGGTCGAGAGCCCGACCTGGCGCCAAGCCGGTTTTTCGTCGATTTCGAACGCCTGAACGCGGCGGCCAGCTGCAACAGTCGAACAATGGCGGCTAACGGTGGTCCGACCGAGCCCGCGCCGCTGCTCAACGAATAGCCGCCACCCCCGTCACCGGCCGCATCCCCACTGACGAACCCTTGGTTCGTAGCCCCATCGGGCGTAGCATTGTCACGGGAAGGGGAGAGTTCGGCATGAGTTCTCAACAGCATGTGTGCCTGGGTTGCGGCTACACATTATCGGCGACCTGCCCGACGTCTGCCCGTTCTGCGGTGCGGTGCGCGAATCGATCCGACCGTCCGAGGAGGTCTCGGCCCGCTTCGAGGTTAGAGCCTTACCGGTCACCGACAGGGTAACCCGGCTGAATTCCAATCCAGCGCTCGGCATCGAGCACGCGGCCTACCGGGTCGAGACGCCCGAACGCAACTTCTGGATCGACTGCCCCTCGTCGTTCGACCAACGGCTCGCGCCCGTCGATGTCATCGCGTTTACCCACCATCATTTTCTCGGCGCCTCGAATTAGTACCGCGAGCTGTTCGACGCCCAGGTCTGGATCGACGAGCGGGACGCGGGCCATGACCTGGCTAAGCCGTTTCCTTTCGACCGCCGGTTTCGCGACGGCTTCGCGGAGGATGGTGTGGAGGCCTTCCATGTCGGCGGGCACACGCCGGGCTTCACCATTTACATCGCGGGCGACGTGCTGCTCCTGTGCGACCTATTTTTCGCCGCCGGCCCTTCCGTGAGGATCAATCCGTTCAGCCCAGACATCGAGGAGGTGCGACGTGCAGGCTTGCGCCTCGCCGAGCTGACAAAGGGGCGTGACCTCGCCAAGGTCTGCGGCTGGGGCTACGTGATGGATTATGACGAGTGGGCGACCAAGCTTGCGCGCTGGGCGGCGAACGAGATCCCGGCCGCGGCCAGCGATGCGCAACGCTACATCTGCCCGTTCTGCGGGCTGATTTACGACCCGGTGTTTGGCTTGCCCGAGGATGGCATCGCGCCGGGCACGGCGTTCGAGGATATCCCAGAGAACTGGCGCTGCGCCGATTGCGGCGTCGAAAAAGCCTCGTTCGTACCGCTCGACTAGGGTTCAGCCGTTTCCGACGCGGCCTCCAAATCGACTTGGGCTTCAAGCCACGCCGCCTCGGCCTCGCCCAACGCGCGGCCCAATTCGGCATGGCGCTTTTGCAACGCCATCAGATCCGCGGTCGAGCCCTCGTAGACGGCGGGATCGGCGAGCCGGACTTCGAGCGTCGCGCGCTCGGTCGCGAGGGTTTCCATCCGCGCCTCCGCCGAACGGACCGCCTTGCGATGATCGGCGAGCTGCGCCCGGGCCTCGGCGCCGGCGCGGCGCACCTGTTTGTGCGCCTCGGCCGACGCGCCCTGAGACGCCGCGCCGGCGAGCTTTCGCGACGCTCCCTTGCGCGCCTCGACCAGGCGGCGCCGGTAATCGTCGAGATCGCCGTCAAAGGACGCGCAGGCGCCGCCTTCGACCAGCCACAACCGATCGGCGCAGAGCTCGACCAGGTGGGGATCGTGGGTGATCAGGATGACCGCGCCCAGAAAGTCGTTAAGCCCGGCGACCAGCGCCTCGCGGGCGTCGATGTCGAGATGGTTGGTTGGCTCATCGAGCAGCAGCAGGTGCGGCGCGCCGACGCAGATCGATGCCAGCAGCAGCTTCGCCTTCTCGCCGCCCGAGAGCTTGCCGATGGCGACGTCGGCCTTGGCTTTCGCGAAGCCGAAGCGGCCCAGATAGGCGTGCACGCGGGTCGGGGATGCCGCGCCCATGAGACGACCAAGATGGACCGCCGGGGTTTCGGCGAGGTCGAACTCCTCGGTCTGTTCCTGGGCGAAATAGCCGACCTTGAGCTTGCCCGAGCGGCGGATCGTACCGGCGAAGGGGCTGAGGCGCCCGGCCAGCAGACGCAGCAGCGTGGTCTTGCCGTTGCCGTTGGCGCCGAGCACGGCGATGCGGTCGTCCATATCGATCCGTAGATTCAGGTTCTCCAGCACAGAAATTTCGCCGTAGCCCGCGTCGGTCCCCTCGACGGTGATCAAGGGCGAGGGCAAGTCGCTGGGCACGGGGAACTCGAGCACCACGTCGTCGTCGGCACGTATCGGCTCGAGCGCGCCCAGGCGCTCGATCGCCTTGAGCCGGGACTGGGCCTGGCGGGCCTTGCTCGCCTTGTAACGAAAGCGGTCGACGAAGGCCTGCATGTGCTTGCGCTGAACGAGCTGGCGGTGGTATTGCGCGGCGGCCAGCGTCAGACGCTGGCTTCGCTCCTTCTCGAAGCTGTCATAATTGCCGCCATAGGCGACCAGACGGCCGCCGTCGAGATGGAGGATGGAGCCGACCACCGTGTTAAGCAGCGTGCGGTCGTGGCTGACCAGGAGCACCGTGCCGCGATAGGCGGCGAGATAGCCTTCGAGCCACAGCCGGGCCTCGAGATCGAGATGGTTGCTGGGTTCGTCGAGGAGCAACAAATCGGGCGCGGAAAACAGCAAGGCGGCGATGGCGACGCGCATGCGCCAGCCGCCGGAGAAGGACTCGAGGGGACGGGCCTGTGCCGCCTCGTCGAAGCCCAGCCCAGCGAGGATAGTGGCGGCGCGCGCCGGCGCGGTCTCGGCGGCGATGTCGGCGAGCCGGATGTGGATCTTGGCAATCCGGGCGGGGTCGTGCGCGGTCTCGGCCTCGGTCAGCAGGGCGGCGCGCTCCGTATCGGCGGCGAGTACGAAATCGCGCAACGCTTCCGGTCCGGTGGGTGCGCTTTGGGGCACCGCACCGACGCGCGCGCGTGCGGCGATATTGATTGTGCCGCCGTCGGGCGCGAAGTGGCCCTCGATGAGTCCCAGCAGGGTCGATTTGCCGGCCCCGTTGGGACCGACCAGCCCGACGGAATGGCCGGCAGCGATGCTGGCCGACGCGCCCTGGAAGAGGAGGCGCGGGCCGACCCGGTAAGTGAGATTGGAAATCCAGAGCGTGGCGCGCGATTGATAGCACGCGCAAAGCCCGGACAGAATTTTCTTTACGTGCTCAAGCGTCGCGCAGGCTCACGCCGCATTTTTACGGGATCGGCCGCGCCTCAAGCCAACCCCGACCCTGCGGCGACCGGCAGTTTCCGGCTTGCCAAATCCGACGCTGCGGATTTCGCGCTAATCCTTTCCGCCGCCGACGATGCGCCGGGCGAAGCGGCCGATGGTCAGGCCCTGGACCACGATGGAGAAGAGCACGACGCCGTAGCACACAGTAAGCAGCACGTCGCGCTCGGGCGAGTTGGGAAGCGACAGCACGAGGGCAACGGAGATGCCGCCCCGGATGCCGCCCCAGGTGAGCACCGGCACCGCGCCCTTGGTGAACTCGCGGAAGGTGCCGAGCAGGGTGATCGGCAGGCCGACCGAGACGAAGCGCGCGGCCAGGACCAGGGGAATGGCGATCAGGGCGGCAAGCACCGGCGAGGTCTGGAAGGGGATGACGAGGAGCTCGATGCCGATGAGCAGGAAGAGCACGGCGTTGAGGATTTCGTCGAGCAGGGTCCAGAAGTTGGTCAGATGGAGCCGGGTGGTCTTGCTCATAGCGAGGCGGGTGCCGTGGTTGCCGATCAGGAGTCCTGCGACGACCACGGCGATGGGTCCGGAAAGATGCAGCACGGTGGCGATCTGGTAGGTCACCATGACCAGCGCGAGCGTGATGATGACCTCGAGATTGTGCTGGTCGATAGCGCGAATGGCATAAAATGCGAGCCCGCCCGTGGCCAGCCCGAGCGCCGCACCGCCCAGCGCCTCCTGCGCGAACAAGAGCGCGATGCCGCCGGCGCTGAGCGCCTCGCCACCATGACCGCCGCCCAGTGCGATGGCGGCGAGGATGATGAAGACGACGACGCCGATGCCGTCATTGAACAAGCTCTCGCCCGCGATCTTGGCCTCCAGGCTTTTCGGGATCTTCGCCGTCTTGAGGATGCCCAACACCGCGACCGGGTCGGTCGGCGATATCAGCGCCCCGAACACCAGGCAGAAGATCAGCGGCATGGAAATGCCAAGCAGGGCGAAGACACCCCAGATGCCGAAACCAACCAGCGCGGTCGAGATCAGAACCCCGACGCTGGCCATGGTGCCGATCGCCCATTTGCGCGCCGCCAGCGCGCCGAGATCGACATGGAGCGCGCCGGCAAACAGCAGGAAGCTCAGCATGCCCTGCATCAGCGCCTCGGAGAAATGCAGTTCGATCACGGCGGCCCGCACGTCGGCCACGAGGCCGAGACCAGGGATGACCGCATCCAGCCCGATCACCGCGAGGGACGCGAGCAGCGCAATGATGACCAGGCCGATGGGCTGGGGCAGTTTGAGAAAGCGATAGTTGAGAAAGCCGAACAGCGCGGCGAGGCCGAGCAGTGCTGCGGCGGCGTTGAGCACCGCGATCATCGGGCGCGAGCCGCCATTTGACCAACGTCACGCATGTTTCTTGACACAGCGGCCTAATTGTCTCCCAGCCCGAACCACTTGTCTCGGACGTCACGGTAGTGGGCATCGACGTCGTAGGCCGGAACGGGCAGCTCCAAGCCTTCGGCGGTCAACCCACCGGTGGACTGGAGCAGCCAGTAGCCTGAAACGATCTCATCATGCTGGGCTCGTACAAGTTTGACTTGCGCCTCGAACAATTCCTGCTCGGCATCGAGGACGTCGAGGGTGGTTCGCAGACCCACGAATGCCTCCTCTTCAACCCCTTCGAGCGCCACCGAGGAGGCACGGACCTCGGCGCTAAACGCCGTGATCTTGGCCCGTGCCGTTATCAGCGATTCCCAGGCCTGGGTCACGACTTCCATGACCGAACGATGGGTTTCCTCGACCTCGATCCGGCGTTGTGCGGCGCGCTCCTTGGCTTCGCGTACCCGTGAATAGACCGCGCCGGATTGATAGAGAGGAATGGTCAGTTCTGCGGCGATCGAGGCGGATCTTGAGAGGCTGTCCCGGCTTGAGTTCGCTTCGGCGCGGGACAGATCGGCGGTGAGGCTGACTTCGGGCAGCAGTTCGCCGGTCACGACGCGCACTTCCGCCACGGCGGCACGCTCCGTAAAGGCTGCCTCCACGAGGTCCGGGTGTCCGGATTTCGCAATTTGCTTCGCCTCATCCTCCGTGCCGGCCAAAGTTGTCAGACTTGACGGCCACACGAGTTGGCTCGGCATCTCGCCAACCACCCTCAGATACGCCGCGCGAGAACTGATCAGAAGGCCCTGGGCTTCGATTTGCTGGGAAACGGCTTCGGACACGCGTGCTTCGGCCTGGGCAACGTCGGTTCTCGTGACTTCGCCGACCTCGAACCGATCGCGCGCCGCCTCGAGTTGACTCTTGAGCACCCGGACATTGTTCGTCGCGAGTTCAAGCACGGCGTAATCGCGCAACACGTCGAGATACGCGGTCGCCGCGTCGAGAAAGACCTGCTGTTCGACGGAGATCAATGCGGCCCGATTGGCCAGGACCAGAAATTCCGCCTGTTCCGTCGATGCCATCGTGCGCCCACCCCGATAAATCGGCTGCTCGACGCTCAGCGCAGCAGTCAGGGGCGTGCGAGTTTCATCGGACTGGAAAAATCCGAGTTCGTCTTCTGCTTTGGTCTTGCCGGCGTCGCCTGTAAAGGTGACCGTCGGCCGCCAGCCCGACAGCGCCTGGGAGATCAATTCATCGGTTCCGCGAAGTTCAGCGCGCTGAGCCTGCAGGGTTGGGTTGGTTGCGTAGGCCTTCACAAGCGCTTCCTCGAGCGTGTCCGCGCTCGCGCCCATGGGCCCCAGGCTGACACCGAGGGCAAAAACGACCGCGGCCAGAATTTTTGGAAGCAAGCGCTTCTCGTGGGATGGCGCCGCAAAAAACGGCGTAGCGCTCGATGCTCTCATGATTTCTCCCCCATGGTTCAATCTCCGAGTGGAGGGAGTGAACCGAATTTTGTCTGCTCGACGCGGCATTAATCCGAGCGGCAAAAATACGCGGAATCGAAGGGCGACTAAAGCACGGAAATATCGGACCCGGGTTCGGTTGCGCTCGACGACGCCCGCATCGATCTCGCGGCGCTCCATGCGCTCGATGCCGTCTGGTGAGAACGGCGGCGCAATAATCCCCCACTGAAGCGGCCGGTTGATCCGGCTGTGGCGGACCAAAATGGGACCGTCTATAGCCTTCTGTCAGGGTTGCTCTGACTGGAAGGCGGGGGGATGTATCGGGTGGAGTTGTACGCGCGGGTCCGGCGGGCGTGTCGTGTCGAGGGGATGAGCACCCGCGAGGCCTCGCGGGTGTTCGGGCTGGACCGCAAGACGGTGCGCAAGATGCTGTCGTTCTCGGTGCCGCCGGGATATCGCCGGAGCGTGCCGCGGAGGCGTCCGAAGCTGGACGCATTCACGGGGATTATCGATCGGATCCTGGAGGACGATCGGACCAGCCACCACAAGCAACGGCACACGGCGAAGCGGATCTTCGACCGTCTCCGGGACGAGTACGGGTTCACCGGCGGCTACACCATCGTGAAGGACTATGTCCGTGAGCGGCGGCTTCGGTCGCGCGAGATGTTCGTGCCGCTCGTCCATTCCCCCGGCCACGCCGAGGCGGACTTCGGCGAGGCGATGGCGGTGATCGGCGGTGTGGCGCGCAAGGTCCACTTCCTTGCCTTCGACCTTCCCCACAGTGATGGTTGCTTCGTGAAGGCCTATCCGGCGGAGACGACCGAGGCGTTCTGCGATGGCCACAACGCGGCGGTTGCGTTCTTCGGCGGCGTCCCCCGCTCCATCCTGTACGACAACACCAAGCTGGCGGTTGCCCGCATCCTGGGCGATGGAAAGCGGCAGCGAACGCGCGTCTTCACGGAGCTGCAATCCCACTATCTGTTCGAGGACAGGTTCGGCCGGCCGGGCAAGGGCAACGACAAAGGCAAGGTCGAGGGACTGGTCGGCTTCATCCGGCGGAACTTCCTGGTCCCCGTCCCGCGGGCCGAGAGCATCGAGGCGCTGAACGATGATCTCGCGGGACAGTGCCGCCGGCGCCAGGCGGCGCGGCTGCGGGGTCACAAGGAGACCATCGGCGAGCGCCTCGCGCGGGATCGCCAAGCTCTGCTACCGCTACCCCCGGCACCATACGATGCCTGCGACAAGCGTCCCGGGCGGGTGAGTTCGCTGTCGCTGTTGCGCTACCGCGGCAACGACTACTCCGTACCCGTGGCCTACGGCCACCGCGAGGTACTGATCCGGGGCTATGTCGACGAGGTGATGATCAGCTGCGGGGCCGAGGTGATCGCCCGGCACCGCCGGTCCTATGACAGCGAGGACCTGATCTTCGACCCGCTGCATTATCTGCCATTGATCGAGCAGAAGATCGGCGCCCTCGACCAGGCCGCGCCGTTGGCGGGCTGGGACCTGCCCGAGGCCTTCATCACTCTGCGACGCCTGCTCGAAGCCCGCATGGGCAAGGCGGGCAAGCGCGAGTACGTCCAGGTGTTGCGTCTGCTGGAGACCTTCCGGCCCGAGGAGGTCGAGGGTGCGGTCGGCGACGCCCTGCGGCTTGGCGCGATCGGCTTCGATGCCGTCAAGCACCTGGTGCTGTGTCGGACCGAGCGACGGCCGCCTCGACTGGATCTCGACGTCTATCCGTACCTGCCGCGCGCCCGGGTCGCGATAACGTCTGCCAAATCGTACATGAGCCTGCTGTCGGGGCTCCGCGCATGACCGACACGCCGCAGGTGCTGCTCGTCCACCACCTCAAGAGGCTGAAGCTGCCGACGTTCCTGAGGGAGTACGACAAGATCGCCCGGCAGTGTGCCTCGGAAGGCGTCGACCACGTTCGCTATCTTCTGCGTCTTGCCGAGCTCGAGCTGATCGACCGCGAGCGCCGCATGGTCGAGCGGCGCATCAAGGCGGCGCGCTTCCCCGTGATCAAGAGCCTCGACAGCTTCGACTTCAAGGTCATCCCCTCGCTCAACAAGACGCTGGTCCTGGAGCTGGCCCGCTGCGCGTACATCGAGCGCCGCGAGAACCTCATCGCGCTCGGCAACAGCGGCACCGGCAAGACCCACATCGCCCTCGGTCTCGGCCTGGCGGCCTGCCAGAAGGGCCTCTCGGTCGGCTTCATCACCGCCGCCGCACTGGTCCACGAGCTCATCGAGGCCCGCGATGACAAGCAGCTGCTGAGGTTCCAGAAGAAGCTCGCCACCTACAAGCTTCTGATCGTCGACGAACTCGGCTTCGTGCCGCTGTCCAAGACCGGCGCCGAGCTCCTGTTCGAGGTGTTCAGCCAGCGCTACGAGCGGGGCTCGACCCTGGTCACCACCAATCTGCCCTTCGACGAATGGACCGAGGTGTTCGGCTCCGAGCGCCTCACCGGCGCTCTCCTCGACCGCCTCACCCACCACGTCAACATCCTCGAGATGAATGGCGAGAGCTACAGGCTCAACCAGAGCCGCAGGCGTCAAACCCCGACGGCGAACTGAACCGACCACCCAGCCCACGCTTGACCCCGTGGGCCCACAGGTCCCTCCCGCGCGCGCCGCCGCGTCGGCCTGTTGAGGGCACGCCGCGTCGCACGCGGGGCCCTCCCATGGACTACGGGGACAGCCCGCAGCCGCCAAGTGGTCCCTTCTTACACCGCCACGGTGGTCCCTTTTTGCTCCGCCATTGACAGACATGACGTCGTTGCCCGATCCGCCATAGAGCCGGTCATGTCCGACGCCACCAAACATGACATCGTCACCGGAGCCACCAACGAGTACGTCGTTGCCAAGCTGGCCGAACAGGAGGTCGTTGCCGGAGCCGCCGTTTAGATAATCGTCGAAACTCGCAGAGCCACTGCCCGACCCGCCGTGAGAGCCATGACCCGAACCGCTGCCCGATCCGCGAGAGCCTCGGCCGGAGCCGCTGCCCGATCCACGTGAACCTCGGCCGGAGCCGCTACCCGAACGCCAGCCTTCGCCGGAGCCCTCGGAACCATGACTGGCGCCGTGGCCATGACCTTCGCCGGAGCCCGGGCCACCACCCGGCAGGTTGTCGCCAATCAGGATATCGTCACCGCTGTTGCCGAAGAGGCGGTCGTCGCCGGCGCCGCCGATCAGGATGTCGTCGCCCGAGCCACCTTTGAGGACGTCGTCGCCGGAACCGCCGATCAGCAGGTCGTTGCCGCTGCCGCCGTAGAGACTGTCGTCACCCCCGCGGCCAATCAGCTTGTCGTCACGCCGTGTGCCGACCAACTCATCGCTACCCGATCCGCCAATCCTGGTTGCCATCGGTCGATCCTCTCGGTCAGATTCTTACCCTGGCAGGGCCAAATTGCAACATTATACCAATTACTGTCTGAATTTTTTTGTCTGCCGCTTTGACCCTCTTGTCGATCGCGGCCTCCCCAGAAAGTTATTGATTAATGCAACAATGTAACATTTAATCTCTACGATCCTACGTTATGCGCGGTAGAAAAGTCAAACAATTTTGCCATCAACCTGGCTTGGATCAACTACCGAATGGATGCGCGATCGATCACGTTTTCGCGAGTCGTTGCGCGATCTCTCCAGTGTTTTTCCTAACCCGACCCAGTCAATTTGGTGAAAATTTCACCCTGTCAATTTACTGCGGCACAAATGTCAACGTCAGTGATGTCGATCACTCGGCGCATCTGGGCACATATTTGTTGAAATGCCGAAGACGGGATTCAGGTGCTCTTGCCGACGAATTGCTCCTCGATGTCCTCAAACCATGACGCCAAGGGCTGGGTCAACGGGGTGCGGCCACTCCAGCGCGCTGCCTTGCGGCATAACGAGGTGCTGTAACGCCCCGTGACACCGATCTTGTCCGCCATCAGGCACCGCTCTTCATCCCACCAATCACCCTGCCCCTTATGATCGACAATCAGAGCAAGACGAACCGCCATGTGAAAGGTCCCGAATACCGTCAGATAATCGCGGGACCGCTCTTCCCGGCCCGGCGGGCCGAGTTCGTGGATCGCGTCATCGATAACTCGTTCCTCCTGAGCCGGCTGGTCGAGTACATACTCATCGCCAAGCAACCAGGCCAGGTCGTCGAGGCGGTTTCGACAACCGCAATGCTCCCAATCGAACCAGGCCACCCGACCGTCGTCGCAGGCCACGGCATTGCCGGGACGCGCATCCCACTTGATGAACCAGGCCTCGCCAGGATCAAGCGCGGTCAAAATTGCCTCGGCATCGAGATCCGGCGCCCGCACGTCCAGATATCGCCCGAGTCGGTCCGGCGTCGCCACCAGCTTCTGGAGCCATTTTTGCGTTTGTCCAATAGCGACGACTTGCCGCTCAAGCCCAGCCTGGCGCCCAGCCCGGTGAATCGCCGCCAGGCTTTTCCACGCCGATCGCAACCAATTCTCCACCGCGTCCGGACTGTCGCGCAACAATGCTTCCGACAGGCGGCGCGAACCCAAATCCTCCTGAATCAACCATTCGCCGTCGTATCCAAGAATTTCCGGCACCGGCGCTCCCTGGGCTCGAAGCCGCCGGAGTACCTGGGATTCCAACTCGGCCCGGCCAGCCAGCTTCCGGCGCGTTACGATCACGCTGCGGTCGCCGAAAATGAGACGAATCGACCGCCGCGAACCGCCGCCGGGCCGTTCGACGCGGTCCACGCGGGCTCCAAGCAGGCTTTCAGCGGCCGCCTTTGCATCGTCGATCGTTATTTTCACCGTCCCCCGCTGTCGTCCGTGGTTCGGAGCGCCAGCCTAGCCTATCCGCGGCGGCGGCACTACGACCACAGCCCCTTGCCGAAGGCCTGTGCAACGGGCTAGAACGCCGTGATCCGCTTTGAATTGGTCCCGCCTGAAAGAATCCCGATGGCCGCACCGCACCGCCTCGATCCAACCATCCTTCGTGAATACGATATCCGGGGCGTGGTCGGGCAAAGTCTGACGACCCAAGACGCCGAGGCCATTGGCCACGCCTTTGGACTCGTCGTCGCGCGGCAAATAAATGAACTCGGGCGCCCCCAAGTTTGCATTGGCTTCGACGGTCGTTTGAGTTCCCCGGATATGGAACAGGCCCTCGTCACAGGATTGAGCACGGCAGGGGTCGATACGCTTCGTGTTGGGTTGGGTCCGACTCCGATGCTCTATTTTGCGGTCCACGAGCTCAAGGCCGACGGCGGTATCATGGTGACCGGTTCCCATAACCCCCCTGACTACAACGGATTCAAGTTCATGCTGGGCGCCAATCCGTTCTTCGGCGCGCAAATTCAGGAACTGGGCTCCATTGCAGCTGCACCGCTCGAACCCGGTCAGCAACCTGGCCGAGGCACTCACAGCTCGGTATTCGACAATTATGTTGACCGGCTGGTCGCAGCCTACGACGTGTCCGCCGGGCTACGCGTTGCATGGGATGCGGGTAACGGGGCAACGGGCGATGCACTCGTCGCGCTGACTGCGCGGCTTCCGGGCGAGCACATCCTGCTCAACGAAACTATCGACGGCACGTTTCCCGTACACCATCCAGACCCCACCCAGCCCGAGAACCTCGCGCAAATCATCGAAACCGTTGCGGTTCACAAGTGCGACGCGGGCATCGCGTTCGACGGCGATGGCGACCGGATCGGTGTTGTCGACTCCACCGGGCAAATCCTGTGGGGTGATCAGCTCATGGCGATCTTCGCCGCCGAACTACTTTCGCGACAGCCCGGAGCGACCATCATTGCCGACGTCAAAGCCAGCAAGACGCTGTTCGATGAAATCGAAAGGCTTGGCGGCAATTCTCTGATGTGGCGCACCGGGCATTCGCTGATCAAACAAAAGATGGCGGAAACCGGCGCGCCGCTGGCGGGCGAGATGAGCGGTCATATATTCTTCGCCGATCGCTATTACGGGTTTGACGACGCGCTCTACGCCGCCGTCCGCTTGCTGGATATCGTGGCGAGCGGCTCGGACAGCCTTGCGGACATGCGCAATCGGCTGCCGGCGACGGTCAACACGCCCGAGCTACGCTTCGATTGTGCGGACGAGCGAAAATTTGCCGTTATCGACGAGGTCCGCGAACGACTGGCGCAGGACGGCGCCAACGTCAATGACATCGACGGCGTGCGTGTGACGACAGCAGACGGTTGGTGGCTATTGCGCGCCTCGAACACGCAACCGGTGCTGGTCGCCCGCTGCGAATCCGAAGACGCAGCGGGGCTGAACCGGCTCAAGCACGCCCTTGTCGACCAGCTCACCCAAAGCGGCGTCGAACCGCCGGAATTCTAATCGTTTACACGCTCAGATTTGGCACCAACTCCTGGAGACACATGCCATGTCAACTCCGCCTACTGCCAAGGACCCCGAATCCTGGGCAACGCTCGCGCTGGGCCATGGCGTGCCCCGACGATCGTTCATGGTCGCCCTCGTCGTCGGGACGATCCTCAATCTGATCAACCAGGGCGACGCGCTCTGGGGCAGCGCAGATATCGACGGTCTCAAGCTCGGCTTGACCTACGCCGTGCCGTACTTCGTAGCGACTTACGGGGCCGTTACCGCCTATCGGCAGTTGGAGAGGAGGCACTAAAATTTTGTATCATGGAGCGCATTGTGTACGGCCGCCCGACAACGTTGACCAGCCACTTGAATTTCCATAATGTCGTCGATACATCGTCCTCCGCGGGTGACGAGGGCGTAAGTTTTTTCGCGTGAGAGTCGGAGTCGAGTAATTTTGAACACGGTGACCAGTTTTTCAATCTCCGGAAAAAGGGAATTTTCATGCCCCAACTGAAGCGTTCCGAATGGTACGACACGGCGCGTAACGTCAACTGGACGCCCAAATACGTTCCGTTCGAAGAGATATTCCCGAAGGAGTTATCGGACGCCTTCGAATTGCCTGTAGAAGAATGGGAAACCTTCGACGAAAACTACAAGGACACCTTCCGGGATTACGTGCACGTTCAGCGCGAAAAGGACGCCCACGCGTATTCGATCCGGTCAGCGCTCGAGCGCTCAAAACTCTACGATGAGGCCGATCCGGGCTGGCGGAATCTTGTAAAAGCCCACTATGGCGGCGTGTCGATCGTTGAAATGTCGGCTGGCGTGTTGCAGGGCCGCTTCGCACGGTTCTCCAAATCCCCCTCACAGCGCAATATCTGCGTTCTGGGGACTCTCGATGAGATTCGTCACGCGCAGATCCATCTCTATTTCGCCTACGAGCACATCAAGAAGGACCCCCAGTTTGATTGGGCGCTCAAGGCGTTCCATACGAACAACTGGGTCGCGATTTCGGTCAAACATCTGCTCGACGACATGGAGCAGCGCGACGTCATCGCCTCGACCATCATGACCAATCTGATTTTTGAAGTCGCGTTTACGAACCTGCAGTTCGTCGGGCTGTCGGCGGATGCCCATGCGGCGGGCGATCACACCTTCGAACACCTGATCCAGAGCATCCAGACCGACGAGGCGCGCCACGCGCAAATCTGCAACCCGGTGATTCGCATGGCCGTGCGCAACGGCAAAAAGGATGAATGCCAGGAACTCATGGAGATGGCGTTCTGGCGAATGTGGCGCATCTTCGCTCTCGTCTCAGGCAATGCCATGGATTACGGCACGCCTTTGCACGCCCGTGAACGTTCGTTCAAGGAGTTCATGCACGAGTGGGTGATTACACAGTTCGAGCGCCAACTCATCGATCTCGGGCTCGACCGGCCATGGTATTGGGAGACCTTCTTGCGCGATATCGAGACCTTTCACCACCAGCAACATATCGGCGTCTGGCTATGGCGCTGTACCCTGTGGTGGGACGATAATGCGGGCGTGACCGCCGCAGAACGCGGGTGGCTCGAAGAGAAATATCCCGGCTGGAACAACACCTACGGCAAGCTGTGGGACGTGATTGCTGAAAACATCGCCGAAGGGCGTTTGGAACGGACCATTCCCCAGGCCGGCGCGCTGATCTGCAACATGAGCCAGGCCGCGATCAGCGGCCAATGCGGCGACGAATGGGACGTCAAGGACTACTACATCGATCACGAGGGGCGGCGCTACCACTTCGGCTCGGAGGTCGATCGCTGGATATTTACGCGTGATCCGGACCGCTACAAAGACTACCCATCGTTTACGGACCGGGAATTGTCCGGCGAGGTCCCGGACGAACTCTTCGGTTTTCTCTCCTTCATGGGCCTGCAGCCGGGCTACGACTCGGGGACGGATTCCCGCAATTACGAGTGGATCAAGGATTACTACACGAAGAAAGAGGCCGCTGAGTAAGCCGGCGTCGCAAGCTTCGAGCCCGTGTAGCAACAATAGTTTAGAGAGGCAGGAACCGTGACGGGTCACAAGCTCCATGTCGCCTACAATTTCGAAGGCGGCTACGAATACAAGATGCTCGCTGTCGATCCCGAGGTCACCATGGACGAGTTTGCCCAGATGTGCGCAGACACAATGGTCGGCGTTGAGGTGCGTCCGCGGGAAGGAACGCTGCGGGTCCGCAAGCAAGAAGATAATGAGCCTCACCCTCGCGACATGAAGATCAGCGAGACCGACTGGATCGACGCCGAACCGGTCGTCGTCTATTACGAATAGGCGCGCCCAGACGCCTTAGAGGAGAGTCCCGGTCATGGCGGAGCGATCGAAGAACATGGCGGGTCCGGTGGTCCGCGCGGGCGATATCGCCCAAGCCGTTGCCGAGGCCGCCGAGATCGACAACCCAGATAAGGAAATATTTGTCGAGGACCACGGGGCGTACCTGCGGATCGAGGCCGATGGCGGGCTGATTATCCGCGAAGACACAGTATCGGAAATTCTTGGTCGGCCGTTCTTGATCCGTGATCTCGAGGTCAGTTTGAGTGGATTTTCGGGCTTCATCGACACCCAGGATGAGCACGTGCGTTTCTATCTGGAGAAAACGCTTTAGGCCTGCGCCGAATGCGCGCCGAAGGAGAATTTCGTGGCGAACGATAAAGCTCCCCCGATGTCAAACGAGGCAGATTACGATCTGCCTGAAGGCGCCAAGCCGCTCAAAACCTGGAGCTACCTGGCGGAAAACAAACGCCGGCCGAGCGAGTACGAAGTCGTCAGCACTCGACTGTTCTATAACCGTGACGACCCCGATCGGCCCTGGACCATCGGCCTCAATCAGCCGCTCAACGTCTGGTACAAAAAGTACGCCAACGGGTCGCCACTCAGTCATGACGCCTGGGACGATTTCCGCGACCCCGACCAGATGACCTATCGGACTTACACGGTGATTCAGGATGGCCAGGAAAATTACGTCGACGGGTTGATCGAGCACAACGCCGGGATTGGCGACGACAAGGATTATCCGGACGAGTGGACACAAACGCTGGCGAGCCTCTACGCGCCGAGCCGCTATCCCCTTCACACGGTTCAGATGGCGTCGTCCTATCTGTTTCACATGGCGCCGGCGAGCACGATCGGTATTTGCTCGGCATTTCAAGCATCCGACCAGCTCCGCTGGGTCTCACGGACTGCCTACCGCACCGTTGAACTAGCAAACCATCGCCCCGGATTCGGCTTTAACGAAAACGAGCGGGCCCACTGGGAAGATGACGACGCGTGGCAGGGATTCCGGGAGCTCATGGAGAAGATCCTGGTTGCCCGCGATTGGGGTGAGACGTTCACAAGCCTCTGCCTCGTCGCGAAACCCGCCATCGACGAAACGATTTTTCGGCAACTTGGGAATACGGCCAAAGCGCAGGGCGATTCATTGCTGAGCCTGCTTGCGGAGGCTGCCTTGCGCGATTGCGACCGTTCCCGCCGCTGGGCCGGAGAACTCGTCCGGTTCCTGCAGGAAAAAGATGGCAACCAGAAGCATCTCGACGATTGGGTTGCGAAATGGGTTCCGTTGGCCGACGCGGCGATCGAAAGTTTCTGCGCCGCCTTGCCCGACAGCGAAGGCGCTGGCGACGCGGCGAAGCGCGACACTCAGATTTTCCGTAAAAGCCTCGGGCTCGGGGCCTGATCGCTTCCTAGGTTTAACACCCTAGACCACGAGAACCCACGCAGGCACTAAGCGCCACCGTACGCCACTGTATCGCGGATAACCTGTTCGATACGCGCGTTGTCGGGAAGCCAGAGATCCTCCAGCGCGGGACTGAACGGTACAGGTGTGTGCGGCGCGGTGATCCTTTGAACCGGCGCCTTGAGTTTGCCGAAAAGCTGCTCGTTGACGAGCGACGATATGTCGCCCGCGATATTGCAACGCGGCGTGGCCTCGTCGATGACGACTACGCGGCCGGTATTCTCGGCACTCTCCAGAATAGTATCGTCGTCGAGTGGCGACGTCGTGCGCAAGTCGATAATTTCGCAATCGACGCCGTCCCCCTCCAACGTTGCGGCCACTTCCTTCGCCCGGCTCACCATCAACCCATGGGTCACGATTGTAACGTCGCTGCCTTCGCGAACGTAATTCGCTTCGCCGAGCGGAATGGCGTAAGGCTCCTCCGGCACGTCGCCCGTCGTTTCGAAGAGCGCCTTGTGCTCGCAGAATACGACCGGGTCGTTGTCCCGGATCGACGCGATAAGCAGCCCCTTGACCTCGTAGGGCGAAGAGGGAATGACGCATTTAAGGCCCGGAACATGGGTGAAGATCGGGTGCAGCGACTGAGAATGCTGCGCCGCCGCCCGCAATCCCGCCCCGATCGCGGTGCGAATGACCACGGGCGTGGTCGCCTTGCCGCCAAACATGTAACGGAACTTGGCGGCCTGGTTGTAAATCTGGTCGAAGCAAACCCCGAGGAAATCGCAGAACATCAGCTCGACGACCGGCCGGTACCCGGCACTCGCCGCGCCCACCGCCGCCCCGATAAAGGCGGACTCACTGATCGGCGTATCCATGATGCGGTCGCCGCCGTATTTGGCATAGAGGCCCGAAGTCAGACCGAAGGCACCGCCCCAGGCCTCGTCTTCCATGTCGGTGCCGGCGCCGCCGACCACGTCTTCGCCTATGACGATGATCTTCTCGTCGCGGGCCATCTCCTGGTCGAGGGCTTCGATGATCGCCTGCCGGTATGAGATCTTGCGCGCCATAATCGTCTCTCCCCGGGTTCAGTAGCTGATATAGACGTCGGTGAGCAGGTCTTCGGGTCCCGGCTCGGGACTCGACCTCGCAAAGGCCACCGCATCCTCGATGAGCGTTGCGATCTCGCCATCGATTGCCGCAAGAGCGTCGGGCTCGACCAGCGCCATCTCGGTCACCCGGCGGGTGAAGTTGACAATGCAATCCCTCGTCTCGCGAATTTTCACCACATCCTTGGCATCGCGGTAGGTCTGGGCGTCGCCTTCCTCGTGGCCGTAATAGCGATTGACCTGGCATTCGATCAGCGACGGCCCGCCGCCGGCCCGCGCCCGCTCGATCGCTTCGCCCGCTGCCTCGTAGACGGCGAAGAAGTCGTGACCGTCGACGGTCACTCCCGGCATGCCGAAACCGCCCGCGCGATCCGCCACGTTGCCGCAAGCGACCGACCATTTGCTCGACGTCGCCTCGGCCCAGCCGTTGTTCTCGCAGACGAAGACGCAAGGAAGGTTCCAGACCTTCGCCAGATTGAGGCTTTCGAAGGTCGTGCCCTGGTTCGAGCCGCCGTCGCCGAAGAAGGCAACCGCCACCCGTCCCTTGCCGTCGAGTTTGGCGGCGAGGCCAGCGCCGCAGACCAGCGGCGGGCCGCCGCCCACGATGCCGTTCGCGCCCAGCATGCCCTTGTCGAGATCGGCGATATGCATGGAGCCGCCCTTGCCCCGACACAACCCCGTCACCTTGCCGAAAAGCTCGGCCATCATGCCCTCGACATCGCATCCCTTGGCAATGCAGTGGCCGTGACCGCGGTGGGTGCTCGAGATTCGGTCCTCGTCGGTGAGGTGCATCATGATGCCGGTCCCGCAAGCTTCCTCGCCGGCGTAGAGGTGAACGAACCCCGGCATGTCGCCGGTTGCGAATTCCTTTTGTATCCGTTCCTCGAACTCGCGGATGGTCCTCATCATTCGATAAGCGCGAAGCGCGTCGTCCTTCGATAGCTGCATGACGATTATCTCCCCGATGGCCGCGTCGCAAGCGTGCGTGCGTTAATGGAGTGTAGCGCTTTCCCGGAGATATGAGCAATCCGCGATCTACGGCCTCTGGCGGTTTGCGCGCGGCTCACCCATAATCACCGTCCATTAAGACTGAGACGTGGGAGAAGAGCTATGGGTCGGCTGGATGGCAAAGTCGCGATTGTCACGGGCGGCGCCTCGGGCATAGGGAGGGCCAGCGCGATCCGGCTTGCCGAAGAAGGCGCCAGGGTGGCGATTGCGGACCGGAACACCGCTGACGGCGAGATCGCGACCAAGGAAATTACGGACGCCGGCGGCGAGGCGATCTTTCTCGAGCACGACGTCTCGAGCGAGGACCAGTGGAAGTCCGTCATCGCGGCGGTGCTCGAGCGTTACGACCGGCTCGACGTGATGGTCAACAATGCCGGGATCCAATTCTCCAAGTCGGTCGAGGACACCACCATCGAGGATTGGAACCAAATCATGAGAATCAACGCCGACGGCGTGTTTCTCGGCACGAAATTCGCCATCGAAGCCATGAAGAAGAACGATCCGGTGGGCGGCTCAATCATCAATATGTCGTCGACCTACGGCATGATCGGTGAAGCGATCAACGCCGCCTACTGCGCAAGCAAGGGCGCGGTGATGAATTTTACCAAGTCGGTCGCCCTTCACTGCGGCAAATCGGGCTACAACATCCGGGTCAACTCGGTCCATCCGGGCGCCGTGCGCACGCCGCTCACCGACGTCGAAATCAACGACATCGTCGCGGCCAAGGGCTACGACAGCGTCGAGGAAGCGCTGGAGAAGGAATGGGCGCCCATTCACCCTATCGGCCGGATCGGCGAACCGATCGACATCGCCAACGGTGTGGTCTATCTCGCCTCCGACGAATCAAGCTTCATGACCGGCGCTGAACTGGTTATCGACGGCGGGATGATCGCCCAATGAGCGGCCGGGTCGCGGGCAAGGTCGCCATCGTCACTGGCGCCGCCTCGGGTATCGGGCGGATGAGCGCGATCCGGCTCGGCCAGGAAGGCGCCAAGCTGGCCATTGCGGACCTGAACGTCGTCGACGGCCAAAGCGCAACCCAGGAGATCGGGGATGCCGGCGGCGATGCGATCTTTGTCGAGCTTGACGTAACAAACGAGAACCAATGGAAAGCCGTGATCGCGGAGGTACTTGAGCAGTTCGGCCGCCTCGACGTGATCGTCAACTGCGCCGGAATCAGTATTTCCCATTCGGTCGAGGACACGCCCCTCGAGGAATGGGAGCAAATCATGAGCGTCAACGCCGATGGCGTCTTTCTGGGCACCAAATACGCCATCGAGGCGATGAAGAAAAACGGACCGGCGGGCGGTTCGATCGTCAACATCTCGTCGGCCTACGGCATGATTGGCGAGGCCCTGAACGCGGCCTACTGCGCCAGCAAGGGCGCGGTGATGAATTTCACCAAGTCGGCGGCTCTTCACTGCGGCAAGTCGGGCTACAACATCCGGGTCAACTCGGTCCATCCAGGCGTCGTGCGCACGCCAATGACCGACGTCGAAATCGACGAAATTGTCGAAGCGAAGGGCTACGGCAGCGTCGAGGAGGCAGTGAAGACGGAGTGGGCGCCGGCTCATCCTATCGGCCGAATCGGCGAGCCGATCGACATCGCCAACGGTATCGTCTATCTCGCCTCCGATGAATCGAGCTTCATGACCGGCGCCGAGCTGGTCATCGATGGCGGGATGATCGCACAATGAGCGGCCGGGTCGCCGGCAAGGTCGCCATCGTCACCGGCGCCGCCTCGGGCATCGGGCGGGCGAGCGCCATGATGCTGGCACGGGAAGGCGCCAAGGTCGTCATTACCGATCTTGACGGCACGGCGGGCCAGGCGATGACTGAGGCAATCGTCGCGGAAGGCGGGGAAGCGGTTTTCCTGCATCAGGACGTGACCGACGAGCAGCGTTGGAAAGAGGTCGTCGCCGAGACACTGGAGCGCTTCGACCGGCTCGACATCCTGCACAACAACGCCGGTGTGCAAAAATCCAAGACCGTCGAGGAAGCGACGCTCGCGGATTGGCATTTCCACATGCGCGCCAACGCACGGGGCTTATTTCTCGGCACGAGAGAAGCGATCGGCGCAATGAAGAAGAACGGCGCTGCCGGCGGCTCGATCATCAACACCGTGTCCACCTACGGCGTTGTCGGCGAAGAATTCAATGCGCCTTATTGTGCGAGCAAGGGGGCTGCGCGCAATTTTACCAAGGCGGCGGCGCTTCATTGCGGCAAGGCCGGCTACAATATCCGGGTCAACGCGGTGCATCCGGGCTGCGTGGTGACGCCGTTGGTCGAGCAGGAGCTTTCCGACACGCTGGTTCTCACGGGGTCGGACGACGCCGACGCGTTGTGGGAGGATTGGCGCAATGAGCATCCGATCGGTCGGCTGGGCGAGCCCGACGACATCGCCTTCGGCGTGCTGTATCTGGCGTCGGACGAAGCGAGTTTCGTCACCGGCGCCGATCTGGTGATCGACGGCGGATACCTCGCCCAATAGACGGAGAAGAGACGAGATGTGCGGTCTATGTGGCGCGCTTGCGGGAGGACGGCACTGGTCGGACGGCGCCGGGCGCGAAGGATTCGAGGCCAGCGACAAATACCGGACCCGGCGCGAAGAGCGCCGACGGCGCACCGCTCTGATCAATCGGCTCCTCGCTTCGCGGGGCCTCACCATCGAAGACTGGGCCGGCACCAGCTACGTGCTGCATTCCAAGCGTGGCGCCGTGGCCGAGGTATCGACCCTGCCTGACCTCTGGCTGGCGATCGAGCGTGAAACCGGCGAGGCAATTGATCCGCTGGATCCCGCTCTGCTCACCGCGGCGCGCCGAGGTCTCAATGATTGATGCGGCGCCCAAGACCGAAAATGAAATTGCCGTCCACGTGATTACGGGATTTCTGGGCAGCGGCAAGACGACCCTGCTGCAGCGCTTGCTGAATTCGCCCGACCTTGGCGACACGGCAGTGCTTATCAATGAGTTTGGCGAAATCGGTCTCGACCATCTGCTTCTCGAGCAGGTCGACGAGGATATCGTGATGCTCGAAAGCGGTTGCGTATGCTGCACAATCCGGGGCGATCTCGGCGTTGCGATACGCGACCTGCTTGCGCGCCGTGACTCGGGCGCCATCCCGCCGTTTCGACGCCTGGTCATCGAAACCACGGGCCTCGCAGACCCGGTGCCCATTCTTTACACGCTGATGACCGAACCGGGCGTGAACGACCGTTGCACCTTGGCCAGCGTGATCACGACTGTCGATGCCGTGAACGGTGCCCTGCACCTTGCTCGCCAGCCGGAATCGGCGAAGCAGGCGGCCGTTGCCGACCGCCTCGTCATGACCAAGACCGACATCGCCGATCCGAGCGAAACGGTTGCTCTGGAGGCGCGGCTCGCGCGTCTGAACCCTTCCGCCCGGATCCTTCACGCGCCGTTTTCCGAGTTCGACGCGGATGCGCTGTTGGCCGGCAGCACATACGATCCGGAAGCAAAGGGCGCCGATGTCCGCCACTGGCTCGACGAGGAAGCCTATGGCGAGGGTGGCGATCACGATCACCACCATGCGATCGACGTCAACCGACACGACGAGCATATCGGAGCCTTTTGCCTCACCTTCGACGAACCGATCGACTGGACTGCCTTTGGCGTCTGGCTCACCATGCTGCTACATCGGCGCGGCGAGGACGTGCTCCGCGTCAAAGGCTTGCTCAATGTGGACGATGCGCTGGCGGGACCGGTTGTGGTCCACGGCGTCCAGCATGTCATTCATCCGCCTACGCATCTCGACGCGTGGCCGGATGAAGACCGGCGCTCGCGCCTGGTATTCATCACGCGCGACATCGGGCGCGAAGAAATCGAGGCGTCGCTTTCGACGTTTAACGCCTTGGCAGACGCGGGCACAGGAGCCGATTCTCCTGAGGCACCGTGGCAACGCCCCCGCACCTCGAGCGCGGGCCGTTCGATCGGCGGCCGTCCTGTGCGCCGGCCTGGCGCGCCGGCCTGGATGAAATAGCCGGTGAGCCCTAGGGCAGTGCCGTAACACCGCCGTCGACGATCAGCTCGGTTCCCGTGATGTACGACGCCTTGTCGGACAGCAGGAAGGATATCGCGTTGGCCATGTCATCCGCGTTTCCGATCCGACCGACCGGCACGAAGTCCGCGACCGCCTTTTGAGTTGCCTCGTCGCCGACCCAGCGATCCTGCATAGGGGTGAAACATGGCCCCGGATAAATCACGTTCGAACGTATTTGATCCTTCGCATACTGGATAGCGATTGATTTCGACAGCGCGACGAGACCCGCTTTCGAGGTCTGGTAGCCTTCCTGGGGAGCAGTATCGCCGCGCAGACACTGAACGGTCGAAATGTGAACCATCGATCCGCCGGATTTCTGCATCAGGGGAATCGCATGCTTGGCAAACTGCAGCGGGCCACGCAGATTGATTTCCAGAACCCGGTCGAAGACATCCAGATCGAGATCGACCAGCCCCCTATCCTTGCCGAATAAAAGCACGGCGGCGGAATTTACGAGGTGATCCAGCCGGCCGGCCCGCTCATACGATTCGTGGACCGTCTTCGAGACGAACGCATCGTCCGAGACATCGCCATTGACGTAGGTGACCTTGTCACCATAGGCATCCAACGACGCAGGCTTTTCTTTCAAATCAACACCCGTAACGGTGGCGCCCGCTTCGAGCAGTTGCAACGCCGTCGCTAGACCCATGCCGCCGCCGGTACCTGTCACACCGCGTTATGTCCAGAAAAACTCATCCTGATACCCTTTTTCGATCCTTTTCGACGCGGCAACCAGACCCGAGCCCCGGCGTTCACAATCCTTGGCCCACCCATCACTGTCAAGCGCGCCAAAAGGCGGACAACGCCGGTCTTTCGCGCTAGACTTTAGGCTGCAAAACGACCACGGAAAATCCATGCCAACCACGCGCAATTCGCTCGATCGATTTGTCCGCGACACCCCGAACCGGGGGTTGGGAACCTGTACGGACATTGAGGCGCTCGAATGCCTGCTCGATGTCGACGGACGCACGCTCGTCGATGTCGGTTGCGGCGATGGCGCGCTCGCGCGATTGCTCGCGGAGCGTGGCGCCGAGGTCATCGGGCTTGAGTCCGATCCGGTACAAGTGAAACAGAACCTCAACGCACCCGCGACTCCCGGTGTAACCCTGGCCGAAACCGACGGTCGATCGATCCCGATGAGTGACGACACCGCCGACGGCGTAATCTTCTCTCGCTCGTTGCATCATGTGCCCGTTGCGGAAATGCCGGCGATGCTGGGTGAGGCCCGTCGGATCCTACGGAACGACGGCGGCGTACTCTACATCCTCGAACCGATTGCCGAGGGCGATTGCTTTCACGTCATGCAG
>CBDFML010000006.1:0-9892 GCA_965249645.1 Alphaproteobacteria bacterium
AGGCGAAGACCATGGCGGTGCACGGCGCGGCGCCGAGCAGGATGAGCCCCGCGATGTATTCGCCCGCCGTGGCGGGGTCGATCAGGTCGCGAAAGACAACCTCGAAAAACAACACGCCGAGCCCCGCCATGGTAAAGGGCTTGATCAGCCAGTTGACCGTCAGCGTGATCACCAGCCCCTTGGGACGATCGCCGACATGGCGCAGGCTGGCGAAATCGACGTTGACCATCATCGGGTAGATCATCAGCCAGATGAGCGCCGCGACGGGGAAGTTGACGTTGGCGTACTCGATCCGCGCCAACGCGGCGAACAGGTCGGGAAACGCCGAGCCCAGCCCGACTCCCGCCGCGATGCCCAGGGCAACCCAGACCGACAGGCCGCGCTCGAACAGGCCGAGGAGCCGGCTTGCGCGCCGGGCGGCGGAATTTTCGGACAGCGTCATCGCGGGCGGACGCGTCAGGCGGGTTTTTCGGCCGCGACATTCGCGCCCGCAAGCGCGTCGAGATCGATGACGTCACCGCCGAACAGCGCGATTTCGCCGGTTGTGTGGAAGCTTTCCCAGGCGATGCCGTCGGGATCGGTGACCCATTGCTTCTCGCCCCGGGTGTAGCAGCAGGCCGCGTCGCCTTGGGAGATCACCGGTTGGCCGGTAGCCTCAATGCGCCCGGCAGTCTCGGCCAACTCGTCCGCGCTCTCGGCCTGGATGCCCAGATGGTCGATGCCGGGCTGGACGGCGATGGTCGAGATGGCGAAGTTGACCCGGGGGTCGTCCAGCATCCACTTGGCGTAGTCCGCCTTCTTCACCTCGGGTGCGACACCAAACAGATTGCTGTAGAAGGCGACGGAGCGGGCCAGGTCGGCGACGCCGAGATGGATGTGCAGACGTTTCATTGCGTTCTCCTGTAAAGGGGCTCGATCCGGGGCCCGGGCGCGGGCGGGCGGGACGCACCGAGGCCACAGAATTCCTGGCGACCGCCGCAGCAATCCTGCGTCAGGTAGTCGAGCAGCGCGCCCATTCGCTCGAAGTCGGCGGCATAAATCAGGCTGCGCCCGTCGCGCCGGACACCGAGCAGGCCCGCCTGCTTCATCTGCTGGAGATGAAACGACAGCGTCGCCGGCGCGACGGCCAGCCGGTTCGCGATCTCGCCCGCGGCAAGCCCGTCCGCGCCGGCGACCACGAGGAGGCGAAAAACGTCGAGCCGGGTGTCCTGGGCGAGGGCGGCGAGGGTGTCGACGGCGTCTATTTTTTCCATGATTTGACAAATATCGAATAATAAGCAGTTTGTCAAGCCTGCGGCGGACTGC
Organism: Alphaproteobacteria bacterium; assembly: GCA_965249645.1. Lineage (GTDB taxonomy): Bacteria > Pseudomonadota > Alphaproteobacteria > UBA828 > JAPUJA01 > CAVOEB01. The sequence continues at coordinate 1,306 of CBDFML010000006.1, forward strand.
GCGGGCCCCTCGCGAAGCCGCGCGCGCACGGCTATGATCAGGCGTCCGGCCGCCACCCGCCGGCACAGACAAGGGAGACCAGCATGGCAGGCAAGATCGACGCGCGGCTCGCCGACCTCGGCATCGAGCTGCCGACCCCGGCGAAGCCGGTGGCCAACTACGTGCCCTTCGTGCGCGCGGGAAATTTCGTGTTCGTCTCGGGGCAGACCCCGGTTCGCGACGGCGCGATCTCGCACACCGGCAAGGTAGGCGCGGAGCGGACGCCGGAGGAGGCCCGGGACGCGGCACGGCTGTGCGGTCTCGGCCTGCTGGCGCAACTGCGCAGCGCCTGCGAGGGCGACCTCGATCGGGTGGTGCAGGTGGTCCGGCTCGGCGGCTTCGTCGCCAGCATTTCCGATTTTACCGACCAGCCCAAGGTGATCAACGGCGCCTCGGACCTGATGGTCGAGGTGTTCGCCGACGCCGGACGCCATGCGCGCACCGCCGTGGCGGTCAACGTGCTGCCGCTCGACTGCACCGTCGAGATCGACGGCATTTTCGAGATCGCGTGACACCGACCGAACGCGCGGGACGGCGGGAATGAACGGCGGCGACGCGCTGGTCGAAACCCTGCTCGCCCACGGAGTGAGCGTCTGCTTCGGCGTGCCGGGCGAGAGCTACCTGTGGGTCATCGAGGCGCTGCGCAAGCGGCGCGAGCGCATCCGTTTCATCGTCAACCGCCACGAATCGGGCAGCACATATGCGGCGGAGGCCTGGGGCAAGCTCACCCGCAGCCCCGGCGTTGCCTTCGTCACCCGCGGCCCGGGGGCGACCAACGGCGCGATCGGCGTTCACACGGCAGCCCAGGATTCGACCCCGCTGGTGCTGTTCGTTGGCCAGGTGCCGAGCGAGCGGCTTGGACAGGAGAGCTTTCAGGAAATCGATTACGCACAGATGTTCGGAGGCATCGCCAAGGCGGTGATCGAGCCGACACAACCGGGTGAGGTGGCAACGGCAACCGCCCGCGCGCTTACGCTCGCCATCGCCGGGCGGCCCGGACCGGTGATCGTGGTGCTGCCCGAGGACGTCACCCAAGGCGAGGCGGGCGAGACGGCGATCCCCGAACGCTCAGTGCGAGCGGTGCTCTCGAGCGAAGCGGATGCGATCTCGCGCGCCGCCGCAATGATCGACGCGGCGGAGCGGCCGCTGATCATCGCGGGTGAGTTGGTGAGCCAGAATGCGGCGCACGCCGAGCTTGCCGCGCTGGCGGAAAATTCAGGCGCGGCGCTGGCCACCGCCTGGCGGCGCCAGGACACGGTCTCTGTGGACAACCCGGCTTACGTCGGCCATCTGGGGCTGGGCCGCGCACCGTTTCAACGCGACGTGATCGAGCAGGCGGACCTGTTGATCGCGGCGGGCTGCCGGCTCGACGACATCACCAGCGAGGACGGCGCGCTGCTGGGCCAAAGCAAGACGCTAATCCAGATCCATCCCGACGACGCGGTGCTCGCACGCACCCGGGCGACGCTCGCGATCCGGGCAGATGCAAAACCGGCGCTCGACGATCTCGGCCGCTCGGTCGCCGCGCCGACCAACGCGCGGCTTGCCTGGCGGGCGGGCTTTCGCGCCGCGTTCGAGGAATTCCGCACCGTGGGCACCGACCCGAAGGTTGCTCCCCATGGTGCGCTCGACATGGCCCGCGTGGTCGAGACCGTGGCCAGCCGAATCGACGGGCCCCATGTGATCGTGACCGACGCGGGCAATTTCTCGAGCTGGTCGCAGCGCTATTTTCCCTACCGTGAGGCGTGGAGCCAGGCCGCCCCCATTTCGGGCGCCATGGGCTACGGGGTGCCCGGCGCGCTGGGTGCTGCGCTCGCGGTGCCCGACGCCGAGGTGATCGGCTTCGTCGGCGACGGCGGCTTTCTGATGACCGGGCAGGAGCTGCTGACCATGGCCAATCTGGGGCTGAAGGTCCGCCTGCTGATCTGCGACAACGCCGCCTTCGGGACCATCCTCGTCCACCAGCGCAAGGCGTTCGGCAAAGACCATGATTACGGCGTGGCGCTCGAAAACCCGGATTTCGTCAAGTTGGCCGAGGCTTACGGCGCCGCCGGGTTCAACGTCGAGCGGACGGAGGACTTCGCTGCCGCCTTTGATGCGGCGCGAGCGGTGGACGGCCCGGCGCTGATCCGCCTCGCGCTCGATCTGCGCGACTTCTCGGCGCTGGGCCGGATGGAAGGATAGCGGAGACGATGACCGAACCATCGGGGGAGACGAACCAGACGGAGACGACGCCGATCAGTGTCGGGGAGGGCTTGCGCGCGCGCACGCTCGAGGGTGTCGGCAAAATCGACGCGGTGCAATGGGACGCCTGCGCGGGCGCCGAGAACCCATTCCTCACCCACGCGTTTTTCCGCGCGTTGGAAGACAGCGGCTCGGCCTGTCCCGAGACCGGCTGGCTCGCTCAGCACCTCGTGCTCGAAGACGGCGAAGGTGCGGCGCAAGCCGTCCTGCCGCTTTACCTGAAGGGCCATTCCCAGGGTGAGTTCGTGTTCGACCACGGCTGGGCCGACGCGTTCTCCCGCGCGGGCGGGCGCTATTACCCCAAGCTGTTCGCGGGCGTGCCGTTTACACCGGTGCCGGGCCCGCGCCTGCTGGTGCGAGCGGACGCTGCGCCCTCGCCCGAAGCGGTGCGCGCCGCGCTGATCGAGACGGCGCGCGAGCTTGTCGAGCGCTACCACGTCTCGTCGCTCCATGTGGTGTTCCCGACCCGCGCGGAATGGGAGGCGCTGGGCGGCGAAGGCTTCCTGCAGCGCACGGGCGTGCAGTTCCACTGGAAAAACGAGGGCTACAGCGATTTCGACGCCTTCCTCGCCACCCTCGCATCGCGCAAGCGAAAACAGATGCGGCGCGAGCGGCGCGACGTGTTGACCGACGGCGTGACCATCGAGACGCTCGATGGGACGGAGATCGAGGAGCGCCACTGGGACGCGCTGTTCGAGTGCTACCAGGCGACCTCTGAGGAGAAGTGGGGCATGCCGTACCTGACCCGCGAGTTCTTCTCGTTGATCGGAGACGGGCTGGCGGACAGGATCGTACTGGTAATGGCGTTCGAGCACGGACAGCCGATCGCCGGCGCGCTCAATTTACGGAGTGCGACGCGGCTCTTCGGGCGCAATTGGGGTTGCCTGGAGCCGCGACCCTTTTTGCATTTCGAATGCTGCTATTACCGCGCCATCGATTACGCGATCGAGCACGACCTCAAAGTGGTCGAGGCGGGCGTACAGGGCGGGCACAAGCTGATCCGGGGCTACCGCCCGGTGCCGACCTACAGCGCCCACTGGATCGCCCATCCGGGGTTGCGCGACGCGGTTGCGAACTTCCTCGCGCGGGAGACGGAGCAGGTCGATTACGAGATCGAGGGGCTGGAGCGCTATACGCCGTTCAGGAAGGGCTCGTCGGACTAGTCGGAGCCGGTACACTAGTTCCAGTCGTCGAGGACCGCTTCGACGCTCGCAAAGCGCACGGGCTCGGGTGCGGGCGGCGGGGCGCCGTCGACCCAGGCGGGAAAAGAGACCTCGACACGGGGCTCGGACCCGCCGACCTCGTGAACCATTCCCCGGGCCTTGATGTGGGGATGAGCGAGGCTCTCGGCGATTTCGTGAATCGGCTCGAAGCAGCAGTCCACCGCCTCAAAGGTCTCGACCCAGTGGCTAAGGCTGCGCGTGGAGAAGAGGGCGGCAACCTCGGCGATCAATTTGCTCTGGGGCAGCGGCTTGGCCTGGCGCGCGATCCAGTCGGGCTTGTCCACGGCGGCGCAGAAGTTGGCCCAGAATTTGGGCTCGATGGCGCCGAGCGAGACGAAGCGGCCGTCGGATGTTTCGTAGAGATGATAGAACGCGGAACCGCCGTTGAGCAGCGCTCCACCACGATCCATCGCGAAGCCGTCCCGGCACTCGCTGGTGAACGCCAGCGTCTGCCAGGGGAGGACGGCTTCGGCGATGGAGACGTCGAGAAAGCGCCCCCGACCGTCGCCCCGTGGCCCGTCGCGGCCCGTCAGGGCGGCAATGATCGAGAGTGCAGCGTGCATGCCGCTTGCGTAATCGGCGCTCGGCGGATGGGCCATCGCGGGCGCAGCGCTATCGCCCGAGATCGCGAGGCCGCCCATCAGGGCCATGTAGTTGGTGTCGTGGCCGCCCTTGAGGCGGTAGGGTCCGGTTTGCCCCCAGCCCGAAAGCGAACAGTGGATGAGCCTAGGATTGAGCGCATCCAGCCGGTCGCGGGAAAAGCCCAGCCGGTCGAGCACGCCGGGACGGTAGGATTCGAGCATCGCGTCGGCGCGCCCGAGCACGCCCTCGAACGCCCGCTTGCCGTCGTCGGACTTGAGATCGAGCTCGACCACGCTCTTGCCCCGGTTCATGGCCTTGTACCAGGCGGAGACGCCGTCGGTGTCGATCGGCCCCATGGTGCGCAAGGGCTCGCCGCCGGGGGGCTCGACCTTGACCACCCGGGCGCCGAGGTCGGCCAGGATCTGCCCGCCGTAGGGTCCGGGCGCATACTGGCTGAGATCGATTACGCGGTAGCCGGCGAGGAACGGCTGGGGCATGAGGATGCCCGCCTCTTTTAAATGGTAAAATATTAAATAGCTTGCTACTTAACAAGCTCGGATTTCTTGGACTTCCGGAGTTTTTTTGGTTTTTTCTTTGACGGTTTCTCGTATGCGAATTCGAGCCCGTCGCCTTCCGTACGAACCGTGACCAGGCCACCCTTAGCGAGCTTGCCGAACAGTACCTCCTCGGCCAGGGGCTGCTTGATGTGCTCCTGGATGAGGCGGGCCAGCGGCCGGGCGCCGAAGGCGTCGTCATAGCCCCGTTCGGCCAACCAGGTCCGTGCTTCGGCGGTCAGCGCGATTTCGACGTTGCGATCCGCGAGCTGGGCTTCGAGCGCAATGATGAACTTGTCGACCACCTGGACGATCACGTCGGGCGAGAGCGATTCGAAGGCGATGACGGAGTCGAGACGGTTGCGGAACTCGGGCGTGAACATGCGCTTGATCGCCGCTTCGTTGTCGCCGCTGCCAGTGCGCCGTTCAAAGCCGATCGCAGGCTTGGCAAGTTCGGCGGCGCCCGCGTTGGTGGTCATGATCAGCACGACGTTGCGAAAATCGACGGCCTTGCCGTTGTGGTCGGTGAGTTTGCCGTAATCCATGACCTGGAGGAGGATGTTGAACAGGTCCGGATGGGCCTTCTCGATTTCGTCGAGCAGCAGGACGGTGTGCGGGTTCTGGTCGATGGCGTCGGTCAGCAGCCCGCCCTGGTCGAACCCAACATAGCCGGGCGGCGCGCCGATCAGCCTCGAGACCGTGTGGCGCTCCATATATTCGGACATGTCGAAACGCACCAGCTCGATGCCGAGGGTGGCGGCGAGTTGGCGGGCGACTTCGGTCTTGCCGACCCCGGTGGGTCCGGCGAACAGGTAGCTGCCGATCGGCTTTTCGGGCTCGCGCAGGCCCGCGCGCGAGAGCTTGATCGCCGAGGACAGCGCCCGGATCGCCTTTTCCTGGCCGAACACGACGGTGTTCAGATCGCGCTCGAGGGTGCGCATGGATTCGGCGTCGTCCTTGGACACGCTCTTGGGCGGGATGCGGGCCATCTTGGCGATGGTCGCCTCGACGTCCTTGACCCCGATGGTCTTCTTGCGTTTGTTCTCGGGCAGCAGCATCTGAGAAGCACCGACTTCGTCGATCACGTCGATCGCCTTGTCGGGCAGGCGCCGGTCGCCGATATAGCGATCCGAAAGCTCGACCGCCGCGCGCAGCGCCTCGGCGGTGTAGCGGATCCCGTGATATTCCTCGTAATAGGGCTTGAGGCCCCGAAGAATTTTGACCGCGTCCTCGACGGACGGCTCGGCCACATCGATCTTCTGAAAACGGCGGACCAGCGCGCGGTCCTTTTCGAAGTGATTGCGGAATTCCTTGTAGGTGGTCGAGCCGACGCAGCGCAAAGAGCCCTGCTGAAGCGCGGGCTTGAGCAGGTTCGACGCGTCCATCGCGCCGCCCGAGGTCGCGCCCGCGCCGATCACCGTGTGGATCTCGTCGATGAACAGGATCGCGCCCTCGTCCTCTTCGATTCCCGCGAGCACCGCCTTGATGCGTTCCTCGAAATCACCGCGATAGCGGGTGCCGGCCAGAAGCGCACCCATGTCGAGGGCATAGATCGTGGCGTTGTCCAGCACCTTGGGCACTTCGTGGTGTACGATGCGCCGCGCCAGGCCCTCGGCGATCGCGGTCTTGCCGACGCCGGATTCGCCGACATAAAGCGGATTGTTCTTGGTCCGCCGGCAGAGCACCTGGATGGTACGCTCGACCTCGGCCTCACGGCCGATCAGCGGGTCGATCTTGCCCGCCAGCGCCTTTTCGTTAAGGTTGACGCAATACGCGGCGAGCGCCTCGGCACCCTCGCGGACCACCGCATCGCCCTCCTCCTCGTCGACGCCGTGGACCGGCTCGCTTTCGCTGGTACCCGGCACCTTGGCGATGCGGTGCGAGATGTAGTTGACCGCGTCGAAGCGCGACATTTCCTGCTCCTGGAGGAAATAGATTGCGTGTGATTCGCGCTCGGAAAACATGGCGACCAACACATTGGCGCCGTTCACCTCGTTGCGCCCGGAGCTCTGGACATGCAGCACGGCCCTCTGAATGACCCGCTGGAAGGACGGCGTGGGTTTGGCCTCGGTGATTTCGTCGACGACCAGGGCGTCGAGCTCGGAATCGAGATGTTCGTTGAGGTCGGCACGCAGACGGTCGATATCGACGTTGCACGCGCGCAGCACCGCGACCGCGTCCTGGTCGCTGGTCAGCGCAAGAAGCAGATGCTCGATGGTGGCGAATTCATGGCGCCGGGCGCTGGCCAGCGCCAGCGCACGGTGGAGACTTTTCTCGAGGTCCGGAGTGAGCAATCGGAATCCTTCAGGCCTTACGCCTTTTCCATGGTGCATTGGAGCGGATGCTCGTGACGGCGCGCGAAGTCGATCACCTGGGTCACCTTGGTCTCGGCGATCTCGTAGGTGAACACGCCGCATACCCCGACGCCGCGCTGATGGACGTGGAGCATGATGCGAGTCGCCTCTTCACTGCTCTTGTGAAAGATCCCCTCGAGAATATGCACGACGAACTCCATCGGGGTGTAGTCGTCGTTGAGCAACAGCACCTTGTACATCGATGGCTGGCGCGTCTTCGGCTTGCTTTTTGTCGCAATGCCGGTCTCGCGCGCGTCGTCGGGGCGCCTGTCGTCGTCGCTCATCGCCTCATCCGTATGCTTGGCCCCACCAGAAGATAGGGTTCAACGATAAATGATATGTGACTTTGCCCAGAATTTTAAACACGCACGACGCGGAATTCGCGCGGGCGATGAGATTCCGTCAGCCGACGATCTCTAATGCACTGAAAAAGAAAGATATTTCCTGGGCCGCGGTTTCCGGCGCGTCGGACCCATGCACCGAGTTGGCCTCGACGGATTCGCCGAATTCGGCCCGAATCGTGCCCTCATCGGCATTCGCCGGGTTGGTCGCACCCATGATTTCGCGGTTGCCGAGGATGGCATTTTCGCCTTCGAGAACCTGGACCACGACGGGCTCGGACGTCATGGAGGCGCACAACTCGTCGTAGAAGGAGCGCCCCTTGTGAACCGCGTAGAACGCGCAGGCCTGATCGAGGGTAAGACGCAACCGCTTCTGGGCAACGATGCGCAGGCCCGCCGCTTCGAAGCGGGCATTGATCTGGCCGGTCAGATTGCGCCGGGTGGCGTCCGGCTTGATGATCGACAGAGTGCGTTCCACAGCCATGGGAGGGGCTCCGTTCGGTTCGGGACGAGGGGCTACGAGTGAAGTCGGGCGCCTTATATAGCGTTCGGCCGGTTCGGGCAACTGTCGCGGTGCCGGCGACGCATGCGCGAGACACCCTTTCGCATCCCATCATATTGCGCCGCAAAATTATACATCCGGTACGCCGACCACTGACAAAAGTCATAGAATTCGGGCGATTATCCGAAATTTTGTGAAAATTCGATCTTTAGTGACACCGGTCACATCGCATTTGCGAAGGCACGCCTAATCTCACCCTCCTCAAAGATCGGCCGCCTGCGAGCGGACCGGCAACGCGGAGAAAGCAGATATGATCGACCTGGTGATTGCAGCGCTCGTCGTCGGCCTTGTGGCCGGCCTGCTGGGCATTGGCGCACGCACTATCCTGTTTAGTTTGCGCCGTCACCGCCGGACGACGCGCTCAAGCGCGTCACGTTCCTGACCCGGCCACCAACCTCAACGATCCCTTCCCAACAGCCCTGATCCTTAACGAGTATGCTCTCCATGCCTGCGTCGAACTCCGCTCTCGCCCTGGCCACAATTCCCGTCGTCGAACCGTTTGCCGCAGTGCCGACCGCGCACCGGGACGTTCATTCTCCCGTCGCGGCGCTGCTGATCGAGCGCCTGGAGCGGGTTGATACACAAATCTCCCGGCTTTCCGAGGCCCCGGCCGGAGGCGAGGCGCGAGAGGACGCGATGCTCGCAATGATCGCCCGGACCGTGGAAACCCTGAGCGACGCTGAAGATC
>CBDFML010000007.1:0-204779 GCA_965249645.1 Alphaproteobacteria bacterium
TGAGGCGCATCTTGTCGGTTTCGTAATCCTCGTTGGGATGGAAGTAATAGGGTTCGGCGTTCTCCAGACCTTTCACATGAACGCGATAGTCGGCCAGAATTTTCCGGCAGATTGCGTCTTCCTCAGAATTGCCGCTCGCATAGGCACCTACCTCGTCAGCGACGAAATAGGGCAGCACGTCGAACCCGACAAAGCGCAGCGTGCCGTTGTTGATGGGCCAGAGCAGATGGCCCATATAGCCGCCCCGGCCGCGACACTCGTAATACTCGGGCTCGGTGGCCGTGGTGATCGAAACCGTCGCGCGTTTTCCTTTGAAGCCGCCGTCCTCATAGGTCCCGGGAATCTCATAGGCGAAGCCGTAGGTCATTACTCGATCAATCCAGCCCTTCAGAATCCCCGGCATGCCGAACCACCAGAGCGGGAACTGCAGTATCAAGAGATCGCACCACAACAGTTTCTGATGCTCTGCAATAACGTCGGCGTACTTGTTGCCTGCTTCCTCGGCATGGCCCTGTGCCGCCATGTATTCAAAGCGGTCGGGGTCGGGCAGGGTCTCGAACTCCCATGGCCCGCCAACGGGATTGAAGCCGTTGGCGTAGAGATCGTTGACACGAACGTCGTGGCTCCGCGCACGAAGCGTGTCTTTTGCAACTTCGGCCATGGCATGATTGAACGATTTGCCGTTGGGTTCAGGGTGAGCGAGGACGATCAGAACATTCATTGATACCTCCCTTCTAAGGCGGTCTGCCGGTCAGCTACCTGTTCATGGGCCAGTATGTTAGCAGCTTGGGGGCAAGTGCGAAACGTGCTTATGGCCTGGGGCGAGGATGAGGACCACCGGTCACACGCGATCAGCAGTATACTCAGACTGCGGCAATGCGGTGGCCGGAAGCACAAAGGTAGCCGCGTTCACCATCGAGAATCACCTGCCGATTTTCTTAGATAAATTGCGCCCGGAAAGGTGCAGGCTGTTGGGTAAAAGACTCAATGATTTCAATGGGCGTCGAAAATCCCGCACCTTTCGTTAACCTATTGATAAAGCTTGATTATTCGACTATTATTAAGCCTACCAGCGTTCCGTCTCTCTCTCAGAGACCACACTGAAGCCGCTCAGAAACGCCCAGTTTCCGCGGGTTTTCAGGCATATCGATAACAAGGAGAGACAAGATTCTGGAGACCAGGTCCCGGAATTCTAAAAAAGTCTCTGTGTCCCCCGTCAGCGCCTATGAGACAGATTGCGGGTATTGAATAACGGAGGATTTCTGGCTCATCGTAACCGCCAAGGAGTGGAGATGAGACAGCAATCGGGAACCCGAGAATCGTCATCTGAGCGGCTTGTCAAGAACATCCGCCGGGTGACCCGCAAGCAATATTCCTGTGGGGAGAAAATCCGCATCGTGTTGGATGGTCTGCGCGGTGAGTTCAGCCTTGCCGAGCTGTGCCGGCGTGAGGGTATCGCCGAGAGCCTTTATTACAGCTGGTCCAAGGAGTTCCTGGAGGCCGGCAAGCGCCGGCTGGCGGGCGACACGGCGCGAGCAGCAACCAGCAGCGAGGTCACGGACCTTCGCCGGGAGGCGCGGCAGCTGAAGGAAGTCGTCGCCGAGCAGGCCCTGGAACTGCGGCTGCTTAAAAAAAGCATGATCGCGGATGGGGGAGACGAGGAATGAGATACTCGGCCGCCGAGAAACTGGAAATCATCCGCCTGGTCGAGCAATCCCGTCTGCCGGTACGCCGAACGCTGGACAAGCTCGCTATCCTGCCCGCGAGATTTTACCGATGGTACGACCGCTACCAGAGCGGCGGGTACGAGGCGCTGAAAGACAGACCGCCCAAGCCGAAGCAGATCTGGAACCGTATCCCGGATGATGTTCGGGGGCGGGTCTTACGACTGGCCCTGAACGCGCCTGAACTGTCGCCACGCGAGCTGGCGACGCGCTTTATCGACACCGAAGGCTATTTTGTCTCAGAAGCTTCGGTCTACCGGCTGCTCAAGGCACACGACCTGATCACCAGTCCAGCCTTCGTTGTGATCAAGGCCGCCGACTCGTTCAAGGACAAGACCGTCAGGCCCAATCAGCTGTGGCAGACAGACTTCACCTACCTCAAGGTCATCGGTTGGGGCTGGTTCTATCTCTCGACCATCCTCGACGACTTCTCGCGCTATATCATCGCCTGGAAACTCTGCACGACGATGCGGACCGAAGACGTCACCGACACGCTGGAACTGGCGCTCAAGGCATCAGGCTGCGATCAGGCGAAGGTCGTCCATAAGCCGCGGCTGTTGTCCGACAACGGATCCAGCTATATCTCCGGCGACTTGGCCGAATGGCTCGATGATCAGAGCATGGAGCATGTCCGTGGCGCACCTTACCATCCCCAGACCCAGGGCAAGATCGAGCACTGGCACCAGACCCTCAAGAACCGGATCCTGCTGGAGAACTATTATCTGCCCGGTGATCTCGAAGCCCAGCTCGGCGCCTTCGTCGAGCACTACAACCACCGGCGCTACCACGAGAGTTTGAATAACCTCACGCCCGCCGATGTCTACTTCGGGCGCGGCCAAACCATCCTGCTGGAAAGGGAAAGGATCAAACGAAACACCATCGAGCACCGGCGCTTGCAACATCGCGACGCCGCTGCCTAAAATTATCAACTAGGTGAGCCAGAGCCTCCGTTAATTTAGGCCCCACCCTGTCTCAAATCTTCTGACGACGGACAGGGCCGGTAGGTGACCTCGATCCGCTCAAGGCTGGTTGCGGCGGCGTCGAGGTGGCGGACGATCTCACGACTGACATTGTCGAGCGTCACCGCGATCTCGGGCACCGGCGCGGCATCGACCGGCGGCAGCTCCAACTCGAAAGCCAACGCCACGAACCGCACCGTCTCGCCCGCATCGAGCGGCGCGCCATCCTCGAGGCGGGCGGTTAGATCGGAGTGATCGCGCACCACCCGGATCGCGGTGGGCCGGCCGTCATCGTCGACGAAAGCGGGATGGCGCAGCTCGAGGGTATGCAGGATGATGGTGTCGGCGGGCGCCGAGGCGTAGGCCTCGCGGATCGCCTGCTCGAGCGCCGGATCGGGCACCTCAGCGCCCGCCGCCGTCGGGCATCCGCGGCTCGGGCACGGTGTCCGGCTTATCGGACATCGGCGTCGCCTCCGACCCGGACAGCAGATCGGGCTTGGGATAGGCACGCTTGACCGCCAACCATGTGCCGATGAGTACGTCCATGTCCCTGGGCAGCCCGGTGCCGGCGAGGCGCAGCTGGTTCAGCGCTTTAAGGACGGCGTCGAGCTGATCGCCGACCGGCATCTCGCGGGCGTAGCGCTCGGCCCGGCGCATACGCGCCTGGATGCGGTCGACGGCGAGCGCGTCGAGCCTGCCGGCGAGATCGGTGTCGACGGCGAGGTCGTGGGTCTGGAGATCTATCCCTCCGTCCTGCTCGCCGTAGTCGAGCGAGGCGATGCGGGCGTAGTGGCGGCCGTCGAGGCGGCAGAGCCAAGTGAAGGCGCCGTCGGGCCAGTCGGTCGGCGACAGGAATTGCGCGCCCGTCTCCGATTCCACATAGCTGATGATGTGCATGTACGCCTCCCCTAATAGAGCTCGACCCGGGCCATCACCGAGGGGGAATGAGCGGCGCCTTCGACGCCCAGCTTGTTGTGGGCATTCTTACCCGCGGCCCAGACGGTGCCGCAGGCCGAGCGGACGAAGAAGCCGGCCTCCGAGGTGTAGCCGTGGGCCACCACCTCGACCGCCTCCCACTGCTCCGGCGGGACCGGCAGCGGCCATTGCAGCGGGGCCGCGCTCTGGCCGGCGCCCCAGGCGCCGTACTGACCGTAATAGCCGCAGGTGTAGACGCGGCCGTCGGAGCCCAGCATGACCGTGGAATGGTAATGGGCGGCGGCGAGGGCGCCGCCGGTGGAGATCATCTGTGCCGTCATGCCCTCGGGCAGGGCGACCCTCGTCGGCGCGGTGATATCCCCGGTGGTGTTGCCGATGCCGAGCTGGCCCTGGCCGTTGTAGCCGCAGGCATAGGTGTTGCCGTCGTCGCCGTTGAACCAGAGTTGCGCGTATTCGCCGCCGGCCCAGAGATCGGTGGCGGCGGCCACCCCGGCCGGCAGCGGCAGCTGCTCGAAGAGGTGACGATGATCAGTGGCGCCGTTGCCGTGGAAGCCGTGGTCGCCATTGCCGGCGGTCCAGATCGTGCCGTCCTTGCATAGCACCGCGGTCGCCGCGTCGCGGCTGGAGCCGCAGGGCGCCATCTTGCGGATCACGGCGCCGCCCGGCAGCCCCGCCACTTCGGCGAAGAGGGTCTTGCTATTCTCGCCGTCGTCGACGCCGAGCTTGCCCCAGTTGTTGGCGCCGACCGCCCTTAAGCGTCCGTCGCGGGTCAGCGCGAAACAGGCGTTGTAATTGCCATGGCCGGGCCAGAACTCGATCACGTCCTCGAGCGGTACATCGCCGGTCTTCTTGCAGCGCACTGGGCTATAGGCGTGTGAGGTATTACCCTGGGCGAGATTGTCGTAAGAGCCATGGCCCCAGGCCCACAGGCTGCCGTCCCGGCAGAGCGCATGGAGGGACGACGAGTTGGCCGGAGAGCCCCGCACCAGGTCGAGCTTGATCACGTCCCGTCCCGGAATGCCGGAGGCGCGGCCGATATCGCTCGCATCGATCGAGCGCGCGATGCCGTTGCCGGTAGTGTGCCCGCGCCCCTGCTGGCCGTGGCCGTTATGGCCCCAGGCGACGACGTCGCCGTCATCGGTCAGCAGGGCGACGGCGCTATAGGAGCCGACAACGTAACGGGGCCGTCCCAGAACCGGGTGATCGGCGTCGGTGCGGTTGTCCCACACCAGGTAGTGGAGGTGCTGGGGGTCGTAGGCATTGCCCGCCATGGCGAGTTGGTGATCGCCGTTGGTACCGGACATGCGGACGGTGCCGTCGGCCATCACGAAGGCCATGTAGTAATAGGTGATATCCGAGGCGCAGCCCTTGCCCGGATAAGAGGCCTCGCCGTTCAGGAGACCGATGCAGCGCTGGCTCGCCGGCAGGGCGTGGCCCACCGGCGGCACAATGCGGCGCGGCAGATCCGCGGTGACGGTGGAGTTCGCCATCAGTAATCGCCGCCGAACAGGGTGACGTGGACGTTGCCGGTGACGGTTGCGTTGGCGTTCCGCGGCAGACGTGCCGCCAGCGCCGTCGTCGGCAGCAGCCAGCGGTCGCCGGCGGCATCGAGCCAGGGCATCTGGACGGGATCGAGGCCGGCGGCGGCCGGATAGCCGTCATAGCCGGCGCGCGCGGGTACCTTGGTCGACCACAGCGGCCGCCAGCGGTAGACGGTAACGTCGGTTCCGGTCGCGCTCGCAATCGCGTTGCCGGGGGTGTTCTCGAAGGTGAGCACGGTATCGGTGCGGCTCGAGAGCCTGTAATCGCCGCGGTTCGCCGCGACGCCCTTCGAGAGCGTCAGTAGTACACCGTCCTCGAGCGCCGGCCAGGCGCCGGCGGCCCGGGTCACCGTGAAGGGGTCCTCCTCCGCCGTGCTGCCGGGCGCGATGTCGACCTCGACGTCGTCGCCGACGACATCATAGGCACCGAACTCGACCAACGCGGGCACCTCGCCGTCGTTGGCGAGCGCGATCGCGTGGATGCGGGTGCCGTTGGCGCCGGGGGTGAACAGGTCCTGCGCCTGGTTGGCGCGCCCGGCGAGCAGGGTTGCGGCCTCCTGGCGGTAGGCGGCGACGAAGATCGGTTGATTGGCCATGGGCAGTCTGTCTCCGGATCGGATGGGACGCTGGTCGGATGAAGGGCCCGGTCAGATGAAGGCTTCGGCGAGGGCAATCAGCGCGCCGGCGTTCACTTGCGGGGTCACGGCGAAGCGGAGCCGCTCGTCGCCGCCGGCGTCCTCGATGGCGGTCTCTATGCCGTAACCGGGCCGGAGCTTGACCGAGAGCTTGTCGGCCGTGGTGTCGGTGGCGGAGACCAGCACGCCGCCGACGGCGGCTTGCGCAGCATCGCGGGCGGCGAGGGCCTCGTCCCGTGCGGCTTCGGCGTCCTCGACGCCGTCAGTCACGGTGCTCGCGGCCATGGCGACGCTCGCCTCGACATCTCCGATCGCCTTGGCAACGGTCTTGACCGTGCCGCCCTCGGTGGTGACGGCTTCGGTCGCATCACCGTGCACGATGTCGTGCAGCACGCGGCTGTCGGCATCCGCGCGGGAGACCGCCATGCGGAGATCGGCTTCAATGGTCATGGTTTCGCTCCAGTGTGTCGATACATCCTGAAGGGCGTTCGTTGCACGATCCGCCGCGTCGATTGCACGCCAGGGGGTATTCGTTGCGCCTGTGCCCGTCCGGGATGAGGCATCGCGGATGTATGTTGCGCCGCCGGCGGCAGCGATTCTCTCGCTACCAGGCGTTGGTGGAGTCCGGCAGGGTCTCGTGGACGAGGGTGTGCAGCGCCTCGATGCCGGCGTTCAGGCCTTCAATATCCTCATTGAGCACCAGCGCCAGGCTGTCTTACCCCCCCTTATATCTGTGCCACGTAATTCGCGATTTTCTACGAAGATGTGGAGGTATTGGGAGGGCAAGGAAGCGATATAGCGATGAAGATGTACTGAATTTTCTGCGTCAGATTGAGCTCAGTGTGGCGTCTGGCAGCAGTGTAGAGACGGCCTGCCGCTCAGCCGGCATCAGCGATGCGACATATTACAATTGGCGCAAGAAGTATGGCGGGATGGGCAAATCACAGCTTCAGGAGCTCAAGGGCCTTGAGAAGGAGAATACTCGCCTCAAGAGAATTGTTGCGGATCTTGAACTGGACAAGCTGATCCTCAAGGAGAGCCTCGATTACCTAAAGCCGAAGGTCTGACGATTGCCGATCCGCGTCAGGCTGTAGTCCATGTGCGTCAGAAGCTCGGGCCATCCGAGCGGCGGGCTTGCAGAACGATCGGCGTGGCACGCTCCACACAGCGCTATGAGGCATCCCCAGGAGATGATGACAGCCTTCGGCTGGCTGTGGTCAGACTGGCAAAGCACTATGGCCGCTACGGTTATAGGAAGATTGCCGAGCTGCTTCGCATTGAAGGCTGGGAAGTCAATCACAAGAAGTGGGAAAACGGTTACAACGAGCGCTTCAACGGCACCCTGCGCAGGGAAGTTCTCAATGCTGAATGGTTCACTTCAATCAAACAGGCTCAAATCGTCATCGAAACCTGGCTGAGACAGTACAATCACATCCGCCCGCATCAGTCTCTGAACATGCGTCCACCGGTGCCCGAAACTCTATCAGGAAATGGCACATAGAATTGGGGCTTTACAATATGTAGGCGCTCGCCGAATTGTTCTCTCAACGCTTGGCCGGTTATCGGCTCCACCTTCTTTGACCGGCTACGTAGTGGCCGTGTGAGATGCGGACGGTTGTTCGCCTTGTCGAGCATCTCTCCAATCAATGGCCCCCCGAAATTCCACGCCCTCCGCGAAGCAACAATACCACGGCGCGCGGACGGGCACCGCAATGAAACCAAGTCGGCGGGTAAACGACGGATCCTGTATCCGTCTACGGCCGAGCTGGCCGAACCATGTCGGGAGTATCCGAGATTTTGTGCTTTGGGCCATAGTGATGAAAAAGGAAGGAGCATCCTATGGCGATCGAGAAAGAACTATTGGACCAGCTGTTGGAAGGGCGTGATCCGGAAACGGTATTCACGCAGGACGGCCTGCTTGACGAATTGAAGAAGGGGCTTTCGGAACGTGTCCTGAATGCGGAGCTTGACGCGCATCTCGATACGGAAACCGCCGATGGAAAATCAAACCGGCGCAACGGCCGGCCGCAAAAGACGGTTCTGACCGGCACATCGAAGGTCACGCTCGATATTCCGCGCGACCGGGCCGGCACCTTCGATCCGCAGCTGATCGCCAAGTACCAGCGCCGGTTTCCGGACTTCGACGAGAAGATCATCTCGATGTACGCCCGTGGCATGACGGTGCGCGAGATCCGCGGTCATCTTCAGGAGTTGTACGGGATCGAGGTCTCGCCGGATCTGATCTCGACCGTCGCCGACGCCGTCCTCGAGGAGGTGGGCGAATGGCAGAACCGGCCACTGGATTGCTGCTACGTCATCGTTTTCTTCGACGCCATCCGGGTCAAGATCCGTGACGAGGGGTTCGTTCGCAACAAGGCGGTGTACATCGCGCTCACCATTCTGCCCGATGGCACCAAGGAGATCCTCGGTCTGTGGATCGAGCAGAGCGAAGGCGCCAAGTTCTGGCTGCGCGTCATGAACGAACTCAAGAACCGGGGCGTGCAGGATATCCTGATCGCTGTCGTCGATGGGCTCAAGGGCTTCCCCGAGCAGGAACAATTTTTTGTCCGGGCTGAAGGTGCGAGATGAGGGAGCGCGCACCTGCTGAAGGTGATTTGGGTCGTTTCCAAGCTTGGCTTGACGACGTCATGAGAGCCGCCTGACTCCGCCGAGCGGCGTTTTCTGGCCCGGCGGGCACGACAGTCCGACCGCGCCGCTCGACGGCGCGTCTCTGCGCCCCCTGCTATGCGATTACGCCTGCGGGATCATGCGGTGGGCGCGATCAGGATCGCGTCGAGGGCATCCTGCGCGCGGGCGGCATAGTGGCGGTTGGCCTCGGGCAGGTAGCGGAAGCGGCCGCTACAACGCACGATGGCGATGGCCACGTTGGTCAGGCAGGCGAGATTGCGGGGCAGGTGACGCACATACGCCCGGCAGCGATCTTCGTCGTAGGTGAAGTCGCGCACGTAGTGCAGCCGGTTTTCGATGTGCCAGTGGTTACGGACCAGGGCCAGAAGCTCCTCGGGCCCGGCGCGGTCTGTGCCGAGCGAGGTGAGGCTCCAGGTCACTTCGATGCTGCTCTTGCCGGTCTTGAGGATCTCGCGCTCGCGTTCGATGCGCATCGCCTGGCGGCGCCCGTGGAGGTTCGCGTAGCCGTCCCATTCGGCGCCGGAGAGGTCGACGGCGGCACAGCGGCGGCGCTCGATGCGGCCATGGCCCTTGTCGACGGTTTCGTGCCAGGGCGCGTCGCTGAAGTCGATCGCCTTGAGGTCTTCGAGGATGGTTTCCTGATTGTCCTTGATGGCGCTGATCACGTAGTCGGCGCGGCGCCCGAGCAGGCAGCGCGCCGTCTCGTGCTGGGCGTGCATCGCATCGACGGTGACAATGCGGCCTGCGAGGTCGAGGCTGCTGGAGAGCTCGCGTACGGCTGGGATTTCGTTGCTCTTGCTGTCGACCTCCACCTGCCCGAGGACCATGCCGGAGTCGTGTTCCACCGCCGCGACCATCATCCGGCGCCCGTCTTCGGTCTGCTTCGAGGCACCTCGCAGGTCCTTCCCGTCCATGGCGACAGGCGCATGTGCCGTGCTGTGCTGGCCGGTCCACTGACCGATGGCGTTGTCCAGGGTCTCGGGCGGCAGCGCGGCGAGGATGTTGTGGAAGGTGGTGATTGCGGGCGCGGTGTAGCGCTGCTTGCTCGGGCTCCAGAACGCACCCACTGCCTCGAGCTGCTCCTGGGAGAGCAGGGCGGCGAACTGGGCGAACGCGTTCACACCTCGGTAGCCGGCCAGACGGGCAGCGACGGCGATCGCCAGAACGGTGTTCAGCGGGTAGCGCTTGCCCCGGTCACGGCGGCACTCGGGCACCTCGCCCAGACACTCGAACAGGCTGCGCAGCCGCGGCGCCGCCATTGGCTCGGTGTGTTGCTCAGCGTTCCAGTGTGCCGGCACCTCGGTCCGGCTCAGCGCCTCGGCGGCGTCGTCGGTCAGTTCGAACACGAAGATCTCCTTGGGCTGGCCGTGGTGGCGCCAGCGCGCCGAGCCTCCGGGCTCGCGGGCAAAGCCGCGGGTCAGCCCCAGCGAGCGCCAGTTCGACGCGCGGTAGCAGGTCCCGACAAAGCGCGAGACATCCACGAACGTCTCCGCCAGAAAGACGGGATATCCATGCACCGCCTGGATGTCCTGCGACAGCCGCCGCAGGCTCAGCCCCAGCACCCGCGAGGCCAAGTTGTGCACCCGGCCAGGCGTCAGGATGACAAAGCGCGAGTTGTTGGCGATCAGATGCAGGCGCCGGAACTGCTGCTCCGCCGGCCAGCCGATCCAGCGATCGCGTGCGGCCAGCTTGAACGCGCCGGGCTGCCAGCCGATCAGTGCGAGCCAGGTCTCGCCGTGCACCGCGACATGGCGCAGGCCTTTGCCGATGACGCCGTGAAACGGTAGGTAGTGGTGCTCCGCCACCAGCCGGTCCCAGTGCCGGTGCTCCTGCGCGCCCCAGGTCGGGCGCACCGTGACCGCGCGCAAATCAACGGATAAATCCTGGGCCGGCAGCGTCGCCATGACCGGCACACTGCCACATCGAGAACGGAATGGCCAGCCCCGACATCGGCTCACGATGCTCGGCAGGCGGACAAAAAACTAGCCCTGCTTCCCCGAGGCGATCAACACCCCCCTTCCCCGAAACCGTGGTTCAGACCTGCATTGTCCACCTGATCCGCCATTCCATGAACTTTGCGTCATGGAAGGATCGAAAACACGTGGCCAAGGCGCTTAGGGACGTTTATCGGGCCAGGGATGCCGACGCCGGCCTGGCGGCGCTGGATGCCTTCGAAGCCGGGCCCTGGGGCAAGAAATACCCAGCCATCGCACAAAGCTGGCGGCGCAACTGGGAACACGTCTCGCCCTTCTTCGTCTTCCCCGAGGCCGTGCGACGGATCGTCTATACAACCGACGCCATCGAGTCGCTCAACGCCAAAATCCGGCGCGCCGTCCGCACCCGCGGACACTTCCCCAGTGACGAGGCGACTTCGAAGTTGTTATATCTCGTCCTCCGTCATGCGGCCGAGGCGTGGAAACGTCCGCCGCGAGAATGGTTCGAGGCCAAAACGCAGTTCGCCGTCATCTTTGGGGAACGGTTCGTCAATGTCTGACAAACGGCCCGAGCACAAATCTCCTGACACTCCCGCCCCAGCCGATGACCTTGAGATAGGTGAAGTCGGTCTGCCATAGCTGGTTCGGGACTGCGGTCTTGTCGCGGAACTCATCCGCCGCCTTGATGACGACGAAGGCCGGGCTGGTGATCAGGTCGTGGGCCTTGAGCAGGCGGTAGACGGACGCTTCCGAGACGAAGTAGCCCCTCGTATCGGTGAACGTCACGGCCAGCTCCCGGGGCGATAATTCCGGTTCGTCCAGGGCCAGGTCCACGATCTGGCCGCGGATATCGTCCGGGATGCGGTTCCACACCCGGCCGGGGCCGCTGGTGCGATCTTCAAGCCCAGCCTCGGCGAAGGCTCGATATCGCTCATACCAGCGGTAAAACGTCGTTGAGGGGATCCCCAACTTATCCAGGGTGCGACGGACCGGGAGGTGGGATCGCTCGACGAGGCGGATGATCTCCAGCTTCTCGGATGCGGGGTACCTCATGCGCCGTCTCCCCCATCCCCGATCATGCATTTTTAAGCAGCCGGTTCTCCAGCACCTGTTCGGCAAGCACCTCCTTGAGGTCATGCATCTTGCGGCGCAGGTCCTTGACCTCGCCCGAGGATGCCTGGCGGGCGGTATCGCCCGAAAGCCGCTTCTTGCCAGCTTCCAGAAACTCCTTCGACCAGCTGTAGTAAAGGCTCTCGGCGATCCCCTGCCGGCGGCACAGCTCGGCGATGCTGTCCTCGCCGCGCAGACCCGACAGCACAATCCGGATCTTCTCCTCGGCCGAATATTGCTTGCGCGTCCGGCGCCGGATGTCCCGTACCGTCCGCTCAGCACCCGTCATCGAACTCATGGGTTTCTCTCTCATCTCTGTTCCCTTCGGTCACGACGATGAACCAGAAACTCTCCCTTATCAAAACCCCTCAAACCGTCCCATACGCGCTGATGTCAGACATGACTTCTACAACACCGAGAGGCCGCACTTGGCGCTCGGGGGGAAAACGCCGGCCGAGGCCTGCCGCAGCGACCCGCCTGCGGATATGATGGACAAGCCGCTACGCGCCTTGCCCACACCCCCACAGGCGCAACAACAACGGCAAGGAGATCGACTCAAAGGGATTCTGGCGGCATGAACGACAATCGGAATACACCTTAACTGAGCCGCCAGACTGTCCGAAAAGGCGGATCACCTTGGGTGAGCTGTTGAAATAATGGAAGGGATTTCGCATCACCTGAGGCTACGGAATGCCAAACCAGCGTTCAACGCCATTTGTTCTGACAATGCCGCTCGGCCGGCTTGGTCGAGTGGCGTCAGGTGGTCGTCGCCTGAGCGCCACGTCGTTTGGACTTTGAAGATCGTTTCGCATTAGATTGACAGCGCCGTCTGGAGGGTTCCATATGGGAATTTCTGGGTGACTTTTGTTCCGGGTATTAACCGGTGTTTCCCGACTTTTCGACGGTTTCTCTGGATTCGCAAGGGAATGATTTGAGCACTAATTCCGAAGTCGCGAAGAGGCCTGCCACCCGCTGGGACGTGGTAGCGCTGGCGGTGATGGCTGGGGTGATGGTCGGGCTCACGGTGGGCAAGGTGCCGTCCGCGCTGGGAATGATCGGCGCCGATCTGGGGCTGGACAAAGTGACAGCCGGCTGGGTCGCCTCGATCTTCTTTGCCTTTGGCGCGGGCTTCGCCGTGATCGCGGGTATGCTGGGCAGCCGGACTGGCGCGCGGGCGATGGTGATGGGGGGCCTGCTCGCCATGGTGATCGGCGCGCTCATCGGCGCCTTCGCGACATCGGCCGGCCTGCTACTGGCGTCACGGGCGATCGGGGGCATCGGCTTCGCAACCGTGGCGGTGGGCGCGCCCAAGATCATCTTCGATGCGAGCCGCCCCACCGACCGAGACTTGGCGCTGGGCATCTGGAGCATGTTCATACCTGCGGGCATGGCGCTCGCCATGGTGGCAACGCCCCTGCTGCTGGATTCCGTGGGATGGCGCGGGATCTGGCTGATCGCCGCCGGGGTGGTTGTGTTCTTCACCCTGCTCGTGAGTTTTGGCACCAGTCTACGCCGCTGGCCTGACCAGTCTCGGCCCGGCCCGAACGCGCCGCTCGACTGGGCGGGCTCGCGCGAAACCCTGGCCCGGTCCATACTCTGGCTCTATGCTGGCGCCTTCCTGCTCTACTCGGTCACGTGGTTCGCCGTCGCGGCGTGGCTGCCCACCTTCCTGGTTGAGACGCAAGGGCGGAGCACCATGGCCGCCGGGCTGTTCACGGCGCTGGTCGTGGCTGCGAACATGGGCGGGAACCTGTCGGGCGCCTGGCTGCTGTACAAGGGCGTACCCCGCTGGAGCCTGATCGCGACGGCCAACGCGACCATGGGGGTTACCGCCGCCCTCATCCTGGGGCCGTTCGCGCCCGAGGCGGCCAAGATCCCGCTCGCCATCGTGTTCAGCCTGGTGAGCGGGGTTTTGCCGGCAGCCGTGATTGCAGGCGCGGCGGCGCACGCGCCAAAGCCCCATCTGGTCGCCATGGCGAGCGGCTTCGCGATCCAGGGCTGTGCAATCGGCATGCTGATCGGCCCGCCTCTCATTGCTATCGTGGTCGCCGTCGCCGGAAGCTGGGAGCAGGCCTGGTGGGCGATGCTGATTTGCCCCGCGCTCGGGCTCGCGATCGCGGCGCGGGTGTGGGGGATGGAACGGGGCGATAATTAAGTCTGATTCGACTGTCAACGGCGGAGCAAATTGAGACCGCCGTGGCGTCGTATGTCTAACGTCAGCACCTGGTTCAGTGGGGTAGAGGTGATCGACCCCGATGGGGTAGAGGTGATCGACCCCGATGCGATCGCACGCGGCACGATGCCCGATGCTCTCGGCCAGGCAACTCGTGAAGCGCTGCGGCGGCGGGCCGTGACCATCGACCACGAGAGCGGTGACCACGTGGCCGCCCCATTTACTCTACTCGGGGTCCGTGCGATCGGCCAGCGGATGGGGAACGAGCATGGAAGCGTCCATCATTTGTAGCACTCCGGTCCTCTGGCGTTTGAAAGAATTGCTTATTCGTGCTTATTGTGCCTGCTTGAGCTATTCTGGTCGCTCACATCGTCCTCATCGTCTCGGTGGATGGCGGCACTGTCTTCACCCCATTATGCTGCGCTGTGGGGTGAAACGTGGCCAATAGCGCCTTTTTCAACGGGCTGTGGACACATATCATAGAAGGGGAAGGGCATGATTGGATATCTCACCGTCGGCACCAATGACATGGACCGGACGGCGAAATTCTGGGACGAACTGCTGGCCGAGATGGGCGCCAAACGCACAATGGAATCGGACCACTTCGTGGGCTGGTCGGACGACGAAGGCGCCACCATGTTCATGATCATCAAACCCGCCGACGGCAACGATGCGAAACCCGGCAATGGCAATATGGTCGCGTTCCATGCCGACAGGAACGACAAGGTCGACGCCTTGTACGCCAAGGCCATTTCACTCGGCGCGACTGACGAAGGCCAGCCCGGGCCCCGCGCGGGAACGTTCTACGGCGGCTACTTCCGCGATCTGGACGGCAACAAATACGTCGTCTTCAATGAGTGATCGCCCGCCTGATCCTCCCCCACTGAAGTGGTCCGGCCCTATAGTTAGGAAAGGGAGGATCAAAGGTGGGGATCAAGGGCGGCGCTGCCACTAAGGTGACCCAGGCGCTGCTGTGCAAGCGCCTGATCGCCGAGGTGCCGGGGCGTGAGGACTTTCCCGGCCGGCGAGACCCCTACTTCGTGGTCACGGCCGAGGGCGTGCGCGCCATCAACGTCGAGCCGGCCGACTGCCCGTTCCTCGCCGACACGGGCGCACAGGTGGCCGAAAGTGGCCAGGTGGCCGCGCAGGCAACCAAACCCCGCTCGAAGGCGAAGAAGGCAACCACGGGCCGCGACACGGCGAAGGGGCCGCGCAAGCAACGCGCCGGTACCAAGCAGGCTCGCCTGATCGCGATGCTCGAAACCCCCGAGGGCGGCAGCCTCACCGAGATCGCCACTGCCTTTGGCTGGCAGCCGCACACTGTTCGTGGCGCTATCGCCGGCGCGCTCAAGAAGAAGCTCGGGCTCACCGTCACCTCGGAGAAGATCGAAGGGCGCGGGCTGGTCTACCGCATAGCCTCCTGATCCTTCAAAGTTTCCACACGCCGCCGTCCCTCGCGGGGCGGCGGTGTCGCGTTCGGATGCCGTCGCGCACACGGATCGCCTCGAACAGCCGACGCAACGAGTAACCCCTTGCGATGGATGCGATTGTGAAGACGGCGCCAATCAGGAGATGGTCCCCGAGGCTGGTTCGTAGACCGAAGAGCGGAAACACCAGCATCTGGGTGATCACGGCCAGGCCGTAGCCAACCACCACGTTGGTTACCGCCTCGACCAACGACATGGACCGCGATTGCCTCATGCCGCGGCCCGGTCGGCGCCGGCGGCGATCTCGTCGAACTTCCTGCCGTCGCCGTCGTCGGTCGCCGCCTTGCCCGTCCACGCCTGCCAGCGCCGGACGATGACGTCGCAATAGCCGGGATCGAGTTCCACCAGTCTGGCAACACGGCCGATCTTCTCACAGGCGATCAGCGTCGTGCCCGAGCCGGCGAAGGGATCGAGCACGACGTCGCAACTCTTCGACGAGTTGCGGATTGCCCGCTCGACCAGCGCCGCCGGCTTCATGGTCGGATGCAGATCGTTGCGCGCCGGCTTGTCGACGAACCAGACATCGCCCTGGTCGCGGGCGCCGCACCAGTAGTGATCGGTGCCCTCTTTCCAGCCGTAGAGAATCGGCTCGTACTGGCGCTGGTAGTCGGTGCGGCCCAGCGTGAAGGTGAGAACGGCGGCGCAATAATCCCCCACTGAAGCGGCCGGTTGATCCGGCTGTGGCGGACCAAAATGGGACCGTCTATAGCCTTCTGTCAGGGTTGCTCTGACTGGAAGGCGGGGGGATGTATCGGGTGGAGTTGTACGCGCGGGTCCGGCGGGCGTGTCGTGTCGAGGGGATGAGCACCCGCGAGGCCTCGCGGGTGTTCGGGCTGGACCGCAAGACGGTGCGCAAGATGCTGTCGTTCTCGGTGCCGCCGGGATATCGCCGGAGCGTGCCGCGGAGGCGTCCGAAGCTGGACGCATTCACGGGGATTATCGATCGGATCCTGGAGGACGATCGGACCAGCCACCACAAGCAACGGCACACGGCGAAGCGGATCTTCGACCGTCTCCGGGACGAGTACGGGTTCACCGGCGGCTACACCATCGTGAAGGACTATGTCCGTGAGCGGCGGCTTCGGTCGCGCGAGATGTTCGTGCCGCTCGTCCATTCCCCCGGCCACGCCGAGGCGGACTTCGGCGAGGCGATGGCGGTGATCGGCGGTGTGGCGCGCAAGGTCCACTTCCTTGCCTTCGACCTTCCCCACAGTGATGGTTGCTTCGTGAAGGCCTATCCGGCGGAGACGACCGAGGCGTTCTGCGATGGCCACAACGCGGCGGTTGCGTTCTTCGGCGGCGTCCCCCGCTCCATCCTGTACGACAACACCAAGCTGGCGGTTGCCCGCATCCTGGGCGATGGAAAGCGGCAGCGAACGCGCGTCTTCACGGAGCTGCAATCCCACTATCTGTTCGAGGACAGGTTCGGCCGGCCGGGCAAGGGCAACGACAAAGGCAAGGTCGAGGGACTGGTCGGCTTCATCCGGCGGAACTTCCTGGTCCCCGTCCCGCGGGCCGAGAGCATCGAGGCGCTGAACGATGATCTCGCGGGACAGTGCCGCCGGCGCCAGGCGGCGCGGCTGCGGGGTCACAAGGAGACCATCGGCGAGCGCCTCGCGCGGGATCGCCAAGCTCTGCTACCGCTACCCCCGGCACCATACGATGCCTGCGACAAGCGTCCCGGGCGGGTGAGTTCGCTGTCGCTGTTGCGCTACCGCGGCAACGACTACTCCGTACCCGTGGCCTACGGCCACCGCGAGGTACTGATCCGGGGCTATGTCGACGAGGTGATGATCAGCTGCGGGGCCGAGGTGATCGCCCGGCACCGCCGGTCCTATGACAGCGAGGACCTGATCTTCGACCCGCTGCATTATCTGCCATTGATCGAGCAGAAGATCGGCGCCCTCGACCAGGCCGCGCCGTTGGCGGGCTGGGACCTGCCCGAGGCCTTCATCACTCTGCGACGCCTGCTCGAAGCCCGCATGGGCAAGGCGGGCAAGCGCGAGTACGTCCAGGTGTTGCGTCTGCTGGAGACCTTCCGGCCCGAGGAGGTCGAGGGTGCGGTCGGCGACGCCCTGCGGCTTGGCACGATCGGCTTCGATGCCGTCAAGCACCTGGTGCTGTGTCGGACCGAGCGACGGCCGCCTCGACTGGATCTCGACGTCTATCCGTACCTGCCGCGCGCCCGGGTCGCGATAACGTCTGCCAAATCGTACATGAGCCTGCTGTCGGGGCTCCGCGCATGACCGACACGCCGCAGGTGCTGCTCGTCCACCACCTCAAGAGGCTGAAGCTGCCGACGTTCCTGAGGGAGTACGACAAGATCGCCCGGCAGTGTGCCTCGGAAGGCGTCGACCACGTTCGCTATCTTCTGCGTCTTGCCGAGCTCGAGCTGATCGACCGCGAGCGCCGCATGGTCGAGCGGCGCATCAAGGCGGCGCGCTTCCCCGTGATCAAGAGCCTCGACAGCTTCGACTTCAAGGTCATCCCCTCGCTCAACAAGACGCTGGTCCTGGAGCTGGCCCGCTGCGCGTACATCGAGCGCCGCGAGAACCTCATCGCGCTCGGCAACAGCGGCACCGGCAAGACCCACATCGCCCTCGGTCTCGGCCTGGCGGCCTGCCAGAAGGGCCTCTCGGTCGGCTTCATCACCGCCGCCGCACTGGTCCACGAGCTCATCGAGGCCCGCGATGACAAGCAGCTGCTGAGGTTCCAGAAGAAGCTCGCCACCTACAAGCTTCTGATCGTCGACGAACTCGGCTTCGTGCCGCTGTCCAAGACCGGCGCCGAGCTCCTGTTCGAGGTGTTCAGCCAGCGCTACGAGCGGGGCTCGACCCTGGTCACCACCAATCTGCCCTTCGACGAATGGACCGAGGTGTTCGGCTCCGAGCGCCTCACCGGCGCTCTCCTCGACCGCCTCACCCACCACGTCAACATCCTCGAGATGAATGGCGAGAGCTACAGGCTCAACCAGAGCCGCAGGCGTCAAACCCCGACGGCGAACTGAACCGACCACCCAGCCCACGCTTGACCCCGTGGGCCCACAGGTCCCTCCCGCGCGCGCCGCCGCGTCGGCCTGTTGAGGGCACGCCGCGTCGCACGCGGGGCCCTCCCATGGACTACGGGGACAAGCCCGCAGCCGCCAAGTGGTCCCTTCTTACACCGCCACGGTGGTCCCTTTTTGCTCCGCCATTGACAGAAACGGTTGTCCGCGTCGGACAGCCGTTCGGTCATGTGCTCGACCGATTTGTAAAGCCGCTTCCAGCACTCGTCGGTCGCATCGTGCAGGATGTTGCGGGTTCGGCTCTCGATGTCGGCCTGGATGCGCTGGACCTCGGAGGCGTTCAGGTTGACCCGGAAGTCGTCCGAATCCGACAGCGGACTGACGATGGTCTCGAACGCGAACCGCGAGCGGATGTCGTAGACATCGGGATAGTCGTCAGCGTCGAACATGCCATTGAGCGCCGCCTTGGCATCGCTCACATACTGGACGTAGTTGCGCTCGAACGCGTCCGCCGCCGCGTCGAACGCGGTCTTGAAGCCGCGCTGCTCGTTCATGTAGTCGAAATACGCCGCCGCCGGCAGGATGCGGGCGCCCCAATCCTCCCACGACAGCGTGTGGTCGTAATGGTGGGTGCGGGCGAGGTTCGTGACCCGGTTCACGTCAGCCAGGGCGGCTCTGGCGACCAGGCTCTTGTTCCAGCGGCCGGCGTCGGTTTGCGCGTTGTGGTGATCGAGAACTTCCCGGGTCACCTTCTTGTCGAACTTGCGGCCCGACCAGACGTTGACCGCCTGGCGCACCAACATGGCTTTCTCGGTCAGGGCGTTCATGACATGACCTCATGATGCTCGGACACCCACTCGATGTAGGCGCGGGTGTTGGCCACGGCGGGATCGCGATCGAGCGCGTCCTTGACCAGCAGGACGCTGAACTCGTCGGGCAACCGGTTTGCGTAAGTCACGACCCGGTCCATGTTGTTCTCGGTCGCCTTGCGCGCGAGCGCGGTCGAGATCGCGTAGAGCGTCGCCGCTTCCTCGGGGATGTCTCCCTTCTCCGGGTTCATCAGGATCATGTCCGGGCTCTGGATGGAGCGGGCGATCTTGAGGAAGCCCATGAACTCGGCCGCCGCGCCCTCGCCGACGGCGCCGGCGATTAGCGGATACTCGATGCCGTTGGTGACGGTGCCGGAGCCGACGATGTTGCTCACGAACGCCCACGATCGGGGCGTTGGGAACGCCTTCTCCGAACGCTTCGGGTCGAAGTCGTGCAGCAGCTCGTCACGGAAGCGCAGAAAGGCGATCACTTCGGTGGCGATACCGTGCGTCGTCGCCCATTTGGTCCAATCGTCGAGGTCGACGCCGAAGTCGAGATGGACGAACCGGTTGGTGAGCGGAGAGGGCATGCGGTGGACGACGCCGCGGTCGCTCTCGCGGTTGCCGGCCGCGACGATGGTCCAGCCCTCGGGCAACTCGTATTCGCCGAGCTTGCGGTCGAGGATCAGCTGATAGCACGCGGCCTGGGTCAGCTGCGGCGCCGCCGTCAGCTCGTCCAGGAACAGGATGCCCTTGCCCTCGCGGGGCAAGAACTCGGGCACCGCCCAATGGGCGCGCCCGTCGCCGTTGATGTGTGGCAGGCCGCGCAGGTCGACCGGATCGAGCAGGATGGCTCGAACGTCGCGCAGCTCGAGGTTGCCATCGTCCGCGACCTGTTTGACGATGGCCGACTTGCCGACGCCGGGCGGGCCCCAGATCATGATCGGCTGCTTGATGCCGACCAGGACGTCCAGGGCTTCGGACACCTGGGATGGTTTGAGGGTGTAGTTTGATGCTATGGTCACTTTGCTTCTCCTTATTGGGGGTTGCATCGCCCCCGGCACCTCGGTTTCCCTCTTCGGTGTCGGGGGTTTCTTTTGGGGTCTTTTCGACAAGGTTTATTCTATAGAAATACTTCCCGGTTGCAAGTAAAAAGACAATAGAAACAACGACTTACGAGGTTTTCATGTTCACGGGAGCTGTTCCGCGCGCCGTCGTCGAGCAGATCCTGAGCACCGTCGATTTCGGCGCCTGGGGCGACGTCTATGTGTGCTGCTCCGGGTCGTTCCGGGTCGACCGGGCGATCAAGGAACGCCATCCGAACGCCCGCATACACTCCAACGATGTCTCGCTGCTGAGCTGCGGTCTGGGCGCGTTGGCCAAGGGCCGGACGTTCCCGCTCACGTTTCGCGGACGGCTGGATTTTGTTGAAGGCGAAGTAAGCTCGTTCGCGGAACGCGTCGCCGCGGTCCTGGTCGCATTGGAGATGGCGCAATACAAGGGCGACAACGCCCACGCGGTCGCCCACTTCCGGCACTATCGGCAGAACTTCGAACGGTATCTCGCGGGCGCGGCGGAGAAACTCACGAAGTTTCTCGACGGCCTGGATGTCGAGAGCTTCACGGCCGGCGATTTTCGGGATCAGGTCAAGCGGGCGGTGGAGACGGGCGGCGGCATCGCGGCTTTCCCACCCACCTACAAGGAGGGCTATGAGCGGCTCTATCGCTTCGTCGACGACAATGTGGACTGGCCGCTGCCGGCATACCGCGTCTGGGATCCTAACGATCTGGAAGGCTGGATCGCGGAGATCGAGGATCTCGGCGTCCGTTACTGCGTGATCGCGGACAAGGTGCTGCCTGGGCGCGCGCCCGCGACGGTCTATCGGAACATGACCAACAAGCCGGTCTACACCTACACCGGCAACGCGGCCTCATCCGTGCGCCGGCACGGACACCGGTCCGAGCCGTTTCGCTACACGCCCGTCGATGTCCAGGCGCTGGGGGCGAAGGCCGAAGTCAAGATCGTCCCGGCGACGGCACAGCACATGAACTTTCTCAAGGACCGCTACCTGGCCAAGGGCATCGTCCACATCGCGGGCATGATGAACTACCTGGTCTATCTCGACGGCCGCCTCGCCGGCGGCTTCATCTTCACCCGCGACAAGGGCGGGGGGCCCGACCGGGTCTACATGCTCTCGGACTTCGCCATCGCGCGCGGCCGCAAGCTCTCGAAGCTGATCGCCATGCTGGCCACCTGCCGGGCGGCGATCCGTGAGATCGAGCGCAAGCTGATCGTTCGCGTCGAGGGCATCTACACGACGGCCTTCACGAACCATGCGGTGTCGATGAAGTACCGCGGCATCTTCGATCTCGTGGGGCGTAAGCCGGGAGCGATCAACTATGTCTCAGCCGTCAGAGAGCAAAAGCCGGAAGACATCTACCGCGAGTGGTTCCGGCGCTACGCTCGCGACGCGAAGCCGGCGCGTCAAGCTGCGTGAGCTGGCACTGCTGGAGAAGAACGCGCGCTACATGACCGACGCCATGTTCTCGCAGCTGGTCGAGAACATACGCCGCGATGGCTGTCTCACCAGCGTGCCGCTGGTCTACGACGACGACGGCAAGCTCGAGGTCTTGTCCGGCAATCACCGGGTCATGGCGGCGATCAAGGCCGGTCTCGAGGAGGCCGAGGTGATGGAGATCACGACGCCGCTGGGCCGCGAGCAGCGGGTCGCGATCCAGCTCTCGCACAATGCCATCGCCGGCGCCGACGATCCGAGCATCCTGGCCGAGCTGTGGGCCGATCTCGACTTTGCCTACAAGGAGTACTCGGGCCTCACCGAGGAAGACCTCGCTGGGATCACCGAGATCGACACGACCGCCATCTCGGTCGAGGCGCCGAAGTACGAAGAGCTTAACCTAGCCGCAATTATTCATGACGCCCGGTGGATTTGCCCGAGGCGCGCGTTATTGGCCGGGTTGACGTCGGGTTTTCGCGTCGGGTTTTCGGGACGGGGTTGTGGGTTGATGGTCGGGGTTCATCGGTCGGCATATGCCGCCTCGCTCATGGGCCTCGAGCGGCGATGCAGCCGGCCATCGCGACGAGGGCTGGCCGATATGGATAGAATGACGGCAGGGCGATCCTGACTCGGGATTTGAGCTCCTCGATGCGCACGGCGATCTTGAGGAAGGCGCGGCGGATGGTTTCGAACGTCGCCTTGCGCCAGAGGGATTTCCGGGGCGCGGCTTGGCGCAGCCGGTGCAGCAGCCAATAGGCGCCGCTGTGCAGGAACAGCCGGAACTGGTTGGCTTCCCAGCGGTGGCACGACGTGCGGTCGGACTTGGTGTAGAGCTTCATCTCCTTGATCATGTTTTCCATCCGGCCGCGGGCGCAGTAGACCTTCTCATAGAGCAGCTTGGAGCGGCCGCTCAGGTTGGTGACGATGAAGCGTATGTCGGACCCTTTCGCCGTGGCCTCGACGCGGGCGATGACGGTGCGCATCCGCGACCAGCTTTTGGCCTGGTAGCCGGTGCGGAAGAAGCGGCGCACCCGGTCCTTGCGTGAGCGCGCGCGGCGCACGGCCGCGTCCTCGCACCAGGGCTGGCCGATCTCGCTCAGCCGGGCGTTGCCGGGCAGCCCGAAGATGTAGCCGCAACCCTGGCTTTCCAGCAGTTCCATGACCTCCGGCGTGCCGTAATGGCCATCGCCCCGCACGGTAATCTCGACCCGGGGCCAGTTGCGCCGGATGCGGCGGATGACGTGTTTCAGTATCTTGGCCGCCTCTTCTCCGGAGGGCCGCTTGCCGGGGCGCAAGAGCGAGAGCACCGGCTTGCCCGTGGCGGCCTCGAAGATGTGGATGGGCTGGAAGCAGTACGCGTCGTAATGGGCGTTGAACAGCGCCAGCTGCTGGCCGCCGTGGACGGTATCGGCGGTATCGTCGATGTCGAGGGTGATGCGGGCGGGAACACGCTCGAAGCTTGCGAGGAACAGATCGATCATCGACAGCCCCATGCGCGCCAGCGCGCGCCACGACGGCGCGTTCTCGAGGCGCGACAGGGTCGGCTGGCTCATCAGATCGCGACCGCTCTCGGGCAGGCGCCCACAGGCCAGCTTGAACGCCGGATCGACGCGCAAGACGTCGAGGTCGTCGCAATCCTCGTAGCCACAGGCGATGGCGAACAGCCGGGCCCGGATCATGTCGGCGTAGGAGTGGGTCGTGCTCGAAGGGTCGCGCTCGTCGGCCACACAGGAGGCCAGCAAGTCGGCAATCCCGAGCCGTCTCTCGATCCCGGGAAACAGCAATACGCCGCCGTCCGACGACAGCCGCCCGCCGTCGAACCGGGCACACAATTCCTTGCCCGCCACGGGTGACAAGCCGGGGAGATAGGGGATAGTCTCGTTCATGGTGAGCTGGGTTCTCCGGTTGCCGCGTGATCTGGCTTCAACACCAAAATCATACGGAATCTCAACAGGTTAATCCACGCTCACCAACCATCTCACAGCGCGCCGTGAATAATCCGGGCTAGTCTTCCTGCCCGAAGAGAAGGCAGCGTTCGTCGAGTTGCTCGAGCGCATGCAGAAAGCCAAGAGCGAAGCGCGCTGGATCATCGCCCACTATGACGATTTTGCCCCCCTCTTCGATGCCGTCATCGCGGTCAAGCAGAAGCTCGACATCCACAACGGCGCCGTCGCGCTCCGCGTGATGGCCGACCTGGCGATGGAACGGTTGGCTTCTGAGGCTGTCCGAAACTAGAGGACTTTCTCTCTTGCCTTTTTTGCGAACTCTAAGAATTTCCTGTTCTGGTCTTCAAGATTGGTTTTGATACGATCTGCGTCGATTTTGGATATATTATTCAGGCTCTCTTGTACCTGCGGATTATTCCAGTTCAGATTCGGATTTCCGATGATTGCGCAAAACGCTTGGAGTTGGCCGTGTGACCAAGCGAGCATCTCCCAAGCATTGAGGCATTCTGAGTAATCTTGCAGCCCCAGCACCTGTCCCTTTACAGCTAATGACTGCATTTTCGCAAACACTGGCGTTACACGTGCGAGATCCGCGGCAAATCTGTCGCTTGTGCCCTGACCGTCCTTGTTGATGAACGCAATCATTTCGGCGTTTTCGTATTGTTCGAATCCGGAGGCAGCCCCTTTGTGCGCTTCTATACATATCTTCGCAACGACCAAGTGCTGAATCGGCGCTGCCATCAATTGGATGAATTCGTGAACCGTATCTGTGAGATCATCAATAAACGAAAGCTGCTTCTCCGCGCGCAGTTGCTTTTTCCAGGTACGTAAGGCCGACCTGGCAACGAAGGCAATCCAGAACGTTACAATGAGCTGCAAAAGCGAGATTATCTGCGCCCAGTGAGCTCCGATCCAGCTTAAAACATTGCTCAACAGCATTCTCTCCTAACAATGGGGAGTGGGCTCCGTCATGCGCTCCACTGAGATGGATACCCTCAAAAAAGGGGTCCTTACCAGGCCCGAAAGGTAAAGGGGTGGGCTGAGTGTGACGCATTTCTAGCGTTGGGGCACGATTTTGGGTGCGCAGTGCGCACTTGGGTGTGCACCCGTAACGCCGGCAAGTCCAGCAAAACCGCGGTCTTCAGCCCACAGGCGGGTGCGCACCTGTAACGCGGAATTTGGGGTGCGCACCTTGAACAGGGTGCGCACTCAGGTGCGCACCGTGAGGACGATCCGACATGGGCGTTTCGATCCGTGAATATGCCCGCCACCGCGGCGTCGCCGAATCGACGGTGCGCAAGGCGCTTCGGAGCGCGCGCATCGCGGCCGAGGCCGACGGCACCATCGAGCCCGGGACGGCCGACGCCGCGTGGGCCCGGAACACCAACGCCGCCAAGCGGCGCAAGCGCAAGGCGGTGCCGAAGGCGGCGGTCAAGGCGGCGCGCGAGACCCTGCAGGAAAGCGGCCAGCGTCCCGCCGGCGCCGGCATGACCTTCATGGAGGCGCGCACCGCGAGCGAGGTGCTCAAGGTCCAGATCGCGCGCATCAATCTCCAGCGCTTGAAGGGCGAGGTCATCGATAGGGCCCGCGCCATCGCGCACGCGTTCCGCTTCGCCCGCGAGGTGCGCGATGCGTGGCTCAACTGGCCGGCGCGGGTCTCGGCGTTGATGGCGGCTGATCTCGGGGTCGATGCGCACACCATGCACACGGCGCTGGAAAAACATGTCCGACAACATCTCGACGAGCTCGCGGAGGTCGAGCCGCGCCTTTCCTGAGACCTACGACGGTGCGGAGGCGTTCGAAGGAGCTCTCCGCGGCGGGCTGACACCGGACCCTCTGCTGAGCGTCTCGGAGTGGGCCGACAGGCACCGGGTGCTGTCACAGCGCGCCGCATCGGAGCCCGGCCGCTGGCGCACCAGCCGCACGCCTTATCTCAAGGAGATCATGGACTGCCTCTCGCCCGCCTCGAAGGTCGAGCGGGTGGTGTTCATGAAGGGCTCGCAGATCGGCGGCACCGAATGCGGCAACAACTGGATCGGCTACGTGATCCACCAGGCGCCGGGGCCGATGATGGCGGTCGCGCCGACCGTCGAGCTCGCCAAGCGCAACTCGAAGCAGCGCATCGAGCCTCAGATCGAGGACAGCCCGGTCCTGCGCGACCGTGTGAAGCCGGCGCGCTCGCGCGATTCGGGCAACACGATCCTGTCGAAGGACTTTCCCGGCGGCGTCCTGGTGCTGACCGGGGCCAACTCGGCGGTGGGCCTGCGCTCGATGCCGGCCCGCTACCTGTTCCTCGACGAGGTCGACGGCTATCCGGGCGACGTCGAGGGCGAGGGCGATCCGATCCTGCTCGCCGAGCGGCGGGCCTCGACCTTTCAGCGGCGCAAGGTGCTTCTGGTGTCGACACCGAAGATCAAGGGCCTGTCCCGCATCGAGCACGAATACGAGGCCTCCGACCGGCGACGCTACTTCGTACCATGTCCCGAGTGCAGGGAATATCAAGCGCTCCGGTTCGAATGCCTTGTCTGGCCGAAGGACAAGCCGGAGCAAGCGGCCTATTGCTGCGAGCATTGCGGCTCGTTGATCGAAGAACATTGCAAGACCGCGATGTTGGAGGCCGGTGAGTGGCGGCCAACGGCGCAAAAGGTAAAACCGGAGGGGGACGAGAGCCCGGGCCCGGACGATATTGGGAGTGACGGCCGGACCGCCGGCTTTCATCTCTCGAGCCTCTACAGCCCCGTCGGCTGGTTCTCCTGGGCCGACGCGGCAGTGCTGTTCGAGGCGTCGAAGAAGAACCCGGAACAGCTGAAAGGCTTCGTCAACACGGTCCTCGGCGAGACCTGGGTCGAGAGCGGCGAGGCGCCGGACTGGCAGCGGCTCTACGACCGCCGCGAGCGTTGGGCGCCGGGCACGGTGCCCGCGGGTGGGCTGTTCCTGACCGCCGGCGCCGATATCCAGAAGGACCGCATCGAGGTCGATGTCTGGGCCTGGGGCCGGGGCCTGGAGAGCTGGCTGATCGACCACATCGTCATCGAAGGCGGGCCCGAGCGGGACGAATCGTGGGCCGCGCTCGACCGGCTGCTCTCTCGGGTCTGGCCGCACGAAGGAGGCGCCGCGCTGGGCCTGGCGAAGCTCGCCATCGATACCGGCTACGAGAAGATCCCGGTTTATGCCTGGGCGCGCCGCGCCGGCGTTCAGGTGGCACCGGTCAGGGGCAACAAATCCTTCGACCAGTCGAGCCCGGTCTCGGGTCCGTCATACGTGGACGCGAGCGACGGCGGCAAGAAGCTGCGCCGCGGCGCCCGGCTGTACAGCGTCGCGGTCTCGGCCTTCAAGATCGAGACCTACCGGTTTCTGAGACTGGAACGGCCGACCGAGGAAGAGCGCGCCGGTGGCCGGACCTACCCGCCTGGAACCGTCCATCTGCCGCACTGGGTCGAGGACGAATGGCTCAAGCAGTTCGTCGCCGAGCAGCTGATCACGGTGCGCACGCGGCGCGGCTTCCCCCGGCACGAATGGCAGAAGCTCAGGGAACGCAACGAGGCGCTCGATTGCCGGGTCTATGCCCGCGCCGCGGCCTGGATCGAAGGCGCCGATCGCTGGGGCGAGGCCAAGTGGGCCGCGCTCGAGGCGCAGTTGGGTAACGCCGGCGGCGCCGAAGCGACCGCCGGGCATACCCGCCAACCGGCGTCGGCACCCAAAGGCAAGCGGGACTCGGGCTGGATCGAGCGGCGGAAAGGATGGCTGGGATGAGCGATTGGACCGAAGCAGAGTTGGCGGCGCTCAGGCGAGCCTACGCCAGCGGCACGCTCAGCGTCAGCTATGACGGCAAGAGCGTGTCCTACGGCACGGCCACGGATCGCTCGCCCGCATCCGCACTATCGAGCATGCGATTGCTGCTGCCGGCAAACCGGCGCCGATCGCCGGCTTTGCGAACTTCCGACGGGGTAATCGTTGATGGGCGCGAACTGGTTTGACCGGGCGGTCGCGACGGTCTCGCCGCGGACGGCGACGCGGCGACTGTTGGCCCGTCAAGCCTTCGAGAGCCTGGCCCGCGGCTACGAGGGCGCGGCTCGCGGGCGCCAGACCGATGGCTGGCGCGCGGCCGCAAGCTCGGCCGACGGTGAGATTGCGGTCGCCGGTGCGCTGCTGCGCGACCGCATGCGCGACCTGGTACGCAACAACCCGCATGCCGCCAAGGCGGTGGCGGTGCTGGTCAATAACATCATTGGCGCCGGCATCATGCCGCGCGCCGCGACCGGCGACGAGGCGCTCGATAAGACCGTCAACCAACTCTGGGAAGATTGGGCAGGCGCTTGTGATAGTGACGGCCAACTCGATTTCTACGGCCTGCAGACGCTGGCGTGCCGCGAGATGGTCGAGGCCGGCGAAGTGCTGGTGCGCCGCCGGCCGCGTCGCATTAGTGACGGCATGGCCGTTCCGGTCCAGCTTCAGATCCTCGAAGCGGACTTTCTGGACGCCGGCAAGAACGGCGAACTGGGCGGCGGTCGTCAGGCGGTTCAGGGCATAGAGTTCGGCCCCTTCGGCAGGCGTCGTGCTTATTGGCTGTTCGAGCGGCATCCAGGCCATGCGTTCGCCGCACTCGGCAGCGGCTTAAACAGCAGAGCGGTGCCGGCCACCGAGATCGCGCACATCTACGAGAAGCAGCGCACCCAGGCACGCGGCGTACCCTGGGGCACCCCGGTTATTCGAACCTTGCGAGATCTCCACGACTACGAGGAAGCGGAGATCGTCCGAAAGAAAATCGAATCCTGCCTCACCGCCATCGTGCTCGGCGCCGACGAGGCCGAGCAGGGCATTGCGCCCATGGTGGTGGACGCCGAGGGCAATCATGTAGAGCAGTTCGAGCCCGGGCTCATCGCCTATGCACGGGGCAGCAAGGAAATCCGTTTCAACCAGCCAGCCGCGACCGGCGGCTACGCCGAGTACAAGCGCGCGAGCCTGCATACCGTCGGCGCCGGCTTCCGGGTGCCCTACGAGCTGCTGACCGGCGATCTGAGCCAAGTCAACTATTCCTCGATCCGGGCCGGGCTGGTTGAGTTCCGCCGCATGATCGATGCGGCCCAATGGCAGCTCTTCATTCCGATGTTCTGCGCGCCGCTGTGGCGCTGGTTCACGGAAGCGGCGTGGGCGGCGGGGCAGATCCCGGAGCCTGTCGTGCGCGTCGCATGGTCGCCGCCCGAGTTCGAGGCGGTCGATCCGCAGAAGGACGCCATGGCTGATCTGCTGGCTCTGCGCTCGGGCACCACGACCCTGGCCGAGGCGATCGCGCGCAAGGGCCGCAACCCCGACGCGGTGCTGGCCGAGATCGCGGCCATGAACGCCAAACTCGATGCGCTGGGCATCGTGCTCGATTCCGACCCGCGGCGGGTCACCAAGACCGGCGTCGCGCAAGCCAACAATCCGGGCGAAGCCACCGACGACGACGAGGATGACCAGCGAGCCTTACGCGTCGTCTCCGAATTCTGATCCCGAAAGGACCACCCATGAAACACACCATCGAGCTGCCGGCGATGCGCCGGGCGGCGGAACTTGCCCCGAACTCAGTTGACGCCAAGGAGCGCACCGTCGAGGTGATCTGGTCGACCGGCGCCCGGATCCGCCGTGTGCCGTTCTTCGGCGAGGCCTATGACGAGGAACTGAGCCTCGATCCTGGCCATGTTCGGCTCGATCGGCTGAACGCCGGGGCGCCGTTCCTGCGCGTCCACCAGATGCGCGACCTCGACGCCGTGATTGGTTCGGTGCTACCGAAGTCCGCCCGCATCGAAGAGGGCCGCGGCATCGCCACGCTGCGCATGAGCGAGCGTGAGAACGTGGGCGCCATCTGGGAGGACATTCAGGCCGGCCATCTGCGCGCCGTCTCGATCGGCTATCAAGTGCATCGCTACGAGGTATCCAAACCCGACGGCGGCCGTGAGCTGTGGCGTGCCGTCGACTGGACCCCGTTCGAGGTCTCCGCCGTGCCGGTCGGCGCCGATCCCGCCGCCGGCTTTCGTTCAACCCAGGATCTTCACGACTGCGTCGTCGAGATCGCCGGCGCAACCAACCCAGCCGAAAGGAATCTAGCCATGAAAGACAAGACCCGAAACAACGAACCCGCCGATGCGGTCGAGCAGGCCGCGGTGGCCGAACCCTCCGAGATAAAAACCGGCACGGCCGAACGCCGGGCCGCCGCGCCGCGGCTGATACCGGCACGGTGGACGCACTAGCTGCGGCACCGGCCCGGCAAACTGCCGAGACCCGCAACGCAGATCGCGACGCCCTGGTCGCGGAAGCCCGTAACGCCGAACGCGAGCGCATCGCCACCATCCACGATCTCGCCTCTCGCCTAGGACTCGAGCGAGCCGTGGCCGACGATCTGGTGAAGCGCGGCGTGAGCCTCGACGAGGCGCGCCGGGAGATCCTCGACTCGCTGGCGGGGGCCTCCGAACGGACGGAGACCTTTGGCCACGTCTCGGTGCCGCTCGGTGGCCGGGACGAGACGGTGACCCGCCGCGAGGCGGTCGCCGGCGCGTTGCTGCACCGCTACAGCCCCACGCTCTTCGAATTGGACGATCCCGGGCGTCAGTATCGCGGCATGACGCTGATGGAGCTCGCCCGCGAGAGCCTCGGCGAGGCCGGTGTCAACACCCGGGGCCTATCGCGCGACGAGGTCGCGACCCGGGCGCTCCATTCGACCTCGGACTTCCCCGAGATCCTGGCCGCGGTCACCAACAAGACCCTGCGCCAGGCCTACGGGGCCTATCCGCGGACCTTCCTCGGCTTCTGCCGCCAGGTGCTCGCCACCGACTTCAAGGCCATGCACCGGGTCCAGATGGGCGAGGCGCCGCAGCTCCTGAAGGTGAACGAGAGCGGCGAGTTCCAGCGCGGTACGCTCTCGGAATCGAAGGAGAGCTACCGTATCGAGACCTATGGCCGGGTGGTCGCGATCACCCGCCAGGTGCTGATCAACGACGATCTCGACGCCTTCACCCGCATCCCCGCCATGTACGGCAACTCGATCGCCCAGCTCGAGAGCAACGTGGTGTGGGGCATCGTCACCGGCAATGCGGCGATGGCCGACGGTAAGAAGCTGTTCCACGCCGATCACGGGAACCTCGCCGAGACGCCCGCCGTGCTCGGCGTCGAGGCGGTGGGCGCGGGGCGCGCGGCGATGGCGAAGCAGACCGGCCTCGACAAGAAGACGGTGCTCAACGTCCGGCCGATGTATCTCATCGTGCCGGCGGCGCTCGAGCTCAAGGCCGAGCAGCTGCTCGCCCAGAGCCTGGTCCCGGCCGAGAGCGAGCATGTGGTGCCGCGCTCGATCCGTACGCTGGCGACCATCGCCGAGCCCCGGCTCGATGCTGCGAGCGAGACCGCCTGGTACCTGGCGGCGAGCCCGATGCAGATCGACACCATCGAGTACGCCTATCTCGAGGGCCAGGAAGGCGCCTATCTCGAGACCCGCAACGGCTTCGACGTCGACGGGGTCGAGATCAAGTGCCGGCTCGACTTCGGCGCCAAGGCCATCGACTGGCGCGGGTTGCACAAGAACGCCGGCGCCTGAGCACCGGACCCCAACACTCCCTGACGGGCGGCCGGCGGCGTAAGCCGCCTTTTTCATGGGCGGCCGCCCTTCGCCTCAACCGAAAGGAAACTCACCATGCGCAACTATATCCAGCCCGGCAACACCATCACCCTTGCCGCCCCCTACGCCGTCACCTCCGGTGGCGGTCTCCTGGTCGGCGCCATCTTCGGCGTTGCCTCCGCCGACGCCGCCTCCGGCGAGGCGGTCGAGGCCTGTCTCGTCGGCGTCGTCGATCTCGCTAAGGCGGACGCGGAAGCCTGGAACCCGGGCGACAAGGTCCATTGGGACGACGCTAACAGGGTCGCGACCACGGCGGAGGCCGGCAACACCCTGATCGGCGTCGGCGTCGCCGCGGCCGCCGCCGATGCGGCGACTGGCCGGATCCGGCTCAACGGCAGCGTGTCGTGAGCGCGGTGGCGGCGGCGATCGATCGCCTGTTCGCCGATCCCAACATGGTCCGCGCCGCGGTCTTTATCCCGGACGGCGGTGCGGCAGCAGAGGTGCGCGTGATCGCCAAGCGTCCCGACGAGATCGTCGGCCTCGGCGAGACCCGCATCCACACCGCGACCACGCTGTTCGATGTCCGGGTCTCGGAGATCGCCAAGCCCCGTCCGGGCGACCGGGTGACGGTGGACGGAACGGAGTACGTGGTCCAGGGCGAGCCGGTGCGCGATGCGGAGCAGCTGGTCTGGACGCTCGAGGCCTGCCCGGCGGGGGCCTGCCCGGCATGAAGCTCGCCGCCACCATGGTCGGCTCGCTCAAGGCCGACATGCAAGCCGAGCTGCGGCGCATCGAGCGCGCGGTGCCCGACGGGGTCAAGGCCGCCGGCGACGGTCTCAAGGGGTCGTTGCGCAAGCAGGTGGTCGGTACCGGCCTCGGGACGCGGCTGTCACGCACCTGGCGCGGCCGGACCTACGTCAACAAGGGCCACGATGCCGCGAGCCTGGTCTGGTCGAAGGCGGCGCAGATCGTCCGCGCCTTCGACGAGGGTGCGGTGATCAAGGGCAAGGTCGGGCGCTGGCTCGCCATCCCGACGCCGGCGGCGCCGAAGCGCGGCGTGGGCGGCAAGCGGATCACGCCGGCAACGTTTCCGACCGACCGTCACGGGCCGCTCAGGATGGTCCGGCGGTCGGGGCGCACCGCGCTGCTGGTGGTCGATGGGGCGCGGGTGAGCGCCTCCACGGGCCGCATCGGCCGGCGGGCCAAGGGCGGCGGGCGCACCAAGTCGGGCGGCTACCGCCAGGGCATCGCCACTGTGGTGATGTTCGTGCTGGTGCGGCAGGTGAAGTTGCGCAAGCGGCTCAATGTGGCCCGGCAAGCCGAGCGCTGGACCCGCAGATTGCCGGGGCTGATCGGGCGGCAGGTGCGATCAGGATGAAGCAAGAGGCGGTCTAGGTCGAGCTTACCAGCGGCACAATTTGGACCCGATCCTCACGGTCACAGCTGCCCATTTGGGACCAAATATCGCGCTATGTTCCCTGGAACAGGGCGTAACTCCTGAAATCCATATAAAAATACTCCCGGATTTTCGTCGCCTCAGCCCCATGCAAAATCATATGTTCTCTATACGTCGGTGAAGGAACGACGAAACTGTAGTCATGCTTTCCAAGAGGACGGTCTGGGGGAGCTACTGATTGTTCGATAACCTCATCAAACAAGCTTTCCATCGAAGACAGCACATCTTCTCTAGGTGGAGCAAGACCGCCCGAACCCACTTCATAGGTATATGATGCACAGACCAATCTCGAAATTGCATCACTTGGCCAGTGAAACGGATCAGCACCGCTGAGCGTAAAATATAACCATTCAGCCGGAACGAAGGTCCGAGCAGTTCTGATCATTTCGGGACTGGAGATATTAAACCTCTTAACTATGTAATCATGTGTTCTTTGCCCGATGCGAGCACAGATAAAATCAATACTTTCAAAATCAGTTTGTGGAAAAGATACAGTCCCTTTCAAGTGCCAATAATAGGGGTCATCCACCATCTCGGGGAGCTTTTCCAAATACCCTCTGTCCTTGAACATTACATCTGGGAACTGCTCTTTAAGTTTCGCCGAGAACTCCTCCAAGGATGAATCCACCCATTCCGCAGCTTTGAAAAAATCTGTGGGCGATTGAGCGAAAGCGGGCTGCCCAAAGCTCAAAGACATGACAAGAGCGAGAATTAGCTTTTGCATGTTTCAAGCTTCCTTATGGGAGCTGTGGGTACCGTCATCGCGGCCCTTTCAGTTTCGCCGCCCTGCCGGACCGTCAATACACGGTCTCCGGCATCGATGGCGACAAGATCGACTCCGGAATTATCCGCCATGCCCAGCAAGACCGAACAAGTGCTGACCGCGCTGGGTGATCGCCTGCGCACGGTGCCTAAAGCCAAGATCGAGCGTAACACGGCCGCACCCGCACAAGCTGCCGGCGAGCCAGCGCTGCATCGGGTTGCTCAACGGCGAGGCGTCGTATCCGGGCAAGGGCTGCGCCTCGGATATCACCTATTACTACATGGCCTTCGTGATGGCCGACGGCACCGTCCGCATGTCCGGTACCAACGGCGATCACCAACTCGCCATGGCGGGCAATGCCTACGACCCCCAGCACCTCCACTACCTGGTGTGGGACAACCGCACCAATGCCGACCATCCGGTCGCCGGGCGGCCCCGCTATGTGGTCGGCTCCTACAGCGCCGTCGCCATGCTGACCGATGACGGCGACGTCGTCACCTGGGGCCATAACGGTCACGGCCAGCACGGCCGCGGCCATGCCACCACCAACGGTTATGCCCGCTCCATCGATGCCACCGACATCGGCCGCGCCTCCGGTATTCCGAGACGGGACGTGGTCAAGCTCGACCTGGTGCGAGCGATATCGGCCGCGCCTCGGGTATCCCGGGCCGTGACATCACCAAACTCGACCTGGTGCGGGGCTCTCCGGCCAACTCGTCGTCCCTCCATGCGCTCTGCCGGGACGGCAGCCTGTGGGCCTGGGGCCATGGCTCTTACGGCAATCTCGGCCAGGGCGACACGAGCCACAGTTACAAGCCGGTGCGCTGCAGGAAGACCGGCGTTGTGCCGCTCGCCGACGTGATCGACTTCTGGCCCGGCCATGGCGGCTACCCGGCCTGCTTCGCGCTGACCCGCGACGGACGCTTAAGGGCCGTGGGCGCCAACAACTGGGGCAAGCTCGGCGTCGACGACGGCACCACCGACAAGCACCTCTTCACCGAGGTGGCGGGCCTGCCGGGCGCGGCCGTGATCAGGAAGGTCGCGCCCTGCGGCTCATCCCGCGGTGCGGCCACGGCCGTGCTCATGAAGAACGGCAGCATCTGGACCGCCGGTTATGGCGGCCAAGGGTTCCACGGCAACGGCGCCACTGATCATCGTCACCTCTTCGAGCAGCTGCCGCTGCCGGCCGGGGTGGCCGCCGCCACCGATCTCTGGGCCGGCGGCGAATACGCGCAACTCTGGTTCAACGGCGACGACGGCAACACCTATGCCTGCGGCTACAACGGCCAGGGCCAGCTCGGCATCGGCAACACCACCGGGGATATCACCGCGCCGACGAGGGTCGCCCTGCCCGAGGGCATGACGGCACAGATGATCTCCACCGGCGGCGCCCTCGCCGCCGCCCATTACCATTCCACGGTCATGCTGGGCTCCGACGGCCGCGTCTACACCTGCGGCTATTACGGTCAGTACGGCGCCTGGGGCGCCGGCCAGAGCGCGGCCCCGCTGCAATGGCCGCTGCCGGTCCCGCCGGAGCAGTGGGAGGCGGTCGAGGTGGTGGCCCACGGCTACACCTCGGAGGCCGGCTTCTTCGTCCGCTCGGCCTGCGGCACCGTCTGGGCCGCGGGGCGCAATTACAACAACAAGCTCGGCGTCGAGGGCGGCGGTCACTACCCGACGGTGATGGCCCGGGTCGAACTCTATTAGCCCGGATTATTCACGGCGCGCTGTGAGATGGTTGGTGAGCGTGGATTAACCTGTTGAGATTCCGTATGATTTTGGTGTTGAAGCCAGATCACGCGGCAACCGGAGAACCCAGCTCACCATGAACGAGACTATCCCCTATCTCCCCGGCCTGTCACCCGTGGCGGGCAAGGAATTGTGTGCCCGGTTCGACGGCGGGCGGCTGTCGTCGGACGGCGGCGTATTGCTGTTTCCCGGGATCGAGAGACGGCTCGGGATTGCCGACTTGCTGGCCTCCTGTGTGGCCGACGAGCGCGACCCTTCGAGCACGACCCACTCCTACGCCGACATGATCCGGGCCCGGCTGTTCGCCATCGCCTGTGGCTACGAGGATTGCGACGACCTCGACGTCTTGCGCGTCGATCCGGCGTTCAAGCTGGCCTGTGGGCGCCTGCCCGAGAGCGGTCGCGATCTGATGAGCCAGCCGACCCTGTCGCGCCTCGAGAACGCGCCGTCGTGGCGCGCGCTGGCGCGCATGGGGCTGTCGATGATCGATCTGTTCCTCGCAAGCTTCGAGCGTGTTCCCGCCCGCATCACCCTCGACATCGACGATACCGCCGATACCGTCCACGGCGGCCAGCAGCTGGCGCTGTTCAACGCCCATTACGACGCGTACTGCTTCCAGCCCATCCACATCTTCGAGGCCGCCACGGGCAAGCCGGTGCTCTCGCTCTTGCGCCCCGGCAAGCGGCCCTCCGGAGAAGAGGCGGCCAAGATACTGAAACACGTCATCCGCCGCATCCGGCGCAACTGGCCCCGGGTCGAGATTACCGTGCGGGGCGATGGCCATTACGGCACGCCGGAGGTCATGGAACTGCTGGAAAGCCAGGGTTGCGGCTACATCTTCGGGCTGCCCGGCAACGCCCGGCTGAGCGAGATCGGCCAGCCCTGGTGCGAGGACGCGGCCGTGCGCCGCGCGCGCTCACGCAAGGACCGGGTGCGCCGCTTCTTCCGCACCGGCTACCAGGCCAAAAGCTGGTCGCGGATGCGCACCGTCATCGCCCGCGTCGAGGCCACGGCGAAAGGGTCCGACATACGCTTCATCGTCACCAACCTGAGCGGCCGCTCCAAGCTGCTCTATGAGAAGGTCTACTGCGCCCGCGGCCGGATGGAAAACATGATCAAGGAGATGAAGCTCTACACCAAGTCCGACCGCACGTCGTGCCACCGCTGGGAAGCCAACCAGTTCCGGCTGTTCCTGCACAGCGGCGCCTATTGGCTGCTGCACCG
Source organism: Alphaproteobacteria bacterium (assembly GCA_965249645.1). Classification (GTDB taxonomy): domain Bacteria; phylum Pseudomonadota; class Alphaproteobacteria; order UBA828; family JAPUJA01; genus CAVOEB01. The sequence continues at coordinate 36,203 of CBDFML010000007.1, forward strand.
GCTGCGCCAAGCCGCGCCCCGGAAATCCCTCTGGCGCAAGGCGACGTTCGAAACCATCTGCCGCGCCTTCCTCAAGATCGCCGTGCGCATCGAGGAGCTCAAATCCCGAGTCAGGATCGCCCTGCCGTCATTCTATCCATATCGGCCAGCCCTCGTCGCGATGGCCGGCTGCATCGCCGCTCGAGGCCCATGAGCGAGGCGGCATATGCCGACCGATGAACCCCGACCATCAACCCACAACCCCGTCCCGAAAACCCGACGCGAAAACCCGACGTCAACCCGGCCAATAACGCGCGCCTCGGGCAAATCCACCAGGCGTCATGAATAATTGCGGTTAGGAGAGGCGCATGCATCTCATCAGCTATGTGGAATCCGAGACCGGCACGCACTTCCTGCCGCCGACGAACTGGCCCGACGGCGCCTTCACCTGGCTCTGCCGCCTCGACGGCCGCCACTACGCCCGCGTCGCCTCGCTCGATTACGGCGAGCAGGACCCGGGCATCGATCTCACGACCCACGATCTCGCCGTCGACACCGATCTCGCCGGCAGGCTCGACGCGCTCGCCGTCGACCGCATCCAGGCGCGTATGCGCCGGGCCGAGCGCTACGCCCGCGAGATGCCGGTCGGCGATCAGCTCGACGCCGTCCTCAAGACCCTCGACAGCCTGCGCGAGGGCGGCGCCGCGCTGCCGGCCGAGACGGAGGCGCTGATCGAACGCTGGCAAGGGATCAAGGCAGATCATCCCAAGCCTGAGCTGCTGCCCGCGCCGGCGGTGTCGGAGTAAGCCAAAGATGCCCGATCCGGCCCTCGAGCAGGCGATCCGCGAGGCCTACGCCTCGGCGCCCGCCGACACCGTCATCCTGCACACCCTCGAGCTGCGCCATCCCGCCTTCGTCGACGACGACGGCAGACCCACCGCCGTCCGGGTGGTGCGCGACCATGTCGATCTGAACGCCCGCCTCGAGGCCAATGCCCCGCTCGATGCGGGCGAGACGGTGCGGTTCGTGGCGTTGGCTTTCGAGTTGGAGCTGCCGCCGGTCGATACCGCGCCGGTACCCGAGATCGCCGTGACCCTGGACAATGTGAGCCGCGAGATCGTCCGCCACCTCGACGCCGCGGCGACCAGCCTCGAGCGCATCGAGGTCACCTACCGGCCCTATCTCTCGACCGACCTCGAGGGCCCGCAGATGGACCCGCCGATCACCCTCACGCTGACCGAGGTCGAGGTCGACGTGTTCCGCGCCACCGGCCGCGCGCGGATGCTCGACATCGGCAACAGGGCGTTTCCGGCCGAAACCTATACCGCGAAGCGCTTCCCCGGGCTCACCCGCTAGATGCACTGGGCAGAAGACCTGATCGGCCGCCCATGGGTCGCGGGCGGGCGCGGACCGGACGCGTTCGACTGCTGGGGCCTGGTGCGCTGGTGCTGGCGTGAGCGTTTCCGGATCAAGGTGCCGGAGATCCCGGTCGACGCGACGAGCTTGCGCGCCGTGCTCTCAGGCTTCCGCGACCACCCCGAACGGGAACGCTGGCGGCGTGCTCCACGCCGCCCGCGAGATCGGTGTCGTGTTCCAGAACGGGCGCGATCTCGCGACCCACGGCTGGCGGATCGAGGGGTTCTATCGCTTCATGGGAGACGCCTGATGCCCGGCACCGTCGTCATGCTGCGTAACCCGTTCCGCCCGGAGCGGGACCGCGAAGTGATCGTCGTCGCCGAACCGCTCTCGATCCGTGAATGGCTCGGCGAGCAGGGCATCGACGAGTTCGAGTGCCCGACCATTTGTCTGCGCAACGGTTCGCCACTCCTGCGCGGCCGCTGGGACGAGACGCTCATCGGCGAGGACGACGTGGTGGTGTTCGTGCCGCTGCCCCAGGACGGCGGCGGTGGCGGCGGCAAGAACCCGCTCCGCACCATCCTCATGCTCGCCGTGATGGTCGCCGCACCCTATCTCGGCGGGCTCATCGCCGGCGCCATCGGCGTCACCTCCACGATCGGCATCTCGCTGATCACCGCCGGCGTGGCGCTGGTCGGTACGACGCTGGTCAATGTCCTGCTGCCGCCGCCCAAGCCCGCCGCGCCCAGCTTCGGCAAGGGCGTGCCCTCGCCGAGCCCGACCTATTCGCTGACCGCCCAGGGCAACCAGGCGCGCCTCACCCAGCCGATCCCCGTGGTCTACGGCCGCCACCGGGTCTATCCCGATCTCGCCGCCACCCCCTGGGCCGAGTACGACGGCAACGAGCAATACCTGCATCAGCTGCACTGCATCGGCCAGGGCGAGCACGACCTCGAGCATATCCGCATCGAGGACACGCCGATCGCCTCCTTCGAGGAGATCGAGACCGAGACCGTGGCGCCGGGCGGCGCCGTCACCCTGTTCGAGACCGACGTGATTACCGCGCCCGAGATCGCCGGCCAGGAACTGATCGGGGCCAACGACCGCGAAGCGGGCGACGATGGCTGGATCGGTCCTTTCACCGCCAACCCGGCCGGCACCCGTGCGACGGAGATCGGCATCGACGTGGTGATGCCGCGCGGTCTCTATTACGCCAATGACGACGGCAGCTTCAGCGCCCGTACCGTCGACTGGGCGGTCGAGGCCCGCGCCGTCGATGACGAGGGTGCCGCCACCGGCGGCTGGATCGCGGTCGCCTCGGAGAGCGTGACCGCGGCCGAGAACACGCCGCAGCGCAGGAGCTATCGCTACGCCCTCGATGCCGGGCGCTACGAGGTGAGGGTCAGGCGCACCAACGACAAGAGCGGCGATGCCCGCGCCGGCCACGAGATCCGCTGGGGCGGGCTCAAGGCCTTCCTCGAGGACACACCGGAATTCGGCGACGTGACCCTGCTCGCGGTGCGGATGCGCGCCACCGACAATCTCTCCCAGCGCTCGGCGCGCATGATCAATTGCATTGTCACCCGCAAGCTGCCGGTGTGGGACCCCGCGGCCGGCTGGTCGGAACCTCGGGCCACGCGCTCGCTCGCCTCGGCCTTCGCCGACGCCGCCAGGGCGCGCTACGGCGCCGGGCTCGACGACGCCCGCATCGATCTCGCGGCGCTCCATGCGCTCGATGCCGTCTGGCGGGCCCGCGGCGACCGCTTCGACGCCGTGTTCGACCAGGGCCTCACGGTCTGGGAGGCGCTCACCCGTATCGCCCGCTGCGGCCGCGCGCTGCCCTTCCTGCAGGGCGGGATCTTGCGGATCGCCCGCGATGCACCGCGCACCCTGTCGGTGGCGTTGTTCGGACCCCGCAACATCGTCAGGGGCAGCTTCCGCGTCCAATACGTCATGCCGGGTGAGGACACGGCGGATGCGGTGACGGTGACCTACTTCTCGGAGCGCACCTGGGCGCCCGACGATGTCGTCGCCGCCCTGCCGGACAGCGCCACCGAAGCCGCCGACAAGCCCGCCACGGTCGATCTGTTCGGCTGCACCGGCGCCGAGCAGGCGATGCGCGAGGGCCTCTACATGGCCGCCGCCAACCGCTATCGCCGGCGCATCGTCACCTTCCGCACCGAGCTCGAAGGGTTGATCCCGACCTACGGCGATCTCATCGCCATCACCCACGACCCGCCGCGCTGGGGCCAGGGCGGCGAGGTGGTCGCCGTCGACGGCCGCACGCTGATTCTGAGCGAGCCGATCGAATGGAGCTCGGACACGGCCGAGCCGCCCGTTCACTACATCGCGCTTCGCCGCCGCGACGGGAGCTTGGGCGGGCCCTGGCCGGTCGAACCTGGTGCCGATGAGCGCACCGTCCTGCTGAGCGAGGACCCGGACCCCGTGCCCTACACCGGGGCCGACGAGGAGCGCACCCACTTCGCCTTCGGCCCCGGCGAGGCATGGGGTCTGCGAGGCCGGGTGATGGCCGTCCGACCCCGCGGCGAGCAGGTCGAGATCACCGCCGTCGGCGAGGACGCCCGTGTCCACGAGGCCGACCGGGCCGCCTGAGCCGTCACCCACACCACGAAGAAGCCGGCCTGCCGTGACGGTCCGTCCTCCGGGACGGGTCTCTCGTCGCGGCGCTGCAACATCGGAGACATACCCGTGACCGAAACCCATCTCATCGAGATCGAGCGGGTGCGCTCGGAGGCGGCGCGGCACCTCGCGGAGCATGAGATTGCCTGCGAGCGGCGCTATGGCGAGCTCCAGGCCCAGCTCACCAAGATCGAGGCGCTCCACAACCGAAACACGCGCCTGCTCTACATCGTGCTCGGCGGCATGCTCGCCGTCGCCACCCGCGCCTTCTGGCCGGCGTTGTTCGGCTGAGGCCGTTCGGCGGCTGACGCCGCTCTGACATCACGCGCGGCCGCCCCGCGCCGCACCACCCCCCTCACACACCGATCCCACCGCCGGCCGGCCGGCTGTCGCCACCGGCGGTACGTCGGCGGCCGGAGTCGCTTTCACGTTCAACCCAATTGGAGGCTCACAATGCTGACCCTGCTCGGCAGTCTGCTGGGATTCGCCACCAGCGCCATTCCCGACATCATGGCCATGTTCCGCAAGCGGGCGGACCGCAAGCACGAGCTTGCGGTGCTCGACCGCCAGATGGAGCAGATGCGGCTCGGCCACAACCAGCGCCTCGAGGAGATCGAGGTCAACGCCGACATCGCCGAGAGCAACGCCCTCTACAAGCACGATGCGGCGCTGGGCGGCAGCAGCCGATGGGTGGACGGCCTCCGGGCCTCGGTCCGCCCGCTGATCACCTACGCCTTCTTCATCCTGTTCGCCTCTGTCAAGGGCTCGGGCCTCTATCTCCTGATCGTGGTCGAGGGCCTGCTCATCGCCGAGGCCCTGCCGCGCATCTGGGATCCCGAGACGCAGGCGCTGTTCGCCGCCGTCATGAGCTTCTGGTTCGGCAATCGGACGCTCTCGAAGCTGCGAGAGCGGCGCTGAGGCCATGCGCCACCTCACCTGCGACGGCCTCGCGCTGATCAAGCGCTTCGAGGGGTTCGCGCCCGAGATCTACATCTGTCCGGGCGGATGGCCCACCATCGGTTACGGTCATGTGGTGCGCGACGACGAGCGCGAGCGGTTTGCTGACGGCATCGACGAGGCGGAGGCCGAAGCGCTGCTACGCCGCGATGTGGAGGTCGCCGAGCGGGCCGTGCTGCGCCTCATCCGGGTGCCGCTCGAGGACGGCCGATTCGACGCTCTCTGCTCATTTGCCTTCAATCTCGGCACCGGTGCGCTACAGCGCTCGACGCTACGGCGCAAGGTCAACCGGGAGGAGCACAGCTCCGTGCCACCTGAGCTCCGGCGCTGGGTGTGGGCCGGTGGGCGCAAGCTCAAGGGGCTGGTGCGGCGGCGCGAGGCGGAGGCGGCGCTCTATGCGGAGGGCCGGAACCAGGCGAATACATCAAACGGCTGATGAGCGAGCAAGGCGCGTTGGAAGTTGCCGCCTCCTAATCGATAACCAAAGGCGTTGCGAGCCACAGGTCAATCCCAAGCGGTATCTAGACGACATTGCGCCCGTTCGCGCGAGCCCATGCAAATCGCATCATTGCTTGAGCGACCAGCGGGCCCGCTGCGCAGCTAGGATGCCATTCTCGAGCGCGCCCGCCGCCGTTGCCCATAAACTGCCGCTGCAGGCCTCGCCAGCAAAATAGATCTTGTCGGCTTCCGGCGTGTTCAACTCGCGCCGCATGGGGTAGTAGCCGGGATCTGCGGACGCGTAGGCGCCGTAAGAATGCGGATCCTCGCCCCAGCGGGTGAAATCACCCTTGATGAATTTCTTGTCGATCGACGAACCGAGAATCTTGCGCAACTCGGAGAGACCGAAATTCACTGCCGCGTCCACCCCCGCGCGTTCAAGCTCGCGACCGAAGCGCCCGCCCGAATAACCAAACATCAAATTGCTGCCCGAGATATTGCTCAGCCAACCCGTCGCCTCCACCGATTCCACCTGGCGATCGACATAGACGTCGGCCCCAAAGCCGAAGATGTCCTCCGAGAACTGCAGGGCGATATTGTTGTATATGCCCATCGAGACGCGGTGAAAGGATTCCTGTTTCTTTACCGGCAGCGGCGGATCGAAACGGATCCCCTCGGCGGCAAGAACGCCGGTGGACACCGTGACTATCGCCACCCGGGCGCGGATCGTGCCCGCCGGGGTCTCAACCTCGACCCCGTCGCCGCCCCAGCGCACGAGAGTCGCCGGCGTGTTGAGTTCGACCGGAATATTCGATCCGTATTGGTGTATGAGCGTGCCGAATCCCTGGGTACAGAAATGCGACTCCCCGCCTTCCGAATTCCACCAGTCCTGACAGGAAAATTGATCGAAGTCCTTGCCCATCTCCCAGGGACCGATCCAGCTTTCACAAAGCGGCGCCCAGGGCCCCGTCGTAGTGACCACTTCTCTCGGGCTGACGTCCTGACGGCTTCGACCCGCGTCGCCGATTTCCCCGGTTATGGCGTACCAGGTGTCGTTGAGCGCAGCCCACTCTTGGTCGGTCAACTCCCGGCCATCGATGAAGGCCCGTTCGTCATCTTCCGGTCGCGCGGGATAGATCGTGTAGCCGCTCGTCTGACCGAATTCGATCCACGGGTTGACGTGAGATGTGCTCAGCCAGTGGCAGCCCCGGTCATAAGGCACGCCGAACGTCTCATGATCCGTATGGGCACGTCCCCCGATCCGATTTTTTGCTTCGATGCAGGCGACTGAAATTCCCATCTCCATCAAGGTGTGGGTCGCCGCCAGTCCGGCCGCGCCTGCCCCGACCACGACGATATCGGCGATGCTCGGCACACTCGCCGTGACGGGTGCGGCCGCAAGTGTCAGGGCGGCCGCGCCCGCGCCGGCCAGAACCTCGCGGCGCGTTGGCCTGCAAACTGATGAGAATGGCAAGCGTCTACGCATGAATCTCCTCTCTTTCCTAGGGTTGCTCAGAAAATCATAATCCTCTACGCGTCGGTGGTCCACCGGCCGCAGGACTGGAGGTTGAAGTTCTAATTTTCCAAGGCCAGACGACAGGCGAAATTTGTCGTGGGCTGGTTGCTCGGAGCAGTGCTTGGCGCCGGCTCGCTGCAGCGGTCGACGCTCCGGCAGAAGGTCAATTGAGAGGAGCACGACGACGTGCCTGCCGAGTTCAGGCGCTGGATTTGGGCCGGCGGGCGCAAGCTCAAGGGGTTGGTGCGGCAGCGAGAGGCGGAGGCGGCGCTCTATTGCGGGAGGCCTGCACTAAGAACGAGTTGGATGGTGCGGAGCGTCGGGTTCAGGAGAGCAAGTCAGGTCGATTAGTTCGTCTTTCTCGAAGGTGGCTGGAATCCATTCCGGCGGATGCGGTTTATACGGTGGCCCGAGCGCGTCACGATCCCACTCGGGCATGCCCTGCGTTGGCAATTTGTCCGGCTCGGAAACGATTTGCCCCCATTGAAGCATTGAACTGCCCCCACGATTAGTACCACTCGTTAGTTTAGACCATGCTCGGTGTTTGGCGAGCGGCAATCAGCCCGTAGCCCATCCATAGCGAAGGGCGGATTGCCGCGGCGAAGCACGGTGGTCTGTGGCGCCGGCGGTCTGTATCCGAGTGCACTGTGCGGCCTGATCGTGTTGTAATGCTGGCGCCATTGCTCGATCAGCACCTGGGCCTCCCTGAGGGTGTAGAAGATCTCGCCGTTCAGCAGTTCGTCCCGCAGCTTGCCGTTGAACGACTCGTTGTAGCCGTTCTCCCATGGCGAGCCTGGCTCGATGTAGAGCGTCTTCACCCCGACCCGTGGCAACCAGTCCCTCACCGCAGCGACGGTGAACTCGCTGCCATTGTCCGACCGGATATGGCCGGGCGGGCCATGACGCGTGAACAGATCCGTCAGACTGGCCAGAACGTCGTCGTGACGCAACCGGCGGGCTACCTCGATCGCGAGACACTCCCGGCTAAACTCGTCGATCACGGTGAGCATCCGGAACACCCCGCCGTCGTGCGTCCGGGCCTGGACGAAGTCATAGGCCCAGACATGGTTCCGCCCACATGGCCTGAGACGGACGCACGATCCGTCGTTCAGCCAGAGCCTGCCCCGCTTCAGCTGTTTCGCTGGAACCTTCAGCCCCTCGCGCCGCCAGATCCGCTCTACCCGCTTGTGGTTTACCTGCCAGCCCTCCGTATGGAGCAGCGCCGTCACCCGCCGGTAGCTGTAACGGCCATACCGGCCGGCCAGGCGGATAATTGCTGCCGTCAGCATCCCCTCGTCAGCGGCGACGATCGGCCGGTAGCGGTGCGGCGTCCGCGGTTGCCCCAGGACCCGACAGGCACGGTGTTCGGTTACGCCATGCCTTTCCCGCACATGCTGCACGCAGTGACGCCGGCGTTCGGGGCTTAGAAGTTTCCCTCCATCGCCTCCTTCAGGATTAGCTTGTCGAGCGTGAGATCGGCCACGGCCCGCTTGAGCCGGGTATTCTCCTGCTCCAGCTCCTTCAGCCGACGGGCCTGCTCGACCTTCAACCCGCCGTACTCCTTGCGCCACCGATAGTAGCTCTGCTCCGACACACCGATCCGGCGACATACCTCGCCGACCGTCTCGCCCTGGGAAAGAAGCACGTCCGATTCACGCAGGCGGTGGATGATCTGCTCAACCGTAAAACGCTTCCTCGCCATCTGTTCTGCTCCCTTTCATCAGCAACCCAGATGCTATCCTCTAACTTAGCAACTGGATCCGGTTAAGGCGGGCAGGCCAAGTCTTCGGGCGAGGACTCGGCGCGATCGGAGGCACTCTCGACCGGCTTCCGACCGTCGACCTCGCGGGGCCGGGCTCGGCCCTTGGACGGCGCGGTGCGCTTATTCGAAAGGGGGGAGTTCGGCGGCGCTCGAACGACTATCCGTTCGAAACGCGCCGAGCGGGAGAGCCGTCAGGCTTATCGATCGGCGATGGGCTCGATGCAGCGCGGATGGTCGTTCGAGGGCTTGTTGACGAGGATTCTCGCGGGATGGCGGGCCATCGACAACGGCGGGCACGGGCCGAGGGGTGCGGACTCCCCTGTAAGCCACGGGTCGAAGAGCTCCGGGGCAAGGATGACGGGTATACAGTCGTGGATCGGCGCCACCACTTCGTTGCCGGCTGCCGTGAGAACGGTGCAGGTTTCTATGATGTCGCCCGGCCGACGGTTCGCGAGCGATCCCTTCAATTCGATCCCCTTTGGCGCTTGCCACCGCTCCCAAAGCCCGGCGAAGGCCATCAGGCCCCAACGAAGCAGTGAGAGCCGACGGCCATCCTCATGCGAGCGAACGACCGCGACATTGTGGGACGGCGCGATGTTGTAGCGGGACCGAAGGTTTTGTGGCGGGCCAAGCAGCCTGAGAAAACTGTGAACTTCGTGTCACGAATACCGTTGTGTGAAACGTCCGCACATGGCGACGAGACTACCGGCGCTTTTCGGTGAGTGGGCCAACGCGGCGAAGAAACCGACCGGGGCTATTGGCCGAAAATGTCGTCTCTCAGCCCTTCGTATTCCGGCGTGTCTGGCGTCACCAGAGGTGCGAGGACATCGCGCATGAAGGCATGCTTCGATCCGCCGGCGCGGGGCAGCTCCAAGTCGCTTCTTGCTGCGTGATGCACCGCTTGTCCAATTTGTCCGGAATCGCCAATCAGCTTCACGCCGGAACCAGTGTGTCAGTTTCACCGGAATACCTAGGCTGTCCCGGTTCGATGAAGTACGGCGCGACACCGTTTGCCTGCGCGCATTCGAACATCGTCTTCGCGGTCGGTTCGGGCCCATTGTCCAGGATCAGGCTCTCGGGCGGACCGCGGTGCTTAGCCAAGTGTGGCGCAGAGCCATGCTCCCAGCGTTTCGATGTCTCAGGTGGCACGTCGTTATGACGTAAACGCCGACCTCATCTTCAGCTGGCGTCGCGATCCCCGCGACAAGCCTCGGGCCGGCGGCGATGCGGTGGCGTCCTTCCTTCCGGTCAAGGGTAACGTCGAGAGGCGTATTCGTGTCTCTCGACGGAGGTCATCTCGACAGCCTCTTGACCCTGCAGCTTCACGGTCACGTCGATTGTCCGTTCGATAGTTTCCGAATAAACCATCATGGTCGCCGGATCGATGATGCGTTCTCCCCGTCCCGCCACACTCGCGTTGGAAAGGTTGGGTATTTCCTTCAATTTTCCCATTTCGGCGACCTCACTCTGAGCTGGTCCCAGGAAATCGGACAGTTGTTTAAGGTGTATTCCACCGGATAACGGAGGAATACGAGATGACGACACGACGACGATTTACGGCAGACTTCAAGGCGAAGGTTGCGCTGGAATCTCTACGGGGCGACAGGACGATCCAGGAGATCGCGGCGCGGCACAAGGTACATCCAAATCAGGTGAGCGCGTGGAAGCGTCAGGCGATGGACGGACTTGGCGAAGTGTTCTCGAACGGCACCGATCGCACCGGCCAAGACCATGAAGTGGAGGTCCACGATCTTCATGCCAAGATCGGCCAGTTGACAGTGGAGCGGGATTTTTTGGCCAGAGGGCTCAAGCGATGAGCCGGGTTGAGCGCAAGAAGATTATCACGCGCAACAATCCCGACCTGAGCTTGAGCCGTCAATGTGAAATTCTGGCGATCGGCCGATCCTCGTTTTATTACGCGCCGAAAGGCGAGAGCCTTGAGAACTTGGCGCTGATGTGTCGGATCGACGAGCTGTTTCTCAACTATCCGTTTTACGGCAGCCGCCAGATGGTGCGCCAGTTATGGCGGGAAGGCGTCCGCGTCGGTCGTCATCGTGTTCGTCGTCTGATGCGTGTCAATGGCGGAGCAAAAAGGGACCACCGTGGCGGTGTAAGAAGGGACCACTTGGCGGCTGCGGGCTTGTCCCCGTAGTCCATGGGAGGGCCCCGCGTGCGACGCGGCGTGCCCTCAACAGGCCGACGCGGCGGCGCGCGCGGGAGGGACCTGTGGGCCCACGGGGTCAAGCGTGGGCTGGGTGGTCGGTTCAGTTCGCCGTCGGGGTTTGACGCCTGCGGCTCTGGTTGAGCCTGTAGCTCTCGCCATTCATCTCGAGGATGTTGACGTGGTGGGTGAGGCGGTCGAGGAGAGCGCCGGTGAGGCGCTCGGAGCCGAACACCTCGGTCCATTCGTCGAAGGGCAGATTGGTGGTGACCAGGGTCGAGCCCCGCTCGTAGCGCTGGCTGAACACCTCGAACAGGAGCTCGGCGCCGGTCTTGGACAGCGGCACGAAGCCGAGTTCGTCGACGATCAGAAGCTTGTAGGTGGCGAGCTTCTTCTGGAACCTCAGCAGCTGCTTGTCATCGCGGGCCTCGATGAGCTCGTGGACCAGTGCGGCGGCGGTGATGAAGCCGACCGAGAGGCCCTTCTGGCAGGCCGCCAGGCCGAGACCGAGGGCGATGTGGGTCTTGCCGGTGCCGCTGTTGCCGAGCGCGATGAGGTTCTCGCGGCGCTCGATGTACGCGCAGCGGGCCAGCTCCAGGACCAGCGTCTTGTTGAGCGAGGGGATGACCTTGAAGTCGAAGCTGTCGAGGCTCTTGATCACGGGGAAGCGCGCCGCCTTGATGCGCCGCTCGACCATGCGGCGCTCGCGGGCGATCAGCTCGAGCTCGGCAAGACGCAGAAGATAGCGAACGTGGTCGACGCCTTCCGAGGCACACTGCCGGGCGATCTTGTCGTACTCCCTCAGGAACGTCGGCAGCTTCAGCCTCTTGAGGTGGTGGACGAGCAGCACCTGCGGCGTGTCGGTCATGCGCGGAGCCCCGACAGCAGGCTCATGTACGATTTGGCAGACGTTATCGCGACCCGGGCGCGCGGCAGGTACGGATAGACGTCGAGATCCAGTCGAGGCGGCCGTCGCTCGGTCCGACACAGCACCAGGTGCTTGACGGCATCGAAGCCGATCGTGCCAAGCCGCAGGGCGTCGCCGACCGCACCCTCGACCTCCTCGGGCCGGAAGGTCTCCAGCAGACGCAACACCTGGACGTACTCGCGCTTGCCCGCCTTGCCCATGCGGGCTTCGAGCAGGCGTCGCAGAGTGATGAAGGCCTCGGGCAGGTCCCAGCCCGCCAACGGCGCGGCCTGGTCGAGGGCGCCGATCTTCTGCTCGATCAATGGCAGATAATGCAGCGGGTCGAAGATCAGGTCCTCGCTGTCATAGGACCGGCGGTGCCGGGCGATCACCTCGGCCCCGCAGCTGATCATCACCTCGTCGACATAGCCCCGGATCAGTACCTCGCGGTGGCCGTAGGCCACGGGTACGGAGTAGTCGTTGCCGCGGTAGCGCAACAGCGACAGCGAACTCACCCGCCCGGGACGCTTGTCGCAGGCATCGTATGGTGCCGGGGGTAGCGGTAGCAGAGCTTGGCGATCCCGCGCGAGGCGCTCGCCGATGGTCTCCTTGTGACCCCGCAGCCGCGCCGCCTGGCGCCGGCGGCACTGTCCCGCGAGATCATCGTTCAGCGCCTCGATGCTCTCGGCCCGCGGGACGGGGACCAGGAAGTTCCGCCGGATGAAGCCGACCAGTCCCTCGACCTTGCCTTTGTCGTTGCCCTTGCCCGGCCGGCCGAACCTGTCCTCGAACAGATAGTGGGATTGCAGCTCCGTGAAGACGCGCGTTCGCTGCCGCTTTCCATCGCCCAGGATGCGGGCAACCGCCAGCTTGGTGTTGTCGTACAGGATGGAGCGGGGGACGCCGCCGAAGAACGCAACCGCCGCGTTGTGGCCATCGCAGAACGCCTCGGTCGTCTCCGCCGGATAGGCCTTCACGAAGCAACCATCACTGTGGGGAAGGTCGAAGGCAAGGAAGTGGACCTTGCGCGCCACACCGCCGATCACCGCCATCGCCTCGCCGAAGTCCGCCTCGGCGTGGCCGGGGGAATGGACGAGCGGCACGAACATCTCGCGCGACCGAAGCCGCCGCTCACGGACATAGTCCTTCACGATGGTGTAGCCGCCGGTGAACCCGTACTCGTCCCGGAGACGGTCGAAGATCCGCTTCGCCGTGTGCCGTTGCTTGTGGTGGCTGGTCCGATCGTCCTCCAGGATCCGATCGATAATCCCCGTGAATGCGTCCAGCTTCGGACGCCTCCGCGGCACGCTCCGGCGATATCCCGGCGGCACCGAGAACGACAGCATCTTGCGCACCGTCTTGCGGTCCAGCCCGAACACCCGCGAGGCCTCGCGGGTGCTCATCCCCTCGACACGACACGCCCGCCGGACCCGCGCGTACAACTCCACCCGATACATCCCCCCGCCTTCCAGTCAGAGCAACCCTGACAGAAGGCTATAGACGGTCCCATTTTGGTCCGCCACAGCCGGATCAACCGGCCGCTTCAGTGGGGGATTATTGCGCCGCCGTTCTCACTTCTTCCTTATTTTTGAAAACTTAGGGTGAGGAACGGGGGACTCGCGAGGACAATAAGCCCAAGCCGAGGCCCGCACCGACGGCGTGGGAGGGGTACATAGCCTACAACACCATCACCTACGAAACGGATGAACGGGTTGCGATCATCACCTTGAATCGTCCCGAGCGGCTCAACGCGTTGAGACTCGAGCTGTGCGGCGAAGTGACCGACGCTGTGCGCACGGCCGACCGCGACCCGGATATCCGAGTGTTGGTCTTCACCGGCGCGTGCGGCAAGGCGTTCTCGGCCAGCTACGACATCAAGGATGACGACGAGGCCATGAAAGACGGCATCGACGCCTGGTGGGAGAATCTCAACGAGGATTACGACTTCACCTTTTCGGTATGGAACTGCTCCAAGCTGGTGGTCGCCATGATCGACGGCTATTGCCTCGCTGGCGGGCTGGAATTTGCCCAGATGTGCGACATCCGCTACTGCTCCGAACGATCGCGTTTCGGTGTTGTGGAGACTCGCTTTTCAACGGGCGTCGTGACCATGGTGATGCTCTGGATCATTGGCCAACGCTGCCGCGAGCTGATTTTTACCGGCGATATGTTCGATGCCGACGAGGCGTTTCGGCTCGGGCTGGTCAATAGGGTCCATTCCCACGCATCGTTGCGCGCGGAGGTGATCAAGACCGCTAAGCAGATTTCCCAGGTCTCTCTCACCTGTCTGCAATATAATAAGCGCCCGATCTACCATGCGCACGAATCCATGGGCTTTCACGCCGCGATGCGCTACGGCGTTGCGATCAGCACCTTGCTCGATTCGACCAAGACCCCCGAGTTTTTGGAATTCGACGAGGTGCGTCGCGAAAAAGGCCTGCGCGCGGCGCTCGACTGACGCGACGCTCAATTCAGCAAGTACGAGTGAGGCTGTGGTCAACGAAACCGACATCGCGACCATCGAGAAATGGTTCCGCCTGCTCGGCGAGGGCGACTACGACGCCATGCACGCGCTGGACGCAGACGACATCGTGTGGGAGGTTATCACCGGCGGCTCCGAAGGCATCGTGCTGTGGCTGGGCCGCTTCGAAGGGCGGCCGGGTGTCGACGACTGTCTCCAGCTGTTTTCCCAGGCGGTCGAAAGCGAACGCTTCGAGACCAGCGAAATCCTGAGCGGACCGGACGGCACGGTCGTCGTGCTGGGCAGTGCCGACGTTCGCGCCTATCACGACGATGCGCGGTTTCGCATCGAGTTCGCGGAGTTTCTTCGCATGCGCGAGGGCAAGATCGCCTTCGTCAAGGTCTACGGCGACAGCGGCGCGGCGCGTACCGCCTTCGAGAACCGGTAGGGCCAAGGGAGAGAAATATCATGAGAGCTGCCCGATTTTACGAGCCCGGCGCGCCGCTCGTCGTCGAGGAGGTGCCCGATCCCGAGCTGCAACCGGGTGCTGTTGTGGTTCGGGTGCTGGCCGCATTCGTGCCGCCCTATTTCGCCGAGATGATCGACGGACGGATATCGTACCCGTTGCCGCCGCTGCCCTTCACACCAGGCATGGACACCATCGGCGAGGTGATTGAGGTGGCCGACGACGTCTCGGGCCTGGAAGTGAGCCAGAGGGTATTTTGCGATCATTACTACAACACGGTCAATATCGGGGGACGGGCGGAATCCTGTTATGTAGGCGTCTTCGGCAAGGGCGAGCGATCGCAGAAGATACTCGCCCGCTGGCACGACGGCAGCTTCGCCGAAAAAATGATGCTGCCTGCGGAATGTTTCACCCCGCTGGGCGGAGCGGCGGATATCGACCCGGCAAAGCTGGTCCGGATCGGCTGGTTCGGCACCTGCTACGGTGCCATGGTCCGCTCGACTTTCCGGCCCGGCCACACGGTGCTGGTCAATGCGGCGACGGGCCTAGTTGGCGCGGCGGGGGTACTGCTCGCGCTCGCCATGGGGGCAGGCCGGATCGTGGCGCTGGGACGAAAAGAACCTGTGCTCGACGAGCTTTGCGCGCTCGATCCCCGCCGGGTCTCGGCGGTCCGGATCGCAGGCGCGGCGGACGATGCGCCCGCGATTCTCGACGCGGTCGACAGCGGCGCCGACATCATGCTCGACTGCGTCGGCGACATCCCCGACCCCGCCTCGACCCAGAACGCGCTTGCCGCCCTGGGACCCTACGGCTGTGCCCTGTTCGTGGGCGGCTGCTTCGGCGATCTCACGGTCAACTACAAATGGATGCTGGACAAGCAGATCACGATGCTGGGATCGAGCTGGTATCCCCGTCAGGGCACCGCGGAAATGCTCGGCATGATCGCCACCGGGGCGCTCGGTGCCGAGGCCCTGCGGGCGCGGATCTTCTCTCTCGATGAAGCGAACGAGGCGGTGCAGTGGGCCGAGAGTGGGCCCGGCGGGTTGGAGCACGCGGCGCTCGTGCCGTGAGGTTCTAGCCGCCCGGATCCTCGTCGCATGCGGTCGGGAAGGGCTTTGGATCAAGGAATCGTTTCAGCACGTTCCGTGTGATGCGCGAGACGTTGTTGCGGTGGTTCGCGTGAGCGAGGCTGTTGATCCAGGTCATGGAGCTCGCCGAAAAGACCGCGCCACCCCGCCCGGTGGTAAAGAACGTCATATCGCCCCGAGCCATCGGGTGTTCCTGCCCGCCGCGCCCGGAGCCGGGTTGCAGGGTCTCATCGAGAGAAACGAAATAATTGTCGGTATGATTTTCCGATGACGCGAGGACGTACGCGTTGCACGGCGTGCCCAGCGCCCTATTCGCGCGCTCGAGTTCAAGTCCCGCCGTTCCGCCTCCGACTTGGCCGAAATCGCCGATCCGCTCGTCACGGCCGATACCCTCGAAAATAAACGCCACCTCAGGAAGCCAACTGTCGGACCGGCGGCGGAAGTAGGTCGAAATGTCGCCGTCCTAGGTCGAGAAGCCGACGCCGACGAGAGTGTTGGGCGCCTTGCCTTGGGCCCGCCACATACAGCCATAGTCGCCGTCGAAGCTGTGATACCCTTCGCTCGGCTCCGTGACCCAGGCGCGTATGCCGTTTTCCGTGCGCCGCACCTCGATTGCGCCCGGGCAATCCTTGCTGAAGGCGACGCGCCAGCAGAACCCGTTGCCGCCCAGATACATCAGACGCCCGCCGCCCTCGAGCCAGAACGCCAGCGCTGTACGTATCGCGGGCGAATAATATTCGGGATGGTCGGGCGTCATCACCACCTGATAGGGCACCAGCAGGGTGAGGCCCTTCTCGTGCAGCTCCTCGTCGGTGATGACGTCGTAGTTCGAGCCCGTGGCGTCGAGCCAGTCGGTCAGGTGCGTGTCGGCGTTGAAGCCCCAGAGTTGAGAGCCGCCATAGGTGCCGTAAACTGCTTCGTATTTGGGTCGCATGTTGAGAATGGGACGCAGCCGCGAGGAATAGCAGACGCCGCTGCCATCGGAATTCGTATCGTAGAGCGGGTTGCCGTATTCCCGGTGCTGCTGGAGAAACACGTCCTGGGGATAGAGCATGCTGAGCTTGCCGCAGCCCAGTTCGGTGTCGTCATAGTCAAGTCCCACAATGCTCGTTGGCGTAAGCGACGTAGATGGCGGTGGGCAACAGGAGCGCAATCCGCTTTTCCTTACCAGGCGCCGGGCCGACGGCGAAGGGGACGTAGTCTTCGTGAGGACCGGCGCGCAGCCGGGCGGCGTAAACGCCGCTCTTCAGGCTTGCTGGCACCGTGAATTCGACGTCCAGCCGCCAGCCCGCGGCGTAGAGATCGTCGTCGTGGAAGTGAATGGCGCCCCACTGACCGGGATCGGCTTTCCAGTCCATCTCCTCGCCCTGCCAGTTCCAGCCGGTCACGGCATGGGCTGGAAGGTTGACCGTCTTGCCGTGCAGCCGGTTTGGCGCGGCGCCGATCACGGTTGTCGTGCGCATCTGCTGCGAAAAATCCCACGCGGCGACAAGATCGAGGTCGCGCAAGGCGTCGGGTCCGAACGCAAGGATTCCCATGGCCGCAGGCTTGAGGGCCCGACGGTAGAGACGCGGGTTGTCGAGCTTGCCGTTGAAGTGGGCGCGAGTGTGCCGGCCGGAACCGCCGAGAGCAGCCATGAGAAGAGATCCGTCGGCGCAAAACGGCCGCCGCGACGAGAGCATTTGTCGGCGGATCACCGGCTTCTGGCCGGGCGCGGGGAGCAACGGCTTTTGAAGGATGCGTACCGTGCGGATTACTCCGTCATGGCTGGCGGCGAGCAGGCACCATTGGCGTTCTCGGAGCCGCGTCTTCGTCGTGACGATCGTCGGGGCCTTGCGGCCGTCGCCCAGGCGCAGAGCGGGACAGCCGTCCTCGTCGATGACCAGGGCAAAGCCGGAGCGCGTGGCGTCGGACCAGCACCCGATCAGGCCCTGCTCGCCCGTCGCCGGCGTGGTCGGCCAGACCATGACCTGAAGCGTGAAGCTCTCGAGGCCATCGAGAACTGCCGCGTCGTCGATGCGTACACAGGAGCCCGCGTGGATGGTCTGGCGACAACCCTCGTAACGCCGATTGGCGGGGATCTTGACGAGGATCTCCTTGAAGCCGGGGCCGGTGGGATTGGTGTCGCCGCAGCGCAGTCGGACGATATCGGCCCGAAAGGTATTGGGGCCGTCGCAATTGACCATGAACCGGACGGTCTCTCCCGGCCGGACGTGAAACCGGTCGACGTAGGCGGTGAGCTTCAGCCCGGGAAGATCGCCGTCCTTGAGGTTCTCGGGCTGCGGGACCGGGGTCTAGTCGACGAGAGGCTCGCCCGTATGCCGAGCCCAGCGGGCCTTGAAGACATCCCAATCGACATCGTTTCGGTTGCGGTAGACCCTGTCGCGCAGGATCCTGAACGGCTTTCCGCACTCGCCGGGATGGAGCGCCAGAAACCAGCGGCGAAAGGGCTCCACGCAAAGCAGAATGGGTTTGCCGGGCAGCGCCTCGCCGCGAAAAACGGTCAGGAGACGCCGCAGGTCGAGGCTGTGGTGGCCGACGGGGGTCTTGCGGAACTCCTCCGCGAGCTAGCGATCCTCGGGTCGAATCCGATAGATCGATGCCATCGACGACGCTCCATCCTGTGTGTGCCACATTCGATTATAGTTGGCACAGTGCTGGGTAAGCTGCAACAGACGGGGTAAGGACAACGTCGTGGATCGAACGCCGGGATATGATTACATCATCGTCGGCGCGGGCTCGGCGGGCTGCGTCGTGGCGAACCGACTCTCGGCCGATCCATCGGCGCGGGTCCTGCTGCTCGAGGCGGGCGGGAGCGACAATGATTGGCGCCTGCGCATGCCCGGCGCGCTCAATCTTGTCGCCTACAACCCGCGCTACAACTGGTCCTACGAGACCGAGCCCCAGGAGCATCTCGACGGCCGGCGCATCGCCTGGCCCCGGGGCCGGGTGTTGGGCGGCTCCTCGTCGATCAACGGGATGGTCTATGTACGCGGCCACGCGGCCGACTACGACCGCTGGGCGGACGAGACCGGCGCGACCCACTGGGGCTTTGACCATGTACTGCCCTATTTCAAAGGTGCGCAAACCCACGCGCTGGGCGCTGACGGGTTTCGCGGCGGTGCGGGGCCCCTGAAGGTTTCGCGCGGCGCCTGTAACCATCCCCTCAACGTCGCCTTCATCGAGGCGGGGATCGCGGCCGGGTTCGACGCGAACGACGATCTCAACGGCGCCCGCCAGGAGGGTTTTGGCTGGGCCGATATGACCGTCCATAACGGCGTGCGCTGGAGCGCGTCGCGCGCCTATCTCGACCCCGTCCGTGACCGTGCAAACCTTGCCTTGCGCACGGGCGCGCGGGCATTGCGCGTGGTGATCGAGGGTGGCCGCGCCGTCGGCGTTGAAATCGCGACCGGTGGGGCGCGCCGGATCGTCCGGGCCGAGGCCGAGGTCGTGTTGTGCGGCGGGGCGATCAACTCGCCCCAGCTTCTGATGCTCTCGGGGCTGGGGCCCGCCGACGAGCTTGCCCGCCACGGCATCGTGCCCATTGCCAACCTTTTGGGTGTCGGGCACAACCTGCAGGACCATCTTGAACTTTATCTCAGCTACGCCTGCACCGCGCCCGTATCGCTCCGCGACGCGCTGCGTCCCCACAACAAGCTCCGTCACGGGCTCGAATGGTTCGCCTTCAAGCGCGGCCTCTGCGCATCGAGCCAGTTCGAGGCGATGGGCTTCGTCCGGCTCGACGGCGCGGCGCACCCGGACCTCCAGTTCCATTTTGTTCCCGTGGCCTACGATTACCAGGCCGAGCGCTTTCTCGACCGTCACGGCTTCGAGATCGAACCGGGGACCCTGCGTCCGACAAGCCGCGGCTGGCTTGCGTTGCGCTCCGCCGACCCGGCGGCGGCACCGGTGATCCAACCCAATTACCTCGAAACCGAAAAAGACCGCCACGATCTGCGCGCCGCGTTTCGCACCACCCGCGAGATCGCCGCCCAATCCCCGTTCGAGCGCTTGCGCGGGCCTGAGCTCGTACCCGGCCCCGAGGTTCGGAACGACGCCGAGATCGACGCCTTCGTGCGTGCCTCTGCGGGCACGGTTTATCATCCTTGCGGCACCTGCCGCATGGGCGACGGCGAGGCCGCGGTGGTCGACGCGGAGGGGCGAGTTTACGGAGTCGACCGTTTGCGCGTGGTCGATGCTTCGATCATGCCGTCGCTGGTAAGCGGCAATCTCAACGCGCCGGTCATCATGATGGCTGAAAAACTTTCTGATGCCATCCGGGGCGAGCTACCCTTGGCGCCGGAACCCCCCCCCCGCGTGAGCGTCTGCCCCCCGTCTTGACGGCCTGCCCGAATCGGGTACATATCTAGACGTCTAGACAATTAGATGAACGGGATACATCATGGCGCGAACGGGCTCGGTTAAGCCGTTCCTCACCTCAGCGGAAGCCTTCGCGCTCGACCGCGAATCGCCACTTCCCATCTACGTCCAGATCAAGCGGCGTCTGCTCTCGCTGATCGCGAGTTGGGACCGCATGGATCATCGCTTCTATACCGACGACGAGCTGTGCCGCCTGTTTGGCGTCAGCCGCATGACCGTGCGTCAAGCGGTCCAGGAACTTGTCGCCACGGGGCTGCTCGCTCGGAGCCGGGGCCGCGGCACGGCCGTGGTCGGCCAGAAGATCGACGAGCATTTCGGGCCGAAGATGGATTTCATCGACCAGTGGGCGACCCATGGCCGCTCCTTGAAACTGGAGTTGCTGGAGTTCGATCAAAGGCCGTGTCCAACCTCGATCACCCCGCTGCTGGAAGTGGCACCCAAGGCGCCGGTTCGCTATGTCGAGCGGCTGCGATTCGCCGGCGGCATCCCGATCTCGTGGGACAAGCGCTATCTGACGCTCGATGCGAGCCGGGGTCTGACGCGCGCCGACGTGAAGAGCCGCTCGCTGCTCGATGTGATCAATGCCAACACGCCGTTCGATCACGGCGACATCCGCATCGAGGCGGCGCTCGCCCGGGGCGACGACGCCGAATGGCTCCAGCTTCTGCCCGGCGATCCCGTGCTCGTTCGCGAGGCAGTCTATGCCGATCGCACCGGCCGGCCCGCGATGGCGGGTCATTCCATCTACCGCGCCGATCAGGCACGCTATTCCATGCGCGTGCCGCTTAGTGGATCGGCGGAGTCCGAGGTCCAGGGTCGGGGCGAGTGGGGCGCGGTCGTCGAGTTCCGCAAGGCTGCATCATAGGGTGCCCGGCAATGCAGGGAGAGCGATCATGAGCGCAACACCGGCAATTGTCGCCGAGCCAAGCCTGCTCGACGAGCCCGAACAACGCTTTCCCCTCGACCTCGACGTTCGGATTCCGAAGATTCGGAGCCTGCTTCAACAGGCGACCAAATCCCAGTGGGATCCGCGCACGGACGTCGACTGGGACGCGCTCGACCTGACCGGGGTGAGTGATGAGCATATCTGGGGAGCGCGGCAATATTGGAGCCGGCGCGCCTGGAGCGAGTACGGTGCCATCTCGGAAAGTCCGGCCCTGCAAATCCGCTTCTGCCAGCAACGGATCGAGCCCGACCTCCCCTTGTTTTTCACGATCCGGACCCAGGAAGAAGCCCGCCACGCGGAGGCCTGCTGGCTGATGGCCGAGAGGCTCGGCGGCTATATCGACCGGCCCGTCGTGCCTGCCTATACGGGCGCCGTTGCGACTCACGGCGTGCGCAAGATGGCGCTCGATCCGGAGGTGCCGCTCGAGGCGATCATCGCGGCGCTGGTCTGCGCGGCCGAGGAAATCGCCATCGACGTATTCAAGCATCTGACCGAGATCACGACCAACCCGGTTGCCCGCACGATCCAGCGCCTGATCATGC
Source organism: Alphaproteobacteria bacterium (assembly GCA_965249645.1). Lineage (GTDB taxonomy): Bacteria > Pseudomonadota > Alphaproteobacteria > UBA828 > JAPUJA01 > CAVOEB01. The sequence continues at coordinate 57,802 of CBDFML010000007.1, forward strand.
GCGACGAGGTGCGCCACTGCGCCTTCGGCTGGCACTACATGGAACATCGCGTGCCCCGGATTTCCCCGGACGAGCTCGCGGCTGTCGAGAAGGCGGTCATCATCATGATCGAGAAGGTCGAGCTCAACGGTTATCACAGCGCTTGGCTGGCCCCCGAATCGGATGCCTCCAAGGCGGAGGTCGAGGCCGACCGCCTGACCTGGGAAGCCGGTCTCGGCTCCACCGTCGAAGAACTGGAGAAGCCCATCTTCGTCGACACGGTGCGACGGGTGCGCGAGCGCATGGTGCCCTGGAGGATCGCCCTGCCGGTCTTCCATCACCCCAAGCTCGGCGACGTCTGAGGGCCCTCGGGCGATGCCTGCTAATCCCTCCGCCGCTCCGACGCCTATCTATGTCGAGGACCGCTTCCCACTCGACCTGAGCTGCTCGATCGCGCCGGTTCGCGCGCTCTACGAGGCTGCAAAACAAGCGCGCTGGGACCCTTACCGCGATATCGCCTGGGGCCGGTTTACGGCGTCCCGCTTCGAAGCGCCCGTTCTCGATGCGGCGCGGCGCGTCTGGAGCCGGCGGGCCTGGATTGAATACACCGGCCTGGCCGAGACGCCCGCCTTGATCGTCCGCTTCTGCCTGGAGCGCGGCCGCGAGGCCGATCCCAAGCTTTTCCTGGCCGTCCAGAACACCGAGGAGGCCTGGCACATCGAGTGTCTCCATCGCTTCGCGGGATTGCTCGGCGGCTATGTCGACCGGCCAAGGGTCGCGGCCTGCGAGGCACTGTTCAACACGGTCCGCCACCGAGAGGCGTTGAGCGCGGAGACCTGCCTTGACGCCTTCGTTGCGGCCCATTGTGCGTTCGAGCACGAGCTTGACGTCGCGCTTTACGATGCGGCCTGCGCGACCGCCACCGAACCGTTGGCTTTGGACATCGCGCGCCGGATTTCGGCCGACAAGGGCCGTCACGCCGCCTTCGGCTGGGCCTATCTGGAGGAACGCGCAACCGGCTGGAACGATGCAACCCGCGAGGCCGTCGCGAGCGCAGTGGCGCGGACTCTCACCGACCAGGAGCTGCGGGGCTATCGCTGTCCGGCGCTCGGAGACGCAGGGCAGGGCGATGACGCGGCCGATGAGGAGATTGCCGCCGAAGCGGGGCTGGGCGGAATTGCCGCGGCGGAGGCCAAAATCTGCTTTGCCGGAGTGGTTGCCGATGCGCGCCGGCGCCTTGCCGCGCTCGGGGTCGAGCTGTCGGCGGTCAGCCATGACGCACTGGGAGTTCTGTGACATGGGCGATGGCGTTAAGACCGCAGCTCAACCGCTCGAGAGCGTTCTCAACGAGGGAATGGAGATCGAATACAATCTGCGCCTCCGTCACCCCGAGCGCGAGACCATCTACGCAGCCTGCCGTAATGCCAGCACCGTCGTGCGCGAGGCGATGGCGATGCGGTGCGACGTGTCTTACGGCCCCGGGCCGCGTCAGAGGCTCGATATTTTTCCAGCCGCCGAGCCGGGACCGGTGTTGCTGTTCTTTCATGGCGGGTATTGGCGGGCGCTGGATAAGGATATTTTCAGCTTCATCGCGCCCAGCTTCTTCGCGGCCGGCGTGACAGTGGTTCTTGCCAATTACGATCTTGCGCCCACGGTCAGCGTCGAGCGCATCGTCGCCGAGAGCACTGAGGCGGTGGCCTGGGTTCGCGACCATGACGGCGAGATCAATGGCGATCCCGACCGTCTCGTCACCGCCGGCCATTCGGCGGGGGGCCATCTCGCGGTTTGCGCGCTGAACGGGCCTGACGGCAAGGCATCGGGAGTGCGGGGCGCAATCGCGATCTCGGGCCTGTTCGACCTCGGGCCGCTATGCGAAACCTCGATCAACGAGATGCTGCGACTCGATGCGCCGACCTGCGCCCGGGTCAGCCCGATCCGCCATATCGAGCCGTCGACGACGCCGTTGCTCCTCGCCGTGGGCGAGGGCGAGACGGCCGAATTTCGTCGCCAAAGCCTCAATTTCGCGGCGGCCTGGCAAGCCCGGGGCAACGTCTGCGACATTCAGTGTCTGCCCGAGTTGACCCATTTCGATATCATCGTCGAGTTTGCGCGCGAGGGCAGTGCGCTGCATCAGGCCTGTCGTACGTTTATCGAGCGGGTTACCGTGCCTGATGAGAGGCAAGATGAGGACAGGTAGACGGCGGCGAGAATCGCCGCTCGGACGAGATGAGGGGCGGGTTCGCGAAAGGGCCGCCCGCAACACCAGGGAGAGAGAGATGACCAGATCGAGCGATATCCGAACCTATATCCATGGCCTTCGCGACGGCTACCGCGCCGGCCGGATCAACCGGCGCCAGTTCGCCAAGGGACTCGGCGCCGTGGGGCTGGGGCTGACCGTTATGCCGCTCGGCGGCCAGGGTGCACGTGCCGCGTCCGACGATCATCCTGTTTGCTTCATGTGGGCCGGCTCCGAGATGGAGGGCTTCTGGCAGCCCTATATCGACAAGTTCGGCGAATTGCCCCGCTTCAGTCTTTTCGCGGACATGGAGGAGGCCTACGCCAAGCTGCGCGGCGGATTCAAGCCCGATGTGATGATGACCTGCGTCTCCGAGGTGGTGCGCTGGTACGACGCGGGCCTGCTCGCTCCGATCGATACGGACCGGCTGACCAACTGGCCCGACATCATTCCGGCGCTCAAGGATATCGACGGCACCGTGCGCGACGGCAACAGGGTCTTCGTCCCCGCCGACTGGGGCGAGACGACGGTCGTCTTCCGCACCGACCTGGCACCCGAATATGTCGATCCGGCGACTCACAGCTGGGGCATCCTGTGGGATCCCAAATACAAGGGCAAGGTATCGATCCTCGACAGCCTGGTCGACGGCGTCGCCGTCGCGGCGCTTTATGGCGGGATCGATCCCTGGACCATGGACGACGCCGATATCGAGAAGGTGCGCGCGCTGCTCACGGAACAACGCGAGCTCATCAAGTTCTACGGTCAGTCCGGCTACGACGTCGACGAGGCGCTGGTGGCGGGCGAGCTGGTCGCCGCCGCGACCTGGACCTCGTCGTATTATTACCTCAAGGACGAGGGCCTTCCCGTCGCGCTGATGTCGCCCAAGGAGGGTGCGCTCGCCTGGGTGTGCGGGCTGACCATCCACGCCGAGACCGAGATGGTCGACATGGCTCACGAGGCGATCGACGCCTTCATCGACCCCGTCGGGCGCGCCTATGAAATGACCGAATGGGGCTATGGCAGCGCGAACCTCAAATCCTTCGACCTGATCGATGCGGAGACCCTCGACTATATGGGCCTGCCGCGCGATCCCGACCCCTACCTCGCCTCGCGCTCGATGCAGGTGGACATGATGAACAAGGAGAAGATCGCGCTGATGTTCGAGGAGGTGAAGGCCGGGTTCTAGTGTCCGGCTTCGCCTCATCGCGCGTCACGGAACGGAGAGCGAAGCCATGGCTACTTCCGCGCGCCTGCCCGACCCGACACCGGGGGCGAAGCCCCTGTCTGTTGCGGGGATCTCGCCTGACCCTGAAACCCTGTGGCAACGGCTCAAGGCCGCAAGCCCCGATCTCTGGGCCGGCTACCTCGCGAACGAATTTGTCTGGGCCCTGGCCGAGGGGGCACTGCCCGAGAAGACGTTCCGCCACTACATCGTCCAGGACTATCTCTACTGCCTGCATTATTCCCGGGTTTTGGCGTTCGGAGCGTTCAAGGGCGAGTCTGCGGCCGACATGCAGAAGACCGCGCGCAAAGTGCTTGGCGTGCTCGACGTCGAGCTGGCGCTTCACCGCGAGCTCCTCGATGAGTGGAGCATCCCGATGAGCCGGCTCGACGAGGTGCCCGAAGCGATGGAGAGTATCGCTTATACGCGCTATCTGTTCGACATCTGCCTGAAAGGCGATGCGCTGGAATATCATACGGCGCTTGCGCCCTGCGTGTTGGGTTACGCCGAGGTCGGCGCCATGCTCGCGGCCAGTCCGCGCACGCGGCGCACGGGCAACCCCTACGCCCCTTGGATCGAAAAATACACGAGTGAAGGGTTCGCCGGTGTCGTCGGCATTGCGAGCGAGCATCTGGAAAGCCTCGCACGAGAGCGGCTGACCGAAGAGCGGTTTCCCCGCCTTGCCGAGATTTTCGCCCAAACGCTGCGCCTCGACATCGCGTTCTGGCAAATGGCGGAGCGCGGCGAGCCGTAGACGCACCGGAATTAATTCCTTCTAAGTCTATGATTTAGAAGTATTTTTGGAATCCAAGAGGAAAATTTTCCGGTTTCGGCCCTCGGCGGGCGTTAATGCTCCAGCCCGAACCCCATTTTCCAGAAACTGGTTTCGAGCCGAACGATCTGTGCGAAGATTTTCGCAAGCTGGGCAAAACGTTCCTCGCTCAGCCGGCTCGCCGCCACCTCGTCGAGATGCGCTTCGCAGCGCGCGCAACCTCCTGGTAGTCGTCGCCGGCGTATTGCTCGATCCAGTCCCGGAACGGATTGCCCTCGAGCACCGTGCGTTCGTGGTCAATCAGCAGCCGGCCGACCACGGCGTAGCCGATGACGCAGGGCGAGAGCGCGGTGTGCAGGTCGAGCACATCGCCCGCGGCGCCGCAGTCAAGGATGTAGCGGGTGTAGGCGAGGTTGGCGTTCAATTCGGGAATCTTGTCCAGGTCCGCCATGGAGATGCCCCAGGATTCAAGCAGGCTGCGGTGCAAAAGGAGTTCCGAGTCGAGCACGGCCAACATGGTATCGAGGGACTTGCGCATATCGGTGACGGTTTCCGCCTTGTAGGCGGCAAGCGCGTAGGCGCGGGCATAATTGATGCAGAAGAGGTAGTCCTGGACGATATAGTGCCGGTATGCCTCGTCCGAGAGCTTGCCCTCGGCAAGGTTCCAGATGAATTCGTTGTCGAGGTATTCGTCCCAGACGTCGGCGCAGGCAACCTTGAGGCGTTGCCACAGCGTGCCGTTGCTCCGGTAGGCATCGGCAACCCGCGCCGGAATGGGCGCGGGCGCATCTCCAAGGCGCATCATCGACGGTCTCCCCGCGCTCAGCCATGTCCCGCCCGATGCCGTGTAACCGGCAGGGAGGCTTGCTCTTCCATCTTATATTTGAAAGCTTAGGTCGGTCGGGCGGGGTCTCGCAAGGGCAATGACCAAGCCGCGGTCGCCGCCGACGTTACGGGAGCAAGCCATGGCTGACGACACCGACATCGCGACCATCGAGAAATGGTTCCGCCTGCTCGGCGAGGGCGACTACGACGCCATGCACGCGCTGGACGCAGACGACATCGTGTGGGAGGTTATCACCGGCGGCTCCGAAGGCATCGTGCTGTGGCTGGGCCGCTTCGAAGGGCGGCCGGGTGTCGACGACTGTCTCCAGCTGTTTTCCCAGGCGGTCGAAAGCGAACGCTTCGAGACCAGCGAAATCCTGAGCGGACCGGACGGCACGGTCGTCGTGCTGGGCAGTGCCGACGTTCGCGCCTATCACGACGATGCGCGGTTTCGCATCGAGTTCGCGGAGTTTCTTCGCATGCGCGAGGGCAAGATCGCCTTCGTCAAGGTCTACGGCGACAGCGGCGCGGCGCGTACCGCCTTCGAGAACCGGTAGGGCCAAGGGAGAGAAATATCATGAGAGCTGCCCGATTTTACGAGCCCGGCGCGCCGCTCGTCGTCGAGGAGGTGCCCGATCCCGAGCTGCAACCGGGTGCTGTTGTGGTTCGGGTGCTGGCCGCATTCGTGCCGCCCTATTTCGCCGAGATGATCGACGGACGGATATCGTACCCGTTGCCGCCGCTGCCCTTCACACCAGGCATGGACACCATCGGCGAGGTGATTGAGGTGGCCGACGACGTCTCGGGCCTGGAAGTGAGCCAGAGGGTATTTTGCGATCATTACTACAACACGGTCAATATCGGGGGACGGGCGGAATCCTGTTATGTAGGCGTCTTCGGCAAGGGCGAGCGATCGCAGAAGATACTCGCCCGCTGGCACGACGGCAGCTTCGCCGAAAAAATGATGCTGCCTGCGGAATGTTTCACCCCGCTGGGCGGAGCGGCGGATATCGACCCGGCAAAGCTGGTCCGGATCGGCTGGTTCGGCACCTGCTACGGTGCCATGGTCCGCTCGACTTTCCGGCCCGGCCACACGGTGCTGGTCAATGCGGCGACGGGCCTAGTTGGCGCGGCGGGGGTACTGCTCGCGCTCGCCATGGGGGCAGGCCGGATCGTGGCGCTGGGACGAAAAGAACCTGTGCTCGACGAGCTTTGCGCGCTCGATCCCCGCCGGGTCTCGGCGGTCCGGATCGCAGGCGCGGCGGACGATGCGCCCGCGATTCTCGACGCGGTCGACAGCGGCGCCGACATCATGCTCGACTGCGTCGGCGACATCCCCGACCCCGCCTCGACCCAGAACGCGCTTGCCGCCCTGGGACCCTACGGCTGTGCCCTGTTCGTGGGCGGCTGCTTCGGCGATCTCACGGTCAACTACAAATGGATGCTGGACAAGCAGATCACGATGCTGGGATCGAGCTGGTATCCCCGTCAGGGCACCGCGGAAATGCTCGGCATGATCGCCACCGGGGCGCTCGGTGCCGAGGCCCTGCGGGCGCGGATCTTCTCTCTCGATGAAGCGAACGAGGCGGTGCAGTGGGCCGAGAGTGGGCCCGGCGGGTTGGAGCACGCGGCGCTCGTGCCTGAACAGGCGGGGTGAGAGCGGGGCAATGGATCGGACGCCGGAGTACGATTACGTCATCGTCGGCGCGGGTTCGGCGGGTTGCGTTCTCGCAAACCGGCTGACGAAGGATGCCGATCTCCGCGTCCTCCTGCTCGAGGCCGGGCCCTCCGACCGCAGTCTTTACATCGATATGCCGGGCGGGGTGATCCATCTTCTGAATTCTCCCCGCTTCAACTGGTGCTACTGGACCGAGCCCGAGCCGTTTCTCGACGACCGGACCATCTTCTGGCCGTGTGGCAAGGTGTTGGGCGGGTCGTCCTCGATCAACGGTCTGGCCTGGGTGCGGGGTCACGCGTTCGATTACGACGGCTGGGCCGCGCAAGGCAACAGCGGCTGGAGTTATGACGAGCTGGTGCCCTATTTCAAGCGTTCGGAAACCTGGCTCGACGGGCCGAGCGAATATCGCGGCACGGAGGGGCCGATGTTCATCACCCCGGGCGCGATGGACAACCCGCTCTATCACGCCTTTGTCGACGCGGGGGTCGAGGCGGGCTATCCGCGCACCCAGGATCAGAACGGCTTTCAGCAGGAAGGCTTCGGGCCGATGGATCTCTCGATCTATCGCGGCCGGCGCTGGAGCACGGCGCGGGGCTATCTCGATCCGGCACGCAAGCGGCCCAATCTGACCATACGCACCGGGACACTGGCGACGAAGCTTCTCGTGGAGGGAAGCCACGCGGTGGGCGTCGAGTTCAGTGAGGGGGGCCGCATGACCAGTGCGCGGGCAAACCGCGAAGTTCTGGTCTGCGCCGGCGCTGTGAACACGCCGCAGTTGCTCTTGCTCTCGGGGATCGGCCCGGCGGACGAAATCGCGCCCCACGGTGTCGATAGCGTGTTGGATTTACCGGGCGTGGGGCGGAACCTGCACGATCACATCGAATTTTACATGCAACATGAATGCACCCAACGGGTTTCACTGCACCGATTGATGAACCCGCTGGCGACGCTGCGTATCGGTCTGGAATGGCTGCTGTTCAAAACCGGCGCGGCGGCGACCAATCACAGCGAGGCGGGCGCCTTCATCCGAAGTTCACCGGATGTGCCCAATCCCAACCTGCAATACCACTTCGTGCCCATGGCGTTTCGACGGGAAGATCTCGCGCCCCTGCCCTGCGAGAGTTTCCAGGTCCATGTCAGCCCCATGCGTCCCGTAAGCCGCGGGCAGATTCGTCTGCGCTCCGACGATCCTGCCGCGCCGCCGATCATCGAGCCCAACTACCTGGCGGAGGAAGAGGACCGCCGCATCGCACGAGAAGGAGTCCGGCGCACCCGCGAGATCTTTGCTCAGGCGGCGTTCGACGCCTACCGGGGGCGCGAAATTTCGCCCGGCGATACGGTGCAGAACGATGCCGAGATCGATGCCTTCGTACGCGAGGCGGCGGACACGGAATATCATCCCTGCGGCAGCGCCAAGATGGGCACGGATGCTGCCGCCGTGGTCGATCCCAGCCTGCGGCTGCGCGGCATCGAGGGCCTGCGTGTGGTCGATGCCTCGGTGATGCCGTCGATTGTGAGTGCGAATCTGAATGCGGCGGTTATCATGATCGCCGAGAAGGCCGCCGACATGATCCTCGGGCGCGACCCGTTGCCGCCCGAGCCGCTGCCGGTCTATAGCGTGGGAGCGCGGTCATGAGCCGACTGCTCCTGCGCGGACATTATGTCGTCCACGATCCCGACGCCCTGCCGGACGGGGGAATGATTGAGGACGGCGCGCTATTGATCGAGGATGGCAAGGCTGTCGAGGTGGCATCGAGGGTCGATCTCGAACCCCGGGCCGGTGACGCCGAAAGGTTGGGATCGAACCGTCATCTGGTTATTCCCGGCCTGATCAATGCTCATCATCACGGACGGGGACTTGGAGCACTACAACTCGGCGTCCGGGACGATTATCTCGAGCGCTGGATGCTCGATTTTTGGACGGAAAATCCCCTCGACGTTTACCTCGACACGCTTTACGCCAACCTGAACATGATTCGCTCCGGCGTGACGTCGGTCATCCATTCCGGCTATATACGTATACCGGGACTGCTGGAAGAGGAGACCCGCGACGCGCTCCGAGCCTACAGCGATGCGGGGCTGCGAGTTGCCTACGCGGTCGGCATCGAGGACGAGATCAAGTTCGTCTACGGTGAAAACGACTCGTTCTTGGCAACCCTTCCCAACGACCTCGCGTCGACCGCGCGCCCCTTGGTCGAGCCGTTGAGCGAACACGAAATTGCACGCTATTTCGTCTTCGTCGCCGAACTTGTCGCCGAGACGGCTGATGATCCCTTGGTGGATCTGCTCTATGGACCGAGTTGGCCAGTCTGGTGTTCCGACCGTCTGCTGAGACGAGTGGCGGAGGAAGCCTCACGAGCAGGCCGCGGCGTGCACCTGCATGTGCTTGAGTCGCCGCTTGAGCGCGAATACGGTCTGCAATGCTACGGCGAGAGCACGGTCGACCATTTGGCCGGGCTGGGACTGATGGGACCACATACATTGTTCGCGCACGGAACCTGGCTTTCCAACGCCGATATCGAGCTGTGCGCGGAGCACGGCGTCTCGGTGTGTCACAACCCGGGATCGAATCTCCGGTGAGAACGGCGGCGCAATAATCCCCCACTGAAGCGGCCGGTTGATCCGGCTGTGGCTGTAGCCAAACGAAAAAAATCCAAAATCGAAACGAAAATAATTCAAAATGGCCTGGAAAACGGGCCCGATTTCCGGCCCTTTTCCGCCTGGAAAATCCGACCCGTTTTCCACCCCTAATCCCGTCCCTGATTCCGACCCATCCATGCCTGGAACCATGTCCGTCTGGGCGGCACCGGCATCGAGCACGGGGACGTGGACGACGCGGACCTGGACGAGGCACTGGGTGTTCACGCCGGGCGCCGGGGGCGGGCAGAGGGAGGGTGCGCAGGTGGCCAGGCACAAAACCGCCGCGAGGCCGGCCACGGCGAACAGGACCGAACGGGATCTCATCATACCGGTCTCCTAGTAGGCGATGAACACGCCGCCGCCGGAGCCGCCGGAGGCGTCGTTGCCGTTTCCGTAACCGCCGGCGCCGCCCGCGCCGGGCCAGTAGGCGCCATCGACGCTCCAGGCTTCCGCGGCGCTGCCGTCCCGTGCCCGGCGTAAGGCGCGCACGGTCTCGAAGAGGGCGAAGAGGGCATCGACGACAGCGGTATCCTGGGCGCGGGGCAGCAGAAAGTCCCTGACCGGTCCCGTGGCGTCGATGGCGGAGGCGTAGTTCCCCCCGGAGCCCGTGCCGATAGCGCCGGCGGCGCCGTTTGCGTGGGCGCCGTGCCAGGTGGTGGCGACGGACGCGCCGCCCCCGCCTGTCCCGCCCGTGGCGCTTAGTCCGGCGAACGACGAATCGCCGCCGTCGCTGCCGCCGGCAGCGGTGGCGCCCCGGGCACCGCCGGTGCCCACGCTTACGGAATAGTCGGTGCCGGACACAACGGTGGCGAAGCCGGCAGCGAGGCCTCCCAGCCCGCCGCTGCCGCCGCTACGGCTCACGGGCCGCAATGGAGCTTTGGGGAGCGGACGGAGAGACCGGGTTTGGCCGCCCCCGCCGCCACCACCGGCGGCGAAGACGATGCCATAGACCCGGGTGACGCCAGCGGGCGGGGTGAAAGTGCCCGCGGCGGTGAAGCTCTCGAACACGGTAAAGCCAAGCAGGCGATCCCGCAGCACCGCGCCCAACTCGGCGGGTGAGACGGCAAGATCGCTGCGCGTCAGCGCGGCGGTCTCGGCGGCGGTGGCGAGACGGAGAGCGCCGGCGGCCGCGCTGCTCGCGGCGGGTAGGTGGAGGCGGGGCAGCAGTGCGTTGGCATCGAGCGGAGCTGTCCCGTTCGCCGCGGCGCGGCCAGTCTGTGCGTCTGGCACATAACCGCTGGTGTCAAGGCCGGCCACGCCGCCGGCGGCGCCCCGGGCGGCGAGCAGCGCTTTCACGATCTGGAAGAGGCGGAGGAACTGGGCGCGGGGCGGGGTGTCCGTGCCGGCGTCGAGTGCGTCCGTGGAAAGGTCGTCGGCGGGCCAGGTCATGGGGCGTCTCCTCTATACCTTATGCGATACCGTGAACGACGGCGTCGACGGTGGCGTCGGCGGCGTTGCCGCCGCCGTCGAAGATCTTGATCCGGGTGGGATCGTTCTTGTTGTCGAGCACCCAGGACCAGCCGGCCCCGACCGATTGCAGGGTGAGGTCGACGTCGGTGACGACGGCAAGCGTGGTGGGGATCTGGCGGCCGTTCGCGGTGGAGCCTTCCCAATCGGCGGTGTCCGTATCGAGGAACTTCTCCTGGGCCGCGGTGCCGAGCAGGGAATAGCAGAGGTGATCGAGCCGGAGCATGGTTGCACCGTCGCCCGAGAGGCTCCAGCGCAGTTGCAGGTGGCGGGCGGCGAGCAGGGTTCCGGCGGTGTAATCCTGCCAGCTTTCCGTATCGAGCGCCGCAGCGCTCGTGGCGGTGCGGTATTGCAGGGTTACGTCCCCGGCGGTCTCCGCCTGCCAGTCGACGGCGAAGGGCACCTCGGCGCCCAGATCGATGGCCTCGGTGGCGTAGCTCATGGCCTGGGCGCCGTCATCGCCGTCGCCCAGGGCCCAGGAGGTCCAGCCGTCCCAGCTTGCGATGTCGTCCCAGTCGTAATCGCCCGCACCCTCGAGGGCGTCCATGCCGTCACTGGAGCGGACCGCGCCCACGATGGTGCCGGGCCAGCCGAGGGCGGAGGGACAGGCCCAGAGGAAGGTATTGCCCAGGCGGGGATCGGGCAGCTCGGCGGTGATATAAACGCTGTCCGACTGCAGGCCGCTGGTATCCTCGGCCCGGACGGCGAAGGTCCAGTCGCCGGCACGGAGCTCGTTGGTCTCGTAAGGGCTGGAGGTCAGCAGGCCGTCATGGAGCGGCGTCATGACATCCCAGGCGGGTTGATCGGCGTCCGCGGCGGTCTCGGCGTAACGGATGCGTACGCCCGCGAGGTCGGGATCGGGCGGCGGGGTCCAGCGCAGGCGCCTCGTGCCGTCGCCCAGGGTGTCGATCAGGAAGTTCACAGGCGCGCCAGGCGGTGCATGCTTGCCGCGGATCGTATAATCCACGGTGAGCGGCATACCCACGGGTGCCGCGGCCGAGCCCGGAGTGGCGGTGACCGTGAGCCGGCCGGCGGGCGGTCCGATCCAGAAGGCCCCGGTCTCGCCGTCGGCGAGCCGGGCGACGGTGCGCGGCGCGCCGCCGTTAAGCGCGGCGCGGACGACGCCGCCCCGCCAGTCGCCGGCGACGGTGAGATGGGCCGCGATCTCGACGGCGAAGCCGGCGCCGACCCGGATCAGGGTCTCGGAGAGCGCGATGTGGAGCACCCGGGGGGTGTGGCGGCGCGGCGCGGGGAGCGGCACGTCGAGGTTCTCGGTCGCCGCCGTATAGTAGGCGTCGACCTCGTCGATCGCCTCGAGGCGGACCCGGTCCTCGGAGACGGGCACGACCACGACGATGCGGGCCTTTGCGGGCGGGCCGCTGGCGCCGTAGAAGCGCCACACGGTATCGAGGGGGTCCGCGCCCCAGGCGTCGGGGGCATCGTCGAGCGGGGTCTCCAACACCACGGCCGCGGTCTCGCCCGGGGTTCCGGCGCCGTCGGTGTGGGCGACGGCGCTGGTATGGAGTGCGCCGTCCGCCAGGCGGAGCAGCAGATAGTCCCCGCGGCCCGAGAGGGCGACCGGACGATCGAGGGTGAGCCGCCCGGTAGTACCGTCCGCGAGCCGCCCGGAGCTGCCGCCGTCGATGAGGGAATGGGTCAGGTGGACCACGTCGCCCCGGGCGATCGCCATCAGCCCCTCGGCGCCCATCTCCCAGCGCATCCGGCGGCGGTGATAGACCTGGCGGGCGGCCTGGAGGTTGCACTCGGCCGCGGCCTGGGCGGTGGTGGTGACGCCGGCCAGGGTCAAGGTGGTGCTGCCGGCCGGGGCGCGCGGCGCGCCGGGCACGGTGCGGCGGACGGAGTTGTACTGCCAGTCGAGCTTGGGGTCGATATAGCGGCAGACGATCTCCTCCGCGGCGCGGTTCGCGGCGTACTCGATTCCGAAGGAGCCTGCGACGATGTTGCCGGGGGTCACCAACGCGCTCGCCGGCGTATCGGGGGCGTCCCAGACGACGCCGAGCCGGCCGGTCTGCCAGGTTGGGCTGGCACGCCCGCAGCGGGCGATCAGGGTCAGTACGTCGGCGTGGGACAGGGTGCGGTCGATCACATAGTCGCAGGCAAGGCCCTCATCGTCGCACCAGGCGCCCCAGGCGGCGATCGACGGCTCGTCGATACGCGCCTCGGACAGGCCGGCGCCGGCGGCGAGCCGGCCGTCGATGGTGACGCCCCGGGCGTACCAGCGGAACAGCCAGGCGGGGTTCGACGAGGCTTGCGGCGCACTCCAGGTGGCTGCGGCCACGTCCCAGACGGGGATCTTCTGATGCACGGTGGCGGAGAGCCGGTCGAGCCGGCCGGAGAGCTGGCCGGTGGCGCGGATCTTGAGCGCGAGGCGGGTCTGGCCCTTATAGTCGGCCCGATCGGGCTGATAGGAGCGCAGCGCCGTCCAGCTCAGCTCGTCGTGGACCCGCTCGGAGGTCGAGGGTGCGCCTGTGCGCCGAACCCGCACGACGTGGGTGCCGTGGCTATCGAGACCGTAGGCGAGGGTGCGGCGGAAGGGCGAAGGTGTGCCGTGGACGAGCCGCACGGTGTGGCTTCGCTTGCCGGTCTCGTCGCCTTCGGGCCAGTACTCGATCTCGATATCGACGGCGTGGGCGATATAGTTGCCCTGCTCGTCGATGCGGAACAGCCGGCCGGCGAGGTCGATGCCGATCCGCGTCGCCCCGGCGCCGGTGACCCGCTCCACCCAGTCCGTATCCCCGAGCGCCGCGCCCGGCTCGCTGTCGACGTTGCCGGCGACGAGCGCGATCGGCGCGCCGTCGACGCTCCACTGGGTCTCGACCTCGTCGAAGTCGGTGAGCGGGGTGTCGCCGATCCTGAGCTCGTCGATCTCGAGATCGCCCAGTCCGAAGTGAAAGATCTGGTAAAGGTACTGCTTGGTGGCGCCGCCCGGCCCGGCGGCGAACTCGGTATACTCGGCCGCGGCGAGGTCGGGGAACACCCGGTGGCGGCCCAGCACCAGGAGCAGCGGCTCGTAAGCGCGCGCCCGGTTGGTGCCCCCGGAGATCGAATAGACCGGCGGCTCCGCCCGGCGGGCGGCGGGGGCGGTGGGCAACTCGGGCGGGCGCGGCGGGACGAGCGCGTTGACGATGAGACCGCCGGCCAGCGAGATGATGGCGCCGCCGACCTGGGCCGCGAGCGTGCCCTCGAGGTGGAGTGCCAGGCCCAGCTCCGGCCCCGCCCAGATCGCGGGGACCACCACGGCGATGGTGAGGACGGTGCGAAGGGGGTCGGAATCGCCGCCGCCCCGGGCCGCGGCGCGCAGGGTCACGATCTCGCCGCCGGCAAGCGGCGTCCGGACCCAGGCGGACGCCGGGACGATGCACCCGTCCACGGCCGCGATCGTGTCCTTGGATGCACCGGGCCATTCGGCGGCGACGAGACTTGCGAGGGTGGCGCCGGGTGCGACCGTCCGGACGCGCGTCGCGCGGCCCACGGCGGTGAGCGGATGGGGCCAGAGATCGGCGGTGACCTCCCCTTGAAGCGGCGTTGCAAGGGCCGTGCCGGGCCGCTGCATGGGGCGTGTAACGCCCCTGACGGGGGGTGTCAGAGCCATCGGTAGACCCCCGTCATCTCGAGGCCGTGGCGCGCCAGCGCTCGGATCGGGTGCAGGCAGACGCCGATCTCCTTGAGACAGTGCAGCACGTGGGGCACGCCGGAGGGTGCGCACCAGACGCCGATGTGATGGCCCGCGACCCGGCGCCGGCCCGCCTCACGCATCAGCACGCCGTCGCCCTCCCGGGGCGCAATGGTGGGCAGGGCGAACGCGCCCGCGAGTGCCTCGATCTGGGCGTCCCGAGCGCGCACGCCCGCGGCGTGGGCGGGGAGTGCGATCTCCCGGCTGAAACGCTCGCCCAGGACCGTCACCACGAAGTGGGCGCAGTCCCGCTCGCCCTCTATGTAGGGCTGTCCGACATAGGATTCGGCCCAGTGCACTAGAACAGCCCCGGGCTGGTCTGGGGGTCGTGGCGGAGCGCCACCGCGGCGCGGCCGAGCAGGGGGTCGAAGCCGAGCCGGGCGGTGACGTGCTCCTGGTCGAGGCGCATGCCGGCGACGTCGAGCGTCATCTCCCATTCCGGCGCGGCGGCGTCGTCGGCGAGTACTCGGATCACCCGTACCGTGGCGCCCACGCCGCCCCGGGCGGCTTCGATCCATTGGGTGAGATCGCGCCCCACATTGTCGATCGCGAGCTCCGCCTGGGGGACCTTGCCCTCGGTATCGTCGGCAAGCCGCGCGGAGAAGCGCAGGGCAACATATCGCTTGCCCTCGATGATCCGGTCGTTCGCGTCGTTGACCACGCGGACCGGCTCGGCGAGGTCGGGGTGGCGGATCTCGAGCGCGGTCAGGACCGTCTCCACGGGCGCGGCGGCGCGGATCGCCCGGGCGTGACGGCCCGGTGGGCGCAGCGCGAGCGTTGCGCTGCCGGTGAGCGCGCCGCCCGTGTCGGTGGCGGTGAGCCGCAGGTGCAGCCGGAGCGGGGCGCTGCCCGTGAGCGCGCCGCCCGTGACGGTGGCGGCCAACGGGAGGTGCAGGCGGAGCGTTGCGCTGCCGGTGAGCGCGCCGCCCGTGACGGTCCAACGGGAGGTGCAGGCGGAGCGTTGCGCTGCCGGTGAGCGCGCCGCCCGTGGCGGTGGCGGCCAACGGCGTCAGTTTGGTCGTGAATTTCCGCAAATTGACGCGGGTGCCGGTTCCACCCCAAACCAAGGCCGCGTGGACTGGCTCGGTGCCCTTGTCGGCGTCCGCCTGCCAAGCGGCGATGAAAGTCAGAACCGCCTTGGCGTTGGTCGGGGTGAATACGTAGGGTTCCGAAGAATCCCCGGCGATGGCGATGACGATCCGGCTCTTCTTGTACTGAATGCAGAGGCGGATAGCAGCTTCGGCGCGGGCCGTGAACTCGTCGACCTCGGCGGAGTCGTGATCCAGGCTGCTGGACAGATTGATCAGGACCTTGCCCGAATGGTTTCGCAGACGGACGCCTTTCAGATAGGTCGGACCGGCACCGTCGATGACCTCCGCGGCTATCGGAAGACTGCCGCGGGCGCCGGCGATCACGAGATCGTCGGGGGACTGGCCGCCGGGCGCCGCGTGCTGCCAGTAGACCTGGCTGTGATCGCCGAGCGGCAGCGACGCGTGGAAGATCGAAACGGCCGCCATCGCGTCAGTCGGTGGTCAGGTTGACGGTCACCGTACCGATCGGGAAGGAGACCTCGATATCGGCCGGCGGCGGCGGCACGTCGTTGGTCAGCGGCATCGAGAACAGCAGGTTCCCGCCGCTCGCCTGATCCCAGAACGCGACGTGGGTCGGATCGCTCCAGGTAGCCGTCGGGGTCGGGAAGACGATCGGAGCGGCGTTGCTCGCCTCGCCGCTCGTCGTATCCACCACCCAACGCTGCGCGCCCATGGCGACCCGGGCGTAGGTGTCGCCCGACAGCTCGTTGGTGGAATCCGGATCGCCCGTGTGAAGCGCGGCATACACCGTGGCCGCCAACAGCCCGCTCTCGAAGCACAGCTTCTCACCTTCGGTCTTCAGTCCCATCTCAAGCTCCTTCCGTTTCGACAACACGGTCCCGGAAGCCTTCGAGCACGAGGCTCGCCTCCCAGCGCCGCGCGCCCGCATCGACCCGGGCCCGATACTCGATGCCGCCCGCCCCGCCCCGCACCCGGACCTCGCGCGCGACCCCGTCTTCGGTATCGGTCCAGGCGAACCATTCGTGGGCGTGGTCCTCGGCCCATGTGCGGAACCGCGTGAGCGCGTTATCGTCGGCCAGCAGCGCGGTGATGCGCCGGGTATCGAGGGCGGCGGTGAAGCGTTTCTCCTGGCGCACCATGCCGTCGTCGAAGGGCGTGCGCGCCACGTCCGGGTCCCGGGTGAGGCGGTAGCCGTCGGCTTCGATGACCGCGTAATCGGGCCAGGTGCTCATTTTGTCCGCCCTACCGCTTCGCTGTTTGAGAGCCGGCCATCAAACGCCGGTCTCGCCCCAGCCGGTCTCGCCCGACAGCGCCTGGCGGAACGGGCCGTTGTTTATCACGTCGTCGATCATGATCGAGACCACCCAGGCGCGCCCGTCCCAGCGCACCTCCCGGCCCGTCTCGCGCTGCTGCGTGCCCTGGTTGACGAACTCGATACGGACCGCCGGCGGGCCCGGGGAGAGCACCGCCATCTGCTCGGGCGTGAACACCCCCTCGCCGCGCCTGAGAATGGCGGGGACCTCGTCGCCGGCCAGGCCGCCCGCGTGGTAGCGGGGCGCGCCGGCGAACAGCCCGGCCGGCACGGCGCGGGACACCCCGCCGAGGGCGCCGGCGACGCCGCCGCCGTGCAATAGTGGAGCGTCGGGCGCCCGGCCGGCGATCTTGCCGGGGCCGGGCGCGAAGAGGCTCCCGATGAAGTCGAGGCCGACGTTGAGCAGCGGGTTGAGAAACCTGTCGGCGGCGTAGCGCGCCGCCCAATCGCGGATATAGGCCCCGAAGTCCTCGAGCTCCAGCTTGCCGGTCTCGACGAAGCGAACCCAGGCGTCGCTCGTGCGCAGCAACGCACCCGCGGTCAGCTCCTCGAACTGCTCGGCGTCCGTCGCCGCCTCGCCGAGCCCGCGCTTGACCCCGGCGAGCCAGTCGGTCCGGGCCCGTTCCTCGGCGTCGAGCGCGTCGACGATCATGCGGCCGTGAATACTCTCGACCATGGCCGCGAACTCCTCGTAACCCATCGCGGCCTCGTCGAGCCCCTCGAGAGCCTCCTCGCGCCATTCGTCGGCCGCCTGGGTCGCGGCCTCGAGGGGGCCGATCAGATCCCGGTAGCGCCCGGCGATATCGGCTACGGCGTCCGCGTGGCGGCTCGCCGCCTGTCCGGCCTCATCGTCGGCCGCCGTCTTGTCGTGCAGCGCGGCGGCCGCGGCGGCGAGCAATTGGGGTTCCTCTCCGAGGGTGGCGAGATAGTCCTCGAGGCTTTGGCCCGCCTCGATCCGTACCGGAATGCCGGCCCGGATCAGCGCGTCGACGACCGCCCGCTCCCGGGCGCCTCGCGAGAGCAGCTCCGCCTCGAGCGCGAGCGCGGCGGCGAGATCGGTGGCGGCTTCGAGGTCGCGCGCCGCCGCGGCGGCCTCGTCCTGGGCGCGGCCGTAGTCGTACAGCGCGCCCGCGGTGCGGGCGAGCGCCTGGGCCTCGGCGTCGAGGCCCGCGATGAAGTCGTCGAGCGCCTCGAGATTGCCCAGGCCGTGGACGGCGACGCCCGCGGCGGCCAACTCCTCGAGGATGAAACGCTCCCGTTCCGAGGCGCGGCCCAGCAGGGCATGCTCGGCCTCGAGGGCGCGCCGGCGCACATCGAACGGGGATTCGGGCGGGACGTCGGGCGTCGTGGCCACACCGGGCACCGGATCTTCCGCGTCCGCCCCCGCTCGCGGGCCGGCGAGCCCTGCCAGCCGCTGCCCGCGAAGCGGTAAGGTAAGCCGTGCGATCCGGCGATCGAGATCGGCCACCAACGCGTCCACGAAAGGGGCGTCGGACAGCCGTGCGGCAAGCTCGGCGTCGATGCGTTGGAGATGCTGATCGAGGTCGAGGCTGAAAAAGTCCGAGACTTCCGCGGCGTAGGCCTCTCTGAGGTAACGAAGCCGTGCGAGCTGTTCCGAGACGGGCCGGTCGACGATGCCGAGGAGCTCCCCCGCGCCCCGGAAGAAACCGCCGATCGCACCGCGGTTGTCGTTGAGGAAGGTGATGAACTCGGTCGCCACGGGCAGCAGCTCCTCGCCGATGGCGACCTTGAGGTCCTTGAAGTTGCCGGCGAGCTCCTTGACCTGGTTGGCGTAGCCCTCCGAGGTCCGCTCGGCGTCGCCCTGGGCGTCCGCGGTCGAACGCACGATGATGGCGACCCGCGCCAGCGCCTTTTCCTGCTCGCTCGCCGCGGCCGTGCCGCCCGTAATCCCGCGCGCCAGCAGCTCCTGCTTGAGCGTCGCCTCCGTGATCACGATGCCGTAACGGCGCACCGCCTCGTGGTTGCCGACGATGGCCGAGGTCAACAGGTCGATGGTCTCGGGCTCGGCGGCGTTGTTGAAGGAGGCGAGGTCGATGCCGAGCCGGGTCAGGGTCTTCGCGAGATCGGCCGCCTGGTCCCGGGCGAAGCCCAGGGGCACGAAGGTGTCCTGGAGCGTCGCGAGATAGACTTCGAGGTCGAGCCGCGAGCGCCCCACCGCGGCGGCGTGCTCCGCGGCCCAGGCGCGGGCCTCGGCGGCCAGGTCCTTGAACACGGCGTCGAACTTGTTGGCGGCCTCCTCGGCGTCGGACGCGGCGGTCACCAGTCCCAGTCCGCCGCGCACGACGACGCCGGTGACGAGCGCCGCGATCGCCAGGTGGAGCACACGCATCCGTCCGATGGTGCTTCCGATCGAGCGCCGCACGTCCCGCTGGGAGCGGGCATATTGCTCCCAGCGCCGGCGGCCGCGCTGAGCCTCGCGCCCGGTCTGCCGGGTCTCGTCGCCGAGTCTCTCGATTTCCTGCCGGCTCCGGCGGACCTGGCCGACCAGGCCGGAGCCGTCGGCGCGGAGCCTGATTGCGAGATCAAGATCGGCCACGATGCATCATCCTTCGGTGGTCCGCCGCTCGGCCAGAGCCTTCGCGGCGGCGCCCTCCATGATCTGGAGCCGGGTCAGCGTGTCCTCGTCCCAGGCGATCCCGAGCGCCCGGGCCGCGGCCTCGGTGCCCGTGTAGTCGAGCCCGACGACACCGCCCATCCCGGCAAAGCGCCATTGGGTCGCCGCGGCGGCAAACAGGCGCGCGGCCGGCCAGTTCTCGGGCAGAACCGGGATCTCCTGGCCGCCGCCGGCCCACTGCCGGGCGGCCTCGATCAGTTTTTTCGCGGGCGCCCCGCGATCGCTTCGAGATAGGCATCGAGCACCGCCGTGGCGACATAGCCGACGCCCAGCAGGCGCCGGCGGTTCTCGTCGCTGAAGGGCAGCGGCTCGCCGTCCTCCCCGCCCACGCCGTCCCAGCCGATGAGCGCCTCGTTGAGCAGCGGCTCACCGGCCTGTCCCTCGCGCACGGCCAGCCGCTCCATCGCGTCGGCCAGCGGCAGCGCCTTGAAGCGCGCGGTGATGGTGTGGCTCTCCCAGCGGGGCGTGCCGTCCCCGTTGATACCCGCCGGCATGCTGATCTCGACCGGCCAGTCGAACTCGTGGGTGTCCTGGAGGACGAACATCACGCCGCCTTGCCGTCGATGGTCAGCGCCGGCCAGTCGCCGGCCGGCTCCTGGACCTCCGCGGTGAGCGTGATCTGCTGCTCGGTGTCTCGCGACTTGAGCCCGAGATCGCCGCTCGCGCCGACCGAGCAGAGCCGGGCGTAGAAGTTCCGGCCCTTGCCTGCCGCGGCGTGCTCGATGTAGCGCAGCGCGGCGCGGATTTGCTTGGCGTCGCCGGTCTTTACCTCGCCCCGGGCGGCCGCGACCGGCGTGTAGTCCACCAGGATCGTGCTGTCGTCGGCGATCGCGCCCCCGGGCTCGATATAGAGGCGTCCGGTTTCGGGCTCGACGCTGTAATCGGTGCCGGCCACGTAGGTGGCCGGGCTCGCGTCCGCCTTCTCGGTGACCACGGTGTTGGACGCCGCCGCGTCGATCGCGCCGACCCCGCCGGGCGCGGCCTCGCTCGCGCCGAGCTGATAGAAGCGGCCCTGTTTGACCGTGAGCTCCTCGTCGGCGACCGCGGTCGCGGCGACGGTCCGCGTGGCGGCGTCACCGGCGACGAACAGCGCCAGGTTCTCGGTGCTGATATCGCGCAAGGTCAGGGTAAACGTGCGCGTGACGGAGCGGACGATATCGACGATCTTCTCGGCCACCGGGCCGTCGGCGGAAAACACCTGCGCACGCTCGGTCGTGACCGAGAGTGCGGCGCCGG
Organism: Alphaproteobacteria bacterium; assembly: GCA_965249645.1. Taxonomy (GTDB): domain Bacteria; phylum Pseudomonadota; class Alphaproteobacteria; order UBA828; family JAPUJA01; genus CAVOEB01. The sequence goes on from CBDFML010000007.1 coordinate 78,550, forward strand.
GCGAGTCGCCCAGATAGCGCTCGCCCGTATAGGCGTCGTCGACGATCAGGTCGAGATAAAGCTCGCCCGCGCCGAACAGCGTGTTGGTGTCGTGCTTTTTTTTGGCCAGGCTCATGGCGTCTCTCCATCGTCAGGGTTGTGTTTGCGCCCCCGCCCGGTCCCTGCCGCCTCGAAATACCCTTGCGTCCCATACCGCGCGATCTGATCGGGGCGCAGTCGGACGGTCTCGCCGGGCTGCTTCAATACGCCGGTCTGGATCAGCGGTTTGGCGAGCACCCGCTCCTCGCGCACCTTCGTCTTGCGTGTCACGATTGTCCCCCTTCCTCGTAATGCGTCGTCGTCAAGGCGAGCTGGGCCCGGTGGCACAGCACGCCGGCGAACATGACCGGCCCCGAGTCTTCGAGCTGCGGCCCCCAGGTATCGCCCGTGCGGCTTTCGCCCGGCCCCGCGAAGAGATGGCTCGTGGCTCCGTCCAGGGTCTCGTCCGCCCGGAAGGCGTCGAGCACCGCGTCCAGCATCCCGTCGAAGCCGATCTCGCTCTGGGCCGCATCGTCGAGCGCGCAGAGCGCCACCAGGCGCCAATGGGTCACGACGCGCACCCTGTCGGTCTCGCCGTAGCGGTAACGCGCCGCGCCGGTGCGCCGGACATACCAACCGCGCAGCGGTTCGCCCGCGGCGGCATAGAGCACCTTCAGATCGGCCTCGCGGGCGGCGTAACGCTCGTAACGGTGGATCGGCCCGGTGGCCGTGACGGTCTCGAGCCGGGCGGCGATCGCTCCGCGGACGGCCTCGGTGCTCATGCCCGCCCCGCCGCGGCGATCCGTGCCAGCGCCCGCCGGGCGCCGGCCTCGAACAGGCCCTCGATCTGCGGCCGGGTGGCCGCGAAACTGTCTCGGAACATAAAGGCGCCCGTCGTGCCCCGGGCCGCGATCTTGCGTGCGATCGCGAAACCCACGGCCTCCGCCTCGGCCGCCGGCACGCCGAGCTTGGCATGCGCCCAGTCGGCCAGCGGAGCGATCGGTGGCGTCTTGCCGGGGCGCCGGCCGAGCTCGACCGGGATCGCATGGCGAACCGCCGTCGCCACCTCGCCGATCACCCGCTCGCCCAGCACCCGGGGTTTGTCCGCGCGGATCGAGTCCTTCAGGCCTCCGCTCCCGCCGCTGGCGCCGATGGGCGTGCGCTCCTTGATCTCGCGCTCCAGCAGGAAGCTCGCCTCGAGGATCGCCGCGGTCATCTCCGCGACGATGATGCCGGGGGCCCGTTTCCAGGCTGCTGCCAGCCCGGCGACCTCGTGGGCGTCGATCCGGATATCCATCAGTGGGTCAACCGCACGCCCTGGGCGTGCGCGCCGGCCTGGACCACCGTGCCCGCGGACGCATGCCGTTCGGGATCGATCCCGAGCGCTTGGAAGTACCGCTCGCGGTAAGCCTGCGCCAGGCGCCGGTAACGGTCGGCCTGGCTCTGGCGGTCCACCCCGTCGGCTGCGATCGTCGGCTCGGACGCGCCCGCGGCACGGGCCGCCAACTGGTCGAGCAGGAGCGCCGCCGCCCAGGCGCAGACCGCCTCGCGGTGCTCCTCGGGAATCGTGTCCTCGGCCGTGTCGAGGACATGTGCCCCGCCGGCATCCCGTGGCCGGTCCTGGGAATAGCGCAGCACGGCGAGTGCGATCGCGTCGTTGCGCTGGGCCTCGCTCACCACGCCCGTATCGTCGCGCACCAGCGCGTCGGTCAGCGCGATATAGGCGGCCAGCGCCACGAAAGCGCCTCAGATCCGCGCCAGCGTGATCAGGACGTCGACGTCGTCCCAGGTCGGGGTCGTGCCGGTGATCGCGAGATCGACCGTGAGCACGCTCTCGTCGTCGAGCGCCGCCTTGCTCGCCTCGATCGACGCCTCGGCGACCTGGCCCTCGGTGACCGAAACGGCCTCGGTCAGGATCGAGGCGCCGTCGTCCTCGATATCGACGCCGAGCGTCGGCGTGGCGCCGCCCGAGGCGCGGGCGGATACCGAGATGCCCAGGACCCGGGCGGCGAACGGCAGCTTGAGCCGCGCCGCGGCGGTCACGTCGGCGCTGTATTGGCCGGGCAGGTGGATCGGCAGCAGCACCACGCCCGGCGTGGCAACGGCGATGTTCGGGATCGGCATGGTCTCCTCCTTAGGTCACCGCCGCCTTGTAGAGACCGCGATGGTCGAGCACGTCGCCACCATAGATGTGGCGGATCTTGTAGGTGATCTTGTCGTGGCTGAAAAGCGAGCCCACGGTCGGGCTGTCCTGGACGAACAGCTCGGGCTCCTCGCGGCCGTCGAGGAAGCCCACCTCGAGGCACGGGATGTCCATCGGGTCGGCGACGAGATACCAGTCGTTGGCGTCGGTCCAGTACCAGATCGAGAGCACGTCGAGCGAAAGCGACTGGACGAAGGTCCGGTCGTTCTCGGTCGAGCGGCGGAACAGGTTGACCGCCTCCTCCTCGAGGTCCGGCGGCACCAGGATGGCGCGCGGCCCGATGCCGAGCCGGTCGGCCGAATCCTTCTCCGGCTGCTTGAGCATGGCAACCCGCGCCGCGGCCAGGCCGGTGCGGTCGAGCGTCGCGCTGCCGAGATTGTCGTGGCTCGCGTGAAACAGCGCCACCGAGTCGTAGTCCATGATCGGGTTGGTGACGATCAGATCGAGCACGAACTTCGCGAGCGTGCGCTGGGCCGCCCGGGAGAGCTTGGTCGGAATGCGCATCACCACGCCCGCATCGTCGTTCTTGACGGTCTCGAGCGTCACCTCCTCGGTGCCGCCGCGCTTGACCGGCGCGTACGTGACCTCCTCGTCGGTCGGGCTGGCGAGCGCCGTGTAGGGGGCGCTCTCGGCGACCTCGGGCAGATCGCCGTAGCCGCCCCAGCGGGTCCGGTGCTGGGTCCTGAAGTCGGAGAGCGGCACCACGGAAGCGACCCGGCGCCAGACGTCGTAGACCCCGGCGTCCCGGTAGTCCGCGATCATGCGGCGCGCGATGGAATCGCCCAGAACCTCGGCCAGGCTGCCCGCGGTCAGCGCCTCGCGCATCAGCACGGCATCGCAATCGCGCGCAAGACCCGTGACGCGGGCGTCGCCGGTCACCTGAATGTAGGCCTCCTTGAGGCTGGTCATGGTGGAATCGGCCGGGTCGAGCAGCGCGTCGAACATCTTGGCGACCTTCTCGTCACGGCCCTCGATCAGGCTCGCGCGCGCGCCCTCCTCACCCAGTCCCGTCACCGCGCCGGCGCCGGCGATGCCGGCGAGATAGCTTCGCTCCGCCTCGATCGCCCGGGCGACCTCGCCCCCGCCGATCGCGGCGGCTTCCGCGAAACGCGCCGTCAACCGGGTCTTGGCAGCCTCCGGCAGCGGACTCGCGGCGATCTCGACCCGGGCCTCGGCCCGCGCTTCCGTCAGGCGCACGGCCCCGGCGATGCGCTCGTCCACGTCCTCGGGCGTCAGCGGCTGTGTCTCGCCGCCCGTTCCGCCGGCGGCGGCGATGGCGCCGGCCGCGGCCTCGCCCGCCACCGCCTCGCGGTAGAGCGTCTCGACGGCCTCGTCGTCCTCGCGGTCGAGAGCCGCCGCCTGGTCCGGCAGTCGGGCCTCGATAAAGGCGATCATCTTGTCACGCAGCTTCATGTCTCGGTCCTCGCTCTGGGCTCGCGCCTCGATAAGATTGATGAGCCGGCCGCCGGCGCCGGGCTCGACGATCAGGTCGACCGACTCGATCCGCTCGATGCTCTCGGCGATCCGCACCGGCTTGCCATTGATGCGCCCGACCCGCACATGGCCGCCGGCGACGATGGAAAAGCCCATCAGGTCGGTCATGCCGCGGGACCACGCCTCGCGCAGCTTGATCGCGATCGCGCCCTCGGGCTCGATCAGCTCCAACTCGGCACGGATCTCGCCCGGCGCGCCGCCTTGGGCCTCGATGAACGCCGGCGCCGCCAGGCGGCCGATCAGGTTGCGCACGTCCTTGGCGCGGCCCGCGAGATGGTCCTCGTCGGCTCGCACCAGCACCCGTGCGCCGGAGAATTTTGGCGCCGCCTCGCGCAGCACCGAATCGGGGTAGTAGATGCCGTTGCCCGACAGACCGGCGCGGATCGCGCGGATCAGCCAGCGGCCGCCTTCGCCGCCCGCACCGGCCGCAGGCAGGCTTTCGACCAGCGCCGCCGCCTCGCGCGCCGTCTCCTCGACGATCCGGAAGGTCTCCTCGACCGGCTGCGCGTTCGTGAGCGCCGCGCCGTTCGCGGCGACCGTGTAATCGTACTGCGTGAGCTTGCCGCCGGCCTCCATGACGACCGTGTCGTCGAACAACGCAACGACCATCGGCGCCGCCCCGTCCACGCCTGCGGCCATGGCCTTCGCCGCCCGCCAGATCGCCTCGCGGCGCGCCTCGAAGGAGCCCGCCGCGGCTTCCCGCAAGCCCTTGGTCCGGCCCGTCACCTACGCCCCCTTCGGCACGCGGTGCTTGGCGCCGTCGGCGGTCACCACGCCCCAACGATCGCCGCCGTCCACGACCGCGAAGATCTTGTCCGCCGGCGCCTTGTAACCGAGAGCCCGCTCCGCCTCGCTCACCGTCAGGCCGAGGCGCTTGGCCAGCGTCGCATTGTCGGGCGCCTTGTCCCCGGGCCGGGACGCCTTCACGGCCGGCCTCGAAGCCGCCGTTTTCCTAGCCGCCATGGCCTCCTCCTGCCGCCCGCCGCTGCCGGTTGGCCCCCGCCCGCACCCCGGACACGAGGTCGGGAGCGCGGACGGGGGCACGGGCCGGCGGGCATGGGCTGATGGCATCGCAATCCATGGCCGCGATCTAAGCGCATTCGGGCGCGCTTGTGCAGCGGACCATGGTCCGCTGCAAACACAGCCCCCGTTCTGCTGAAATAGGCCGCTCATGCCCCTGCCGGGCCGGCGTCTCGTGCCGGCCAAAGAAAGGCGGGGGCCGGGATGATCGAACATCCCGAACCGGGAGAGCAGAACTCCCACGACCGCAACCGGCCGTATCGCGGCCGTCCCGCCACCCCGCACGGGGCGGGTGCATTATCGTGGGAGATCGCCGTGGCGTCGAATCGGAAACGGGCCCCCGGCCCATTTCGAGACGTTGCGCCGGCGGAGCCCCTGGCGCCCTGGTTCGGCGGCAAGAAATATCTCGCCGCCCGCATCGTCGCGCGCATCGAGGCGATCCCGCACGATTGCTACGCCGAGCCCTTCGTCGGCCGTCGAGCTGCCGATCGCATACCTGCTCGCCGAGGGCGTCCGGCTCACCGTGCCCGACCCCGACGCGCAAGGATGGCTCGACGCCTTCTGGCGCGACCCCATCACCGCCATGCGGCGCAATCTGCCGCGCATGATGCGCGAGCTCGCCCTGTTCGGCGAGCAGTGCTGGCCGACCTTCACCGATCCGGTTTCGGGTCACGTTCGCCTCGGCTATCTCGATCCCTCGCTGATCGAGACCGTGGTGCGCGATCCCGACAACGCCGCCCAGCCGATCGGTGTCGTGACCACCAGGGACAAGCGGGGCCGCGCCCGGCGCTACCGGGTCATCGTCGCCGGTCCGGAGACGGTGTTCGGAGAGCGCGCCCGCGCGATCCGCGAGACCATGGCCGACGGCGACGCCTTCCTGTTCCAGCGCAACCGCCTGATGTGCGGCGCCCGGGGGCGCTCCGACCTGCTCGCCGCCATCGACTGGCTCGATGCCTACGAACGCTTCCTCTACGGCGAGACCGACCGCGCCGACTTCCTGCGCGCCTTCGTCTGGGACGTCACCCTGACGGGCGCCGACGACGAGGCCGTGGCGAAACGCGCCCGCGAGATCGCCGCCCCGGCGCCGGGCAGTATCCGGGTGCACAACGAGAGCGAGACGTGGCAGACCGTCGCACCCCAGGTCGGGCTCTACGAATCCGCGGCCGGCGCCCGGCTGTTCCGCAATCACGTGCTCTCCGGCCTGGGCTGGCCCGAGCACTGGTTCGGCGGCGGCGGCGACGTCAACCGGGCGACCGCCGCCGAGATGGGCGATCCCGCCTTCAAGGCACTCACCATGCGTCAGAGCGAATGGAGCGCCATCCTCGAGGAGGTCGGCGCCTACGTCATCCGCACCCGCCTCGATCCCACCCGCCGCTCCGCCCTCGATATCGAGAACCCGGACCCGGACCTCGCCGTCTCGGTCGAGTGGCCCGAGATGGTGACCCGGGACGCCTCGCGCCACGCCACGGCGCTCGCCCAGGTCACCGGCGCCGTCGCGCTCGCCGCCGACCGCGGTCTGATGAGCGAGATCACCGCGCTCAGGCTGATCCGCTCGCTGGCCGAGCGTCTCGGGGTCGAGTTCGACGCCGAGGCCGAGCTCGAGGCGGCGCGCGAAGAGGCCGCGGGGCGCGCCGAGGACGATACCTTCTCCCTGCCACCCGATGACGGGGACGGGGATGACGCCGGCGATTGAGCACCGAGCTCCGCTCGCTGCCGCCCGGCCCCGCTGAGGCGCCCCGGTGGCAACCGACCGCGAGCGCGAGCGGCGGCTCAAACGCGAACGCTCCCGCCACCAGCGGGCACTGCCGCGCATTCAGCAGGACACCGCCCGGGAGGTGCGGCGCCTGTTGCGCCGCGCCGAACGCGATATCCGCGCCACCCTGGCCGGCATGCCCTCGGAGTACGACGCCTTCGTCCTGCCCCGCTTGCAGGCCTCCATCCACCTGACCCTGGACCGCATGGGCGCACAGGCCGGCGCCGCCACGGCAACCGGCGCCGCACGCGCCTGGGATGCCGGCATCGTCCTCGTCGATGGTCCCCTCGACGCCGCCCTCGGACTCGACCTGCCCGGCTTCCGCCTCGCCGCCGAGCTTCCCACGGTCGATCCCCGCCAGCTCGCCGCCATGCGCGCCTTCCTCACCGACAAGATGACCGGCATCTCCACCGCGCTCGCCGATAGAATCAACACCGAGCTCGGGCTCGTCGCCATCGGCACCGGCAATGCCGGCGACGCCGTCGCCCGCATCACCGCCATCCTCAAGACCGGCGGGCGCGCCCGCGCGCTCACCGTCCTGCGCACCGAGCTCGGCCGCGCCTATTCCCTCGCCACCCAGGAACGCCAGACCCAGGCCGCCGAGATCCTGCCCGGCCTCAAGAAACAGTGGCGCCGCTCCGGCAAACGCCGCTCGCGCATCAACCACGACGCCATCGACGGCCAGATCCGCCCCGTCGACGAGCCCTTCCAGCTCGGTTCCGTCACGCTCATGTTCCCCCGCGATCCCGCCGCGCCGGCCAAGGAGACGATCAATTGCGGCTGTCAGCAGCTGCCCTGGATGGAGAGCTGGGAGGTCCAGTACCCGGGGCGCCGCCCCTTCACCCCAGAAGAGATCGCCCAGGACCCCCGCCGCGCCGATCTCGAGGGCGAATTCCCCCCGCTCTCCCGCGAGGCCGTGCACCGCGAGGTCCAGACCGAGGGCTTCCTCGCCTTCGCCTCGGGCCGGGCGGCATTCGAGGGCGAGGAGCGCACCGTCGCCCTCGCCAGCGCGGCGCGCGTCGAAGCCCTCGGCCTCGGCGCCCGCGCCCGCGCCGTCCACCTCTCCGGGGACACCGTGCGTGGTCACGACCGCTTCGCCAAGTTCAAGGCGGAGGACTGGCTGCGCGTCCAGCGCATCGTCGATGAGGGCGCCTGGATCGAGAGCGGCACGAACCACCGCCTGATGTGGATCGAGGAGAGCGGCAAGCCCTGGCTCGCGATCCTCAAGCGTACCGCCAGCGGCGAGATCTACCTCAAGTCCTACCGGCGGGGCAACCGGCGCGAGGTCGGCAAATGGAGGGAGGAATGATGGAGCCCGGGGGGCCGCAACCTCCCCGCCGAACATACGCCGGGCTTGACGTAAGGCAAATGCCTGACTCGGGCTCCACAGTCACTCTAGACCGCACCGCGCGCGGGTGCAACGTCCCCGTCCCTTGATCCTGGCGGCGGCAATACGGTTCGACGGGACGGTCTGGGCGCTTCCCGCGCCCGCACGGCATCACGATGTGATCCACCGCATGTTCGATGCGAAGGGGGTCGCGCGGGTCCCCGGTCGAGCCGAGCAGGGCTTCATCGACAGCGAGGCGGGGTTCGTGTCCAGGGAGCGAGCGCGGGACATCGCAGTCCGCGAAGGCCAGGTCGTCTGCCCCGATCACGACCGCGAGCTGTTCAGCGAAGATCTTTGGTGAGCCTACGGATACGTCCGGTCACCACCGTGCGCGGCGCGATGATGGTTGCGGCGGTGTCTGCCCCATAACGGGCAGGCCATGAACACCCTCTCGAGGCGCCCGGTATTGCACCCGAAAACACAGGCTCGAAAGGGCCGGAATTTGCGGCCCGAAACCACCCCGTAAAACGCCCGGAAAAACGCCTTTTCCAGCTCGTTTCACGCCCGTGCCGGCGGAATTTGCAATTATTTTCGTTCGCCCGCATCGGCACCGAAAACCGTCGCAACCCCTTGATTAGCCGCCTTCTTCCGGCTTCTTCCTGGGGTCTTCCGGATTCACAGTTATCGGAGTGCCGCGCGACGTCACGGAGGCCGTGCGGCTGACGCAGCTGGCCGCCAACCAGGGCGTTGCGCGCACGCAATACAAGATGGGGCTGATTTACCAATACGGGCAGCGGGTAGATGAAGATTACGGCGAAGCCTATTTCTGGTTCTCTCTCGCCGCCGCAGCGGGGCATGGCGAGGCCGCCGTGTCGCGCGACTCACTGGCGCCCTATCTGAGCGCGGACATGCGCGCCGAGGCCGATCGCCGGGTCGCTGCATGGCAGCCGGTCGAAAGCGCCGACGCGGCGCTCGGCGTGGCACCGCTTATCGATGGCGAACGGGTCTCGGGCACTGGCTTCGTGGTCAGTGTGGCGGGCCATGTGTTGACCAACGCCCACGTGGTGTTGGGCTGTCCGGGGGCCGTGTTGAGCGGCCAGGAGGGCGGCGGCGCACTCGACGTGCTGGCGCTCGACCGAACCAACGATCTCGCCTTGCTGCAACTGGCCCGACCGCGCGACGCGGTGGCGGTTTTCGCCCCGAGCGACGCGGTGCGTCCGGGCGATCCGGTCGTGGTGGTGGGCTTTCCCCTGCGCGGCATCCTGGCCAGCGAAGCGAACGTGACCACCGGAATCGTGAGCGCGCTGGCCGGGCCCGACAACGACCGGCGGCTAATCCAGATTACCGCACCGGTGCAACGGGGCAATTCGGGCGGGCCGGTATTCGACGGCTCAGGGCGGGTCATCGGAGTCGTGGTCTCGAAGCTCGATGCCATGAAAATCGCGCGCGCTACAGGCGACATTCCCCAGAACGTGAACTTCGGCATCCGCACCAGCGTCGCCGCCGCCTTCCTCGCGAACCAGGGAGTTTCCCTGGCCCTAGCCGACGCCCAGACGCCTCTCACTCCGACGGAAATAGCCGAACGGGCGCTGGCCTTCACCCTGCCCCTCGAATGCTGGCACTAAGGGAACATTCGCACTATACGGACGTTCCGGATTCCCGATCCGGTCGCTACGACAATTCCCCGACGGACGAACAGGGGAAGGAAACGAACGCGTGAACGTTCTTGGGGTCGGTAGTCACCGGCTCTCGCAGCCGGGCTATCTCTGGGATTCGGCGGCGGAGGCTGGGATTGAAATCGATTTTCGCGTCGCGCCCGACGGCGAGGCGTTGCCCGAGCGCCACGATGACCATGACGGACTCCTGATCCTGGGTGGCGCCATGGGCGCGTGCGACGACGACGAGTATCCTCACCTCAAACAGACCATGGACCTCGTCCTGCAATTCTACGGGCATGAAAAGCCGATCCTGGGCATCTGTCTGGGCGCGCAACTCATCGCCCGCGCGTTCGGCAAGCCGGTGTTCCGCCATTTGCGCCCGGAAGCCGGTTACTATCCGGTCCACCTCACGGCGCAGGCCCATGATGATCCATTGGCGAGCAAGCTCAAGGGCGAGACATTCCTGATGCAGTTTCGTCAAGATACCTTCGAGATGCCCGGCGGTGCGGTACGGCTTATGACCGACGATGTCGACGCCAACCAGGGGTTTCGCCTCGGCCCGACGACTTACGGATTCCAGCCGCATTTTGAAGCAGCACCCGAGTTTTCGCGCCAATGGCTCGCGATGAGCCCCGATTTCGTCGAAGAGGCCCGACCCGGGCTCGTCGCTTCGTTCGACGATCACGTCGCGGCCTATGACGCAGCGGCGCGCGAATTCTGCCTGGCTTTGGGGCATGAATGGATGACGCTCGTCCGCCGCCGCGCGGATCGAAGCGGAGCCGGCTGAGCCAGACCCGTTAGTGAACCCGGCCGGCCTGCGTCCCGTCGGCGGGCGCCGGGCGGTAATTGGTTGGTCCCGCCTGGTGATGCACCATCTTCCAGGCGCCCGCTTCGCGGACGAACCCGTTGGTGGCGACCAGCACGTTCTGGCCCACAGCCTCGTAACAGACCACCAGCGCGACCTCGCCACGGATCGTCGCTTGAGGCTCGCAGCAGGCGATCGCCGGTGTGTCGTCGCTCCCCAGAATCATCCGCCAGCTCTCCATGATCCTGGCGCGCTCGGTCAAGGCCTCCCAGCCCGGATGAATACAGACGACGGGTGTTTCGCTCGCCCAGACTGCCTCCATGGCCTCGAAGTCGCCGTTGCCAAAGGCGTGGTAGAACGCCTCGTTTGCAAACAGGGCGGCGTCGTTCTCAGCCACGGGGCGCCGCCCTAGCGGATGATGCCGCAGGCGACGCGGGCACCGCCATCGCCGAGCGCCGCAGGCTCGTCGGAATAATTATCGCCGCCGCCATGGACGATTAGAGCGCGACCCTGTACCGCCGCCACGGAGAGCCGCGACGCCTCGACGGGATGGCTTGCGCTTCCGTCCCCGGATACCAAAAGCACGGGCAGATCGCCCAGATGCCCCTGACCGGAGGGTCCTTCATGGTCCCCGCTTCCCTTGGGATCAAAATGACCGCCCGCCGCCAGACCCGGCACCGTCTTGCCGTCTTTCTCCGCCGGGCCGCAATTGCCGTTGGCATGGACGTGAAAACCGTGCTCGCCCGGCTCGAGCCCGGCGAGATCAGGCACCAGCAAGAGCCCGTAGCCGGTATCGGACAGTTCCACCGTTCCCAGCGATGCGCCGGGTCCCTCGGGCGTCAGCCGGTAAATTTCAACGCTTTGCCCCGCCAGCGCCGTGCCGGCGGCCAGCATCAGCGCGCTGGCGAACGCCATTGCCGCAATACGCATGGTGGCCTCCCTATCGATGAGTTTCGTGTTCTGCTGGCCGTTCCAGAACATCCGTTGAGCCTTCCCCGGCACGCGGACCGTGTCAAGAATTCTGACGCTGTACGGCGTGGTTGTCGCCTGGCCGCAGGCGGCGCTATGCTTGATGCCGTCACGGACTCCAGGGAAAGACAGCGCCATGATGGACGATCGCAAACCCGACGAAACTATCGAGGTCACGGTCGACGGCTACAAGGTCGTCGCCTACAGCTTCGGCAGCGGCGACGAGGTGTTGTTCTGCGTCAACGGCGGGCCGGGCCTGCCCTGCGACTATGTGCGCGACGCCCATTCCTGGCTCGCCGACAAGGGCTATCGCGTGGTCGCCTTCGACCAACTGGGCTGCGGCGCCTCCGATAAGCCGGACGACGCCTCGCTCTGGACCACCGAGCGCTATGTCGAAGAGACCGAGACTGTTCGCAAGGCTCTGGGCCTGGGCCCGGTTCATTTCTACGGCCAGAGTTGGGGCACGTGGCTGGGCCAGGAATACGCGCTCACCTATCCCGAAGCGATCAAGACTTTCATTTTGGCCGACGGCGCGGGAGACATTCCTCATCTGGTCAGCGAGTTGCATCGCCTGCGCGCGGCCCTGGGGCCCGAGACCGTCGCCATGATGCAGCGCCACGAAGCCGAAGGCAGCCTCAACCATCCCGAATACGAGGCCGCCATTACCCTGCTCAACTATCGTCATGTCTGTCGGCTCGATGTCTGGCCCGACCCGGTCAAGCGCTCGCTCGACGACTGGAACATGGGACCCTACGACGCAATCCAGGGACCCAATGAGTTCTGCTATACGGGCAGCATCAAGGACAAGAACTGGCTGGCCGGACTGGCCGGGGTCACCCAGCCTGCCCTCGTGCTGTGCGGCATGCACGACGAACTCACGCCCGAATGTTCGATGAAACTGCACCGGGCGCTGCCCAACTCGGAAATTGCCGTGTTCAAGAACAGCTCCCATTTGCCCATGTGGGAGGAGCCGGAGGCCTATTTCGAGGTTTTGCTGCGCTTCCTCGAAGCGCATCGCGGAGCGCAGCCCTAGAACAGCATCCCGGAATTGCCCACGGCGCCGTCGTCGCCACGATAATCTCGGTGGGGAAAGAGATCGCGGGTGAGCCGCGTGACCAACCGCTGAAACTGCCCGTCGAGTGGATTTGTGATCCCGTCGAGTTCGGCGAGGGTCATGGAAAGCACCTGACCGTCGCGGCAAAACGCCATGCGGGCATTGCCCGCCTCGCCGCCGCCGCCGGTTGCGTCCTCGGCTGCAACGCTATCCCCACGGCACATATCCATTGCCTCGTCGTCCGAGCCGTCGAACAGGACGGCGACGAAGTATTCGGTGCGCGCGCTGTCGTCGGGCTGCTCGGTCAAGCGGGTGCGCGGCGTAAAGGCGACGTCGAATCCCCAGTTCTCCGGCTGCATGGCAGCCAGAACCACGCCGCGGAATAGCGTGTCGTCGGTCTCGAACGGATTGCCGCGAGTGACCGTCAGAAGATCCTTGTTCTGGGCGGCGTAGCGGAACTCCGCGGGGCTGTAGGCACGCTCCTGGGTCACGGAATAGACACCGGGCGAGCAGGCAGCGAGCAACACGAGCGCGCCCAAGGTGGCGAGATATTTCAGCGAACCGCTGAGTGCCATGGCGTCCTCCGTTCTGCTAGCGCCGGACACGGCGCACATTGCCGTTTGGCCCAAGCAGCTTGCGCACGGTATTGAATCCGAACCCGAACAGCTCGGGATAGGCCAGATTGCTTTGACGGTATTCCAGCAGCTTCTGGCTGCTGCCCATCTGCGCGTCGAGGTAGTGCAGAGGCCAAAGACCCCGGGTCATCTGCGCCAGCAACTTGTGAAACGCCCCGTCGCCGGCGCCCGTCACTTCCGGCAGCCTTGCGACGGTGGTCGAATACAATTCGCGGCCATTGCAGAACACCATGCGCACGGACAGCGGTTCGGCCGGTGCCTGAATTTCCAGATTGCCCGCGGCGGCGCAATAGTCCGCAACATCGTCGAGCGGCTCCGCGTTCAGGTAAACCGCGACGTGCAGCGAGCGCCACTCCGGCGACCCCAATCCGTCGACGAAGGTCATGTTGGGTTTGACCGCGCGCCAGTACCAGTTCGTGGTCTGCATGGCGGCAATAACCGCGGTCCGAAACGCGGCGCCGTCCGCGCCAAAGGGATCCCCGTAGATCGCGGTTCTCAATTCGTGGGGTCCACCGACAAAGCTGAAATCCCCGCTGTCGAACAGAATTTCCTTTACGTAAGGCACGGGCAGCTTGTAGTTGCCCATCGCCGGCCCGGCAAGCAGGCCGATCACGGGTGCACAGAGAATAAGATATAAAAAATGCCGCATCATCGCCGCCATCGCCCCGCGGGTTCAATCGCCCCGTGGTCCAGATTTGACCGGTGCCTGGCTCCAATATGGGCCCTTTCGGCCATCGCTGCCATGGCTGAGTCCTGAATATTCCGACTCTCACGTAGATGTGAATAATCCGAACGCAATGTTTACGCAGTGACAAGGGTCACCCGACGCTCTGGCCGGGCTCGGGAGGCTCGGTGTATCCTGTCCGTCACGAAACAACCCGATACGGAGCGCCGGGCCAAAACCATGCTCTCGCACCTGAAGCAGCGCGTGAACGACATACTCGACGTATCGGGCGAAGTGCGCCGGCCAACCGGCGTGATCGATTATGCGCTGCTCGCGCTCATTCTGCTCAATGTGGTGAGCGTCATCCTGGAGACGGTTGAAGACTGGGGCGAGGCTTACGGCGAGGCATTCTTCCTCTTCGAAATTGCCTCGGTCGTCATCTTCACGGTCGAATATCTGTTACGCGTTTGGTCCTGCACGCAGGCATCGTCGAGGCGCTTCCGCCATCCTGTCCTCGGGCGGCTACGCTACATGACGACGCCGCTTGCGCTGATCGACCTGCTCGCCATCCTGCCGTTCTACCTGTCCTTCGCCATCGGCGTCGACTTGCGCTTCCTGCGGGTCATCCGGCTGCTCCGGATTCTCAAGATCACCCGCTACTCCGTGGCGTTCGAAACCTTTCTCGCGGTGCTGCGCGCCCAGAAAGGGCCTCTGATCAGCGCCGGGCTGCTCATGTCCATCGTGCTCATCGTCGTCGCCGCGATGATGTATATGGTCGAGCGTTCAGCCCAACCGGTGTCAATGGCGGAGCAAAAAGGGACCACCGTGGCGGTGTAAGAAGGGACCACTTGGCGGCTGCGGGCTTGTCCCCGTAGTCCATGGGAGGGCCCCGCGTGCGACGCGGCGTGCCCTCAACAGGCCGACGCGGCGGCGCGCGCGGGAGGGACCTGTGGGCCCACGGGGTCAAGCGTGGGCTGGGTGGTCGGTTCAGTTCGCCGTCGGGGTTTGACGCCTGCGGCTCTGGTTGAGCCTGTAGCTCTCGCCATTCATCTCGAGGATGTTGACGTGGTGGGTGAGGCGCTCGAGGAGAGCGCCGGTGAGGCGCTCGGAGCCGAACACCTCGGTCCATTCGTCGAAGGGCAGATTGGTGGTGACCAGGGTCGAGCCCCGCTCGTAGCGCTGGCTGAACACCTCGAACAGGAGCTCGGCGCCGGTCTTGGACAGCGGCACGAAGCCGAGTTCGTCGACGATCAGCCCGACGGCATGCACTTCATCGTCGAAGGCGAGGTTGAAATCGAGCTGACCCCGACGCCTCAGCGGTTGCGCGATGGGGAATATTACGGCGAAATCGCCATCATCAAGGAGGTCCCCCGGCGGGTCACCGTTACCGCGGTGACCGAATGTCGGTTGCTCATCCTCGGGGTCCGCGACTTCCGCAACCTGCTCAACGAATCTCCCGACCTGCGAGAGGAATTCACCCGGGTGGCCGAGGAACGCCTGTCGGGGATCGACGGCGAGGGTGCCGAAAACGCTTAAGCGTCGGTCGCCTGCGCGATGATGAACAGCCGGCGAAATGCCAGGACCGTAGTGCCGTCCGCTCGCGGCGGGTAGGCTTGGCCCAGCCGGCGCGCGCATTCGGCGAAGAAAGCGTCGGCGTCTTCCGGGTCAAGCGCCGCGAGCAGCGGGCTCAGTGTCGTGCCCCGTACCCACTCCGCGACGGGATTCTCGCCATCGAGAACGTGGTGATAGGTGGTCTCCCAAATTTCGATGCTCGCCGCCGCCTGGAGCCAGTTGCGGTAGACCTCGGGTTCGCCGACCGGACGATCTCGCCACAGCGTCGTCAGCCGCTCCCGCCACGACCCCGCCGCGATCGTCTCCGCAATGCAGCGGTGCGACGGCGCGGCATGATTGAGCGGCATTTGCACCGCCAACACCCCGCCGGGTGCCAGCAGGCCGAGCAGGCGGGGCAGCAATCGCTCGTGATCGTCCAGCCAGTGAAACACGGCGTTGGAATAGATCAGGTCCGGCGGCACAAGCGGGGCCCAGCCCGTCAGATCCGCCTCGACCCACCGCGCTGCAACGCCGCTGGCCCGTGCCCGCTCCAGCATCTGGGGCGAGTTATCCAGAGCGGTAATCCCGGCCTCCGGCCAATGCTGCGCAAGCAGTGAGGTCGACTCGCCGGCGCCGCACCCGAGATCGAGGATCGTCGCGGGAGCAGCGAGCGGTATCCAGGCGAGCAGATCGGCCGACGGGCGCAATCGCTCGGTCGCGAAGCGATGGTAAAGGTCGGGATCCCAGCTCATGGTCGGAGTAAACCCGCAGCGTCGTAGCGCGCCCGCCACACGGCGATCTCCGTCTCCATTTCCCAGGGGCTTAAGATTCCCTTCTCAGTGATGAAACCGGTGATCAGGCTCGCGGGCACCGGCTCAAAATAGACGTTCGTGCAGAATTCCGGACGCTCGGGCCACACCTCGCCCGCCTCCATCGCTTCAAGCAACACCGTCTCGGCGGTAACCCGCGGATTAATTTTCGAGAGGTCGGCAGCAACGAAGCAGGGCAGATTGCGCTCTGCGGCCGCCAGCGCCGCAAGCCGGCTGCCGGTCTTGTTCACGACCGCGCCGTCCGCAGTGATGCTGTCCGCGCCCAGCAACACCAGGTCGCATTCGGCCATCGCAAGCGCCATCGCCGCGTCCGTGATGATGCGCACCTCGCGGCCCACGCCCTGCAGGACCTCGACGACGCGCCGGCCCTCGAAGCCTGGCCGCGATTCCGCGACCGTGACCCGGGCTCCAGGCGCCGCCTCGAGCAGCACGCGGTCGACGGTCGCCGAATGACTAAGCGTGAGGATATGTTGCGCATCGCCCAACACGGGACGGGCGCTTTCGACCAACGCGTCGGCGGCGTCGCGAAGCTGCCCTTCGATCTGCGCAGGCAGTTCGCGCCACGGTGCCGCATCGCTACCGCTTTCGCCCATCTGTTCGGTGAACGCGTCATGGAACAAAAGCGCCGCGTTGCCCACCGGCGCCATCGAGGGACGCACTACGGCCAGCGCGCGTACCGCGTCGGCGCAGGCCGCGCGAACCGCGTCCGTTCCATCGCGCATCAGCGCCGCCTCGCAGACCGCGCTGAGCAGCCACAACCCGTCGATCGCGATGTGGGCCGCGCCGTGCTCGCGGTCGGCCGCGATCGCCGCGAGGCCGCCTTCGAGCGTGCTGTCCATGATCGTCCCGTCCCCCCGGTTCTAGCCGAGCCCGCGCGGGAGCCGCAACGCTTTTCGCAGCGGCGCGCGCCGTTTACGCTTGAGCAATCTTTCGTGCGCATGCTGCGCGCGTTACTATAGTTAACGCTGGCACGCGCGGAACGGGTTTGCTATAAGGCGCCTCCGCCGCGCGGACGGGATTTGACCGCAATATTGATTCGGGTCCGGCCCATGGCCGGGCCGACTGGTCCCCGGTAGCTCAGTTGGTAGAGCAGGTGGCTGTTAACCACCTTGTCGCTGGTTCGAGTCCGGCCCGGGGAGCCAATTAAGACAAGGGGCTAGGTCTATATGACCTAGCCCCTTGTTCGTTATAGACGCCCGCTATGCGGACTCCGGCCAGACAAAATCTGGGCGAAGCCCTTCATGAACCGGACGACCGTCGTCCGGTGCCGGGGCACCGCTGGCCGGATCGTAGAAGGCATGGTAAGCCGCCGGCAGGCTGGCCGGGTCGTAACCCATCAGGTTCGGCACGACCACGCGAATGCGCTTTTCCTTGTCATCGAGCATGATCGGTGCACCACAGGTTGCACAGGTGCAAAGGTCCAGTGGCCCATCCGGGTTTTGACCGTTGAACGGCTGGCGATTCAAGCCGTCGGCGTTATCGACCGCCATATCGCCGTGATTGAAAAACACGACGTGGGTCGAATCCTGCCCCGTTACACCCTTGCAGACAGTGCAGTGGCAGATGTGGTTGTCGATCGGATCGTTATCCGAGTGGGTGTGAATATGGTCGCATCCCCCAGCATACTTGTGAGCCATCTCTTCCTCCTTGCTAGTTTACTTGATTAAGTCAACCGCCCATGTGCAGGCGTAATATGTGGCGCTCCTCATCTGGCCCTTGCGGAACCGTCCCTGTTCAGCCCCCTTTAACCGGTCCAGTTTAATTGTTAGTGCATCGATTGTCGCTGGCGCACTCGAAGCCCGACATGGAACCTACCAGATATTGCGCTCGCGACGTCAAGCCACAGCACCGTACACTTTGACAGCCTCGAAAACGACCCGGACCTCGGGAGGCAAGCGCAAAACACGTTTTTGACACGCATCCACCAAAGGGGCCAAATCGACGAGGGGTCGGATTAAGGCGATCCAGCCGCTTTGTCGTTCGGCCCCGTCCCACTTTCACCGTTCCGTTTCGCCGGCTGCTGGCGAGATCCGCCTTTTGTCTAGGCAGTGAGCCCCGTCACCGACTACGATCAGGGGGTTCTATACATTCGGCTCATCGAAAAGAGAGTCGACGCCACCAAACCAAAGGGGGGAACCATGGCTGATTTCTTTGAGCGCTCACTCATCCTGCACGAACAACTTCGGGGCAAGATAAGCGTCACCAACAAATTGCCGATCGGCAGCCGCGACGACCTGTCGTTGGCCTACACGCCGGGCGTTGCACGACCCTGCGAAGCCATCGCTGCGGGCCCGGAAGCCGCACGCCAATTGACCATCAAGGGCAACGCCGTGGCGGTTGTGACCGACGGCACCGCCGTGCTCGGCCTGGGCGACATCGGTCCCCTGGCCGCGCTTCCCGTTATGGAGGGCAAGGCTCTGCTGTTTCGCGAGTTTGCCAACATCGACGCCTGGCCGATCTGCCTCGATACCAAGGATCCCGACAAGATAATCGAGACCTGTCGGCTGATCGCTCCGGTTCGGGGGCATCAACCTCAAGGACATCTCGGCACCGCGCTGCTTCCAGATCGAGGATGAGCTGCAGGACCTCGGCATCCCTGTCTTCCACGACGACCAGCACGGCACCGCTATCGTGCTGCTCGCCGCCCTGATCAACGCCTGTAAGGTGACGGGACGGAAGTTGAGCGACGTGACCGTCGTGATCAACGGGGCGGGCGCGGCAGGCACGGCGATCGCCAAGCTGATCCGCGGCGTCGGCGTGGACGGCGGCGATATCGAGCCGATCAACGATGTGATCCTGTGCGATTCGAAGGGCGCGATTCATGGCGGGCGTGACGACCTCAACCCGTCGAAGCAGGCGATGCTCGAATACTCCAACCGCTCGGGCAAGGCGGGTACCGTCAAAGAGGTCATCGCGGGCGCCGACGCCTTCATCGGCGTTTCGCGCGGCAACGTCATCGATGCCAACGACGTGAAAACCATGGCGGACAAGGCGATTATCTTCGCCATGGCGAACCCAACGCCTGAAATCATGCCCGACGAGGCGAAAAAGGGCGGCGCTGCCGTGATCGGTACCGGGCGCAGCGATTTCCCCAACCAGGTGAACAACGTCCTGGTCTTCCCGGGTATCTTCCGCGGTGCGCTCGATGCGCGGGCGCCAGTGATCAACGGCGCCATGAAGATTGCCGCTGCCACGGCGCTGGCCGACGACGTCGAGGAGCCTTCCACCGAGATGATCCTGCCCCACCCGCTGGATCACACCGTCGCGCCGGAAATCGCCAAAAAGGTGAGAGCCGCCGCCAAGGCGTCCATAAAGTAGCCGGCTTGCAGGACGGGCTGCGCTTAGCCGTCCGTCCCGCGCGTCGCGCCCGGACGCCACAGCACGTCGCGCGCGCCCTTGTCGTTGAGGTGGCGGGCGAGTACGAAAAGATGATCCGACAGCCGGTTGGCGTATTTCACCGCGATCGGATTGATCGTCTCGCACTCGGCCAGTTCGGTCATCAACCGCTCCGCCCGTCGCGCGATGGTGCGGGCAACATGAAGCTGCGCCGACGCCCGCGTACCACCCGGCAGAACGAACGATTCCAACGGCGCGAGTTCGGCGTTCATCGAATCGATCTCCGCCTCGAGCCGGTCGACCTGCCCCTGAGTGACGCGAAGCGCCACTGTTTCGTCTTCGGGTCTGCACAGATCCGCCCCGAGATCGAACAGATCGTGCTGGATTCGCTCGAGCATGGCGTCGGCGTCGCCTGCGGTTTCAAGCCGTGCCACTCCGACCGCGGCATTGGCTTCGTCTGTCGTGCCGTACGCGGCAACCCGCAGATTGTGCTTGGCAACCCTCGCCCCGCCGCCCAGCGAGGTCTGCCCGGCATCGCCTCCTCGGGTGTAGATTTTTGTCAGTTTCACCATCGCCCCTTGTTCCTTCCGGTCGCTCGGTCATGCGGCCAAATTTTGTTAACCTTATACGGGCAGACTGCGCCCATTCCAAATGATTGAGATCAGGCTCTCCTGGCCTGCAGAGGCTCCACGTCCGAGATGACCGCCCGCCCCTCCCCGTCTGCCGACGAGAACGTCGTTCGCTCTTCGGACGCATCGACCGGCGCGCTCGGCCGGCAAATCGACGAGGCCGCAGCGCTTCATCGCGGGGGAAAGCTGGACGAGGCCGAGGCAGCCTATCGGGATATCCTGGCCAAAGCGCCCGATCATCCGGATACGCTTCATCTTCTGGGCTACCTGTACCACCAGAACGACCGGGACAGCGAAGCAGTGGCCTGCTTTACCCGATCCATCTCGGCCGATGCCGAAAAACCGATGGTGCACACCAACCTGGGCAACGTCCTGCTGCGACAGGGCGATATGGATGGCGCTGTGGGCTGCTTTCGTGCCGCACTCGATCTCGATCCGGGCAATCGCCTTTTCCTGAGCCGGCTTGCCGAAGCCTTGGCCCGGGGCTGGTTCGACCCGTCAGATCCAAGACTTCCAGGCGAGCTTGTCGACTGCATCAGCGTCGACGTGATCGATCCCCGCCGGTTGCGTCGGACCGTACTCGCCACGCTTGATCTCGTGTCAAGCGCGCCCGCGCTTGACGATCCGCTGCTTGTGGCCTTCATGCGCCGTGAGGTACTGGCCGACGAAGCCCTGGAAGCCTGGCTGGCCGGCGTCCGCCGCAAGGTCCTCGAAAACCGCCAGAGCGTGCCACTCGAACAGCTCGCAGCGCTCGCGCGCCAGAGCGAGCTTTGCGACTACGTTTGGTCCGAAAGCGCTGAGGAATCGCGGGGCGTTGAAATCCTGATGAACACAATCAATCAGGCCTTCTCTGCGGGCCGGACGCCCGGCAATCTGGACGTCGCCCTGCTCGCCAGCTACCGGCCGCTGGATGCCCTGCCCTGCGCTGATGTTCTCCTCGCCAGCCGGGAGAACTTTCCCGAGGCGTTGACGGAACTGCTGGACAACCAAATCACCGAACGACGCGCGACACGCACCGCAGCCGAGGCGATCGAGACGGCCACGCCGATTTCGGATGGCCTGTCTGTCGCCGTTCAGGCTCAGTACGAGGAGAATCCCTACCCCCGTTGGGAGCGCACCGGAGAAATCGAGGCCCTGCCGGTCGCCACCGTTATGACCCGATTGTTCCCCCACCTCGCGAATCAGAAGCACTCTTGGCCCGACGCTCCACACATTCTCGTCGCAGGCTGCGGCACGGGGCGGCACGCCATCGATACGGCGCAACGCTTTACCGATGCGGCCGTGCTCGCCTTCGATCTGAGCCGGGCGAGCGTCGGCTACGGCGCTCGCAAGGCGCAGGAGCTGAGCGTTGGCAACGTCCGCTTTGTTCAGGGCGATCTTCTGGCTCTCGATGGCGAAAACTCTGCCTACGACATCATCGAAAGCGGCGGCGTGCTGCATCATCTCGATGACGCACTGGCCGGGTGGCGGATCCTGACCGGGCTACTCTCCGACGGCGGTCTGATGAAGATCGGCCTCTACAGCGAGGCCGCCCGGCGCCACATCGTTGCTGCCCGCCGCTTCGTCGCGGCCGGCGGCTATGCGGTAACCCCGGAGGATATCCGGCGCTGCCGCCAGGATATCCTCGCGCTGCCCGCAGACGATATCGTGCGCAAGGTCGCCGCTTCGCCGGATTTCTATAATTTATCGTCCTGTCGAGACTTGATTTTCTATGTCCACGAGCATCACTTCACCTTACCCGCCCTGGCAGCAATGATCGACGAGCTGGGTCTCGAATTTCTCGGCTTTGAGCTGACCGACCCCGCCGTTCTCGAGGAATTCCGGTCGCGGTTTCCGGGCGATCCCGACGCCATCGAACTTTCGAACTGGGCGCGGTTCGAAGCGGACCACCCCGACACATTCGCCGCCATGTACCAGTTCTGGTTGCGCAAGCCAGCGGGCGAGACTCAACAATCCATCCTGCCGCCCGACGCATTTCGCCGGGTCGACGAGGCACCCGACGACGAGTTCTACCGCGAGGCACGTCTTGTCACCCATATCGATGATGCGGCCATCACGGCCGTGACCGACCTCTACCGCGAACAGCTGCCCGAAGGCGGCGCGATCCTCGACCTGATGAGCAGCTGGGTGAGCCACTTGCCCGACGAGGTCACCTTTGGGCGTGTGGTCGGTCTGGGCATGAGCAGCGAAGAGCTCGCCGCCAATCCACGGCTCGACGCCGCGCTCTGCCAGAACCTCAATGTCGAGCCGCGTCTGCCCTTCGCCGACGGCGAATTCGACGCCGCCACGCTCTGCGTCTCGATCCAGTATCTGACGCGCCCCGTCGAGGTGCTGCGCGAACTGGGCCGGGTGATCAAGCCCCGCGGTCTTTTGATCGTCACTTATTCGAACCGGTGTTTCGCGAACAAGGCAGTCGGCGTCTGGCTCGCGCTGAACGATGCCGGTCACGGCGAGTTGATCGAGCATTATCTGACGGACGCGGAAAACTGGACTGCGATTGAGCGACACGACCGCAGCCCGGCGCCGGGACAAAGCGACCCGCTCTACGCCGTGACGGCAACCAGCCTGGGTCCGGCCGCCTGAGACCACAGCGAGCCCACTCCATCGCGAGGGCACAAGAATGGCCGCGTCCCTGAGACGCGGCCTTTTCGTTTGTCGTGAAGACGTCGAGCCGACGACCGGCTATTCGCCGTGCCGTTGCACCTTGCGCCGGTTTCGGAGCGCGAAATAGACGACCGTCAGCACGGCTAAGCCGATGCCGACGATATAGCCGTGATCGAGCAGCCAGTGAAGCGCGCCTACGCCGCCCGTGTGCTGGTCAACCGTGTGAGCCTCGGCCAGCGAAGCAAGAGGCGCCATCAAGAGCGCCAAGACAACGGCCCGGGTAAAGCAGGTCATGATTTGTGTTCTCCCTCCAAGCATGTCCGTCGGATCGATCGTTTCTTTAGTATCGCGGTAGGCCGGCACCTTGACCGATGCCTTTCGCCTGCCGGGACCATTGAGGAAAAAGCTATCGCAACCGTGCAACGATGGCAACTCGTTCGGGCCGCACCCCATAGGCGCGGCCGCGCCAGCTGGATTACTCTGCGGTGCAGGCTAGATTCCGCTCGCCCTCTTCACGTCCGCCGCGCTGTCCGACCCGTCGTGACCGAAGCGTAAAGGGCAAAAATGGACCTCGCAGCAGACTTCGAGGCAGACTTCGTAAAAAGCCCCATCGGAGCCACAATCGGTTGCGTCCTCCACCGTCGATTCGCGCTCGGCCTGGAACGCGGTGTGCACGATGCACGGCGCGTCACGACAGCAAAGATCGATCAGGGTCTTTTCCAGCCGGGACAGGCGTGAGACTTCGTTCGAGGGAGACATAATGCCCCTTTCTCGCTATGGTAGTTTGATAAAAAATTTAATTACCTATTACGAATGGTCTAGAGCGTTATGGTTAATGGAAAGTTAATATCCACAGTCTAGGCCAAGTTATCCACACCCCCGAGGCTGCGACGATCTGCCGCCGTGCCAAATCGCACCGCCGCCGTCGCTTGAAATCTGTTAGCATCGGGGAATGATGATGAGGACTAGATGAGCCGGGCGTTTGTCAAGGAACCGGACGGCGATTCGGTCGTCGATGACGCCCCCGATCTGCCGCAGAGCCCGCATCCCAATTACGTCACGCCCAAAGGGTTGGCGCAGTTGCAAGCCCAGCGCGAGGCGCTGATTTCGGAACGCAATGCGGTGCGGGCGCAAAGCGACGAAATCACGAACCGTCTTCCGCTGGGCCATCTCGGGCGCGAGTTGCGCCATGTCGAGGGCCGTCTGGAGCGCGCGATCCTGGTCGACCCGGCCAAGCAGCCGGCGGACGAAGTTGGTTTCGGCGCCATCATCGAGGTCGAAGACGATTCTGGTGAGCGTCGCGAGGTTGCAATCGTCGGCGAAGACGAAGCCGATGTCGACGCGGGACGGGTCAGTTGGGTCTCGCCCCTGGCCCGTGCGCTGATGGGATCGCGGGTCGCGGATTACGTCACCTGGAAACGTCCCGCCGGCGATCTCGGGCTTGAAATTCTCTCGATCCGCTACACGATTTAGTGATCGCGCGCACCAATAGCCGGCAACGCGAATGCGGGCCTCCCCGGTACCCGCGAAAACCCTAGGGTGCCTGCGGCTATTTCCTATTGTGAGTCAAGGTTTATGGCATGGCCTTAAGGGCTTGACGCTTTTGTTCCCGGGCTGCACCATCAGGGCAGCTAGTGGTTAGCAGGCCGGACAGCGGTGTCGTGTAGCGCGACTGTTTCGCGTGCGGTCATGGGAGAGAACTAAATTCGTTAAATGGGAGGTATGAATGACCGATAACAGCTGGTTCGACGAGCTTCCGCAGTACTATCAGGGCCTGGGCCGCAAGGCCGGTCTCGACAGGATCGGAATGAACCGCCGCAACTTCATGAAGGGCGCGGGCACCGCGGCCGCCATCGGCGCTGGAGCGAGCATGCTGCCGAAGAAAGCCAAGGCAGCGACTGACATGGGCTACATGTGCTGGGAAGGCTACAATGCCCCGGTCATGGTCGAGCCCTTTGAGGCCGAAAACGACGTCAACATGAACATCGACGTCATCATCGACGATCCCAGTTCCTTCGGTAAATTGATCGCCGGCGGTCATCGCGAGGTCGACGTCATCACCCTCGATGCCCCGTGGATTCAGCGTATGGGCCCGGCGGGCCTGTGCGAGTACCTCGACATCGCGGATTATCAGGAAACCTACGACGGCTTCTATCCGCAGTTCGCCCATCCGTTCGTGCCGCTCATGCACGAAGGCCAGATCACCGGCCTGCCCAATCGCTGGGGCTGCATCGGCATGATGTTGAACTCGGCGTTTGAGAATCTGGACGACTGGAATGATTACACGCCGGCGTTCGAACCACGCAACAAGGACAAGGTCGCCATGATGGATTTCGGCGACTATCCGATCCTGATCCTGGCGCAGCATATCGGCGTTAATCCGTATGTGCCGCTCGACCAGGGCGAGATCAACGAAATCCGCATGATCCTGCGCAAATGCTTCGAGCAGTCGCGCCTCCTGGTCGGCGATCTGACCCTGCTCCAGAAGGGCCTGGTCGATGGCTCCATCGTCACTGGGTTCGGTTGCGGCAACTACTGCACCTCGGGCGCGCGTTACGCCGGGCACCGCACCGTGCTGACGAAGATCCCCGAGCCGCTGGAGAACGGCTTCAAGCGCGGCGCCATCTGGCTCGAGGCCACGGCGATCGTGCGCGAGCCTAACAGTCCGCAAGCGGCGGAGAACTGGGTGAAGTGGTGCCAGACGGAATTCGTCTGCCGTGTGATTTCCCTGGGCGAAGTGACCTCGGATCCGACGCCGAACGCCGCTGTCGAGGCGACCTACACCGAGGACGAGCGGGACATCATCGACATGGATCACATCTGGGATTGGTGGGACAAGAGCATGTTCCAGGTGATGCTGCCAAACGTGGACGAGCTTCTGGCGATCTTCCAGGAAGAGCTGGCCCGCTCCACCTAAGCAGACCGTATCGTTTCGCAAGATCAAGTTCCCCGGCGGCCTTGAGCCGCCGGGGGTGTTTTCTGACGGCATGAGGTAGGCCATGGCCGCCGAACACATTCTTCAGATTGAGAACGCCCGCAAGTTGTTCCACAAGACGGTCGCCGTCGACGATGTCTCCGTCGAGGTCGAAACCGGCGAATTCATCGCGCTGGTGGGCCCGTCGGGTTGCGGCAAGACGACGTTGCTCAAGATGATCGGCGGCTTCGAGGTGCCGACGGCCGGCCGGATCGTGATCAACGGTCAGGACATGACCGGCGTTCCTGCCGCCCAACGGCCGACCAGCATGGTGTTCCAGAAGCTGGCCCTGTTCCCCCACAAGACCGTCGAGCAGAACATCGGCTACCCGCTGAAGCTGCGCAAGACGCCCGCGGACGAAATCAAGAAACGAGTCGGGGAGATGATCGATCTGATGCATCTCAAGCCGGAGTACTTGCGCCGCTATCCGCGCCAGCTCTCGGGCGGTGAACAGCAGCGCGTGGCGCTCGCCCGCTCGTTGATCTCGTCGCCGACAATCCTGCTGCTCGACGAGCCGCTTTCGGCCCTCGACTTCAAGCTCAAGAAAAACCTCCAGGCCGAACTCAAGCGTTTGCACCGGAGCCTTGGTGTCACCTTCGTCCACGTAACCCACGATCTTGAAGAGGCCATGATCCTGGCCGACCGGATCTGCGTCATGCGCGACGGCAACGTCATCCAAGTCGGCAAGCCCGCCGAAATCTATTACCGTCCAGCCGATGATTTTGTCGCGTCGTTCATCGGCGAGACCAATATCTTCGACATTTCCGTCGAGGATGTCGGCGCCGATGTCATCCGCTACAGCGGCCGCGGCATCGAGGATTCCGAACCACGCATCGAGCGCACGAAAGTCGCAAGCGATATCCAACCCGGCAATGCCGAGATGATGGTGCGTCCCGAGCTCGTCCGGATCCTGCGCAACGGCGAGAGCGCCGATTGCCAGACCCGCGTCAAGGTCGACGAAGTCTTCGTCAAGGGATCGAGCCTGCAATACCGGGCCAGCATGGTCGACGGCGGCGCGCCGCTCGTGTTCGAAATGCTCGGCACACCCATTCTGCCCGTGGACGTCGACCAGGAAGTCACCCTCGGGTGGAACAAGGCCGATATCTTCGTCTTCCAGCACGAACCGGGCGAGACGTCGCCCCCTGAGGAGACGGACGCCGACTGATGGTCAAAGTCGTCGACAAAAGCCTGACGGACCGGGAGCTCTGGATCACGGCGAGCCCGTCGACGTTGCTTCAGCTCGCCTTCATGCTGGCGCCGCTGTGTCTGTTGCTGATGATCACCTTCCAGGTGACCCAGTTTTTCCAACTGACCTGGGTCTGGAGCCTCGATACCTGGACCGACGTGTTCACGACCGGTTACTACTGGTCGATCCTTCTCGTCACTCTCAAGATGGCGGGCCTTTGCGTCCTGCTCTGTTTCATTATCGCCTTTCCCATCGCCTACGGCATGGCGACCCGGTTCAAGGCCTTCGAGAACCACATCAAGGTTCTCATGATATTCGCCTTCATGACCGACATCGTGCTCAAGACCTATGGCTGGGTCATCGTGTTCGACGACAGCGGCGTCATCAACTGGATCCTGCGCGGCACCGGCATCGTCGGCCCGGACTGGACCAACGGCCTCGTGTTCTCGGAATTCGCGACAATGGTGGGAATGATCTACAACCTCATCGCCTTCATGATTTTCACCATCTACCTCTCGGTGCTGAACGTCGATCGTGATCTGATCCAGGCGTCCTACGACTGCGGAGCGGGCAAGTTCCGCACCTTCTGGGAAGTCACTTTGCCCCTTTGCCGGCCCGGCATCTGGGCGGGATGCGTTCTCGTTTTCGTGCTCAGCATGGGGATCTACCTCGAGGAAAAACTGATGGGCGGCGGCAACGAACCCATGATGGGGCACCTGATCCACCAGACCTTCGGCACTCGCGTGAACTGGCCGCTGGGCTCGGCGCTCACGGTCGTCCTCATGGTAGCGGCGCTCGTCGTCCTGCTGGTCTTTATCCGGGTCTACCGCTTCGACAAGTACACGGCGACCCGATGAACTGGCATCAAGCCGAGAAATGGCTGGTCAACATCCTCCTCTACGGGTCGATGGCGGCGATCCTGATGTTCTTCTACATTCCGATCTTCACGATGATCGCGTTCTCCTTCAAGGAGACGAACTACATGATTTTCCCGTTTGGCGGCTTTTCGCTTCAGTGGTACGAAAAGCTGTTCGAGCACGTGGATTTTTACGACGCGGTCACCAATTCCTTCCTGATCGCGTTCTTCACGATGATCATCGGAACCACGCTCGGCACCATCGCGGCACTCGCCTGGGTGCGTTACCGCTTCAAGCTGCGCAATGTTTTCCAGTCGATCAACCTGCTGCCGATTATCTTTCCGCAGCTGATCCTCGGCATCATGCTGTTGCTCTGGTTCTCGGTTCTGGGCAACGCCTTCGAATTCAACACCGGGCTGATAACGGTGATCATCGGACATGTGGTCTATCTGGCGCCGTTTGCGATGGTCGTGGTTTCAGTGCAGATCCACGCCTTCGACGACACCCTCGAAGACGCCGCGCGCGACGCAGGCGCCACGATCTGGCAGGTCTATCGCGACGTTACCCTGCCGCTGATCTGGCCGGGCATCTTCTCAGCGGCGATTTTCGTGTTCCTGCTGTCTTGGGGCAATTTCTACATCACCTTCTATCTCAACGGCGGCGCGCGCACGATCCCCACCTTTGTGTTTGCCGGCCTGACCCAGGGCTCGATTCCGATCTATCCGGCGCTCGCCACCCTGGTGTTCATCCCGGGCATCGTCCTGGTCGCCGTGGCGGAGCATTATCGCCGCAGGGCGCTCGCGCGCCTCTGACCGGTCAGTTGGGTCGAACGATGGCCGCGCGTTTCGCTCCGCGCGTGACCAGCGCCATGCCGGCGAACAGAAGCCCGAGCGAACCCCAGATCCAGCCGCTGTAGCCTTCCGCGAAAATCAGCACCGCCCAGCCGATTCCGGCGAGCGCGCCAAGATAGTTGTGCATCGCGAAGTAGAGCGGTCCCTCGCGGCGGATCAGTTCGTAATAGCCGATCCGAAACAGCCCGACGATGGCGGCCATGGCGATCACCACCCCGGCCAGCCGGTCGGCGCCGCTCTCGAAAAACCAGACCTCGCCCGTCGCCAGCATCAGGGGCAGCAGAAACATCGCGGACGCAAACATGAAGCCGCAGGCCAGTGGCAACGGCCGGGCGCCGGGCGGCCAGACCCGAACCGCGACGATATTGGAGAATCCCGCCGAGATCGGCATGACGAGGCCGAGCAACGCCCACAGCGCCATCTCGGGCGAGGGCAGGCTGGTTCGCGGCAGCAGGATCATCAACACACCCGCCAACCCCAGCAGGACACCGGCGCAGCGCATGGCATCGAAGCGCTCCATCTTCGTGACCAGGGCCGCAAGGTAGGTACAGGTCGGAATCAGGGTCAGTTGCATGGCAAGTACACCCGCCGGAACCTTTGCCGCCGTCACGGCAAGAACGCCGAGCGGGATGGCCGAACTCAGGAGGCCGTTGATGACATAGGCGCGCAAGTAAATGGGGGTCAGGGGCGGCCAGGAGCGCCGGGCCGCGCAGAGCGCAAGCAGGATGATGCCCGCGCCGATAACGGCCCAGAACGCGTAGGCTCCAAACGGCACGCCCCCGGTCGTCGCGATCCGGTTAAGCGAATAGGTTAAGCCCCAACCGCCCGCCAAAGCGACGAAGAGCAGTGGCGAGAGCCAGCGTCCGTCTGCGGCGGCGGAATCCTTCTTGCCCATGGTCCTCCCGCCGCCTCGTTCGCAGCCTGCCTTGTTCGCCCAATCGGCTTGTGACAAGTTGCCCGCGCAGACACGCACGAATGGGCGAGATTAGCATAGGGCTTCAAAAACCTCGTCCACGATCGAAGCGGAGGCAAATGGCAACCGACGGCTGCGACGTCCTCGTCATCGGTGCGGGCAACGCAGCGTTGTGCGCGGCCATCGCGGCCCGGTGCGCCGGTGCGGATGTTGTCGTTCTCGAGCGTGCACCGGAAGGCGAACGGGGCGGTAACTCGGCGTTTACCGCCGGCGCCATGCGTGTGGTCTATAACGACGTCGATGACCTGCGCCGTCTGATGCCCGATCTCTCCGACGTGGAAATCGCGCGTACCGATTTTGGCAGCTATTCCGAGACGCATTTTTTCGACGATATGGGTCGGATCACCGATTACCGAACCGATCCCGACCTGTGCGAGCTGCTGGTCACGCGCAGCTTCGAGACCCTGCTCTGGATGCGCGAGCAAGGGGTACGTTTCGTGCCGATCTATGGCCGTCAGGCCTACGAGGTGGAGGGCCGCTTTACTTTCTGGGGCGGCCTGACCGTCGAGGTCAGCGGCGGTGGGCCGGGGCTCGTCGACAGCCTCCACGCCATCGCCGCCGAGGCCGGAGTTGAAGTGATCTATCGCGCCCGTGCCCGCCGGTTGCTCGCAGGCGACGACGGCGTTCACGGCGTCGAGGCGACAATCGACGGTGTCAGCGGCTCCATCGAATCCCGCTCCGTGATTCTCGCCGCCGGGGGCTTCGAGGCCGACGCCAGGTGGCGCGCCCGCTACCTCGGTCCAAACTGGGATCTTGCCAAGGTTCGGGGCAGCCGCTTCAACACTGGCGACGGCCTGCGTATGGCCCTCGAAATTGGTGCCTCGCCCGCCGGCAACTGGTCGGGCTGCCATGCCGTCGGCTGGGATCGCAACGCACCCGAGTTCGGCGATCTCTCCGTCGGCGACGGCTTCCAGAAGCACAGCTATCCGCTCGGCATCATGGTCAACGCGATGGGCGAACGCTTCGTCGACGAGGGGGTCGATTTCCGCAACTACACCTATGCGAAATACGGCCGCGCGATCCTCGAGCAACCGGGTCATTTCGCCTGGCAGATTTTCGATGCAAAGGTCGAGCCCCTGCTGCGCGCTGAATACCGAATTCGCGAGGCGACGCGCGTAAACGCCGACAGCCTCGAAGGACTGGCGGACAAGCTGGAGGGCGTCGACCCGGCAGGTTTTCTCGCCACCGTCGATGCTTTCAACAGCGCGGTAGCGACCGACGTGCCTTTCAAACCCAACGTCAAAGACGGGCGCGGCACCCGCGACCTGACGGTGCCCAAATCGAATTGGGCCAATCCGCTCGATACGCCCCCCTATCAGGGCTTCGCGGTAACCTGCGGCATCACCTTCACCTTTGGCGGCCTGCGCATCGACCGCGACGCCCGGGTGATCGACGGCGACGGTCGGCCGATCGGCGGCCTGTTTGCTGCGGGCGAGCTGGTCGGCGGCTTGTTCTACGGCAACTATCCAGGCGGCACCGGCTTGACCTCGGGCGCAGTATTCGGGCGGATCGCCGGCAACGCTGCCGCCCGGTGCGCGGCCGATCGCTGACGCGGACCTGCCGGTCGCGTCCCGCTAGTGGCACAAGGCAGCGGTCAGGGCGTCGATTTCGCGGGGATCGACCAGGTTGAGCTCGGCAAGAAGGCTGATGCCGGCGGCCAGGAAGCTGTCGTAATAGGCGGGCGGCTTTTCGCCGGCCTCTTGCGCCCGGGCATCGCCCGCGGCAATTTCAGCGATCAGATGATTTTGGAAGTCCTTCCACTCGTAGCGCCCCTGCTCGCACAGGCCATAGACCAGCGCGAATATCTTCGCCTCCCACGGCGAGGAAAACACCGGCCCGTCTTCGTCGCGCGGCATGCCATCCAACAGGGGGACATCCGGTCGAATTTTCTCGCTCTCGTTCACGGCTTGCGCGTTACGCACTCTCAGGCGAGTTCGAGGTAGGGCTCGAAAAGATCGAGATAGACGCAGTCACGAGCCGGAGCGTCGGCTCCCCACAGTTCATGCGCTTCGAAGCGCACACAGTAGAGTCGTCGGGGATCTTCGCCTTGGCACAACGCGTTTACGTCTGGATACACGTAAGGCCCGTGATCCGTGACGATTGAGCCCCGCTTCGCGCGCGCATAACGCGGCAAGCGGGTGTGGGTCGCCGGGTTGATGTTCTTTGTGATTATGGCATCACCCACCGTGAACAATGCGGGCGCCGCAGCGTCGGGCCGGTATTTCGTGCCGCCCTCGCGCATGGCGGGCTCGACCTCTTCGGGCCGGGTGGCATCGTTGGACAGCGTGATACCCGCGGGCGCTTCCCAAGTGCCCGCCTGCACCGCCTCGATCTCGGCTTCGGTGAGTGTTCTTTTTTCAACACCTATCCGCTCGAGAAATCCGAGGACGCGCTCGTAATAGTTCGCCGAGAGATACTCGTCCGGCGGGGTGTGCTCGACGCCGTCGCGGCTTTCGTCTTCGGAGAAATTCATCGTGTCGTAGCACAGCAGCCACAGCCCGAACGCACGCTTTTCCCACGGTGCATGAAAGATCGGCTCGTTCGGCTCCGGGGCAACGGGACCGAAATTATGCATGCCGCCCATATCGTGAATACTGTTCATGGCCTTCCCTCTGGTGCCTAGACGAGCGCGGTGCCAATCATGCCGTCCCGGGTCACCATCGCGGCAAGTTCGTCTTCGCTCTTGCCATCGCTGCCCTTGGGCCGTTGCGGCAACACGAGATAGCGCACCTCGGCACTGCTGTCCCACACGCGCACTTCGACGTCGTCGCCGAGTTCGACGCCGAACTCCTCCAGCACCCCGCGCGGCTCAATCACGGCGCGCGAGCGATAGGGCCCCGCCTTGTACCAGACCGGCGGCAAACCCAGTACCGGCCAGGGGTAACAGGAGCACAACGTGCAGACGACCATGTTGTGCACATCCTCAGTATTCTCGACGACGATCATGTTTTCGCCCTCGGCGCCCGAAAATCCGAGCTCGGCAATGGCCGCTGATGCGTCCTCCATCAGGCGGGCCTTGTAGTCGGGATCCACCCAGGCGCGGGCCACGACGCTGGCGCCGTTGCGCGGACCGACCTTGGTTTCGTAGTAGTCGATCACCGCGTCGATTGTCGCCGGGTCGATCAGACCCTTGCCCACGAGCAATTCTTCCAACGCCTTGACCCGCGCCTCGGGGTCGCTCAGGGATCGCTTATGTCGGTGTTCCGCCATTGAAGCCTCAATCGTCTGATCTATTCACGTCCGTCAGAGTAGCCAAGCTTCGCCGTTGGGCCAAGCCCCGCCAACCCCGTTAATTGCTGTCGAGAAGCCGGCGGATACTGTGAGCCAGCTCGTCGCGGCGACCGGCTTGTGCAGGAAGGGAACGTTCCGATCAAAATCCTGTTCGTTCCCGATGACCGATTCCGGATAGGAGGAAAGATAAATCGCCGGCGTCTGGCTAATGGTACGCAACCGGCGCACGACATCACGCCCGTCCAACTCGCCCGGCATGACGATATCGGTCAACAGACGGTCGATTTTCTTGCCCTCGTCCAGAATGTCGTACGCCTTCTGGCCGCTGTTGGCCTGGAGCACCGTATAGCCGAGCTCGCGCAGCATCTCGGTCGTGGTACGACGGAACCACGGATCGTCGTCGACATGGAGAATGGTTTCGCTTCCGCCAGGAAGAACTTCCCCCGAAATTTTTTCCACCCTCGACAATTGCTCCGCGGATGCGAGCGGAAGATCGAGTTGCACCGTCGTGCCCTGGCCCGGCTTGCTCTCGATATTCATCGTGCCATCCGACTGGTTGACGAAGTTGTCGACCATGCTCAATCCAAGGCCGCTCCCGCTCTCCTGTGTCTTGGTCGTGTAGAGCGGCTCGACGGCCCGGTCGAGAATCTCCTGTATCATTCCTTCCCCCGTATCCGAAACCTCGAGCCGCGCCATGCTTGTTTGTGCGCCGTCGGACTCGTTGGCGGAAACAGTCGACAAGTTGATGGTGAGCGTCCCGCTTCGGGGCATTGCATCGCGCGCATTGAGCACCAGGTTTAGCACCGCGTTTTCAAGCAACAGCGAATCGACCCACACACGGATCCCCTTGCTGCCCCGAACGCGTAGCGTAATATTCTCGCCGATGCTGCGTCGAAGCAGGGCCTCGGTATCCTCGAACAACACGTCGAGATCCACGACTCGGGCTTCCGGCTTCTGGCGGCGTCCAAACGCAAGCAGCTGGCGAACGAATGCCGTACCGCTACGCGCGATCTGCATGGTCTCGACGGCAAGCTCCTGGGGCCGACCGTTCTTAGGCAGAAGCTCGGATAGAAGCTCCGAATTCGAGGCAATCAGGCCCAGCAAGTTGTTCAGGTCATGCGCCAGCCCACCGGTCAACTGGCCCAACGCCTTCACCTTCTCGGCACGGCGCACCGTATCCTCCGCCTCGCGTCGGTGGGTGATATCCTCGACGATGTGAATCACCCGGCCCCAATCGTCCTGGCAGGGTTCGGGAATGAACACCGTATCCTGGATATAGAATCGATTGCCTTCCCAGTTTTTCTCCCATCCCTCGACGACTACGCGATTGGCCCCCTCGGCAAGCTGGATAACCGATTCAAGAAACATGTCGAATTCGCCGAGGGTGAGAAAATCGTCGTTGGCGATTCCCCAGAATTCCATTTTCGATGGGGCGCGGTAGATTTCGAGTGTCGCCGCGTTGAAATCCAGAACTACAGTTTCGTACGCAAGAGAATGGACGAGAGCACCATCTTGCGATAGCACATCGCGATAATTTGTTATCCCGTCGCGCCGCATGCGATCGAGAACGATCTTTGTGGTCGACCAATCCTCTTCCCAGATCGATACCGGCGCCTCATCGAACAGTTCGCGGTAGCGCGACAAATAAACATCGCCGTAGCGCATTACCTGATCGAGATCCGGCCCCTGGCCGCTGCTATCCTTCCGCGCAACCCCCAACATATTGCGCAAGCGCTCGACCTCGACGATCAGCTCTTCACGGGTGAGGCTTTTGAGCTCGTCGTATTCAGCCATGGCATCGCGCACGGCGCTGGTATCACTCGACTTTTTCGTAGTCATGCTGCCAGTCCGCAACCCGGCCCAGCCTGTGGCGTCGAGCGCCGCTTGCACCGCGATGCATGGTCGTCCGGAAAAACCCGGAGTTGTCGGTTGCACCGCGCAAGTTGATTGGTCCGTCCGAAGCAAGACCTAGAGCGGGCGGCTCGTTCGATCGGGCGACCACTGCCTGGCGCACTAGCGATACGGGCTCGGTACCGCGTCCGTTGGTCGCCAAACTCCATGCTCGATTTCTCCCGTTGAAAATCGCAAATTTTGTCGAATGAACCGCTGTCCATCCGGCCCGACCCCACAAGATAGCGGGGTATAGAGTACGCGCAACCGGGTTAACGTAACAACCAGGATCGAATCCAATTTCCGGGAGTTTTCCGGGAATTTTTGCCCCGAGTTACGCGTTAGGCCAGAGCTGCTGCTTCGGCGATAAGCCCTCGGCTATATCGATGACGGGCCTGTCCCGCACGCAGGTCGCCCGCGCTCATGGTTTCAACCATCCGCCCGCCATGCATCACCCCCAGGCGGCCGCAGAGGTGGGCAACGACCGCCAAATCGTGACTGACAAACAGGTAAGTCAGTCCGCGTTCCGCCCGAAGGCGCGCAAGCAGGTTGAGAATCTCCGCCTGAACCGACACGTCGAGAGCCGAAGTCGGCTCATCGAGCAGCATGATATCCGGCTGTAGCATCAGCGCCCGTGCTATCGCAACCCTCTGACGCTGGCCGCCAGACAGTTGGTGCGGATAGCGAAAGAGAAATTCCGGCCCCAGCCCCACATCCTTGAGCGCCGCTGCGAGACGCGTATCCACGTCGCCCAATCGGTGAATGCGAAGTGGCAACGCCAGGCAACTCGCGACCGTCTGGCGAGGATGAAGCGAACCGTAAGGATCCTGGAACACCATTTGCACCCGCCGGGCAAATTCCGCGTTGCGACGGCGGCCCAGCACCCGTCCATCGAGCCGGATCGTCCCACCATGAACCGGTGCAAGCCCCGCAAGGGCGCGCAGCACCGTCGACTTGCCGCCCCCGGATTCACCCACCAGGCCGACCGCCTCGCCCGCCCCGATCGACAAGCTAAAATCGCTCAGCGCCGCAACCCGGCCCGCGCCTTCTCCGAAGCGGACATTCAGCTTTTCGAACTCGATCACGGTGCCGCCTCCGCGTCGTCCGCCCAGGCGGGATCGCGCTCCAGCACGGGCAGCGAGGCTGCCGGTGCGTCGAGTCGCGGGCGCGCGGCGAGCAGGCCGCGCGTGTAGGGATGTTGCGCGCTCTCAAGCGCGCCGGCGGCGCAGCGCTCGACGACCTTTCCCGCATACATGACCAGAACCCGGTCGCAGAACCTGCCGACCAGGCCGAGGTCGTGGCTGATAAAGATCAGCCCCATGCCTCGATCGGCGACCAGGCCATCGAGAATGTCGAGCACCTGCCGGCGCACCGAGACATCGAGCGCCGAGGTCGGCTCGTCGGCAATCAGAAGCGCCGGATCGGGCGCGATCATCATGGCGATCATCGCCCGCTGTGCCATGCCGCCCGAAAGCTCGTGAGGATAGGCGCGCGCGACGCGCCGCGCATCCTCGATGCCGACATCGTGCAGCAAGTCGAACGTGCGCCCCCTCGTCTCCGCACGCGAGACGCCGGCGAGTCGCACCGCTTCGGCAATCTGGCGGCCGACCGTCATCACCGGGTTGAGGGAAAATTTCGGGTCCTGCGGGATGAGCCCGATGCGTTGGCCCCGGATCCGTCGCATCGCACGCGGCGACAGCGTCAGAAGGTCCGTGCCGTCAAACGCGAGCGTTCGTGCAGTCATCTTCGCTCCAGGCGGCAACAGGCGGAGCACGCTTCTCGCCGTAAGCGACTTGCCAGATCCGGATTCACCGACGATGCCGACCTTCTCCCGACCCATGGCGAGGCTAACCCCGCGCACGGCTTCGGTAGGCCCGGCGTCGCCCGCGAACGAGACCCGGAGGTCTTCGATACGGAGCAGTTCGGTCACGCCCATGTCCGCCTCGGGCTGGCTCATGTCTGCTTCGGATCGAGCGCGTCGCGCAATCCGTCTCCCAAAAGGTTGAAGCCGAGACTGACCACCAGGATCGCCAGGCCCGGCATCGCCGCAACCCACCACTGATCGAGCACGAACTGGCGTCCCGACGCGATCATCGCACCCCATTCCGCAGCCGGCGGCTGGGCGCCCAGCCCGAGAAAGCCCAGCCCCGCGGCGATCAGGATGATACCCGCCATGTCGAGGCTGGCACGTACCAGCACAGAGGGCATGCACAGCGGCATGACTTCGCCCCACACGATTCGCGCCGGGGATGCGCCTTGCAGCCGGGCGGCCGCGATGAAATCACTGTTCCGAATCGTGAGTGTTTCGGCCCGGGCGAGCCGGGCGAACGGCGGCCAGGCCGCCAGCGCGATGGCGATTACCGCGTTCTCGATACCCGGGCCCAGCGCAGCCACCAGCGCCAGAGCCAGGATCAGCTTGGGAAAGGCGAGAAAAATGTCGGTCAGCCGCATCAGGACCTTGTCGAGCCAGCCGCCCGCATAGCCCGCGATACAGCCGATCATCAGTCCGATCGGCGCCGAAATCGCGGCGACCAGCGCAACGATCAGCAGGGTCGTCCGTGCGCCGTGCAGGATCCGGCTCAAAATGTCGCGGCCGAACTGATCGGTGCCCAGATAGTGGGCCCCGTTCGGAGCCAGCAGGCGAACGTTCAAATCCTGCTCGACGGGGGAATAGGGCGTCAGCCACGGGGCGAACAGCGCGACGACGATCAATCCGAGGACCACGCCAAGACCGGCCAGCCCCAGCGGGTTGCGGGCAAATGCCCGCCACAGCCGCCAGGCCCGCCCGAGCCGCGCCTGCCATGGCCCCGCCGGGCTCTCGTCGAGCAGCCAGGCGCGCCAACTCGCGGGGTTCGGGGCGTTGCTTTGGCCCAAGGTCATCGCGCCCTCGGATCGAACAGCCGGTAGAGCAGGTCGGAGAGCATGTTGAGCCCGACGAACAG
This sequence comes from Alphaproteobacteria bacterium, assembly GCA_965249645.1. Classification (GTDB taxonomy): domain Bacteria; phylum Pseudomonadota; class Alphaproteobacteria; order UBA828; family JAPUJA01; genus CAVOEB01. Next base: position 116,004 of record CBDFML010000007.1, read on the forward strand.
CGCGCCGACCACGAGGGTGCCGCCGAGCACCGCGTCCATGTCGGCCGCGAACAGCGAATTCGTGATGTACTGGCCTAAACCGGGCCAGGCGAATACGGTTTCCGTCAGCACGGAGCCTTCGAGCAGCCCGCCATAGGAGAGCGCAATCACAGTGATCAGCGGCACCCGCACGTTGCCCAACGCGTGGCGCCAAACCACCGCGCCTTCGGAGAGCCCCTTGACCCGCGCCGTCGCGACATATTCCTGACTTAACTCGCCCAGCATCAGCGAGCGGGTCATGCGGCTGATATAGGCCAGTGAGAAATAACCCAGCACCGCCGCCGGTAAGACAATGTGGCTGAACGCGTTCGCGAAGATTTCTCCGTCGCCCGCGAGCAGGCTGTCGACCAGCAACAGGCCGGTGACGCTTGGCACCAAGCCGTCGTAATAGACGTCGAGCCGTCCCGGTCCCGCCACCCAGTCGAGCTGTGCATAGAACAGCAACAACCCCATGAGACCAAGCCAAAACACCGGCACCGAGTAGCCGAACAGGCCGACGACTCGGATCAGGTGGTCGGGCCAGCGGCCCTGGCGAGTCGCCGCGATTACGCCCAGCGGCACCCCCAACCCGACTCCGATCAGGGTCGCGACCGTGGCAAGCTCCAGCGTTGCGGGAAACACCCGGCCGATGTCGTCCAGCACCGGGTTGGCAGTCAGCACCGATTGGCCGAAATCGCCCCGCAGGATATCGCCCAGATAGAGAAAGAACTGCTCGACGATCGGTCGGTCGAGGCCCAGCGCGATGCGCGCCGCCTCGTAGGCTTCCGGGCTTGCGCGATCGCCGACGGCCGCCAGCACCGGGTCGACGGGTACGACCCGACCGATCAGGAAGGTCACGAGGACGAGCCCGAACAATGTAATTGCGACCGAGACGATCAGTCCGGCCGCCGCCTTCAGGCGGCGAGCGGTGGCGTCGAAGCGCTCGGCGCTATCAAGGCTCTCGTCGATCCGGGCCACGCTTGGCTCCCGACAGGGGGGGCGCCTACTTCGTGACGCCGCGATAGAACACCGTATCGAAAGTCGGTCCCGCGACGAACCCCTTTAGCCCCACCCGCTGGGCGATGACATCGACCTTCTGGAACATCACCACGAAGGGTGAGTCCGCCATCAGGCGACGCTGGATGTCCTCGTAGAGCACAACCCGGGCGGCAACGTCGCGCTCGATCATGGCGGCAGCGGCAAGCCCGGACAACTCGGGTGTCTCCCAGGCGTTGCGCCAGGCCAGCGTCTTGTTGAGCGCATCGCCGGCGTTGTCCGGGTTGTCGGCGAAGACGCCCGCATTGGTGTGGGGGTCCTGATAATCCGCGCCCCACAGGCCGAAATAGATGTCGTGGTTGCGCGCCCGATACTTGGTCAGGGTCTGCTTGCCGTCGCCGGGGAGAAGCTCAAGGGTGATCCCGGCCAGGGAAAAACTCGCCTGGATCGACTGGGCGAGGTCGATCAACGGCGCTGTGTTGCGCGTGTCCATGGTGACCGTGAAGCCCTCCGGGTATCCGGCTTGGGCAAGCAACGTTTTCGCCTTTTCCACGTCGAGCGAGAACGGCGTCTCGTCGAGCGCGCCCAAAAAGCCCCGGGGTAGAATCGTCTGGTGGACCACCGCGGTCTCGGCCAGGAAGGTCTGCTGGAGCAGCGTGTAGTCGATCAGCCAACGGAGCGCCTTGCGCACGCCGGGTTGGCTCAACACCGGGTTGTTCTGGTTGAGACCCAGATAGTAGATCGCACCCTTGGGCGAGGGCCAGACCCGGATGTCGTCGTTGCCCGCGAGACCGGCCAGTTGGTCGGCGCCGAGGTTGCGGGCAAGGTCGATATCGCCCTTCTCCAGCAACAACCGTTGGGTCGCGGGCTCGGCGATATGGCGAATGACTGCCCGCTCGATCGCCGCTGCGCCCCGCCAGTGGTCCGGATAGGCATCGAGGATCAGCGCCTCGTTGGGCTTCCACGCGCGCAGGGAAAATGCCCCTGAACCCGCCGAATGGGTGCGCAGCCAGCCGTGGCCCCAGTCGCCACCTTCTTCGTGCTCGGCGAGCAGCGCCGAATCCACCACCGAGGCGACCCCGGCAGTCAGGCAGTTGAGCACGAACGAGGGCGCGTACGGCCGGTCGGTGGTGAACACGAGGGTGCGGGCGTCGGGTGCGCGAATGGTGGTCTCGATATTGTTGGGCGCAAAGCCGAACTGGGCGAGGATGAAGGCGGGTGCGAGGTTGAGCGCGATCACCCGGCGCAGCGAATAGGCGGCATCGACGGCGGTAAGCGGGTTGCCCGAATGAAAGCTGACGCCCTCGCGGATGATGAAGGAGAAGCTCCGTCCGTCCTCGGAGACCGACCAGCTTTCGGCGATGCCCGGCCCGATCACGCTTGGGTCGTCGTGATCGAAATAGACCAGCCGGTCGTAGACGTTGCCCGAATACTCCGCGCCCGAAAACTCGAAGACTTCCGCGGGATCGAGCGAAATGATGTCGTCGATCTGCATTGCCATGACGAAGACGCTGGTTGGCGTGCCGGCAAGAGCGGAGCCACAAGCAACGAACACAGCCAGCGCGAGCGCTCCGATGATCCGCGCCGCGCCGCGCCGCGCCATCACCCCCGCACCCGTTCGCTCTTCGGGTCGTAGAACGGTGCGATCGAGAGGGTGGCGGCGAAGCGTTCACCCGCGAGATCGACCTCGAATTGGCCTGAATCGAGCCAGGCAGCGTTCACCCCGGCCTCGCATTCGAGTATGGCAAGCCCGACCGAACAGCCCAGCGTGTGGCCATAGGCCCCCGAGGTGATCTCGCCCACGATCTCGCCATCGCGATAGACCGTCTCGTCGTGGAGCAGCAGGGGCTCGGAATCGTCGAGGGTGACCGAGACCACGCGGCGATCGAGGGTTTTTCCCTTCTGCTCGGCAATCGCCTCGCGACCGATGAAGTCCGCGTTCTTGTCAAGCTTGACCGCGAAACCCAGTCCCGCCTGATAGGGTGTCTCCTCGGGACTGATGTCGTGACCCCAATGGCGATAGCCCTTCTCGCAGCGCAAAGAATCGAGCGCGTGATAGCCCGCGAGCCGCAGGCCAAGGTCACCGCCCGCCTCGATGAGTGCGTCGAACAGCCCCGTTGCCATCTCCACCGGCGCATAAAGCTCCCAGCCGAGCTCGCCCACATAGGTGAGCCGCGTGGCGCGCACCCGGGCGTACGCCAAATCGATTTCCTGCGATGTCGCGAACGGAAACGCCTCGTTCGACAGGTCCGCGTCGCCCAGCCGCGTCAGCAGCGCCCGCGAATTTGGCCCCATCACCGAGATCATCGCCAGGCTGGTGCCGAGGTCGGTCAGCACCGCGTAGGCGTCCGCCGGAATGTTGCGCCCGATCCAGTCGAAGTCGCGGCGGGCCGAGGCGGCAGCGGTCACGATGAGGTAGCGCTCCTCGGCCAGGCGGGTCACGGTCAGGTCCGCCTCGATGCCGCCGTGGCGGTTGAGCATCTGGGTATAGACCACCTTGCCCTCGGGCACCGCCACGTCGTTGGCGCAGAGCCTCTGGAGCGCGGCTTCCGCGTCGCACCCCGCCAGCTCGAACTTGGCGAACGAGGTCTGGTCGAACAGCCCCACCGTCTCGCGCACCGCCTGGTGCTCTTCGGCTGCGTAGGCAAACCAGTTCTGCCGGCCGTAGGAATATTCGTATTTGGGCTCGACGCCCTCGGGCGCATACCAGTAGGGCCGCTCCCAACCCGCGACCACGCCGAAGCAGGCACGCTTTGCCACCAGCCGGTCGTGGAGCGGCGAGGTGCGCACGCCCCGCGCGGTCTCGGGCTGTCGGCCGGGCCAGTGCATGGCGTAGAGAAGACCCGGGTTCTCGATGGTGCAGTCGTGCAAATAGGTCGCGTTGCTTTCCCACGCGCCCATGCGCCGGCAATCGACACCCCACAGATCCATCGGCGGCTCGCCTGCGACCAGCCACTCGGCAGTCGCCTTGCCCGCGCCGGCAGACGACGCGATGCCCACCGAGTTGAAGCCGCAGGCGAGGTAGAAATGTTCCAGCTCCGGCGCCTCGCCCAACAGGTAGCGGTTGTCCCGCGTGAAGCTCTCAGGCCCGTTGGTCATGCTCTTGATCTGCGCGGTCTCGAGCGCCGGGATGAGCGAAAGGCCGGGCTCCATGAAGACGGCGAAGTGGTCCCAGTCGTCTTCGAGCAGGGAGAACTCGAAATCCTCGGGAATGCCGTCCATGCCCCAGGGCTTGGCCACCGGCTCGAAGCCGCCGAACATCACGCCACCCACCTCCTCGCGGTAATAGGCGAAGCCGTCGGGATCGCGCAACGTCGGCATCTCGCGGCTCACGCCGTCGAGCGCCTCGGTGATGATGTAGAAATGCTCCGCCGCGTGGAGCGGCACGGACACCCCGGCCATCTTTCCAATCTCGCGGCCCCACATGCCGGCGCAATTGACCACGTACTCGCAGGCGATTTCGCCCCGGTCGGTCGCAACCCCGCTCACCCGCCCGTTGGTCTGGCGGATCGCGGTGACCTTGACCCCTTCGAGCAGCGTCGCCCCGTCCATGCGTGCGCCCTTCGCCATGGCCAGCGTCGTGTTGGTCGGATCTGTCCGCCCGTCCTTGGGAATCCAGAAGGCGGAATCGAGAACCTCGGTATTCAGCAGCGGCCACAGCTTCTGCGCCTGGGCCAGCTCGATGCGCTCCATCTCGATGCCAAAGCGCTTGGCCATCACGGCGCCCCGAGTCAGCTCGATCCGCCGTGCCTCCGTGCGCGCAACCGCCAGGCTGCCATGCTCGCGATAGCCCGTCGCCTGGCCGGTCTCGTCCTCGAGCGACTTGAACAGCTCGGTTGCGTACTGGGCCAGCCGGGTCAGGTTCTGGGTCGCGCGCAACTGGCCGACCAGCCCGGCGGCGTGCCAGCTGGTGCCACAGCCGAACTGCTTGCGTTCGAGCAGCACCACGTCGCTCCAGCCGAGTTTGGTCAGGTGATACGCGACCGAACAGCCGACAATGCCGCCGCCGACGACTACCACCCGTGCCGAGGTCGGAAACTCGCTCGCACGTGCCATGAACATCTCCCGTCGTTTCGACGGAGTCCTAAAGGCCGCGCCGCGCCGGGGCAAGGCCAAATTGCCCGGCCCGCCTCTATCGACAGCCCCTAAACGCGGCTTTATAGTCCTCGCGAGCCGCGTGCGCCGAACGCACACGGTCCTGATCAGGAGATTGACCGCGATGGAAACGGTAAGTTTCGCCACCATGGCCGATGGTACGAAGGACGATTACGACCTCATCCGCCGCGTCGGCCGACCCGAATACGACGCCCTGCCCGAGCGCGCGCTCGACGCGCTGCGCATGCTCAAGAATTTCGGCAAGGGCTTCAAGATCGATCGCTACCAGCATTCACTGCAAACGGCGACACGCGCGTTTCGCGACGGCGCCGACGAGGAGACGGTCGTCGCCGCCCTGCTCCACGACCTGGGCGATGTGCTGGCGCCGACCAACCATGCGGAGTATGCGGGCACCATCCTTGAGCCGTATGTAAGCGAGAAGACTCACTGGGTGGTTCGCCATCACGGCCTCTTCCAACTTTATTATTTCGGCCAGCACATTGGGCGCGACCCCAACGTCCGCGAGCGCTACCGTGACAACCCCTATTTCGACGCGACTGTCGAGTTCTGCGAAAAGTGGGACCAGACCGCATTCGACCCAGACTACGACACCCTGCCCGTCGAACATTTCGAATCGATGGTCGAAGCGGTATTGACTCGTCCCCCCTTCGCCCAGCGCCCCGACCTCGGCAAAGAACGCCTGGCCACGGCGGGGATCAAGCAGTCATGAGCGGGCCCGCCCTGTTCAAGAAGGATGCGCTGAACTGGGAGGCGGGCAGCGGCGAATGGTCGAGCGTCCGTTTCGCGCGGCCGATTCGCGAAAAGCTCACCGGTGGAATGGGCGCGGGCCTGTACACCATCGAGAACATTGCCTACGACTGGACCGTCACCTACGACGAGGTGCTCTATGTCCTTGAGGGCGAGCTGCGCGTCACCGTCGGCGACGAGGTGTTCAACTGTGAGCCCGGCGATTTTCTATGGCTGCCTAAGGACACCGCGCTCAATTACGCCACCGACAGCCGCGCTCTGGCCCTGTGGGCCGTGGCCCCCGAAGGCGCCGTCGACTGGGCCGCCTTCGGCCTCGACTAGGGACAAGCCCCTATTATTTATCGATGCTAGCCTAAGGCCGTGACTGCGTCCCGCCGCAGGGCCGGGGTTGGCTCAGGCCGGCCGCGACAAGATCACTGGCGCGCCCGCTCGGGCGTGGACCGCAAGCTCCACTGCCGTGAGCGACGCAACCCCGAGCCCCGCGCAACCTACTCCGTAAACACCGGGTCCTCGCGCGCAAGCAACCGCTTGAGCGCAGAAAAATGCTGGCGGGCATAGAGATCGACATTTGTCTCCCAGTGCGCCGCCATGGCTTGCGCCGCGTTCTCGCTGACCGTGGCGAGTGGCCGCCTGGTCGACATCGCCAGCACCTGTTGTCGGCAGGCGCGTTCGAGCAGATAGAGGTCGTGAAAGCAACCTGCAATGGTCTCGCCGACCACGATCACGCCGTGATGGGCCAGGAACAGCACCCGCGCCGTGCCCAGCGCGTCGGCGATCCGTTGGCCTTCCTCCGGCGGGTCGGCGGAACCGGCGAACACCGGATCGTAGGCCACGGCGCCGTGAAAGCGCAGCGCGGTCTGGTGCGCCGCGGTCTCCAGCCGGCCGTCTTCGAGCAGGGTCAACGCCGTAGCATAGGGCATATGGGAATGCATCACTGCCCGGGCGTGAGGCTGGCGGCGGTGAATGCCGCTGTGGATCGAGACAGCGCTGGGTTCGACGAACCCCTCGCCCTCCAGCACCATGCCCTGCGCGTCGACCAACAGCAGGTCGTCGGGCCCGATCTCCGACCAGTGCTTGCCGTAGGCGTTGACCAGAAACGCCCCGTCGCGGTCGGCAGGCGCAAAGGAGAGGTGGTTGTCGACCGCCTCGTGCAGCTCGTAGCGCGCGGCCCAGCGAAACGCTGCCGCCAGGTCGATGCGTGCCGCCCGTAGATCTCCGGAACCGTTCGTGCTCATGGCCCCTCATTCAACTCGCGGACGAAGGCGGCCACCGCTTCACCGATGGCACGGGGGCTGTCCTCCTGCAAAAAATGATTTCCCGGCACGCTCACCTCGGTCTGGTTCGCCCACCCCCGGCACAGCTCGCGTTGCCGCCCGACCAGGATAGCGCCGGGCTCCGCGTTGACGAACAGCTTGGGCAGATCGCAGCTCCCCAGCCAGGCTGCGTAATCCTCTACCAGGGCAACCACGTCGGCAGGCTCGCCCTCCATGGGGATTTCGCGCGGCCAGGTGAGCGTCGGCCGACGGTCTTCGCCGGCTTGCGCGAACGGTAGCCGATAGACCGCCATCTCCTCCTCGGTCAGGCCGCGCAGCACGCTCGCAGGCAGGATCCGCTCGACGAACACGTTCTTTTCCAGCACCAGCTCTTCGCCCGCCGCCGAGCGCATGGCCTGGAATATGCCGCGCGCCTCGTCGGGCCAGTCGTCCCAGGTTACCGGCGCGACGAAGGTTTCCATGTAGGCGATCCCGCGCACCCGGTCGCGGTGCCGGTTGGCCCAGTCCATGCCGAGCGCGCCGCCCCAGTCGTGGCCCACGAGGATCGCATCGCCGCCGACGCCCACGGCGTCGAACCAGGCATCGAGGTAACGGGCGTGATCGGCGAAGCGATAGGCTCCGTCGCCGCTCTTGCCGCTTTCGCCCATGCCGATCAGATCGGGCACCAGGCAACGGCCCAGCCCCTCGAGATGGGGCACGACGTTGCGCCACAGATAGGACGAGGTCGGGTTGCCGTGGAGCAGCACGATCGGTGCGCCCTCGCCCGCTTCGACATACACCATCTCGGAATCGAGCACCGCCGCCTTTCGGCGCGGGCGATCGTCGACGGCGGAAATATCGCTCTCAGTCATGGCATTCCTCCCACGCGGCTCCGGGCGGCGCGGTGCAGCCCTCGTCCAGTGAACGACAGGCACAATCCAACGTCAACTCGGAGCACTCTGCGAGCTTGAACGAAACGATGCGCGCGTGGTTTGATCGTTTCAACGCGCCAATCAAACGGAACGGGCCACCCGGCCCCGGGGAGATTACAGCTCATGAGCAAGGATGACGCCGCCGGCGGCGAGATGACGCCGGAATTTTCCAACTACGATTTTCCCTACATGGGCGTGCCCACCTTCCTGCGCGCTCCGATGGCCCGCGACCTGTCCGAGGTCGACATCGCGCTGGTCGGCATCCCGTTCGACGGCGGCGTCACAAACCGCGCCGGGGCACGGCACGGACCACGCGAAGTGCGCAACATGTCCAGCCTGATTCGGCGCACCAACCAGTCGAATCGCCTTGCTCCCCTCGACATGTGCCGGGTGCGCGACGTCGGCGACTGCCCGGTTCATCCCTATAGCGTGCCCAAGACCGTCGACATGATTTCGGGGTATTACCGCAAGCTGCACGAGGCGGACGTTTATCCGATCTCGATCGGCGGCGATCACTCGGTCACCTTTCCTGTGATGAAGGGCATCGCCTACGACGAGCCCGTCGGCATGGTCCATTTCGACGCCCATTGCGACACTTGCGACGAGTTCATGGGCGAGAAATTCCATCACGGCGCACCCTTCCTCCGAGCAGTCGAAGAAGGAGTCCTCGATCCCAAGCGAACGGTGCAAATCGGCATTCGCGGCGGCCTGCCCGACATGGACCTGTGGAAATTCTCTTATGACTCCGGCATGCGCGTCATCGACATGGACGAGTACTGGGAGATGGGGGTCGATGCGGTGATCGAAGAAGCCCGCCGGGTGGTGGGCGACGGCCCAACCTATATCAGCTTCGACGTCGATGGCATCGATCCCACCTACACTCCGGGCACGGGCACGGGCACGGGCACGGGCACGCCGGAGGCCGGCGGCTACTCGACCTACGAGGCATTGCGCATGGTCCGTGGCCTTCGCGGCCTCAACCTGGTCGGCGGCTACGTCGTCGAGGTCGCCCCGCCGGCAGACCCCAGCAACAACACCTCGGTGGTCGGCGCCACCCTGATGTTCGAGATTCTTTGCGTCACCGCGGACGCGATGGTCTCGCGCAAGGGGAGCTAATCTCCGGCGCGTTGGGCGGCAAATTGCGGATAGGCGTCACCGATCTCGCGTGCAACAGGCCCACGGATCAGAGCAAGCGTCTCCCGATCGGGTTCCGGGGTCGTCGCAACCTCGTCTGCCGTGTCGAACTCGAACCCCGTGGCCTGCCGCACCGAGTCGGCAGTTTCACCGGGGTGGACGCTGTCGAGGCAAAATAGTTTTATTGTTTTATCGAACGAAAACAATGCTTTACCTGTTAACAATGCAACCGGCCCGCCGGCCCGGTAGACGTTTTCGGGACTAACTCCCGGGGCACTGACGAAACTCACCTTCGGCACCAGGGTCCGCGGGCTGTGTTCCTCGCGAAACAGGATCACCCGGGGCACGGCAAAATAGAGATAGGCCGAACCGAACGAGCCGGGAAAACGTACATCGAGCCGGTCTGGATCGCCGATGCCCACCAAATTCAGGTTGGCTTCGCCGTCGATCTCGCCGCCGCCCAGGAAGAACACGTCGATCCGGCCCTGGCCCGCGCAATCGAACAACTCCCGCCCGCCATCGGTGAAGCTGTTGTGGCGCCGGCTGTTGAGCATGCTGACCCGCAGCTTGCCGCCCGAGCGGAACTGCGCAAGCAGTGCCGCCATGCCGGGAATCGGCGAAGCGTTGCCCACCGCAACATGGCCGGCATCGCCGATCAGCCGGGCAAGAACCGCAACGCAAAGCTCGTCGGTCCGGCACGCGCTCACGGCGTTCAGGCCGCTGCGGCTTTTGTCGCCAGGAAGCGATCGAGCCACCGGGCAAATCCATCGGCGCTTTGGGCCATCTCGGCATAATCCACCAGCATCGCGCGATCCGCCTCGTAAACGCCTTCGAGGCCGAGAGGCTGGGCTCCGCCGGGTGCCAGCGCGATTGCTTCCACATACAACGCCGGCAGGGTTCCCGCCGCCACGACCTCGTCGGCCAGCAAGTCGTCGTCGACGATTTCCTCCACGGTTACCAGGGTCCGGCGCGCGGCGTGGGCCATGGTGACAAGTTCCCGCCGCCGGCCGAGCCAGACATTGCCCGCCCGATCCGCCCGCCGCGCATGGAACAGAGCGACTTCGGGACGCAGGGCAGGGAGCAGGAGAATCGGGTCGTTGTCCCCGAACGGGTTGTCGATCACGGTCCAATCGGGCCGCCGCCCGATCAGGTCCGAGCCGATCACGCCGCGCAAGGGCATGAACGGCACGCCCTTTTCGGCGGCCTGGAGCGCCGCGTGAATCGCCGGGCAGGTCGAATCCCGCATCGCGAGCGCGCCATGGCGGATCGCGTCGGTAAAGCGCGGGGCCGGCCCGAACTCGCCCAGGCTTACGGCAGCGGCCTCGAGCGAAGCCACGCAACCGGCCCCGATCAGAAGGTCTGTCTGCAAACCGCTCGTCGGGACCGCAACGAGGTTCAGGTTCCGCGCATTACGCCGGATCAGCGCCGCAGTCGCGGCAAGCGGAACGTTGCTGTAATCGGGCGGAATAGCGAGACTGGCGCCGTCCTCGATCCGCGCGGCCAACTCGTCCAGACCCGGAAAAAATGCCTCCGCCGTCATCGCAGCCCACCCTCAGCAATGCGAAGTGTGGCCCAGCATAGCATCGCTGCAGCCTCTAGGGGATGATCCGCGCTTGCCGCAGGCCATCGAACTGGCGGCGGAACATAGTGGCGCTGTCCATCACTTCGCCAAACCCCAGCTCAAACCGCTTGACGTTCGACGAGACCATATCGTAATCGACATTGAACTCCTCGTCGCCGAAGGCCCATCCCACCAGTTGGTCTAACGCATAGGGGCGTAGTCCGTGGCGTTCGATCATCTTCTGCCACAGCCCGCCTTTGTCCGCCATGGTCTCGGCCAGCGAGATCGTCTGCGGTGGCGCTGGATCCATGCCGAACCAGGCGGCAAATTCCGGCCACAGGTCGCACCAGCGAAAGCAGTCGCCGTTGGTGACGTTGAATGCCTCAGCAGCGCAGACCGGGGTTGCGGCAGCCCATAGCGTGGCGCGCGCGAGCAGGCCCGCGTCGGTAACCTCGAACAGGCGCTCATAGGCGTCGGTGCTGCCCGGAAAGCGCAAGGGAAGGCCCAATTCGCGGGAAATCGCGGCATAGAGCGCGATCACCAGAGTCAGGTTCATGGGGTTGCCCACCGCAAAACCGGTGACCGCGCCGGGACGGGGCGCGGACCAGGTCCAACGCATTTCCTGAGCCCGCTCACGAAGGTAGTCTTCCTGCATGTAATAAAAATTTGGCGACGTCGTCCGCGCATCGTCTTCGCGTGCGGGGGTCGTTCCGCCGCCGGGACTATGAAACCCGTAATAGCTGCTGCCCTGCATCAGGCTGACATGGGTCAAGTTCGGCGATGCGGCTTCGACCGCCTCGACCAGATTCACGAGCATCTGCCGGTTTGCCGGCCGATCCCATGCGCCGGGGCCCGAGGACAATACGCAATAGAAAAGATGGGTGACGTCCGCGAGGCCGGCCAGGCGCTCGGCGCATTGCGCGGGGTCAAGCAGGTCGACGGAGAGATAACGAACAGGCGTGTCGAAATCCGGCACCCGGCGCGAGAGTGCCACCACCTCCCAGTCGGATCGCCCGGCAAGCTCCTCGACCAGTGCTCGGCCGATAACCCCCAGCCCACCGGCGACAAGTGCGATCCGAGACATGGCTCAAGCTAAGCACAAGTCCACGCCTGCGGGCAAAGCGCTCTACCGACCCGTTCAGCTCGCCGGAAGGGTATGAAAACGGTGAAACGGAAGAAGCTCAGGCGACGCCGGATTCAGCGACTCTGCGGTCGTGAAGGATTTCCTTCAAAACATCGCCAATCAGGGGCTTTTTAATTCCGGCGACGTCGGCCAGGCCAAGGCTCGCGGCAAGGGATTTGATCATGCCGAGATAGGCGGGATATCCGCTGACCGCCACGACGGAGCATTTGGCGCCGATGTCGGCGAGATGGCGGACGAGTTCGATGCCGTCGACCTCGGGCATAACGATATCGATGACGACGACGTTGGGGTGAATTTCTGCAAACAAGCGCCTGAATTCGTCACCGTGACAGCAGGTGACAACCTCATAGCCTGCCATTCGGCCCAGGGTGGCAACGAATTCGCAAAGCTCGGGCTCGTCGTCGACCACTAGCAGACGGTTCGGGTTCACGGGCTTCTCCCTGTTCTACGGACTAACCTCCCTGTCCGGCAACACAATTTAGCATCGCTCTCTCGCCCAATTTACCCCGCATTTTCAGGGGTTTTCGCACGCCATTCTTGAGGGGCGTCACGGCAGCTTCACATCTTGTATACCATGTTTTTTGGATCGAGTGATACACAATAACATCGAATCGGAAAAAACTTTGCAGCCGGCACTGACTGTTCCGATAAAGCTCTGATTTATTTGCTTTTTTTTCGCCCAACGGCATATTCTTGCCGGGCAGCGATATTAGTTAAGATGTTCTTCCAGGAAACCGCGCACGCGCCCGATATCGAGCGGCTTGGGCACCGCGGTTACTGCAGGCATGCCGAGCGCCCGACCCAAGGCTTCGCTCAAGCCAAGATAGGTACGGTGCCCGCTCATAATCAGAACCGCCGCTTTACAATTGCATTCGGCGAGATAACGCATCAACTCGATCCCGTCGGTGTCGGGCATGACCACGTCGAGCACGATCACCGTGGGCTCATTGCTCGTAACATACCGCTTGAAATCTGTGGCGGACGTCGTCGCGCAGACCTCGTAACCGGCATCTTCGGCGATCGTGCTGATCACGTCGCAGATGCTTGGCTCGTCGTCGATAACCAGCAGTCGATTGCGGCTGACCGCAACGCGCTGCGTGTCGTCGTCGAATTGATTCGGCTGCGTCAAGATACTGCCCTTTATACGAGTCCCTGCGAGACTTCTCCAAATTCAGGGCCGCCGACCTGTATTAATACGACCCCGGATGTGTGTCATTCCACCAGCTATTGAAAGAAATAACTGTGACCGGCATCACTTCGACCCACAAAATTTAACCGCTATTATCCCCCGCTGGTTCGGGCCCGGAGTCGCCCAGCCGCGCGATAGGATTCTGCCTCTGCAGGCGACCTCCGTCGTTCGCAACCATTGGGCGTAAACCATTAAGAAATATGAAAAAATTGGTTAATTCTCTGATCCTCTCCTTGCATTTCTGCCGAACTCGTAAAAATGTGATGCGCAGTTCGTCAGCCTCGGGGAAACCTCAAACAGGCCCAAGAAATCGAAGTCGAATGGCGAAAATCGGATGATGAACGTGCCGCAACAGTCAAGCGAAGACGATACCGGATCATCGGGTCTGGTGCTCATCGTCGACGACGACGAACGCCAGGTACGCAATATCAAGGGCTATCTGATCCTCCAGGGGATTGCCGCCGAGACCGTGCCAAACGGCTTTGCCGCGATCAACGCGATCAAGCAGCTTCAACCCGCCATCGTGCTGCTCGATATTCGGATGCCGGGAATCGACGGTATCGAGGTGACCCGTCACATTCTCCGGCTCGACACCAGTCCGACGGTCATCCTGATGTCGGGCTATCCCGAGTCCATCCACGAAGCAAACGTCGCCAAGCTGGGGGTGTTTGCGCTCGTGCAAAAGCCCCTGCCCCTCAAGATCGTGGCGGCATTCGTCCGCCGCGCCTTTGCCGCCAGGCCCGACGAGGACGGCGACGAAATCTGACCCGCGGTAATTGTCGCCGTGGCGGGGAGCAATACCGCGAAGCCTGCCGCACCCGTCGGAGCATCATCGCCGCACGCAGGCCCGTTGATCCGAAGGATGCCGACCAGTTCACGCCTTGCTGGCCTGACGACACCGACGCACCAGTTCGAAATCACGATCTATTGGGTCTTGCCTCTCTGACCCATCACGCCCGTTCGCGCCGGTAAAGGCGATCAGTTGGGCACGATCCGCGTGTGACTGACCAGGTCGCCGTCGTTCGAGGCGATGTGCAGGAGATACAACGGCGCCGTTTCGATCGCTGCATCGACCTCCTTGCGCAGGTCTACCGCGACGCTGGGCATGGTGGTGGCGACCGTGCCGCCCCATGGCTCACGGTGCAAACGATGGACGTGCCCGCAGAGGAGCCGCTCGACCTGTGGATGGCGGCTGGCCACCGCCGCCAGATCTTCGGCGTCCTGCCGGCGCCGGTACCCGCCCACGTAATGCGGGGCGATATCGAATGGCGGGTGATGGATGAATAGAATCGTTGGTCTGTCGGGTTCCCGGGCGAGCGTCTCCTCCAGCCAGGCGAGGCGGTGCGCGCAGAACACGCCTTTGCGTTCTCCTGCGGCGACCGAATCGAGTCCGACCAGGCGAATCGGAAGGTCTTCGACCGCATAATGAAGCAGCTCCCCGCTCTTCGGCAGAAAAGGGAGGTGGTCAAACGCGGCGCGCAGCGCGCCATGCCGGTCGCGGTTGCCGGGAATCGGGAACAACGGTGCATCCAGATCGGCCAGGATTTCGCGCAGGTGCGCATACTCTTCCGCCAGGCCGTGATGCACACTGTCTCCCGTGTGGACGACCGCGTCGACGCCCTGTCGGTTGATATCGGCGATACACCGTCGCAGGTTCTCGGCGCGACTCGCGCCCTCGAACTGGTCCGAGGACCTCGCCAGGATGTGGGTATCGCTGATCTGCGCGATGACCATCCAATCTTTCTCCGTTCCGGTTCCCCAAGGTGCGCCGGAACGGCACCCCCGGAAAATCATCTGATTTCGCTCAGGTCAATCCGTCGTAGTGGGCTCGAAGCACCTCAAGGACTTCGGGGCGGCTGAAGGTGGCAGGGATGGGCTGGTTATTGGCAAACATCTCGCGCAAGCGCGTCCCCGAGATCGCCAGCCGATGCGCTTCGTCGTGAGGGCAGGTCCGGTTGGTGGCCGTGCCTTGGCAGATGTTGCAATAGAAGGTCACGTCAATTTTCAAGGGTTCGGTCTCGAGGCTGCCGGGGTCCAGGGTATCGAAGATGTGGTGGGCATCGAGGGGCCCGTAATAGTCCCCGACGCCGGCATGATCGCGGCCGACCACCAGGTGGGAACAGCCGAAGTTCTGGCGCAACAAGGCGTGCAGCAGGGCCTCGCGCGGCCCCCCATAGCGCATCTCGATGGGATAGCCCGCCTGGATGACCGTATCGGGCGCAAAGTAGTTATTTACCAGGGCATCGATCGCCTGGGCCCGTACATCGGCCGGGATATCGCCGGGTTTGAGTTTGCCCAGGACCTGGTGGATCAGCAGCCCGTCGCAAACCTCGATGGCGACCTTGGCCAGATATTCGTGGCTGCGGTGCATGGGGTTTCTGGTTTGGAAGGCGGCCACCCGCGTCCAGCCCCGTTCCGCAAAAAGGCGGCGGGTCTGGGCGGGGCGCAGATAGAGGCCCTTGAAATCTTGCGCATAGGCGCCCTCGCTCAGCACGTCTACCGGTCCGCCCAGGTTGACCTCGCCCTGGGCCATTACTTTGGCAACCCCGGGGTGGGCGGCGTCAGTGGTTCGAAAGACCTGGGAGCATTCCAGCTCGCGGTCGATGGCGTATTTTTCCGCAACCTCCATGACCGCCATGATCTGGCCCGACTCGTCATCGACCAGAACCACTTCTTCGCCGGGTGCGATGGCGTCGGCCAAGTCCCGCTCGCAGGATAGCGTGATGGGAATTGGCCAAAACGTGCCGTTGCTCAACGCCGTGTCCACGCAGGCTCCGCGCCAGTCGTCGTGCCCCATGAAACCGTCAAGCGGCGTATAGGCTCCCATAGCCAGCATCACCAGATCCGACGTCTCGCGGCTGGTCATGGGCACGGCCTTTCGACCGGCCGCCCGTTTCAGCGCCTCGGCGCGCTCGGCATCGCCAGTGGGCCCGGAGCCCAGCAGCCGAGGTTGAAGCCCACCGCCGCCATGCGGAGAAACTAGTTTCGACATGAATTGCACACCGCCTGCCGTGTTGTCCCGCCGCCCGTTCGGCGTTTCTGACAGAGAAACATATTCGTACTGCCCGAGGTTTTCGAGGCCATTTGAAAGAAGCCCACGCCTGCGTGGAAGAATCCACACATTCAACAAGCTTTATACGTTGATGGAACTGGGCAATTGCGCCACCATAAACTCAGATGATTCGCACCAGGCTCACCGGATCGAAGCAATACAAGATTGAGACGAAGCGGCGCGTTTGCGCCCCGCGGGCTCGTGCGGATTCGGGCGCACCTGCACCTTCGGCAAGGCCTACGACGTTGAGAATGACCGGCTAACCTAGAGGCAACTTCGTGTTCACCACCAATCCCTTCGCCGAGCTGTCCGCGTCACTCTCGCCCGTCCTCATGCAGGTCTTCGTCGCCGTCATGATAGGCCTGGTCGTGGGCGGCACGCTGTTCGACATCGTTCACAAGAAGAGCGCCCGGTATTTTTTCAACAACTGGCGCAAGGCAGACAGCAAAGGGACGAGACAGGTCGGTGGCGGGGAAATGGTATCGCTGGCGGTCCAGACCGCTGTGGTGGAGGGCCTGACGTCCGGTGAATTCTGTAACGTACAGCGCAGAATTGCCCACCTCCTGACGATGTACGGGTTCCTGGCGTACGTCGTTGCCACCGTCGTCATGGTGTTCGGCTACCCCACGCCCGCCACGCCGACACCCGCCTTCCTGCCCTACCTGTGGATCATCGGGGCGCTGTTGGTTTGCCTCGGCGGTTACTGGTTCTGGTTCTTCATTCGGGTCGACGTCGCCGCCGAGGGCCATTCGCCGTTCCGCATCATACGCGCCGACCTCTTTATCCTCTCGCTTCTTGCGAGCGTGAGCCTGGGCCTGATCTGGGCCTGTCTGCAGTCGGTGGACAGCGCGTGGACAAGCCTGTTGCTCGGGCTGTACCTCATCGCCACGACGGTGCTTTTCGGATCGATCCCGTGGTCCAAGTTCTCGCACATGTTCTTCAAGCCTGCGGCGGCCTTCCAGAAACGGGTGGAAAACGCGAACGGGTCGCGGAGCGACCTGCCCAGCCCCGCCGACAAGCCGGAAATCTTCGGCAGTGCCCGCCGACAGCCGCGCCATTACTGATCTTCGCTACAGGAGATAACCGAACATCATGCCGACATTCGTCTATATGACCCGTTGCGACGGCTGCGGCCATTGCGTCGATATCTGCCCGTCCGACATCATGCACATCGATAAGACCTCCCGCCGCGCCTACAACATCGAGCCCAATATGTGCTGGGAGTGCTACTCCTGCGTGAAGGCGTGTCCGCAAAATGCGATCGACTGCCGTGGCTATGCCGACTTCGCGCCGATGGGCCATAGCGTCCGGGTGCTCCGCGAAGAGGCCAAGGGCACCATCTCCTGGAAGGTCAAGTTCCGCGACGGCCGTGAAAAGAATTTCGAATCCCCTATCCGGACGACGCCGTGGGGGTCGATCAAATCGCCATCCGATTACGAAGCGCCGACCGGGGATGCCATGAAGTCCCAGGAGCTCGCGCACGAGCCCGAAGCGCTCAACATCGACAAGCTGCCCGCGTTGAGCCCCGACCAGCTCAAGCGGATCGTGCTCTAATGGGTCTGTTCTCCCGCAACAAAACGGTCTTCGTGGATTCGGACATCCTCGTCGTTGGCGGCGGCATGGCCGGCTGCGGGGCGACCTACGAATCCCGCTACTGGGGACGCGACAAAAAGGTCGTCGTCGTCGAGAAGGCGAACATCGAACGCAGCGGCGCCGTCGCGCAGGGCCTCTATGCGATCAACTGCTACATGGGCATGCAGTGGGATGAGAACCAGCCCGAGGACCATGTCCGCTACGCGCGCAACGATCTAATGGGTCTGGTGCGCGAGGATCTGGGCTACGACATCGCGCGCCACGTCGATTCCACGGTGCACAAGTTCGAGGAGTGGGGCCTGCCCATCATGAAAGACCCGGAAACCGGGCGCTACCTGCGCGAAGGCAAGTGGCAGATCATGATCCACGGCGAAAGCTTCAAGCCGATCGTCGCCGAGGCCGCGCGCAAGGCCGCCACCGAGGTCTACAACCGGATCATGGTGACCCACCTGCTGATGGACAAGACGAAGCCCAACCGGGTCGCCGGGGCTGTCGGCTTCAACGTCCGGAGCGGCGAATTCTACGTCTTTCGCGCCAAAGCCGTCATCGTCGCCGCGGGTGGCGCCTCACACATCTTCAAGCCCCGCGCGGTCGGCGAAGGCATGGGCCGGACCTGGTACGCGCCCTGGAGCAGCGCCTCGGCTTATGCGCTGCCGATTCTGACCGGCGCCAAGATGACCCAGATGGAGAACCGGATCGTGCTGACCCGGTTCAAGGACGGCTACGGTCCGGTCGGCGCCTACTTCCTGCACCTCAAGACCTACACCGAAAATGCCTATGGGGATGAGTACGAGACCACCTGGTACGAACACACCAAGGAACTGGTCGGGGATTACATCGATCGCCACCCAGTGCCGACCTGCCTGCGAAATCACGCCTTCCTGGAGGAGGTCAAGGCCGGCCGAGGCCCCATCCGCATGGTGACGAAAGAGGCCTTCCAGGATCCCCACAAGGAGACCGTCGGGTGGGAGAACTTCCTCGGCATGACGATCGGGCAGGCGGTCGTCTGGGCCTCGCAGAACATCGATCCCAAACACACCAATCCCGAGCTGACCACGTCCGAGCCCTACGTCATGGGCTCCCACGCCACCTGCTCGGGCGCCTGGGCGAGCGGGCCGGAGGACTACGCGCCCGACGAATATCAGTGGGGCTACAACCGGATGATGACCGTCGATGGCCTGTTCGGCGCCGGCGATACCATCGGCGGCACCGCCCACAAGTTCTCGTCGGGATCCTTTACGGAAGGCCGCATCGCCGGCAAGGCGGCGGTCAATTACGTAAACGACCTGGGCACCGAGCAGCCTGAGGTCATCGAGGCGGAGTACGAAGCTCTCAAGACAGTCGTTTTCCAGCCCATGGAGAACTACGAGGTCGGCCGCAACGAGATCGTCGCGGGAACGGTATCGCCCAGCTACATGCTGCCGATTCATGGTCTTCAGCGTCTCGAGAAGATCATGGATGAATATGTCGGCGGCATCAGCGCCCACTACACGACCAACGAGCCGTTGCTTACCCGCGGGCTGGAACTGCTGGACATGCTGAAGGAAGACCTCGCCCATCTCGGGGCCGAAGACCTTCACCAGCTTCAGCGGGCATGGGAGCTTCACCACCGGGTCACGGCCTCAGAGTGTGTGACACAGCACACGATGTTCCGGACCGAAACGCGGTGGCCGGGCTATTACTATCGGGCCGACCATCCGAAGCTGGACGATACGGATTGGCATTGCTTCACCTTGTCCCAATACGACCGGGAATCGGGGGCGTGGGAACTGGAGAAGGCCCCCGTGTATCACATCGTCGATTGAACGGAGCCCGCCGACGAACCCGTTGATGTGACGCAAAGCCCCTGATGGCGCGCGAGGTCCGGGCACCCCGCCCCGCACGCTTTGACAAGCGGCGTCCGCAGGACGATAACGGGCACCACGCAATTTCGTATCTCAGGTGGCCCGTGCCACACAGTGCCCGCTCACGTCCCTGATGCAGATCTACCTCCCGATCGCCGAAATGTCGGTGAACGTATTTTTGCTCCTGGCGATGGGCGGCGCGGTGGGCTTTCTCTCAGGCCTGTTCGGGGTCGGCGGCGGCTTTCTCATGACCCCGCTGCTGATCTTTATCGGCGTGCCCGCGCCGGTCGCGGTCGCCACCGAAGCAAACCAGATCGTCGCCTCCTCCGCCTCGGGAATCCTCGCCCATATGCGTCGGCGCAACGTCGACTTCAAGATGGGCGCGGTGCTCCTGATGGGCGGCCTGGGAGGCTCCTACCTCGGGGTCTGGCTGTTCGGGGTCTTACGCGACATCGGTCAGATCGATCTCATGATTCGGCTGTCCTTCGTGGTGTTCCTCGGCGTGATCGGCGGCCTGATGCTGACCGAAAGCAGCCGCGCGCTGTTGCGCCGCGGCCGCAAGGGACCGAGGACCAAGCTGCACCAGCACACCTTCCTCCACGGTCTGCCCTTCAAGATGCGCTTTCGCACCTCGCGCCTCTACATCAGCGCGCTGTTGCCGCTCGCGCTCGGCTTCGTCGTGGGCATGCTCGCCGCGCTGATGGGCGTGGGCGGCGGCTTTCTGATGATTCCTGCGATGATCTACCTGCTCGGCATGCCGACCGCGGTGGTCGTCGGCACCTCGCTCTTCCAGATTCTGTTCGTCACCGCGAACGTCACCTTCTTCCAGGCGCTCAACCATCAGACTGTCGACATCACGCTGGCACTGCTGCTCCTGGTCGGCGCCGTGATCGGAGCTCAGTTCGGCGCTCGCTTCGGCGCCCGGCTGCGCGGCGAGCAACTGCGTGGTCTGCTTGCGCTCATGGTCCTCCTCGTCTGCGCCAAGCTAATCTTCGATCTCATCACCCAACCCGATAACATTTATTCCATCGGCATGCTCGGGAGCCACTCGTGAGCGCGCACCGCCTCGCCCCGCTCTTCGCCCTGCTCGTGCTGGCAGCCGGCCTGACGGTGCCCGCCCCGGTGCACGCCGCCGACCCGTTGATCGCCGATCTGTCGAAGGATTCGATCGAGATTACCACCGGGTTTGCCGGCACAGACGTGCTGCTGTTCGGCGCGATCGAGGGCGAGGGCGATGTCCTTGTCGAGGTCCGCGGTCCTACGTCCGACATGGTGGTCCGGCGCAAGGATCGCACGCTCGGCATCTGGATCAATCGCGACCAGGTGGGCTTCGCCGATGTGCCGTCGTTCTATCGCCTGGCGAGTTCCGCCGATATCTACGAGACCGCCCGCAACAAGACGCTCATTCAGCAATACGGCATCGGCGCGGCCAATCTCGATCTGACTCCGATCGGCGATGTTCTCGACGGCCGCCAGGCCTCGTTCCGAGCCGGCATGATCCGCGAATTCGAGGCCTCCGGGCTTTATTCCGAAGATATCGGCGGTGTCGAATTCCTGGGTCCGGGCCTGTTCAGCGCCAAGCTGCACTTCCCCGCGAATGTCGTGACCGGAACCTACGGCGTGCAGGTCTATCTGTTGCGCGACAGCCTCGTCGTCAGCAAGCGGAACTACTCCCTCGTGGTCCAGAAAATCGGCATCGGCGCCCAGGTCTTTGCCTTCGCGCACGAGCATCCGGCCGCATACGGCGCACTTGCAATCGCCATTGCGCTTCTCGCCGGCTGGTTCGCGGGCTTCGTCTTCCGCCGCACCTGACCCACAGCCCGTCGCCGCCCGCCTTGGTTCGGGCAACGCCGCAAGGCTATAATGACGCGGTTTCGGTTCCGCTGACCGGGAGAGCGCCATGAAACTCGAAGGTTCGTGTCACTGCGGGGCGGTACACTTCGCCGTCGTAACGCACACCCCCCACCCCTACATGCACTGCCATTGCTCGATCTGCCGCAAGACGGCGGGCGGCGGAGGCTACGTGATCAACATCATGGCCGACGCGGCCAGCCTTGAGGTCACAGGCGCCGGGTCTTTGCGCATCTATCAGGCGCGTCTCGAAGACGGATCTATCTCCGAGAGCAAGCGCCATTTCTGCTCGGCGTGCGCGAGCTATCTCTGGGCTGCCGACGAGCGCTGGCCCGATTGGATCTACCCCTACGCCTCAGCCATCGATACTCCGCTGCCCAAACCACCTGCCCGCGAGCACATCTTTCTTGATGCCGCCGCACCCTGGATCGGAATTCCCGACGGCGCCGACGATCTGAATTTCGCAACCTATCCAGCACTGTCCATCGAAGACTGGCACCGGGGCCGTGGCCTCTATCTCGACGACTGAGCGTCCCGCCGACAGGAGATTCCCATGACCGCCTCAGACCTGCACAACGACGCCATCGTCCTCGACGGTCTCGTCATCTCGAAATGGAGCCGCTCGGTCTTCGAAGACATGCAGGCCGGCGGCCTCACGGCGGCGAATTGCACCTGCTGCGTCTGGGAGGGCATCCGCGGCACTCTCGACAACGTTGCCCAGTGGAAACACTGGCTCGACGAGCATGACGACCTGCTGCTCCAGGTCTTCACCACCGACGACATCGCGCGCGCCAAACGCGAGGGCAAGACGGGAATTATTCTCGGCTGGCAGAACACCAGCGGCATCGAGGACCGCATCGACTATCTTACGATCTTCAAGGCGCTCGGCGTCGGCGTCATGCAAATGACCTACAACACCCAGAACCTGGTCGGCTGCGGCTGCTACGAAAGCCGCGATTCCGGGTTGTCCGATTTTGGTCGCGACGTGGTCGACGAGATGAATCGTCTGGGCATCCTGTGCGACCTCTCCCACGTCGGACCGAAAACCAGTGACGACGTCATCCGCCACTCGAAAAAGCCCGTTGCCTACACCCACTGCCTGCCCAGCGGGCTCAAGGAGCATCCGCGCAACAAGACCGACGACCAGCTTCGCTTCATCGCCGAGCGCAACGGCTTCATCGGCGTCACCATGTTCCCTGCCTTCCTTGCGCGTGGCACCGACGCCACGGTCGATGATTATGTCGAGGCGATGGATTATGTGATCAACCTCGCGGGCGAGGACTGCGTTGGCTTCGGCACCGATTTCACGCAAGGCTACGAGCGTGATTTTTTCGACTGGCTCAACCACGACAAGGGTTATGGCCGCCCCCTCGTCGAATTCGGCGAGATCATCAATCCCGAGGGCATGCGGCTCATCCGCGACTACCCCAACCTCACCGCGGCGATGGAGCGTGCGGGCTGGAAGGAGGCCCGCATCCGCAAGGTGTTGGGCGATAACTGGGTGACGTTCCTGAAGGAGGCCTGGGGCGCCTAAATCTTCTCTTACTGCGTCCAGGTGCGGTAGGCGTTCTCGCTCGGCCGGTATTCGACGACGCGATGGTTGTTGGTGTCGACCACCAGCACCCGGTCGGGTCCATCCGCAATCACCGCGGCGGGTTCCGCCAGCGGCAGGCAGATTGCATCCTGGCAGACAAACTCGTGGCTCTCGAAATCCCGCACGCACCCCTCGTCCAGATCGATCAGCCGCACCGACGAATTGAAGCTGTCCGCCACCAGAACCCGCGTGCCATCAAGCCAACCCAACCCCAGCGGATGCTGAAATCGGGCCTCGTCGAGCGGCCCGTTGGCGTGAGAAAAATCGAACAACCCCGTGCCGACCAAGGTGTCCACGCGGCCGTCGCCACCCAGATGCAGCCGCCGGATCGCCGAGGTTTCGCTATCGGCAAAGCCCAGTACCGTACTGTCGGGGCTGAGCGCAAGCCCGCTCGGCTGGGCAAGCAGCGCCTCGTTCGCAGGGCCATCCTGCAGGTCTTCGCAGCCGGTGCCCGCCAGGGCGCGCACCTCGAGGCTGTCAAGGTCGAGCACACCCAGTTGATGGGTACCGGCGTTGGCGAAATAAAGCTGCGATCCCGAAAGTTCCAGATCCCAGACAGAGGCAAGCGCCGCCTGGCGCGCCGCCACTGCCCCGTTCAGAACCGGACCGCGCACGCCGGTTCCGGCCAGCGTCGTCACCGCACCGCTCGCCCGGTCTATTTTGCGGATTGCGTGGTTGAAGGTATCGGCGACAAAAATTGTCTCAGGCGTCGCAATCAGGCCCTGCGGTGAATTGAACCGCGCGTCCTCCGCCGATCCGTCGAGCAGGCCTGCCTCGCCACTGCCGAAGCGCGCGATCTCTGTTCCGGAATCATCGAGTTCCACGATTTGATTGTGGCCACCGTCGGCCAATACCCAGTGTTGCGCGCCGCCCGCTCCCGCCAGCGGTTTGAGCTGGCCCGGATAGGCGAGCCGCCCGTCGGGACTCGGTGCACTCACAAGCTCGAGCGCGCTGGGATCGAGTTTGCCGCTGGTCTTTGCTTCCTCGACCAGGTTGGCCACCGCACGCAGCAACAGCTCCGGGTCCGGCTCGCCGGGCGACTGACCGATGACCGCGCCGTCGGGCGAGACGAACATCAAGGTCGGCCAGGCGCGCACGCCGTATTCGCGCCACAGGATCATGTCGGGGTCGTTGACCACGGGATGCACGATGCCGTAGCGCGCGATTGCCTCGCGCAGGTTGGCAGCATCTCGTTCGGCTGCGAATTTTGGCGAATGCACCCCGATGACGACGACTTCCTCGGGAAACGCCTCTTCAACACGGCGCAACGAAGACAGCACATGCATGCAATTGATACAGCAGGTCGTCCAGAAATCCAGAATCAGAAGCTTGCCGCGGACATCATCGAGCGCGAGTGGGGTAGCGATGTTGAACCATTCCATCCCCGGCCGAGAAATTTCGGGCGCATGCACCGCGTCGTCGGCCATGGCGCCCTGACGTTGGAGGCGGCGCTTTATTTTGTCTTGCCCTACAGACATTCGCTCAAAACCGTTTCCTCGCCCGGTCACTAAAACACGCGACCGGTAATTTCTGATTATGGGAAGAATTTCAACGGGGGCCGAGTGTACGCCGATTCCCTCCCGCGCGCAGAAAAATCAACGAAGTGTAACGCCCTGACACCTGCCCCGCCGGGTCATCCGCCGTAGGCCGCGTCGTATTCCTTTTTCGCCTTGGTAAAGCAGCTCATCGGCGGCTTGACCACGCCGGCGCCGATCTGGCCGCCGTCCTTGCCGCCGACACCCATGTCGATGGCCGGCTGGATGCCGGTTTCGAGCACCTTGCGAAAATCGATGCCGGTCGGCGTGCCGCGATATTTGAGATACGGAATTTTGTAGTGGGAATTCTCGCCCACGGCGATCTTGTACATCGAGAGATTGCGCTCGATCATCACTTCGGGATCGCCCTGGTAGCGCTGCAGCGGAAACGCCGCGGCCT
This sequence comes from Alphaproteobacteria bacterium, assembly GCA_965249645.1. Lineage (GTDB taxonomy): Bacteria > Pseudomonadota > Alphaproteobacteria > UBA828 > JAPUJA01 > CAVOEB01. Next base: position 140,963 of record CBDFML010000007.1, read on the forward strand.
GCGCGAATCCGCCCAGCCCGATGGTCTCCGCAATCGCCGAATCGCCACCCATCCAGGTGATCTCGTCTTCCGTGTGACCGTCGAACAGCTTGGCATCCACCGTTGCCTGGTCGCCGCGGATCCAGTGGTTGAGCCCGCCCACCCCCGACACACGGATGGCGAACTCCTTGCAGTTCAGGCACATCCCCGTCAGCACCGTCGATCCCTCCACTCCGTGGGCGCCGTCGGCGGTTGCCTTGGCGGCGGCCAGAGAAAGGCGCAGGAAGAAATAGTGATCTGCGGTCAGTGCCTCGATGGTCTTGTCCACTGCATCGGGTTTTTCCTTGGCGATCTGCATGAAGTGGGGCACCAGTTCGCGCAGGAACAGCAGCGATGCCGCGGTGTTACGGCTGTGCAGCTCGTCCCCCATATGCAGCGCTCGCTCCATGATCGGCTTGAGCGGAATTCCGCCCGCCCGCTTGACCGCTTCCTGGACCACCGGAGCAACCGTGTTGTTGATGAACAAGAGCCGCTCCCTCACACCCTCGTCGTAGACGCCGTAGTTGAGCCGGCGCGGGTTGGTGCCTTCATAAAAGTTGCAGTGACCCAGATTGCCGAAGGTCTCGTTGCGCACCACGAAGACGGGCATCGAGGCCGAGTAGATCCCCGCAAGAGAACCCAGCGCGGTCACCGCGTGCGCGGCCTCCACCTGGATCGCGCCCGAATCCAGTTTCGCGATGGCGTCGTCCCGATCGGATGCCAGATCCTCGAACAACGCACCGCCGATGAGACCCTCCCGCTGGCCGCCGAAATAATCGGCGAACGGCATCTGCGGGCCCGAGCCCAAAATCATGGTCTTTTCCATGCCTTCGCAGGTTTCGATCGCCGGCAGCACATCCACCAGCACCGGCTCGCCCGCATCCATCCGGCGAAGACATTCGTCGTTTGCCGTCGTCACATCCACCATCGTCTCTCTCCCTTGTCCGAGTTCGCAGCGATACCGCGCCGGGCTCAGCCGAGCCGGTCGCCCACCGACAATCCAAGCTCTGCGGCCGCCTCGGTGGCGGCCAGTTTTTTGCCGCCCTTGGCACGCAGCCGCGCGACTTGTACCGCGCCCCCGGGCGCCGCCACGGTCATCCCGTTTCCGTCGACGGCGAGAATCTCGCCGGGCGTGCCCGATGCCCCTTCGCCTGCCCGTGCGGAGCCGAAAAGCTGAACCGTCTGTACGCCGACATTCGTCCAGGCTCCGGGTGCGGGGTCGGTGCCGCGAATAAGGTTGTGCACGTCTTGCACGGGCTGTGCCCAGTCGATCTCTGCTTCACTGGCCGAACACCAGCTTTCGTAGGTTGCCTGGGAGTCGTCCTGCACGATCCGCGGGGCCTCACCCTGCTTGACCAGATCAAGCGCCTCGACCATGGCCTCGACGCCGAGCGGAAACAGCTTGTCGAAATAGATCGTGCCCAATGTATCGTCGGGGCCGATATCGACCTCTTTTTGCAACAGAACCGGGCCCGTATCGAGCCCGCTGTCGGGCCAGAAGATCGACAGCCCCGTTTTCGCTGCGCCCTGCATGATCGGCCAGTTGATCGAACTGGGTCCCCGATGGCGCGGCAGCAGCGACGGATGGTACTGGATGCTCCCGTGAGTCGGGATGTAGAGAATTTCTTCCGGCACGATCAGGGTTACGAACGCCATAACGCAGAGATCGGGCGAGAGCGCGCGAAACGCATCCCACACCTCGGGCGTCTTGTAGGATGCCGGCTGATACACGGGCAGACCGCGCTCCAGCGCGAAGTCCTTGAGCGGGTCGGGCGGGCGGCCTTCGCGGTCCGGCGCCACATACGCGGCAATGACGTCCTCGCCGCGCTCCAGCAGCGCTTCGAGCACAGCCTTGCCGAAGGCCTGCTGGCCGTGAACCACGATTCGCATTCGTGTCTCTCCCAGCGCACGTCTGTGGCGCGCTTGTCCCGATCCGTCAAACTAGCATCACGGCAGCACGGACGGAAAGCCGAACCGAGCCGCGCTCAAGCGCTCGGCTGCGCCGACCGCGCCTTGCCCGACGCCCTTGTGGTCCCGGGCCGTGCCCAGCACGTCGAAGCGGAAGCCCGTCCCGCCGTCGGCCTTATCTTCCACGCTCACGATGACCGCGCGCGTGGCACCAGGCCCCCAGACCTGAAGCCGCGCGACATTGTTGAGCAACGCGCCGTCCGCCGTGCGAAGCGGCCGATCCAGAACGAACCGGTGGCTGTCGCCATGGACCAGTAAGACGGGCCCGCCAAACACCGCCGCAAACCCGGCCACGGCGTCGAGAAAGCCGGTGAACGCCTCATTCCGCACCCGATCGGTCACGTGGAACGGGTCGGCGTGAAAAAACAGCACGACGGCCCGCGCGTCGATCGCGCCCGCGCGCGCGAACGCGTCGCCCAGCCAGGCAAGTGCTGCCGCGCGGCGCGCCGCGAACTCCTTGGGCTGGCGCCGCGCGTTGTCGAAACTGCCGACGACGTGAAGGGTCGCGAACACCACGCCGCCCTGTTCCCAGCGCTGGTTTTCCACATAGGCCGCGTGGTCGGGATCGTCCGCCTGCCCCGCCCGGCCCGATCCCGGAGCCCCGAGCTGAAATGGCGTGGCGAAAAAGATCTCGCGCAGTCGCGCCAGCCTCTCGCGGGGCTCAAAGCGGCCCGCCTTTTCGCGATGACAATCGGTCCATTCGTTATCGCCCGGCGTATAGACTAGTGGTTGGGCGAAGCCCTCGAACAGCGCGGCGATGCTGTAGAAGCGCGCGTCCGAACACAGGGTGGCACCGCTTTTGATATCGCCGACATGGACGGTGAAATCGGGAGCCTCTGCATTGATCGCCTGGATCAGCGCGGCAAAGCGGACGCGCTCCAAAGTGCCGCCATACGGCAGGTCACCGATCGCCACAAAGCGCACGGGCTCAACCGCCGACGCGTTCGCCATGACGGCGAAGCACACGGCGAACCCCAGAACAATCGCCACCAGGCCCCGCCGCAACCGCCGCCATGCCATCGCCTCAACTCGCCAGCAATTCGCGGATCTGATCGTCGATGAAGGCCGAGTCCTTCGTGTCCTTGTCGCCTGCCGACATGTGCCCGTAGGGCGAGCGGATCACCCTGAGCTCGGCATTCGGCATACGCGCAACCTCGATTTCGCTGTCTGCGACCCGGAAATAGAGATCGTGATCGCACGGCATCACGAAGCTCTTCGCGGTGATCGCACCCAGCGCCTTGGCGAAATCGCCGTCGAAGGTCTCGTTCACACTGATGTCGCCCTGCTGCCAGGTCCAGATATGGGCCAGCATGTCGTTTGCATCGCGCCTGAGAAAGCTGTCCTCCCAGTAGCGCGCAAGGAAGTCCGCCAGTGAGTCGTAGCCCAGCCTCTCGTAAAGCGCCGCGCGGTAGAACGCCTGCGAGAAGGCCCAGCCCGCATAGACCTGCGACATGGCTTTGAGCCCGGTCGCGGGTATCTCGGTGTAATCGCCGCCGGCCCATGCCGCATCCGCCGTCAGCGCGCGCTTCGCTCCCTCGAGGAAGACGAAATTATGGGGCGAGGTGCGCGCCGAGCCGCACAAGGGAATCAGGCGGTGGACCCGGTCGGAAAACGTCGCCGCCCATTGATAGACGTTCTGGGCCGCCATCGACCAGCCGATCGCGAGTGCGATCTCCTCGATCCCGAAGCGTTCACGCAGCAGCCGCTCCTGGCACAGCACGTTATCCTGCAGTGTACAGCCCGGAAACCGCGTCCGGTCGAACGGCGCCGGCGTATTCGAGGGCGACGACGAAAAGCCGTTGCCGAACATGTTCGGCACGATGATGAAGTAGGTCTCGGGATCGAGCGCCCGGCCCGGTCCGAACATGCACATATTCTCGATATGGCTGCCTGCGAAGCGCGTCGGGTAGAGAATGACGTTGTCCTTGGCCGCGTTCAACGTGCCGTAGGTCTTGTAGGCGAGCTTGACGTCGGGCAGTTCTTGGCCCGACTGAAGCGTCACCGTGCCCAGCTCGAAGAGTTCGTAATCTGTTGTCACACCAGTCCTCTTGTCGGAATGAAGCAGCGTCAGACATCTGGGGCGCCCGCCGCTAGGTCATGCCTGCGACGACGAGCCGGGCGAAATGGTGGGTCACCGTGTCCCAGTAAGGCGACAAGTGGCCGCCGTCGTAAGCCGGCGCGGCCCAACCCAGTTGCTGACGCTCGACGATATCGACGTCCTCATCGTTCAGCTCCCGCCACATCGCAAAGGTCTCCTCGCGCGCCGCTGCATAGTCCGGCGAGTCCGCGGCGTCGCCTGCGAAATAAACCTCGATCCGCTCGATGGTCCGGTCGGGCGCCAGCGGCGTGAGCTGAAACACCGCGACGTGATCGGGCCAGACATTCAGATCGATACTGGGAAACAGGTGCAGATAGGTGCCGCAGTGGGATAGCTCGTCCGTCAGGTTCGGCATCTGGGGCAGTGCCCCCGAGCCCCGACCATCCTCGCCGCCGTCGAACGAGACGCCGTTGATGAAGCAGACCCCGTCGTGGGAAAAGCGATGATCGGTTGCCGGTGTCCAGGCCTCGAGCCTGGGATGAACCTGGGCGGCGTGGTAGGGCTCGATGAAGTTTTCGTGGACCAGCTTCCAGTTCGACGCGAGATCGTAGCTGATCGTGCCGCCGTGACGCAGGGTCGAGAAATCGTAGCCCTCGAGCCGAGCCGTAAACGGCGCCATGTAGTCTGCAAGCTCGGGCGCCCGACCGTCGATATTGACGAAGACGACGTCGAACCACTGGGCCGAGCGCACCGGGAAGAGGCAGACGTCCCGCTCCTTCGAATGCCGGTGAGGTCCCTCGAAATGGGGCTTGCCCACGACCCGGCCGGGCAAGTCGTATGACCAGCCGTGAGCGGGGCAGGTCAGCGCCGCGGCCCCCCGGGAGGGCTCGGCCAGGAGTTGCGTGCCCCGATGGGGGCAGACGTTGTGAAAGGCCCCGATCTTCCCGTTGCCGTCGCGCATCAGGATGATCGGCAGGCCCGCGGCGGTCACGGGTATCGCGTCGCCCGGGTTGGGGATCTGGCAGGCGAACCCCGCACACATCCAGCTCCGGGCGAACAGCAACCTTGTTTCGAGCTCGAGAAATTCGTCGCTGGTATAGGCGACGTTGGGCAGGCAGGTCGCCTCGCGGGTCTCGGCGCGCGCGATCCGCTCGCAGTGCGCCTCGCCCAGAAGCCGCCGTGCGGCCTCCAGCGCCTTCGCTTCCGCAACGCTCGCATCCATCCTCGCACCCTCCGTTCGGGAGATGCCGGAACGACTGGCCCTCCCGGATAATAGCCGGTTTCGCCGATCGCCTTCAAACGCGGCCGCGTCGCGGCGCCTCAGCCGCCGTAGCTGGCCTTGTAGGCCTCGGCGGCTTTCTCGAAGCAGGCCTTCGATGCACGCACCACGCCGGCGCCGATCTGGCCGCCGTCGCGCCCGGCGACGCCGATGTCCATGCAGGGCAGGATGCCCGTCTCGAGCACCTTGAAGATGTCGATCCCGGTCGGCGTGCCGCGGTATTTGAGGAACGGGATGCGGTATTCCGAGTTCTCGCCGACGGTGATCCTGTAGAGCTCCTCGTTGCGTTCGACCATCGCCATGGGCTCGCCGCCCTGGTAGGCCTGCAGCGGGAAGGACGCGGCCTGCGCGAAGCCGCCCAGCCCCATGGTCTCCGTGATCGGGCTTTCGCCGCCCATCCAGGTGATTTCGTCCTCGCTGTGGCCGTCGAACAGCTTGGCCTGAACCTGCGCATGGGGGCCGCAGAACCACTGCTCGCCCAGGCCCGAGACCCGGATGCCGAATTCCTTGCAACTAAACCCCATCGCGGTCACCACGCTCGAGCCCTCGACGCCGTGGGCCGCATCCGCCACCGCCTTGCCCGCGCCCATCGAGAGGCGGAGGAAGAAGTAATGGTCCTCGGTCAGCGCCTCGACGGTCTTCTCGACGCCGGCGCGGTCGGCTTCCGCGTGGGCGAGCAGGTGGGGCACCAGTTCGCGGGTGAATATCAGCGCGGCCGCCGTGCTCCGGCTGTGCATCTCGTCGCCCATGTGCACCGCGCGCTTCATGATGGGCTTAAGCGGAATCCCGCCCGAGCGGCGCACCACCGCGGCGAGGACCGGCGCAATGACGTCCTGGATGTAGAGCAGCCGGTCGCGCACGCCGTCGTCATAGACGCCGTAGTTCAACCGGCGGGGATTGGTGCCCTCGTAGAAGTTGCAGTAGCCGGTGTTGCCGAAGGCCCGGTTCTCGACCACGAAGACCGGCATCGATGCGGTGTAGATCCCGGCCAGCGAGCCGACGCAGCCATAATCGTGACAGCCGCCGACGACGATCTCACCGGCTGCGAGCTTGGCCACTGCTTCCTCCCGGCTTGCCGCCAGACCCTCGAACAGGGCGCCGCCGATCACCGCGTCCGCCTGGCCGCCGGTATATTCCTCCCAGGGCAGCACCGGGCCCGAAGTCAGGATGATGTTTTCGGCCATGTTGGGCAGCACCTCGATGCCCGGTCGGATATCGGTCAGGACCGGGTCGGATTGGTCGAGCCGGCGGAAGGCTTCGGCGTTGGCGGCGTCTGTATCGATCGAGCTCACGGTGTCTGATCTCCCCTGTGTCGCGGTCGCCTCTATGGCACGGGCGGACGGGCGCGGGCGCACTTTATCAATATTCGTCGGCCTTGGGCAGATCGTCGGACATCTCCATCCAGGGCGCCCGCGAGCTCCAGAAAATGTGGCTCTCCTTGCCCGCCGGATGGCCCGGATGAGCGCCGTCATCGAGGGTCCCCGTCGAAATAAAGGTCACCGATGAACCGGGCATCTTGGTGTAAATCACGCTGGCGCAGGTCTTGCAAAAATAGCGGCCGTTGCCCGGCGAGCTTTCGAAGACCGAGAGATTGTCCGCGCCCCGCTCGATCTCAAACGCGTCGTCGGAAACGTCGGAAAAGGTGACGAACAGGGCACCGTGCACCTTGCGGCACATGGAGCAATGGCAATGCACCGTCTCGCCCGCCGGCGCACTCACCCGGTAGCGCACCGCGCCGCACTGACAGCCCCCGGTCAGGGCAAACTCTTCGGCCATGATCGCACTCTCCCTCGTCGACGCCGTTCAGTCCGGCGGCTCCTCTTCGAATTGGGGCCGGCCGTCGGTGATCTCGAACCATGGCACCTTCGAGCCAACCCAGACATGCTCGCCGTAATCGCCCGACGGTCCCGGAAAAGCCCCCTCGTCGAGCGTGCCTGTCGCCAGATAGATCAGCCCCGGCGCCGGCAGCCATTGGGAATAGATCTGGCAGCCGCAGCCCGTGCAAAACGAGCGGCGCATGACAGACGAACTTTCGAACCGCCCGATGCTCTCCTCGCCATGCTCGATGGCGAAGCCGTCCTCGGGCACCGTCGAGAAGGTCACGAAGATCGCGCCGTGGAGCTTGCGGCACATGGAGCAGTGACAGTGGAAGGTTCGCTTGGCCGCTGCCGTCACCCGGTAGCGCACCGTGCCACACTGACACCCCCCCGCCAGGTCGATGTCACTCATCCGCGTACGCCTCGAACTGGGGCAGACCGTCGGCGATCTCGAACCAGGGCGCCTTCGAGCCCACGAAGATATGATTGACCTTTTCGGCCGCATGTCCCGGATCGGCACCCTCGTCGAGGCAGCCTGCGGCGATGCCGACGGCATCGTCGCCGGACTCGGGCAGCGACACCCAGCCGACATGCGACCCGCAGGTCGGGCAGAAGAGACGCTCGTAGCCCGGCGAACTCGCGTAATGCACAACGCTATCCGTCCCGACCGTAAGCCGGAAGCGGTCGTGGGTGATTGTCGAAAACGTCACCATCATGGCGTCGTGATCCTGTAGCGAACCGCGCCGCACTGGCAACCGCCGGTCAGTTTGAAATCGCCCACGTCTAATCCTCCGGTGCTGCCTCGTCGTATTGCGCCAGGTCGTCCGTAATGTCCATCCACGGAACCTTGGAGCCGACCCACAGGTGAAAGAGCTGGTCCTCGGCGTGACCTGGATGCTCGCCGCCATCGATGGTTCCCGTCACAACCTCGATGAGATCGGGATAATCGTCCATCTCGATGAACAGGTGGCAACCGCAGCGCGAGCAGAACCGCCGGTGCGAGGGCGGCGAGGAATCGAAGCGGCCGAGGGTTTCGGCGCCCTTGTCCACAGTGAACTTGTCCTTGGCGACGACCGAGAAGGTCACCATGACGGCACCGTGGAGCTTTCGGCACATGCCGCACCAGCAGTGCGACGTGCTGAGCGCTGGCGCGTGGATCGTGTAGCGCACCGCGCCGCACCGGCAGCCGCCGGTCAATTCGAAATCGCTCATGTCTCGTCCTCCGACGCCGACCGCTCATGGCGGGGCAGATCATCGGTTATCTCGTGCCAGGGCACTTTCGATCCCGCCCAGACATGGAACAGATTGCCCGGCTCATGGCCCGGATGCTCGCCGCCGTCGATGGTTCCCGTCGAGATCTCGATCGTGTCCGGGGAATTGTCCGATTCGATGAACAGGTGAGAGCCGCAAGTCTTGCAGAATTGCCGATGGATGGGCGGCGAGGACTTGAAGGTGGCCAGATTGCCGGCGCCCGCCTCCAGGGTGAATGCATCGCGCGATACGATCGACACCGTGAGCATGATCGAGCCGTGGAGCTTCCGGCATATGCCGCACCAGCAATGTTCGGTCACCTGGGCGGGGGCGCTAAATGAATAACGCACCGCGCCACACTGGCAGCCGCCGGTTCGTCTGAAATCGCTCATCTCTACCTTCGCTCCAGGCCGCTGGCCCTAGAATTCCTCGTGCCGGGGCAGGCCATCGTCGATGGCGTACCACGGCACCTTCGAGCCCACGAAGATATGGCGGCGCGTCGCCTCGGGGTGGCCGGGATGCGCGCCGTCGTCGATGGTGCCCGTGGCGAGTTCGACGACGCTGGTGGTCTGCTCGAGCTCGTCGAACAGGTGGCAGCCGCAGGTTTTGCAGAAATTGCGGTGCAGCCGCTCGGAGCTCTGGTAGGGCACCAGATTGTCCTCGCCCGTCTCGACAGTGAAGTAGTCCTTCAGAATCACCGAGAAAGTCCCGAACAGCGTTCCGTGGACCTTGCGACACATCGAGCAGTGGCAGTGATGGCTCTCGAGCGCCGGCGCCGTGAAGCGATAGCGCATCGCGCCGCATAAACAGTCGCCCGTTCGTACGAAATTGCCCATCGCCCCGCGCTCAGAAGTCGTCCGACTGGGCCAGATCGTCGCTGATCTCGAACCACGTCGCCTTGTGGGACGCGAAGACGTGGCGCAGCGGCTGCCCCGGGGTGGGATCTGCGCCGCCGTCGAGCGTCGCCGGCGAGAGCCAGAAATACTCCGGTTCGCGCCCGTCGTCGCCGAACAGCGGGCAGCCGCAGGTCTTGCAGAACATCCGGTGATTCGGCGGCGAACTGTCGATGATGTCGAGGTTGTCCCGGCCCTGCTCGATGGTGATGAGCTCACGCTTGATGTAGGAAAAGGTGGTCACGACAGCGCCGTGGAGCTTGCGGCACATCTCGCAGTGGCAGTGATAGGTTTCCTTTGCCGGGCCGTCGATGCGGTAGCGCACCGTGCCGCACTGACAGCCGCCATAGAGCGGAAAGGTGCCGGGCGGGATCGCCTCGGGAACCGGGTCCGGCCCGGGGTCCTGCTCCGCGCCGTCGGCAATGATGTACCAGGGGATTTTCGCATTCACATAGGTGTGCTTCGGCAATCCCTCATGACCGGGGTGCTGGCCGTGATCGAGGGCGCCGGTTGCGATCATTACGACGTCGTCCTCGCCTTCTTCCGTGTCCCACAGGTGACAGCCGCAGATCGAACAGAAGCGGCGATGGATCTTCTCCGAGCTGTCGTAAATCGTCACCCTGTCCGCGCCCGATTCCACCACGAAACCGGCCCGCGGGTAGACCGAACAGGTGAGCATCACGGCGCCATGGGTCTTGCGGCACATGGTGCAGTGGCAGTGGTAGGTCTCGAGCGCCGGACCCTGAACCGAATAGCGCACCGCGCGGCAGAAACAGCCGCCGGTCAACCGATGCTCGTCATCCTTGCTCATGTCCCCTCCTTCCATTCGTCCCACTGGGGCAACTCGTCCCCGATCTCGTACCACGCCGCCTTGTGGGCGACGAAAATATGGCGCAGCGCATCCAATCCGCCCGGATCCGCGCCGCCGTCGAGCGTCGGCGTCGAGACCGAAACCTTGTCGGTCTCCGCGTCGCTCCAGGCCAACACATTGCAGCCGCAGGTCCGGCAGAAGTGACGCTTTATGCCGGGCGAGCTTTCGTGGTAGCCCATTGCGTCCGCGCCCCGATCGAGCGTAAAGCGCTCCGCCGGCCAGACCGAATAGGTTCCGAACGCCGCGCCCTGCATGCGCCGGCACATGCCGCAATGGCAGTGGTAGGTATCGAGCGGCGCGCCTACGACACGATAGCGCACCGCACCGCACAGGCAGCCGCCCGCGAGCTCTCGTTCCGCGTTCATGCCGGGGGCTCCGGGGGATGCTCGTCGTCCCGGGGCAGATCGTCGGCGATCTCCTCCCACGGTGCCTTCGACGCCACGAATATATGGCGCTCGCTCCCCTTTGAGGCGCCCGGTGCCAGCCCGGCGTCGAGCGTGCCCGTGGTGACCGAGATGATGTCCGGGCGCGCGACGCGTTCGAAGAACAGCTGCGAGCCGCAGCGCGAGCAGAACGAGCGGCGAATTCCGGGCGAACTCTCATAGCCGCGCAGCTCGTCCGTGCCCGATTCCAGCGTGAAGCGATCCTTTGCAAACCGCGAATGGCTGGCGAACAGCGCGCCGTGACCCTTGCGGCACATCTCGCAATGGCAATGCAGCGTGCGAACCGCAGGGCCCTCGAGGCGGTAGCGCACCGCTCGGCATTCGCACCCACCGGTCAATTCCATGGTTGTCTCGGCCATCGATCTCTCCCCGCGCGCCTTTCCGGCGCCGTTGCGAGACAGCTTGGCCCGCCGCCGCACCCTTTGGCAAGCGTTGCAGGGTTGGGCGCGGCTTGAGCACGGGGTCGAGGCGGGTTTGGGCGGGCCCCGGCGCGGGAGCCGGGGTTTCCTCGGGCGACGCGAAGCGCGCAGTAACACCCCTTCGTGTGGGGAACCGCCCGTCTGGAACGGAAACCGTCGCAGCAAGGGGCCGAACCGGGCCGGCACGCGATGTGCCCGGTTGCGGCGGGGGAACTGCACCGGAGCCCGCCGGATTTGCACGACGCTCGCCGGACCATCGATCCGTGGGGAGCTGGAGCGTTAATGCAAATCATTTGCATTCGCAGATATAGAAGTCACCCCGCCTTGGGTCAAGACTTTATTGACCCAAATTCACTCGAATTCTTACAAACCCGCGCCAGTCGCGGACGCGGCCAATCATTATTGTCTGGGGGCCGCCGCTTATGCGGCGTGAGCCTGCGCGGCGCTTGAGCGCGTAATAGTTTATCGAAAGCTTCGTGCCGGGAAGTGGCTCGCCTCGACGTCGCGCGCCGCTCCGGGCGCAAGGCCCGCGCCTGCGGGGCGGAGCGCACGCAGGCGCTCGCTCAAATCCTCGAGCCGGTCGGCCACCAGGTGAATCACCCGGCCCTCGATCTGCAACCGCCCCGTGGCGCGGAGCAGCGGCGCGCCCAGCACCGCCGCCCGGAAGCGCTCGAAGACGCGCTGCCAGACGACGATATTGGCCACCCCTGTCTCGTCTTCGAGGGTCACGAAGATCACCCCGCTCGCGCTGTCGGGCCGCTGGCGGCAGATTACCAGCCCGGCGACGCTCACTCGCGCCCCGTCGGCCAGGCTTGCCAACCGGTTGCACGGCGCCGTCCGTTCCGTGGCCAGCCGGCTGCGCAACAGGGCCAGCGGGTGATCCTTGAGTGAAAGCCGCAGGTTCGCATAATCCTCCATCACCGCTTCGCCCAGGCCCATCGCCGGCAGCCGCGCGGGCGCCTCGGGCGGGGCCTCGCTCGAGCCCCCGGGGCCTTGAGCGAAGAGCGGCGCGGGCGCCGGTCCCAGCCCGCACACCGCCCACAGCCCGGCGCGCCGGGCAAGCTGCATCGAGCCGAACCCGTCGGCGCGGGCGAGCCGGTCGAGCGCCGCTCCGGCGAGCCCGCTGCGTGCGCGCAGGCTCGCGGGCGTGGCAAAGGCGCCGCCCGCCTTGCGTGCCGCCACGAGCCGGATTGCGTCCTCCTCGCGAAAGCCCCGGATCTGGCGAAGACCGAGACGCAGCACAGGCCCCCTCTGGCCCCAGTCTGCCGGGCCATCTTCCCTGTCTCCCTCGCCCGCGCCGCACGGCTCTTCTCCGGCAGGCTCCAGGGTGCAATCCCACTCGCTGTGATTGACGTCGACCGGGCGCAGGCGCACCCCGTGGGCCGCGGCGTCGCGCAGAATCTGGGCCGGAGCGTAGAACCCCATGGGCTGGCTGTTGAGCAGCGCGCAGGCGAACGCCGCCGGAGTGTGGCGCTTGAGCCAGGCCGAGACATAAACCAGCAGCGCAAAACTTGCCGCGTGGGATTCGGGAAAACCGTATTCGCCGAAGCCTTCGATCTGCTTGAAACAACGCACCGCGAACTCGGGGTCGTAGCCCCGCGCCGTCATGCCGCCGACGAACTTGTCGCGAAACCCACCGATCCGCCCGGTATGCCGAAACGTCGCCATGGCGCGGCGTAAGCCATCGGCCTCCTCGGCCGAAAAGCCCGCGGCCACCATGGCGATACGCATCGCCTGCTCCTGGAAGAGCGGCACGCCCAACGTCTTGCCCAGCGCCTCTTCGAGCTCCACTGACGGAAACTCGACCGCCTCCTCGCCCGCGCGGCGGCGCAGGTATGGATGCACCATGTCGCCCTGGATCGGTCCCGGGCGCACGATCGCCACCTCGATGACGAGGTCGTAGAAACTGCGCGGCTTGAGCCGGGGCAACATGCTCATCTGGGCACGGCTTTCGATCTGGAAAACCCCGATCGAATCCGCGTCGCACAGCATGTCGTAGACCTCCGCATCCTCCGCCGGCACCGAGGCCAGCGTCAACGCGCGGCCCTCATGGGCCTCGATCAACGCAAAGCATTTTCGGATGCAACTCAACATGCCGAGCCCGAGCAGATCGATCTTGAGGATGCCCAGCGCGTCGAGATCGTCCTTGTCCCATTCCAGCGTGGTGCGCCCGTCCATCGCCGCGTTGGCGATGGGCGAGAGCGCCGAGAGCGGCCCGTCGGTAATCACGAAACCGCCGACATGCTGCGAAAGATGACGCGGAAAGCCGATCAACTCGCGCGACAGCTCCAGCACCAGGGCGAGGCGCCGGTCGCCCGGATCGAGGCCGCGCTCGATGAGGTGTTCCGCTTGAACCCCCTCGCCGCTCCGCCCCCACACCGTCCGGGCCAGCACGCCCAGCGTGTCCGCCGACAGGCCGAACGCCTTGCCCACCTCGCGCACCGCGCTTTTCGAACGGTAGCGGATCACCGTCGCCGCCAGCCCGGCGCGCTCGCGGCCGTATTTCTCATAGACGTACTGGATCACCTCTTCGCGCCGCTCGTGCTCGAAATCGACGTCGATATCGGGTGGCTCGCCCCGCGCGGCGCTGACGAAGCGCTCGAACAAAAGGTCGATCCGATCCGGATCCACCGCCGTAATCCCGAGGCAGTAGCAGACCGCCGAATTGGCCGCCGAGCCGCGCCCCTGGCAGAGGATGCCGCGCGAGCGCGCGAAGCGGACGATGTCGTGCACCGTGAGAAAATATGGCGCGTAACCGAGCTGACCGATCAGCGCCAGCTCGTGCTCGATCTGGGCCGACACCTTGGCGGGCAGGCCTGCGGGATAGCGCGTCGCCACCCCCGCCCGGGTCAGGCGGACCAGCTCGTCCTGGGGCGTGCGCCCGTCCGCCGCCAGCTCCGCCGGATAGTCGTAGCAAAGCTCGTCGAGCGAGAAGTCGATCCGCCCGGCGATCTCCACCGTGCGCGCCACCGCGTCCGGATGGGCCGCGAACAGCCGGGCCATCTCGCCCGCCGGTTTCAGGTGACGCTCCGCGTTGGCGAACAGGCGAAACCCCGCGTCGTCGAGGGTGCAGTGCTCACGGATGCAGGTCAGCACGTCCTGGAGCGCGCGGCGTCCGGGATCATGGGCATGGACGTCGTTGCCCGCCACCAGCGGCACGCCCACCACCTCGGCCAGCCCCGCCAGCGCGGCGATGCGGCGCGCATCGTCGCCCCGGCTCAAATGCTGGACGGCAAGGAAGCAGGAGCCCGCGAAGCGTTGCGCGAGACGCGCGAGCGCGCGGGCGAAGCGCTCGTCGGGCAAGCGAGGCGTTTCCGGCGCCAGGACGACGACGATCTGCCCGTCGCCGAATTCGTCGAGGTCGTCAGGATCGAGCCGGCACTCGCCCTTGGGCGCGCGGCGCTTGCCCCGGGTCAAGAGCTGCGAGAGCCGGCCATAGGCCGCTCGGTCGGTGGGCAGGCACAGCACGCTGGGCCCAATGGTAAAATCGAGCCGCGCGCCGATCAGCAGCCGCACTCCTGCCGCCTTGGCCGCCCGATGGGCGCGCACCACGCCCGCGAGGCTGTTGCGATCGGTGATCGCGATCGCCGCCAGGCCCAGCTCGGCGGCGCGCGCCACCAGCTCCTCGGGGTGCGAGGCGCCGCGCAGGAAGCTGAAATTGCTGGTGACCTGAAGCTCGGCGTAGCCGGTCACGCAAACACGCCGTGCAGGTACCAGGCGGGCGCCATGCCCGGCCGGGCGGCACGGTCGCGATAGACCCAGTAGCGCCGCCCTTCGCTGTCTTCGAGGCGGTAATAATCGCGCGGGCTCGCACTGCGCGCCCGGGCCGAGCGCCACCATTCCGGCGCGATCCGCTCCGGCCCGTCCGCGCGCACGATGCGGTGCAGGGTGCGGCGGCGGCGAAACAGAACGGGCGGCGCATCGGGCATCTCGGCAACCGCCTCGATGGGTTCGGGCCGGGCCAGCAGGCGCAGCGGGCGTTCCGCCGCCGGGCGCCCCATTACGGCCTCGACCGCAGCCACCGCCGCGCCGTCGCCCGATCCACCCCCGAAGGCGGGGCAGAGCGCGGCGGCGCGCTCGGGCACATGGCTTTCACGCAGGCTCAAGCGCAGCACGTTATCCGGGCCCAGCCGGTTGTCCAAGCGGTCGACCAGCCGGGCCATCTCGCCCGCCTCCGCCGTTTCCGTCACACCGCCCCCTCTTTCCCGGCACGGCGCCTCGGCACGGGCCGGGCTCTCTTCTCCCGAGAGGCGGGCCGACAAGTCGAGGATAAGCTGGCCGTCGGCCAGGGATTCGGCGGCGGCGAGCAGGCTGAGCGCGTCGGCGCCAAACCCGGCATCGAGGCTTTCCAGCCGCTCGTCGAGCAACCTCATCAGGTGTTCGGGCTCCCGCGAGGGCCGGCTCGTGCCGAGCGCGGTGCGCGCCACCGTGCCGTCGACCCGATAGAGCGCGAGGGTAAGGCGCCGCGCGCCCCGCCCGTCGGCCGCAAGCCGCACGCAGATCTCCTCGACCAGGCGGCGGCTTGCCTCACGGATGGCGTCGGGCCCGCCGATCGGCTCGGCAAAGGCCAGGCGCGCGTGATAGGGCGCCGCCGGGCGGCGTGGCGAAATCGGCTCGGGTTCGCGGCCCAACGCCTGGTCGAGGCGCCTCAGCACGCCCGCATCGAAGCGCCGGGCGAGCGCACCGCGCTCCAGCGCCTCGAGGTCGCCGACAGTGCGCAGGCCCAACCGGACGGCGCACGCGCAGGTCTCCGCATCGAGGCGCAGCGCCGGGCTCGGCAGGGGAGCCAGCGCGCGTTCTGCACCGCCGGGGGCGACGATGCGCTCTTCGGCAAAGCGCGCCATCGCCCAGGCCGCACCCGGCGTGTCCGCCAGCGCGGGCCGCGCGGCAAACCCCAGCACCTCCACGCGCACCGCAAGATCGTCTAGCAACGCCGCTTCGCCGTCGAACAGGTGGGCGCAGCCGGTCACGTCGAGCCACACCCCATCGGCGCCGTCGACCGCCGTCCAGGGCGAATAGCGCCCGCACCAGTCGGCGAGGCGCACCACCGCCTTGGCGTCGCCCATGGGGTCCGCCTCGCACAGCTCGAGCGCGGGCAGCCGGGCCTTGGCATCGGCCAGCGCCAGGCCACGGGCCAGTCCCTGCGCGCGCGCGGCGCGGTTGATTGCGGCAAGCCGCGGGCCCGTCGGGCCGATCTCGACAGTTGCAAACGGTCGCGCGCGCCACTCAGACGGCGAGACGCCGAGGCGCAGGCTCAGCCGGTCGGTCGCAAAACGGGGCAGCCAAAGAGAAATCACGCGTTTCATGACACCATTCCATAAACCAGACATTGGGCGATCCGCCGCGCGCACGCAGCAGCTCAGCGCGCCAGCGCGGCCGTTCCACCGGGGACGACGACGGCGAAGACGCCGCCTCGCCGGGCAGGGCCGCCAGCCGCCAGCGGGTGAGCGCGATGCCCGGTTCGCGCCGGGCCCCGGGCGTGCGCAACAAAAAGCCCGGCACACTCCGATTCTCGGCCGCCAGTTGCAGACGCCGCGCTTTGCTAAGCCCGAGCTTGCGCGGCTCGCCCACCACCGCCGCCAAGCGGCCGCAGCGCAGGCCCTCCTGCATTGCCCAGAGCACATCGTCGTCGTTTCGTGCGCGCACCAGGATCAGCCGGTCGAGCGCCAGTCCGAAGCCGGCGAGACCGGGGGCGTAGAGTTCGCCCCTGCCCGCGGTAGAGCCGCGTTGGCACCACAGCACCGTGCCTCCGGCTGCGCTCAAACGGGCAAGCAGGGCGGCGCAGAAGCCCAGCGCGGCGCCGCCGCCGGCGCTGTCCTCCGCTTCGATGATTTCGTGCACGCCGCCCAGCGCCAGGCCGCCCCAGGGCAACCCGTTATCGATCGCCGGCACGCCGAAGCAGAGCCGCCGCACCGCCCCGTTCTCGCCTTCGAGCGCCGGCGTCTCGAGCGCCCGGATACGCCGGCGCAGGGCCGAAAGCCGCACGGGGCGAAGAGCCTCCGGGGTGTCGGCGGCGGTGCGATCCCCAGCCCGCGTCTCGTCCGCGACCGGCTCAGGTAAATCGGCGGTTTTTTCAATTATTTCAGATTCTTCGAACAAAGTTCTCATAATATACCCGACCCTCTCCCGGGCTTCGTACCGTGACATTGTTCCTATTTTGTTCTAATACGGAACATGCCGGGAGTCAAGCGCCAAACGCGTCAGGAACAATTTTTTGTCCGGGCTGAAGGTGCGAGATGAGGGAGCGCGCACCTGCTGAAGGTGATTTGGGTCGTTTCCAAGCTTGGCTTGACGACGTCATGAGAGCCGCCTGACTCCGCCGAGCGGCGTTTTCTGGCCCGGGCGGGCACGACAGTCCGACCGCGCCGCTCGACGGCGCGTCTCTGCGCCCCCTGCTATGCGATTACGCCTGCGGGATCATGCGGTGGGCGCGATCAGGATCGCGTCGAGGGCATCCTGCGCGCGGGCGGCATAGTGGCGGTTGGCCTCGGGCAGGTAGCGGAAGCGGCCGCTACAACGCACGATGGCGATGGCCACGTTGGTCAGGCAGGCGAGATTGCGGGGCAGGTGACGCACATACGCCCGGCAGCGATCTTCGTCGTAGGTGAAGTCGCGCACGTAGTGCAGCCGGTTTTCGATGTGCCAGTGGTTATGGACCAGGGCCAGAAGCTCCTCGGGCCCGGCGCGGTCTGTGCCGAGCGAGGTGAGGCTCCAGGTCACTTCGATGCTGCTCTTGCCGGTCTTGAGGATCTCGCGCTCGCGTTCGATGCGCATCGCCTGGCGGCGCCCGTGGAGGTTCGCGTAGCCGTCCCATTCGGCGCCGGAGAGGTCGACGGCGGCACAGCGGCGGCGCTCGATGCGGCCATGGCCCTTGTCGACGGTTTCGTGCCAGGGCGCGTCGCTGAAGTCGATCGCCTTGAGGTCTTCGAGGATGGTTTCCTGATTGTCCTTGATGGCGCTGATCACGTAGTCGGCGCGGCGCCCGAGCAGGCAGCGCGCCGTCTCGTGCTGGGCGTGCATCGCATCGACGGTGACAATGCGGCCTGCGAGGTCGAGGCTGCTGGAGAGCTCGCGTACGGCTGGGATTTCGTTGCTCTTGCTGTCGACCTCCACCTGCCCGAGGACCATGCCGGAGTCGTGTTCCACCGCCGCGACCATCATCCGGCGCCCGTCTTCGGTCTGCTTCGAGGCACCTCGCAGGTCCTTCCCGTCCATGGCGACAGGCGCATGTGCCGTGCTGTGCTGGCCGGTCCACTGACCGATGGCGTTGTCCAGGGTCTCGGGCGGCAGCGCGGCGAGGATGTTGTGGAAGGTGGTGATTGCGGGCGCGGTGTAGCGCTGCTTGCTCGGGCTCCAGAACGCACCCACTGCCTCGAGCTGCTCCTGGGAGAGCAGGGCGGCGAACTGGGCGAACGCGTTCACACCTCGGTAGCCGGCCAGACGGGCAGCGACGGCGATCGCCAGAACGGTGTTCAGCGGGTAGCGCTTGCCCCGGTCACGGCGGCACTCGGGCACCTCGCCCAGACACTCGAACAGGCTGCGCAGCCGCGGCGCCGCCATTGGCTCGGTGTGTTGCTCAGCGTTCCAGTGTGCCGGCACCTCGGTCCGGCTCAGCGCCTCGGCGGCGTCGTCGGTCAGTTCGAACACGAAGATCTCCTTGGGCTGGCCGTGGTGGCGCCAGCGCGCCGAGCCTCCGGGCTCGCGGGCAAAGCCGCGGGTCAGCCCCAGCGAGCGCCAGTTCGACGCGCGGTAGCAGGTCCCGACAAAGCGCGAGACATCCACGAACGTCTCCGCCAGAAAGACGGGATATCCATGCACCGCCTGGATGTCCTGCGACAGCCGCCGCAGGCTCAGCCCCAGCACCCGCGAGGCCAAGTTGTGCACCCGGCCAGGCGTCAGGATGACAAAGCGCGAGTTGTTGGCGATCAGATGCAGGCGCCGGAACTGCTGCTCCGCCGGCCAGCCGATCCAGCGATCGCGTGCGGCCAGCTTGAACGCGCCGGGCTGCCAGCCGATCAGTGCGAGCCAGGTCTCGCCGTGCACCGCGACATGGCGCAGGCCTTTGCCGATGACGCCGTGAAACGGTAGGTAGTGGTGCTCCGCCACCAGCCGGTCCCAGTGCCGGTGCTCCTGCGCGCCCCAGGTCGGGCGCACCGTGACCGCGCGCAAATCAACGGATAAATCCTGGGCCGGCAGCGTCGCCATGACCGGCACACTGCCACATCGAGAACGGAATGGCCAGCCCCGACATCGGCTCACGATGCTCGGCAGGCGGACAAAAAACTAGCCCTGTGGGTCAGCTCCCCGCGCTTGACCCGCCACGCCCATCGGGCCTAGCCTTGAGGGACGGTATTCCCATACACGGAGGTCTAAGCGATGGCCGTCGTCCGTTTCGAGCAGCCCGGGGGTGCGCGCGTCCTGGCGGATGCGAGCCGCTCCCATGTGCTCAGCCCCCGCTACTACACGGACCCGGCGGTTTTTGCCTGGGAGCAGGACAATATCTTTGCCAAGTCATGGGCTTATGCGGGCCATATCAGCCAGCTGCCCAAGCCCGGCAGTGTCTTTCCCTGCGAGATCGCCGGCGAGCCGATCATCGTCGCGCGCACCGCCAAGGACGAGATCAAGGCGTTCTACAACGTCTGCGCCCATCGGGCGGCGCGGATCGTCGATGAGCCGGTCTGCGCGAAGTCGCTCCAGTGCCCTTATCACGGCTGGATCTACACTCTCGACGGCAAGCTCAAGGCCGCCCGGCGCACCAATCGCACGCCGGGCTTCGAGAAGACAGGCATCCACCTGCCCGCCGTGCGCGTCGAGGTCATGGAATCGTTCATCTATGTCAATCTCGACACCGATGCGGTGCCGATGAGCGAGACCGTGGGACCGATGTTCGAGGACATCCGCAAGTTCAAGATTGACGTCGGCGCGCTCAAGCCGTTGCGCCAGGATAGCTATACGGTTCATGCGAACTGGAAGGTGGTCGTCGACAACTACGTCGAGTCCTACCACACCGAAATCGCGCACCCGATCTATGTCGACAGCGCGAACTGGCGGGACGCCTACATCGAGTCTCACGAGTGGTACACCCTGATGGGCGGTCCGGAATCGCAAGCGAACCTCGAAGCGCTGCGCCGGACGGGCAAGCTGCACGTGACCGAGAACCGCTACCATCTCGGCTGGCCGAACATTACCTACCTGTTCTATCCCGGCCCGCCCAACATCTTCGTCTCGGAGCTTCTGCCCGTCTCGATCGACGAGACCCTGTTCAGGCGCAACAGTTTCTTCGAGACCGACGAGATCGACGCCGAGCGGGAAGCCCAATTCGAAATGGACGACCTGCTGACCAAGGAGGACATCGGGCTCATCGAGCGCGCCTGGACGGGGCTAAAGTCGCGGGGCTTTCAGGGCCAGGGCCGTTACGTCCTGAACGATCAGATGACCAACCAAAGTGAGATGGCGGTCCACACCTTCCACCGCAAATGCCAGCAACTCTACGACGACGCCGGGCTTTAGAAACCGGTGTCGTCGATTACGCAAACGGCCCGGATCGAAACGAAGAGCCGGCTGCCTGACAGTGTCAAAGCAAATCGGCTTGAACCGCCTTCGCATGTCTTTCATGGTGCAGAAGAAGCGCTCGATGATGTTGCGCATTTTGTAAAGACCGACGTCATGGGAGATGGGCTCTTTGGCGTTGCTCTTTGATGGAATGACCGCCAGAGCCCCGTCATCGTCAATGAGCTGGCGGATGGCGCGTGAGCCGTAAGCCTTGTCGGCGACGACGGCAAGCGGCGCTCCGGCGCCTTCGAGAAGATCCGGCAGGACTTGACCGTCATGAACCTGACCGCCGGTGATGACAAAGCGCCGGGGACGACCGTGTTCATCGACTACGGCGTGAACCTTGCTTGTGCGGCCGCCGCGTGAGCGGCCGATATCCTGCGCCAGTTCCCCCCTTTTGCGCCGGCTGCCGCGCGGTGAGCCTTGACGATGGATGAGTCGATGAAGAACAGGCTGTCGCCGGAGTGTTCGGCAAGCCCATCGAAGATCGCCTTCCATATGCCGCGCCGTGCCCAGCGCGCATAGCGGTTGTAGATGGTGGTGCGCGGGCCGTAGCGCTCGGGCAGGTCGCGCCACGGGGCGCCGGTGCGCAGAATATAGAAAATTCCGTTCAAAACACGCCGATCGTCCATACGCTTCGGACCACGTCCGCCCTTGGGCAAAAGCGGCTCGATCACCGCCCATTCTTCGTCTGACAAATCAAAGCGCATGATCAAACTCCTTTCCAAGAAGCTTGAATCACACTTCCACGCTATGAATCAATAGGTTAAATTGGGTTCAGACCCTAGTCAGCTCAGCCAAGGTAATCCGCT
Organism: Alphaproteobacteria bacterium; assembly: GCA_965249645.1. Taxonomy (GTDB): domain Bacteria; phylum Pseudomonadota; class Alphaproteobacteria; order UBA828; family JAPUJA01; genus CAVOEB01. The sequence continues at coordinate 162,324 of CBDFML010000007.1, forward strand.
TCGTGGCGAGAACGTCTGCTCTACCCCGAATCGTGTGGCGTAAGTGACGGCGGGTTGCCGGAATTGTGTCGAGTCGCTAGGCTGAAATCAGGCGAGTGACCGCAAATTCGGATGACCCGGCCAAGGCCTTGGTCGAAAAAGACGGCACCGTTCCGGGGAGGACAATATGGCAGATCCAAGCAAGGGCAAATTTCGCGGCAACGAAGCCTTCGAGAACCTGTCGCGGGTGTCTCGAACGGCTCAAGAGAAGGAGATCGAGCGGGGGCTCCGACTGGGGCTGGAAGCGGCGGATTCAGTTGAGGATCGCACGATCCCCCTGTTCAGCCGCGGCGCGATGCCGCCCTTCGCGGGGATCGAAACATTCTGTGGAGCCCCCTATTGCGAAGATGCGAACGAGGTCGGTCAATACGAGGCCGCGTTCATCGGCGAGCCCTTCGACGGGGGCACCGTAAACCGTCCTGGCGCGCGCTTTGGCCCCCGGGCGATGCGCCACTGCTCGGGGATCTACGACGGCTATTCCCTGGACGCCGGAGTCGATCTGCAGGAAATGCTCGATCTGTGCGATCTGGGCGATGTCTACGTCATGCCGGCCAACCTGGAGAAATCGTTCGACCAGTGCACCAAGGCGATCGACCACATCGTGCGCGCGGGCGTCTTCCCGCTGATCTGCGGCGGCGACCATAGCCTGGGTTTTCCCAATATCCGGGCCATCGCACCCCACATCGACGGCAACGTCGGGATCATCCACATCGACCGCCATCTCGACTGCGAGCCCTATATGCTGGACGAACGGATGGCGGGCAGCCCGTGGTACTGGTCTATCCACGACCCCAACGGCTCGACCCACAAGCATCACGCCCACATGCACGATGTGGGTCTGCCCAACGTCCGGGCGGAGAATTTTGTCCAGATCGGCGCCGGCGGCTGGGTCGGCCTGCGCGATTCGTCCGACATCATGCGCCGGCGCGGCATGCAGATCATGACCATCGACGATATGGAGGAACTGGGCCCGATCAAGGCCGCGGAAATAGCCCTGGAGATAGCCTGGAAAGGGGCCAAGGCGGTGTATCTCTCCTACGACATCGATTCCATCGATCCCGCCTTCGCGCCGGGTACACAGGCACCGGAGCCGGGCGGTATCCTGCCCCGGGAGGCGATCAAGCTGGTGCGGACGATCGCCCGCGAAGGGCTCTGCGGCATGGAGGTGGTCGAGATCTCACCGCCCTACGACGTCAACGACAACACCGCCCTGCTCGGCAACCGGCTGATGCTCGAAGCACTCGGCGCAATGGTTGCCAATGACAAACTCGGTCATCGCGAGCGCGTCATGAATTCAGCCTGAATCGCGGAATGTCGCCGCATAGGCCTATAGGTGGGGCACCGGTTCAGCGCAGAAAATACATTTGCCCCAGCGCGAGTTTCGCGGCGGGCTCGCAGGTGGCGAGTTCGCCGTCGGCGAAGACCTCGAAGCTCTGGGGATTGACCCGGATGTCGGGCAGCGCGTCGTTGTGCAGCATGTCGGCCTTCGACAGCGAGCGGGTGGTGGAGATGGGCAGCATGGCCGTGCCCAGGTTTTCGCGTCCCGCCACGTCGGCCTCGATCGCGGATGCGTGGACGAAATTCGCGCTACAGCTTTGCGGCGCGCTGCCGTGGGCGCCCCACTGGGGTTTGGCGATCACGGGCTCGACATCCATCAGGCAGGCCGCGCCGTCGCCTCTCATGGCCCAGACGCAATAGTCGGATTTGTAGACGACGCGCGGCTTGGCTCCGAAATGGCTGGGGTCCCAAACGACGAGATCGGCCATCTTGCCCGGCTCGATGGAGCCGATATAGGCATCGATGCCGAAGGTCCGCGCCGCGTTGATGGTGTATTTCGCGATGTAGCGCTTGATCCGCTCGTTATCGCCTGCCTGTGTGGTCTCGCCGGCGAGGCGGCCGCGCTGGTCCTTCATCTTCGATGCAAGCTGCCAGGTCCGCGCGATGACTTCGTTGACCCGGCCCATGCCCTGGCTGTCCGAGCCGAGCATGGAGATTGCGCCAAGATCGTGGAGCACGTCTTCCGCCGAGATCGTCTCGGGGCGGATGCGGCTTTCGGCGTGGGCGACATCCTCGGGGATGTCGGGGCGGAGCCCGTGGGCCAACATGGTCATGTCGAGATGCTCGTCGAAGGTGTTGAGCGTGTAGGGATTGGTCGGGTTGGTCGAGGAAGGCAGACAGTTGGGCTCACCATTGCAGCGGATAATGTCGGGCGCGTGGCCGCCGCCCGCGCCTTCGGTGTGGTACATGTGGATGGTGCGCCCGGCGATGGCGGCGATGGTGTCTTCGTAGAATCCCGATTCGTTCAGCGTGTCGGTGTGGAGCTGGACCTGGAAGTCGAGCTCGTCCGCAACCCGCAGACAGGTGTCGATGACCGACGGCGGGGCACCGAAATCCTCGTGGATCTTGACCCCGATGACGCCGCAGCGGATCAGCTCGCGGATCGCGTCGGGCGTGTGCGAGCTGCCCCGGCCGAAGACGCCGAAATTGAGCGGAAAGCCCTCGCAGGCGCGCAGCATGCGTGCGATGTCGGTCGGGCTGCCCACGTCGACGACGAGGCAGTGGCTCATGCCGCCGCCGATCATGGTGGTGAGACCGGAACTGATCGCGTGATCGCACTGGTCGGCGCCCATGAAGTGGACGTGGACGTCGATGCCGCCGGCGGTGACGATCTGACCCGCGGCGCTTTCGATGGCCGTGGAATTGCCCACCACGAGAGCGTCGTCGACACCGTCCATGACCGCCGGGTTGCCGGCCTTGCCGATGCCGACGATCTTGCCGTCGCGCACCCCGATGTCGCCCTTGACGATGCCGGCGACCGGGTCGATCACCAGGGCATTCTCGATCAGCAGATCAAGGGCGCCCTCGGCGTTGGTGCGGGTCGAGATCGCCATGCCGTCGCGCACGGTCTTGCCGCCGCCGGTCATGCATTCATCGCCGTAGACCGTGTAATCATGCTCGACCTCGGCGAGCAGCGAGGTATCGCCCAGCCGGACGCAATCGCCGGTGGTGGGGCCGAACATCTCGGCATAGGCCTTGCGCGTCATGGTCGTCATGGCTCGATCCCTCCCTCAGGCACCCTTGAAGCCCAGCGTGCGGGCACGCTCGAGAGCCTGCTCGCGGACCTCGGGCGAATCGACGGAGCCGTCGGTCAAGGCGTTGAAGCCCGTGACCTCGCCGCTGCCGCCGACGGCGACGAGATTGACCTCCCGGGATTCGCCCGGCTCGAAGCGTACCGCCGTGCCCGCAGGCGAATCGAGGCGCATGCCGAAGGCCGCGGCACGGTCGAAGTCGAGCGCCTTGTTGACCTCGAAAAAATGAAAGTGGCTGCCGACCTGGACCGGGCGATCGCCCGTGTTCGTCACCCGCAGGCTGGCGCGCCGGCGCCCTGCGTTGAGCTCGATCTCGCCGTCCGGGGTGATGATCTCGCCGGGGCGGGGTTCGCTGTTGGCCGATGCGCCCGGTGCGATGGGATCGTGCACGGTGACCATCTTCACGCCGTCGGGAAACATGCCTTCGACCTGGATCAGGGACATCAGCTCGGGCACGCCCGGAAGGCACTGGTCGGCGTTGAGCAGCGTGCGGCCATGGGCCGCGAGGTCGGCGACGGTGCGTCCCTGGCGGGCTAGGACCATCAGTTCGTCGCAGATGTAGGCAACCGCCTCAGGCGCGCTGAGCTTGATGTCCCGGGCAAGATTGCGGCGCGCAATTTCCGCAGCGGTGAAGATGGTCAGGCGTTCCTGTTCGGTTGGCGTGAGCAACATGGCGTGTCTCCCCTTACCGTCGAATTTGAGCCGATGGTATGGCGACAGAGTAGGGCAGGCCACGCTTGCCGGGCAAGGCGCGAAAAGGGGCTAGCAGATCTCGTCCGGATACCACGCGCAGATGCGAATGGCGTCGGCTTCCATGGGCGTGTACGGCCCCGGCTTGTAGAAGCGGGAATTGACGCCCTGCTGGCTGTGCTCGACGATGAGTGCGTCCTCCGCGCTGGTCACCCGTCACAGCCAGGTTAGCCGGTCGAGACCGTAGTCACGCCCCTGAGCTGGCCAGGGGTGAGCATCGCTGCGAGGGCGCAGGCTGCACGTTGCTCGATCCTGCCGGCGCAGGTCAGAGCTGTCCCGGCTCGTCGGGGCGGACATACTTCCAGTAGGTGTCCTTGACCGTGAGCTTGTTGCCCTCGAACGCCCAGTAGTCGATGCCCCATCAATCGATGATCTCGCCGTCGAGCGTCTTGCCCTGCACGGTCCAGGTCGACACGGCATTGACACGCTAACTGGCACGGTCGCCAGAATTCGATCGTGATCCGGATCAGGCGGCAAGCCAACTTTGATTCCAGACAGCGAGCGTCTCGGCACGAAACACCTTGAAGATGCGGCGGGACAGAAGATGGCGTTGAACGTAGAAGGCGTTGTAGGCGGCGGCGTGGATTGACAGGAACCGATGGGCTGATCCCGGTGACTTGAACCGCTGTTGTTTTCGCTCTCGCCGCCGAACCGGCTGGTGGGAATTCTCGGCCCGATTGTTTGAGCGCAATCCTTCATCGTGGGCCGCAGACAACCGTTCCTCACGAATGGAGACGGCGTAGGATTTGAGCTTGTCCGTGGTGATGCGCTTCGGCGCATAACCCTGCTTCTTCAGCAGCTTTCGGAGCAATCGCCTCGCCGACTTAGCGCAGCGTCGTGGCTGGACCAGGAAGTCGAGCACCTCGCCTTCGTCGTCGACCGCCCGCCATAGCCAGTATCTCCGGCCACGGATCTTGATGACCATTTCGTCGAGGTGCCAGCGCGCACTGGCGCGCGGTCGGCTACGACGGAGATTGCCCGCAATCAGCCGGCCAAACTTCAGGAACCAGCATCGAACCGTCTCGTTGGAAACATCGATGCCACGCTCGGTCAGAAGATCCTCGACGTCACGGAACGACAGTGTGAATCGGGCGTAGAGCCAGACCGCATGTCGGATGATCTCGGGCGGAAAGCGATGACGCTTGAATGAAATTGGGGTCATACGCCGACGCTACCGGCCCCTGTGCGCTCCGGCCACCGACTTAACGTGTCAATGCCCTCCAAGATCCCAGCGGGTATCGGCTGGGGCCTGGTGTTGTTCGGCGAGCACCATTCGGGCTGGATTTAGGGCTCGCTGGCCCTCATGCTCGTTGACGTTATTCTGGTCAACCGCACGGGACCGCAACCGCGGCAGTGAGCCATCTTGATTGCGCGTTACTGGCCAGTCCTGGTCGTTCTCTACGCCGGGCTGAGTTATGGATTCGTGTTCTCCATTAACCGCTTCGTCACCGAGGCGGGTGTCCCGTTCCTGGGCTACGTGTTCTGGCAGGCGGCGGGCGCGACGGCGATTCTGCTGGGCGTTTGCGCGCTTCGCCGGCGGTTGCCGCGCCTAGACCTCGCCCACGTCAAGCTCTATCTGGTGATCGGCCTGTTCGGCGTGACCTATCCATCCAGCATCTGGACCCTCGTCGCACCGAAAATTCCAATCGGGATCGTCGTCCTCGGCCTCGGCCTGGTCCCCTCGATGGTCTACTTGATCTCGCTGGGCTTGCGGATGGAGCGCTTCGTCGGGCTGCGCGCGTTGGGCATCCTGCTTGGTCTGGGCGGCATGCTCCTGATCGTCGTTCCCGAAACCAGCCTGCCGTCTCCGGATTTGACCGGCTGGGTGTTGCTCACCTTCACCGCACCCCTCTCCTTCGCGCTCATGACCATCGCCGGCGACAGGCTACGTCCCGAAGGCTCCGATCTGCTGGGAGATTCGTTGGGATTGGTGTTCGTTGCGGCGATCAGCCTCGTGCCCCTGATGGCGATTTTCGATGGCTGGTGGGTCTTCGCGGCGCCGCTCGACCGAATTGACGGAGCCGTCCTCTTGGCGATCCTGATCGTCGCGACCAATTGGATCGCATTCTTCGCCGTGATCAAGGCGCGCGGACCCGTGTTCTGGACCATGTCCAACTACCTGGACACGCTGTTCGGGATCGGCTGGGGCATCCTGCTCTACCACGAGCGGCATTCCCCATGGGTCTGGGCCGCCGCCGGCCTGATTCTGGGCAGCCTCGTTCTCATCAACCGGACGGCCCCGGCGGCGCGAAAGGCCGAAGCCGCATGACCGATCAATAAATTAGTCGCTGCTCTCGCCGTTTAGCGCTCCCAGATCATTTTCTGGAGTGCACATATTAGCCGCCCTCTACGCCGACCCAGCGATGAACACCAGCGCGACGACGACGGCGAGTGTGGCGGCTATGTGGCGCATGGCTAGTTGTTATGCTCTTCCCGCTACTCGGTGGCGAGACGTTCGGCTTCGGCAATTTGATCGGCGGTCATTTGAGGTTTCAGAATGTCCACGTTTTCTGCCGCCATTCTTTCGCCCTGTGCCTTGGCTAGCGAGTGCCACATGTAGGCCTTGATGTTGTTTTCGGGAACGCCTTTGCCGTGGGCGTACATGAAGCCGAGGTTATATTGGGCCCTTGCATGCTCCTGCTCAGCAAGCGGTCTCGACTCCTTTAACGCAGTGGGGCTCTGTCAGAGCAAACCGGCTTGATGTCGACATGCGCGGCGCATAGCCTCGGCGGATGACAAATCCCTTCCGCTATTTCAACAGCTCGCCCGAGGTGATCCGCCTCGCGGTTATGATGTACATCCGCTATCCGCTGTCGTTGCGCCAGGTCGAGGATCTGCTGTTCGAGTGTGGGATAGACATCTGCCACGAGACGGTGCGTTTCTGGTGGAACCGGTTCGGCCCGATGTTTGCTGCCGAGATCAGAAAACGGCGCCTTCATGATTCCTCGCATTCCCGATGGCGCTGGCACCTGGACGAGGTGTTCGTGCGCATTAACGGCGAGACCCACTATCTCTGGCGTGCCGTCGATCATGAAGGCGAGGTGCTCGAGGTCTTTGCTACGAAACGCCGGGATCGCTGGGCCGCGCTCACGTTTCTGAAGCGCGCGATGAAACGTTTTGGCCGGCCCCGCACGATCGTCACGGATCGTCTTCGGTCATACCGTGCGGCGATGAATGTGATCGGCAATGCTGCCGACCAGGTCTGCGGGCGTTGGCTCAACAACCGCGCCGAAAACTCACATCAACCGTTCCGAAGACGGGAAGGCGCCATGGCCAGGTTCAGGGACATCAAGACCCTGCAGAAATTCGCTTCCGCACACGCCTCGGTCCACAACCACTTCAATCTAGACCGTCACCTCAACCGCCGCGACGTCTTCAAGCAGAACCGCTCAGCGGCGCTGGCTGAGTGGCGTCAATTGGCGGCATGAAGCTCGCGTGATGCGCGAATTCGGAGGCTGGTTCGTATTAGACTGACACCACCACATCACGTCTTTTCGGCCGCGCTCTAGCTCTGCCGACCTACACTGCCTTGTCTAAGGAAACTTCTTCCCGGCGGAACGGCATGTCCGGATTTTCCGGTGGTGCATCCATTTCGCGTGCCGCCATGTGGCCATCATAAACCGCCAACGCGATAGTTGAGGACGCGTCACAGTCACCGGTCGCGCGAATGGACTTTATCCCAGCCGCCTCTAATGCCGCCGGATCGGCGGCCAAGGCCTGGTAGAGATCATTGACGGGTGCCCGTGAGGTCACCATGACAACACTGGCGGCAGGGATCTTGCGCGACCGCTCGGAATAGATACAGGCAATCTCGACTTCGCCGTCACCCACCGCCGATAAGTTGTGGCTGGTGATAATTTCGACTCCGAGCTCAAGCAGACCCGCCTGGATACGGTGCTGTTCCAAGGTGTTTTCGGTCCACGACGAAACACAGGCCGCCGTGGTGACCAGCGTAACATCGTGGCCATCGCGGCGCAGTTTTTCCGCCACCACGCCACCCATATAAAAGTGGTCGTCATCGAACAAGACCACTGGTCCCGACACCTCGGCACCAGCGGCAATGTCTTCCGGTGTAGAGACATTACTCCCGTCGCTACCAGTGATCGGTGAGGTATTGTTGACACCGGCGCCATCCTTGCGCCATTTTGCGCCGGTGGCGACAATGACGTGCTCAAAGCCGAAATCGAGCACGTTCTGGCGCGTCATGTTGCTGTCGAGATAAATCTCGACATTGGTCATTTCACGGATACGCCCAACCCGCCAATCGCGAACCCGGGCCCAGGCAGAAAGACCAGGCAGGCCACTTTCCCAGGTCACTCTGCCGCCGAGCTCGGTTGTCGCTTCGGCCAGGGTGACCTGGTAGCCACGCTGACCCAGTCCACGCGCAGCCTCCAATCCCGCAGGTCCCGCGCCAATGACCAGAACACTGTCGTCCGAGCCCTTTACATCGATGTTTTCGGGATGCCAGCCGCGCCGCCACTCCTCGCCCATGGTCGGATTTTGGGTACAGCGCATCGGTGTGGAAGTGTGCTGGCCAGAGACACAGATGTTACAGCCGATACACTCGCGAATTTCCTCGGCCCGTCCTTCATCGATCTTCCTGGGTAGGAACGGATCGGCGATGGATGGCCGCGCGGCGCCGATCATGTCCAGCACACCTCGCTTGATCTGACTGACCATGGTATCGGGCGAGGTGAACCAGCCGACGCCGACCACCGGCTTGGTGGTCACCGATTTGACGAAGGAAATATGGGGTTCTTGGATAGCCTCCTCGCCGAAGCGCGAGGTCACCGAGTCGTTCGCCCAGTCAGCGAGATTTACGTCCCACAGGTCCGGGATCTCCGCCAGCATCTCGACGATCTCCCTTCCCTCTCCCTGGCTAGTGATCCCGTCATCGCCCAGAAGTTCGTTGACGGCGAGCCGGATGGCGATGGCGCAGCGATCGCCAACAGCTTCCTTGGTGTCCTCAAGAACCTCTCGCATGAGCCGGACCCGATTTTCGAGGCTGCCGCCATATTCATCGGTCCGGTAGTTGCGGCGTTTCTGCAGGAAGTGCATCAGCAGGGTCGAATCGTGGCCGGCATAGACATAGACAAGGTCGGCTTCGGCTTCCTTGGCCCGCAGCGCCGCATTTCGGTGCCAGCGGCGAAATTCCTTTATATCGGCTTTGTCCATGCCCCGGGACTGGGTCGGAATGCCAATGACACCGGCCTGGGGAGACGGTGCCAATGGCTTGAGACGGGTGAACATGTTCTGGACGCCGACCCCGTTATGAGCCAGTTCCACACCGGCCAGGGCATCGTGGCGATGGATAGCGTCTGTCATCAGGGCCAGACATTTTACATCGTAGCCATCCCACAGCCGCGCCTGCGGTTCCGGCGAATAATCTGACGTTGGGTGAATCAGACACTCTTCGGTATTGACCACGGCCCAACCGCCTTGCGCCTTCATCTCGCGCATTTTTGCGTGGGTCTGGGGCCAGTTAAAGCCCATACCGCAGCAATGGGGCACCTGGTAGAAGCGGTTCTTGGCCGTTACAGGGCCAATCTTGACCGGTTCAAAAAGTAGATCATACCTAGGGTCGCGCGCCATAATTGCCTCCACCGGATATTTTTGATTCCGGATGGAAAATTAGTGAACGCGGTCGACCGAGTCCAGCGAGGTTACCTTGATGATCGCTTCTGATGCCGTGGACGGCTCCCAACCAAGACATTTAAGTACCAAAATGCGGCGCAATACAGTGATTCATGAATGTCCGGTAATGGCTGCTTGTCAATGGCGGAGCAAAAAGGGACCACCGTGGCGGTGTAAGAAGGGACCACTTGGCGGCTGCGGGCTTGTCCCCGTAGTCCATGGGAGGGCCCCGCGTGCGACGCGGCGTGCCCTCAACAGGCCGACGCGGCGGCGCGCGCGGGAGGGACCTGTGGGCCCACGGGGTCAAGCGTGGGCTGGGTGGTCGGTTCAGTTCGCCGTCGGGGTTTGACGCCTGCGGCTCTGGTTGAGCCTGTAGCTCTCGCCATTCATCTCGAGGATGTTGACGTGGTGGGTGAGGCGGTCGAGGAGAGCGCCGGTGAGGCGCTCGGAGCCGAACACCTCGGTCCATTCGTCGAAGGGCAGATTGGTGGTGACCAGGGTCGAGCCCCGCTCGTAGCGCTGGCTGAACACCTCGAACAGGAGCTCGGCGCCGGTCTTGGACAGCGGCACGAAGCCGAGTTCGTCGACGATCAGAAGCTTGTAGGTGGCGAGCTTCTTCTGGAACCTCAGCAGCTGCTTGTCATCGCGGGCCTCGATGAGCTCGTGGACCAGTGCGGCGGCGGTGATGAAGCCGACCGAGAGGCCCTTCTGGCAGGCCGCCAGGCCGAGACCGAGGGCGATGTGGGTCTTGCCGGTGCCGCTGTTGCCGAGCGCGATGAGGTTCTCGCGGCGCTCGATGTACGCGCAGCGGGCCAGCTCCAGGACCAGCGTCTTGTTGAGCGAGGGGATGACCTTGAAGTCGAAGCTGTCGAGGCTCTTGATCACGGGGAAGCGCGCCGCCTTGATGCGCCGCTCGACCATGCGGCGCTCGCGGTCGATCAGCTCGAGCTCGGCAAGACGCAGAAGATAGCGAACGTGGTCGACGCCTTCCGAGGCACACTGCCGGGCGATCTTGTCGTACTCCCTCAGGAACGTCGGCAGCTTCAGCCTCTTGAGGTGGTGGACGAGCAGCACCTGCGGCGTGTCGGTCATGCGCGGAGCCCCGACAGCAGGCTCATGTACGATTTGGCAGACGTTATCGCGACCCGGGCGCGCGGCAGGTACGGATAGACGTCGAGATCCAGTCGAGGCGGCCGTCGCTCGGTCCGACACAGCACCAGGTGCTTGACGGCATCGAAGCCGATCGCGCCAAGCCGCAGGGCGTCGCCGACCGCACCCTCGACCTCCTCGGGCCGGAAGGTCTCCAGCAGACGCAACACCTGGACGTACTCGCGCTTGCCCGCCTTGCCCATGCGGGCTTCGAGCAGGCGTCGCAGAGTGATGAAGGCCTCGGGCAGGTCCCAGCCCGCCAACGGCGCGGCCTGGTCGAGGGCGCCGATCTTCTGCTCGATCAATGGCAGATAATGCAGCGGGTCGAAGATCAGGTCCTCGCTGTCATAGGACCGGCGGTGCCGGGCGATCACCTCGGCCCCGCAGCTGATCATCACCTCGTCGACATAGCCCCGGATCAGTACCTCGCGGTGGCCGTAGGCCACGGGTACGGAGTAGTCGTTGCCGCGGTAGCGCAACAGCGACAGCGAACTCACCCGCCCGGGACGCTTGTCGCAGGCATCGTATGGTGCCGGGGGTAGCGGTAGCAGAGCTTGGCGATCCCGCGCGAGGCGCTCGCCGATGGTCTCCTTGTGACCCCGCAGCCGCGCCGCCTGGCGCCGGCGGCACTGTCCCGCGAGATCATCGTTCAGCGCCTCGATGCTCTCGGCCCGCGGGACGGGGACCAGGAAGTTCCGCCGGATGAAGCCGACCAGTCCCTCGACCTTGCCTTTGTCGTTGCCCTTGCCCGGCCGGCCGAACCTGTCCTCGAACAGATAGTGGGATTGCAGCTCCGTGAAGACGCGCGTTCGCTGCCGCTTTCCATCGCCCAGGATGCGGGCAACCGCCAGCTTGGTGTTGTCGTACAGGATGGAGCGGGGGACGCCGCCGAAGAACGCAACCGCCGCGTTGTGGCCATCGCAGAACGCCTCGGTCGTCTCCGCCGGATAGGCCTTCACGAAGCAACCATCACTGTGGGGAAGGTCGAAGGCAAGGAAGTGGACCTTGCGCGCCACACCGCCGATCACCGCCATCGCCTCGCCGAAGTCCGCCTCGGCGTGGCCGGGGGAATGGACGAGCGGCACGAACATCTCGCGCGACCGAAGCCGCCGCTCACGGACATAGTCCTTCACGATGGTGTAGCCGCCGGTGAACCCGTACTCGTCCCGGAGACGGTCGAAGATCCGCTTCGCCGTGTGCCGTTGCTTGTGGTGGCTGGTCCGATCGTCCTCCAGGATCCGATCGATAATCCCCGTGAATGCGTCCAGCTTCGGACGCCTCCGCGGCACGCTCCGGCGATATCCCGGCGGCACCGAGAACGACAGCATCTTGCGCACCGTCTTGCGGTCCAGCCCGAACACCCGCGAGGCCTCGCGGGGGTGCTGTCAGTCTAATGCGAAACAGTCTCCAAATTTGCGTTTCATGCGAACTTCATGCCGCGAGTTCCCGCCACTCGGCCAGCGCAGCCGAGCGGTTTTGCTTGAAGTCGTCGCGGCAGGTGAGGTGACGGTCGAGGTTGAAGTGATTGTGGAGTGACGCGTGAACGGCGGCGAACTTTTGCAGGGTCTTGATGTCCCTGAATTTCACCATCGCTCCTTCCCGTCGTCGAAACGGCTGGTGTGAGTTTTCGGCTCGGTTGTTGAGCCAGCGCCCACATTCCTGGTCGGCGGCGTTACCGATCATATTCATCGCCGCTCGATACGACCGAAGCCGATCTGTGACGATCACCTGAGGCCGGCCGTATCTTTTCATCGCGCGCTTTAGAAACTTGAGCGCGGCCTGGCGATCCCGGCGTTTCGTAGCAAAAACCTCGAGTACCTCTCCCTCGTGATCGACGGCGCGCCAGAGATAATGCGTCTCCCCATTGATCCGCACGAACACCTCGTCCAGATGCCAGCGCCAGCGGGAATACGAGGCATCATGAAGGCGCCGCTTCCTGATCTCTGCGGCGAACATCGGACCGAACCGGTTCCACCACATCCGTACGGTTTCATGGCAGATGTCGATACCGCGCTCGAACAGCAGATCTTCGACCTGTCTCAGTGACAACGGGTAGCGAACGTACATCATCACCGTGAGGCGAATCACCTCGGGCGAACTATTGAAATAGCGGAAGGGATTTTTCATCCGTCAACGCTACGGCGTGCTGCCGCCAGCCTCAACTGAATTTGCTCTGACAGAGCCGTTCCGGGAGGTGCGCCGGGTGCTCCGGCACGACGGCACCGCGTGGCTCAATCTCGGCGATTGTTACGCGGGATCGTGGGGCAACTACGGTGCGCGGGAAGGCCGGCAGCGATCGCGCGCCTCCGAACGCTTTCCCCGGCGCGCCTACGAGGGCGACGGCGGTTGGAACGGCCTGCCGCCCGCTGCCAATGCGCCCGGCCTGAAGCCCAAGGACCTGATCATGGTCCCCTCGCGCGCGGCGCTCGCACTCCAGGCCGACGGCTGGTGGGTGCGCTCGCGGATCGTCTGGGCCAAGGGTGCGAGCTTCGGCCCTTGGTCCGGCAACCCGATGCCGGAGAGCGTCCGCGACCGGCCGAGCATGGCCTACGAGGAGGTGCTGCTGCTGGCCAAGAGCGCGCGCTACTTCTACGACCGCGCCGCGGCCAGCGAGCCGTGCACGAGCGGCCCTTCGGACCGCCGCGAGATGCGAGAGGCCCGGGACCGCATCGGCGGCAAGCACAAGGACCTCGTCGATCCGTTGTCCAAGGCCAACGCCGCCTCGCGCATCGGCCGCAAGCGCGCGGTCGGGAACCCCGAGCGGCGCAACCTGAGGAACGTCTGGACGATTGCGACCCAGCCCTTCGCGCACGCCCACTTCGCGACCATGGCGCCGAGGCTCGCCGAGATGTGCATCGCGGCGGGCTGCCCGAGGGCGGCACCGTGCTCGATCCCTTCGCCGGCGCCGGCACCACCGGGTTGGTGGCAAGCCGTTTGGGCCGGAACGCGATCCTGATCGAGCTCAATCCGGACTACGCCGGGATCGCCCGCGAGAGGCTCGCGCGCGAAGGCGAGATCATCGCCGAGGCCGCCTGATGGAATTCACGATCGAACACTGGCCGCTGGACCGGCTGCTGCCCTATGCCGCCAATGCGCGCACCCATTCCGACGACCAGGTGGCGCAGATCGCGGGCTCGATCGCCGCTTTCGGCTTCAACGTGCCCTGCCTGGTGGACGAGCGCGGGGTGCTGATCGCCGGCCACAGCCGGCTGCTGGCCGCCCGACAGCTGGAGCTGGAGACCGTGCCGGTGATCCGCCTCGAGCATCTGAGCGAGGCGCAGGCGCGGGCGTTCCGCCTCGCCGACAACCGGATTGCCGAAAACGCGGGCTGGGGCGAGGAGCTGCTGGGGGCCGAGTTCCATTGGCTCCACGAGGAAGCGGAGTTCGATCTCGACCTCACCGGCTTCGAGCTCGACGAGATTGGTCGCCTGCTGCAGGCAGACGGCCCCGCCGGCAACATCGACGACGACGAAGTCTCCGAGCCGCCGGAGCAACCGGTCACCCGGCCCGGCGATCTCTGGCTGCTGGGCGGCCACCGCCTGCTGTGCGGTGACGCCACCGTGCTCGGCGATGTCGAACGGGTGCTGGACGGCGGGCTCGCGGACCTGTGCTTTACCGATCCGCCCTACAACGTCGATTACGGCAACAGTGCCAAGGACAGGATGCGCGGCAAGAAACGCAGGATCCGCAACGACAATCTCGGCGCCGACTTCGAACGCTTTCTGTACGACGCCTGCGTCAACATCCTGACCGTCACCAAGGGCGCGGCCTATGTCTGCATGTCGTCCTCGGAACTGCCCACGCTGCAGCGCGCGTTCCGCGAGGCGGGCGGGCACTGGTCCACCTTTGTGATCTGGGCCAAGAACACCTTCACGCTCGGCCGGGCCGACTACCAGCGCCAGTACGAGCCGATCCTCTACGGCTGGAAGGAGGGAACCGACCACTACTGGTGCGGCGCCCGGGATCAGGGCGACGTCTGGTTCGTCGACAAGCCGGCGCGCAACGATCTGCACCCGACCATGAAGCCGGTGGCGCTGATCGAGCGCGCGCTCCGCAACTCATCGAAGAGCCGCGACGTGGTGCTCGATCCCTTCGCCGGCTCGGGCTCGACCGCGATCGCGGCCGAGAAGACCGGACGCACGGCACGGCTGGTCGAGTTGGATCCCGGCTACTGCGATGTCATCGTGAAGCGCTGGCAGGACTGGACCGGCAAGGTTGCGACCCTCGAGGTCGACGGGCGGACGTTCGACGAGATCGCGGCCGGCGCCGAGCGGGCCGCGGCATGAGGCAATCGCGGACCGTGTCCGCCCTGATGGCCTGGCACGAGAGCAAGTCCACGGCTTTCCCGAGCGGAGAGAGGGTCAGTGGTGTCTGCTTAGGGAAATGCTTCCCAAGCGAACGGTAATACCGTACACTTATGACATGATCATTCGTTCTGTCCGTCACCGGGGATTGCTCCGACTGCTTGAGGACGACAGCCCCAGGTTTCTGCGGCAGGACCTCGTCGACCGGGTGCGCAAGATCTTGACGGTGTTGATCCTGGCTGAGCACATCGACGGGTTTGTGGCCGACGCGCCGCCCGGCTGGCGTGTGCACCGGCTCTCCGGTGACCGGCAGCATGAATGGAGTGTGTCGGTCTCCGGCAATTGGCGGATGACCTTTGAAGAAGAGGACGGCCACATCGACCGCCTAAACCTGGAGGATTACCACTGATGGCTACCGACGGCATCAAAGTGAGCATGACCCCTTCGCACCCGGGCGATTTCATCCGCACGGAGGTCATCGAAGAGTTGGGACTGAATGTGACGCGGGCCGCCCAGATTCTGGGCGTCCGCCGGGCGACGCTCTCGGCTCTGCTGAACGGCAATGCGGCGCTGTCGGCGGAGATGGCGCTCCGCATGGAGAAGGCTTTCGACGTGAGCATGGACACGCTCCTGCGAATGCAGGCTTGGCACGATGCCTCGCAGATGCGTGCGCGCTCGGGTGAGATCTCCGTCCAGCGCTACGAACCTGCCTGACCGACCGCAACACTAAAACCATCAAGAAGGGAACAGGGCTCGGTGCTTACCGACATTTTCGCGCACAGATACCAAGACGTACCTCTTTGGGAGAACTTTGACGAAAGTGCGCGACGCCTACTGGTCCAAGGTTTTCGCATTGTATGCGAACAGCTCTTTCCCTACTACAACGACCAGGGCAACGAGAGACCCGGCGCGCAGGAACTGTGGGATGGGCTGAATAAACAGCTCGCCATGGAACTTGGTCTGAATGACCTTTCGGCAAGGGCGTACTCCTACACTTACACCCATCTGGGCAAACCCACATCCACGGCCGGTACGTATCCGACGGTTACGGTTTGCGAGAATTTTATTTGTGCAGCTTACGACGGCTCAGTGCCAGCAGACCGATTTGTCAAGGAGCGCCTTAGCTTCGTTGAGATTGCCTTTCGGAGGAGAGAAGAGGAGATCGCACTTCTAAATTCTAATCTCGATCAAAAAATTGATACATCTAAAAGGCAATTGCTTAAGAGCATTCAATCTGGAACGGGCTACCTCATAGGGTCCCACGGCATGAGCGACGACGAGCTGCTACTCAGGAACGAGCAGACCGTCAGGGATTCAAATGCTAAAGAGAATCAAGCATTTCGGGCATCCTGTGACGAGCTGAACGCTCGTTTCAGGCAAGCAGGGGCTAAACTCGACTACCACAATGGTTTCATTCAAATTTCGCCGGACGAACTAACAACAGACCAGATTGCGCGCCCCTTCTGGGAGCTGGTGTCGGAGCCGAAGTGGAAAAACGTCGACCATGACATGAAGGAAGCTATTGACCGACGTGATAACTCGGGACGCGATCCGGCTTTTTATGCGGCAAAAGCCTTGGAGAGCACCATCAAGATCATCTCCGACGAAAAGAGTTGGACCCATGGTAATGAAAAGGGTCCCATCAACTATGTCGAGAATCTCGGTGCGAAGAAGAACGGAAACTTCATCGAGAAATGGGAGGTCGGGAGCCTATGTCAATTCTTTTCGAACGTGAGAGCCCCTATGGGACATGGACCGGGTAACAACCCAATGGTGAACCTCACGATACATCAGACCGATTGGGCCATAGAGTTCTGCATGAGCTGGATCAAAACCCTAATCCGCCGGATGTGAGGCTCCTTGAGAACACGTAACGCGCCGACAAGGGAAAATTCAGGCGATGCGACCGGGTACAATTCGTTCCAGGCCGCATTCGGCCCTCGGCTACCAGACGCCGGCGGCCTGGCTGGCAACACGGGCAGCTTCGCTTGAGCTACGCAACGGCTCCGCTCAGCTGCCCTTGAGCGTCATGATCACCACCGAATACTCTCAAACGACGTGGCCCTAATCGCGGGGGATGGTCAGTTGGTCTCGCCCGGTAGACGATGTTCCTGGATGCGCTCGTAGGTGTCGTCCGCGAGCTCGACGAGCCAGTCGCCGTCGGCCAGCTGCCGGCCCGCCGAGCGGAACGGCAGGACGGCGGCTTCGGTGAGAACGGCGGCGCAATAATCCCCCACTGAAGCGGCCGGTTGATCCGGCTGTGGCGGACCAAAATGGGACCGTCTATAGCCTTCTGTCAGGGTTGCTCTGACTGGAAGGCGGGGGGATGTATCGGGTGGAGTTGTACGCGCGGGTCCGGCGGGCGTGTCGTGTCGAGGGGATGAGCACCCGCGAGGCCTCGCGGGTGTTCGGGCTGGACCGCAAGACGGTGCGCAAGATGCTGTCGTTCTCGGTGCCGCCGGGATATCGCCGGAGCGTGCCGCGGAGGCGTCCGAAGCTGGACGCATTCACGGGGATTATCGATCGGATCCTGGAGGACGATCGGACCAGCCACCACAAGCAACGGCACACGGCGAAGCGGATCTTCGACCGTCTCCGGGACGAGTACGGGTTCACCGGCGGCTACACCATCGTGAAGGACTATGTCCGTGAGCGGCGGCTTCGGTCGCGCGAGATGTTCGTGCCGCTCGTCCATTCCCCCGGCCACGCCGAGGCGGACTTCGGCGAGGCGATGGCGGTGATCGGCGGTGTGGCGCGCAAGGTCCACTTCCTTGCCTTCGACCTTCCCCACAGTGATGGTTGCTTCGTGAAGGCCTATCCGGCGGAGACGACCGAGGCGTTCTGCGATGGCCACAACGCGGCGGTTGCGTTCTTCGGCGGCGTCCCCCGCTCCATCCTGTACGACAACACCAAGCTGGCGGTTGCCCGCATCCTGGGCGATGGAAAGCGGCAGCGAACGCGCGTCTTCACGGAGCTGCAATCCCACTATCTGTTCGAGGACAGGTTCGGCCGGCCGGGCAAGGGCAACGACAAAGGCAAGGTCGAGGGACTGGTCGGCTTCATCCGGCGGAACTTCCTGGTCCCCGTCCCGCGGGCCGAGAGCATCGAGGCGCTGAACGATGATCTCGCGGGACAGTGCCGCCGGCGCCAGGCGGCGCGGCTGCGGGGTCACAAGGAGACCATCGGCGAGCGCCTCGCGCGGGATCGCCAAGCTCTGCTACCGCTACCCCCGGCACCATACGATGCCTGCGACAAGCGTCCCGGGCGGGTGAGTTCGCTGTCGCTGTTGCGCTACCGCGGCAACGACTACTCCGTACCCGTGGCCTACGGCCACCGCGAGGTACTGATCCGGGGCTATGTCGACGAGGTGATGATCAGCTGCGGGGCCGAGGTGATCGCCCGGCACCGCCGGTCCTATGACAGCGAGGACCTGATCTTCGACCCGCTGCATTATCTGCCATTGATCGAGCAGAAGATCGGCGCCCTCGACCAGGCCGCGCCGTTGGCGGGCTGGGACCTGCCCGAGGCCTTCATCACTCTGCGACGCCTGCTCGAAGCCCGCATGGGCAAGGCGGGCAAGCGCGAGTACGTCCAGGTGTTGCGTCTGCTGGAGACCTTCCGGCCCGAGGAGGTCGAGGGTGCGGTCGGCGACGCCCTGCGGCTTGGCACGATCGGCTTCGATGCCGTCAAGCACCTGGTGCTGTGTCGGACCGAGCGACGGCCGCCTCGACTGGATCTCGACGTCTATCCGTACCTGCCGCGCGCCCGGGTCGCGATAACGTCTGCCAAATCGTACATGAGCCTGCTGTCGGGGCTCCGCGCATGACCGACACGCCGCAGGTGCTGCTCGTCCACCACCTCAAGAGGCTGAAGCTGCCGACGTTCCTGAGGGAGTACGACAAGATCGCCCGGCAGTGTGCCTCGGAAGGCGTCGACCACGTTCGCTATCTTCTGCGTCTTGCCGAGCTCGAGCTGATCGACCGCGAGCGCCGCATGGTCGAGCGGCGCATCAAGGCGGCGCGCTTCCCCGTGATCAAGAGCCTCGACAGCTTCGACTTCAAGGTCATCCCCTCGCTCAACAAGACGCTGGTCCTGGAGCTGGCCCGCTGCGCGTACATCGAGCGCCGCGAGAACCTCATCGCGCTCGGCAACAGCGGCACCGGCAAGACCCACATCGCCCTCGGTCTCGGCCTGGCGGCCTGCCAGAAGGGCCTCTCGGTCGGCTTCATCACCGCCGCCGCACTGGTCCACGAGCTCATCGAGGCCCGCGATGACAAGCAGCTGCTGAGGTTCCAGAAGAAGCTCGCCACCTACAAGCTTCTGATCGTCGACGAACTCGGCTTCGTGCCGCTGTCCAAGACCGGCGCCGAGCTCCTGTTCGAGGTGTTCAGCCAGCGCTACGAGCGGGGCTCGACCCTGGTCACCACCAATCTGCCCTTCGACGAATGGACCGAGGTGTTCGGCTCCGAGCGCCTCACCGGCGCTCTCCTCGACCGCCTCACCCACCACGTCAACATCCTCGAGATGAATGGCGAGAGCTACAGGCTCAACCAGAGCCGCAGGCGTCAAACCCCGACGGCGAACTGAACCGACCACCCAGCCCACGCTTGACCCCGTGGGCCCACAGGTCCCTCCCGCGCGCGCCGCCGCGTCGGCCTGTTGAGGGCACGCCGCGTCGCACGCGGGGCCCTCCCATGGACTACGGGGACAAGCCCGCAGCCGCCAAGTGGTCCCTTCTTACACCGCCACGGTGGTCCCTTTTTGCTCCGCCATTGACACTTCGGCGATGGCGCGATGGGCCGCGTCGCTGATCCTGACGGTTTTCATCGGTCCGCTCCGGTCACTGGAGATTGCCACCACCATCGAGAAACTCTCCGGTGGTGTTCTCCGGGACGCGGCCGAGCAGCTCGAGGATCTGCACCCACGGGATGTTGAGGAGCGGCTGGTCGAAGGCGCCGGGCCGGTCCGGCGACCAGCCCTCCTCGGTGGAACCGAAGAACCCGTCCTGGTTGACCCCGATCAGGGTGCCGACGCGGACCTTCTCGGCCTTCTGGAACCGGGCGACGGCCGTGGCGAGGTCGCGGGTCGTGAGCCCGCGCCTCGCCAGTTCGACCTGCCCGGCGGCACTCTGGATGAGGTGGACGCCATAGCCCTGGGGCTTGGGCGTCCGGCTCCGCCTGGCACGAGTCATGGCCGCCGCCCTCAGCCGGCCACGCGGTAGACGCGCCCGCGATCCTCGACCTTCTCGGAAGCGATGGCGAGGCCGAGCTTCTTCTTGAGCGCGCCGGCGAAGGCGCCGCGAACCGTGTGACGCTGCCAGCCGGTGGCCTCCATGATCTGGTCGACGGTGGCGCCTTCGGACCGGCGCAGCATCTCGACCACGAGGGCCTGCTTGGTGCCGGTGCGTAGCTTGACCGGCCCCTTCGCCGTGTCGCGGCCCGTGGCGGCCTTCTTGGCCTTGGCCGGGGTGTCCGCCGCCGGTGCGGCCTCCCGGCCACCGTCGGCCGCCCGTGCGCCCGTGTCGGCCAAATGGGGACACTCGGCCGGCTCGACGTTGATGGCGAGCGCGCCCTCGGCCGTGATGGCGAAGTTGGCCTCGCCGATGGGAGCGCCGTTCCGGCGTGGCGCCTCGGCGATCAGGCCCTTGCGCAGAAGCGCGCCGGTGACCTTGGTGACGGTGCCGCCCTTGAGCGTCTTGGGCAGCGGGTGGATCGAGCCGTCGTCGCGCTGGGCAGCTGCCGAGAGAATGATCGTCTGGGTGTCGGTGAGTTTCATGGGTCCCTCCTTCGGGGGTTTAGCGCGCCGCGGCCATCGCGGCGCTGCTACTGCCCGAAGCCCCGCCGGGCACAACCCAAGCGGGGCCGGAGGGGCGAGGGAAAGCGGCTAGTAGACGACTTCGGCCTTGCAGTTGTTGACGTAACCGGTGAGGCAGGGAAGCTCGCTCGGGATTCCGTATAGGCGGTGGGCCAGACGGCCGACCGGCTGAGCCATCCAAACGTCGACGGCGTCGTCGATGGCAGGCTGAAGGGGGCGCTTCGCTAACAGGCCGTTGGCGGCCTCCTCGGCGAAATGGCGTCCGTGGTTGCTGTCGAGGAAGTTGCGCACCGCCTCGGCGGGGCAGCCGGTGGCGGTGCCGATTGCAGCCATGGCGACCGGCCAGGCTTCGTCCGGGTCGACGTGGCTGGCGATGGTTCCGAAGAAGCCCCGTCCGGTGTTTTGGCTCGGGAAATTCTGGGCCTGGGTCATTGATTTCGCTCCATTTGGCTTTGTTGTTGACGACCCCATACACGCTCTACTCCAAGCCGATTGCAAGCTTATAAGCCACTGATTATACGTCTTTTTTTGGGCTCAAAAGGGGAGCTCGCGGGGGCAGGAATGGGCACCGGTGGGACACGAGTGAGGCGCCAGGGGCATGGGCATATCGTTGCGGGAATACGCGCGCCGGCGCGGCGTGAGCCATGTCGCGGTGATGAAGGCGATCAAGGTTGGCCGCATCACGCCGGAGCCCGACGGCAGCCTCGATCCGGTCAAGGTTGACGCCCAATGGGACGACCAGACCGATCCGGCGCGCCGGCCCGAAGTACCCGAGGACGAACGTGCAGGAACTGACCAGACGCCGGCGGCGTCCGATGCGGACAAGTTGGGCGACGAGGTAGCCCAGGTGCGGCCGCCCGCCGCGGCCGAGCCGACCCCGCAAGGGGCGGCCACCTTCACCCAGGCGCGCACGGCCCACGAGATCGCCAAGGCGCAGCGCGCCCGCATCGAGGTTCAGCAGCTGCGCGCCGAAGTGGTCGACCGGGCGCAGGCGACTTCGGAGGTGTTCCGCCTCGCGCGGCGCGAGCGCGATGCCTGGGTCAATTGGCCGGCCCGGGTCGCCGCCCTGATGGCGGCCGAGCTCGGCCTCGATGCGCACGCAATGCAGAAGGTGCTGGAAGGGCATGTCAGAGACCATCTCAACGAGCTCGCCGAGGTTCGGCCCGAGTTCCGCTGAGGCCTTTGCCGGCGCCGAGGACATCGCGCGGGCCTGGCGCGACGGGTTGACGCCGGACCCGCGCCGGACCCGCTGCTCTCGGTCTCGGAGTGGTCCGAGAAGCACCGCATGTTGGCGGCGCGGGCCTCGGCCGAGCCCGGCCGCTACCGCATCGCGCGCACCCCCTACATGCGGGCCATCATGGACGCGCTGTCGCCGGCCGATCCGTGCGCGCAGCGATCGTGTTCATGAAGGCGGCTCAGGTCGGCGCCACAGAGGGAGCCAATAACTTCATCGGATTCATCATCCACCAGGCGCCGGGACCGATGCTGGCGGTCCAGCCGACGGTGGAGCTGGCCAAACGGAACTCGCGCCAGCGCATCGATCCGCTGATCGAGGAGAGTGCTGCGCTCCGGAGCCTGGTGAGGCCCGCGCGATCGCGCGATTCCGGCAACACCATGCTGTCGAAGGAGTTCGCCGGCGGCATCCTGATCATGACCGACGCCAACTCGGCCGTCGGTCTGCGCTCGATCCCGGCGCGCTACATCCTGTTGGACGAGGTCGACGCCTATCCGGCCTCGGCCGACGAGGAAGGCGACCCGGTAACGCTGGCGGAAGCTCGCTCGCTGACTTTCGCGCACCGGCGCAAGGTGCTCTTGATCTCGACGCCGACGGTGAAAGGCTTCTCGCGCATCGAGCGCGAATACGAGGCCTCGGACCAGAGGCGGTATTTCGTGCCATGCCCCCATTGCGGGCACGCACAGGTGCTCGTCTTCGAACGGCTCCGTTGGGAGAAGGGCAAACCGGAGACGGCGGCCTACCACTGCGCATCCTGCGAGACGCCTATCGCCGAGCATCACAAGACCGCGATGCTGGCGGCCGGCGTTTGGCGGGCGACCGGAACGGCGGCCGATCCGTCGACCATCGGGTTCCACCTGTCGGCGCTCTACTCGCCGGTCGGCTGGCTTTCGTGGGAGGCCATCGCCCGCGCCTGGGTGGCGGCACAGGGCTCGGACGAAGCGATCCGCGCTTTCCGCAACACCATCCTCGGCGAGACCTGGGTCGAGAGCGGCGAGGCGCCGGACTGGCAGCGGCTCTACGACCGCCGGGAACGCTGGTCTGCGGGCACGGTTCCCGCCGGCGGGCTGTTCCTGACCGCCGGCGCCGATATTCAGAAGGACCGCATCGAGGTCGACGTCTGGGCCTGGGGCCGGGGCCTGGAGAGCTGGCTGATCGATCATATCGTCATCGAGGGCGGGCCCGAACGAGCCGAGCCCTGGGCCGAACTCGACCGGCTGCTCTCACAGGTCTGGCTCCATGAGAACGGCGCCGTGCTGGGCTTGGCGAAGCTCGCCATCGATACCGGTTACGAGCCGACCGCAGTCTATGGTTGGGCGCGGCGCGCCGGCGTCGCGCAAGTGGCGCCGGTCAAGGGGGTCGAGGGCTTCAACCGCTCGAGCCCGGTCTCGGGTCCGACCTATGTGGACGCCTCCGACGGCGGCCGGCGGCTCCGCCGCGGCGCCCGGCTCTGGAGTGTCGCGGTCTCGACCTTCAAGGCCGAGACCTACCGGTTCCTGAGACTGGAACGGCCGACCGAGGAGGAGCGCGCCGAGGGCAAACCGTACCCGCCTGGCAGCGTCCATCTGCCGCACTGGGTCGAGGACGAATGGCTCAAGCAGTTCGTCGCCGAGCAGCTGGTCACGGTGCGCACGCGGCGCGGTTTCGCCCGGCTCGAATGGCGGAAGCTGCGCGAGCGCAACGAAGCGCTGGATTGCCGGGTCTATGCCCGGGCCGCCGCCTGGATCGCCGGCGCCGACCGCTTCCCGGAACGGCGTTGGCGGCGCATGGAAGCGGCATTGGCCGACAACACGGGTCCCGAACGGGCCGGCGCGAAGGACGCGGCGGCGCCGGATCCCGGCTCCCGCCCGGCGGGGCGCCGGCGCGTGACCCGCAGCAAGTGGATGGGCTGAGACATGGCGGACATGACCTACACCGAAGATCAGGTGCGGGCGCTGCGCGAGGCGCTGACCTCGGGCGTGCTCACCGTCTCCTATGACGGCAAGAGCGTCACCTACCGCTCGGTGGACGAGATCAAGACGGCGCTCGCCGAGATCGAGAACGCCCGCGCCCGCGATGCCGGCAGGCGGGTGCGCCAGGTTCGCATCGTCGGCAACAAGGGGTTCTGAGCATGCGTTTCTTCGCCCGCCGAAGCAGTCTTCGCGAAGGCGGGGGCTGGCTCGCACGCACCGCCGCCTCCTGGCGCGCGCTTCGCACCGGCGCCGGTCCATCCCGCCGGCCGATCCACGAGGCCGCGGGCTCGGGAAGGCGGGCGCTCGCCTGGCGGCCGGGCAACCCCGGTGCGATGACCGCCTTGTTCGCGACCGGCCACGACCTCCGGGTCAAGTCGCGGGACCTGGTGCGCCGCAACGCCTGGGCCGGCAGCGCGGTCGACGCCTTCGTCACCAACTGCATCGGCACCGGCATCAAGCCCCAGTCGATCGCAGAGGACGCGGCGTTCCGCGAGGCTGTCCATGCGCTGTGGTGGGACTGGTGCGAGGAGGCCGACGCCGACGGCGTCACCGACTTCTACGGCCTCCAGGCGCTCGCCTGCCGGGCCATGCTGGAGGGCGGCGAATGTTTCGTGCGGCTCAGGGTACGCAGGCCCGAGGACGGGCTGGCGGTGCCGCTGCAGATCCAGCTCCTGGAGGCCGAGCATGTGCCGCTCACCTTCAACACGACACTGCCGAGCGGCAATTTAGTGCGGGGCGGCATCGAGTTCGACCGGTTGGGACGAAGGGTCGCCTATCACCTGACCCGCGCCCATCCCGGCGATCCGGCGATGCGGCCGCGCGACCACGACCTGGTGCGGGTGCCGGCGGACCGCATCGCCCATCTCTTCCGGCCGCTCCGTCCCGGCCAGATCCGGGGCGAGCCCTGGCTCGCCCGGGCGCTGGTCAAGCTCGACGAGCTCGACCAATACGACGACGCCGCACTGGTCAAGGCCAAGGTCGCGGCGCTGTTCACCGGGTTCGTCGTCTCGCCCGACCCCGAGGACGCCGTCATGGGCGGGGACGAGCCTGACGAGGACGGCGTCGTCGAAGCCAGCCTCGAGCCCGGCACCATGCAGAGGCTGAAGCCCGGTCAGGATGTGCGTTTCGCCGAGCCCGCCGACGCCGGGTCGAGCTACGAGGGGTTCTTTCCGCAATCAGCTGCGCGCCGTCGCCACCGCCGCCGGCGTCACCTACGAGCAGCTGAGCGGCGATCTCACGCAAGTCAACTATTCCTCGATCCGCGCCGGGCTGCTCGAGTTCCGCCGCCGCTGCGAGACCATCCAGCACGCCGTCGTGGTGCACCAGTTGTGCCGGCCGGTGTGGCGCGAGTGGATGAGAACGGCGGTGCTCGCCGGCGCCCTCGACGCGCCCGGGTTCGCGGCCGATCCGGCGCCCCATCTGGTTGCCAAGTGGATACCCCAGGGCTGGCAGTGGGTCGATCCCGAGAAGGAGTTCAAGGCGGTGGTGCTCGCCATCCGGGCCGGGCTGATGAGCCGGTCGGAAGCGATCTCGGCCTTCGGTTACGACGCCGAGGAGATCGACCGCGAGATCGCCGCCGACAACGCCCGCGCCGATGCGCTGGGCCTGGTGCTCGACAGCGACCCGCGCAGGGTCGCGCGCACCGGCGCCGCCCAGCCCGACGCGGAATCCGAACCCAAGTCCGATGAACGGGAATCGGATGAAGACGAACCTATGAACGAGATGAGGAGGCCGGCATGACCATGCTGCCGCAGATCGCGAGCCGGGTGCTGGATACGCCGCTGCTGATCGGACAGGCCAAGCTCGAGGCGATCCTCGCCGTCATCGGCCCGCGCATCGGTGTTGAGGCTCCGGCGCCCGCCGTCATGAACGGCGACGGCCGCCGACGCGGCGCCAATCTCGTAACGCCCGAGGGCATCGCCGTCATCCCCGTGTTCGGCACGCTGGTCAAGCGGGCCGGCGCCATCGACGCAGCCTCGGGCCTGACCTCTTACGGTCATCTCGAGGACCGGATCATGGACGCCGCCACCGACCCGGCGGTGCGCGCCATCCTGCTCGACATCGACAGCCCGGGCGGCGAGGCCGCCGGCGTGTTCGATCTTTCCGACCTCGTCCACGAGGTGCGCAGCCTCAAGCCGGTCTGGGCGGTCGCCGACGAGGAGGCGTTCTCCGGCGCCTACGCCATCGCCAGCGCCGCCGAGCGCCTGTTCGTGCCGCGCACCGGGGGCCTCGGCTCGATCGGCGTCGTCGCCGTCCATGTCGACCGCTCGGCGCGCGACGCCATGGAGGGGTTCCGCACCACCACCGTCTATGCCGGCGCGGCCAAGAACGACTTCAACCCGCACGAGACCCTGAAGGACGGTGCGCGCCGGACGCTGCAGGCCGAGGTCGACCGGGTCTATCAATTGTTCGTCGAGACCGTCGCCCGCAACCGCGGCCTGACGGTGGACGCCGTGCGCGCCACCGAGGCGCGGCTCTTATTTCGGTGAGGACGCGGTCCGCGCCGGTCTCGCCGATGAGGTCGGCACCTTGCGCGAGCGCTCTTGGCGGCACTCGCCGTAACGCTCGCCGACCCCGCGATCGATCATCGCCGCGCCGGCCGCCCTGCCGGGCCCGGCGATCGCCCCACCCAAGCCAACCACCGGAAAGGAGCAATCCATGAACGATGATACCGATACCACGAGGACCGACGGCACTGCGCCGCCGAATCCAGAGACCGCCGAGACGGCGTCCGCGCCCGTGGCGGCGAATCCCGAGCCGAACACCGCTGAGGTGGTCGACCTCGATGCGGTCCGGGCCGAAGCGCGCGGCGAGGGTGCGGCCGAGGCCGGGCTCATCGCCGAGCTCTGCACGCTGGCCGGCATGCCCGAGCGCACCGCCGACATGCTCGCCAAGGGGCTCTCGGCCGACGCGGTGCGCCGGGAACTTCTGAACTTGAAGGCGGGCGCGGACGCCGAGCTGCACAACCACGTGCTCCCCGGCGCAGGGACCGGCGCGATCCACAATCTTGACGACAATCCGGTGGTGCGGGCGGCAACCGCCCGGGCCGCCGCTGCAAAGGAGGCCTGATCCATGAACGCTCACGCTGAATCCACCAACCTCGGCGACGTCCTCAAATGCGAGGCGCCCAACCTTTACAGCCGCGAGGCCGTCACGGTGCTCGCCGGCGACGGCGCCGAGCGTGCGCTGAAGGTCGGCGCGGTGATCGCCCGGCGAACCCGGGCCACGGTCACCGTGACCGCCGGTGACGGCAACACCGGAGACGGTGAGGCCACGCCGGCCGACCCGCCGCTCGGGGCCCTGGCCGAAGCCGGGGCCTACCGGCTCGCCTGCATCACCGCCGGGGCCGACGGCGGCACCTTCGAGGTGTTGAGCCCGAAGGGGTACGTGCTGCCCGACCTCACGGTTGGCACTGTCTACGCGGGCGGCCACCTCAACCTCACCGTCGCCGACGGCGCCGCCGACTTCGCCGTGGGCGATACGTTCGCGATCGAGGTATCGGGCGACGGCAAGGTGGTCGCGCTCGATCCGGCGGCCGTCGACGGCACTGCCGAAGCCATCGGCATCGTCGCCTTCGACGTGACCGCGTCGGACGGCGCCGACACGGAAGTCACGGTGATCCTGCGCGACGCCGTCCTCGCCGATCGGGCGATCGTCTGGCCCGCCGGTATCGGCGAGGCACGGAAGAAAGCCGCTATCGCCGATCTCCAGGTCCGCGGCATCCTCGTCCGCAAGGCCGCCTGAGCCTCACCCCTCGACCATCCATCCCCTGAACCCACTTGATCGGCCCGGCTCCGCCGGCGCCGGAGGAGCTTTTCCATGCCCATGAACAATCCCTTCGATACTCCCGCCTTCCACGTAACGGCGCTGACCGCGGCCATCAACATCCTGCCCAACAGCTATGGACGGTTGGAGCGCATGATGCTGATGCCGCCCCGGCCGGTGCGCTTCCGCCAGATCGCCGTCGAGGAGAAGAACGGGGTTCTGAACCTGCTGCCGACCCTCCCCATCGGCTCGCCCGGCACCGTGGGTGAGCGCGGCAAACGCAAACTCCGCAGCTTCAACATCCCGCATATCCCGCACGACGACGTGGTGCTACCCGAGGAAGTCCAGGGCATTCGCGCCTTCAGCTCGGAGAACGAGTCCCAGGCGCTGGCCGACGTGATGGCCGATCACCTGCAGTCCATGCGCAACAAGCATGCGATCACCTTGGAGCATCTGCGCATGGGA
Organism: Alphaproteobacteria bacterium; assembly: GCA_965249645.1. Lineage (GTDB taxonomy): Bacteria > Pseudomonadota > Alphaproteobacteria > UBA828 > JAPUJA01 > CAVOEB01. Next base: position 190,519 of record CBDFML010000007.1, read on the forward strand.
GCGCTCAAGGGGGTGATCCTCGATTCCGACGGCTCCACCCTCTACGACCTCTACGCCGAATTCGGCATCGAAGCGAAAACCATCGCCTTCGGTCTCGACGACGACGACACCGACGTCAAGGGTCGGTGCATCTCGGTGCTGCGCCATATCGAGGACAATCTGCGCGGCGAGTTCATGACCCGGGTTCATGCCCTGGTGGCGCCTGAGTTCTTCGATGCGCTCACCAGTCACCCGAAGGTCGAGAGGGCCTATGAGCGCTGGATGGAAGGCGCTGCACTCCGTGACGACCTGCGCGCGGGCTTCACCTTCGGCGGCATCGCCTTCGAAGAGTACCGCGGCCAGGCCACCGACCCAGATGGCGTCGTGCGCCGGTTCATCGCCGAGAACGAAGGCCATGCCTTCCCCCTCGGTACGGTCGAGACCTTCGCGTCGTACTTCGCGCCGGCCGACTTCAACGAGACCGCCAACACGCTTGGCCAGCAGCTCTACGCCAAGCAGGAGCCGCGCAAGTTCGAGCGCGGCACCGATCTGCACACGCAGTCGAATCCGCTGCCCATGTGCCACCGCCCGGGCGTGCTGGTGAAGCTCACGGCCGAATGAGGTGACGGCTCCGTTCGCCGCCGCGGCCGCCGCCGCGGTGGATGACTGCTTCCGCCATCTCGGCCGCGAGGCCGTCTATACGCCGGACGGCGGTGAGCCCGTCATGGTCAAGGTGATCGCCAAACGCCCGGACGAGATCGTCGGCCTCGGCGAAACCCGCATCCATGCCGGCACCGCGCTGTTCGATGTGCGCGCCTCGGAGATCGCCGCGCCGCGGCCCGGCGACCGGCTCGGCCTCGGCGGCGAGGACTATCTCGTCCAGGGCGAGCCGGTCGGCGATACCGAACGCCTGATCTGGACGCTGGAGGCCTGCCCGGCGGGGGCCTGACCGGCATGAAGCTCACCGCCACCATGGTCGGCTCGCTGAAGGCCGACATGCGGTCCGAGCTACGCCGCATCGAGCGCGTCGTGCCGGACGGCGTGAAGGCCGCCGGCGACGGCCTCAAGGGGAGCCTGCGCAAACAGGTGGTCGCCGCCGGTCTCGGGGCCCGGCTGTCGCGCACCTGGAGGGGCAAGACCTATGTCAACAAGGGCCACGACGCCGCGAGCCTGGTCTGGTCGAAGGTGCCGCAGATCGTCCGTGCTTTCGACGAGGGCGTCGTGATCAAGGGCAAGGGCGGCAATTGGCTCGCCATCCCGACGCCGGCGGCTCCGAAGCGCGGCGTCGGCGGCAAGCGCATCACACCGGCCACCTTCCCGACCGCCCGCCACGGGCCGCTTCGCATGGTCCGCCGGTCGGGCCGTTCGGCGCTGCTGGTGGTCGACGGCGTGCGGGTGAGCGCCCAGACCGGCCGCGTCGGCCGGCAGGCCAAGGGCGGCGGGCGCACCAAATCGGGCAGCTTCAAACAGGGCATCGCCACCGTCGCGATGTTTGTGCTGGTGCCGCGGGTAAAGCTGAAGAAGCGGCTCAACGTCGCCCGTGCGGCGGAAAGTTGGGCGCGCAGGCTGCCGAGACTGATCCGGCGGCAGGTGCGGGCAACGGCACGACGGTGACGCCATGGCGAGCAAGACCGAACAAATCCTGACCGCGCTCACCGACCGGCTGCGCGCGGTGCCGAAGGCCAAGGTCGAGCGCAACACGGCGGCGCCCGAACGTATTCCGAAGGGCGGGCTGATCGTGCTGCGCGACGGCGATCCGGGCGAGCCGGAGCAGACGCTGGGCGGCATCGGCGGTGTCTATTACAGCCACGCGGTCGAGATCGAGGTCTATGTCGAGACCGGCGAGGCGGCGGCCAGGGACGCGGCCTTCGACGCGCTGGTCCGGAACATCGGCGCGGCGCTCGACGCCGATCCCACCCTCGGCGGCCTCACCTTCGGCATGACCACCGGCAGGCCGGCGATCGACACCGAGGCGGTGATCGGCGCGCCCGCCATCAAGACCGGTACCGTCGAGTGCGTCATCGAGTACGAGAGCGAAACCCCGCTCGGCTGACCCGCCGACACCCATCAGACACGAAGGAGACATCTCATGGCCCGAGCCTATGGTTCGAGCGCCACGCTGCTGCTCAAACGCGAGTTTGCCTACGGGCAGGCGGCGGCCGGCGACTACATCCGCATTCCCTTCAACCGCTGCACGCTGGGCTCCGAGCAGGGCCTGATCGACGACCCGGTGCTGGGCCAGGGGCGCGACCCCTATGCGCCGCTGCAGGACGCGATCATGGACGAGGGCGAGATCGTCGTTCCCGTCGATCCGCGCTACATCGGCCTCTGGCTGACCGGCCTCCTCGGCACGCCCACGACCACCGACGACGGCGCGGATCCGGCGACCTATACCCACGAGTTCGTCTCGGGCAAGGACAGCCTGCCGAGCTACACCGTCGAGGTCGGCCACAAGCAGGTGCCGGCCTACTTCCGGCACGCCGGCGTGGTGTTCGATTCCATCGCGCTCGAGTTCGCCCGCTCGGGCCCGGCCGCCGCCACCATCCAGTGCGTGGCCCAGGGCGAGACGCGGTTCGCCGCGAGCCAGGGCGGTACGCCGTCCAAGCTCGACTTCCGCCGCATCAGCCAGTTCCAGGGCTCCATCAGCCGGGACGGCACGGCGGTTGCCAATCTCACCGCCGGCTCGCTCACCTATGCCAACAACCTGGAGAAGATCGAGACCATCCGCTCCGACGGCCTGATCGACGGCGCCGACCCGACGGTGGCATCGCTCACGGGCAACATCGAGGTCCGCTTCGCCGACACCACGCTGATCGATCTCGCCTCGAACGGCACGGCAGTCGACCTCGAATTCGCTTACACGATCAACGACAAGCTGTCGCTCACCTTCGAGGCCCACGAGGTCTATCTGCCGAAGCCCAAGCTCGCCGTCGAGGGCCCCGGCAGGGTGCAGGCGAGCTTCAATTTCGAGGGCGCGAAGAATGACACCGCGGGCCAAATGCTCACGGTGACTCGGGTCAACGATCTGGACGGGACCGACTATTCATGAGGAGTTGGGCATGATCTCACTCGAACGAAAGACCGGCGCTTACGAGCTAACGCTGCCCTACGGCGTCACCGTCACCGTGACGCCATTGACCACCGCCGCCATGGCGGCGGCGCAAGCCGAGGCGCGCAAGCGTCTGGACGGGTTGCAGGCGCAGGCCAGAGAGCGGACGGAGGCCGGCCTGGCGCTCGACGGCCTGCCCGATCTCTCGGACGACGGCGCCCGCGAGGGCCAGTACCAGGCGCTCCTGATCCATAGCCTCGCGGCCCGCCACATCACCGCCTGGTCCGGCATCGAGGACGATCCGCCGGTGAGCCGCGAGAACGTCGCGGCGCTGATGGACCTCTACCCGGTGGGCGAGCGGTTTATTCAGGAGTTCACGCTGCGCCAGGTGCTGCTGGCGTCAGCAAAAAACGCATTCGGGCCCACTGCCGATGGCACCTCCAGCCAGGCGGCGGGCCCGGATACTGCGAAGCCTGTGAGAAAGAGGGCGCGCCCTGCGCCCAAGGCGGCCTCGGCCTGAACGGCGAGCCCTGCCCCTATCGCGAACACGCGCCGGTCGCGTTGGAGGAACACCAGGCCTGGGACGTGTTGACGGCTTCCCTCGGGCAGCTCCGCATCGTGGCGGCCGGCCGGGTTCTCGGGATCGACATGACCGCGGCGCTCGGTATCGCCCGGGCGCGCGGCTTCGATGAGAGCGTCATCTCAGAGCTGCTGCAGGCGGCCGAGGCCGGGCTGCTGGAGGCGATGAACGATAAGGATAGCGACTGATGGCCAAGGCCAAACATACCTACGCGGTCCGCCTTGCCGTCGAGGGCGGCAATCGGGTCAAGGCCGATTTGAGGTCTGTGGGCGCCAGCGGCGAGCGCTCGATCAAGAAGATCGACCGCGCCTCCGACAAGGCCTCGCGCGGGCTCGGCACGCTCAGTGACCGTGCCTCCGCTCTCCGCCGCCACATGCGCCTGTTGGGCGGTGCGATCGCCGCCGCCGCCGTCGGCCGCGGCTTGCAGCGAATGGTGAAGCTGTATGCGGATTTCGAGACCGGGCTGATCGGCGTCGGCAAGACGGCGGACCTGTCGGGGGCCGAACTCGAAGCCCTGGGCAAGGATATCGATGAGCTTTCCAAGCGCATGCCGGTGGCCACGGACGAGTTGCTCGCCATCGCCCAAAGCGCCGGCCAGCTCGGGGTCAAAGGCTCCGACAACATCCTGAAGTTTACCGAGACCGTCGCCAAGCTCGGGACGGCGACGGATCTCAGTGGCGACCAGGCGGCCATGGCGCTCGCCCGCATTCTCAATGTCACCGGCGAGGCGCTGGGCACGGTTGACGTACTCGGATCGGTCATCGTTGCTCTCGGCAATAACTTTGCCGCCACGGAAAGCCAGATCGCCGAGATGGCCACGGAGGTCGCGCGCGGCGCCGCCGTATTCGGGGTGAGCTCCGCTCAAGCTTCGGCCTTGGCCGCGGCGCTGGCCGCCGTCGGTGTCAAGTCGGAGGTCGCGGGCACGTCCATCGGCCGCATCCTGCGCATGATCGACGCCGCCATCCGTAGCGGCGGCGAACATCTGGCCATCCTTACGCAGATCACCGGCCGGACCGCGGAAGAGATCGAGGAGCTGTTCCAGAGGGATGCGATGGCTGCGTTCGCGTTGTTCATCGACGGTCTGAAGCGGCTCGGCGACGCCGGCGGCTCGGTGGCCGATGCCATGGCGGCGCTGGGTTTGGCCGACCAGCGTCTGCTGAAGACCATCCCGGTGCTGGCGAATCGCGCCGATCTCCTTGCCCAGGCACTCGAAATCGCCAACCGTGAAACCGAGAACGCCACCGCGTTGAACGAGGAAGCGGCAAGGGCGTTCGAAAGCCTGAACAATCAGACCGAGGTGATGTGGAACAACATCAAGTCTCTCGCACGGGCCATCGGTGCGGACCTGGCGCCTGGCGTTAGCGTTGCAGTCCAGGGGCTGTCCGATCTCGCCAGCGGGGCCGGAGACGCCTACGAGAAGCTCAAGCTCATCGCTGAAGGCGACTTCAACTTCGAGGGGCTCAGCCTCAGCGCCACGCGACGCCAAGTGGAGGATCTCGATAAGGAACTGAAGGAGCTCGAGGAGCGGATGCGAACGGCGCCCAGGGAGGCCGATGTGAACCCGTTCGAGGACGTGTTCACGAGCACCTACGAGGATCTCGACGCGGAATACCGGAGGCGGTGGGCCGTCTATATTCAGTGGAAGACGAAATACGAGTGGGAACTGGAGCAAGAGCGCAAGCGTCGGGAGAAGCGGACTGCCGCCGAGACCAAGGACCCCTCCGAGGGCGACCCGGCCGCGCCCCCGGAGGACATCGCGGCGGCCCAGGAGCGGGCGCGGCGTCTGTTGCAGATCCAAAAGAGCCTTAACCAGCAACTGTTCCTGTTCCGCTACCAGGGCGCCGATCGCATCCGCGAGGAGTACCGGAAACTCGACAACGAGCTGAAGGATCTAGGTAAGGCCGGCGCCGATCCAGAAACGATCGAGCGCCTGCGGTTCGGCGCGGCGGCGGTGCGCGACGATAAGCTCACCCAGCTCGCCCGGCGCGAGGATGAGATCGCCGACCGGCGCGCCCAGGCCAATCAGCGCGTTGCCGAGAGTCTGGGCTTCGAGATGGAGGCGCTTAAGAAGACCGAGCGGCAACGTTTTGTCGATGTGGCACTTCGTCGCTTGTCGGCCGAGGCAACCCCGAAACAACGCGAAGAAGTCGAAAGATTGGCCGGTGTGCTCTTCGACGAACAGGAAAAAATAACGGACGCGAACAAAGCCAGGGAAGAGGAGAACCAGCTACGCGCCGAGGGCAAGGTGCTGACCGACCAGTTGCGCACGGCCGAGGAGGCTTACGCCGACGAGATCGAACGGCTCAATGAACTGCTCGAGGCTGGCGCTATCAACCAGGAAGCGTTCGGCCGGGCGTCGGAGGGCGCCTACGACCGCATGCTCGATGCGAGTCGCGAATGGTCGGACGGCGTGCGCCGTGCGATCCGTGACTATCTCGACGACGCCACCGACGCGGCCAAGACCTTCGAGCAGGCGACCACGCGGGAGCTCAAGGCGAGCGAGGACGCCTTCGTCGAATGGGCCCAGACCGGCAAGTTCTCGGCCAAGGACCTGTTCAACACCATCGCCGAGGAGGCGCTCCGGGCCGCCTACCGCATGGCGGTGGTGGCGCCGCTCAACAACATCCTCGGGAGCATCTTCGGCGCCATCGGCGGCAGCATCTTCGGTGGGACGGGTACCGTTGCTACGACGTCCTCCGGCACGCCGATGATAGGTGACTTCCCGGTAACCTCGGGACCCACGGCGTTCGCCCATGGCGGCGGCGTGATCGGCCGCGACGCCTTCCCGGCCCGCATGGTCGACCCGAGGGCGTTCGACACCGCAAACCGCTACCACCGCGGCGGCATCGTTGGCGGTGAAGTGCCGATTGTGACCCGTAGCGGTGAGGGCGTGTTCACGCCCGGACAGATGCAAGCGTTGGCCCCGGTCCCGGACGCGAAGCCCGTGGTCCATGTCGCGGTCAACGTCCGCAACACCGCGCCCGGCGCCCGGGCTTCCGCCGATGTGCGGCGCGAGCCGGGCGGCGATCTCACCCTCGACATCATGATCGAGCAGATCGAGGGCGGCATGGCCCGCCATATCGGCCGCGGCGAGGGTTTGGCGCCGACGCTCGAGCGCCGCTACGGCCTCAATCCGGCCGCCGGTAGTTTGCGATGACCGAGGTCTGGCCCGAGCGGCTGCCACTGCCCACCATCGAGGGCTACGGCATCCGGCCCGGCGAGGCGGTCCTGCGCACCGAGATGGAGGCGGGCCCGGCCCGCCAGCGCCGGCGCTTCACCGATGTCCCGAGCCGCATTGCCGTGCGCTGGGTGCTGCGGCCCGATCAGTTCGCGCTCTTCGAGGCCTGGTACCGCTGGGTCGCGGCCGAGGGCGGCGCCTGGTTCGAGATGGACCTGCTGGGCGGTCTCGGCCTGTTGCCGCAGGAAGCCCGCTTCACCCGCCAGTTCGATGCCAGGCCCTGGCGCGGCCGGCTCTGGGAAGTAACCAGCGAACTGGAAATCCGGGCCCGGCCGACGCTCAGCGAAGGCGCCATGAGTCTGCTGCTCACCGAGGATATGCCGGCTCTCAACGCGAGCATCGATGCGCTCGGCGCTCTCGTCTACGAGACCCTGCCCGGGCCGCACGCCTGGTAGGGACGCCCGGCGGCGGCACCGGCGCCGTCACCAAGATTCGGAGAAGACCATGAATCTCGAAACCGAGCTGCGCGCGGCGGTCTCGCGCGCCGACGCCGACAGCCGTCTGCTGCACGAGATCGTCCACGGCGACGCGAACACGTCCGTCGACACCGAGGGCGGTGCGGTGAAGAGCGTCGCCAAGGCAATCGGCGACGTCGAAGCCGGTGTTGCCGTGGCCGCAACGGTGGTCACGGACGGGGTCGCGGCGAGCGAAGCCGCGCGCGATGCGTCGATCGAGGCCCGGGATGCGGCCCAGGCCGCGGTCGGCGGCGTGCTGGTCTCCGCCGCCGACACCACGGCCGACAAGCTCTCGGTCAAGCTCCGGCCCGGTTACGGCATAGAGACCGCGATCGAGGAAGCCGGCGGCGACGAGCGCCTCCGCTTCGCCGTCACCCCGCAGCTTAACGCGGGTGCCCTCATCGCACTCGCCGAAGCGTTCATCTGACGCCGGTCTTCCCTATTCGAGAACAGGAGCCGCCCATGGCCAATCAACCGATCTTCGTCGCCGCGTACCGCCAGGATTATGCGACCCTCGCCGCCGCGCGCGCCAACCAGGCGCAGGACCTGTTCACGCCCGGCGCCAACGGCACCCGCATCCACGCGATCGTGCTCGCCAATGACGGCGACGTGCCCGCGCTGGTCGAGTTCGGCGCCTACGACGTCGTCGGCGACGACATCGAGGTCGACATCGCACCCGGCACCGCGCCGGACACCGATCCCTTCACGGTGACGCGCGACAGCGGCGCCTGGCCGGCGCTCGAGACCGGCCTGGTGCTGACGCTCTCGAAGGGCGCGGTGGCGAACCGGGGCGATTACAGGCTCACGAGCCGCACCGATACCGTGCTCACCCTTGAGAACACACCCGGCAACGCCATCGCCGCGGCCACCGGCATCGACGCCGCCATCTACCGTTGGCGGCCGATCTGGTCGGCGACGGTGCCCGCGCGGGCCGGCTACGACGGCTATCCGGCCTGCGCGGGTATCGATGCGGGGCAGATGCCCTGGCTCGACGCCGCCGGCGACCGCTGGCTGTTGCCGACGACGGCGCTGGCGGCACGCCTGCCGCAAAACGCCAACGCCACCGTCACCGGCAACGTTCATGTCACCCTGTTCGGGGGCGATTACTGATGGCGAACTCCACTATTACCGCCGATTTGCCGCGGCGGACGCCGCCGCCGCGCCCGCACAAGCTGCCGGCAAGCCAGCGCTGCATCGGGTTGCTCAACGGCGAGGCCTCGTATCCGGGCAAGGGCTGCGCCAGCGACATCACCTATTACTACATGGCCTTCGTCATGGCCGACGGCACCGTCCGCATGGCGGGGACCAACAACAACAACGAACTCGCCATGGAGGGCAATGCCTACACCCCCCAGCACCTCCACTACCTGGTCTGGGACAACCGCACCGACGCCGATCACCCGGTCTCGGGCCGGCCCCTTTATGTCGTCGGCGCCTACAGCTCCGTCGCCATGCTGACGGATGACGGCGACGTCGTCGCCTGGGGCCATAACGGCCACGGCCAGCAGGGCCGCGGGCACACCACCGGCAACGGCATCGCGCGCTCGATCGATGCGAGCGATATCGGCCGCGCCTCGGGCATCCCGAGCCGTGACGTCACCAAGCTCGACCTGGTGCGGGGCTCTCCGGCCAACTCGTCGTCCCTCCATGCGCTCTGCCGGGACGGCAGCCTGTGGGCCTGGGGCCATGGCTCTTACGGCAATCTCGGCCAGGGCGACACGAGCCACAGCTACAAGCCGGTGCGCTGCAGGAAGACCGGCGATGTGCCGCTCGAGATCGTGATCGACTTCTGGCCCGGCCACGGCGACCGCAACGCCTGCTTCGCGCTGACCCGAGACGGCACGTTGTGGGCCGCCGGCGACAACAGCTGGGGCAAGCTCGGCGTCGACGACGGCACCACCGACAAGCACCTCTTCACCGAGGTCGTGGGCCTGCCGGCCGGGGCCGTGATCCGAAAGGTCGCGCCCTGCGGCTCGTCCCGCAGTGCGGCCACGGCCGTGCTCATGAAGGACGGCACCATCTGGACCGCCGGTTATGGCGGCCAAGGGTTCCACGGCAACGGCGCCACCGATCATCGGGAGCTTTTTGAGGAGATGCCGCTGCCGGCCGGGGTCGGCGCCGCCACGAATCTCTGGGCCGGCGGCGAATACCCTCAACTCTGGTTCAACGGCGACGACGGCAACACCTATGCCTGCGGCTATAACGGCCAGGGCCAACTCGGCATCGGCAACACCACCGGGGATATCACCGCGCCGACGAGGGTCGCCCTGCCCGAGGGCGTGACGGCACAGATGATCTCCACCGGCGGCGCCCTCGCCGCCGCCCATTACCATTCCACGGTCATGCTGGGCTCCGACGGCCGCGTCCATACCTGCGGCCATTACGGCCAGTACGGCGCCTGGGGCGCCGGCCAGAGCTCGACCCCGCTGCAATGGCCGCTGCCGATCCCGCCGGAGCAGTGGGACGCGGTCGAGGTGGTGGCCCACGGCTACACCTCGGAGGTGGGTTTCTTCGTCCGCTGCGCCGACGGCACCGTCTGGGCGGCGGGGCGCAATACCAACAACAAGCTCGGCGTCGAGGGCGGCGGTCACTACCCAACGGTGATGGCCCGGGTCGAGCTCTACTAGGGGGACGCACATGCATCTCATCAGCTATGTGGAATCCGAGACCGGCGCGCACTTCCTGCCGCCGACGAGCTGGGTGAACGACGAGTTCACTTGGCTCTGCGAGTGCGACGGCCGCCACTACGCCCGTATCGCCTCGCTCGACTACGGCGAGCAGAACCCGGGCATCGATCTCAAGACCCACGATCCGGCAGCCGAGACCGAACTCGCCGTCAGGCTCGACGCGCTCGCCGTCGACCGCGTCCAGGCGCGGGCGCACCGGGCGGAGCGCTATGCCCACGAGATGCCGATCGGCGATCAGCTCGACGCCGTCCTCAAGACCCTGGTCGGCCTGCGCGAGGGCGGCGCCGCGCTGCCGGCCGAGACGGAGGCGCTGATCGAGCGCTGGCTCGCCATCAAGGCCGACCATCCCAAGCCTGAACTGCTGCCCGCGCCGGCGAGCTCGGAGTAAGCTAGAGATGCCCGATCCGGCGCTCGAGCAGGCGATCCGCGAGGCCTACGCCTCGGCGCCCGCCGACACCGTCATCCTGCACACGCTGGAACTGCGCCACCCGGCCTTCGTCGACGACGACGGCAGACCCACCGCCGTCCGGGTGGTGCGCGATCACGCCGATCTGACCGCCCGTCTCGAGGCCGGCGCGCCGCTCGATGCGGGCGAGGCGGTTCGGTTCGTGGCGTTGGCCTTCGATCTCGAGCTGCCGCCCGTCGACACCGCGCCGGTGCCCGAGATCTCCGTGACCCTGGACAATGTGAGCCGCGAGTTCGTCCGCCATCTCGATGCCGCGGCGACCTCGCGCAACACCATCGAGGTCACCTACCGGCCCTATCTCTCGACCGACCTCGAAGGCCCGCAGATGGACTCGCCGATCACCCTGACGCTGACCGAGGTCGAGGTGGACGTGTTCCGGGCCACCTGCCGCGCGCGCATGCTCGATATCGGCAACCGGGCGTTTCCGGCCGAGACCTATACCGCGAAGCGGTTCCCCGGGCTCACCCGCTAGGATGCACTGGGCCGAGGACCTGATCGGCCGCCCGTGGGTCGCGGGCGGGCGCGGACCGCACGCGTTCGACTGCTGGGGTCTGGTCCGCTGGTGTTGGCGTGAGCGCTTCCGCATCGAGGTGCCCGAAATCCCCGTCGATGCGACGAGCTTGCGCGCCGTGCTCTCCGGCTTCCGCGATCATCCCGAAAGGGAGCGTTGGAAGCTCGTTGAACGGTCGCGCGAGGGCGATGCCGTGCTGATGCGCCAGTCCCGCCATCCCGTCCATGTCGGCATCTGGCTCGCCGTCGACGGCGGCGGCGTGCTGCACGCCGCCCACGATATCGGCGTCGTGTTCCAGGGCCCGGCCGATCTCACGGTCCATGGTTGGCGGATCGAGGGTACTTACCGCTTCACCGGAGAGACTTGATGCCCGGCACCGTCATCATGCTGCACAACCCGTTCCGCCCGGAGCGGGACCGCGAAGTGATCGCCGTCGCCGAGCCGCTCACCATTCGCGACTGGCTCGATGCCCGCGGCATCCGAGAGGCGGGGACGGACGAAGCCCGAACAGGGAGACGACAAGACTGGTTCGATCATCCGACGATCTGTCTGCGCAACGCCTCACCGGTGCTGCGCGGCAGCTGGGACGATACCTTCATCGCCGAGAACGACCTGATCGTGTTCGTGCCACTACCCCAGGGCGGCGGCGGAGGCGGCAAGAACCCGCTCCGCACCATCCTCATGCTCGCCGTCATGGTCGCCGCGCCCTATCTCGGCGGGCTCATCGCGGGCGCCATCGGCGTCACCTCCACCATCGGCATCTCGCTGATCACCGCCGGCGTCGCGCTGGTCGGCACCACGCTGGTCAATGTCCTGCTGCCGCCGCCGAAGCCCGCCGCGCCCAGCTTCGGCAGGGGCGTGCCCTCGCCGAGCCCGACCTATTCGCTGACCGCCCAGGGCAACCAGGCGCGCCTCACCCAGCCCATTCCGGTGGTCTACGGCCGCCACCGGGTCTATCCCGACCTCGCCGCCACCCCCTGGGCCGAGTACGACAACAACGAGCAATACCTGCATCAGCTGCACTGCATCGGCCAGGGCCAATACGACCTCGAACAGATCCGCATCGAGGACACGCCGATCGCCTCCTTCGAGGAGATCGAGACCGAGCTCGTGGCACCCGGCGGCACCGTCACCCTGTTCGAGACCGACGTGGTCACCGCGCCCGAGATCGCCGGCCAGGAGTTGATCGGCGTCAACGACCGCGAGGCAGGCGAGGACGGCTGGGTCGGCCCGTTCACCGCCAACCCGGCCGGCACGAGGGCGACCGGGATCGGCATCGATGTGGTGATGCCGCGCGGGCTCTATTACGCGGCCGACGACGGCAGCCTCAAGGCCCGCACCGTCGAATGGGAGGTCGAGGCCAGGGCCGTCGACGACGACGGTGAGGACACGGGCGGCTGGATTGCGGTCGCCTCCGAAAGCGTGACCGCGGCCGAGAACACGCCGCAGCGCAAGAGTTACCGCTACGCCCTCGATGCCGGGCGCTACGAGGTGAGGGTCAGGCGCACCAACGACAAGAGCGGCGATGCCCGCGCAGGCCATGTCATCCACTGGGGCGGTCTCAAGGCGTATCTGGACGATCCGCCCGCGTTCGGCGGCGTGACCCTGCTCGCGGTGCGGATGCGCGCCACCGACAACCTCTCGCAGCGTTCGGCGCGGCTCGTCAACGTCATCGTCACCCGCAAGCTGCCGGTCTGGGATCCCGCGACCGGCTGGTCCGAGCCTCGGGCTACGCGATCCCTCGCCTGGGCCTTCGCCGACGCCGCCCGGGCGCGCTACGGCGCCGGGCTCGACGACGCCCGCATCGATCTCGCGGCGCTGCATGCCCTCGATGCCGTCTGGCGGTCCCGGGGCGATCGTTTCGACGCCGTGTTCGACCAGAGCCTCACCGTCTGGGAAGCGCTGACCCGCATCGCTCGCTGCGGCCGCGCGCTGCCGTTCCTGCAAGGAGGTGTGCTCAGGATCGCCCGCGATGCGCCGCGCACCCTGCCGGTAGCGCTGTTCGGGCCGCGCAACATCGTCAAGGGCAGCTTCCGGGTCCAGTACGTCATGCCCGGCGAAGACACCGCCGACGCGGTGACCGTGACCTACTTCTCGGAGCGCACCTGGACCCCGGATGAGATCGTCGCCGCCCTGCCGGACAGCTCGGCCGAAGGCACGGAGGCTGCGGCGGTCGATCTGTTCGGCTGCACCGGCGCCGAGCAGGCGATGCGCGAGGGCCTCTACATGGCCGCCGCCAACCGCTACCGCCGGCGCATCGTCACCTTCCGCACCGAGCTCGAAGGGCTGATCCCCACCTACGGCGATCTCATCGCCATCACCCACGACCTGCCGCGCTGGGGCCAGGGCGGCGAGGTGGTCGCCGTCGACGGCCGGACGCTCACCCTGAGCGAGCCGCTGGAATGGGACGCAGGAGAAGAAACCGCCTCGGGAACCGGCGTGGACACGGCCGGGCCGCCCGTCCACTACATCGCGCTTCGCCGGCGCGACGGCACGCTGAGCGGGCCCTGGCCGGTCGATCCAGGTGCCGATGACAGAACCGTGGTGCTGAGCGAGGACCCGGATCCCGTGCCCTATACCGGGGCGGACGAGGAACGCACCCACTTCGCCTTCGGCGCCGGCGAGGCCTGGGGCCTGCGCGCCCGCGTGATGGCCGTGCGGCCGCGCGGCGAGCAGGTCGAGATCACCGCCGTCGGCGAGGACGCCCGCGTGCATGAGGCCGACCTGGCCGCCTGAGCCGGCGCCCACACTACGAAGAAGTCAGCCTGCCGTGACGGTCCGTCCTCCGGGACGGGCGGTTGGTCGCGGTGTCGCCCTGTGTCGGAGACATGCCCGTGAACGAATCCCATCTGATCGAGATCGAGCGGGTGCGCTCGGAGGCGGCGCGGCACCTCGCGGAGCATGAGATCGCCTGCGAGCGGCGCTACGGCGAGCTCCAGGCGCAGCTCACCAAGATCGAGGCGCTCCACAACCGCAACACGCGCCTGCTCTACATCCTGCTCGGCGGCATGCTCGCCGTCGCCGCCCGCGCGTTCTGGCCGGCGCTCTTCGGCTGAGGCCGTTCGGCGGCTGACGCCGCTCGCGGCCGTCTTCCGCCGCACCTTCCCCACGCACCGATCCGTACCGACCGGACCGTCGTCCGCACGGACCCCATCGTGCGCGCGACGGCGGCCGGGATCGTCTTCACCCTCAACCCAATCGGAGGTTCGTCATGCTGACCCTGCTCGGCAGTCTGCTGGGATTCGCCACCAGCGCCATTCCCGACATCATGAACCTGTTTCGTGAGCGCGCGGACC
>CBDFML010000008.1:0-302056 GCA_965249645.1 Alphaproteobacteria bacterium
GAAGCTTCTGCGTCCCTCGACCGCGGCGATCTACGTCATGTTCTCGGCCATGATCTTTCTCGGCGGTGGCGTCCTCGGCACCTTCCACCACTTGTATTTTGCCGGCATGCCGGAATCGGTTCTGGCGCTCGGGGCGGTGTTCTCGGCGCTCGAGGTCGTGCCGCTCGCGCTGATCGCCTTCGAGGCCCATGATCACTGGCGCGCGGAACGGCAAGCGCCGTGGGTCCAGCGCTATCACCTGCCGCTGATGTTCTTCCTGGCGGTCGCGTTCTGGAACCTCGTCGGCGCCGGCGTGCTCGGCTTCCTGATCAATCCACCGCTATCGCTTTATTACTTGCAGGGGTTGATGACCACGCCGACGCACGCCCACGCGGCGCTGTTCGGGGTCTACGGCATGCTCGGCATCGGCCTCATGCTGCTGTGTCGCCGCGATCTTCCGCAGGCGGCCGGTGCGTGGTCCGACCGCACCCTGAAATGGGTGTTCTGGCTCTTCAACGGTGGGCTGGCACTAATGGTGTTCGGCTCGCTTTTGCCGCAGGGCATCGTCCAGGCGCTGATCTCATTCGATCAAGGCTACTGGCACGCACGCACGCCTGAGCTTCTGCATTCGCCGCTGATGGAGACGCTGGTGTGGTTGCGCGTACCGGGCGATATCGTGTTCGCGTTGGGGGCCCTGTTGCTGCTCATCTTCCTGGTACGGATGGAAGTCGGCTTGCGCACGAGCCGAGATCCATAGCGCGTCCCATGGGCGGCTCCGCGTCCGGCTAACTTTCCGCGGGCGGGCGAGTCAGGAGAGACCCGTAGAGAACCAGGAAACCTGCGAAAGCGGAACACCACAAGATGGCGGACACGGCGTAGAGCGACCACACCCATTCCGGCAACACGCCGCCAACACACCGAGCATGGCCAGCACGATCAGGTTGTGCCAATTCCTTCCGATGATGAACTGGAGCGGCATAACGCCGCCGAGAACAATGAGGCACGAGAGGTCGATCGCGGCGACAATCAAAGGCGGCAGGTAGCTCGAAACCGCTACCGCGCCGCGTCCGACAAGCCACAGGGTGAACAACCCAAACAGGGTCCATCCAACAACAAACAGGGTCCATCCAACAACTGGAGACCTGCCAACCCAATTTTGCACGGCCGTCAGCAGCAATCCGGCGACGACCGTACCCAGATATCCGAACTGCGCTTCATGGGCATGCCAGGACACGGAATCGAACGCTGTCGGCAGTTCCAGTCGCCCCGATAGCATCGACACCCAGAGCGTCATGCTCAGCGCCGCCCAGACCGTCGGTACCAGAAACGGTCTTGCCCAACGTTGACGGGCCGACCTACGCTGTGGAGGGACTACGGTCGGCCCCTCAACTTGACCCGCGTCCGACTCTCTCATGAGAAGTGGATCACTTAAAGGGGGCAGGCCACATGCACGACGGGAACACGTCGCGAGGAGGTCAGAACCATATTTTTGAGGAACCGTTGAAGAGATGAGGACGAGCGTATTTCCATTGTGTGTCGGTCGCCGGCTGATGGCGAGTCTGTGTGCCAGCACGATCCTCGGGCTTTCCTCAGGCGCACTGGCCAACGATTGCGTGGTGACCGACTGGGCGCTCGCACGTGGGATCGCCGCCAGCGTGCCGGTGGACAGGGGACTGCGGTTCAGCGTTGCCGACGGTCGGGTGTATGCCTACGTCAGGCTGAACTGTACTCGGGTCGGCGGACCGGTTACGTTCCGCTTTGAACGCAACGATGAGAACTATGCGGCGGTGCGCTTGCCAGTGCGGCCCACGGCCGGTTGGCGCACCTGGGCGTCGGTGCGGGCATTGCCGGGGAAGTGGCGAGTCACGCTGGAAATCGAGGGGCGCAGGTTGCTCGACGATGCATTCACCGTCAGTTGGTAGGCGGCAGGGGAGGCAGGCTTGGTCAGGCACGCTCGCCGAGCCGTTGTAGACGAGCACGGGCGGCGCCTTGCCGGCATCGATATCTGGCCAGGTGAGCTTGCCACTTGTAATCCGGAGAAACCTCTCGGCGATCGCCCGTTCGGCCCGGTACAGGCCACCGAGGAATATACAAGGCGTTCCGCCAACCGTGTCCGCGCCCACCGTTCCCTCGGCCAGTTCGAGGTCCAGAGCGGTCTGAACCAACGCGTTTGGGACTTCCAGCAATTCGACGGCGAGCGGCGCAAGTGCCTCGGACGGCAGGCCGCAATGACCGTCGTCCATCGCCTCGGTGAGCGCATAGACAATGCCCGCGCGCACCCGGATCATGGCCGTCTTCTCGATGCCCTCGATCGACGACGGCTCCGAGGTGCGCATAAAGCGCGCCTTGAATTGCTGACCATGGGTGCGGTCGTTGATCCATTCCCCCGATGCCGTAATCCACTCCCCGGCCGAGACCATGGCGGCATGGCCGACCACCGTCACGAGATCGCGATGGCCGCGCGCCTTGGTTCTCAGAACGCAGAACCCGTTATCGGCATTGTGGAACGTCACGCGCTCGACGAGGCCGGCCAGAACCTCCTGGGCCGAATCTTCCGGTTGTTGCCTGATCGCCCCGGTCACGACGTACCCAGCGTATTGGCGGTCAACAATTCCTTGACGACATGGAACTGCCGCGCCCGCTCCGCGGCCGCAGTCGGGTGTTCGAAGTCCAGATCATCGTCTTCAATGACGGCCAAGGCGGACTCACGATGCTCGCGCTCGATGCGTGCGAGGTGCACTTGTAGCTCTTGCGCCGTGAACATCTGCCGCACCCGGGACACAAACCGGGGCAGTTTGCGGGCGAATTCGGGATGCTGGGCGGCCGCTTTGGCGAAGTGCAGCAGTCTCTCGGCGATCACGTAATCGAAGGCCGCCTTGAGACCGTACCATAGCTTGCTGATCTCGGCGGCGTCACACTGCTCCATCCACTTATGATGCCAATTGCGCTCCCTCATCCGCCGGCTCTCCCCTCCGCCATCGCGCAATCGATTACACCATTGCGAGTTTCGCTTGGCATGCCCTGTTCCCCGTCAGCGCTTATGGGACAAATTGAGGTAATTGGATAACGGATGAGAACGGCGGCGCAATAATCCCCCACTGAAGCGGCCGGTTGATCCGGCTGTGGCGGACCAAAATGGGACCGTCTATAGCCTTCTGTCAGGGTTGCTCTGACTGGAAGGCGGGGGATGTATCGGGTGGAGTTGTACGCGCGGGTCCGGCGGGCGTGTCGTGTCGAGGGGATGAGCACCCGCGAGGCCTCGCGGGTGTTCGGGCTGGACCGCAAGACGGTGCGCAAGATGCTGTCGTTCTCGGTGCCGCCGGGATATCGCCGGAGCGTGCCGCGGAGGCGTCCGAAGCTGGACGCATTCACGGGGATTATCGATCGGATCCTGGAGGACGATCGGACCAGCCACCACAAGCAACGGCACACGGCGAAGCGGATCTTCGACCGTCTCCGGGACGAGTACGGGTTCACCGGCGGCTACACCATCGTGAAGGACTATGTCCGTGAGCGGCGGCTTCGGTCGCGCGAGATGCTCGTGCCGCTCGTCCATTCCCCCGGCCACGCCCAGGCGGACTTCGGCGAGGCGATGGCGGTGATCGGCGGTGTGGCGCGCAAGGTCCACTTCCTTGCCTTCGACCTTCCCCACAGTGATGGTTGCTTCGTGAAGGCCTATCCGGCGGAGACGACCGAGGCGTTCTGCGATGGCCACAACGCGGCGGTTGCGTTCTTCGGCGGCGTCCCCCGCTCCATCCTGTACGACAACACCAAGCTGGCGGTTGCCCGCATCCTGGGCGATGGAAAGCGGCAGCGAGCGCGCGTCTTCACGGAGCTGCAATCCCACTATCTGTTCGAGGACAGGTTCGGCCGGCCGGGCAAGGGCAACGACAAAGGCAAGGTCGAGGGACTGGTCGGCTTCATCCGGCGGAACTTCCTGGTCCCCGTCCCGCGGGCCGAGAGCTTCGAGGCGCTGAACGATGATCTCGCGGGACAGTGCCGCCGGCGCCAGGCGGCGCGGCTGCGGGGTCACAAGGAGACCATCGGCGAGCGCCTCGCGCGGGATCGCCAA
This sequence comes from Alphaproteobacteria bacterium, assembly GCA_965249645.1. GTDB lineage: Bacteria > Pseudomonadota > Alphaproteobacteria > UBA828 > JAPUJA01 > CAVOEB01. The sequence continues at coordinate 4,052 of CBDFML010000008.1, forward strand.
GCTCTGCTACCGCTACCCCCGGCACCATACGATGCCTGCGACAAGCGTCCCGGGCGGGTGAGTTCGCTGTCGCTGGTGCGCTACCGCGGCAACGACTACTCCGTACCCGTGGCCTACGGCCACCGCGAGGGACTGATCCGGGGCTATGTCGACGAGGTGATGATCAGCTGCGGGGCCGAGGTGATCGCCCGGCACCGCCGGTCCTATGACAGCGAGGACCTGATCTTCGACCCGCTGCATTATCTGCCATTGATCGAGCAGAAGATCGGCGCCCTCGACCAGGCCGCGCCGGTGGCGGGCTGGGACCTGCCCGAGGCCTTCATCACTCTGCGACGCCTGCTCGAAGCCCGCATGGGCAAGGCGGGCAAGCGCGAGTACGTCCAGGTGTTGCGTCTGCTGGAGACCTTCCGGCCCGAGGAGGTCGAGGGTGCGGTCGGCGACGCCCTGCGGCTTGGCGCGATCGGCTTCGATGCCGTCAAGCACCTGGTGCTGTGTCGGACCGAGCGACGGCCGCCTCGACTGGATCTCGACGTCTATCCGTACCTGCCGCGCGCCCGGGTCGCGATAACGTCTGCCAAATCGTACATGAGCCTGCTGTCGGGGCTCCGCGCATGACCGACACGCCGCAGGTGCTGCTCGTCCACCACCTCAAGAGGCTGAAGCTGCCGACGTTCCTGAGGGAGTACGACAAGATCGCCCGGCAGTGTGCCTCGGAAGGCGTCGACCACGTTCGCTATCTTCTGCGTCTTGCCGAGCTCGAGCTGATCGACCGCGAGCGCCGCATGGTCGAGCGGCGCATCAAGGCGGCGCGCTTCCCCGTGATCAAGAGCCTCGACAGCTTCGACTTCAAGGTCATCCCCTCGCTCAACAAGACGCTGGTCCTGGAGCTGGCCCGCTGCGCGTACATCGAGCGCCGCGAGAACCTCATCGCGCTCGGCAACAGCGGCACCGGCAAGACCCACATCGCCCTCGGTCTCGGCCTGGCGGCCTGCCAGAAGGGCCTCTCGGTCGGCTTCATCACCGCCGCCGCACTGGTCCACGAGCTCATCGAGGCCCGCGATGACAAGCAGCTGCTGAGGTTCCAGAAGAAGCTCGCCACCTACAAGCTTCTGATCGTCGACGAACTCGGCTTCGTGCCGCTGTCCAAGACCGGCGCCGAGCTCCTGTTCGAGGTGTTCAGCCAGCGCTACGAGCGGGGCTCGACCCTGGTCACCACCAATCTGCCCTTCGACGAATGGACCGAGGTGTTCGGCTCCGAGCGCCTCACCGGCGCTCTCCTCGAGCGCCTCACCCACCACGTCAACATCCTCGAGATGAATGGCGAGAGCTACAGGCTCAACCAGAGCCGCAGGCGTCAAACCCCGACGGCGAACTGAACCGACCACCCAGCCCACGCTTGACCCCGTGGGCCCACAGGTCCCTCCCGCGCGCGCCGCCGCGTCGGCCTGTTGAGGGCACGCCGCGTCGCACGCGGGGCCCTCCCATGGACTACGGGGACAAGCCCGCAGCCGCCAAGTGGTCCCTTCTTACACCGCCACGGTGGTCCCTTTTTGCTCCGCCATTGACAGGCGCGGTGGCGAACCGGGGCGATTACAGGCTCAGCGCCCGCACCGACACCGTGCTCACCCTCGAGAACACCCCTGGCAACGCAATTGCGAGCGCGACGGGAACCGACGTTACCGTCTACCGTTGGCGGCCCATCTGGTCGACCAAGGTGGCCGCGCGCGCAGGCTTGGACGGCTATCCGGCCCATCCCGGCCTCGATCCCGTCCAGATGCCCTGGCTCGATGCCGCGGGCGACCGCTGGCTGCTGCTGACAGACACCCTCGCTAGCCGGCTGCCCGAGAACGCCAACAGCGCCGTCACCGGCAATGTCCACGTCACCCTGTTCGGAGGCGACTACTGATGATGAACTCCACCGTCACCGCCGATCTGCCGCGCCGCCGCCCGCCGCCGCGCCCACACAAGCTGCCGGCGAGCCAGCGCTGTATCGGGCTCCTCAACGGCGAGGCCTCGTATCCGGGCAAGGGCTGCGCCTCCGACATCACCTATTACTACATGGCCTTCGTGATGGCCGACGGCACCGTCCGCATGTCCGGGACCAACGGCGATCACCAACTCGCCATGGCGGGCAATGCTTACAACCCCCAGCACCTGCATTACCTGGTGTGGGACAACCGCACCAATGCCGACCATCCGGTCTCCGGACGGCCTCGCTATGTGGTCGGCTCCTATAGCTCCGTCGCCATGCTGACCGATGACGGCGACGTCGTCACCTGGGGCTATAACGGCCATGGCCAGCAGGGCCGCGGGCACACCACCGGCAACGGCATCGCGCGCTCGATCGATGCGAGCGATATCGGCCGCGCCTCGGGTATCCCGGGCCGCGACGTCATCAAGCTTGACCTGGTGCGGGGTTATCCGACCCACTCGTCGGCCCTCTACGCGCTGTGCCGGGACGGCAGCCTGTGGGCCTGGGGTTACGGCGGTTACGGCAATCTCGCTCAAGGCGCGACCGCCAATGCCTACAGCCCGGTGCGCTGCAGGAAGACCGGCGATGTACCGCTCGAGGACGTGATCGAGTTCTGGCCCGGCCATGGCGACCTTAATGCTTGTTTCACGCTGACCCGCGACGGCACGCTGTGGGCGGCCGGCGCCAACAACTGGGGCAAGCTCGGCGTCGACGACGGTGAGATTAACAAGAGCCTGTTCGCCGAAGTGGCGGGGCTGCCGGGCAGCTCCCGGATCAGGAAGGTCGCACCCTGCGGCTCCAGCCGCGGCGCGGCGACCGCGGTGCTATGCAAGGACGGCAGTATCTGGACCGCGGGCTATGGCGGCCAAGGGTTCCACGGCAACGGCATCATCACGGATCGCCACCTCTTCGAGCAGCTGCCGCTGCCGGCCGGGGTGGCCGCCGCCACCGGTCTCTGGGGCGGCGGCGAGTATCCCCAGCTCTGGTTCAATGGCGACGACGGCAATACCTACGCCTGCGGCTATAACGGCCAGGGCCAGCTCGGCATCGGCAACATCACCAATAACATCACCGCGCCGACCCGGGTCGCGCTCCCGGACGGCGTCACCGCGCGCATGATCTCCACCGGCGGCGCCCTCGCCGCCGCCCATTACCATTCCACGGTCATGCTGGGCTCCGACGGCCGGGTCTATTCCTGCGGTCATTACGGCCAATCCGGCGCCTGGGGGGCCGGTGGGGCCGCGACCCCGCTGCAATGGCCGCTGCCGGTCCCGCCGGACGAATGGGACGCGGTCGAGGTGGTGGCGCACGGCTACACCTCGGAGGCTGGCTTCTTCGTGCGCCTGGCCCGCGGCACCGTCTGGGCCGCCGGTCGCAATGCCTACAACAAGCTCGGCGTCGAGGGCGGCGCTTACGACCCGACGGTGATGGCCCGGGTCGAGCTCTATTAGGGGAGCGTACATGCACATCATCAGCTATGTGGAATCGGAGACCGGCGCGCACTTCCTGCCGCCGACCGACTGGCTCGACGGCGCCTTCACCTGGCTCTGCCAACTCGACAGCCGCGACTATGCCCGCGTCGCCTCGCTCGATTACGGCAAGCAGGACGCCGGCGTCGATCTCAAGACCCACGATCTTGACGAGGAGACCGATCTCGCCGGCAGGCTCGACGCGCTCGCCGTCGACCGCATCCAGGTGCGCACGCGCCGGGCCGAGCGCTACGCCCGCGAGATGCCGGTCACCGATCAGCTCGACGCCATCCTTAAAGCGCTGAACCAGCTGCGCCTCGCCGGCACCGGGTTGCCGAAGGACATGGACGCGCTCATCGGCTCCTGGCTCGCGGTCAAGCGCGCCTATCCCAAGCCCGATCTGCTGTCCGCGTCGGAGCCGACGCCGACGTCCGATAAGCCGGAATCCGATCTGGGCCCGGGGCCCGATGCACCAGAGGCGCCTGAAGACGCCGCGTCCGATCGGGACCCACCCGGCGTCGCCAGGCGTTGAGATGCCCGATCCGGCCCTCGAACAGACGATCCGAGAGGCCTACGCCTCGGCACCGTCCGACACCGTCATCCTGCATACCCTCGAGCTGCGCCATCCCGCCTTCATGGATGACGAGGGCGAGCCGACCGCGATCCGCGTAGTGCGGAACTTTGCCGACGAGGCAAGCTGGTTGAGCCTCGGGGGCGCGGAGGTGCAGGCGGTGCTTGACGCCATGCCGACGCAAGCGCGCGACCTGGTCGGCCTGGTGGCCCGCCTGGAAGAAGACGCGCCCAAGGATGGCGGGCGGATGGTGCCCTTCGTGGCACTCGCCTTCGATCTCGAGCTGCCGCCCGTCGACACCGCGCCGGTGCCCGAGATCGCGGTCACGCTCGACAATGTGAGCCGCGAGATCGTCCGCCATCTCGATGCCGCCGCGACCAGCCTCGAGATCGTCGAGGTGACCTACCGGCCCTATCTCTCGACCGATCTCGAAGGCCCGCAGATGGACCCGCCGATCACCTTGACGCTGACCGAGGTCGAGGTCGACGTCTTCCGCGCCACCGGCCGCGCCCGCATGCTCGATATCGGCAACCGGGCGTTTCCGGCCGAGACCTATACCGCGAAGCGGTTCCCCGGGCTCACCCGCTAGATGCACTGGGCCGAAGACCTGATCGGCCGCCCGTGGCAAGTAGGCGGGCGAGGACCGGCTGCGTTCGACTGCTGGGGCCTTGCGCGCTGGTGCTGGCGTGAGCGCTTCCGCATCGAGGTGCCCGAAATCCCCGTCGATGCCGCGAACCTGCGCGCCGTGCTCTCCGGCTTCCGCGATCATCCCGAAAGGGAGCGTTGGAAGCTCGTTGAACGGCCGCGCGAGGGCGACGGTGTGCTGATGCGCCAGTCCCGCCATCCGGTGCATGTGGGGATCTGGCTCAATGTCGACGGCGGCGGCGTGCTCCATGCCGCCCGCGATATCGGCGTGGTGTTCCAGCCACCCGTCGATCTCACGGCCCATGGCTGGCGCATCGAGGGTTTCTACCGCTTTACCGGAGATGTCTGATGCCCGGCACTGTCGTCATGCTGCACAACCCGTTCCGCCCGGAGCGGGACCGCGACGTGTTCGCCGTCGCCGAGCCGGTCTCGATCCGTGAATGGCTCGGCGAGCAGGGCATCAGCGAGTTTGAGTGCCCGACGATCTGTTTGCACAACGCCTCACCGGTGTTGCGCGGCTGCTGGGACGACACCTTCATCAGCGAGGGCGACGTGGTGGCGTTCATTCCGCTGCCCCAGGGCGGCGGAGGCGGAGGCGGCAAGAACCCGCTGCGGATCGTTCTGATGCTCGCGGTCATGATCGCAGCACCCTATGTCGGCTCCTATCTCGCCGTCGCCGCAGGTTTTGCCGAGGCGGGTATCGCCGCATCACTCATCACCGCCGGCGTGGCGCTGGCTGGCACGGCGCTCGTCAACGTCCTGATCCCACCACCCAAGCCCTCCGCCATCACCGCCAACTTCGGCAGCGCGCCGGCGCCGAGCCCGACCTATTCGCTGACCGCCCAGGGCAACCACGCCCGGCTCGCCCAGCCCATCCCGGTGGTCTACGGCCGTCACCGGGTCTATCCCGACCTCGCCGCCACGCCCTGGGTGGAATACAGCGGCAACGACCAGTACCTGCATCAGCTGCACTGCATCGGCCAAGGCCAATACGACCTCGAACAGGTCCGCATCGAGGACACGCCGATCGCCTCCTTCGAGGAGATCGAGACCGAGCTCGTGCCGCCCGGCGGCGCCGTCAGCCTGTTCGAGGCCGACGTGGTGACAGCACCCGAGATCGCCGGCCAGGAGTTGATTGGCGCCAACGACCGCGAAGAGGGCGACGACGGCTGGATCGGTCCCTTCACCGCCAACCCGGCCGGCACCCGTGCGACGGAGATCGGCATCGACGTGGTGATGCCGCGCGGGCTCTATTACGCCACCGCCAGCGACAGCTTCAGTGCCCGCACCATCGAATGGGCAGTCGAGGCCCGCGCCATCGACGATGAGGGTGAGGCCGCCGGCGGCTGGTTGGCGCTTGCCTCGGAGAGCGTGACCGCGGCCGAGAACACGCCGCAGCGCAAGAGCTATCGCTATACCGTCGCCGCCGGGCGCTACGAGGTGAGGGCCCGGCGCACCAACGACAAGAGCGGCGATGCGCGCGCCAGTCACGAGATTCGCTGGGGCGGCCTCAAGACCTTCCTCGAAGGGGCGCCGGCGTTCGGCGCCGTCACTCTCCTGGCCGTCAGGATGCGCGCCACCGACAATCTCTCGCAGCGCTCGGCGCGGCTTGTCAACGCCATCGTCACCCGCAGGCTTCCGGTCTGGGACCCTGCGAGCGGCTGGTCCGCGCCGCAACCCACCCGCTCCCTCGCCTGGGCCTTCGCCGATGCCGCCCGCGCGCCCTATGGCGCCGGGCTCGCCGACGCCCGCATCGATCTCCCGGCGCTGCATGCGCTTGACGCCGTCTGGCAATCGCGCGGCGACCGCTTCGATGCGATGTTCGATCAAGGCCTCACGGTCTGGGAGGCGCTTACCCGCATCGCCCGCTGCGGCCGCGCGCTGCCCTTCCTGCAAGGCGGTGTGCTCAGGATCGCCCGCGATGCGCCGAGGATTCTGCCGGTGGCGCTGTTCGGGCCGCGCAACATCGTCAAGGGGAGTTTCCGCGTTCAGTACGTCATGCCGGGCGAGGACACGGCGGATGCGGTGACCGTGACCTACTTCTCCGAGCGCACCTGGGCGCCCGACGAGGTCACGGCAGCTCTGCCGGGGAGCGCCGCCGAGGTAACCGGCAAGCCCGCCACGGTCGAGCTGTTCGGCTGCACCGGCGCCGAGCAAGCGATGCGCGAGGGTCTCTACATGGCCGCCGCCAACCGCTACCGCCGGCGCATAATGACCTTCCGCACCGAGCTCGAAGGGCTGATCCCGACCTATGGCGATCTCATCGCCATCACCCACGACCTGCCGCGCTGGGGCCAGGGTGGCGAGGTGACGGCCGTCGACGGCCGCACGCTGACCTTGAGCGAGCCGTTGGAATGGGACGCGGACACGGCCGAACCGCCCGTCCATTACCTCGCGCTTCGCCGGCGTGACGGTGGCTTGAGCGGTCCCTGGCCGGTCTCGCCCGGTGCCGATGAACGATCCGTCGTGCTGAGCGAGGACCTCGACCTCGAGTCCTACACCGGCGCCGACGAGGAACGCACCCACTTCGCCTTCGGCGCCGGCGAGGCATGGGACCTGCGGGCGCGCGTGCTGGCCGTGCGGCCGCGCGGCGAGCAGGTCGAGATCACCGCCGTCGGCGAGGACGCCCGCGTGCACGAGACCGATCAAGCCGCCTGAGTGGGGAGACGCCCGTGAACGAGACCCATATGATCGAGATCGAGCGGGTGCGTGCGGAGGCGGCACGGCACCTCGCGGAGCACGAGATCGCCTGCGAGCGGCGCTACGGCGAGCTCCAGGCGCAGCTCACCAAGATCGAGGCGCTTCACATCCGTAACACGTGGCTGCTCGGTGTGATCCTCGTGGGAATGCTCACCGCCTTGGGCAAGGCCTTCTGGCCGGCAGCGTTCGGCTGACGCCGCTCGCAGCCGTCTTCCGCCGCATCTTCTCCACGCACCGATCCCACCGCCGGCCGTCCGCACGGACCCCATCGTGCGCGCGCCGGAGGCCGGGGCCGGCTTCACCCTCAACCCAATGGGAGGTTCGTCATGCTGACCCTGCTTGGCAGTCTGCTGGGATTCGCCACCAGCGCCATTCCCGACATCATGTCCCTGTTCCGCGAGCGCGCGGACCGCGCACACGAGCTTGCGGTGCTCGACCGCCAGATGGAGCAGATGCGGCTCGGCCACACCCAGCGCCTCGAGGAGATCGAGGTCAACGCGGACATCGCCGAGAGCAAAGCCCTCTACAAGCACGATGCGGCGCTGGGCGGCAGCAGCCGATGGGTAGATGGACTGAGGGCCTCGGTGCGCCCTCTGATCACCTATGCCTTCTTCATCCTGTTCGCGGCCGTCAAGGGATCGGGGCTCTACCTGTTGATCGTGGTCGAGGGCCTGCTCATCGCCGAGGCCCTGCCGCGTATCTGGGACCCCGAGACCCAGGCGCTGTTCGCCGCCGTGATGAGCTTCTGGTTCGGCAACCGGACGCTGTCGAAGCTCCGGGAGCGGCGCTGAGGCCATGCGCCATCTCACCGATGAGGGCCTCGCCCTGATCAAGCGCTTCGAGGGGTTTAGCCCTGAGATCTACATCTGCTCCGGCGGCTGGCCGACCATCGGCTACGGCCATGTGGTGCACGACGACGAGCGCGAGCGGTTCGCGGACGGCATCGACGAGGCGGAGGCCGAAGCGCTGCTACGCTGCGATGTGGAGGTCGCCGAGCGGGCCGTGCTGCGGCTGATCCGCGTCCCGCTCGAGGACGGCCGGTTCGACGCTCTCTGCTCATTTGCCTTCAATCTCGGCACCGGTGCGCTACAGCGCTCGACGCTTAGGCACAAGGTCAACCGCGAGGAGCACACAGCCGTTCCGCCCGAGTTCCGGCGCTGGGTGTGGGCCGGCGGGCGGAAGCTCAGGGGGTTGGTGCGGCGGCGCGAGGCCGAGGCAAGTCTCTATGCGGAGGGCCTGCACTAAACGAGTTGGACAGCGAGCGGAATCCTCGTCAGGTTAGAACTACTGTTGCTGTTTTGCCGATAGAGTTCATTGATGAATGAAAACGACGAGGAACGCATTGCCGCCCATCTGGCCAAGATCACGGCCTTAATGTGCGTTCGCAACACGCAGCTCGAGGATATTCACACCGGACTCGTCCCCGTCAGCCGAACAGGGGACTAGTCGGATGTCATGGTCATCGACGCGGATGGGCGCAAAACCCCTTGGCCGAAGGTCTCGCATTTCGATGACGATGCGATGCGGGATCTCATGAAGCAGGTCGTCAACCGACTCTATTCGCTTCAGCTACTGTCGGGCGATCCGGGGTTTCAGAGCTGGATGGCTCGTTGGGAGACGGTCGCTCGAAAGTGGGATGAGCCGGAACTGGATGCCGGCTTTCTGAACGCCCTCGATCATTCCTGAACAGGTTGGGTAGGCGTTGGGTGTGGGCCGGCGGGCGCAAGCTCAAGGGCCTCTGGAGGCGGCGCTGACGCCTAGGAGGAAGGCCTTACCACTATTGCGAACCACCCCTCAGGACTAATCTCCACCGGCAGGCTGAAAGGAATGAATATTTGATCCACATAGGCGAAGGAGAATTCCGGTGAAGACTGCCCAACCTTCCTGTTATCCGCCGCGACGAGGATGCTAAATTTCTGCGCTCGATCTACTCTGATGGTTCCCTCGACGGCATAACCATACACGGCCTTTTCGGTCTTGTTTCCCGTTTCGACTATCCGATTTTCGCTATCAATCACAACAACATGCGGCAGCAGCGTTTTCTTCCTAAAACCAAAACACTCAAAGCACCCGGAAACTACGCGTATTTGATAGTTTCCAGAATCCAAAACCGGCGTCGAAAAGACTTTGTAGTTTGCCAGTGCGTCACCGATTCTGATGACATGCCCGTCAATCGTTATTTCGGCCTTTTCCGCCTCTCCAAGGCTTAGCTGTTTCGCCTTGGACTGAATGACAGCCTCTTGGACCGAATTCATGACGCTTGAATGGGAAGTTATGAGCCTATTGTAGTCATCGAGCGGAACGCTGGAGCACGCCGCAACAAGTACAGCCAACATCAGGGTGGGAATTACGCCGAATATATTAGCTTTGTGAGAACCCATTTCTGTGCTCCATCCGGTCCGAAAGATCCCCCGAAGAGGGGGTCGCCAAACCCTGATTTTCCGTTTTCTATCCCTTGTTGCATACAAGAGAGTGGGGTCGTTGTGTTAGATGATTGCAATACGAAACACGAGGTCATCGAAATCATCGTCGGGACGTCCGTCGTTGCAAAGATACCGGCGACACGCGCCGTCTTCCTCGACAATCATGGCGGCTCCGTTGTGCCCAGAGTCCATCACGCCGTTACCAGTATCCCAAACGTTCTTGACCCAGAGCACGCCTTTCTTGGAGGTAACTGACACCACAACTTCCTTCGGCGCCGTATCTTGCCACAAAACAGTCTTTTTGTTTATCTTTAGGCCGTCCACTTCGAACCAGCCATCGGTGGTGAGAAACACGCCTTGGCGCCAATCCGAAGCGACACTCTCGAAAGTTAAACGGATTGAGGCGGATGACCCGATTGGAACTCTGTCAGATAAATGAATTGTCCGCCCGTTGTATTCGATCGGCTGCCCTTTTGATTGTATGAAAAGACTTCCAAACGCTGGCATCGTTCTAGTCTCCAGTGTTCCGGTAGCGGTCAATTGCGGCGTGTTCGTCCGGCCATAGCGGCTCAAAATCGAACAGTCCACCCTCCCGTTGGGGTGGAGTGTGATGCAATTCCATACTTTCAAAGCGCCCAGTCTTGTGATTCAGCCGCTGCGGCGCAAGCCCTCTTTGACCAAACGGCCCGCGCGCAGCGTAGCTCTTCACTGGGCCCCCGGAATGTAGTTAGACAGATTTTCTCCTCCGATTGAGAAAGTCTTGGAATTTGGGCCAAAATCGATGATCCACCCTGCACTCGTTTTCGTCGTTCAATTCAAGGAAAAGGGCCATCTCACGAGCTCTGGCCTCACCGAGCGTAAAATGTGAATTCGGACGTTCCATTATCTCCAAGTACAAATATTCAAACGCCATGCCGTATTCACTATGATCCTTGTAGTGTTGAATATCTGACAATCTAGCCGTCGGGATCACGCTTGAATTGGCATCGATCTCCGATTGCAAAGACTCGACTAACTTTGTCCAATCACACTTTTTGTCTGCCCAGGTCATTATGGCCCCGGATTTGCTGGAACGTTGATGGGATATCCGGTCGTTATCTGCCCGGCTTTTGCATTGTCATCAGGGAAGAAATTTACCTGAATTTCTATGCCATCACGCGTCCCAACGACGTACGGAGTTCCTCTGTTATCTACTTGCCGGACTAAACTTGGATCGGTTGCGATGTCTGAAATCTGATGAATGATCCTTTCATCATCCCAATGGGAAGGAAATTCCGTCTTGTCGGGCTTGCCTGCCCCCGGCCTATGGTATTTAAGAATATGCTCTCTGGCGCCTTTCGTTAAGTCAACATAATCATCAATTTGGCTCAGTGTCCGGTTCGGCACTCCCACTCGGCCGCCGAGCAGCTTTCCTCCGCCGAGGGTGGAAAGCCCGAGGCCGACGAGGACGGACTCGGCGGTTCCGGCGATGTGGCCGGCATCGGCCAGCACGGTGACGAACTCCTCGCGGCTGATCTTGCCGTCTATGAACCGCGCAACGGCGAGGTCGGTTTTCTTGAGCAGCTCAGGGTAGTGCTCCAAGTCTCTGATCTTCTCGACCGTTCCCTTGACGGCGCCGACCACTTTATCCAACAGGACATCGCAAGCCTCGGTGTTCATCGTGCAATTGACGGTGGTGAGAACGGCGGCGCAATAATCCCCCACTGAAGCGGCCGGTTGATCCGGCTGTGGCGGACCAAAATGGGACCGTCTATAGCCTTCTGTCAGGGTTGCTCTGACTGGAAGGCGGGGGGATGTATCGGGTGGAGTTGTACGCGCGGGTCCGGCGGGCGTGTCGTGTCGAGGGGATGAGCACCCGCGAGGCCTCGCGGGTGTTCGGGCTGGACCGCAAGACGGTGCGCAAGATGCTGTCGTTCTCGGTGCCGCCGGGATATCGCCGGAGCGTGCCGCGGAGGCGTCCGAAGCTGGACGCATTCACGGGGATTATCGATCGGATCCTGGAGGACGATCGGACCAGCCACCACAAGCAACGGCACACGGCGAAGCGGATCTTCGACCGTCTCCGGGACGAGTACGGGTTCACCGGCGGCTACACCATCGTGAAGGACTATGTCCGTGAGCGGCGGCTTCGGTCGCGCGAGATGTTCGTGCCGCTCGTCCATTCCCCCGGCCACGCCCAGGCGGACTTCGGCGAGGCGATGGCGGTGATCGGCGGTGTGGCGCGCAAGGTCCACTTCCTTGCCTTCGACCTTCCCCACAGTGATGGTTGCTTCGTGAAGGCCTATCCGGCGGAGACGACCGAGGCGTTCTGCGATGGCCACAACGCGGCGGTTGCGTTCTTCGGCGGCGTCCCCCGCTCCATCCTGTACGACAACACCAAGCTGGCGGTTGCCTGTCCTGCCCCCTTATAACTGTGCCACGTAATTCGTGATTTTCTACGAAGCTGTGGAGGTATTGGGATGGCAAGGAAGCGATATAGCGATGAGGATGTATTGAATTTGCTGCGTCAGATTGAGCTCAGTGTGGCGTCTGGCAGCAGTGTAGAGACGGCCTGCCGCTCAGCCGGCATCAGCGATGCGACATATTACAATTGGCGCAAGAAGTACGGCGGGATGGGCAAGTCACAGCTTCAGGAGCTCAAGGGCCTTGAGAAGGAGAACACCCGCCTCAAGAGAATTGTTGCGGATCTTGAACTGGACAAGCTGATCCTCAAGGAGAGCCTCGATTACCTAAAGCCGAAGGTCTGACGATTGCCGATCTGCGTCAGGCTGTAGTCCATGTGCGTCAGAAGCTCGGGCCATCCGAGCGGCGGGCTTGCAGAACGATCGGCGTGGCACGCTCCACACAGCGCTATGAGGCATCCCCAGGAGATGATGACAGCCTTCGGCTGGCTGTGGTCAGACTGGCAAAGCACTATGGCCGCTATGGCTACAGGAAGATCGCCGAGCTGCTTCGCATTGAAGGCTGGGAAGTCAATCACAAGAAGGTAGAACGGCTCTGGAGGGAAGAGGGTCTCCAGATACCGCAGCGTCACAGGAAGCGGAAGCGTCTCTATCACAAGGACAGCTCCGTCATCCGGCTGCGCCCCAGGTATCAGAACCATATCTGGAGTATAGACTTCGTCCACGACAAGCTGGCCAGCGGCCGGCCTTACAAGATGTTGACCGTGCTGGATGAGTACACCCGTGAAGCCCTGTGCGTGGCCGTGAAGCCCCGAATGGGCAATGCGGAGGTTCTCGAAGCTCTCTATCCGCTCTTCCTGAAACGCGGCAGGCCAGAGTTTATCAGGTCAGACAATGGTCCTGAGTTCATCGCACAGAACTTCCAGGCCTGGCTTATCAGGGTCGGGATCAAGCCCATCCGTATCTATCCGGGGAGCCCCTGGGAAAACGGTTACAACGAGCGCTTCAACGGCACCCTGCGCAGGGAAGTTCTCAATGCTGAGTGGTTCACTTCAATCAGACAGGCTCAAATCGTCATCGAAGCCTGGCTCAAACAGTACAATCACATCCGCCCGCATCAGTCTCTGAACATGCGTCCACCCGCGCCCGAGACTCTATCAGGAACTGGTACATAGAATTGGGGCTTTACAGTCGCTGCCCCAAGTCGGCATCATTGCGAGATTACAGGGCTGAAATCATCGAGCATGTCATTGATCCCTGCATGTTGGCCCATATTCGTGATGACCCTGTCGGGTTCACGGGCATAAGCGAGGCTGAAGCTTTAGCGATGGTGAAATTGCAAAGCAAGGCGGCCGTAGAAAACACGATCACTCAGTTGCAGCCCTCAGTCACCGAAATGGACCGGGCCACGCGGATTACGTTCTATGCCATTACGGAGGAAATCTGCAAAGACCAATGATACCAATCCTTCCCTCAATACAGGGTTTTAAGCCCCTTAAGTTACACATGTGCTTCCTTAAATCGGAGAGCGAATAAAATTTCCGATGGGGAGTTTACGAGTACAACTCGGCTCATATGGAGGCCAAAATGTCGATGATGTCTATGAAAGAGCTCGCCGAACTTCGCAGTGAGCATAAGTTTAATCCCGATCCGACGTGTACATACACGTTGCCGCAACATTACTATACGGACCCGGAGATTTACGCGCGCGAGAAAGAGGAGATTTTCTACAAGACGTGGAATTATGCCGGAGCGCTCGAGCATCTGAGCGAGATCGGCGACTACATCACCTGTAATGTCGCCGATCAGGGTATCTTCGTCATCCGGGCAAAAGACAATGAGCTTCACGCGTATTACAATGTTTGTCAGCACCGCGCCGCGGAACTGGTCCAGGGCCGGGGCAACAGCAAGAAATTACTGATTTGCCCCTATCACTCATGGACTTACGATAGCCTGGGAAATCTGGTCACGGCGCCGGGCACCGAAATCATGGAGGGCTTCGATCGGGAAGTATTTTGCCTCACGGAAGTGCGGGTCGAGCAATTCTGCAACCTCGTTTTCGTGAACCTGGACCCGGACGCGAAGACTTTGAAAAGCCAGGCGAGTTTGCTTGAGGATGAGTACTACCATTTCGTTCCGGAACTCGACGACCTGAAGTTCTGTCACCGCTTCACGTGGGACGTAAAGTCCAACTGGAAGATATTCGCGGAGAATTTCGCCGAATGCTACCACTGCCCGACGGTGCATCAGGGCCTGAAGGAAGTTGTCGATCTGAGCGCCTTACGCATGTACAGCTACGACATTCACACCACCATGATCGCCCCGGACCTAGGCTTCGACGAAGGCGCTCTGGACCCGGATAATGATAATCCTCTGAAAAAGTCCAACGACGAGATACAGGTCGGGCTATTCGACAACTTGTGGCCCAACACCGCGTTCGCGATCTGGCCGGGGACGACGAATTTTCAGGTGGTGACGGCGGTTCCCTACAGCGCGGAGGGACATATCGAGCACTGGGATTGCTTCTACCGGACGAATCCCTGTACGGAACGCGAACTGGAATTCATGAGATTCGTCGGCGAGCAGGTTCAGGAAGCGGAAGATATTCCGACGCTCGAGAGCGTCCAGCGGAACCAGCACTCGCGGGGATATAAGCAGGGTCGCTACGTCGTCGATAAGAAGGGCGGCACGACGGCGCAAACCGAGCACTGCGAGCATTTTCTCTGCACTCTCCTCTTGAACGCGCTGGAGGGAGTACCGCGCATCCCGCTTCAGGAAAACGTGCCCCATTACAAGAATCTGAGGGGAAAGCTCAAGTCTTCGGCGCGATGAGCGGACGGGCGAACCACCGTTCAGCGATCGCGATGGGGCAGTTGGAAAGGCGTACCGGTAATTTTTGGGAGGTCGGGAGGTGGGTGGCGGCCAACCCGTCGCCGCCCTCTCAATGCTGTCTGCCTTGGGGTCGGGTATCGCACCGGCGGGGAGGCCACGAGGGCCATTCCCGGGCGAGGAGCGTGACATCATTTCACGCGACGAGGGAAGGACACAAGATGGATAGTCTGGATCCGTATCTTTTTAGCGACCTGCCCAACAGCATGTTCGATGGGGTTTCACAAATCGTTATCGAGACCGACGATATCGATAAGGCGGTCAGGGAATATGCCGATCGCATGGGGATCGGACCATGGTGGGTAGGCCCGTTAAAGCCGCCGGCCATGACCGAGACGACATATTACGGCGAACTCCAAGAGTGCGTCTCGCAAATCGCGGTCGCGTTTACCGGCCCGGTGCAGTGGCTGCTTGTGGAGCCGAGGGAAGGCAAAAGCATTTATATGGATTTCCTCAAGGAAAAGAACGGGGGCATCCATTACATAACGCTCACGCACAGCGACATCGCCTTCGACGATGCCGTCGAGTCGATTAAAGAGCGCGGATACGACTGCATCACGAGCGGGCGTTTCGGAAAGAACCGGTGGTTTAACTGGAAAGCGGGAGAGCCAAACCCCGTGACCTACGAGGTCTTGATCTGGCCCTCCGAACAAGGTCTGCCCGAGCCCGATTATTGGTATCCGGCGAAGTCGTAACGTCGACCCACCAAAACGCGCCTGGGGGCGCGACGAAGATGACCAAGGCTGTGCACGTCATGATCCACATGAAGGATTTGGCTATGGGGTTCAAACTGGCCGATCGGTCCGATTTCGTCGATGTGTCAACGGCGGAGTAACAAGGGGTCATTGGGCGGTGTAAAAAGGGGCCACTCGGTGTTTGAGGCTTGTTCCCGTAGTCCATAGGAGGGACCCGCGCGCGGCGCGGCGTGCCTCTCAGTTGGCTGACGCGGCGGCGCGCGTGGGAGGGGCCTGTGAACCCACGGGGGCAAGCGACGCGAGGTAGGTCAGGCTGATTTTTCGGGTTTTCTGCGGTTTTTGCTCTGGTTGAGCCGGTAGCTCTCGCCGTTCATCTCGAGAATATGGACGTGGTGGGTAAGGCGATCGAGCAAGGCGCCGGTGAGGTGCTCGGAACCGAATATCTCGGTCCATTCATCGAACGGCAGGTTGGAGGTGACCAGGACGGAACCACGCTCGTAACGCTGGCTGAAGACCTCGAACAGCAACTCGGCGCCGGTTTTTGACAGCGGCACGAAGCCGAGCTCGTCGATGATCAGGATCTTGTATCCGGCGAGCCTCCTCTGGAACCGCAGCAACTGTTTGTCGTCGCGCGCCTCCATGAGCTCATGCACCAGAGCGGCGGCGGTGGTAAAGCCAACCGAAAGCCCTTTCTGGCAAGCGGCCAGACCGAGCCCAAGGGCGATATGGGTCTTGCCGGTTCCGCTGTTGCCAAGCGCGATCACGTTCTCCCGGCGGTCGATGTACTCGCCGCGGGCAAGCTCGAACACCAGCGTCTTGTTGAGCGAAGGGATGGCCTTGAAGTCGAACGCATCCAGGCTTTTAACCACCGGGAAACGGGCCGCCTTGATGCGCCGTTCTATCAGGCGGCGTTCCCGATCGATCAGCTCGAGTTCCGCCAACCGCTGTAGATAGCGGACATGGTCGACGCCTTCCGAGGCGCATTGCCGGGCCAGCTTGTCGTATTCCCTCAGGAAGGTCGGCAGCCTGAGCGTCTTGAGGTGATGGTTCAGCAACAGCTGCGAGGTATCGGTCATGGTCTCACCCCGGATAGCAGGCTCATGTAGCTCCCGGCCGAGGTCGTCGCGACCCGGGCCCTTGGGAGATACGGATAAAGCTCGAGATCGAGCCGCGGCGGCCGGCGCTCGATACGGCACAGCACCAGATGCTTGACGGCATCGAAGCCGATCGCCCCCAGCTTCAGCGCATCGCCGATTGCCGCCTCGACCTCGGCAAGACGGAAGCTCTCCAGAAGACGCAGGACCTGGACGTATTCCCGCTTGCCGGGCTTGCCCATACGGGCTTCCATCAGGCGGCGCAGCGTGGCGAAGGAATCGGGCAGATGCCAACCTGCGAGCGGGGCGGCCTGGTCCAGCGCGCCGATCTTCTGCTCGATCAGCGGCAGGTAATGCAGAGGATCGAAGATCAGGTCCTCACGCTCATAGGAGCGCCGGTGCCGGGCGATGACATCGGCGCCGCAGCTGATCGCCACCTGGTCGACATAGCCCCGGATCAGCACCTCGCGATGACCGTAGGCCACGGGCACCGAGTAATCATTGCCCTTGTAGCGTACCAGCGACAGAGAGCTCACCCGGCCGGGCCGGTGGTCGCAAGGCTCGTAGGGAACCGCTGGGAACTCAAGGAATACTTCCCGGTCACGGGCAAGTCGTTCGCCGATCGTCTCGCTGTGGCGGCGCAGTCGGTCGTCCTGCCGACGGCGGCAATGGTCCTCGAGGCGGGCGTTCAGCACCTCGAAGCTCTCCAGATGGGGAACCGGTACCAGGTAGTTGCGCCGGATGAAGCGAACCAGCCCCTCTACCTTGCCCTTGTCGTTCCCCTTGCCTGGGCGGCCGAAACGGTCTTCGAACAGGTAATGGGATTGCAGCTCGCTGAACACCCGACTGCGCTGCCGGGTGCCATCGCCCAGGATCCGCGCCACCGCCAGTGTAGTGTTGTCATAGAGGACCGACTGGGGAACACCGCCGAAGAAGGCAAACGCTGATACATGGCCGTCGCAGAACGCCTCCGACGTCTCCGCCGGATAGGCCTTCACGAAGCTGGCATCGCTGTGCGGCAAATCGAAGGCAAAAAAGTGGATCTTCTGGAGTACGCCGCCAATTACCGCCAAGGCTTCGCCAAAGTCCACTTGGGCATAGCCAGGCGGGTGATGCAGCGGCACGAACATCTCCCGCGACCGGTGTCGGCATGCCCGCACATAACCTTTGACGATGGTGTAGCCGCCGGTGAACCCGTACTCGTCGCGCAGCCGTTCGTAGATCCTCTTCACCGTATGACGCTGCTTGCGGTGAACCTTGCTGTCTTCCTCCAAAATCCGGTCGATAATGCCCGTATATCCGTCCAGCTTCGGACGCCGTGGCGGTCGCTGACGCCGGTAGCCAGGCGGCACCGAAAACCCCAGTATCTTGCCCACCGTCTTGCGGTCGATCCCGAAAACCCGCGCCGCCTCACGATTGCTCATCCCGTCGACATGGCACGCCCGTCGAACACGCGCATATAAATCCACTGAGTACATCCCCCCGCCTTCGATCAGTTCAAATCCGATGAAGGCTAGCCGCTGGCCCCTTTTTGAACCGCCCGCGCAGCCCGGGAATCAGGCCGCCTCAGTGGGGGATTATTGCGCCGCCCTTCTCAGAACAAGCTGCCGGTCCATTACCTTGCGCTCCGCCGCCGCGACGGGAGCTTGAGCGGCCCCTGGCCGGTCGAACCGGGTGTCGATGACAGAACCGTCGTGCTGAGCGAGGACCCGGACCTCGAGCCCTACACCGGCGCCGACGAGGAGCGCACCCATTTCGCCTTCGGCCCCGGCGAGGCATGGGGCCTGCGGGCGCGCGTGCTGGCCGTGAGGCCGCGCGGCGAGCAGGTCGAGATCACCGCCGTCGGCGAGGACGCCCGCGTGCACGAGACCGATCAAGCCGCCTGAGTGGAGAGACGCCCGTGAACGAGACCCATATGATCGAGATCGAGCGGGTGCGCGCGGAGGCGGCACGGCATCTCGCGGAGCACGAGATCGCCTGCGAGCGGCGCTATGGCGATCTCCAGGCGCAGCTCACCAAGATCGAAGCGCTTCACATCCGGAACACGCGCCTGCTCACCATCCTGCTCGGCGGCATGCTCGCCGTCGCCACACGCGCCTTCTGGCCGGCGCTGTTCGGCGGCTGACGCCGCTCGCGGCCACACCACCCCCCTCACACACCGATCCGCACCGACCGGACCGTCGTCCGCACGGACGCCATCGCACGCGCGCCGGTGGCCGGGGTCGCTTTCACGTTCAACCCAATCGGAGGTTTGTCATGCTGACCCTGCTCGGCAGTCTGCTGGGATTCGCCACCAGCGCCATTCCCGACATCATGAGCCTGTTCCGCGAACGGGCCGACCGCAAGCACGAGCTCGCCGTGCTCGATCGCCAGATGGAGCAGATGCGGGTCGGCCACAACCAGCGCCTCGAAGAGATCGAGGTCCAGGCTGACATTGCCGAAACGAAGGCGCTCTACATGCATGATGCAGCGCTGGACGGCAGCAGCCGATGGGTGGACGGACTGCGCGCCTCGGTGCGCCCGATTATCACCTACGCCTTCTTCATCCTGTTCGCGGCCGTCAAGGGCTCCGGTCTCTACCTGTTGATCGTGGTCGAGGGCCTGCTCATCGCCGAGGCCCTGCCGCGCATCTGGGACGCCGAGACCCAGGCGCTGTTCGCTGCGGTGATGAGCTTCTGGTTCGGCAACCGAACCCTCTCGAAGCTCCGGGAGCGGCGCTGAGGCCATGCGCCATCTCACCGATGAGGGCCTCGCCCTGATCAAGCGCTTCGAGGGGTTTAGCCCTGAGATCTACATCTGCCCCGGCGGCTGGCCGACCATCGGCTACGGCCATGTGGTCCGTGACGCCGAACGAGAGCGGTTCGAGGACGGCATCGACGAGGCGACCGCCGAGGAGATGCTACGCCGCGATGTCGCGAGCGCAGAGCGGGCCGTGCTGCGCCTCATCCGCGTCCCGCTCGAGGACGGCCGGTTCGACGCTCTCTGCTCATTTGCCTTCAATCTCGGCACCGGTGCGCTACAGCGCTCGACGCTACGGCGCAAGGTCAACCGGGAGGAGCACAGCTCCGTGCCACCTGAGCTCCGGCGCTGGGTGTGGGCCGGAGGGCGCAAGCTCAAGGGGCTGATGCGGCGGCGGGAGGCGGAGGCGGTTTTCTACGCGGAAGGCCCGCACTAGGCGAGTCCGGTTGGCGCAGGCGATCCACGCAAGGGTGGGCCTGCCGCCGTTTCGCCGATACAGTTTGGCGATGAATGAAAACGACGAAGAACGCATCGCCGCCCATCTGGCCAAGACCATGGCCATGATGTGCGTCCGCAACACCATGCTCGAGGACATCCACGCCGGGCTGACGCCCGTCACCCGCACGGGAGACTATTCGGATGTCATGGTAATCGACGCGGACGGGCGAAAAATCCCTTGGCCGGAGGTCTCGCATTTCGATGACGATGCAATGCGGGATCTGATAAAGCAGATCGTCAACCGGCTGTACACGTTTCAGCTAATGGCGCGCGATCCCGGTTTCCAGAAATGGATGGCTCGTTGGGAGATGGTTGCCCGGAAGTGGGACGAGCCGGAGCTGGATGCCGGATTTCTCAAAGCTGTGGATCGTTCCTGAAAAATTTGAACAGTCGCCACCTTTTTGTCTTTGTGTTCCTGGTCGGGCTCGGCTCCGCAGCCGCGCTGGTTCTGGCGTCCCGGCTGGCAGCCGAAGACACCTGGCGTGGTCTGGTGGTCGCTCCCGAATATCGCTGTTCCCCTTACAATTCACGTGACTACGCCTACCCGCAATCCGTTGAAGCCGTGATCGTCGCCGAGCTCGGCGGCATCTATAGCCCCTATACGCTGGAGCGCTTCGCCAGCATCCGCGAGACCGACATCGAGCACATCGTTGCCAGGTCCGAGGCACACGACAGTGGGCTCTGCGTCGCCGCCGCTGCCACGCGGCGGCAGTTTGTCTCCGATTTTCTCAACCTCACCTTGGCTGCACCGGGCCTCAACCGCCACGACAAGCGCGACCATGACGCTGCCGGCTGGCTGCCGCCCATGAACCGGTGCTGGTTCGCGAACCGCGTCGTCGAGGTTCGCCGCAAGTACGGCCTCACAATCGACCGGCGCGAGGCCGATGTTTTGGAGCGCATCCTCTCATCCTGTTCATCGACGGAGCTTGAATTTCGAGCCAGTGCCTCCGGTCCACCGGCGGCTGTAATGCCGCCTGCTTCGCGGAACGATTCCTCATCAGGCGATGTCGATGCCCTCCGCTTGTGGGATGACAACGGAAACGGGAGGATCACCTGTGCCGAGGCGCGGCGGCACGGCATCGCTCCAGTGCCGTTCACGCACCCTGCCTACCCGTTCATGCGGGACGGCGACGGCGACGGAGTGGTCTGTGAATAGAACGCCAGCGCTGGACAGTTCGCGATTGGTCACTCCTTCAAATCCGGGCGAGCCACTGGAAAGTGAGTGGCGCGTCTAAGTAGAGGCCCTAATGAGCGGCCATCGAGAAGTTAGCGACGCGGAATCCTTTACCTACGCCACCAGCAAGCTTGAGGCGGCGGCAGTGCTGTCCGCGTCCCATGTTCAGGACTGGGTCCCAGCTTACAACTTGGGATTCATTGGTATAGCCTACACGGCCGCCCACGAGGCCATGGAACTGCTGCTGAAGCTCTACCTCAGAAGGGGCCCGGGGGACCTGGAGCGCAAACAGGCTTGGGGCCACGATCTTGGCGACCTGTTCATGAAATGAGATGAGCACGGCCGAACGAAGGCCGAACTCGCCTATCAGCGGGGCGTGCTGGATGATCTGAGGATGAACCGAATTAACCGAGCGGCTCAACGTGCGACGCTCAACCTCGGGCCCACGAGGGAGCTACCAGACGATTATGAAGAACGAAAGGCGGAATACGAAGAAGCCTACCGACAATACCACGTCGAGCTGCTGCACAAGGGATCACCCACGGTGCGGCATGTTCTGCGCAAATTGGATTTTGCGTTAGGCGCAAGAAACATTACTCGGCTTTGCAAATCGTCGAGGTCCGAATCGATCAAGGGATTCACATGCAATCCAGAAGTCTGGTATCCAGAAGAGCTCCTATCCATGAAGTGGGCACAATTCTCCGACGCCACTCGCCAAAACAAGCCACTAGGGTGTGGACTCAATTGATCCATAGTCTTATCGCGAAGATGTGGATCATGGCGAGGAAGTTGCGGCTGAGTTTTTCGAAGCGTGTTGCGAGCCTTCGCATGTCTTTCATGGTGCAGAAGAAGCGCTCGATGATGTTGCGCATTTTGTAAAGACCGACGTCATGGGAGATGGGCTCTTTGGCGTTGCTCTTTGATGGAATGACCGCCAGAGCCCCGTCATCGTCAATGAGCTGGCGGATGGCGCGTGAGCCGTAAGCCTTGTCGGCGACGACGGCAAGCGGCGCTCCGGCGCCTTCGAGAAGATCCGGCAGGACTTGACCGTCATGAACCTGACCGCCGGTGATGACAAAGCGCCGGGGACGACCGTGTTCATCGACTACGGCGTGAACCTTGCTTGTGCGGCCGCCGCGTGAGCGGCCGATATCCTGCGCCAGTTCCCCCCTTTTGCGCCGGCTGCCGCGCGGTGAGCCTTGACGATGGATGAGTCGATGAAGAACAGGCTGTCGCCGGAGTGTTCGGCAAGCCTGTCCTGCCCCCTTATAACTGTGCCACGTAATTCGTGATTTTCTACGAAGCTGTGGAGGTATTGGGATGGCAAGGAAGCGATATAGCGATGAGGATGTATTGAATTTGCTGCGTCAGATTGAGCTCAGTGTGGCGTCTGGCAGCAGTGTAGAGACGGCCTGCCGCTCAGCCGGCATCAGCGATGCGACATATTACAATTGGCGCAAGAAGTACGGCGGGATGGGCAAGTCACAGCTTCAGGAGCTCAAGGGCCTTGAGAAGGAGAACACCCGCCTCAAGAGAATTGTTGCGGATCTTGAACTGGACAAGCTGATCCTCAAGGAGAGCCTCGATTACCTAAAGCCGAAGGTCTGACGATTGCCGATCTGCGTCAGGCTGTAGTCCATGTGCGTCAGAAGCTCGGGCCATCCGAGCGGCGGGCTTGCAGAACGATCGGCGTGGCACGCTCCACACAGCGCTATGAGGCATCCCCAGGAGATGATGACAGCCTTCGGCTGGCTGTGGTCAGACTGGCAAAGCACTATGGCCGCTATGGCTACAGGAAGATCGCCGAGCTGCTTCGCATTGAAGGCTGGGAAGTCAATCACAAGAAGGTAGAACGGCTCTGGAGGGAAGAGGGTCTCCAGATACCGCAGCGTCACAGGAAGCGGAAGCGTCTCTATCACAAGGACAGCTCCGTCATCCGGCTGCGCCCCAGGTATCAGAACCATATCTGGAGTATAGACTTCGTCCACGACAAGCTGGCCAGCGGCCGGCCTTACAAGATGTTGACCGTGCTGGATGAGTACACCCGTGAAGCCCTGTGCGTGGCCGTGAAGCCCCGAATGGGCAATGCGGAGGTTCTCGAAGCTCTCTATCCGCTCTTCCTGAAACGCGGCAGGCCAGAGTTTATCAGGTCAGACAATGGTCCTGAGTTCATCGCACAGAACTTCCAGGCCTGGCTTATCAGGGTCGGGATCAAGCCCATCCGTATCTATCCGGGGAGCCCCTGGGAAAACGGTTACAACGAGCGCTTCAACGGCACCCTGCGCAGGGAAGTTCTCAATGCTGAGTGGTTCACTTCAATCAGACAGGCTCAAATCGTCATCGAAGCCTGGCTCAAACAGTACAATCACATCCGCCCGCATCAGTCTCTGAACATGCGTCCACCCGCGCCCGAGACTCTATCAGGAACTGGTACATAGAACGGAGGCTTTACACCCCACACGTGGTCCGGCGAATACGCTACGCCCCTTCGCCGTCGGAGATTGTTCTTCAGCTCTCTGTCCCAGCGGACATTCGACGAGTGGAGACGCACGGTCTCGTCGATTTCGTACTCGGGGTGTTCCTCGGCAACTTTCATGGCGCCCAGGTAGTCCTGGGTCACCAGCCGGGCGTTCTCGGCGCAAGCCTCGCGGGAGAAGTTGTAGAGGTACGCGTCGCGGCTGGTTGCCAATCCGCGTGAATACAGCCTGAAGATTGTATCGTCCGTCTTGCTGGCCTTCGCGTCCTTCGACCCCATCGGATAAAGCTCCTGGAACGCCTCGCTGCGCTGGCCGATCCAGTCGTGGTGGCGGTCGGGGGCGATCTCCCGCCAGTCCTCTATGCCGGCGATGGAGCCGGCGTCGCGCAGGATCGCGAGCTTCTCTTCGCGCTTGAGGTAGTCGCCGATGTCGCGGTAGAGGATGCGGCAGCCGTCGTGCGCGGCGTCCGGGTTGCACACCAGGAGGGTGATGGCGACCGGCGCACGGGAGCCTTGGCCGAAGACCTTATCGCCCTCTCGGCGCGAGCGTTCGCCTTGGGTCCGCTGATTTCCCCGCAGGTTCAGCACGTAGACTGAACTGAACTCCTCCGCCAGACACGCGCGCACGCCCGAGTCCACGTTGCCGTCGATCCAGGAACCGTTGGTGACCAGCGCGATAACGCCCTGCTCGCCAATCCGGTCGGAAGCCCAGCGGATCGCCATCTTGTAGGTATCGTAGAGGCTGTTCTTGAGCGTTGCCGTGGAGCGGGCGGCGTAGGTGTCGGAAATCCGCCGCTCAAGCTCAGGGTAATCCACGTTGGGGTTGTCGTCCGCCGAGCTTTTCTGACCGACGGACCAGGGCGGATTGCCGACGATGACCTGGATGGGCGATTGCTGCTGGCGCTCCACGCGCTCGCTGTTGTCCGGCAGCCAGGCCCGCGGGAAGCCGGTACGGTCGGTGTGCAGGTTGAAGGTGTCGGTAAGCACGATGCCGCCGAACGGCTCATACGCATTTCCGGATCCTCCCCGTCCGTGGAACGCTTCCTCGATGTGAATGGCGGCGATGTAATACGCGAGCAGCACGATCTCATTCGCGTGCAACTCCTCGCGGTACTTGCGCGGCAAGTCGGTGTCGCGAATGAACGCCGATTGGAGCAGGCGAACGAGAAAGATGCCGGTGCCGGTGAAGGGATCGAGGACGTGCACGCCCTTATCGCTCAAGGATCGGCCGAACTCTTCGCGCAGCACTTGGTTGGCGCTCGCCAGGATGAAGTCGACGACCTCCACCGGCGTGTAGACGATTCCGAGCCGATCCGCGTCCTTCTTCAGAGCGGTGGAGAAGAACTTCTCGTAGAGCTCCATCAGCACGCGCTGGCGGGCCTCGCTGTTGTCGAGGCCACGGGCGCGCAGACGCACGCTCTCGTAAAAGCGTTCGAGGTCGCGGGTTTCGTTGTCGAGGCCGAACTCGCCGAAGTCCCGCCTGAGCTCGTCCAGCGCCTTGGACACGGGGTTGCCGGCGGCGAAGTCGTAATGCTCGAACAGGGCCTCGAAGACCGGACGCGTGAGGATGTGCTGGGCCATCATCTCGATGGCGTTTTCACGGCCGATGGAATCGTTGATCGAGACCTTGAGCTCTTCCTGGAAGGCGTCGAACCACTCGCGCAGAGTCTCGTTGCCGGGGCTGGCAAGCAGTCCATCGATGCGGCCGACGAGGCGCGTGAAGATGTCCGCGACATCCTTGGCCCAGGTCTCCCAGTACCTCCGGTCACCGCATTTCTCGACGATTTTGGCGAAGATGGCGCCGGGCGAGAGATCCATGGGCGGAAACGGCAATTGTCCGGCGTCCGAAGGCAGGTCCGCCCCGCCCTCGCCGTTGTCGAATCCGTCGCCGCCGAAGATGATGCGGCCGGTCGGCGTGTGGTTGAGATCGATCTGGTTGATCTCGGCATCGAAGCGGTCGTCGTGGGAGCGCAGCGCCCGCAGCACGCTCCACACGACGGCGAAGCGCTCGTTGTCGTCGAGAGCGGCGGCGGGATTGACGCCGGCCGGCACCGCGATCGGCAGAATGATGTAACCGTATTGCTTGCCCGCCGCTTTGCGCATGGCGCGTCCCACGGCCTGCACGATGTCGACGTGGGAGTTGCGTGGGCTCATGAACAGTACGGCGTCCAGCGCCGGCACGTCGATGCCCTCGGAGAGGCAACGGGCATCGGAGAGAATGCGGCAGGCTCCCTCCGTGTCGGCCTTCAGCCACTCGATGCGGACCTTGCGGTCGAGGGCGTGATGCTGTCCGTCGACGTGGCAGGTCTCGCAGCGAAGCGCGGCCTGTCGCTCGTCTTCCGGTAGCCGGTCGGCGGCGTGCTCGATGATGTCGTCCCAGTGCGCCTCCAGACGTTTCGAAGCGGCGATGGTGTTGGTGAAGGCGATGGCGCGGCGCAGGGGCCGGATCGGCCCGTTGCCGGAAGCGGCGTTCTCCGGGTTCTGCAAGCCGCGCCAGCAGCCGACGATCTTGGCCGCGTCGGTGATATTGATCTCGCTTTTCCCCGAGGCGAGATGCGCTTGCAGGGCCGCGTCAATGTGCAATTCGGACATGGCGAGCACGATGACCTTGTAGTCGGACAGGAGATCCTGCTCGACGGCCCGGGAGAAGGGTAGGCGGTGCAATTCCGGGCCGTAGGTCGCCGGGTCGTCCATGGAGAACACTTCGACGTCGTGGTGCGCTGCCTTCGCCTGGGCGCCCTCGGTATAGAGGCGCGGCGTGGCGGTCATGTAGAGGCGTTTCCCGGCTCGGACGCGTGCGCCGTCGTGAACGAGCACGAAGGGAGAGGTCCTGTCACCGGGACGTTCGATGCCGGTGGTCCGATGCGCTTCGTCGCAGAGCACGAGGTCGAAGGCCGGGGCACCGCCGTCTTGCGCCTGCTCCACGATGCCGAGCGAGTGGTAGGTGCAGAAGACCACCGTCATCGCGTCCGGCCGCGCTCCCTGCAACGCCGCCGAGATTGCCGCCGGGTCCGTGGTCACCGGGATTTCAAGCTCCGCAAGCGAGGCGTCCTCGTCATTACGCCCGGCGCGGGTGTCAGAACAGATGCCGATATAGCGATGGGGAATCGCCTGCTGTGTTGTCCATTCGCGCATCGACTGGGCGAACAGCGAGATCGACGGCACCAGATAACGTGTCCGCCCACCGACGCCGGCGACGGCTTCGGCGATGCGCAGCGCCGTGAAGGTCTTGCCGGTGTCGCAGGCCATGATGAGCTTGCCGCGGTCGTGGTCCCGGAAGCCGCCGGTCACGTCGTCGAACGCGGCCTTCTGGTGGGGACGCAGGCTGAACGGCTCGTGGCGGAAGGCGAGGTCTTCCGGCTCGCCGTGGATCAGATCGGGCCAGTCGAACGGCCGGCCGGCGAGATCGCCGAAGCGCAGTACCTGGCAGGCCGGCTTGAGCGGTACGATGGTCTTGCGCGCGTTCGGCCCCAGCCGTCACCGGTATCGACGACGATGCGCGCGGTGAAGGGGTCGCGCGCAGAGGCCGAGATGAAGGAATCGAGCTGCGGCTTCGAGATCTGGGTGCCGGGAGCGTAGCACTTGCACTGGATGGCGCAGTAGCCGCCGTCCCGCTCCTCGGCGACGATATCGATACCCGTATCGGTGCCATCGAAGCCGGGCCGCGCGGCGGACCACTCAGACCAGAGCCAGACTTCCGAGAAGCGCTCCATGTAGAGCGGGTCGCTGGTGAAGTACGTCTTCATCAGCCGCTCGAAGAGGCGGCCCTTGTGAGCTTCGGAGTCGGCGATCGACCGGATTTGGTCCAGGGTTCTTTGAAAGTCTCCAGTCAATACACGCCCTCCTGACGAATCACCGGGAACACCCGGCTCGAAGGCCGTGCATGGGCCGCGGGATTGCAACCTCTTCCGGCCTCCCGTGACGGCCGAAAGTCCATGCGGGGCGTCGTGGCGACTGTTCGGGGAATATTCCGTTCGCGCCGTTCACCCATGATTGGACATCGCCGGAGATGCGTTCGCGGCATGGGGCTCTATCTCCCGCTCGATCTCGACACGCAAGGTGCGCTCCGCGACGTCCAGGTCGTGGCGGCTCTGAAGATTGATCCAGAACTCCGGCGTCGTTCCGAAATAGCGCCCGAGGCGCAACGCGGTATCGGTGGTGACGCCGCGGCGTCCAAGAACGATATCGTTGAGCCGCGGCCGAGAAATCTTGAGTGCGCGAGCAAGCCGATACACGCTGAGTTTCATCGGCGTCAGGAACTCGTCGCGCAGAATCTCGCCGGGATGGACTGGCGGCAGTCGCCGTCCCGAAGTCACGTCCGAGAAATCGACCTCTCGCCGGTCCACATCTTCGCGTTTGACGGTCATCTCCGCTCACCTCCTCAATGGTAGTCGACGATCTCGACTTCCCAAGCCTCTCCGTCGCGCCAGACGAAACAGATACGCCATCGGTCGTTGACGCGAATACTGTACTGCCCCCGTCTGTCGCCGCGCAGCGCCTCGAGACGATTGCCGGGCGGCGCCCGCAGATCGTCGAGGTGCACCACCGCATCGATTGCCAGAAGCTTCGCTCGCGCGCGCCGCTGGAGCTGCGGCGCCAGGTCGCGAACGGCGTGGCCCGCGAAGACCGCCGCGGTTCGCCTGTCCGCAAAGGTCTTGATCATAAGCTAACGTAACGATTATCGGTACGTCACGTCAAGCATTACCACCGACGTCATGGGTTCGACTGCCCTGGTTATCCCGTATGGTCGGTTCGGGATCACGATCCGGGGCGCCTGGAGGGATTGGCAGGCAAGCGCAGTCGTCGGGCAGGATATCAAGAATCGTTCGGGCGCGGTCGGGCGTCCGATGCCAGCCTGCCCGTGATAACCCGATATTGTGTTCTTGCCGCGGATGGACGACAGCAAAGCGAGGGTCCAGAACGGCCCTATCGAGAGCGCCTCGAGGGCTCTTCGGCCTTGGGCGGTTCCGACGACGTTGACCCCATGGACCGTCAATTCACCACGGCATCGGCGTCTGGCTCCTGTGCCGGACCGCCGTTGAGGACCGACGCGATGTTCGAGGTCACCCTCTCCGCGGCGGCCTTGACTGGGTCCGCGGCGAGGTGGGCGTAACGGGCTGTGGTCTGGACCTGGGTGTGGCCGAGTAGCTTGCCGATCATCGGCAGGCTTTCTCCAAGGGCCACGGCGCCTGAGGCGAAGGAGTGGCGGAGGTCGGTGAGGCCGACCGGCAAGTCGAGTTGCCGCCTTTGGGCCGCGACAAACAGAAACGTCATTCGCCAGTTTCCCACGGGCTGCCGCGCGCAAGACCTCCCGGACACGCGCACGATTTCGCTCCCTCATGGGTCCACAGTGGGTCCACGCGCCAAATGGCCCTCGATCATCGGAAAAGAAAAAGCCCTCTAAGTCTTTGACCTAGCGGGTTTTATTTGGTTGCGGGGGTTGGATTTGAACCAACGACCTTCAGGTTATGATTTTTCCTATGGGCCTCCAAACCGCCATTGGTAGAGTTACGAGTTTGATCCGGGTATTGGTCTCTACGCGATAGCAATCGCGAATTTTCTCCAACGCAGCAACGCTAGACTGGCGAAAGTTTGAAACCCAATCGCTCTGCAATCGCAAATAGCCAGAGAAGGTTTCGATCCCAGTTTCGTTCCCACCGCCAAGCCTCGTTGTACAACCCTCTCTCTCCAGGCATAGCGCCATCGAAAACCCCGGGTTTCCTGAGGGATTAGGCCAAGGACCGGACTGCCGATCCGGCGAGGAAGGCGGAAGCGAAAGTCTGCGCGGGAGGCCGGCACGGGACGAGGCCGGCAATCGGCTGAAGAGCGAGGACGCGCGTTGGAAAGCGCTGTGCCGCGCGGCCGGCTTCGGCTTCAGCCCTACCAGCTTGCCTGCATGCGCAGCATGACGCCGTGCTCCGCGTCGGTATCGTTGGCCGGCTCACGGCGCTCGCCCTCGAGGCTGAGGTTGAGCGACGATCCGATCTCGAAGCGGCCGCCGATCCGGTAGTGTTGCGACCCTTCGCCCGCGAGCGAGAACCCGCCATAGGGCGTCAGCAGCCCGCGTCCGCCGAACGCGCCGAAGCCATATCCGAGCTCGCTGCCCAGCCGCATCGGCGGGACGTTGTCATTGGCCGCCCTATCGTTGGTCGTCAGTTCGGCGAAGTCCTGATCCCACAGCCGTTCCACGCCGCTCGCCGTGTCGCCCCAGGCCGGAAAGAGGCTGAACGAGAGGCCGCGCCCATCGGCGCCCGGGTCGAGTCGGATCGCGCCGCCGAGGCCCCATTCCCGGTAATCGCTCTGCCCCGTCAGCACCCGGCCGTTGCCCTCGACCGTCAGCCCCGCGGCCGGGTCGCGATAACGCAAGCTGCCGCCGATCTCGATGCCGTTGCCCGTCAGCCCGTCGCCCCCGTCATGGCGCAGTCCCAGCTCCAGGGATGGCGTCAGGGACCCGCCCGAGGCCAGCGCCTGCTCGTGGCTGCCCTCCAGCGCCAGCCGCAGGCGGTTGGCGTTCACCGTCTGCTCCTCGATCAGCTCGTCGTTGCCCTCGACCTCGACCTGCGACCACGATGCTTCGCCCTTGAGCTTCAACGTCGTCGTGCCGCCCTCAATCAGCGATCCGTCGGAAAGCACAGGACCGCTCGCGCCCATTGCTGCGGTCTTCAAGCTGGTGTCGCTCATTTGTCGGACGGCCTTTTCATCGTCGATCTCGACCCCGCCCCAGCCGTAGCCCAGCGTGGCCCAGAGACCGAGACCCTGCGGCGAAGTCCAACCGAGATAGGGATGAACGCTGGTCATCCGGCTCTCATAGTCGCCGCGCACCGACACCGGACCGGTGCCGTCGGTATAGTCGAACTCGCCGATCGAGCGGGACAGCGCGAGCCCGGTCAGGAGATCCTTCCGCAGACAGCTGTCGATGCCGATCTGGCCGGTCAGCACCGTGCCGTCCCAGGCGAAGGCGGAGTTCGTGCTCTCCAGCACCTGCCGGTCGCCCCGGCCCCATAGCACCAGCCCGCCGGGGCCGCCCGCCATATCGTCGTCCGCCGCCGCGAGCGGCAGCCGGAAGGACGAGCCCGCCAGGATATCGTCGAGGGTGAGCATGCCGTCCTCGATCGCCCGCGCGTTGGATCGCAGCGTGTCATGGAGCGTCGATCCGCCGGCCAAGCTATAGGCGGCCGCCCGCTTGCCGCACGGGTCGTCCATGCGCGCCCCGATTGCCCGGTTGGTGACATCGGCGATGGTTAGCGCGTGTTTGGAGAGAATCTCGGCGTTGAGACGCCCGATGCGCGCCGAAAGCCCCGGCGTGGCAGTCACGGTGGCTGACGCGCTGATGATATCGGAGCCGCTCACGGCGCCGCTTACCCCCCGCACCGTGAAGGTGTATTCGGTGCCGTTGGTCAACTCAGTAATGGTAGCGGTCGTCTTCGACCCCGATCCGGACTGGACAATCTGGGTCACAGGCATCGCGCCACCCTGGATTTGGACTGCATAATGGTTGATCTCGGGGTTCCTGTCCCACTGTAGCGCAACCTGGCTGTCGCCCGGGGTCGCCGCCAAATTGGGCGGCGCTGGCCACAGTGCCATGGCGGTCACGCTGATTGCGTCGCTGAAACGAAACTCGTTCGCCGAACGCAGCTCGAACGTGTACAGCACGCCAAATGTCAGGCCGGTGACGACGTATCTGTTGGTGTACGCGTTGCTACCGGGGACTATGGTCCAATCCGGGACCCACGTTATGCCGTCGTCGTCGGAGACGCGGTATTGGTAGTAATCGACGTTAGAAACATCGGCAGGGGGGGTCCACGTCAGCGTTACCGCGGCCCCTCCGGTAGCCGCCTGCACCGACGCCGGAAAACCGAGCAGCAACACGGCGGCGGCGATGCAGGCGCCAATGAATATCAACCTTGGGGAAGATTTCACGGAAACGGTCCTCCTACACGCGCCTGTTCGACGCAACGCCGGACTATTTGCGCTTTCGGCGTCGATAGTGTCGTTATTCATGCTCGCCTGCTTGTGGTCAAGCCATATGCTTCGCCGGATCAGGGCGCGACTTCTCTCTCCAGCGCCGCTCCAATCGTCGTTGAGACATCGTCCGTCGCCCGCTTGACCGGCTCCGTTGCGAGGTGGGCGTAGCGCGCCGTCGTCTGGACTTGGGTGTGGCCGAGCAGCTGGTCGATCATGGGCAGGCCCTGGCCGCCCGACACCGCGACCGACGCGAAGGTGTGGCGCAGATCCTGGATGCGCACATCGCCGATGCCAGGATGCCGGCGCGTTCGCAGGAAACAATCGCTCGCTGACTGGGACGCGTGTTGAGTTGGTGTTGAGTTGGTGATTTTCCTAGATTGTGCACAAAAGAAAACTCCCGTTATTCTATTGTAATAACGGGAGTTTTTTGGTTGCGGGGGTTGGATTTGAACCAACGACCTTCAGGTTATGAGTGTGAGTTCATCTGTTTCTCGATACTGCACGCGATTACGCAATTATTCACTAACATACTGTTATATTTGGTAGTTCCCGCTCCTTCTCTTCACGCGAATGCACCAGAAATACCCTTGCGTTCTTGCCCTCTTGGAGCCACATTGGAGCCACACTAGTCGCAGTAAACCCGCTAATAAATGATCAGAAGAGCAGGCCCAACCATGCCGAAGATCACCAAACATCTTGTTGAAGCCGCCGAAATTCGAGACAAGCATTACACCATCACTGATAGCCAAATCCCGGGATTTGGCATCCGCATCATGCGTGGAGGCACGCGGACTTATGTCGTGATGTACCGCGCCGGCGGTCGCCGCCGGCGCATGGTTCTCGGTCACCACGGTGTCACTACGCCCGAGCAGGCCCGAACGAGCGCAATCAACATTTTGGCGCGCGTCAGGAATGGCGAAGACCCGGCAGCCAGCCGACAAAACGGCGGTCATATAATCACCGTCGCTGACCTCGCCGAACGCTTCGACGAGGAGCACGTCGCGGTCCGCCTCAAACCGAGGACAGCGAAGGAATACCGACGCAACCTCAAGCTCTTCATCGTGCCGGCGCTCGGCCATCTCAAGGTGGCCGAGGTGACCCGGGCCGATATTGCCCGCTTCCACCATGAATTTCGGGACACCCCGTATCAATCGAACCGCAATCTCCAGATCGTCTCGAAGATGTTCAACCTCGCGGAGATGTGGGAGCTGCGCCCGGACGGCTCCAATCCGTGCCGACACGTCAAGAAGTACAAGGAAGAGAAGCGCGAACGCTACCTGAGCACGGACGAGCTGGCCCGGCTGGGCGAGGTCCTGCGTCAATGCGAGCAGGAAGGTGTCGAGAGCGCATCGACGATCAACCTCATTCGCCTGTTGATGCTCACCGGCTGCCGGCTCTCGGAAATCCAGACCCTCAAATGGGACTATGTGGACTTCGAGAACAGGGCACTTCACCTACCCGATTCCAAGACCGGCGTTAAGACCGTGCACCTCGGCCCGCCCGCCTTAAAGGTCCTGATTGAAATCGAGAGGATCGAGGGGAACCCTTGGGTCATCACCGGCAAGCTTGAAAATACGCATTTGCAAGAGCCGCAACGTCCCTGGCGGCGCATTCGCAAACGCGCTGGGCTCGACGATGTGCGCATCCAGGATCTGCGCCACACCTTCGCGTCGGTCGCGGTGTCGGGCGGCCAGGGCCTGCCCATGATCGGCCAGCTGCTCGGCCACACCCAAGTCCAGACGACGGCGCGCTACGCCCACCTCGCAACGGAGCCGGTCAAGCGGGCGACGGACGATGTTTCGGCCAGCATTGAAGCGGCGCTGGAGAGAGAAGTCGCGCCCTGATCCGGCGAAGCATATGGCTTGACCACAAGCAGGCGAGCATGAATAACGACACTATCGACGCCGAAAGCGCAAATAGTCCGGCGTTGCGTCGAACAGGCGCGTGTAGGAGGACCGTTTCCGTGAAATCTTCCCCAAGGTTGATATTCATTGGCGCCTGCATCGCCGCCGCCGTGTTGCTGCTCGGTTTTCCGGCGTCGGTGCAGGCGGCTACCGGAGGGGCCGCGGTAACGCTGACGTGGACCCCCCCTGCCGATGTTTCTAACGTCGATTACTACCAATACCGCGTCTCCGACGACGACGGCATAACGTGGGTCCCGGATTGGACCATAGTCCCCGGTAGCAACGCGTACACCAACAGATACGTCGTCACCGGCCTGACATTTGGCGTGCTGTACACGTTCGAGCTGCGTTCGGCGAACGAGTTTCGTTTCAGCGACGCAATCAGCGTGACCGCCATGGCACTGTGGCCAGCGCCGCCCAATTTGGCGGCGACCCCGGGCGACAGCCAGGTTGCGCTACAGTGGGACAGGAACCCCGAGATCAACCATTATGCAGTCCAAATCCAGGGTGGCGCGATGCCTGTGACCCAGATTGTCCAGTCCGGATCGGGGTCGAAGACGACCGCTACCATTACTGAGTTGACCAACGGCACCGAATACACCTTCACGGTGCGGGGGGTAAGCGGCGCCGTGAGCGGCTCCGATATCATCAGCGCGTCAGCCACCGTGACTGCCACGCCGGGGCTTTCGGCGCGCATCGGGCGTCTCAACGCCGAGATTCTCTCCAAACACGCGCTAACCATCGCCGATGTCACCAACCGGGCAATCGGGGCGCGCATGGACGACCCGTGCGGCAAGCGGGCGGCCGCCTATAGCTTGGCCGGCGGATCGACGCTCCATGACACGCTGCGATCCAACGCGCGGGCGATCGAGGACGGCATGCTCACCCTCGACGATATCCTGGCGGGCTCGTCCTTCCGGCTGCCGCTCGCGGCGGCGGACGACGATATGGCGGGCGGCCCCGGCGGGCTGGTGCTATGGGGCCGGGGCGACCGGCAGGTGCTGGAGAGCACGAACTCCGCCTTCGCCTGGGACGGCACGGTGCTGACCGGCCAGATCGGCATCGACAGCTGTCTGCGGAAGGATCTCCTGACCGGGCTCGCGCTGTCCCGCTCGATCGGCGAGTTCGACTATACCGACGGCACCGGTCCGGTGTCGGTGCGCGGCGACTATGAGAGCCGGATGACCAGCGTTCATCCCTATCTCGGTTGGACTTCGCCGCAGGGTCTCGGTCTCTGGGCCACGCTGGGCTACGGCTGGGGCGGGGTCGAGATCGACGATGAAAAGGCCGTCCGACAAATGAGCGACACCAGCTTGAAGACCGCAGCAATGGGCGCGAGCGGTCCTGTGCTTTCCGACGGATCGCTGATTGAGGGCGGCACGACGACGTTGAAGCTCAAGGGCGAAGCATCGTGGTCGCAGGTCGAGGTCGAGGGCAACGACGAGCTGATCGAGGAGCAGACGGTGAACGCCAACCGCCTGCGGCTGGCGCTGGAGGGCAGCCACGAGCAGGCGCTGGCCTCGGGCGGGTCCCTGACGCCATCCCTGGAGCTGGGACTGCGCCATGACGGGGGCGACGGGCTGACGGGCAACGGCATCGAGATCGGCGGCAGCTTGCGTTATCGCGACCCGGCCGCGGGGCTGACGGTCGAGGGCAACGGCCGGGTGCTGACGGGGCAGAGCGATTACCGGGAATGGGGCCTCGGCGGCGCGATCCGACTCGACCCGGGCGCCGATGGGCGCGGCCTCTCGTTCAGCCTCTTTCCGGCCTGGGGCGACACGGCGAGCGGCGTGGAACGGCTGTGGGATCAGGACTTCGCCGAACTGACGACCAACGATAGGGCGGCCAATGACAACGTCCCGCCGATGCGGCTGGGCAGCGAGCTCGGATATGGCTTCGGCGCGTTCGGCGGACGCGGGCTGCTGACGCCCTATGGCGGGTTCTCGCTCGCGGGCGAAGGGTCGCAACACTACCGGATCGGCGGCCGCTTCGAGATCGGATCGTCGCTCAACCTCAGCCTCGAGGGCGAGCGCCGTGAGCCGGCCAACGATACCGACGCGGAGCACGGCGTCATGCTGCGCATGCAGGCAAGCTGGTAGGGCTGAAGCCGAAGCCGGCCGCGCGGCACAGCGCTTTCCAACGCGCGTCCTCGCTCTTCAGCCGATTGTTGGAACCGTCCGGTTCCGTCCTGCCACATAGAGCACCGCCTCCGCTTCCCGTCGCCGGATCAGCCCCTCCGACCGCACAGCTCACTCGGGTATCAACCACCGGCACCAGAAACTGTATTGCCCAAGGTTGAAGAATCGACCTACTCTGTTGATGGGTTCCGATCGGTCGTTCAACTCAATCCGCGCGCCCAACTCTCTCATAAGCGGTGGACCACCTGATGGGGGCAGGCCGCTTTTTTGGGACAACCAACGTAATGAAACCAATCGTCAATCTGCTGTTAATCGTGCCGATCTTGCTCTGGTCGTCGGTGGCCGCAGCCGACTTTCTGGCGGGTGTGGAAGCTTATGAGAGGGGCGACTACGCAACTGCTTTCAAAGAGTGGTTGCCGCTTGCCGAGCAGGAGCACGCCGATGCCCAGTTCAACCTCGGGCTCATGTATGACGCCGGCGAGGGCGTGCCGGAGGACGATGCCGAGGCCGTGAAGTGGTTTCGCAAGGCCGTCGAGCAGGGGTACGCCGGCGCCCAGTTCAACCTCGGGGTCATGTACGCCAACGGCGAGGGCGTGCCGGAGGACGATGCCGCGGCCGTGAAGTGGATGCACAAGGCCGCCGAGCAGGGAGACGCCGATATCCAATTCCTCCTCGGTTTCATGTACGCCAAGGGCGACGGCGTGCCGGAGGACGATGCCGCGGCCGTGAAGTGGTTCCGCAAGGCCGCCGAGCAGGAGCACGCCTATGCCCAATACTTCCTCGGGCTCATGTATTCCAGAGGCGAGGGTGTGCCGGAGGACGATGCCGCGGCCGTGAAGTGGTTCCGCAAGGCCGCCGAGCAGGGGATCGCCAGCGCCCAAAACAACCTCGGTGCCATGTATGACCACGGCGAGGGCGTGCCGGAGGACGATGCCGAGGCCGTGAAGTGGTTCCGCAAGGCCGCCGAGCAGGGGAACGCCAGCGCCCAAAACAACCTCGGTTTCATGTATGACCACGGCGACGGCGTGCCGGAGGACGATGCCGAGGCGGTGAAGTGGTACCGCAAGGCCGCCGAGCAGGGGAACGCCGGCGCCCAAGCCATCCTCGGTGTCATGTATGCCAACGGCGAGGGCGTGCCGGAGGATTATGTCCGGGCCTTTGCCTGGTTCAATCTTTCAGCCGAGCAAGGAGATGAGATTGCCAAAAAAGCCAAAGACGATATCCGGCAGCGCATGACCGCCGCGCAAGTTGCGGAGGCACAAGAACTCAGCGCTTCTATTCTGCAACGCATCAAGAAGCGAGACGGTGTCTTGAACTCCTTGAACTGATCTGTGTGCGGTCTGGGCGGCGTCCGACTGGTTGGCTGGCGTATAGTTCAGCCTCCGCCTCGCGCCGCCGCACCAGCTCCTTGAGCTTGCGCCCACCGGCCCACACCCAGCGCCTGAACTCGGCGGGCACGACGCCGTGCTCCTCCCGGTTGACCTTGCGCCGTAGCGTCGAGCGCTGCAGGGCGCCGACGCCGAGAAGGGGTGTCGCAACACCGCAGATCTCGCCGCGGGTCGAGGCTGGAACATTGCCGATGACCTCGCACGTCCGAGCAAACGCTGACGAAGCTAACGTGAATTACTCGGCCGCAGCTACGAAGCGAACCGATAAATGCACAGCGATCGCCTCTGTTGAACTGGTCCATGATGAAGGAGGCGAACCGCATCAAAGTTGACCGGCTCACAGGCGGCGTGATTCAGTACTGAAGGTTTCGCTTCGGTCGGTGCATCAAACATGGCAACTGTCCCCTGACATCGCGGCCGATCCCCGGGAGTGGGGACGGCGCCTAGTTAGATGCCCACCCCAACATTGGCGCACCCGATGCCGGATGAAGACACGACCTTCTCGCCACGTTGCCTTTCGCTGGACCTCGAAGTTGGCAAAGCGGACAGCCGCATTCACGCTTTTGCCGGGGTGCGCGCGGATACCGGCCAGCGCGTTGTATTCAGCGGCGGCGACCTGGCGTCGGCATTGTCGAAACTGGACGACCTTGCCGATGAGGTGTCCTTCGTCCTGGGCCACAACCTGATCGCATTCGATCTGCCGCACCTCGCGGCGGCGAAGCCCGATTTGCGGCTGCTGAAACTGCCGATTATCGATACGTTGCGTCTCAGCCCCCTCGCCTTTCCCCGTAATCCCTATCACCACCTCGTCAAGCATTATCAGGATGGCGGGCTCAAGCGCGGCCAACTGAACGACCCGGAGCTCGACGCCCGCCTTGCGCTGGAAGTCTTCGGCGATCAGCGCCAAGCGCTGCGGGAAGCCGAACCGGACCTGCTTGCCGCGTGGCATTGGCTGAGCACGCGGGAACCGGAGGGCAAGGACCGCGCCCTCGACGATTTCTTCTCAGAGCTTCGCGGCTCGCGCCGCCCCTTGGACACCGAGGCCCGCGCCGCGATCGGCAAGCGACTGGCAGGCATCGCTTGCGCCACTCACGGCCGCCAAGTCACGGCGGAGGCGGCGACCTCCGGCTGGGCGCTGGCCTATGCGCTGGCATGGCTGTCGGTGGCGGGAGGCAATTCGGTCATGCCGCCCTGGGTGAACCATCAGTTCCCGGAGGCGGGCCGCCTGGTGCGCCGACTCAGGGACACTGCCTGCGCCGATCCCGCCTGCGGCTGGTGCCGCGAACGCCACGATGCGCGGAAGGAGCTCACGCGCTGGTTCGGCTTCCCCGATTTCCGCCCGGAACCGGCGAGCGACGACGGGCGGCCCATGCAACGTTCCATCGTCGAGGCGGCAATGGCAGGAGAGCACGTGCTCGGGATTCTGCCCACTGGCACGGGCAAATCCCTCTGCTATCAGATCCCGGCCCTGTCGCGTTACGACAAGACGGGCGCACTGACGGTGGTGATTTCACCCCTGGTCGCGCTGATGGCGGATCAGGTGGCGGGAATGGAAGCACAGGGGATCGGCTCCTGCGTGACGATCAACGGAATGTTGTCGATGCCCGAGCGGGCCGACGCACTGGACCGGGTCCGGCTCGGCGACGCGGGTATTCTCATCATCTCTCCGGAGCAGCTCCGCGCCCGTTCCCTTCGCCGAGCGCTCGGTCAGCGCGAGATCGGCGGCTGGGTGGTGGACGAAGCGCACTGCCTGTCGAGATGGGGGCACGATTTCCGGCCTGATTACCGCTATGTCGGGCGCTTCATCCGGGAGAAGGCAGGCGACGGGCCGGTGCCGCCAGTGCTGTGCCTGACTGCGACTGCCAAGCCGGACGTGACGGAGGACCTCGTACGGTACTTCCGGGACAGGCTCGGCATCGGGCTGACCGTCTTCGACGGTGGCACCGAGCGTCCCAATCTGACGTTCGAGGTGGTCCCGACGACGTCTGGCGAGAAGTTCGCCCACATCCACCAGATTTTGATGTCCTACCTGCCGCCGGACAGGCCGGGCGGCGCCATCGTGTATTGCGCGACGCGCCGGCAGAGCGAGGAGGTGGCGGAGTTCCTGCAGTTGAAAAGCGTCGCCGCGGAGTATTTCCACGCGGGCCTTCCGCCGGAGACCAAGAAAGACGTACAGCGCCGCTTCATCGGCGGTGAGCTGCGCGCGATCGTGGCGACAAACGCGTTCGGCATGGGGATCGACAAGCCGGACGTGCGGCTGGTCGTCCATGCCGACATTCCGGGCTCGCTGGAGAACTATCTTCAGGAGGCGGGACGCGCCGGCCGGGACCGCGCATCGGCGCGGTGCGTAATGCTGTACACGGCCGATGACGTGGAACGCCAGTTCGGCATGTCTGCTTACTCTCGCCTCACCAGGGCCGAAATTCACGGAATCTTGCGGGCGTTGCGCAACCTGGACCGCAAGAAACGCCTGGGCGGCGAGGTGGTGGCGACCGCCGGCGAGATCCTTGGCGAGGACGAGGACAAGGCCTTCGAGCGGGACTCCGCCACCGACGATACCCGCGTGAGGACCGCCGTCGCCTGGTTGGAAGAGGCGGAGCTGCTGGCCCGGGAGGAGAACGTGGTCCAGGTGTTCCCGTCGTCGCTCCGGATAACCTCGGTCGAAGAGGCCCGCGCGAAGCTGGAAGGGGCATCGGTCGGGAAGACCTATCGCCGACAGCTGCTGCGGATCGTCGAGTCGCTGATGGAGGCCAGTGCCGACGAGGGCGTCACCACCGACGAGCTGATGGGCATAACGGGCCTGAGCCCCGAGGCCGTGCGCGGCGCATTGTACGACCTGGAGAGGCTGGGTATCGCCAACAACGACACGGCGCTGACCGCGTTTGTCCACGTGGGTGTGGAGCATGCCTCGCTCAAGCGCCTGAAGGAGGAGGCGGAACTGGAGACCGCCCTGATCGCTCACATGCGCGAAGCGGCGCCGGACCAGGGCAAGGGAGCCACGTCGTCGCTGCATCTGCGTATTGCCTCGCAGGTCCTGCGGGACGAGGGCCTGGCCGATCCCCTGCCGGAGCGGCTGTGGCGCATTCTGCGGAGCATCGCCTACGACGGCCGCGGAGAGGACGGTGCGGCGGGCAGCCTGACGGTGCGAAAGCAGGACGCGGAGACGGCGCGGGTGACGCTGCAACGCGAATGGCGGGCACTGGAGGAGACCGCGCGGATCCGGCGCGAGGCAGCGGGGCGCCTGCTGGATCATCTTCTCGCCTGCCTGCCGCCCGGAAGCCGCGGCACGGATCTGTTGGCCGAGACCACGCTCGGCAAGCTGACCGAGGCGATTGAGTCCGACTTGGTTCTGAAGAGCAAGGTCAGGAACCCCACCAAGCTTCTGGACCGTGCCCTGCTGTGGCTGCACGAGCAGGAAGTCATCCGCCTCAACAAGGGCCTCGCGGTGTTCCGTTCGGCCATGACGATCCGCCTGGAGAAGCGGGACCGCCGCGGCTTCGCCAAGACCGACTTCGAGCCCCTCGCCCTTCATTACAAGGGCCAGGTCCTGCAGATCCACGTGATGGTGGAGTTCGCCGAGCGTGGGCTCGCTGCCATGACCGACGCGCTGCGCCTGGCGATGGATTACTTCACTCTCAAGGAGGAGGAGTTTCTCCGCCGCTGGTTGCCCGGCCGGGACCGGGAGATCGGCCGGGAGACCACGCCCGAGTCCTGGCGGGCCATCGTCGAAAGCCTGAAGAACCCCGTCCAGCAGCGCATCGTTGCCGACGATCGGGACCAGACCAATGTACTCGTACTCGCCGGTCCCGGCTCGGGCAAGACTCGTGTGCTGGTACACCGTATTGCCTATCTGGTGCGCGCGCGGCGTGAGAACGCCCGCGGCATCCTGGCCC
This sequence comes from Alphaproteobacteria bacterium, assembly GCA_965249645.1. Lineage (GTDB taxonomy): Bacteria > Pseudomonadota > Alphaproteobacteria > UBA828 > JAPUJA01 > CAVOEB01. Next base: position 45,087 of record CBDFML010000008.1, read on the forward strand.
TGGCCTACAACCGGCACGCGGCAGTCGACATCCGCCGCCGTCTCGAAGACCTCATCGGCGACGACGCGCGGGGCGTGACGGTGCTCACTTGTCATGCGCTCGCCATGCGGCTGGCCGGCGCTAGTTTCGCGGGACAGGCGGAACGTCCCGACGACGAGGTATTCCGCGACGTGATCCGCCGCGCGGTTGAGCTGCTGCACGGCGAGGGTCTCCCGCCGGAAGATGCGGACGAACGGCGGGAGCGCCTGCTGGCAGGGTTTCGGTGGATCCTGGTGGACGAATACCAGGACATCGGCGCAGATCAGTACGAGCTGATATCGGCCCTTGCGGGGCGCACGCTGGAGGAAGAAGACGCCAAGCTCACCCTGTTCGCGGTCGGTGACGACGATCAGAACATTTACGCCTTCAATGGCACGTCGGTAGAGTTCATCCGTCGTTTCGAGGCGGATTACGGGCCGAGGCCCATCTACCTTACCGACAACTACCGCTCCACCGGTCACATCATCGCCGCGGCCAACGCGATGATCGAGCCGGCTCAGGAGCGGATGAAGACCGAAAATCCGAATCACATCGACCGAGCGCGCGCGAAGGACCCGCCAGGCGGAACGTGGCAGAAGTTGGACCCGGTCTCACAAGGGCGGGTGCAGATCCTGCCTGCGGGTCGCGATCCGATCTCGCAGGCGCGAACTGCAATGGCGGAGTTGCTGCGCCTTGCCGCCCTGTCGCCGGATTGGGACTGGTCACGGTGTGCCGTGATCGCTTGCGAGTGGAAATATCTGGATCCAGTGCAGGCGTTCTGCGAGATGCACGATATTCCGGCGCATATGGGGAACGAGGAAATCCCCGGCTTCTGGCGCCTCCGCGAGACCCGCGCATTCGTCGAATGGATGCGAAGCCGGGATACCGGCGTCGTCGACGGCACCGTGCTGCGCGGCTGGGCGGATGCATGCGCGTCTAACCCCTGGAACGAACTGCTGCGGCAAGCAATCGATGAGCACGCCTTGGAGACCGGTGGCGCGGAAACCCCTGTGAAACACTTCATCGAATGGCTGGCCGAATGGGGTCGGGACATCCGCCGGCGTCAGCGCGGGCTCCTGCTGCTGACCGCGCATCGCGCCAAGGGTCTGGAATTCGATCATGTGGCCGTGCTGGACGGCGGCTGGGACCGTGTCCGACACGGCGGGGACCCGAACGAGACTCGGAGATTGTACTATGTGGCCATGACGCGGGCCCAGGAGACCCTTTTGCTCGCGCGCTTCGAGGGCCCCCACCGGTTGCAGGATGCGTTGCTCGACCAACCCTGTGTCGTGCACCGCGAACCGAGTGATCTTCCGCCCGCGGCCGCGGCGCTGGAATACCGCTTTATCCGGCCCAGCCTTGAAGATGTGGATCTCGGTTTCGCGGGACGACAGGGCGCCGATCAACCGATACACCGAGCCATCGCCGCGCTGTCTCCCGGCGATTACTTGGAAACGCGAGTTGTGAACGGTGGACGCTGGGAACTGCTGAACCGGGAAGGCGTGGTGGTGGGGCGTCTGGCCACGAGCTTCAAGCCCCCGCTCGGAACACGGTGCCGGTCCGTCACGATCCGGGCCATAGTGGGATGGAGCCGCGAGGCGTCGAGGCCGGAATATCGTGACGGCATGAAATGCGATGCCTGGGAAGTGATGGTGCCGTTGTTAACGTTTGAGCCGGACCGTCAATCGGCATCGCAAGATAACTGATCGACCGAGCATCCAGAGCTGCGGCACGCTCCGCTAGCTACCCTGCGTAGAACCCCGCCTCCGCCTCCCGCCGCCGGATCAGCCCTTTCAGCTTGCGCCCACCGGCCCACACCCAGCGGCGGAACTCGGCATCTCGTCTGGGCGTTGAATGTTCGACAGTGCTTGAATTTTCGGCGTGTAACCCCATATCTGGTGTCCTGTCGAATCAGAATTCCTATATGCGGGATGCCAACCAGAGTTGAGAAAGGATTTCGTGCAATGCCAGAGACGCCCGCACATCGCCGCGCCAAGAAGCGAGCCGCCGGTTCCGGTGGCAAAACCGAGGTTTCTTTGCGGGGCAAGCAGCGCCTTGATGCTCTCACGGCTCTGTCAGAGCAAATTCAGTTGAGGCTGGCGGCAGCACGCCGTAGCGTTGACGGATGAAAAATCCCTTCCGCTATTTCAATAGTTCGCCCGAGGTGATTCGCCTCACGGTGATGATGTACGTTCGCTACCCGTTGTCACTGAGACAGGTCGAAGATCTGCTGTTCGAGCGCGGTATCGACATCTGCCATGAAACCGTACGGATGTGGTGGAACCGGTTCGGTCCGATGTTCGCCGCAGAGATCAGGAAGCGGCGCCTTCATGATGCCTCGTATTCCCGCTGGCGCTGGCATCTGGACGAGGTGTTCGTGCGGATCAATGGGGAGACGCATTATCTCTGGCGCGCCGTCGATCACGAGGGAGAGGTACTCGAGGTTTTTGCTACGAAACGCCGGGATCGCCAGGCCGCGCTCAAGTTTCTAAAGCGCGCGATGAAAAGATACGGCCGGCCTCAGGTGATCGTCACAGATCGGCTTCGGTCGTATCGAGCGGCGATGAATATGATCGGTAACGCCGCCGACCAGGAATGTGGGCGCTGGCTCAACAACCGAGCCGAAAACTCACACCAGCCGTTTCGACGACGGGAAGGAGCGATGGTGAAATTCAGGGACATCAAGACCCTGCAAAAGTTCGCCGCCGTTCACGCGTCACTCCACAATCACTTCAACCTCGACCGTCACCTCACCTGCCGCGACGACTTCAAGCAAAACCGCTCGGCTGCGCTGGCCGAGTGGCGGGAACTCGCGGCATGAAGTTCGCATGAAACGCAAATTTGGAGACTGTTTCGCATTAGACTGACAGCACCGTTGGTTCCGGTTGGCAGATGAGCTACATTTTTGGCTCAACTGGGAGGTGAACCAATGCAAAAAGCGAAATTCTTAAATAATTTCTCAAAGGCAGGATTAACACGCCGTCAGGTCGGTAAGGGTTTTGCCGCGCTCGGACTGGGCGCGGCCGCTTCGCCGATCGTGGGGCGCCATGCAAGTGCGGCCGACAAACCGACCATCTTTACCTGGGCGGGTTGGGATGGACCTGAGCTCTACGAACCCTATGTCGACAAATACGGCGAGGCTCCGAATTTCACATTCTTTGGCGATCTCTCAGAAGCCTTTGTCAAAATGAGGAGCGGATTCACACCGGATCTCGTCGAGATCGGTGTCGGCGAAGTCCAAAAATTCTACGATTCGGGTCTCCTGGATCCTATCGATCCGGGGCGCCTCCCGGATTGGGATAACTACTACGAGCCCCTCCGGTCTCTCGAAACCCAATGGCAGGACGGCGAGCTCTATTGGGTACCGACCATGTTCGGCGGCACCTCGGTTCTGTACCGGGAAGATCTCGTTGAGGTAGAAGAAGAATCCTGGGCGATGCTCTGGGACGAGCGGTACAAGGGAAAAATCTGCCCGAGCGATTGGTCGGTGGAAGCCATTTTGCCAATCGGTATCGCCCTGGGGGTTCCAGACCCGTTCGGTATGACCGACGACGAGCTCTTGGAAGTTCGCAAAATTCTCGAGAAACAGAGAGACCTTGCGCGCTTCTATTGGGGAGACCCGTCGAGCATGGAGCAGAGCATGGTATCCGGCGAAGTCGTCGTCGCCTATGCATGGTCCGAATCGGGCGCGCGGACATCCGGAGCCCCTGTTCCCATTCGCTATGCCAGACCTAAAGAGGGTCGAATCGTCACTGCCGACGGGCTGGCCATCGCGAAGGGTCACCAGGCGTCTCTCGACCAGATCTACGACTACATCGCGGCGCGCACCGCTGCGTCGACGGGGGTCTACACGCTCACCGAATTCGGCATGATCAATCCCCACAGCAAAGTGCTCGATATGGCGCCGGAAAAAGCCATTATGTCTCTGGGAGCGGACAATATCTCGAATACACTTAGTTCGGGATGGTTCTGGGGAGCCATGACGCCAGAGGCCGAGGAGAAATACGAGAACATGTTCCTGGAAGTGCAGGCAGGTTTTTGAGTCTGAATTCGCTGAGGGCCGTGCGCGAAGGGGATCGCGATCCCTTCCGTGAAATGAGACAGCCTTCCTGACGTCATGGAACGGAAGGTCGCGGTCATTACGGGCGGAAACTCCGGCGTCGGCTGGGCCGTGGCGCAACGGCTAACGAAGGAGGGAGTTCGCGTGGTCCTCGCAGATATCGAGGACGCGCGAACTCGTGCCCAAAACATCGCCGACGAACTGGGCGGTGAGGCCCTCGCCGTGACGACGGACGTCGCAGACGCGAACGAGATTAACGAATTGTATGAGCGGTGCTGGTCGGCGTACGGCCGCCTCGATTACCTGGTCAATTGCGCTGGCGTGGACCGGGTGAATACGGTCGCGGACGCGACGTTGGAGGAGTGGGACTGGATCGTCGGCGTGAACCTGAGGGGAGTGTTTCTCTCCTGCAGGGCAGCCATTCCGCTCATGAAGCGATCGGGAGGCGGCGCCATCGTCAATATTGGCTCGACGTTCGCCTTTACCGGAAATCCCAAGTCGGCCGTCTACAGCGCCACGAAGGGCGGCGTTCATCAGCTGACGAAGTGCATGGCGGTCGATCACACAGCCGAAGGCATTCGGGTCAACTGTGTCGCTCCCGGGCCCGTGGATACGCCGATGCTTCAGAAGGAAGTCAGCGAGCACGCGGATCCCGAAGCGATGCAGGCCGACATGTTGAGCGGCCTTTCGATCAAGCGCGCCGCCACCCCCGAAGAGATCGCCAATGTCGTGTGGTTCGTGCTCTCGGACGAGGCGTCCTACATGACGGGATCCATTGTCGTCGCCGATGGCGGCGAGTGTTTGTAGGGAGGGGCGGACGCCTCGCTGTATTCCAGTACCGGTACAAAATCCTCTAGAGACGAGGCTCCGGTTGACGAACGATGCGAGATCAGAGGTCGGCGCGAGAGGTGGGGAGCGACACGGTGCCCGAGGGACCAAAGACAATAGAGATAACCGTCGAACCGCTGACGCCAGAGGTCTTCGAGCCGTTTGGTGAGGTGATTTGCGAGCGTCCCACGACTGGTGATAGCACCGCACCGGGGTTCAATCCGTTGCGTGTGAACTTCGAGGTCGACGGCACGCCCACACTCGGAATCGTGCGCTACCCGTATCAGGACATGTCGTTTTCCGAATTTGAGCGGCACCCCTTCATGACGGAAAGTCGCGTGCCGCTGAGCAACATGCCCGTCGTAATGGTCGTTGCAGAGCCGACGCCCCTTGACGACTTGAACGCCTTTCCCGACCCGGCGGATTTTCGGGCATTTTTTATGGAAGCACGGCAGGGCCTCTTGCTTCGCCGGGGAACGTGGCACGCGCTCGACTGTTTTCCTATCGCCCCGCCGTTTGCCGACTTCGCGTTTTTCACCGAGAAAGAGGCCGAGGAGGAACTCATAGAGCCGGTCGATCTGGAGAACCTGCATCGGTCCCAGATAATCGACTACGAGAGTGTGCTGGGTATTCGCTTCCGTATTGAAAACATCGGGCAAACGACATGAGGACATCGGCTGACCCGCTCGAGAGTTTTGTCGAGTGGGCTTGGCATCGGGTCGTGCCCATCGAGCCCGATGCGGACATCGACGCGTTCGACGACTTGCGCGCGCTTAAGCCGATGATCGGTGATGCCCGTGTCGTCGGGCTCGGCGAAAGCCAGCATCATGTTGCCGAATTTAACCGGTTTCGCGCGCGTCTTTTCCGCTATCTGGTGACTGAGCTGAATTTCACGACGTTCGTTTTTGAGTGCGGTGTGATCGAAGCGAAATCCGCCTACGACTACGTGCTGGGCGCCCACGACGACGCCGACGATGCCTTTACGAATATCGACTGGTGTTTCGGTCTCTGGCGCGAGCTCCAAGACCTGCTGCGCTGGATGCGTGATCACAATTCCCGGGCGGACACCGAAAATACCGTCCATTTCTACGGCATGGATGGCAGTCACGGTTGGACCTGCGCGGGACCCACAGTGGTATTTTCCTGCGACTATCTCGACCGGCTGGACTCGAATCACGCGCAAGAGATTCGCAACGAACTGCTCCCGATCGCGGAATCGGTCACGCTCGACAATGTTCACGAGGCACCGGCGGAGACCTTGCGGGAACTGAATTCCCGGCTTAGCGCCCTCGTTGGCCATTTCCAGATCGAACGGATCCATTACATCGAACGATCGAGCGTGGAGGAATTCGACTGGGCCCATCGGGCCGCCGTCATCGCCCGTCAGATTGGCACGGTGTTGGGGGAAGTTCACGCCCGGCCGGATGACGCGGACCGGGCCTGGTGGAACATACGAGATGCCTGCATGGCCACACAGCTCAAATGGATACGCGAGCGCGAGGGACCGAAGGCACGGCTGCTCGTGGGGGCGCACAACATTCATCTTCAGAACGGCTTTGGCGGCGAGGCCGACTTCCCGCAAACGACAATGGGACAGCATCTGGCGGTCGACTGGCCGGCGGCGGACGCGGTCATGATCGCGGGGACCAACGATCACAGTCTGAGACCCGACGATCCCGCCGTCGATGGCAGTTTTCAATCGGCTCTTGCGGGCGTCGGCCCACCGGCGTTCGTTCTCGATCTGCGCCCGGCGATCGACGAAGGCCCGGCGGCTCTATGGCTGAACACGGAGCACCCAGACCGGACCAATACGATGTATCAGCCGCTTTCACCGGGCAGGGCGTGGGACGCTGTATTTTTTACCCAGCACGTCAGCCTCGACCGGCTCAGCCTGCCGGCGAGGCTTCAGCGATCGTGCATCTCCCTTGACCGAGAGCGACTGGATGGTCTGGTTGGCGATTATGACATCGCCGGGGTCACGGACCAGCCCGTCGTCTTGCATGTCATGTGCGAGGGCGACCATCTGGCGACCACAGGCATCGAATCGGACGGGGAGCTTTTTCCCATGCATCGCTCTGTGTTGTTCGCGCTTTCGGACGAACGATTCTGCTGGTCCGAATGGCCGATGGAACTGGAATTCGAGCGTGACGCAAGCGGCATCGCACGTGGCCTCTACATTCACTCACCGGTCGGTCACGGCAAGTATCATGGTGCAAGGCGGGCATGATGATGCCGCCGCTTCCGGGCGATCCAGCGGCACGAGACACCGGGATTCGTGCGGTGCGGCAACCCGCATCCCGCTTGAGCCCCGCTTAGGCCGGTTCGGTCCGGTCTTTCGACGTCGATTCGCTCACCAGCTGCGCCCAGTCGCCCGTCGGCTCCCAGCCGAGGCGCGCCTGCGCCTGGGAAATATCGAAGACCCCGGCCCTCGGATTGGCTTCGTAGAGCTCGGGCCGGCGGATCTCGGGCAGCGAGCCGTAGAGCGCCTTCAACACGGTCAATGTTGGAGCTGAATCGCAGGTATCGGCAGCATTCGCCCAAAATACCTCGTAGGGCTCGCCGGTTGCCTCGAGTGACAGGCGAATCAGGCGCACCATATCGTCGGCCCGCACATAGGCCCGCGAAATTGGTAGGGCGAATTGATCGGCCGTGGATCTCGTGGCGGTGACCGGACCGGACGTCTGCGCCGCCTCGAGCAAGCCAACGAATTCGTGAACGATTTCCGGAAACGCAATTTCCGTCGGACGAATACAAACCACAGACAGTTTGCCCCGCCGGGCGAAGTGCTGCCCGATATGTTCGCATAGCTGTTTGCTCAAGCCGTAGCTGTCGCTGGGGCGAAACGGATGCGTCTCGTCAATCGGTAAATATAGCGGCGGCGGGTCGCTATCGAGATACTCCATTCCCAACCCGGCTTCACTGGACATGATGATGACCTTTGAAATGCCTTGCTGTTCGGCAGCGTGCAGCACGTTCCATGTGCCAAGGCAATTTGTGTTCAGGGTTTTGTCATCTTCGCTGCAGACGACACTGTCCAATGCCGCCAAATGGACCACTGCGTCGAACCCCCTCAAGGCGTCGATAACAGCCGGCAGATCCGTAATGCTTAGCAGGTCGGATGGCGCCGAATGATCCGAGGTAACGACGTCAACGACCTTGACTTCGTAATGCGCAGCGAGGTCACGAACCACATATCGGCCGAGTTTGCCGGACCCGCCAGTGATGATGATTTTTCGAAGCTCTGCCATTGGCTGTCGGTCTCGAATTCCACGGGTAATTGGCGAGGATCAGACCATAGACCGGAGGATCGCGCTAATCGGTAAACGTCAGGGCGATCTTTCCGAGCGCGCCAAAATCCGCGACCGCGTTGTCCCCGGGCTCCGGGACGTAGAGTTCGGCGCAGGAACCCGTCGTGAGGAATTCACCATTGCGAACGGTCAGTCCCCTGCGTGACTGGTGGTTCACGAACCAGACTGCCGCATTGACAGGGTTTCCCATTATGGCGGCCCCGCTGCCGGATCTGACAATTTCACTGTTCACGACAAGCTGTGCTTCACTGCGGGCCAGGTCTTGACCTCGCCAATCGTGAACCGGTGCACCTAACACGACCAATCCATCGACACCGTTATCGGCAAGCACGCTCGGCCAGGAAACACTGTAGATGTCATCGTAGCGGCAGTTTGCGAGGTCGATGGTTGGATAGAGGGCAGTGATCGCGTCCGTGACGTCATCTGTTGTATAGGGCTCATCCCGCGGTGGCAGATCCGAGCCAAAGCGGAAGCCAAATTCGACGTCAAGTTCCCAAGAGAGGAAATCCCGCTTTGAGACGACGACGGGCGCCTCGACCAGATTGCCCTCCAGCACGGCGGCGGCGAAGGGCTGCATGTCGGACCAGGTGTCTTCGTAATGAGACTGAGTCCCGCCGAGAAACCAGCCGACGACCCGCTTGCCGATAAGCTCGACAAGTCGGCCTTGAATGCCATAGGCCTCATCCAGATCGCGCGGCCGGTGTTCTGGTGGCAGCTCGGGAATCGTCGACTCTTGTCGGCGCAGATTCAGAAGAAACTGTGCGGCGTCTTCAATTTGCTCTGGTGTCACGTCGGTAACGCCCGATGCATTTGCGCAAACCCCGGTATGATCTCAACTCCGACTTTGTATCAATTCTTGTGGCAGCTGTGGCACAATTCATCTGGGAATCTGCTTTCCAGCTCGACCGCGAACCGGAAAGCGGAGTATCGACCGATTGCAGCGCGAGAGCGGAAACGCGGGATTCGCGTAGCGAATTTAAGCGCTCGGGTTCGATCCTTAGGGAGGTAAAAAACAATGGGGATAGAGGGACAGGCTGACCCTGCAGGCCTGTATTTTCCTTTGGACGAATACCACCAGCGGTGGACGCGGGTTCACACGAAGCTGGCGGAGCGGGGCTACGACATTGCCATTGTTTGGGGCCAGAGTGGTGGCAACTTCCAGCGCCACATGGAGATCCTGTGGCTCACGAATTTCTTTTCCAATGTCTCAGGCCAGATGCCCGACTCGCCGCGTTCCGAAGTCTGGCAGGCCAATAGCTATTCCTGTGCGATCCTGGAACCGGGAAAAGAGCCTGAGCTGATCGGCGACGAGCCCGATCCCCGCATGGAGCTGCTCGCCGTTGGGAACTATCAGTGGCACGCGGACCCTGTACGCGGCACCGCAGAGGCGCTCAAGGCGCGCGGCATTCAAGGGCGGGTCGCGTTCGTGGGCAGCGATTGCCTTCCGGTCAAGTACGCCGACCAGCTTCGCGAACAGACGCCAGGGATTGATTATGTCTTCGACGATGACCTGATCCGCGAATTGCGGATGATCAAGAGCCCCCGGGAACTCGACTGTTTCCGCGAAGGCGGGGCAATCGTGACGAAAGCGCTTAATCGCCTGTGCGAGGGGCTTCTCGCGGGGAAGCCGACCGCCGATGCGGCGGCGGATGCGTCTCACGAAGTGGTCCGTCACGGCGGCTCCTGGCACCGGATCCCGACGAATTTCGGCGAGACCCTGATGACGGCGAACGAGCTCACGCCGCTTTACGGCTACAACGACCAAGCTCCAAAGACGGGCGACATGGCGTGGGGCATGGTCTACGGCCCCATCCACCAGGGCTATTGGCTCGACCCTGGCCGCACCCTTGTGGTGGGAGGCAAGCCGACGGCAGAACAGAAGGCCCTTCTCGAGGAATCCTATACGATCATCCAGAAGATAATCGACATGGCCAAGCCGGGAGTGAAGCTCAAGGACATTGCCGCCGAGTGCGATCGCATGAAGGCCGCAATGGCGCACGACGATGACTACAAGGACAAGGTGTGGCCGTACTACGCCCACGGCAATGGCATGCTGTGGGAGCCGCCGTTCATCAGCCAGACCATGTCGTCCGACGATGACGTCATTATGGAAGGCATGGTGTTCGGCGCCGAGGTGTTCATCACCCGGCAAGGCGTAGGGCACGCAGACTGGGAGGACAATATCATCATAACCAAGGATGGCGCCGAGGTGATTACGACGTCGCCCATCTTCTGGTACTAGGCGCGGTCCCCACAGACGAGACTGCGTATAACAGGGAGCATGCGATATCCGACATGACCTTCGTTACGCCCGATTTCGAGATACCTTCGTCCGCCGACCTTGACAACGGCCAGTTGCGGCTCCTGACGATGGCGGACGTCGCAACGGACCATGAAGTCTTCATGAGCAGCCGGCCTGACCTTGCCGGCTTCTATGACCCGAACGATTTGCCCTGGCCGAAATCGCCTCACACGTTCTTGCTGTCGCTGGCGCGACTCGGGTTCTGCGAGTGGGAGTGTGTCAATCGCAACTCGTTCTGCTACGGCATCTTCGATTCGGGTACCGCTTACCAGCTCGGCCGCCTTCACATCGAGCCCTCCAGTAATCCCAGTTTCGACGCGCAGATAGTTTTCTGGATGCGCAGGAATGGAGGCGAGCGCGAGGCCCGCCTGCTGAATCAGGTCAATGGTTGGCTCGCCAGCAGCTGGCCGTTCAAGGCCGTCGCAATGCCCGGACGTTCGGAACGCTGGGGCAGTTTTTCCCGCTCGCTCCTTGTGCCGGGCGATTTTGAGGTTCCTGAGCGAGTCGTTGCGGACGATTTCCTCGTCCGGTTCATGACGACGGACGATTATGTCGAGGACTATGCCGCTTATATGTCGAGCGGGCCCGAAGTCCGCTCGACCTGGGATCCCGACTTCACGGAATGGCCGGAAGTGGAGGTGTCCCTTCACGAAGCCATGGTGGCGCTCGGCGCCGTCGACTGGGAACATTTTCAGCGGCTGCTGTTTTCATATTGCGTCATGACGCCCGACGATAAGCGGCAGATTGGCTGCATCTACGTCGCGCCTGCCGGCATGGGCGGCTTCGATGCCGAAGTAACTTACTGGGTCCGCAAGGAAGAGTACGAGGCCGGGTTTCACAACAGCCTGTCAGCATGGCTCGAAAACTGGGTCGGCGAGGCCTGGCCTTTCGAGAAACCGGCCTTTCCCGGAGGATCGATGAGCTGGGAGGACTGGAACAACATGTCGGAATAAGCGGCGGCGAAACTCGGGAAACGGGAGGGAAGACCATGGTACGGCCAGCGGAGTGGGGTCCGAAATTCAACGACAAGCGACAGATCCTTGCGACGGGAATTCCAACTTATCTGCATATTCCGTTCGTCAGACAGGATCTGGACGAGCTCAAAGCCTATGCACCCGATTTCGTCATTCTCGGCGCACCCTTCTCGTTTGACACCATGACTCGCCCCGGATCTTACATGGGGCCCCGCAGCCTGCGGGCGGCGTCAGAGTTCATCAGTTCCTATCATCGTTTCTACGACGTCGACTATCTCGATGAATTCAAGGTCTGCGATATCGGCGATGTCGACCCGACCATGAATCCGGAGCGGGCCAGTGAGAACTTCGACTGGCTCGAGCAAACGGTTGATATGGTTCTCGATGCGGGCGCAAGGCCCATCGTCATGGGTGGCGATCATTCAATTCCACAGCCGATTCAAAAGGCGGTGTGCCGCAGAATCGAGGGGAATGTCGGCGTACTGCATTTCGATTCCCACCTCGACAACGAGGAGGAGTTGGAAGGCTGGAAACACGGAGACGCCTCCTGCGCCGCCCGCGCACTGGAGATTCCCAACATCCGGCCCGAGAACTACTGCACGATCGGGGTGGACAGCTATTTCAACCTGAAGCTCGAGATGGAACTGCTCGAAAAGCAGGGACACAATGCGTTTTTCCGCGAAGACATCTACGAACGAGGTATCGAGGACGTCGTGCAGGACGCGATCAACCGCGCAACCGATGGGACCGAAGCGGTGTATTTCACGTTTGACATCGACGTGATGGACGGGCCCTGGTGCCCGGCGTCTGAGATGGGACCAAACGTTGGTGGCCTGACATTCCGCGAAATGTTGAAGGCGATTCGGATGATCACAATGCAGTGCAAGATTCGCGGCTTCGACGTTAACTGCGTAGGTCATGAACTCAGTTTGAGCGGCGCGCCTGGAATTTCCGCCAATGTTGAAGTCGCGATGATTCACGAGTATTTGGCCGCCTGCGCGCACCGCAAGGTCAAAGGCGAAGCCTTCTGAACGCCTCGGTGTGACCTCGATGGGATTTGATTTTTCAGGAAAGCGGATCTTGGTGACCGGCGGCAGCCGTGGAATTGGCCGAGCTGCGGCTCGGGCGTTCTTCGATGCCGGGGCGCGCGTCGCGATCAACGGCCGTACAGCGCAATCCGTCGACGCTGCACTTTCCGCTCTGGGTGGAGACGACCGGATGGTTGGCGCGCCGGGCGACATCGCCACAGTGTCCGGTTGTCAAGCCGCCGTTGGATCCGCCACGGAGCAGCTTGGCGGCCTCGACGTTCTGATAAACAGTGCCGGCGTGGCCGACGACGCGTCGATAGAAAACAGCGACGAGGCGATGTGGGACAGGACGCTCGATGTGAACTTGAAGGGCACGTTCTTCTGTTGTCAGGCAGCGTTGACCGCCTTGCGTACGACGAGGGGGAATATCGTCAATGTTGCATCCGATGCAGGGCTGATTGGCGAGTCGAACCTCTCCGTTTACTGTGCGTCCAAGGGGGGCGTGGTTAATCTGACCCGCGCCATGGCGCTTGAACTGGCGCCGGTGGTCCGGGTCAATTGCGTCTGCCCCGGATATGTCGATACCGATATGGTTCGCCGTGATCTTATCGACGAAAGCAACGACCCCGCGGCGGCAGAGCAGAAGCTCATCGACTTTGCACCTTTAAAACGAATCGCGACCTCGGGCGAGATCGCCAGTGCAATTTTGTATCTGGCTTCGCAAGAGGCGCGCTTTGTTACAGGGGCCGCCTTGCAGATTGACGGCGGAACGACAGCAGGACACTTTTAGGCACACCCGTTCCTAGCAGTATCAAACTAAACTAGCGTGAGCTGGGTTGGGGAGATCCGTAGCCTCGGCAGGTGAATAATCCGATCCGTTATATCAACAGTTCACCCAAGGTGATCGGCCACGCGGAGATGACACACATCCGCCACCTGTTTTCATCGATGTTCGGTAAAGGTGGTTGCGTGCCCCCGCAACCACCGAGGTTTAATTTCTCCGGAACAGTCGATCCGGGAGTTGGCGGTTCTGGTGAGCGTCCTTACAGCCTTTTCACCCCGTCCGATTGACCCCCGGGGTGGCGTGGCCGGGACGCGGATGATTTGGCGGAGCAAAGTCGCGGGGCGAAGCGAACGGGATCGCCCGGCACGCGCCTGACCGCTCGATCGGCCGGCTGCAGCCTATCGCCGCGGACGCGGGCTCGCGGGTTCGGCGCGGCGGCTTGCTACTCCCTATCTAGGCCGTCCCCAATTTCCTATACTGCGGGAAAAAAATGGCTGGCATTCCCTCGGGATCCGGCTGCATCGGGGCGAACCCGATAGCGAGGGAGGTATCAGATGGTTGCCTGGCGCATTCTCCGCGCGACATTCGTTTGGCTGCTCTGCGGCGTGTTCTTCCTCGGCACGTTGGCCCCCGACCTCGCCTGGGCGCAGTCGGTCCAAGGCGGGCAACGACCCCTCGTTCTGGCCCAGCTCGACGAGGGCGGTTCGGCGGAACCGGCTACCCAGCTCGAACTCACCTACGAAGAGACACTCGACCAGCTGAACCGGGCGTTCGAGGTTTTCGACCTTCTCGAAAGCCAGATCGACAAAAGGCAGTTCGACGTGAAGGCCAAGGCCGCGGCGCTGGGCCATGACAGAGAGCGGATCTTCGCGTTCGTGCGCGACGAGGTGCGCTACGAACCCTATTACGGCGTGATGCGGGGCGCGAAGGGCACACTGATGGGGCTCGCGGGCAACGCACTGGATCAGAGCATGCTGCTCGCCGCTCTAATGATTGAGGCCGGCATCGAGACACGATTCGTCATGGGAACGCTGGAAGCCGCAGACGCGGAAATATTGGTCGATCAACTGTTCGAGCCGCGCGCGCCCCGGGACGAGGTGGACTTCTCGCCCGATGTGGTCACGAAAATCGCTTCCATCGCCGGCTCAAGCATCGACGAGATCTACGAGCTTATGGATTTCGTATTGGAGGATAGCGACGACCTCGTGGAGACGCTTTGGGAGGAAGTTGAACAGGATCATGCGTTTATTACAGGCGTGCTCGACTCCGCGGGAAAATCCCTGACTGGCGACCACGCCATTGCATCCCGCGACGAGATGGTGCGCGAAGCGATGGCGCACGCCTGGGTCCAATATGCGGACGGCGCCGGCAATTGGGTGGACCTCGACCCCGCCTTTCGCAACCCGGCCGACGGTGCGGCACGCACGATCACCGAAACTTACGATAAAGCGTTTCCGAACACGCTCCATCACACGCTGCGCTTCCAGGTGACCTTGCGGACCATAGACGCGCCTGACCGGCCCGACGCCACGACGACCAAGGATCACTCGCTTCTGGATATCGAGCTGCGTATCGCGGATTTAGTCGGCAAAAGCGCCCAGCTCGTGATGATGCCCGATACGACGATCGAATTCGACCGCCCGCTCGAAGAGAGCGTCGCGACGATCAATGAGTTCACGCCCGTCCTTGTCGTCGGAGACTACGACCCGGAGATCGGCAGGTCATTCAGCCTGAGAGGCTATATCTATAGCTTCGAGCAGGGCTCCACGTTTGCGATGTACGAAAGGTTCTCAAAGGCTCAAGAGGACGGATTTACGGGCGCGCTCGGCGCGCTCGAAGCTGTGGGGGAATCCGTGGAATCTGGCGAAGCGCTGGAGCTCCCGCCGCCGGGCGAAACCTGGATCGGCGGGTTGTGGATCGATTACACCGTTGCGTCACCACGCGGGCCCGAATCAGAAAAATCACGCGAAGCCTTTCATCGCGATATCCTGGAACGGTGCTGTCAGTCTAATGCGAAACAGTCTCCAAATTTGCGTTTCATGCGAACTTCATGCCGCGAGTTCCCGCCACTCGGCCAGCGCAGCCGAGCGGTTTTGCTTGAAGTCGTCGCGGCAGGTGAGGTGACGGTCGAGGTTGAAGTGATTGTGGAGTGACGCGTGAACGGCGGCGAACTTTTGCAGGGTCTTGATGTCCCTGAATTTCACCATCGCTCCTTCCCGTCGTCGAAACGGCTGGTGTGAGTTTTCGGCTCGGTTGTTGAGCCAGCGCCCACATTCCTGGTCGGCGGCGTTACCGATCATATTCATCGCCGCTCGATACGACCGAAGCCGATCTGTGACGATCACCTGAGGCCGGCCGTATCTTTTCATCGCGCGCTTTAGAAACTTGAGCGCGGCCTGGCGATCCCGGCGTTTCGTAGCAAAAACCTCGAGTACCTCTCCCTCGTGATCGACGGCGCGCCAGAGATAATGCGTCTCCCCATTGATCCGCACGAACACCTCGTCCAGATGCCAGCGCCAGCGGGAATACGAGGCATCATGAAGGCGCCGCTTCCTGATCTCTGCGGCGAACATCGGACCGAACCGGTTCCACCACATCCGTACGGTTTCATGGCAGATGTCGATACCGCGCTCGAACAGCAGATCTTCGACCTGTCTCAGTGACAACGGGTAGCGAACGTACATCATCACCGTGAGGCGAATCACCTCGGGCGAACTATTGAAATAGCGGAAGGGATTTTTCATCCGTCAACACTACGGCGTGCTGCCGCCAGCCTCAACTGAATTTGCTCTGACAGAGCCATCTCAGGGATTGCTCGCCTTCCACTCGCGCGCCTGGCGCTGGGCTTCTTCGACCTATTCGCGCGACATCCTATTCGCGAGTTCGTCCCGGAGACCTCTTGCCATTTCGCGGAGGTCGGACGTCCTGGCATAGAAACCAGTGGACGCCGCAGCGAGGTTCCACCACATGTGCGCGAGCACGAAGTCCTGCGGAACGCCCCAGCCCTCTTGGTACATCAAACCGAGAGAGAGCCGTGCCAACTCATCTCCCTGTTCGATGGCGCGCCGGTACCAAGCCACCGCTTCCGCGTAATCCTGAGGAACGCCCAACCCCACCTGATACATGTTGCCGAGTTGGGTCATTGTAGCAGCGTTCCCGTTCTCGGCCGCGCGCCGGAACCAAGCGACCGCTTCGGCGTAATCCTGCAGAACACCTTGGCCCTCGTAGTACATGAGACCGAGCTGGCCCATTGCGAGCGCGTCCCCCTGCTCGGCCGCATGCTGACAGGATTCTATCTGCCGCTCCTGTGTTAGTCCGCCAAACAGACAATCAGTGAGCGCATCTTCAGCCGCCAGCGGCGGCGCAAGCGCAAATATCACTCCCGCCAACGGGACGAACGCGGCAAGTCTGATAATCATTATGGACGCCTCTCGATGGTAGAACCGGTATGATGCTCCGCTCCAGCCCGTTTGCAAGGATGATAGTCGCCTCGGTCGGTACCGGGAAGGTCGTACCGATGGGCCGCCTGGTTGCGTCGAGGACACGGTGCGGCCGCCGCGGCGTACCGTCGACTGACCCTCCATCCAGATGTTGACCTTCGCGTATCTTGTGTTGCGGGACCGGCCAGCGCACACCAATGGCGGTTCACGGCCGTACCGGCGCATCGGAAAAGCCCAATGAATTCAATGCCCGGGTTGGAGCCCGGTTTTGCCCGCCCGGGCGAGCGATATTCGAACTTCTGAAACTCGAGAATCCGCTAACCTATTGAAACTTCTACGGTCTGAAATCCCGTACCGAATCGGCGCAGTCAACAGTCGCGGAGAATATGAGCGGAGAGAGAGCGGATTCGGGCCGAAACGCGGGACCGGCGGTCAACGGTCGTAGGCCGAAACCCGCGCGGACGCTGGGCGTTTCGGCACTGCCCGGCGCTGCGGGAGAGAGTTCGGCTGTAAGGCTTGGCGGTGGGCGCAGTCTGCTGCGAACTCGTCTCTGCAGAAAGCCCCTGCAGGGAGGTCCGGTTGTCCGGGATTGTCCGGGATTTGGCGAGATGTCGAACGGCCCGGTGCCGGTTCCGGGGAGGCCGCCATGGATGTCCGCGTAGAGCCCGAGAACGTCGCCGGTGACGGGCGGGCCGGGTGCAATCCGATCCCCCGTGCAGGCCGCGAGCAGGGGAACCGCCGCCGGTCCCGCCGTGAGCAGGAGGGTCCATCGCCCGGCTCTCCTCACCGCCCGCGCACGATGGGCCGCTCCGGGGCTCAGTCCGGCTTGGAGGAGCCGCTCCCGCCGCCCGGCTTGGCGCCGACCAGCGTTTCGACCTCCGCGGCCCGCTCGTCGCCCACCGCGAGCCGGTCCGAGACTTCGCCGCCCGGCTCGATTTCGATCTTGCCGTAAAAGATCTCGCCGCCGACCTTGCCGCCGGCCCGCACGATGAGCCGTTTGCGTGCGACGAGGCTGCCCGAAAACTCTCCCGAGATGTCCGCTTCCTCGACTTCCACCAAGCCCGAGAACCGGCCGCTTTGCGCGATCTGGATCTCGCGCCCGTTGCGCAGGTTGGCGTCGACCGTGCCCTCGACCACGAGCAGATCGCAGGTCGCGATCTCACCCGACATCTCGGTGTCCTTACCCACGGTCAGGCGCGTGTTCTCCGAACGCGAGAGGGAACCGTCCTCGGCGGGCCGGGAGATCGGCGGGATGTCCGCGAGCCGGCGGGGGGTCTCGGGCATGCCGGGCAACGCCGGCGTCAGAGGCTCGGGGGTGGTCGGGGTCGGCGCATGAGCCGGCTCGGCCACGCTCTCCGGCTCATCGTCGTCGGGCACCGCTTCCGGCACGGGTCTGGCGCCCTCCTTGTCTTTCTTTCGGTCGAGCATGGTCTCTGTCCTTTCGCTTCGCCATTCGCGGGTTCGGCACGTGCCCCGGGGTCCGAGCGGGTTATCCCAGCGTGCGGCCGTCCGCCGCTTCGTGCCGCCGCATGCCATGACAGACATGCACCATTTAGGCGGTCGCGAGGACCGGTGCGACGAGGTTCGCTCCGGCCGTGGCGAACAGTAAGGTGATCACCACGCCCGCTACAATCACTTTGATTCGATGGCGCCGGCGAAACGCCCGGGTCTCCTTGAAACTGACTCGCCGGCCCAAAACAGCAAGTATGGTCAGAACACAGCGAGCCGCGGGAAAGCTGAAAGGCTAACAATCAAGCGGTCAGCAAAGAAATCGCCGGGAATCCGTCCGAACGCCGCTCCCGCGCGCAGGTCTCGTCAGTTCTTCTCATTCTTGATGATGACGAAACCGGGCGCACCCTTGCCCTTCGCACGGCGGATCGTATAGCCCCGGTTGCCCAGTCGAAACGACTTGTCATGTTCCAGACCGGAAACCGCCTCGCGGATCTTCTCCGCAACCGGGTCGCGTCTCCCGGTTACCTTCCCGGCCGACAGCTGTTCGTGCCATTTCGAGAACACATCGTCGCCAAGCTCGTCGCCCACGGAATTACGCAGAGCGTTCAGCTTTCTCAAGTGGCCTTTGGACAAGGTTGCTTCATCGATTGCCATGATCGGGAGATCCTTCTTGATGACAGGTCTTGATACTGGGTTGTTATCTGTGTGTCCGCAAGCGGCCATGTTACTGGATTGCGAGGTGCTGCAGACTAGGGTCTGTTGAGATTCAGGATTCCCAAAACCTTTAATTCGTGATTCAAGTTTTCATTTACAGGAGGTTTGAGTGATCGAAGAGCGTTTTATCATCATGGCTCGTCAAGGGGCGTTGATTGAGCCGCATTGTCTGGGCAAGAAGAGTGACCCCGGCCGTACTGGTGGGGATGGGCGGTTGTTTCTGGAGGCCGTGCTGTGGATTGCGCGCACTGGAAGCCCATGGCGTGATTTGCCGCCCGGTTTCGGGAATTGGAATACGGTGTTCAAGCGTTTTCGCCACTGGGTCAAGGCGGATGTTTTTAAACGGATATTTGATGTCGTGTCGGATGAAGCGGATATGGAGTTCGCAATGATTGACGGCACGATTGTCAGGGTCCACCGCCACGGCCAGGGCGCAAAAGGGGGACTCAGAGCCAGGCCATAGGCAAGTCAAGGGGCGGTCTGACGACCAATATCCTGGCCCTCACTGATAGCTTGGGCAATCTGGTGCGCTTTGTTCTGATGCCTGGACAACGACACGATAGCGTAGGCGTTGCCCCGCTCATCAGAGACCTCGATTTCGGCGGCCTGATTGCCGACAAGGAGTTCGACGCGAACTGGATCATTGAGGCTATGAACGCGCGCGGGGCGCAAATCGTGATCTCACAGCGCCCGCAGCGTCTCCAGCCACTGGACATTGATGACGAGATCTATAAATGGCGCCACTTGATCGAAAACTTCTTCTGCAAACTCAAGGAGTTCAAACGCATCGCCCTGCGAAGCGACAAAACCGACGAAAGCTTCGAGTCCATGATTTATGCTTGCTCCGCAATCATCAATTCACGATGAATCTCCACAGACCCTAATGCGAGGGCGTTGCGGACAACGTTTCGAGCACGTCGACGACATGCTTCTCGAAATAGTGGGCCGTTCCTTCCCAGAACGGCGAAAACTTGGCTCCGTCGGCAACCGGCGAGACATGCCCCGCCTGTTGCAGTTCGAGCGCGGCGGCGTCCTGTTCGGTGATCAACGTCCAGTCTGCCAGCAAGGAGTCTCGATCGGTTTCTCGCTCGGCGGCGCTCGCGGCTTCGGCTTCGACGAAAAGGGCGATCTCGATACGGCTCCGGTCGACCGCGAGCGGCGTGCAGATCATGGTAAGGATGTGGTTGGGAAAGATGACCACCGACGTGTTGGGGAACAGCGAAAAGATGTCCGCGCTGCGCGCAAATGTGTCGGGCGGGCCCGGGAGCAGCGGCAATTCATCGCCAAGGCTGTAGTCGCGATCATCCATGGGCGTCGAAATGCCCATACAGTTGCCGAACAGATGCTCATCGAAAGTGTCGTTATCCATCCTCTTTTCGCCGGTCGCCTCGTCGGTCACCATATTGACGATCTGCGGGTGGATGAAAGGTTCGTGGTAAGGCTCGAGAACGCCCAGGGCGTGCAGCTTCCAGTTCGTCTTTATCGTCCAATCTCGAATCGCAAAGGGCGTCAGGGCGTCGAAGTCGAAAACCTTCCAGCGGTCCCGTAGAAAGCGGAAATTCTCGTCGAAGGGCGGGGTCTCGTTGGACAGGGTGACGAATACGATGCCGCACCAGATCTTGGAGCGTACCCGGACCAGGCAGTCCTCGGCCCGGTCCTCGCGCCCGTCCCAGAGGGGGCGCGAGCGGAGTTCCCCGTCCAGGTTCCACGTCCAGGAATGGTAGCTGCAGCGGAGCGTGCGCGCTCGTTCGAGAGGTTTCGTCACGACGATGGTGCCGCGATGGCGGCAGACATTGTGAAATGCGCGGATCTCGCCATCGTCGCCGCGGACCAGAACCAACGGCAGGCCGGCGACGGTCGCGGGCAGCGCATCACCGGCGTCGGGGATGGCGGCGGCGTAGGCCACGCTCATCCACTGGCGTGGCAGGAGCTGCTCGGTTTCGAAACGAAAGAATTCGGCGTCGCTATAGACGACCCGCGGCAAACCGCTGGCCTCCTTGATCGGGCGACGCAAGGCATCGATCGCGGCCGGGTCCAGAAAATCGCCCAGAGACCGGTCGGATTTACGCCCGGCTTCTCGGGACTCGTCGAGGCGCGTTTCGGCGTCACGCATCGCGCGGCGCCCCAATGGCGGTCCGTGTTTTCGGTTCCGACGGGCTCGTCACATCAGCTCCCGAACATAGCGCTGCTGGAAGAAGTGCACCATCTCCTCGCCGAACGACCAGAACTTGACGTCGTCGGACACAATCGAGTGTCGGGCTTCCTGTTGGGCCTCCGTGGCCATGACATCCTGATCGTTGACCTGGCCCCAGAACCCCGCGGCCTGTTCTCGCTTCTTTTCGGTCTCGGCATCGGCGGGATGATCCCCGGGAAAGTAGACCGCCGCCTTGAGCAGGGTCTTGTCGGGCGCGAGCGGCAGCCACATCAGAGTGACGGTGTGGTCGGTCAGCACGCCCATCGCAACGTTCGGGAACAGGGTCAGGATATAGGTCCGGTGGTCGAAATCTGGCTTGCTGCCGACCCGTTCGAGCCCCTCGGGCCAGCCCGTCTGCCGGTGCCCGATCACCCAGTCCGTCGCCAGCCAGATCGACTTGTCCTTCAGTTTTATGACGCATTCTTCGACAATGTTGTTGGGCTGCGGTGCCCGGCCCGGGTGATCGGGATGACGCCAGCGAAGCTGCGGATGGATGAACGGTTCGTGGTAGAAGTCGAGCAGGCCCTCGACGCCAAGCTTCCAGTTGCAGTTGGAAATCTGCTCTTCGGTGATGGTGGCATTCAGTCCGTCCCAGTCATAGCGGCCCCAGTCCTCGACCGAGGCCGCGAAGTTGTCCTTGAGCGGCGGTGCCTCGCCGGAAATATCCAGATAGACCATGTCGCGCAAAACGTCGCGGCGGATCGGCACCAGGCCGTTGGTCGCCCGGTCGATGGACTCGGAGATCGGCGGGGGCTTGCCGGCTTTCTCGCTGTCCCAGAACGGCGTCGTGAGCAGGCCGCCGTCAATGTCGTACGTCCAGGCATGATAGATGCAGCGAAACCGCGTCATCGCCTTTTCCGGCTCGAGAAGAACCTTGGTGCCCCGGTGCCGGCAGACGTTGTGGAACGCCCGCACGTCGCCGCTCTTGCCGCGCGCCACGATCACCGGAATTCCCGCAACCGAGAGCGGAATGGCGTCGCCCGGCTCGGAGACCTGGTGCGTGAAACACACGCCCATCCAACTCCGGCGAAACAGCTCACGCTGTTCGAACTCGAAGAACTCTTGGCTGGTGTAGACGAAGGGCGGCAGGCCGACTGCTTCGCCGATCGGCCGGTCGAGCGCGTCGAGGCGCGCGTTGGGAATGAAATCCCGTATCGATTGCCGTGGTTCGCTGAGTATGGCGTCTTCCTCCCCGCGGCCGCTTCTCTATCGGCCGACTGTGCCGGACGGCGCCGCAACGGAACGCGTCCGCAGCATCACATATCCAGCCTACCATAACCGAGTAGCGTCAACTGTCGAACTTGACAGCTACCAGATCGGGTAGGGGCTGCAGGTCACCCCGCCGTCCGGTGATAGTAGACGGGCGCGTTCTCGGGCGCTGGCGCATCGTTGCCCAGCACCAGATCGGCGGCCTTTTCCGCCATCATGATGGTCGGGGCGTTGAGCTTGCCGCTGACGATCGACGGCATGATCGAACTGTCGACCACCTTCAATCTCTCGATGCCGTGCACCCGGCATTGGCCGTCGACTACGGCCATCTCATCCGAGCCCATCTTGCACGTCCCGCACGGTGATAAGAGGTCGCGGCTGCGGAGCGGATGAAGTCGTCGATCTCCGCGTCGGTTTGCACGGCCGCTCCCGGCTCAAGCTCCGCGCCCCGATAGCGGTCGAACGCACGTTGCGCGAATATCGCGCGGGCCACCATGAACGCCCGGCGGAGGTCCAGGCGGTCGCGAAGGCATTGTCAGAGTAAATGTGCTTGAGCCGGGAAGGGGAGTTCAATAGCCTCAAGCGATGCGAAATCCCTTCCGTTATTTCAATAGTTCTCCCGAGGTAATTCGCCTCGCGGTGATGTTGTACATCCGGTATCCGCTGTCGCTACGGCAAGTCGAGGATCTCCTGTTCGAGCGTGGCGTCGACATCTGCCACGAGACGGTGGGTTTCTGGTGGAACCGGTTCGGTCCGATGTTCGCGGCAGAGATCAGGAAGCGGCGGGTTCACAATCAGTTGTTTTCGCAATGGCGCTGGCACCTGGACGAGGTATTCGTGCGGATCAATGGAGAGATGCACTATCTGTGGCGTGCTGTGGATCACGAAGGCGAGATGCTTGAAGTCTTCACCACAAAGCGCCGGGATCGCAGGGCTGCTCTGAAGTTCCTGAAGTGTGCAATGAAGCGCTACGGCCGGCCAGAAGTAATCGTGACGGACCGGCTCCGTTCGTACGGTGCCGCGATGAAAGAGATTGGGGTCGAGGATCGTCGGCTTTGCGGTCGGTGGCTCAACAATCGAGCTGAAAACTCACACCAACCGTTTCGCAGACGAGAGGGAGCGATGGCCAGGTTCAGAGACATCAAGACCCTGCAGAAATTCGCCGCCGCCCACGCCTCGATCCACAATCATTTCAACCAGGAACGTCATCTTTACAACCGCGGGAGCTTCAAATTCAATCGCTCGGCCACCTTGGCCGAGTGGCGCCAACTTGCAGTCTGAGAGCCCTCGATCGTTGGTTCCACGGGTCCCATCCAGTTAGTCTGACAATGCCCATCGACGAGCTCGGCTTCGTGCCGCTGTCCAAGACCGGCGCCGAGCTCCTGTTCGAGGTGTTCAGCCAGCGCTACGAGCGGGGCTCGACCCTGGTCACCACCAATCTGCCCTTCGACGAATGGACCGAGGTGTTCGGCTCCGAGCGCCTCACCGGCGCTCTCCTCGAGCGCCTCACCCACCACGTCAACATCCTCGAGATGAATGGCGAGAGCTACAGGCTCAACCAGAGCCGCAGGCGTCAAACCCCGACGGCGAACTGAACCGACCACCCAGCCCACGCTTGACCCCGTGGGCCCACAGGTCCCTCCCGCGCACGCCGCCGCGTCGGCCTGTTGAGGGCACGCCGCGTCGCACGCGGGGCCCTCCCATGGACTACGGGGACAAGCCCGCAGCCGCCAAGTGGTCCCTTTTTGCTCCGCCGTTGACACATGATCGATAAACACAGCAAAGGCCGGGCATTTATTAGCTTTAGAATTGCGCCCGCGCCTGGCGAACTTGGAGCCCGTTCTATGTCAGAAGCGGACGTGCCGGTGACCCTGCTACGATGTCTGCCGGTAGCCACAAGCGGACATTGAGGCCGGGCTCCCCGAGTGCCCACCGATGGCTAGGAATGGTTTAATGGTGGCTCAGCAATCGAATGGTCGAGCCCTGATGGTGCGGCGGCTTGTCGAGCTACATCGATCAATAGCCGCAGCGGCGTCAAAGATTCACAGAGCCGTAAGGGAAGGCAGTTCTCGACGCATCGTATTTGTTAGCAAATCTAACAAAAGACCATAGGAAATATCGTTTCTCTGCTCCTGTTGTCGGTGCCTCCGTTGTGACATTAGCTCTCCCGGCCCCAAATCTTCTGACAACGGACAGGCAAGATCGCTCGTCCAAGTGCCAAGCGGGACTCTCAATCCAGCCTTGTGTGATCTATGCTGCGTCCGTAAGCTCGTCCGCGCCGAGCAGGTCGGTAAGGATGCCGAAGCACATGGCCTTTTCGGCATCGATAATCTCGCACGTCAGCAGCAGGTCCTTGGCCTGGCGCATTCCCATGACCCGGCAAATCCCGTAGCAGGAAAATGCGATGCTGACCTGCGGCGGTCAGCATCGCGTAGGCAGGAGGAAGAAAAGTAGCGGGGCCTAGAAGCCCGCCTTTATCTCCGTCCAGAGCAACATCATTTTCTCCCGCGTGGCCGGCGGGATCCCGCCTTCGAACTTACTGTTCGCGAGAAAGTTCTCGATATCGCTGAGTCCCAGGTCTTCCAGAGTTTCCTGGCTCACCAAATCGTAGGATTCCTTGTTGGCATGGCCGTAGCCATAATCCTCGATGAGGAACTTGCCGACCCGCGGCTCCATGACGGCATTGAGATAGTCGTAGGCCTGATCCTCGGAGCCCGAGGCGTCTGCCATAAGCGTGTAGCCGCAGACCCAGCTCAGGACCCCTTCCTTCGGGATCATGAACTTGACAGGCACGCCCTGCTTTTTCAGTTCCACTATGGCATCATTCCAGGCAAATGCGGCAACGATTTCGCCGGACGCCATCGCCTGCCACAGGGTGGTCCGTTCTTCCCAGTAAAAAAGCATGTTTTTGTGGATCTGGCGCAGCACGTCGGCTGCCCGCTCGAGCTCCTCGTCGGTCATGTCCAGATGGTCTTCGGCACCGGAGAGTAACGCAGCGACCGGGAAGGCTTCGTCAACGTAATCGTACATAGCCATCCGCCCCTGGTAGCGCTCGTCAAGCAGCAGGGCGTAGGATTCCTCCTCAATGTCCACCAGATCGGTACGGTAGACGATCGATGAGGCGCCCCAATCCCATGGCAGGAGCCAATGGTCCCCGCCGTGTTGCATGCCCCTGATGGTCAACAGCTCGGGAAAGATATTGTCCCAGGCCTCGATCCGGGCCGGATCGATAGGCTTTATCAGTCCGGCGTCCCGCCATGTGCGAATGGCGGGCATGCAGGGATGAGCCATGTCGACCTTAAAGCCGGCTATCATCTTCGCGAATGCCTCGTCTTCGTCACCAAAGATGGGAAATTCCGGTGCTTCGCCGTATTTCTCGAGGAAGGCAGGGTAAAGCTCCGGTATCTCATAGCCGGACCACTCGAAGATCTTAAGATTGACCGCCGCCTGTGCCTTCTGACTCGTAAAAGGTAAGACTGTTGCTACAACGCCTGCCGAGGCAAGCACTCGGGTAAACTCACGGCGGGTGAACGTCCCTTCTACCAGCCGCTCGCGAAAATCTTTGAGTTTCATGTTAACCCCCTTGTCTATATTTGCTCCTTTTGAAGACTAGGGTGTGGACTCAATTGATCCATAGTCTTATCGCGAAGATGTGGATCATGGCGAGGAAGTTGCGGCTGAGTTTTTCGAAGCGTGTTGCGAGCCTTCGCATGTCTTTCATGGTGCAGAAGAAGCGCTCGATGATGTTGCGCATTTTGTAAAGACCGACGTCATGGGAGATGGGCTCTTTGGCGTTGCTCTTTGATGGAATGACCGCCAGAGCCCCGTCATCGTCAATGAGCTGGCGGATGGCGCGTGAGCCGTAAGCCTTGTCGGCGACGACGGCAAGCGGCGCTCCGGCGCCTTCGAGAAGATCCGGCAGGACTTGACCGTCATGAACCTGACCGCCGGTGATGACAAAGCGCCGGGGACGACCGTGTTCATCGACTACGGCGTGAACCTTGCTTGTGCGGCCGCCGCGTGAGCGGCCGATATCCTGCGCCAGTTCCCCCCTTTTGCGCCGGCTGCCGCGCGGTGAGCCTTGACGATGGATGAGTCGATGAAGAACAGGCTGTCGCCGGAGTGTTCGGCAAGCCCATCGAAGATCGCCTTCCATATGCCGCGCCGTGCCCAGCGCGCATAGCGGTTGTAGATGGTGGTGCGCGGGCCGTAGCGCTCGGGCAGGTCGCGCCACGGGGCGCCGGTGCGCAGAATATAGAAAATTCCGTTCAAAACACGCCGATCGTCCATACGCTTCGGACCACGTCCGCCCTTGGGCAAAAGCGGCTCGATCACCGCCCATTCTTCGTCTGACAAATCAAAGCGCATGATCAAACTCCTTTCCAAGAAGCTTGAATCACACTTCCACACTATGAATCAATAGGTTAAATTGGGTTCAGAACCTAATTTTTCAACCACTGAAGAATGTACCAGATTTGCAATCCTGGGTCACCGGCCCACTAAATCGCACCCAAATTCGGCTGGCCGCAAGTTTGACAGAAACGAGATAGTTCTCTGGCGGTTTTTCATATCGGGTGGCGACGGCCCGCCTTGCGCCAACGCGCGAAGCGGTTGTAGCAGGTCGTGGGCGGACCATAGCGCTCGGGAATTTCCGCCCAGTGCGCAGCCGCCAGATAACGCCGCCAAAAGGCTTGCAGGGCACGACCGGATAGAGAGGAGGTAGGGCGTGGGAGCCTTGCCGCTCCCCGGTCAGGGCTCGATCATGACGTAATATTCGCGGAAGGTCCCGGGCTGATGCCAGATCCCCTTCGTGCCCCGCTGGATCATGAAGGCGTCGCCTTCATGGAAGGTCTGGGGCTCTTCGCCGTCGACGGTGAGGACGAGGCTGCCCTTGAGCACATAGCAAAATTGGTCGACGGGATAGCTCTCCAAGCGCTCGGTGTAGGCCGAGCATTCCCAGACCCCGGCGGTGATCTTGCCGGAGCCGCTGGTGACGTAGTTATGCGCTGTCTCGACGACCGTGCCGTCGATAACCATCGACGGGACGACGGTCTGACAGGGCTGCAGGCCCGACTCGGCGGGGCCGTTAGGCTCGAGACGGATCACGGTGGGTTGTGTCATGGCTCCTGATACTCCCTTATTCGATTGCAAGATCGGCTGTCGGACGCTTGGCCGCGTGTCCCGCTGCTCTTTAAAAGAACTGGCGGAATGAACGCGATAAACTGTCGTAATATTCACTTTTTGTCGTCGTATTTTTCGTGGCGGAACACGCTCTCGATCATCTTCGTGGCAAGGCCAGATATAGCGTAGCAGAGGTTGGCGAACAAGCAATCTGGCCTGTTGGCTCCACGTCACAGCCGCACGGGATTACACTGTATGAGTGGAGCAGTGGTGAAGTAGAGAGGCACTGTTCATCAATCGCTTTGCGCAAGGCGATTTTATCTCTGGATAAGGGAGAGTAAAAATTATGGGAAAGAACGAATTTCTGGACAAGCTTTTGTCGGGCAAGATGAGCTAAACTGATTGGGGATCAACTCCATTTGCAAAAACTAAGAATCTCATGACTACACTTCAGGAACGGCTCGACCATAAGGAAATTATTATTCTCGACGCCGGTAACGGCACCGAACTCCAGCGCCGCGGCGTGCCTATGCACAGCATTGTCTGGTGCGCGGCGGCCATGAAGACCCACGCCGAGACGGTTCGCGAGGTCCACGAGGAATACATCCGCGCAGGCGCGGACGTCATCACCGCCAACACCTACTCCAATGCCCGATACCTGCTGGAGCTGGTCGGCCTGGAAGACGAGATCGGCGCGCTCAACCGACAGGCGATCGAGCTCGTACGGCAAGCTCGCGACGCAACGGCCGACCGTCCGATCTGGATTGCCGGCTCGATCTCAAGCGTTCCGTCATGGGAACTCAGCACCGGGAATACGCCGACGGCCGATCAGGCCAAGGCCGACTATCGAGAGCAGGCTGAGCTGCTGGCTGCGGCGGGGGTGGATCTGATCGCGGTGGAGATGATGATGGAAGCCGAGGATACGACCTACGCGGTCGAGGCTGCGCTCGCCACGGGCCTTCCGGTATGGGTCGGGTTCAGTTGCCAGTTGGATGGTGCCACGGTGCGGATGTTGCGCGCACCCTATAGCGTTCCCCCTGCCGACCCCGTATTCGGCCCCGAATTCGGCGCGGTGGTCGACGAGATCATGGCGCTCGGTGGCCAGGCAGCCGGCGTCATGCATAGCAAGGTCGATGACACGGCAGCGGCCCTTAAGGTGCTGGCCGAGCACTGGTCGGGACCCGCTTTGGCCTATGCCGAGTCCGGCGATTACGTGATGCCGGACTGGCGGTTTGGCGACGTCATATCGCCGGAGGATTACGCCGCCAAAGCGATGGAATGGATCGATCTGGGTGTGCAGATCATCGGCGGCTGCTGCGGTACGGGGCCCGAGCACATCCGAGTGCTTAAGGAGCGCATGCCCGAGTACTTGCCGGATTGAGAACGCTCAGGTCGACGAGTGCCCCTATGTCCGCTTCGGGTCATAAGCGGCACTCCGTAGCCGGGGCTCCAAAGGTCTGTACTGCGGCCATACGCAGACCCTCGGTTGATGAATACACAGGCTTTGTCAGAGTAAATGGGCTTGAGCCGGGAAGGGGAGTTCAATAGCCTCAAGCGATGCGAAATCCCTTCCGTTATTTCAATAGTTCTCCCGAGGTAATTCGCCTCGCGGTGATGTTGTACATCCGGTATCCGCTGTCGCTACGGCAAGTCGAGGATCTCCTGTTCGAGCGTGGCGTCGACATCTGCCACGAGACGGTGGGTTTCTGGTGGAACCGGTTCGGTCCGATGTTCGCGGCAGAGATCAGGAAGCGGCGGGTTCACAATCAGTTGTTTTCGCAATGGCGCTGGCACCTGGACGAGGTATTCGTGCGGATCAATGGAGAGATGCACTATCTGTGGCGTGCTGTGGATCACGAAGGCGAGATGCTTGAAGTCTTCACCACAAAGCGCCGGGATCGCAGGGCTGCTCTGAAGTTCCTGAAGTGTGCAATGAAGCGCTACGGCCGGCCAGAAGTAATCGTGACGGACCGGCTCCGTTCGTACGGTGCCGCGATGAAAGAGATTGGGGTCGAGGATCGTCGGCTTTGCGGTCGGTGGCTCAACAATCGAGCTGAAAACTCACACCAACCGTTTCGCAGACGAGAGGGAGCGATGGCCAGGTTCAGAGACATCAAGACCCTGCAGAAATTCGCCGCCGCCCACGCCTCGATCCACAATCATTTCAACCAGGAACGTCATCTTTACAACCGCGAAAACTTCAAACTCAATCGCTCCGCCGCCTTGGCCGAGTGGCGTCAACTTGCAGCCTGAGAGCCCTCGATCGTTAGTTCTACTGGTCCAATCCAGTTAGTCTGACAATGCCGAGACGATGATGCAACGCATTCGTTGACATAAGGGAGGCATAAGATGAAGAAGACGCCATTCCATGAGGTTGGCCTTGAGCACGGCGCCCAGATGATCGAGCTTTTTGGCTACTACCTTCCCTGGGAATACTCATCCGGGCACGAGAAATAGCATCTGGCTACCCGGCATGCGGCGAGCCTTTGCGACCTCGATTACATGGGCGAGTTTATAATCGAGGGCACCGATGCGCTGGCATTCATCCAAAAACTCATGACCAACGATTACGGTAAAAAGAATATCGGCTCAATCCAATATACCGCGATGTGCGACACCGACGGCAACATGATCGACGACGGCACCCTATGGCGCCTTGACGAGCGCAAGTACATGTTCGTGAGCGGCTCCGAGGACGACTTCGCCTGGATCGAAAAGAACGCCGAGGGATTCGATGTCGCCATTCAAAACATTACATCGGAACACACGACCCTCGCTTTCCAGGGCCCGAAGACGCCGGAGATATAGAGTAGACTCACCGACTACGAATTCGAGACCATCACATACTATCGGTTCGTCGAAGTGAAGATTGCCGGCGTCGATTGCCTCCTCGCGCGGATGGGCTATACGGGCGAGTTCGGCTATGAGGTCCACTTCCACCCACGGCACGGACCAAAGATCTGGTCCGAAATCATGACCGCCGGCACGGACGCGGGTAACGTGCCCTGTGGCCAGGCCGCGCTGGAAAGCCTGCGCCAGGAGGCCGGTTATCTTCTTGTCGGTAACGAGCACGACACGAATACCAATCCGTTCGAGGCGGGAATCGGCTTTGTGGTCAAACTCCACAAGCCTGACTTCAGCGGTAAACAGGCGCTGATGGAGATCGCCGAGCGTGGTGTCCGACGCCGGATCGTTTGGTTCGATATCCCCTCTGGGGCGGTTGCGAAGACCGGCGATTCAATCCTCGTCGCGAACAAGAACGTCGGGCAGGTAACCAGCGGCTCCTACTCGCCGGGGCGCAAGCGCGGCACGGCAATGGGTTACGTCAATTCAGAACACACAATTCCGGGCCTCGCAGTCACCATCGAGAGCGAAGGGAAGCACCACGACGCCAAGCTTTCGGTAATGCCGCTCTACGATCCGGGCGACGCCGTAACGCGTACTCTCCCCTGAGACGAATTTTGATGCGCCGGCTCAAGGGGCCGGTTTTGGTCTTGAACCCGACAACCGATCTGGATTGAAGGTGACTTATTTGGAGCACTCTTTAAAGAAGCGATGCGAGGCGTGCCATGAAGCAGTTCGTCGTTCACGGCCTGCGCGACGGCTTCGGGGAATCCGTAATAAAGCGTTCGGCTGGTCCGAGCTCGGACCGAGGAAACCTACGCACTCTTCCCAACGCCTCCGCGCCATCCTCACTCCCGTCCTTAGGTCCGCTTCCGGCTAGAAGCGGACGAATTTGTGAGCCGTCGGAAATGTCCGTTAGTAGCCATCTACCGGACTTGCCGTCGTCAACTCCAGGCCGTCAAGATTGGCTGATTTCAACGGGATGCGCCAGTCCGCGCGAGGCCATCGGGGTTGACAGATCAGCACCATTGCTAAACTCTTCCGAAAGCCTCTCGATCGAACGCATCTGCGTCTTTTCTTCCAAGCGGGGAGAGCCGGGAAAGGGGCGGAGACTAGGCGGGTTGCACGGTGATCGTTGTCCAAAGAGGCTGGACCGTGCCATCAGTCGAAAAGGGAGATAAAAGCGATGATTCTATTTTCATTCAAACGCGCCGCCGCGTGCGTCGCACTAGCCACCGTTTTGGCATTTGGCGCCGGTATGGCCGCCAAGCCCGCGAACGCCGGCGGAACCTTTATCTACGGCATGCCCGCCGACCACAGCATCCTGGACCCGCATGTGACCTGCGGCTGGATGGCGAAGATGGTCAACTACCAGATTTATGAATCGCTCGTGGAGATTGACCTGCACAGCAAAGAGTGGCCGACAAAATTGAAGGGGCAACTTGCAGAATCCTGGGAAATTTCCGACGACGGGACGGAATACACCTTCAATTTGCGGCACGGCGTCAAGTTCACCGACGGTACAGACTTCGATGCCCACGCCGTGAAATACAACTTCGACCGCTTCCTGGACCCCGATGCGTCGCATTTTTACGATGTGGCAAACGCATATTTCGACTTCATCCGCTTTGTGGCCGACATCAAGTCGGTCGACGTGATCGACGACTTCACGGTCAAAATTACACTTAACGGGCCAAACTACGAGTTCCTGCGTACAGGCATGGAAGACTGCCCGTCGATGTACATTATCAGCCCGGCGGCACTGCAAACCTACGGCGATGAGGGCATCCCGCTTCACCCGATCGGCACCGGGCCGTTCAAGTTTGTCGAACGCGATCCGAGTGTGAGCACGACGCTAGTTCGCAATGATGACTACTGGGGCGAAAAGGTGAAGGTCGATACGCTCATCTTCCGAATCCTCGAAGATCCGGCAACCCGGGTGAATGCGCTGCTTGCCGGCGAGGTTCACGCCATTCAGGACCCGCCCTGGGACGAGATCAAGGGCTTGGCGGATGAAGGCTTCGTGATCACGAAGAACGAGAACGCGCCGACCATCTGGTATCTCAGCTTCAACATGAAGAACCCGGTCATGCAGGACGTCCGGGTGCGCCAGGCGATCAACTATGCAATCGACAAGGACAGCATCGCCGAGAAAATTCTGTACGGCTACGGCAAGCCCGCCTACGGCATGCTCAACGCCGGAACTTTCGCCTACGATCCGGACTTCGTGAGCTATACCTACGATCCGGATAAGGCCCGCGAGCTTCTCGTAGAGGCCGGCTATGGCGACGGGCTCGACCTCGACTTCGACGTCATGATCTATGGCACCGGTGAACTGCTCGAAAAGTGGATTCAGCGCGATCTCAAGAAGGTCGGGATTAATTTAAACCTCAACAAGATGGAGTGGCTCGCCTACCTCGACAAATGGGTCCCCGGAATGCCCGAGGAAGTCCACATGAACGAGATGGTGTGGGGTGAGCAGTTGCCGCGCTGGACCGCGTTCGGCCTACGCTGCGATCGCGCGCCATGGACCGGCAATAACATCGGCTGGTACTGCAACGAGGATATGGACAAGATATTCCAGCAGGCACTCGTGACCGCCGATCAGTCGGAAGCCGCGGCGCTCTACCAGCAGGCGGATTCGTGGATCATGCTGAACGATCCCGCGAATGCGCCGATCTATCACTACTTCAACCCGATCGCGCTCGACCCGTCAGTCAGGGGATTCACGAATTCCCCATCCAACTGGTGGGATTTTTCGCGGGTCCATTTCGAGGAGTAGTTCGTTCGCGCCAGCTCCGATCGGAGAGGCGTTCGCCGCTGCGCCCAGGCGCGATGGCGGACGCCTCTGCGTCGTCTTTTTCCTTGCGCGGCACGGTGGGTTGCTCAAGCGGGGCCAGCGCAGCAGCACTTGGCTGAACAGTTCGCTAGACTGACCGCCTCATGACCCGCTTCATCGTCGGCCGACTGCTGCTTGTCTTCCCCGTCTTGTTTGGGGTGTCTATCATCGTCTTTTTGCTGGTTCATCTTGCACCCGGCGACGTCACCACGACCCTGCTGGGGCCCATGGCATCCGAGGATTCCAAGGAGGTGCTGCGCAAGAACATGGGCCTCGACAGACCTCTGCCCGTGCAATATTTCAAATGGCTGGTGTCCGTGTTGCAGGGCGATTTCGGCACGTCGTGGGTGCACAAGCGCCCGGTTGCCGGTTTCGTGCTGCCCAAGTTCGCGAATACCGCGCTGCTCGCCGGCTCGGCGGCGCTGCTTGCCTACATCATCGGCTTCTTCTCGGGTATCTTCGCCGCCGCCAAGGCCCATACGATTTACGACCGAGCCGTCATGGCGCTGGTGCTGGTTATCGGCAGCATTCCGCTGTACTGGGGTGGCCTGGTTCTGGTGCTGCTGTTTTCGCTGACTTGGCGGTGGCTGCCGGCGACAGGCATGGCCAGCTTCATCGGTGGTGGCGGCGGCGTGCTCGACGTGCTGGAGCACCTGATATTGCCCGCGGTCGCCGCATCGCTGCCCTCGGCCGCGCTCGTCGCGCGCATGACCCGGGCAACCATGATCGAGACCCTGAGCCAGAATTACATCCGGGTGGCGCGCGCCAAGGGGATCCGGCGCTCGACGATCCTGCGCAGGCACGCGCTGCGCAACGCGCTGCCGCCAATCGTTACCGTTGGCGGCATGGAGCTGGGTTACCTGCTGGGCGGGGTGGTCTTCATCGAGGTGGTATTCGCCTGGCCGGGCCTGGGCTTCCAGCTTTACAATTCGATCATCGGCCGCGACCTGCCGACCGTGCAGGGCGCCGTCATGCTGATTGCGTTGGCCTTCGTGTTGATCAACCTGGCCGCCGATGTCCTCAACGCCTATCTGGACCCGGCCACCCGGAACGCCGAGGCGGCGCGGGGCCAATGAGCGACACCGCCGCAAACCCGGACCGGACGGAACGGCTGCGCAAAGCAGGCCGCATCCTGGTCGGCGGCGGCCGGGCTTACGCCCGGGACAAGGCGTCGCTGGCCGCGTTCGTGTTTCTGCTCATCGTCATTCTGGCAGCGATATTGGCACCCACCATCTCGCCGTTCGACCCTTACGAGGATGTCGCCTGGCGTAATTCGCCGCCGGGCGTGGACGGGCTGATCCTGGGCGCCGATGGCGACGGGCGCGACGTGCTCTCGCGGTTGATCTGGGGCGGACGCATCTCGCTCCTGATGGGCGTCGTGCCCACCCTGCTCGCCATGCTGGTCAGCCTCGGGATCGGCGTGGTCGCCGCCTATGTCGGAAAATGGGTCGACCAGATCGTGATGCGCATCCTGGATATGTTCTTCGCCTTTCCAATCGTGCTCATGGCCACCGTCGTGGCGGGCGTACTCAAACCCGGCTTGATGACCATCTGCATCGCTATTTTCATTGCCCTGCTGCCCTACATTACGCGGCTGGTGCGCACGACGACGATCGCGGTGAAGAACGAGCCCTATATCGAGGCCGCCCGCGCCGGCGGCGCGAGCAACTGGGCCATCGTTACGCGCTACGTCTTTCCCAACGTGGTGGCGCCGATCATTATCTACACCACGACGCTGATGGGGCTGATGGTCGTGCTGGGCTCGGCGTTGGGCTTTTTGGGCTTCGGTGTACAGCCGCCGGTGGCCGACTGGGGCACGATGGTCGAGGAAGGCCGCGTCGTGCTGCGCAAGGCGCCCCACGTCACCATTTTCCCCGGGCTGGCCATCGTGTTCACGGCCCTGGCCTTCGGTTTCATCGGCGACGGGTTGCGCGACGCGCTCGACCCGCGCACCCGGGGCCGGTGAGGACGGAACCGCGGCATGGCTGAACCCGTTCTTCGCGTCGAGGGGCTTCGCACCCATTTCCGGCTGCGTCTCGGCCTGCTCAAGGCGGTCGACGATGTTTCGTTCTCGGTCGAGGCGGGCAAGGTCCTGTGCATCGTCGGCGAATCCGGCTCGGGCAAGAGCGTCACGGCGCTGTCGATCCTGCGCCTGATCGACCCGCCCGGCCGGATCGAGGCCGGCTCGATCCATTACCGCGACCAGGACCTGCTGGCCATGCCCGAACGCGAGATGGCGCGGACCATCCGGGGCAACCGGGTGGGCATGATTTTTCAAGACCCTATGACCTCGCTCAACCCGGCATTCACCATCGGCGACCAGATTGCCGAAGGGATCACCGCCCATCAGCAGGTGAGCCGCGCCGAGGCGCGCGCCAAGACCATCGAGCTACTGCGTCTGGTGGGCATTCCCCACGCCAAGGAGCGCTATTCGGACTATCCGCATCATTTCAGCGGCGGCATGCGCCAGCGCGTGCTGATCGCCGCGGCCATCGCTTGCGAGCCTGACCTGCTGATCGCCGACGAACCGACGACGGCGCTCGACGTCACGATCCAGGCCCAGATCCTCCGGCTGCTGGCCGATCTGCAGAAACGTCTGAACAGCGGCATGATCCTGATCACCCACGATCTCGGCGTGGTCGCCGCCATGGCCGACGACGTGATGGTGATGTATGCCGGGAAAATGGTCGAGTACGCGGATGTCCAAACGCTTTTCCGTTCGCCCCGACACCCCTACACCATCGGCCTCCTGAACTCGGTCATCGGGCTCGACGAGCCGGCAGATGCGGAACTGCGCTCGATCCAGGGGGTCCCGCCCGTGCCTATCAACATGCCCGCGGGGTGCAGCTTCCGGCCGCGCTGCGGGCAGGCCGTCGAGGCCTGCGCCGTGAGCGAACCGACCCTGCGCTCGGCCGCACCG
The DNA here is from genome assembly GCA_965249645.1 of Alphaproteobacteria bacterium. Classification (GTDB taxonomy): domain Bacteria; phylum Pseudomonadota; class Alphaproteobacteria; order UBA828; family JAPUJA01; genus CAVOEB01. The sequence goes on from CBDFML010000008.1 coordinate 81,122, forward strand.
GATCATCCGGTCGCCTGCCATCTCATAGCGGGCGAGACGGAGGACGTGTCGTGAGTGCACCTCTGCTCACCGTTCGCGGGCTCGTCAAGCATTTCCGGCTCAAGCCCAGGAAGCTGTTCGAAGCGCCGCCCGTGCTCAAGGCGGTTGACGGCCTGGACTTCGACGTCGCCAAGGGCGAGACGCTGGGACTGGTAGGCGAATCGGGCTGCGGCAAAACCACGGCCGCGCGGCTGATCCTGCGGTTGATCGAACCGACGGCCGGCGAGGTCACGCTTGACGGCGTCGATATCTTCAACTGCTCTGCCTCGAAGTTGCACCGCGAACGCCGACAAATGCAACTGGTTTTCCAAGATCCGGTCTCGTCGCTCAACCCGCGCATGTCCGTCGGTCGCTCCATCGCGGAGACCCTCCGCTTTCACGGTATCGGCAGCAAAGAGGAGCGCCACGCCCGGGCGCGGGAATTCCTGGAAATCGTCGGCCTCTCAGGCGATTATTTCGACCGCCTGCCCCACGAATTCTCGGGCGGCCAGGCCCAGCGGGTGGGTATTGCGAGAGCCCTCGTTCTTCGACCCAAGCTGTTAATTCTCGACGAGCCGGTCTCCTCGCTCGACGTCTCGATCCGGGCGCAAATTCTCAACCTTCTGCTCGATCTGCAAAATGAGTTCGAGCTGACCTACGTCTTTATCTCTCACGATCTGTCCGTGATCAAACGGGTCTGCGACCGCACCGCCGTGCTCTACCTCGGCAAGATCGTGGAGTTGGCCGAAAGCGAGCGACTTTATCGCGAGCCGCTCCATCCCTACACCCAGGCGCTGATCCGGGCGATCCCGGTGGCCAATCCCGAGGGCCGAAACGCCAAAGACCTCGTGGCGCTCGAGGGCGACGTGCCGAGCCCGATCAACCCGCCCAAGGGCTGTGCGTTTCACACCCGCTGTGCGCATGCCATGGACCGCTGCGCGCAGGAGCGGCCTACCTTGCACGACGCGAGCGACGGCCATAGGGTTTCCTGCTTCCTCTACGACCAAGGGTGAACGGCGATGAAACGACGAGTACCCGGCCCTTTCAGCCGCCAGGAATTCGAGCAGCGGGTCGAACGGGTCCGCCGCCTCATGACCAAGGCGAAACTCGACGGCCTGTTGATCATGTCGGAGGCGAATCTCGAATATCTCTCGGGCTTTACGACCCAGTTCGCCTGGAACAGCCCGACCCGGCCGTGGTATTTCGTATTGCCGCGGGTCGGCGAGGCACAAGCGGTGATTCCCGAGATAGGGCTTACCAACTGGCGCGCGACCTCCTGGGTTTCTGCGATTCACAGCTGGCCCTCGCCCAGGCCCGAAAACGAAGGCCTCGACATTCTCAAAAGTGTGAACGGCGGAATCCGGCGATGCTTTGGGCGGATCGGCGCCGAACTCGGGCCTGAAACCCGGATCGGCATGCCGGTGGCCGACCTGCTGCGGCTCAAACGCGCGATCCGGCCGCTCGTGCTGGCCGATGGCTCGGGTGTCATGCGCCAGGCCCGGATGGTCAAATCGCCCACCGAGGTTCGCCGTATTCGGCACATCTGCCAGATCGTCTCCGACGCCTTCGAAGTGCTGCCGAAGATGGTTAAACCCGGCGATAGGGAAGCCGACCTGGTGCGCAAGTTTCAGGCCGATATACTGCTTCGGGGCGCGGAGAAGACGCCCTACACCGCGATCGGCTCCGGGCGGGGCGGATTTTCGAGCATCGTCATGGGACCCACAAACCGCCGACTGCGTAAGGACGATATCTTTCTCATCGACACCGACTCGCGCTGGGGCGGATATTTCAGCGACTTCGACCGCAACATAGCGATCGGCACACCCAGCGATGAGGCGCGCCGGGCCCACGAGGCGGTTTTTCTCGCAACCGACGCCGGCATTGCCGCGGCCCGGCCGGGAAGCCGCGCGTCCGACGTGTACCGCGCCCAGGCCCAGGCGCTCGAGGCCCAGGGATATGCGGTCGGCAATGTCGGCCGGTTCGGCCACGAGTTGGGCAAGGTGATGACCGAGCCACCCTCGAACAAACCGGACGACGAGACAAAACTGCTGCCGGGGATAGTATTGACGGTAGAACCCAACGCCATGTACGGGCGGGGAAAGATTCACGTTCACGAGGAAAACCTCGTGATCACCGAGACGGGCTGCCGCCTGCTCTCCCGGCGCGCGCCCCGGGAGATGCCGGTCGTGACAGGGTTCGGTCAGGCCCAGACGAAGTAGTGCTCGAACTCCCAGTCGGTCACCGCATGGGCCGTCGGATCGACGTCGTTTTTGTTCGCCCAGTCGGTGAATTCCCGCCACTCGTCTTGCTTGAGCTGAGCAAAATGATCGACGAACGCATCGCCGAAGATCGAGCGCGCGAGTGCGGAGGCTTTGAACGCGGCGGCAGATTCGTCGAGCGAACGGGCAAGCCTGGGAAAACGCGGATCGTCGATCTTGTCGGGTTCGGGATAGGGACCGGGATCGATTTCGCCCGAAAGGCCATGGAGCCCGCCGAGCAGAATTGCGGCCAGGGTTAAATGGAAATTGACGTCGCAGCCCGCGACCCGGTGTTCCATGCGCGTGAGCTTGGCGGGATTGGCGCCGTGAACGATGCGCAACGCGGCGGAATGGTTGTCGAGCGCCCACGACGCGTTCTCGGGCGAAAACAGCCAGCGATCCATCCACCGGTATGAATTGATCCAAGGGCGGAAGAGCACGTGAAAATCGGGCATGCTCTCGAGGATGCCGCCGGCAAAGTGGCGCCCAAGCTCGCTCAGTCTCCCGCGTTCTGCGTCCCACAGGGCGTTTTTTCCATCGCGCCAGAGACTGAGATTGTGGTGCGCACCGGTGGCTTAATCGGGGGTGCCCAGATGGATAACCGGCATGAAGGAGGCGACGAGGCCACGCTCGATGCACAGCTGCTTGAAGTAGAGCTTGGCCCGGGTCGCGTCGTCGGCCGCCTGGAGGACCGGCTTGGGCGCGAGGGTGAACTCGTACATGCCAAAGAATTGTCGAGCATAGCCAGAAAGGCGTCAATTCCCGCTTCGACGAGCCGGGGCCGTACACGCTCATGGAAGCCGACGCCATTCGCATCTGTGCGTGGTATCCGGACGAGATCTGCTAGCCCCTTTTCGCGCCTTGCCCGGCAAGCGTGGCCTGCCCTACTCTGTCGCCATACCATCGGCTCAAATTCGACGGTAAGGGGAGACACGCCATGCTGCTCACGCCGACCGAACAGGAACGCCTGACCATCTTCACCGCTGCGGAAATCGCACGCCGCAATCTTGCCCGGGATATCAAGCTCAGTGCGCCTGAGGCGGTCGCCTATATCTGCGACGAACTGATGGTTCTGGCTCGCCAGGGGCGCACCGTCGCCGACCTCGCGGCCCACGGGCGCACGCTGCTCAACGCCGATCAGTGCCTTCCGGGCGTGCCCGACCTGATGCCCCTGATCCAGGTCGAAGGCATGTTTCCCGACGGCGCGAAAATGGTCACCGTGCACGGCCCCATTGCGCCAGGCGACGCCCCCGGCGATGAACCGCGCCCCGGCGAGGTCATTACCCCCGACGGCGAGATCGAACTCAACGCCGGGCGCCGGAGCGCCAGCCTTCGGGTCACGAACACCGGCGACCGCCCGGTCCAGGTCGGCAGCCACTTTCATTTCTTTGAGGTCAACAAGGCGCTCGACTTCGACCGTGCCGCGGCCTTCGGCATGCGCCTCGATATGCCCTCGGGCACGGCGGTGCGCTTCGAGCCGGGCGAATCCCGGGAAGTCGATCTCGTCGCCGTCGGCGGCAGCGGCGAAGTCACGGGCTTTAACGCCTTGACCGATGGCTCCGTCGATTCCGCCGAGGTCCGCGAGCAGGCGATTGAGCACGCTCGCACCCTCGGATTTAAGGGTGCTTGAAGGAGGATCGGACCATGGTAACGATGACGCGCAAGGCCTACGCCGAGATGTTCGGCCCGACCACTGGCGATTGCGTTCGCCTCGGCGACAGCTCCCTGCTCGCCGAAGTCGAGCATGATTACACGGTCTACGGCGATGAATGCATGATGGGTGGCGGCAAGACCGTACGCGACGGCATGGCGATCTCGACCCGCACCAATGCCGAGGGCGCTCTCGACCTGCTGATCGAGAACGCGCTGATAATCGATCCGGTCGCCGGCATCGTCAAGGGCGACATCGGGGTGCGTGACGGCAAGATCGTCGGCATCGGCAAGGCCGGCAACCCGGCGGTCATGGACGGTGTCGACGACGCTCTCGTGGTGGGCAATTCCACCGCCATCGAGAATGCCGAAGGTCGGATCGTCACCCCCGGCGGCATCGACGTCCACGTCCATTTCATCGGCGCCGACCAGTGTTACCATGCCCTCAGCGCAGGCCTGACCACCATGATCGGCGGCGGCATGAGCCACCCCTTCCTCGTCGTCGACGTGGGCAGCCCGACCGACATCGCGCGCATGCTGCGCGCCGGCGAGGGCTTTCCGCTCAATTTCGGCTTCTTCGGCCGGGGCAGCTCGCACACGCCCGACGCGATCCGCGAGCTGATCGGCTGCGGCGTCATCGGGGTCAAGATCCACGAGGATTTCGGTGCGCCGCCGTCGGTCATCGACACCTGTCTGCGGGTTGCGGACGAGCTCGACTTCCAGGTCCAGCTCCATACCGACACGCTGAACGAATCGGGTTTCTACGAAGACACCATCGCCGCGATCGCCGGGCGCACCATCCACATGTATCACACCGAAGGCGCCGGCGGCGGCCACGCGCCCGACATCATCCGCTGCAACGGCGAGCCCAACTGCCTGCCCTCCTCGACCAATCCGACCAATCCCTACACGCTCAACACCTTCGACGAGCATCTCGACATGACCATGATGGGCCACGCGCTCCGCCCCGACATCCCGGAAGATGTCGCCCACGCCGAAAGCCGCATCCGTCCCGAGACCATCTCCTCCGAAGACGTGCTCCACGACCTCGGCGCGATCTCCATGATCGGCTCCGACAGCCAGGGCATGGGCCGGGTCAACGAGGTCATCACGCGAACCTGGCAGCTTGCATCGAAGATGAAGGACCAGCGCGGCCGCCTCGCCGGCGAGACCACACAGGCAGGCGATAACGAGCGGATCAAGCGCTACATCGCGAAATACACCATCAACGCAGCTAAAACCTTCGGCATCGACGCCTATATCGGCTCCATCGAGCCGGGCAAGATGGCCGACCTCGTGCTCTGGGACCCCACCCATTTTGGCGCCAAGCCCCGCGCGGTTTTTAAGGCTGGCTATTGCGTATGGGCGATGATGGGCGACGGCGCCGCCTGCCTGAACGAAGTCGAGCCCGTGATCGCCCGGCCCCAGTGGGGTGCCCACGGCAGCGCGCCGCAAAGCTGTTGCGCGAATTTCGTCCACCCCTCGGCAATCGAGGCCGACGTGGCCGGGCGCGAAAACCTGGGCAAGACCATGCTGCCGATTTCGAGCACGCGCACGCTGTCGAAGGCCGACATGCTGCACAACGACGCGCTGCCCGAGATCCGGGTCAATCCCCAGAGCTTCGAGGTCTTCGCCGACGGCGAACTCGCCGCCTGCGAGCCCGCCTCGAAGCTTGCGTTGGGACAAAAGTATTTTCTGCGCTGAACCGGTGCCCGAAACTCTATCAGGAAATGGCACATAGAATTGGGAAGCGTCTTGCCGAGTGTCCGGAAATGGCAATAAGCGGACTCTTTAGGCGTCGCGTGTCCAATGTCCGCATTTGGCTACAAGCGGACATCAACGCAGGGGCGCGGCCACGTCCGCTTGTGACCCTTAGCGGACGTACGACAAGACCAGATCACGTCTCGCAGCCTGCGGCGCGTTCTCGTTGAGATAGCGGGCCGATGTCGAGCAGCTGTCGGTCACCTAGCCTTGCTGGCGCAGCGCGCAGCGCAGCGCCTGGCGGTTATACTGACCCCGGACCCGCTCAAAGACATCCATGTGGCGAGTACAGGCGTCATGGTGAGCAAGGCCGTGGATTGGCGCTTGTTGCCCGACTGGTAAGTGCGGCCCGATCCAATAGTTCGCGCCCGTTCAGAAGCCACGCATTCGGATTTTCGCCAACAACAGCATCGCCCTGATGGCGGTGTCCAAATTCGTCGCCCTGGTTCTGATGAGCGGCACCAACGCGACTCTAAGCCGCGCCTATTTCGCGGAACCCATGGCGCGAGCGTCGGCCAGCGACTAATCCCGCGATTGACGGACGGCGGCCGGTTCGGCGCCGGCGAAGCGACGATAGATGAATTCGCGCGGGGTTTCGACCGCCGACTCCTCACGGGCAATCGCGACGAGTTCCTCATGGTGGGGCGAAAGCTCGCAGGCCGGATCGGTGTTCGCGGCATCCCCGGTCAGCGCCAAGGCCTGGCAGCGGCAGCCGCCCCAGTCGATCTCGCGGCGTTCGCAGGATATGCAGGGTTCGGGCATCCAGTCGGTGCCGCGAAAGCGCTTGGACGCTTCGGAATCCCGCCATATATCGCCGAGCGCCCGTTCGTTCACGAACTCGAAGTCGAGCCCGGTGATGGTCTCGGCCGCATGGCAGGGCAGCACCCGACCCTCGGGCGTGACGTTGAGAAATCGCCGGGCCCAGCCACCCATGCAGGCCTTGGGGCGCCGGGCGTGATAGTCGGGAACGACATGTTCGATTACGAATCGACCCTTGTAGCGCTCGCGCGCCGCCTCGATCGTCGCCACCGCCGCCTTGACCTGATCTCGCGTGGGCATGAGCATGCTTCGGTTCCGGTACGCCCAGCCATAATATTAGACATGGGCGATTTCGACCCGTTCGGCGCCGAGCCCGTCGCCGAATTCGATGAGCGCCTCAAGATGATGCAAGTTCTGCCGATGGACGACGACGTTGAGCGTGAGCGGCAGGCCGGCCTCGCGGACCAGCCGGGCCGCCTCGAGCTTGCGCGCGAAACCCCCGGTATAGCCGCCAATGCGGTCCGCGTTTGCGGCCGCGCTGTCCTGCAGGCTGATCTGAACGTGGTCGAGCCCAGCCTCAGCCAGCTTCGCGACGCGCTCGGCGTCGAGCATAACGCCGGCCGTGATCAGATTTGTATAAATGCCACCTTTCGCGGCATGCTTGACAAGCTCTTCCAAATCCGGGCGTACGGTCGGCTCTCCACCCGAGAAGTGCACCTGCAAGATGCCGAGTTCCCGAGCCTCGTCGAGTACCCGGCGCCAAGTTGGGGTGTCGATCTCGCGCCCTGCGCGAACCAATTTAACCGGATTTGAGCAGTACGGGCATTGGAGCGGACAGCGGTGGGTCAGCTCCGCGAGCAGCGCGGGGGGGGGGGCTCGGGCGCGGTCATGCCGTCACCAGTCTCTTGTCGGCGAGATCCTGGAGCACCCGGGTGACGTCGTTTCGAATGACCTCGGGCGGGGCGTCGAACTCGGCGGCGAGCGCCGCGACGATCTTATCGACCGTGGCGCGGCCGTCACAGCGCTTGAGGATTTCGATCGCCGTCTCGTCGGGAAGCAGGAGCTTTTCCGGCGCTTGAACCATCCAGCGCGCCCGTTTTTCGTCGAACCGAAGCTTGGCGTGGCGCGCGAGCCGCGGCGTCGTCTGGGCCCCGATGATGAGCCGCTCCGTCACGGCATTCCCTCGGGAACGAACGCGCCCGGCGGAACATGGCCCGGCTCGACATAGGCGTGGAAGAGCGCGTCGAGCTGGGCCCACAGGACGTCGCATTTGAAATAAAGGGCGTTTGCAACGGCCTCCTTGAGAACGGCGGCGCAATAATCCCCCACTGAAGCGGCCGGTTGATCCGGCTGTGGCGGACCAAAATGGGACCGTCTATAGCCTTCTGTCAGGGTTGCTCTGACTGGAAGGCGGGGGGATGTATCGGGTGGAGTTGTACGCGCGGGTCCGGCGGGCGTGTCGTGTCGAGGGGATGAGCACCCGCGAGGCCTCGCGGGTGTTCGGGCTGGACCGCAAGACGGTGCGCAAGATGCTGTCGTTCTCGGTGCCGCCGGGATATCGCCGGAGCGTGCCGCGGAGGCGTCCGAAGCTGGACGCATTCACGGGGATTATCGATCGGATCCTGGAGGACGATCGGACCAGCCACCACAAGCAACGGCACACGGCGAAGCGGATCTTCGACCGTCTCCGGGACGAGTACGGGTTCACCGGCGGCTACACCATCGTGAAGGACTATGTCCGTGAGCGGCGGCTTCGGTCGCGCGAGATGTTCGTGCCGCTCGTCCATTCCCCCGGCCACGCCCAGGCGGACTTCGGCGAGGCGATGGCGGTGATCGGCGGTGTGGCGCGCAAGGTCCACTTCCTTGCCTTCGACCTTCCCCACAGTGATGGTTGCTTCGTGAAGGCCTATCCGGCGGAGACGACCGAGGCGTTCTGCGATGGCCACAACGCGGCGGTTGCGTTCTTCGGCGGCGTCCCCCGCTCCATCCTGTACGACAACACCAAGCTGGCGGTTGCCCGCATCCTGGGCGATGGAAAGCGGCAGCGAGCGCGCGTCTTCACGGAGCTGCAATCCCACTATCTGTTCGAGGACAGGTTCGGCCGGCCGGGCAAGGGCAACGACAAAGGCAAGGTCGAGGGACTGGTCGGCTTCATCCGGCGGAACTTCCTGGTCCCCGTCCCGCGGGCCGAGAGCTTCGAGGCGCTGAACGATGATCTCGCGGGACAGTGCCGCCGGCGCCAGGCGGCGCGGCTGCGGGGTCACAAGGAGACCATCGGCGAGCGCCTCGCGCGGGATCGCCAAGCTCTGCTACCGCTACCCCCGGCACCATACGATGCCTGCGACAAGCGTCCCGGGCGGGTGAGCTCGCTGTCGCTGGTGCGCTACCGCGGCAACGACTACTCCGTACCCGTGGCCTACGGCCACCGCGAGGGACTGATCCGGGGCTATGTCGACGAGGTGATGATCAGCTGCGGGGCCGAGGTGATCGCCCGGCACCGCCGGTCCTATGACAGCGAGGACCTGATCTTCGACCCGCTGCATTATCTGCCATTGATCGAGCAGAAGATCGGCGCCCTCGACCAGGCCGCGCCGGTGGCGGGCTGGGACCTGCCCGAGGCCTTCATCACTCTGCGACGCCTGCTCGAAGCCCGCATGGGCAAGGCGGGCAAGCGCGAGTACGTCCAGGTGTTGCGTCTGCTGGAGACCTTCCGGCCCGAGGAGGTCGAGGGTGCGGTCGGCGACGCCCTGCGGCTTGGCGCGATCGGCTTCGATGCCGTCAAGCACCTGGTGCTGTGTCGGACCGAGCGACGGCCGCCTCGACTGGATCTCGACGTCTATCCGTACCTGCCGCGCGCCCGGGTCGCGATAACGTCTGCCAAATCGTACATGAGCCTGCTGTCGGGGCTCCGCGCATGACCGACACGCCGCAGGTGCTGCTCGTCCACCACCTCAAGAGGCTGAAGCTGCCGACGTTCCTGAGGGAGTACGACAAGATCGCCCGGCAGTGTGCCTCGGAAGGCGTCGACCACGTTCGCTATCTTCTGCGTCTTGCCGAGCTCGAGCTGATCGACCGCGAGCGCCGCATGGTCGAGCGGCGCATCAAGGCGGCGCGCTTCCCCGTGATCAAGAGCCTCGACAGCTTCGACTTCAAGGTCATCCCCTCGCTCAACAAGACGCTGGTCCTGGAGCTGGCCCGCTGCGCGTACATCGAGCGCCGCGAGAACCTCATCGCGCTCGGCAACAGCGGCACCGGCAAGACCCACATCGCCCTCGGTCTCGGCCTGGCGGCCTGCCAGAAGGGCCTCTCGGTCGGCTTCATCACCGCCGCCGCACTGGTCCACGAGCTCATCGAGGCCCGCGATGACAAGCAGCTGCTGAGGTTCCAGAAGAAGCTCGCCACCTACAAGCTTCTGATCGTCGACGAACTCGGCTTCGTGCCGCTGTCCAAGACCGGCGCCGAGCTCCTGTTCGAGGTGTTCAGCCAGCGCTACGAGCGGGGCTCGACACTGGTCACCACCAATCTGCCCTTCGACGAATGGACCGAGGTGTTCGGCTCCGAGCGCCTCACCGGCGCTCTCCTCGAGCGCCTCACCCACCACGTCAACATCCTCGAGATGAATGGCGAGAGCTACAGGCTCAACCAGAGCCGCAGGCGTCAAACCCCGACGGCGAACTGAACCGACCACCCAGCCCACGCTTGACCCCGTGGGCCCACAGGTCCCTCCCGCGCGCGCCGCCGCGTCGGCCTGTTGAGGGCACGCCGCGTCGCACGCGGGGCCCTCCCATGGACTACGGGGACAAGCCCGCAGCCGCCAAGTGGTCCCTTCTTACACCGCCACGGTGGTCCCTTTTTGCTCCGCCATTGACACTCAAGTTCGTTCCGTATTCGCTCTCATGCGCCCGGGTGCCACGTTGGAACCGCCTGCGCGGGGCAGAACGGAAGGACGCCTGCAAACGTCGCCATTGGCAGACTAAATTTAGAATCCTATTGTTTGCCAATAGTTTGCCAGTTCGCCAAACGGCTCTTCTCAACATGAAAAAAGCCCGTGAAAATATAAGTATTTTCAATGGCTTACTTTGGTTACGGGGGTAGGATTTGAACCTACGACCTTCAGGTTATGAGCCGGTTCGATCGCATACCCCGACACCCACGGCGGCACCGATATCGGCGGCTGCATGTAGCGCCACCTCTGTAAGAAGTTCATTCGTTTACTCGATTCGGTCGAGACCTTGGTCATCGTCCCCTGCGATCACCAAAGAAGCACGGCCTTGAATTCGTCCCGGGATTGTGCCGAACCGGCTACATTTTTCGGGCGGCATCGACGACTCGACCGGACGGTGGAGCGACCGGTGACCGACACCGATGTCACGACCGCGCGCGGGGTGGCCGAATAGCTCGAGGTCAAGGACCGTACGAATGATCGGCTGGTAGCCAATAGAGAGATCCGGGTTTCAAGGCTGGCGGCCACCGAACCGGGATGCCCCTCCTCATCACTGGATGAAGAACCACGGGATCCGGCCCCGGATCCGGGCATGATGTCTGGACTTTTCCGCCAGGGGACGCGTACATGCCGGGTGCCGGGAACCGAGCGTTCCAGCCCCTGCCCCGAGCGTGCGCGGTCCGGGGCCTGGGGTGGCGGGAGGCCGTGCACCGGGTGCGGCCATGAACCGGAGCCCCCATGTCGAAGCCCGACCCCGCCGATACGGCGCCATCGCCCACCGGGGCACGAGACCGAGGCCCCGGGAAAGGACCGGAGGTTTCGTCCCGCCTGCGCGCCCTGGAGGCGCTGGACACCAGGGCGCTGCGCCGGGAATGGCGGCAGCTCTACCGGGTGGACCCGCCCCGGCGGATCCGCCGCGACTTGCTCCTCCTCGCCGTCGCCTGGAAGCTCCAGGAGCAGGCGTACGGCGGCCTGAACGCCGCCACCCGACGCCGGCTCGCCGCTCTCGATCGGGACGGCGGCGCGGCGCCTGCCCGGGCGGCCCGGCTCAAGCCCGGCGCCCGGCTGGTGCGCGAATGGCGCGGCCGGACGTACACGGTGAGCGTCACAGAAACCGGGTACGAATGGAACGGCCAGGACTGGGGATCGCTCTCGAAGATCGCCGGCGCGATCACCGGCGGCCACTGGTCCGGCCCCCGCTTCTTCGGCCTCACGGGCCCGCGCACCGGGGCAGGGAAGACGGACGATGAGTAAACCGGCGAGCCGCCCCGCGCCGGTGCGCCGGACCCGTTGCGCGGTCTACACCCGCAAGTCCCATGACGAGGGGCTGGAGCGGGACTTCAACTCCCTGGACGCCCAGCGCGAGGCCTGTGAGGCCTATATCCTCAGCCAGAAGAGCGAAGGGTGGGTGGGCCTGGCGCAGAGCTATGACGACGCCGGCCTCTCGGGCGCCACCCTGGAACGGCCGGCCCTGAAGCGCCTGATGACGGCGATCGAGGCCGGCGAGGTCGACACCGTGGTGGTCTACAAGGTCGATCGCCTGACCCGCTCGCTCGGGGACTTCGCGAAGCTCGTCGAGACGTTCGACGCCCATGACGTGACCTTCGTCTCGGTCACCCAGCAGTTCAACACCACGACCTCGATGGGCCGTCTGACGCTCAACATCCTGCTGTCCTTCGCCCAGTTCGAGCGGGAGGTCACCGGCGAGCGGATCCGGGACAAGATCGCGGCGTCGAAGGCCAGGGGTCTGTGGATGGGGGGCTTGGCGCCGCTCGGCTACGATGTCGAGGATCGCAAGCTGGTGATCAACGAGGCGGAGGCGGACACGGTCCGCCATATCTATCGCCGCTATGGGGAGCTGGGCTCCGTCCGGGAGCTCAAAGCCGAGCTCGACCGCTCGGGCATCGTCGGCAAGCGCCGCATCGACCGCTTCGGGCGCGCCACCGGGGGCAAGCCCCTGGCGCGCGGCGCGCTCTATCACATGCTGGGGAACCGGCTCTACCGGGGTGAGATCGTGCACCGGGAGCGGAGCTATCCCGGCGTCCATGACGCCCTCATCGGCGACGATCTGTGGCAGGCCGTCCAGCGGCGGCTGGAGGCCAACCGTCACGACCGCAAGACCGGCTCGGCAGCCAGGCAGCCGAGCCTGCTCGCCGGGCTGGTGAGGGACGAGACCGGCACCCCCATGACGCCTACCCACGCGACCGGGAACCCTACCCGCTATCGCTACTATGTCTCGCGGGACCTGATCGGCAAGGGCCGCCCCCAGGCGCCCCGGGGCCGGCGGGTGCCGGCGGGCGATCTCGAGCCCCTGGTCGAGGACCGGCTGTGCCGGTTCCTCGGATCCCGGGCCCGGGTCTTTGCCGCGATCGAGGCTCACAGGCCCGACGCCGACGATCGCGCCCGCCTTCTCGCCCGTGCCGCCGGGCTCGCGCGGCGCTGGCCGGCCCTGGAGCCTGCCCGGAAGCGGGCGATCCTGCTCAGCCTGCTCGACGGCATCGATCTTCTGCCCGAGAGCCTCACGATACGCATCCCCTCCGATCGACTGCTCGCGCTCCTCGATGAAGACGCCGTTCCACCGGCTGCGGAGCCGGTCCGGGACGGGGCCGGGCCGGTCGTTACGCTGACCCTCCCGGTCCGGCTCAAGCGGGCCGGCATGGAAACCCGGCTCATCATAGACGGCGCCGACGCCGATGCGCGCCGTCACCCCGACCACAGCCTCTCCCGTATTCTCGCCCAGGCCCATCGCTACCGGGAGATGGTCATGAAGAACAATGGCGGATCGATGACCGAACTCGCCGCCCAAGCCGGGGTCGGGGGGTCGTATTTTACCCGCATCCTGCGTCTCGGCTTTCTGGCACCGACCATCGTCGAGGCCATCCTCGCCGGCCGGCAGCCGCTGGAGCTGACCGCCGCCGGGCTCACCGGCGACACCCGTCTGCCGGCCGCCTGGGACGATCAGAAGGCCCGGCTCGGGATCGACTGACCGACCCTCCCGGTCCGGGCCGCCCGGAAGGGCGGCGGTCCCTCGCATCGCCCGCCGCCGGCGCCAGGGTTTGGGTACCGCCAAAAGTCCCGCCGGAGACTTTCGCGCCAGGGGCCGGTGCGTTGCGGCACCGATCCGCTCTCTGCTATCGGCGCCCGGGTCATTCAGGCGTCGGCCGCCGCGATCCCGAGGCCCCGATTCCCCGGTCCGAAACCAACCCTGGAGCCCGCCTGAATGGAGCGCCCGGAACGACCCGTTTCGACCGGTAAAAGGGCCGTTTACGGGCCTTGCACGCCACATTCCGCCCGGATCGTTCAAGGCTTTTACCCCGCCCGCAGGGTAGCTCGCCACCCTCCCGTAAGCCCTGGAAAGGGCGATCCTGCTTCGCCTCGTTCGGCCTTGTTCGGGCTTGTTCGGGCTAGTTCGGGTTTTTGCCACCCATACAGTGGCGGAGGGGGTGGGATTCGAACCCACGGTACGCAAGCGCACAACGGTTTTCGAGACCGCCCCGTTCGACCACTCCGGCACCCCTCCGCGGTGAGTGTCGCGATCGACCGGGCGAGACTACTCACGCCCCGGTCCTTTCGCAAGCACGCGCGTTTGCACCTCGATCGGCATGCGGAAGGGTTACGCGAAAGGGTCAAGAAAGGCTACAGCAGGCGGGCCGCAATCTGTTCGCTTAGGGCGCTAAAAAAATTGACAGAATCGGCCGGCGCGCTATAGTCCCGCTCCGATGGCGGCGCACGGACGTGCGGCCGCCGTTTTCAAGGAAGTTGGCAGATGTTCGCAGTTGTTCGCACCGGCGGAAAGCAGTACCGCGTCGCCGCCGCCGACGTCATCGTGGTCGAGAAACTGACCGGCGAGGCCGGCGCGTCGGTCGAGCTGACCGAAGTGCTCGCCATGGGCGACGACGGCGCTACCACCATCGGCACGCCGCTGGTCGACGGGGCGCGGGTTGCCGCGACCGTGCTCGAGCAGGCGCGCAACGACAAGATCCTCGTGTTCAAGAAGCAGCGGCGCAAGAATTACCGGCGCCTCAAGGGCCACCGCCAGAACGTGACCGTGCTGCGCATCGAGCAGATCCTGGCGCCCGGCGAGAAGGCCGCGTCCAAGAAAGCCGCCGCCAAGGCTCCGGCCAAGAAAGACAAGGCCAAAGCGGCACCGGCGGCGAAAAAGCCCGAAGCCCCCGAAGCCAAAATCGCCGCGGCCAAGAAACCGGTTGGCGCGAAGAAACCGGCGGCTAAGAAGCCCGCGGCGAAGAAACCGGCGGCGAAGAAGGCCGATGCGGCCAAGAAGCCGGCAGCCGCCAAGAAGTCCGCGGCCAAGAAACCGGCGGCGAAGAAGAAACCGAAGGAGTAGAACCGATGGCACACAAAAAAGCGGGCGGCAGCTCGCGCAATGGTCGCGATTCGGCGGGACGCCGGCTCGGCATCAAGAAGTATGGCGGCGAGGCCGTGATTCCGGGCAACATCATCGTCCGTCAGCGCGGCACCAAATATGCACCGGGCGAGAATGTCGGGCTCGGCCACGATCACACCCTGTTCGCGCTCACCGAGGGCCGGGTGCGCTTCTTCCGCAAGGCGGAAGGAAAAACCTTCGTAACGGTCGAGCCGGCGAGCTGACCCCGTCGACAGGCCGGACGCCAACCGAGGGGAGCGGACGGCCGTTCCCCTTTTTTTATAGTGGGTAAAAAGGGGCGGCAGGGCCGGCCGGCGCGAGACGGGCGGCGGAACCAAGTGTCATGAAATTTCTCGACGAGACCCGGATCCAGGTCAAGAGCGGCAATGGCGGCGCGGGCTGCCTGTCGTTTCGCCGCGAGAAGTTTATCGAGCGCGGCGGGCCCGACGGTGGCGACGGCGGCAAGGGCGGCGACGTGATCCTGCGCTGCGTCGAGGGGCTGAACACCCTGATCGACTACCGCTACAGGCCCGAGATCAAGGCGAAGACCGGCCGCCCCGGCGCGGGCCGCCAGCGTACCGGTGCCAACGGCGCCGACGCCGTGCTCGACGTGCCCGTCGGCACCCAGGTGTTCGACGACGAAACGGGCGAGCTGCTGGCCGACCTGACCCAGCCGGGCAGTCAGACGGTCGTGTTGCGGGGCGGCGACAGCGGGCGCGGCAATTTACGCTTCAAGACGAGCACCAACCAGGCGCCGCGCCGCGTCGAGCCCGGCTGGCCGGGCCAGGAAGCGACGCTGCGCCTCCGCCTCAAGCTGATCGCCGACGCCGGCCTGCTCGGTATGCCCAACGCGGGCAAGTCGACCCTGCTTGCCCGGGTGTCGCGGGCGAAACCCAAGATCGCCGACTATCCTTTCACCACGCTGCATCCGCAGCTGGGCGTGGTCGGGTTCGACGATACCGAATTCGTCCTGGCCGACATCCCGGGGTTGATCAAGGGGGCGCATGAGGGCGTCGGACTGGGCGACCGCTTTCTCAGCCATCTCGAGCGTTGCACGGTGCTGCTGCACCTGGTCGACGGCACGGGTGACGACATCGCCGGCGCGTACGCCACCATCCGCGCCGAGTTGGCGGCCTACGATGTAAACCTCGCCGCGCTGCTTGAAATCGTCGCGCTCAACAAGTGCGATGCGCTGGATACCGAGGCGCAAAACGAGAGGGCCGCGCAACTCGCCGCCGCGGCAAATCGCCCGGTGTTCGAAATCTCCGCGGTTTCGGGCGCGGGCGTACCCGAACTGCTGGGCGAATTGCTGCGCGTGATCGAGGCGACCCGCGAGGCAAGCGTCGGAATACCGGGCGAGGCGGCCGGCTGATGCCCGCGCTGGATAAAGCCAGGCGCCTGG
Organism: Alphaproteobacteria bacterium; assembly: GCA_965249645.1. GTDB lineage: Bacteria > Pseudomonadota > Alphaproteobacteria > UBA828 > JAPUJA01 > CAVOEB01. Next base: position 97,297 of record CBDFML010000008.1, read on the forward strand.
TGGTCAAGATCGGCTCGAGCCTGCTGGTCGATGCCGAGAAAGGCGAAATACGCGCCGACTGGCTCGACAGTCTGGCTCAGGACGTCGCCCGGTTGCGTGGGCGCTGCCAGGAGGTGCTGTTGGTTTCGTCGGGCGCGATCGCGGCGGGCCGGCGCGATCTCGACCTGCCCGCGGGCAAGCTCAAGCTCGAAGAGAAACAGGCCGCCGCCGCCGCTGGGCAGATTCGACTCGCCCATGCCTACCAGGAGGCGCTTGGGCGCTACGGCGTGCGTGTGGCGCAAGTGCTGCTGACACTGGGCGATACCGAGGCGCGCCGGCAATACCTCAACGCGCGGAGCACGCTGGCGACCTTGCTGCGGATCGGCTCGGTGCCGGTAATCAACGAGAACGACACCGTCGCGACCGCCGAAATCCGATTCGGCGACAACGACCGTCTCGCAGCGCGGGTCGCCGCGATGGCCACGGCGGACCTGCTTGTCCTGCTCTCAGACGTGGACGGGCTCTACACTGCCAACCCGCGAACCACGCCGGATGCCCGTCATGTCGGTGAGATCCGCGAGATCACCCCGGAGATCGAGGCGATGGCCGACGCGACGGGTTCGGCCGACGGCTCGGGCGGCATGGTGACCAAACTCACCGCTGCGCGGATCTGTCTCGGCGCGGGCTGTCACGTGGCGATCTGCCGGGGCTCGCTCGCGCATCCCTTGCAGGCGCTCGAGGACGGCGCACTCGCCAGCTGGTTCACCGCCGCTGCCACGCCCAAAGCCGCGCGCAAACAGTGGATCGCGGCCAGCCTGCAGCCGCGCGGCCGCCTCGTGATCGATGCCGGGGCGATTGCGGCGCTGGGCAAGGGGCGCAGCCTGCTGCCTGCGGGCGTTGTCACGGTCTCCGGTCGCTTCGAGCGAGGCGATGCGGTAATTGTCGAGGATGCCGGCGGCGGCGAGCTTGCGCGCGGCCTGTGCGCCTATTCCTCGGTCGATGCGGGCCGGATCGCCGGACACAAAAGCCGTGAAATAGAGCGGCTTCTCGGCTACCGTGGCCGCGACGAGATGATCCACCGGGATGACCTGGTGCTGAGCTGAGGACGATCGCCGTGACCGCCGTGACCGCCCGTCAAACCGCCGAAAATTCCGCTGAGCTAAGCGCGCAGATGGCCACGCTCGGCGCGACCGCGAGCGCCGCTGCCCATCAACTCGCTCAAAGCTCCCTTGATTCGCGCAACGCCGCGCTGCACGCCGCCGCGCGCGCCCTGCGCGATGCCATGGGTGAAATTCTCGCTGCCAACGCGCGCGACATGGCAGGCGGCGGAGAGCGGGGCCTGAACGCGGCGATGCTCGACCGTCTGAAGCTCGATCCCGAACGCATCGAAGCCATGGCTGCGGGCCTGGAGGGGGTAGCGGAGCTGCCCGATCCGCTGGGCCGGGAGCTGGCCAGCTGGGAGCGGCCGAACGGGCTTGCGATCAGCCGGGTGGCGGTGCCCATCGGCGTCATCGGGATCATCTATGAAGCGCGACCCAACGTGACGGCAGACGCCGCCGGGCTGTGTCTAAAGTCGGGCAACGCGGCAATCCTGCGGCCGGGCTCGGAAAGCTTCGAATCCGCCAGCGCGATCCTGACCTGCCTGCGCACGGCAATTGATGCCGCCGGGTTGCCCGTCGGCGCTGTCCAGATGGTGCCGACCCGGGACCGCGCGGCGGTCGGTTTGCTGCTGCGCATGGATGAAGCGGTCGACCTGATCGTGCCGCGTGGCGGGCGGGGTCTGATCGAGCGGATCATGGAGGAAAGCCGGATTCCGGTCTTCGCCCATCTCGACGGTATCTGCCATGTCTACGTTCATGACAAGGCGGACCCCGCCATGGCGCGCGACGTGCTGTTCAACGCCAAAATGCGGCGGACGGGCGTCTGCGGCGCGACGGAAACCCTGTTGATCGACCGGGCCATTGCCGAGCGCGTGCTCGGCGACATTCTCGACCCGTTGGCCGACGCCGGCTGCGAGCTGCGTGGCGACGCCGCCGCCCGCACCATCGATCCACGACTGGTCGCGGCACAGGAGGCCGACTGGGAAACCGAATATCTTGACGCAATCCTGGCCGTCCGGGTGGTCGACGGTCTGGACGCGGCGATCGATCACGTCAATCGCCACGGCTCTCATCACACCGATTCGATCGTGACCGACGACGACGCGACCGCCGCGCGTTTTCTCGATGAAGTCGACAGCGGTATCGTGATGCATAACTGCTCGACCCAGTTCGCCGATGGCGGCGAGTTCGGTATGGGCGCGGAAATCGGCATTTCGACGGGCAAGCTCCACGCCCGCGGGCCGGTGGGGGCGGAACAGCTCACCACCTACAAATACCGCGTCCGGGGAAGCGGGCAGGTCCGACCCTGAGCCCGCTCGCCGCCAGACGGCGCGGCCCGCGGATCGGGCTGCTAGGCGGTTCGTTCAATCCCGCCCATGAGGGCCATCTCCATATCTCTCGCCTCGCGCTGGCCGATCTCGGCCTCGATTGCGTCTGGTGGCTGGTCTCGCCGCAGAACCCGCTGAAATCCGCGCGCGGCATGGCATCTTACGCCAACCGCCTGGCAAGCGCCCGAGCCGTCGCTGCCGATTCCCGAATCCGGGTCTGCGACTTCGAACGTCTGGTCGGGGCGACGCAGACAGCCCGGGTGCTGCGCAAGCTCATGCGGGCCTATCGGGAGCGGCACTTCGTCTGGATCATGGGCGCGGACAATCTGATCCAGATCGCCAAGTGGCACGACTGGCAAAGTATTTTCGCCACCGTTCCCATTGCGGTTTACGACCGTCCTTCCTATTCTGAACCGGCGCTCGCAAGTGTGGCCGCCCGGCGTTATGTGCAAGCCCGCGTTAACACCGACGGGGCCCATACTCTGGCCAATTGCCGACCTCCGGCCTGGATGTTCTTCCGCGGGCGTCTCGATGCGACGTCGGCAACCGAGATCAGGGCGCGCTGGCGACGCGCCGGCAAAAAGGAGCACACAGCCCCGTGAGGAGCGAATCATAGCCGCCAAGACCAAGCGCCGACCGGAGTCCGGACCGTTGAGGGATCTGGTCGTGGCTGAACTCGACGATGCCAAGGGCGAAGAGATTGTCGTCATCGACCTGGCGGGAAAATCCGACATTGCAGACTTCATGGTGATTGTGTCCGGTCAGTCCGAGCGGCAGCTATCGGCCATGACCGAGCGTCTTCTGCGCCGGTTCAAGGACGCCGGAATGGGCAGCGTGCCGGTCGAAGGCCAGCGCGGCGGACAATGGGTATTGATCGATGCGGGCGACGTCATCGTTCACCTGTTCCGCCCCGAGATTCGCACGCTCTACAATCTCGAAAAAATGTGGGCTGGCGCGTTGCCTGGTGAAGACGCACTCGCGGTCGAGGTTTCGGGCGGCGACGCCCGCTGAGCGGCGGCGCTCATGCGTGTGGTGATCGTCGCGGTGGGTCGGGTCCGGGCCGGGCCCGAGCGCAGCCTGATCGACAGCTATGCCAAGCGGCTGGCCTGGCCGCTCAAGATCGTCGAGGTGCGCGAGAAGAAACCGCTCTTAGGTGACGAGCGGACCGCGCGCGAAGCGAGCCTTCTGCTCGACGCCGTGCCCGACGGCGCGATCGTCGTTTCGCTCGACGAGACGGGAACGCCTCTCACCAGCGAGGGATTAGCCCGGAGGCTGGGGCGTTGGCGCGACGAGGGGTGCGCCACCATCGCATTTCTGATCGGCGGCGCGGACGGCCACGGCCCGGCAGTGGCGGCACGCGCCGATTTGGTGCTCAGCCTGGGCGCCATGACCTGGCCTCACCAACTCGTGCGCGTGCTGCTGGTCGAACAACTCTACCGCGCGGGCAGCATCCTTGCCGGCCATCCATACCACCGGGGGTAAGGGGGCGGGACGGCCTGTATCGTGCGGCGATGTCGTTTCGTTTCCCCGCGCAATTCGCTATAAGACGGCCATGACACAGGATTACCGCCCCCGCCCCGTGGTGCTCTGCGTGCTCGACGGCTGGGGCGAGAGCACCGGGGCTGCAGACGACGCGATCGCGGCCGCGCGGACGCCCGTCTGGGACGGCCTCATGGCCCGGGTGCCCCATGCCCGGCTCGACGCGTCGGCGGGCGATGTCGGCCTGCCCGACGGGCAGATGGGCAACTCCGAGGTGGGGCACACCTGTCTGGGCGCGGGGCGTGTCGTGGTTCAGGACCTGCCGCGCATCGACGCCGCGCTGGCCGATGGTTCGTTGGCCACGAATCCGGGGTTGAAGAGCTTTGTCGAGGCACTGAAGGCAAGCGGCGGCGCGTGCCACCTGATGGGCCTGCTTTCGCCCGGCGGGGTGCATGCCCATCAGGATCATATGGCAGCGCTCGCGCGTATCCTATCGGAGCGCGGCGTGCCGGTGCGGGTTCACGCCATCCTCGACGGCCGCGACACACCGCCACGTTCCGCGCTCGAATATCTCAGCCGCTTCGAGGCGGCACTCGCGGTTCTCGACGATGCCGCGATCGCCACCGTGTCGGGCCGCTACTACAGCATGGACCGGGACAAGCGCTGGGAGCGCACCGCGCTTGCTTACGCGCTTCATGTCGAGGGCGCGGGACGCCAGGTGCCCACCGCCCGTGCCGCAATCGAGGCGGCCTATGGAGCGGGCGAGAACGACGAGTTCGTGACCCCGACGCGCATCGCTCGATGCGCGCCGATGGCCGACGGTGACGGACTTCTGATGGCCAATTTCCGCGCCGACCGGGTGCGCCAGATCTTGACCGCCCTGCTCGATCCGGCGTTCGACGGCTTTGCGCGCAGCCGTGTCGTCGAGTTCGCGGGCGCCGCAGGCATGATCGAGTACGGTACCGGGTTGGACCGTTTTCTTGCGCCGCTTTTTGTGTCCCCGTGCCTCGACGGCATCCTGGGTGGGGTTGTGGCCGACGCGGGCCTGCGCCAGCTCCGGATGGCGGAAACCGAGAAATACGCCCACATCACCTATTTTTTCAATGGCGGAGACGAACGCATGTTCCCCGGCGAGGAGCGGATTCTGGTCCCCTCGCCGAATGTGGCGACCTACGACCTGCAGCCGGAGATGTCCGCCGACGAGGTGACCGACAAGGCAGTCGACGCCGTTGCCGGCGGTCAGTTCGATCTGATCGTGATGAATTACGCCAATCCCGATATGGTCGGCCATACGGGAATTTTCGAGGCGGCGATAGCGGCGGTCGAGACTGTCGACCGCTGCCTGGGGCGTCTCGTCGACGCTGTCGAGGCGGCGGGCGGTGCGCTGATGATCACGGCCGACCACGGTAACGTGGAGCGTATGCAGGACGGTGACACGAACCAGGCCCATACGGCGCATACCCTAAGCCGGGTTCCGGTCCTGCTGGTCGGTGGACCGCAGGAAACCGGCCTGCGCGACGGCCGACTCGCCGACGTTGCGCCGACCCTGCTTGCCCTGCTCGGGTTAACGAAGCCCGGCGCAATGACCGGCGCATCGCTGCTGTCGAACGGCGAATTCACGGTGCGCGGAAGCGGAGACGCTCGTGCCGCCCTGGCTTAGGACGAGATCCTTGATCCAGCGGAATTTGGGGGCCGCACTCATCCTCGTCGCGATGTCGAGCAGTTTGGCGGCCGCAGCGATCGCCGACGAGCCGGTCGAAGGTCAGCTCAAGGGCGTCGAGCAGGCGCTCGAGGCGGAGCAGGCGCGTGAAGAGGCACTCGTGCGCGAAGCCGCGAACTTGCGTCAGGAGATCGACAATCTGCGAGTTGATCTGATCGGAGCCGCCGCCGCCGCGCAGGCCCGCGAACGCGCCGTGGCCGAATTCGAAGACCGGTTGATCCTGCTGCGTGTCGACGAGCAGACAAAGGTCGCGGCGCTCAAGGCTCGCAAGGATGAGCTCGTGCGCACCCTGGCTGCGCTCCAGGCCCTGGGCCGGCGCCCGGTCGAGGCCCTGATCGCGCTTCCCGTATCGCTCACCGAAACCATGCGCACCAACCTCGTGCTCGGCGCGGTGGTGCCGGCGCTGGAGAACGACGCCCGTCAGATCCAGGATGAGTTGAGCGCGCTCGCCGGGCTGCGCGCCGAAATCGAGCGCGAAAGCGCCGCCCTGGCGGCAGAAGCCGTGGCGTTGGCGACGGAACACGAATCCTTGGCGGCTCTGCTTTCACGCAAGGATTCGCTTTATGCCCGAACGGAGGAGGAGCGTCTTAGCGCGGCCGAGCACGCTGAGACGTTGGCTGTCGAGGCGCAGGACCTGCGCGACCTGCTGCGCGAGATCGAGGCGCAGAAACTGGCCAGCACGCAAGCTGTGCTGGAGCACGCCCGCGCCGAGCCCGAGCGCGCCGACGCGGCAAGCTCGGCGGTTGAGGGGCGTGTCGCTGCGATCGAAATCACCCGTCCCGAGGCGATGTCTTCGATCAGCGCGGCGCGCGGCGGGCTCGTGTTTCCGGTCATGGGGCAACTCGTCATGCGTTACAATCAGACGAGCAGCGCGGGCGTGGCCAGCCGCGGCATCACCATCGAAAGCCGTGCCGGGGCTCTGGTCACCGCACCCTTCGACGGCGTGGTGGTTTTTGCTGGTCCTTTCCGGGGTTACGGGCAACTCTTGATAATAGAACACAGCGAGGGGTATCATAGCCTGCTTGCAGGTTTGGGGCGTATCGACGGCGCCCTCGGCCAGTGGGTGCTTGCTGGTGAGCCGGTTGGCGTCATGGGCTCGGACCTTCGCGGAGCTTACCGACTGTATGTGGAATTGCGCCGAGACGGGCAGCCAGTGGATCCGCTGCCCTGGCTGGCAGCAGCCGACGGGAAAGCTAGTGGATAACATGCGCAATTTTTTTCCGGCCGCGCTTATAGCGGTCGCGTTGCTCGCGGTTCCAGCGACAACCAGTGCGGACAACGAGGAGACCTATCGCCAGCTAGAGCTGTTCGGCGACGTGTTCAAGCGAATCAAGACCGATTATGTCGACGATGTCAGCGACGAGGACCTCATCGAAGCGGCGATCAACGGTATGCTCAGCTCACTCGACCCCCATTCGAAATATCTCGATCCCGATGGCTTTTCGGACATGCGGATCGAGACCCAGGGCAAATTCGGCGGGTTGGGCATCGAGGTCACCATGGAAAGCGGCCTGGTCAAGGTCGTGGCACCGATCGACGAAACACCGGCAGCCCGGGCCGGCATGCAGTCCGGCGACCTGATCAGCCATCTGGACGGCGAACCGATCCTGGGCCTCTCGCTCGACGAGGCGGTCAACCTGATGCGAGGTGAGCCCAACACCACGATTACGCTCACGGTGCTGCGTCAGGGAGCGGAAGGGCCCCTCGAGATCGAGCTGACCCGCGAAATCATCCAGGTCAAGGTGGTGCGTGCGCGGCGCGAGGAGAACGTCGCCTATCTGCGGGTGACCAAGTTCAACGATGGCACGGACCGCCAACTCAAGCAGGCGCTCGAAGATCTGCTCGCCGATATCGGAGACGAAATTCAAGGCGTCGTTCTCGATCTGCGCAACAACCCCGGCGGTTTGCTCGACCAGGCGATTTCCGTCTCCGACGCGTTTCTCGATTTTGGTGAAATCGTCTCGACCCGAGGACGGCGCGACGATTCTGTGCAGCGCTTCAATGCGCGCTCCGGCGACATTGCCGACGGGCTACCCATGGTCGTGCTGATCAACGGCGGCTCCGCCTCGGCGTCCGAAATCGTCGCCGGCGCACTGCAAGATCACGGTCGTGCAATCATCCTGGGTACCAGGTCGTTCGGCAAGGCCTCTGTCCAGACGGTCATACCGCTGTCGGATCAAGGTGCGATGCGCCTGACCACGGCGCGTTATTACACGCCGTCGGGGGGGTTGATCCAGGCCAAGGGAATCGTGCCCGATATCGTTGTGGTACAGGCCCGGCTCGAAACCATCGACGCGTCGGGCCGCACACGCGAGGCCGACCTACCGCGTCATCTCGAAGGCGATCCGGAGGCGTTGGACGGCGAGACGGAGACGGACGGGCCCGAGACGAGCGAGGATCCCGCCGTCCGGAGCGAGCAGGCCCTGCAGGATTACCAGCTGACCCGGGCGCTCGATCTGTTGCGTGGACTGACGCTGCTGTCGAGCAAGGACAGGTAGCGGTCGGCACCAGGTTCGGGCGAACCGTCGGAGGAACCATTGGCCCCACCGGCCAGGCCCACTCGGCAGGAAAAGCTCGGGGTCAACCCCCTCGTCATCGTCACGGCGCTTGTGGTCGTGGCGCTGGGCGGCGTCTTCATCTGGCTTGCCCTCGAGGCGCGCCGCGACACAGAGCCGCTGATCGGAGACGAATCGGTGGCGGTGCGTACCGTCGAAGCGCCGGAGCATGCCCCGGAGCCCGCCGAACCGGAGTCGGTCGCGCCACAGCACCAAGAGCTCGATCCCGACGTTGCAGTCGAACCGGAGGAAGCGCCCGCACCGGCCGACGAACACGAAACCACGCTGCCTGACGCAAAATCCGACACGGTCCTGACCGACACCGGCACGTCGGCCGGCGCGCTGCCCACGACTGTCGAAGCAGATGCACAGGCCGACGTCAGCCCCCAAGCCGACGCTGACGCCGACGCCGATGCGTCCGCCGCCGCCGTTCCGGTGGCCGAAGGGGGCGAAGCTGAGGGCATGGAAGAGCCTGCCGCGGTGGTGGCTGACGGAATGGAAGAAGACGAGACAGTTCCGCGCACGACGTCCGAGGTCGAGATATCGCTCGCGGACATTCTCGACGGTGCGGATCACGAGACGCCCGGTGAAGCGATATCGGCCGAGAGTGGTGGGCCCACGGCGAAGCCCGTCGAGGCGGTAGACGAACCGCCGGAATTGAGCGGGCCGCCGCTCGCACCGCCCGATGGATCCCTGCTCGAGACGACCCGCCACGGCGAGCTTCCCGTTATCGCGGCGGATGGCCGTGAGGCTTGGCAGGTCTACGCCCGGCCTTTCCCGCCGGGGGATGCCCGGCCGCGCGTCGCCGTCGTGCTCACCGGTCTGGGGCTGAGCCAGGCCGCTACCAATGCGGCGATCGGGCTGCCGGGGGCGATCAGCCTCTCGTTTGCACCCTACGCGGCGAACCTGAACGAATGGGCGTCCCGGGCCCGGGCTGCGGGGCATGAAATCCTGCTCGATTTGCCGATGGAGCCGCAGGATTATCCGACCGACGATCCGGGGCCGCACACGTTGCTGACGTCGCTAAACCCGTCGGACAACGTGGCGCGACTCGAGTGGCTGCTCGGTCGCTTCGCGGGCTATATCGGCGTGATCGATCGGATGGGGACCAAGTTCACGCGCTCGAGCGAAGCGTTGCGACCGGTCCTGGCGGCGCTGAAAAATCGTGGGCTGATGGTGGTCGACAGCCGAACCAGCGAGACCAGTCGGGTGTTCGACCTGGCGGGCCAGGTCGGCCTCGCACGCGCCATAGCGAGCGCCGATATCGATCGCCTGGCCTCGCGCGACGCCATCGACCGGCAGTTGGCCGTCATTGAGCAGGAGGCGCGTGCGAGCGGCTATGCGGTGGCCGTGGCGCGGCCCTATCCCGTTACCATCGAACGGCTTTCGCTGTGGGCCCGCTCGCTCGAGGATCGGGGCTTCGTGCTGGCGCCGGTTTCGGCCATCGCGAATCGCCAATCGGCGGTCCCGCCGTGATCGATCCCGAAAGTCTGCCCTACCGCCCCTGTGCCGGCGTCATGCTGTTCAGTCGCGCCGGACTGGTTTTTGTCGGTCGGCGGATCGACACGACCCAGGAGATCTGGCAGTTGCCTCAGGGCGGCATTGACGAGGGCGAAGCGCCGCTCGACGCCGCCAAGCGCGAACTTGCCGAGGAGACCGGGATTCGCGAGGCGGTGCTGCTCGCGGAAGCCCGCGATTGGTTGAGCTACGATCTGCCCGGCGAGCTGGTGGGCAAGGTCTGGAAGGGACGCTATCGCGGGCAGCGGCAGAAATGGTTCGCCATGCGCTTCGACGGTGTGGATTCGGAGATCGACGTTGAGACCGCCCATCCGGAGTTCGATGCCTGGCGTTGGGTAGCGATCGACGAGCTGGTGGGCCAGACCATTGCCTTCAAGCGGGCGGTCTACCAGGCCGTGGTCGAGGAATTTCGTGAGTTCGCTGCCCCCGCGTGAGGGCGTTGGCGTCTTATGCCGATGCCGTGGCTTGCTCGAATTGGCGGACACGGCTTTTAAACCGCCACCAGGCGAACCGAATAAGCATCCGCCCGAGCAGGCTCTGCGGACGTAGCCCCACGGCCTTGAGCGCCATGCCGACGCCGCGCTGGACGTGACGGAAGCGGTAGAGCGAGAAGGTTTGCGCGCCGTAGGCGTGCACCGCCGCCTCGCGGTCGTAGGGCCCGGTCATGCCCGTGCCGCAGTAATAGGCGTAGGCAAGCTCGTCGTCTTCGGTTTCCGCGAGCCGCCCCAGCGCAACCTTGATGCGGGCGAGCTTGGTCAGCCCTTCCTTGGCCTGGTAACGCTTCATGTTGTCGTAGAACAGCTTGTAATGGCGGAACTCGTCGCCCGCGATGCGGTGGCAGAGCGCTTTGAGCACCGGCTCCTCGGTGGCGTCGCGCATGGCACAGTAATAGGTCGAGGTGCCGACCTCGACGACGCAGCGCGCGACCAGCTCGCGCGCCCGCGAGCCGCGCACGGATTCGGTCGCCTCGAGCGGTAGGTGGTGTTCGTCGGTGAAGCGGGCGTAGGCGGCTTCGAAATCGAATTCGGGATCGGCGGTTTCGGCGTAGCGGCGAAGCGCCTCGCCGTGCTGGATCTCTTCCGCCGCCCAGCCTCGGGCGACCTGCTGGAATTCCGGATCGTCGTGAAAGACGCTGCACAGATAGGCCCCGTAATCGCCGCTCTGGCGCTCGACCATGCTCGCGGCCTTGATGATGTTAAGCGTCTGCGCGTCGATCTTCGAGCGATCGAGCTGCTCCCAAGGTATGTCGTCTAGTGTCCAGCGGCCCATCGTCGTCCCCAGCGTCGATGTTTCATCCCCGCAAACCGCTATCGGGGAGATCGATTTTCGTGAATTATAACGAAACGGTGCCTGTCAGGAAAACCCGGAAAAAATTATTTAAATTCAAAAACTTAATTGTTTTGCCCTGGCGTGCGGGCGGTGATCAGCCTTGCGCGAGCGCGTCGAGCAGGAGCGTGGCGATCTCGATGTCGTGCTCGGCCGCGGCCCGCTCGGTGTCGTCGACCGCGTCCTTGAGGTCGGTCTCCGCGTGGCGCAGCCGCTCTTCGGCGCCTGCATGGTCGATCTCGTCGAGGCCGAGGGCTTCTTCGGCGAGCACCGTGCAGCCCTCGAAATTGACCTCGGCGAAGCCGCCTGCGACGAAGATGCGGCGCTCGATCTTGCCGTCCTGATAGATATCGATGACGCCCGGGCGCACGGTCGAGATCAGCGGGCTGTGCTGGGGCAAGACGCCGAAATCGCCCTCGCGGCCCGGCACGACCACCATCTCGACCTCTTCCGAGACGAGCAGGCGCTCGGGTGAGACGAGCTCGAAGGTCAGCTTTTCGGACGCGTCAGCCATTGCGTTTATGCCGCCTCCGCGGCCATCTTCTTGGCCTTTTCGACGACCTCATCGATACCGCCGACCATGTAGAACGCCGCCTCGGGCATGTCGTCATGCTTGCCTTCGATAATCTCGCGGAAGCCACGGATGGTTTCTTCCATGGACACGAGAACGCCCGGCGTGCCGGTGAAAACCTCGGCGACGAAGAACGGCTGGGAGAGGAAGCGCTGCATCTTGCGCGCCCGTGCGACGGTCAGCTTGTCCTCTTCCGAGAGTTCATCCATGCCCAGGATGGCGATGATGTCCTGGAGCGACTTGTAGGTCTGCAGGATGCGTTGGACCTCGCGGGCAATGTTGTAATGCTCCTCGCCCACGACGCGCGGCTCGAGAATGCGTGAGGTCGAATCGAGTGGATCGACCGCCGGATAGATGCCGAGCTCGGCAATCTGGCGCGAGAGCACGGTGGTGGCGTCGAGATGGGAGAACGAAGTTGCCGGCGCGGGGTCGGTCAGATCGTCCGCGGGCACGTAAATCGCCTGCACCGAGGTGATCGAGCCTTTCTTGGTGCTCGTGATGCGCTCTTGCAGCGTGCCCATGTCGGTAGACAGCGTCGGCTGATAGCCCACTGCCGAGGGGATGCGACCCAGCAGCGCCGAAACCTCGGAGCCCGCCTGGGTGAACCGGAAGATGTTGTCGATGAAGAGGAGCACATCCTGGCCCTCCTCGTCGCGGAAATACTCGGCCAGCGTCAGGCCGGTCAGGCCGACCCGCGCGCGCGCACCAGGGGGCTCGTTCATCTGGCCGTAGACCAGCGCCGCCTTGGAACCATCGCCCTCGAGGTCGATCACACCCGACTCGATCATCTCGTGATACAGGTCATTACCTTCGCGGGTCCGCTCGCCGACCCCGGCAAACACCGAATAGCCGCCGTGGGCCTTCGCGATGTTGTTGATCAGCTCCATGATGATGACGGTTTTGCCCACGCCGGCGCCGCCGAACAGGCCGATCTTGCCGCCCTTGGCGTAGGGGGCGAGCAGGTCGACCACCTTGATGCCGGTAACCAGCATCTCGGCTTCGGTCGACTGGTCGACGAATGCCGGCGCCTGGCGATGAATCTCGAAGTGCAACTTGGAGTCGACCGGGCCGCGCTCGTCTACGGAATCGCCGACCACATTGATGATCCGGCCCAGCGTCTCGGGCCCGACCGGCACCGTGATGGCGGCGCCAGTGTCGACCGCTTCCTGGCCGCGCACCAGGCCCTCGGTGGTGTCCATCGCGATGGTGCGCACCGTCGATTCGCCCAAATGCTGCGCCACCTCGAGCACGAGGCGGTTGCCTTTGTTGTCGACATGCAGGGCGTTAAGAATGCCCGGCAGGTCGCCACCGTCGAACTTGACGTCGACGACGGCGCCCATGACCTGGATGATCTTGCCGCCCGACCTGTTCTTGCTGTCGATCTTCCTGCTCCCGTTGAGGCCTGTGCGCCCCTGCCGTTGAAACCCGTCGCTACAACGCCTCGGCGCCCGAAATGATCTCGATCAGCTCGGTGGTAATCGCCGCCTGGCGTGTGCGGTTGTACTGCATATTCAACTTGTCGATCATCTCGCCCGCGTTGCGGGTCGCGCTGTCCATCGCGCTCATACGCGCGCCCTGCTCGCTGGCCGCGTTCTCGAGCAGCGCATGAAGCAGCTGCACGGTCACATTGCTGGGCAGCAACTCGTCGAGGATCTCGCCTTCCTCGGGCTCGAACTCGTAGATCGCGCCGCCCAAATCGGGAGTCGTGATTTCGTCGTTCTCCCAGGCGTCCCCAGCGGCGCCCGACGGCGCGCCGAACGGGATCAGCTGCTGGAAGGTGACGGTCTGGGTGATGACGTTGACGAACTTGTTGTAGATGACGGTGCAGACGTCGAACTCACCCGCCTCGTACATCTCGGTGACCCGTTGGCCGACCTCGCGCGCATCTTCGATCAGTGGCCGCTCGCGCCCCAGGCCCTCCAGATGCTCGACGATCAGGTTGCCGAACGCGCGGTTCAACTGGTCGCGGCCCTTGCGCCCGGCGCAGTAGAGCTTGACGGTCTTGCCCGACGATTGCAGGTCGGTGATGCGGTTGCGCACGGCGCGCACGATCGAGCTGTTGAAGCCGCCGCACAGCCCGCGATCCGAGGTGGCGACGACGATCAGGTGAGTGGCGTCCGACCCGGTGCCGACCAGCATGGGCGAGACGTCGTCGCGGCCCGCGAGGCTGGCCCCGACCGAGCGCAGCATGCGCTCCATCCGCTCGGCGTAAGGCCGGGCGGCCTCGGCGTTTTCCTGAGCGCGACGCAGTTTCGATGCCGCCACCATCTTCATCGCCGAGGTGATCTTCTGGGTCTGGCGGACGCTGTTGATGCGGAGCCGCAGGTCCTTGAGACTGGCCATGCCGTCAGATCCGTCCTCGTTGTGCTCTCAAACCGGCCCCGGGCACGCTTTAGGCGAACGCCTTGGCGAAGGTCGAGGCGGTTTCTTCGAGCTTGGCATCGGTCTCGTCGGACAGGGCGCCGGAGGTGCGGATGTCGGCCAGCAGGTCGGCATGCTTGCCGCGCATCAGTTCGAGGAACGAATCCTCGAAGCGGCCCACGTCGTCGACCGCGATGGCGTCGAGATGCCCGCGCACGCCGAGAAACATCGAGGCGACCTGCTCTTCCATGGGCAGCGGGCTGAACTGGCCCTGCTTGAGCAGCTCGGTCAGCCGGGCGCCGCGATTAAGCAGGCGCTGGGTTGCCGCGTCGAGGTCCTGGCCGAACTGGGCAAAGGCCGCCATCTCGCGGTACTGGGCAAGCTCGAGCTTGATCCGGCCCGCGACCTGCTTCATGGCCTTGGTCTGGGCCGCGGAGCCGACGCGGCTCACCGACAGACCGACATTCACCGCCGGGCGGATGCCCTGGTAAAACAAATCGCTCTCCAGGAAAATCTGGCCGTCGGTGATCGAGATGACATTGGTGGGAATGTAGGCGGAGACGTCGCCCGCCTGGGTCTCGATGATCGGCAGCGCGGTCAGCGAGCCCGCGCCGAGATCGTCGTTCATCTTGGCGGCGCGTTCGAGCAAACGGGAATGGAGATAGAAGACGTCGCCCGGATAGGCCTCGCGGCCCGGCGGGCGGCGGAGCAGCAGCGACATCTGGCGGTATGAGACCGCCTGTTTCGACAGATCGTCGTAGATGATCAACGCGTGCATGCCGTTGTCACGGAAGTACTCGCCGATGGTGCAGCCGGAATAAGGGGCCAGAAACTGCAGCGGCGCGGGCTCGGACGCGGTGGCGGAGACGACCACGGTGTAGTCGAGCGCGCCGTTGTCTTCGAGGGTCTTGACGATCTGGGCGACGGTCGAACGCTTCTGACCCACCGCGACGTAGATGCAGTAGAGCTTCTTGCTCTCGTCGTCGCCGGCGTTGGCCTCTTTCTGATTGATGATGGTATCGATGGCGACGGCGGTTTTTCCGGTCTGACGGTCGCCGATGATCAGTTCGCGCTGACCACGGCCGATGGGGATCAGCGCGTCGAGCGCCTTGATACCCGTCTGCACCGGTTCGTGGACCGATTTGCGCGCGATCACGCCCGGCGCCTTGACATCGACGAGCTTGCGCTCGGCGGTCTCGATCGGACCCTTGCCGTCAATCGGGTTGCCGAGCGGGTCGATCACCCGGCCGAGCAGACCCTTGCCCACGGGCACGTCGACGATGGCACTGGTCCGCTTGACCGTGTCGCCTTCCTTGATGTCGCGATCTTCACCGAAAATTACGACGCCGACATTGTCTTCCTCGAGGTTTAGCGCCATGCCCCGGATGCCCCCGGGGAACTCGACCATCTCACCCGCCTGGACGTTGTCCAGGCCGTAGACGCGGGCGATGCCGTCGCCGACCGACAGCACCTGCCCGACCTCGGCGACATCCGCCTCGGTCCCGAAATTGGCGATTTGCTCTTTCAGGATCGCGGAAATCTCAGCGGCCTGGATATCCATTAGGCTACCTCTTTCATCGCAAGCTGTAGATTTTGAAGTTTCGTGCGGATCGAGCCGTCCATCATGCGCGATCCGACGCGCACGACGAGGCCGCCGATCAGTGTCGCGTCGACCTTGACGTCGACGGCCACGTCGCGACCGACGCTATCTTTGATGGCTTTGGTAACGGCGTCCAGCTGTTCGGGGCGAAGCGGCTGGGCCGAGATCACTTCGGCGGTAATTTCGCCGCGGTGGGCGGCAAGCCTGGCGCGGAAGGCGCGAATGATCGCGGCCAGCGCGAACAGACGGCGCTTCTGGGCAAGCAGGCCGATGAAGCGACGGGTCAGTTCGCCGGCGCCGCTCTTTTCGAGCACGGATTCCATGGCCTGGCCCTGGTTGGTGCGGCTGATCACCGGGCTGCGCACCAGGCGCGCCAACTCCGGGCATTCGTTCAGCAGGCCGTCCAGATCACTAAGGTCGGCCTCGACCGCGTCGAGCGCGTTGCGTTCCTCGGCAAGCTCGAACAAGGCGGTGGCATACCGCCCGGCGAGTCCGCCCGTTCCCACACTTTCAGCAGCCACGTAAAAGGCTCCCGCCTGAACTGAATAAATCCCTGGACCAGAAACCAAAACGAGCGGCGCAACCCGGTTGATATCTGGGTCTGCCCCGCCCGGAAGGCAGGCGTTTCCTAACATACTCCCAAGGGTGTTGCAAGCCGACTTGGCGGGTTCTGTCCCGACCTCACCGACAATGATGGAAAGCCGCGGAAACCCTAGAGAAAACTGTAAGGATCGACGTCCACCCGAAGGCGCACATCGCGGTCCAGGCGGGCCGCCTCGAGCCACCGGCCCACCACGTCCTGCAGGCGCACATCGCGGCCTGTCTTGATGAGCAATCGCTGGCGGTGACGGCTGCGCAACAGGGCAAGCGGCGCGGGCGCGGGACCGAGCACTGCGATGCCCTTGCCGCGCGGTGCGTGGCGCCCCAATTCGAGGGCGGCACGGCGCGCCGCGTCCTCGCTGGGGGCCGACAGGATGATTGCAGCGAGGCGCCCGAAGGGTGGCCAACCGTGGCGTTTGCGCTCGGCGGCCTCGCGGGCGAGGAACTCGTCGCGTTCACCCGCGATCAACGCCTCCATCACGGGATGTTCGGGCATGTAGGTCTGGAGCAGCACACGCCCGGGCCGCTCGCCCCGCCCGGCGCGGCCCGCGACCTGGTGGAGCAGTTGGAAAGTGCGCTCGGACGCGCGCAAGTCGCCACCCTCGAGGCCAAGATCGGCGTCGATCACGCCGACCAGGGTCAGCATCGGAAAGTGATGGCCCTTGGCGAGCACCTGGGTGCCGATGACCAGATCGACCTCGCGGGCCGTGATCTTCTCGATCAGATCGGCTGCGGCCTTCGGTCCGGTCAGGGTATCGCTCGCGGCGACGAGGACGCGCGCGTCGGGAAAGCCGGCGGCAACTTCCTCGGCGAGGCGCTCGACGCCGGGACCGCAGGCGGCGAGGCTCGCTTGTGCGCCGCAATCGGGACATTCCTCGGGGATGCGGCGGGTAAAACCGCAATGGTGGCATTGCAGTCGCCCGGCCTGGCGATGCTCGACCAGCCAGGCAGAGCAGTTGGGGCAGGCAAGCCGGTGGCCGCAGGCACGGCACAGGGTGAGCGGCGCGTAGCCCCGCCGGTTGAGGAACAGCAGCGCCTGCTCGCCTTCGGCCAGGGTAGTGGTCAGCGCACCGGTCAACCGCTCCGAGAGCCAGCGCCCGGTGGGCGGGCGGTTCTTGCGCATGTCGATCGCCTCGACCACGGGCAAGCTGGCGCCGCCGTGGCGGTTGGGCAGATGGAGCCGCTCATAGCGGCCCCGATCCGCATTGATGACGGTCTCCAGCGACGGTGTTGCCGAGACCAGGACGCAAGGAGCCTCGGACAATCGAGCGCGCACCACCGCCATATCGCGGGCGTTGTAGATGACGCCGTCCTCCTGCTTGTAGGCGGCGTCGTGCTCTTCATCGACGACGATCAGACCGAGATCGGGGAACGGCAGAAAGAGCGCCGAGCGCGCGCCGACCACCACGGGGGCGCGGCCGAGCGCGACGGCACGCCAGGTCTCGCGCCTGCGACGCGGCGAGAGCTCGGAGTGCCACTCCGCGGGCGCGGCGGTGAAGCGTGCGGCGAAACGCGCGTGCCACTGGGCGCCCAGCGAAATCTCGGGCAGCAGGACGAGCGCCTGGCGGCCCGCACGCAGAGCGGCGGCGACGGCCTCGAAATAGACCTCGGTCTTGCCCGCACCGGTGACGCCATCGAGGAGGAGTGCCGAAAACTCCTGTGCGGCGGTGCAGACGGCCAGCCGCTCAGCGGCCTCTCGCTGTTCCGGCGAAAGTGCCGGGCCGAGGCAGTCGGGGTCTGGCCGGGCGAACGACGCTTCACCGGGCCGGCTCTCCGGCGCCAAGCCACCGGCCTTTGCGAGGCCGGCGACGACGCTGCGTCCGACGCCGGTTTCGCGCACGATCTCGGCCGCGGTCATGGGCGGGCTGTCGGCAAGCAGCGCCAACACCCGCTCGCGTGCAGCCGTCATGCGTGCGGGTGGCTCGGACCCCGGTCGATAGACCGTGATCGGGGCCGGCGGCTCGAAGGCGGCGGGTACGTTCATGGCCATGCGCAGGATTGTGCCGCGCGGGTTCAGCGTATAGGCCGCGACCCAGTCGACCAGGCGGCGCAGCGGTTCGGTCATGGGCGGCATATCGAGAGCCGCGATCACCGGCTTGAGCTTGTCGGGCGGGGGCGGCGTCGAGTCGCGCGAATCGACAGGCCCGTCCCACACCACACCGACAATTTCACGCCGCCCAAAAGGCACCCGGACGAGCTGGCCAGGGTCAAGCGCGGGGCCCGGAAGAGGGCGGTAATCAAAGGTTTCTCCCAGTGGCACGGGCAGCAACACACAGAGCCGCCGGGTGGCGGGGACGGGGGTGGCGTTGGCAGGGCTCAAAGGCATCGATTACACTCTGCCAACGAAGCGCATGCGCCTCAAGCGCGCCCGCCAGGAACGGAACCAACCGCCAGGACGCCCTCGATGAAATTCTTCGCCGATACCGCCGATCTCGACGACATCCGTGACCTCGCCGCCACCGGGCTGCTCGACGGGGTAACCACGAATCCCTCGCTGGTGCGTAAGTCGGGCGGCGACTTCATCGAAACAGTGAAGGAAATCTGTACTCTCGTGTCCGGCCCGGTCAGCGCGGAAGTGACCGCCACCGAGGTGGACGCGATGATCGCGGAGGGCACGCGGCTGGCGGATATCGCCGACAACATCGCGGTGAAGGTGCCGCTCACCTGGGACGGGCTGAAGGCCTGCCGGGCACTCACCCAGGCGGGCTCGATGGTCAACGTGACGCTCTGCTTTTCGCCCTCCCAGGCGCTGCTCGCAGCGAAAGCGGGTGCTACCTTCGTCTCGCCCTTCGTCGGGCGGCTCGACGACATCGGCCAGGACGGCATGGGACTGATTGCGGACATCTGCCAGATCTACGCGAATTATCCCGACACCATCGAGACCCAGGTGCTGGTCGCGTCGATCCGTCATCCGATTCACTTGATCGAGGCGGCCAAGATGGGCGCTGACGTCGCGACCCTGCCGCCCGCCGTGATGCGCAAGCTGGTCGAGCATCCGCTGACCGACAAGGGCCTCGCTGCCTTCCTCGCCGACTGGGAGAAAACCGGGCAGTCAATCCTTCCGGGATAGGACAACAATGGCCGGGCTCACACCGTCGCTCGTTCCCGCGCGGGGCAAACCCGGCCCCGCGCCAGGCGCCGTCACCTTCCTCGCCGCATCCGATCTTCTGAGTGCGCTTGGCGGATGGCACGCCTGGATCGCCGACGAGCGCCGGCTGTCAGCCAACACCCTCGACAGCTACGCGCGCGACATTGCGGGCTTTCTTACATTCCTCGCGGGCCATCTGGGCGGTGCGCCGGGGCTCGACGATCTTGCGGGTTTGCGTGCGGCGGATTTTCGCGCCTGGCTCGCACGCCGTGTGACCGACGGGCTGGCCAAGAGTTCGACGGCGCGCGCGGTTTCGGCGGTGCGCGGTCTGTTCCGCTATCTGGAGCGCAACGGGCTCGCGGAGAACGCCGCCCTCGGGGGTTTACGCAGCCCGCGCCTGCCGCGCCTGCTGCCTCGGCCGCTGACCGGCGAACAGGCAAGCGAGCTGGTCGAGGCGGCCGGGCAGGGGGGACCGCGCTCAGGGCGAGCGGCGGGCGAAGCAGATTGGCTCGCCAAGCGTGACGCGGCGGTGATGTTGTTGCTCTACGGTTGCGGCCTGCGCATCGGCGAAGCGCTGGGCCTGTTTCGTGCCGAGGCGCCGCCGGCAAGGGCCGAACCCACGGCAATGGTGGTCCGTGGCAAGGGCGGCAAGGAACGCACCATACCCGTGCTGCCCGTGGTGGCGCAGGCGATCGCCGATTATCTCGCGGCCTGCCCGCTCGACCTCGAACCGGACGGACCGCTCTTCGTCGGACAGCGGGGCGGGCGGCTCAACCCCGGCGTGGTGCAGAAGCGCACGCGCGAGCTGCGCCGCGCACTCGGCCTGCCCGAGAGTGCCACGCCCCACGCGCTGCGCCACAGCTTCGCGACCCATCTGCTGGAGGGCGGTGGCGATTTACGCACGATCCAGGAATTGCTCGGCCATGCCAGCCTGTCGAGCACCCAGCGCTACACCGACGTCGACGAGGCGGGCTTGATGAAGGCCTACCGCGACGCCCATCCGAGAGCGCGGGGCTAGTAACAAGGCAGCGTCCGGCACGGACGGGGCTATCCCATGAGCGGTCGGCGCGGTTTCCCCATCGCTGTGGTTGGTGTAGCGTTTTTGCCAACGAGTGACAGTGTGCGGAGAACACGCATCCTCGGGAAATGAAATACGGGGCTGTCGGCGACAGCCCACCTAGGGAGATGGCTATGCCGATCACCGATCCGACCGAGTGTCACGACCGCGTAGGGGACTGGACGGCGTTTTTCGACGCCCAGCGCATCAAGACTCTCAAGCCGACCGTGACGGCTGCGCTGATTGAGGAATTCAACAATAATCCAAGGGGTTACGAGGGACGGCGCAGCGACGACCTGCACCACCTTCTGACCTACATTCGCAACATCCCGATCGAGGGCAAGTCCTTCGTCTATGCGGAAAGGCCCGGAGAATCCTATCGGATCGGCATCCTTTCGGGACGGGGAAAGCCGCCGCGCTTCGACGACGAGCGGCGCTTTACGAACGAGGCGGATGCGGTGCGGGCCGTGTTCATGCAGCGGTTGACGGCCCTTGGGCTGATCGACGAGCCGAAGGGGTGATCGGTCATGGAATACATCGGTCTTTGCGGATATTGCGAGCGGCCCAACGTCGCCCCTGGTGAAACGCTCACCTTCCACGTCGATTGCGCCGCGAAAATGAGCTATCACGCGTCGGTCATCCGGTTGGTCAACGGCGATCCCTCGGTGGACGGCCCCGGGGTCAAGAACGACACGATCCCCTCGAACATCGAGGGCGAGTACGACGGCGGGCCGCAATGGGCGACGACGGGCAGCTTTGTCGAGGTTCCCGACCCCGAGGGCGCGTTCTCGTTGAACACCGGCGGCACGGTGCACCTGTTCCTCTACGCGGTCACGCCGCAGGTTCCGCAAACGGTGATCGGGCGGTGGGACGAAACGGCGTCGCACGGTTGGGCGCTGCTGATCGAGGACGGGTTCCTTACCCTCGTCGTGGGAGACGGTGAGCGGACGCAGAAACTTGCAAGCTCGCGGCGATTGTTCGCCGAGGCCTGGTATTCCGTCATGCTTACTCTCGACGTGGCGGGCAAGACCCTCGCGCTCGAGCAGGTGACAAAAATCAACAGCGTGAACAGCCGGATCGGACGGACAAGCGCCCTTGATTCCAACGCCCAGGCGCAAGCCGCGCTCAAGATCGTTCCCCTCGACGCCGACGCTCCGCTGCTGATGGCGGCCCGGGTGGTGGAGCATGCGGACGGCGTGGCGCGCTTTCGCGGGTGCTACAACGGCAAGATCGATTCGCCCAAGTTCTATGGCGAGCCCCTGGGCACCGATGGTGTGTGCGAGCTTCATGACGGCAAGGTTCCGGCGGGGGGTCTGCTGGCGCATTGGGATTTCTCGGCCGAGATCGGTACGTTAGGCGTGCCGAGCGACAAGGTATCGGATAGGGCGCCCGGTGGCCGGCATGGCCGCTGCGTCAATCAGCCGGACAGGGCGATGACCGGGTGGAACTGGGATTCCCATGAGGAGAATTTCATCCATTGCCCCGAACAGTACGGCGCAATCGATTTTCACGAGGATTCCCTCGACGATTGCCGGTGGCCGGCTTCGTTTCGTCTCGAGGTGCCGATCGACCTGCCCAGCGGGGCTTACGCCGTGTTGCTGCACGGCCAGGGCCATATCGACCGCATCCCGTTCTTCGTAACCCCGCCGCGCGGTCAGGCGAACACCAGGATCGCGCTTTTGATCCCGACCTTCAGTTACCTCGCCTACGCCAATTCGCAAGTTATGCAGGGCGCGCCGATCGCCCAGTCGGTGGTCGGCATCATGACGGCGCTCGGCGCGCACGATTTGGAGCTTAACGAAAACACGCCCCGATACGGGCTCTCGACGTACGACCATCACACCGATGGTGCCGGGGTGCGCTATTCCACCTGGCGGCGGCCGATTTTCAACCTGCGCCCCGACCATCGCCACGAATACGGCGCGGTCTGGCAATTCCCTGCCGACCTGCATCTTATCGAGTGGCTGGACGGCCTGGGTTTTGACTACGACGTGATCACAGACCACGACCTGGAGCGCGATGGCGTGGCGTTGCTCGAGCGCTATAACGTCGTCACGACGGCCACCCATCCGGAGTATTACTCCGCGGCCATGCTCGACGCGTGGGAGGACTATATCTCCGGGGGCGGGCGGGCGATGTATCTCGCCGCCAACGGCTTTTACTGGATTACCTCGCTTCATCCCGACAAGCCCTGGCTGATCGAGATGCGCCGGGGCGAAAGCGGCGACCAGGCCTGGCGGGCGCGCTGCGGCGAGACCTTTCACGCCACGACGGGCGAGCGCGGCGGGATTTGGCGTCACCGGGGGCGGGCACCGCAAAAAATCTGGAGCACCGGGTACAGCACACATGCCCTGGATGTGTCGGTGGGCTACGCGCAGATGCCCGATGCCGCGGATCCGCGCGTCGCCTGGATCATGGAGGGCGTCGGACCCGACGAGGTGATCGGAGATTTCGGCCAGGTCCATGGCGGCGCGGCCGGGTTGGAGCTCGACCGCATCGACTACTCGCTGGGGACCCCGCCGAACACGCTGCTGCTGGCGGCGTCGCACGGCCATACCTCATCCGCGGCGCTGGTGCCCGAGGATATCTATTTTTCCCACCCCGGAACCAACGGCGAGGAGGACCCGGCGATTCACGCCGACCTGACCTATTACACCTCGTCCAACGGCGGCGCGGTGTTCAGCGTATCGTCGATGACCTGGTGCGGCAGCCTGTCGCATAACGGCACTGAGAACAACGTCTCGGCGATCACCCGCAACGTTCTGCAGCGGTTCGCCGGCGACGACCCCCTGCCGGAGGTCGTCTAGCGACCGCTCGACCAGATGACCGGCGCTAACGCGCCAAGGGAGAAGCCAACGACGTGAAAGCTTATGAACTCGGCGAGCAAGGCGGCGTTGAAAACTTGCGCCTGGTCGAGCGGCCCGATCCGGTCCCGGGCCCGGGCGAGGCGCTGGTGCGTTACCGCGCCAATTCGCTGAACTACCGGGACCTCATGATCGTCAACGGGGAATACGGGTTGGCCAAGGCCCCGGAGCGTATCCCGGTCAGCGACGGCGCCGGCGAGGTGATCGCCGTGGGCGAGGGTGTCACGGAAATTGCGTCCGGCGACCGGGTGATGGTGAGCTTTTTTACGGGCTGGCTCGACGGCGAGTTCCGCCGCCATTATTTCGGCACCGATCTCGGCGGCGGCTGCGACGGCACGCTCACGGAACTGGGCGTGGTGCCCGCGTCGTCTCTCGTGGTCCTGCCCGACGGGTTGAGCTACGCACAGGCCGCCTGCCTGCCCTGCGCGGCCTTGACCGCGTGGGTTTTGATGGTCGAGTTCGGGCGCATGAAGGCGGGCGACACGGTGCTGCTGCTGGGCACCGGCGGGGTGTCGATCTTCGGCCTGCAGTTTGCGGTAATGATGGGCGCGAGGGCAGTGATTACATCGTCGAGCGATGAAAAGATCGCACGCGCCAAGGAGCTCGGCGCCGAAATTGGGGTGAATTACGCGAACGATCCGGCGTGGGGCGCGAGCGTGCGCGCGCTGACCGGCGGCGCCGATATCGTCGTCGAAACGGGCGGCGCCGCGACCCTCGAGCAAAGCTGCGCCGCAGCCGCCTATAACGCGCGGATCGGCCTGATCGGCGTGCTGGGCGGCGTCGGCCAGAAGATCGATCCGCTGATGTTCCTGTGGAAGTCGATCCACCTGAAGGGGGTCGAGGTCGGCAGCCGCCGCAGCCTGATGGACATGACCACGGCGATCGCGCTCAACGAACTCGAACCCGTGATCGATAAGAAATTTTCCTTCGCCGAGGCGCCCGACGCCTACCGCTATCTCGCGAGCGGCGCCCATTTCGGGAAAATCGTCATCGAGCACCCCTAAACCGACCCGAACCGGGGCGTCTGGCTAGATATGCAGTGCCCCGGTGCCGGCGGCGAGCGCTGCTTCCTTCATCGCCTCGGCGAGCGAGGGGTGGGCATGGCAGGTCAGCGCGATGTCCTCGGCGGAGGCGCCCATTTCCATGGCGAGCACCGCTTCGGCGATCAGGGTGCCGGCCTCGTGGCCCAGGATATGAACGCCGAGAACCCGGTCGGTGGTCGCGTCGGCGAGTATTTTCACGAAGCCGTCGATTTTCGACATGGCGCGCGCCCGGCCGCTGGCGAGGAAGGGGAACTTGCCGACCTTGTACTCGACGCCGTCGGCCTTGAGCTCTTCTTCGGTCTTGCCCACGGAGGCCGCTTCGGGCGCGGTGTAGACCACGCCGGGGATCGCGCCGTAGTTCACGGCGGCCTTCTGCCCGGCGATGATTTCGGCGCAGGCCGCACCCTCGTCCATCGCCTTGTGGGCGAGCATGGGGCCGCGCACCACGTCGCCGATGGCATAGATGCCCGCGACGGCGGTGCGAAGATTCTCGTCGATCGCGATACGCCCGTCCGCTTCGAGGGCAACACCCGCCTCCTCGAGTCCCAGGCCGTCCGTATAGGGCCGCCGGCCGACGGCGACGAGCACCACGTCGGCGGACAGGGTTTCGCTCTCGCCGCCCTCGCGTGGTTCCAGCGCAAGTTCCACGGTTTCGCCCTTGCGCATCACCCGGCTTGCCTTGGTCCCCAGCTTGAACGCCAGACCCTGGCGCTTGAGCAGCCGCTGGAATTGTTTGACCACCTCGCCGTCCATGCCGGGCGCAATGGCGTCAAGCAATTCGACGACGGTGACCTTGGCGCCGAGCCGGGCCCAGACCGAGCCCATCTCTAGCCCGATAAAGCCCGCGCCGAGCACCACGAGATGCTCCGGCACCGTACCGAGGTCGAGGGCGCCGGTGGAGCTGACGATACGCTCTTCGTCGATCTCGACGCCGGGCAACGGCGTGCTGACCGAGCCCGTGGCGATCAGGATGCTGGCCGCCTCGACGCGGCTCGACTCGCCGCGGTTGGCCGTGACCGCGACCACGCCCGGCCCCTCGATTCGGCCCGTTCCTTCGAGGCGAGTGACCTTGGCCTTCTTGAAGAGCCCTGCAATGCCCTTGGTGAGTGCCTCCACCACATCGTCCTTGTGGTCCATCATGGCGTCGAGGTCGAGGCTCACACCGTCGGCAACGATGCCGTGCCCGTCGAGGCCGGCCTTCACCTCGGCATACTGCTCGGTGGTGTGGAGCAGTGCCTTGGAGGGAATGCAGCCGATATTCAGGCACGTGCCGCCCAGGCTCGCGTCCTTCTCGACGCAGGCGACATTAAGGCCGAGTTGGGCGGCGCGAAGAGCTGCGACATAGCCGCCGGGACCGCTGCCGATGACGACGAGGTCGTAAGGTCGATCAGTCATGGATCGTATCCTTCTGCGAATCTTGGGGGCGGTGCCTAGAGGTCGAGCAGCGCGCCCTCGGGATGTTCGATCAGCTCCTTGATCCGGACCAGGAAGGTCACGGCCTCGCGCCCGTCGATCAGGCGGTGATCGTAAGACAGGGCAAGATACATCATCGGCCGAATTTCGACCCGTCCGTCGACTGCGACGGGGCGCTCCTGGATCTTGTGCATGCCGAGAATCGCCGATTGCGGCGGATTGACGATGGGGGTCGAGAGCAGTGAGCCGAAGATGCCGCCGTTCGAAATCGTGAAGGTGCCTCCGGAAAGATCCTCGAGACTGAGTTTGCCGTCGCGCGCGCGTTGCCCCAGCGCACCGATCCCGGCCTCGATCTCGGCCAGGCTCAGTCGGTCGACATCGCGCAACACGGGCACGACGAGACCCTGGGGTGCGCTGACCGCGACGCCGATATGGAAATATTCCTTGTAGACGATCTCGTCGCCTTCGATCTCGGCGTTGACGTCGGGAATCTCCTTGAGCGCGGCGACGGCTGCCTTCGCGAAGAACGACATGAAGCCGAGCTTGACGCCGTGCTTGGCCTCAAAGCGGTCGCGAAACAGCCGGCGCGTCTCGATCACGCTGGTCATGTCCACCTCGTTGAAGGTGGTGAGCAGCGCCGATTGGGCCTGTGCGGCCGTGAGCCGCTCGGCGATGCGTTGGCGCAGCCGCGACATGCGCACCCGTTTTTCACGCGCGGCCTCGGGGCGCGGGCCCCGGGGGGCCGCCGGTACGGCGGGCGCGGCATGAACTGGCGCGACGGGGATCTCGGTGGCGGGGGCCGGAGTCTCTTCGAGGACGGCCAGCACGTCGGCCTTGAGGATACGCCCGTCCTTGCCGCTGCCGGGGATCGTTGCGGGATCGAGGCCGTGTTCGTCGACCAGCCGGCGCACGGCGGGCGAGAGCGCCGCCGCCTCGGCGGTTGGCACCGGGTCGGGAACAGGCTCGGGTTCCAGTACGGTCTCGGGCGTGGGTTCGGGCGCTGGTTCGGGCGTCGTGCCGACCTCGCCTTCGGCGAGCCGGCCCAGCAGGCTGCCGACCTCGACATTCTCGCCCTCGGGCACAGTGATTTCGTCGAGCCGGCCGGCCTCGGTGGCGTTGACCTCGAGAGTGATCTTGTCGGTCTCCAGCTCGACCAGGACATCGTCGAGTGCGACCGTCTCGCCGACTGCCTTGTGCCAGCGTCCGACCGTCGCTTCCGTGACCGATTCGCCCAGCGGCGGAACCTTGATGTCCATGACGGCTCGTCTCCTCAGGCCCGCTGGGTTACGGACCCGCTCATCGCGCCAACGCCTCGTCGACCAGCCCGTCCTGCTGTTGCTGGAACTTGATCACCGTGCCCGACGCAGGCGAGGCCTTCTCGCGCCGGCCGACATAATGGGCGCGCAGGCCGTTGCGGCCGATCTGATCGTAAATCGCCTCGAGCCGGTCGGCGACGAAAGTCCATGCACCCATGTTGCGCGGCTCTTCCTGGCACCAGACGATTTCGGCGCCGGGATAACGGACCAGCTCGTGGGTCAGTGCTCCAACGGGGAAGGGGGCCAGCTGCTCGATCCGGACCAGCGCGATATCGCTGATCTGCTTGTCCATAACGCGGCGTAGCAGGTCGTAATAGACCTTGCCCGAACAGAGCACGACCCGACGGATCTCCTCGTCCTCGACCGGCGCGGTCGAATCAGGGATCACCCGGTGGAAGCTGGTGCCCGGGCCCATCTCGTCGAGACGCGAGACGCATAACTTGTGGCGTAGCAGCGATTTCGGCGTCATCACGATCAGCGGCTTGCGGAAAGCACGGTGAAGCTGACGGCGCAGCAGGTGGAAATAATTGGCCGGGGTGGTGCAGTTCGCGACCTGGATGTTGTCCTCCGCGAATAGCTGGAGATAGCGCTCGAGCCGCGCGGAGCTGTGCTCAGGGCCCTGACCTTCGTAGCCGTGGGGCAGCAGCATGACCAAATCGTTGAGCCGCAGCCACTTGCTCTCGCCCGACGCGATGAACTGGTCGATGATGACCTGGGCACCGTTGGCGAAATCGCCGAACTGCGCCTCCCAGATGGTCAGCGAGTTGGGTTCGGTCGACGCGTAGCCGTACTCGAAGCCCAGCACCGCAGCCTCCGAAAGCAGGCTGTCATGGACCTCGTAGAGCGCCTGGCCCTCACGGATGTGGTTGAGCGGCACATAACGCTCCTCGCTCACCTGGTCGATCAGCACGGAGTGACGCTGCGAAAAGGTACCGCGCGCGCTGTCCTGGCCCGACAGGCGGACGTCGTGGCTTTCAGTCAGCAGGCAGCCGAAGGCGAGCGCCTCGGCGGTCGCCCAGTCGACCTTTTCGCCGCTCTCGATCATCTTCCGCTTGGCGTCGAGCTGGCGCAGGATCTTGGGGTGGGTCTCGAAATCGCTGGGCGGGCGGGCGATGGCAAGGCCGACCTCGCGCAGGGTTTCCAGTGCCGCCGCGGTCTCGCCCCGGCGGTCCGGCGTATCGACCGCAATTCCCTCCCAGGTGCCTTCCAGCCAGGGGGCCTTCTCGGGCTTGTAGCCTTTCGATGCCTCGAGCGCTTCTTCGAGACGGGTGTGGAACTCGGCGACCATGCGGTCGGCGTCCTGGACCTTGAGTTCGCCGTTCGACACCAGCCGCTCGGTGTAGATCTGGCGGGTGGTCGGCTGTTCCTCGATCCGGCGGTACATGTGCGGCTGGGTGAATTTCGGCTCATCGCCCTCGTTGTGGCCGTGGCGGCGGTAGCAGAACAGGTCGATGACGATGTCCTTGCCGAAGGTCTGGCGAAACTCGGTGGCAATCCGCGCGACATGGACCACCGCCTCGGGGTCGTCACCGTTAACGTGCAGGATCGGCGCCTGGACGATCTTGGCGACGTCGGAGGGATAAGGTGAGGAACGCGAATAGCTTGGACTCGTCGTGAAGCCGATTTGGTTGTTGACGATGATGTGGATGGTGCCCCCCGTGCGATAGCCGCGCAGCTCCGAGAGATGGAACGTCTCGGCGACCACGCCCTGGCCGGAAAACGCAGCGTCGCCGTGAAGCAGCAATGCCATCACCTGCTTGCGCTCGGAATCGCCGTGCAAGCCCTGCTTCGCCCGCGTCTTGCCCTCGACCACCGGGTTGACCGCCTCGAGGTGGGAAGGATTGGCGGTCAGCGACAGGTGGACGGTCTTGCCGTTGGGAAGCGTACGGTCCGCCGAACTGCCCAAGTGATATTTCACGTCGCCGGAGCCCTGGACGTCGTCGGGATAGGCGGATTCGCCCTCGAATTCCGAGAGCATCGCCTCGTAGGACTTGCCCATGATGGTGGTCAGCACGTTGAGCCGGCCGCGGTGGGGCATGCCGATGACGATCTCCTCGATGCCGAGTTCGGAGCCGATCTCGATGATCGCCTCCATGGCCGGGATTACGCTTTCGGCACCCTCCAACGAGAATCGCTTGTGGCCTAGATATTTGAGTTGCAGGAACCGCTCGAACGCCTCTGCCGCGTCGAGCTGGCGCAGGATCTCGCGCTTGTCGTCGAGATCGAGGGCCGGCTTGTTGCGCGTGTTCTCAAAGCGCTGCTGCAGCCAGGCCTTCTGCTCGGGATACTGGATATGCATGAATTCGACCCCGACGGTCGAGCAATAGGTCTGTTTGAGGATGTCGAGCAGCTCGCGCAACGTCGCGAACTCGAGCCCCAGCACCCCGTCGACGAAGATCGGGCGGTCGTAGTCGGTTTCCGTAAAGCCGTAGCTCGCGGGGTCGAGCTCGGGATGGTGCTTTTCACCCTCGAGCTGGAGCGGGTCGAGGTCGGCGATCAAATGGCCACGAACCCGGTAGGCGCGGATCATCATCAGCGCACGGATGCTGTAGAGCGTTTCCTGACGGACCTGCTCAGTGCTCAGGGCCTCGTGCGCCGGCTGAGCGCGCGCCGCAGGCCGACCGTTGGAGTTTGCGCCGTTGGCGTCGTCGGCTTCCTCGTCGGTCCCAGTTAGCGGAGGCAGGCGGAACTCGAGCTCCTCGAGCACGGCCTTGGGGTCATCGCCCAGGGAAGCGAAGAACGCACGCCACTCGGCGGGTACCGCGTTGGGCTCCTCGATAAAGCGGGCGTAGAGTCCTTCGATGAAGGCGCCGTTCGCGCCGAACAGGAAGGAGGTTTCGTCGAACCGTACGGTCATGGTGTCCACTGCTTGGGCGCGTGCCGTACTCCCCGAATCGGCACCGCTCGTCCTGCTTGTTCACCCTAGGTGTGATTGCTCCGGCAGCAAAATCACAATCAGTTGATTTTACGCCGTTTTTGCTTCAAAAAGTCTTAATTCGGCTGGCTTCTGGCGGGGCTCAGCCGGCCAGCCGTTCGACCATGGTGCGGCCCAAGCTGGCGGGAGACTCCGCGACCGCGATGCCAGCCGACTTCAGCGCCTCGATCTTGTCCCCGGCGGTGCCTTTTCCGCCTGAAATGATCGCCCCGGCATGGCCCATGCGCCGCCCCGGCGGTGCAGTGATCCCGGCAATAAAGCCCACCATCGGTTTCTTCACCCGGCTTGCGGCGAAAAACGCCGCCGCGTCTTCCTCGGCGGTGCCGCCGATTTCGCCGATCATCAAAATTGCCTTCGTCGCTTCGTCGGCCAAGAACAGCTCCAGGCAGTCGATGAAATTCGTTCCGTTGACCGGGTCGCCGCCGATGCCGATGCAGGTCGTCTGGCCCAATCCCGTCGCGGTGGTTTGCGCCACTGCCTCATAGGTAAGCGTGCCCGAGCGCGAAACAATTCCGATCCGTCCAGGCTGGTGTATGTGGCCCGGCATGATGCCGATCTTGCACTGGCCCGGCGTGATAACGCCCGGGCAGTTGGGCCCAACGAGCCGGCTTGCCGAACCCACAAGTGCGCGGTTTACCCGGACCATGTCGAGCACGGGGATGCCTTCCGTGATGCAAACGATCAGCGGCACGACGGCGTCGATGGCCTCGAGGATGGCGTCGGCGGCAAAGGGCGGCGGCACATAGATCACGCTGGCGTTCGCCCCGGTCGCGCCGACCGCGTCGCCGACAGTATTGAACACCGGACGATCGAGATGGGTCGTGCCACCCTTGCCTGGCGTCACGCCGCCCACGATCCGGGTGCCGTAAGCGATCGCCTGCTCCGAATGGAAGCTGCCCTGCGCGCCAGTGAAGCCCTGGCAGATGACCAACGTCGCAGTGTCGACGAGAACCGCCATCAGGCAGCCGTTCCGAGCGCGGCGACAATCTTTTCCGCCGCATCGCCCAGATCGTCCGCCGAGACGATGGCGAGATTTGATGCTGTCAGGATCGCCTTGCCCTGCTCGACATTGGTGCCTTCGAGGCGGACCACGAGGGGTACGGTGAGGCTCAACTCGCGTGCTGCCTCGACAACGCCCTCGGCGATTACGTCGCAGCGCATGATGCCGCCGAAGATGTTGACCAGGATGCCTTCGACGTTGGGATCCGAGAGGATCAGCTTGAACGCGGTGGCCACCCGGTCTTTGGTGGCACCCCCGCCGACATCGAGGAAGTTGGCGGGTTCGCCGCCACGGAGCTTGATGATGTCCATGGTTGCCATGGCGAGGCCCGCGCCGTTGACCATGCAGCCGATGTTGCCGTCTAGTTTGACGTAGGACAGCTCATGCTCTTCCGCCTCGCGCTCGGTTGGGTCCTCTTCGTTCTCGTCTCGCAAGCTCGCGATCTCCGGGTGGCGGTAGAGCGCGTTGTCGTCGAAGTTCATTTTGGCGTCGAGCGCGACGAGGTCGCCGTCGCGTGTGACCACCAGCGGATTGATTTCGAGCAGGCTGGCGTCGAGTGCCGTGAAGGCATCGTAAAGCCCCGATACGAACGCGCCCGCGGCCTTGACCGAGGCGCCTTCAAGCCCCAACGCGAAGGCAATCCTTCGGGCATGGAACGGCTGCAGGCCGATCGCCGGGTCTATCACCGCCCGGTGGATTTTCTCCGGCGTCTTGGCCGCAACCTCCTCGATCTCCATGCCGCCCTCGGTCGAGACCATGATGGTGACCCGGCTGCTCGCCCGGTCGATCACGCAGCCCAGATAAAGCTCTCGGGCGATATCGCAGCCCTGCTCGATATAAACCCGCTGGACTTCCTTACCCGACGGGCCGGTCTGGTGGGTGACCAGGACCTGGCCGAACATGGCGCGCGCGAGCGCTGCCGCCTCGGTGGCAGATTTCGCGAGCTTCACGCCGCCTGCCTTACCCCGCCCGCCGGCGTGAATCTGCGCCTTGACCACCCACACGGGGCCGGAAAGTTGGGCGGCGGCGGCTTCGGCCTCGCCGGGATCGGTCAGCGCGATGCCCGGCAGCACGGCGACCCCATGCCCGGCGAGCAGCTCTTTCGCCTGATGTTCGTGGATGTTCATGCGTTGGGCACGTCGCGGAATTGGGCGAACCAAAGAGCCGACAGGGCCGGCGAAATCCGCGCCCGTTATACCATTCGCGCGTGGCCGTGCAATATATGAGGGGCTGAAGCCCTTATGCGGTCTCGTAGCGGAAGGAGAGCTTGAGCTCGCCTGCGGTGTGCACGATGGCGGCGAGGCAATCGGGTGCTTTCTCGTCGCGTAAGGAGATCGCAAAGACAGCAATATACTGGTCGCCCGTGGCGCCTTCCACCTTGCCAGCGTTCACCCGCACGATGTTGGCGCCGTACTCGTCGAGCAGTGCGGTGAATTTCGCGATGAAGCCGGGCCGGTCCTGGCCCGAGAGGATGATCCGGTGGGTCACCCGGCTCGACGGGCCGCGTCGCGTCTTCATCTGGAAGTCGACCACCTTGAGCTCACCCTCGGCGAACTCGGGCGTCGCCCGAAGCGTGTCTTCCACCTCGGTTAAATTCACCCGATCGGGCATTTCGTAGATCAGGGTCAACTCCGCTGCCTCGCCCAGAACGGCGAAGGTGAATTCGCCCAGATTGCCGCCCAGCTCGAACAACGCCTTCGTGGTCTTGGGGATCAGCCCGGGATGGTGAGGCCCGAGAAACGAGATCAGGGTGTTCTTGGTCATGACAATCGCCTCCCCGAGGGATTACGCGGCGATGGCGCGGTGCAGCGCCTCGCCGATCTCTACGATGGTCTCGGCAACCTCGACACCGGCGCTGCGCAGCGCCTCCTTCTTGGCCTCTGCGGTTTCCTGGCCGCTGGACACGATTGCACCCGCGTGACCCATGCGCCGTCCGGGTGGTGCGGTGGCACCGGCGATGAAGGCGGCGACGGGTTTGCATTCCGAGGTGGATTTAAGGAACTGGGCAGCGTCGACCTCCGCGGTGCCGCCGATTTCGCCGAGCATCACCATGGCCTCGGTGCCGGGATCGGCGAGGAAAAGCTCGAGCACGTCGATTTAGTTGAGCCCGTTGACCGGATCGCCGCCGATGCCCACTACTGTCGACTGGCCGAGGCCGGCGGCAGCGGTCTGCGCCGTTGTCCCGTAACAAAGCGTGCCCGAGCGCCAAACCACGCCGACTCCGCCCGGCTGGTGGATATAGCCCGGCATGATGCCGATCTTGCCGATGCCGGACGAAATGACGCCCGGGCAGTTCGGCCCGACGAGCCGGGTTTTCGAGCCCCGCATCTCGCGCTTGACCCGCTGCCTGTCGCGCACCGGAATGCCGTCGGTAATGCAGACGATGAGCTCGAGCTCCGCTTCGACTGCCTCGAGGATGGCGTCAGCGGCAAAGGGCGGGGGCACGAAAATGCCGGTGGCGTCGGCCCCGGTCGCTTCGACCGCTTCGGCTATGGTGTTGAACACGGGGCGGTCGAGATGGCTCGTGCCGCCCTTATCGGGCGTCACGCCGCCGACGAGCCTGGTGCCGTAGGCGATCGCCTGCTCGGAGTGAAAAGTACCCTGGGCGCCGGTGAAGCCTTGGCAAATGATGCTGCTCTCGGGCGTGATGAGGATCGCCATCAGCCCGTCTCCTGCACTGCGGCGACGATCTTCTGTGCTGCGTCGGCCATGGTGCGCACGGGCACGATATCGAGACCGGACTCGCGCAGGATTTCCTGGCCGCGATCGACGTTGGTGCCTTCGAGCCGGACGACGAGGGGCTTGTCGAGCCCGACCTCGCGGGCCGCCGCGACGAGGCCTTCGGCGATGGAGTCGCAACGCATCATGCCGCCGAAAATATTGACGAGGATGCCTTTCACGCCTGGGTCCGAGTTGATCAGCCGGAAGGCGGCGGCGACCCGCTCGGGGGTTGCGGCGCCGGCGACGTCGAGAAAGTTCGCGGCCCCGCCGCCGTAATGGCGCAGAATGTCCATGGTGGCCATCGACAGGCCGGCGCCGTTGACCATTAGCCCGATATTGCCGTCGAGCCTCACGTAGTTGAGGTCGTGGCGTGCCGCCTCTTTCTCCAGCGGGTCGATCTCATCCTCGTCGCGCAGCTCTTCGATGTCCCGGTGGCGGTAAAGCGCGTTGTCGTCAAAGCTCATTTTTCCGTCTAGCGCCATCACCTCGCCCTGTTTGGTGACCACCAGCGGATTGATCTCGAGCAGCGAGGCATCAAGGTCGTAGAACGCCCGGTGGCAGGCAAGAAACATTTCCGTGGCCTGGCGCACGATCTTGCCGGTCAATCCCAGGTCGTAGGCGATCCTGCGCGCGTGATGCTGGCGCAGGCGCACCCCGGGGCCGAGGCGAATCTTGATGATCGAGCCCGGCGCGTTTTGCGCCGCCTCTTCGACGTCGACGCCGCCCTCGCGCATGGCTACGGCGGTGGTGCCGCCGGTGCCCCGGTCGTTCAGGATGGAGAAGTACATCTGGCGTTCGATATCGCAGCCAGCCTCTATATAGACCCGACGCACCTCTCGGCCCTCGGCTCCGGTCTGGGCGGTTACGAGCGTCATGCCCAGCATCTGGTCGGCAGCCTCGACCGCTTCCCCGACAGAGCGGGCGAACTTCACGCCGCCCGCTTTGCCGCGCCCGCCCGCGTGGACCTGCGCCTTGACCACCATGACGTCGTCGTCGAGCCACTTTGCTACCCGCTCGGCCTCGTGGGTCTTGTGGGCGACGTCGCCGTCGGGGATCGCCACACCGTAGTCGGCGAAAAGCTGCTTGGCCTGGTATTCGTAGATGTCCATGGCGAGCCTCGTGTGCGCGTTACCGGGTTCGGCCCGGTCTCGTCCAGCCTGGTCGCCGGTCTGTGACGGTCGTCACAAATATGTTCCCGTTAATTAAATTTATTTCCTCACATTGTCAATCTTTGGAGAGTTGACGAACGTATGCAACTGTCTTGGTGCATTCGATCCTGCATTCAGACACCACGCCCCGTTAAAAACCAATCGGTTCGGTTCCCGAGAGCAAAAAGATTGCTCTTGTTAACGCCGCCGAACGGCGTCGACCAACCCCTGGACGGCCCGAACCGAGCGCTTGAAGGCCGTGCGCTCCTTGGCGTCGAGCTTGATCTCGACGATCCGTTCCACGCCTTGGGCGCCGATGACGGCGGGCACACCGACATACAGGCCCTTCACGCCATATTCGCCGTTGAGCTGGGCGGCGCAGGGCAGCACCCGCTTCTTGTCCTTGAGATAGGAGTCGGCCATGACGATGGCGGCGGAGGCCGGAGCATAGAAGGCCGAGCCGGTCTTGAGCAGACCGACGACTTCGGCGCCGCCGTCGCGAGTACGCTGGACGATAGCGTCGACGCGCGCTTGGGTGGTCCAGCCCATCTTGACCAGATCGGGGAGCGGGATGCCCGCGACGCTCGAATAGCGGGGAAGCGGCAGCATGGTATCGCCATGACCGCCAAGGACAAAGGCGGTGACGTCCTCGACCGAGACATCGAACTCTTCGGCGAGGAAGTAGCGAAAGCGCGCAGAATCGAGCACACCGGCCATACCCACGACGCGGCGTGCCGGCAGACCGCTCTTCTTGCGCAGCAGCCAGACCATGGCGTCGAGCGGGTTCGTGATGCAGATGACGAATGCCTTCGGACAGTTTTTTTTGATGCCCTCGCCTACCGCCGTCATGACCTTCGAGTTGATGTCGAGCAGATCGTCGCGGCTCATGCCGGGAATGCGTGCCACGCCTGCGGTGACGATGACCACGTCGGCGTCCTTGATTGCGCCGTAAGATTTGGCACCGGTAATTCGCGAATCGAAATATTCGATGGGCGAGCTTTCAACCAAGTCGAGAGCCTTGCCCTGGGGCACGCCGTCGATGATGTCGAAGAGCACCACGTCACCCAGCTCTTTCAGTCCTGCCAGGTGGGCGAGAGTGCCGCCGATATTGCCCGCGCCGATCAGCGCGATCTTGTTCCGTGCCATGATGCCTCGCAAGTTCGGAATTGCATTTTTCCGGGCCCCGGGCGGGTGCTTGAGGTCTCGCCGGCGACCGACGCCCGCTAACTACTCCCTTTCCCGGCTCCCCGCAAGGGACCAGGGCAGGGAGAGAACCAGCCTCCTGCGACCCCGGCCAAACGCTCCGCCAGCGCTGTCCCGGTGCCGTGCGGCAGGGCCACAAGGTGGGCGGCGCAGGCGCTGCAATCGCTGCTGCCGAAGCCGGCCACGGGGATACGGGCGCCAGGCGCGGATGCAAGCCGGCGCACCAGCGCGCATTCGTCGCCGTCCGGCCAGGCGAAGACCGCCTGGGGCAGAATGGCCCGGGTCAGCCGGTCGATATGCCAGTGCGGGCGCTTGTCGGGCGCGAAGTGACGCGCGATGCGCGCTCGCAAGCCTCCTGGCCCTTTCGCGCTTCCCGCGTAGGCATGGAACGCGGGCGCAAGGAGCACCTTCCCCAGTCGGCCTACGGGGCCGAGCGCAAAGGGAGCGACAAGGTCGAACAGCAGCAGATAGGCGCCGGACCGAGAGGGCAGGTCGCCAATCGCGTCCACCCCGCCTGCCACAGCCGCTACTTCATGGTCGGCATGATGAATTCGGCGCCGGTGCGGATACCCGACGGCCAGCGGGCGGTGATCGTCTTGGGCTTGGTAAAGAAGCGCACCCCCTCGGGCCCGTGCATGTTCGAGTCACCGAACAGCGAGCGCTTCCATCCGCCGAAGGTGTGAAACGCCATCGGCACCGGGATCGGCACGTTGATCCCCACCATGCCGATGGCCGCGCGGCTCGCGAAGTCGCGCGCCGCGTCGCCGTCGCGGGTGAAGATCGCCGTACCGTTGCCGAACTCGTGGTCGTTGACCAGTGTGAGCGCGCTCTCATAGTCCGGCGCCCGCACCACCGAAAGCACAGGGCCGAAGATCTCGTCCTTGTAGATCGACATCTCGGGCTTGACCTCGTCGAACAGGCAGGGGCCCATGAAGTAGCCGTTCTCATAACCCTGCAGCGAGAGGTTGCGACCGTCGACCACGAGCTTCGCACCCTCGGCGACGCCCGTGTCGACATAGCCCCGGACCTTTTCGAGATGCGCACGGCTGACCAGCGGGCCCATCTCGACCGAAGGGTCGGTGCCCGGGCCCACCTTGATCGATTCCATGCGCGGGGTGAGCCGCTCGATCATCGCGTCGCCCACCGGGTCGACCGCGACGAGCACCGAAACCGCCATGCAGCGCTCGCCCGCCGAGCCGTAGGCGGCGCCGATCAGCGCGTCGGTTGCCTGGTCGAGGTCGGCGTCGGGCATCACGATCATGTGGTTCTTCGCACCGCCCAGCGCCTGCACCCGCTTCCCATTGGCCGCGCCCGTCGCGTAAATGTATTCGGCGATGGGCGTTGAGCCGACGAAGCTGATCGAGGCGACGTCGGGGTCGGTGAGCAACGCGTCGACCGCCTCCTTGTCGCCGTTGACCACGTTGAGAACGCCTTCGGGCAGCCCGGCTTCCAACGCCAATTCGGCGAGGCGCATCGGCAGGGAGGGGTCTTTCTCCGAAGGCTTGAGCACGAAGGCGTTGCCGCAGGCGATCGAGAGCGGAAACATCCAGAGCGGGATCATCGCCGGAAAGTTGAACGGGGTAATGCCGGCGCACACACCCAGGGGCTGGCGCATGGAGAAGCTGTCCACGTTGGTGCCGACGTTCTCGGTGAAGTCGCCCTTGAGCAGATGGGGAATGCCGCAGGCGAATTCGACCACCTCGAGGCCCCGGGTGATCGAGCCCTTGGCGTCGTCGACGGTCTTGCCGTGCTCGGACGTAACGATCCGGGCGAGATCGTCCATATTACGCTCGATCAGATCCCTGAGCTTGAACAGAACCCGTGCGCGGCGCACCGCGGGCACCGCCGCCCAGGCGGGCTGGGCAGCACGCGCCGCAGCTACGATGGCGCGCACTTCGTCGGTGCTGGCAAACGGCACCCGGGCGGTGACCTCGCCCTTGGCCGGGTCG
Organism: Alphaproteobacteria bacterium; assembly: GCA_965249645.1. Taxonomy (GTDB): domain Bacteria; phylum Pseudomonadota; class Alphaproteobacteria; order UBA828; family JAPUJA01; genus CAVOEB01. The sequence goes on from CBDFML010000008.1 coordinate 135,171, forward strand.
AACACGTCGCCGAAGCGGCCGCTGGTGCCCTCCAAGGGCTTGCCGTTGACGAAATGATGAAGTGTCTTGGTCATGATTTCTCTCCCGTCAGGCGCGCGCGCGACGCCGGCGCGTTTGTTGCGTTATTCGCGCGAAGACTGCTTGCTTGAAAGGAGAAATAGCCGCGTCAGAGGCGCTCGACCAGCATTTTCTTGATTCCGGCGATCGCTTTCGCCGGATTGAGCGATTTCGGACAGGCCTTCGCGCAGTTCATGATGGTGTGGCAGCGATACAGCCGGAAGGGATCTTCCAGCTCGTCAAGCCGTTCACCCGTCGCTTCGTCGCGCGAATCGATCAGCCAGCGATAGGCCTGGAGCAGGATCGCGGGGCCTAGATAACGCTCTGCGTTCCACCAGTAGCTGGGGCAGCTGGTCGAGCAGCAGGCGCACAGCACGCATTCATAGAGCCCGTCGAGCTTGGCCCGGTCCTCCGGGCTCTGCAGTCGCTCTCTGCCAAAGGGCGGCGGCTCCTTGCTCTGCAGCCAGGGTTTGATGAGCGAGAGCTGAGCGTAAAAGTCGGTGAGATCGCCGACCAGATCCTTGACCACACTGAGGTGGGGCAGGGGGTAGACCTTGACGTCGCCCTTGACCTCGGCGATCGGCTTAATGCAGGACAGTGTGTTGGTGCCGTCGACGTTCATGGCGCAGCTGCCGCACACGCCCTCGCGACACGAGCGGCGGAAGGTGACGGTCGGATCGGCCTCGCTCTTAATCTTGATCAGGGCATCCAGGACCATTGGGCCACAATCGTCGAGGTCGAGGTCGAAGCTGTCGACCCGCGGATTCTGGCCGTCGTCCGGATTCCAGCGGTAGACGTGGAAGCGACGCACGTTCTTGGCGCCGGCGGGCGCCGGGTGCTTCTTGCCCTTGCCGATCTTCGAGTTCTTGGGCAGTGCGAATTCGACCATTGCGTCAATCCTTGCTCAGTAAAACCCGGGGCCTTGCTCAGTAGACCCGGGGCTTGGGCGGCACGGTCTGGACCTCGTCGGTCAGCGTGTACATGTGCACAGGCCGGTAGTCGATGGTGCAGGTGCCCGTATCGTCGACCCAGGCCAGGGTGTGCTTGATCCAGCTCTCGTCGTCGCGGTCGGGGAAATCCTCGCGCGCGTGCGCGCCCCGGCTTTCTTTGCGCTCGCAGGCCGAATGCATGGTCACGACCGCCTGGCGCATCAGGTTGTCGAGCTCGTAGGTCTCGACCAGGTCGGAATTCCAGATCATCGAGCGGTCGGTGACCGCGAGGTCGTCGAGCCCCTTCCAGACTTCGGCCATCTGGCGCACGCCTTCCTCGAGAATCTCGCCGGTGCGGAACACGGCGGCGTATTCCTGCATGGTGTTCTGCATGGTCAGGCGCAGTTCCGCGGTTGGCGTGCCGCCGTTGGCATGGCGAAAGCCATCGAGTTTGGCGACCGCCTCGTCGCCCGCCGAGCCGGAGAGCGGCTTGTGCGGGGCGTTGGACTGGATAAGCTCGGCGGCGCGGATGGCCGCGGCCCGCCCGAACACGACGATGTCGAGCAGCGAATTGGCGCCCAATCGGTTTGCCCCGTGCACCGAGACACTGGCCGCCTCGCCGATCGCCATCAGGCCGGGTACCACGGCGTCCGGGTCGCCGTCTTTGGGAGAGACCACCTCGGCCATGTAGTTGGTCGCGATGCCTCCCATGTTGTAATGCACCGTGGGCAGGATCGGCACCGGCTCCGTCGCCATGTCGACCCCCGCGAAAACGCGTGCGGTCTCCGAAATGCCCGGCAGGCGCTCTTCGATCAGGCTGGCGTCGAGATGGTCGAGGCGCAGATACATGTGGTCCTTCTTGGGTCCGACGCCGCGGCCCTCGCGGATCTCGATGGTGATCGCCCGGCTGACCACGTCGCGGCTCGCCAGGTCCTTGGCATTGGGCGCGTAGCGCGGCATGAAGGCCTCGCCCTCGGAGTTTTCGAGGAACCCGCCCTCGCCGCGCGCCGCCTCGCTCATCAGGCAGCCCGCGCCGTAAATTCCCGTCGGGTGGAACTGGACGAATTCCATGTCCTGGAGCGGCAGGCCCGCGCGCAGCGCCATGGCGTTGCCGTCGCCCGTGCAGGTGTGCGCCGAGGTGCAGTTGTAATAGGTCCGCCCATAGCCCCCGGTGGCCAGCACCACCATGTGGGCGCGAAAGCGGTGGAGGGTGCCGTCGTCGAGGTTCCAGGCCATCACGCCGCGACACGCGCCCTCGTCGTCCATGATCAGGTCGAGCGCGAAATACTCGACCATGAAGCGCGCCTCGTACTTGAGCGACTGCTGGTAGAGGGTATGCAGGATCGCGTGACCGGTGCGGTCGGCGGCGGCGCAGGTCCGGTGCACCTCGCCCTCGCCGTAGTTGACCGATTGGCCGCCGAACGCGCGCTGATAGATCTTGCCGTCGTCTGTGCGCGAGAAGGGCACCCCGGCATGCTCGAGTTCGAGCACTGCTTCGGGTGCCGCGCGGCACATGTATTCGATGGCGTCCTGGTCGCCCAGCCAGTCCGAGCCCTTGACCGTGTCGTACATGTGGAAACGCCAGTCGTCGTCTTCCATGTTGCCGAGCGCCGCGTTCATGCCGCCCTGGGCGGCCACCGTGTGGCTGCGTGTCGGGAACACCTTGGTGATGCAGCAGGTAGTCAGCCCCGCCTGGGCCATGCCCATGGTGGCGCGCAAGCCCGCGCCACCGGCGCCGACGACGACGACGTCGTATTCATGTTCGGTGATGGGGTAGGCCTCAGGCATGGATTTTCAGCCTCCCAGGGCGAGCTTGAGCACGGAAACGATGCAGGCCGTCGCCAGCACGGCGCAACCCAGTGTTACCTTCACCTGCAGCCAGGTGTGCCACAGCCGGTTATGGACGTAATCCTCGATCACCACCTGCATGCCGAGCTTGGCGTGGTAGAAGCCCGCGAGGATCAGCAGGATCATCAGGGTGCAGGAAATCGGGCCCGACAGCCAGTCGATCAGCTCGGCCCGTGTCGCGCCGAACAGGTACCACAGCGAGGCGACGAACCAGAGCGAAAGGGGAATGAGCAGCAGAGCGGTCATGCGCTGCATCCACCAATGGTGGACACCCTCTTTTGCCGAGCCCAGCCCGTGAACCCGTTTTGCCGGTGTCTTGATGCTCATCTCACCACACTCCCAGGCCGAACAGCAGGCCGAGCGCCCAGGACAGCCCCGTGAGGCCGAGCGAGGCCAGCACCACCAGCCAGCCCGACGCATAGGCCGCCTTGAGCTCGAACCCCAGTCCGAGATCCCAGAACAGGTGCCGGATGCCGTTGCACAGGTGATAGAACAACGCGTAAGAGAAGCCCAAAAGCAGCGCGTAGCCCAGCCACGAGGTCAGGAACCATTGCGCGCAGTCGTACCAGCCTTGGCCCGCGGCGGCCGAAACCAGCCAGTAGGAGATTAGCAACAGTCCGGCGGTGAGGAAGACACCGGTCAGCCGGTGCAGGATCGACAGCATCGAAGTGAGCTGCGGCCGGTAGATCTGCAGATGCGGCGAGAGAGGACGGTTGCTTGAGTCCATGGGCGGGCCTCCCCGGAAACAGGGAGTTTCCACTCCCCTTGTCTTTCTGCTTCCGACATAACACCGTTCCAAACAGCCCGTCAATGCGCGGACGGCCATAAGTCCACCGTGCCCTGTCCGCGCTGCTGGCCGGGACCCCTCTCTCTCCTCTACAATCGGGTCCGACCATAATTCGCTTGCCTCGTCCGGGCGGCGGGACGAGAGGCAAGACCATGACGCCGCTTTCGATTCTCGATCTTGCGCCCGTGCTGAAGGGCGGCACTCTCGCGCAGACCTTCGCGAATTCCGTCGATCTTGCGCAGCATGGCGAAGCCTGGGGCTACGGCCGGCTCTGGCTCGCCGAGCATCACAACATGCCGGGCATCGCCAGCGCCGCGACGTCGCTCGTGATCGGTCAGATCGCTGCGGCGACAAAGACGATCCGGGTCGGCGCGGGCGGCGTCATGCTGCCCAATCACTCGCCTATCGTGGTGGCCGAGCAGTTCGGCACACTCGAGACCCTCTATCCCGGCCGTATCGATCTGGGGCTGGGCCGCGCGCCTGGCGCCGACCAGCCGACCGCCCGGGCACTGCGGCGTCAGGGCGATACGGACGTCAATGCGTTTCCCCGCGACGTGGTCGAGTTGCAGCATTATTTTCGCGAGCCCGAGCCCGGCCAGCGGGTCCGAGCGGTGCCCGGCGCGGGCCTGCATGTGCCGATCTGGATCCTGGGATCGAGCCTGTTCGGCGCTCAACTCGCCGCCGCGCTGGGCCTGCCTTATGCGTTTGCCTCCCACTTTGCGCCCACCGCGCTGATGCAGGCGATCGAGGTCTATCGGATGTCGTTCGAACCCTCGGATCAGCTCGATGCACCCTACGTCATGCTCGGCGTCAACGCTTTTGCGGCTGACACCGACGAGCAGGCGCGCTTGCTCCGAAGCTCCCAGGAGCAGGCGATCCTGAGCCACGAAACCGAGCCGCTCGACCCCCCGGTGGTAAATTTCATGGCAAGCGTCGAGCCGGCCGCGCGCCAGCATATCGATCGCATGATGGAGTGCAGCGCGACCGGTTCGCCCGAGGTGGTCAAGCGCTGGCTTGCCGACTTCATCGCCAGGACCGGCGCCGACGAGATCATGGTGCAATCGCAGATCTATGATCACGACGCCCGTTTGCGTTCGTATGAAATTCTGGCCGAGGTCTGGGGGATGGGGGGATAGGGACCCGTTACTGGCGAACGACGGCTGGCTTGAGAATATCGTCGCGGATTTCTACCCGAGTGAAGACGCCCCGAAGCAGCCGGTTCAGGATCAGTGCAACGGCGATGCCTGCGATCATCGCAAGGTAGACCGGCAGCGCATGGGGTGAGAATCCCGGGATGCCGTGAAGCATCAGATCGTCATTTCCGCCCGCCGCCATGCCCGCGCCCAGGCCCATAAGCAGGCCTCCGGTTCCGTTGACCGCCCAGGCGAGGCGAGGTTGCCAGTCGAGGGCAAAGCTGCGGCGTTGCCAGGCGGAAATCGCCATGCCGGCAACGACCGCGACGAACAGGCCCCAGATCAGGCCCGAGGGTCCGGCACCGACACCCGCGAGGGAACCGATTTCCCGTCCCAGGGTGTTGGTATAGGCCCAGGGCCCATGGAGCGCATAGAGGACGCCGTTGCTCAGGCCAAGCAGGGCCGCTGCCGTGGAAAGCCGGTAAAAATCAGAAAACACCAACGCCCTGATACCGATTCCCCGTCGCCGGGTTCGCCACAAGCGCAGCATCTCCCAGACCACCCACAGGCCGAGCCCCGCAATCAGCACGATCGCCCAGGGTCCGGGCATGGCATAAGGGCTCGTAGCCGGTGCGTGGGGTGCGAGCGCGCCCGACTGAATCAAGCCGGTATAAATCCAGACGCCCGCGCAGGAAGCAGCGAGCGTCACCAGCATCCGGAGTTGGCCGTTGCCGAGCTTCCACAGGGTCGAGATTGCGCAGCCCCCATTGAGCATCGCGCCGATCCCGAAGACGAAGCCGCCCGCAATGGTAACGCTCGAGAGCTTCCAGAGTGACCCCGCCGCCAGAGCTTCGGGATACAACGTGGTCAACGGCAGGGTGACGGCCAGGGTCCAGAGCATGATCTTGACGAAGCTCAGCAACAGATGGGCTCGTCCGGTGCTCAATATCTCGGCCACCGCCAGGACCGTACACATGCTCGACCGGTGCGCCGCGAAACCCAGCATCACGGCAAGAAACAGCGATATCAGCACAAGCACGACAGTCATGGCTGAGAGAAGATACCGCCGCGTCAATGCGGTCAAATAAGCGATGCTCAAATTGGTGTTATGGGCGTGTTATCGACAACGCGGGAATGGAGCAGCCTAGCCGCTCTGCCCCGCTATATCCGGCTGAAGCCCATCGATCCCGGCCTTCTGAATTTCGCAAGACCGAGTTATGCTGCCCGAAATGGCTGTTTCGTCAGGCGAACCGGCCTAAAGGGGGGGGGGATAACAATGAAATCGTCAATTCTGCTTTCTTCGCTCGCGATATGTTCGTTCCTGGCGTCGGCGGGGATGGCCGGCGAGAAGGCCCACTGGGGCTATGGCGGCGCCGAAGGACCCGATCATTGGGCTGATCTGGACCCCGCCTATGGGGTCTGTTCGACCGGCCGGAACCAGTCGCCGATCGATCTTGCGGGATTCGTTGAAGCGGAGCTTCCGGCGATCGAGGTCAGCTACAGTGCGAACGCGACGGAAATTCTGAACAACGGCCACACGGTTCAGGTCAATTTCCCGTCGGGCAATTCGATGTCAGTGGGTGGGCACGGCTTCGAGCTCAAGCAAGTTCATTTTCATACGCCGAGCGAGAATATCGTCGAGGGCCGGTCGTTTGCCATGGAGGCGCATTTCGTCCACGCGGATAACGACAGCAACCTGGCGGTGATCGGTGTCATGCTCGAGATTGGCGAGGCCAATGACGCGTTAGCCGCTCTGTGGCACCAGATGCCGGAAGAAGCGGGCGAGAGCCACATGCTCAGTTCGGATTTCGGGGGGGCTTAGCCTGTTGCCCGACGACAAGGCCTATTACCGGTTCAACGGCTCGCTGACGACGCCGCCCTGTTCCGAGGGCGTGTGGTGGCATGTCATGAAGAATTCCGTTTCGGTCTCTGACGAACAGGTCGCCGCATTTCTGCACGCCGTCCACCACGCCAATAACCGGCCGGTCCAACCCGTCAATGCCCGCCAGGTGCTGAAGTAGCGGCTCGGCGATGCACGGGCGCGCCGGGCGGTACGGGTCGATGGCGGCGTCGGAACGAGAGTTCCATGCGAAGGGGCTCGCGATCGAAAGAGACAAGACCCGATGAAGCAGCAACACGTGTGGCCCGAGGGCCATTGGAACTGGCCGATTCCGGTTAGTCACAAGCACGGAGTTCGCTGCGGGCAAATGCTCTGGGTCGGCGGGCAGGTCGATCTCACGCCCGAGGGCGCGGTGTGCAACCCCGGTGACCTCGACGCCCAGATCCCCAACGCGATGGCCGCAATGGGGCGGGTGCTGAGCGATCTCGGTGCGGATGTCGGCGATCTCGTCAAACTGCTCTGCTTTTACGTCAACGGCGGTTCGGTCGATGAGGCCGCGTTCCTGAACTCCGTTGCCGCCTGCCTGCCGTTGGATGTCAAATGCGCCGTGACGGCCGTTCCCGTGCCCTATCTTGCCTATCCGGGCATGGCAGTGGAGATCGAGGGTATCGCGATGCGGGGCGAACAGGGCGAGGCACTCTCGCGCATTCACGTCGACGGTGCACCCGGCCTTATGGCTGTGCCCGCGCCGTTCGTCCACGCGCTCCAATGCGGTAAGATGATCTTCGTATCGGGCCAGTCGCCCATGACCGACGAGGGCGAGGTGCTGTTTGCCGGCGACATCGTCACCCAGACAAAGCAGGTCATGAAGCAGCACGCCGCGTTGTTGGGCGCCTTGGGCGCCGACCTCGACGACGCGGTCAAGCTCAACCGCTGGTACGTCGGTCATGGCAGCGAGGCGGATTTCGAGCCCGCGGCGCTCGCCTGCGGTGCGCATTTCAGCGAGCCGGGTCCTTGCGGCACCGGCATCCCCATTCCCCGCCACGCGGTGGCGGGTCAGCAGATCAAGATCGAGCTTATTTGTATGCGCGGCGAGGACGGCGCGCGACTCGCACGGCGGCACGTTTGGCCGGAGAGCCTGTGGGACTGGACCATCGACCTGCCCTACAAGCACGGCCTGAAATGCCATGACATGATCTTCCTGGGCGGTCAGGTCTCGCTCGACAAGGCGGGCCACGCGTTCAGCCCCGACGAGCTTGCGGCCCAGACCCGCACGGCGATGACCCATATCGGCACGATCCTGGGCGAGCTGGGTGCGGGTTACGCCGACGTCTGCAAGGTCATCGCCTATTACGAGGGCAAGTGCGGCCAGGATACTTTGCACGAGAACCTCGCCATCCCTTCGTCTTGCTTTGCCGAGCCCGGCCCGGCGACCACGGGGATCCCGTTCCCCCGGCTCGCCTATCCCGGCATGGTGATCGAAATAGCCGTCATCGCCATGACGGAGCCAGACGAGGGTTAATCGCCTCGCCTGTGAGTTACAGCGTGGGCGGTGCGGGTAACCAACCAGATGCTGACCATCAGAAGCGCCAACGCGCCCCACACCCAGGGGCTGTGGCGTTCGGCGAAGATCAGGATGCCCCAACCGACACCCGCGAGCGTCGCCAGATAATCGAACAGGCTCAGATAAACTGCATCGGCAACCCGCGCGAGCTCCATTCCGAAGCACCAGATCAGGGCCATCGCCGGCATGACCACGAGCAACGCAATTTGAGCCGCATCGAGCGGCCCGTCGAAGGCCCATGCTCCGTGCACGCCCAACATGAGGGGCAGGATCAGCAGCGCGGCAAAGCACAGGATGCCGGCCGCGAACTGTACCGCCGTGCTGTCAGGGGGCCGGAGCCGCACGGCGCCGATATTGCCACACCCGAGTGCCATCGGCGCGGCGAGCGCAATCAGTACCCAGAGCGCCATGCCCCGCTCGGGCAAGCTGGTCTCGGGCAGCAGAATCAACAACACGCCTGCGATGCCCAGTACCAAGCCTGCAAGACGCCACAGATTGAAGCGCTCCATGCGTAAAGTCAGTGCGATCAGCAGGGTCATGATCGGAGAGATTGAAATGGTCAGGCTCACGATTCCGGCGGGCAGCTTGGGTGCGACGAAGGCGAAGATGACCGGCGGGATCAACCCGCCCGTCACCGCCATCGCAAGATAGGAAAGGCTGTGGCGCAGACTCCACCGGGGCAACCGGCGTCGGAGGGCGCTATAGGCCAAAATGCAGACCGCGGCGCCGAAAATCTGCCAGAACGCGAAGGCGAGGAAGGGCACGCCGCCGGTGATCGAAAGCCGGGTCAGCGAAACGACCAAACCGAAGAGTACGCCCGTGGCGACGAGCAGGCCCAGTGCGTAGAACCGGCGTGAGGTGCCGGCCTCGATTTTTTTGATCACTACCCGCGGGCCTTCAGGCCCGGCGCGGCATCAGCGCCCAATAGTCGAGGTCGAGCACCACGCTTTCCTGGTAGCTCTTCGGGTCGATCCGGTCGGGGAAATCGCTGCAGGCATGGTCCTTTGCCGCCACGAGGCGCAGGCGGATCGCGCCGACATCGTCGCGTCCCGCGAGTTCAACCTTTTCGAGCACTTCGCTCCAGGCGTAGATCGTATCGCCCGCGAAGCTGGGTGCGACATGCCGCCCGGCATTGATCGCTGCGATATGGAAGGCGTTGGCCAGCCCGTTGAACGACAGCGCGCGCGCGAGGCTGATGATGTGGCCGCCATAGACGATGCGCCGGGCGAACCGACCCTGCGCCTCGACATGCTGGTTAAAATGCACCCGCGCGGTGTTCTGGTAGAGCTTGGCCGCCATCATATGCTCGGCGTCTTCGATGGTGAGCCCGTCCACATGGTCGATCTTTTCACCCGACGCGAAATCGTCCCACAGGTGGGGTGAGCCCGCGAGCGAGGTGTTGTAGGCTTCGAGATGCAACCCGTCGGGAACGATCAGGGCGCCCGGTTCCACCGCTTCGGGCAGATCTGGCACCACCGCCTCGGGTGCGGGCGCACCGCTCTCGCGCTTGGGCACCATCACCCAGCGATGGAAGTCGAGCACCATCTCGGCCCGCTGGTTGACACCCGAGGTGCGGACATAGACGACGCCGGTTCTGGCGTTGGAGTTTTCCTTCACGCCGACCACTGTCGAGCGCGCCGAGAGGGTGTCGCCGGCATAGACCGCCGCGCCGAAACGAAGGCCCGCATAGCCGAGATTGGCGACGGCGTTCAAAGAGACGTCCGGTACCGATTTGCCAAATACCATGTGAAACACCAGCAAATCGTCGAGCGGCGCTGCGGCAAAGCCCAGGCTGCGTGCGAAGGGCTCCGAGCTGTGAACCGGAAAGCGCGCCCCCGTCAGCGCGGTGTAAAGTGCCGCGTCGCCTGCCGTAACCGTGCGCGGGGTGGCGTGGATCAGCTCGATACCGGCCGTGAAGTCCTCGAAGAACGATCCAGCCGCGGTCTTGCTCATGGGCGTGACTTCATCGGTTCGCGGTCAGCTCGCCACAGCCGCCTCGTTGGCTGCCTCCAGTTCGGCGATGGCCTCGGCCAGTGCGATCTGGCGGCTTGCGGCCTCGACATGGAGGTTCTCGATCAATCGGCCGTCGACCACCACGACTCCCTTGCCCTCGGCCTCTGCTTCCGCGTGGGCCTTGATGATGCGGCGCGAGAATCCGACTTCGTCCTCGCTTGGCGCGAAGGCGGTATTGGCCGGCCCGACTTGCTTGGGATGGATCAGAGTCTTGCCGTCGAAGCCGAACTCCACGCCCTGCTGGCAGGATTTGAGAAAACCTTCGTCATCGCTCAGGTTGAGGTGGACGCCGTCGACCACCGCAATTCCCACAGCGCGTGCGGCGAGCACGCACATCGACAGGCTGGCGAGGAACGGCAAGCGCAACGACGTGTGGCTCGCGTGGAGGTCCTTGGCGAGGTCCGAGGTGCCCATGATGAAGCCGCCAAGCCGGGGGCTTGCGCCAGAGATGCGCTCCGCGTGCAGGATGCCGAGCGGAGTTTCCATCATGCACCAGATCAGCATGGTCTCGGGCGCACCATTTACGTCGAGGATGTTGAGCATCGAGCGCACCACGCCGGGCCCCTCGACTTTGGGCAACAGCACGCCGTCGGCGCCGCTGCGCGCAACGGCCACGATGTCCTCGTGGCCCCAAGGTGTGGCCAGTCCGTTGACCCGGATCAGGATTTCGCGCCCGCCATAACCGCCCGCGCGCACCGCGTCGCAAACCTGCGCACGCGCCTCGTCCTTGGCGTCGGGGGCGACCGAATCCTCGAGGTCGAGGATCAGCGTGTCGGCGGGCAGTGTCTTGGCCTTTTCCAACGCGCGAGCATTCGAGCCCGGCATATAGAGAACGCTGCGGCGAGGTCTTACGCGGCCCGGCATTTTCTGGGTCTCCCTGTTCTTGCTTCCCTACTTGCGCGCTAAACTATAACCGAGTTCAACACCCCGCAAGGCTCGGGCCCGGTTTGGCCGGGGTAGGGCGGGAAGGACAAACCACGATGGCCATTCTCTCGATCCAGTCCCAGGTCTCGGTGGGCCATGCGGGCAACAGCGCGGCGGTATTCCCGATCCAGCGCCTCGGCCTCGAGGTCTGGCCTGTGAGCACGACCCTGCTCTCGAACCATCGGGGTTTCCCCCGCTGGCGGGGTTTTACCCCCGATGCCTCGCAACTCGCTGATATCCTGCTCGGCATCGAGCAACACGGCGCGCTCGAGGCGTGTCGCGCGGTACTGGTGGGCTATCTGGGTGGTGCGCCCCAAGCGGAGGTCATCGCCGGGGCCGTCTCCAGGATTCGCGCGGCCAACGCCGATGCGCTGTTCTGCCTCGACCCCGTGATGGGCGAAAAGGAGACCGGCCTCTATGTGGATGCCGGTATCCCCGAGATCATCACCGGCCAGCTGTTGCCGCTTGCCGACGTCCTCACACCCAACCTGTTTGAGCTCGAATATCTTTCGGGCAAGCCCGTGGAGTCCCTCGACCAGGCGCTAATTGCCGCCGATTCGCTTCGAGAGCGGGGGCCCGAGGTCGTGATCTGCACCTCGTACGCGCTGGGGGGCGATAGGCTGGATCGGGTCGCAACGCTTGCCGTCTCGGGCTCGGGCACATGGCGGGTCGAGACGCCGCGCTTTACGATCCCCGATCATCTCTCGGGTACGGGCGATGCCTTTGCGGCCATATTTCTTACCCGCTATCTCGATACCGGCTCGGTGTCCCGCGCCCTCTCCCATGCCGTTTCCGCCGTTTACGGCTTGATCCGGGCGACGCTCGAGGCCGATCCGGGTGCCGACGAGCTACACCTCATTGCTGCGCAGGATGAAATCGTCGTGCCGTCGATCGTCTTCGACGCCGAGGTTGTGCGCTAGGCGGCATCGTCGCACCAGGTTCGCCACATCGCGCGGATGGCGGCCTCGACGGTGCGCGCAAAACCGGCCTCGTCGGTCAACGGTGATGCTCGCATCCGTTCTCGCATTTCGTGCCGCAGCGTCGCCAGCCGTGCTGGATCGTTCGCGAGCTCGACGGCAATCTCGACATAGGTCTTCAGGCTGTCGGCGACCAGCTCGTCGAGATCGAGTTGATCGAGCAAACTAGCCCCGACCCGTCCGATATGACGCGCACCCGCATGAGTGATGACGGGAACGCCCATCCATAACGCCTCGCAGCTGGTCGTGGTGCCGGTATAGGGCGCGCTATCGAGCGCAATGTCGATTTCCTGGTAGCGGCCGAGATGATCGGCGAGCTGTTCCTCGAAGCCCCGTAAGACGATGCGCTCCGCCGTCACGCCCCGCCCGGCGAGCGCTTCGAGCAAACCCTCCCGCACCGCCGGGTCGTCCAGGGCCTCGGTCTTGATGACGAGGCGCGCATTTGGCAGGCGCGCGAGAATGGTGGTCCAGGCGTCGAGCAATTCGGGCGACAGTTTGGCGAGGGTGTTGAACGAGCCGAAGGTGATTGGTCTGCCCGCCGCCGAGGGCGGCGGCGCTACATCCGGTGCGTCGGCGGGCGGGCGGTAGCAGAGGAAGCCGTTTACCAAGCGGACGAGGGCTTCGCTGTGCCAGCGGTCGGCATCGCCAGGCGGATCGGCGACCGCGTCGCTCAGGCGGTATCCGATTTGCGCCAGCCCGGTGGTATCGGGATAACCCAGCCAACTCGCCTGGACTGGCGCGGGCGCGTGGGCGAACAGACAAAGCCTGTGGCGCGCTGTGTGGCCCGCAAGATCGACCAGAATGTCGACGCCATCTTCGCGCACGAGGTCTGCGGCTTTGCCGTCGTCGAGGCCGTGAATGTCGCGCCATGCGGGGCAAAACTCGCGCAACTGCGCGGTCACGCTGTCGGGCTGGGCGACATCGGCATAACAGATCGGCTCGACGACCGTGCGGTCGTGGGCGGCAAGCAGCGGTTCGACGAAGAAGGCCACGGAATGGCGGCGCAAATCGGGTGAGACGTAACCGATTCGAAGGACGCGCTCCGGATCGCGGGAATTGCCGTAGGGTCGGGTCGCGACATTCGTGGTATTGCGCGCCGCCCAGGCGCGGTGCGCCTCGAGCACCGCCTCCGGATTGGGCTCGGCTCGGTAGTGGCGAAAGAAGAGCAGGTTGCTGTGGGCGTCGAGATAGTCGGGCTTGAGAGCCAGCGCGCGCTCAAGATGTTCGAGCGACTCTTCGACGTGGCCCTGATCCTTCAGCGCTACCGCGAGACCGTTATGCGCCTCGGCGTAACCGGGATCGAGTTCGAGTGCCCGGCGGTAACCGGCGACCGCGCTGGCGAGATCGCGCAGGCCCCGGCGCGCGACACCGAGGTTGTAATGGCTGCGCGGCAGCTCGGGGTCAAGCGCGAGAGCCTTCTCGTAGCAAGGCACCGCCTCAGTCAGTCGGTTATCTCCCTGATAGGCGTTGCCCAGAAGATGCCAGCCGTGGGCCATGTCGGGCTTGATGTGCAGGCCTGCCTTGTAGCTCTCTATTGCCTCGGCGGCCCGGCCCAGCGCCTCCAGGGCGAAGCCCAGTCCGAGATGAGCCGCCGGCCGGCTCGCGTCCTCGGCGATTACCTTGCGCAAGCCCTCGACGGCCTCCTCGGATCGCCCCTGGTCCTGGCGGATCAGCGAGAGGATTTCGAGCCCCTCGACGGAGCCGGGTTCGAGTTCGAGAAGACGTTCCTGCAACCGGGCGGCATCGTCATAGCGCTTGGCAAGGCGATGGATCCAGACCAGGGTGCGCAAACTGTCCCGGTTGTCGGGGTCCAGCGCAAGCGCACAGTCGTAGGCGGCGGCGGCCTCATCGAGTGCACTCCTTGCGCGCAGGGTATTGCCCAGACTGTGATGAAACGGTGCGCGGTCGGGATCGAGATGAAGCGCTGCGCGAAAGTGGGCCTCGGCGGTCTCGGTTGCGCCGAGCTGGATCGCGAGAATGCCCAAAAAATGGTGAGCGTCGGGAAACTCCGGTCAGGTATCAAGCGCCTCGCGTGCCCGTGCCTCGGCGCCGCTGCCATCGCCTGCCTGGTGGCACTCGATGGCGGCGCGCAACGCCACGCGTGCGGATTGCTGAGCGGTCTCGGTCGCGCTCACGCCGGATCGCCGCTATTGGCAGCAGTATCGCCGGCGCGCGCTTTTAACGCTTCGGCAAGGCGGCGAAGCGGTTTGCTCCAGTCGTTCGGGCGATCCTGACGAAACAGTTGCAGGCTAGGGTACCAGGGGGAATCGTCGCGATCGAGCAGCCAACGCCAGTCGGGCACATAGGGGAGCAGTACCCAGACCGGCTTGCCGAGCGCGCCGGCAAGATGGGCGGGCGAGGTGTCGACGGTGATCAGCAGGTCGAGCACCTCGAGGACGATTGCGGTATCGGCGAAATCCTTGATCGACTCCGAGAGATCGGTGATCAGCCCGTCGCAGCCGGCGGCACGCAGGTCGCCGCTGCGCGGGCCGAACTGGAGGCTGAAAAAGAAAATGTCCCTGAGGCCCAGCAGGCCGACGAGGGATTCAAACTCGAGACTGCGGTTGTGGTCGTTCTTGTGGCTGGGTTTTCCCGCCCAGACGAGACCCACCTTGAGGCCGCCGGTCAAAGCCGTGAGCTGATCGCGGAGCTGTTCGGCGCGTCCCCGGTCTGCGGAAAGATACGGGATATCGCACGAAATGGTTCCGCCCGTGGTGCCGAGGATGCCGGGCAGGCTGAGCAGCGGGGCGTGGGTATCGAAGGCGGGCAGCACGCCGCCCTGGGGTATGATTTCTCCGACCCCGTCCAGACTTTCGAACAGGCGAACGAGGGGCGGCTGGCATTCGAGCAGGACGCGGCCGCCCCGCGCCGCGACGAGCGGAGCGTAACGGGCGAACTGGATCGAATCGCCCATGCCCTGCTCGGCGTGGAGAAGGATGGTGCGCCCGTCGAGGTCGCCGCCGTCCCAAAGCGGTTGTGAAAGCTCGCGCGGCGCATGCTCCGCCAAGCGCCAGCGCCACTCGTATTCGGGCCAGCCCCGAGCAAAGTCTCCCGCGACCAGCCAGGCCAGCGCCCGGTCCCAGTGGGCATCCACATGATCGGGGTTTTTCACCAGTACCGTATCGAAGCAGCCCAGTGCGTCGTCGATTCGGCGCTGATCCTTGAGCGCGATGCCAAGGTTGTAGTGCGCTTCGATGAAGTCGGGATCGAGCGCGATTGCCCGGCGGTGGCAAGCCTCCGCTTCGGCAAAGCGCCCCAACGCGCGCAGTGCGTTGCCCAGGTTGGAGTGGGTGCCGGCGTTATCGGGTGACTCGGCGAGCGCTCGACAATAGGCGGCGACGGCAGCCTAGAATTTGCCCTAGGCGCGCAGTGCGACACCCAGATTGTTGCAGCATTGTCCGTGCCGGGATTGGAGCCGGAGCACACGGGAATAGCCCTCGATGGCGTCGTCGAGACGGCCCTCTCGGTGCGCCTCCGTGGCGGCCTGGAATTCCTGCTCGGCGCGCTCGCGATCGGCGGTTGGCGGGGTCGGCATCGGCGGCAGTCCTGCCCGGGCCCGCGCGCTCAGTCCGGCTCGTCGAGATAGCCCTGGATCAGCTCTTCGGCGATTTGGACGGCGTTGAGTGCCGCACCCTTGCGCAGGTTGTCGGAGACCACCCAGAGCGAGAGGCCGTTGGGCACGGTGGGATCTGCGCGCAGACGGGAGACAAAAGTCGCATCCTCGCCGACGCAGTCGACGGGCGTGATATAGCCGCCGTCCTCGTGCTCGTCGACAACCTCGATGCCGGACGCATCCACGAGGGCGCCGAGTGCCGTGGCGACGTCGATCGGCTCGTGGAACTCGAGATTGATCGCTTCGGCGTGGCCGACGAACACCGGCACGCGCACACAGGTGGCCGATATCGCTATATCCGGATCGAGAATCTTCTGGGTCTCGACCGCCATCTTCCACTCTTCCTTGGTCGCGCCGTCGGGCATGAAGTCGTCGATATGGGGGATCACGTTGAACTCGATGGGCTTGGAGAACTGCGCCGGCGAGGGATGTTCATTCATGAACACCTTGCGGGTGTGCTCGAATAGCTCGTCCATCGCCGCATGTCCGGCACCCGAGACCGACTGGTAGGTGGCGACGACGACGCGCTTGATGCGAGCCAGGTCGTGCAGGGGCTTGAGCGCGACCACCATCTGCATGGTCGAGCAGTTCGGGTTGGCTACGATATTACGCTCGCGAAATCCGCCCAGCGCCTCGCGGTTGACCTCGGGCACCACGAGGGGCACGTCGGGATCCATGCGAAACCGGGAGGTGTTGTCGATGACGACGCAGCCCGCCTCGGCGGCGCGGGGCGCGTGCACGGCCGAGACCTTGGCGCCCGGTGAGAACAGCCCGATATCGACACCGGCAAAGTCGAAGTCCTCGAGCGCGCGGACTGTCAGAATATCGACCGGTCCGAACGAAACCTCCCGGCCGATCGACTCGCGCGAGGCGAGCGCGATCACCTCGTCGGCGGGGAACTCCCGCTCCGAAAGAATTTGCAGAATTTCGCGGCCGACATTGCCCGTCGCGCCGACCACTGCAACTCGGTAGCCCATGCTGCGTTCCAAATCCTTGCGCGGGTGGCGGTCTAGGCCCCGGCGCTCTCCAATTCGGCGAGGATCGCATCGCCCATCTCGCTGGTCGACACGGCGCTCGCCCCCTCCTGCATGATATCGCCCGTTCGCAGACCTTTGGCCAGCACGCGCTCCACGGCCTCCTCGACCTGCTGCGCGGCATCGGCGCGGTCGAAGGAATAGCGCAACATCATCGCGAGGCTGAGCAGGGTGGCGATGGGGTTGGCAAGGTTCTGCCCGGCAATCTCGGGTGCGCTGCCGTGGACCGGTTCGTACATGGCACGGCGTTTGCCGTCCGATCCGGTCGCGCCGAGCGAGGCAGAGGGCAGCATGCCGAGCGAGCCGGTCAGCATGGCGGCACAATCCGAGAGGATGTCGCCGAACATGTTGGTCGTGACAATGACGTCGAACTGCTTGGGCTCGCGCACTAGCTGCATTGAGGCGTTGTCGACGTAGAGATGGCTGAGCGCGATCCCCGGATAGTCGGCATCGCGAATCCGCTGTACCTCGTCGCGCCACATTCCGGTGCATTCCAGCACGTTGGCCTTGTCCACCGAGCAGACCTTGCTGCCCCGTTTCTCCGCCAGGTCGAAGGCGACCCGTGCAATGCGCTCGACCTCGGGTGTCGTGTAGACCAGCGTGTTGAAGCCGCGCTTCGTGCCGTCGGGCAAGTCCTCGACGCCGCGCGGCTCGCCGAAATAAATCCCGCCCGTGAGCTCGCGCACGATCATGATATCGAGGCCGCTCACGAACTCGGGCTTGAGCGAGGAGGCCGCAACCAGCGCATCGAAGCAGATCGCAGGGCGCAGGTTGGCGAACAGGCCCATCTCCTTGCGCAAACTCAGCAACCCCCGCTCGGGCCGAAGCGAGAAGTCGATGGCCTCCCACGCGGGTCCGCCGACGGCGCCTAACAGCACCGCGTCGGCCGCGAGAGCCGCATTCAGCGTCGCGTCCGGAAGCGGCGTGCCGGTCGCGTCATAGGCGGCGCCGCCGACCAGCGCTTCCTCGATGGCGAATTCACCGCCGGCTGAGGCGTTGAGCCAGTCGACCGCGCGCCGCGTCTGGGCACAGACCTCGGGTCCAATCCCGTCGCCCGGAAGCATGAGAATTGTATGAGCGTTGGTCATGGGCGGTCGGTTACGCCGATAGCCAGGGCTGTGAAGCTCGTCGGCTTTCCTCGAAGGCGTCGATCTTGGCCGCCTTTTCGAGGGTGAGACCAATGTCGTCGAGGCCGTTGAGCAAGCAATATTTGCGGAACGGATCGACGTCGAACGTGATGACGCCGCCGTCGGAGCCGCGGATTTCCTGTGCCTCAAGGTCGACCGTGAGCGTCGCGTTGGCGCCGCGCTCGGCGTCTTGCATCAGCTTTGCGATTTCGGTCTCGGGCAGCACGATCGGCAGGATGCCGTTCTTGAAACAGTTGTTGAAGAAAATGTCGGCGAACGAGGGCGCGACAACGCAGCGGATGCCGAAATCGAGCAGTGCCCAGGGCGCGTGCTCGCGGCTCGAGCCGCAACCGAAGTTTTCGCCCGCGATCAGGATCGAGGCGTTGCGCCAGGCCGGCTGATTCAACACGAAGTCGGGAATCTCTTTGCCATCCGGGCTGTAACGCATTTCGTCGAACAGATGGACGCCCAGACCGGTACGCTTGATCGTCTTGAGGAATTGCTTGGGGATGAGCATGTCGGTGTCGACGTTGATCATCGCTAGCGGCGCTGCGATCCCGGTCAGTGTCGTGAACTTCTCCATGTCAGGTTCCCTCAGCCGAATTCCCGGGCGTCGACGAAATGGCCGGCGATGGCGGTGGCCGCGGCCATCGCCGGACTGACCAGGTGGGTCCGTCCGCCGCGCCCCTGGCGGCCCTCGAAATTGCGGTTCGAGGTCGAGGCGCAGCGCTGGCCCGGCTCGAGCTTGTCGGCGTTCATGGCGAGGCACATTGAGCAGCCCGGCTCGCGCCACTCGAAGCCCGCCTCGACAAAGATCTGGTCGAGCCCTTCGGCTTCGGCCTGATCCTTGACCAACCCGGAGCCCGGCACGACCATGGCGTTCACGCCCTCGGCCACGCTGCGGCCCTTGACGACCCGGGCGACCTCGCGCAGATCCTCAATCCGGCCGTTCGTGCAGGAGCCAATAAAAACCTGTTCGACCGCAACCTCCGTGAGAGGCGTGCCGGGCGAAAGATCCATATAGGCGAGCGCGCGTTCCATCGCGGCGCGCTTCGCAGGGTCTGCCTCGACCGCCGGGTCGGGAACCCGGCCGGTGATGGGCAAGACATCTTGCGGGCTGGTGCCCCAAGTCATCTGGGGGATGAGAGCGGCGGCGTCGATCGAGACTTCGGTGTCGTAGCGTGCGCCCTCGTCTGACGGCAGGCTGCACCAGGCGGTCACGGCCTGCTCCCACGCTCCGCCCTTGGGCACTCTGGGGCGACCCTTCAGGTAGTCGAACGTGGTCTCGTCTGGTGCGATCAGCCCGGCGCGTGCGCCCGCTTCGATCGACATGTTGCACACGGTCATGCGGCCCTCCATCGAGAGCTCACGGACCGCGTCGCCGGCATATTCGATGACATGGCTGGTGCCGCCCGCCGTGCCGATCTTGCCGATGACGGCAAGGATCAGGTCTTTTGCCGTGACGCCCAGGCCGAGGCTGCCCTCGACTGAGATCCGCATGTTCTTCGCCCGGTTCTGAATCAGAGTTTGGGTCGCCAGCACATGCTCGACCTCGCTCGTTCCGATGCCGAAGGCAAGCGCGCCGAACGCGCCATGTGTCGCGGTGTGGCTGTCACCGCAGACGATCGTCATGCCCGGCTGGGTCAGGCCCTGCTCGGGGCCAATGATATGGACGATGCCCTGGCGGGGGTCTGCCATGGAAAAATATTCGATGCCGAATTCGGCACAGTTGGCTTCGAGGGTCTCGACCTGCAGACGCGATTCCGGCTCGACGATCCCGCTGGCACGATCCGTGGTCGGCACGTTGTGGTCGGCCACCGCAAGGGCTGCTTCGGGCCGGCGGACGCCGCGTCCCGCTATACGCAACCCCTCGAACGCTTGGGGACTGGTTACTTCGTGGACGAGGTGGCGGTCGATATAGAGCAGCGAACCCCCGTCGTCGCTTTCGTCGACGAGGTGGCTGTCCCAGATCTTGTCAAACAGAGTGCGGGGGCCGCTCATGGCGTCGCGTCTTTCTCCATGCCCGCCCGCGCGGAGGGAAGCTCCGCGCGCTCGGGCGTGGCGTCAGTCTTTGCCCTTGGCTGCAACGGTGGTGCGCCGGTCGTCGCGTCGTTCGCGAATGCGTGCCGATTTGCCCGTGCGTCCGCGCAAGTAATAGAGCTTGGCTCGGCGCACGGCGCCCCGGCGCACAACCTCGATGTTGTCGATCTTGGGGGAATAGAGCGGAAAGACACGCTCCACGCCTTCACCATAAGAAATTTTGCGTACCGTGAACGACGAATTGAGCCCGCGGTTCCGTCGGGCGATGCAAATGCCCTCGTAGGCCTGGATGCGCTCCGTCGTGCCTTCGACGACCTTGACATGCACCCGAACGGTGTCGCCTGGCGCGAATTCGGGCAGCGTTTTGTCTGCGGTGAGCTTCGCGATCTGCTCTGCTTCGAGTTCTTGGATCACATTCATGGCCTTGCCCTCGCCTTGTCCTTTTCGGTCCGGTAACGCTCCCACAGATCGGGACGTCGTTCCCTCGTCAATCGTTCCGATGCTGCCTGCCGCCAGTCGCGAATTTTCGCATGGTGGCCGGATAACAGCATGTCGGGCACCGCTCGTCCCTGCCAGATCTCGGGCCGGGTGTAATGGGGGTACTCGAGCAGCCCCGCGGTAAAGCTTTCGTCGTCGAGCGATCGCGCTTCGCCGACAACTCCCGGAAGCAACCGCACGCAGGCGTCGATCAGGCAGATCGCCGCCGGCTCGCCGCCGGACAGTACATAGTCCCCAAGGCTGATTTCTTCAACCTCGTAGGCCTCGAGCACTCGCTCGTCGATCCCCTCGAAGCGGCCACAAATAAGCGTCACGCCCGGCCCCGCCGCCAGCGCCGCGGCCCGTTTCTGGGTCAGCAGCGCGCCGCGGGGCGAGAGATAGATCGCCGGGGTCGCCGGTGCCCGCGCGACGACGCTCTCCAGCGCCGCCGAGACGACATCAGCGCACAGCACCATGCCGGGCCCGCCGCCGAACGGCGAGTCGTCGACGGCGCCGTGTTTATCGCGCGCAAAGGTCCGCATGTCCACTGATTCCAGCGCCCATCGGCCCTCATCCAGGGCTCGGCCCGCAAGGGAGTGTCCGAGCGGCCCCGGAAACATCCCGGGAAATAGGGTGATCGCCGTCGCGGTCCAGGGTGTGCTCATGGCTCGCCTCGTATCCTCGCCGTACCGTCTTCGCTTCCGTCCGGCTCGTCGCCGCCCACGTCGGCGGGCAATGTGACGACCAGTCGCCCCGTTGCCAGGTCGACCACGGGCACCCCGGCGCGGGTAAAGGGAAGCAGATGCGTCTCTCTGCCTTCTCCGGGTGCCACCTCGATGTAGGTGCCCGCACCATGGTCGCGGACGGTCTTGACTATGCCCAGCGCTGTGCCGTTCTCATCCTCGACCTTCAGGCCCACCAGGTCGGCGTGGTAAAATTCGTCCCTCGACGGCTCGGGCAGCGATTCTCGGGCCACGTAAAGCTCGGTGCCCTTGAGCGCTTCGGCCCTATCGCGGCTCTCAACCCCCTCGATGCTGCCGATCAGGGCACCGCCCGAGCGGCCAGTGATGCGGAGCGCGAAGCTGCGCGCGCCCTCGGCATCTAACAGCGGACCGTATGCGGCCACATCCTCGGGCTCGGTGGTGAAGCTGCGGACGCGGACCTGGCCGTGCAAGCCGTGCGCCCCGGCAATCACGCCAAGCAGCACGCGCGCCCCGCCAGGATCGCTTGCCATCAGCCGCATCGCGCACCGACCGGCAGGGTGCCGGTCAGTCGCCGCCGTCCTTCATGGTTTTGGCCTCTTCTGCCGGGGCTTCTTCGTTGGGCGCGGCCGCTTCGGCAGGAGCTTCTTCCGCTGGGGTCTCTTCGGCAGGAGCCACCGCTTCGGCGGGCGCTTCCTCGGCCGGTGCAGCGTCTTCCGCAGAGGCTTCTTCTGTAGCGTCCTCGACCGAAGCGGCGTCCTCTGCCGGGGCTTCCTGTGCGGTCGCTTCCTCGACCGAAGCGGCGTCCTCTGCCGGGGCTTCCGGTGCGGTCGCTTCCTCGGCCGGTGTGGCGTCCTCTGCTGGGGCTTCCTGTGCGGTCGCTTCCTCGGCCGGTGCGGCGCCCTCTGCCGGGGCTTCCTGTGCGGTCGCTTCCTCGGCCGGTGCGGCGTCCTCTGCCGGGGCTTCCTGTGCGGTCGCTTCCTGTGCAGTCGCTTCCTCGGCCGGCGCGGCTTCTGCCGCCGTCGCCTCGGCCGCAGCGGTTTCCGCCGCTTCGGCGGCCGCCTTCAGGCGTTCCTGGGTTTTGGCTCGGGGTTTCGCCTTCTCGGGGTTGCTGAAGCTGGGCATCGGGATAATGCCGGCGCCGCCGAGCATTCGGGCCACCTTGTCGGTCGGCTGAGCGCCATGGCCCAGCCAGTGGCGAATGCGCTCTTCATTAAGCTTGACCCGGTTGGCGTCGTCCTTCTTGAGCATGGGGTCGTAGGTGCCGAGACGCTCGATGAAGCGACCGTCGCGCGGATTGCGCCCGTCGGCCACAACGACCCGATAGAAGGGCCGTTTCTTGGCCCCGCCGCGCGAAAGCCTGATTTTGAGTGCCATGGTTTGTTCAATCCTCCGTCGATCGAGATATCGATTGCGTGGTCGGGCGTCAGCCGCGCGGAATCAGGCCGTCGAGACCCTGGCGCATCAGCCCTTTTTCGCCAAGCTTTTTGGCGCGTTTCATAAGCGTGTTCATGTCTTTGAACTGTTTGAGCAGGCGGTTGATTTCCTGCACGCTGGTACCCGAACCCCGTGCGATGCGGCGTTTGCGCGAGCTGTTGAGCAGCTTCGGGTTGCGTCGTTCAATCGGCGTCATCGAATCGATGATCGCGGTGCTATGGGTGATCACGGAGTCATCGATATTGGCTTGCGCGATCTGCTTCTTGGCCTTGGCGGCACCTGGCAGCAGGCCCATTAACCCGCCCATGCCGCCCATCTTTTTCATCTGGCGCAGCTGATCGCCGAAATCGCCCAGGTCGAAGCTTCCTTTCTGAAGCTTGCGCGAGAGCTTCTCCGCCTCTTCCTGATCGACCATCTCGGCCGCCTTCTCGACTAGGGAGACGACGTCGCCCATGCCGAGAATGCGCGATGCGATGCGGTCGGGGTGGAAGGGCTCGAGCGCGTTCAGCCCCTCGCCGACACCGATCAACTTTATCGGCTGGCCGGTCACGGCCCGCATCGATAGTGCCGCGCCGCCGCGCCCGTCGCCGTCGACCCGGGTAAGCACGATGCCGGTCAGCCCGACGCCCTGGTCGAATCCCGTGGCCAGATTGACCGCGTCCTGGCCGGTCAGCGCGTCGGCCACGAGCAGGATTTCGGCCGGTTTGACCGCGTCGCGCACGGCCGCGGCCTCGTCCATTAATTCGTCATCGATCTGCAGCCGGCCCGCGGTGTCGAGAATGACCGCATCGTAGCCTTCGAGCCTGCCGGCCTCCATGGCGCGGCGCGCTATTGCCACGGGCTTCTCGTCCGCGATTACGGGCAAAACGTCGATATTCGCCTGGTGCCCGAGGGTGGCAAGCTGCTCCTGCGCCGCCGGGCGATAGACGTCGAGCGAGGCGAGCAGGACCCGCTTCTTCGCCTTGTCGGTGAGACGATAGGCAAGCTTGGCGCTGGTTGTCGTCTTGCCCGAACCCTGCAGTCCGATCATCAGGATCGCCGCGGGAGGCGCCGCGCGCAGGTCGATTTCGGCGGCGTCCGTGCCCAGCATCTCAACCAGGCGGTCGTGGACGATCTTGATCACCATCTGGCCCGGGGTGACGCTGCGCAGCACCTCGGCGCCCATAGCGCGCTCCTTGACCGCGGCAACGAATTCCTTGACCACCGGTAGGGCGACGTCGGCCTCGAGCAGGGCGATACGCACATCGCGCATGGCGCTTTCGACGTCGGCTTCTGTGAGTGCGCCGCGTCGCGTCAGCCGGTCGAAAACTTCGCCCAGACGGTTGCTCAGATTGTCGAACATCGCCGCTTCCTTGCCCGCAACACGAAAAGCGCCAGTGCGCGATACTCGCGGACTGGCGGGCTCCCTCAAGGGCGAAAGACGCCTCGTTGCCTCAGATGGCGCGCAATCTAGGGCCGGGGCGGCGGCAAGTCAAGGCGGCCGGGGATTTGCGAAAAGGTTGGACGGGGTTCGGCCTGACGCCCTATAACCCCCGCTATGACAAGGATTTCCTTTCGCAAGATGCACGGGCTCGGCAACGACTTCGCAATCATCGATGCCCGCGAGACGCCGCTCCGGCTGTCGTCGCTGCAGGTGCGCGCAATCGCAGACCGGCATACGGGGGTCGGCTGCGATCAGGTGATCGTGATCGAGGCGACTGGCGCAGAGGCGGGGGATGCCGCAGCGTTCATGCGCATATTCAATGCCGACGGCGGCGAGGTCGCAGCCTGTGGCAATGCCAGCCGCTGCGTCGCGCGGCTCCTGATGATCGAGCAGAGCGCGGGGAATGTGGCGCTTCAGACCACAGCGGGTCGGCTTGAAGCCAAGGCGGTCGAGGACGGACGGGTGCGTGTCGACATGGGCCCGGCGCGCGAGCGCTGGGACCAAATTCCGCTGGCCGGCGAGATGGACACCCTGCATCTCGATCTCGCTGTCGGGCCGTTGTCCGATCCGGTGGCGGTCAACTTGGGCAATCCCCATGCCGTATTCTTCGTCGACGACGCCGAGGGGGCGCCCCTGGAGGAGTACGGGCCGGCGCTGGAGCACGATCCGCTGTTTCCCGAGCGGGCAAATATTGGCGCTGTCCAGGTGGTAGCGACTGATGCCCTTCGCCTTCGGGTGTGGGAACGGGGCGTGGGCCTCACCTGCGCCTGTGGTACCGGCGCTTGCGCCGCGTTGGTTGCAGCGGCGCGCCGGGGTCTGACCGGACGGCAGGCGTCGGTACAACTCGACGGCGGGGTGCTCTGGATCGAGTGGGCGGAAAACGGCCATGTCTGGATGAGCGGCCCGGCGACGACAAGCTTTGAGGGCAGCTTCGAGCTGGAGGGCCTGGCATGAGCGGGCGCGTCGTGACCTTCGGTTGCCGGCTCAACGCCTACGAGTCCGAGGTGATCCGCGGTCATCTCGATGCGGCCGGTATGGATAAGACGGTGGTGGTCAACACTTGTGCCGTCACCGCCGAGGCCGAGCGTCAGGCGCGCCAAGCGATCCGCCGGCTGCGTCGCGAGCGGCCCGAGGCTCGGATCGTGGTGACCGGCTGCGCCGCGCAGCTTGACCCCGACGCCTATGCCGCCATGCCCGAGGTCGACCGGGTGCTCGGCAATCGGGAAAAATTGGAACGCGCGAGCTATGACGTCGGTGGCGCGAGGGTTGTGGCGGGCGACATCATGACCGCCACCGAGACCGCGGGCCATCTGGTTGCCGGGCTCGACGGGCGCAGCCGTGCGGTGGTCCAGGTTCAGACCGGGTGCGATCACCGCTGCACCTTCTGTGTCATTCCCTTCGGTCGGGGCAATAGCCGTAGCGTGCCGCTGGGCGAGGTGGTCGAGCAGGCCCGTGCGCTGACCGGGAACGGTTACCGCGAGTTAGTGCTCTCGGGTGTCGATCTGACCTCCTGGGGGCACGATTTACCTGGCCAGCCGACGCTGGGTCAGGCAGTGCGCCGCCTGTTGGCCCAGGTTCCCGCGTTGACCCGGGTTCGGCTGTCTTCAATTGACCCGGCGGAAATCGACGCCGATCTTGAGCGGTTGATAGCGACCGAACCCCGGCTCATGCCTCACCTGCATCTCTCGGTCCAGGCGGGTGACGATCTGGTGCTCAAGCGCATGAAGCGCCGGCACGGCCGCGCCGATGTGATCGCGCTGTGCGCGCGGCTGCGCAAGCAGCGGTCCGACCTGGTGTTCGGTGCCGATCTGATCGCGGGCTTTCCAACCGAGACCGAGACGATGTTCGTCAACACGCTGGCGCTTATCGACGAGGCGAGGCTCACTTATCTCCACGTCTTTCCGTACTCCGAGCGGCCGGGCACGCCGGCGGCGCGCATGCCCGCGGTGCCCAAGCCCGTGCGCCGCGAGCGCGCGGCCCGGCTGCGTTCGGCGGGCGAGTCCGCCATTGCCCGCTTCCTCGCCTGCCAGGTCGGATTTGAAGCGCGTGTGCTCGTCGAGCGCGAAGGGCTCGGGCGGAGCGAGCAGTTTGCCACCGTCGAGTTCGAGCCTGCGCTCGCCCAGCCGGGCGAGATCATTGCCTTGCGGATCGTTGGAACCCGGGCCGACCGGCTGGTTGGCCGGGCGACGGCCTGAGAATGGCGGAGGGTGGCTGGCTCAATCGTCTGGCCGCAGGGTTAGGGCGTTCCTCAGCGAAGCTTGGCGGTGGCGTTGCGGCGATTTTCAGCACCGGGCGAATCGATGACGCGACCCTCGAAGAGCTTGAGGAACTGCTGATCGCAGGCGACCTGGGCGTCGCCACTGCGGCGCGGCTCACGGCGGCGCTCCACGGCCGGATATCGGGCGGTGCGGCCTCGACTGAGGCTGTGGCGGAGGTGCTGGCCGACGAGATTGCCGCGGTGCTTGTGCCCGTCGCCCGACCGCTTGAGATCGACCCCGTGCACAGGCCCTTCGTCGTTCTCGTCGCGGGCGTAAACGGCACCGGCAAGACCACGACCATCGGCAAGCTCGCCGCGCAGCTCCAATGCGACGGCAAGTCGGTGCTGCTGGTTGCCGGCGATACCTTTCGCGCGGCTGCCGTGGAGCAGCTCAAGATATGGGCCGCGCGCGCCGGCTGCCCGGTGCTGGCGCGTGAGGACAGCGGCGCCGATCCAGCAGGCCTCGCCTTTGACGCCGTAGAGCGGGCGCGCACCGAGAGTATCGACGTGGTGATAATCGATACCGCCGGAAGGCTGCAGAACAAATCGGTGTTGATGGACGAGTTGGCCAAGATCGTGCGGGTGCTGCGCAAGACCGACCCCAGCTCGCCGCACGCCTCGCTTCTCGTGCTCGATGCCACCACCGGTCAGAACGCTCATAATCAGGTCGAAGTTTTCCAGGAAGTGATCGACGTCTCCGGCCTGGTGATCACCAAGCTCGACGGCACAGCGCGCGGCGGAGTGGCGGTGGCGCTGGCCGAGCGCTTCGGTCTGCCGATCCATGCGGTGGGCGTGGGCGAGGGGATCGACGACCTGCGCCCCTTCGACGCCAAATCGTTCGCGCGCGCCCTGCTCGGTCTCGATCCGGGCGACGGTGCCGCTGAGAACTAGGCGCCGGAGCCAGGCGTGAAATCGCCGCGCTCACCGTCTGGATTGGTGAAGGGGGCGAAGTCGGTGGCCGGGCCGGTCGTGCGATCGTGCTCCAAGGCCCAGCGCACCGAGGGAAACGCAAGCTCGTCCCAGGGAATCTCATCCCAGAAAAACAAGCCGACCTCCTGGCTCTCTTCGCCGGCCGCAATGTCGGGCGAGCGCAGAACGGCGCGATGGATGAGCTGTACCTGGCTGATCCGCGGAATGCTGTAGACCGCGAGCAGCGCCTCGATAGCGATGTCCGCATGGGCCTCTTCCCGGGCCTCGCGCACGGCGCCCTCGGCGCAGCTCTCGCCCAACTCCAGATAACCTGCCGGAATCGTCCACAGGCCGCTTTGCGGCTCGATCGCCCGACGGCAAAGCAACACCCGGTCCTGCCAATGGCAAACTGCGCCGACCACAATCAAGGGGTTGGTGTAATGAATGAAGCCGCATTCCTCGCACACGAGGCGGGTGTGGGTATCACCGTCGGGAGTGCGCCGCACAATAGGGCCGCCGTCATCGGGGTATCTCGGCATGGCGCCACTATGACGTTTCGGGCTTGTCGGGTCCAGATGGCGACAAGGCTAACGGTCTGTTAATGCCCCCGTGGCAGGCTCGTTCCATCGGCGATTGAGCGCCGAGGAGCAGTCGGTGAAGTTCGCGGAGACGGCCGTGCGTGCCGCGATTTGACGCGACGGTATCACCGTTTGCAGAGGCGCATTGTGGGGCGGGCAGGCGTGACCGGACAACGAGCGACAGCATCAACCGGCATCGATCGGAACATCCGGACTCCGACCCTCGAGCCGAGCAATGGGCTCCCCGACCTTGACGCCATGCCCGGCGCTGTCTGTGTCTATCTGCGCTCGGCCGACGGATCCCTTCAGTTCACCTATTTCAGCGCCCAGGCCGAGTCCCTGTTAGGCCATACGCCCGACGCACTGATCGCCGACCCCATGACTCTGGTTGGCTGCGTTCATCCCGACGACCGCGAGCTCCTGCTCCATCATCTCGGCCACGGGCCCGACGAGGCGTCCGACTGGAAACTCGACATTCGTATCGGTACCGCCGTCGAAATCCAGCGCTGGACCCGCTTGCGGGTCCGGGTCACGGCCAGAGGAGAGGAAGCCGAAGGGCATGGCATCCTCTACGAAATCGATCCACACGAAATCGAGTCGCGCGGCGGGGATAACGCCGCGGGGCGTGCGGGACACGGCGTCAGTGCCTGGCAGACAGCCCTCACAAGACAGGCCGATGAGGCGAAGGCGCGCTTTCTCGCCATGATGACCCATGAAATCCGCACGGCTCTCAACGGTGTGATCGGGATGACGGGAATGCTGCGTGAGACGAAGCTTGCGCCTGTGCAGCAGGACTACGCTGACATGGTGCTCGATTCCGCGAAGTCGCTCGTCGCTCTGGTCAACGACGTTCTCGATTTCTCGAAACTTGACGGCGACAATCTCGAACTCGAGGCCATCGATTTCGATGTGGTCCATCTGGCGACCAACGTCTTCCACGTCTTTGAACTGATGGCGGACAGCGGCGGGATCGACTTCATGCTCGATATTGCACCCAATATTGCGACCCGGCTGCAAGGAGATCCCGGTCGCTTGCGTCAGGTTCTGGTAAATCTGGTGGGTAACGCTGTCAAGTTCACCGTTGAGGGGTCGGTGTCGTTGTCGCTGCTTGGCACAACTCACGATGACAGGCAAATGATCCGATTCGAGGTGATCGATACGGGCATTGGCATCCCTGAGGCGGCCAAAGCGCGGATGTTCTCCGAGTTCAGCCAGGCCGACAGCTCCATCTCACGCCGCTTCGGGGGTTCCGGACTTGGGCTTACGATATCGCAGAAGCTCGTTCGTCTGATGGGTGGACAGATCGGATTCAACAGCAGCGAGGGCGTTGGCAGCCGATTCTGGTTTGAAATTCCAGTCGTCGAGCCCGACATACCGGACCGCGCCGATACCGAAGATCGCTCAATCGAGGGGGTGCGCGTGTTGCTTGCCGGTCTGAGCAATGTCGACTGCGATTTGATTCGCGACGGACTCGAAGCGAGCGGCGCTCTGGTCGAGGTTAGAAAGTCAGGGACGGCCGCGCTGACCGCATTCGACGAGGCGGCCTCGGGTGGTGCTGCCACCGCTTACCGCTTTGTTATTATCGACAAGGAGATTGACGAGCCGGCGGTGGAGGTTCTCGCCAGCCGGCTGAGCGAGCATCCCCGCGGCAAAGGCGCCAGTCTCGTGCTGATGGCATCGGCTGGCATGCGCGGCGACGCGTCGCAAGCCAGCGCCAGCGGCTTCGACGCCTATCTGACAAAGCCACTAAGCGCGCGTCTGGTCCGCGAATGTCTGGCCGAGCTGGCCCATCGCCCGGATAGCGAGACCGCCGCGTCGCTGGTCACTGCCCACAGCCTGCGCGAACAGTCGCCAACGGGGCTCAACGTATTGTTTGCCGACGATAACAATATGCAACGCGGCCTTGTCCGGCGCCTGCTTGCGGCCCGAGGCCATCGGGTCAAGGCCGTCGAGGACGGACAGGCCGCACTTGATGCGGTGGTTGACGAGGAGTTCGATTTCGCTCTGATCGGCGAACACATGCCAAAACTGGATGGACTTGCCACACTCCGCGGGATCCGGGCGCTTCGCACCGGCCAAGAATCCCTGCCGGTCTATGTCGTCACCGGTACGGCCGGGCCGGGGATGCACAAGGCGTTTCTCGATGCTGGCGCCGACGGCGTGTTCGAGGAGCCACTTGAGAATTTTCAACTCATCGCGCTGATCGACAAGGTTCGAGGTGCCCTGACGTCGGACGGGCCTGTCGAGGTCGGCGACAACGATCTTGACGACACTCAATTGGTAGCGTTCGAGCAAGTTTTCGGTCGTGACGAAACCCTTCGCGTTGTCACCGAGTTCGTGGCCAAAGCCGATAGCTCGATGGCGTCCCTGCGTGGCCATTGGGACGAGGGCGCGATCGAGCAACTGGCGCGCCTCGCACATGAATTGAAGGTTGGGGCGCACAGTTTCGGCCTTGCTCGTCTGGCTAAGGCGAGTGTGCAGTTCGAAGATGCTGTGGTCGAGGGTCAACTCGACGAGGTGCCACGTCGGCTCGCGGCGCTGGAGCAGGTATATCCTGCTGCGCATGCCGCGCTCGACGGCTACTTTGACGGGCTCGCCGGATAGAAAAACGAGGTTTCGGGCACCGGGCTTTTCAGACCGTGCGCTTCGAGGCACACTGCCGGCCATGACCGAACCCTGTACCTCCGAATTCATCGATTTCGCTCACCGCCTCGCTGACCGGGCCGGCGAGATTATCCGGCGCAACTTCCGTACACCTCTCGTGGTCGCGCATAAATCTGACGCCAGTCCTGTCACAGACGTCGACCGCGAAGCCGAAACCGCACTTCGCGAGATGGTGCGTGCACGCTATCCCGAGCATGGCGTGATCGGTGAAGAGTTCGATGCGGAACGCCCCGATGCGGAGTATGTCTGGGTCGTCGATCCGCTCGACGGAACCAAGTCCTTCATCACCGGCAAACCGCTGTTCGGTACCCTGATCGGCTTGTTGCGTAACGGGCTGCCCGTGCTCGGGCTGATCGATCACCCCATCCTGCGCGAACGCTGGATCGGCGCGCGCGGCCATCCCACGACTGTAAACGGCGAGCCCGCGCGGGTGCGCGTCTGCGCGAGCTTGAGCGAGGCGGTCGTGTTCACCACCGATCCCGATACCTTTCGGGGCGTCGATGCAGACGCGTTTCGTCAAGTCCGCGACGCCGCGCGCATGACCATATATGGCGGCGATTGCTACTGCTACGGCCTTCTCGCCAGCGGTCTGGTCGATCTGATCGTCGAGGTCGGTCTAGGGCCCGACGATTATTTCCCCATGATCGCGCCGATCGAGGAGGCAGGTGGTGTGGTGACCGACTGGTCGGGCGCGCCGTTCGACATGAATTCGGACGGACGCATCGTGGTTGCGGGCGATAAGGCTGTGCATGGCGAGGCGCTGGCCCTTTTGAAGGAGTAAGCGTTCGCACCCTGTCGCAAGCGCCGCGCCGATCCGCTACAATCCGGCGCCATCTGTCAGGGGGAGAAACGAATGCGATACGGCTTCGCGGGGCTGCTTGCCGTGGCGCTCGGACTGTTCCTGGCCGCCGGTGCCGTCGCGGGAACGCCCAACCATGGGCTCTCGTTGTTCGGTGAACTCAAATACGGTCCCGATGCGACGCATCTCGGCTATGTGAACCCCGATGCGCCCAAGGGCGGCACGCTGAGCCTGCCCGCGGAAGGCACCTTCGATTCGCTCAATCCGTTCCTGCTCAAGGGCGTTCCGGCGGCCGGCGTCGACGGGTGGGTCTTCGAAACCCTGCTGGAGCGGGCCTTCGATGAGCCCGACGCGGCCTACGGCCTGATCGCCGAGAGCGTCGAGTTGGCTGCCGACCGACGCTGGGTGCGTTTCGTGCTGCGCCCCGAGGCGCGGTTTCACGACGGTACGCCGATCACCGCCGCCGACGTGGTGTTCTCGTTCGAGACGCTGGTGTCGGAGGGCCATCCAATGTTCCGGATCATGTTCGACGACGTCATCGGGGTCGAAGCGCTCGGCGTCCGCGAGGTTCGATTCAATCTCGCCAACCCGAAGAACCGCAAGCTCGCGCTGCTCGTGGCAACGGAGCTACCCATCC
The DNA here is from genome assembly GCA_965249645.1 of Alphaproteobacteria bacterium. Taxonomy (GTDB): domain Bacteria; phylum Pseudomonadota; class Alphaproteobacteria; order UBA828; family JAPUJA01; genus CAVOEB01. The sequence continues at coordinate 166,939 of CBDFML010000008.1, forward strand.
TCTCCAAGAACTATTATGCGTCACGGCCCTTCGGCAAGACGACCCTGGAGCCGCCACTGGGCAGTGGGCCCTACCGCGTCGATCGCGTCGACCCCGGACGCATGATCTCCTTCGTACGGGCCGAGGATTATTGGGGTGCCGGGCTGATGGTGCGTGTCGGGCGTCATAATTTCGACGTAATCCGGTTCGACTATTTTCGCGACCGGACCATCATGGTCGAGGCGCTCAAGGCGCACGAATACGATTTTCACGAGGAATTCACGTCCAAGACATGGTCGACCGCCTACGACATACCCGAGGTTGCCGACGGGAGGATGATCAAGGAAATCCTGCCCGACGACACGCCCTCGGGCGTGCAGGCGTTTTTTATCAACTCGCGTCGCGAGAAATTCGCCGACCCCCGGGTGCGCAAAGCGCTGGGCCTCGCCTTCGATTTCGAGTGGACCAACGCCAACCTTTTCTACGGCCTCTACGACCGGATGAGCAGCTATTTCGAGAATTCGGAGTTGGCCGCGCGCGGCCTGCCGAGCGCCGGCGAGCTGGCCCTGCTCGAAGTCTATCGCGGGCGAATTCCCGACGCGGCGTTCAGCGAGGCCTTCGTGCCGCCCGTAACCGATGGTTCGGGCAACACCCGAGCGAACCTCTCTGCCGCCCTCGACTTGTTCGGGCAAGCCGGCTGGGTGGTGACGGACGGGCAGTTGGTCAATGCGCTAAGTGGCGAGACCTTAAGCGTCGAGTTCCTCTATTTCCTGCGTACCTTCGAGCGCGTCATCGCACCCTATGCCAAGAACCTGGAGCGTCTCGGCATCGATGTCGCAATGCGTTTCGTCGATGTGCCCCAGTATCAGCAGCGGCTGGAGGACTTCGATTTCGACCTGACCACCGAACGCTACGTACAATTCCTCTCGCCGGGTGCCGAACTCGAGAGCTATTTCGGCTCGGTCTGGGCAGATCAGCCGGGCAGTCGCAATCTGGCCGGGATACGTGACCCGGTGATCGACGAGCTGATCCAGGTCATCCTGGCCACCCCGGACCGCGAGAGCATGGTGACCGCGACGCGGGCGCTCGATCGGGTGCTGTTGTGGAATCACTACATGGTGCCCCAGTGGTACAAGGGCGAGCATCACCTGATCTACTGGAACAAGTTCTCCCGCCCCGAGATCAAGCCGCTCTACGACCTCGGGATCGACTGCTGGTGGGTCGACCCGGCCAAGGAAGCGGCGTTGAACGCGGCGCGGGACGGGGTAGAGTAGTCACCCGCGCGCGAGCCCTCGTCCCATCGGTCTTGTGCGCAGCCCGAGGGGTTCCATGACGCCGCGTAGCAAACAACTCTTCGCCGTAATTTCTTCGCGTCGACCGGGGCGGTTGCTCGGGTTGTTCGTCGGCCTGCTCGCGGGCTGTGCGATTATCGCGGCGAACCTGACGGCCTCGGCCGGGGAGATCACACCTCGCCACGGCATCTCGATGCACGGCGACTTGAAGTATCCGCCCGGCTTTGCGCAATATGAGTACGTCAATCCGGACGCGCCGAAGGGCGGCGAGGTCCGGTTGGCCGCCATCGGCACATTTGATTCGTTCAATCCCTTCATCCTCAAGGGGAATCCGGCCGCCGGTGTCAGCCTGCTGTTCGATACCCTGACGGTGCAGTCGGACGACGAACCGTTCAGCCAGTACGGCCTGATTGCCGAGACCATCGAGATGCCCGAGGACCGTTCCTGGGTGATCTTCACTCTGCGCTCCGAAGCGCGGTTTCACGACGGCAGCGCGATCACCGCCGATGATGTGATCTTTTCCTTTGAAACCTTGCGCGACGAGGGCCAGCCCTTCTACCGGGCCTATTACGTCAATATCGTCGAGGTCGAAAAATTGGGACCGCGTCGGGTGAAATTTCACTTTGACGGTGTCGAGAACCGAGAGCTGCCGCTCATCGTCGGTCAGCTTGAGGTGTTTTCGAAGGCCTGGCACAGCGAACGTCCATTCAACGAATCGAGTCTGACGCCGCCCATGGGGAGCGGCCCCTACCAGGTCGAAAACGCGGAAGTGGGCCGCTCGGTCACCTACCGGCGCGATCCCGATTATTGGGCGGCTGACCTCGCGGTCAACCGTGGGCGCTGGAATTTCGACACGTTGCGTTGGGACTATTACCGCGATTCGACGGTCGCGCTCGAGGCGTTCAAAGCCCACGAGTTCGACTTTCGGGTCGAAAACAGCTCAAAGGACTGGGCGACCGGCTATGGGGGCACACTCTTCGACAAGGGGTTGGCGGTCACGGAAGAGATTCCCCACGAGATCCCGACGGGTATGCAGGCCTTCGTGTTCAACACCCGAAAGCCCATGTTCCGCGACGCCAACGTGCGTCGGGCACTGGGCTATGCCTTCGATTTCGAGTGGACCAACCAGACGCTCTTCTACGGCGCCTATACCCGGACCAAGAGCTACTTTTCCAACTCCGCGCTTGCCGCGAGGTCGCTGCCCGACGGCGCCGAGCTTGCGTTGCTTGAGCCGCTTCGTGACCAGGTGCCGGGGGAGGTCTTCACCACCGTTTACGAGCCGCCAGTCACCGATGGCTCGGGCAACGTCCGGGACAATCTGCGCAAGGCGTCGACACTGCTCAAGGAGGCGGGTTGGCGGTTGGTTGATGGCCGCCTGATCGACCCCGAAAGCGGCGCGCCATTGGAGATCGAATTTTTGCTCGTACAACAAAGCTTCGAGCGCATCATCGCGCCTATGGTGCAGAACCTCGCCAAGCTTGGCGTTGGGGCGAGCATGCGTGTGGTCGACAGCTCGCAATATCAGCGCCGGGTCGATGATTTCGACTTCGACATCATAATCGGATCCTATGGCCAGTCGAATTCGCCGGGCAACGAGCAGCGTCACTACTGGGGCTCGGAATTTGCCGATGTCCCCGGCAGCCGTAACCAGATTGGCATCAGGAATGCCGCGGTTGACGCGCTGATCGACGCGATCATCCAGGCACCCGACCGCGAAGCGCTGGTGAGCGCAACCCGGGCGCTGGACCGAGTGCTGTTATGGAATCACTACGTCGTTCCCCAATGGCATATCCGTTCGTTCCGGGTCGCCTATTGGAACAAATTTGCCCGGCCCGCGACGCCGCCCAAGAACGCCCTGGGTTTCCTCGATACCTGGTGGGTCGACCCGGCCAAGGCCGGGGCGCTCGCAGCGGGGCAGAGCGTTTTAGACGCCGACTAGGGCAGAAAGCCATCCACTCATGTTTGCCTACATCATCCGGCGCCTTCTGCTGATCATTCCGACCCTGTTCGGGATCATGGTGATCAATTTCGTTATCATACAGGCCGCGCCGGGTGGACCGGTGGAGCAGGCGATTGCCAAGCTCTCGGGCACGGCGGTAGAGGCGACGGCACGCTTTTCCGGTGGCGGCGGCGAGACCGGCGGGGTGCAGAGCGTGACCCCCATGGCCGCGGCGGAGGCCGGAAGCAAATATCGCGGTGCGCGCGGTCTCGATCCCGAGCTGATCGCGGAAATCGAGATCCTCTACGGCTTCGACAAGCCGCCGTTTGAGCGCTTCTTGCACATGATGGGAAATTACGCCCGGCTTGACTTCGGCGAGAGCTTTTTTCGCGACGAAAAGGTCGTCAATCTCGTAATAGAGAAGATGCCGGTGTCGATCTCGCTCGGGCTCTGGACCACACTGCTGGTCTATCTGATTTCGATTCCACTCGGCGTCGCCAAGGCGGTGCGCGACGGCTCGCGCTTCGACGTCTGGACCAGTGCCGTGATCGTCCTGGGCTACGCCATCCCCGGCTTCCTGTTCGCGGTGCTTCTCGTGGTGCTGTTTGCAGGCGGCAGCTATCTCGACTGGTTCCCCTTGCGCGGGCTGGTCTCGGACAATTGGGCCGAACTCTCGCTTGCAGGCAAGATCGGCGACTATTTCTGGCATCTGGTGCTGCCAATCGCCGCTCTCGTGGTGGGTGGATTTGCGACGCTGACCATGTTGACGAAGAATTCCTTCCTCGCTGAGGTCAACCAGCAATATGTCATGACCGCGCGGGCCAAGGGCCTGACCGAACGTCGGGTGCTTTATCGCCACGTGTTCCGCAACGCGATGTTGATCATCATCGCGGGCTTTCCGGGTGCTTTTCTCGGTATTCTGTTTACTGGAGCGCTGCTGATCGAGGTGATTTTCTCGCTCGACGGATTGGGGCTTCTGGGGTTCGAATCGCTGATCAACCGCGACTATCCCGTCATCTTCGGCACCCTGTTCTTCTTCACCCTGCTCGGCATGCTGGTCAAGCTGTTGAGCGACATCATGTATGTTGTGGTCGATCCGAGAATCGACTTCGAGAGCCGGCGGGTCTGAGCCGTGGGATTGCACGTTCCTGGCTTGCGGATGACGCCGATGGTGCGCCGCCGCTTCGCAAACTTCCGGGCGAACCGGCGCGGTTTCGTCTCGCTCTGGATCTTTTTTGCCCTGTTTCTGATCAGCCTGTTTGCCGAATTCATCGCCAACGACAAGCCGATCCTGGTGAGCTATGACGACACCATCTACTGGCCGGTGTTTAGCAGCTACGCCGAAACCGAATTCGGCGGCGACTTTGAAACCGAGGCGGATTACCGCGATCCCTTCGTCGCCGATCTGATCGAGGACAAGGGCTGGATTGTCTGGCCGCTGATCCCGTTCAGCTACCGGACCATCAATTACGACCTCGCGGTGCCCGCGCCCTCGCCGCCCTCGTCGGTGAACTGGCTGGGCACCGACGATCAGGGCCGGGACGTGCTGGCCCGCCTGATCTACGGCTTTCGCATCTCGGTGCTGTTCGGCCTGGCGCTGACCGCCATGAGCTCGGTCATCGGCATCGTTGCGGGCGCGGTGCAGGGCTATTTCGGCGGGCTCACGGACCTCGTCTTCCAGCGCTTCATCGAGGTCTGGCAGGGGCTGCCCGTCCTTTTCCTGTTGATCATCCTGGCCAGCATCGTCGAGCCCACTTTCTGGTACCTTCTGATCCTGCTGCTGCTGTTTTCCTGGATGGCGCTGGTCGACGTGGTGCGCGCCGAATGCCTGCGGGTGCGCAACTTCGAATATATCCGCGCGGCGCGGGCGCTGGGCATTGGGCATATGGGAATTATCGTTCGCCACGTGCTGCCCAACGCGACGGTTTCGGCGCTGACCTTCATGCCGTTCATCCTGAGCGGCTCGGTCACTACGCTTACCGCGCTCGACTTCCTGGGCTTCGGTCTGCCGCCCGGCTCGGCGTCGTTGGGCGAGCTGCTTCAGCAGGGCAAGGCGAACCTCCATGCGCCCTGGCTCGGCATCTCGGGCTTCGTCGTCATCGCGTTGATGCTGAGCCTTCTGGTCTTCATTGGCGAGGCGGTGCGCGACGCCTTCGATCCGCGAAAGATGTGGGCGCGATGAGTGACGCTCCCCTCGTCCGCGTGCAGGACCTTGCCGTTAGCTTCCGCACCGAGGGGGGTGAGATCGAGGCGGTGCGGGGTCTTTCGTTCGATATCCGGCGCGGCGAGACCATTGCGCTGGTAGGCGAAAGCGGCTCGGGCAAATCGGTCAGCGCGCTCTCGATCCTTCAGCTCCTGCCCTATCCGACGGCCAGCCACCCCAAGGGGTCGATTACCGTCGAGGGTGAGGAAGTGATCGGCGCCTCCGCCCGGCGGCTGCGTGCGTTGCGGGGCAACCGGATTTCGATGATTTTCCAGGAGCCGATGAGCTCGCTCAATCCGCTGCACACCGTCGAGCGCCAGGTCGGCGAGGTGCTGATGATCCACCAGGGCATGCGCCGGAGCCGGGCCCGCGCCCGGGTGGTAGAGCTGCTCGGCCTGGTCGGGCTGGATGACATTGCAAAACGACTCAAGGCCTTTCCCCACGAACTGTCCGGCGGCCAACGACAGCGGGTGATGATTGCCATGGCGCTGGCCAACGAACCCGATCTGCTGATCGCCGACGAGCCGACGACGGCGCTCGACGTTACCGTGCAGGCGCAAATTCTGGGGTTGTTGCGTGACCTCCAGGCTCGGCTCGACATGGCGATGCTGCTGATTACCCACGATCTGGGCATCGTGCGGCGGATGGCGAAGCACGTCTGTGTCATGAAGGACGGCGAAATTGTCGAGCAGGGCGAGACGGCGGGTGTTTTTGCGGCGCCCCGCCATCCCTACACCCGTCACCTGTTGACTGCCGCGCCCAAAGGCGCACCCCTCGAAGCGCCCGCGGATGCACCCGTGGTGCTCGAATGCGACAAGCTCAAGGTTCATTTCCCGATCAAGCGCGGCGTGCTCCGCCGCACCGTAGGTTATGTAAAGGCGTGCGACGGGGTTTCGCTCCGGGTCCGCGAGGGCCACACGGTGGGCGTCGTCGGCGAAAGCGGCTCGGGCAAGACGACGCTGGCGTTGGGCCTGCTGCGCCTCGGCCTCAGTGCCGGACCGATTCGCTTCGAGGATCACGAGATCCAGGGCCTGGGCGTGGCGGCCATGCGGCCGCTGCGCCGCCACATGCAAATGGTTTTCCAGGATCCCTACGGCAGCCTCAGCCCGCGCATGTCGATCGGCCAGATCGTCGGCGAGGGCCTGCGCGTCCACGAGCCGGGGCTCGACGCTGACGAGCGCCGGGAGCAGATCAGCGCGGCGCTCGTCGAAGTCGGTGTCGATCCCGATACCCAGGACCGCTACCCTCACGAGTTCAGCGGTGGTCAGCGCCAGCGCATCGGCATCGCCCGCGCCCTCGTGCTCAAACCCCGCCTCGTCGTGCTCGACGAACCGACCTCGGCGCTCGACATGTCGGTCCAGGCCCAGATTGTCGACCTGCTGCGCGATCTCCAGGCACGCCACAAGCTCGCCTACCTGTTTATCAGCCACGACCTCAAGGTGGTGCGTGCGCTGAGCGACGAGATTGTCGTGCTGCGCAACGGCGTTGTGGTCGAGCAGGGCAAGGCGGCCGACGTGTTCGAACGCCCCAAGAACGACTACACGAAGGCCTTGGTCGAGGCGGCCTTCGCCTTCGAGGCGCAGGACACGGTCTAGAACAATGTGGCAGTAAACCAGGCGATTCCCGCCAGCGCCGCGAACTCGACCATGACGAACAAGGTGGCCACGGTCCAGGATGCGAGTAGCGTGATACGCGCCACATACCAGCGGTAGAAGGCGGCGGCGGCCATGAGCACGAAGAAGAGCGCAAGGCCGGGACCGGACCAGCCGGTGACAAGATAGATTACCAGATAGACCGGACAGCTCGCCGCGGTGACCGCAAGCTTCGACCAGTTGAGCGCAACGACATAGCCGACATAGCGGTCGCCAAGTCCCAGCGCCTTGCACAGCGGAATGGCGAGCAGCGGCATGGCGATCCAGCCCATCCCGTAGCCAAGCAGTTCGACTGCGGCAATCCGCAGAGCCGAGTACGCGACCGGCTCGGTGAGATAATAGATGCCTACGAGCAGCACCCAAAGCGGCAGGGTAAGGAACGCAGCCGAAAACGAGCGCCAGTAGCCGGTGACGCTGAGGTTGAACCAGTTTAAGGAGTCGACGTCGGTCAGCAGCAACCGCCAGGCACCCGTCAGCGCCCAGAGGATCTCGCGCGACAGCGACATTTCAGGCCGCGAAATAGCGCTCGAGTACGGTGCGGTAGATTTCGGTCAACTGCTCGAGATCGGCGACCGGCACCTGCTCGTCCACCTTGTGCATGGTCTGGCCGACGAGGCCGAAATCGACCACCGGGCAATAGTCCTTGATGAAGCGGGAATCCGACGTGCCACCCGTGGTGCTGAGTTCGGGCGAGCGACCGGTCACTGCCGTCACCGCCCCGGCGACCAGCTCACTCAGGGGGCCGGGCGGGGTGAGGAACGCCTCGCCCGAGACTTTGAGCTCAAGGCTGTAGGCACCGCCGACTGCGTCGAACCGCTCACGCAACCAGCGCTCGATCGCGGCCGATTCGTGCCGGTCGTTGAAGCGGATGTTGAAGCGGGCCCGGGCCTCTGCGGGGATCAGGCCGGTCGCTTCGTTGCCAACGTCGATGGTCGTGATCTCGACGTTCGAGGGCTCGAAATGCCCGGTCCCGTCATCGAGCGGCGTTTCGCTAATGGCATGAAGCATCGTGATCAGCCGGGGAATTGGATTGTCCGCCAGCTGTGGATAGCCCACATGGCCCTGTACGCCAGGCACCGTGAGCCAGCCGTTCAGGCTGCCGCGCCGGCCGATTTTGATCATCTCGCCGAGCTCAACCGGATTGGTCGGCTCGCCCGTGAGGCAGGCGTCGATGGTTTCGCCGTGTTCGGCCATCCAAGCCAATGCCTTGCGCGTGCCGTTGATCGCCGGGCCCTCCTCGTCGCCGGTGATCAGCACGGTGATCGAGCCCGATGCCTCGTCACCCGTCGCCGCGAGGTAGCGCGCTGTGGCGACGATAAAGCAGGCAATTGCACCCTTCATGTCGGCGGCACCACGACCGTAAATCACGCCGTCGCGCAGTGTCGCCCCGAAGGGCTCGCTCGACCACGATGCCGCGTTGCCGGTCGGCACCACGTCGGTGTGACCCGCAAAGCAAAAATTTGGCCGCATGCCGCCACGCCGGGCGTAAAGGTTGTCGACATCGGGCGTGCCGGGTTCGGAAAAACGCAACCTGTGGCATTCGAAGCCAAGCCCTTCGAGAGTCGCCGCGACGAGGTCGAGCGCGCCCGCGTCTTCGGGTGTTACGCTGGCGCAGCGGATCAGTGCGCGTGTCAACGCGACCGGATCGTCGGCCCTTCCTTCGTCCATCGTCGGCATGGCATCAGGCCCGAAGCAGGTCGTTGATCGATGTCTTCGCGCGGGTTTTGGCGTCGACCCGCTTGACGATCACCGCGCAATACAGGCTTGGTCCGGGGGTGGCATCGGGTAACGGCTTGCCCGGCAAGCTGCCTGGAACCACGACCGAATAGGCGGGCACCCGGCCGTAATGAATCTCGCCCGTGGCGCGATCGACGATCTTGGTCGAGGCGCCGATATAGACCCCCATGGAGAGCACCGAGCCGGTCTCCATGACGACGCCTTCGGCAACCTCGCTGCGCGCCCCTATGAAGCAATCGTCCTCGATGATCACCGGGTTCGCCTGGAGCGGCTCCAGCACGCCGCCGATACCCGCACCGCCGGAGATATGACAGTTTCGGCCGATCTGTGCGCAGCTGCCGACGGTCGCCCAGGTGTCGATCATGCTGCCGCTCTCGACCCGCGCGCCGAGATTAACGAAGCAGGGCATCAAGACCACGTCGGGCGCGATAAAGGCCGACCGGCGCACAATACAGCCGGGCACGGCGCGAAAGCCCGCGTCCTTAAACTGGGTATCGCTCCAGCCCTCGAATTTGGACGGCACCTTGTCGTACCACGCCGTGGCCGCCCCCGGGCCGCCCGGAATCGCAGCCATGGGATTGAGCCGGAAGGAAAGCAAAACCGCCTTCTTGAGCCACTGGTTGACCTGCCATTCGTCGTCCGTTTTTTCGGCCACCCGGAGCGCGCCCGAATCGAGGCGCTCGAGCGCGGCGTCGATGGCGTTGCACGCGCTCTCGGTGGTCTCGGAGCTCAGCGTATCGCGCATCTCCCAAGCATGCTCGATTTGGGCTTCGAGGTCGGACAGGGTCATGGCGAACAGCTTTCGGGGTCGTGGTTGAACGGCGGGCAGAGTGTCGGGCGGCACTTGGAGCCTGTCAACCGCGCGCAGTGATCTCCTGCAGCCAGGAGACGAGGTCGTCGGCGATATGATCGAGCCAGTCGGTGTCGGGCTCGGGCTTGGCCCAGGCCTCCTCCGTACGCACCCATACGGTGGTCATCCCAAGATCGGCCGCCGGGCGCAGGTTGTGCGAAATGTCGTCGATCAACACGGCCCGGCTGGGCTCGATGGCGTGTTCGTCGATCAGCGCCTGATAGGTTGCGGGATCGGGCTTGGGCAGGTAATTCGCTGCGGCGATATCGAACACGACATCGAAGTGGTGTCCGACCTCGAGTCGCTCCATCACTTTGTGAGCATGATCGGCCGAGCCGTTGGTGAATATCATCTTGCGCCCGTCGAGCCGGCCGAGCGCTTCGTTCAGCTCCTGGGACGGCTGAATTGCCGAGCGATCGATGTCGTGGACATAATCGAGAAATTCGTCGGGATTGGTGTCGTGGAGCTTCATCAGACCGGACAAGGTCGTTCCGTGCTCCTTGAAATAGCGCTTTTGTAGAACCCTTGCCTCTTTGGCGTCGAGGGCGAGTTTTTCGACGATGAACTGGCCGATTCGCTGATCCACCTGGTCGAACAGCCGGCAGGCTGACGGATAGAGCGTGTTGTCGAGATCGAAGACCCAAGTCTCGATGTGGTCAAACTGGCTGTTTTCTGCGGTTTTTCTTTCGCTCATACCCGTCAATGTAGTGATCTGCCCGGGATCCAGCAACGCCGGCAAAAGTTATGCTCAGCGGAAACCGTTTATTAAGACCGCTCCCGGTAGGGTGACGCAGTGGCTACACGGGTCGAAATCAAGCAGGAGTAGCCTGGACATTACAACCGGGCGGTACGGCAATGGGCAACGCAGCAACTCCAAGCGCTTCGATGCGCGGCGAACGCGACCGGTTCGTCGCCTTTGCGTTTGCGTCCGCCGACCTTCTCGTCGAGCTCGACTCTGAGCAACACATCTGTTTTGTGGCCGGCGCAGCCGATACGCTGATTGGCAAGACGCCGGCTCAGCTCGCAAGTCTTCCCCTTGAAAATATCATCTCGCCCGAGGATCGACCTGACGTCCGTCAGCTGATCCGAGACATGGCGGACGGCACCCGTACCGACCCCGCCTACATCCGGGTGCTCGGGCCGGGCGGCAAGGCGCCCCAGGTCATCATGACGGGGAACTGTATCCCCGACCTGGAGGACCACTTCTATCTCGCCATGACCGTCGTTGGTGGTGATTCCCAACGGCGCCAGGCGATGCCTCCGCCCAAGCGCGACAAGGCGACGGGATTGCTCGAGAAGGATCGCTTTAGCGAGGTCGCGCAGGCGCGCATGAAGCAGGGCCAGGATCTCGGCGAAAACTATCAGCTGACCTTTCTCGATCTAAGCGAGTTCGAAGGCCTGCGTAGCCAGGTCGATGAGCGGATTGCGACCGCGCTGATGAGCGACATCGGCGAGGTACTGCGCGAGAAGTCGGTGGGCGGCGATTCGACGGGTCGCATTGAGGCCGACAAGTACGGTGTCGTCCACCGCGACAGCATGGACACCCGCGCGCTCTCGCAAACGGTCGAAGAAATAATCCGGCACGCTGCCCCGGGCACCGCACCTGTCCATGTCATGGCCGACACCGTCACCCTCGACGAGCCGAATCTCGGTGAGCAGGAATCCGCACGCGCGGTGCTCTACACCATCAACAAGTTCTGCGAAAAGCAGGAGGGAAAATTCTCGATCACCACCCTCTCGGACGGCTGCAAGGCAATGCTCGATGAGACCGTGCGTGAAGCGAGCAAGGTCAAGAACATCATCGCCGCGGGCGAATATTTCCTCGTTTACCAACCGATCGTGGGGTTGAACGACGGCACAATCCATCATTACGAGGCGCTGACTCGGATGATGGGTCAGGACAAGGGCGCCTCGCCCTACCACTTCATCACCATGGCCGAGGATCTTGGGCTGATTTCCGAGTTCGATCTTGCTGTGTGCCGACGGGCCATCGAGGTGCTCGAGGGCGGCACGAACGTCAAGCAGGGGCCTTCGTTGGCCGTCAACCTGTCCGGTCGTTCGCTCGGGACCGAAGGGTTCATAGAAGAACTGTTCCGTCTGCTCCAGCGCCACAACAAGATTGCCCCACGGCTTTTGTTCGAGGTGACGGAATCGGCGGAAATCACTGATCTTGCGGGCGTCAATCGAATGCTTCAGGCCGTACGCAAGCTGGGGCACGAGGTCTGCCTCGATGATTTTGGCGCCGACGCCGCTGCCTTCGAGTATCTGCGCTCGCTGAAGGTGGATTACGTCAAGATCGACGGCGGTTACGTGCGAGGCGCGGAGTCGAGCGACTACGGCCGTTCGTTCCTGCGCTGCATCTCGGTCCTGTGCAGCGATCTCGGCGTGAAGACAGTCGGTGAGATGGTCGAGAACGACGCATCGGCGAGCCTGCTTCGCGAAGTCGGCGTGACTTACGGCCAAGGGTGGCATTTTGGCAAACCCAGCCGCGTGCTGTCGATGGTGCCTGAGGGTGCCGCGGTCACGGAACCCGCAAAGATGCAGCGCAAGTTGCGTCAAGCGATAACTTGAGACGGTCGGGCCAGGATCTGATGAAGAATACTGCGCCGCTCGATACCCTTTCCGATCCATTGCCGCCTGCAGAGGCCGCGGCGGACGAGGCGCTTACCTCTGCACTGGGCGATGCCTTGCTCGAGCGCTACCCGGGTGCGGTCGTCATCGTCGACTGGGAAGCCCGACCCGTCGCAATGAATCAAGCGGGCCGAGCGCTGGCCGAGTTGTTGCGCCAGCGCCGCTCCGTCGATCTCGTCTCGCTTGTCGGCAAGGCGATTAGCAGTTCGTCGTCCCAGGAAGGGCTGGTCGAACTCGACCGAGGCGAAGCGGCCAGCTCGGTCGCGTTTTCGATTGTGCCGCTCAGCGACCCAAGCGGATCCGAACGCCGTGCTGTCCTGATCGGCCGTGATATCAGCCTGCAGGAAAACTTGCGTCGGGCGCTCGTCGAATCGCGCAAGCGATACAAGGACCTCGCCGAATGCTCCGCTGATTTCGGCTGGGAGACCGATGCCGAGGGCAGCTTCAATTTTGTCTCGCCCCAGGGCGCGCTGGGTTATCAGGCAGCGGAGCTAATCGGTCGCCGACCGAGCGATCTCTTGACGCCGGAGAGCGTCATTCCAGATCCGCTGCCTTTCGAAGCGCGTCAGCCGAGCAACGATGTCGAGCTTTGGTTGTCACGGGCGGACGGCGAGGCAGCCTGCGTTCTCGTGTCTTCGGTTCCTCGCCTCGACGAAGCCGGGGAATGGCTCGGTGTGCGCGGCGTGTGCCGTGACGTCACCGAAGAACGCAAGAGCGAGCAATCGCTGGCAAAGGCACTCAACCGTGAACGGCTGCTGGCCGAGATCGTCCACGCGATACGGAGCGAGGTCAGCGCCGACGAGTTGCTTGAGACTGCCGCGCGGGTCACGGCTGAGGGGGTCGGCGCGCAGTGGTGTTGGATCTATCGACAGCAAGACGAGGATGCCCTGCTTCGTGTGTCGAGCTACTCGAGCCGGCTGGAAGGCCCCGAAGTCGACGACGTCGATCGGTTGGCCGCGGATGTGTTGAAGCGCCAAGCCGGGTTCCACGCGCCGCTGGGCAACACCACGGCGCTCATCCTGCCGACCAGCTATCGTGACCAACGCAATGGCGTGATCGTTGTCGCGCGTGATGGGGTTGAAGCGCGGTGGATGGGTGAAGATCATTCTCTTCTGGCCGGTATCGCTGGTCAACTCGGCATCGCGATAGAACAAATTACCGCGCAGGAAGCGTTGCTCGAATTGTCGCGGACCGACGATCTAACCGGCTTGCTCAATCGCCGCGCCTTTATCGACGAAATCGCGGTGCGGGTTGAGAGGGCGGAACAAAGCGGCCGTTCGGCGGCCATGTTCTATCTGGATATGGACAACTTCAAGCTCGTCAACGATATCCACGGCCATAAACAGGGCGACAACGCATTGCATTTGCTCGCCAACGAACTGCGTAAAAAGACCCGGGCCACCGATCCAATCGCCCGGTTGGGCGGTGACGAGTTCGCTGTCTGGTTCGATGGTGTCGATCTCGATACGGCACGGCGGAAAGCCGAACGCATGCTCGAAATCAACGATTCCCTGGCGGTGTTTTCCGGTGATAAGGAAAATCCGCTCAGCATATCGATCGGTGTGGCGGTGTTTGATCCGGAAAGTGCCGAATCGGTCGACGAACTCATCGGGCGTGCCGATCAGGCGATGTATCAGATCAAACATAACGGAAAACGCGGTTACATTGTTGCCGGGCCAGCCGAGTCGACCGGCAAATCGGAGGGCGAAGCATGAGCGGGCGGTCGAATACCGCTGTCCAGGCCGACAGAACGCGGGCGGCTGAGCTCAGCTACGACGAGCAAAAGGCGCTGGCGCGCGACGCCGATCCCGAGGTGCGGCGCGACCTAGCCGAGCAATCGAATATTCAACCCGAAATCCTCTACTACCTTGCCGAGGATGACGCGCCCGAAGTGCGTCGCGCTATTGCCGAAAACGACTCGACACCGACCCATGCCGATTTGATGTTGGCGCGTGACCGCGACGAGCAGGCCCGCTGCCTTCTGGCGCGCAAGATCTCCCGTCTGGCGCCCGATCTTAATCCTGCCCAAAAGTCGCGGGTCGAACAGTTGACACTCGAGGTTCTCGATGTTTTGGCGCGCGATCAGTTGCCGCGAGTGCGCCAGATCGTCGCCGAGGAGATCAAGGATTGCGACAATGTGCCGGCGGATCTCGTCAAGCTTCTGGCGCAGGATGACGAACTTGTCGTTTGCTCGCCTATCCTCGAATTCTCACCCTTGCTCACCGATGACGACTTGATCGAGATCATCGAGAGCAGCCCGGTGCAGGGTGCGTTGAGCTGTATCTCGCGGCGCGATAGTGTGGCGTCGGGCGTGTGTGATTGCATCGTCTCGGTGGACGACGAGGCGGCGGTTGCAGCGTTGTTGGCCAATTCCAGCGCGCAGATCCGGGAAGAGACCCTCGACGACATCATTGACCGTGCACCGAGCCGGACGTCTTGGCAGGAGCCGTTGGTCGAGCGGCCCAACCTGTCTCATCGGGCGGTCAAGCGGATTGCCCAGTTTGTGACCGCTTCGTTGCTCACGACATTGGAAAAGCACCACGAGCTTGATACCAAGACGTCTCAGCGCGTTGCCAAGGCCGTTAACAAGCGGCTTTCCCCTTCGGGCCTGAACGAAGACGGCCTGCCGAAAGTTCGGGCGGAACGGCTTTTCCACGAGGGACAGCTCAACGACGAGGCGTTGACCGAAGCGATCATGAAAAACGACCGCGAATTTGTTCTCTTTTCCTTGGCGCTGAAATCCGGCCTCTCCATCGACGTCGTCACAAAGGTCATGGAGTCGCGCCGTCCCAAGGCCGTGGTCGCGCTGGCCTGGAAAGCCGGCTTGGCCATGCGTACGGCGTTGCATCTGCAAATGCGCTCCGCCAAGATTCCCCACACCGATATGCTGAATGCCCGCGACGGCACGGGCTATCCGATGTCGAACGGGGATCTGCAGGCGCAACTCAGCCTGTTCACGGATTTCGTCGGCGGTTTCGGCAAGCGTTGAGTGAGCGGTCAGGCCTGAACGATTTTCGTGCCTGCGCCATGCACCGTGAAGACTTCGAGCAGCAGGACGTGAGGGATGCGGCCGTCGAGGATATGCGCGGCCTCCGTGGTTCCGCCAAGCACCTCGAGACAGGTCGTCAGCTTGGGAATCATCCCTCCGGTGATCGTGCCGTCGGCGAGAATTGCCTCAGCCTCCGGTACGGACATTTCGCTGACCAATTCGCCTTTCTTGTCCAGCACGCCCGCCACATCGGTCAGCATGATCAGCTTGCGCGCGCCAATGCCCGCAGCGATCGCACCCGCGGCCGTGTCGGCGTTGATGTTGTAGGTTTCGCCGTCGGCGCCGATGCCGATGGGTGCAATGACCGGAATGATCCGTGACGATTCGAACACGTTAAGCACGGCCGGATTGATCACGGTCGGTTCGCCGACGAAGCCCAGATCGAGCACCTTTTCAATGTTCGAGTCGGTCTCGCCGCCTTCCCGCGTGCCCTGATATTTACGCGCCTCGATCAGCCGGCCATCCTTGCCGGAGAGTCCGACGGCCAAGCCGCCCGCGTCGTTTATAGCGCTGACCACCTGCTTGTTGATCGATCCTGCCAGGACCATTTCGACGATATCGACAGTTGCTTTGTCGGTCACCCGCAGGCCATCGACGAACGAGCTCTCGATCTTCAGTCGCTCGAGCATGGCGCCGATTTGCGGGCCGCCGCCATGCACGACTACCGGATTGATCCCGACCTGCTTAAGCAGGACGACGTCGCGCGCAAACTTGCGGCCGAGTTCTTCGTCGCCCATGGCGTGGCCGCCATACTTGATGACGAAGCTGCTGCCGGAAAATTCCCGGATATAAGGCACCGCTTCGGACAGCGTTTCGGCGGTCCGAATCAGATGCTTGGTATCGCTGATGGTGGGTTTGGCGTTCATGGCGCGCAGACTTTAGACCATTGCCGGGCCTCCGGAAAGTGTCACGGCGCAGGCACCGGGTCTCTACCTTTCGGCGTCGCGAGTGCCGAGAGTTCGGTGCGCAAGGTCTCGATTCCCAGGCCGGCGCGGGCGCTCGTGGGCACGATGACCGGATGCGCGGCGACGTGGCTTTCGATCTCACCGGCGATTGCCTCGACGGTTGCATCGAGGCCGGCGTCTCGCAGTTTGTCGGATTTGGTCAAAATAAATTGATAGACCGCGGCGGCGTCATCGAGCATCGCCATCACGTCTCGATCGCTTGGCTTCAGGCCGTGCCGGGCGTCGACCAGCAGGCAGACCCGGCGCAAACTCGGCCGGCCGCGCAAGTACGCCTCGACCAGTCGGGTCCATGCGGCAATTCGCGATTTTGCCGCGCGGGCATAGCCGTAGCCCGGCAGATCCGCCATCATGAGCCGCTCGTCGAGCGTGAAAAAATTGATCTGCTGGGTGCGTCCCGGAGTTCGCGACGTGCGCGCGAGTTGCTTGTGTCCGGTGAGCGCGTTGATGAGGCTCGACTTTCCCACGTTTGAGCGCCCCGCGAAGGCGACTTCGGGCAGTGGGCTTGCAGGCAGGGCCGAAAGGCTCGCTACCCCGGCGACGAAGCGGCAAGGCGCCGCGAACAGCAGCCGCGCAGCCTCGCTGGCGTCGTCAGCCTCAGATTTTTTTGCCTCCAAAGGACACCTTCACGCCCATGCGGTGCATGATGAACCACTGTTGGGTGATCGAGAGAATATTGTTCCAGGTCCAATAGATCACCAGTCCGGCCGGGAAGGGCGCCAGGATGAAGGTGAACACGATGGGCAGGAACATCATGATCTTCGCCTGGATCGGCTCGGGCGGCGTGGGGTTCAGCTTGAATTGCAGCCACATCGAGATACCCATCAGAAGCGGCCATGGACCGATTATAAGCCAGGCAGGAAGGGCGTAATCGAACAGGCCGAACAGGGTGAAGACCGAATAGGGATCGGGAGCCGAGAGATCGGTGATCCAGCCGAAGAACGGCGCGTGGCGCATCTCGGTCGAAACGAACAGCACGTTATAGAGTGCGAAGAAGATGGGGATCTGCAGGAGCACCGGCAGGCAGCCTGCCATCGGATTGACCTTCTCCTTCTTGTAGAGCGCCATCATTTCCTTGTTGATGCGCGGTTTGTCGTCCTTGTAGCGTTCGCGCATCTTGGTGATCTTGGGCTGCAACTGCTTCATCTTCGACATCGCCTTGTAGGACTTGTTGGCGAGCGGAAACAGCAGCAAGCGGACGCAGATCGTCAACAGCAGGATGGCAACACCGAAATTGCCGATCCCCCGGTTGAAGAAATCGAGGGCGTAGAAGAGCGGCTTCGAGATGAACCAGAGTAGGAAAAATTTGACCGCGCTGTCGAAGCTGGGAATGCCGTAGATATCCTCATAGTCTTCGAGAAGATTGTATTCCTTGGCGCCGGCAAACAGACGGTTGGTCACCTCGAGGCTGCCGCCGGGCGCAAGCTGAAGGGCATCTTCGATCATCACGACCTGGTATTTGTCCGCCTCGCCCCGGACGCTATGCGTAAAATGTGCCTTGAGGTGGTTGGCCTGGTCCGGCACCAGGGCGACGAGCCAGTATTTGTCGGTAATTCCGGCCCAGCCCCCGGTCGACTCGAACTCGATATTCCCGCTCTCGCGCATGTCGTCGTAGTCCTCTTCCTCGAGGATTCCGTTGAACACGCCCAGCGCACCTTCGTGGACCAGATAGGTGGCGTAAGGAATGGTGCCCATCACACCGGTGCCGTAACGCGCGATCAATCCATAGGGCCACAGTTCGAGCGTTTCGCTGCCGTAGTTCTCGACCTCTCGTTCGACGGTGAACATGAAATTCTCGTCGATTGAGATGGTGCGCGTGAAGCGAAGCCCCTGGCCGTTGTCCCAGCGCAGGGTCACCGGGCTGTCTATGGTGAGTGTGCCGCTGCTCGCCTGCCATACCGTGGCGGCGCCGGGCAACGCAACGTCGGCGCTTTCCGGGACCGTCCAGCCGAACTCGGAGAAATAGGACTCCTCCGTTCCGCTGGGAATGAGCAGGGAAATTTGAGGGCTCTCGGGTTCGTTCTCCTTTTTGAAGTCGCGTAGCTCGACATCGTCGATACGCGCGCCGGTCAGGCTGATCGAGCCGAAAATCCG
Organism: Alphaproteobacteria bacterium; assembly: GCA_965249645.1. GTDB lineage: Bacteria > Pseudomonadota > Alphaproteobacteria > UBA828 > JAPUJA01 > CAVOEB01. The sequence continues at coordinate 185,327 of CBDFML010000008.1, forward strand.
GGGCGCGTCGATCGCGACGCGCTCGCTCTTCCCCAGCGCCTCTTCGCGGCTCATGGGAACGAACTCGGGCTGGACTGGCTGCGTGGCCGGGACGGCCTCACTTGCAGCTTCGATCGGTTCCGGCGGCGGCGGTTGGACTGGCGGGAAGAGGTACTGCCAGCCGATAAGGATCGCAATGCCCACGACCGCGAGAATGATCAGGTTGCGCGTCTGATCCGTCATGTTCATCCTCTTACGCGCGCCCGTGCCGATTGCGGACCGACTGCTCGCCAAGGCCTGGAACGGGATCATAGCCCGATCCGCCGAAGGGATGGCACCGCAGTATTCGCCTCAATGCCAGCCAACCGCCCACGACCGGACCGTGCCGGCCGACCGCCTCGAGGGCGTAGTCGGAACAAGTCGGCAGATAGCGACAGCTCGAGGGCAGCCAGGGCGAGATTCCCAGCTGGTAGCCTCGGATCAGCAGACGGAAGGGGAGAGAGGCCAGGGTCATGATGGGCTCGTCCGGCCGTCGCCGTCGAACGCTTCGGTGCGTCGCAGTGCGGTCTCTAGATCGTCTACCAGCGCGGAAAAGGGGCGCGAGAGCGTCTGTGCACGGCCGATCACCACGTAGTCGTACCCCCTCTTGGCGTGGGCCGGCATGATTCGGTCGGCCGCGGCCCGCAGGCGCCGCCGGATTCGATTGCGAATTACGGCGTTGCCTAGTTTTTTCGTCACCGTGAAGCCCACGCGGACACTTTGTTCCCCGGCCTTCCCGGTATCGTCCGGCTCCATCGGTCGCCGGCTCGCCTGGAGCACGAGGCCCGGAGCTGCCCACTTTTGGCAGTGTCGGGCAACCCGCAGAAAATCCGACCGTTGCCGAAGCCGTGGAAGCGGCCCTGACATGGTGTTCAGGCGGAAAGACGCTTGCGATTCTTGCCCCGGCGCCGGGCCAGCACCTTGCGTCCGCCCGCCGTCGCCATGCGCGAACGAAAGCCGTGGCGCCTCTTGCGCACGAGAACGCTCGGTTGAAATGTCCGTTTCACAGCCTCGTCTCCATCAGGTTCGGATTGCGTGGCGAACGCCGCGCTGTATAGCGGTTTCGGGGCGCCAAAGTCAATGCCGCCCCGCTCGGTCGCTTCCCCTTGAGCCGCTTCCAGGTTCTGCGCAACAGTCTTCACAATACGGTGACCGACGCCGCCGGCGCGCATGCTTTGTTATACCATGAGTCCCTGCCGTGATCGCTAGGCCAGTTGTGTCGGTCCGGCGTGCCGTTCACAAGGATGATAGCGACTATGGACGACAGCTCAACGCCGGGCTCGACGATTTCCCTGCAGCGGCTTTGGCCCCTCGCGATCATTGCACTCGCGACGGGACTATTTTTCGGCTTCGGGCTCGACAACTATGTCGATCTGGCGGTGCTGCGCGAGCACCGCGCCGCGTTCCAGGAATTCGTGGCAAATCACGCGGTTCTGGCTGTGCTTGCCTACATCGGAGCCTATATCTCGATCACTGCGGTGTCCTGTCCGGCGGCGAGCCTGTTAACGCTTTCCGGCGGTTTCCTGTTCGGTGTCGCCGGGGCGTCCGTCTACACCGTGATTGGGGCCACCGTTGGGGCCACACTCGTTTTCATGGCGGCCAAGAGTTCGCTTGGCGAGCCGCTGCGCCGGCGCACCGGGGGCTTTTTGCGGCGTATGGAGAACGGTTTTTCCGACAATGCGTTCAGCTATATGTTGGTGCTGCGTCTGATCCCGGTGTTCCCGTTCTGGGCGGTCAATCTGGCGCCGGCGTTTCTCGGCGTGGGTCTACGGACTTATGTGCTCGGAACCTTCATTGGCATCATCCCGGGTACAGTTGTATACGCGCTTGCGGGCGCGGGCATAGGCGGCATTCTGGACAGTGGCGGCGATGTGGGCCCGGCCGAACTGCTGACCCCGCCGATTATCGGCGGCCTCGTTGGGCTCGCCATTCTCTCGCTGCTGCCCGTGGTCTATAAGAGATTGCGGTCGCGAAAGGGCTGAGCCCCGCGGGGCGACAAGTCATGACGAATTATCTCAAGCCGGACCTCTGCGTGATCGGGGCTGGATCGAGCGGCCTGTCGGTTGCTGCGGGCGCCAGCCAGATGGGCGCGTCGGTGGTTCTGGTCGAGCGCCATCGGCTGGGCGGTGAATGTCTCTATACGGGTTGTGTTCCCTCCAAGGCGCTACTCGCCGCCGCTCACGCCGCGGCCACGGCGCGCGGAGCAGGGCGCCTCGGGATTCGGGCTGAGCCGGTGACGGTGGATTTCTCTGCCGTCTACGACCATCTCGCCGGGGTCATCGCCGAAATCGAGCCGCAGGACTCGATCGCCCGCTATGAAGGTTTGGGCGTGCGCGTCATCCAGGCGTCTGCGCGCTTCACCGGCCCGCGCGAGTTGATCGCGGGCGATCAGATGATCCGCCCCCGTCGCACGGTTATTGCGACGGGCGGGCGCCCCACTGTGCCACCGATTCCGGGGCTGGAGGGGGTAGCGTATCTGACCAATGAGACCCTGTTCGACGCCCGTATCGAGCCCGGCCACCTGATTGTCATCGGCGCGGGTCCGGTCGGGGTCGAGCTGAGCCAGGCCTATTGCCGGCTGGGCGCGGCGGTCACCCTGCTCGATGCCGACCGCCTGCTGTCCGCGGGTGAGGATGAACTGGCGGCGATCCTGGCCGACCGGCTGAGCGCGGAAGGCGTCGTTGTGCGCCAGAATGTTGCCATCGAGTCGGTTGCGGCGGAGGCGGACGGCATTGCAGTGAATTACTGCGAATCCGGCGAAAATCAGCGCATCAGCGGCTCACACCTGCTGGTCGCGACCGGACGGCGGCGCGAGCTCGACGGTCTGGGCCTTGAGGCGGCGGGGATCGCGACCCGCGACGGCGCACTGGTGCTCGACCGCCGCCTGCGCACCACGAACCGGCGGGTCTTCGCGGCGGGCGATGTCGCCGGGCCCCACCAATTCACCCATATGGCGAGTTATCAGGCCGGCATCGTGCTGCACAACGCGCTGTTTCGTCTGCCGGCCCGGGTATCAGACGCCGCCGTGCCCTGGGCAATCTACACCGACCCGGAATACGCCCATGTCGGCCTCTCGGTCGAGGCGGCGCGCCGTGCCCGTGGCGATATCCGCGTGCTGCGCTGGCCGTTCGACGAAAACGATCGGGCGCTGGCCGAGCGTCAGCCGGATGGGCTGGTCGAGGCGGTGGTCACCCGACGTGGCCGCGTGCTCGGCGCGTCGATCCTTGGGCCCCACGCCGGCGAGCAAATTTCGCTCTGGACCCTGGCCATCGCACGTGGCCTCAAGGTCAGCGCGCTGGCTGGCCTCGTGGTGCCTTATCCCACCTACAGCGAAGCGAGCAAGCGGGCGGCTGCCAGCTTCTACACGCCGGCCCTGTTTGGCGAGCGCACCCGCGCGGTGGTCCGCTTTTTAGGCCGTTTCGGGTAATCTGGTCGGTCCTATGAGCACCCCTCCCTCAACCCTTGCCCGGATCACGCAAAGCCTGTCGGCCCGTTTACTGCTGCTCACGATCGCCTTCGTCATGCTGGGCGAAGTGCTGATTTATGTGCCCTCGATCGCTCGCTACCGTTTGGTCTATCTCGAAGAACGGGTCGCCGCATCGCGCCTGGCTGCATTTGCACTCTCAGTCGATGTGGCGCCCAGTGGCAAGGTCAGCCCGGCACTGACCCGCGCATTGCTGTCCCACGCAAAGGTCGACGCCATAGCGCTGCACCGGCTGAACGGCAAGGTAATGGCCCTGATGGGCGACATGCCGCCGTCGATCGACGCGAGCTTCGATCTGAGAGAGGCGACGCCGATCGGACTGATTCGCGACGGATTCGGCACCTTGTTCAGCGGCGGCACGCGCGAAATCCAGGTGATGAGTCACTCACCCATGGATGATCCGGGCATCAGCATCGAGATCGTGCTGCACGAAAAGGCCCTGTTCGACGGCATGCTCGATTACTCCTCGCGCATCCTCCAGCTTTCACTGGTTCTCGCCGCCGTTACGGCGATTCTCGTTTTCATCAGCCTGCATTTTCTGATGGTTCGCCCGATGCGCGGCATCACCGCCAGCCTGGTTGCCTTTCGCGAGCGCCCGGAAGAAGAAGCGAGCACCATCCGGCCAAGTCGCCGGCGCGACGAGGTCGGCATCGCCCAGCGCGAGCTCGCCATGATGCAGACACAACTGCGCCAGGCGCTGCGTCAGAAGACCCGCCTTGCTGCGCTGGGCGAGGCGGTGAGCAAGATAAACCACGACCTGCGAAACATGCTGGCGACGGTTTCGTTGGTGTCCGAGCGTCTCGCGCGGGTTGAGGATCCCGAAGTCAAACGCGTCACCCCGCGACTCTACCAGGCGATCGATCGGGCGTTCGACTTTTGCACCCAGACCCTGACGTTTGCGCGTGCCGACGATGGCACTCCCGAGCGCAGTCGCTTCGCACTGAGCCCGCTGGTCGCTGAAGTGGGAGAGGATCTGGCCCGGCCCGACGGGGTCCGAATCGACTGGCAAAATGAAGTGCCGGACGATCTCGATGTTACTGCCAATCGCGACCAGCTCTTCCGGGTCCTGAGCAATCTCGCCCGCAATGCCGCCGAAGCGCTCGCCCGGCAACCCGACAACGCGGGCAACGTCACGGTTTCCGCCCGTCGCGAGGGCGGAAACACGGTGATCGAGATGGCGGATAACGGGCCCGGCGTTCCCCCGCAGATCCAGGCGCATTTGTTCGAGCCCTTCACTGGAGCCGACAAGCCCGGCGGTGCCGGCCTCGGCCTTGCGATTGCGCGTGACCTGATGCGGGCTCACAAGGGCGAAATCGACCTGCTGTCCAGCGATTCCCACGGCAGCCGGATCCGTTTGCGCCTGCCCGAGGACGCATAGCCCTCTGCTTTAGCCAAAGATTAGGTTGTTTTTAACGATTGCTGGCTAATCTCGACGGGCCTGTAAAGGTCAAAAGAGAACGCTGGAGTCGTGACATGGGTATGAGTTCCGCGCAGACGGTTGAGATTGACGAGCAGGATGTTGAGCTCGCGCAAGAGACCGTCCACGGCGACGATATCGCGGTGCGCACGCTGATCGACCGCCTGCCTGACCGCCTCGCCGAAAGCCGGCTCGTCGACATCCGCATCAGCATACCCCTCGGCTTTGATCGTTTTTTATCTCGGTCTCCGCCGGACCCGAGCGCCGCCAAGGCGCACGGCGCTTGCGCGACCGTCTCTACTATCCCCTGTTCACGCTGGGCAACGCCCTGTTCATGGGAATGACCACGATCATCTGCGTCGTGTCCGCGATTCTCGGCCTGCTCGCCATCAGCTCGGTCGTTCGGTTCTAAACGACGCCGCTGCTCAGTCGAGCGCAAGCCCCAGACATTTAAGATAAGCCGTCTCCGGCAATGCCGGGTGGACCGGATGGTCCGCGCTGGCGCCCGACCGGCGCAGAATGCGCGATTCGCGCCCCGCATCGGCCAGCCCGCGCGCCACGGCGTCGGCGAACGCGGCTTCATCGACATTTTGGGAGCAGCTCGCGATGACCAGAAAGCCGTCCGGCGCAACCAGCGAAGCGGAAAGACGCGCGAGCTTGCGATAGGCGCGCAGACCCGGCTTGAGCTCGCGCCGTGCCGATACGAACGAGGGCGGGTCCGCAATCACCAGGTCGAACTGCTCGCCATCCCGGACCAGCGCCTCCACGGCGTCGAACAGCTTGGCCCGCTCGAAGCGGCAACACTCCTCGACGCCGTTAAGTACCGCGCTCTGCCGAGCGAGATCAAGGGCGGCCTCCGAGCTGTCGAGCCCGATCACGGCACGGGCCCCCGCGCGCGCCGCGGCCAGAGCAAAGCCGCCCGACGAGCAATAAAGATCGAGGACCCGGGCACCCTCGGCAAACCGCGCGGCGAAGCGCCGGTTGTCGCGTTGATCGTAATACCAGCCTGTCTTTTGGCCGCTCTCCAGATCGGCGAGGGCGCGCACTCCGTTTTCCTCCAACTCGACGAACCCGTCGAGATGTCCCCGGGCAACGCGGACGTAGCGATCGAGGCCCTCAAGTTGGCGAACTCGCGAATCGGCACGGATTACGACGATTCCGGCCGCAAGCACCTCGTCGACGGCCTCGAGCAGGTCGGGCAGGGCCCGCTCGATGCCGGCGCTATTGACCTGCAGCACCAGTGCGTTGCCATAGCGGTCGGCCACCAGGCCGGGAAATCCGTCCGCCTCGGAATGGATCAGACGGTAACAGGGCTCCGAATAGGTCCGCTCCCGAATGGCCAACGCCCGGCGCAGGCGTGCCGCCCAGAACGCAGCATCGATCGCGGTATCCACCTCGGTTGTGAGCCGGCGTGCCGCGATTAGGGAATGCGGGTTGAACGTGGCTAGGCCCAACACTTCGTTGTTTGCGCTGACAAGGCGGACGATTTCGCCCGGCGGAAATGCACGCGCCGCGTTGTCCATATCGATTTCGTTGGAATAGACCCAGGGATGGCCAACGCGCCGCCGCGCACCCTGCGGGGGCTTGAGCCGAAGGTCAGGCAGCGCGGTCATGCGGGTTCGGCCGCGGTCCGGTGATCGGCCGTGCGGGACACGGCGCTCAATCGCCTCGCGCGACACCTTCACCGCGCGGATCGGAGCCGCCCTCGAGGCCGCCCGGAACGCGTCGGATACCCTGCAGGTTGCTGTGGAAGTCGCGTAGCTGGACCTCGTGGCCCATTGCCGCGAGCGGGGCTTGGAGGGCCGCGAGTGGCGTACCGGCCTCGATCGCGATGGGACCCCGCCAGTTCGAATGCCGGGGCAGCGAGATTGCCTGCTGCATCGCGAATCCCCAATCCAGGGACGCAATCAGGGTCTCAACGACGTAAGTGATAATCAGCGGGCCACCGGGTGAGCCCAGGGTCATGGCGAACCGGCCGCCGGCGTCGAACACCATGGTTGGCGACATGGACGAGCGCGGCCGTTTGCCGCTCTCGACGCGATTGGCCACCGGTTCGCCGCCCGCCGTGGGTCGGAACGAGAAATCGGTCAGCTGCTGATTGAGCAGAAAGCCCCGCACCATCAGCCTCGAGCCGAACGACTGTTCGATGCTGCTGGTCATGGCGACGGCGTTGCCCTCCCCATCGACGATCGAAAAATGCGTGGTGGTCAACGATTCCGTGGTCGATGGCGGGGAGGGTGCGAGCGCCCACGCCGCCAGCCGCCCGTCGTCCGGGGCGAGGCGTGCGTCAGCGCCTGGCGGCACCCCGGCCTCGACCTCGATCATGACGCGGTCGGGTTGGATCAGGGCCGAGCGGTCGCGCAAATACGCCTTATCGATGAGCCCGGCCACAGGGACCTGCACGAAATCCGAATCCGCTATGTATCGCCCCCGATCGGCATAGGCGAGACGGCTCGCCTCGGAGATCAGGTGGACCGATTCGAGGGTTCCCGGGCCGCTCGCCGCCAGATCGAAGGGTTCGAGCAGTCCCATAATCTGGAGCACGGTCAGGCCGCCCGAAGTGGGTGGGCCCATGCCGCACACCGTCCAGATGCGATAGGTGCCGCAGACGGGGCTGCGTGGCTTGGCGGCGTAACCGGCGAGATCGGCCTCGGTCATCAGTCCGGGATTGTCGGGCACCCCCTGCACTGCCGTGACGATGTCGCGGGCGATCGGGCCGCTGTAGAACGCGTCGGCCCCGCCGTCCGCAATCTCGCGCAGGGTCGCGGCAAACTCGGGATTTGTGAGAATAGTTCCGGCCGGCTTGGCAGCGCCGTCCGCGCTGAAGAAATAGCGCCGGGTCGTCTCGTAGCGGTCGAGTTCTTTGGCTCGACTTATCGAGCGTGCGAGCTTGGGTGAAATCGCGAACCCCGCTTCGGCCAGCGCGATGGCGGGTTCGAACAGCTCGGCCCAGGGACGCTGGCCATGGGCCGCGTGGGCCTGCTCGAGCAGGCGCAGAGTACCGGGCACGCCCACCGCCCGTCCGCCCACAAGGGCCGCGTAGAAATCCATCGGCTCGCCGTCGGTCGTGAGGAACAGATCCGGTCCGGCTGCGGCGGGCGCGGTCTCGCGCCCGTCATAGCTGAGCGTCCGGCCGCTGGCCGCGTCGTAATGGAGCAGGAAGGCGCCGCCCCCAATTCCGGAGTTCTGCGGTTCGACCAGATTGAGCACCAGCTGTACCGCGACGGCGGCATCCATTGCAGTGCCGCCCGCGCGAAGCGCTGCCAACCCCGCCTCGACGGCCCGCTCGTCCGCTGCCGCCACCATGAAGCTGGAAGCGCTGGACCCGCTGCCGCCGGCCTGCGCGGCGCCCGCCAGCACGACGGCGCCGAGCGCTCCGCCAAGCAACCCGCGAAGGATCAGTCGAAAAGGCTGAAACAGTGAACGCGCCATCGGTTCCTTATCGCGCAGACGCTCTGACTGCGCACGCCTCTCCCAGGCCCGCTAACCCGGCCCACCTTTAAGAAAGAACGACGAAAGCCTAGCGGACGTAGATATGCACTTCGCTGGTATAGACGTCCGGGCTCGTAAGCGAGGACAGGTTCACCCGGTTGCTGGGCAGGCCCATCTCGGTGAGCGAGGTCAAGACGCGCTGGGCGTTGCGTTTGGCATTGTTGGTGTTCAGCGCCACCTCGGCCGGCGTGCCTTGGTTGGGCGAAACCGCAAGCAGGTCGAAGCTGCTCGACGGCCGGCGCTCCAACGCTCGGGCCACCGCTGTGTAGAGCGCCTGCTCGAAATCCACGTCCGGCCGGTCGAAGCGGATGATGACCAGCGGCTCGCGGGTTTCCGCGGCGGCCGAGGGTCCCATTGCCGGGGCCGGCGCCATGCTGGCGGGGATGGTGTAGCCGGTTTCGAAAGCGCGGTTCATCAGGCTCGTGCCGTAATACTCGCCATTCTTGATCGCCACCGAGATGGTCGTCAGGTTTCGTCGCTCACTGTTCACATAGGCCGTGTAGCGGTTGATGGTCTCATTGATCTCGTTGAGCTGGCGGTCAATCAGCACGACCGAGCGGTTAACTTCGTCTTCGAGTGTGGCAAGCTGGCGATGATCTTCGTCAATCGCACCCTGCAGGCCATAGGCGGCGCGCACGGATTCGAGCAAATAGGCGGCCATCGCCGAATCGGCGGCAACCTGATTGCCCAGCGCGTTCAGCGCCGCAATGTCGGCCAGGATGCGGTCCAACTCGCTCTGGGCGGCGTTCCACTGGCTGACCAAGATCGGGTTGCCCGGGGTGGTGCCGATCTGCAGGCGTGCGTTGATCGCCGCGATGGTCGCGTAGTAGGTCTGGGAATCCTGCCGAGCGGTGGTGCGCTGCTGCTGGAACTGGGCGTTGCGCTGGCCGATCGCGGCCTTGAGTTCCGCAAGCTCCTGCTGATGCCCACGCACCTTTTCGCCGACAAAGGTGCCGGTCGGCTGACCCATCGAGGCCGACCCGGTCATGTCATAAAGCGCCGTCACCGTCGGTGCCAACGTGCTTTGCGTGGCGACCGTCTGGACGGGTGCCACGGTTGGTGTACCGATGCTCTCGGACGGCGAGGCGGGGATCGGCTGTGCATAGCCCGACGGCTCGTCTCCGGTCAAGGACGGAAAAATTTCCTCCAAGGTAGAGCAGCCGCCAAGGAGGATTGCGGCGCCCACGATCGCCGCTGCGGTTTTCAAACGTGCCATTACGAGCAAGTTCCCTGAATTAAGAGACGTCGTTACGGCAATATTGCCGCTCGCCGCTCTGTCCGCGACCCGGTACCCTTCAGCTAGGCAATTGGCCCAATTGACGAAAATACTACTCAATGGGACTCAAAGCGACAAGTCAGATTTCTTAACCCCTCGAAATGCGGATATTTCACCCTGCGCGGAACACCGCCGCGAGACGGAGCTGCGCTTGCTTCGGAACGGGTGTTTGCAGTACTGTCCGGCTCCTTCGATGCACCTGATCCGCCGTGGATCAGGCGCCAACCGGCGCCCGTAGCTCAATTGGATAGAGCACCAGACTACGAATCTGGGGGTTGGGAGTTCGAGTCTCTCCGGGCGCGCCATTTTCCCGGGATTCCGAGGTTGAGCAACACACCGGACGCGCGGTGAGTGAGAGCTGCTGATGATTTTGGGCTCGACCGTCTGGGTCGATTTGCTGGGTCATGAGGCGCCGGTGTTTCCCTACCAGTATCCTGCGTTGTTTTCCATGACCGCAGCGTTCGCCGGGCTCTGGTTTTTCTCCATCACCGACCGCAGCGCGGGCGGGCTGAGCGCGAGGCGTTTACTGCCCAGTATGCCCGCTCTCAGCCCGCGCTCGGTGCACCGGGTGCCGCGCGGCATTGAATCCGGCAACTTTTAGGCAGCTGCGTGAGTGAATTCCCGAATCGATCAGAAACCGCTACACTGTCTTTGGGGGAAACGCCGACCCGGGTTTGAGTAAGTCGGCGTCGCAGAACGGATGCGCCATGGCTTCGGACGACCTCGCGGACGAGCTCTTTGAGCTCCAGACGGAAAACCGCAGTCTCAAGGATACGATTCAGGCGCTGCGCGACGAACTTGAGGGCATGCGCGCGCATGAGGATGAGATGGTTCAGAAAGCGTTGGCTGGAGCCAACGACGAGCTGAACCAGCTCAAGGGTACGGGCCAATGCGCTGCGCGACGAGCTGGAGCGCGAGCGTGGGGATAGGGACGACGCCGTCCAGTCGGCGGTGGCGGAGGCCAACGACGAGATTACCCAGCTCAAGGCCACCGTCGGTTCCATGCGCGATCAGATGGAACGCTTGCGCGCCGATGGCGAAGACCGGATTCAGACTATGGAGCGCGATGCCCGTGACGAGGCGGGTCAACTCCAGTCTACAATTTCAGTGTTGCGCGACGAATTGGAGACGAGCAGTGGCCAATAGGGCAGACCCGCGAACCGCCAACGCCACGCGGCGCCCGGCCGGACGACGCAAGGCAAAGGCGGCGAAGGCGGTAACATCGAAGGCGAAGAAACCGGCGTCCAAGCGCAAAGCGGCGGCAAAGACCGGCTCCATCGGCCGCGCTGCCAAGGGCGAACGTGCCGAGCTCCTGCTCTCGGTATCGAACCGGCTTGCCGCCCACCAGAACCTCGACGAGCAGCTCGAAACCCTGGTCGAGATGGTGACCTCGGTGCTGGGCGCCGAGCGGGGCTCGCTGTTCCTGAATGACCCCCTGTCGGGCGAACTCTACTCCCGGGTTGCGCAGGGCGATATCCACCGCGAGATTCGCCTGCTCAACCATGTCGGCGTGGCAGGGCACACCTACACCACCGGCGAGGGCATGGTCATCCACGACGCCTACGCCAACGAACACTTCAACCGCAGCGTCGACGAGCAGACCGGATTTACCACCAAGAACATCCTGTGCGCTCCGGTGCGCACGGTGAACGGCGAGGTGATCGGCGTCGCCCAGGTGTTGAACAAGATGAAGGGCCGCTTCACCAAGGACGATCTGGCCCTGCTCGAAGCCATGACGACCCAGGCGGCGGTCGCGCTGCAGGGCGCGCTTTACGTCGAGAAGATGCAGAAGTCGCGCGAGAAAGAGCTGGAGTTTCTGGGCGTGGTCTCCGAGGTCTCGTCCGAACTGCAACTCGGGCCCTTGCTGCAAAAGATCATGGCGACGGTCACGCGAATGCTGAATGCGGACCGCTCGACCCTGTTCCTCAACGACGAGAAGACCAACGAGCTCTACACCGAGATCGGCCAGGGGCTGGGTGCGACCAAGATCCGCTTCCCCAATCATCTGGGCATCGCGGGCACGGTGTTCACCTCGGGCAAGACCGTGAACATTCCCCACGCCTATGCCGATCTGCGTTTTAACCCTTCCTTCGACAAGCAGACCGGATTTTTCACCCGCTCGATCCTGTGCGTGCCCGTGGTCAACAAGGATGGCCGGACCATCGGCGTAACCCAGGTGCTCAACCGGAAGGGCGGGCCGTTCACCGGGGACGACGAATCACGGCTCAAGGCGTTCACGGCCCAGGTCTCGATCGGCCTGGAAAACGCCAAGCTGTTCGACGACGTCCAGAACATGAAAAACTACAACGAGAGCATGCTCGAAAGCATGTCGAACGGCGTCATCACCCTCGTTTTAACCCTTCCTTCGACAAGCAGACCGGATTTTTCACCCGCTCGATCCTGTGCGTGCCCGTGGTCAACAAGGATGGCCGGACCATCGGCGTAACCCAGGTGCTCAACCGGAAGGGCGGGCCGTTCACCGGGGACGACGAATCACGGCTCAAGGCGTTCACGGCCCAGGTCTCGATCGGCCTGGAAAACGCCAAGCTGTTCGACGACGTCCAGAACATGAAAAACTACAACGAGAGCATGCTCGAAAGCATGTCGAACGGCGTCATCACCCTCGACGAAGAGGGCAATATCGTTACCTGCAACGCGGCCGGCTTGAGCATCATGCGGGTCGAGCCCGACGATATCCTGAGGAAACCCGCCGCCGAGTTCTTCACCGGCAAGAACGCCTGGATGCTGGATAAGATTGCCCGCGCCGTCGAGGACGAGGAAATCGACGTCTTCATGGACGCCGAGATGAAGTTCAGCGAAGAGGACGACACCATCTCTGCCAACGTCACCTTCCTGCCGCTGATAAGCGCCAAGCAGGAAAAGCTGGGCTCCATGGTCATGATCGAGGACATCAGCAGCGAGAAGCGCGTCAAATCCACCATGTCGCGCTACATGGATCCCTCGCTGGCCGACCAGCTGATCGAAGGCGGCGAGGACATCCTGGGCGGCAAGAGCAGCGTGGCGACGGTGCTGTTCTCCGACATCCGCGGCTTTACCACGTTCACCGAGGAGCTGGGCGCGCAGGGCACTGTCACGCTGCTCAACGAGTACTTCACGGTGATGGTCGATTGCATCCAACGCGAGGAGGGGATGCTCGACAAGTTCATCGGCGATGCCATCATGGCGGTGTTCGGAATGCCGTTTGCCCACGACGACGACGAAGACCGGGGCGTGCGCGCCGCGGTCTCCATGATCGCCGACCTGCAGGTCTTCAACCAGTGTAACCAAACGATAATAACTGTGAATCCGGAAGACCCCAAGAAGAAGCCGGAAGACTACGGATATCAAGGGGTTGCGATGGCTTTCGGTGCCGATGCGGGCGAACGAAAATAATTGCAAATTTCGCCGGCACGAGCGTGAAACAGGCTGGAAAACGCGATTTTCCGGACGTTTTATGGGGTGTTTACGGACTGGAAAATCCGACGCTTTCGGGGGGTGTGTTTTCGGGCGGAAAAAGCCGATGGCTCCGAGGGCATTCATGGCCCGCCCGTCATGCGGGAAGCTCGGTGGCGTCCTCCGCCATGTGCGGTGCGCGGGGTCCATGGCGGGCGCGGAGAGCCGTATCGCCGCCGCCAGGATCAAGGGAACGGGGCGTTGCACCCGCGCGCGGTGCGGTCTAGAGTGACTGTGGAGCCCGAGTCAGGCATTTGCCTTACGTCAAGCCCGGCGTATGTTCGGCGGGGAGGTTGCGGCCCCCCGGGCTCCATCATTCCTCCCTCCATTTGCCGACCTCGCGCCGGTTGCCCCGCCGGTAGGACTTGAGGTAGATCTCGCCGCTGGCGGTACGCTTGAGGATCGCGAGCCAGGGCTTGCCGCTCTCCTCGATCCAGACCAAGCGATGGTTGGTGCGGCGTGCGACCCACTCGCCGTCGTCGACGATGCGCTGGACGCGCAGCCAGTCGTCCGCGGTAAAGCGGCCAAACCGGGGGTGGTCACGGACGGTGTCCCCGGAGAGGTGGACGGCGCGGGCGCGGGCGCCGAGGCCGAGGGCTTCGACGCGCGCCGCACTGGCGAGGGCGACGGTGCGCTCCTCGCCCTCGAATGCCGCCCGGCCCGAGGCGAAGGCGAGGAAGCCTTCGGTCTGGACCTCGCGGTGCACGGCCTCGCGGGAGAGCGGGGGGAATTCGCCCTCGAGATCGGCGCGGCGGGGGTCCTGGGCGATCTCTTCTGGGGTGAAGGGGCGGCGCCCCGGGTACTGGACCTCCCAGCTCTCCATCCAGGGCAGCTGCTGACAACCGCAATTGATCGTCTCCTTGGCCGGCGCGGCGGGATCGCGGGGGAACATGAGCGTGACGGAGCCGAGCTGGAAGGGCTCGTCGACGGGGCGGATCTGGCCGTCGATGGCGTCGTGGTTGATGCGCGAGCGGCGTTTGCCGGAGCGGCGCCACTGTTTCTTGAGGCCGGGCAGGATCTCGGCGGCCTGGGTCTGGCGTTCCTGGGTGGCGAGGGAATAGGCGCGGCCGAGCTCGGTGCGCAGGACGGTGAGCGCGCGGGCGCGCCCGCCGGTCTTGAGGATGGCGGCGATGCGGGCGACGGCGTCGCCGGGGTTTCCGGCGCCGACGGCGACGAGGCCGAGCTCGGTGTTGATTCTATCGGCGAGCGCGGTGGAGATGCCGGTCATCTTGTCGGTGAGGAAGGCGCGCATGGCGGCGAGCTGGCGGGGATCGACCGTGGGAAGCTCGGCGGCGAGGCGGAAGCCGGGCAGATCGAGTCCGAGGGCGGCGTCGAGGGGACCATCGACGAGGACGATGCCGGCATCCCAGGCGCGTGCGGCGCCGGTTGCCATGGCGGCGCCGGCCTGTGCGCCCATGCGGTCCAGGGTCAGGTGGATGGAGGCCTGCAAGCGGGGCAGGACGAAGGCGTCGTACTCCGAGGGCATGCCGGCCAGGGTGGCGCGGATATCGCGTTCGGCGCGGCGCAACAGGCGCCGCACCTCCCGGGCGGTGTCCTGCTGAATGCGCGGCAGTGCCCGCTGGTGGCGGGAGCGTTCGCGTTTGAGCCGCCGCTCGCGCTCGCGGTCGGTTGCCACGGGGGCGCCTCAGCGGGGCCGGGCGGCAGCGAGCGGAGCTCGGTGCTCAATCGCCGGCGTCATCCCCGTCCCCGTCATCGGGTGGCAGGGAGAAGGTATCGTCCTCGGCGCGCCCCGCGGCCTCTTCGCGCGCCGCCTCGAGCTCGGCCTCGGCGTCGAACTCGACCCCGAGACGCTCGGCCAGCGAGCGGATCAGCCTGAGCGCGGTGATCTCGCTCATCAGACCGCGGTCGGCGGCGAGCGCGACGGCGCCGGTGACCTGGGCGAGCGCCGTGGCGTGGCGCGAGGCGTCCCGGGTCACCATCTCGGGCCACTCGACCGAGACGGCGAGGTCCGGGTCCGGGTTCTCGATATCGAGGGCGGGGCGGCGGGTGGGATCGAGGCGGGTGCGGATGACGTAGGCGCCGACCTCCTCGAGGATGGCGCTCCATTCGCTCTGACGCAGGGTGAGTGCCTTGAAGGCGGGATCGCCCATCTCGGCGGCGGTCGCCCGGTTGACGTCGCCGCCGCCGCCGAACCAGTGCTCGGGCCAGCCCAGGCCGGAGAGCACGTGATTGCGGAACAGCCGGGCGCCGGCCGCGGATTCGTAGAGCCCGACCTGGGGTGCGACGGTCTGCCACGTCTCGCTCTCGTTGTGCACCCGGATACTGCCCGGCGCCGGGGCGGCGATCTCGCGGGCGCGTTTCGCCACGGCCTCGTCGTCGGCGCCCGTCAGGGTGACGTCCCAGACGAAGGCGCGCAGGAAGTCGGCGCGGTCGGTCTCGCCGTAGAGGAAGCGTTCGTAGGCATCGAGCCAGTCGATGGCGGCGAGCAGGTCGGAGCGCCCCCGGGCGCCGCACATCAGGCGGTTGCGCTGGAACAGGAAGGCGTCGCCGTCGGCCATGGTCTCGCGGATCGCGCGGGCGCGCTCTCCGAACACCGTCTCCGGACCGGCGACGATGACCCGGTAGCGCCGGGCGCCCCGGCCGGCAGCACCACCTTGACCCTGGCCGGCGTCACCACCGGCGCCCAGGCGGCGGCGGAATGCAACCTCCAGGCCGCCCGCCAAGTCTATCACCGCCGCCGGATGCGCTGGGAGATGGGCGCCGAGGGGCTGATGGCGATCGCCCGGGGCGACGTGGTCCACCTGACCCATTCCCTCATCGACGGCGGCAGCTCCGGGCGGCTCGCGGGCGGTACTACCGGGCGGCTCACCCTCGATCGTCCGGTCGCCCTCTCGGGCCGCGGGGACTATCTGCTGCTCCGCCTGGCGGACGGCGCACTCCATACCAGCGCCGTCGCCCACACCGACGGCGCCGAAACCCCGGGCGAGACCGCGGCCGTGGTGTTGGAGACCCCGCTCGACGATGCCCCCGACGCCTGGGGCGCGGACCCCCTCGATACCGTGTGGCGCTTCTACGGCGCCAGCGGCCCGCCCGCAAAGGCCCGCATCGTCGCGGTCGTGCCCGTCTCCGAGGACCGGGTCCGCCTCGAGGCGATCGACGAGGTCGACGCCTACTATACGGCGGCGACCGAGAACCTCGACGTGCCGCTCCCCGCGCCGCGCCGCCACACCCCCGGGTGCTCCACATCGCGCTCTCCGAGACCCTGATCCGGGTCGGCGCCGGCTTCGCCGTCGAGATCGCGGCCCATCTCACCGTCGCCGGCGACTGGCGGGGCGGCGTCGTCCGCGCCGCGCTTAACGGCGGCGCGCCGCGCACCGTCGCCCGGCTCGCCGACGGCGAGACCGGGGCCTCCTGGATCGGACCGCCCGCCGGCCGGCTCACGGTCACCGCCACTCCGGGCTCGGCCGCGGCACCCGTGGGTATGCCGCTCACCGTGGATTATACGATCCGCGGCAAGCATGCACCGCCTGGCGCGCCCGTGAACTTCCTGATCGACACCCTGGGCGACGGCACGAGGCGCCTGCGCTGGACCCCGCCGCCCGATCCCGACCTCGCGGGCGTACGCATCCGCTACGCCGAGACCGCCGCGGACGCCGATCAACCCGCCTGGGATGTCATGACGCCGCTCCATGACGGCCTGCTGACCTCCAGCCCTTACGAGACCAACGAGCTCCGTGCCGGCGACTGGACCTTCGCCGTCCGGGCCGAGGATACCAGCGACCTGCAGTCGGACAGCGTTCATATCACCGCCGAGCTGCCCGATCCCCGCCTGGGCAATACCTTCCTCTGGGCCTGTCCCTCCGCCCTCGGCTGGCCCGGCACCATCGTGGGCGCGGTCCGCTCCAGTGACGGCATGGACGCCCTCGAGGGTGCGGGCGATTACGACTGGGACGACATCGCAAGCTGGGACGGCTGGACCTCCTGGGCCCTGGGCGACGGCGATGACGGCGCCCAGGCCATGAGCTACGCCACCGAGGCCATCGATCTGGGCGCCGAGGTGCCCTTCGCCGTCGACTGGCAGGCGGACACCGCCGGGGACGTAACCCTGCAATACCGCACCGCCACGAGCGCTGCGGCGCTCGATACGGAAAGCTGGCAGGATTACACCGCCGGAACCCTGCTCACCGCCCGCCACCTGCAACTGCGCTGGAGCCTCTCGGGCGACGGTGCAACCATGCTCCGGCTCGATCACCTCTGCTATTCCCTGCTCGGCACCGCGGCCCAGGAGAAGTTCCTCGATACGGACACCGCCGATTGGGAAGGCTCCACCGCGAACGGCCGCCAGATCCCCACCACGCTTGCCGTCGTCACCGACGTCGACCTCACCCTGCAATCGGTCGGGGCCGGCTGGTCCTGGGTGCTCGACAACAAGAACGATCCCACCCGGATCAAGATCTTCGACGGCGGCGGCAACGCCGCCGACGCCACCGTCGACGCCGTCGTTCACGGTATCGCATAAGGTATAGAGGAGACGCCCCATGACCTGGCCCGCCGACGACCTTTCCACGGACGCACTCGACGCCGGCACGGACACCCCGCCCCGCGCCCAGTTCCTCCGCCTCTTCCAGATCGTGAAAGCGCTGCTCGCCGCCCGGGGCACCGCCGGCGGCGTGGCCGGCCTTGACACCAGCGGTTATGTGCCAGACGCACAGACTGGCCGCGCCGCGGCGAACGGGACAGCTCCGCTCGATGCCAACGCACTGCTGCCCCGCCTCCACCTGCCCGCCGCGAGCAGCGCGGCCGCCGGCGCTCTCCGTCTCGCCACCGCCGCCGAGACCGCCGCGCTGACGCGCGGCGATCTTGCCGTCTCACCCGCCGAGTTGGGCGCGGTGCTGCGGGATCGCCTGCTTGGCTTTACCGTGTTCGAGAGCTTCACCGCCGCGGGCACTTTCACCCCGCCCGCTGGCGTCACCCGGGTCTATGGCATCGTCTTCGCCGCCGGTGGTGGTGGCGGGGGCGGCCACGCCCGGTCTCTCCGTCCGCTCCCCAAAGCTCCATTGCGGCCCGTGAGACGTAGCGGCGGCAGCGGCGGGCTGGGAGGCCTCGCTGCCGGCTTCGCCACCGTTGTGCCCGGCACCGACTATTCCGTAAGCGTGGGCACCGGCGGTGCCCGGGGCGCCACCGCTGCCGGCGGCAGCGACGGCGGCGATTCGTCGTTCGCCGGACTAAGCGCCACGGGCGGGACAGGCGGGGGCGGCGCGTCCGTCGCCACCACCTACCACGGCGCCCACGCAAACGGCGCCGCCGGCGCTTTCGGCACGGGCTCCGGGGGGAACTACGCCTCCGCCATCGACGCCACGGGACCGGTCAGAGACTTTCTGCTGCCCCGCGCCCAGGATACCGCTGTCGTCGATGCCCTCTTCGCCCTCTTCGAGACCGTGCGCGCCTTACGCCGGGCACGGGACGGCAGCGCCGCGGAAGCCTGGAGCGTCGATGGCGCCTACTGGCCCGGCGCGGGCGGCGCCGGCGGTTACGGAAACGGCAACGACGCCTCCGGCGGCTCCGGCGGCGGCGTGTTCATCGCCTACTAGGAGACCGCTATGATGAGATCCCGTTCGGTCCTGTTCGCCGTGGCCGGCCTCGCGGCGGTTCTGTGCCTGGCCACCTGCGCACCCTCCCTCTGCCCGCCCCCGGCGCCCGGCGTGAACACCCAGTGCCTCGTCCAGGTCCGCGTCGTCCACGTCCCCGTGCTCGATGCCGGCACCGCCCAGACGGACATGGTTCCAGGCATGGATGGGCCGGAATCAGGGACGGGATTAGGGGTGGAAACGGGTCGGATTTTCCAGGCGGAAAAGGGCCGGAAATCGGGCCCGTTTTCCAGGCCATTTTGAATTATTTTCGTTTCGATTTTGGATTTTTTTCGTTTGGCTACAACCAGGAACGCGAGGCGCGCGGCCAGATGGCCATCGACATGGGGGTCGGGTTGAACACCGACGAGATCGTTTCGGGCAACATCGGCTCGCCCAAACGGATGGACTACACGGTGATCGGCGACGGCGTGAACTTGGCGGCACGCCTGGAGAGCGCCTGCAAGCAGTATGCCGCGCGCATCCTGATCAGCGAGAACACGTACAAGAAGCTGCGCGGCACCTACCGTTCACGCGAAGTCGATAAGGTCGTCGTCAAGGGCAAAACCGAGCCGGTCGGGGTTTACGAGGTTCTCGACTACCACATCGACGACACCTTCCCCAATCTCATGGGGGTGCTCAACCAGTTCCAGAGCGGGCTGGAGCGTTATCGTGCCGGCGCCTGGGACGAGGCGGTATCGGCATTTCAGGAGGGTCTTGTGCTCAATCCCGACGACAAACTTTCGCAGATTTATATCGAGCGCTGCGAACACCTCAAGGCCAATCCTCCGGACGACTGGAACGGCGTCTGGGTGATGACTTCGAAGTAATTCCGCGTTTCGGCGGCTTAATGCAGTGCTGCCAGAACCGGTTTGACGTGCACCGGCGCGGCCATTTCCCGGATCGTATCGAGGACGTTGATCCAGTCGTTTCGGCCCTCGTTGTCGCCGGCAGAATTCAGGGCCTGGGCTCGGCCGTCGGCCAGCTGCGACGCTCGCGCACCGTGCCGGGTGATCATCAGCCGTGCCACTTTGTAGCTATCCAGATCGGAAATCATGGTTGACGCTCCGCGCTAATCCGTTAACCAGATTTCACCATGCAAGATGCGTGCCGGGCGGGATGTGACGGCGCTCACAGGATGAGAAAGAATCTTTTGTGGCGGCGCACGGCACAGGCGGAGCGAGCCCGATTCAGCTTGTTTCCTTGCCTGCGTGGGCGTAATTCGGATCGATGAAACTGCCCCTCGAACGACACGACCCCGTCGCTCCGTCCGCCCGGGGCATCGTCTATTTCCTTGTCGCGTCCGTGCTGTTCATCGCGATGGATTCGGTGGCCAAGCATCTCACTGGCGAGCTCAACGCCGTCATGGCGGTGTGGGGACGCTATGTCTTTCACCTCGTCTTTGCGTCGCTGATTTTCGCCACCGGGCGGTTCGGGCGGATCGGCTGGACCGCCCAGCCGGGCCTGCAGATCGGTCGTTCCCTGCTACTCACGGGCGCCACGCTCTCGTTCTTCATCATGCTGAGCCACATGCCGCTGGCTGATTCCGTGGCGCTGTCCTACGTCTCGCCGATCATCCTTACGGTTCTCGGTGCGTTGATCCTGCGCGAGAAGGTGGGACCGCGCCGCTGGGCGGCGGTCATCGTCGGCTTCATCGGCGCCATGATCATCATCCAGCCGGGCTTCGGCAGTTTTCACTGGGCTGCGCCGCTGGGGCTCGTCACCGCATTTTGCTTTGCACTCTACGCGATTGTGACGCGCATGCTCTCGGGCCGGGATTCGTCCGCCACGACGATCTTCTACACCGCACTGGTGGGCGCCGTGGTAATGAGCGCCGTCGCGCCGTTCTTCTGGATCTGGCCCAGCCTCGAAGCCTGGGGGTTTCTCGCTCTGCTCGGCTTGCTTGGCGCGGTCTCGCACCTGCTGTTCATCAAGGCGCTCGACCACGCCTCGGCCTCGGGTCTTGCGCCGTACGGCTATATCGATCTGATCTGGGCGGGCCTGTTCGGCATTGTCGTGTTCGGCGATTTCCCCGGACCCTGGACCCTTGTCGGCGCGGCGGTCGTCGCGGCGAGCGGGCTCTACATCTTTTACCGCGAACGGCGCACGGCGCGTGCCTAGCTGCGTTCTGCGACCAGCACCGCGGCGGCGAAATCTTCGAGCGCCGTGCCTGTCGACTTGAACAGGGTGATCTCCGCCGCGTCTTCCCGGCCTGCCGCCTCGCCGCGCGTGAGCGCAAACAGATCGCCCCGGATATCGCTCTCGGCGATCACACCGCGCGCCAGCGGATCGACCATGTCGCCCGCCTCCGTCAGCGCACCCTCGCGGGTGTCCACGTAGAGCCGGGCGCGGCGCACCGCCTCGTCGTCGGCTTCGCGCATGGAGGGACGGAAGCCGCCGACCAGGTCGAGATGGCAGCCGGGCACCAGCCAGGTACCCCGGATCAACGGTTCGTGGGTCAGCGTCGCGTAGCAAACGATGTCCGCCGCACGCACCGCCGCCTCAAGGTCGGTGACCGCGTTGACCCGCCGTTCCGGCCGGTCGAGCCGCGCCGCCAACGCAACCGCCTTCTCCGGGTTGCGGCCCCATACCGCTACTTCGGCCAACGGGCGGTGCACGCCGTGGGCCTCGATCAACTCGGGCGCGAGCGCCCCGGTGCCGACCATGACGAGGCGGCGCCGCGAGATAACCCGCCGCCAGCGCCGACGCCGCGGCGGTGCGCCGCCGTGTCAGGCTGGGCCCGTCGATCACCGCGACCGGCGTGCCGGTTTCGCCGTCGAGCAGCAAATAGAGCCCCATCACCGAGGGCAGGTCGTGCGCGCTGTTCGAGGGAAACACCGTCGCGGCCTTGAGGCCGATATGGCGGCCCGCCTGCCACGCGGGCATCAGCAGCAAGGTCGCGTCTGCGGCTCCGGGCACCGGGATTGTGTGGTGGTGGCGCAACGGCGTTGCGACCCCGTCGCGAAACGCCTCGCGCAGCCGCTCGATCAGTGCGCCGTAGTCGAGGGCGGCAACGACCGCGTCGGCATCGATCCGGCGCGTCGTTCCCTCGGGCCGTTAGAGAATGGCGAGAACGGATTCGGGCGGACGACCGAGCGCGGCCTTACCCTGGGCCAGCACGATAGGGCGTTCGATCAGAATCGGGTCGGCGATCATCGCTGCGATCAGGGCGTCGCGCGACAGGCCGGGATCGTCGAGCCTGTTGGCGGCGTACTCCGCTTCTTTCTTGCGCATGAGCTCGCGCGGCTCGAGCCCTAGCAGGGCGAGGATCCGGCCCAGCGTCGCCGCGTCGGGCGGCGTCTTGAGATACTCGACGATCTCGGGCGCAATTCCGCGCGCCTGGAGAAGCTCCAGAGTCTGGCGCGATTTCGAGCAGCGCGGGTTGTGATAGACGGTCACGCTCATGATCGTCCTCCCATGGCGGGCGGCATCGTGGCATGGGGTCATGGACCTGTCCAGATTGCCCGTCGCGCGGGACGGGGATTAGGCCTTTCGGCAAATCGGCCGGCTCACTATATTGACGCCCAAACACAAATCGCCAGACAGAACCATGGACAACTCTCAACGCCTCGCCCAGCACATCGCATCGTTTTTTGGCGACGCCACGTGGATTTATCCCGTCGTCATGCTCGGTGCGGCGGCGCTGGCCTATTTCCTCGTGCGCTATCTCTTGGTCCCGTTGGCCAATCACGCTATCGACCGGGTCCAGGACCAATGGGATGAGCTGCTCGCAAAGCGTGGTGTGTTCAACCTGCTGGCGTTGCTTGGCCCGGCGCTGATTCTTTACGTCGGGATCAGCTATTACCCTGAGTTTGGCGGCCTGGTCCGCCGCGCCATCCTGGCATTTTCCGTTCTCATGGTGATCCTGTCCCTGGGCCGCCTGCTCACCGCGGCCACCGACATCTACCAGCTCTACCCGATCTCGACCGAGCGCCCCATCAAAGGCTATATTCAGCTCGCCAAGCTGGTGCTCTACCTGCTCGGTGCCATCCTTGTCGTCTGCGTCGTCATCGATCGCTCGCCCTGGGGAATCCTGGGCGGGCTGGGCGCGATGACGGCGGTGCTCCTTCTTGTCTTCCGCGACACCATCCTGTCCTTCATCGCGGGCATCCAACTCGGCTCGAACGATCTGGTTCGCAAGGGCGATTGGATCGAGATGCCTCAGTACGGGGCCGACGGCGACGTCGTCGATATCGCGCTCCACACTGTCAAGGTACGCAACTGGGACAACACCTACGTCACCATCCCGACATACAAGATGATGGAAAGCTCGTTCAAGAACTGGCGTGGCATGAGCGAGTCGGGCGGGCGGCGGATTAAGCGCAGCCTGTTGCTCGACCAAACCAGCATTCGCTTTTGCGACGACGCGATGATCGAGCGTTTCAAGGGCTTTAAGCGGCTTGCCCCCTATATCGAGCGCAAGCAGCAAGAACTCGTCCAGGCCAACGCCGGGCTCGGCGCCGACCAGATCGCAGCGTTGCCGCTCAACCGCCGGGCGCTGACAAATCTCGGCAGCTTCCGCGCCTATTGCCAAGCCTATATCGAGGAGAACGAAAAGCTGCACAAGACCATGACCCTGATGGTCCGCCAGCTCGCCCCCACCGCCGACGGCCTGCCTCTAGAGATCTACGCGTTTTCGAACGACACCGCATGGGTCAGCTTCGAGGGCATCCAGGCCGATATATTCGACCATCTCCTGGCCGTGCTGCCCTTCTTTGAGCTTCGCGTCTTCCAGCATCCGACGGGCGGAGATTTCCGCACCCTTGGCGGGCCGCGAGGCGACGAGGGTGCATCGGCGTCCAGTTGACAAAGCCCATATGATCGCCTCACCCCGCCGTTTCGGCGCCGTCAACTGGCTCGGCCTGCAGACCCTCTACGTCAAGGAAGTGCGCCGCTTTATGAAGGTCTTCCTGCAGACCGTGGCGGCGCCCGCCGCGACGGCGCTGTTGTTTCTCGCCATTTTTGCCCTGGCCCTTGGCGGCGCGGTGCGCCAGATCGCGGGCGTTCCCTTCCTCGAGTTCCTGGCGCCGGGCCTGATCATGATGGCGATGGTCCAGAATGCCTTCGCCAACACCTCCTCGACGGTCATCGTCGCCAAGATGCAGGGCAACGTTATCGATTTCGTCATGCCGCCGCTCAGCCCCGCCGAGCTGCAACTCGGCCTGGTCGCCGGAGCGGTTACCCGCGCGCTGCTCATCGGGTTGCTGCTGTCGCTCCTGATGCTGCCCTTCGTCGATCTAGAGCTGCGCCATCTGGGGTTTCTTGTCTTTCATGCCGTCACCGCCTCGACGGCGCTTGCCTTGGTCGGCTTGATGACGGGGATCTGGGCGGCGAAATTCGACCATGTCGCGACCATCCAGAACTTCGTGGTCATGCCGCTGGCCTTCCTCTCGGGCACCTTTTATTCGGTCCAGCAATTGCCGCCCACCTTCTACACCATCAGCCAGTTCAACCCGTTCTTCTACATGATCGACGGCTTTCGCCACGGCTTCATCGACCATGCCGACGGCACGCCCTGGGTCGGCCTCGCGGTCATGGCCGGGCTCACGGCGGTGCTCTGGATTGCGTGTCACCGGATGATCGCCTCGGGCTACAAGATCAAGGCCTGAAACCGGGCCCTGCGCCGTCGTTGACAGCTCGCGGCCTTGGGCAGATACTTCCCCGCTTTCCGCGCCCGTTCAAGCCTTTGCGCGCCCTTGCGGCGGTGGAGAGTTAATCGTGATTCCTGCTCTGATGCCCCTTCATGTGCGACCCGATCTCGTCTTCGAGCGGGGTGAGGGCTGCTACCTGTTCGCCGCCGACGGCACGCGCTACCTCGATTTCATCTGCGGCATTGGGGTCACCGGACTGGGCCATTGCCATCCCCACCTGGTCGCGGCGCTGACCGAGCAGGGAAACAAGGTCTGGCATAACTCGAACCTGTTCCGCATCGCCGGCCAGGAACGGCTGGCCGAACGGTTGGTCGCCGCTACCTTCGCCGACACCGCCTTCTTCTTCAATTCGGGCAGCGAGGCCATCGAGTGCTCCATCAAGATGGTGCGCAAGCACCACGATACGGTGGGCAACCCAGGACGCTACCGGATCGTCACCTTCGAAGGCGCTTTCCACGGTCGTACCATGGCGGCGATTTCCGCAGGACGGCAGGTCAAGTATTCCGAGGGTTTCGAACCGCTGCTCGACGGCTTCGACCAGGTCCCGTTCAGCGATCTCGACGCCGTGCGCGCCGCGCTTGGGCCCGAAACTGCGGGGATTTTGGTTGAACCGGTGCAGGGCGAGGGCGGTATCCTCCCCGCGGACGACGCCTTTTTGTCCGGGCTGCGTCAAATCGCGGACGAGCACGGCTTGCTTTTGGTGTTCGACGAGGTGCAGTGCGGCATGGGCCGGACCGGTAAGCTGCTCGCGCACGAATGGTCCGGGGTCGAGCCGGACATCGCGGCGGTCGCCAAGGCGCTGGGCGGCGGCTTTCCCGTTGGTGCCTGCCTCGCGAAAGAGGCCCCGGCCAGTGCCATGACCGTGGGCAGCCACGGCACCACCTTCGGTGGCAACCCTTTGGCCATGGCCGTGGCCAATGCGGTGCTCGACGTCTTTCTCGGCGACGGCTTCCTCGCCCACGTCTGCGAGATGGCGGATCTGTTTCATGGCCGGCTCGAACGCGTCGTCGCAGGCAATTCCTCGCTGTTCGAGAGTGTGCGCGGAAAGGGCCTGATGCTTGGGCTGAAATGCTGCGACGACGTCGCCAACATCGATCTTCTGGTTGCGCTCCGCGAGCGGGGCCTGCTGGCCGGTCCGGCGGGCGATAATGTCCTGCGCTTCCTGCCGCCGCTCATCATCGAGTCCGCCCAGATCGACGAAGCGCTCGATATCCTGGAGACTGCCTGCGCGGAATTCCGCGGATGAGCGAACTCCGTCATTTTCTCGATCTCGACGAGCTCGCGCCCGACACGCTGCGGCGAATCCTCGATCTCGGCCTCGGTTTCAAGAAAGCAACGATCGAGCCCGCTCGCCCACTCGAGGGCAAGTCGCTGGCGATGATCTTCGAGAAGCCATCGACCCGCACCCGCGTGTCGTTTGAGCTCGGCATGAAGACGCTGGGCGGCGACGTCGTCATGCTAAGTACGACCGACACCCAACTTGGGCGCGGCGAAACCGTCGCCGACACCGCGCGCGTGCTCTCACGCTATGTGGATATCATCATGATTCGCGCAACCCGGCATCAGACGCTGCTCGAACTGGCCGGGAATGCCACCGTGCCCGTCATCAACGGCCTGACCGACCGTACCCATCCCTGTCAGTTGATGGCCGATGTCATGACCTTCGAGCAACATCAGGGGCCGATTGCGGGCAAGACGGTCGCTTGGGTGGGCGACGGCAACAACATGGCCGCTTCGTGGATCCATGCGGCAGCGCGCTTCGAGTTTGAACTCCGCCTGGCCTGTCCTGCGGCGTTGAGCCCGCCCGACGAAATCGTCAATTGGGCGCAGGCCGAGGGTGCTGCGGTGCGGGTGACCGACAATGTCGACGAGGCAGTTGCCGGCGCGGACTGCGTGGTTACCGACACCTGGGTATCCATGAGCGACGGGCCCCGCTCGAACGTCGAGGCGCTGCTCGGACCCTACCAGGTCGATGCCGCGCTGATGGTCCGGGCAAAGCCGTCGGCCATCTTCATGCATTGTTTGCCGGCCAAACGGGGCAAGGAGGTCACCGCAGAGGTGATCGACGGCCCGCAGTCGGTGGTCTGGGACGAGGCGGAAAACCGGATGCACGCTCAAAAGGGAATTCTCGCCTGGTGTCTGGGTTGACCGACTCGTCTGTCGCGCCGGGCATCGCGGCGGATGGAATCCATCCCTTTCGCATTGAGGGCCTGCCGGTTCGGGGCCGGTTGGTTCGCCTCTCCACTACGCTCGATCGCGTTCTTTCGCGCCACGACTATCCCGCCCCCGTTGCCGAATTGCTTGCCGAGGCGATGGTGTTGGCCGTCATGCTCGCCAACGCCATCAAATTCGACGGCGTCTTCATCCTCGAAACCCGGGGTGACGGGCCGGTAAGGCTGATCGTGGTCGATGTCACCAGCGAGGGTACGCTCCGCGCGACCGCGCAGATCGATCCCGACCGGCTCGAGGCCGTGCTCGGCGAAGGCGGTGTCGCCCAGGCACCGGTGCCCCGATTGATCGGGGCGGGACAATTGCTGTTCACCGTGGATCAGGGGCCGGAAACGGAACGTTATCAGGGCATTGTCGAGCTCGACGGGGCCACCCTCGCTGATTGCGCCCATAATTACTTCCGCCAGTCTGAACAGATCGAAACCGGGATCATGCTCGTTGTCGACGTTACCGGATCCGCTGGTCGGCACGCCGGCGGCCTGATGGTCCAGCGGATGCCCGCGGACGACGGTGCACAGCCGGGGGATAGCGACGACGACGCTTGGCGTCGTTCTTTGATGCTGATGAGCAGTGCAACCCGCGACGAGCTGCTCGGCCCGGCGCTGGCGCCGCGCGATCTGCTATTTCGGCTGTTTCACGAAGACGGGGTCTGGGTCTACGATCCGTTCCCGTTGCGATTCTCTTGCCGTTGTTCGCGTGAACGCGTCGAGGCGATGCTCCAGGCCCTTTCGCGCGACGAGGTCGAGACGATGAAGCAGAACGGCCGGATCGAGGTGGTTTGCGAATTCTGCGGGCGGACAGAAAATTTCGACGTTGCGGCGATCGAGGCCCTTCACGCAGCTTGAATCGAGGCAACCCGGATGCCACTTTGGTGATAGGATTGCTCGTATCGGAGGTGGCCATGCGTCGATCCGTTTTTGCCCTCATTCTTGCCAGTCTGGTGGCCGGGCTTGCACTCCTGGGTGCTTGCGCCAGCCAGGTTGAACGCCCGGTCTATCCGGAGCTGCACTTCAGCCATCTGGCCGTATTTGAACTCGATGTTGCACGCGTCGAGTTTGTCGACCGCTACAACGCCCCGGCGGCACCGCCTTATGTCGAGCATTTGTTTCCGCAAATCCCCGAGGCCATGGTACGAAATTGGGCTCACCACCGTTTCCAGGCGGCCGGCGCCACTCGATTGGCCCGCGTTACACTGACCGACGCCCATGTGACCAGCGAGGCGCTGGCGACGACGATGGGGAT
Organism: Alphaproteobacteria bacterium; assembly: GCA_965249645.1. Taxonomy (GTDB): domain Bacteria; phylum Pseudomonadota; class Alphaproteobacteria; order UBA828; family JAPUJA01; genus CAVOEB01. The sequence continues at coordinate 213,177 of CBDFML010000008.1, forward strand.
CGAGGGTTGGTTTACCACCGACCAGGAAGAAGAACTCGACGCCCGGGCAGCCGTCACTATTGAGATCTTCGACGATCTCGGCGGGCGCGAGGGTTACGTCAAGGCCGAGGCTCGGCTCAGCCGAACCCTGCCGGAAAAACTCACCTTGAATGAGCGCGACGCGATAGCCTACGAGATGACTGAACAGCTGATCATGGCGCTCGACGCCGAGGTCGAGAAAGCCGTCCAGGCCCATCTCGCCCGTTATTTGCGCTGATTCTCCAGGGATGGATTTCTAGGGCGCCCGCGCCCACTCGAGCAATCGGCGCAAAAACGCTTCGCAGGCTGCAATCTGGTCGAGATCGATGAATTCGTCGGGCCTGTGGGCCTGATGAATGCTGCCCGGTCCACACACCACGGCGGGAAATCCCGCCTGCTGGAATAGGCCCGCTTCAGTGCCGTAGGAGACCTTGTAGGTCTGGTTGGTCTCCGCGAGGAGTTTGATCAGGGCCTCCGCCGGCGCACCGTCCTCCGCATGCAGACCCAGAATCCGGGAGGCGACGACCGTTTCGACGTCGGTCGCTTCGCTGACCGCCTTAATTCGGGGCCGGACGATTTCCTCGACGTAATCCTCGAAGCGTCTCGCCACCTCGTCGATATCGGTGCCCGGCAACGGGCGGTACTCCCACGTGAAGCGGCAATGCCGGGGGACGATATTCTGCGCCGTACCGCCCTGGATCGTGCCCACCTGAATTGTCCCGTAGGGAGGGTCGAACCCGTTTTCCGGATCGGCGTCCTTAGCCAGGTCGCCTCCGATCGTGCTCAGCTCGCCGATCAACTCCGAGGCTACCGCGATCGCGTTGACGCCCTTATGGGTCAGGCTCGAATGGCATTCGAGGCCAGTCACTGTCGTGACATAGCCGGCATAACCCTTATGAGCGTCGATCACGGTCATCGAGGTCGGTTCGCCGATGATTGCGAGGCGCGGGCTCAGGCCGCCGTCCACGATCTGGTCGATCAGGCGCGGCGCGCCGAGGCAGCCGATTTCTTCGTCATAGGAAAACGCGAAGTGCATCGGTTTGACGAGGGACTGGGCGACGAATTCAGGCACAAGTGCCAGGGCAATCGCGATGAAGCTCTTCATGTCGGCCGTGCCTCGGCCGATCAGCCGCCCGTCGGTTTCGATCACGGTGAACGGGTCGGAATGCCAGTCCTGGCCGTCGACGGGAACCACGTCCGTGTGGCCAGAGAGAACCACGCCGCCGTCCGAGCCCGGGCCGATCGTCGCCAGCAGGTTTGCCTTTTCGCCATCGTCGTCGAACGACAACGCGCTTTCGATCCCGTAATCCGCGAGGTAGGTCTGGATATAGTGGATCAGCTCCATGTTCGAATTCCGGCTCGTGGTGTCGAAGCCCACGAGCCGTCGGATCATTTCAGTCGAGTTTAGTCTTTCGTCCATGATCCTGTGCCGCCTGCCTTAACGTCGCCAGAAGCTCGGCACGAACAACACCAGCACGGTGAACAGTTCGAGCCGACCGAGCAGCATGCCGAATGATAGCAGCCATTTCGCGCCATCGGGCAGCGGTGCGAACGAGCCCGCCGGCCCGATGACGGAGCCGAGACCGGGTCCCACGTTGGACAGTGCCGTCGCGGCTCCTGACAGGCTGGTCAGGTAGTCGAGCCCGAACAGCGACAGCGCCAGTGTCAGCGCGACGAGGCACACCACGAACAGAAAGAAAAACCCCATGACCGCAGGAGCAACGCCTTCCGGAATGGGCTTGCGGTTGAAATGCGCCGCAAAGACCCCGTGGGGTTGCAGCAGGTGCAGGATCTGGATGCGCGCCGTGGTGTAGGCCACCTGGAAGCGGAAGACCTTGATTCCGCCGGTTGTCGAGCCGGTGCAGCCACCGACGAACATCAGGAACAGGAACAGCACGATGCAGAAGGGGCCCCAGGCGTTGTAATCCCCCGCCGAATAACCGGTTCCGGTCATGATCGACAGGCTGTTGAATGCACCGTCACGCAACGCGTTGTCCACATCCCATCCTCGGGCGAGCCACAACCAGCAGGACATCGCCACGATCGCGACGATGGCGATACCGAAGAACCATTGAATCTGGCTGTCGGTCACGAGCGCCCGCCAGCCACCGCGCACAGCCCGGAGATAAAGCACGAAGGGCAACGAGCCCAACACCATGAAGATCATGGCAACCGACTGGATCGCCGTATTATCGAAATGACCGATCGAGGCGTCCGACGTCGAATAGCCCCCCGTCGCAATGGTCGTCATGGCGTGGCAGAACGCCTCGAAGACCGTCATGCCCGCAGCCCAGTAGCACAGGCCGTTGATTACGGTCAGAGCCAGATAGATGACGCCGATCGCGCCGGCGATCTGGGCTGCGCGCGGCAGAACCTTTTCCGACTGGTCGGACGATTCGGTGCGAAAGATCTGCATCCCGCCAATCTGCAACATGGGCAGCACGGCGACCGCCATGACGATGATCCCGATCCCGCCCAGCCACTGGAGCAGCGCGCGCCAGAGAAGAATTCCGGGAGGTGCGTCGTCGAGTCCGACGATGACTGTCGATCCTGTCGTCGTCAGACCCGACATGGCCTCGAAAAACGCATCGGTGTAGCTCAGGCCAAGGTCGGAGAAATAGAAGGGCAGGGCACCGACAGCGGTAATCAACGTCCAGCTTAGCGCCGTCAGCAGGAAGGCCTGGCGCACGCTCAGATTGGCGGGTCCAGTCCGGTTGACCAGCACCAGGCAGACCCCGATGAACAGGCTGACCAGCGCTGAAATCAGGAATACTTTCCAGTTGGCGTGGCCGTGGGCGCCGTCGGCCACCGCAGGCAGCAGCATGGCGACTGCCAGGGTCGTCAATAGAATTCCGATCACCAACAGGATGGGGCGAAAGTCGATCACCGCAGCGGTCCCGGGTTGTCTGTGCGACGCCTCGAACCGGCGCCGGTCGGATCATGCCATGGTAAGGGCCGGTCTGGCGAGGGCCGGTCTGGCGCGCCAGGAGGGTTACGCGATGTCCCGGCTCGCTGGGTTGCCGATCATGCTGAGGAACTCGCGCCGGGTCGAGGGATTGGTCCGGAAGGCACCGGTCATCCGGCTCGTCACCATCGAGACGCCGGGCTTGTCGACACCCCGGGTCGTCATGCATTGGTGCTGGGCCTCGATCACGACGGCGACGCCGAGCGGTGAGAGCACGTCGTTGATCGTGTCGGCGATCTGGGCGGTCATCTTTTCCTGAATCTGCAGCCGCCGGGCGTAGACCTGGACGATCCGGGCAAGTTTGCTGATTCCGACCACCCGGTGGTGAGGCAGGTAGGCGACGTGAGCCACCCCGAGGATCGGGGCCATATGATGCTCACAATGCGAGGCGACACGAATGTCGCGCAGCACCACCATCTCGTCGTAGCCGTCGACCTCCTCGAAGGTTCGCGCCAGGATGTCCTGAGGATCGAGGTGATAGCCCTCGAACCACTCCTCGAAGGCACGCGCCACCCGTTTTGGCGTGTCGAGCAATCCCTCGCGGGAGGGGTCGTCGCCCGCCCACCGGATCAGCGTGCGAATGGCGTCCTCGGTCTCCTCGCGGCTGGGCCGCGCAGGCTCGCGCTCGCGTGGTGTGCCCGGCGACGTGGTAGCTGGAGTCTCGTTGGTCTTGGCACCATCCACGATCCGTCTCCTTCGCGATTACCCCGGTGTTTCGATCCACGGCACAGCGTCGTGCAGAGCTCCGCCGCACGGTCTTCCCGATGGCGTCCGGAGCGGTTGAGTAATTAGTGCGCGCAGCGCGGGTGTCAACCTCAAACGCCGCCGTGGGACAGGCCGCCGGCGGTCGCGCCCGCCATCAGTGCACCTGGGCGGGGCAGTGCGGGCTGTCGAGCGAGAAGGCCGGAATCTGGACGTCGAACTTTTCACCGGCCGGGGTTTGCATTTCGTAGCTGCCGACCATGATCCCCGAGGGCGTCGAGAGCGGGCAGCCACTCGTGTATTCGAACGATTCGCCCGGTTCCAGCGTCGGCTGCTCGCCGACCACGCCGGGCCCGTGAACCTCCTGGAGACGGCCCAGCGCATCGGTGATCTTCCAGTTGCGATTGAGCAGTTGGACCGTGTCCGATCCCTGGTTCTCAATGCGCACATAATAGGCCCAGACGAAATGATCCTCGCCCGGGGACGACTGGTCCTCGAGGAAATAGGGATTTACGGTAACCAGTATCTTGCGGGTCGTTTCGTTGTACATCGAAGCCTCGTCACACTTGGGCCCGGCCACGGCCACACGCGAGCTTGGTCCGTACTATCGCGATGATCGTGAAGCTTGTCTAGGCCGCAGCTCTCTTGACAGGGCGAATCAGTCCGCCGTGCCGCCCCCGCAGCTGCCCCCGCCCAGGACGCAGAACCGGGAGCAGTGGGGGTGGTTGAGCGCCACCGGCCCGCGTGCCGCGTCAAGCCGCTCGCCCATGTCGAAGGCCAGGTCGTCGGGCAACAGGGTGCAGGGCACGACCGTGGTGCGCGGCGCCCCCTTGCGCTTGATCACCATGCGCGAGCTTGCGCACATCATGCTGGCCGGGTCGACGTCCAGGCTCTCCCAGCACGCGGTGGTAATTTCCGGCACGTCGGCGGCCTCGTCCATTTCCGGAAACAGCACGAGCTCCACCGGGTTCCAGGCGTCGATCGCATAGCCTCGCGCCGCGAACAGCGCCGCAAAGCCGCGACGCAGGCTGATCTCGTCCTCGTCCCAGCAGGTTCGCCCTGCGATGTGGACGCGAAAGCCGCCGGTGCACAGCCAGTCCAGTCCCGGCAGGGTCCGTTCCCAGGCGCGGGGGCCGCGTTCGCGGTCGTGCAGGACCGATTGGTAGTGATCGAGCGAGACCCGCACGGTCAGCCGCGCGCCCCACCGGCGCCGCAGCTCGAGCAGACCGTCCGTGCATTTCATCATCGGGCGCATGGCATTGGTCAGGGCGAGCACACGATAGCCGCGCGCCAGGCCGTCACCCAGAATCGCGAGGAAATCCGGGTTCATGAAGGGCTCGCCGCCGGTGAAGCCGAGCTCCGCGGTCTCGCCGCCGTTGGCGTCCAGCTCGTCCAGGATCGTCGCCACGTCGGCCGTCGTCAGATAGGCCAGCCCGTCGTTCGTGGGACTCGATTCGACATAGCAGTGGGTACAGGCAAGGTTGCACAACGAACCCGTGTTGAACCACACCGTCGCGAGCCGTGTGAGCGCGACGCTTGCCCGCGCCGCGCCGTCGGCGGTCAGCGTCGGGTTGGCGAACTTGCGTGGCCTGGCGCGCCGCACGGGAGCGTCGGTCCAGATATTTGTCATGGCGTCATGCACCCTTGTCGTTGGCCTCGTCGTCGGGCCCGTGCCCTGACATACCCGTTCGCCCGGCCGGAATGAACCAAAATTTCCGTGATCGCGTCCGCTGCCGGATTTAACCTTTTGTCAATCGAACCGGGAAACTTGGTGCGGTAGCAATGTATCAGAACGCGTGTGTCGGTTCGGCAGCTGTTTCGGTGTGCGCGAGGAGGCGATTTGATGGCCGAATGGCGCATGGAGGATCTGCGGATTCTGGTGGCCGATGATAATCTCGAGTCCGTGGCCCTGCTCGAGGAACTGCTCAGCGGTCTCGGTGTCGAGACGGTTTATTGCGCGTCGAGCGGCTGGGAAGCGCTCGCGTTGCTTGGCAGCGAACCCATCGACCTGTTGATCTGCGAGCGCTCCTTGCGCACCATGAACGGTCTCGAGCTCACCCGTTACTTGCGCGCGGAGCCGACCAGCCCGTCGCCAACCGTGCCCATCGTCATGATCAGCGAGCGGGTTGACCAGCCGATCCTGCTCGAGGCGCGTGATACCGGGATCAACGAGTTTTTCCTCAAACCTCCTTCGCGTGAAAGCCTGGCGCGGCACATCGACGTGGCTCTGAACGTGCCGCGTGAGTTCGTCCGCTCCAACGCCTATGTTGGCCCCAGCCGCCGGCGCGGGGCACGGCACAATTACGATGGGAGCGAGCGGCGTACCTTGCCCGGGCTTCCCACTCTGGCCGGCGACGAGGCTGAAGTCGATCCCCGGATCCTCAAGGCGGGTCAGGTCCCTCGCAAGCCCTGGGTACCGCGCCGCGTCAACCGCGACGAGGTCGAGTTCATCCCTGTGCCCGAACATGAGGAAGACGCCGCCGGCGACGACCGCTAGATCACCCTCCGCCCGCTTGAAGCGATCGCCGCGTTGCCGTATAAAAATTCGGCGGGCGGGTGTAGTTCAGAGGTAGAACGTCAGCTTCCCAAGCTGAATGTCGTGGGTTCGATTCCCATCACCCGCTCCAATTTTCCGCATGTCTCCCCGCGCGCCGCGCAGCCCGATCGATCACGGTCAATGCGCGGGGCTGCCCGCCGTGGCTGAGTGGTACCGTTTCCATGCCCTATGACCCGGACCGGTCCATCAGGTGGGCCCCTCGGGGAGGTCCATCAGGCAGGTAGGTCGGCGATCTGCAATTCGGCGAGCTTGCACCGCCGTTCGCGTTGCAAGGCGTCGATCTCGGTGCCGATTGCGGCGAGGTGGGCGTCGCGCCCCGCGAGTGCGTCACCCTCGCCCTCGAGCGACTGGCCGCGCGCCTCGAGGCGGCGCCAGATTGTCTCCGGCGCCCCGTCGCGACCCATGGAATCCAGTGCTTCGAACATCAGGGCGGCGAACGGCGGTACGGGAACCCCGCTGCCCACCACCGGCGACGCCAGGAACACCGGGTCGGCCGCGTCGCGCTGGCGCGCGAGCAGTGCCTGGTTGAGCGGCGCGAGAACACCGTTGACGGGCGCCTGCGAGGCATCGGCGGCCGGGGCGGCAAAGGGGCGAAAATGACCGCCTACAACCAGTAGGTTGACCGCCTTGGCGATGTCGGCACAGGAATAGCCGCCCAGTTCGTTGCTCCGGGCGAGTTCGTCGATGCTCGGCGCGCCGTGCGCCAGGCGGTCCATGAGCGGGCCGTAGATCGGTGCGGAATAGGCGATGGAATAGCACCCGAGCGCCGCTTTGGGCGGAATCGCGTCGCGCCCCTGCAGGCTGCCGAAGCGCATGGGCTCGAGCAGCCGCGCGCGCTCGTCCGCGCCAAGCGCGGCCTGCGCCGGCTTGACGAAGACGTCGGTGCGAAAGCGCGTGTTGGCGATGATGTCGAGCTGGCTCTCGAGCGCGACACGGTCCTCGATGCTGGTCAGAAAATTTGCAAATTCCGGGGCCGCGGCAAATTTGGGGTAGTTGCGAAACACCGGATAGCCGCCCGCGAAGGCCAGCCCCGCCTTGTCCAGCGCACCCGCCACGTCGGCGCAATAGAACGGCGTCATGCTGGGTGGCAGGTAGTCGTGCACCACGAAGCAGCGCTCCGTGCGTGCCATTTCGTCCAACGCCTTGCTCGCCGTCGGATTGTCGCGAAAAAAGACCGCCCCGTTGTCGCGCAGGAACTTCAGATAGGTAATTGCCTGACCCGCACGCGCCTCGGTGCTACCCTCGCAGCCTTCCATGAAGGCCAGCATCATCCGGCGCAGCGGCTCGATCGGTGCCCAGCCGGGCAGGCTGTTGTAACTCGCCATGACAATGCCGCCGGGGCGTAGCTTGGCCGCAATAAACGCAGCCAGGGTCTCGCGGATGTCGTCGTCGACCCACGACCACACGCCCTGGAAGGTGATGAAGTCGAACTCCGGCAGGTCGAGCTCGCCCAGCCGGGTGAAATTCTCGCGCAGGAACGTGACGTTGCAAAGTCCGCCTTCGGCCGCCAGTGCGCGGGCGTCCTCGATATGGCCCTCGTGGGCGTCGAGCCCGACGAATTCCCCGTGGGGATAGCAGCCGGCCAGGATATTGGTCGAAAAACCGTTGCCGCAGCCCAGTTCGCAATAGCGAAACGGCTCGTCCAGCGCGGGAGGGGCGTAGCCGCCCAGCGCCGCCACATAGGTCAGCGTCGAGGGGCTGAGCACATCGTAAAAGCGCGCCGCGTAGGCCACGTCGGTGATGTAGTTCTCGGTCATCGCGTGCGGGGTTCCTTTCGACACCCGGACGGAATCTCGTTCTCCTACAATGAATTAGCGTGACGGCCTTAACTTAGGGTAAATTTTCTTTTGCCCGTTCGGCTTGCCCGAGCGGGCCTTTGGGCGACGCGAGAGCAACGGAGAGGGTGATGACGCAGGCAATTGCCACACTGCTGGCCGAAAACGAACGGATCCGGATCACCGAATGGCGCTTTCCCGTGGGCACGGCGACGGGCTGGCACCGCCACGAGCACGACTATGTCGTCCTGCCCATGACCTCGGGCCGGCTGACCATGCAGAGCGCGAAGGGCGAGCATAGCGCCGACCTGGTGGCGGGCCGGCCTTACTTGCGCGAAGAAGGGGTCGAGCACGACGTTATCAACAACGACGACCACGAAATCGTCTTCGTCGAGACCGAGCTTTTGGAGCCCTCGCTCGAAAGGCGCTAGGAACTGACGATCTCGATATCGCCGGAAAGCACCGTGCCGCCGGTGGTGCCGATCACGGTAAAGCCGTTGCCGTCGCCGCCGCCGCCGTTGTCGTCGTCGTAATAGAGGGTGTTGGACGTCGTATCGAAAACGAAGTGATCGACGTCGTCCGCCGCGCCGCTGTTCGTGCCGTCGTAATTGCTGAGCGTGAAGAAATTGGTGCCGTCGGACAGCGAACCCGACGCAATGCCGAAGGCGCTGCTCAGGAAGTGAAACTTGTCCGTCCCGGAGGTGAAATTCGTGATCGTATCCCCGGTCGTGGGGCTTAGCGTCCCGTCAACAGCGGCTGTGCCGTCGCCTACACTTTCGTAGCGGAAGATGTCCTGCACGCCGTCCGAGCCGCCATCCAGGACGTCGACGCCCCCGCCGCCGGTCAGCGTGTTGTTACCCACGTCGCCCGTAAGCGTGTCGGCTTGCGCCGACCCGACCACGTCTTCGATGCTCGTAAGGGTATCGGTCCCCTGGCTCGCGCTGACGGTCTGGCCGGCGGTCACGCTCAGATCCACCGTCACCCCGTCCGTCGAGGCACTGTAGTCGGCGGTATCTGTCAATGGCGGAGCAAAAAGGGACCACCGTGGCGGTGTAAGAAGGGACCACTTGGCGGCTGCGGGCTTGTCCCCGTAGTCCATGGGAGGGCCCCACGTGCGACGCGGCGTGCCCTCAACAGGCCGACGCGGCGGCGCGCGCGGGAGGGACCTGTGGGCCCACGGGGTCAAGCGTGGGCTGGGTGGTCGGTTCAGTTCGCCGTCGGGGTTTGACGCCTGCGGCTCTGGTTGAGCCTGTAGCTCTCGCCATTCATCTCGAGGATGTTGACGTGGTGGGTGAGGCGGTCGAGGAGAGCGCCGGTGAGGCGCTCGGAGCCGAACACCTCGGTCCATTCGTCGAAGGGCAGATTGGTGGTGACCAGGGTCGAGCCCCGCTCGTAGCGCTGGCTGAACACCTCGAACAGGAGCTCGGCGCCGGTCTTGGACAGATGGCCCGCCATGATGTTGAAGGAGTGCGTCGAGCCGTAGGCCGGGGCGAAAAAGGGAAAGCCGTTAATATGGTCCCAGTGGGTGTGAGTGAGCAAAATGTCCGCGTGGGTCACGTCGTCGGCGAACATCTCGTCGCCCAGGCCACGGATTCCCGTGCCGGCGTCCAGGATGATCCGCTGGTCGCCCGCGAACACTTGGATGCAACTGGTGTTGCCGCCATAACCGATATGTTTGGGCGTCGGGCAGGCGATGCTGCCACGCACCCCCCAGAATTTTATTCCGAAGCTCATAACTCCTCCAGCGGGGCCAGGGCCCGAACCGGGGCCGGCCCCCGGGATATGGAACGACCGGCCGCGTGGCGCCCAACTCGTCGAGCCACCATAGCATCCGACCGTTAACCAAATCGATTCTAATGTAGCGCGCTTGTGCCGACTGTGACCATTGTCACCGGAAGGTCAGGTTATCCACCGCCACGCGGCACCGCCGGGTCCAGCGTTCTCTCTTTTTTTATAGTGGGTAATAACAGCCCGCCGGCCCGCGATTCCACGAGCCGGCGGTTGCACAGGATGCCGCTAGATCGGGAACTCGATCTTGCCCAGGCGGCGGGACATCTTCATGTTTTCGCGGTAGTCGATCGGCACGCCGATAACCGCCGGACCTTTCTGTTTGAAGGCTTCATTGAGAGCGGGTACCAGTTCCGCGGCGCTCTCGATCGTCCGGCCCCAGGCGCCGTAGGACTTGGCCCACATCTCCAAATCTGGATTGCCGAAGGCGAGGTCGGAATGCTTGCCGTCGAAGGAGTTCTGCTGCTTCCACTTGATCAGGCCGTACTCGCCGTCCATCCAGACCATGGCCACGACGTTGAGCTTCCAACGCACGGCGGTCTCGATATCCTGGGCGTTCATAAAGAAGCCGGCGTCGCCGTTGATCGAGAGCGCCTTGCTCTTGGGCATGGCGATCTTGGCACCGATCGAGCCCGGAAAGGCGAAGCCCATGGTGCAAAAGCCGTTCGAGATCAGGCAGGTGTTGGGCTCGTCGCACTGGTAATAGCGCGAGATCCACATCTTGTGGGCGCCCACGTCGGACAGCAGGATGTCCTCCGGCCCCATCACCTGGCGCACGTCGTAGAGCACCTTCTGGGGCTTCATGGGAAAGGCGCGGCTGTTCTTCTCTTTCTCGAGGTCGTCCAGAATCGTGTTGCGCAGCTTGCCCCGGGTCTTGATGTTGCGCAGCGGCAGTTTTTTCTTTTTCTTGCGCGCCCGCTTGATGATTTCTTCGTTGACCTGCCACAGGGCATCGGCGACATCGCCGGCGATGTCGACGGTGGTCTGATAGTGGTCGTCGACCTCCGCCGGCCAGAAGTCGATATGGATGATCTTCTTGGCCTTGCCCTTGTTCCAGAACGCGGGCGCATATTCGACCAGATCGTAGCCGACCGAGATGATGGTATCCGCCTCGCGCAGCGCGACCAGGATGTGGTCTTTGCCCTGCAGGCCAACCGTGAACAGGCAATGCTCGTCGGTGCGCGGCACCGCGCCCTTGCCCATGAAGGTGTTCACGACGCCGATGCCGGTGTTCTTGGCCAAACGCTTGAGCTGCGCCGCCGCGCGTTTGCGGATGGCGCCGTTGCCCGCCAGGATCAGCGGCTGCTTCGCCGCCATGATGAGGTCGACCGCCTGGGTGACGGCCTTGTGATCGGCGCCCGGCCGGCGGGTCTTCACCGGCTTGATCGGCTTCTTTCGCGACGCGCTGTCGGCGATGTCCTCGGGCAGTTCGATCAGCACCGCGCCGGGCTTCTCGGTCTCGGCGACCTTGAACGCCTTGCGTACGATTTCGGGAATGTTGTCGGGATGGTAGACCGACTGGGCCCACTTGGTGATCGGCCGGAACATGGAGACCGAGTCCATATTCTGGTGGCTCTCCTTGTGCAGCCGCTCGGTGTCGGCCTGGCCGATGATGCAAATTAGCGGCGCGCGATCCATGTTCGCGTCGGCAACGCCGGTTACAAGGTTGGTTGCGCCCGGACCGAGCGTGCCGAGGCAGATGCCCGACTTGCCGGTCAGCCGGCCGTAGACGTCGGCCATGAAGGCCGCCGCCTGTTCGTGCCGGCAAAGCACGAATTTAATTTTGCTGTCGAGCAGTGAAATCATCGTGTCGGCATTTTCCTCGCCCGGAATGCCGAAGATATGCGTGACGCCTTCGTTCTCGAGGCACTTCACGAAGAGATCGGACGCTTTCATATTCGCGTTTATCCCCTACGCACACGTAAGAATGATGTGAGGTTCAAGACAGACACCGCGAGCCGACAGTATCCGGGCGTCGGCCCGGCCCGTCAACTGCAAGTGGCAGGCAATCGAAATTGAGTGCCGACCCGAAGAGATCGCCGCCCGCCTCGGCCGGGTGCGAGCGGGGGTATCGATCGGATCGGTTATGATGCGCCTTGACCGGACTCTGTGGCGTTGACCAGACAGGCCATGTTGCCTGGCGGGTGCTTGTTCTCGTGCATCAGTTGATGGGCTTCGCCGATCTCGTCGAAGCTGAAAGTCCGGGACAGGCAGGGGTCCACCTTGCCGCCCGCGACCAGCTCGGTCACCGCCGCGGCCTGCTCATCGTTGGAGAGGTGACTGCCCTGGAGACGCTTTTGGCGCATCCAGTGATAACGCAAATCGAGGGTCGCCTTGTAGCCACTGGTGCCGGCGCAGATCACCACCATGCCGCCGGTCGAGCAGACGAACACCGAGGTCGGCATGGTCGCTTCGCCGGGATGTTCGAAGACGATGCGCGGGCTGACCTTTTCGCCGACCGCTTCCCAGATTGCCTTGCCGAAGCCGCGCGCACCCTTGGCCCAGGCGCCGTAGGCTGCATCGTCGGTGTCGGGCATCTGGCCCCAGTGATCGAAGTCCGAGCGGTCGATCACCCCGAGCGCGCCGCGGTCGAGGCAGAACTGTCGCTTGCTCTGGTCGGAGATTACAGCGACCGCCCTGCCGCCTTGGGCACGCACGATCTCGAGCGCCATGCTGCCGATGCCTCCGGCGGCGCCCCAGACGAGAACGACGTCGCCCTCCTCGACGGTATTGCCCGCCCAGCCCATCAGCATGCGATACGAGGTCGAGGCGCAGAGCAGATAGCAACCCGCCTCCTCCCAGCTCAGCCGCGCGGGCTTGGGCACGCATTGATGGGCCTGTGCTCGGGCGAACTGGCAGTAGCTGCCGTAATTCGTCTGATAGCCCCAGATGCGCGTGCTCTCGGCCAACATGGGATCGCGCCCCGAGAGCACCCAAGGATCGTCGGGCTGCCACCAGCCGCTATGGACGACAACCTCGTCGCCCGGCCTGACGTTGGTGACCTGATCGCCGGTCGCCCAGACGATGCCCGAACAGTCGCTGCCGCCGGCGTGGAAATCCTCCTCTTCGCCGAGGTTTTTCTGGCGCTCGGCGATGACGTCGATCGGCTGACCCAGAGCGGCCCAGACGTTGTTGTAGTTGATCCCCGTCGCCATCACGTAGACCAGCACCTCGTGGGGCTGGATCGCCGGCGTCGGGAGGATCTCGCGCTGCCACGCGTCACGCGGCTCGCCGAAGCGGTCCTGGCGCACGCAGAAGGCATGCATCGTTTCGGGCACTTCCCCCAGCGGCGGACGATCGCCCAGATCACAAAGTTCCATCAGGTCTCCCTTTCGTTTCGGTGCGCCGTCGTCGGGTGGGGTTCTACCGCCTCAACTGTATTTCGAGAACTGCGCCTCGCGCCACTTTAGCGCTTCCTTGAAGCCCTTCTTGACGCGGACCTCATCGAACTTCTTGTACTCCGGCGTGTCGAAGGAATCCATCAGCGTGCAAGCGGCCACGCCGTAATTCATCGCCGGATGGAAGCCCATCGATTCATAGGCGTTGTTGATCGAGCGCTTGTTCCATTTGAGGCATTCGAGCGCGACCATCGACATGCGCTTGGCAAACTTCATGGTCTCCTTCGTCAAATCGGCCTTGGGATAGACCTTGCTGACGAGGCCGAGGCGGTAGGCCTCCTGGGCATCGATGACATCGCCCGTGTAAATCAGGTCGCGCGCCCGGGTGCCGATGATGAAGGGCATGATCATGGTCGCTACGCCCGCGGAAAAGTGCGTCTCGATCACTGCGAACTTCGAATCGTCCGAACAAATCCGGACGTCGCACATCTGGGCGAATTCTAGCCCGCCCGCCACGCAGTAACCGTCGATCATCGCGATCACGGGCTTGGAGCAGTTCCAGACGCACTTGGTGAACTCGAAGTCGTGGTAGAGCCGGTACCACCATTCCTCGGCGGTCTCCTTCATGCCCTCGTCGCCTTCGGCGATGTCGTAGCCCGCCGAGAAGGCACGTCCGCCGGTGCCGGTGATGACGATCACGCGGATATCGTCGTTGGCATCGGCCTTGGCGACTGTCTTCTTAATGTCGTTGCACAGATCGAGCGAGAGGGCGTTGAGATTGTCCGGCCGGTTGAGGGTCAGGACGGCGACCCGCTCGTCTTTCTTGTATTTCAAAATTTTCGATGCCATGGGGTTCTCCTTTTTACTGGCAGTAGTGCGGGTTGGGATCGGGTGGCGCTCAGTGGTCGGTCGAGGCTTCGAGCAGGGCGTCGACGCCGAGCGCGCCCCGGCCCTCTTCCAGGACGATCAGGGGATTGATCTCGAGTGCGCCGAGCACGCCTTGGGTTGCTGCGCCGAAGCGGGAGAGGGCCGAGATCGCCCGGGCGGCAGCGTCAATGTCATAGGACCCTTTGCCGCGGATACCGCGCAGCAGCGCGCCGGCGAGGGTTTCGTCGAGCATGGTTCGTGCGGTGTCAGAGGACACGGGGCCGATCCGCAGACTCGATTGTTTGAGGATTTCAACCAGCGTGCCGCCGAGCCCGACCACAATGAGGCTGCCGAACGCGGGATCGTTGCGGATACCCGCGATCAGCTCGACGCCGCCTTGTGCCATCGGTTGGACGGTTACGCAGGCCGCGGGCCCGGCGTCGGGCTCGGCGCCCAGGATGGCGTCGAGTTCCGAGAATGCGTCCGCGACGGCGTCGGCATCGGTAAGGTCGAGGCGCACCAGTCCGAGCTCCGACTTGTGGGGCAACGCCGGCGAGGTGCCCTTGAGCACGACGGGATAGCCCAGCGCCTCGGCTGCGCCGACCGCCTCGTCGCCACTCGCCACCGCTCGGCTGTCGGCCAGTGGCACACCGGCGTCGCGCAACAGGTCGAACCAGGCGGGCTCCGTCATCTCACCGGCGCTTGCCGCGCGGGCGCGCCAGTCGGCGGCGGCCGGGTCGGTCGCTACGTCGTCCTGTTCCGGGCCGGTGGCACGGGACCAGGCCGCTATGGCCCCGAGCGCCGAGCGCATCCCCGAGAGGTAAGCTAGGCCCGCGCCGTCCAGGATCGCGTGGACCCGGTCGTTGGGAACGGGCGCGGCGGTGGCGTTGAGCAGCATCAGCCGTGCGTCGGTGCCGGGAGCCGCCTCGGCGAACACCTCGGCCATCTCGATAGCGACCTGAAGGTCGTAGCCCTCGATGTTCGGCGGATCGGTCACGCCGACGACTGCGCCGTAGGCGGGATCCGCCAGGACGCCGTCGAGTGCCGTGCGGAAAACCTCGGCGTCCCACGCAGCGCCCCAGGCGTCGAGCGGGTTGCTCACAGTGCTGTAGTCGGGAAACGCCGGTTCGACCCTGGTGCGGGTCGGCTCCGAGAGGGGTGGCAGGGAAAGCCCCGTATCGTCCGCAAGGTCCGCGATCAGGCTGCATTGTCCGCCGGACAGGGTGGCCACGAGGACGCCCGGGCTGCGCGGCGGCGCGGGAAAGCGCGAAAACAGCACCGCCGCCTCGTTGAGCTCGTCGAGGTCGCCCAGCCGGACGATGCCGTGACGCCGGAAGAAGGCGGCATAAACCTCGTCCTCGCCCGACAGCGCGCCGGTGTGCCCGGCGACCGCGGCGCGCCCCGCCTCGGTGCGTCCCGCCTTGACGGCCAGGATCGGCTTGCCACGTCGATGGGCTTCGGCGGCGGCGGCGGCAAAGGCGTCGGGCCGACGGATCGTTTCGAGGAACAGCATGACCGTGGAGACCGCGTCGTCGCGGACCACATAGTCGAGATAGTCGGCGACATCGCACACCGCCTCATTGCCCGGCGTGATGACGTAGGCGAGGCCGAGATGGCGATCGTCCTGGGCGAGACCGATGGCGACCGAGCCGGAATGGGAGATCAGCGCGACGGGGCCGGGATCGAGACGGGGCAGGTCGGTAGTCCAGATCGGCGCGCAGTGGGCGACGTTGATCGCACCGACATTGTTGGGCCCGCACAACGCCATGTCGTGGCGCCCGGCGATCGCGCGGATCTCGTCCTGCAGAACGGCACCGTCGGGGCCCGCGTCGGCATAGCCGCTGGCGTTGATGTAGGCGGCGCCGATGCCGAGCGTGCCGGCGTCCTCGAGCACCGCGGGGCCGGCGGCGGCGGGAATACCGATGAAGACGGCGTCGGGTACTTCGGGCAGCTCGGCGAGCGAGGGGTAGCAGCGCCGCCCGCCGACCTCGTCGTAGCGGGGATTGACCGGATAGAGCCCGCCGCCATAGCCACGGCTTTCAAGGTTCTTCTGGACCATGCGGCCGACGGCGAGCTCGCGCGGAGAGGCGCCGACGACGGCGATGGAGCGGGGCTTGAGCAGATTGTCGAGCGCGGGTCGATCCATGCTCAAAGAGCCTCGGGGCCGGGATGCACAATGGTGGCGCGCAGGATCGAAGTCGGGTCGGTCGCCGCGCGCGGTTACTTATAACTGACCTTGATGACCTCGTATTCCTTGATCCCACCGGGGGTGGAGATCTCGGCGTAGTCGCCGGTGCTCTTGCCGATGAGCGAGCGGGCGAGCGGCGCGCTGATCGAGAGCCGACCGTTCTCGACGTCGGCCTCGTCGGCGCCGACAATCTGGTAGGTCTTGCGGTCGCCGGATTCCGCGTCTTCGATACGCACGGTCGCACCGAACTGGATGCGTTTGCCCGAGAGCTTGGACACGTCGATCACTTCGGCCCGACGGATCTTGTCTTCGAGTTCGGTGACCTGGCCCTCGACGAAGCTCTGGCGGTCGCGCGCCGCGTGATACTCGGCATTCTCGGAGAGGTCGCCCATCTCGCGGGCCTCGGCGATCGCCCGGATAATCGCGGGGCGCTCAACCACGGTCAGCCGCTTGAGCTCTTCCTTCAACCGTTCGAGGCCTTCCGCCGTAATCGGGTTCTTGTCCATCGAATAGTCCTTGTTAAACAGGCAAAACAATACCGCTCCTCCCTCGTCGGACAGCGTGGGCGGAGATGGTCAGCGCGCGACAATACTCAACCTATAAAGTAAGGCCGTAAGGTTTGAACCTCAAGAGGAGTAGGACTGAAGAGTGCGCGCCTCGAGGCGGTCCATTTTCAGTGAGGCGATTGCCAGGACCATCGCGCGGCTCGCCGCTAGGGTAGTGCAATAGGGGGTCTTGTTGAGCAGGGTCGCCTGGCGCAAGGAGAGACTGTCGGCGATCGCCTGAGTGCCCTCGGTGGTGTTGAACACCAGGGCAATTTCGCCGTTCTTGATGGCGTCGACGATGTGGGGCCGGCCCTCGAGCACCTTGTTGATGGCCCGCACTTCGATCCCGGCGGCTTCGAGGAATTTCTGGGTGCCGCGGGTGGCGATGAGCGAGAAACCCAGCTCGATCAGGCGGGCGCCCAGCTCGACCATCGCGGGCTTGTCGTCATCGCGCACGGAGACGAACACCGTGCCGCAGACGGGTACATTATTGCCGACGGCGATCTGCGATTTTGCAAAGGCGCGGCCAAACTCGGTGTCGAGCCCCATCACCTCGCCGGTCGATTTCATTTCGGGCCCGAGCAGCAGGTCGACCCCGGGAAAGCGGTCAAAGGGGAAGGCGGCTTCCTTGACGGCGACATGCCCGGGCGGGCCAGTTGGCCAGTCGATCTCCGAAAGCTTTTCGCCCGCCATGACGCGGGCCGCGATGCGTGCGACGGGTACGCCGATGGCCTTGGCAACGAACGGGACTGTGCGGCTCGCCCGCGGATTGACCTCGATGACGTAGATGACGTCGCCCTTGATGGCGTACTGCACGTTCATCAGTCCGACGACGCCGAGCCCGTGGGCCAACGCCTCGGTCTGCTCGCGCAGGCGGGTGAGAATGTCGGCGCCCAGGGAATAGGGCGGCAGGGAGCAGGCGGAATCGCCCGAGTGGATGCCTGCCTCCTCGATATGTTCCATGATCCCGGCGACGACGACGCTCTCGCCATCGGCCACCGCGTCGACATCGACCTCGATGGCGCCCTGAAGGAAGCGGTCGATCAACACCGGCGCGTCGCCCGAAACACGAACCGCCTCGGCGATGTAGGCATCCAGACTGTCGGCGTCGTGGACGATGCGCATGGCGCGCCCGCCCAGCACATAGGAGGGCCGGACCAGCACCGGAAAGCCGATCCGCTCGGCGATTTCGCAAGCGGCCTCGGCAGAATAGGCGATGCCGTGTTCGGGCTGCGCGAGGCCGAGTTCGCGAATCAGCTGCTGGAAGCGGTTGCGATCCTCGGCGAGGTCGATGGCATCGGGCGGCGTGCCCAGAATCGATACCCCGGCCGCCTCGAGCCCCTTGGCCAGCTTGAGGGGCGTCTGGCCGCCGAACTGGACGTTGAGCCCAAGCAAGGTGCCGCGACTTTGCTCGACATGGACGATCTCGATGACGTCTTCGAGGGTCAACGGTTCGAAATAAAGCCGGTCCGAGGTGTTGTAGTCGGTCGAGACGGTCTCGGGATTGCAGTTGACCATGATGGTCTCGTAGCCGGCGTCGACGCCGGCATAGGCGGCGTGGACGCAGCAATAATCGAACTCGATGCCCTGACCGATGCGGTTCGGTCCGCCGCCCAGGATCATCATCTTGGTCCGCTCCGAGGGCGCCGCCTCGCATTCGGGCGGGCGCGAGCCGTCGCCCTCGTAGGTCGAGTACATATAAGGTGTGAGCGAGACGAATTCGGCGGCGCAGGTGTCGATGCGCTTGTAGACCGGGCGCACGCCCGCGGTGTGGCGCGCGGCGGCGACGTCGACTTCCGCGAGGCCCGTAAGCTCGCCCAGCCGGGCATCGGAAAAGCCCATCGCCTTGAGCCGGCGAAGCGCTTGCGCGTCGGCCGGCAGGCCGCTGGTCCGGACCCGGTCTTCCGTGCCGACGATGGCCTCGATCTGGGCGAGAAACCAGGGATCGTAGCGACACGAGCGGTGGATTTCCTCAATTGAGAGGCCCTGGCGAAAGGCCTCGGCGATGATCAGGAGGCGATCGGGCGCCGGTTTGCCGAGCGCGGCGAACAGGGCGTCGCGCCGGTCCGCGCCGGCCCGGCCCGCGCCCGGGATCTCAATTTCGTTGAGCCCGGTCAGGCCGATCTCCAGGGAGCGCAACGCTTTTTGCAGGGATTCGGCGAAACTGCGGCCCACCGCCATGGCTTCACCGACGGACTTCATCGACGTGGTCAGGGTCGGCTCGGCGCCGGCGAATTTTTCGAAGGTGAAGCGCGGCACCTTGGTCACGACATAATCGATGGTGGGCTCAAACGAGGCGGGTGTGACCCCGGTGATCTCGTTGTCGATTTCGTCGAGCGTGTAACCCACGGCCAGCTTGGCGGCAACCGAGGCGATGGGAAAGCCGGTTGCCTTCGACGCCAGCGCCGAAGAGCGCGAGACCCGGGGATTCATCTCGATCACGACCATGCGCCCGGTTGCGGGATCGACGGCGAACTGGACGTTCGAGCCGCCGGTCTCGACACCGATCTTGCGCAGCACCGCGATCGAGGCGTTGCGCATGATCTGAAATTCCTTGTCGGTCAAGGTCAGCGCCGGGGCGACGGTGATTGAATCGCCCGTGTGCACGCCCATCGGGTCGATGTTCTCGATCGAGCAGATTATGATGGCGTTGTCGGCCTTATCGCGCACCACCTCCATTTCGTACTCTTTCCAGCCGAGCACGGATTCCTCGATCAGCACCTCGCTGGTCGGCGAGGCGTCGAGCCCGCCGGCGACGATGGCGTCGAATTCCTCGCGGTTGTACGCAATGCCGCCCCCGGTGCCGCCGAGCGTAAAGGAGGGCCGGATGATCGCCGGCAGGCCGACCTCCGCGATGGCGTCGCGCGCCTGTTCGACGGAATGGGCGATCCGGCTCTGGGGGCATTCGAGGCCGATCTCGGCCATCGCGTCGCGAAACAGCTCGCGGTCCTCGGCGAGGTCGATGGCGTCGCGCGAGGCGCCGATCATCTCGACCCCGAACTTCTCGAGCACGCCGTCGCGGGCGAGCGAGAGCGCGGTGTTGAGCGCGGTCTGCCCGCCCATGGTCGCCAACAGGGCGTCGGGCTTTTCCGCCTCGATAATGCGCGCGACCATCTCGGGCGTGATCGGCTCGACATAGGTCGCGTCGGCCAGCCCCGGGTCGGTCATGATGGTCGCCGGGTTGGAATTGACCAGAATGACGCGGTAGTCCTCGGCCTTGAGCGCGAGGCACGCCTGGGTGCCCGAATAGTCGAACTCGCAGGCCTGGCCGATCACGATCGGCCCGGCGCCGATGACCAGGATCGAGGCGATGTCCGTGCGCTTAGGCATGAGCGTCGATGGCGGCCATGAAACGGGAAAACAGGTGGTGGGCGTCCTGGGGGCCGGGCGAGGCCTCGGGGTGGTACTGCACCGAGAAGACCGGCTTGTCCGCCAAGGCCAGGCCCTCGAGCGAGCCGTCGAAGAGCGAGACGTGGGTTGCCGCGACACCCTTGGGCAGGCTCTCGGCGACGACTTCGAAACCGTGGTTCTGGCTGGTGATCTCGATCCGCCCGGTGGCGATCTCCTTGACCGGGTGATTGGCACCCCGGTGGCCGAACAGCATCTTGCGCGTGGCAGCCCCGAGTGCCAGCGCAAGCAGCTGGTGGCCGAGGCAGATGCCGAAGACGGGCAGGCCCGTCGCTATCAGCTCACGGATCACGGGCACAGCGTATTCGCCCGTTGCCGCCGGATCGCCCGGGCCGTTGGAGAGGAAGATGCCGTCGGGGTTATGCGTCATCACGTCCGCGACGCTTGCGGTGGCCGGCACCACCGTGACCGCGCAGCCGTGGCCGGCGAGGCAGCGCAGGATGTTGCGCTTGGCCCCAAAATCGATGGCGACGACCCGGCGGTGGGCGGCGTCGAGCGCGCCGTAGCCGGGGCCCAGTTGCCACGGGGTTTCGGTCCACTCAAAGCTCTGTCGGCAGCAGACATCCTTGGCCAGGTCCATGCCCTCGAGCCCGGGCCAGGCGCGCGCGCTGGCGAGCAGGTCCGCCGTATCCGGTTCGCCCTCGGCCGCGAAGCCGAGCGCCCCGGTCTGGGCGCCCGAATCACGCAGGCTCCGGGTCAGGCGCCGGGTGTCGACGCCGGATATCCCGGTCAGTCCGTGGGAGCCAAGCCAGTCGTCGAGCGGTCGGGTGGCCCGAAAGTTTGCCGGCTCGGTGATGTCGGCGCGCAGGATCAGGCCGCGCGCTGCGGGACCGGCTGCTTCGATATCCTCGTCGTTTGTTCCGACGTTGCCGATATGGGGAAAGGTAAAGGTGATGATCTGCCCGGCGTAGGAGGGATCGGTGAGAATTTCCTGGTAGCCGGTCATCGCGGTGTTAAAGCAGACCTCGCCGATCGCCGTGCAGGGCGCGCCGACGCCCTGGCCCCGGAACACCGTGCCGTCGGCCAGCACGAGGGCGGCCGTGGCCGGCGGGGGGTGCGTCGATGGGGCGTTGGGCATGCGCGGAGTCTCCAACCCGGGGTCCGGTGGAACGTCAAGCTGACAGCGGGAAACCGGCGAAATGGAGCCCGCTGTGCGCCGGGTCGCCGGGTTGAATCGCGACCCGGCGGAACTTACGTAATCGGCGGCCCCGCGTCAAGCTCGCCGGGTTTGAGAAAAACAACGATATATCAATGAGTTAAACCGGAACGCTTGCGCCTGTACCGGGCGGCGCTATAGTGTCGCCTCCCACGCCGCCGCCAGAAGACGAGTTCCATGCTGAGAGAGCAGCTTGCCGACGCCTTGAAAGTCGCAATGAAGGCGCGCGATCAGGTCACGGTCTCGACGGTACGTCTGATCCTCGCCGCGCTGAAGGACCGCGACATCGCGACCCGGGGCCAGGACCGGGACGACGGCCTGGGGGACGACGAGATCCTGCAGATGCTGACCACCATGGTGCGCCAGCGGCGCGAAAGCATCGCGCTCTACGAGCAGGGCAAGCGCGACGACCTGGCGGCGCGCGAGGCGGCCGAGATTGTCGTCATCGAGCGCTTCCTGCCCCGTCAGCTCGACGAGGCCGAGATGGCCGCGGCGATCGGCCAGGTGATCGACGAGCTGGGCGCCGTGAGCCTTAAGGACATGGGCCGCACCATGGGCGCGCTCAAGGAGAAATATGCCGGCCAGATGGACTTCGCCAAGGCGAGCGGTGTGGTCAAACAGCGGCTCGCCTGAGCGCCGCGCGCGCTTGCCCGGGGCGCGCCACGGGAATCCGTTTGCCAGGGTTGGGGCGGGTTTGGCATAACTGAAGGCGTGCGGACAGGCGGCTCCGCTCCAGCACCAGGCCCCCGATGGCGTTTCCGCCCGAATTTCTCGACGAGATCCGTGCCCGCGTCGCGCTCGCCGACGTGATCGGCCGGCGCGTCAAGCTGGTGCGCCGCGGCCGCGAGCTGCTCGGACTGTGCCCCTTCCACAATGAAAAGACGCCCTCCTTCTCGGTGGTCGAGGACAAGGGCTTTTATCACTGCTTCGGCTGCGGCGCCCATGGCGACGTGATCGGCTTCGTCATGCGTCATGAAAACCTGCCGTTTCCCGAAGCGGTCGAGCGGCTCGCCGGCGAGGCGGGAATTGCAGTGCCCGAGCTCAGCCCCGAGGAGCGCGTGCGCGAACGTGAGCGCCACTCGATCTATTCGGTGGTTGAGTCGGCCTGCGCCTGGTTCGAGGCTCAGCTTACGACGCCGGCCGGCGCGCGGGCGCGCAGCTATCTCGAGGGGCGCGGCGTTTCTGCGGCGATGGTCGAGACCTTCCACCTCGGCTTCGCGCCGGACCAGCGCGGCGCGCTCAAGACGGCGCTGGCCGGGCAGGACATTTCCGAGGCGATGATGATTGCGGCCGGGCTGCTGATCCAGCCGGAGGATTCCCGACGCGAATCCTACGACCGGTTTCGCGGCCGCCTGATCTTTCCCATCACCGACCGGCGCGGGCGTGTCATCGCATTCGGCGGACGGATATTGGGAGAAGGCGAGCCGAAATACCTCAACTCGCCCGAAACCGCGGTCTTTCACAAGGGCACCCATCTCTACGGCTATGCCCTGGCCGCCGACCGGGCGCGCCGCAAGCGCTCGGTGGTCGCGGTCGAAGGCTACATGGACGTGATCGCACTCCACCAGGCCGGCATCACCAACGCGGTCGCCCCCCTCGGGACAGCAATCACCGAGGCCCAGATCGAGGCGCTCTGGCGCCTTGCGCCCGAGCCCGTGCTCTGCTTCGACGGCGATGCAGCGGGCCGCCGCGCCGCGTTCCGCGCCGGCGAACGGGTGCTGGCCCGGCTGCGCGCCGGCCATTCGCTGCGCTTCGCGTGGTTGCCTGCGGGCGAGGATCCCGACAGCCTGCTCAGCAACGGCGGCCCGGAACGCCTGCGCGAGGTGCTGGGCCGGGCCGGATCGTTGGCCGACCTGCTGTGGGAGCTGGTGATGGGTAAGGACGCGCTGGCGACGCCCGAGCGCCAGGCCGGAGTGCGCCAGCGGTTGCGCGAGCTGGTCTCGCAGATCCCCGACGCGGACCTGCGCTTTTATTTCGAGCGCCACTTCCAGGACCGCATCTGGAAGGCGCTGCGCGTCGACCGGGAGAAGGGTCAGGGCGGAAAAGCGTCCGGAGCCGCGCAAAGCCGGCGAAGCCGCGATGAAGCGCCGTCTAAGGACCTCGCGGGCAGCGAGTTGTCGAGCACGGCGGAGTCGCGCGAGCGCCGCCTGCTGCAGATACTTCTGTTTCATCCCGAGCTTGTCGCCGAATTTGCCGAAGAGGTCGCCCAGCTCGATCTGGCGAGCCGGCGTCACGGCGCCTTGCGCGACGCAATCCTCGGCGTTATCGGACCCGACGGAGACGCACCGGCCGATCTTGCAGAGAGACTCGGCGACGACGAGCAGGTATCCAGGACGGTGCTCGATTTAACCGGGCAGGCGGCAAGGGCAAAAAACTGGCAGGGCGGAGGGGAGCTCGGCAAGATCGAAGCGGTTCGTCTGGAATTCCGCCAAATACTGGACCGCCAGCAGTTGGGCGATTTGGAACGTTTCAAACGCGAGGCAGAGGCAAGCTTTGCCGCCGATCCGAGCGAGCGGAATATGGAAAAACTTAACAGTGCGATCCGTATGCTGCACGATGCGCCCGGCCGCGAAGAAGAGATACAGGATTGATCCGATTGCATGAATTCATCGAATCCCGTAAAAGTGCCGGGCAATCGCGGGTCAAGGGCGGAGGAACCAGACGCCAGCGAACAACTTGATTTTGACGAGGCGAATCGCCACGTTAGCGAAAGTCGATTCGATTTAAGGTCAAGGCACGGGCGACGAAGGGGGTCTGTCGTTCCCGGCTGATCGAATTGGTCCCTGGCGCGCCGCCGCGCTGATCCGGTGCACGACAATCCCGTTTGAATCGGCCATGGGCCGGAAATGGTGATTATTTATGGTCTCGAAAGCCTCGAAAGCCTCCGCATCGACCGAGCCGTCGGAGGAGAGCGGTGACGCACCCTTGCTCGACACCGTGGCCGGCGCGGTCAAGAAGATGGTCGCCAAGGCCAAGGAACGTGGCTACGTCACCTACGATGAACTGAACAAGACCCTGCCCCAGGAGCAGATGTCCTCCGAACAGATCGAGGATGTTATGGCGGCGCTCTCTGAGATGGGCGTCAACGTCGTCGAAAGCGACGAGGCCGAAGAGGCGGGCGGCGACGAGCCGGAAAGCGCAACCGAAACCAAGAAGAGCAAGACTTCGGAAGAGGATCTTGGGCGGACCGACGATCCGGTGCGGATGTATCTGCGCGAGATGGGCAGCGTTGAGCTGCTCTCGCGCGAAGGCGAGATCGCCATCGCCAAGCGAATCGAGGCCGGCCGTCACAGGATGATCGGCACCATATGCGAGAGCCCGCTCACCATGAGCGCGATCGCCGAGTGGCACGAGGCACTCGAGGCGCGACGTATGCTGCTGCGCGAAGTGGTCGATCTCGACACCATGTACGTCAAGGGCAACGGTGACGGCGCGGCCCAGCCGCTCAAGCCCGCCGTCCACGGGATGACGCCCGCCGCCGACGGGGCAAAGCCCGTCGCCGAAGGGGCAAAGCGCGCCGCCGATGGGGCAAAACTTGCGGCCGACGGGGCAAAGCCCGTCGCCGACGGGACGAATCCGGCCCCCCAGACCGAAACCAACGGCGAGGGCGAGGACGACGACGAATACGACGACGAGAACGCGGTTTCTCTGGCCGCCATGGAAGAAGCGGTTTGGCCCCAGGTGGAGAAGACCTTTGGTACGATCGTCAAAGAATTCAAAAAGCTCCGCCGGCTTCAGGAGCAGCATGTTGCACTCTCGCTCAAGGGTCAGAACTTAAGTCCGTCTCAGCTGCGTCGGCGCGAGAAGCTCAAGAAAGATCTCTACGCCCTGATCACCACGATTCAGTTCAACAACGCCCGCATCGAGGAACTTGTCGATGAACTTTATGGCGTGAACAAGCGGCTGCAAGGTTACCAGGGAAAGCTCCTGCGCCTGGCCGTTGACCGCGGAGTCAGTCGTGAGGAATTCCTCAAATACTATTATGGCCGTGAACTCGATCCACGCTGGATCTCGCGGGTCGGCCGGCTTAAGGGCAAGGGTTGGAAGACGTTTGCGGCCAAGGATCGCGAGAAGATTCAGGAACTGCGTCATGGCATCTCCGAGGTGGCGGTCGAGGTGGGCCTCGACATCAAGGAGTTCCGCGACATCGTCGAGCGCGTCCAGACCGGCGAGCGCCGGGCGAGCCAGGCGAAGAAGGAGATGGTCGAGGCCAACCTGCGGCTCGTCATCTCAATTGCCAAGAAATACACCAACCGGGGGCTGCAGTTCCTCGACCTGATCCAGGAAGGCAACATCGGGTTGATGAAGGCGGTCGACAAGTTCGAATACCGCCGGGGCTACAAGTTCTCGACCTACGCGACCTGGTGGATCCGCCAGGCGATTACCCGCTCGATCGCCGACCAGGCGCGCACCATCCGCATCCCGGTTCACATGATCGAGACTATCAACAAGCTGGTGCGCACCTCGCGCCAGATGCTCCACGAGATCGGCCGCGAGCCGACCTCGGAAGAGCTCGCCGAGCGGCTCGTCATGCCGCTCGACAAGGTCCGCAAGGTGCTCAAGATCGCCAAGGAGCCGATCAGCCTGGAAACCCCGATCGGCGACGAGGAAGACAGCCATCTGGGCGACTTCATCGAGGACAAGAACGCGATCCTGCCGCTCGACGCTGCCATCCAGGCCAACCTGCGCGAGACCACGACCCGGGTGCTGGCCTCGCTGACGCCGCGCGAGGAGCGGGTCCTGCGCATGCGCTTCGGCATCGGCATGAACACCGACCACACCCTTGAAGAGGTCGGCCAGCAATTCTCGGTGACCCGCGAGCGCATCCGCCAGATCGAGGCCAAGGCGCTGCGCAAGCTCAAGCACCCGAGCCGGAGCCGCAAGCTCCGGAGTTTTCTCGATACCTAGGCGATCGGTTCAGCCCCCGATCAGGGCGAGCCAGTCGTCTTCCGAAAGCACGGTGAGGCCGAGCTCCTTGGCTTTCTTGAGCTTGGAGCCCGCCTCCGCGCCGGCCACCACGTAATCCGACTTCGACGAAACCGAGCCCGCGACCTTGGCGCCCAAGGCCAGGGCGCGGGCTTTCGCTTCATCGCGGGTCATGCGCTCGAGGCTGCCCGTGAACAGGACGGTTTTGCCGTTGAGGGGCGAATCGCTCGCGGGCGCCACGAAATCCCCGATGGTGAGCTGGGCGGCGAGGTCATCGACTGCTGTGCGGTTTAGCGGCTCGGCAAAGAATTCGACCAGCATGTCCGCGACCTTGGGGCCGATGCCGTCGATATCGACCAGCGCGGCATAGGCCTCGCCGTCGCGGTCCATCGCCTTCCGCATGGCGGCGTCGAACCCGTCGTGGGAGCCGTACTCCTTGGCGAGCAGGCGCGCTGTGGTCTCGCCCACCATGCGAATGCCCAGCGCGTTGATGAAGCGCGCGAGCCCGATGCGCCGGCGGATGCGAATGGCGTCGAACAGGTTCTGCGCCGAAATCTCGCCCCAGCCCTCGCGCTCGGCCAACGGCGAATCGCGGCCCGAATCGCGCTCTTCGAGGCGGAAGATGTCGGCGGGCGTCTTGATCCAGTCCCAATCCCAGAAGGCCGCGACCTGTTTTTCGCCCAGACCCTCGATGTCGAAGGCGGCCCGCGAAACAAAATGGCGCAGCCGTTCGACCGCCTGGGCGGGGCAGATCAGGCCGCCGGTGCATCGCCAGGCGACCTCGCCCTCCTCGCGTGCCGCGTGGCTGCCACATTCGGGGCAGATGGACGGGAACTCGAACGCCTGGGCCCCTGCGGGGCGCTTCGACGTATCCGCAGCGACGATCTGGGGGATCACGTCACCCGCGCGCTGAACGATCACGGTGTCGCCCTCGCGCACGTCCTTGCGCGCAATTTCGTCTTCGTTGTGGAGCGTCGCGCGCGACACCGTAACACCCGCGACGGCGACGGGCTCGAGCTCGGCGACGGGGGTCAGTGCGCCGGTCCGCCCGACCTGGATGACGATGCGCTTGAGCACCGTACGCGCCTGCTCGGGCGGGAACTTGTAGGCGATCGCCCAGCGCGGCGCGCGGCTGACCTGGCCGAGACGGGTCTGCCAGTCGAGCCGGTCGACCTTGAAGACGACGCCGTCGATGTCGTAGTCGAGAGAATCGCGGCGCTCGAGAAGTCGGGCGTGCAGATCGAGGGCGGCATCGAGGTCCGAGCAGGGTTCGGCCAACGGATTTACCGGCATGCCCCAGGCTTCCAGCTGCCCGAGAAAATCGCGGTAGAGCCCAACCGGCTCGTCGCTGATCTCGCCCCAGCCGTAGGCGAAAAAATGCAACGGTCGTGCTGCAGTCACGGACGCGTCGAGCTGGCGCAGGCTGCCTGCGGCGGCGTTGCGCGGATTGGCGAACAACGCTTCGCCGGCTTCCTCGCGGCGTTCGTTGAGCGTCACGAATTCGCTGCGCGACATATAAACCTCGCCGCGCACCTCGATAACCGCGGGCGCCGGGCCGGCAAGACGCGCGGGAATATCGCCGACGGTGCGCAGGTTGGCCGTAATGTCCTCGCCCACGACGCCGTCGCCGCGGGTTGCGCCCCGAACGAGGGCGCCGTTCTCGAAACGCAGGCTGGCGGAGAGCCCGTCGATCTTGGACTCGCCCACGAGCTCCAGCGGTTCGTCGGGATCGAGCTTGAGGAAGCGGCGGACACGGCCGATAAATCCCTCCAGATCGGTGCCGTCGAAGGCGTTGCCCAGCGAGAGCATAGGCCGGGTATGAGTAATCTTGGCGAACCCCTCGTCTGGCGGCGCGCCGACCCGGTGCGAGGGGCTGTCCGGGCGCACGAGATCGGGAAAACGGGTCTCGATGGCCTCGTTTCGCAGGCGCAGCGCGTCGTAGTCCGCGTCGGAGAGGGCGGGTGCGCTGTCCAGATAGTAGAGCCGGTCGTGCCGCGCGATTTCGCGTGCGAGGCGGGTCAGCTCTTTCTTCGCTTGCGCCGGCGTGAGCGCGTCGATCGGCATGTCGTCGGCGGGCGCGGTCACAGGGCCGGTCCGTCGATCAGGCGATCCGCGGCAGCGCGGGCCTCGTCGGTCACGGTGGTGCCGGCCAGCATGCGCGCAATTTCCTCGCGCCGGGTCACCGCGCTCAACGAATCCAGCACGGTGATAACGCCGTCGTCCCGGGTCTGCTTGACGACCCGGACGTGTGTATCGCCGCGCGCTGCAACCTGCGGCGAATGGGTCACCACCAGAACCTGGACGCTGCCCGCGAGACGGGCAAGCCGGGCGCCGACGGCTTCGGCGGTGGCGCCGCCCACGCCCTGGTCGACCTCATCGAAGATCAGGGTGGGCACGGGATCGGCACCCGCCAGCACCACCTTGAGCGCGAGCAGCAGGCGCGAGAGTTCGCCGCCCGATATCACGCGCTGGAGCGGGCTCAGCGCGGTGCCCGGATTCATCGCGACCTCGAAGACGACCTTTTCCAACCCGTGGCGATTCGGGGTCTCGTCGCCCAGCGGAACCAGCCGCGCTGCAAACCGGGCAGCGGCGAGCTTGAGGGGCGGCAACTCCGCCATGATCGCTGCATCGAGAGATTTTGTTGCGGTCCGGCGCCGAAGACTCAGGGCATGCGCCGTTTCGTCGTAGTGCCGGCGTGCGCCGTCGAGCGCCTTGCGGGCGGCTTCCAGTTCGTCGTCGCGGTGCTCGATGATGGCAAGCCGGGCGGCCAGCTCGTCGCACAGGCCCGTGAGCGCATCGGGGTCGACATTGTGCTTGCGGGCGGCAGCACGCAGTTTGACCAGCCGGTCCTCGACGGCTTCGAGCCGGGCCGGGTCGAGATCGAGGCTGCGGGCCGCTTCGGCGAGCCGGGATGCGGCCTCGGCGGCCTCTATGGCCGCTCGCTCGAGCGCGGCGGCGGTTTCGTCCAGCGTGCCCCCGGCCAGTTCGCGAACGTCGTCGACGGCCCGGCGCGCGGTACCGAGGCGGGCTTCCATGCCGTCACCTTCGCTTAACGCCGTCTCTGCCCGCTCAAGCGCATCGCGGAGCTTCTCGCCGTGCATCAGGCGTTGGCGGTCGGCGGCCAGCGCGTCGGCTTCGCCCGGCGTCGGGTCGAGTCGTTCAAGCTCGTCAAGGGCATGGCGGAGAAAGGCCTCGTCCTCGCGTGCACGGGCCAGGGTCTCGAGCGCGGCGCGGTGCGCCTCGTCGGACTCGCTCCAGGCGGTGTGGGCCATTGCAAGCGCGTCGAGCTCGACTCCATGGTCGCCGAAGGCGTCGAGCATGGCGCGGTGGGTGGCGCCATCGAGCAGCCCCATTTGATCGCGTTGACCCTGGATTTCGACCAGCCGGGCGCCGGTCTCGCGCAGCAGGCCGACGCTGACCGGCTGGTCGTCGATAAACGCCCGGCTGCGTCCGTCGGCGGCCAGGGTTCGGCGGAAGACGAGCGGTTCTCCCGTCTCGATGCCGTGTTCGGAAAGCGTCGCACGCAAGGGATGATCCGTCGCCAGATCGAACTCGGCGGCAACCGAGCCATGCTTAATGCCCTCGCGCAACAGCCCCTGCTCG
The DNA here is from genome assembly GCA_965249645.1 of Alphaproteobacteria bacterium. Classification (GTDB taxonomy): domain Bacteria; phylum Pseudomonadota; class Alphaproteobacteria; order UBA828; family JAPUJA01; genus CAVOEB01. The sequence continues at coordinate 243,013 of CBDFML010000008.1, forward strand.
GCCCGGGCGCCCAGCGCCAGGCCCAGAGCGTCGAGCAAGATGGACTTGCCGGCGCCAGTCTCGCCGGTCAGCACGCACAGACCCGGTGCGAGATCGAGATCGAGACGATCGATCAGGACGATGTTGCGGATGGACAGGCGTCGGAGCATGGGTCCGCGTCGTCAGAACAGCCCGCTCAGGAACCCATCGTCGTCCGTCTCGTCGATCGGGACCTCCTTGCCGGTCAGCAGGCGGTAGCTGTCACGGTACCAGGCGCTTGACGGAAAATTGTAACCGAGGATCGCAGCCGCCCGCTGTGCCTCTTGGGGCAGGCCGAGGGCGAGATAGGCTTCGACCAGCCGGTGCAACGCCTCGGGCGTATGGGTGGTGGTCTGGTAGTCATCCACGACTACGCGGAAGCGGTTGATCGCGGCGATGTAGTAACCGCGCACGAGATAATAGCGGCCGATTTCGATTTCCTTGCCGGCCAAATGATCGTAGGCGAATACGATTTTTTGGCGGGCGTCCTCGGCATAATCGGAGTCCGGAAAGCGGCGGACCAGATCCTCGAAGGCGTCAAGTGCGCTCCGGGTCATCTGCTGGTCGCGGCCGATGTCGGAAATCTGTTCGTAATAGCCGATCCCGACCAGATAATAGGCGTAGGCAACGTCGGCATGGCCCGGATGCAGCTGGATGAAACGCCGGGCGGCGATAGTCGCCTCGTCGTACTGGTCGTTGCGATAATAAGCGTAGGCCGACATCAGTTGAGCGCGGGTTGCCCAGACGGAATAAGGATGCTGGCGCTCGACCTCGTCGAACATTGCGGCCGCCTCGTCGTACAGGCGGGCGTAAAGGTTATCCATGGCCTCGTTGTAAAGACTTTCGACCGTGCCCTCGCGGTAGTCGGTCTTGGTGTCGTCGGCGCAGGCCCCGAGCAGGGCGACGAGAGCCAGGGCGATGCCCGCATGGGCGAGCCAGGAGAAAAAGCGAGGTCGATCCGTCATGATGTCCGTTCGAACTTACCGGCACGGCGCCCGGGGTCGGGGTCGGGCGGCCCTGTCGCCGCGGTGCAACCCAAATCCGCAGCCCGCGACGACAGGCCGGAGTATATCATGGGGCCGGAGCGCGCACAGGGCCAACTGAGGACGAACCGGGGCTTGTCAGGACGCCATGAATCGGTCAAAAGGAAGTGCACGTTTCCGTGCACACAAAAGTTGTTCGCCGGGGGGGAGCAAGGTGGGGACTGTCGCAAAGTGGGTCGATCGTCACGTGGGAGAGCGTATCCGCCTGCGCCGGGCCCTGGTCGGCATGACCCAGGAGGACCTCGCCCGGGCGCTGGGGATTTCCTATCAGCAGTTACAGAAATACGAGACGGCAGGCAACCGGGTGAGTGCCGGGCGACTCTACGAAATCGCGCAGGTGCTTAGCGTCGAGATGTCGTATTTTTTCGAGGATCTCGAGGGCGAGCCCAGCGACTCGCGGCAGGTTTCGCAGGTCCATGGCGGGACCCAACGCTCGACCATCGACATCGTCCAGAATTTTTCGAAAATCCAGAACCCGGCGTTGAAGGCCTCGATCAGCGGGCTGGTGAAGAGCGTCGCCCGTTGGCGCAGTAGCCGGGTGGTCTCCTGAAGCGGGCTTCGCCCGGTAATAGCCCAATAGAGCGGGCCAGCAATCAATCGCGCTGTGATTTACAACTCCGCTCAGGCGGTGCGACGGTTGTTATGGGTAAAGCCGGGTAAAAAAAACGCGGCCCCGGGGGCTGCGTTTCTAATGGACGGTTAGGGAGGTTTAGGAGCGGCCGCTTCAGGCGGTGGCCGCGATAGGCGCCTCGAGTATCACCGATTGGTCGTCGGTGGATGGCGCCAGGCACCAAGCCGACGCATCTTCGAACAGGGCGTCGAGCAGGCGGTGGTTCATCTCGTGTCCCGAGCAGACGCCGTGGAAATGGCCCTGGATCGGGCCGCCGGCGAGGTACAGATCGCCTACGGCGTCAAGAATTTTATGGCGCACGAACTCGTCGTCATGGCGCAGGCCGCCTTCGTTGAGGATACCCTGTTTGCCGACCACGATGGCGTTGTCGAGCGAGCCACCCTGAGCCAGGCCCAGGGAACGAAGATAGTCGACTTCCTGCTCGAGGCAGAAGGTGCGGGCACGCGAGAGATCGGTCTTGAAGCTATCGCCCTCGAACCGGAAGAAGTACTCTTGGCGGGCGATCACCGGATTGTCGTAATCGAGTTCGAAGCTGGCGGAAAATTCCGCGGCGGGGCACAGCGACGCGCTGCGCTCGCCGTCGTCGACACGCACGTCCTTGAGAACCCGAATGGCTTGGCGGGGAGCATCCTGGGCGACCGTACCGGCACACTCGATCAAGAAGATGAACGGCGCGGCACTGCCGTCCATGATGGGCACCTCGGGGCCGTCGATCTCGATCAGCACATTGTCGACCCGACAGCCCGCGAACGCCGCCATCAGATGCTCGACCGTGCCGATGCAGACATCCTCGCCCCGCCCGATGGTGGTGGAGAACCGACTATCGACGACGTTGTCGACCCGGGCCGCGACGCTGGCCATGGTCGGGTCAAGATCGGTACGCCGGAAGAGAACACCGCTGTCCGGCGGAGCCGGGCACAGGGTCATCGAGACGCTGCTGTTGCTGTGGAGGCCGATACCGGTACAGTTGATCCGGCTCTTCAAGGTTTGTTGCCGCGTTGTGCTCACGTTACCGCCTGTTCCGCTTGTTTCAGCGTTTGTATTCGCGTTGCACCCGACCGGGATTTGCCCATTCTGTGGATCGCGCCAACGACCGTCACGAGACGGAGGCGCTTCCGGATTCTTGTTTACCAAGACTGCCGGAAGCACTCAAATCACTAATTGTTACAAAATGTTACAGGATTCCCCGGGGTCTCGATCCCGGGGGATCCTGTTTGCGACCCGCGCTCCTCAGTTGGCCTGACGGCGCAGGAATGCAGGAATGTCGAGGAAGTCCTCCTCGACGCTGGTATTGGCCGGGGCCGGGGCGGGATCCAGATCCTTGAGGGTGGTCTGGGCCGCGGGCTTGGCCTCAACCTTGGCTGGCGCCGGCGTCGGGCTCGATGCCGGCTTTTCCACGGTCTTGGTGCGGCCACCGCCGGTGATCCGCTCGAACAGGCTGGGTCCCCGGCTGCTGCCGGATTTGGTCTCGGCCTTGGCCGGTTTGCCACCGGCGTTGGTTACCGCGGCTTCGGCAAACGGGTCGGGCCGCTTGAGCGCGTCCCGGCCTAGCGGTGCCTTGGCCGGTGCCGGCGGGATGAACGCGTCGTCGGCCTTACGGTCCAGTCTCGGCTCGACCCTGGTCTCGCCCTTGATCTGGGTCGAGACGGGCTCGGCCGGCCTGGGCGTGGCCTGGGGCGCCCTGGCCGGTGCCTCTGGAACGCGGGGCTCGGCCGGAATGCCCGCCGCGGGCGCGGGCTGCATAACAGGCTCGGCGGGGCTTCGCGGTGCAACCGCCTCGGCGGCCAGCATTTCGGCCGAATCGGGCTCCGGCTCCATGACCGGGACCTCCATGACCGGTTCGAGATCGAGCGGCTCGTCGGTCCCGCCCACCGCGGCTGCGGTGACCGGTGGTGCGGCCGACTCGACGGTCTTGGCGAGGGTCTCGGGGGGCGACTCCTGAGCCGTGGTTTCGTCGGTGTCGATCGAGACCAGCTGCGGCCCGGTCTCGAAGCTCGGCCGCGGTTGGGCGGCAGCCATGGCGTCGATTCCGGTGGCCACGACCGAGACGCGCAAATGGCCGGCGAGGCTCTCGTCGAAGGTCGATCCGAAGGTGATGTTGGCATCCTGATCGACCTCGTCGCGGATGCGGTTGACCGCCTCGTCGACTTCGAACAGGGTGACGTCTTCGCCGGTCGTGACGTTGATCAGCACGCCCCGCGCACCCTTCATCGAAACATCGTCGAGCAGCGGGTTGTTGATCGCTGCCTCGGCGCTCTCGATCGCCCGGTTTTCGCCTTCGGCTTCACCGGTGCCCATCATGGCCTTGCCCATCTCGCCCATCACCGCGCGAACGTCGGCGAAATCGAGGTTGATCAGACCAGGCATGACCATCAGGTCGGTCACACCGCGCACGCCGGAATGGAGCACGTCATCGGCCATCTTGAACGCGTCCGCGAAGGTGGTCTTCTCGTTCGCGACCCGGAACAGGTTCTGGTTCGGGATCACGATCAGCGTGTCAACGAACTCCTGCAGTTCCTCGATGCCCTGCTCGGCGATGCGCATCCGCTGCAGGCCCTCGAATTGGAACGGCTTGGTGACCACGCCAACGGTGAGAATACCGTTCTCGCGCGCGGCGCGGGCGATGACCGGCGCCGCGCCGGTGCCTGTGCCACCACCCATGCCAGCGGCAATGAAGGCCATGTTGCTGCCCTCGAGTTGGTCGAGAATTTCCTCGAGCACCTCGTCGGCGGCCGCCTTGCCCACGTCGGGCCGCGAGCCGGCGCCGAGCCCGCTCGTGATATGAGCGCCGAGCTGGATGCGCCGCTCGGTGAGCGACTGGGCCAGCGCCTGGGCGTCGGTGTTGGCGACCACGAATTCGACCCCTTCGAGGTGGCTCGTGATCATGTTGTTGACGGCGTTGCCTCCGGCCCCGCCCACACCAATCACTGTGATTTTCGGCTTCAGTTCATGGGTAACGGGCACCGACAAATTGATCGTCATAGGAACCTCCAAATTCCGTTCTCTAGTCGCTCCGGTGTCGGTCTAGCGCCGACGGTTAAGGTGTCCGGGGTCTCCCGCCCCGGACGGTTTAGCTAAAAATTCTCGCGCAGCCATTGGCCGATTCGGCCAAATTGGCCAGCAGGCGCGTCTGCTTTGCCCAGGGCGCGTCGGGCATTGTCGTGGGGCTTCTGCGCGGCGAACAGCAGCAGGCCGGCGCAGGTGGAAAAGGCGGGACCGCCGGTCGCTTCGGCGAGGCCCGGCATCTGTGCCGGGCGGCCGAGGCGGACTTGCTTGTCCAGGATGTCGGCGGCGAGGTCGGCGACCCCTTGGAGCTGGCTCGCTCCTCCGGTCAGCACGACCCGGCGCCCGCCCAGCCGGTAGACACCGCTGGCGGTCAGCCGGTCACGGACCAGCTCGAAAGTCTCCTCGATGCGCGGGCGGATAATTCCGATCAGTACCGACTTGGCGACTTGGCCAGCGCTCTCGGGCGTCTCCTCGCCCAGCGGCGGCACCTCGATCAGCTCGTGCTGGTCGCGCGGGGTCGCGGCCACGCTGCCCAGCAGCGTTTTCATTCGTTCGGCGTGCAGCATCGGCGTCGATAGGCCGCGGGCGATGTCGTTGGTGACGTGGGCGCCGCCGACCGGCAGGCTGTCGGCGAACACCAACTCGCCCTCGGCAAACACCGCGACGGTGGTGGTGCCGCCGCCCATGTCGATGACCGTAACGCCGAGGTCCTTCTCATCGTCGACCAGGCAGGCGAGACCCGAGGCATAGGGCGAGAGCACCGGGGCGGCGCTGTCCAGATGGCAGCGCGCGATACAGGTGCGCAGGGTGCGCAACGCTCCGCTTGCAGCCGTGACCAGCAGGATGCGCGCGCCCAGCCGCTCGCCGTACATGCCGCGCGGGTCGTGGATGCCGCCCTCGCCATCGATGCTGTAGCCGATGGGCAGGGCGTGGATCAGCTCGCGCTCGTCGGATTCGACGTGAGTTTCCCCCCTGTCGAACACCCGGCGCAGATCGCCGAGTCCGACCTCGTGACCCGAAATCTCGACCTCGGCGCTAAGGATATGCGAGATCGGTGCGCCGCCGCTTAAGTTGACGCTCACCCGGTCGATATTGTGCCCGGCCATCTGCTCGGCCGCGTGGACCGTCGCGGAGATTGCCGCCTCTACGGCCTCCATATCGACCACCCGCCCCACGCGCAGGCCGTGGGAGACCTGGTGGCCGATGCCGATGACGCGCAGGCCGTCTTCGCCCTCGTCGCGCGCGATGAAGCAGCACACCTTGGTGGTGCCAACATCGAGCGCCGTAATCAGGTCGCCGCTTCCCAGAGCCATTGTCGTCTCGTTCTCCGTCCTCGTTGCGTGGCCGGGCCTCGTTGTCTTGCCCGATCCCTCCCGCCTCAGATGCGGGGCCCCAAATCCTCGTCGTCTGCTGTCGCGCCGTCGTCGAGACGGAGCGTCAGCCGGTCGGCCAGTCGCAGATCAATCACCGCGACGGCACGTTCGAACAGCGCATGCTCGCGCGCCAACGCCGCCAGTCGGCACCAGGCGTCGGCGAGTCCGTCCTCCGGCAGCTGTGCGGCGACGCCGTTATCGAAATGCAAATCCCAGCGCCGCGCGCCCACGCGCACCGCCGATGCGACCCGAGCGAACAGTGGCGGCTCGGTAATGAGCAGCGCGAATAGGGCTGGCGCCACGTCTGGTGCGTCGCCACCCACGATGAGCGGCAGGGCGACATGGCGGTCGAGCCCGTCGGCTCCGATCACGACGCCGTCGCGGTCGACCAACACGGTCCGCCCGTCATGCTGCCAGCGCGCCATCGGCTGGCGTTCGACCAAGTGAACCCGGATAGTGTCGGGCAGCTGGCGTTGCACTGTCGCGGTCCGCACCCAGCCCAGCGCCTCGAGCCGCTGCTTGGCCGCCTTGGGGTCGAATTCCATCATGGCCTGGCCCCGCTCCACCCCGAGGGCGGCGAGCACGGCCTGGGCTGGGGTCTCGTGGCGGCCCAAACTGACCACGTCCTGGATGGTGTAGCCGGCCTCGGCGCTGAGGCTGGTCGCAGTGTCCTGCAAATGTTCGAGCCCCCAGCCGATATGTCCGGTACGCCAGGCATAGACGGGGGCACCGATCAACGGAACGACGAGGACGAGCGCCAGCGTCGCGCGCCGGGTCGTGCGCGACCATCGGCGGGGGGTGCGCCGGCCGGCAGACTGGCGCCGCTTCGGAGCGTTGGGCGTCGCCGTGCCGACACGGAGGCGGGGGATCAGGCGTCGCATCGGGCATCCTCCACCATCCAGCTGACCAGCTCGCCGAACCCGATCCCGGCGTGGGCGGCGATCTCGGGGACCAGCGAAAGCGGTGTCAGGCCAGGCTGGGTGTTGATTTCAAGCAGGTAGAACTCGCCGGGCGAGCGGTCGGTGTCGTCGTAGCGTAAATCAGCCCGGGTGACGCCCCGGCAGTCGAGGCTGCGGTGGGCGCGCAGCGCGTAATCGAGGGCCTGCCGGTAGGCGGATTCCGGGATCGGCGCGGGCATCAGATGCTCGGCCTTGCCGTCGGTGTATTTCGCCTCGTAGTCGTAGAACTCGTTGCGCGGCCGGATCTCAATGGCGCCGAGCACCGAATCGCCCATCACGGCAACCTGGATTTCGCGGCCCGGAATGTAGCGCTCGACCAGCACGTCCTCGCCGAAGTTCCACTCGTCGTCCGTGAGCATCGCCAGGTTGTCGCCCGCATGGATGATGCGCACGCCGACACTGGAGCCCTCGTTAAGCGGCTTGATGACGAAAGGTGGCTCGAAGGGCGGCGCCTCGCCGAGCGCTGCGCGGCTCATGATCGCACCCTCCGGGCAGGGCAGGCCGACGGCGAGAAAGACCTCGATTGCCGCGGGCTTGTGCATGGCAAGCGCCGAGGCGCGCACACCCGAATGGGTATAGGGAATTTCCAGAATCTCGAGCAGGCCCTGCATGCACCCGTCTTCGCCGAACCGGCCGTGCAGCGCGTTAAACGCCACGTCGGGCGCGGTCTCGGCTAGCACCTGAGCGATGTCGCGCCCGACATCGATGAGCGAGATTCGATAGCCGCGCGCTTCCAGTGCGTCGGCGACAGCGGCGCCGCTCACGAGGGAAACCTCCCGCTCGGCCGACCAGCCGCCCATCAGGATCGCGACGTGCTTGGTCATGCCGCATCTCCTTTGGCGTCGTCGAGCGGCTCCCCGATTCGTCGGATTTCCCAGTCGAGGGTCACGTCGGTCGCTTCAGCGACACGTCGGCGTACCTCTTCGCCCAGCGCTTCGATCTCGGCGGCGCTGGCGGCGCCCGTATTGATCAGGAAGTTACAGTGTTTCTCCGAGATCATGGCGTCGCCCCGGCGCAGGCCCCGGCAGCCGGCGCGGTCAATCAGCTCCCAGGCCTTTTGGCCGGGTGGGTTGACGAAGGTGCTGCCGCCGGTGCGTCCGCGCGCGGGCTGGTGGAGTTCGCGATCCGCCGCAATCTCGGCCATGCGCTCGGCGATCTCCTCGCGGGTGCCAATCTGGCCTTCGAACAGGGCGCTGATGAAAATCGAACCGCTGGGGACGTCGCAATGGCGATAGGCGAACCCCAGCTCGCCTGGCCCCAGCCGATGCAGACTGCCTTGCGGGTCGAGCACTCGTGCCTCGCGGACGATGTCGCACATTTCACCGCCGTAGGCGCCGGCGTTCATGCGCAACGCACCGCCGATGGTGCCCGGGACGCCCGAGAGAAATTCAAGCCCCGTGACGCCGTGATCGCGACAGGTCAGCGCCACGGAGAGATCGAGCGCGCCGGCGCCGGCCTGGACGCAGGTGCCGTCGACCTCGATTTGTGCGAAGGCGCGGCCGAGCCGGATGACGATGCCCGGAATGCCGCCGTCGCGGACCAGCAGGTTGGAGCCCACGCCAAGCACGGTGAGCGGAACGCCTTGAGGGCGGTGGGTGAGGAAGCTGCGCAAGTCGTTGATATCGGCCGGCTTGAAGAGCACCTCGGCAGCGCCACCGGTCTTGAACCAGGTGTGCCGGCCGATCGGTGCATCGGCGCTCAATCGCCCGCGCACGGTGGGCATCTGGTCGATGAGGTGAGGCGAGGCAACCATCTGAGGCATCATCGACCGCTCTCCGTGCGTGCCCTCGCGCCGTCGTCGAGCGCATCGAGTTCGGCTGGGAGCGCGTGTGCCCACTGGGTTACGCTGCCCGCGCCAAGGCAGACGACGAGGTCGCCCGAGCGGGCCAGCCCTTGCACCAGCGGCGCGAGGTGGGCGGGGGAGTCGAGGGTCTCGACATGGCGATGCCCCCGGGCCTGCAGCCCGGCGACAAGATGGTCCCGGTCAATGCCCTCGATCGGGGCTTCGCCGGCGGCGTGAACGTTGGCGACGATCACCGTGTCGGCATCGTTGAAGCAGCTGCAGAATTCTTCGAACAGGTCGCGCAAACGGCTGTAGCGGTGTGGCTGGACGACTGCGAGAATCCGCCCGCTCGAAGCGCTCCGCGCGGCGCGCAGCACCGCTTCGACCTCGACCGGGTGGTGAGCATAATCATCGATCACCACGATGCCCCGGCTTTCGCCTGTCTTGGTAAAGCGCCGCTTGACGCCCTTGAAGCCGCGCAGGGCGCGTCGCGCGACCTCGTCGGGGATGCCCATCTCGCGGGCAACGACCAGGGCGGCGAGCGAATTCTGCACGTTGTGCGCGCCGATCATCGGCAGGCGCATGTCCATCAGGGTCCGATTTTTGCCCTGTCCTCGGTCGGTGACATCGAAGTTGAACACCGAGCCACCCGAATCGAAGCGCAAGTCGGTGGCGCGGAATTCGGCCTGGGGACTCAAGCCGTAAGTTACGACCCGGCGGTCGGTGATCCGACCGATCATGGCCTGGACCTCCGGATGGTCGATGCACAGCGCCGCGAAGCCGTAGAAGGGAATGTTCTCGACGAAGGTCTGGAAGGCGCCGCGCAGCGCGTCGAAGCTGCCGTAGAAGTCCATATGCTCGGGATCGATATTGGTCACCACCGCGACCGTCGCGGGCAACTTGACGAAGGTGCCGTCGGATTCGTCCGCCTCGACCACCATCCACTCGCCGGCGCCCAGCCGGGCGTTGGTGCCGTACGCATTGATGATGCCGCCGTTGATCACCGTCGGGTCGTAGCGTCCGGCGTCGAGCATGGCGGCGATGATCGAGGTGGTCGTGGTTTTGCCGTGAGTGCCGCCCACGGCGATCGCCCATTTCAACCGCATCAGCTCGGCCAGCATCTCGGCGCGACGCACGATGGGAATTAGCTGCCGGCGGGCGGCGTCGACCTCGGGGTTGTTCGTGTCGACGGCCGAGGATACTACGACGACCTCGGCTTCGCCCAGGTTGGCCGCGTCGTGACCGATCGCGATGGCCACGCCCAGGCCGCGCAGGCGCCCGACATTGGCGTTTTCTGCAAGATCGCTGCCCTGAACCGAATAGCCCAGGTTGTGCATGACCTCGGCAATCCCGCTCATGCCGATACCGCCGATGCCGACGAAGTGAATCGTGCCGATCGTGAGGGGCATCATCTTCATGCCGCGTTCTCCGATGCGGGGGATGCGCCAGGCGCCTCCTTGCGGAGGCGGTGGCCGTCGGTCATGGCATCCTCGACTAGGTTGGCGAGGTCGCGAGCGGCGTTGGGCCGGGCGAAGCACCTCGCCGCGACCGCCGTGGCGGCCAGTGTTTCCGGGGCGGCCAGCAGTGTTGCGATGCGCTCGCGCAAGGGCCTAGCCTCGAATTCGTACTGTTCGAACAGCCAGCCCGCGTTGGCGTCGGCAACAGCCCGGGCGTTCGCCGTCTGATGATCGTCGGCGGCGAACGGGTAAGGCACCAGGATCGCGGGGCGTCCCGCGACAGCGATTTCGGCGACGCTTGACGCACCGGCCCGCGCGATCACCAGATGGGCGCGGCCCAACTCACCTGCGACATCGTCGAAAAACTCGGCCAGGGTGGCGTCGATCCGGGCTCCGACGTAGCGGGCCCGCACGCTCTCGAGATCTTCAGCCCGGCATTGCTGAACCACCCGCAGGCGCGCACGCATTGCATCGGGAAGCTCCGAGAGAGCCTCGGGCAGGACGGTGCTGAAGCTTCGCGCGCCCTGGCTGCCGCCCACGGCAAATAGGGTCACCGGCCCGGTCCCGCCCGGCGGTTCATAGGGCTGATCCGCGAGGGCAAGGATAGCCAGGCGTACGGGATTGCCCGTCTGAACGATGCGGGCATGGGTCGCTGCCTCGATGCGCGAGGTGTGGGGAAACGAGGTTGCTACCACGGTGACCCGTCGTGCGACGAAGCGGTTCGCCCGACCCAGCACGGCATTCTGCTCGTGGACCAGGCACGGGATGCGCAGACGGGTGGCCGCAATCATCGTCGGAAGCGATGGATAGCCGCCGAACCCCACGACGGCCGCGGGCCGTAACCGGCGGAGCAGAACGGCCGCCTCAAGGGTGCCCAATGCGGTGGCTGCAACGCTGGCCAGGCGCTGATCGAGACCCTGGCGGCGGGGCGAGCCGGAGCGCACCTCGTGGATCTCGATGCCGTCGAAACCCTCGCGGTGACGCCCGCCGCGGCGGTCGGTGACCAGCGCGAGACGCAGGCCGCGGGTGGCCAGTTCGGTGGCGAGCGCCTGAGCCGGAAAGACGTGACCGCCGGTGCCGCCGGCGGCAAGTACGATCGGGCGGCTCATCGGTCGCCCCCTTCGCCCGGGCGGCGACGGGTCAGCGCCAGAACCATGCCCATGCCGAGCGCCACGGCCAGCAATGAGGAGCCGCCGTAACTGACGAAGGGCAGGGTCATGCCCTTGGCGGGCAGCAGGTTGAGGGTGACACCCATGTTGATCAGCGCCTGCAAGCCGAACTGGGCGAGAATGCCGGAGACCGCGAGCAGCACGAACAGGTTGGTTTCGGCCAGGACCCGGGTCAGGCCGCGCAGCACGATGAAGCCGAACAGCCCGACCACGAAGAGGCATAGGAACAGGCCGAACTCCTCACCGGCAACGGCAAAGATGAAGTCGGTATGGGCGTCGGGCAGGATCTCCTTGACCACGCCATCGCCCGGACCAACCCCGATCAGCCCGCCGTGGTTGAAGGCGTCGATCGAGCGGTCGATCTGGTAGCTGTCGCCGACGCTGGGATCGAGAAAGCGGTCGATCCGGCTCGCCACGTGGGGCATGGCGACATAGGCGAGCACCGCGGCCCCGACGCCCAGGCCGAGGATCAGCGCCACCCAGGCCAGGGACAGCCCGGCCAGGAAGAACTGCATCAACCACACGACCGTGACGGTCATCGCCATACCGAAATCCGGCTGCAGGGCAATCAGCCCGACGACCAGCACGAACAGACTGATGGCCACCGCGTTGCCGGGAAAGCCCTCGTGTTTGCGTTGCTCGGAAAACATCCAGGCAACTACGACGGCGAAGGCCGGTTTAACGAATTCCGAGGGCTGCAGGGACAGGCCACCCAGTGCGATCCAGCGAGTCGCGCCTTTGATTTCCGTGCCCGCGATCAGAGTGACGGCGAGTAGCAGCATACTGAACAGGAAGCCGACGGCGGCGAGCCGGCGCACGCCCAGCGGGGAGAGCAACGAGACCCCGATCATCAAGGCCAGCGCCAAGGGCATGAACAGCAGCTGATGGCGCACGAAATGGAAGGATTCGAGGCCGATCCGCTCGGCGACGGCAGGGCTCGCCGCAAGCGTCAGCACCGCGCCGACCAGGATCAGCAGGGTCAACGCAAGCAGGGTCCAGCGGTCGACGGTCCACCACCAGACGCTGAGCACACTGCGATCGTCGCGGCCGAAGCTGCTCATGACGCGATTCTTCCATGGTCTGCCGGTGCCGGATCGGCGTCGCCGCGGGCGAGGGCGTTCACGGCGTCGCGGAAGGCGTCGCCACGCGCTTCAAAATCGGGCCATTGGTCGAACGAGGCACAGGCTGGCGAAAGCAGCACGACGCCGCGGTTTCCGGGATTGGCTGCCGCGGCGGCTGCGGCGTCGCGCACTGCGGTGAGGAGATCGCCCGAGCGGGTGACGGCAACCCGGCCCTTCAGCGTTCTCGCGAAGTCGTCAGCGGCCTCGCCGATCAGGAAAGCGTGGGCGATGCGCGAGACGTAGGGTTCCAGCGACTCGATGCCGCCGGCTTTCGGGCGCCCGCCGGCAATCCAGTAAATATTGTCGAAGCAGGCAAGCGCCTGGGCGGTGGCCTCGGCATTGGTCGCCTTGCTGTCGTTGATGAAGGGGATGCCATTGATAGATGCGACCGGCTCCATGCGGTGGGCAAGTCCCGGAAAGCTGATTATGGCACCGCCGGCGACTGCGCTGGGTACACCAAGGGCACGTGCTGCGGCGAACGCGCAGGCGGCGTTCTGCCAGTTGTGCACGCCGCGCAGACCCTGGGCGAGTCGCAGGTCGACCACCGGCCAGGCATCGTCGCCGATCACCTCGCGCAGGACGCTGCCCTCGACGCAGACGCCGTCGCCGGGCGTCAGCTTGAGCGAGACGGGCACGAGGCGACGCCCGCCTTCGGCGTCGAGTGCCTTATAGGTCTCGAAGGAGGGTTCGTCGTCGATGCCGAGCACGGCAACGCCGTCGGCGCGGCGGAAAATTTTGCGCTTGGCGGTGACATAACCGGCTATATCGCCGTGGCGGTCGAGATGGTCCGGGCTGATGTTCAGCCAGACCGCGATGTCGGGTGCGAACCGAACGGTAAGGTCGAGTTGATAGGACGACAGCTCGAGCACATAGACGCCGTCGGCTCCGAGCGGCTCGAGATCGAGTGCCGGCCGGCCCAGATTGCCGCCAATCTCGACCCGTCGTCCGTCACGTCCCAGCATGTGGCCGATCAAGGCGGCGGTGGTCGACTTGCCGTTGGTTCCGGTGACCGCGACGATGCGGGCCTCGCTGCGGCTGCGGGCGAGCAACTCGATATCGCCGACGATCTCGATGCCCGCGGCCACGGCCCGGGCGACCGCGGGGTGGGGGGCCGGGTGCGTGAACGGCACACCGGGGCTGGGCACCAGGGCGGCGATCCGGTTCCAATCGAGCGATGCCGGGTCGGCGAGCGGAATCCCCGCGGCGCCGGCGGTCTCGCGCCGGATGGCATCGTCGTCCCAGGCGTGAACCCGCGCACCCCCCGCGTCGAGGGCCAGTGCGGTGGCCAGGCCGCTGCGGCCCAGCCCGAGGATGGCGACATCCCGATCGGCAAATGCGGTGACGACAATCATCGGCTCACCTCAGTTTCAGGCTGGATAGGCCGATCAGCGCGAGCATGACCGCGATAATCCAGAAGCGGATGACAATGGTGGACTCCGCCCAGCCCTTCTGTTCGAAATGATGGTGTAGCGGCGCCATGCGAAAAATCCGCCGTCCGGTCGTCCTGAACGACACCACCTGGACGATGACCGACGCGGTTTCGAGCACAAATAGCCCACCGATAATCGCAAGCACCAGCTCGTGCTTGGTGATGACGGCAACGGCGCCGATCGCCGCGCCCATGGAGAGCGAACCGGTGTCGCCCATGAACACCATGGCGGGCGGCGCGTTGAACCAGAGAAAGCCGAGGCTGGCTCCGACCAACGCACCGCAGAACACGGCCAACTCGCCGGCGCCGGCCACCGCGTGCAGCTGCAGATAGTCGGTAAAGACGGCGTTGCCGACCACGTAGGCGATGGCCGCGAAACAGGCGGCGGCAATCATCACCGGCACGATGGCGAGGCCGTCGAGGCCGTCGGTCAGGTTGACCGCGTTGCTCGAGCCGACCAGGACGAACGCGGCGACGGGCAGGAACATCCAGCCGAGGTCGATCAGCAAATCCTTGGCAAAGGGGAGGGCGAGATGGGTGCCCAGCGAGTCGCCCAGCAGATGCATGACCCAGATCGACGCGCCGATCGCGATGGCGATTTCGGCGATGAGCTTGAGCTTGCCGGGAACCCCCCGGTGGCTGCGCCGGCGCAGCTTGAGAAAGTCGTCCGCGAAGCCTACCGCGCCGAAACCCAGGGTGACTGTAAGCACGACCCAGATGAAGCCATTGGTCAGGTCGGCCCACAGCAGGGTGCCTGTCGAGATACCGAGCAAGATGAGCACACCGCCCATGGTGGGGGTGCCGCGTTTGCTGACGAGGTGGCTTTCCGGGCCATCGTCGCGGATCGGCTGGCCTTCGCCCTGGCGGCGGCGCAGCGCGCGGATGATCAGCGGGCCGAACACGAAGCTGATCAGGATCGCGGTCAGCACCGCGCCGCCGGTGCGGAAAGTGAGGTAACGGAAAAGGTTGAAGAACCCCACGTCGTCGGCCAGCGGATAGAGCAGGTTGTAAAGCATGACCCGTCGCGTCCCCGTTCAACCGTTGACCACGCGACGCGACGGCGGTGCCGTTGCACCCCGGAGCAGGGCGTCGACCACGTACCCCATGCGGCTTCCCAGCGAGCCCTTGACCATGATCAGGTCGCCCGGCACGAGGGCGTCGAGCACGAGCGGGGCGAGGGTCTCGGAATCCACTGCATGGATGCCGCCAATCGAAGCGGGCAGGGCCTCGCGCAGCGCGTTCATCTGCTCGCCACAGGTGAAGGCGAGGTTGACTCCGGCCGTCTCGACTGCCGTTGCGAGCCCGGCATGGAGCGCCGGGGCGTCGGGGCCCAGCTCAAGCATATCGCCCAGCACCGCAATGCGCCGACCGCCCGCGCCGGGCCGAGCGGTGGCCAGCACCTCGAGCGCGGCGCGCACCGAGGCGGGGCTGGCGTTGTAACTCTCGTCGATCAGCTCGCCCATGCCGCCGTCGATCGCGAGACTGTGGCGGGCGCCACGGCCGGGCAGGGGCTTGAGCGCACCCAGCAGCGCGGCGGCGGCGGCGAGGTCGGCGCCCAGCGCCCGCGCCGCGGCCAGGACGCCGACGCTGTTGAGCGCCATATGGCGGCCGGGCAGGGCAAGGCGATACGCGAGCGGGCCGCCGTCGATGTCGACCCGCAGCGTACTGTCCGTGGCGCCGGGCTCGATCTCGAGGAGTCGGGCGTCGGCGTCCGCGCTTGTGCCGAAACCCACGATGCGGGCGAGCCCGCAGGCGCGTGCGGCATCGGCCAGGCGGTCGAATTGCGGGTTATCACGGTTGAGCACCGCGACGCCGTCGGCAGTCATGCCCGCAAAGATCTCGGCCTTGGCGTCGGCGATTTCCTCGACCGAAGCGAAGGCGGCCAGATGGACTGCCTCGACGGCGGTGATCAGCGCGACGTCGGGAGCGATCAGTTCGGACAGCGGCGTCAGCTCGCCCGGATGGTTCATGCCCGCCTCGAAAACGCCGAAGGCGGCGTCCACCGGCAAGCGGGCCAGGCTCAGCGGGACACCGATATGGTTATTAAGGCTGCCCGTGCTGGCGTGGGTCGGGCCGCTCGATTCGAGAGCGAGGTGAAGCATTTCCTTGCTGCTCGTTTTGCCCACGCTGCCGGTAACCGCGGCGATCCCGGCAGAGCTCCGCCGGCGCGCCTCGCGGCCGAGGGCTTCGAGGGCGAGCCGCGTGTCGGCGACGCGCAGGCAGGCAGCGTCGGCGGTGAGCCCCACATCGGGCTGGCGCTCGATCATGACCGCGGCGGCACCCGCTTCGAGCGCGGCAGCAGCGTAATTGCAGCCGTCGAAGTTCGGCCCCTTGAGGGCGACGAACAGGTCGCCGGCCACAAGTGTGCGGCTGTCGACGGAGACGCCTGTCGCGCACCACTCGCCGCTGGCAAGGCCGCCGGTGGCGCGGGCCGCGTCGGCGGCGGTCCAGAGGGCGAAACCGGTCATGGGCGGGAACTCCCGAGGGCGCGAACGGCCCTGCGCGCGACCTCGGCGTCGTCGAACGGAATTACCTCGTCGCCGACGATCTGGCCGGTCTCGTGGCCCTTGCCGGCGAGCAGCAGCACGTCGCCGGCGAGCAGACCGGCGATGGCCTCGTGGATTGCATGGCCCCGGTCGGCGATCTCGCGCGCATCCGGGCAGGCCTTGAGGATGGCGGCACGAATCGGCGCCGCCGCTTCGGTGCGGGGATTATCGTCGGTGACGACGACGGAATCGGCGAGCTCGGCGGCGGCCGTACCCATCAGGGGGCGTTTGCCCGTGTCGCGGTCGCCGCCGCAGCCGAACAGCACCACGAGGCGTCCCTTGGCGTGGGGACGCAGCGCGCGGAGCACGGTGGTCAACGCGTCGGGAGTGTGGGCGTAGTCGACGAACACCGGGGCGCCGTTCGGGCGCCGGGCGACGAGTTGCAGCCGGCCGGGCGCGCCCTGGAGGGCGGGCAGCGCGTCGAGCGCGGTGGCCGTGGCCACGCCGGTGGCCATGGCGAGGCCGAGCGCGGCCAGCAGGTTGAGCGCCTGGAAGCGACCAGCAAGGTCGATCTCCACCTCGTGGCGGGCGCCCTCGAGAGCGAGGGTGAGCTGCTGGCCCGCTTCGAGCGGCTGGGCGGCGCACAGCCGGATATCGGCGTCGCGCTCGCCATAGGTGATGAGGTCGTGGCCGCGCCGTCGGCAGACCTCGGCCAGGGCGTCGAACTCGGGCACGTCGACGTTGAGCACGGCAACGCCGCTCTCGGCCATAACCGTGTCGAACAAGCGCTGCTTGGCTGCGAAGTAGCTTGCCGTATCGGCGTGATAGTCGAAATGGTCGCGACTCAGGTTGGTGAAGGCGGCGGCAGCGAGGCGCACGCCGTCGAGCCGGCACTGGTCGAGGCCGTGGGACGAAGCCTCCATGGCGAGATAGTCGACGCCGTGGTCGACCAGCTCACTCAACGCCTTGTGCAACGCCACCGGATCGGGCGTGGTGTGGCGGAGCGCGCTTGAATAACCCGCCGCGGTGATGCCCAGGCTGCCCAGGCTGGCGGCGTTGTGCCCGGCGTGAGACCAGATCTGGCGAGTGAACACGGCGACCGAGGTTTTGCCGTTGGTGCCGGTGACGGCGGCGATGGTGCGCGGCTGCTCGGGATAGAAGCGCGCCGCCATCAGAGCGAGACGGCGGCGCGGGTTGACGTCGGTCAAAAATTGGACCGGGCTGTGATCGGGTGGCAGCGCGGTGCCCGGCGGCGCCAGTACCGCCACCGCACCGTGGCGGAGCGCATCCGAAATGTAATTGGCGCCGCAGGCTTTTTGGCCCTGCAGCGCCGCAAACAGATAGCCGTCCTCGACCTCCCGGGAGTCCGCGGCGAGGCCCCGGATTTCCACATCCTCTGGCCCGCCGGCACCACCGGTCGCGCCGTTGATCAGATCAGAAAGACGCAAGCTCGGCCTCCTCGCTGCCAATCGTGATGAGAACATCCTCGGCGTCGGGCTTCGCGTCCGGGCCTGCCGGCGTGACGCCCAGCAACGGTCCGATGCGCGAGACCACGCGCCCGACGGAGGGGGCCGCGGTCCAGCCCGCGGTCGCGTAGCCGAAGGTCTTGGCATTGCCGTGGGGCTCGTCGACCATGACGAGCACGACGTAGCGAGGCGCGTCCATGGGGAAGGCGCCGACGAACGAGGTGATCAGCGCCTTGCGCTCGTAACTGCCGGCAACGACTTTTTCCGACGTGCCGGTCTTGCCGCCCAATTGGAAGCCGGGCGCGGCGGCGTTCTTGCCGATGCCTTCGTCGACCACCAGGCGGAGCAGGGCGCGCATGATGTCGGACGTTTCGGGCCGGATCACGGGCACGCCGGGCGCCGCCGTTGCGCCATCCCGTTTCAGCAGCGTCGCGGGCCGAAGCAGGCCGCCGTTGATCATCGCCGCCGTGGCCCGCGCCAGGTTGAGCGGCGGTACCGCGATGCCGTGACCGAACGAAATAGTCATGGTGTTGATATCGCGCCAGGGCGAGGGTGCCAATGGCGCGCCCAGCTCGGGCAGCTCGATTTCAGGCGCATTGAGCAGGCCGAGAGAGCCGAGGAAGGTGCGCTGGCGCTCGGTGCCGATGTCGATCGCCATTTTCGCCGCGCCGATGTTGGACGAATACATGAAGATCTCGGGCACCGTGAGGAATCGGTTCTCGGGGTGGTAGTCGCGAATCAAGTAGCGCGAGATCTTGATCGGCTCGCTCACGTCGTAGCCGTCGCTCAGCGTCACCACGCCCGAATCGAGCGCGGCCGCGAGCGTGAAGGTCTTGAAGGTCGAGCCCATCTCGTAGACGCCCAGGGTCGTTCGGTTGAAGCGTGCGTTGGCGTCGGGTTGGCCCGGCAGGTTGGGGTCGAAATCGGGCAGGCTGACCATCGCCAACACCTCGCCCGTCTCCACGTCAAGCACCAGCCCGGCCGCGCCCAGTGCCTCGAACTCGACGACCGCTGCGGACAGCTCCTCGTGCAGCACATGCTGGACCCGCAGGTCGATGGACAGCGCCAGCGGCTCGCCCTGTTGCGCCGCCTCGCCGGCGAGACGGGAATCGAGCGCCAGCTCGAGACCCGCAAGACCCCGGTTGTCGATTCCCGTGTAGCCCAGCGCGTGGGCGAGCAGGGGGCCGTGGGGATAGATCCGGCGCTCATCGCGCTCGAAGGCCAGGCCGGGCAGGCCCAGCCGGTTGATCTCATATTGCTGGCGCGGCGTCAGGTGGCGCTTGATCCAGACGAAGCGGCGGTCCGCCGTCAGCTTGGCGAGCAGCGCGTCGTAGCCGAGCTCGGGCAGCACCGCGACGAGGCGTGAAGCCGCCTCCTCAACGTCGAGCACCAGTGCGGGATCGGCGTAGAGCGACGCGGCGGGCAGGTTGGTCGCGATCAGCACGCCGTTGCGGTCGACAATGTCGGCGCGCGCGCTGGAATAGCCCGCCTCGTCTTCGCCGTGGTGGGCCAACGGCCGATAATCGGCGCCGAACAGCGACACCTTGATGAGCTGGCCGCCGACCACCGCGAAGGCCAGGGCGAACAACGCGCCGGCCACGACAAGGCGGAATCGGCCGGTCTCGATCGCCTGTTTGCGGGTGCCCTCGAGCTCAACGCGCAGGAACGAGCGCGTCGCCACCCGGCCCAGGTCGTCCCTGCGGCGGCGGCGGCGAAGGCGGCGGAACAATTTCATTGGCTGACCGTCAGCACCGGCAGATCGGACGCGTCGGTGGGCACCGGCGTATCACCGCCCTCGCGCCGGGGCAGGGCGTTGAGGCTGATGAGCTGCGAGCCCTCGATCGGGCGCAGGTCGAGATGGCGTGCGGCCAGCGTCTGCAACCGTTCGGGCCGGTTGAGATAGCTCCACTCGGCTTCCAGCACGTGGATAGCCTGCTGGTTTGCGGTGATCGAACGGGTCAGGGCGTCGCGCTCCTCTTCCAGATGCCGCACCTCGTAAGACACGATAAAAACACCGAACGCCAGGGCGACGGTGATTCCGAGCCACAAAAGGGTTGCCGGGCGATTCATGCCGCTTCCCTGGTGGGCCAACTGGGGGCGGCAGTCCTTTCGGCGATCCTGAGCCGCGCCGAACGCGCCCGGGGGTTGGCGGCGATCTCCGCGGCGTCGGGACGTATCGCCCGGCGGGAGATCAATGTGAAGGACGGTTGCGGCGAATTTGTGGCAGCGTCGGGCTGGTGCCGGCTGGGTCGCGCGGCCTGCCCGGCGCGCAGAAACAGAAAGCTCTTTACGCGGCGGTCCTCGAGCGAATGGTAGGAGACCACCGCGAGGCGCCCGGCCGGTGCGAGCAGCCGCTCGGCCGCGCTCAGGACCCGGTCGATTTCGGCCAGCTCGTCGTTGACCGCGATACGCAACGCCTGGAAGGTGCGGGTCGCGGGGTCGATGCCGTCCTTGGCCCGGCGGACCACCCGGCGTACGATCTGGGCCAGCTCGCCGGTCCGCGTGATGGGACGCTCAGTGCGGGCCTCGACGATGGCGCGGGCAACCGCCCTTGAGCGGCGTTCCTCGCCGTAGCGGAAGATGATGTCGGCGAGCTCGGTCTCGTCCGCCCGGTTGACCAGATCGGCGGCGCTCTCGCCGCCGGCGTCCATGCGCATGTCGAGCGGGCCGTCCGAAGCGAAGGAAAAACCGCGCACCGGGTCGGCGATCTGGGTCGACGACAGGCCGAGATCGAGGGCGATGCCTTGGACGAGCCTTATACCGCGGTCCTCCAACAGCGCCTCGAGATCGCCAAACCGTCCGCTGACCAGGGTAAAGCGGCCGGGACAATCGGCGGCCAGCGCGTCACCGCGCGCCCGCGCGTCAGGGTCGCGGTCAATCGCCCAGACCCGGCAATCGGCGGCTTCTAGCAAGGCACGGCTGTAACCGCCGGCGCCGAACGTGCCGTCGACGTAGATTGCGCTGTCGGCGGGTGCGAGGGCGGCGATCACTTCGGCGAGCAGGACGGGGGTGTGGCCCTGGAGGGTCATGAATCGCTCCCGGCGGAGCCGAGCAGCGCGGCCTCGCTCGCGGCCTTCTCGCTGACCTCGCGGTCGTAGGCGGCAAAGCGCTCCGGATTCCAGATCAGGAAGGTCTGGCCCATGGCGACAAACTTTGCGCGCTCGGTGATGCCGGCGTGGTCGAGGAACTCGCCGGGAAGCATGACGCGCCCGGCGTCGTCGAACGGCATCTGCAGGCTGCGACCGAAGATCGCGGTAGCGAGGGTGCGATGGCCGGGCGTGAAGGGATTGAGGGTGTTGATTCGGTCGTTCAGGCGTTCGAGCCAGTCGATGCCGCAGGCCTCCACCGCGGCGACGCCGTCGAAGGCGGGGTAGGCGACGATGCCGGAAAAGCTTTGTTCGCGCAGCGCGGCACGGAATCGTGCCGGCACGGAAACCCGGCCCTTGCTATCGACCTTGTTTTCGTATGTTCCAACGAACAACGCCACGTTACGCCCCCCGTGAGGCCAGGATTTCCGCCGGTTTTTTGGCCGGACGGTGAGTCCCGTCGAGTCCAAATCGAGCCATCGTGCAGGAGTCGGTCCGATATGGGATTAAATGGGATATCATGGGATATCATGGGCGTCAATTACTTAATCAAATATTAATGCAGTCAGACCAAGCAGTTACCACTACTCGTTGCGGTCGTTAATGAGATCGCAATATCTGGATCATGAAACGGAGCGAGGACGGGCAAAAGCTCTTGCCTAAATCGTGTTCTATTTTTGTTCTTTTTCTTAACGATTTCGTCCAAGGTGCTCTGGAACAAGGAGATTATCCGCGTGCCGGGAAAAATTGCATGGCAAGTAAAAGACGGCGTCAGGTGGCCTGTAAGCCGGGTTCTGTTCCCTCGGCCGGCCGAGGCCGGTAAGGGCGATGACCATTCATCTAGGACGTTCGTTGCCGAACGCCTCGTGCGACCGACCCGGGCGGCAGCTCGAAAACCCGCTTGCCCGTCTCCCGAAGAAGCCGGGCATGCCGCCCCTATTTGGTCTTGCTCCCGGTGGGGTTTGCCCTGCCATCGACGTTACCGCCGATGCGGTGCGCTCTTACCGCACCCTTTCACCCTTACCCGCCATCCCAAAGGGACGCGGCGGGCGGTTTGCTTTCTGTGGCACTTTCCCTGGGATCGCTCCCGCCGGGGGTTACCCGGCACCGTGTTTCCGTGGAGCCCGGACTTTCCTCCCCCGCGCAAGCGCGGCGGCGGCCATCCGGCCATCTGACGCCACGTTATAGGTGGCGCAGCCGCGCCAAGTCGTCAAGAGAGCTGCGCGAGGAGTGCAAAGAGAAGCTGGCTCGTTTGCGGGTCAGCGAGGCCGTCGACCCTGCGGGGGCGGAAATGGCGCTGGAACGCCGCCACGACGGCTTCCATCTGTTCGCCATAGCTCCCGTCGAGGCCAAGGTCGTAGCCGTAATCAGCCAGCGCGCGCTGCAGGTCGTGCACCGCACTGCCGCCGTCGCCAGGACCGAGACGAAGGCCGAGCTCACCGGCGACGGGACGCCGGTCCGGCCACAGCCCGATCCCCGCCGCGGCGAGACGGGCCCAGTCGAACAGCTCGCCGGGATCGATCTTGCGCCCGGGCGCTACGTCCGAATGCCCGACCACGTTGCGCGCCGGGATCGGCCAGCGCGACAGGATATCCGACCCCAGCGCCTCGCAGGCCGCCATCTGGGCCTCGGGAAACAGACGGTAGCCGAGCTCGTGACCCGGATTGACCAGCTCCACGCCGATCGATGCGCCGTTGACGTCCCGGACGCCGCGCCAGCACGCGACGCCTGCATGCCAGGCGCGCTCGGATTCGGCGACCAGCGGCGTGACCGCGCCGTCTTCATCGATCACGTAGTGGGCGCTGACCTTGGCCGCCGGGTCGCACAGCCGGTCGAACGCGTTGTCCCTGTCCACCATGCCCGTGTAGTGAAAGACGAGCATGTCGACGGGCCGTCCCTCGGGCCGCGCGTCGAAATTGGGCGAGTGGCACCCGCTCACGCGACCGGCCCCGGTCCCGGCAGGGAACGCCGCACCACGATCGCCGCTACGCCCGCCGTGGTAAGGACGCCGCCGACCGCAATCAGCCAGGTGAGTTGCTCGTCCAGGGTCAGCACCGCGAAGGCGACGCCGAAGACGGGCATCAGGGGCATATAGGAGACCACGCGATACATCGGATAAATGCGCAAGAGGTAATACCACAGGCCGTAGCCGGCCAACGTCGTGCCCAGCACGAGGTAGGCGAGCGCGGCAAAAACCTGCCAGTCGGCGGCGACGAGGGCCGGAATCTGGTCCTCCTCGAAAATCCAGGAGAGAGCGAACATGGGCAGGGTCGCGAAAATCGCGGTCCAGCCGATCAGCGTAACCGGCGATACCCCGGACAACCGCTTGGCCCAGACGTTGGACAGTCCCCAAAAGACGCCGGAGCCGACAATCATGAGAAAGCCCGTAAGGCCAGCAATGACCCGGGGTTCGCCGGCCATGACGGCGATACCGATTACCGAGAGCGCCATGCCAACGATGGTGCGCCGGTCCAACCGTTCACCCAGCAGGAGGGCTGCGAGCAAATAAGAAAATGGAATTTCGCTCATCACCGCGAGGATCGACGTCGAGGCATCGATCATCTGCATGCCCACGAAGACCAATGAAAAATGAACCACGCCCATGACGAACGCGATCATCAGGATCGACTTGACGTGTTCGCGGGGAAGCCGGGTGAACCAGATGACCAGCAACGCGACCATGCCGAAGCGCAGGCCGGCCGTGAAGAGGGGCGGAAGATAGGTCACGCCGATCTTGATGGCGACGAAGTTAAAGCCCCAGAGTGCCATGAGGAAGACCGCGAGGGCGGTATGGAGGGGTGTCATCGGGCAAGCCAGGCAGGCGGGCACGAACGCCGGGATGAATGGACCATCGCTCAGGTCAGGTTGCGCAGCTTGCGGATGCGGTCATAGGCGTCGTTGGCCGTCGCCATCTTTTCGGTCGCCACGTCGATAAACTCCTGAGGCATGCCCTGGGCGATCAACTTGTCCGGATGATGCTCGCGCAGCAGCGTGCGGTGGGCGGCCTTGACCTCGGTGTCGCTTGCGTTCGGGGCGACTCCGAGAATCTCGTAGGGATCGCCCTGGCCGCGACCCATCAGGCTCGCGCGGATGCGTTCCACGCCCCGGGCATCGATGCCGAAGATCTCCGCGACGGCGTGCAGAAATTTATTTTCCGCCGGGTGAAGCGTTCCGTCGGCCAGCGCGATTGCGAATAGCCCGGTCAGCAGCTCCTCGAGCACCGCAGGATTGTCGCGGAACAGATCGGCGATTTGCTGCGCATACGGTTCGAAGCCTCCAGACTCCTTGCGGGCCTCGCTCCAGATGCGCCCCACATCGCCCGCATCGCCTTCGGGCACGCGAAAAATTTTGCGGAAGGTGCGAATCTCGTCACGGGTTACCCGGCCGTCGGCCTTGGCCATTTTCGCACACAGAACGATAACCGCGACGGTGAAGGCAATGCGCTTTTGCAGCGCGTCGTCACGTCCGGCACCGGGTGCCGCGCGCATACGGTCGACGAGATGGCCGGCCGCGACACCGACCAGGATGCCGATCGGGCCACCCAGCATGAAGCCGGCGGCGCCGCCGATCAATTTTCCCCAGATACTCATAACACTTGATCCGTCTTCCGGGTGCGGCTCAGCTCGATCCGTATCTTTAGCAGGCGCCCGACGCGCCGCCAAATCCTGTTGCATTCGCCACCGGGGGCTGAATAGAGTGAGGGCCGACGCAAGGGGCGCATGTCGCGGCAACGACGTGGCCCCGAAAATTAAAAGAGCGAAGGCGGTCCGGATGGCGCTGCCCGAAGGGAGATATATGTCCGATATAGCGAACGCGGGCCGACGGAATATCGCGCTGATCGGCCCTTTTTCAAGTGGCAAGACGACTCTGCTCGAGAGCATTCTGAGCGCCAGTGGCGCGATTTCGCGCAAGGGGAGAGTTGCCGACGGCAACACAGTAGGTGATGGCGCCGACGAGGCGCGGGCACGCGAGATGAGCGTGGAGGTCAGCGCCGCCGACACCAGCTATCATGGCGTCGAGTTCACCTTCATCGATTGCCCGGGATCCGTCGAGTTCGCCCAGGATACTTACAACGCAGTGCTTGGCGCCGACACGGCGGTGATCGTCTGCGAGCCCGAACTCGAGCGCCTGCTCGCGCTCTCCGCCTTGATCCGCTTTCTCGAACAGCACGACATTCCACATCTGATCTTCCTCAACAAGATCGACCATTTCACCGGGCGCGTCGCAACGGTCATGGAGACCCTGCGTCCGTTCTCGGACAAACCGCTCCTGCTCCGCCAGGTGCCGATCCGGGACGGCGAGCATGTCACGGGTTATGTCGATCTGATCACCGAGCAGGCCTACCGATACACCGAGGGCGGCGCAGCCGAGCCCGTGGACCTGCCCGACGAAGTGCATGACCGGGAGGAAAGTGCGCGGACGGATCTGCTGGAGCAGCTTGCCAATTTTAACGACGAGCTACTCGAAAAACTGCTCGAGGGCGAAATTCCCCCGGCGGAAGAAATTTCGGCCGATCTCAAGGATGGCTTTAGCGAGAACCGGCTCGTCCAGGTCTTTCTCGGGTCAGCCGAGCACGACTGGGGCGTTCGCCGGTTGCTCGATGCGCTGGTTCACGAGACGCCCACGGCGGCTGACACCGCCGCCCGACGCGGGCTGGACGACGGCAAGGGCGTGCTTGCCCAGGTGCTCAAGACCTACGCCAATCAGCAGGGCGGCAAAATGTCGTTGGCGCGTTTCTGGCGCGGCGATTTGTCCGACGGCACGACGCTCAACGGCGTGCGTGTCGCCGGCGTCTACCGCATGTTCGGGCAGCAGCCCAACAAGGTGGCTAAGGCAGCCGCGGGCGACATCGTCGGGCTTGGCCGGCTCGACGACGTCGTGACAGGCGATACCCTGGTCGAAGGTGCTGCGGCGCCTGCTGATCTGCTCGATCACGTCCCGCCTCTCGCCCCGGTGTTCTCGTTGGCGGTTCATACGGAAAAACGCGAAGACGAAGTCAAGATGAGCGGCGCCGTCGCGAAGCTGGTCGAGGATGATCCCTCGCTTTCGGCGGAGCAGTCGGCGGATACCCACCAATATCTGTTGCGCGGCCAGGGCGAGATGCACCTGCGTGTGGTGCTCGATCGCCTCGCCAACAAGTTCAAGCTGACGCTCAGCACCGAGCGGCCGAAGGTGCCCTACAAGGAGGCGATCCGCAAAGCCGTCTCTCAGCATGCCCGTTTCAAGCGCCAATCGGGCGGGCACGGCCAGTTCGGCGATGTGCATCTCGACGTCAAGCCCCTGCGGCGCGGCGCCGGCTTCGAGTTCCACAGCAAGATCGTGGGCGGCGCCGTGCCCAAGCAATACATCCCCTCGGTGCATGCAGGCGTCGAGGAGTATCTCAGCAAGGGACCGCTGGGTTTTCCAGTGGTGGATCTCTCGGTCACCCTGACCGACGGGCAGTTCCACGCCGTCGACAGCTCGGACCAGGCCTTCCGTCAGGCGGCGCGTCTGGGCATGACCGAGGGCATACCGAAATGCGATCCGGTCCTGCTCGAACCGATCTACGAGGTGCGCATGTCCGTACCCCAGGAGTTTACGCCGAACGCGCAGCGTCTGGTGACCGGGCGGCGAGGTCATCTGCTTGGCTTCGAGGCCAAGGACGGCTGGAAGGGCTGGGACGAAATCATCTGCAACATGCCCCAGGTCGAAATGCACGACCTGATTATCGAGCTGCGTTCGTTGACCCAGGGAACCGCAAGCTTCACCGCAAGCTACGATCATCTGCAGGAACTGACCGGCCGGCTGGCCGATCAGGTGCTTGAGCAGGCGAAGGATGTGGACGCCTAGAGAATCTATCGATTTAAACGATAGAAGCCATTCATCGCTTCAATGAAGTGACGTGCGGCTCTGGTCGGACGAAATTTATTTTAGCCGGCGCGACACCGCACGCACTTAGTTGATGCGACGCGACTTCGGATTGACGATGCGGTCGACATAGCGGCCCTGGAACATCGAAACGCCGAGGGATTGACCATATTCGATCACCGCCTGGTTGCGGCAGTGGGTGAAGACCAGCCGCTTGGGTCCAAGCGTGTCCACGGCGGCGAGGATAATTTCCTTGTCGCGGGCCGGTGTGCCGTTGAAGGCGCGTGGGTCCCAGTTCACCTTGATCAGGTCGGCATCAAAATCGATCCCCGTTAGATCGGGCAACATGCTGTGATTGACCCCGTCGAGCGTGACGATGAAGCCGTTTTCCTTGAGAAAGGTGCGGGCGAAACGAAAGCCCTCGAGGTTCGTGATGACGTCGATCAGCTGAAATTCCAGCCCGATCCGCTTGCGGGTCGAGCGGTCCAGCCGGTTTGTGAACGTCAGGAATTTCGGCAGGAATATTGTGCCTACGTTGAAGTTGATGCTGATCGCGCCGCTGACATATTCGTCGGTGTATTTGGTCAGCAGGGTGAGCACACGGTCGTCGAGAGCTTCGGTCAGATACATGAAGAGCCAGCGGTTTGCCAGCAGGTCGACGTCGGGCAGCGTGGCCCGTTGCAAATCGACGATCCGCACATAAAGTTCGTAAAACAGGGTGTTCGGGACTTCATCGCCGTCGATGTGGCAAACCGGCTGGCGCCGCAAGAAGCTGCTCAAGTCGGTGTGCGAGAGACCGTCACGCAACCGCGCCAGGCGGCCGGGATCGAGGGGGGCCATATTCTCCGGCAGGGTCTCGTCGCTTTCCCAGCTCTGGGTCTGACGCTGCAGCTTGTCCGAAAGCAGCTCCTCGCAAGCGCCGAGAAACTCGCGTGACTGAATCGAGAGGTCGTACCAGCTGAAAAATGGATCGTCGTCGACGTCGGGCACGTCATCCGAATCGGCGAACAGGGGGTCGCCGCTGAAGAAATAGCGCACCTTGTGGACGATTTCCTGGAGTTGATGGGTCGTCGCGCCCTTGCAGAGGAAGACCACGTCCGCATTCTCAAGCAGATAAAGTTCGCCGTCGAACAACTTGATGCTGTCGGTCAGCATGTTGAGCGCGATGCGCAGATGATAGCTCTGCCGGCTCTTTGGGTTGAGCTTGGACAGGTGCAAATGCACGCACGAGCGGCCCACGGTCTGGTTCTGCAGAGACCGCGCGTGCTCGATGAGGTGCTCTTCGACGTTTTCGCCCTGGTGCAGCATGCGGTGTTCGTCGTCCGTACTTTGCGCGTTGCCCGGAGCGCCCGGGTCGCGGGAAACTGTTCCAAACGCTCCGAGTTAGCGCGAAACTGGTTAAGATGGGGTTTACGCGATTGCTCCCGGTACCGAGATAAGTTATCGAATCCAAATGGAAAAAAGCGTTAATCGCGGGGTGAGGAGCCTCTTAAGACAGCAAGGTCGAGGGGCGCAGGGTTGTGACTGAGCGCTGGCAATTCTGGATCGACCGCGGGGGCACATTCACGGACGTCGTGGCGCGCGACCCCGACGGGCGACTGATCACCCACAAATTGCTCTCGGAAAACCCCGAGCGCTATACCGACGCGCCGCTTCAAGGCATGCGGGATCTTCTGGACCTCGCCACCGATGCGCCGCTTCCCGCGGAGCACATCGACTCGGTCAAGATGGGCACGACCGTTGCAACCAACGCCCTTCTCGAACGCAAGGGTGATCGCTGCATCCTCCTGGTCACAGAGGGATTCGGCGACGCGCTGCGCATCGCCTATCAGAACCGTCCGGACATCTTTGCCCGCGAGATCCACCTGCCCGAGATGATCTACGAACAGGTTGTCGAGGTGCCCGGCCGCTTCGACGCCAATGGCGAGGAGCTGGCGCCGCTCGACCTCGGGGCCGCGCAAGCCGGGCTTCGCGACGCTTTCGAGGCCGGCATCCGCGCAGTCGCCATCGTCTTCATGCACGGCTACCGGTTTCCCGATCATGAGCGCCGGGTGGCCGAAGCCGCGCGGGCCGTGGGCTTCAGCCAGATTTCTGCGTCGCACGAAGTAAGTCCGGTCATGAAGCTGGTCAGCCGCGGCGATACCGCCGTGGTCGACGCTTATCTCTCGCCGATCCTGCGCCGCTATGTCGATCGGGTCGCGGGCGAGCTCGAGGGCGTGCGCCTGATGTTCATGCAATCGAGCGGGGGTCTCACCGACGCGCGCCTGTTTCAGGGCAAGGATAGCGTGCTCTCGGGCCCCGCCGGAGGTGTCGTAGGGGCCGTCGAGGTAAGCCGGCTGGCAGGTTTTGAGAAGATCATCTCCTTCGATATGGGCGGCACCTCGACGGATGTCGCCCACTACGACGGCGAATTCGAACGGGCCTACACGACGGAAATCGCCGGTGTTCGATTGCGGGCGCCGATGATGCAGATCAAGACCGTGGCGGCAGGCGGCGGCTCGATCCTGCATTACGACGGCGTGCGCATGCGCGTCGGTCCGGACTCCGCCGGCGCCGATCCCGGACCCGCCTGTTATCGCCGCGGCGGCCCGCTCGCTGTGACCGATGCCAATGTCATGGTCGGCAAAATCATCCCCGAGCTGTTTCCCAAGGTGTTCGGCCCCGGCGGCGACGAGGCCCTCGACGAGGCGGTGGTGCGGGACAAGTTCGAGGCGCTCGCGGCCGAGGTCAGCGCGGCAACCGGCGACCGGCGGTCCGCGCAGGACATCGCCGACGGGTTTCTCAAAATTGCGGTCGAGAACATGGCGCGCGCGATCAAGGAAATTTCCGTCCAGCGCGGCTACGACGTTTCGGCATACACGCTCTGCTGTTTTGGCGGTGCGGCGGGCCAGCATGCCTGCCTGGTCGCGGACGCGTTGGGCATGAACCGGGTTCTGCTGCATCCCTATGCCGGAGTCCTGTCCGCCTTTGGCATGGGCTTGGCCGATCTCAACGCGATTCATCAGCAAGCCGTCGAAGAACGCCTGGGCGGTGCGACGGTGGCGCGGATCGACGACATCCTGGCCCGGCTCGAGGCGTCGGGGCGCGCGGACATGGCCGAACAAGGGGTCGACGGGGACCGCATTGAGGTACGGCGCAAACTGCATCTGCGCTATCTCGGCACCGACAGCATCCTCGACGTCGACTATGGCACGCCGGAGCAGATCTCGCTCGCCTTCGAGACCGCTCATCGTCAGCGCTATGGGTTCGCGACCGACAAGCCCCTCGTGGTCGAGACCGCAGTCGTCGAGACCATCGGCCGGATGCCGCCGATCGAGGAGCGCAAATCGCCGTCGCGCTGTTCCGGCGGGGCCGCTCCGCTTCGCACGACACGGATGTTTACCGAAGGCGGAGAGATCGAAACCCCCGTCTACCGGCGCCAGGATCTGCTGCCCGGCGACCGGGTGGCGGGGCCCGCGATCATCGCGGAGGCGAACAGCACGACGGTCGTCGAGCCGGATTGGCAGGCGGCGCTGGATTCGCGTAACAACCTCGTGCTCACCCGCGCGGTGGTTCGCCGCTGGACCTCGGCGCTCGGCACCGACGTCGATCCCGTGATGCTCGAGGTGTTCAACAACCTGTTCATGTCGATTGCCGAGCAGATGGGGCGCACCTTAGAAAACACGAGCCATTCGGTCAACATCAAGGAACGGCTCGACTTCTCCTGCGCCCTGTTCGACAAGGAGGGCCAGCTGATCGCGAACGCACCGCATATCCCCAACCATCTGGGCTCCATGGGCGACGCGGTCGAAACCATCATGGCCGCGCGCCGGGGCCGGCTCCGCCCGGGCGATGTGATCGCGCACAACGCGCCCTACAACGGCGGCACCCATTTGCCCGACGTCACGGTGATCACCCCGGTGTACGACGAGGCGAACACGGAGATCCTGTTTTACGTCGCCTCGCGCGGCCATCATTCCGAGATCGGCGGCATTTCGCCCGGCTCGATGCCGCCCTTAAGCCGCGTGGTCGAAGAGGAAGGCATCCTGTTCGACGACTTCACGCTGGTCGACGCCGGGCGCTTCTGCGAGGACGAGCTCAGGATCCTGCTGGGCTCGGGGCCCTATCCGTCGCGCAACCCCGAGCAGAATTTTTCCGACCTTCGCGCCCAGATGGCGGCGAACGAAAGGGGCGTGCGCGAACTGCACAAGATGGTCGTCCATTTCACCCTGCCCACGGTCCAGGCCTATATGGGCCACGTCCAGGACAACGCCGAGGAATGCGTGCGCCGGGTCATCGACGTGCTCTCCGACGGCCATTTCCGCTATTCCCTGGACGACGGCAGCGCGATCGAGGTGACGATTTCCATCGACAGGCAGGCGCGCTCCGCGCGGCTCGATTTCACCGGCACCAGCGGCGTCCATCCGGGCAACTTCAACGCGCCCTCGGCGATCTGCAAGGCGGCCGTGCTCTATGTATTCCGCACCCTTGTGCACGACGATATCCCGCTCAACGCAGGCTGCCTGAAACCCCTCGAGATCGTGCTTCCCGAGGGCTGCATGCTGCGCCCGGTCTATCCGGCAGCGGTCGTGGCCGGCAATGTCGAGACCTCGCAGTTCGTCGCTGATTGTCTCTACGGCGCGCTCGGGGTCCAGGCCGCCGCGCAGGGCACCATGAACAACTTCACCTTCGGCAACGAGCACTATCAGTATTACGAGACGATCTGCGGCGGCTCGGGCGCGGGGCCCGACTTCGACGGCACCGACGCGATCCACACCCACCTGACCAACACCCGGATCACCGATCCCGAAGTTATGGAATGGCGCTTCCCCGTGCTCGTCGAGCGCTTCGCCATTCGCCGGGGCAGTGGCGGCGCGGGCCGCCACCGGGGCGGCGACGGGATCGTGCGCGTGATCCGCTTCCGCGAGGCGATGACCGCGGCGATCCTCTCGAACCACCGGGTCTTCCCGCCGTTCGGCATGGCGGGCGGCGAGCCCGGCTCGATCGGCTACAACCGGGTGGTCCGCGTCGACGGTGAGGAAATCGAGCTCTCCGGGCAGGCCGAGATCGCAATGGGCCCGGGCGATGTTTTCGTCATCGAAACGCCGGGCGGCGGCGGCTTCGGTGCGCCCGAGGGGTAGGCCGGCGGCGCATTGCCCCGGCCGCCCGGGAGGGCTAGAGTTGCTCGCGGAATTGAAAGAATTGCGATGGCCGTTCAACGGGCCGGGGGAGAACAAAGATGGACGCCGACGTCAAGAAAACCGTGCTTCGCATGATCCCCTACGGGATCTACGTGCTGACCGCCGAGGACGACGCCGGCAATGTCGGCGCGGCCACGATCAACTTCGTCACCCAAAGCTCGTTCGACCCGCCGCTTGTCGTGCTTGGCGTCAAGGCGGATTCCGGCGCGCTGCACGTCTTGAGGGCATCGGGCCATTTCGGGCTCAACATGCTCGGCAAGGGCCAGCAGGAGATGGCGTTCACCTTCTTCCGCCCGGCCGAGCATGACGGCCATACCATCAACGGCGAGCCTTATCAGAAGGGCTCGACGGGCTCGCCGGTGCTCGAGGCGGCGCCGGCCTGCGTCGAGTGCAAGCTGGTCGAAATCGTCGAGCAGGGCGATCATCACATCGTCGTTGGCGAAGTGGTCGATGCGCGGCTCGTCAAGCATCCGGAGGGCCGGCCCGACGAGGCCATCCTCTACATGAAGGACCTTGGCGAGAAGGTGTTCTACGGCGGTTAGCCCGCACCCCGGAATCAGGAAAGGAACGGCCATGGCCCGCAAAACGGCCGTGGTGGCCGGCGCCCTCGGCGTCATCGGCCGCCATCTGACGGCGCATCTCGCCTCGCTCGACGACTGGGACGTCGTCGGCCTGTCGCGCCGCTCGCCCGAATTCGACAGTCCGGCGCGCTACATCGCCGTCGACCTGCTCGACCGTGACGACTGCGCCGCCAAGCTCGCCGATCTGGGCGGAGCGACGCACGTTTTTTATGCCGCGCTCCAAGGCGCGCTTGAGGCCGACAACGTCGCGCCCAACATCGCCATGCTGGTCAACCTGGTCGATACCATCGAGCCCGTCGCTCAAGACCTTGAGCTTGTGTCCCTGATGCAGGGCGGCAAGGTCTATGGCTGCCATCTCGGGCCCTACAAGACCCCGGCGAAGGAGTCCGATCCGCGCCACATGCCGCCGGACTTCTATTACGACCAGGAGGATTTTTTGAAAGATCGCGCCGCCACCGGTGGTTGGAGCTATTCGCTGATCCGCCCCGACGTGGTGTGCGGCTTTGCGGCGGGCAACGCCATGAACCTGACCACGGTGATTGCGGTCTATGCCGCGATCTCCAGGGAGCTCGGCCTGCCGCTGCGCTTTCCCGGCAGCGATGCGGCCTACGGCAAGCTCTTCGAGGTCACCGATGCGGGTCTGTTGGCGAAAGCCGCGGTCTGGGCGGCGAGCGCGCCCGAGGGCCGCAACGAAGTCTTCAACATCACCAACGGCGATTTCTTCCGCTGGTGCCATATGTGGCCGAAGATCGCAAAGATGTTCGACACGGAGGTGGCGCCGCCCCAACCCATTTCGCTGACCGATACCATGGCCGACAAGGGCCCGGTGTGGGATGCGATCGTGGCGAAACACGGGCTTGTACCCCACGCCTACGAAGACATCGTGCAGTGGGGCTTCGGCGACTTCTGCTTCAACCTCGACTACGACCTGATGCAGGACATGACCAAAGCGCGCCTCGCGGGCTTCGCCGGCGCCCTCGACAGCGAAGAAATGTTCGCCCGTCTGTTCGCCGAATTCCGCCGCGACCAAATCATCCCCAAAAGTCAGCGCCCATGACCACGCCCAAACTGTTCGAGCCTCTTACCCTTCGCGGCCTCACGCTCAAGAACCGCGTCGTGATCTCCCCCATGTGCCAGTACTCGGCCCATGAGGGGTTCGTCACCGACTGGCATGTCGGTCATTTGGCGAGCTTCGCGCGCGGCGGGGCGGGGCTGGTTTTCGTCGAGGCCACCGGGGTCGAGGCTCGCGGGCGCATCACGTACGGCTGCACCGGCATCTGGACAGACGGCCATGTGCCCGGCTACCGGCGGATTTGCGAGACGGTCAAAAGCCTGGGTTCGGTGCCCGCGATCCAGCTTGCCCATGCCGGGCGCAAGGGCAGCGCCCAACGGCCCTGGCATGGCAACGACGCGCTCACGCAAGAGGATTTCGCCCGTGGTGAGATGAACTGGCAGACCGTCTCGGCCGATGCCGAGCCAATCTTTCCCCACTGGGTGACACCCCACGCCCTGTCGGTCGAAGAAATCGGCGCGGTACGTGACGCCTACGTCCGCGCGACGAAGCGTGCGCTCGATGCGGGCTTCGAGGTGGTCGAGGTGCACGGCGCCCACGGCTACCTGCTCAACAGCTTCTTCTCGCCCCTGACCAACCACCGCGACGATGCCTACGGCGGCGACGCGGAACGGCGTATGCGCCTGCCCCTCGAAATTGCCGAAGCGGTGCGTGCCGCCTGGCCCGATGACAAGCCGCTGTTCTATCGGGTCTCGGCAATCGACGATGTGCCCGGCGGCATCGAGCTCGACGACACGCTCGCGCTGGCCAGGGAGTTGGCGGCGCGCGGCGTCGACGTGATTGACTGCTCCTCCGGTGGCATCGCCGACGACGAGACCGCCGATCACGAGGCGCTGGGCGAAGGCTTTCAGGTGCCCTACGCCGCTCGCGTGCGGGCTGACGCCGGAATTGCCAACATGGCGGTCGGCCTGATCCGCCAACCGGAGCATGCCGAGGAGATCGTCGCGCAAGGCCAGGCGGATCTCGTGGCCATCGGGCGCGAGGCGCTGCGCGACCCCCACTGGGCGCTGCACGCCGCCGAGACCCTGGGCGCGGATCCGGAGATGGCATTGTGGCCCGAGCAATACGGTTGGTGGCTGGTCCGGCGCAGGCGCGCCGAAGGCTATTGACGCGACGATGACGGGTTCGGCGCTGTTCTCTCCGTTGACGCTGGGTGCGCTCGAGCTGCCCAACCGGATCGTCGTCTCTCCCATGTGCCAGTATTCGGCCCAAGAGGGCCATGTCACCGACTGGCATCGCAGCCACCATGCGAGCCTTGCCATGGGCGGGGCCGGGCTGGTCTTCGTCGAGGCGACCGCGGTCGAGCGGCGCGGGCGGATCACCCACGGCTGCACCGGGCTGTGGTCCGACGGCCAGATCGACGGGTTCGCCGGCCTGGTCGATCTCATCCACAGTCACGGCGCCCGTGCGGCGCTGCAGATCGCCCATGCCGGACCCAAGGCGAACACCAGCCGCCCGTGGGAAAATGGCTACCGGCCGTTGGGGCCCGAACAGGCGGCCGTTGGCGAGACGTCTTGGGAATCCGTGGCGCCGACCGCCGAACCCACCGACGAGGGTTGGCAGGTTCCCCGGGCTCTGACGGAGGATGACTTCCCGGTCATCATCGACGCGTACCGGCATGCGACGCGGCGCGCCGAGGCGGCGGGCTTCGACGTGCTCGAGGTCCATGGAGCCCACGGCTATCTGCTGCACTGCTTTCTCTCGCCGCTCGCCAATCATCGCGATGATGCGTATGGCGGCGACCTCGCCGGGCGCATGCGCTTTCCCCTTGAGGTGGTTGAGGCGGTGCGCGCCGAATGGCCCGAGGATAAGCCGCTGTTCTACCGC
This sequence comes from Alphaproteobacteria bacterium, assembly GCA_965249645.1. GTDB lineage: Bacteria > Pseudomonadota > Alphaproteobacteria > UBA828 > JAPUJA01 > CAVOEB01. The sequence goes on from CBDFML010000008.1 coordinate 278,547, forward strand.
ACCTCAGCGGTCGACGGCGTCGAGGGTGGCCTGACCCTGGACGATACGGTTGCCCTTGCGCATGAGCTCAAAGCTCGCGGTGTCGCGGTGCTCGACTGCTCGTCCACGGGGATTCGAGGGGCGACGGCGGTCTCCGGCGGAATTCCCAAGGGCGAAGGCTATCAGGTGCCCTACGCCGAGCGGGTACGGCGCGAGGCGGGCTTGGCGACCATGACCGTCGGCCTGATCCGCCGCCCCGAGCATGCCGAGGAGATTGTCGCGAATGGTTCCGCCGACCTCGTTGCGCTGGGTCGGGAATTGCTGCTTGATCCGTTCTGGCCGCGCCGCGCGGCGGAGGTCTTGGGTGTCGATCCCGAGATGGAGGGGTGGCCCAGGCCGTACGGCTGGTGGCTGGTGCGGCGCAAGCGCGCCGAAGGCTTCTAGGCGGCGTCGCGCGTCGGGTCGTAATTGAGGTTGTGCGCGAGCCAGCGTTCGGCTTCGTCGAGCCTCCAACCCTTGCGCCGGGCATAATCCTCGATCTGGTCGCGTTCGAGCTTGCCGACGCCAAAGTAGCGCGCTTCGGGGTGGGCGAAGTAGAAACCGCTGACCGAGGCGCCCGGCTGCATGGCGCAGTTTTCGGTCAGCGTGATCCCGGCGTTCTCCGGCGCGTCGAGTAGCGAGAACAGGGTGAATTTCTCCGTGTGGTCCGGGCAGGCGGGATAGCCCGGCGCCGGGCGGATGCCGCGGTATTGCTCGGCGATGATCGCGGCGTTGTCGAGCTCCTCGTCGGGCGCATAACCCCAGAATTCGCGGCGCACGCGTTCGTGCAACTGCTCGGCGAAGGCCTCGGCGAAACGGTCGGCCAACGCCTCGGCGATGATGGCCGAATAATCGTCGTTCTCGGCCTCGAAACTCGTGACCAGTTCCGAAAGACCGATGCCTGCGGTGACAGCGAAGCCGCCCAGCCAGTCCGCGACGCCGGACTCAGTCGGGGCGATGAAATCGGCCAGCGCCTGGTTCGCCCGCCCCGGGCTGCGTGGCATCTGCTGGCGCAGCGTGTGGATCACGGCGTGGGTCTCGGATCGGTTCTCATCGGTATAGATCGCGATGTCGTCGTCGCCCAGCCGATTGGCGGGCCAGAACCCGACGACGCCCTGCGTGCGCAGCAGCTTTTCGTCGACGATCCGGGCGAGCAGCGCCTGCGCGTCGTGATAGAGCGCGCGGGCGGCTTCGCCGACGGTATCGTCCTCGAGAATGTCGGGAAAGCGTCCGGCGAGATCCCAGGCGCCGAAGAACGGCTTCCAGTCGAATCGCTCGACAAGTTCCGCGAGATCGAATTCCTCGAACACCGTCAGACCGGGATGGCGCGGCGCCTCGGGTGCGGCGGCGATCCAGTCGATGACCGTCCGGTTGGCGCGGGCTGCAGCGATCGGTTGGCGAGTCTGGGCATTGCGCTGGCGGTCGTGGCTGTTGCGGATCGTCTCGTAATCCTTGCGCACGCTGGCGGCGAAAGGCTCGCGTTCGTTCGGCGAGACCAATTGGCCCGCTGTACCGACGGCGCGCGAGGCATCGACCACATAGACCACCGGGCCGTCGTAGTTGGGGGAAATTCGGACCGCGGTATGGACCTTGCTCGTCGTTGCACCCCCGATCAGCAGGGGCAGGGTGAAGCCTTCGCGCTGCATCTCCTTGGCGACGTGGCACATCTCGTCGAGGCTTGGCGTGATCAAGCCCGACAGACCGATCAAGTCGGCGCCCTCCTTGCGGGCGGTCTCGAGAATCTTGCCCGCGGGCACCATGACCCCGAGGTCGATGATCTCGTAATTGTTGCACTGGAGTACGACGCCGACGATTTTTTTACCGATGTCATGCACGTCGCCTTTGACCGTGGCGAGCACCACTTTGCCGGAGTTCTCCTGGACCTCGTCCGCGCTCTTCTCCGCCTCGATATAGGGGATCAGGTGGGCGACCGCTTTCTTCATCACGCGTGCGCTTTTGACCACCTGGGGCAGGAACATCTTGCCCGAGCCGAACAGGTCGCCGACCATGTTCATCCCGTCCATCAACGGTCCCTCGATGACCTCCAGCGCGCGCTTGGCCGCCTGGCGGGCTTCTTCCGTGTCGTCTTCGACATGATCGGCGTTGCCGCGGACGAGGGCATGGACAAGCCGGTCGTGGACGCCCAATTCGCGCCAGGCGAGGTTGACCTCCTGCTTCTGGCCTTCGCCCCGGTAGCGATCGGCCAGCTCGACCAGCCGGTCGGTCGCATCCTCGCGGCGGTTGAAATAAACGTCTTCGATGGCGTCGCGCAGGTCGTCGGGAATATCGCCGTAAACGCACAACTGGCCGGCATTCACGATGGCCATGTCGAGCCCGGCCCGAATCGCGTGATAGAGGAAGATCGAGTGCATCGCCTCGCGCACGAAATTGTTGCCCCGAAACGAAAACGAAACGTTCGACAGACCGCCCGAGACATGCACGCCCGGCAGGACCTTCTTGATGCCCTCGGTCGCCTCGAAGAACGCCCTGGCGTAGTCGTTGTGCTCGGCAATGCCCGTCGCCACGGCGAAGATGTTGGGGTCGAAGATGATGTCTTCGAGCGGAATGCCGGCTTCGCCGGTCAGAAGCGCATGGGAGCGAGAACAGATCTCGATCTTGCGTTTCGTCGTGTCGGCCTGGCCGTCTTCGTCGAACGCCATGACCACCATGGCCGCGCCGTAGCGCCGCACGCGCCGGGCCTGATCGAGAAACGCCGCCTCGCCTTCCTTGAGACTGATCGAGTTGACGATGGCCCGGCCCTGGACGCATTTCAGTCCGGCTTCGATCACCGACCATTTCGACGAATCGATCATGACCGGCACCCGGCTGATGTCGGGCTCGGCGGCGATCAGATTGAGGAACCGGACCATCGCGGCTTCCGATTCGAGCATGCCTTCGTCCATGTTCACGTCGATGATCTGCGCGCCGTTGACGACCTGCTGACGCGCCACCTCGACAGCACCCTCGAAATCGTCGGAGAGGATCAGGTTCTTGAACTTGGCCGAGCCGGTGACGTTGGTCCGTTCGCCGATATTGACGAAGGCGCTCTGATTGCTCACCGGCGAACCTCGAACGGCTCGAGCCCCGAAAGCTGAAGGCGGGGCGGGAAAACAGGGCGCTCGCGCGGCGGCACGTCGGCGACCGCGTCGGCGATCGCACGGATATGGGCAGGCGTGGTGCCACAGCAGCCGCCCACGATGTTAAGCAGCTCGGCCTCGGCCCATTCGCCGAGTTGGGCCGCGGTCGCCTCGGGGCTTTCGTTGTATTCGCCGAACTCGTTGGGCAGGCCCGCGTTGGGCCAGGCCGCGATATAGCTGTCGGCCGCCGCACTGAGATCGTCGATATATGCACGCATTTGCTTTGCGCCAAAGGCGCAGTTCAAGCCGATCGCGAGAGGCCCGGCGTGTCGCACCGAAAGCCAAAACGCCTCCGTCGTTTGACCCGAGAGATTACGCCCCGAGAGGTCGGTGATGGTGCCCAGCACGAGCAGCGGAAGACGCTCGCCCATCTCGTCGAACAACGCTTCGATGCCGTACAGACCGGCCTTGACGTTTAACGTATCGAACACGGTTTCGAACAGCAGCAGGTCGGCGCCACCGTCGATCAACCCGCGTGCGGCCTCGGCGTAGACCTGCGCCAGTTCGTCGAAGGTGACGTTGCGGTAGCCGGGATTCGATACGTCGGGAGAGACCGAGGCGGTCCGGTTGGTCGGCCCGAGCGAGCCCGCAACGAAGCGTGGCCGCTCGGGCGTTTTCGCCTCGGCCACCTCGGCTGCAGCGCGCGCGACCTCGGCGCCGACGCGGTTGATCGCGTAGGATTGTTCTGCGAGGTCGTAGTCGGCTTGCGAGATGGCGTTGGCGTTGAAGGTGTTGGTTGTGAGTATGTCGGCGCCGGCCGCCAGATATTGGCCGTGTATTTCGGCGATGATCTCGGGTTGGGTCAGGTTGAGAACGTCATTGTTGCCCTTGAGATCCACATGATGGCGGCGAAAGAGCGTGCCCTCGTAGTCGCGTTTTTCGAGCTGATAGCTCTGGATCATGGTGCCCATCGCGCCGTCGGTCACGAGGATGCGTTCGGCCAGGGCGGCGTCGAGAGCCTCGCGGCAGGATGTCCGGGTCGTCATCGTGAGGGCCGCTCTCTCCCCTAGCTTGCCAGCGCCGCCGTCTGGGGCAACACGCCCAGCATGCGGCAGATCGCGAGGGTCAGTTCGGCCCGGTTCAGCGTGTAGAAATGAAAGTCCTCGACCGCTTCGGCCTGGAGCCGCCGGCACTGCTCGGCGGCGAGCTGCGCGGCAACGAGCTGGCGCGTGTCGGGTTCGGCGTCGAGGCCGTCGAACAGGCGCCTGACCCAGTCGGGCACGCTGGCGCCGCAAGCGGCAGCAAAACTGAGCGCCCGGGCGACGTTGGTCACGGGCAAAATGCCCGGCACGAGCGGCACATCGATTCCCGCGGCAGCGGCACGGTCGCGAAACCGCAGGTACACGTCGGGGTCGAAGAAAAATTGCGTGATGGCACGGGTCGCGCCGGCGTCAAGCTTACGCTTCAGGTTGTCGAGATCGGCCTGGGCACTCGTCGCGTCGGGGTGGGTCTCGGGATGGGCGGCAACGGAAATCTCGAAATCCGCCAACCGGCGCAACCCGGCTACCAGATCAGCGGCGCGGTCATATCCGTCGGGGTGAGGTTGATAGCAGGGTGCGCCCTCGGGCGGGTCGCCGCGCAACGCAACGAGCCGGCGCACGCCCAGTGCCCAGTAGGCGCGTGCCACATCGTCGATCTCTTTGCGAGAGGCGCCGACGCAGGTTAGATGGGCTGCCGGGACAAGTGCGCTTTCGCCGACCAGGCGGCCGACGATGCGGTGGGTGCGACTGCGCGTGCCCCCGCCGGCGCCGTAGGTGACGGAAACGAACGCAGGATCAAGCGGAGCGAGCCGTTCGATCGCCGCCCATAAGGAGGATTCCATGGCAGGTGTCTTGGGCGGAAAGAACTCGAACGACACACGCGGGGACTGGGCCGGGGCTGGCGACCCCGGTTGGCGGTCCGTGCGGCGCTCGACCAGGTCGGTGCGCGGGATCATATCGCAACTCCCGAGTAGGCCGAAGCGGCACCGCTGGCGCCGCCCGTGGCGCGCACCGCCGGCCAAAGCACAACCGTCAACTCACCGCCGTCGAGATGGACCGCATCTCCGGGCACGAGGTCGGCGGAGCGAAACCAGCTCTCGATCTCGGAATCGCGAAAGCCGAGGCGACGATGGGCATGCTGGTCGCGCAATTCTTCGCGGTCGTGAGGTGCGAAATCGACGACCACCAGATGACCGCCTGGGCGAAGCGCACGCGCCGCCCCCTCGATGACGGCGGTCGGGTCATCGGCGAAATGCAACACCTGATGGATGGTGACGGCATCGAAACTGGCGGGTGAGATTGGCAAGTCGTACATGTCGCCCAACCGGACCTCGCAGTTGGCCACCGCCCTGCGCGACAGCCGGGCGCGGGCAACGCCCAGCATTTCACGCGAGATGTCGACGCCCAGCCCGCGACTGATTTGAGGCGCGAAGATTTCGAGCACGCGCCCGGTGCCGGTACCGATGTCGAGCAATTCCACAGGCTCGGCGGGGCTGAGCAGGTCGAGCATGGCTTGTTCAACCTTGGTTTCGGGCGCATGGAGCGAGCGGATTTTGTCCCACTCGGCGGCGTTTTCGCGGAAATAGGCGGCAGCTTTGTCGAAGCGCTCCCGGCGCACCGCGGCGAGGCGCTCGAGATCGATCCTCGCGGCGGGGTCGTTTTCGGGGATCAGCGCAAGGAGATAGGCGACGAGAGGTGCCATCCCGGAGTTCCGGCTGGCCCGGTAGAAGACCCAGGTTCCCTCCCGAAATCGGTCGAGCAGCCCTGCGTCGCACAGCAATTTAAGATGGCGCGACACGCGAGGCTGGCTCTGACGCACGATGGCGGTCAGCTCCGAGACCGTGAGTTCGCCCTGGGAACACAGCAGCAGCAGGCGCAGGCGAGTGGGTTCCCCGGCCGCTTTCAGCCCGGTGAGCAACTCGTCCATGGTGTTGACGCCGGCGCTGTGCGGATTCCAGACGAGCCGGGCGGGTGAACCGCTTGGCTGGAGCTGTCTGTCGCTTTGACCGGTAGAGTTGCGTTCTTCCATGGGTTCCGATGCGAATTAAACGCCCGGTGACGGCGAACCGTCAGCACGGACCCGCTTGTTCAATTGCCACCTAGATGTATCCATCTACCTTTATTATCTATGAGATATTTATATATCTTTATACCCGTATTATAGCAAGTTCTATTTTAACGGGCCCGGTTGACCGCAGACGAACTGGAATGCGGCCCCAGCCCGTCGATAGTCCCGCGCCAACTCGACCGAACCCTGCGCCGGACGCTTGAACCGGTCCCAAGCGCAAAGACACCGGAGCCGTGCTAGGGTCACAAGCGCTTCAAGGTCCCGATTGGCGAAACGGCGTCTCCAGGGCGGGTGATCCTTGTCACTGCGAGCGCCGTTATGGTGTCCTAGGATTCTCCTGCGTCCGACCCATGTCGGGGCTTTGGTCGAGTGTCGCGGGGCATGGAAAACGAACAACCCTGTGGCTGGTGTTTCGCAAATCGTTATGGTATGCAATTCAAGGACATAGGTTTGGTTAACGGGTTTGCATTTCGGGTTTGCGGTGTTCTCGGTATAGCGCTAAGACTTTATTTACGGCGTCGTGGGAGAACCGCAGGGTCGGTCACGTGATTGAGGGGTCAGACGGGCCGTTATTCCGTCATCATGGGGTTAAGGGTTTGTCGGGGCGCATTGCTGTGAACTGGATAGCCAAACACAACAAGCTGATCGTGGCGCGGTTTCTGCTGCTTGCTCTGCTCGCGCTGCCGGTGGCCAGTTGCGCGACAGCGCCGGAGGGCGACGAGGAAGCGATGGCCCGCTACGAAGAGGCCAACGATCCCCTCGAGCCGTGGAACCGCGGCGTTCTGGAATTCAACCGGGGCTTCGACGACTTCGTGCTCCGCCCGATCGCAATTGTCTACCGCAACATCCTTCCCGACGTCGTGCGCGAACGGATCCATCTGTTCCTGATGAACCTGCGGACGCCGGTCGTTTTCGCCAACGACCTGATGCAGGGCGAACCTGAAAGGGCGGGCGAGACGCTGGGGCGTTTCGTCATCAATTCGACAGTGGGGGTCGGCGGCCTGTTCGATGTTGCCACCGAATGGGGCCTTGAACCGCACAGCGAGGATTTCGGCCAGACACTGGCCGTGTGGGGCGCCGGCGAGGGACCCTATCTGATGCTGCCGTTGTTCGGACCGTCGAATCCGCGCGATGTCACGGGTATCGTCGTGGATCTTTTCCTCGACCCGCTCAACTACCTGCTCGACGACAAGTATCTCATCGCGCGCACCGGCACGCGCATCGTCGATGAACGCGAACGGCATATCGAAGATCTCGAAAACCTCGAGGCAACCTCGATCGATTTCTATGCGGCCTTGCGTAGCCTGTACCGCCAGTATCGCGATAACGAGGTTCGCAACGGCGCTTTGCCGTCGCCGCTCCCCATCCCGGGCATCTCGATCGACGGCTATCACGACGACGACACTCCTCCTGTAACCGAGGAGCAGGAGCAAGACGATAGCGAACCCACACAGGACACCGCTTCGGCGAGTTGACGCCATGCTGAAACGCAATGTTCTCTTTGGCCTTGTGGCCGTCGCACTCATTGTCAGCGCAACTTTGGCGCGCCCGGCCCGGGCCGGCTATGCGGAGGCGGAAGCCTTTGTCGAAGCCCTCGGCAACAAGGTCGTCGATCTGCTGAAGCGCGAGGATATCAAGACCTTTTCCGAGCGCGAGGCCGCCTTCCGCGACATCCTCGTTGACGGATTCGACATTGGCACAATCAGCCGGGCAGTGTTGGGGCCGAGCTGGCGCGATTTGTCTTCGGACGACGCGACGGCCTACCAGACCGTGTTCACCGACTTCGTGGTGCGGATTTATGCGGTTCGCTTCGACGGCTATTCGGGCGAATCCTTCAGGGTGACCGAAGTAGCCGACTGGTACGACGGCGACATCGCCGTGCGGACCAAGATCGAGTTCGCCGACGCCATGGCACCGATCAGTCTCGACTTCATCGTCCGCGAGCACGACGAGACCTACAAGATTATCGACGTCTATGTCGAGGGCACCAGCATGCTGATCACCCAGCGCTCGGAGTTTGCTGCCGTGATCGACCGCTACGGACTCGAAGGACTGCTCGACGAGTTGCGTGCACGGGTCGGTTACGATTCAGAAACCGACAGCGCCGGGCACTAACCTCGCCAAGCAAGACTGTGAAGCGCCCACCTAAGCGGTCAATACCCCAAGCGCTTCGCGATATTTTTCGGCGGTGCGGGCAGCCACGTCGTCGGGCAGGGCGGGCGCGGGGGGCTTCTTGTCCCAACCCAGGTCTTCCAGAAAATCCCTGACATACTGTTTGTCGAAGCTTTCCGGGCTGGTGCCGGGGGCATAGCTCGCCGCCGGCCAGAAGCGCGAGGAATCGGGGGTCAGCACCTCGTCCATCAGGACGAGCGAACCATTGGCATCGAGCCCGAATTCGAACTTCGTGTCGGCGATGATGATGCCGCGCGCGCGCGCATAGGCCGCCGCTTCGTTATAAATCGCAATGCTCACGTCGCGCACCTGCGCGGCCAGCGCTTCGCCGACCAGCGCGACGGTGGCGGCAAAATCGATGTTCTCGTCGTGATCGCCTACATCGGCCTTGGTCGAAGGAGTGTAGATCGTCTCGGGCAGCTTGTCGGCCTGGCGCAGGCCGTCGGGAAGTGCGATCCCGCAGACCGTGCCGGTCTTTTGATAGTCCTTCCAGCCCGAGCCGATGATGTAGCCGCGTACGATGGCTTCGACCGGCAGGGGCGTGAGCTTCTGCACGACAATCGACCGGCCCTCGACCTGGGCGCGTTCTTCCGCATCGGGCAGCACGTCGGCGAGCGCGATCCCGGTCAGGTGGTTTGAAATCGTCCCCGCTATGCGCTCGAACCAAAAATTCGATAGCTCGGTCAGCACCGCACCCTTGCCCGGGATCGGGGTCGGGAGCACCACGTCGAACGCCGAGAGCCGGTCCGTCGTGACGATCAGCATGCGGTCCTCGCCGACGGCGTAGATGTCGCGCACCTTGCCGCGCTGGATCAGCGGCAGGCTGGAAAGGCTGGATTCGAACAGCGCATCGGGCGTGGCCACCATCGGGGCTCTCCTGGGGTGTCGGTCGAAGGCGAACGAATTTAGCCGATCAGACTTGTGTGGGCCAGAGGATAGAGGCGCAATCCGCGACCGGATTCGTCCGGCCGGTGAGGCGGCGCCGGCCGGCCATTGCCCGGGCCGTCGCTTTGGCATTCAATGCCGGATGCAAACGCGGCGAATCGCTCAGGGGAGGGCATGATGCTCGACGAGGCGCTATCGGGACAGATCAGAGATTCGGTCGATCGGGGGTTTGACGACCAGCTGGCGTTCACGGCGGACCTGGTGCGCTTTCCCTCGGTCCGCGGACAGGAGGCGACGGCACAGGATTTCGTCGCCCGCGCTCTCGCCGCACGCGGTTACGGTGTCGACCGCTGGCTGATCGATGTCGACGCGATTGCCCATCTCCCCGGCTTTGCGCCGGTCCATGTTTCTTATGACGGCGCCTGGAACGTGGTCGGCGAGCACCGGCCCGCGACGCCGACTGGCCGCTCGCTCATCCTCAACGGCCATATCGACGTGGTTCCCGTCGGGCCGCTCGAGATGTGGCGGGATCCGCCATTTGAGCCGCGCGTGGCGGATGGCTGGATGTACGGCCGCGGGGCAGGCGACATGAAGGCCGGGCTGGTTGAAAACATTTTTGCGCTCGATGCCCTCCGGCGGATCGGTTTCCAGCCCGCCGCGGACGTCTTCGTCCAGTCCGTGATCGAGGAGGAATGCACCGGCAACGGCGCGCTGGCTTGTCTCGAGCGGGGCTACCGGGCCGAGGCGGCGATCATCCCCGAGCCCAATCACGACACCCTGCAACGCGCCCAGGTGGGCGTCATGTGGTTTCAGGTCAAGCTCAGGGGCTATCCGGTCCACGTCCTCGAGACGGCGAGCGGTGCCAACGCCATCGAGGCGGCATTTCCGATCATCGCCGCCCTGCATGAGCTGGAGGAGCGCTGGAACGAGCCCGGCCGCCGCCACCCGGCGTTCGCCGAGGTGGCTCATCCGATCAACTTCAACGTGGGACGCTTCCAGGGCGGCGACTGGGCTTCGAGCGTGCCCGCCTGGAGCGTCTTCGACATGCGGGTCGCCGTCTACCCGGGCCAGGACCTGGCCGAGGCGAAAGCGGAGATCGAGGCCTGTATTGCCGACGCGGCCGCGGCCAATTCCTTTCTCGCCAACAACCCGCCCGAGGTCGTCTATCACGGCCAGATGGCGGAGGGTTATGTGCTGGAGAACAGCGACGCGGTCGAGGCCGTCCTCGGTGCCGCCCACCTGGCGGCATACGGCGAGTCACTCGCCGCTAAGGCGCTCACGGCGACCACCGATGCTCGGTTCTTCGGGCTCTATGCGGGCATTCCGGCGCTGGTCTACGGCCCCGTGTCGGAAAACATCCACGGCTTCAACGAGCGGGTCGATCTCGAGTCCGTGCGCAAGAACACCCAGGCGATCGCGCTGTTTGTCGCCGAATGGTGCGGCCTGGAAGCCGCCTGACGCAGCACGGCGGGATAACCGGCGCGCCGATCTAGAAATAGGTCTCGAGCTCGACCAGCCACTTGAAGGTGCCGTCGGCGGTACCCTCGGTCAGACCCGCGAGCCAACCCATTTCGTAGGCAAGCGCAAGGTCATGCCCCAGCAGCGGGATCGTGCCCATGATGACCGGGCCGACCTGGTGGCATTGGCGGTCGGGCGAGATGGTATTGTTGATTTCGCCCAGCTTGCCGAAGGCCTCGATGCCGGGCTCGAACATGGGATGCCAGCGGTATTTGATACGGCTCGCATATTCGAATTCGAGGTCCGCTTCCGAGTTCTCACCCACTTCCTTCTCGAAGATCGGGTTGAGCGTGACCTCGATGCGCCCGAAGCCCTTCTCGAACAGCGGCTTGAACTCGATGATGTCCGGATCGTCGCGGTCGTCGGCGACCTTGTATTCGAGATAGACGCCGAAATCGAGCCACATCTCGCCCTGGTCGAAGACTTGATAGATATTCTCCCAGTAGGTCGAGTTGTAGCGCAACACGCTGTTCGCGCCCTTTTTCAACTGACCGCCGATCGCCGTTTTCCAGCGCTCCGTAACGCCGTATTCGATTTCGTAGCGCTGCTCTTGTGCGCCGTCTTTCGAATCTTCGTCGTCAAAACCCACGTTGCCCCGGGCCTCGAGGGCAATCTCGCCTTCTTCGACGATGGGCGAATAGACCTTCAGGTCCGAGGCGTGGGCAGGAGAGCCAAACAGGCCCAGGCTCGCGCCGGTGGCAATGAGCACCGCGGCGGCGATCGTGGCAGTCTTTTTTGACGGGGGGATCGCAAAGAATTTCATCAGTCCTCCGATGATAACGATGGTGGCGCTGTAGAAGGCGATCTGGATGCCCATCGGCTGGGCGTGATAGCCGATGAGGATGTGCAGGACCTGGCCCACGAAGCCGCGCTCCGAGAGCAGGTGCGACGAATCCCAGACCCGGTAGCCCCAGGCGGGGAACAGCCCGGCCTGCTCCAGGTTGCCGACCGCCTGGGCCGCCATGCCGGCGGCCAGCAGCAGGATCAGCCAGCTCGTCACGGAAAACAGGTAACGCGTCGGAATGCGCAGCAGGCCGAGATAAAGCGCGGCGCCCAGGGCCGCGCCGGCAGCGAGGCCGAGCGCGCCGCCGGTCAGCATCTGGCCGGCGCCCGAGCCACCTGCGGCGGCGATGCCGTGAAGGAAAAGGACAATTTCGAAGCCTTCGCGCAGCACCGCGACGCCGACCACAAAGGCCAGGGCAATGAGCGGCCGGCTGCCCTCCGAGACAGCGCTGCCCACCGCGTTCATCTCGGAGATCAGTTGGCGGGCGTGGCGGCTCATCCAGACGTTGTGCCAGCCCAGCATGAGCACCGCGAGGAACAGCACGATCGCGTTAAACACCTCCTGGCCCAGTCCCTGCAGTGCGCCGGCGATGGCTTGCGCAAAGACCGCGACGAGCACGGCGCCGGCGAGCCCGCTGGCGATGCCGCCCGCGATCCACCAGCCGCGTTTCATCACCCCGCGGGTGGCTGCAAGCACGATGCTGACGATCAGCGCGGCTTCGAGCACCTCGCGAAAGACTATGATGAGGGTGGGGATCATGATGGCTCCGGGTCGGGCGAGGGAGGCGTGGCGGCGCTAGTCGGCGACGATCCAGCCGAGCGCCGTGTCCATGTTGAACTCGCCGAAATACTCGTAGCGACCCGGATCGAGCGGGCCGATGAAGACGCTGATCGTGGCGTTGCCCGAAACGATCTTTTCGCGGTTGAGGTCGTAGCTTTCAAATTCCTCAGGCGTCGGGTCCTCATTGACGATGAACAGCTTGACCTTGGTATCTGCGGGCACATGCAGCTCGACCGGATCGAAGACGTGGTCCTTGATACGGATTGTGAATTCCTCTGCGGCCTGAGCGGCACTCGCGCTCAAAAGGCCGATCAGGGCGGCCAGAGCCAGAGCGGCACCAAGGCGGCTCGGGGTGATGTTTCTCAGGGCTCGGCGGTGGGGCATGTCGGGTCTCCGCTTTGAAGGTCAAGCGCATCAATCGGCGTGGTGCTTGATTGGAATTATTATGAGAATGAATTGCGTTTGCATTTACGATTCGGTGCTATTGAAAATCATTCGCAACGATTAAGTCAAGCGTTTATTGCTCCTGCAGTGGTTTTTCGCACCGGTCGGAAATCAGCGAATCACGATGGAGAGATACTGGGAACGGAACGCCGGGTTCGCTCGGCTGGATCAGGAGACGAGACCCTGTGCCGACTAACGGCGACGGCTTCAGGGTCGGATGGTACGGCGAGCGCGCCTTGCCGTTTCGCATGACCGCGGCGCTGGGCGACGGCGAGCGGCGGCTCGCGGTGCGCCCTTCGAGCGGCGGGCGCTCGCCCCGTCTCTGGCAGGGCGACAGGGCCGCGCTGGCGTGCATGGCGAGCAAGGAAGGATCCGTCGTCACGTCTGACGACGATGCGTTGATGGCGATGTCTGGTCTCACCGCGCGGGAATGGTATCGAAGCTTTAAGACTCAGGGGTTGGTGAGGATGAGAGAACCGAGCGGCGTCGCATGTCTGCCGATCCGTTCGGTCAAGCGCTCGATGCCTTCTGTTGAGCTAGAAGACGCTCGATACGCGTGCCGGTCACGACGGCATCCTCCAGATCGGCGTTTGTAAATACCGCCCCGGTCAACTCGGAGCTCGTCAGGTCCGTGCCGGTCAGTCTGGCGCCCGTAAGATCCGCCGCCGTGAAGCGGGCTCTCGTGAGGTTGGCGCCGCTCAGATTGGTGGGCCATTGGCGCCCCGTTAAATTCCCGTCCGCGTCGCGAATGTCGGCCGGTCGCAGGCAGGCTTTTCGCAGGTTGGCATCGCTGAGATTTGCATTGGCGAGTTTAACGCCGGACATGACGGCCATATTCAGCTGCCCCTGCGCCAGGTTCGCCCCGCTCATATCGCACAGCGTGAGCAGCGATCGCGAAAGCCTCACGTTTTTCAGGTTGGCCCCGCGCAAGCTCGCGCCGCTCAGGTCGATGTCCGTAAGGTCGATATCGCTCAAATCACGTCCGTCGAGCACCGCGCGTTCGCCGTCTTGCCCTCCGCTGCCAACCCAGGCGGCGTGACACCGTAAGATCTCTCGAACCGTTGCCTGACCGGGAACGTCCAACGGCTTGTCGAGTTCGTCGGAACCATCGCGGATCACGGCGGTGAGATCGACGCCGTCGAGAATGGCGTTGTCGATTTTCGCATTGGTCAGGTTTGCGCCGGTTACACAAGCGGAGCCGAAATTGGCGCCCTCGACGTTGCAGCCGACCATGTTCGCATCGCTCAGATCTGCGTCGGAAAGATCGATCCCCCTGAGGTCGGAATTCTTGAAGTTCACTTTCTTTAGTCGTGCGCCGACGAGCACCGCGTTCGACAGGTCCGCGCCCTGGATCGATGCCCGGTCGAGCTTTGCATGGGAAAGATTGGCGTTTTTGAGTAACGCCAGATCGAGAGTGCACATCAGCAATTCCGTCTGGATGCCCTCGATTCGGCCCTCCTTGTAGTTCGTCTGGGTGCCCTCGCGCATATCGGCGCCCTGGAGATTGGAATCCGTGAGGTCGGATTCGCGAAGCTTGGCGCCCCGCAGGTCCGAGTCCGAAAGGTTCGCGCCGATCAGATCGCAAAACCGCATATTCGCGTTGAACAGATTGGCTCGCGTGAGGTTGATTCCGTTCAGCTTGCTGCGGGAGATGTTTGCACCCGCAAGTTTAGCGAATTCGAGATTGACCCCCTCAAGCTGGGTGTTCATCAGCTTGGCATTGGTGAAATCCGCGCATTTTCCTTCACCCGGACGCCGGAGCCAGCGCTGGTGGTTGACGACGATCTCCAAAATTTGGTCACGGGACAGGGGCATAATGGGGCTCGTCGCTCACGCCTGGCGGAAATTCGACCACGAAGAACCCTGCCACCGATTCTTCGATCGGATTGAACCGCCGGCCGGGGTAGAAAAAATCTGTGCGAATACTATGTAAATCCTTAGAATCGTTCCTCTTTATCGCCCGGATAAGGTTAATTTTTCGCTAGTGTTTAAAGCACCGGTCTCGACATCGCGGTTCGAATTCTTGGACGAATTTAGGTCACTGGAATTCTGGACACTTTCTCTTTGCCAAAGTTGTCACAAGAATTTGACAGAGAAATGTTGGAGCAAGTCGCAGCTCGGAGATATTCGTGTCCGGGCATCGAGGCCGGATAAAAAATACGGCGGAGGTGGCTTTCCGATCTTCAAGCCGCCCCCACCGTTAGCGCGGAGAGTAGTTGCGATGCCTCACACTATGCTCTCGTGGGTAACCTCCAATGCCGTTGTGTCTGTGTCGCTGCCCCGAGGAGCGGTTTGTGTTTCGTTGCTCGTCAATCGAGTATGGGGATAGTATGTATATAACGAATAATTATGTCAACAAAATAATTCATATTTAGAATTATTTTTTCGGGCTTATTCGACAAGGACAAAATTTACTACGCACGGACAGGCGGAGGAATAACCCACCTTCGCCGTCCGAATTGCGTGCCTCTCGTCGAGAATTAGCTTAGTAGTATTGGCACCCATCGGCGACGCAATAGCTCCCGCCGGGGCAATAGGACCCGTCGCCGCAATCCATGCTGCCGAGGGGGACGCAGCCCCCGCCGCTGCCGCATTGTTCGCCCGCATTGCAGTAGCCGCCGTCGCTGCAATAGACGGCGCCGATGGGAGAACACCCGCCGTCGACCGTGCACTGTTCCCCTCCCTGGCAATACCCGCCGTCGGTGCACGGAGTTCCGCCTCCAGGGTAGCATTCGCCAATGATATAGGGGTGTGGAACGAAGCCCGGTTCACAGCCGGCATCGGCGAAGCCGTCACCGGATATCAGAAACAGGCTGCCGGCCAGCGCAGTCAAAACGGCAATCACGGCAATTCGCATGCGTCGCTTCCTCGGGCCACCAGGTCAACGGTGGACCATGACATCATTCCTGAACTCGTCTGAAAACTGTATTTTGGGTGGCTTCAATGTGGGCCAGATACGAGACACGAAGGGCTGATGGTCCAGGCTGGGCACAAACTTTCGGCAAATCAGGTTTACGACTTCCCAATTCCGCCAGTAACCCTCGCGAAACCGGAGATAGTCGAGAGCAGAGGCCAGCTCGCCCGGGGTTCCGGCAATAGGTGAAATCGAGCTGGCAAAAGACAGAAAATCATTTTATTTCAGCGCGCGGTCGAGCAACTGCGAACGGTGACCATTAAATTATACAAAATTGCCTGATCGCCATGCCGCCTTGGCAAAGGTTGGACTCGTCCCTCATACTTACCCCACGCTCACACGGCTGGACGGTCTGAATACGTCGAAGCCGGCCGGGTTAAATTGATGAGGCAAAGTTTGCAACGATGCGCAATTGGTTCTGCCGGAAACGAAGGGCAGCTAAACTCTTGAGGTTCCAATGGCTTACGGGGACAGCGACGAAAATTTGGGTGCAGTCAGGTTAACCGCCTACAGCGACCAGCTGAGTATCAAGCCCCATGACACGCTCAAGGTTTTTGCGAGTTGCGAGGAGGCAACGGATTACAAGGCCGAAACGGTAAGACTGATTTGCGGCGACGAAAATCCCGAGGGCCCCGGCTACAACGCGGAGCCCGTTGAGTTGGGTTTGTCCAAGTCCTTTCCAGGGCGGTGCCAGGAAATTTACGCCGGTTCGTACATAATCATTGAACCCAACCCGGCCCTCGAACAGATTGCGGACGTCACTGTTCAGGCGTTCATCTTCCCCACGATCCCTGACTGCGGCGAGCAAGGCCTTATCACCAAATGGTGCGCCAGCGAGCAGCAGGGGTTTGCCCTCTTCATCAACGAGAGCGGTCGCACGAGCTTTAGGATCGGCAACGGGAACGGTGCGACGCACGAAGTGTCGGGCGACGTACAACTGTTGCCACACGAATGGTACTTCGTCGCGGGAACCTATAATTCCAAATCGGGCGATCTCGCAGTTTTCCAGGAATCTATTCGGAATAGAGATCTAACGAAACCTGCCGACGCGACGCAGGCGACCGACATTACCGGGCCGATTTCGTCGAATGGTATCCCATTGATGATGGCGGCATTCTGCGCGAGCAATTCACGCGGTGAGAATGTCGGCGACAACCACTTCAATGGAAAAATAGACTCGCCGCGATTGTCTGGTGACGTCCTCTCCCGAGACGAAATGAAGACTTTGCAGTCGTCGCCGCGGACCAGCATCGTGCGAAACAAGGCGATCGGGATTTGGGATTTTTCCCAGAAAATCGATACGGATGAAATCGTCGATGCTTGGGAATATCGACTCCACGGGCACACCGTCAATCTTCCGACGAGAGCGGTAACGGGGCAGAACTGGAGCGGTGAGGAATTTTGCTGGCGTCACGATCCAGAAACCTATGGCGCGATTCACTTTCACGAAGATGACTTGTACGACGCCGATTGGGAGTGCGATTTCGAATTGACGATCCCCGAGGCCACCGAGAGCGGACTTTATTGCGTTCGATTGTCCGTCGATAACAGCGAAGAATTTGTCCCGTTCGTTGTCCGACCGGCCACCGGGAATGAAGCCGATATAGCGTTCATCCTGCCGTCAGCGACTCACATGTCCTACGCGAACGAGCGTATGGCCACGGACGCATGGGATTCCGAACTGCTCCGCTACCATGCGATAGAGCTTCATCCCTACCAGTTGTTCCTGAACGAGCATCAGGAATATGGTCTGAGTTTTTACGACCTGCATATGGACGGCAGCCCGGTGCACTACTGCAGCCGGTTGCGCCCGGTGCTGAATATGCGCCCGAAGGTTCAGAGCACGCTCGGTGGTCGGGGTTCGTCGCTCTGGGGATTTAACGCCGACACCCATATCGTCGACTGGCTCGAAACATCCGGGTTTCGCTACGACGTGTTGACCGACGAAGATGTCCACAACGAAGGTCTCGACTTGCTCCGTCGATACCGTGTCGTGATCACCGGCACACATCCGGAATATGTCAGCAGCGAAATCTGGCACTCGATCTACGATTATTCCTCTACCGGCGGTCGCATTATCAATCTGGGCGGCAATACGTTCTATGTGCGAATCGCCTACAATCAGACCATGCCCGGCGTCATCGAGTGTCGATGGGAGCTCGGCGGCGCGAAGGCCTGGAATGGCCAGCAGTACACCAGCTTTACCGGTGAACGGTGCGGCATGTGGAGGACGCTGGGCAACTACGCCCCGCAGGTGCTGACGGGCGCGGGGTGGTGCTCGCAGGGGTTTGATATTTCAAGCCATTACCGGCGAACGCCGGATAGCCACGATCCGCGGGTTCGGTTCATCTTCGAAGGCATAGGTGCCGACGAGATTATTGGTGACTTCGGTTTGATCGGCGGGGGCGCGGCCGGCCTCGAGCTTGACGTCTGCGATCCCGACCTTGGAACCCCGCACCATGCCCTTCGCGTGGCATCCTCGGAGAACCACACCGACACGTATCAGGTTTGCTCCGAAGAATTGGCGTTCAATTATCCGGGGACCGGGGGTCAGGAGAACTCGCTCGTACGGGCGGACATGGTGTTCTTCGAGACGCCGAAAGGGGGAGCCGTGTTTTCGACCGGCTCCATCGCATGGGCCGGCAGCCTTTCGCACAACGGCCACGACAACAACGTGTCTCGATTGACCGCGAATGTGTTGAAACGGTTTCTTGAGCCAGAACCGTTCTCTTACGATTGATCCCGTCTCTGATCCGGGAGGATCAGGACGCGTTATCAGAGGAGTTTATAACGTTGGTCTGGCGAGACGAGTTCTGACGATGCACAGGCGTATAGACTGAATCGATGGCAAGACAGACGGGGTCATAGCGATGACAGCTGAAATTCCGAAAAACACGTCACCGGTTTCGGTGCATCGGGTGACCAGGGAGGATCTCGATCTCGTTGCCGAGTTTGATGAGACCCCTATCGGCCGCCAGAGTCCTGCGCTGCGGCGCCTTCTAAACCGGTTTCGAGCCGAAACCCCCGAAGACCGATTCGTGCTGGTCTGTGTTCGCCCTCATCAGGAATGGGTGCTCGGTCAGATGAACGGCTCGAAAAGCCCGGTCACGCTGTTTCCCGACGTCCGCTTCTCGAAATTCGAGGACGGCGAGCGCGAAATTTTCCGTCGCCGGTGGCAACGATATGCCGAAATCGAGATTGATGAGTGAGGCGATAGGACCCGCGGCTTTGAAGCGGGAACGGCCGGGACAAAGCAGCCCGTGGATTCACCGGATTTGGAAATTTATGGTAATGTAATTTTCTGAAATTCAATCCAGCCACCAAGCAAGGCATATCAGGGAGGAGATGAGACAATGAAAAAATTGGATCGAAACACCCCGCCATCGCCAAAGGGCGGGAAACACACACAGTTGGGCCGGCGCCAGTTCCTGAAAGGAAGCGCCGCGACCGTCGTGGCCGGTGCATCAGCCGGGCTGCTGGCGCCGCGTCGAAGCGCCGCCGCCGACGAGTTGACCGTTCTTACTTGGTGCTCGCACGCCGATCCGCGACTGATCGGATCTTTCGAGGAGGCCCACGGGGTTCGCGTCAACGTCAAAACCTACGAAGGGACCGGCAGCGCCCTCTCGGTAAAGGATCAATCCGCGCCGGGGGAATGGGACATTTTCGTCTGCGATGCGCAGGACACTCCGCGGGTCGCTCGCGAGGGCTACATCATGGAGCTTTCGCGCGATATCGTCGACTGGGACACCGTATGGCCGGAACTTAAGGAGATGCCCTACACCTGGATCGACGGCAAGTTTTACGCGGTTCCCGATAAATTCGGTTATTACGGCGTCGCCTACAACAAGGATAAGGTCGATCCGGCCGATATGCGCACGGCCGAGGTGCTTTGGAATCCCAAATACAAAGGCCGCACCGGCGCCTTCGATTATTACTTTCCGGTGATTCAGCTGGTCGGGATTGCTCTCGGTCTGGCGCCGACCGACATTAACATGGACAACCTCGTGTCCGACATCCGGCCGAAGTTGCTCGCGTTCAAGGATCAGACGACGCTGGTTGGCGATATCCCGACGATTCAGACGGCTCTCGTCACCAACACGGTCGACATTATCGTCGGCACGGCGGAGTTCGGCGTGTCCCACCTCATGATGGAACATCCGCAGCTCGACTGGATTATTTTCGACGAAGGCGGCCTGCTTTGGAACGAGAGCCTCACCATCTTCGCCGATTCGGAGAGGAAGGACCTCGCGCACGAGTTCATCAAGCACTGTATGAGCCTGCAAGGGTCCCAGTATCTCGCCACGGCCGAATGCTATTGGTCAGCCGTCTCCAACAAGGATGTCGTGCTTACCGACGAGGAGAAGAAGATCCTGCGTTGGGACCAGCAGGTTGACTTTCTGTCCCGATCCTATCCTTCTTCCATCGGGGCGCCCGAACTCGATTCGGCGATGCTCGACCTGTGGAACGAGTTCCTGTCAGCGTAAAACCAACCTTACGGGCCACGGCGCCCGAACGCGTGGCACTGAAGCCGGGTATCGACCTCACGAAGTGGGCGGTCTACCCGGCGCTCGGTGCCACGTTGGTCTTTTTCGTTCTGCCGCTCACCATAATGGTACTCGCATCCTTCTGGGAGCGCGTCGGCGGCAAGCTCGTGGCAACCTGGACTCTCGACAATTACATCTTCTTCTTCAGCCGCTCCTACATGGTGGAGGGACTGATTAACTCGATCGAGATCACGCTCATTACGACCGTAATCAGCGTCCTCATCGCCTACCCGCTGGCGTACATTCTCGCCTATAAGGTGCCCGTCCGTTGGCAGCGCTTCATGCTCGTCGTGACCGTGCTTCCCTTCTGGACGCCTTATGTGGTCCGACATTTCAGTCTGCTCCTGATTCTCTCGCAGGACGGGGTTCTCAATTGGGCTCTCTTGAGCGTGGGAATCATCAGCGAGCCCCTGGCCCTGAGCTTCAACCGGTTTGCTGTGGTCTTGGGCTTCGTCCATTTCTTCACGATGCTCTTGACGCTCACGATCTATGGCAATCTGGTGCAAATCAAGCAGTCCTACCGTCAGGCAGCGGCAGACCTGGGTGCGTCGGGTTGGCAGGTGTTCCTGCATATCACGCTGCCCTTAAGCATGCCCGGTGTCGCTGTCGGTGCTTTTGTCACTTTCGTAATCACCATTGGTGACTACATCACACCAAAGATTTTAGGCGGTTCTCAGGAGTTGTTATTGCCGCAAGCGATCGTCCTTCAAATCGAACGCGCAGCGGATTTGCCGATGGCTTCGACGATGAGCCTTCTTCTCATGGTCGTGGTCACGGTCACCTATTTCGTCTTTGCGAAGCATCTCAAAATGGAGCGGCTGTAGGCGATGTCGTGGCTGCGCAACTTTCCGGCAAGCTTCTACCTCGGGGTGGCGTTGTTTTTCATCTATTTGCCGTCTGTCATGCTCGTGCTGTTTTCCTTTCAGGAGGGAAGCTTGCCGGCGCCGCCGTTCGAAGGCCCCAGTCTCGACTGGTACGAGCGAATGATCGGCAACCGACGCTTGGTCGAGGCCCTCGGCAACTCGGTGCTGGTCGCGTCGCTCTCCGCGTTGACCTGCACCGTGCTCGGCTTTCTCGCCGCCTACAGCTTGGCGCGCCGACGCCGGCGCTTCCAGAACTCCATGCGCTACCTGATCATGGCGCCGCTCATGGTCTCCTATCTCATCATCGGTATGGGGATTTTAGTCAGCTCGGGTTATGTCGGCATGGGCAGATCGTTGTTCCTGGTCGGGGTCGGCCACGTGATCATCAACCTGCCACTCTGCTTCGCCATCATCCTTTCGCAATTCGGCGAGCACCAGGTGAATATCGAACGGGCCGCCCGTGACCTCGGCGCCAGCGATTCCAAGGTGCTCGTGTTCGTGACTGTGCCCATGATGTGGCCCGCACTCTTTTCCGCCTTCTGTATCTCGGCGACGCTTTCATGGGACGAATTTATTATCGCTTTCCTGCTGAGCCGGTTCGACGTGACGCTGCCGGTGATGATCTACGAGATGTTGCGCGGAGGCATGAACCCGGAAATCAACGCCGCCGGTTCGGTTCTGTTTATGATCTCGATCGTTGTGGTCGTCCTTGCATCGCTCTTCGGGTTGCGCCGCAGGAAGACCGGCCTGGAATCCGCACGGTAGCGGCGCCAAGCCCCGGGCTATCACAAACGGCTGGTGGGCCCGGCAGGACTCGAACCTGCAACACGACCGTTATGAGCGGTCAGTTCTAACCAGTTGAACTACGGGCCCACCGTGACGGGCGCAAGATTACATGACCCCCCGCCGTCTCAAAAGGCTCTTGGCGCGCGTGCGCCCCCTCAACACAGCCGGGCGCCGTCGGGCACCGCGTGGTCGGGCGCGATCAGCACCACCGCGCCCCCCGCGTCGGCGAAGCCCAGCACGAGACACTGGCTCATGACCGGGCCGATCTGCTTCTCCGGGAAATTCACGACCGCGCAGACCTGGCGCCCGACCAGCGCTCCGGGCTCGTAATGCCGGGTGATCTGGGCCGAGCTCCTGAGCTCGCCGATCCCGGTGCCGAAGTCGATCCACAGCTTCACGACGGGCGTCCGGGCCTCGGGAAATGGCTCGGCCCGGCTCACCGTGCCGGCCCGGATGTCGACCCGGGCGAAGTCGTCGTAGGCAATTGTCATGGCGTCTCCTCAAGACGGACGCGAGGGATCGTTTATTGTATATCCCGCGCGTTTCGGTGAGGATGACACAACAGCTCTGAATCAACATCGCGATTTCGTCCATCGGTCAATCGAACGGTCGATTAATCAAACAGGGGGTCGCTCATGGGTCAACTTTCTGATAAACGGGCCTTCGTAACAGGCGCCAACAGCGGCATCGGCCAGGCCATCGCTATCGAAATGGCGAAGGAAGGCGCGAACGTCGCGGTTCACGGCCGATCCCTCGAAAAGCTGTCAGATACCGTCCAGGCGATTGAAGCGGCGGGCTCCAGGGCGGTTCCCCTGGTCGCGGATTTCGAAGACGAATCGACCATCAAGCCGATGTGCGCCGATGCACTGCGTGAACTGGGCGGGATCGATATCGTGGTCAACAACGCCGGCATGGATCTCGGCGGATTCAACGTCGTCGATATCGACAACGCCGGCTGGGATACGCTTTACCAGGTCAATATGAAGACCTATTTCCTGGTCAGCAAATACACCGCGCCGGCGATGATCGAACAGAAGACCGGCGGGCGCTTCATCAATGTCGGCTCGATCGGCGGCAAGCTCGCCCAGGCGGGACTGGCGCATTACAACTCCGCGAAAATGGCCGTCACCGGCTTTAGTCGCTCCTTTGCCGCGGAAGTGGGCGAGCACGGCATTACGGTCAACACGATCTGTCCCGGTTTTACCGAAACCAAGCTGAACTCGATCATTTTCAACGATATGGCCAAAGAGTCCGGCCGCCCCTACGACGAAATTCACGACGAGGAAATGCTGGGCAACATGCTCAAGATGCTGATCCTGCCCGACGATATCGCCCATCTCGCAGTGTTTCTCGCGTCCGACAAGGCGCGGGCGATCACCGCGCAGGATATCAACGTCTGCGCTGGGCTATGCCTGTGGTAGGGCGAATGCGCCGCACCAGCTAACCATAGGTTTCGTAGGGCAAATGCCCGGTCAGGTTATGGGTGATTCCCTGGCCGTCGATCAGCATCATGTTTTCCGCCCGGCAACCGCACAGGCCCGCAACCTCCAGGTTGGTCAGGTAGACGTCCGTCGCCATGACAATGTTTTTCGGAAAACGGCCGCTCGATTTCATCGT
>CBDFML010000009.1:0-320000 GCA_965249645.1 Alphaproteobacteria bacterium
GCCGCGCCGACGAGCCCGCTGGCGACCAGGAAAGGAGTGAGGCCCGCCGTGCCGGTCCACTGGACGAGCAACGGCCCGATGAACAAGCCGACGGCGCAGGCGCTGCCATAGGCCCCAACGATCCGCCCGCGCAAGCGATTACCTGCCTCCTGGCTGATCCAGACCTCGCCGCCGATGAAGGCGACATAGAAGCCAAAGCCGGTAAGCATGCGGAAGGGGAGCCAGCCCCAGGGCGGCTCGACCGCCATCATCGCGAGCGCCGCGACGAGCGCGGAGAGGACGCCGAACCTCATGCCCCGCCACAACCCCGTGGCGCGGAGGAAACGGGGCATGAAAATTCCCATCGCGATGATGATGAAATTCTGCGAGCCGGAATTGACCCCGATCACCCAGGCGGGAATGCCACGATACTCCATCACCAGCGCAAAGGCGGGCATGGTGTAGCTGTAGGCGATGGTCATCAGGCCACAGCTGATCATGATCGGGATCAGCCGCAGCCAGACCCGCAGGTCGGATTCATGCGGGGAGGCGTCGACGGTCGATGGTGAATCAGGTGTGGGGATCATGTTGTCGCGACGGGGCGGGGGTTGGTGGCGCCGCGCGGGCCGGCGGCGCAGGGTAGGCCAGCCGGTTGCTCGGGAGAAGTCCTAATTCGTGCCCTTCGAGACGGTTGCGCGGCCCGCCTCGGTCAAGCGGCAGACCAGCCAGTCGGGCTTGATCGGATTGGCGATCCAGGGCTCGGCCCAGCCCCTGCGCACGCAGGTCTCGACCGTCTTGCGATTGACCTCTCGCCCGTCGTCGTAGAACAGCGGAAGCTTGCCGCCGGGCTGGTCGAGGCCGAGCGCGAGCCAGCGACGCTGCACCGCAGTGGGCTGCCCGCCTCGCACCCGTCGTCGGGGAGGCGCGTCGTCGTTGGCGGCCAAAACGGGCCGTGCGCGCGCACCGGCGTCACTCTTGTCGGTCATGGTGTCGAACATCCCCCTGTTTTCAGTCCAGACTAGCCGAACCGCGTGGGGGATTCCAGTTAAGCGGAACACACCATCGGCCCGTGGGCTCATCTGCTACAGGTACGGCGTCTGCAGTCGCGCTGGCGAATCGCGCAACCGGACAGCACGGCGCTCGATCCGGTCGATCCCGAACAGCAGGTCGATAACGCTCCCGATGCAGGGCGGGAGCCGGATCGGCCCCGCCAGGCGTCGTCGTCGCGCCTGGTTGATGGAGTCAGCCGAACGCGGCCCTTGAGCGGTGTCGAAAGCGCGCGCGCGTGCGCGGCCTCGGCCATTGACCCGTATGGGGCTTGGAGCCGACAATGGCGGCGGCTCAACTTTCACCGGTGCCTTCGTTTCCATGCCCGTAAAGCTTTTCGTCTTCGGCGTTTCCGCCGGCCTCGTCGCGCTCACCATCTATTTTCTGGTGGTGGGGCAGGACATCCTGATCCCGATCGCGCTGGCGATCATGATCTGGTATCTGCTCAACGCCTCGGCCCGGATGTTCGGCAAGCTCACGCTGGGCGGGCGGGCGTTGCCTTATTCGGTCTGCCTCACGGCATCGGTGCTCTGCTTCCTCGCCGCCGTGGCCTTCGTAGTCGAGATGGTGAGCGGCAATTTCGGCGAAGTGATCAACGCGGCGCCCCTCTATGAGGCGAACCTGGAGCGGCTGATCGGCAAGATCTCGCGCGCGCTGGGCTTCGGCGATGCGCCGACCGTGACCCAGCTCGTCGACAAAATCGATTTTCGCAGCGTTATCGCCAAGATCGCGGGCATGATCACCAACGCGGCCGGCAACGCAGGCGTTATCCTGATCTACGTGCTGTTCCTGCTGGTCGAGCAGCGCAGCTTCCCCGCCAAGATGGCAGCGATCTTTCCCGACCGTGAACAGCTCGAAAGCATGCGCCGCCTGCTCTCGCAGATCACCCGGGACATCCAGACCTATATCTGGATCAAGACCCTGATGAGCCTGCTCACGGCGGGGATCAGCTATGTGATTCTGCTGCTGGTCGGCGTCGATTACGCCGAATTCTGGGCCATCGTCATCTTTCTGCTCAACTACATTCCGACCATCGGCTCGTTACTCGGCATCGTGTTCCCGGCGCTGCTCGCGCTCGTGCAGTTCGAGTCCGTCGTGCCGTTCCTGATCGTGACCCCGGCGCTGGCGGTGATCCAGGTCGTGGTCGGCAATCTGCTCGAGCCGCGCCTGATGGGCCAGTCGCTTAATCTCAGCCCGTTCATCATCATCGTCTCGCTGGCGGTCTGGGGCACGTTGTGGGGTGTGGTCGGCATGTTCCTCTGCGTGCCCATCACCGTGATCGCGATGATTGTGCTTGCCCACTTCGAGCGCACGCGGCCGGTCGCGGTGCTGCTGTCGAGCAACGGCAAGATCCGATACTGACGCCCCCAATCATTTGCTCGTAATAGCGAGGAAGAGATTCGCCGGATAGCATGTGTCATTATCGCTCGCGGCAGTGGACCTAACGGTCGACGAATTTAAATTTTCGATGCGCTCGGTTGCCGCGCTGGCCGGCGCGCGCGCGTCGCAGGTGCGGCGGGGCGCAGTCGCGGCCGCTAATGCCGTTTTGATCGCTTGCCCTTGCGCCCCTTCCCGCCGCCGTGCGGCTTCTCATGCAGGCCGCGAACTGCTCCGGCGCCGGGGCCGTCGGCGAGTTCGAAGACGAGGCCGCCGGTGATGGTGTCGGCGTCGGAGAGGCGGACGCGCAGGGTTTCGCCCAACTGGTAGCGAGCGCTTCGTCCGACCAGGGCGTGGTGGGTCTCGTCGTGGGTGAAGTATTCCCGGCCCAGGGTACGGATGGGGATCAACCCTTCGGCGCCGGTCTCGTCGAGTGCTACAAACAGGCCGAAGCGGGTAACGCCGACGATGCGAGCCTCGAATTCTGCACCGACGCGCTCCGCCAACCAGGCGGTGAGGTAGCGTTCCTTCGCGTCGCGCTCGGCGCGCTGGGCGCGCCGCTCGGTGTCCGAAATCGCTTCGCCGATTGCGGCGAAGTCGGCGCCCCCGTCTTTCGCGAGACCGCCCTCGCCCAGGCCGAACGCGCCGATCAGGGCGCGGTGGACGAGCAGGTCGGCGTAGCGCCGGATGGGCGAGGTGAAGTGGCAGTAGCGCGTGAGCGCGAGGCCGAAATGGCCGAGGTTGTCGGGCGCGTAAGCCGCCTGGGCCTGGCTGCGCAGGACCACGAGGTTGACCAGATGTTCGTGGGGCGTGCCGCGCACCTTGTCGAGAAGGGTGTTGAAATGGCTGGATTGCAGGCTGCCGCCGCGCGGCAGGCTGAGCTCGAGGGTGGCGAGAAACTCGCGCAAGGCTTCGATCTTCGCCGCGTCGGGATGCTCGTGAACCCGGTACATGCAGGGGAATTTGCGCCGTTGCAGGGTTTCGGCCGCGGCCACGTTGGCGGCGATCATGCATTCCTCGATCAGACGGTGGCTGTCGTAGCGGGGCGTCGGGCGGACCGCCTCGACGGCGCCGGCCTCGTCGAGGACGACGCGGAGCTCGGGCAGGTCGAGTTCGAGGGTGCCGCGTGCGCGGCGTGCCTTCGCCAACGCCCGGTAGGCGCCGTAAAGCGGTGCAATGACCCCCTCGCGTATATCGCGATCGAGAGCATCGGAGCCGTCGGCGGCGGCTTGCGCCTCGTCGTAGGTCAGCCGTGCCGCGGAACGCATCAGGGCGCGTGTGAAGCGGTGGGCACGCAAGCGCCCGTCGGCACCGATCCGCATGTCGCAGGCGAGGCAGGCGCGGTCCACCTCGGGACGAAGCGAGCACAGCTCGTTGGATAGCGCCTCGGGCAGCATGGGCACGACCCGGTCGGGAAAATACACCGAGTTGCCGCGCTCGCGAGCGGCGCGGTCCAGCACGTCGTTCGGGCGCACGTAATGGGCGACGTCGGCAATGGCGACGAGTAGTTGAAAGCCGCCCGAATTCGCCGGGTCGTCGTCGGGCGCGGCCCAAACCGCGTCGTCGAAGTCGCGCGCGTCGGCGCCGTCGATGGTAACCAGGGGAACGCAGCGCAGGTCCTCGCGCGCGCCCAGCGCGACAGGTTCGGCGCGCCCGGCCTGATCGAGCGCGTCCTGCAGAAACTCGACCGGGACGGCGTGACTGTGAATCGCGATCAGGCTGATGGCGCGCGGGGCATCGAGGGAGCCCAGCCGCTCGACGACGTGGGCCTCGGGCAGCCCGAGGCGGCGTGCCCGGCCAGTTTCGGCGAGCACGACCTCACCGTCTTCGGCGCCGGCGGTGGCGTTGCGCGCGACCGCGAAATCGCGCTTCGTGCGGCGGTCGGTGGGGTGGATGCGCCCGCCGTCCGCGGTGGCCCGAAAGACGCCGATGACCCGGTCGGGTCCGGCTTCGATGACCCGCATCACGCGGCCTTCGTAGCCGCCTTCGGCAAGCCGTGTCAGGCGGGCGAGCAGACGGTCGCCGGGCCCCAGCGCCGCCGCGTTGACCACCCGCTTGCCGCGTTTTGGCGCCGCCATGACAATAGGGGGCGGATTGCCCTCACCCTTCCAACTGACCGGACGGGCGCGCAACTCGCCGTCGATGTCGACCTCGGTGATCTCGACCACGGTCACGGCCGGCAGGCGGCCGGAGCCGCCGCGCCGGCGAGAGCCCTCGATGGCACCGTCGTCGGCCAGTTCGATCATCAATTTCTTGAGTCTCTTGCGCTCGGCCCCCGTCAGGTTGAAGGCGCGGGCCACCTCGCGCAGGCCGGGCCGGGTCTCGCTCTCAGCGATGAAGCGGCGAACCGCCTCGCGGTCGGGAAAGGGAACGGGCGTGCGGGCGGTCAAATCGGCGGGTTTCGCGCTAGGCCTCGCTCGGCCGGTCACCGGCGGGGGTGGCCTTCTTCGTGCGCTTGGTGCGGGTTGTCTTGGCGGATTTCGATCCCTTGCGCCCGCCCGGCTTCTTGCCCTTGGTGTCAATCAGGACGACCGCCTCCTCGAGGGTGAGGCTGTCTTCCGACTGGTCGCGCCCCAGGCTCGCGTTCATCCCCTTGTGATGCACGTAGGGGCCGTAGCGCCCCTTGCGCAGGGAAACCGGCGCCTGGTCGCGCGGATGCGCACCCAACTCGCGCAACACGGCCGCGCCGCCGCGCCGGCCCTTGGGCTCGGCCAGCAGCGCCACAGCGCGATTGAGCCCAATGCCGAGAACGTCATCGCCAGCAGCCAGCGAGCGGTAGCCGCCGTCGTAATGGAGATAAGGGCCGAAGCGCCCGATGCCGGCAAGGATCGGCTTGTCGGTCTCGGGGTGGACGCCGATTGTGCGGGGTAACGCGAGGAGGCCCAGCGCCTGCTCAAGATCGATGCTGTCGGGGGACATGCCCTTGGGCAGAGAGGTGCGCTTGGGCTTCTCTTTCTTCTCGCCCGCCTCGCCGCGCTGGACGTAGTAGCCGTAGGGACCTTTGCGCAAGCTGATCGTCTCGGCGGAGTCGGGGTCGACGCCGAGCTCGCGCGGGCCGGTATCGACCGGGCCATCGGCGCCCTCGGTCAGGGGCCGGGTGTATTTGCATTCCGGGTAGTTCGAGCAGCCGACGAAGGCGCCGAACTTGCCCAGCTTCAGGTTGATTTGGCCATCGGCGCAGGCGGGGCAGGCGTGCGGGTCTTTGTCGTCGGCGCGCGGCGGGAAGATGTGCGGTGCGAGGATCTTCTCGACGGCATCGAGCGCGTCCTTGACGCGGAGCTCGTCGGTCTCGGAGACCGCCGCCGCAAAGGCGCTCCAGAAATCTTCCAGCACCGCGGTCCAGTCGACACGGCCCGCGGAGACCTCGTCGAGCCGGTTCTCGAGCTGGGCGGTGAAGTCGTATTCCACATAGCGGTGGAAATAGCTGACCAGAAAGGCGGTGACCAACCGGCCCCGGTCCTCGGGCACGAAATGCTTGTTCTCGAGGATCACATAATCGCGTTCCTGGAGCACCGAGAGGATCGAGGCGTAGGTCGATGGCCGGCCGATGCCGAGCTCTTCGAGATTCTTGACCAGACTCGCCTCGGTGAAGCGCGGCGGCGGCTCGGTGAAGTGCTGGGAGGGTTCGACCGATTCGACGTCGAGCGCCTCGCCCTTCGCGGCCTTGGGCAGGGTGCCTTCCGCCTCGTCGGGCCGGTCGGCTTCGTCGCGCCCCTCCTTGTAGAGCCGCAGGAAGCCGTCGAAGACGACAACCTGACCGGTGGCGCGCAGTCGGGCGCGGCCATCTGCGCCGTCGACATCGATGGCGGCGCGCTGAAGCCGGGCGCCGGCCATCTGGCTGGCTACGGTGCGTTTCCAGATCAGCTCGTAGAGGCGGAGCTGGTCGCGATCGAGCCTGGAGAAGAGGTCGTCGGGCGTGCGCGCGGGATCGGTCGGGCGGATCGCCTCGTGGGCTTCCTGCGCATTCTTCGCCTTGGTGCGGTAGATCCGCGGCTTGTCGGGCAGGTAGTTCGCCCCGAAGCGCTCGGCGATATGATCGCGCGCGCCATCGATGGCGACCGACGCCATCTGCACGCCGTCGGTGCGCATGTAGGTGATCAGCCCGACGGTCTCGCCGCCCAGGTCGATGCCTTCGTAGAGCCGTTGCGCGACCTGCATGGTCTGTTTGGCGGAGAAGCCCAGCTTGCGCGAGGCTTCCTGCTGCAGGGTCGAGGTGGTGAACGGCGGGGCCGGGTTGCGCCCGACCTCCTTGGTTTCCATCTCGGCGACGGCGAAGGACCGGCCCTCGATTGCGGCGACCGCATGCGCGGCGGCGGCCTCGTCGGCGAGGTCGAACTTGCCCAGCTTCTTGTCGTCGAGATGGGTCAGCCGGGTTTTGAGCGGCTTGCCTGCGGCGGTGCGCAGCGCGACCTCGACGGTCCAGTATTCCCGAGGCTCGAACGCTTCGATCTCGATCTCGCGCTCGCAGATCAGGCGGAGCGCCACCGATTGAACCCGCCCTGCCGAGCGCGAGCCCGGCAGTTTGCGCCACAGCACAGGCGAGAGAGTGAAGCCCACGAGATAGTCGAGCGCGCGGCGCGCGCGGTAGGCATCGATCAGGTTTTCATCGAGGTCGCGTGGATTGGCGATGGCGTCGAGCACCGCGCTCCTGGTGATCTCGCTGAACACGATGCGTTTGACGTCGATCCCGTTCAATGCGCCGTGCCGTTCGAGCTCGGCGAGTACATGCCACGAGATCGCTTCGCCTTCGCGGTCGGGGTCGGTGGCGAGATAGAGCCCGTCGGCACCCTTGAGCGCGTCGCGGATCGCCTTGAGCCGTTTCTCGGACTTGGGGTGGATCTCCCAGTCCATGGCAAAGGATTCGTCAGGCCGCACGGAGCCGTTCTTGGCCGGCAAATCGCGCACGTGGCCATAGCTCGCGACTACCTGATAGTCGCTGCCAAGGTACTTGTTGATGGTCTTCGCCTTGGCAGGCGATTCGACGACGACGACATGCATGGACGGGTACGAGCTCTGTTACGGTTCGCGATATGACGATTAAACGTCTGATTCGACTAGCGAAATTCGGTTTCCAGGGTGTCGGTCCAAGCGTCCGGCCAGCTCAAGCTCCAACAAAATGGTCGTGAGCAGGGCCGGTGTCAACCGCGACTGACGCAGCAGCTCATCCGCTTCGACCGGGCTGGGCCCGAGCAGGGAGGTGACGAGCGCGCGTTCATGCGCCAACTTTGCGTCGTCCGCTGGCGCGCTGGGCGGCACCCGGAAGGGTCGTTTTTCGCGCTCGCCAAGAGACCGCCCGAGCATCGGTCCGAGCGCCTCGATGACGTCGTCGGCGGTCTGGATCAGCGCCGCGCCCTGGCGGATCAGGTTGTTGGTTCCCCGGCAGCACGGATCGAGCGGCGAGCCCGGCACCGCCATGACCTCGCGGCCCTGTTCGGCGGCAAGCCGCGCGGTGATCAGCGAGCCCGAGCGGGGCGCCGCCTCGACCACCAGAGTGCCCCGCGCGAGGCCCGCGATGATCCGGTTGCGCCGGGGAAAGTGGCGCGTCTGGGGCACGGTGCCGGGCGGCATTTCCGAGACGATCACGCCGCGGCTCGCAATCTCGGCCATGAGGCTCTCGTTCTCGGGCGGGTAGGCGACGTCGGAGCCGCCGGCCACGACCGCCACGGTGCCGAGGCCGAGGGCGCCCTCATGGGCGGCAGTGTCGATTCCCCGGGCGAGGCCGGAGACGATCACGAGATCGCGCTCGCCGAGCTCGGCGGCGAGCCGCCTGGCAAAGCGCACCCCGGCGGCCGAGGCGTTGCGCGCGCCGACAATGGCCAGCATCGGGCGTTCGAGCAACTGGGACTGGCCGCGCAGGCCGAGCACGGGCGGCGCGTCGGGGATGGCGGCGAGGGCCGGGGGGTAAAGCGGTTCGCCGAGCGCCACGAGGCGGGCGCCGAGCGCCTCCAGTGCGGCGATTTCAGCCTCGGCTGCGGTCTCGGTGCAGAGCCTGGTTGCGCGCTTGCGCCCGCCGCGCCTGGCGAGTTCCGGCAGCGCGTCGAGCGCGGCACCAGGCGAGCCGAATTTCTCCAGCAGGTCGCGGTAGGTGACGGGGCCGACATTCGCGCTGCGCGCAAGGCGCAGCGCGTCGAGGCGCTGGGCGGCGGTAAACTCGGTCATGGTCGCCACGATGATCGGTGCGCCGGTGTCTCGTCAACTGTTGGATGAATTACGAGTGACCAATACGTGGTTCCGTGCCGCGCAGCAGCCGGCCGATGTTGGGCGCGTGGCGCGTGGCCACGAACAGGCCGATCACGATAGCCATGACGGTGATCTGGGGATCGGTCAGGAAGTGGGCCGCGAGCGCTGCCGCGACGAGGGAGGCGAGCGAGGAAAGGGACGAGATGCGCAACGTCAATGCCACGGCAAGCCAGGTCGCGCAGGCGATCAGGCCGACCGGCCAGGCGACGGCGAGCAGCACGCCCAACGTCGTTGCGACCCCCTTGCCGCCCCGCAACAGCAGCCAGATGGGCAGGATATGGCCCAGCACCGCGCCGAAGGCGACGGCGAGCGCCATGTCCTGGCCGTAGCGAAAGGCGATGATCACGGGCACCGCGCCCTTGGCGGCGTCCAACAGCAGGGTGGCGAGCGCGACGGGCTTGTTGCCCGTGCGCAGCACGTTGGTCGCGCCGATGTTGCCCGAGCCGATCTTGCGGATGTCGCCCAGGCCCAGCGCGCGGGTGAGCAACAGGCCGAAGGGGATGGCCCCGATCAGATAGGCTAGGGCGAAGCCCAGATAGATGGGCCAGTCGAACTGGAAATTACCGATCAGTTGGGGCATGGCGGACTGGACATGGTGGAGCGGCGGGGACGCCTAGGCGGCGGCGTCGAGGGTGAAGACGGTGTGCCCGTCGACCACGGTGCGCAGCGTGCCGCCCTTCACGGGACGCCCGTCGAACGGCGAATTCTTGGACTTGCTGCGGAACTTCGCGGTCTCGACGGTCCACTCCAGGCCGGGATCGAAGAGCAGCAGGTCGGCGGGCGCGCCTTTGGCGAGGCGGCCCTGGGGCAGGCCGAGTAGGTCGGCGGGCGCGAGGCTGACGAGGCGGAACAGGTCGAGCAACGCCATGCCGTCGCGGTGGTGAAGCTCGAGGGACAGCGGCAGCAGGGTTTCGAGCCCGATCACGCCATTCGCCGCATGGGCAAACGGCACGCGCTTGCTTTCCTGGTCGTGGGGCGCGTGGTCGGTGGCAATGGCGTCGATGGTGCCGTCGTGAAGACCCTCGATCACGGCCAGGCGGTTCTCCTCGTCGCGCAAGGGGGGCGCCATCTTGGCGAAGGTGCGGTAGTCGCCCACCGCGGTCTCGTTCAGGGTGAAATGGTGGGGCGCCGCCTCGCAGCTGACGGGCAAGCCCCGCGCCTTGGCCTGACGCACAGCGTCGACCGCGCCGCGGGTCGAGATGTGGGCGACGTGATAGCGCCCGCCGGTCAGCTCGACGAGGCGGATGTCGCGGGCGACGACGACTTCTTCCGACGCGTCGGGAATGCCCGGCAGGCCAAGCCGCGTCGCCATGTCGCCCTCGGCCATGCAGCCGCAGCCCGAGAGCGAGAGATCCTCCGCGTGCTGAGAGACGAGTAGGCCGAAAGTGCTGGCGTAGGACAGCGCGCGGCGCATGACCATGGCGTCGGCGACGGGCAGGCCGTCGTCGGAAAACCCCACCGCGCCCGCCTCGGCGAGCAGGCCCATCTCGGTGATCTGCTTGCCCTCCAGCCCGCGCGTGATCGCGCCGAAGGCGTAGACCTTGACCAGGCTGGTCTCGCGGGCGCGGCGCTGGATGTATTCGACAAGCGCGATGTCGTCGATCACGGGCTCGGTGTTGGGCATGCAGGCCATGCTGGTGACCCCGCCTGCAGCGGCCGACCGGCTGCCGCTGGCAATGGTCTCTTTCTGCTCGTGGCCGGGCTCGCGCAAATGGACATGCATGTCGACCAGGCCCGGTGCCAGGCAATGGCCGCCGCAATCGAGTGTCTCGATGCCTTCGGGCACGCCGTCGGCGAACAGCCGGGGCCCGAGATCGGCGATCAATTTGCCGTCGGCAAACAGTGCGCCGGGCGAATCAAGGCCGCTGGCGGGGTCGAGCAGGCGCGCATTGAGATAGGCGACGCGGCCCGGCGGGTCGCGGGGGACGGCGGCTTTAGGCATGACGGTTACGCATCGGGCGGCTAGCCGTTGGCGCCGGGTGCGCGGTGGCACAACAGGTCGAGGCAGGCCTGGCGCACGGCGACGCCGAGCTCGACCTGATCGAGAATGACCGAGCGGGTAATGTCGTCGGCCAGCTCGCTGTCGATCTCCACGCCCCGGTTCATGGGCCCGGGATGCATGACCAGAGCGTCGTCTCTGGCGATTGCGAGCTTCTCCGCATCGAGCCCCCAGAAGTGGAAGTATTCGCGCGTCGAGGGCACGAAAGTGCCCCGCATCCGCTCGGTCTGCAGGCGCAGCATCATGACGATGTCCACGTCGCGCAGGCCCTCGCGCATATCGTGATGGACGGCGACGCCGAGCGCGTCGGCCGCGTTCGGCGGCAGCAGGGTGGGGGGGGCGACGAGGCGGACCTGGGCCCCGATGGCGTTGAACAGCAGGATATTCGAGCGCGCGACCCGGCTGTGCAGGATATCGCCGCAGATTGCTACGGTGAGTTTTTCCAGCGGGCCGCGCCGGCGGCGGATGGTGAGCGCGTCGAGCAGCGCCTGGGTGGGGTGTTCGTGGGAGCCGTCGCCCGCGTTGATGACGGCGCAGTTGACATGATCGGAGAGCAGCTTGACCGCGCCGCTCTCGGGGTGACGGACGACGAGCACGTCGGGGTGCATGGCGTTGAGCGTCATCGCCGTGTCGATCAGGGTTTCGCCCTTCTTGATCGCCGAACTGGCGACGGACATGTTGATGACGTCGGCGCCCAGCCGCTTGCCCGCGAGCTCGAACGAGGTGCGCGTGCGGGTCGAGGTTTCGAAGAACAGGTTGATCTGGGTGCGCCCGCGCAGGATGGGGTTTTTCTTCTCGGCGGCGCGGTTGAGCTCGACATAGCCGTCGGAGAGGTCGAGCAGCAGGCTGATTTCATCGCCCGACAGCTCCTCGATGCCCAGAAGATGCTGGTGGGGAAACGCGGAGGGAAGCGGTTCGGGCTGCATTAAAAGAACATACTATACGCGTGCGCAGCCGGGCGGCAAGCGGAAGACGCGGGGCGCCCGCATGCCGGTTTCGTTTTCGTTGATTGCGGGTTCTCTTGCGACCCCGGGGACCGGTTAATACAAGCGTCGGCGCGCCAGGCGCAGGTGCGCTCTCTAGTTGCTTTTTGCGGCCACTTTCTTGCTCGCGGTTTTCTTGGCAGCGGCTTTCACGGCGGCGGCTTTCACGGTGGCGACCGCTTGTGCGGCGGCGTCCTTCTCGGCGGCTTCCTTGTCGGCCGCCTCTTTGGCGAGGCGAAGGGCGCGCAACCGCTCGACCTTTTCCGCGCGCTCCTGGCGCGCTTTTTCCATATCCTTGAGCGCCTGCTTGTCTTTCTTCTGGGTTGCGGCGAACTGTTCCTCGGCCCTTGATTTCACTGACTTTCGCATGGCAGGTA
This sequence comes from Alphaproteobacteria bacterium, assembly GCA_965249645.1. GTDB lineage: Bacteria > Pseudomonadota > Alphaproteobacteria > UBA828 > JAPUJA01 > CAVOEB01. The sequence goes on from CBDFML010000009.1 coordinate 12,003, forward strand.
TCCTCTGTTTCGGTTCGAGGCGTCGCGGGTGGACCGGGTCAAGCCGCGACGCATAGTGGGTCGCCCATGGGCCGATAAGCCCACAGGTCGGTCACAACGACACCGAAGGCCGGGTGCGCTTTGCGCCGTCACTCGCTTGGTTCGTTGTATTTAGCGTAGTCGAAGGGACGATGGCGGCTCGGTTCGCCTGTCTCCTTTGCTCCACCGGGCGATCGTTGACGATCGCGCTATTTGCGGCGAGCAGTTGCCGCCTCCAACGGGAAGTTGGAGGCAGCGCCTTGTAGCGGTTATTCGACGACGGACAGGTTCTCGGCGGACGATTTGCCGTTTTGTCCGGGCTGAAGCTCATAAGAGACCTTCTGCCCTTCGCTGAGCGAACTCAGCCCGGCGCGCTCGACGGCCGAAATATGAACAAACGCGTCTTTCGAACCGTCTTCCGGCTCGATGAACCCGAAACCCTTGGCGGCGTTGAACCACTTTACTGTACCAGTAGTCATAGTTATTTCCTCTAACAGGTGTATTGATTCCGCGACTCACACCATGTGATGGCGCGGGTGTTTAACGTCCACATTGTCAGGGGATAACTAGACTAATCGGCGTACCGGTTATTCAGGCAGCACCAAACGAATGCAAAACGTATGCGGAATAGATAGGCGAATTCTCGCATAAGTCAATGACAGACAGGGCCCGCGCCTTGCTGTCACGGGCGTTGCGCGCCATGACTGGTTTAGAACAAATATGGAACATTTGTGTCCGCATTTGACCCCTTACGAGAATAACCATCTGAGGCCGCAGCGCCACTGACAGAACGATGTCAGCAGTGCTAGGTTAGAGCGATCAACCCGGATATTTTTGACGGAAACCTCCCCCATGACCGAGCCCGTAAACGTCTTCCGTGCGCTGCACGAACGGAGTGGCGCATTCGTCATTCCCAACCCGTGGGATATTGGCTCCGCACGAATTCTTGCGGCGATGGGATTCAAAGCCTTGGCCACAACCAGCGCCGGCATGGCGCATGCTCTCGGTATGCCCGATGGAACGGTATCGCGGGAAGCAGCGTTTGCTCATTGCAGAGAAATCGTGACAGCAACGCCGCTTCCGGTTTCGGCCGACCTGGAGAAGGGATTTGGCGACGCTCCAGAGATCGTCTTCGATACCATTACCGCTGTGGCTGCAATTGGGCTGGCCGGTTGTTCCATCGAGGACCACACTGGGAAGCCCGATGCGCCGATTTTCGAGATGACCCTGGCCGTAGAGCGGATCGAAGCCGCGAGCGAAGCCTGTAGGCAGCTACCCGACGACTTCGTCTTGACGGCCCGCTGCGAAAACCTCCTCTGGGGCCGCGCCAATCTGGACGACGTGATCGGGAGGCTGCAAGCCTATGAGAAAGCGGGGGCGGACGTGCTCTACGCGCCAGGTCTTCGCGACCTTGGTGCGATCCGCGAGGTGTGCTCAGCGGTTAGCAAACCAGTGAACGTCGTCATGGAAACACGAAGCACAATGTTCAGTGTCGACGAACTTGCGAGCGCCGGAGTCAAGCGCATTAGCGTTGGATCAGGCCTGGCCCTACTTGCTTACGGCTCGCTGATAGCTGCTGCGCGGGAGATCGTCCACAGCGGCACATTCAGCTTTCTGGAGAAGGTCATGGATTTTACTGAGGTTGATGGCTTGTTTAAGCAACCGACTGATAAGTAAACGCTAACGGCTTGAATTACTACCGGTAGCTAACCGCGGACAAATCCGTGTCGGCCTGTTCGTGAACTCTCATCGAATCCGAGGTTGATCTGCAATATCCACGGTCCTAACCCCGCCCCTTGAGGTAATCCACCGCGCCCTGGAGGATGTAGGCGGCCGCAGCCGCATCGACCCGTTCGGCGCGTTTTTTGCGCGACAGGTCGGCATCGATCATGGAGCGGGTGACCGCCACGGTGGAGAGGCGCTCGTCCCAGAACGCGATGGTGCACTCGAAGCGGGTGAGCAGGTTGGCGGCGAACTGGCGGGCCGACTGGCAGGCCGGCCCCTCGCTGCCGTCCATATTGATGGACAGGCCGATTACGAAGGCGGCCGCTTGCTCTTCACGATAGACGGTTTCGAGGAGTTGCGCGTCGGCAGTGAACTTCGTGCGCTTGATCGTCTGCTTCGGGCTCGCGATGGTGCGGCGTGCGTCGGAGAGCGCCACGCCGATGGTCTTCGAGCCCAGATCGAGGCCGATCAGCGCACCCCTTTCGGGCAGCTCAGTGGCGAGCTCGGCCATGTTGCGGATCGCCATGGCGGGTGTTACCTTCGCGCCCTCGCGCCGGGCGGAGACTCTAGGATTTTTGGCTGAGCGCGGGTCATTTTCCGGCGGAGACGATTGCACATGTCGCTCGATAAGGCCACCGTGCTGCATATCGCGAGGCTCGCCCGGATTGCGCTGAAAGACGACGAAGTGGAGCCCCTCGCGGACGAGCTCTCGGGCATCCTCGCCTTCGTCGAGCAGCTCGATCAGGTGAACACCGACGAGGTCGAGCCCATGACCAGCGTGGTCGAGATGGGCTTGCGCCGGCGCGCCGACGACGTGACCGATGGCGGCCAGGCCGACGCGGCGCTCGCGAACGCACCCGAGCGGGCTGATTCGTTCTTTACGGTGCCCAAGGTGATCGAATGAGTGCGGAGATCGCTGGCCTCTCCCTGGCGGAAGCGCGTGACGCGATGGCCGGGGCTGAGCTTTCGGCGGTTGAGCTTGCGGACGCGCATATCGCGCAGGCCGAGGCGGCGCGGGATCTCAACGCGATCATCTGCGAGAACTTCGAGCAAGCGCGCGAGGGCGCCGCGGCGTCGGACGCGCGGCGCACGGCGGGTGAGGCCGGCGCGCTGGAGGGAATTCCGCTCGTCGTGAAGGATTGCTACTGCACCCAAGGGGTGTCGAGCACGGCGGGTTCGCATATTCTCGACGGCTTCGTGCCGCCCTACGAATCCACCGTGACGGCGAACCTGTGGCGGGCCGGCGCAGTGCTGCTGGGCAAGGCCAACATGGACGAGTTCGCCATGGGCTCGGCCAACCTCAACGACCACTACGGCCCCGTGACCAATCCCTGGAGCCGCGAAAACGATCCGGCGAAGCTGGTGCCCGGCGGCTCGTCGGGCGGCTCGGCTGCAGCCACCGCGGCCCATGTCGGGTTGGGGGCAACCGGCACGGACACAGGCGGTTCGATCCGCCAACCCGCCTCATTTTGCGGCATCGTCGGCATCAAGCCGACCTACGGGCGTTGTTCGCGGCTTGGCATCATCGCCTTCGCCTCGTCGCTCGACCAGGCTGGGCCGCTCGCTCGCACTGTGCGCGACGGCGCGATCCTGTTGGGCGCCATGGCGGGGTTCGACGCCAAGGATTCCACTTCCGTGGACCGTCCCGTGCCCGATTACGAGGCGGCGCTCTCGGGCGACATCAAGGGCATGAAGATCGGCATCCCGAAAGAATACCGGGTCGACGGCATGCCTGAGGAAATCGACGCCCTGTGGCAGCAGGGGGCCCAGTGGCTGAGGGACGCGGGTGCGGAGCCCGTCGAAGTCAGCCTGCCTCACACCGAATTCGCCCTGCCGACCTATTACATCATTGCGCCGGCGGAGTGCTCGTCGAATCTCGCGCGCTACGACGGCGTCAAATACGGCCTGCGGGTGGCGGGCGACACCCTGCAGGAGATGTACGAGAACACCCGGGCCGAGGGCTTCGGCGCGGAGGTGCGCCGGCGCATCCTGATCGGCACCTACGTGCTCTCAGCGGGCTATTACGACGCCTATTACCTCAAGGCGCAGAAGGTGCGCGCGCTGATCGCCGGCGATTTCCGCAAGGCCTTCGAGACGGTCGACCTGCTGCTGACCCCGACCGCACCCTCGCCCGCCTTTGGTATCGACGAGGAACCGGACGATCCGGTCGCGATGTACTTGAACGACGTGTTCACGGTGCCGGCGAGCCTCGCGGGCTTGCCCGCCGCCTCAGTGCCTGCGGGGCTTTCCGCCGACAGCCTGCCGCTGGGGCTGCAGTTGATCGGCCGCCCGTTCGACGAGGAGACGATGCTGCGTGCGGCGGGCGTGCTCGAAGCGGCGGCGGCGTTCGATGCCGTGCCCGCGCTCCGGGTGGCGGCGTCATGAGCCTGGTGCAGGGGGCGAGCGGCGACTGGGAGCCGGTGATCGGCCTCGAGGTCCACGCCCAGGTGATCTCGCAGGCCAAGCTGTTCTCGGGTGCGGCGACGGAATTCGGATCGGCGCCGAACAGCCAGGTCTCGTTCGTCGACATGGCGATGCCCGGCATGCTGCCGGTGATCAACGGGACTTGCGTCGAGCAGGCGGTGCGCACGGGGCTCGGGCTGAAGGCGCAGATCAACCTGCGCTCGGTGTTCGACCGCAAGAATTATTTTTACCCCGACCTGCCTCAGGGCTATCAGATCAGCCAGTTTTCCCAGCCCATCGTGGGCGAGGGCGTGGTGGCGCTCGACATGCGCGACGGCAGCTCCCGCGAGATCGGCATCGAGCGGCTCCATCTCGAGCAGGATGCGGGCAAGAGCCTGCACGACCAGCACCCCGGCCTGACCTATGTGGATCTGAACCGCTCGGGCGTCGCGCTGATGGAGATCGTGTCCAAGCCCGATCTGCGCAGCGCCGAGGAAGCGGGCGTCTATGTGCGCAAATTGCGTGCGATCCTGCGTTATCTCGGGACCTGCGACGGCAACATGGATGAGGGCTCCATGCGGTGCGACGTCAATGTCTCGATTCACCGCCCCGGCGAGCCGTTCGGCACTCGCGCCGAAATCAAGAACGTGAACTCCGTGCGTTTCGTGATGCGCGCCATCGACTACGAGATCGAGCGCCAGATCGAACTCGTCGAATCCGGCGGCGAGGTGGTCCAAGAGACCCGCCTGTTCGATGCGGGCGCGGGCGAGACGCGCTCCATGCGCTCAAAGGAAGAGGCCCACGACTACCGCTATTTTCCCGATCCCGACCTGCTGCCGCTCGAACTCGACGCCGCCTGGGTCGAGGAGATCAAGGCCGGCCTGCCCGAGCTGCCCGACGAGAAGAAGGCGCGCCTGGTGGGCGATTACGGCCTCTCGCCGTACGACGCAAGCGTGCTCGTGGTCGAAGCCGAGAACGCCGATTTCTTCGAGGCGGTGGCCAAGGGACGCGACGCCAAGACCGCAGCCAACTGGGTCACGGGCAGTCTGTTCGGCGCGCTCAACAAAGCGGGCAAAGATGTCGGGGACTCGCCGATCTCGGCGGCGCAACTGGGCGGGCTGATCGACCTGATCGAGGACGCCACCATATCGGGGCGGATCGCCAAGGATGTCTTCGAGATCATGTTCGAGACCGGCCAGGACGCCTCAGCCATCGTCGAGGAAAAGGGCCTGACCCAAGTCACCGACACGGGCGCGATCGAGGCGGTGATCGAAGAGGTGATGGCAGCCAACGCAGACAAGGTCGAGGAATTCCGCACGGGCAAGGAGAAGCTGTTCGGCTTCTTCGTGGGTCAGGTGATGCGCGCCTCGGGCGGCAAGGCGAATCCCGCGGCAGTCAACGAACTCCTGAAGGAAAAGCTCAAGGGCTGATTAATTGGCCAATCATCTTAAATAGGCGAAAGATGACCGGCACTCAAGCGACACGCAGGCTTTCGCCGCATGAGCCGCGACCCGCAGGCGCGGGCTCCCGATATTCGGGTAACTGAAAGAAGTCGTATTTCGCACTCTCGTTGCTCACCGGCTTGCCAAGCCCGGCCCCGCGGGCCAAGCTGGCCCGTCAAATTCAGGGAGACCCCAAATGATCGATCTCTATTCGTGGCTCACGCCAAACGGCGAGAAGGTGCATATCATGCTCGAGGAGTGCGGCCTCGATTACAGGGCGCACCCGATCAACATCAATACGGGCGACCAGTTCAAACGCGCGTTTCAGAAGATCTCGGCCAACGGCCGCATCCCGGCGATCATCGATCACAAGGGGCCCAGCGGTAAGCCCTACGCGCTGTTCGAATCCGGCGCGATCCTGATGTACCTCGCGGAGAAGTCGGGCAAGTTCTGGCCCAAGCGCACCCGGGGGCGCTACGACGTCATGGAATGGCTGATGTTCCAGATGGCCAATGTCGGGCCGATGATGGGGCAGGCCTATCACTTCCGGAAATACGCGCCCAAAAAGATCCCCTACGCGGCCAATCGCTACACGAAAGAGGTCAACCGGCTCTACGGCGTTATGGACAAGCGGCTTAAATCGAGCCGCTATCTCGGTGGCGACGCTTATTCCATTGCCGACATGGCGAACTGGCCCTGGGTGCGGATCCATAAGGGCGCCGGCGTGAAGATCGACGAATACCCGCGCGTGAAGCGCTGGCTGGCCGAGATCAAAACGCGCCCCGCGGTGAAGCGCGGCATGGCGGTGCTCGACGAATACCGTCATCTCGAGGAAGGCGGCGAGATGAGCAAGGAGACGCGCGAAATTCTCTACGGCAAGGCCCAGTTCAAGAAGCGCTAGGCGGGGCGGACGACAGGCGCGGGCGGGCGCGGATGATAGAGCTCTACTCTTTCATCACGCCGAACGGGCGCAAGGCCCACATCATGCTCGAGGAGTGCGGGCTGGCCTACCGCGCCCATGCGGTCAATCTGCTCGCCGGCGAGCAGTTCAAGCCGGCCTTCCTCAATATCTCGCCCAACAACAAGATCCCCGCGATCGTCGACACCAAGGGGCCGGGGGGGCGCGCTTACGCGCTCTTCGAATCCGGCGCGATCCTGACTTATCTTGCGGAGAAGTCGGGCAGGTTCCTGCCCAAGCAGGGCCGTGCGCGCTTCGACGTGATCGAGTGGCTCAGTTTTCAGATGGCGAACACCGGGCCCATGTTCGGCCAGGCTCATCATTTTCGCGAGTTCGCACCCGAAAAACTGCCCTACGCTATCGCGCGCTACAGTGCCGAGGCGAACCGGCTCTACGGCGTGCTGAACAAGCGGCTCGGGGGGCGAATCTACATCTGCGGGCGTTACTCCATCGCCAATATCGCGAGCTACGCCTGGGTCGATTACCATGCCCACCTGGGTGTCGCGATCGAGGATTACCCCAACGTCAAGCGCTGGCTCGCGCGCATGGCAGCGCGGCCGGGGGTTCGGCGCGGCATGGCGGTGATGGCCGAATGGGATGCGAAGGTCGAGGAGCTTTTAAGCGCGCGGGCGCAAGAGGCGCTGCACGGCAAGGCCCAGTACAAGCGGCGTTGAGGCAGGGAAGGTTTGAGCTATGGGTGTCTATGTTCTTTACCTGGTGAAATACGACAATGCCCAGAAGGCGGGCATGATCGCCGACGAAGCCGTGCGCGACCGCGCCGCGGTGCATAAAAAGGCGATCGCCGATTTCGGCGGCACCCCGATCGCCCAGTTCGGCAGCTACGGCGAGTACGACATGATCTATATCTACGAGATGCCCGACGAAAAGGCGCTGGCCGCCAACCTGCACCTGACCGATGCCTTCGGGCTGGCCAAGTACTGCAAGGCGATCCCGCTTATGAGCAACGAGGATTTCACCCGCTCGCTTGCGCTCGCGGCCTCGACCGAGACCGGCTATGGGCCCGCCACCGAGGGCTAAGACGCTCCGGTCGATTGACAGTCCCGCAGCGCGCCGATAGAACCAAACCCGCTCCGAGAGGGGCTGCGTGGGAGGGATGGCCGAGTGGTCGAAGGCGGCGGTTTGCTAAACCGTTATAGGGTCAAAAGCTCTATCGAGGGTTCGAATCCCTCTCCCTCCGCCATTTCAATGACTTAAGGGTCTTTCGGATCGTCTCTGGAAGGCCCCGAACCGTTGGACCTGTTCCCAATTTTGGCCGTGACCTTGGCCACTTCTTCGTGCTGATCGTCGGTCAGGTTGAACAGGTACATCTCGGTCGTCTTGACGCTCGAATGGCCCAGTTGCTTCTGCAGCTCGTAAATATTCCCGTCCCCTCTGAGAAAGTCCCGGGCGTACTTATGGCGCAGATCGTGGAAGCGAATCGAGACCTTAGCCCGCTCCCTGAGCTTGGCGTAGAGCGCCGAGACGTTGCGGTAGCGATCGCCATCATCCTTCCAGAAGACCCATGTCAATGGCGGAGCAAAAAGGGACCACCGTGGCGGTGTAAGAAGGGACCACTTGGCGGCTGCGGGCTTGTCCCCGTAGTCCATGGGAGGGCCCCGCGTGCACGAGGCCGACCAGGCCGCCTGAGCCGCCGCCCCAACCCGAAGGATATCCGCCGCCAACCGACCCGTCCTCCGGGACAGGCGGTTCGTCGCGGCGTTGCAGCATCGGAGACCCACAAGTGACCGAAACCCATCTCATCGAGATCGAGCGGGTGCGCTCGGAGGCCGCACGGCATCTCGCGGAGCACGAAATCGCCTGCGAGCGGCGCTACGGCGAGCTGCAGGCGCAGCTCACCAAGATCGAGGCGCTCCACAACCGTAACACGCGGCTGCTCTATGTCGTGCTCGCCGTCGCCACCCGCGCCTTCTGGCCGGCGCTGTTCGGGGGCTGAAGTCGCCTGACGTGGCTCGCGAGCGTCTCGCGCCGCGCAATTCCCCTTACACACCCGACCCAACACCGACCGGGCCGTAGCCCCGACCGGGTGGTCCTCATGCTCAATCCATTCCGAGGTTCGCGATGCTGACCCTACTCGGCAGTCTACTGGGATTCGCCACCAGCGCCATTCCCGACATCATGTCCCTGTTCCGCGAGCGGGCGGACCGCAAGCACGAGCTCGCGGTGCTCGACCGCCAGATGGAGCAGATGTGGCTCGGCCACACCCAGCGCCTCGAGGAGATCGAGGTCCAGGCCGACGTCGCCGAGAGCCAGGCGCTCTACAAGCACGATGCAGCGTTGAGCGGCAGCAGCCGATGGGTAGACGGCCTTCGCGCCTCGGTCCGCCCGCTGATCACCTACGCCTTCTTCATCCTGTTTGCCTCCGTCAAGGGCTCCGGCCTCTATCTGCTGATCGTGGTCGAGGGCCTGCTCATCGCCGAGGCCCTGCCGCGCATCTGGGACCCCGAGACCCAGGCGCTGTTCGCCGCCGTGATGAGCTTCTGGTTCGGCAACCGCACGCTGTCCAAGCTCCGCGAGCGGCGCTGAGGTCATGCGCCATCTCACAGACGACGGTCTCGCGCTGATCAAGCGCTTCGAGGGCTTCGCGCCCGAGATCTATATCTGCCCGGGCGGCTGGCCGACCATCGGTTACGGTCACGTGGTGCGAGACGACGAGCGCGAGAGGTTCGCGAACGGCATCGACGAAGCGACGGCCGAGGAGCTGCTGCGCCGCGATGTCGAGGTCGCCGAGCGCGCCGTGCTGCGACTCATCCGGGTGCCGCTCGCGGACGGCCGGTTCGATGCACTCTGCTCCTTCGCCTTCAACCTCGGCGCCGGTGCGCTGCAGCGCTCGACATTGAGGCGGAAAGTGAACCGCGAGGAGCACGGAGCCGTGCCGGATGAGTTCCGACGCTGGGTCTGGGCCGGCGGCCGGAAGCTCAAGGGGCTGATCCGGCGGCGGGAGGCGGAGGCGGAGCTGTACGCGGGTTAACCAGGTGTGGGTGCCCAACTCGGACCGCACGCAGATCAGTTTGAACCGCCGGCTCGTGTCTCGATACGTTGCAAGAGAGAGATGCCGAGCTCCTGTGCCTCCGCAATTTGCGCGGCGGTCATGCCTTGCCGGATAATGCCTTTGACTTTTTTGGCCTGTTCACTTTCTTGCGCGGCTGCAAGATTAATCCAGGCAAAGGCTCGGACATAATCCTCCGGCACGCCCTCGCCTTTGGCGTACATGACACCGAGGTTGTATTGGGCCTCGGCCCGCCCCTGCTCGGCGGCCTTGCGGTACCACTTCACGGCCTCGGCATCGTCCTCCGGTACGCCGTAGCCTTTGTCATACATGACACCGAGGTTGTATTGGGCCTCGGCCTGCCCCTGCTCGGCGGCCTTGCGGTACCACTTCACGGCCTCGGCATCGTCCTCCGGCACGCCCTCGCCTTTGGCGTACTTGACACCGAGATTGTATTGGGCCTCGGCCTGCCCCTGCTCGGCGGCCTTGCGGTACCACTTCACGGCCTCGGCATCGTCCTCCGGTACGCCGTCGCCGGTGTCATACATGAGCCCGAGGTTGAACTGGGCGCGGGCGTAGCCCTGCTCGGCGGCCTTGCGGTACCACTTCACGACCTCGGCATCGTCCTCCGGCACGCCGTCGCCGGTGTCATACATGAGCCCGAGGTTGTGTTGGGCCTCGGCCTGCCCCTGCTCGGCGGCCTTGCGGTACCACTTCACGGCCTCGGCATCGTCCTCCGGCACGCCCTCGCCTTTGGCGTACTTGACACCGAGATTGTATTGGGCCTCGGCGTCTCCCTGCTCGGCGGCCTTGCGGTACCACGTCACGGCCGCAGCATCGTCCTCCGGCACGCCGTCGCCGTTGGCGTACATGAGCCCGAGGTTGAACTGGGCCTCGGCGTGCTCCTGCTCGGCAAGCGGCAACCACTCTTTGAAAGCAGTTGCGTAGTCGCCCCTCTCATAAGCTTCCACACCCGCCAGAAAGTCGGCTGCGGCCACCGACGACCAGAGCAAGATCGGCACGATTAACAGCAGATTGACGATTGGTTTCATTACGTTGGTTGTCCCAAAAAAGCGGCCTGCCCCCATCAGGTGGTCCACGGCTTATGAGAGAGTTGGGCGCGCGGATTGAGTTGAAGGGCCGGCCGGAGCCCATCAACAGAGTAGGTCGGTTCTTCAACGTTGGGCAATACAGTTTCTGGTGCCGGTGGTTGATATCCGAGTGAGCTGTGCGATCGGAGGGGCTGATCCGCCGGCAAGCGGCGGAGGCAGCGCCAAACTCTAACTTAAGCGGTGGACCACTTAATGGGGGCAGGCCATTATGATTCTTATGAAAGCTGGGATGAGAAGCCTATGATCACTAGTCCGCGCCGATGGGGCATCCTTGACGATTACGGACCGCTCAAGAACGTGCTCCTGGGTACGCCTAAATTCTACCGTTGGATCGATGCCGGTCCAATCACCATGCGGACGCTGAACAATCAGGAACACACGGGCGTCGAATTCAACCTCCAGACGGCCATGTCGCAGCACGCCGAGATGGTTTCGATCTACGAGTCTAACGGTGTCACCTGCCATTATCTGGATGCCGATGAGACCCTGCATCGCAATTTCTTCGCCCGCGATTCGAGCGCCATGAGCCCCTGGGGTGCGCTTATATGCCATATGCAACTCAAGAGCCGGCGTGCCGACTACGTGACCGCCATCCGCTTCTATCAGAGCAACGACATCCCGATTTGGCGCTACGCCACTGCTGGTCACTTCGAGGGCGGCGATTTCAACATCCTGGAGCCGGGCTTTGTACTGATCGGCTACAGCGGCGAACGTTCCGAACGCGAGGGCTCAGAACAGGTGGCGGCGTGGGTGCGGGAGCAGGGATGGGAGGCAGTGGTGGCACCCATCTCGCGGGAGTTCGTGCACATGGACGGCCTGGTGGTGCCGCTTGCGCCGAAGCTGCTCGTGGCCTGCGTCGGCGCGCTGGAGGATTGGTTGGTGACGCTGCTTCGCGGGCGCGGCTTCGATTTCGTCGAGGTCGGCTATGCGGAAGCTAAGAACCTCGGTGTCAACCTCGTGGCGCTCGGCAACGACCGCGTGCTCTCGATGCGCGGGGCGAAGGACTTGAACGCGCGCATGCGCGCCTTGGGGTTCGAAGTGTACGATCCGGACATGTCGATGTTCACCCTGGGCGGCGGCGGCGTCCATTGCCTGTGTCAGGCACTTTACCGGGAAGAGGTATAGACGAATTGAGGAACAGCCGCAGGACAAGGGCGTGGGCGGCCGGTGCCGGCAGCGCCCGTTCTTGAAAGATGGCGAAGATCGTGCGATGCGCTGCCGTCGCTAGCTCGCATTGCAATGGCGAGCGAGGGTCCGTTCGAAAAAAAGAGAGGGCGATGCCGGGGCATCGCCCATCTCACACAGCCTCACCTAAGCACCGATTAGACCCGTCGCTACGAACGCTTTTTCCCGCACGAACCGTCCACAACGGTTCGGAGAACATGAGCACCGGCGTCGTAGCGACTACCGGTGCCCTACTGCATCCAGAAACCGCATCTGTGCGTTCAATCCCGGGTCCATCGGTAGCGAACCTTGAGGCCATTGAGGTGGGTCCAGGGAACGAGACCGGCATGCTGGAGCATCCCGACGACGATACCCGGCGCGACCCCCTGCTCGTCGGCAAAGGCGCAGACCTCCGCCTTGCTTTGTGGCGATTTTGCGACGAACCTCTCCCAATCCGCGCGTGCGACGAGGGCGTTGACAGCCCAATCATTCGCTTCGCTCTCGAGATCGGCACCTCCATCATTGGCTCCCTCTACGAAGATAAATTTCTTGCTGTGAAGCAGGAGGTGTGCCGCCTCGTGAAAAAAGCTGAACCAGAGATGATCGTCCGACTTGTGACGTGCGCTCAACTGGATCACGGCTTTTCGAGGTGAAAGCCACCAAGCAGCACCGCTCAGCGCGGTCTTTGGCAGTGTCCTGCCCCCTTATAACTGTGCCACGTAATTCGTGATTTTCTACGAAGCTGTGGAGGTATTGGGATGGCAAGGAAGCGATATAGCGATGAGGATGTATTGAATTTGCTGCGTCAGATTGAGCTCAGTGTGGCGTCTGGCAGCAGTGTAGAGACGGCCTGCCGCTCAGCCGGCATCAGCGATGCGACATATTACAATTGGCGCAAGAAGTACGGCGGGATGGGCAAGTCACAGCTTCAGGAGCTCAAGGGCCTTGAGAAGGAGAACACCCGCCTCAAGAGAATTGTTGCGGATCTTGAACTGGACAAGCTGATCCTCAAGGAGAGCCTCGATTACCTAAAGCCGAAGGTCTGACGATTGCCGATCTGCGTCAGGCTGTAGTCCATGTGCGTCAGAAGCTCGGGCCATCCGAGCGGCGGGCTTGCAGAACGATCGGCGTGGCACGCTCCACACAGCGCTATGAGGCATCCCCAGGAGATGATGACAGCCTTCGGCTGGCTGTGGTCAGACTGGCAAAGCACTATGGCCGCTATGGCTACAGGAAGATCGCCGAGAGCTATTGTCAAAAGTTGGTGACGCAGGTTTCAGGCGGCGCGTTCGGTTAGCTTTTCTCCGTCCTTGAATTTGACGCCTTGAATGATGTCGGCGATCTGGTGCGAGCCGTCCAGGCGGCGCCACTTCTTGCTGGCCGACTGGCACAGCTTGAAGACCATGGTGAGCGCCGTCATGCGGCTGAGGCAGCCCTTGGTCTTGGTGGTCCTGAGGCGCACGGTCGCAAAGGTGCTTTCGATGGGATTGGTGGTGCGAATGTGCTTCCAGTGCTCGGCCGGGAAGTCGTAGAAGGCGAGCAACACGTCGCGGTCCTTGGCCAGGCAGGCCACCGCTTTGTCGTACTTGGGGCCATAGGCCTCGAGGAAGAAGTCGAAGGCCTTCTCGGCCACCGCGCGGGTCTCGGCCATCCAGATGTCCTGTAGGTGCTGCTTGGCGCGTGGCTGGACGGACTTCGGGAGCTTGTTGAGCACGTTGGCGGTCTTGTGCACCCAACAGCGCTGCTCGCGCGTCGTCCCGTAGACCTCGCGCAAGGCTTTCCAGAAACCGAGCGCCCCGTCGCCGGTGGCCAGCTCGGGCGCAATCGCCAGGCCGCGGCGCTTGAGATCGAGCAGCACTTCGCGCCAGGACTGGGCGCTCTCCCGGTAGCCGTCGGCGATCGCCAGCAGCTCCTTGCGGCCCAGCTCGTCGGCACCGATGATCACGCACATGCATTGCTTGTCATGGTCGAGCCGTGGTGAGAAGTAGATGCCGTCGGCCCAGAAGTAGACATAACGCTTGGCCGAGAGATCGCGCCGTTGCCAATGCTCCAGCTCGCCTTGCCAGACCTCCTTGAGGCGGGCAATGGTCGAGGCCGAGAGCCCCGGCGCCTCGGGCCCCAAGAGCGCCGCAAGCGCCTCGCAGAAATCGCCCGTGGAGATGCCCTTCAGATAAAGCCAGGGCAGGAGTTCCTCGATCGACTTGGCGCGCCTGAGATAGGGAGGCAAGATCCGTGAGGTGAAGCGAATCCGCGGCCCCGTCTCGCCGGCGCCTCGGTCACGCACCCTGGGACAGCGCACCGCAACCGGACCAATGCCGGTCTGGATCTCGCGCTCCGGCAAATGCCCGTGGCGTACGATCCGACGGCGGCCGGCCGAGCCCGTCAGATGCGCATACGCCTCGACAAAACCGGCAACTTCCGCCTCCACCGCTTGCCCAAGTAAACGCCGCGCACCAAGACGCAAAACCTCCGTCAGCGGATCGTCCTCAAATGATCCTGGTTGGCGAAGCTGGACGACTGTATCCTCTCTCATGGCGTATCCCTCCTTCGTGGAAAATGGCGACTCCAACATCGCCAGGATACGCCGCCCTCATCTCATCCCATCACCAACTTTCGGGTATAGCTCGATCGCCGAGCTGCTTCGCATTGAAGGCTGGGAAGTCAATCACAAGAAGGTAGAACGGCTCTGGAGGGAAGAGGGTCTCCAGATACCGCAGCGTCACAGGAAGCGGAAGCGTCTCTATCACAAGGACAGCTCCGTCATCCGGCTGCGCCCCAGGTATCAGAACCATATCTGGAGTATAGACTTCGTCCACGACAAGCTGGCCAGCGGCCGGCCTTACAAGATGTTGACCGTGCTGGATGAGTACACCCGTGAAGCCCTGTGCGTGGCCGTGAAGCCCCGAATGGGCAATGCGGAGGTTCTCGAAGCTCTCTATCCGCTCTTCCTGAAACGCGGCAGGCCAGAGTTTATCAGGTCAGACAATGGTCCTGAGTTCATCGCACAGAACTTCCAGGCCTGGCTTATCAGGGTCGGGATCAAGCCCATCCGTATCTATCCGGGGAGCCCCTGGGAAAACGGTTACAACGAGCGCTTCAACGGCACCCTGCGCAGGGAAGTTCTCAATGCTGAGTGGTTCACTTCAATCAGACAGGCTCAAATCGTCATCGAAGCCTGGCTCAAACAGTACAATCACATCCGCCCGCATCAGTCTCTGAACATGCGTCCACCCGCGCCCGAGACTCTATCAGGAACTGGTACATAGAATTGGGGCTTTACAGGCCGAGTACGCGGACAACGATCAGTACCTGCATCAGCTGCACTGCATCGGCCAGGGCGAGCACGAGGTCGAGCAGATCCGCATCGAGGATACGCCGATCGCCTCCTTCGAGGAGATCGAGACCGAGTTGGTGCCACCCGGCGGCGCCGTCAGCCTGTTCGAGGCCGACGTGGTGACAGCACCCGAGATCGCCGGCCAGGAGTTGATTGGCGCCAACGACCGCGAAGAGGGCGACGACGGCTGGATCGGTCCCTTCACGGCCAACCCGGCCGGCACCCGTGCGACGGAGATCGGCATCGACGTGGTGATGCCGCGCGGGCTCTATTACGCCACCGCCAGCGGCAGCTTCAGTGCCCGTACCATCGAATGGGCAGTCGAGGCCCGCGCCATCGACGATGAGGGTGAGGCCGCCGGCGGCTGGTTGGCGCTTGCCTCGGAGAGCGTGACCGCGGCCGAGAACACGCCGCAGCGCAAGAGCTATCGCTACACGGTGACGAGCGGCCGCTACGAGGTGAGGGCCCGGCGCACCAACGACAAGAGCGGCGATGCCCGCGCCGGCCATGTCGTCCACTGGGGCGGGCTCAAGGCGTATCTAGACGATCCGCCCGCGTTCGGCGACGTGACCCTGCTCGCGGTGCGGATGCGCGCCACCGACAATCTCTCCCAGCGCTCGGCGCGCATGATCAATTGCATTGTCACCCGCAAGCTGCCGGTCTGGGATCCCGCGGCCGGCTGGTCCGGGCCTCGGGCCACGCGCTCGCTCGCCTCGGCCTTCGCCGACGCCGCCAGGTCACGCTACGGCGCCGGGCTCGACGACGCCCGCATCGATCTCGCGGCGCTCCATGTGCTCGACGCCGTCTGGCAATCGCGCGGCGACCGCTTCGATGCCGTGTTCGACCAAAGCCTCACGGTCTGGGAAGCGCTCACCCGCATCGCCCGCTGCGGCCGCGCGCTGCCCTTCCTGCAGGGCGGGATACTGCGGATCGCCCGCGATGCGCCGCGCACTCTTCCCGTGGCGCTGTTCGGGCCGCGCAACATCGTCAGGGGCAGTTTCCGCGTCCAGTACGTCATGCCCGGCGAGGACACCGCCGATGCGGTGACGGTGACCTATTTCTCGGAACGCACCTGGACCCCGGACGAAGTCGTCGCGTCGCTACCGGACAGCGCCACCGAAGCCGCCGACAAGCCCGCCACGGTCGATCTGTTCGGCTGCACCGGCCCGGAACAGGCCATGCGCGAGGGCCTCTACATGGCCGCCGCCAACCGCTACCGCCGGCGTATCGTCACTTTCCGCACCGAGTTCGAAGGGCTGATCCCGACCTACGGCGATCTCATCGCCATCACCCACGACCTGCCGCGCTGGGGCCAGGGCGGCGAGGTGACGGCCGTCGACGACCGCACGCTGACCCTGAGCGAACCGCTGGAATGGAACGAGGACACGGCGGAGCGTGCGCATTACCTCGCTCTTCGCCGGCGCGACGGTGGCTTGAGCGGGCCCTGGCCGGTGACGCCGGGCGGCGATGCGCGGACCGTCGTGCTGGACGACGATCTAGACCTCGAGCCCTATACCGGCGCCGACGAGGAACGCACCCACTTCGCCTTCGGCGCCGGCGAGGCATGGGGCCTGCGGGCGCGCGTGCTGGCCGTGCGGCCGCGCGGCGAGCAGGTCGAGATCACCGCCGTCGGCGAGGACGCCCGCGTGCATACGGCTGACCTGGCCACCTGACCGTCAACCGACCGTAGAGAACGCGCCGTGACGGTCCGTTCTCCGGGACGGGCGGTTCGCTGCGGCGTTGCAGCATCGGAGACCCACAAGTGACCGAAACCCATCTCATCGAGATCGAGCGGGTGCGCTCGGAGGCGGCGCGGCATCTCGCGGAGCATGAGATCGCCTGCGAGCGGCGCTACGGCGAGCTCCAGGCGCAGCTCACCAAGATCGAGGCGCTCCACAACCGCAACACGCGCCTCCTCTACATCCTGCTCGGCGGCATGCTCGCCGTCGCCACACGCGCGTTCTGGCCGGCCCTCTTCGGCGGCTGACGCCGCTCTGACATCAGGCGTGGCCGCCCAGCGCCGCACCACCCCCCTCACACACCGATCCACACCGACCGGACCGTCGTCCGCACGGACCCCATCGTGCTCGCGCTGATGGCCGCGCTCGTTCCGACCTTCAAACCAACCGGAGATCAACGATGCTGACCCTTCTCGGCAGCCTGCTGGGATTCGCCACCAGCGCCATTCCCGACATCATGGCCCTGTTCCGCGAGCGCGCGGACCGCGCGCACGAACTCGCCGTGCTCGACCGCCAGATGGAGCAGATGCGGCTCGGCCACAACCAGCGCCTCGAGGAAATCGAGGTCAACGCCGACATCGCCGAGAGCCAGGCGCTCTACAAGCACGATGCAGCGCTGGGCGGCAGCAGCCGATGGATGGATGGACTGAGGGCCTCGGTACGCCCGCTCATCACCTACGCCTTCTTCATCCTGTTCGCGGCCGTGAAGGGCTCCGGCCTCTATCTGCTGATGGCGGTCGAGGACCTGCTCATCGCCGAGGCCCTGCCGCGTATCTGGGACCCCGAGACCCAGGCGCTGTTCGCTGCCGTCATGAGCTTCTGGTTCGGCAATCGGACGCTGTCCAAGCTTCGGGAGCGGCGCTGAGGCCATGCGCCATCTCACTGACGAGGGCCTCGCCCTAATCAAGCGCTTCGAGGGGTTTGAGCCCGAGATCTATGTCTGCCCGGGCGGCTGGCTCACCATCGGCTACGGCCATGTCGTGCGCGACGAAGAGCAGGACCGGTTCGTCGGCGGCATCGGCGAGACGGAAGCCGAGGGCCTGCTGCGCCGCGACGTCGAGACCGCCGAGCGCGCTGTCCTGCGTCTAATCCGAGTGCCGCTCGAGGACGGCCGGTTTGACGCGCTCGGTTCGTTCGCCTTCAACCTCGGCGCCGGCGCGCTGCAGCGCTCGACGCTACGGCACAAGGTCAACCGGGAGGAGCACGGCGTCGTGCCCGCCGAGTTCAGGCGCTGGGTGTGGGCCGGTGGGCGCAAGCTCAAGGGGCTGGTGCGGCGGCGCGAGACGGAGGGCGCGCTCTATGCGGAAGGCCCACATTAGACGAGTCCGGTTCGCAGGTACCAAGGCGTCGCCTTCAAACCGAGAGCTTCGCGAACTTTCCTTGGGCTGGGTCCAGCGCGACTCGAGCCGCGCGGCACGCCCAAGATTGCAACAAAAACCCATATTCTGCAACAAAACTCCTTTAGAGGAAACGTTTTGCCATTGCCATGCAACAATTAGCGGTGTATGAGCAACCAGAGAGTCTTCTCCCATGGGAGCCAGGATGGAACATTTTTCGATAATTCAGGCCCTCTGCCGATCAGCCGCGGCAGATGCCTCTCCCGCGGTGCGGAAACAAATCGAGCGGCTGAGGGATGCCCTATCAAAGGATGGAGAACGCAAACAAGCGGCATCTCTAGCCAGGCTGCTCAGCGCGGCTGAACGCACAAGAGAGGTGGCACCAAGTCAGCTTGCACGTTCGCGCACGCAGATACCTGGAGAGGCGCTCAATCCCAACACACCCCTCCCTGTCGACCGTGAGACCTCCGCACCCTTGGCCGAACTATTGTTTCCAGGGGAGATCCGGGCCGACCCACCCTTGTTCAACCCAACGGTCACGACAGCGGTTGAGACCATCATCGAAGAGTGGGCAAACCTTGCGGACCTCTCCGCAGTCGACCTCCAACCGCCGAAGACCTGTCTGATCTACGGTGCGTCCGGCACCGGCAAGACTCGCCTCGCTCTGTGGATTGCCCACACCCTCGATCTGCCGGTTGTACTGGTGCGATTGGACGGCCTGGTCTCGTCGTTCCTGGGAACGACCGCGCGCAACATTGGAAATCTGTTCGGCTTCGCGAACCGCCATCGTTGCATGTTGCTTCTGGACGAATTCGACGCGATCGCGAAACTCCGCGACGATCCGCAGGAGGTGGGCGAGATCAAGCGAGTGGTGAATGCTCTGCTGCAGAACCTGGACGCGCGCAACGACTTGGGCTTCACCATCGGGATCACGAACCATGAGCGCCTGCTTGATCCGGCCGTCTGGCGACGATTTGAGGTGCAACTCGAAACCCCAAAGCCCGATTTCCAGATGCGTGTCGCCATTGCGCGGCATTTCCTTCCACCGGTCGACGCTCCTGAGAACCATGTCCGACTAATGGCTTGGGTGACCGAAGGGTGCACGGGCGCAGAAATGGAGCTATTGATCCGAACGTACAAGAAATCCCTGACCGTGCGCGATCAGGTGCACGGTGGCGTGGTGGATACTCTGCGACAGTTCGCCACGCTCAACAGCGCACGCGTGAATGCCGTTCGGCGCACACTGCTGTTCAGCGATTCCGTAAGTCTGTTCCGCGCTATGAAGGACGACGCGGAGCTCGGGTTTTCCGTGACCGACATCGGCGAAGTATCTGGACGAAACAAATCCACGGTCAGCCGCCAGCTCGGCAAACGCAGAAACCGCCGTTCCGAGACCGGAAGCGAGGCCAGTGCCGGTGGCTAGCCCGATCCAGATCATCCTTAATCCTGATAATTTTGAAGAGGCTCGCGAGGCTGCCGGCGGCGGCCCGAAGAGGGACTTCTTCGCGAATCGAGACCAGAAATTCAGACAGCATAAGGCACGCCTTATCGCTCAACTCGAAGCAATTGCGAATGAGCTTCGAACTGCCAAACAGACGGACCTTGGTTATGTGAAAGTGAGTCTGCGCCGCAAGGCATGGGCCAAGAGCCACCGACCGGTAAAGGCGCTCTTCAAAGCGGGACGAACGCCGATTGTGGGCGGTGCCGACCTCGGCGTAATGCTCGTCGAAGCGCGGCCTCGGAGCCTGCAGCAAATTGTGGAAGATATTGCTGAAGCCGAAGAACACACGAGCCTCCGTTTCGTGGAATCTCAGGGGAAAGAGGTTCCGTATCCTTCAGCGCGTCGAAGCGAAACCGGCGCCATCGAGGGCATCGAGTTGTTCGGTGAGGCAGATCGGCGCGACTTCTCGCTCGAAGATGCCCTGCCTTGGTTATCGAATCCGCTCACCGGGGGCAGCTACGAAGTCGAGCTTTTCGACACACCACCGATGCGAGGAACGCTGGATGCGCTAGACGACAGTCATCGTCGCCTATTCCAGTCTTTTGTCGAAGGTCTGGCGGCACTCGGTGATGGATTAACGGTCAACCGCATTGCAACGCGCCCGCGCGCGCAGCCTCTTCTGTCGATGCGCGTTTCCCGATCGACCGACGCTCCGACGCTTCGGCTTACTCCGCCTCCGCAATCGGAGCGCCGCCGCGAGGTCGCACCCTTCGATCGGTCTGAAGAGCGGCATCGACGACTGCTGGCGTTCTTGGACAGACACCCGCTCGTCAGAAGGATCTCGCTTCCGGGAATTGTCGTGAGGTCGACTAATCAGCTGGGAAGAGTCCGACCCGACCAAGCGGCAATGCCCGTCAGAGACTCGGCGATAACACATCCTAGAATGGGTGTTATCGATGGCGGTCTGGGCGCTGCGCTCTCGGACTGGGTGATTGACCAGCGGGACATTCTCGCGGACGAGGATGCGGATCTTGAGCATGGTTCCTTCATCGGTGGGCTCGCTGTCTTGGGTAGGTCACTCAACGGCGAGCAATGCTGTCCGGAGTCCGACGGCGCCGAACTCGTGGACCTTGCGGTGTTTCCGAGCGAACACTCCGGCGCCTTTTCCTCCTATTACCCTGAGGGTCCGACCCAATTCTTCGACGAAGTCGAATCGGCAATCAGCGAAGTACGAGCACGGCATGGTGTCCGTATCTTCAATATGAGCCTAAACATCCTGCGGCCAGCGACGCTTGATCGGTACGGTCCCTACGCGGCCCGTCTCGATGCGATCGCCGAAGAAAACGACGCCATCTTCTTCCTATCTGCCGGCAACGTTGAGCCTCGCGATCAGCGACCTGAGTGGCCAAGTGACGATACGCAAGCGCTTGGACATCTAGCAACAGCGACCGGGGACCGATTGCTCACACCCGCTGAGAGCGTTCGAAACGTCGCGGTCGCGGCGGTCAATCCGCCCGGGGTTCCCACGTCCATTCCGTTCGCACCGTCCCGCTTCAGTCGTCGTGGACCGGGTTTGCGCGCGGGCGTAAAGCCGGATTTGGCGCACGTCGGTGGTTCGGGCACTCCACAACCTCCACTGGACCACGGTCTTTTCTCTGTGACACATGATGGCGCGGTCATTAGCGGGGGCGGAACGAGCTACGCGACCCCACTGATCGCAAAGACGGCGGCGGCACTCGATCATGCGATCGAAGGCGAGGTTTCGAGAGAGACGCTTATCGCGCTGCTGGTTCACCACGCGCAGACGCCCGAGCCTCTCCAGTCGAAGGCGCTGGCCTCGGTAGCACGTCATCTGGTGGGGTTTGGTATTCCCTCTCGACAGACAGCATCCTGGAAACCGACGACCATTCAATTACCTTGGTGTTCGCTTCGCGCATCAGGCCCGATCAACAGGCAGCCTTCCGGTTTCCCTGGCCAATATCACTCGTCAGCCAAGGAGCTGCATGCCGGGGAGCAGCGCGCTTGACCCTCGTATCCACTCCTCCGCTCGATTCGCGCTTCGGGTCCGAATTTGTGCGGATCAACGTTAAAGCATCCCTTCAGCAACAGGAGCCCGATGGTCATTGGAAGGGGCGCTTGGACCCGCTGTATCTTCCGGGTAAAGGTGAGAGCCCTGTCATCGAAGCCGAACTGATTCAGCACGGGTTGAAATGGAGCCCAGTGAAAGTCTTTGCGAAGACAATGCCACGGGGTGTTGGAAAGTCATCGAACTGGAGGCTGTTCGTAGAGTATTTAGCTCGTTCTAATGAGGAAATGCCCGAACACGGAGTGCCGTTCACGGCGATTCTGACCATCTCCGATCCAATGGGCGTGCAACCCGTGTTTAATGATCTGCGCCAGAGACTTCTGGCCCTTGGTGTGCAGATTGCCGACATCCGAACAGCTGCGCGGATCACGCCACGCGTTTGAGATCGCACCGAGCACTACATCGCCGGCGGCATCGACGAGGCGACGGCCGAGGATCTGCTGCGCAGCGATGTCGAGACCGCCGAGCGGGCCGTGCTGCGGCTGATCCGAGTGCCGCTTGAGGACGGCCGGTTCGACTGTCCGTCATCAAAACATTTGGGACATCTGGGCCTGTTTCTTAACGGAGGATCCGGCTCATCATGGGTTGATGTTAAGCCGCTTGCTTGCGTTGGGCCAAGCGGCGTTTTTGGATGGTCAGTTCTTTGATCTTTCTCCTTCTCTCGATGATGGCGTGGTCCCGGCCGAAGTAGACGTCGGCTGGCGGTAGGTTGGCGAGGCTTTCGTGATAGCGGCGGTAGTTGTAGTACTCGACGAAGGCGCCGACGCCGGCCTCAAGATCGCCTGGCAGATAGTAGTTTTCCAGCAGGACACGGTTCTTCAGGGTCTGATGCCAGCGCTCGATCTTGCCCTGGGTCTGAGGATGGTTCGGTGCGCCGCGGACGTGATCCATACCCTGATCCTCAAGCCAGGCTGCAAGATCGCCGGCGATGTAGGACGAGCCGTTGTCGCTGAGGAGCCGGGGTTTGTGAACGACCTCCGCGCTGCTGCAACCTGACGCTTCGAGGGCCAGCTTGAGCGTGTCGGTCACATCTTCAGCCCGCATGGTGGTGCACAGCTTCCAGGCAATGATGTAGCGTGAGGAGTCGTCGAGGATCGTTGACAGATAGAACCAGCCCCAGCCGATGACCTTGAGGTAGGTGAAGTCGGTCTGCCACAGTTGGTTCGGGGCTGCGGTCTTGTCGCGGAACTCATCGGCTGCCTTGATGACGACGAAGGCCGGGCTGGTGATCAGGTCGTGGGCCTTGAGCAGGCGGTAGACGGACGCTTCCGAGACGAAGTAGCCCTTGGTATCGGTAAACGTCACCGCCAGTTCCCGCGGCGACAACTCCGGCTCATCGAGGGCCAGGTCCACGATCTGGCGGCGGACATCGTCGGGGATGCGGTTCCAGATCTGGCCGGGACCACCGGTACGGTCTTCAAGGCCGGCTTCGCCGAAGGCTCGGTAGCGATCGTACCACCTGTAGAATGTGGTCGCCGGAATGCCCAGCTTGTCCAGGGTGCGCCGGACCGGCAGGTGGGAGCGTTCGACCAGGCGGATGATTTCCAGCTTCTCAGACGCGGGGTACCTCATGCGCCGTCTCCCCCATCCCCGATCATGCTTTTTTTAAGCAGCCGGTTCTCCAGCACCTGTTCGGCAAGCGCCTCCTTGAAGTCATGCATCTCGCGGCGCAGGTCCTTGACCTCACCCGAGGACGCCTAACGGGCGGTATCGCCCGAAAGCCGTTTCTTGCTAGCCTCGAGGAACTCCTTGGACCAGCTGTAATAAAGGCTCTCGGCGATACTCTCACGCCGGCACAGCTCGGCAAGGCTGAACTCACCGCGCAGACCATCCAACACGATGCGGATTTTCTCCTCACAGGAATATTGCTTGCGGGTCACCCGGCGGATGTTCTTGACAAGCCGCTCAGACGACGATTCTCGGGTTCCGGATTTCTGTCTCATAGGCACTGACGGGGGACAATCTTGATAGCTCCAGCCAGGATTGCCGAGGCGCTCCCATTCGTCGAAATTCCCTTCCGATGAAGGCGTTTTCGATACCCACGACAGAACCGCAGCCAACAGGCGTTCTCAGAAAATGACGGTCGAGAGAATCATCGCGAAGGGAACCTCGAACTGGACTTGAACAACGACGGTGAAATCGTTTTACGAGGTTAATTCCGGAATCGGTCAAGATGAAGTTCAAGGCCGTCCTGCGGGCCGATGCACCCAATCACGTTGCCGGCGGTATCGACGAGCACGACAATACCGGCCACGCGCATCCGTCCCATCACATTGCAATGAGGTACTTGATAGAAGGGATTTCGCGCCGTCACCGGGCCAATTTGGGCCAGTTCGAAAAGCACGTCATTTCTGGTGTCGCGTGCAATTCGTGCCGTTCTCCTCCTTCGGACAGCGCCGAGCGTGCGCCGTCAACCGTTCCAGAGCCCTTCGTCGCGAAGCTCCTTCGTCGCCGCTTCAATCCCGGCGCGGCTGGTATCGACGATGAAGTCGATCTCCTCCTCGTTGATGATGAGCGGCGGGGAGAGGACGATCAGATACTGGTTGCCGAGCGGTCTCAGGATCAGACCCCGGTCCTGACAATGCCGATCGATGCGCATACCCATTTCATACTCCGCCGGGAACGGCTCTTTCGTCTTCTTGTCGGCGACGCAATGGACACAGGCCATGAGCCCAAGCCCGCGCACCTCGCCCACGATTGGCAATTCCTCGAGGGTCTGAAGACGTTCGAGGAAATAAGGGCTGAGCTCGCGCACCCATTCGCAGAGCCGTTCGCGCTCCATGATCTCAATATTTTTTAGCGCGGCGGCGCAAGGGACAGGATGACCCGAATAGGTGAAGCCCTGGGCGAAGACCGAGCCTTCCGCGCCCGCGCCGCTCACGGCGTCGAACAGTCGTTCGGAGATGATCGTCGCGGCGAGAGGCAGATAGCCGGAGGTCAAGCCTTTCGCGCAGGTGATGATGTCCGGCACGATGTCGAACACCGGTTCGGAGGCGAAGAAATGACCGAGCCGGCCGAAGCCGGTCACCACCTCGTCCGAAATGTAGATCACGTCGTATTTGCGGCAAACCTCGAGGGTCCTGCGCTGATAGCCGGGCGGTGGAATGACCAGCCCCCCGGTCGCCATGACGGGCTCGGCTATGAAGCACGCGACGTTTTTGGGACCGAGCTCGAGAATTGTATTCTCGAGATCCGCCACCTTCGCGTCACAGAATTCATCCATACTCATGCCGTCGGGTCGGAAATATGGGTTCGGCGAGGGCAGCAGATGGACAAAGTCGTCTTCGTCCAAATAGTCGAAATATTCGCTCCGTTCCGACATTTTGCCGGACAGAGACGAGGTCAAATACGTCGAACCGTGATAGGAATCGATTCGTGAGAGTACGTGCCGCTTCGTCTTATGCCCCCGGTAGCTGTAATAGAACAAGGCGAATCGAACGGCCGATTCAACCGCATCCGATCCGCTTCCTGATAGGAAAACCTTGTTGAGATCTCCGGGCGCGAGGCTCGCGAGCTTGGCCCCGAGCTCTGCCGTCGGCGGCGATGTCATCTGGTGGAAGGGTGAGAAATAGACGAGGTGGCGCATCTGATCGGCGACCGCATCGACGATCTCTTTCCGGCCGTAGCCCACCTGTGTGCACCACATGCCCGCTGGGGCATCGAGATATTTGTTGCCTTCGGAATCGTAGATGTAGCACCCTTCCGAATCGGTGATGACGAGGGAGCGCGGCATGTGTTCGAAGTCGTGCCAGCTATGTATGAGGAAATCGCTGTCCTTCTTCCGAAGATCTTCGGTGTCGTAGTGAATATTCGTTCGCATCGCTTCACTCTCCTTCTGGTCGAGGCAGATCTGTTATCCGACGTCGATTCATCGCAATAGTCCCAGCCGCTTCCTCTCGGCCAAAAGGCGGGCGGCTTGCCAGCAATTTGATTCGGTTCATGGTGGACAGCCGCAAGCGAACAACAGATTGTCCATCAGCAAACGATGTTCTTCAGCGGCAAAAATTTTGTCCGCCTATCTTTCATAGATTCTCGCTTCCCACTGTTTCGATCGGCAGGAGCCCGCCACGACGCCGGCCTCGATGAACGCCGCGTAGAGCGGATTCAGCATGGGGTCCCGCATCACGCGCACCGGAACCTTATCGCCACGGTTTTCGTCGGCCCCGCCCTCGAAGCTTTCGATCCGCCGAAAATAGGGCAGCACCTCGGCGAAGTTCCAAACGGCGTTCCCCGTGGATGGAGCGGCTTGGTTCGTCACATGACAGAAACGCCTCGTACGAATGCTCTAATAGCCGGCCTTCACCTCTATGAACATGCGGTTGATCTTTTCCTGAGTGTCGGCAGCGAACGGTCTCAACAGCACACCGGCGGTAACGACCGCCTCCGGATCAAGCCAACCCAGTTCTTTTAAAACCTCAAGGTTGGCGTGCTCGAAGGCCTTCCGGTTCGCGTGTCCGTACGCGTACTCTTCAATGGCGTAGACCCCGGATTCGGGTGCAAGAATGGTGTCCAAATAGGCATACCGCATCTCGTCGGGCGCGGGAGCGTCCGTGACGAGCACGGATAGGTCTATCCAGGTGAGGATGCCTTCCTTCGGCACCATGTACGCCACGGGAACGCCTTGTGCCCTGAGCTCGGCATACACGTCGCTCCACGCATAGGCGGCGACGACCTCGCCCGACGCGATCGATTGTGCGAGCGACGTGTTGTCGCCGTAGTAAAAGCGCACAAGTTCCCGCTGCTGCGCCAGGCGATCGCGGACTTTACTTATCTCCTCGTCGTTCATGTTGAACGGGTCCGCAACGCCGGCGACCAAGGCCGCCGGCACGGCCGCCTCGTCAGCAGAGTCTCGCATCGCGATTTGGCCCTTGTACTTCGGGTCCCAAAGGATCTCCCAAGTATGGTTGTCAAGATACTCAGGCGCGAGGTCCGTGCGGAAGACGACGGAGTTGTTACCCCATATGAAGGGCACGGCCCATTGAATCCCGTCTTCGAGGGTGCCGCTCTCTTTCAGCTTGTCAAAGACATCGGGCCAATGGACGAGCCGCGAGGTGTCGATCGGTGAGATCACGCCGCCGTCCCGCCAGCGCCGGATAGACTCGAAGCCGGTGGTGGAGACGTCCGGTTTGTAACCGGCTTGAAGCTTGACGAAAGCCTCCTGAAGGTCACCAAAATATGAAAACAGCGGCGCCTTACCGTAGGTCTCGAAATAGCTTCGATACATCTCAGGCACGGCATAGACGTCCCAGGTGAAGACGACCAAGTCGTCACCCCCCGCTCTCGCCCTTCGATGCAGCGCGGGAATTGTGATCGTCGCTATGCCAACGGATGCGAGCGTTTTCAGCATCGTGCGGCGGCTTAATTTCTGCGCCTTCAACATGGCCTTAAACTCGTTTGGGGATAGTGGCTTGTTCATTGGATACCTCCGCTGCGTCAGATGTTCGGCCGATAATTTGGAATTTTGCGCGCTGCTGCGCGCCTCGTATGCATTGGTAGCAGGGTTTAGCGGCTCTGTCAGGTTCCCTATGTTAGGCTGATCGAATTGTCCGTCGTCAGATGATTTGAGACAGGGTGGGGCGTAAAATGACGGAGGCTCTGGCTCACCTGGTTGATAATTTTAGGCAGCGGCTTCGCGATGTTGCAAGCGCCGGTGCTCGATGGTTTTTCGTTTGATCCTTTTCCTTTCCAGCAGGATGGTTTGGCTGCGCCCGAAGTAGACATCGGCGGGCGTGAGGTTATTCAAACTCTCGTGGTAGCGCCGGTGGTTGTAGTGCTCGACGAAGGCGCCGAGCTGGGCTTCGAGATCACCGGGCAGACCATCCAACACGATACGGATTTTCTCCTCAGAGGAATATTGCTTGCGGGTCACCCGGCGGATGTTCTTGACAAGCCGCTCAGACGACGATTCTCGGGTTCCGGATTTCTGTCTCATAGGCACTGACGGGGGACACCCGACGATGGACGAGCTTGCTGCCTGGTTGGGCAGCGATGTTCGCATCGACACCGTACCGCTCGCACGCGACACGACCGACTGGATGCTCGGCTCGTTCTGGGCGCACTCCGAGCGCGTGCTCGATGCACAGGCGCGAGCGGCAACGTTCGGATTTGCCCGCATGGATGACGCGGTAGTCAATTGCGTGGTGAGTGCGGTGGCACGCGACCTCGAAGACGGCACGTGGGACGCAGCCACGGGCACTTGCGCCACCTCGCAGCGCTCGATGTGGGGCTGCGCCTGGTGGTGGGTCGTTAGGGACGTCCGGCGTAGCGGCTGGTGAGTGGTGGATCGCAGCCGCCAAGAAACTCATCGATGCGAGCTGTCCGTCGTCAGAATGAATGGGTCAGTCGCGGCGGATATCTAAAGGAGGTTCTGGCTCATCCTGGTTGATGTTAAGCCGCTTGCTTGTGATGGGCCAAGCGGCGTTTGCGGATGGTCAGGTCTTTGATCTTCCTGCTTAGCCGAATCCGACGGCATAGATTGCATCCTCCTCAAACACCTCTTCGATCAGCCTGCTGATCAGCTGCGGCTTGATCGGTCGCACCGACAAGTCCGTATCGTGGTAGGTCTGGTGCTCCGCCGTCTTCAGGCCCGTAATCCGCGCTTTGACCGGCGCACTGTCACGCCGATGGCCCGCGGCCCCCCCTAGCCGTAAGCGCATCGTCCAGAAATGCGCCCGAACAGGCAGGAATGCCGAGCGTCGCCGACCATGGACCGGACGCGGCCGCTTTGGCACTAATGTGCACACTGGATCATTCCACGTCAAATCATGTAGGGAGCCCAGCCGATGACCGCTTTCGATGACCGCAAGACAGCCGCCGAAGCAAAGTTCAAGCATGACCAGGAGTTTCAGTTTAAGGTCATCGCGCGGCGCAACAAGCTACTCGGCCTGTGGGCGGCGGAGCAAATGGGCATGCCGGGCCAGGATGCCGAGGCCTACGCCAAGCAGGTCGTGATCGCCGATTTCGAAGAGCCAGGCGATGCCGATGTGTTGCGGAAGGTGCTTGGCGATCTGATCGACAATGGGATCACGGCGGACGAGCACAAGGTGCGTCACGAGATGACTCGCCTGCTTGAGGAGGCGAAGACGCAGATGGCGACCGAATAGCACGCGGTCATTTAGATTAGCCAAATTAACAGGCTGCTATGAATTGGATTCAGGACGCTTTATGCCGCGGTGGTGCTCGATATCCTGCGGGGGCCGGGCCTGGTGTTCGCGCCGGATCGATTCCGGGTCAGCTTCAGCCGAGTCGCGTCCGCCAATGCACCACCGGCCTATCGCCAATTCGTGGATCGAAGCATCCTTTCCCGGTCGGGTCCACGTGCAGCCACGAGAGCAACGGAGTTCAGGGACTGTGAATCCCGTCGCCCGCCGATAGCAACTCAATGACACTTCAAATGAATTTTGGAATTTGCAATTACCAAGAACATATTGTCGCGAACGCTTGACCCGCCCCCAACGAGGTCCTGTGCGTGACCTGCCCCCATTAAGTGGTCCACCGCTTATGCAACACAGCAAGGGTCTGAAGCTTCCGAAGTCGCCACCTCGTGTAATCGCAAGTTTGATGTGGTTTTGGTCTCTATGCAAAAGCAACTGTGAATTTTCGCCGCCGCCGCAACACCCTATTGGCAAAGGTTCGAAACCCAATCGCTGTGCAATCGCGAATAGCGAGAGAAGGTTTCGATCCCAGTTTCGTTCCCACCGCCAGCTCAATTTTGATGCCGTGGTTCACGGCGCACCGCATCCGGATAACGGCGGCGGAACCCATTTGTAAGGACGGAGGTCCCTATGCTTGATTACGCACAAAACCTGTCCCAGAGCGGGCTCGGGGAATGGCGTCCGCTCGACGATCTGGGCGCCGAGATCGTGAGCGGTACGCCTGAACAGCGCGAGCGGCTCGATTACGGCTCGGACGTGAGCGCGTTGATGACGGGCGTGTGGGAATGCACCCAGGGCAGCTTCTCGCTGACCTATCCCTTCAACGAGCTCGCCACCATCCTCGAGGGCAACATCACGCTCACCTTTCCGGACGGCTCCGAGCACAGCTTTGGCCCCGGCGATACCCATTTCGCCCAGAAGGGCGACAGGGTGACCTGGACGGTCCATAGCGAAAAGGTCCGCAAGACGTTCTTCATCTATATGGGCGATCAGGTCGAGGCCTCGGCCGCCGCCGAGTAGCCGGCTGCTTTTCTCGTTTCGGAACCCGGCAAGACAAATGCCCGCAATAGGCGTAGGGTCTTAAGGTGCTTCAACAAGAAGCGAGAGGAGGGATCGGATGGCTGGAAAAACGCCGGTTGACCCAGCCGCCCTGCGTGAAGAGGTAAAATCGAAATACCGTGAGGTCGCGATCGACCCTCATGGCACTTTCCATTTTCACACGGGACGGCCGCTGGCAAAACGGCTCGAATACGACGATGACGTGGTGGGCGCGATGCCCGACGTGGCCGTCGAATCATTCTCGGGCGTGGGCAATCCGTTTATATTGCGCCGGCTTTCGCGCGGCGAACGGATCGTCGAGATGGGCTCGGGCGCGGGCTTCGACAGCTTCATCGCACGCCAGCAGGTCGGCCCCGAGGGCCGGGTCGTCGGCATCGACATGACCGAAGAGATGCTTGAGAAGTCGCGCAAGACCGCCGCCGAGATGGGAATCGACAACGTCGAGTTCCGGGAGGGCATCATCGAGAACATGCCCATCGAAGACGGCTGGGCGGATGTCGTGATCAGCAACGGTGTGATCAACCTGTGCGCCGACAAGGAGCAGGTGTTTGCTGAGATCTTCCGTGTGCTCAGGCCGGGGGGCGGTTGCAGTTCGGCGATATCGCCAACTCAAACCCGGTGCCCGAAGAAGCGGTGGAAAACATCGATCTTTGGACGGCTTGAATCGCTGGTGGCGTTCCGTGTGAAGGCTGGAAAGCGATGATTGAGGAGGCGGGGTTCGTCGACGTCGAGATCGGTGCGCCCATGGACACGTTCGGCGGCGCGGGCGGCGAAGGCAACGCCTGGGCGTTCGGGGTTTACGGCTACGCGTTCCTCGCGCACAAGCCCGCCTAGGACCAGTGGCGGTGTGACCAAGCGCGGCGCCTGATCGGATAGGCCGTCAGGCCAGCGCCGCCGGCTCGCGTACGACTTCGCCGAGGCCGCGGAATAGGCTCGGACCGCCTCAGCCGAGCTCGACTTCGATCTCGCTGACCACGCCGCCGGCGTTGATCTCCCAACCCTCGGGCGAGATGTCGAAGGGGCAGGCGGAGACGATGCAGATGGTGTCGATCAGCGCTTCGAGTTCGACCCAGCCGCCGGGTTTCACGATATTTTCAGGTGCAACCAGCCGTCCGTCGGCCTCCACGTTGGTGTTGGTGAAGAAGTTGACCGGCTGGGGCACGACGATGACCTCGTGGCCCAAACGGCGCATCGCGACCATGAGGTTTTCCGAACAGCTTGGATGGGGCCCCTCGTAGCCGAAGAATTCGTAGCGGAACTGGTCACACGCCGGCAGCAGCATGTCGTGGATGCCCTCCGCGCCGTCTTCGAGCAGTTTGAGCATGGGGCGGCGAAAGCGAGAGAGAAAGACGTCGCCTGGGCGCGGCGTGACCGAATAGTTCGCGATCCAGGTGTGCGGCGGCGAAAGCCACTCGGCGGTATCCTCGGCGTTGTAGGCGAAGAAGTCGGCGGCCTGGTGGCCTTTCGGCGTGGTGAGCTTGATCCGCTTGCCCTTGGCCACATGAAAGGCGCGGCCGTCCCTGGGCGGAACGATGGTCTTGTCCATGGTGAGCCTCCCCGATCCGGTCTGTTGAGGTCGCCACGATAGCGCAGCGCGCGGGAGCGCGCGACTCAGGGTTTCGCCCGCAGGCTCTCGTCGAGGAAGGGTGCGATCAGCGCATTTATTGTGTCCGGGGCTTCGACCAGACCCATATGGCGCAAGGTTGGGACGATCTCGCCTCGCGCGCCGGGGATGGATGCCGCCATGCGCCGCGCCATGTCAGGCGAGTTGCCGCGGTCGTCCTCGCAGGCAACCACCAAGGTGGGACAACGGATTCCGGCGATGGGCTCGACCAATGCCGCATCGCCCTCGGCCAGGACGCGGTAGGCGTGCGGGTAGACCTCGAGGTCGTTGGCGAGGATCGTCCGGCGCACCCGTTCGAGAACCTCGGGACGCGCGGTGGCGAACGCGGTGGTGAACCAGCGCTCCAGCGCGGCGTCGACGGTCGCAGCCGGACCGTCGGCTGCGGCCTGCTCGGCGCGGGCGCGCACGGCGGCCGCTCCGCCTCCGTACGGTCGTGGGGTGAGTTGAGGACGATAAGCGCACCGACGCGCTCGGGACGGTCGATCGCATAGGCCCGGGCGATCATGCCGCCCAGCGAAAAGCCCGCCAGCGCGCAGCGCTCCAGCGCCAGACCGTCGAGCAAGTTGTCGAGCTGGTCGACGAAGTGGGCCATTTCAAAGTCGCCGCGCGGCTTGACGCTCTCGCCGTGGCCCAGCAGGTCGTAGCGCACCACGCGGAAACGGCCGGTCAGGGCGGGCAGTTGCCCGTCCCACATCGAGCGGTCCAAACCCAGACCGTGGATCAACACGACGGTTGGGCCATCGCCCTCGGACGTAAAGGCTGACTTGCCGATGAACCCGTCGGCCACGGTGGGCGTCTAGCGCGCCGCGCCGGTTCGGGCCGGCGTCTCCTGAAAGGCAGGCATGACTTCGTCGACGAAGAGGCGGAGCGAGCTTTTCTGCTCGGCCAGGGGCAGGCCGAAGCTCGCCTGATAGCAGAAATTATCCACGCCGAGCGCCTCGTAGAGCTTCAGCTTGGCGATGGCCTCGTCGGGCGAGCCGAAGATCAGATTGTCGAGCAGGTTTGACGGCTCGTATTCGGCCTGGTTGGTGAGCAACGCCGGATCGGGCACCTGGGGAAAACCGTTGACGACGGGGGCGAGGTTGCGAAACAGGTTTTCAAACTGGCGGCCCTGATTACGCACCGCGTCGAGATAGACGTCTCGGGTCTCGGAGTTCTCGTAGATGGCAGTATGGCGCATGGTCATGAAGCGGGGCCGCTCCATGCCCGGGTTGGCGGCGAGCGAGGCCTCGAAGCGTTCCATGTAGGTCTCGACCTCGGCGAACGAGCGGGTCAGCGCCCAGGTCATGACGGAACAGCCCTGCTGGACCGCCCAGTCGAAGGTGCCGGGATCGCGTGCCGCGATCCATATTGGGGGATGGGGCTGCTGCAGCGGCTTGGGACAGGAAGTCGCGGCGGGAAAAGACCAGTACTCGCCGTTATGCTCAGTATCGCCCTGCCACAGCGCTTTCAGCACCGGCAGCATCTCTTGCATCATGGGTACGCCGAGGTTCATCTCCATACCGCTCGCCATGCGGTCGAATTCACGTTGATAGGCACCTTTGCCGATGCCGAATTCAAGCCGTCCGCCCGAGAGCAGATCGGACAGCGCCGCCTCGCCGGCGAGCTTGACTGGATGCCAGTAGGGCGCGACCACGACAGCGGTGCCGAGGCGGATGCGCGAGGTGTGGGCGGCGAAGTGGGCGAGCAACTGGAACGGGCCGGGCGCGATGGTCATCTCGATGGCGTGGTGCTCGGCGGCCCAGACGATGTCGACGCCGCCCTCGTCCGCCATCTGCACCATCTCGGTGACGTGGCGCATGACCTCGCGCATGTCCTCGTCGGGGCTCATGCGCTCCAGATTGATGACGAGATTAAATCGCATGGCAGGCGTCCGTTGGAGTTGTGTGGCTTTTTAGTCGGTCGCCGAGCGAGAGTAACGGCGAAATGTTACCTTGTCAGCGGTCAAGAGGCTGGACAGGAGCATATTCCTGTTAGCACACTGGCCAAACTTTGCCGGATCGCCAGGGGAGAGCTGCCATGTCCGAGCTGACCCGTTACCAGATGCTGATTGACGGCCAGTGGGTCGACGCGAAGGGCGGCGCGACCTTCGAGAGCATCAATCCGGCCAGCGGCGAGGTCTGGGCGGAAATCCCGGCCGCAAGCGAGACCGACGTCGATCGCGCCGTGCAGGCCGCGCACCGCGCCTTCAGCGATGGTCCGTGGGCGAGCATGACACCGAGCGAGCGGGGCAAGCGGTTGCGCAAGTTCGCCGACCTGCTGGCCGAGAATGCCGAAGAGCTGGGCCGCATCGAATCCGTCGATACGGGCAAGCTGTTCAAGGAGACCCGCTTCCAGGCAAATTACATCGCTGATTTCTTTCACTACTACGCCGGGCTGGCCGACAAAATCGAGGGTGCGACTCTGCCCATCGACAAGCCCGATCTCTGTGTTTTCAACACCCGTGAGCCGTTGGGCGTGGTTGCGGCGGTGGTGCCCTGGAATTCGCAGCTTTTCCTGACCGCGATCAAGATGGGTCCCGCGCTGGCGGCCGGCAACACCATCGTGCTCAAGGCCTCCGAGCACGCTTCGGCGGCCATGCTCGCGTTCGGCAGGCTGGTTGCTGAGGCGGATATTCCCGACGGCGTCGTCAATATCGTCACCGGGTTCGGCGAACCCTGCGGGCGGGTGCTGACCTCCCATCCGCTGGTGGCGCGGGTAAGCTTTACGGGCGGCCCCGAGACGGCACGCCATGTGGTGCGGAACTCGGCAGAAAATTTTGCGCAAGTTACTCTCGAGCTCGGCGGCAAGTCACCGGTCATGGTGTTCGAGGATGCGGACATCGAAAGCGCAACCAACGGCGTCGTGTCCGGGATTTTCGCGGCGAGCGGCCAGAGCTGCGTGGCGGGATCGAGGCTCTATCTGCAGGACAGTATCGCCGACAAGTTCGTCGAGGGGCTGGTCGCGCGGGCCGGAAAAATCCGGATCGGCGATCCGCTCGCGGAGGACACCCAGATGGGCCCGCTCGCCACGCAAGCGCAGCTCACGCGGATCGACGCGGAAGTCAAAAAGGCACAAGAGAGCGGAGCGAGGGTGCTCCATGGCGGGCAGCCTCCGCCGCACCTCAACATGGGCTGGTTCTACGAGCCCACCATCGTCGAGTGCCCCGATCAATCGCTTAGCATCGTGGACACGGAGCTGTTCGGTCCGGTACTGAGCGTGTTGCGCTTTTCGAGTGAAGACGAGGCCATTGCGCGTGCCAACGACACAAAATACGGCCTCGCATGCGGCATCTTTTCCCGCGATATGGGGCGCGCGCTCAGGGTCTCAAAGGCGATCCGGGCGGGCATCGTCTGGATCAACACCTACCGCATGGTCTCGCCCATCGCCGAGATCGGCGGCTTCAAGGACAGCGGTTACGGGCGCGAGGGCGGCTTGCAGGCGGTCTACGACTACACCCGGCCCAAGACGGTCTGGATCAACACCTCGAGCGAGCCGGTGGCCGACCCCTTCGTGATGCGATAGAGGCGGGAAATTAGTCGCGCTCGAGCGCCGCACAGGCTTTCGTCGCATAAACGGCGGCTCGCAGTCGCGGGCTGGTTGAGAGCTGCGAGAGGCGTGGTGCGAAATGCGAGGGGCTCTCAGGCCTTGCGTGCCACGACACGCGCGCCGCCGAGATGTCCACCAGCCAACATGGTGGTGACCATGTCGTAGAAATGGTCAAGCGCGGCGACGACCTCCTCGCCATGGACCACGACGTGGCGTTCAAAGCCCGCGCGGTATCGCTCGAGGCGTTCCGCCACATGGGTGCTCCATAGCTCGCTCATATCCTCGAAGGCGATGTCTTCGAAGCCGGCGGTTTGCAGGGTGGCACAATAGTTCTCCCGGGTCGTGAGGCCGGCGCCGTATAACTCGTGGGCGACCCGGTTTCGCTCGTCGTCTGTCAGGGGTGCGCGTTCATAAAGGTCCTCGGCGTAGAGCGCGCTGCCCGGCTTGAGCGTGTCGGCGCAGCGCGCGAACAGTGCGGTCTGGTCGGGCACATGGTAGAGCGAGAGCCAGCTCACTACCGCGTCGTAAGACTCAGCGGGTAACGGGTGGGCAAGAACATCGCCGCAGACATGCTCGACCCGTTCCGCGAGTCCGCAGCGCCCAGTCAGCGAGCGGGCAACAGCGTTCAGGTCCGGCTGAAGCTCGAGAGCTGTAATCTGACAGCCCGTGCGCTCCGCCAAGTGACGCGACGACCCGCCGATTCCCGAGCCGACTTCGAGAACCCGGCTGTCCGCGTCGATAGCGAGCCGCTCAGCGGCGTCGTCCACGGCCTTGGTACCGAAATAGTGGTATTGATCGAACGGTGAGAGGTCCGCGACGGTGAGTGGATCGTCGTCGCCAAAGCCCGCCGCCTTGAGGTCGTTGTAGATTCGCTCGACCTGGCCGTAGAGCTTCATCGACTTGATGCCGGTCGCCTCCATGGCGCGCCTTTCCAAGCTGTTTTGTTGCGGCCGTCACGATAGCCGAAGCGGCGGGGTGGGGCCAATCGTCGCGGCGCCCCTTTTGGGGGCTTCACATCGCCCGTTCGCGCGGCAAGAATGCATTCCGGCGCGGGCGCGCCCAAGAACGAGAACGGCTAAGAGACGGAAGCATGGCGCAGGATATTCCCCCGGATCAGTCCACCTTCATGGATGCGTTCCTGCGCGAGACGCGCGCGCTCGTGAAGACCTATGATTGCTCCGACGACGTCGAAGTCTCGCCGCTGAGCCAGGCGGAAAATACCATCCTGCTGGTTCACGACCGGGGGCGGGGCAACAAATACGTCCTGCGCATCAACTCTCACCAGCTCACCTACCACAACCCGGCGGTGATCGGCTCGGAAATGGCGTGGCTGCGCGCGTTGCGCGAGGATTCCGACATCGACGCGCCGGATCCGGTCCCTTCGCGGGACGGCCGTTACGTCCAGAGAATCGAGGCGCCCGAAATCGACCAGCCGCGCTGCGCAATCATGATGACTTTTCTGGAAGGCGTGGAACCCGACCCCGATTCGTTGCTCGACGGCTTCGACCGGCTGGGCGAGATCACCGCGCACATGCACCGTCACGCCAAGGGGTGGGTGCGCCCGGCGGATTTTGTGCGGCCCGACTGGACACCGGAATCGATCGCCAACAACAAGCAGGGCTGGGGCGACTGGCGCTACGGCTACGGCATGGAGGACGAGGCGGCGCGCCAGGTGCTGGGCCGGGCGATGGATACGGTGCTCGCGCGGCTCGCACGCATCGAGCGCAATGCTGAGCGCTTCGGCCTGATCCACGCGGATTTCCGCCTCGCAAATATCCTGGTCGAGGGCGACCGGACCAAGGTGATCGACTTCGACGACTGTGGATTCGGCTATTTCATCTACGACCTTGCCTCCGCGCTGACCTTCCTCGAACAGCGGGCGGACGTGCCCGAGCTGATCGAGACCTGGCTCGCGGGCTATCGCCGCGTGGCGGTACTCCCGCCCGATGTCGAGGCGGAAATTCCCAGCTTCGTCATGCTGAGACGGATAATGCTCCTCGGCTATATCGGCAACCGCCGACACCTGGAGTATGTTCAGGAGCTGGGCGTGGGATACACCACCGACAGCCTCGAACTCGTGGAGACCTACCTGGCCAGGTACGGTTGAGGTTCTCCACCGCGGAACAGAAGTAGGCCGGTACGCGATGACCTCTGAGATTCTCCTCGATCATACGGTCTTCGACGAGATCTTGCTGCGCGAAGCGCGCAAGCTCGTAACGGCTTACGATTTCTCCGGCGACATCGAGGTCTCGGTCCTCGTCCAGGGCGAGAACACCATCCTGCTCGTCGACGACCGGGGAAGGGGCAAGAAATACGTTCTGCGCATCAGCTCCCACAGGCTGATCTACCACAACGGGCCGTCGATCGCCTCCGAGGTGATGTGGTTGCGGGCGCTGCGCCGGGATTCCGATATCGAGGCACCGGATCCGATTCCCGACAGGCAGGGCCGCTTCGTCCAGACCCTCGAGGCCTCCGATCTCGACCGGCCGCGTTGCGCGGTGATGTTCAGCTTCCTCGATGGCGTCGAGCCGAATCCCAACACCCTGATGGCCGACTTCGCGCAGCTGGGCGAAATCACCGCGCGCATGCACCGCCACGCCCAAAGTTGGACACCGCCTGCCGAATTCGCACGCCATTCATGGACCCCCGATTCGATCTTCACCAATCAGGTCTCTTGGGGGCATTGGGAGGAGGGCATGGATGTGGATGCGGACGCGCGCGCCATTCTGGGACGCATGGCGGACGTCGTCGCGCGTCGGCTCGGTAGACTCCCCCGGGACAAGGAGCGCTTCGGCCTGATCCACGCCGATCTGCGGCTCGCGAATATTCTCGTCGAGGGTGACCGGGCCAAGGTGATCGACTTCGACGATTGCGGTTCCAGCTACTATCTGTACGATCTGGCGACTGCGCTCAGCCTGCTGCAAGAGCGGCCGGACGCCCCGGAATTGACCGCGACGTGGCTCGACGGCTACCGCAGGGTTGCCTCGATCCCGCCCGACATCGAGGCAGAGATTCCAAGTTTCAACATGCTTCGCCGCCTGGCAGAAGTGGCCTGGTTCGGGCGCTGTCGAGGCATCGAATTCTTCGACGAGATCGGACCCGCCCACACGGCCGCCACGATACAGCTCGCCGACGACTATCTGACCAAGTACGCCTGAGTTGCCATCCAGTTGATCGTCCGGTCCGATAGGGCCATGATCGGCTCTGCGGGAGGAATTCATGACCCAGAAGCTCGACGTTTTTCAGTCCATGTGGGCGATGGAGCAGCGCCGCCCCGACGGCAAGGAGTATTCGCCCGAGGAGGCGGTCGCGATGATCGCCGAAGCCGGCTACGCGGGCGTCGACATGGTCTCGACCCCCGACTACGCCGAGACCCGGGATCAATGGATTGAGGTGATCAAGGATACCGATCTCGACGTGAGCTTCACCGCCTTCTGCTCGGAGACCGATCTGCTCGAGCCCACCATCGAAGCCGCCTGCCGGGTTCGCGAGAAGGTTCGCTACATCAACCTGATCCCCCGCACGCTGTACTGGGATGTGGACGAGGCGGCGATGTGGATGGAGAAATGGATATCACTTGGCGCGGCCGAGGGTTATCCGGTCTATCTCGAGACCCACCGTTTTTCGATGACCACGGACCTGTTGTTCACCATCCGGCTGGCCAACAGGATGCCGGAATTGCGCCTGGTCGCCGATCTTTCGCACGTCGTGACGGCGCAGGAATGGTTTTACCTGCCGCTCACCCACGAGGAAGAAACGATGGTCGAGCACCTGCTCTGTCGGGCGGAATCGTTCCAGGGACGCGTGGCTTCCGCCGAGCAGATTCAGCTTCAGCTGGATTTTCCCCAGCACCAGGTCTGGGTCGACATCTTCAAGGGCTGGTGGACCAAGGGCCTGCGCTGGTGGCGCCAGCGGCACGGCCCGGACGATTCTTGTGTCTTCCTCTGCGAGCTGGGCCCGCCCTCCTACGCGATCACCGGCGCGGACGGCTGGGAACTGTCCGATCGCTGGCAGGACGCGCTCGCCATCAAGGGCTGGGTCGAGGACATATGGCAGGGTCTCGACGGGGACGCGAAGGCCTAAGCGGCATGGCGGCCTCGCCCGGCGATGACCGGCCTCAGAAGGGTGCTCCCTGGCGGGCCGCTTTCCTGCTGGTGCCGGATTTTTCGATGATCGCGTTTACCTCGGCGGTCGAGGTCTTGCGCTTGGCCAACTACGTCACCGGACGCGAGGATTTCGCCTGGTCGCTTTATTCTCCCGGCGGCGCGTCGATCCGCCCGAGATCGCCGTGACCCAGCAGGACGTGCGGGCGATCCAGCTTGCCAAGGGCGCGCTTTATGCCGGGGTGCGGTTGCTGATGGATCGCTACGGCGCAAAGAGCGTGGACCGCATCACGCTCGCCGGTGCCTTCGGCAGCCATATCGATGTGACCTACGCCATGGTCCTGGGGCTGGTCCCGGCCCGCGTCGCCTCGGCGGAAAACGCGGCCGGCACCGGTGCGCGCATCGCGTTGCTCAACGCCGCGGCGCGCGACGAGATTGAGGCGCTGGTGCCCGAAATCGAGAAGGTCGAGACGGCGGTCGAGCCCGCGTTCCAGGAGCATTTCGTCGCCGCCATGGCGATGCCCCACGGGCATGATCCGTTTCCCCGCCTCGAGGCTCATCTGGGACGGGTCTTCGCGCGGCCTGCGGGCGGAACCGGGGGAACCGGAGGACGCAAGCGCCGCCGAAGCAAGGCCGCGGAGCGGGATTGACGCGTACCCCTGCCTCGTCGAGGATGGCCGCCCGATACCCCGTCAGGGCCGCACGCCACAGTGGAGAATGTCCGTGAGCGCTACCAAGCACATCCTCGTCGACGACCCCCGCCCGAAAGTGCGTCGGATCACGCTTAACCGCCCGAAAAAGCACAATCCGCTCTCGAACGCGTTGCGCACAGAACTCTACGCGGCGGTCGAGGCAGCGGATGCGGACCCGGACATTCATGTCGCTGTGATCCGGGGCGCGGGCAGGAGCTTCTCGGCGGGCTACGACCTCGCATCAGACGTCTTCGCCGACCAGCCCTGGCATACCGCCGGCGGCCAGGGCAACTGGGCACGCCATGTGGTCGAGGGTCATTTCAAGATGTGGGATCTGGGCATCCCGGTGATCGCCCAGGTTCATGGTTATTGCCTGGCGGGCGGCAGCGAGCTCGCCGCGTCGTGCGACCTCGTCTACGCCGCCGAAGACGCCCAGATCGGCTATCCGCCCGTGCGCCTCATGTGCGCGCCCGACATGCAGTATCACGTCTGGCTGATGGGCATGCGCCGCGCCATGGAGCTGATGCTGACCGGCGACGCCATCTCAGGCAAGGAGGCCGCCGAGTGGGGCTTCGCCAACCGGGCGCTGCCCAAGACCAAGCTCGAGAAATTCACCCTCGACCAGGCCGAGCGCATCGCCAAGATCCCGCCCGAGCTGCAGCAGATCAACAAGCGCAGCGTCCATCGCGCCATGGAAGTCATGGGCGTGCGCAACGCGCTGCGCTCAGGCACCGAGTTGATGGCGCTGGGCCTGAACACCGAGGCCAGCATCGAGTTCGCGAAGAAGTTCCAGGCTGACCTCAAGAAAGCGCTGACCAAACGGGACAAGGCGTTCGGCGATTACAGGGCCAAGAAGAAGGCCAAGCCCCGAAAAAAGAGATGACGGATCCCGCCCAATGCACCGGGTTTTCCGCCTGCGCTTGTCAGCGATTACGCCGCGCCATACTGTAAAACCGGCATAGCGGATTGCGCGCGACGGACCTATAAGGTCCGGCCGGAGACCTGGAGGCGGCGGCCATGCGGCTTGACGATATTGTTGCCGCCGAGGAGTTGGCGGTGTTGGACCGTCCCACGGGCGAGGCCCTCGGCCTGCCGGCGAGCGCCTATTCGCAAGCCTTCCACGAACTCGAAAACCGCTATCTCTTCCCCCGGACCTGGGCGGTGGTCGCCATGGGCGCCGAGCTTCCCAATCCCGGCGACGTTCTGCCGGTCAAGCTCGGCGACTGGCCGGTCCTGCTCGTGCGCGACGCGGAGGGGACGATCCGGGCCTTCCTCAATATCTGCCGCCACCGTGGCATGCGGATCGTCGATAAGGCCGCGCGGGGGTGCGAGGTTCTGCGCTGCCCCTGGCACAACTGGACCTACGGTCTCGACGGCCGGCTGCTCAGGCGGCCGAAGTTCAAGCATCGTGCGAAAGACGAATGCGGGGGCCCGGAGCTCGAAGAACTCGGTCTCAAGCCGGTTGCGGTGTGACTCTGGCACGACAAGGTTTTCGTGAATATCGCCGGCAATGCACCACCCTTCGAGGAACATCGCAAGCCGCTCGATGCACTGTTCGCCGACTATGATCTCGCGGGGCTGCGCTATGGCGGCCATTGGGAACACTTCTACGACGGCAACTGGAAGATCGCCATCGAGGGCGGCATCGAGAGCTATCACGTGCCCTATGGCCATGCCCAGTACATGCGCGGCGTTACGGACTACGAAGAGCACATCGTCAATCACGGTCATTGCTACGCGTTTATCGATTCGCGCGCGATCTACGGGCCTGGCGCCGACCCGCACGTCGTTCTCGACAACGCGCTGCCGGTCATCTCGAAGCGAGAGGTCGACGGCGAGGCCACGAGCTATATCGGCAGCGTGTTTCCCACCGGGTTCATCATGACCTTTCGCAACCACGTCACCTTCGGCTTCATGACGCCCGACGGCTGGAACCGCACGCGGATCGTGCTCTATTTTTATTATCCGGGCGAGTCGGCTACCGATCCGGCCCTGGCGGAGGAGCGCGCGGCCGTGGAGAAGGAATGGGAACTCGTCTTCACCCAGGACGACCCCTTCGTCCGCAACGTCCACGATAATCTCAAGGTGCGCGACCAGGCGGGGATCAGGCCTCGGTTCTCGCCTTACTGGGAAGGGGCGGTGCACCATTTCCAGAAGATGGTGGTCGAGACCATCTAGCAGGAAGAGGCGCTGACCGGTTAGGTCCGGCGACCGGGCTCAGTACCAGATTACGGGTGTCGTGGTGATCAGCTCGGTTCCCGTCGCGGTGACGATGAAGTTTTGCTCCCAGCCGACAGCGCCGACGCCCTCCCAGCCCATGAAGCATTCTGCGCCGCCAACCATATTTTCCTCCCAGATCTCATCCTCGTCGCACGCAAGCGTGCTGATAAACGGCGGTTCCCACATCATGCCGTTGGCGTGGCCGTTCATGGGCCACATGGCCGCGGCGTGGTCCTCGCCCCGGGTCACCGCCTGCTGACGGGCCTCGGCCTGCTTCGCGATATCGAGAACCTTCGCACCGGGTTTGACTGTGTCGAGGATGAGTTGGACGACGGAGTAAGAATCCTCCATCAGGTTGCGCTGATCCGCGCTCGGCTTGCCGCCGACGACAAGGGTCCGGCAGGGATCGAACCAATAGCCCTGATGGATCGGCCCGTCGATCGAGAAGCGCGCCATGTCGCCTTCCCGGGGTGCGTCCTGACTGAAGCCGTAGGTCGGGTCGCGCTGGACGAATTGGGAGGTGTCGCCGAAATTGACCGGAATGCGGTGCCAGTTGCCGCCGCGTCGGACGATCTCGGCGCTCGCCTCGGCGACGGCTTCGGCCGCGACTTTTCCGGCGAGCAGGCCCGTGCACAGGATATGAAGCGCGTCGGAGACAATCTGCGCCCCCTCGCGGTAGCAGTCGATCTCCCGCGGGCTCTTGATTCGCCGGCAGGCGCGCACGAGGTCGTCGTCGAAGACGAAACGTGAAGCCGGTATGGCGGTCCGGAGCTGGTCGGCGTATTTGACCGGCAGGCAGTCGCTGCCCACGAACGCGATATCGCCGTCCAGTGCACGGCCGTTGAGTGATTCGGCGACGCCGGCGACCACGTCCATGTGGCTGTGGTTATTCTTGGTGGCGACCAGATCGGGCCGGAAGGCAGAGCTATCGGCATGAAGTTCCGGCTCC
Source organism: Alphaproteobacteria bacterium (assembly GCA_965249645.1). Taxonomy (GTDB): domain Bacteria; phylum Pseudomonadota; class Alphaproteobacteria; order UBA828; family JAPUJA01; genus CAVOEB01. Next base: position 55,098 of record CBDFML010000009.1, read on the forward strand.
TTGCCTCTCTCCAGGATCACGCAGCCGTAGGAGCGCGCGTTCCATGCCCGGGAATCCGGGTCGGCGCCGGAATATTCCGAGTAATGATTCGAAAGCCAGGTGATTTCCATGGCGCGTTCGTAGTTGCCGGCAGTCTGGCCCCAGACGACGGCGAGCTCCACGTCACGGCGGGCCATTTCGTCCTGCACCTGTTGCCAACGGTCTTCATATTCCTCGAGCGGGAAATATCGGCCGGGATAATTGTGCCGTTCCTGGGGCATGGCGTGCATCCTCCGGTGATCTAGGTTTTCCCGGACTCTAGCTGGTTCGCGCGCTAGACTTCCAGAAAAACCCGGCCCGTTTGCAGGCCGACCGGGTGACAATCGGCAACGCTAGGGGAGGTATGCCATGCCAGTCACGATGTATTTTCCACAGGAGGAATACGAGGCGCGCTGGACGCGCGTCTATGCGGAGATGGAGAAGCGCGGCTACGAGGTGATGGTTGTGTTCGGCAAGACCGCTGGCAACTACGAACGCTCCATGGAGATCCTTTACCTCACCAATTTCTACTCCTGCCACTCGGGTCAGGAACCCGATTCAAAGGCCTGGAATGCGCGCTCTTTCTGCTGTGCCATCCTGGCCGACGGCAAGCCGCCCGAGCTGCATACCGATCTTCTCGATCCGCGCTTCGAGCGGATCGCGACGGACAATCACCACTGGCATCTCGACCCCATCAAGGGCGCGGCGGATGCGCTGAATGAACGGAAAGTCGAGGGCAGGGTCGCCTTCGTCGGCAGCGATTGCCTGCCGGTCAAGTACGCCAAGCAGTTCGAGGCGCTGACCCCGCAGATCGACTACATCTATCAGGACGACCTGATGCAGGCGGTCCGCATGATAAAGAGCCCGCGCGAACAGAATCTCTTTCGCGAGGGCGGCGAGATGGTCTCGGCGGCCATGAACGAGACCATGGAAGCCTTGATCATGGGCAAGACCGAGCGCGAGGCGGCGGCGCTAGGGGCGGCCTCGATGATCCGTCAGGGCGGTTTTTTCCAGCGCATCGCCATAGCGCACGGCGAGTATACGGCGCATCTGGAAGGCGATCCCATGTACGGCTTCAGCGAGGACGCGCCCGAGCCCGGCGACCTCATCCATATGGCAATCTACGGCCCGATCCATCAGGGCTACTGGTTCGACCCCGTCCGCTCGGCGGTGTGCGGCAACAAACCCAGTCCGGAGCAGAAAAAGCTCATCGAGGACATGGTCTATTTGATGGAGGACATCCAGGGCAACGTCCGCGACGGCGCCAACCTGCACGCGGTGTGCAAATCGGTCATGAAGAAGCAGGAGGATCTGGGCTACGTCTATTCCGACCTGTTCGAGCAATGGCCCTATTACGGCCACGGCAACGGCTCGCTCTGGGAGCCGCCGCTGCTCGGCCTTACGGTCTCCGAGCCCGACGAGACCTATGCTGCGGGCATGGTGGCGAGCGCCGAGGTGTTCTGTCAGACCGACGGGGTTGGTACGGTCTTGGCGGAAAACAACTTCATCATCACGAAAGACGGGCTGGACCAACTCTACCCCACTGTTCCCATGATCTGGTGGTAGGGGTTGGATTCAGCCCGATGACGCCGCGAAATCGGCGCGCAGAGAGCCCTCCGTAAGGCCGTAGCGCCCGGCGACGGTGGCGAAGAACGGCTCCCAGTGGCTTTCCAGCACCTCGACCTCGGTGGCGCCCTTTCTGATCCGCTCGAAGCCGGGCTCGCCCGGCAGGCGCACGGAATGGCCGGGTCGGGGTTTCGACCCATGGATTGCGCGAACGAAGGCATCCGATCGCGCCTTGACCTTCTCGATCGGTCCGAATACCGACGGGTCAATGCAAATGTAATAGCTGCCGCCCATCATCGCGGTCTTGGTCTGCTCGGTAAACGCCGTAAGACCGGGCAGGTCGGGGCAGGCAACGCCCAAAGGGTTGACGATAGCGGTCATCCCCTCGTTCCAGAGATTGAGCGCGTAGGTGCGGGGGTGCTCGATCTGCCCGCCCCAGTCGTAATCCCAGACCCGTCCGCGGCCGGGCAGGGGTTTCGCGTGTTTGGTCGCATCGTCGGTCAACTCGCCGGTCTCCGGATCGATCAGCCACATCCCCTTCAAGGGCTTGTTATGGAGCACGGCTTCCGCGACGTCGGCGTCATAAAATTCAACGAATTTCACGCTGGCCCAGAGTGGCGCCTCCTCGCCCGAGGGGATGATGGCGTCGAACGGGGCGACGGAGAGCAGGTTTTCCATGCCGCCGAATGGGGCGGCCAGCGGCGGCGTGTTGTTCGACGTGATCGCCACCATGTCCTGCTCCCACGCCATGTAGGCATAAGCCCCAAAGCTGCCCGCGTCGTTGTGGTTGCTGCCGAAGCATAGGGAAATGCCGTGATCCCGCGCCTTGGCGATGGCGGTTTCCGCCATCATGTGAAGCGCGTAATAGCCCGACGAGCGCTTGCCGTCGAAAACCGCCCAGCAAGGTCCCTCCGAGACCATCTCGGGCACCGCCCGCACGTCGAGATTGCCCGAGGTGAGCGCGATGTCGAGCACCTCGTAGACCCCGAGTCCCTGGTTGAGCTTTTCGTTGCCCTGGCGATGGGCGAAGCCGATGGCATGCGCAATGATGTCGCCATGTTCCTCGGCGCCGCCCGCCGCTGTCCACACACGCCTCAGGCAGTATTCGATGAACTCGACGTTTTCGGTCCGTATCTTAATTTTGGGCATTATCGCTCTCCGTTGCGCACCGCGTTCGCCCCGGTTCATTCCCGATAACGGGACCACCGCTTGGCGATGGTGCTGGCGCAGATTGTCATGATCATGAGCATGAAGCCGACGATGTTGATCCGAGCATTAGCTCTTCAATCCTCCGTCTGTCGTGAAGTCGGCGTGCAGGGAATCCTCCGTAAACCCGTAGCGCCCCGCGATGGTGGTGAAGAACGGCTCCCAGTGGTTCTCCAGCACCTCCACATCGGTGACGCCCGTTCTGATCCGCTCGAAGCCGGGCTCGCCCGGTAGGCGGACGGAGTGGCCGGGGCGGGGCTTGGCTCCGTGGATCGTGCGCACCAGGGCGTCCGAGCGCTGCTTGACCGCCTCGATCGGGCCGAACATTGCCGGGTCGATACACAGGAAATAGCTGCCGCCGACGCTCGTGGTCTCGGTCTGCTCGGTAAATTCGGTGAAATCGGGCAACTCGGGCAACTCGGGGCAGGGGATGCCGAGCGGGTTGATGACCGTAGTCATGCCTTCGTTCCACAGGTTGAGCGCGTAGGTCCGGGGATGCTCGATCTGCCCGCCCCAGTCGTAATCCCAGACCCGCCCGTAGCCCTCGCGGCGCTTGGCGTATCTGGTCGCGTCGTCGGTCAGCTCGCCGGTCTCCGGGTCGATCAGCCACATCCCCTTCATGGGCTTGTTCTGGAGCACCGCTTCCGCGATGTCGCCGTCGTAGAATTCGGCGAACTTGACGCTGGCCCAGAGCGGCGCCTCGGCGCCTGACGGGATGATCGCGTCGAACGGCGGGCTGGACAGCACGTTTTCCATACCCCCAAAGGGCGCGGCGAGCGGTACCGTGTTGTTCGAGGTCATCGCCACCATGTCCTGCTCCCACGCCATGTGGGCGTAGGCCGCGAAGCTGCCGGCGTCGTTGTGGTTGCCGCCGAAGCAAATCGAGATGCCGTGCGCTTTCGCCTTGGCGATGGCGGTTTCCGCCATCATGTGCAGCGCGTAATAGCCCGACGATTTCTTGGCATCGAACACCGCCCAACTCGGTCCCTCCGAGACCATTTCGGGCACGGCGGTGACGTCGAGGTTGCCGGAGGTGAGCGCGATGTCGAGCACCTCGTAGACGCCGAGCCCCTGGTTGAGCTTCTCGTGGCCCTGGCGATGCGCGAATCCGATGGCGTGGGCGATGATGGCGCCGTGCTCTTCGCTGCCGCCCGCCGCCGTCTACACGCGCCTCAGGCAATATGCGATGAACTCGACGTTTTCCGTGCGCATCTTGACCTCGGCCATGGCGTCCTTCCCCTGGGGCGATCTCCGATATATGGCGCTCCCGTTCTAGCATCGCCCCCGTGCGTCCGCCATCGGCTTGCGCTAGTCTCACGGCGGGCCCAATCCGAAGGAACAAGCGTTCATGGATACGCGCGAGGATCTCGATCCCGATGACATCCGCCGCCGGCTGGAAGCGGAGCGGGGTGCTTTGCGCGAAATCGACGCTTCGTCCGCTGAGGCGCGCCGGCCCGTGGAGCTCGACCAGGCCGCGGTGGGACGGCTCTCACGGATGGACGCCATGCAGGTGCAGGCCATGGCCAAGGCGGTGGGCGCGCGGCGCCAGGGCCGGGCGCAGCGGATCGAGGCGACGCTCCGCCGGCTGGACGAAGGTGATTACGGCTTTTGCACCGTCTGTGGCGACGAGATTCCACTCAAGCGGCTCAAGCTCGACCTGACCGTCGAGCGCTGTGTCGGCTGCGCGGCCTAATCCGGCAACGGCGGCGAGAGGACGAGGCATGAGCGCGAACCTTCCCGGCCACGCCCAGGTGGTCATCGTCGGTGGCGGTATCGCGGGCAGCAGCCTCGCCTATCACCTGACCAAGCTCGGGGTCACCGACGTGGTCATGCTCGAACGCCACACACTGACCTCGGGCACAACCTGGCACGCCGCCGGGTTGATCATGCAGTTGCGCGGCAGCCACGCCATGACCGAGCTGACCCGCTACAATGTCGAACTCTACTCTTCGCTCGAGGCCGAGACCGGCCAGGCTACCGGCTTCAAGCAGAACGGCACGCTGGGTGTTGCGCGCACCACTGATCGGATGTACGAGACCCGCCATCTCGCCACCGTCGCGAAGAGCTTCGGCATCGAGGCCCACATGATTGGCCCCGCCGAGGCCGCAGAGATATACCCGGGCATCGACGACAGCCTCGTCGAGGGCGCGATCTACATCCCGAAGGACGGCCAGACCAACCCCGTCGATACCACCATGTCGCTGATCGCCGGCGCGAAACAATGCGGCGCACAGGTAATCGAGCACTCGCCGGTCGAAACGCTCGCACGCCTGCCCTCGGGCGACTACCGGGTCACCACGTCCGGTGGCGAGATCGTCTGCGAAACCCTGGTGCTGGCCTGCGGCTTGTGGACCCGTGACCTTGCCGCCCAGCTTGGCATCCGGGTGCCGCTGTTCCCATGTGAGCATATGTACGTCGTTACCGAACCGCTCGACTGGGTCCAGCCCAATCTGCCGGTGCTGCGCGATACCGATGGCTATGTCTACGTCAAGGAAGACGCAGGAAAACTGCTGGTCGGCTCGTTCGAACCCCAGGGCAAGCCGCTGCCCATGGACCGACTACCCGCCGACCCCGCCTTCGTCGAGCTGCCCGAGGACTGGGATCACTTCGCCCTGCCGTTCGGCAAGGCAATGGAGATGCTGCCTGCGCTGGGCGAGGCGGGGATTGCGACGTTCATGAACGGGCCCGAGAGTTTTACTCCCGACCTGCTCTTCATGCTGGGCGAGGCGCCGGGCCTGCCCAATTGCTACATCTCGGCGGGCTACAACTCGGAAGGAATCGAGTTCGGCGCCGGCGCGGGCAGGGCGCTCGCTGAGTGGATCGTCGAGGGCGAGGCGTGCATGGACCTCTCCTTCGTCGATGTCGCGCGCTTCCACCCGTTCCAGAACAACCACCGTTACCTGAGCGACCGGGCGGCGGAATCCCTCGGGCTGCATTACAAGATGCACTGGCCCTACAAACAGCGAGAAGCTGCCCGCCCGGTGCGCAGGAGCGTGCTCCACGACCGTTGGGCTGCGCGCAACGCCTGGTTTGGCGAGGCGATGGGCTGGGAGCGCCCGCTCTGGTTCGCGCCCGAGGGCGTCGATCCCTCGCCGGTCTATTCCCATACCCGGCCCGGTTGGTTCGAACACACGGCGGTTGAATGCCGCGCCGCGCGGGAGGGTGTAACGCTGTTCGATCAAAGCTCGTTCGGCAAGCACCTGGTGGCGGGGCGCGATGCCTGCGCGGTATTGCAACGGCTCTGTGCGGGCAACGTCGATGTGGCCGTGGGCAAGCTCGTCTATACCCATATGCTGAACAAGCGCGGCGGCATCGAGGCGGATCTCACCGTCAACCGGCTGGCCGAAGACCGCTTCCTCGTCATTTCCTCGGCGACCACCCATCCCCGCGACAAGGCCTGGATCGAGCGCGGCTTCGGCATGGACGAACACGTTGCGTTGAGCGACCTGACCGGCGCCTACGTCGTCCTCTCGGTCCAGGGGCCGCGCTCGCGCGAGCTGTTGGGGCGTCTGACCGACGCCGACCTCTCGAACGACGCGTTTTCCTTTGCCACCTCGCAATTTCTCGACATGGGCTATGCCCGGGTCATCGCCAACCGGTTGACCTATGTCGGCGAGCTGGGCTGGGAGCTGTTCGTGCCCACCGAGTTTGCCCAGGACCTGTGCGGCCGTTTGCTGACCGAGGGCGAGGCGGTGGGCCTTGCGCCGTCCGGCTACCACGCGCTGGAGCATCTGCGGCTCGAACGCGGCTACCGCGAGTACGAGCTTGATCTCACGCCGGAGGACACACCGCTCGAGGCGGGGCTCGGCTTCACGGTGGCGTTTGACAAGCCGGGTGGCTTTATCGGTCGCGACGCCCTGCTTGCCCAGAAGGAGGCCGGGCCGTTGACCAAGCGGCTGGTCGCATTCCGCCTCGCCGACCCCGAGCCGCTACTCGTCCATGACGAAGTGATCTGGCTGGGAGGCAAGCCCGTGGGTTACGTCAGCTCGGGCGCTTTCGGATTCACGTTGGGTGCCTCGGTCGCGCTGGGCTATGTGCGCCACGAGGGCGGGGTGAATGCCGAACTGTGCGCCGCGGGCGGCTTCGAGATCGAGGTAGCGGGCGAGCGTTATGCGGCGGAGGCCTCGCTCCGCCCGTTCTATGATCCCGAGGGATGCCGGCCCAAGGCCTAGCCGCGATAGCGCGTGACCCGGAACGCGATGTAGCTGGCGCAGATGGTAAACGTCATCAGCAGGAATCCCACAATATTGATCTGCGGGTTCGCGCCCTTGCGCAGCATGCCCCAGAGGAAAGTCGGCAGCGTGTTGCCGCCGCCGACGGTGAAGAAGGTGATGATGAAGTCGTCGAGCGAGAGCGCCATGGCGATCATCGCCGCGCCGATGATCGTCGGGCGGATCAGCGGCAGGGTCACGGAGTTGAAAGCCCGCAGCGGCGAGGCCCCGAGGTCGCGGGCGCTGTTCACGATGGCGTAGTCGAAGCGCGCCATCCGGGCATGCACGACGAGGATGACGAAGGGTTGGGTGAATACCAAGTGACCCAGGATCACCGTCTGCAGGCCGAGGCGCATGTCGAGGCTTGAGAAGAAAGAGAGCAGGGTGAGTGCCAGGACGAGCGGTGGAAGCATGACCGGAAGCGTGAGTATCGCCATCGAGATACCCGCGACTTGGGGCCGCATGCGCGCAAACGAAAATGCCGCCATGGTGCCGCAGAGCGTCGTTACCCCGCCGACGGTTCCGGTTACGATGGCACTGTTGCGCAGCGACTTCCAGAATTCGGATCGCGAAAACAGCGTCTCCCACCAGTCCAGCGTCAGTCCCTCGATCGGGAAGCTGATCACGCCCTTGTCGGAAAAACAGAACATGATGAGGATCACCAGCGGCGAGATCATGAAAACGCAGCAGGCCGCAGCGAAGACGCGCCAGACGACGTTGCTTATCGTCATCCCCGTGCCTTCAAGGTTTGACGCATCCCGAGGGCGACCATGCTGATCACGATCATGCAGATCGCGATGATCGTAAACGCCATGGCCGCGCCCAGCGGCGCGTTGTACCGCATGCCGAATTGGAGCTGGATCATAATCCCCATCATCGAAGTGTAGGGACCGCCGACCAGCAACGGCGTGACGTAATCGCCTGCGGCAAACAAAAAGGAGAGTGTGAAGGAAAACAGAATGCCGATCTGGCACTGGGGCAGCACGATCTCCTTGAACACCCGCCACGGTCCCGCGCCCAGGTCGCGCGCGCCGCGCAGGGGCACGTCCTCGACGCTGCGCAGCGCACCATATATGGGCAGGATCGCGAGCGGCAGGGTGTAATGGCCCAGCGTTATCACCACCGCGAGCGGGTTGTAGAGAAAGGCGGTGATCGGTTCATCGATCAGTCCGATCGCCTGCAAGGCCGTGTTCAGCACGCCGCCCTGGCCGAGGATCGTCTTCCAGACGTAGATCTTGGTGAGATAGCCGCCGAACAGGGTGAGCAGGGTGACGAACAGCAGCGGCGTGCCCCACCGACCCGCCCTGAAGCGGATGAAATAGGCGAAGCCGAAGGCCACCGTCGTGACGACGAGGCCGATCACCGAGGCCACCGCAAAGGTGTACCAGAGGGACGGGAAATAGTCGGTCCAGACCTCGACATAATTGTGAATCGTGGGGTCGGTGCTGAGCTGATAGGCCTGGATCTGCCAGAAGCTCATCACGAAGAAATAGGCGACGGGGGCCGCGAAGCAGAACAGGAAGATCGTCGTCGACGGCAGCACGAAGGGCAGACGCCCCCTCAGCCAGTCGATCATGTGTCGGGCAGGATTTTGTGTTCCGTGTGCGTCCAGCTCAATTGCACGGCGTCGCCGACGGCGACGCGCCCGCGCAGGTCCGTGTCCGCGCTGTGAACGGCAAAGATCTCGTCGTCGATGGCGACGGTGTATCTTATGTAGGTGCCGAGAAACACCGCATCGTCGAGCCGGCCGGCAAGGCGTAACGCGTCATCGGGCAGCGTCGCGTCGGCAGGCACGAGAATTGCCGCCTCGGGGCGCAGCATGATCACCACGTCCTCGTCGGCGCCGGCATCCTCGAAGCCACCGCCCAGTGCCAACGTGATGCGCCCGCCCGAGCGCCGGCCACGCAGAATATTGGCCTCGCCGATGAAGGTCGAGACGAAGCGTGATTGCGGCGCGGCGTAGATGTCCTCCGCGGTGCCCTGCTGGACGATGCGGCCCGCGGACATTACGGCGATCTGGTTGGCCAAGCCCATGGCCTCGCTCTGGTCGTGGGTGACGAACACGAAGGTGCCGCCGATGGAATTGTGGATGCGCCGAAGCTCGGTTTGCATGGCTTTACGCAGCTTGAGGTCCAGCGCGGCAAGCGGTTCGTCAAGCAACAGCACGTCGGGACGCATAATCAGCGCGCGGGCGAGCGCGACGCGCTGTGCCTGGCCGCCCGAGAGCTGGCCGACGCCACGTTGCTCCAGCTCCTCCAAATGGACGAGATCGATGATCTCGCGCACCCGCTCCTTGATCTCCTCCTTGGGGGCTTTTTTGATATTCAGGCCGTAGGCGATGTTCTGGCGCACGGTCATGTGTGGAAACAGGCCGTAGCCCTGAAACACCATGTTGGTCGGGCGGCGGTCGGGCGGCAGGCGGGTGATGTCCTGCCCGTTGATTTCGACCGTGCCGCTGTCGGGGTAGAGAAAGCCCGCGATCATGTTGAGCAGGGTCGTCTTGCCGCAGCCCGACGGGCCGAGGATCGCGAGGAAATCACCGCGCCGAATTGTGAGGTCGAGCGGGTGCACCGCGACCAAATCGCCGAACGACTTGGAAACGCCGCTCAGGCGGACGATGATTTCGTCAGTGGAGGCCATGGATCATATCCTGGATTTGCAGCGGGAGGGACCGGCGGACGACCGGATCAAGCGGCTGTCCGCGCGGGCTCCACGGTTGGATCGCAGCTTACGCCGCGAGGAAACGCTCCCAGGCCTTGGTAACTTGATCGAAGGTCACATGCTCGCCATCGGGCGAGGTCGGCCAGAGCTCGCTGATGCCGCCGGCGGAGTCGAACCAGCCCTCAATGTCGTCGTACGGATACATGCTCTTGGGCAGGTCGTCCAGCATCGGCACGGCGCCGCTGACCACCGCGCCCGTCGTATTGAGATTCGCGATTTCGGCCTGTGTCTCCGTCGCAAGCGAGTGATTGAGCAATTTGTAGCATTCGTCCAGATGGGGTGCCTGAGGCACGACCGAGAGGTTGTCGCAAAACAGCAGACTGCCTTCCTTGGGGATCACCCATTTCAGGTTGGTGTTCTCGGCGCCGCCCCACACACTGGTCGGCTCCCAGGCAGGGGCCATGACGATCTCGCCGTTCGCAAACATCGTGCCGAGTTCGCCGTAGCCCGGCGCGACGGCCAGCGCGTGGTTCTTCTTGATATCGATGATCAGGTCGATCGTCGCGTCGAGCTCGGCCTCGGTGATCAGCCATGGCGTGCGCGTGCCCGCCGCGACGCTGGCGAAGGGGAACATGATCGCGATCATGTCGTGCACGAGCGCGACCTTGCCCTTGTATTCCGGCTTCATCATGTCGAGCCATGAGGTCGGCGGCTCGGAGATCACGTCGGCGTTGTACATCAGCGGCACGGAGCCCCAGGCGAAGGGAGTGCCGAAGACTTCGCCGCCGATTTCGAGTGTCGGCATGTTCTGGAAAACCGGGAACAGGTTCGCGTAGTTCGGGATCCGGCTCATGTCGAGGGGCTCGAGCAGGCCCACATGGTTGTAGAACGGCACGTAGAGTGCTGCGGGCGTGACGATGTCCATGTTGCCCTTGCCGCCCGACTGGATGGCCGCGATGATTTCCTCGTTGCCCGCGGTGATGTAGGTCGTCTGCAGGCTGATGTCGTTGTTGTCGAACCAGCCACCTGCCTTAAGGCCGTCGTCATAGCCCTGCCAGCCCGTGTAATAGAGATCGGTGCCCGCCAGAGCCTTGCCTGCCGGAAGTCCTGCCAGGCCTGCGCCTGCCACGGCTGCGGCGGCGCCGGCGCCGAACTGGCGGCGGGTCATATGACCGAATGTGCGCGAGCGCACGAGGCCCGGATTGGTCGTGGTTTTGGTCATTGAACTCTCTCCCTTATGGGCCCCGAATTTTGGAGGGCCGTGTCCCTGATGCGCTCCCGCCCGGTTATGTGGGTCATGGAGCCGTTGTTCTTACTACTATGGGGCCAGTCTAACCCCAATTCCATCGCTTGCGAAAGACCGCGCTGCACTATCGAAACACGGCGCGGCTGGGCTAGAGTACCCGATCGGGCGGCGAAGCAGGGAAGGACAGGCGATGGCGGACGACGACGGCACGGACAGCGGCGAATTGCCCTACCGCCCCCGCTTCATGGAAATTCCCAGCTTCATGCGCTATCCCATCGTCAAAGGTGCGGGCGAGGTCGACATTGCGCTGATCGGCGTGCCCTTCGATCTCGGCACCACCAACCGACCGGGCGCGCGCCATGGGCCCCGCCAAGTGCGCGATATGTCGAGCCTGATCCGGCGCACCCACCATGTCAGCCTGATTACGCCCGACGAGCATTGCCGGATCGGCGACCTGGGCGACGTGCCCATCAATCCGCTCGACGCCGCCGCGAGCCTCGCGATCATCGAAGAGTTTTATGCCGACGTGCACGCAGCGGGTGCCGCGCCGCTTTCAGTCGGCGGCGATCACCTGGTAGCGCTTCCCATCCTGCGCGGCATCGCGAAGGGTGCGCCCGCGGGCATGGTCCATTTCGACGCCCATTGCGATACCTCGGGCGCCTTCATGGGCGTCGAGCAGCATCACGGCACTCCGTTTCGTCTCGCCGTTGAGGAAGGTCTGCTCGATCCGAAGCGGGTCATCCAGATTGGCATTCGCGGCTCGCTCACGGACAAGGACATCTGGACATTCTCCCACGAGAGCGGCATGCGGGTGGTCTACATTGAGGAATATTTTGAGCGTGGCGTCGACTGGGTGATCGACGAGATCCGCCGTGTCGTCGGCGACGGTCCCACCTATGTCAGCTTCGATGTCGACGGCCTCGACCCGGTCTACGCGCCTGGCACGGGTACGCCCGAGGCGGGAGGTTTTTCCATGTACGAGGCGCAGAAGATGATCCGCAGCCTGCAAGGCCTCCACCTGGTGGGCGGCGACGTGGTCGAGGTGTCACCACCCTTCGACCCCAGCGGCAACACGGCGCTCAACGCCGCGACCGTGATGTTCGAGATCCTCTGCGTGCTGGCCGATTCCCTGGCCACGCGGCGCTAAACCAGCGCCTTAGCTCTCCCGGCGCGGACCCACCAGGGTGACGCCACCGTCGACCACGAGGGTCTGGCCGGTGATGAAGCGGGCCTGATCCGACGCCAGGAAGACCACCGCGTTGCCGACATCCCAGCCGGTGCCCTCGATCGCCAGCGGCGCCGCTTTGCGCCGGCGTTCGCGCGCTTCCTCGCTCATTCCCTGGCCGTAAATCAGCGGCGTGTACATGGGCCCCGGCGCGACGCAGTTGACCCGGATGCCCTCGGCCGCGTGATCGACCGCCATGGCGCGGGTGAGCGTGATGACCGCGCCCTTCGAGGTCGAATAGGCGGTCAGGCCCCGGGGGCGCAGCGCCGAAATCGACGAAACGTTGACGATCGCACCGCCCCCGCCACTCTCAATCATGGCGGGAATCGCATGCTTGGACGCCAACATCATCGAAGTCACGTTGATCCGCATCACCCGTTCCCACTCGGCCTCGGTCTCGTCGACCACCGAGCCGCCACTCGTGATGACGCCGACGTTGTTGTCGAGGATGTCGAGCCGGCTGAAGTGCTCGATCGCCGCCGCGACCATCGCGGCACAATTGGAGGCGCGGGTGACGTCCGCCGCGAACGCCACGGCCCGCCCGCCGCCGTCTTCGATCATCGTTGCCGTACGCTCCGCCGCCGCCTCGTCGCGGTCGACCACGAGAACCTTCGCGCCCGCACGGGCGAACAGGATGGCCGCCGCCCGGCCGTTGCCGATGCCGTCGTCCAGCGCGCCGCCACCGGTGACGATGGCAACCTTGTCGCCAAGCCCGGAATCGTCGGGACTGTCCATCACACGCCGTTCTCCCCGTACTCCGCTCAGCCCCAGCACGGGCGCGCGACGATGCGCGCCGGTGCGCCGTCCGAGCCCGCGATGTTGATCGCCAGAACCATGACGTCGACCCGCTGGCTGCGCAAGGCGGCAAGGTTGGTGACATGCTCGGCGACCAAGGTGCCGCTGCCCAGCAGCACGTGGTGGACCGGCCAGTCGAAACCTGCCGCGCGGTGCTTGGCGGCGAGATCGGGGGTGGGGAAATCAACTCCGACCAGCTTCGCGCCGTGCTCGACCAGCCAGCGCGCGGCCTCTGGGCTGAGCGAGGGGTGGTCCTCGTAGAGTGGGGTGTTCGCATGCTGCGCCCAGCCCGTGTCGAGCAGCACGATATCGCCGGGCTCCATCGCGGGCATTGCGGCCTTGAAATGGTGCGGCTCGATGACACCCAGAGGTTCCAGCTCGATCGGCCAGACGACGCCCGGACCGTAGAGCCGGTCGAGCGGGATGGCGTCAATTGCCGGCCCGTCGGCAATAAAATGACACGGCGCGTCGATATGGGTGCCGTGATGGCAGACCATGTGGATCTCGGTGAGATTCAGTGGATCGTCGGGCATGGTCATGAGCCGGTGGATGCGCGGCTGGGGAAAGAACGGCACACGCGAGAACTCTTCCGTGATCGGGTGGGACAGGTCGACCCACGGGGCGCTCGAGCCCGACAGGTGTGGCGCGGGCAGATCGGGCCATCCCGACCATCCCGTTCGCTTGTGATCGACCGGATCGCACATCGGCGCGCCGCCCCCGAACCGCCCCCGCCCTTAGGCCGTGCCCTCGATGTCGGCAAACATCCGGTCGGCGATGCGGAAGGAATCGATCGCCGCGGGCCAGCCGCAATAGGCGGCGCACTGCAGAAGGATTTCTTTGGTTTCCTCCTTGGTCACGCCGTTGTTGATGGCGCCACGCATGTGGATTTCGAACTCGTGGGAACGGTTGAGCGCGGTCAGCATGGCAAGATTGAGCATGCTTCGGGTCTTGAGGTCGAGGCCGGGCCGGGTCCAGACGGCGCCCCATGCCCCCTCCGTGACCGCGACCTGCTGCTCTTCCGTCAGCGGGTTGCCCTTGGCGCGCTCCAGCGCTCGATCGACATACTCGTCGCCCAATACCTGGCGGCGGATTTTGAGGCCTTTTTCGTAACGCTCCGAAGCCATGAGTGCTCTCCCGTCGGTGACGCGGTGGACCGGTAATTCCAGATTGCCATCATACAGGATCGCCCGTACGTCGGGAGCCTGTTCGAAGGCGATTTCCGGGGCTAAGCTAGGCCAAGAACCGACGCGAGCATCAAGCGCATCGATCGTCGGAGTTGAGGGAGATTATCGTCATGGCCATGAAACGCTTCATCATCGAGCGCACCATACCCGAAGTCGGCAGCCTTGATCGCGAACAGCTCCGTGCGGCGGCCGCCAAGTCCAACGAAGCGCTGGCTCAGCTGGCGCCCGATATCCAGTGGATTGAATCGTTCGTCGCCGGCGACAAGACATTCTGCGTCTATCTCGCCACCGACGAGTCTCTGATCCACAAGCACGCCGAAATCAGCGGTTTTCCGGCAACCACGGTGACCGAGATTCGCAAGATGATCGATCCGACGACCGCCCGGCCCGATTAGGCTGCATCACAGATAAGCGAACAAGGGAGAGCGCGCGATGGAACCGATCTGGCGTTGGCCGATTTCCCATGTCCAGCACCCGTCCGCCACGGCGGGCAAGCTCACGGCGGTCGGGGGTGCGGGCGATTTCGACGCCGCCGGCGCGATCGGCAACCCTGGCGATCTGACCGCCCAGATCGAAGGCGCCCTTGGAAACGTCGCCGCGGCGCTGGCCGCCGAAGGCTGCAGATTGACTGATGTGGTGCGCTTCAAGGCGTTCTATACGGGCGAGTGCGACGACTGGGAGGTCATCGCCGCGCTGGCCCGCGCTGTGCCCGAGGATCCCATGCCCGCGATCAGCACCGTGCCGACTCCGTTCCAGCCGTTTGAGGGCCAGCTCATTCAGCTCCAGGCCATCGCCCAGAAGGGCTGGCGCGGATTCGACGGTGTGCGCGCAGCGCCCCGTCCGGTGCCGGAAGCGAAACGGGATCTGTTCGGTGGGCGCACCGTGACCGGCGGCTTGCGCGCCGGGGAATTCTGGGCTGTTTCCAACCGCACCGCGGCGGACGAAAACGACGTTATCGCGGCACCCGGCGACGCCGTGGCCCAGAGCCATGTGGTGCAGCAGACCCACGAGGAGACCCTGGCCCAACTCGGCTGTTCGCTCCAGGATTCCGTAAAGATGGAGGGCTATTACTTCGGTGAGACCACCGGAGAATGGGCCGAGATCGCCAAGGCCCGCTGCGCGCGAATTCGCGAGCCCGGTCCCTGCGGCACGGTCGTGCCCTGCCATCAGCTGCATCCCGAGGGCGCCGCGACCAAGATCGAGCACCTTGGCTTTCGCGAGAGCTGGAACGGCTTCGACAAGTACATCCCGCGTGCCGACAGTTGGCCCAAGCGGGTCTGGGACTGGCCGATTCCGCTGCCCTACCGCCAGGGCCAAAAGCTGCGCGACACCATCTGGACCGGCGGCCAGGTGCCGTGGGAGTCGGATTCGAACTCCGGAGGGTGGATGTATCCGGGCGACCTGCACGCCCAGACCCGCTTCGTGCTTTCCTACGTGGCCGACATCCTGCGCGGATTTGACCGCGGTTTCGCTGATCTCAAACTGCTCACCTGCTACTTCACATCGAGCGGCACGGTCGCGGAAAGCCACGCCTTTCTCGACACCGTCGCGGGCATGCTCGGTGGTGCGCTGCCGCCGATCACCCTGGTGCCCCAGCCCTACATGCACGATCCGGGTACCACGGTGGAAATTTGGGGCATCGCCCAGGCCTGATCCGGCAACCCACGGAGCCCGACCATGACCGATCCCCATCCCCGTTTTTCCCGCGAGGAATATGGCGCGCGCATCGCCAAGATCCGAGTCGCGATGGACGGGGCAGGGATCGATCTCTTGATCGCGAGCGATCCCTCGAACATGGCATGGCTGACCGGCTATGACGGCTGGTCGTTCACCGTCCATCAATGCGTGCTTCTGGGCAGCGGCGGCGATCTGGTCTGGTGGGGGCGGGGGATGGACGGCCAGGGCGCGAAGCGGACGGTCTTCATGGCCGACGACCGGATCGAGGGCTACCCCGACCATTACGTGCGATCGACCGAGCGCCACCCGATGGCGGGCCGCTCAGCTCTCGCCGACGGCGCCGATTACGAGTTTGTGAAACTGCTCGACGCAGCTTTCCCAGTGGGGTGACATGACGCCGCCGTCTTCGGTGACGGGGGACGCCCGGCCTCTTTGGGCCCGTTCGACGATCGCCCGGTCCTCGTTCATCACCCGGGCAATCAGATCGTGCCAGCTCCGAACCAGGACGGGATCGTCGGCCACGTGGCCGTAGCGGTAGATGTCGACCTGTTGGCGGCTTCGGTCGGGTGCCTCGGGAACCACGAGCACGGTCGCGGCCACGTCGTCATAAGTATGGAGGGCGAAATTGGGGAACAGGTTGAGGTAATAGGCGTTGGTCTCCAGATGATCGGACTCGCCATGCGATGCCGCGGCGTCCTCCGGCGAGGCCGAGCCTGCGAGCGCCACACCGGAGCCGGTGCACATCCCGTCGACAACCAAAAAATGATCCGCCAGGGGCTGGCCCGCAGTGGTCTCGGGGTGAACGACGGGGACATGATAGGGCTCCATGTAGTTCTCGATGATCAGCTTCCAGTTGCCGTCCACGCGCCCCACATCGACCCGGGAAACAAAGACGAGGCTTTCCAGATCGTAGGCGCCCAGATGCTTGGTCATGGTCGCGATCCAGGCGTCGAACGGTGTCGCGGAGCTGTCGACGTTGACGAAGATCCAGTCGAGCCAGCGCTCGCAGTGCACAGGCACGAGCCCGTTGGCCTCCCGCTTGAAGCCCGGCGCGTCATGCCGGTTGTGGCCGCCGAAATGAGGGCTCGCGCGCAACGAGCCATCGAGACGGTAGTCCCAGGCGTGGTAGGGGCAGGTGAGGCTCTTCTGCGCTTGCGCTGGGGCGTCGTAGAGTTGGATTCCGCGATGGCGGCAGACATTGTGAAACGCGTTGATCCCTCCGCTCGTATCGCGCACCAGGAGGATGGGCAGGCCGGCCACCGTAACCGGATAGACGTCTCCCGGCTCCGGGATATCGTGGGCAAAGCCGATGAAGGTCCAGCCACGCGCGAACAGGCGCTCGTTCCCCAGCCTGTAGAAATCGTCGCTGACATAGGCCGCGCGCGGCAGGCCGTGGGAAACCCCGGCCTGCGGCCACAGGCCCTCGAGCGTGGCCCGGTCGATGATGTCGTCGAGCGTCGCCGTCATGGCTCACTTCCCGTCGGTGTCGAACGCCAGGGGCGCATCGCGCCGCGCGGAAACATTGCTGACCCTGATCCAATCCTACTAAGATCGGTGATGAAAATCGATACTCGTTCGACAGGACGGGAATCGAAGCTACAGGGAGGATGATTGCCATGACGTCGAAAGAGAACCTCGCCCTGGTCGAGGAGTGGTTTCGCCATTTCCAGGACGGCAACGACGAGGCCCTGCACGGGTTGCAAACCGACGATATCGTCTGGGACGTGCTCTCGGGCGCGTCCGAGGGCATCGTGCCCTGGCTCGGCGAGTTCCACGGCCGCGCGGGCGTGGACGAGTGTCTCGAGAAATTTCGGGCCGCAGTGGATGTGGAGGAATTCGAGGTCCGCGCGCTGTTGTCCGACGACGATCACGTGGCGTCCATCGGCTGGGCGCGGTTCACCGCCAAACCCAGCGGCACGGTCTTCGAGATGAACTTCGTCGAGTATTTTCATTTCCGGGACGGCAAGATCAGCTATATCCCCGTCTTTGGTGACACGGCGCTCGCCAACAAGGTGTTCAGCAGCGGCTGAGCCGAACACCGGGCGCGCGTCGCCGGGTAATATGGCCCGCTCGCCGACGAGGATCGACCATGGCCAATGAAAATCCCCGCTTCAGCCACGCGGAATACGCCGCGCGCATCGCGAAGACCCGCGCGGCCATGGAGGCGAAGGGGATCGATCTGCTGATCGCGAGCGATCCGTCCAACATGGCCTGGCTGACCGGTTACGACGGTTGGTCGTTCTACGTCCATCAGGGCGTGCTACTGGCGGGCGACGGCGATCCGGTCTGGTGGGGGCGGGGGATGGACGGCCAGGGCGCGAAGCGGACGGTCTTTATGGCGGACGACGACATCGAGGGCTACCCCGACCATTACGTGGAATCGACCGAGCGCCACCCGATGGACTTCCTTGCCGGCGTCATCAAGGCGCGCGGCTGGGCGGGCGGGACGATCGGCGTGGAGATGGACAATTACTGGTACACGGCCGCCGCCCACGAGGCCCTTGTGAGCCACCTGCCCAACGCGACCTTCCACAACGCGAACGCATTGGTGAACTGGCAGCGGGTGGTCAAATCGCCCGCCGAGATCGACTATATGACGGCGGCGGCACGGATTGTCGAGGCGATGCACGCGCGGGTTTTCGAGGTCATGGAGCCCGGCATGCCCAAGAACGCGATGGCAGCGGAAATCCTCGATGTGGCGACCCGCGGCGTGGATGGGTTCGGCGGCGACTATGCCGCCTTCATGCCCATGTTTCCGTCCGGCGCGGACGCCTCGGCGCCGCACCTGACCTGGGACGAGCGCCCGTTTAACGCCGACGAGGGCACCTTCTTCGAGCTGGGCGGCTGCTACCGGCGTTATCACTGCCCGCTCTCGCGGACCATCTATCTGGGTAAGCCGCCCCAGGTCTGGCGCGATGCGGAGGCGGCGTTGCTCGACGGCATCGAGGCGGCGCTCGAGGTCATGCGCCCCGGGCGGGCCTGCGAGGAGGTGGAGGCTGCCTGGCGCGCCGCCATCGCGCGCCACGGGCTCGAAAAGAAAAGCCGCTGTGGCTATTCCATCGGTCTCTCCTACCCGCCCGATTGGGGCGAGCGCACGTTGAGCCTGCGTCCGGGCGATACCACCGAGTTGATACCCGGCATGACCATTCACTTGATGCCGGGACTGTGGTTCGACGACTGGGGCCTCGAGATCACCGAGAGCGTGCGAATCACCGACGGCGGGGCGGAGCCGTTCTGCCACACCCCGCGCAAGCTGTTGGTCAAGGATTAGGGCGCCCCCTATGCCGCCCGACGCCTTGCCGCCCAGCCCCATCGTGCCGAGTGTCGACTTCGAAGCCGACGGCGCGCAGCACGGCCATCTGCGCCTGCCCTGGTCGCGCGATGAGTCGGCCTGGGGCTCGCTGCTGATCCCCGTCAGCGTGATCGGCATGGGCGACGGCCCCACCGCGCTGTTTACCGGCGGCAATCATGGCGACGAATTCGAAGGACCGATTGCACTGCTCAACCTCGCCCGCACCCTCGATCCCGCCCGCATGGCCGGGCGTGTCATCATCCTGTCGGGGCTCAACTACCCTGCGCTGAGTGCCGGCGTGCGGACCTCGCCTATCGACGGCGGCAACATGAACCGCAGCTTTCCGGGCCGGCCCGACGGCACGATCACCGAGAAGATCGCCGACTATGTGCAGCGCTACCTGCTGCCCCGCGCCGACCTCGTCGCCGATATCCATTCCGGCGGCAAGACACTCGAATTTGTGCCTTTCGCCGCCTGCCACCTGCTTGACGACAAAGCCCAGGAAGCCCGTTGCCGGGCGGCGCGGGATGCGTTCGGCGCACCCTATAGCCTGGCGATGCGCGAGATCGACGCTGTCGGCATGCTCGACAGCGCGGCCGAAGCGATGGGCAAAAATTTTGTCACCACGGAGCTGGCCGGCGGCGGCACCACCCGGCCCGAGACCCTGCGCATTGCGGAGCGAGGGTTTATTAACTTATTGATCCATATGGAAATTCTAGACGGAAAGCCGGACACCGTGCCAACCGTCCATCTTGCAATACCCGACGATGACTGCTTCGCGTTTGCCGAGCATGCCGGGTTGATCGAGCCCTGTGCCGGTTTGGGCGACGAGGTCGCGGCGGGCGATCTGTTGGCTCGGGTCCACGACCTCGCACACACGGGCAGCGCACCCGTCGAGTACCGCGCGCCCCGCGCCGGCCTGCTCGCCGGGCGCCATTATCCAGGACTGATACAGCCGGGCGATTTCCTCGCCGTAATCGCCGAGGGTGTGGGCGATTAGACGCGCAGCAGGCGGCCGTAGCCGGTGATGGGGTCGGTGTAGCCGCTCAGGCGCAGCGCGTCCCAGAACAGGCACTGGTTGCTGGAAAACACCGGGCAGACGAGATCGGCTTCCAGCGCCTCGGCTACCTCGACGCCGCGCAGCGCCGTGCAGGAGATGAACAGGGCGTCCGCCTCGTCGTCGCAGGATGCGACCGCGGCGCGGCGGATGGCGTCGGGCGAGACCCGGCACATGTCGATATCGTTTTCCAGCCCGAAGGCGGCAAGATTGAGCACCGTGATGCCGTTCTCCGCCAAAAAATGGAGCATCGGCTGGTTCACGTTGTCGATGTAGGGCGTGAGCATGGAAATCTTGTGCACCTTGAACATCTCGAACGCCTTGAGCGCAGCGGTAATCGGCGTCGTGACGGGCAAACCGGGCCGGCCCGCGCCGATCTGGGCGGCGACCTCGTCATAGCCCATCGCCACCGTCGCCGACGTGCAACCGTAGGCGATGGCGTCAAGCGGGTGGCCCGCGACCAGGCTTGCGGCCGCCGCGGCAAGTTGCGGCCCCATGGTGCGCAGGTTTTCGATGGTGGTGGGGTTGGTCTGGATGACCCGCGCCGTGTGGAACATCGCGCCGTCGGGAAGCAGACGGTGAAAATCCGCCTCGATTGTGATGTCCGTCGAGAGCGCGATCAACCCCAGCCGGTGGCAGACCGCTGGCTCGCCGAAGATGTCGGCGTCGGTGATCGGGTCGGTGGTGACGGTCCTGGTGCTCATGGTGTGCGTGTCCGGTCTCGGGTTCGGACCCCAGTGTTGGAGGCGTCGGCCGGGGATGCAAGTATATCCCGACGATGTGGCGAGACGCTCCGGTCGTCTGGCCAGGACACGAAAGGGTCGAGCAATGGATCAAGACAGAGTTGAAAATGTACAAGGCGGCTCGCCCGGCGAGCCCGTGACGGTCGTAATCGTGCGGACGGTCAGGCCCGGCAAGGAAGCGGCGTTCGAGACCTGGATCAAGGAGATTACCGAGGCGCAGGCCCGGTTCGACGGCTATCAAGGCGCGACGGTGATCCGTCCTCAGGGCGCCGGAAACGCCGAATATCTGGTGCTCGTACGCTTCGACGATTGCGCTGCGCTCACGCGCTGGCGGGCCTCGCAGGAATTCAACGAGCTGATCGAGAAATCCATGGCGCTGGCGGACCTTCACATGCACAGCGTCCAGACCGGCATGGATACCTGGTTCAGCGTCGAGGGTCACCCGATGCCTCTACCGCTGCCCCGGTACAAGATGGCAATAACGGCAGGTCTCGCGATCTTTCCGCTCGTCCTGCTGCTCGCCTACGGCCTCGGCTGGGCGCTGGTCGACTTGTCGTTGCCGGTGAAGGTTCTCATCAACACCGCGATTCTGACCCCCCTGATGACCTGGATTGCGATGCCCTTGCTCAACCGGCTGCTCTGGCCGTGGCTGTTCCCGGGCATGGCCCGCCCGTCCGCGGCGCACTGAGCGGGGTGTGACCGTCTGTGTGAAGTGGCGTAGGGTTGTAATCGGAACGGGTCGGGCGGACATTGCGAGCCGGGTCAATGGCCTGGCCTATAGAGCAGGTGTGCCGAGCGGGGGAACGCTCCATGGCGACGAGTGACGCGACAGGCGACGGCGAGAGGGATCCACTGCTGGCAATTGCCGAAGCAACTGCCTTGTCAGTGGGCGACGAGTTCCTCGAGACGCTGATCTCATCCATGCGTCGAAGTATGGATGTGGATCTCGCCCTGATCGCGACAGCAGAGGGCAGGCCACCGATCCGCGCGCGGGCACTCTACGCGTATGAAGGGAGCGCGCCCGCGCGGGCCGCCGATTTTGTGTACGACCTGAAGGGCACACCGTGCGATATCGTCATCGCGGGAAGCCGGTTGATCGTGCCGTGCGATTTCGCCGACCGCTTTCCCAAGTGGCCCGAATACGACAGCTATATCGGGGTTCCGCTCCTGAATTCTCTGGGGGTGGTCGCGGGTCATCTGGCCGTATTCTCGAACGGGCCGATCGGCGAACCGGCGGGAGCCGAAAGCATCGTCCGCCTGTTCGGGCTGCGCGCCGAGACGGAGCTTCGGCGGATCGAGACCGAACGCGAACAGGCGCGGATGCTCGACGAGCAGCGCATCCTGTCGGGGCGGTTGGCCAAACGCTACCGCAAGGTTCACGAAGCCAACGCCTACAAGACCCGGTTGATGGCCATGATCGCGCACGATCTGCGCAACCCGCTTGCTGCGCTGACCAGCCGGGCCGAGTTCATTGAGCAGCTTCTCGACCGCGGCTCCGACGAACCCGACAAGGTAAAATCCAGCTGCGAAGACATCGTCGATAGCGCGGAACGCATGGCCCGGCTGATCGGTTCAATTCTCGACCAGGCACGCGAGGAAACCGATCGTCTCGTTGTCACGCGGGACGTGGTCAAGCTCGAGACCGCGGCCACCGTTGCCGTAGACGCCAACCGGGACGCGGCAGCGGCCAAGGCGATTAATCTTGAGATCGACATTTCCGAGCCGGTCTATGTCGAGGGCGATGAAGATCTTCTGATTCAGGCCGTGGATAACCTGGTTGCGAACGCGATCAAATATTCTCACTCCGACACGACGGTTCATATTGCGATCGTACTGGACGACGGTGCTGCGGTGCTTCGGATCAGCGATCAGGGGCTGGGATTGACGGAGGAGGATCTGTCTCGCGCGTTTGGAGAATTCGTGACGCTCTCGGCGCGGCCCACGGGAGGCGAGCTGTCTCTGGGGCTGGGTCTCGCCACGGTTCGGCGCATTGTCGAGGCGCATGACGGCGAGATCGCCGTGACTAGCGAGGGTCGCGACCTGGGGGCGACCTTTACGATCCGACTGCCGGCTCTCGAAGTCCCGGATGACGGCGCGTTCGCAGGGCAGGGTTCTTCGGTTCACTAAGCCGCCGGGGCGTTCGCCCAGAGGTCGGCTACTCGGCGTCGGGCTGGCGTTTCGGGTGGGTTTCGCTGAATGCCGGACGGGCGAGGAGTGCGTCGTTCAGCGCGACGATCTTCGGGTAGGGCGCAAGGTCGCAGTCGAAGCGGTTGGCGTTGAAGACCTGGGGCACGAGGCAGATATCCGCGAGCGTCGGCGCCTCTGCGAAACATACCCCGCGGGTCGGCGCGTCGTCGGGCAACGAGGCTTCGAGCGCGGCGAAACCGAGCGCGATCCAGTGATGATACCAGGCGTGCTTGGTCTCCTCGTCGAGCCTCATCGGCCCGGTCAGACGCTGGAGCACCCGGAGGTTGTTGAGCGGGTGGATCTCGCAGGCAATTGAAAGTGCGAAGCCCCGAATGCGCGCACGCAAGGCCGCGTCTCCGGGCAACAGGGGCGGCTCGGGGTGGGTTTCGTCGAGATACTCGATTATGGCGAGCGACTGGCCGAGGTGGAGGTCACCATCCTCGAGCGTGGGCACCAGCGCTTGCGGATTGAGCGCACGGTAGGCCTCCGTGTGCTGCCCGCCGCCGTCCTTCGTGAGATGAACCGACGCCGGCTCCCAGTCGAGCCCCTTGAGGGCCAGCGCAATACGCACCCGCCACGCCGCCGAACTGCGAAAATAGGTGTGGAGCTTCATAGCGTGCCTCGCTCCAGCCGAGGTCCCTATTCCGGCGCCTGGTCGCAGCTGATGAAGACCGTGTCGGCGGCTTCGTCGCGGTTAGGGATCAATGCCTGATAGGCGTCCGAGGCGTACCAGGCGCTCACTGTCTCCTGATCGGGAAACTTGAGCACGCCGCTCAGGTTGTAGTCGTGGCTGCCTTGGAGGGCCTGGACGAACTTGCCCCGGAAGACGAACTCGCCGCCGAACGCCGCGACGGTGGGGCGCGAGTCCGTGCCATATTGTTTGAACTTCTCCCCATCCTTGATGCGGGCGTGGACGATCACGAAAGCGGTCATTTTTACCCCCTATAAAAAAGGACGCGCGCCAGGCGGCGACGTCCGGTCAAATCCCGGCGACGGCCCGCTCGATATTGCCGGTGCCGGCCAGGATCTCGAAGCGCTTGCCGATGGTGTTGGGCGCGTCCAGGCAGGCAACGATCACGTCCGCGACGTCGTCGCGGGCAATCTTGTCCCA
Organism: Alphaproteobacteria bacterium; assembly: GCA_965249645.1. GTDB lineage: Bacteria > Pseudomonadota > Alphaproteobacteria > UBA828 > JAPUJA01 > CAVOEB01. The sequence continues at coordinate 79,277 of CBDFML010000009.1, forward strand.
TTCGCCGATCGAGGCCGCGAGACGAACCCCGCCATTTGGTTCGTCGTCGTTGAGATAGCCCGGGCAGACGATGGTGTAATCGAGGCCGCTTGCCGCGAGATGGGCGTCGGCGGCGCCCTTGGCGCGCATGTAGTGGCGGATTGCCTCGCGCTGGCCCTCGGGATCGTCGGCGCCCATCGAACTCAGCATGATGAAGCGGCGCACGTCGGCCGCGGCGCAGGCATCGATCAGGCGGATCGCACCCTCCTGGTCGACCGAGATGGTTTTCTCCGGGCCGGTTTTCGAACCCGAGCCGGCGGCGAAGATCACCGCATCGCAGCCCGCGACCGCGGCGTCGAGCGGCTTCTCGAGGTCGGCCGGAACGCTGACGGCGCCCATGGCCTCGAAGGGCGGCGCTTGGGCGGCATCGCGGAGCATCGCGTGAACCTCGTGGTCACGGTCGATCAGCCGGCGGACGATGCGCCTGCCGGTCAGACCGTTGGCGCCGGCGACGAGAACGATCATGGCGATCCGCTCCTCTCGACCCGTGCACGCAGACGTGAACAGGCTTCATTAGGGTGGCTACGCGTACGAGTGTAGCGTACGTCCTGCGGTTGGGGTCAAGGGCAACCGACTGAGAGCCGACGTGCCACAGCCCGAAGGGTACACAACCATGGTCGATCAACTCATCGGATATTTGGCGCTCGTGCGCCGTGCTTTCGGAATCGCGGATCGCGGCATTGGGTCGTTTCTCGATCTCGCCATCCGTCTTTCGATCGCCGGCATGTTCTGGAGTTCGGCTATCGTCAAGATCTCCAACTGGCCGGTGGCGCTGGAACTTGCGCGAGCCGAATACCCGGTAAGTTGGATGGACCCGGTGGCGGCGGCCTGGTTGGGCCTGGGGATCGAGCTGATCTGCCCCGTGTTTCTCGCCTTCGGCCTGTTTACCCGGCTCGCCGCGCTGCCGCTCATCGCGCTTTCGCTGATCATCCAGTACGAGTATCTCGCCCTGCCCGAGCACCTGTTCTGGGCCATCTTGCTGGGGCTGATCGCGATGCGCGGTGCCGGTGCGCTCTCGCTCGACCACCTGTTTGGCCGCGCACTGGTCCGCTCGGCGCTGCCGTTTACCGCGACCGCGGAAGCTGCGATTGCCACGCTTACCCGCTATGGCGGCTCGGGCTACCAACTCTTCATCCGGCTATGGATGGCGCATATCTTCTGGCAGTCGGGCCTGGTCAAGATCCAGAGCTGGCAGACCACCCTGTTCCTGTTCGAATACGAATATCAGATTCCGATCCTAGGGCCAGTCACGGCGGCCTATCTGGGTACGGCCACCGAGCTCGTCGCCCCGGTGCTGATCGCTTTCGGGCTGGGTGCGCGGTTCGCGGCGATCCCGCTCATTATCATGACCGGCTTCATCCAGTTCACCTATCTCGACAAGTTGGAGCATTTCTACTGGATGATGCTGTTTGCCCAGATTGCGTTGCGCGGCGCAGGCCCGCTCTCGCTCGATTTCGGAATCGGCTGGCTGTTGGCGAAGCGCTTTCCACAGCTTGCAGGCAAACCCGCATTTTCGCTCGAGGGCTTGCCCCGGGTGGTGATCGTGGGCGCGGGCTTCGCCGGCCTGGCGGCGGCGCGCGGGCTCGCCATTGCACGCGCCCAAGTCACGGTCGTCGACCGCTGGAATTATCACCTGTTCCAGCCGCTGCTCTACCAGGTCGCGACCGCGAGTCTCGCGCCCGCCGACATCGCGACGCCGATCCGCAGCCTGCTGCGCGACCAGTTCAACACCCGGGTTCTGCTCGACGAGGTCACGGGCGTCGATACGGCGAGCCAGGAGGTGCTGATCGGCGAGCAGCGCATCGGCTACGACTATCTTGTGCTGGCGACCGGTGCGCGGCACAGCTATTTCGGCAAGGACGACTGGGAGGCCTTTGCGCCGGGGCTCAAGCAGGTCGACGATGCGACCGCGATCCGTCGCCGGATTCTCTCGGCCTTCGAGCGGGCCGAAAGCGCGGACGACGAAGCCGAGCGGCGGCGTTTGCTCACCTTCATCGTCGTCGGCGGCGGCCCGACGGGGGTCGAGCTGGCCGGGGCGATCGCCGAGCTTGCACGCTTCGGCATGGAAAAGGAGTTTCGCACGTTCGACCCGGCGGACGCGCGGGTGGTGCTGATCCAGTCGCCCGACCGGGTGTTGCCGTCCTTTCCGGACGTTCTCTCGGCCAAGGCGAAGGCGGCGCTGGAAGAACTCGGTGTCGTGGTTCGGGTCAGCTCGCGCGTCGAGCATGTGGACGCGGACGGCGCCATCGTCGGCGGCGAGCAGATCGAGGCGCGCACGGTGTTGTGGGCGGCAGGCGTGATCGCCTCGCGCGCGGCGCGCTGGCTGGACGCGGAGGCCGACAAGGCGGGCCGCGTCAAGGTCGAAGCGGATTTTTCGCTCCCGAACCGACCGGAAATCTTCGTCGTCGGCGACACGGCGCTGGCCGTGGACGCTGCGGGGCGAACCCTGCCGGGCCTCGCCCCCGCCGCAAAGCAGGCGGGCGAGCAGGTTGCGAAACTGATCAAGGCGCGAATCGCGGGCAAGCCCGAGCCCAAAGCATTCCGTTATAAGGACATGGGCAGTATGGCGACGATCGGGCGGAAGTCCGCGGTCGCCGATTTCGGCCATGTTCGCTTGTCGGGCATGCCGGCCTGGTGGCTGTGGGGCCTCGTCCATGTCGCCTTCCTGGCCGGCGCGCGAAACCGGCTCTCGGTGATGGTCGAGTGGGTCTGGGCCTACCTGACCTACCGGCGCAGTATCCGGCTGATCACAGGAACCGGAAACTGATTGCCCGGAAGGGGCCTTTTCGCCGGCCTTGAGGCGGAGTATGGTTCGCGCCTCGAATTCTTGGGGGATCGTCACATGGCGGATCACGGTTACGAAACCGGACGTTTGAACCTGCCCTTCGTGGGCCACGTGACCTTTGGCAAGGCCCCGCCCTGCACGGACTGGGAGGTGATCGAGGCCGACGTCGCGGTGCTCGGCGTGCCCTTTGACATGGGCACGCAATACCGCTCGGGCGCGCGATTTGGGCCGCGCGGTATCCGCGAGGCCTCCACGCTGTTCTCGTTCGGCCACGCTGGCGTCTACGACCACGAAGACGACATCGTTTATATGGCCAAAGAGGATGTCACGATGGTCGATGTGGGCGACGCAGATATCGTGCATACGGATACGGAGGCATCTCACGCCAACACGACCGCTGCTGTTAAGGCCATCCTGGAACAGGGTGCGCTGCCGATGATCCTGGGCGGCGATCACTCGATTACAGCGCCGGTGATGGCGGCGTACGAGGGGCGCGGGCCGATCCATATCGTGCATTTCGACGCCCATCTCGATTTCGTCGACGAGCGCCACGGCGTGCGCTTCGGCCACGGCAACCCGCTGCGCCGTTGTTCGGAAATGGCCCATGTCTCGGGCATGACCCAACTCGGTATCCGGGGCGTGTCGTCATCGAACAAGTCCGATTACGACGACGCCCGTGCGGCGGGCTCGACCATCCTGTCGGTGCGCCAGGTGCGCAAGCTGGGCGTCGAGGGCACGCTCGCCAAGATCCCCGACGGGGCGCGGTATTACGTGACTATCGACATCGACGGTTTCGATCCGTCGATCGCGGCCGGCACGGGTACGCCGAGCCCCGGCGGCTTCCTCTATTACGAGGTCGCCGAACTGCTCCAGGGGATTTCGCGGAAGGGCGATCTGGTGGGCATGGATCTGGTCGAGGTCGCGCCCGATTACGACCACACAGGGAGTACCGCCATGCTGGCGGCGCGCATCGTGCTCGACATGATCGGTTACGTCTTCGTCGAACGGAAACGGCGCGCCGATGGGCGCGAGGCAGCGGCGGAATAAAGCGCGGCGTAGACGCCGCCCCGGTCAGTTGGCCAGGGCCAGATTGATCAGCTTGATGGCGGCGCGCTTGGCGACTTGTGCAATTGTTGGATCGTGCATGACGTGAGAGCGGGTTGCCGAGCCCTCGACCAGCAGTATCAATTCATCGGCCAGGGCGCCGGGATCGGCAGCACCGGCGGCGACGGCCTGCTCGCGAATGTAGTTGTGGATCAGACGCTGGTGCTCGGCGCAGGCATTGAGAACGGGATTGTCCGCGTCGGGAAATTCGCCTGAGGCGTGCATGAACAGGCAGCCCTTGAATTCGGGGGCCCTGAACCATCCCTCCATGACGTCGAAAAGAGCGACCAACCGGTCGCGCGGCGATTTGGCCAGCCGTTCGATCTCGCGCATGAAGTCGTTGCGCATGGTCTCGTCCATCCGCCGGATCACCGCCAGAATCAACTCGTCCTTGGACTTGAAATGCTTGTACAGCGTCATTTTGGCGCAGCCCGATTCGGCCAGCACCTTGTCGATGCCCGTGGCGTGGAAGCCGTTCTCGTAAAACAGCCGTAGCGCCGTGTCGATTAGCTGGTCGCGCTTGCTCGAGGCCATGATGAAGGGCTCCTGTTCCGTCACATCTTGTACATACTGTTCTGTACACTATATCGAAGTTTCCACGCCTCATAAACGAAAAATTTTGGTAGCCAGCTCGCTATATTAAAAGAGACGGGCGAGGAGGTAATGAAAATACCGTTAAATATCATATATTTCCTGTGCAAGGGGCAGTGACGGAATCTCTTTTGGGCTGGAGTGAAAAAAGCTGTTGACAGAACAGACTAGTCTGTCTATATTCTCAACCATCAATCGCGGCGACAACAGCCCGCGGCAAAGAACCGGAAAAGGCCGGCGCGATTTTTAGAACCGAGAGACCGACACAACAGACAACACATTTGAAACAGGAGAAAGACCATGACCCGCACGATCAAGACCATTACCGCTTCCGCCATCGCCGCCATCGCCATTGCAGCGGCCGTTGCTTCAACTTCCGCCGAGGCCAAGATCGTCCACGCCGACGACATCGCCAAACACCCGGTGATCCAGGACGTCGAGCGTGGCTTCAATCCAGCCAACTTCGACGTTGCTCGCGGTTTCGATCCCAATCAAGACGCCGAGCGCGGTTTCGACCCCCGGACCGATGTTGCTCGCGGTTTCGATCCCGATCGCGACGCCGAGCGCGGCTACGACCCCCGGACCGATGCGGCGAAAATCGACACGATCAAGAACGACGCCGAGCGCGGTTTCGACCCCCGGACCGATGTGGCGCGGGGCTTCAACCCGGCCAACTTCGACGTGGCGAAAATCGACTCGATCAAGAATGACGCCGAACGTGGTTACGACCCCCGGACCGACGTGGCGCGGGGCTTCAACCCGGCCAACTTCGACGTGGCGAAAATCGACTCGATCAAGAATGACGCCGAGCGCGGCTACGACCCCCGGACCGACTTGGCCCGGGGCTACAACCCGGCCAACATCGACGTGGCGAAAATCGGCTCGGTCAAGGATGACGCCGAGCGGGGCTTGACCCCGGCCCGTGACCTGGCCCGCGGCTATACCCCCAACGCGGTTGCGTAAACCCCGTTAGCGAGAGGCCGGAAACCCTCCCCCGAGCGTCCCTCCCGCGCTCTTCGATCCGGCCCCCTGAACCGGTCCCCCGAGCCCCCCTCTCGGGGGGCCGGTTTTCTTTTTTATCGGGTTTATGGGCGAAAATGCAGGCGCTTGCCGAGGCCAGGGCCTAGACGCTGTAATACATGGCAAATTCGAGCGGATGGGGAGTCAATTCTAGGCGCGTGACCTCGTCCCACTTCAAGCCGAGATAGCCGTCGATCAAATTGTTGGAAAAAACATCGCCTTTTTTCAGGAAATCGCGGTCGTCGTCGAGCGCGCGCAAAGCCTGGCGCAGGCTGCCGCACACCGTGGGGATATCCTTGAGTTCTTCGGGCGGCAGGTCGTAAAGGTTCTTGTCCATGGCATCGCCGGGATGGAGCTTGTTTTCAATGCCGTCGAGTCCCGCCATGAGCATCGCCGAGAACGCGAAATAGGGGTTCGCGCCGGGATCGGGGAAGCGCACTTCGACCCGCTTGCCGTTGGGGCTGTCGGCGAAGGGAATGCGGCAAGAGGCGGAGCGGTTGCGCGCCGAATAGGCGAGCAGTACGGGGGCCTCGAAACCCGGCACCAGGCGCTTGTAACTGTTGGTCAGTGGGTTGGTGAAGGCGTTGAGCGCGCGGGCGTGCTTGATGATGCCTCCTATGTAATGGAGAGCGGTTTCGGAGAGATCGGCGTAGCCCGCGCCGGCGAAGAGCGGCTTGCCGTCTTTCCAGATCGACTGGTGGACGTGCATGCCCGAGCCGTTGTCGTCCATTACCGGCTTGGGCATGAAGGTGGCGGTCTTGCCGTAGGTGTGGGCGACGTTGTGCACGCCGTATTTGTAGACCTGGATCGAATCGGCGGCGTGCAGAAGCGACGTGAACTTGATGCCCAGTTCGTGCTGACTGGGCGCCACCTCGTGATGATGTTTCTCGACCTCGAGGCCCATATTGGCCAGCACGCTGACCATCTCGGCGCGCAGGTCGTTGGCGGAATCAACCGGCGGGACCGGGAAGTAGCCGCCCTTGACCGGCGGGCGATGGCCGGTGTTGCCCTCGGGCAGCTCGCGCCCGCTGGCGTGCGGCGCCTCGATGGAATCGAGGAAGTAGTAACACTGGTGTGTCGAGGCTTCGAAGCGCACGTCGTCGAAGACGAAAAATTCCGCCTCGGGACCGAAATAGGCCACATCGCCGATACCCGTATAGGCGAGGTAGGCTTCGGCCCGGCGCGCGGTAGAGCGCGGATCGCGGGGATAGGCCTCGCCGGTGTCGGGCTCGAAGACGTCGCAGAAGACGATCGCCGTGGTCTGGGCGGCGAACGGGTCGAGCACCGCCGTGGCGGGATCGGGCTTAAGACCCATGTCGGATTCGTTGATCTCCTTCCAGCCGGCGATCGACGAGCCGTCGAACATGGTGCCGTCCCCGATCAGATCCTCATCGACAAAGCTGGTCGGAAAGCTCAGATGCTGCCACTTGCCGCGCATGTCCGTGAAGCGGAGGTCGACGAACTCGACTTCCTTTTCCTTGATCAAATTAAACAGATGACTGGAATCGGACATGGCGGCGGCCTCTGTGCACGGGGTTGGGAACTCGCGACGGGCCGAGCCTAAAAACGCAGGCCAAGTGTCGTGTCGGGCACGGTCAAGCATCTAGCACGAATCCCCATACTGTGCAAATGCGAGACGGATTCAGTCAGAATGAAAGCCGAATAAACTATTTTATGCTGCATCGCAGTATGTCCGATTGGGAATCGAAACGGTCCCGATGTTGGCCCTAACCACCGGCAAGCAGCCGGGCATAGAGCGCGGCATCGACGTTACCGCCCGAGGCGACGACGGCCAGGGTCTTGCCCGCGGTCTCGATCCGGCCGGCGAGCACCGCCGCAAGCGCCACTGCGCCGCCGGGCTCGATTACCAGCTTGAGGTGGCCGAAGGCTGCGCGCACGGCGTGGCCGACCTCGGCGTCCGAAACGGCGAAGCCGCCCGCCAGATGGCGGCTATTGATGCCAAAGGTGAGCGCGCCGGGGGTCGGCACGAGCAGAGCATCGCAGAGCGACGGTGCGGCGGGGTCCGCAACGCTCAGTCTTTCGCCCGCCGCGAGGGAGTTCACCGTGTCGTCGAAGCCCTCGGGCTCGACGGCATAGATCGGCAGGCCGGGGTCGGATGCGTGGAGTGCAAGCGCTGTGCCCGCGATTAGCCCACCGCCGCCAACCGGGGCCAGCACCCCATCGAGCCGGGCGGCCAAGGCGTCGGCCTGCGCCGCGATCTCAAGGCCTACGGTGCCTTGGCCTGCGATGATGAAGCGATCGTCATAGGGCGGCACGATGACGGCGCCACGGGCCCTGGCGAGCTCAGTCGCGATCGCCATGCGGTCCACGCCGCCAGGCCGGTCATAGGTCACGACCTCAGCGTCCCAGAACCGGGTGCCGTCGAGCTTCGCGGCCGGGGCATCCGTCGGCATCACGATTGTCGCAGGGATGCCCAGCCGCTTCGCCGCCGCCGCGATGCCCTGCGCGTGATTGCCCGAAGAATAGGCCACGACGCCGGCCGCCCGCTCGGCAGGATCAAGGCGGCTCAGCCGGTTATAGGCGCCACGGAATTTGAACGAGCCCGTTACTTGAAGAGGCTCTGCCTTGATCAGCAGACGGCCGCCGACAGCTTCGTTGAGCGCGGCGGATTCGAGCAGAGGAGTACGCACCGCGACGCCGTCGAGCCGGATCGCTGCCTCGGCCACGTCGGCGGCGGCGAGCTGGCAATTTGCGCCGTCAGATTCGGGCAAGGAGGACATCGATCGCTTCGAGGGATTCAGGCTCGTCTAGCTGGGGGACGTGGCCAGCGCCGGCCACCTCGACAAAATGCAGGTCGGGCTTGGCCTGGATCATGCGCGAGACGGAATCGCGGCTGAGCAGGTCGGAGTTTTCGCCGCGCAATAGCGTCGTCGGGATCGGGTAGAGCGCGCGAAACATCGGCCAGAGATCCATCCTGCCCGCGCCGCGGTTTTCGACCAGTTCGGCCACCGGGCGGACGAGGTTGAGATCGTAGTCGAAATGGAGGCGTCCGTCGGCTCCCTCGTGCCAGGTATTGCGTGCGAGCTTGAGCCAGCCCTCGTCGCTGCGCACGCCGATTCGGCTGGCGTGTCGCTTGAGATAGCGCGCCGCGGTCTCGAAGTCGGGCTGGGGCCGGTCGCGCGAGACCCAGTCAACGATCTGGCCCAGCCCGTCATAGTCGATGTCCGGGCCGACGTCGTTGAGCACGACGCCCGCCAGAACGCGTGGCTCGGCCACGGCCAGGCCCATGGCGAGCAATCCGCCCAGCGAGGTGCCGACGACAACCACCTTGTGCAGGTTGGTCGCCGCCAGCAGTTGCTGGACGTCGGCGAGCAGGACCCGGGCGTTGTAGCGCCGCCACTCGGGGTCGTACTCGGAGCGGCCCCGGCCGCGGAAGTCGGGACAGACGACGCGCCGCTCGCCGGCATAGCGGAGGGCGAGTTCGTGGAAATCCTTTGAATTGCGAGTCAGGCCGGGCAGGCAGAGGAGCGCCGTTCGGTCTGTGTTATGGAGCCCGTAGTCGCGGTAATAGAGCATCAGGTTATCCTGGCAGATATAAGTGCGCTCGATGTAGCCGTTGGCGACGCTGGGCATGACGGCGACAGGGTCTATCAGAGACCGAGCAATCCGGGAAGCTCTTCGAGGGAAGCCAGCTCCGCATCGGGACCCGCGGGAAGCCGCTCACGGGCGAGGCGGAAGCGATTGATCCAGACGACGTTAAAGCCGAACAGTTTGGCCCCGACCGTATCCCACGGGTTGGACGACTGAAAGCTGATCCGCTCGGCCGCGACGCCCAAATGCTCGACGGCGAGGCGGTAGACTCGAGGGTCGGGCTTGTAAATTCCGACCATTTCGACGCTCAGGGTCTTATCGATCAGCGCCGAGAGACCGCTGCTCTCGAGTGCAGCGACGAGCATGTCGGGCGAGCCGTTGGACAGGATAGCCGTCGTCTTGCCGCCCCGCTTGAGTGCGTCCAGGGCTTCGGCCACCTCGGGGTAGGCGTCGAGCCGGAGATAGGCGTCCATCAGGCCATCGCGCAAGACGAGTTCGCCCTCGAGGCCGCAGGCGGCGAGCGCGTAATCCAGCGCGTCACCAGTGACCGTCCAGAAATCGGCATGGTGGCCCATGAGGCTGCGGAGCCAGCTGTATTCGAGTTGCTTGGAGCGCCACAGAGCCGAGAGCGACGCTTCGTTCTCGCCCAGCCGCTCGCTGAGTCGCCGAGCCGCGGAGTGAACGTCGAACAGGGTGCCGTAAGCGTCGAAGACGCAGGCCTCGATCCCGGAGATCGTGGTCGTACTCACCCGCTGGTGGACGACGACGATGCGCGCGCACCCCGGCTCAGGTCCTGGATAAGCAGGGTAGGCGGGCTGCCCTCGTCGAGCCGGCGGCGATAGACGTTGAGCGATTCGAGGCTGCGCTGGACGTAGTTACGGGTCTCGTCGAACGGGATCTGCTCGATCCAGTCGATAGCGTCGACGTCCGTGTCACGAGGATCGCCGTTCCGCCGGATCCAGCGCTTCACGTTGCCGGGGCCGGCGTTGTATGCGGCGAGCGCCAGCAGGTAAGAGCCGTCGAACGCCTCGATCAGGCCGGCGAGATAGGCCGAGCCCAACGTGACGTTGTAGCCTGCGTCCTCGGTCAACTGGCTGACCGTCGCGGGCAGGCGCATGGCGCGGGCGACCTGGCGAGCGGTCGCAGGCATCAGCTGCATCAGGCCGCGCGCGCCCGATGGGCTGACCGCCTGGGGGTCGAAGGCGCTTTCCTGGCGGATGACGGTCAGCACGAGAGCCGGCTCAAGCCCGGCGGGGTCGCCCTCGGGAGGCAGAACGACAAGCGGCCACGCTTGGGCCTGGAGCACGATGCCATGGCGCACGGCGCGACGCGCGGCACGGATCGAGAGATCGGGCCGGTCGGAGGCCAGCGCAAGAGTGGCGATGAAGGCCTGGTCTTCCGGACTTTCGCCGAGCGCCACGAGACGCAGGATGAAATCATCGATCAACTCGAGCTGGTCGAGATAAACCAGCAGGCGGACCACGTCGGCCAACTCATGATTGCCGATGGTCGCGGTGGCGTAGTCGATCGGCTCGATGCCGCCGGGGCGGATGTCGACGCCCAATGCTGCGAGACGGGCGCCGGCCAGTTGGCCATAGAAGGTCTGCCAGTGCTGAGCGGCGTCGGCGTACCATAGCCGGGCGGATTCGCGGTCGCCCATCTGCTCGAGCGCGCGCCCCGCCCAGTAGCCGGCCCGGGCCAGGCTGATGGGATAGCTGACCGCCCGGCGCATCTCGGAAAAATGCTCAAACGCTGCGGTAGCGTCCTGGAGAAATTGCAGCGCGATCCAACCGGGCAACCATTCCGCATCGGCGAACGCGGCACCGTCGAGTGGGCCATGCTCGCTTGCAATACGGTAGGCAGCGGTGATGTGACCGTCCTCCAGCGCGCGGCGAGCGAAAATGGCGCGCTGGGTCCACCAGGCCGCTGGGCGGCCCAGCTCGTCGGGGGCGCCGAACAGGATCTCGCGGGCGCTCTCGTCATAGCTCTGCTGATCCTTGCGCTGGCGCCAACGCAGCCGCTCGTACTGCAGTCCGGGGTCGTCACGCAGGGACGCAGGAACCGCGGCGATTGCCTGGTCGACCGCCCAGCCCCGTTCCATGAGGCGCAGGCGCGCTTCGCCGAGGGCGGCATAGCCGGCGTCCACGACGCGGAGCATGCGCCGGGCTTCGGCGCGCCGGCCGTCCCACAGCAGGCGGTCGAGCCGTGCGATATGATCCTCGGGAAGCAGGACGGACTTGTAGCGGGCGTAAAACGCCTTGCTGTCGCGCCGGGGAAAATTCTCTTCGATCCAGATGCGGCGGATGTGGTCTATCTTCTCCTCGCTGCGCCCGACCTCGCCAAGCGCCACGGCGAGACGGATGCGTCCCTCGCGGCTGACCGGCGGATAGTGCTCGAACCAGGCCACCACCTGAACCGCAGGAAGCGAAAGCGGCATCGCGAGCTCGGCCTTCGCACGGAGCGTCGTCTGGCTTGGCCAGTCGGGATTCTCGATCAGGAAAGCGGCAAGATCGTCGAAGCCGGACTTGCTGGCGGCTCGCGTCAAGTCGAGCCACAGGATCACCTTGCCAGGCAGGGGGTTTTCCCCCTGGCCCGCGAGGCGCAGCGCCTTGGGCCAGTTCTTGGACTCGACGGCGGCAAACGCGTCGCGGTAAAGCGCCTCGTCCGAGACCGAGACCGAGAGGCCCCGAGTTTCCGATCCTAGCGCGGGCGCCGCGAGCAGAACCGCGACGGCCAAAGACAAACAGGCCAGAAAAAATCGCACCGTGAAACCCACCTTTCACGACGGCGACAGCCCCTCGCGGGGGCCATCCCTGTGCCCCGGAGTGTAGCCGCTCGGGGGTCGGTCCAACAAGGCCCGCAAGGCGCACGCGTAGGCTCCGTGGCGGGCTTGCCGCAGTCCCGGCCTCCCACTATGCTCGCCCACGGTTATTGCAAGATTGAGGCCGGCATGTTCCAAGGCTCATTTACCGCGCTGATTACGCCGTTCAAGGACGGCGCCGTCGACGAAGCAGCGTTTCGCGAATTCGTAGACTGGCAGATAGCCGAGGGCGCCGACGGACTGGTGCCATGCGGCACGACCGGCGAATCGCCGACGCTCACCCATGACGAACACATGCGGGTGACCGAACTTTGCATCGACCAGGCAGCGGGGCGGGTGCCGGTAATTGCGGGCTCTGGCTCGAATTCGACTGCCGAGGCGATAGCGCTGACCCGCCACGCGAAAGAAGCAGGGGCCGACGCGGCGCTGCTCGTCATGCCCTATTACAACAAGCCGACCCAGGAAGGCATGGTGGCGCATTTTACGGCGATCGCCGAGGCCGCCCCGCTGCCGATCCTGATCTACAACATTCCGGGCCGCTCAGTGGTCGACATGAGCGTCGAAACCATGGCGCGCCTCGCCCTGGTGCCCAACATCGTGGGCGTTAAGGACGCCACCGCCGACCTGTCGCGTTCGCTCAAGGTGCGGCGCGTCATTGGCGCCGGGTTCTGCCAGCTTTCGGGCGAGGACCCGACGGTACTCTCGTTCCTTGCCCAGGGCGGGCATGGCTGCATCTCGGTCACGGCGAACGTCGCGCCGAAGTTGTGCGCCCAGATGCATGCCCGCTGGCAGGCGGGCGATCCGGCGGGCGCCCTGGCGATCCAGGAGCGGCTGATGCCGGTTCACGAGACGTTGTTCCTGGAGAGCAACCCGATCCCGGTGAAGTTCGCGGTCAGTCGGCTGGGTCGCTGCAGCCCCGAGATCCGCCTGCCGCTCACGTCACCCTCGCCCGCGGTCGCCGAGCGTGTCGAGGCGGCAATGGGGGAGGCGGGCCTGCTCGACTAGGCCGGCCCATGGCTCCGAAAAAAAAAAGCCCCATTGGCCGGATCGCGGTGCAGAACCGCAAGGCTCGGTACAACTATTTCATCGAAGACACTGTGGAGGCCGGTATTGCGCTCGTGGGCACTGAGGTCAAGGCGCTGCGCGCGGGCCGGGCCAGTATCGGCGAGGCATTTGCCGCCGAACAAGGTGGCGAACTTTACCTTGTGAACGCCCATATCGGCGACTACGAAGCGGCGCGCGATGGTCACGCGGCGACACGCCCGCGCAAACTTCTTCTCCACCGACGCGAGATTGCCCGTCTGTTCGGCATGGTCCGGCGCGAGGGCGTGACGCTGGTGCCGCTCAGCCTCTATTTCAATCCGCGCAGCATCGTCAAGGTCGAGCTCGCGATCGCCCGGGGCAAGCGGAAATACGATAAACGCGAGACGATCAAGGAGCGCGACTGGAAGCGCGATAAGGCTCGTCTGATGCGCGAGCGGGCCTGAGCCGGCACCGGGCATTGCTCCTCGAAACGGTGGGGTTGACCTCGCGATTTGACGGTGTTCTAAGAAGTTCGATGGACAGTCATAGAGCGCAACTGCGTTCGATCCGGTCGGTCGCACGAGATTGGCCCTCTCCGGTGCGCGCGCGGGCCAACCCGGTTGTGTTCGCCGCACCTTGCCGCTCTGCGAAAGTGGAATAGACCATGGCGACGGCACCGTCATCGTCACCGCGCAAATCCACCGCGAAGAAATCGGCAGCGAAGAAGGGCCGCGCCGCGGTCGAATCCGTGGTCATCCGGTTCGCCGGCGATTCGGGTGACGGCATCCAGCTGACCGGCGATCATTTCACTCAGTCAACCGCACTGGTCGGCAACGAGTTCGCGACCTTTCCCGACTATCCGGCGGAGATTCGGGCGCCAGCGGGCACGACCTACGGCATCTCGGCCTTTCAGATCAACTTCTCCTCCCACGAGGTGATGACCGAGGGTGATGCGCCCAACGTGCTGGTTGCGCTCAACCCGGCGGCGCTCAAGGTCAACCTGCCGGAACTCAAGCCCGGCGCGCTGGTGATCGTGAACACCGGTGCCTTTGCCGAGCGCGACCTGCGCAAGGCGCGCTACGAGGCGAACCCGCTGGAAGACGGTACCCTCGCGCCGTTCCGGGTGCTTCCCCTCGATATCTCGAAGATGACGCTTGCCGCGGTCGGCGAACTGGGACTGAGCCAGAAGGAGGCGCTGCGCTGCAAGAACCTGTGGACGCTGGGCCTGGTGTTTTGGATGTACGGTCGGCGGCGCGCCGAGACAATCAAGTGGCTGAAGCAGAAATTTGCCAGCCGGCCCGAACTCGCAAAAGCCAACATCGCGGCGCTTAACGCGGGTCACGCATACGGTGAAACCGCCGAGCTGCCCAGTGGAATCTCGACTTACACGGTGGGCCGTGCCCATCTCGAACCCGGTCTTTACCGTACCATCGTCGGCTCCGAAGCAATGGCGCTCGGCCTGCTCGAGGGCGCCAAGCTTGCGGGCCTCGACCTGTTCTTCGGCTCCTACCCGATCACGCCGAGCTCGCCGCTGCTGCACAAGCTCGCGAATTTTAAGCGCTTCGGCGTGATGACCTTTCAGGCCGAGGACGAGATTTCGGCTGTATGCTCGGCGATCGGCGCATCCTATGCCGGCGCGCTCGGCGTTACCTCGAGTTCGGGCCCAGGCATCGCACTCAAGACCGAAGCGGTCGGCCTCGCTGTGGCCACCGAGCTGCCGTTGGTGATTGTCAACTGGCAGCGTGGTGGGCCCTCGACCGGATTGCCGACAAAGACCGAGCAGTCCGATCTCTACCAGGCGGTGTTCGGGCGCAACGCGGATTCGCCGCTGGTCGTGCTCGCCGCCCATTCGCCGTCCGACTGCTTCGAGGTTGGCATCGAGGCGGTGCGGCTCGCCACCGGCTTCATGACCCCTGTCATGCTTCTGGCCGACGGCTATCTCGCCAGCGCAGCGGAGCCCTGGCGCATTCCGGACATCGACGACATCGTGCCTTTCCCGGTGAGCTTTCGCGCCGACCCGGAAGATTTCCAGCCGTTTGCCCGTGATCCCGAGACGCTCGCGCGCAACTGGGCGATCCCTGGCACGCCGGGCCTCGAACACCGGATCGGCGGCATCGAGCGCGATTACGATACGGGCAACATTTCATACGATGCGGCGAACCACCAGCGCATGACGGACGTGCGCTTCGCAAAGATCGACGGCATCGCCAATCATATCCCCGAACAGAGCGTCGAGCTCGGCGATCCGGGCGGCGCGCTCGCGGTGGTCGGCTGGGGGTCGACCTATGGACCGATCTTCCAGGCGGTGCGTCGGGCCCGGGCCGACGGACTCGACGTCAGCCACATTCACCTGCGCCATCTCTGGCCGCTGCCCCGCAATCTGGGCGCGCTGCTCGGGCGCTTCCAAAAAATCATGGTGCCCGAATTGAATCACGGGCAGCTGGTCACCCTGCTGCGCAGCGAATACCTCGTACCGGCCGAGAAGCTTGCCAAGGTGTCCGGGCAACCGTTCAAGGTGGCCGAGGTCGAGGCCGCAATTCACGAACGACTGGAGAGCTGACGATGGGCGAGCTGGCCCCGGTCATGGCGTTGACCGCCAAGGATTTTGCCTCCGACCAAGAGGTTCGCTGGTGCCCCGGTTGCGGCGACTATGCCATCCTCAAGGCGCTCCAGCGCACCATGCCGGAGTTCGACTTGCCCAAGGAGAACTTCGTTTTTGTCTCGGGCATTGGATGCGCGGCTCGCTTTCCCTACTACATGTCGACCTACGGCTTTCACACTATCCATGGCCGGGCGCCGGCGTTTGCCACTGGCATCAAGCTCGCCAATCCGGCGCTCGACGTCTGGGTCATTTTGGGCGACGGCGATGGCCTCTCAATCGGTGGCAACCACCTGCTCCATATCTTGCGGCGCAATGTCGACATGCAACTGCTGCTGTTCAACAACGAGATCTATGGCCTGACCAAGGGGCAGTACTCACCGACTTCGCGGCGCGGCACCCGTTCACCCTCGACGCCGACGGGCTCTGTCGAGTCGCCGGTCTCGGCGTGCGCCTTCGCGCTGGGTGCAGGCGCGCGCTTCGTCGCCCGCTCGGTCGATACCCTGCAGCGTCATCTGCCGGAAATGTTCCGGCGCGCCCACGCCCACCAGGGCGCGTCGTTCATCGAGATCATTCAGAACTGTATCGTCTACAACGATCGCGTCTTTGCTGACTTCACCGACAAGGAGATTGCCGCCGATAACCAGATCCATGTCGAGCATGGCAAGAAGCTGGTTTACGGGAAGGACGGCGACCGGGGTTTGCGCATCGCGCCGGGCCATTACGAGTTGGAGCCCGTGGTGATCGGCGAAAAGGGTGTGACCCTCGACGACATCGTGGTCCATGATGAGACCGACAAGAGTCTCGCCAACCTGCTGGTGGCGCTGGAGCCGCCGGAATTTCCCGTGGCGTTGGGTGTGATCTATTGCAATCCCGCGCCGACCTACGATGGCAGCGTGCGCGAGCAGATCGAAAAGGCGAGCCGCGAGGAGCCTGTCGAAGGCGTCAGCGCCCTGATGCGTGACGGCCGGACCTGGACCGTCGAGCCCGATTCCGGCGACTGACCCCACCTGACCCGCGCCTCAAACGTGTTGGCCGCCGTTGATGTGGATTTCCGCACCGGTCACGTAGCTGCTGGCACTCGTGCACAGCGTGTAGATGATCGCGGCGACCTCTTCGGGCCTGCCCAGTCGGCCGAGCGGGATCCCGGGCAGCAGCTCCACTTCCGTCTCGGGCGAAAGCATTGCAGTCGCAATCTCGCCTGGCGCGATCGCATTTACCCGGACGCCGTGAGGTCCGAAATCCGCTGCCATCTCGCGGGTCAGACTGGCGAGCGCCGCCTTCGAGGTGGCGTAGGCGGTGCCCGCAAAGGGGTGAACCTGGCCGCCGACAATGGACGTGACGTTGACGATTGAGCCCTGGGCGTTCTTGAGTTCGCCAAACAGGCCGCGCGCGAGGCGAATTGGTGCAAAAAAGTTGACATCGAAAACCTGGCGCCAGACTTCGATGGAGGTGTCCAGGCTATTGAGCCGCGCGCCGTCCGGGCCTTTGGGCGAGATGCCCGCGTTGTTGACCAAGGCATCCAGGCGTCCGCCCGTCAGCCGCTTGCGGAGATCGTCGATTCCCGCCTCGAGCGAGGCGTCGTCGCCAAGATCGACCTGAAGATGATCGTCCGGCCCTGCTTCCCAGGGACAATCCTCGGGAAACGCATGGCGCGAGCAAGTGATAACCCGCCAGCCCGCGCTGGAGAAGTGCTTGACGGTGGCGTGACCGATGCCTCGGCTGGCTCCAGTCAGGATGAGGGTTTTACGTTCTTCGGCCATGGCGGCTTTATCTGACCCCGAATTGGAAAGGCGAGCAAGGACGTTGGTGTCAATCCAATTGGTCGAGCCGCGCACGCAGGGCGGCGATGACGGTATTGAACATCTCGGGGGTGAGGCGGCGCGTTTGGGTGTTGTAGCGCGAGCAATGATAGCTGTCGGCCAGCGTCAGGCCATCGAGTGCGTGAACGGCGCCGTGGCGAAACGGGGTGGCGGCACGGCGTCGACCGAGCGCGGCGAGCACACTCTCGTGGGCGACACGTCCCAGCGCCAGCACGATCTCGAGTCGCGCCATGGCGGCAATCTCGGCCGCGAGATAATCGCGGCAGGTGGCGATTTCCGCAGCGACCGGCTTGTTCTGGGGCGGCACGCAGCGCACCGCATTGGTGATCCGGCAGTCGACCAGCTTGAGTCCGTCGTCGGGTGAGGCATTGTATTGCCCGGTGGCGAATCCGTAGCGCAGCAAGCTGGCATAGAGAAGATCGCCAGCAAAATCACCGGTAAACGGGCGCCCGGTCCGGTTGGCGCCCTTCATGCCCGGTGCGAGGCCGACGATCAGCAGTCGCACGGTCTCGACGCCAAAGCTTGTCACTGGAGCATTGTGCCAGTCGGGGTGGGCCGAGGCGTTGGCTTTGCGAAAGGCAAATAGCCGAGGACAGCGTGCGCAATCGGGCGGTGGCGCGGGTGCGCTCACGCGCCCTGCAAAACGGTGGGTGCAGGCGAGATGCTTGTGGCCGTGGCGGATTCAGGGTCGTCGACGGAAAGACGGCCAATGCTTGGAGCGAGGGTGGCGAGATCGATAAAGCTATCGGCCTGGCGACGTAATTCGTCGGCCACCATGGGTGGTGTCGTGCGAACGGTGCTCACCACGCTCACCCGCGTGCCTCGTCGCTGTGCGGCCTCCACCACGCAGCGAAAATCTCCATCGCCTGAAAACAGCACGATATGGTCGAGTACAGGCGCCATTTCCATAACGTCGACGGCCAGCTCGATGTCCATGTTGCCCTTGATTTTGCGGCGGCCGGTGGAATCGGTGAATTCCTTGGTGGGCTTGGTGACCATAGTGTAGCCATTATAGTCGAGCCAGTCGATCAGCGGGCGGATGGGTGAATAGTCCTGGTCGTCGGTCAGGGCAGTGTAATAGAAGGCACGTATAAGGCGGCCTTGGGCGGCGAACTCGTCGTAGAGCCGTTTGTAGTCGATATCGATGCCCAGCGTGCGGCTGGCCGCGTAGAGATTGGCCCCATCGATGAACAGGCCGATACGTTCATGCGCGTAAAGCATTGTGTGATGCACCTTGGTAGCCGGTTACAGGCCGGTGGCGGGACCGGCGGCACTGGCCTGTGGCCCGGTAGTTCCGAGTATAACGAACTAACCAGGGTTGCAGCCGGGAGGTCACGGAATTTTGATTTTGATTGCGTTGGGCGCGAACTTGTCGACGGAACGTTACGGGCCGCCCGAAAAGGGTCTCGACGCGGCGTTGCGCGCACTCGAAGGCAAGGGAATCCGTGTGATGCGACGTTCACGTTGGTATCGTAGCGCGCCGGTACCGCCGTCCGACCAACCGTGGTATGTCAACGGCGTTGCAGTAATCGAGACGGACCGGTCGCCGGCAGCACTGCTGGCTTGCCTGCTCGAGGTGGAACGCAGTTTCGGTCGACGCCGGGCTGAGCGAAACGAAGCGCGGGTGCTTGATCTCGATCTTCTGGCCTACGGCGAGCGCATCGAAAATGACGTGGGTGCGGGCTTGACCTTGCCCCACCCGCGAATTCACGAGCGGGCCTTCGTGCTGCGTCCCTTGAGCGAGATTGCGCCCGATTGGAGACACCCGGCGCTGGAACGAAGCGCTGCCCAGTTGTGGGCCGCGCTGAGCGGATCCGGGGTCGTCGTGCCGATCGCTCCGAACGACGCCACGGAGTGAATTTTTCGTTCAATATCCTTGCGTTGGGCTGAATCGCGCTATATGTAAAGGGCG
Source organism: Alphaproteobacteria bacterium (assembly GCA_965249645.1). Lineage (GTDB taxonomy): Bacteria > Pseudomonadota > Alphaproteobacteria > UBA828 > JAPUJA01 > CAVOEB01. The sequence continues at coordinate 98,546 of CBDFML010000009.1, forward strand.
AATTCCGCATTCCGATCTTGCCCCGGAGGTGAGCGCCATGGCGCGGTTGACCGTTGAGGACTGCATTACCCGCGTTCCCAATCGATTTGAACTTGTCATGATCGCCGCGCAGCGCTCGCGCGACATCGGTTCGGGGGCGGCGCTGACGGTGGACCGGGATAACGACAAGAACCCCGTCGTGTCGTTGCGTGAAATAGCTGATGGCACAGTCGATCCCGAGCAGCTCAAGGCGGCGCTTATTCAGGGGCTGCGGCGAGGCCCCGAGATCGACGAGCCCGAAGAGGATGTGATGACCCTGCTGACGGCGGACCAGGCGTGGGCCAGCGTGACGGGCGAAGTCGAAGTCGAAGTCAGCAAAACCGAGGACAGTGCCGCAGAGGCGCTGGCTGCCGAACTCAAGGCGGTAATCGGCGAAGAGTTCAGCGAGGATGCTAAAGCGTCCGAGCCGGCGGCGGAAGCTGCTGTCGAGGCCGAAACCGGGGACGAGCCCGAGATTGACGCCAAACCCGAGGCCGGGGACGAATAAACTTGGCGGGCGTGCCGGCACGCAGCCGGTGCGCGACGGGAGACCGTCGAAGCCCGCAGCAGCCGTGCGGTGACGTGGCGTGATTCGGCAATACGAACTGGTTGAACGCGTTAAGGCTACCGACCCGGCGGCCGACGAAGACACGATCAACCGCGCCTACGTGTTTTCCATGAAGGCGCACGGAACCCAGAAGCGCGCTTCGGGCGATCCGTATTTTTCCCACCCACTCGAAGTCGCGGGAATTCTGACCGAGCTGAAGCTCGATGGCGCCTCGATCGTCACGGCGCTCCTGCACGACACCATCGAGGATACGCTCACGACGCTCGACGAGATCGAGCGTCTGTTCGGTCCGACAATTGCGAAGCTGGTCGATGGCGTAACCAAGCTCTCGCGCCTCGAGCTGCAATCGGACCAGACCAAGCAGGCAGAAAATTTCCGCAAGCTGTTGCTCGCGATGTCAGAGGATATCCGGGTCTTGCTCGTGAAGCTCGCGGATCGGCTGCACAACATGCGTACGCTGGGCTATATCGACGACGCCGACAAGCGGCGGACAGTGGCCCGTGAGACGCTGGAAATTTATGCCCCGTTGGCAGAGCGGATTGGCATGAATGCGATGAAGGACGAGCTTGAGGATATCGCCTTTGAGGAACTGTATCCGGTAGCCCAGGAATCGATTCGCGCGCGCTTCGAGTTTCTGCGCCTGGAAGGCGGCGATCTGGTGCCCCGAATCGTCGAAGCCCTGACCACAACTTTGGCGACGGCCGGCCTGGAAGTCGAAGTTTCGGGGCGCGAAAAGCGGCCCTATTCGATCTGGCGCAAGATGCAGCGCAAACACGTGACCTTCGAGCAGTTGGCCGACGTGATCGCCTTCCGGGCAGTCGTGGCGTCCGAGGACGACTGCTATCGTGCGCTTGGGGTTCTGCACCGCGCCTACCAAGTCGTACCCGGCCGCTTCAAGGACTATGTCAGCACACCCAAACTGAACGGCTATCGCTCGATCCATACGGTGGTGATCGGACCGGAACGTCAGAGGGTTGAGGTTCAGATCCGCACGCGCAAGATGCATGAGGAGGCGGAACTGGGCGTGGCGGCGCACTGGTCGTTCAAGCAGGACGCCAACGCCGGCGTGCGGGAGGGGCGCCAGTACCGTTGGATTCGCGAGCTGCTTGATATTTTGGAGCATGCCTTGGGTCCTGAGGAGTTTCTTGAGCACACCAAGCTCGAGATGTATCGCGACCAGGTGTTCTGTTTCACACCAAAGGGCGATCTCATCGCGCTGCCACAGGGCGCGACCCCGGTTGATTTCGCCTACGCGGTCCATTCCGGCGTCGGCGACACCTGCGTCGGTGCCAAGATCAACGGCCGGATGATGCCGCTCAGGACGGAACTGGGAAACGGCGATCAGATCGAGATCGTGCGCTCGTCGGTAGCGGCGCCGTCGCCGACCTGGGAAGACTTCGTCGTGACCGGCAAGGCTCGGACCCGAATTCGCCGCTTCGTGCGCAGTCAGGAGCGCGAGCAGTATCTGGCATTGGGGCGCGGCATCGCGGAAAAAGCGTTTCGCACCGACGGCCAGGAATTTTCCGAGAAGCTGGTCGAGACGGCGTTGCCCAAATTCAAGCTCAAGAACATCGACGAGCTTTACGTCATGCTCGGGCGGGGCGACCTGACCGGGAAGCAGCTGACCGAGGTCGTGTTCCCCTATCGGCGGCTCAAGGACGTGGTCGGCAACGTTCTACCGCTGGTCCGCCGGCGCTCGCGCTCGGTCGAGCGCGGCGTGCCGATCAAGGGGCTGATCCCGGGCATGGCGGTGCATTACGCTGAGTGCTGCCACCCGCTACCGGGTGAGCGGATCGTCGGCATTGTCACCACCGGTAAAGGAGTGACGGTTCACACCATCGATTGCGATACTCTGGTGGATTTTCAGGACGATCCGGAACGCTGGTTGGATCTGGCATGGGATGCCGAGGTGGAATCGGGCAGTGATTTGCAGGGCCGACTCAGCCTCGTAATTTCCAATGAGCCGGGTAGTTTGGGCGCCATCTCGACAGTAATTGCCGAGAATTCCGGAAACATTAGCAACCTGAAAATCATCAATCGCTCAGCAGAATTTTTCGAGATGGTGATCGATGTCGAGGTCGAGGACGTCCGGCACCTGTCCAACATCGTCGCAGCGCTCCGGGCGACGCCGGTCATCAGTTCGGTTGAGCGCGCGCGCGTGTAACCGATCCCGATCGGTGCGTAGAGGTTCAGAAGCCTGTTTTACATGGACTTTTCAGGATGCGGCCCCCTATAGTTGGAGCCGGTTCGCCCGCTCGTCGGCCCGGCGACAGGCCCCTAAAGCGGGCTGCCGCCGTCGGGGTGTCGTGCGGCGAACGGTTAAGCAGGATGGCGCGCGCCATCCTGCGGCAGGGAATATATTAAAGGGCGATGGCGCGGACTCGGTCCCGCTCCTAAAGGGACGCGTCGACGGCAGCATCGCCGGAGGATTGGTGTGAACGATCGATCCGACGCAGCCGGTTGGCGGTCGGCCCGGACGGGGCCGACGGAGAGAGGATACCGGCGCAATGTTTAAGCGGCGAACCAAGCGCTCGATTGGCGCGCGGATTGTCTCGTTCGTCTGGCCCAGCATGGGCTGGCGACGCACCGGTTCATATTATGCCATCCGCATCAAGCGCTTGCCGGGAACTCCCTACTCGATCGCCTGTGGATTTGCCCTGGGCACGGCGGTCTCGTTTACCCCGTTCATCGGCTTTCATTTCATTATGGCGGCGATTTTCGCCTATCTGGTCCGCGGCAACATCATCGCGTCGGCGCTGGGTACGGCGGTGGGCAACCCGTGGACGTTCCCCTTCATCTGGGCGGGAATCTACTGGCTGGGCGGCAAGATTCTGGGCTACGAAAAAGGCGTGGAGCTCCCCGAAGAGCTCACCATGGACTACATCTTCCATGACCCGGTCAACGTCCTGCTGCCCATGGCCGCAGGCGGTGTGCCGACGGCCATCGTCGTGTGGTGGCTGGTTTATCTGCCGTTGCACCGGGTGGTGGCCAACTACCAGTCCCATCGCCGGCAGAAGCGGATGCAACGCCGCGAAGTTCTGGCGCAGGAGCGGGCCACGAACGGGACCGGGAATAACGATGCGGATTCCTCCGGTGGGGGCCAGGCGCTACTGCATATCGATATCGACCGGTCGGCCGAGGCCGAGCCGGAGGACGATACGGACGAGACAACCGCCGGGCGCGAGTCCGTCAGCAACTATGGACGAACCGTCGAAGAGAAGGGGTAAGGGGTAAGCGATGGTTGACAAGATTCGGTTGTGCGTAAACATCGATCACGTTGCGACGATCCGTAACGCGCGGGGCGGATCGCTTCCCGATCCGGTGCGTGCTGCAAACCAGGCCGCCGAAGCCGGTGCGGACGGCATTGTGGCTCACCTGCGCGAGGATCGGCGGCATATCTCCGACGAGGATCTCGAACGGCTGATTGCAGGCAACGATCTGCCGCTCAATCTCGAGATGGCGGCGACCGATGAGATGCTCGACATCGCGCTGCGCCACCACCCCGAGGCTGTGTGCCTGGTGCCGGAAAAGCGCCAGGAGGTGACTACGGAGGGCGGTCTTGACGCCTCGGGCGGTGCGGAGCATCTCAAGCGCTTCGTTTCCGAGTTGGTCACGGCGGGCTCGCGGGTCTCGCTCTTCATCGATCCTGTCGAACATCAACTCGATGCCGCACTCTCACTGGGTGCTCCGGCGGTCGAACTGCATACCGGCACCTTCTGCAATTTTCCGCCCGGCTTTGAACGCGACGCGGAACTTGCCCGGCTCGAGGGGGCGGCGGCGCACGCGGCGGTGCTCGGCCTCGAGTGCCACGCAGGCCACGGGCTGGGCTACGACACTGTAGCTCCGATCGCTGCAATCCCTGAAGTCGTGGAGCTCAACATCGGCCATTTCCTGATCGGTGAGGCAATTTTCTCGGGCCTCGACAGCGCGATCCGGCGAATGCGCTCGTTGATGGACAAAGCGCGCGCCGAAGAACTGGGCTCGCGCAGCGCCTGAGACAGGCGATGATCCTGGGATTGGGAAGCGACATTATCGATATTCGGCGCATCGAACGAACGCTCGAGCGGTTCGGCAACCGTTTCGTGACGCGCATCTTTACCGAGACCGAGCAGCGAAAGTCGGACGGGCGAGCCAATCGCGCGGCAAGCTACGCCAAACGGTTTGCCGCCAAGGAAGCTTGCTCGAAGGCACTGGGTACCGGCTTTCGCCGTGGCGTCTACTGGCGAGATATGGGTGTCGTCAATTTAGCATCGGGCCAGCCGACCATGGCGCTGACCGGCGGCGCGGCAAGACGTCTCGCTGAACTCACGCCGGCAGGCATGGCGGCGAAGATCGACGTCAGCATCACCGACGATCACCCGACCGCCCAGGTTATCGTGCTGATTTCGGCGGTGCCGGCGGACAGCAAGTGACGCGGCGAAACCGCCGGAGCTAGGGTTTAAGCGAAGAAGGGTGCGTACGGCTTCCATGTCCAAGGAACGAACCAAGCAGAAAAAGAGCGGGCTTTGGGAAACGTTCAAGACGGTTATTTACGCCGTCCTGTTCGCTCTGGTGCTGCGCACCTTTGCCTACGAACCGTTCAATATCCCGTCGGGCTCGATGATTCCGACTCTGCTCGACGGTGACTATCTGTTCGTCTCGAAATTCTCCTACGGATACTCCCATTATTCTCTGCCGTTCAGCATGAAGCTGTTCAGCGGGCGTATTTTCGAGGGTGAGCCCGAACGTGGCGACGTAGCGGTGTTTCGCCTGCCAATTGATGACAGCACTGACTATATCAAGCGGATGATCGGCCTTCCGGGCGACCGAATCCAGGTGATCGGCGGGGTCCTCTATATCAATGGCGAGGCGATCCGCCGCGAGCGCATCGACGACTACGTCGAGACCGATTTCCTCGGCCACACACGCGCGACTCCGCAATACCGTGAAACTCTGCCCAAGGGCGAGAGCTATAGGGTGCTCGATCGCCAGCCCAACGCCAGCCTCGACAACACCCCGGTCTATGTGGTGCCCGATGGCCATTACTTCGCCATGGGCGACAACCGGGACAATTCGGTCGATAGCCGGGTTCCCGCCGAGCGCATGGGCGTGGGCTTTATTCCGGCGGTCAACTTGATCGGCCGTGCCGAGCGGCTGTTTTTCTCGAGCGACGGTACGGCCCATATTTGGGAGGTCTGGAAATGGCCGTCGGCGATTCGATTTAACCGGCTCTTCCAGTCGGTGGCGGAGTGACACCCACACCGGGTTCACTGGAGGCGTTGTGTGCGTGTCTTGGTCACGACTTTGCCGACCCCGGGCGTCTCGAGGAAGCCCTGACCCATCCCAGTCAGCGCGCCGAGAGCGGCGACGGAGTGAGTTACCAGAGGCTGGAGTTTCTAGGCGATCGGGTGCTTGGCCTGATCGTTGCCGAACTTCTTTTCGAGCAGTTTCCGAACGAGGCTGAAGGCCCGTTGGCACGGCGATTTGCGGCGCTGGTGTCCGGTGAGACCCTGGCGCGGGTTGCGGGCGCGCTGGACCTTGGAGCATATCTGCGCTTGGCCAAGAACGAGCGCACCGCGGGCGGTGCAGCCAATCCGGCCAACCTCGCCAACCTGTGCGAGGCGCTGATCGGCGCGCTCTATCTGGATGGTGGGCTTGCCGTCGCCCGGGCCTTCGTGCGCCGGGAATGGGAAACAAAGTTAGCAGCGCCGGGTGAGCCGCCGCGTGATGCCAAGACCGCGCTGCAGGAATTGTCGCAAGCCGCGGTGCGCGGTCTACCCGCCTACCGCACCGTCGAGACTTCCGGGCCCGCCCACGCGCCCGAATTCGAGATCGAGGTCGAGGTCGAGGGAATGGGCACCGCGCGCGGGCGCGGATCATCTAAACGGGTCGCTGAGCAGGTCGCGGCCGCAGCGCTGCTCGACGCACTGGAGCAGGACGATGACCGGCCAGGCGAACCAGGCTGAGGCGCCGACGCGGTGCGGCTTCGTTGCCCTGATCGGGGCGCCGAATTCCGGCAAATCCACCCTGCTCAACCGCTTGGTGGGTGCCAAGGTGTCGATCGTGACGCCCAAGGTCCAGACCACGCGCAGCCGGGTGCGCGGCATTGCGTTGGCGGGGTCCAGCCAAATCGTCTTCGTCGACACGCCGGGAATCTTCGCGCCCCGCCGCCGGCTTGAGCGTGCCATGGTGCAGGCCGCTTGGCGGGGAGTAGCCGACGCCGATCTCGTGGTCCTTCTGGTCGATGTGGCGCACGGCCTCGACGTCGACGTTGCGCGCATTCTCGACGGGCTCGGCGAAACCGGGCGGCCCGCGATCTTGGCGCTTAACAAAATCGATCGGGTTGCCCGCGACGTCCTGCTGCCGTTAACCCGCCAGCTCGACGCGGCAGACCGATTTACGGACGTATTCATGATCTCGGCGCTGACCGGCGACGGCGTGGATGCACTGCGCGCCCATTTGGCGGCGCACCTGCCCGAGGGACCGTGGCTCTATCCCGAGGACCAGTTGAGCGACATGTCTGAACGGCTGCTCGCCGCCGAGGTCACCCGCGAGCAACTGTTTCTCCAGCTCCAGCAGGAGCTGCCCTACGGGCTTACCGTCGAGACGGAATACTGGCGCGAGAAACCGGATGGCAGCGTGCGGATAGACCAGATGGTCTATGTCCGGCGCCAGGGCCACAAGGGGATCATGCTCGGCAAGGGCGGGCAGCAAATTAAGGCAGTGGGCCAGGCAGCGCGGTTCGAACTCGAGCGCATGCTCGATCGCCGCGTGCATCTATTTTTACGGATAAAGGTGCGCGAAAACTGGACAGAGGATCCGGCTCGTTACCGCGCCTGGAATCTCGACTTCGACGCCTGAGGACACGGCATGTCCGGCTGACGTTCTAGCCGACCGCGCGTTGTTCTACCTTGCCGACGACGGTGGTTGCCTCGCCGATCGCGCGCACGACTAGATCGCCGGCGTGTTCGGCGTCGGTCAGGCTTGCGGCCATCGCCTGACCGTGTAACCGGAACAATTCGAACATACGAGCGCTCGGTGCGCTGTTGCCGGCCATCATGATGGTAGTCATGACCTCGCGCATCGAGGTGGCGAGCTGGATGAGATGACGGTACCGGCGCGGGTCGAGTTCGTCGCCCATCTGATCGAGCAGGGCATTGATCTGTTGCTTGACGGCCTCGGGATCATCGGGTGCACCGCGCGCAACCTCGCCGGTTTCAAGCTGTGTCGCGAGCTGGGCGACGCGGGTGGCGATGCGGTGCAGACGGTGACGCGTCGTGGTTTCGCGGGCCGCATCGAGCGTACGATTGCTGAGTTCCGCGTCGGTATCGCCGGTGATCTTGTGGCGCAGGGTGTTGGGTACGGCAAAGGTGCCGAGATCGTCGCCTGCGTGGCGTTCGCCCATGCGTCGGTCAGGCCCCACATAGGCGGGTATGACCACGAATTCTTTGCGGTGTTCGACCATAAATTCAAGTCGTTCCGAAAGGATGGTAAGCGAGAGAGGGCGGACGATGATGTCGTCGAAGCCTGCATTGAGAACACCGTCGACGGCCCCGCGCGCGGATTCCGAGGTGATGGCGACGATTATGCAGTAGGGATTGCGACCGACCAGGTCATGGCGGATGTCGTCAGCAAGCGTATTGAGGTCCTCCAGCCCGTCATCGAGGTCGAGGATTATCAAATCCGGGGTCGCTTCGTTTACCGCCTGACGCAGATCCAGGAAACTCGGCGGCTCATGGGATATCTGCATGCCAACGCTGTAAAGCAGGTCGCGCAGAATGCGCCGGCGCCCAGGCTCGATGCAGTAGAGTAACGCTTGCGCGGCGCTAAAATCGAATTTCTTCACAGTACCTGCCTTCAGCACATTGTTTCACCGCCCAACCGGCGCAAGTCAGCCGGTGGCTCTGAGGGCGGATAGTCTTAGAGTGGTGTGATGAGACTTACCAATTCGTTAACGTCTCCACGCCACCCGGTCGACGCCGGGCGCAGTTCCCCGTGCGCCGGGAGGGTCAAATCTGTGCTATAGCGCGAGCATGGAGTGGCATGACGAGGGGATCATCCTGGCGGCCCGCCTGCACGGCGAAAGCGCGGCCATCGTCACCCTGCTGACCCGCGAACACGGCAACCACGCCGGGCTGGTGCGCGGCGGCGCGGGCCGCAGGCAACGCGGGACCTATCAACCGGGCAACGAGGTCTCGGCGCTGTGGCGGGGCCGCCTGGCCGATCATCTGGGAACGTTTACGTGCGAGCTGACCCGACCGCGAACCGCCCGTCTGCTCAATGATGCCGAGCGGCTCGCCGCAGTCAGCGCGGCCTGCGCACTGCTTCAGGCGAGCTTGCCCGAACGATTGCCCTATCCCCGGTTGTTCGAGCAATTGTGCGAATTGCTCGATGCCTTCGAGGGTGAGAACTGGGCGGGCCGTTACGTGCTTTGGGAGCTAGCGCTGCTGGCCGAACTGGGTTTTGGCCTCGATCTCTCCGCTTGCGCTGCAACCGGACGCAACGATGAGCTCGTCTATGTTTCGCCGCGCACCGGGCGCGCGGTCTCGGCCTCCGCCGGTGCACCGTTTGCGGCCAAATTGCTCGTTCTGCCGCCCTTCCTCGCCACCTACGGTCGCGACCCGGCGCGACCGCCCGGACCAGTGGAGCCCGGTGACATCCGGGACGGTCTCACTTTGACTGGGCACTTTCTGGCCCATCACGTCTTCGCCGCCATGGAACGGGCGATCCCGCCTGCCCGGGATCGACTGGTGGTGCGAATCTCTCGATAAACCCCAAGATCTTGTGGTATAGACCGGAGAATGAGCAAGGCTGAGAAGGACGAGCGACTGCTTCCCGTCGAGTTCGCCGACGCGTTGGGCGAGCGCTATCTCGCCTATGCGCTGTCGACTATCATGGCCCGTTCGCTGCCGGACGTACGCGACGGGCTCAAGCCGGTCCATCGCCGACTGATCTACGCCATGCGTGAACTGAAGCTCGATCCCCGCTCGGGCTTCAAGAAATGCGCCCGGGTGGTGGGCGACGTTATCGGCAAGTATCATCCCCATGGCGACGTTGCGGTCTACGACACCCTGGTCCGGCTCGCCCAGGATTTCGCAGTGCGCTATCCGCTGGTCTCGGGGCAGGGAAATTTCGGCAATATCGACGGCGATAACCCGGCGGCCATGCGTTACACCGAGGCCCGCCTGACCGAGGTCGCCGAAGCGCTGCTCTACGGAATCGACGAGGATGCGGTCGACCTCCGCCCGACGTACGACGGCAGCGAGGAGGAACCCGCGGTGCTGCCGGCCAGTTTCCCCAACGTGCTGGCGAACGGGGCGACGGGCATCGCGGTGGGCATGGCGACGAGCATTCCGCCGCACAATCTGGGCGAACTGTGCGATGCACTCATCCATCTGATCAAGCACCGCTCGGCAAACACGGCCGATCTCCTGAACTTCGTCAAGGGACCGGATTTCCCAACCGGTGGGACCCTCGCCGAGCCGGCCACGAGCATTGCCGAGGCGTACGATACCGGACGCGGCGGCTTTCGGGTGCGGGCCCGCTGGGAGGTCGAGAAGACCGGGCGCGGCCAATACCAGGTGATCGTCACTGAAATGCCCTATCAGGTGCCCAAGGCCCGGCTGGTCGAAAAGATCGCCGAGCTGATGGCTGCGCGCAAGTTGCCCCAACTGGCTGATATCCGCGATGAATCGACCGACGAGGTGCGCCTCGTTCTCGAGCCGCGCAGTCGCGCGATCGATCCCGAGACCCTGATGGAGTCGCTTTTCCGGCAGACCGACCTGGAAACCCGGATCTCTCTCAACATGACCGTGCTCTATGCCGCCAACACGCCGCGCGTGATGACGCTCCGCGAGGTTTTACGCGCCTTTCTCGATCACCGGCGCGAGATTCTGCTGCGCCGGACGGCCTACCGGCTGGAGCGGATCGCAGCACGGCTCGAGGTGCTTGAAGGCTATCTCATAGCCTATTTGAACCTCGACATCGTGATCAAGATCATCCGCACCGAGGACGAGCCCAGACCGGTGATGATGAAGCGCCTAAAACTGGGTGAGGTTCAGGCCGAGGCGATTCTCAATATGCGGCTGCGCGCGTTGCGCAAGCTCGAAGAAGAGGCGATTGCTGCCGAGCGCGACCGCTTGACGGTCGAGCAGAAGACCCTCAAGGCTTTGCTGGGCAGTGAGCCGCGCCAATGGACGGTTGTGCGCAAGCAGACCGAGGACATTCGCGAGCGATTTGGGCCCAAGACCGATCTCGGCCGTCGGCGTACCACAATTGGGCCGGCACCCAGCGCAGATGTGGTTCCCCTGGATGCCTTCGTCGAGCGTGAGTCGATTACCGTGATCTGTTCCCAGAAGGGCTGGATCCGCGCAGTGAAGGGCCACATCGAAGACAGCGCGGAAGTCAAGTATAAGGAGGGGGACCGCGAGCGTTTCCGCTGCCGCGCCGAATCCACCGATAAGCTCATCCTGTTCGCGACCAACGGGCGGTTTTACACGCTGGGGTGCGACCGCTTGCCAGGCGGGCGGGGATTCGGCGAGCCGGTCCGCCTGCTCGTTGAACTCGACAACGAGCACGATATTTCTGCCCTGTTCGTGCACCAGTCGGGCCGCGTTCTGCTGGTCGCTTCGAATGACGGTCGAGGCTTCCTGATCGAGGAGGACGGCGTCGTCGCCCAGACCCGTCAGGGCAAGCAGGCACTCAACCTGGCTTCAGGGGCCGAAGCGACGGTGTGCCGTGTCGCGGAAGGCGATCACGTCGCCGTGCTCGGCGAAAACCGCAAGCTCATGGTGTTTCCGCGCGACGAGTTGCCGACCATGACGCGCGGGCGCGGGGTGATCCTGCAACGTTACAAGGAGGTCGGTCTCGCCGATGCCAAGACGTTCGACTTAAAGGCCGGCCTGACCTGGCGAACCGGTTCCGGCGTGCGCCGCGAGACCGACTTGCGAGCCTGGGTCGGCAAGCGCGGTGCGGCCGGACGCTTGGCCCCGAAGGGCTTCCCGAAGTCCAATCGCTTCGGCTGAGGTGCGCGTCCCGCGTGATCCCGGCATCGGACAGGCAATGACAGGGAGGATGCCGTCCTGACCAGCCTTGCCTGCTTCGTCCGCCTCGTCGACCGGCTTAATGACGTAATTGGCCGCGCCGTTTCATGGCTCATTCTCGCGATGGTCCTGGTGACCTTCACCAGCGTCGTGTTGCGCTACGGCTTTTCGCTGGGCTGGATCTGGCTCCAGGAATCGTACATCTGGCTGCACGGCATCGTGTTCATGCTGGGAGCCGGCTACACCCTGCTTCACGACGGTCATGTCCGGGTCGATTTGATCTACCGAGGGGCCGGCCCGCGTTACAAGGCGTGGGTCGATCTGTGCGGCGCCCTCTTGCTGCTGCTGCCCATGGTCGTCGTGGTTGCCTGGTTCAGCTGGTCCTACGTCATCGATTCCTGGATCTTTCTCGAAGGCTCGCCCACGACCGGCGGTCTGCCGGGCCTGTTTCTGCTCAAGACTGTGCTGCTCGTCTTCTGCGGGCTCGTGAGCCTGCAAGGGCTGGCTTTGGCCGGGCGGAGCCTGTTGACGCTACGTGGCAGCGGGGACGCGGACGCGGTGGCGTCCAACGACGGAGCGCCGCCCCGATGATCGGCGAAATTCTCAGCCTGTTGATGTTCGCCGTGACCTGCGGCGTCCTCATGCTGGGGTTTCCAGTGGTTTTCACTCTGGCTGGAATGGCCCTTATTTTTGCCGGAATCGGCGTCGCTCTGGATGTGTTCGACTTTCAGTTCCTGGGCGGGCTGTCGTCGCGCTATTTCGGCATCATGCAGCGCGAGGTGCTGGTCGCCGTGCCGTTGTTCATATTTATGGGCGTGACCCTCGAACGCTCGAAGATAGCCGAGCAACTGCTGCACACCATGGCACTGCTGTTCGGTCGATTGCGCGGAGGACTGGGCTTTTCGGTCATCGCCGTGGGCGCGGTGCTCGCCGCCTCGACGGGCATCGTCGGCGCCACGGTGGTGACCATGGGTCTGCTCAGCCTGCCCGTCATGCTCAAGGCGGGCTACGACCCCAAGCTCGCGACCGGAACGATCTGTGCTGCTGGTACGCTGGGCCAGATCATTCCGCCCTCGATCGTGCTGATCCTACTGAGCGACATTCTCCAGGGCGCGAACAGCCAGACCCAGATCGCCTTGGGCAACTGGATGGCCGAGCCCATATCGGTGACCGACCTTTTCGCGGGGGCGTTTCTGCCCGGGCTGGTGCTGGTCGGGCTTTACGTCGCCTGGCAGGTAGTCATGGCGGTGGTGAAGCCGAAGTCATCGCCGACGATCCACGATCCCGTCGCGCGGCGCGAACTGCCCAAGCGCGTCGTACAATCACTGTTACCGCCCCTTGCGCTCATCGTACTCGTGCTGGGCTCGATCCTTGCGGGCATAGCGACGCCGACGGAATCGGCCTCCGTGGGAGCCGTGGGCGCGTTGCTGCTGGCGTTGGCCCGCCGCCGTCTGGACCGTGCAGCGCTGCGCGACATCATGCGCACCACGCTCTCCATGTCGTCAATGGTGTTCTTGATCCTGCTTGGCGCATCGGCCTTCTCGCTCGTCTTCCGGGGCTTCGGCGGCGATCAGTTTATCGCTGACCTGCTGCACGCGATGCCGGGCGGGGTGGTCGGGGCGATGCTCGTCGTCATGGCGCTGATGTTCGTGCTGGGTTTTTTCCTGGATTTCATCGAAATCATCTTCATCGTGGTGCCGGTCGTCGGCCCCGTGCTCATCATGATGGGGCTCGACCCGATCTGGATCGGCGTCATGATCGCGGTCAACCTGCAAACGAGCTTCCTCACCCCGCCCTTCGGCTTCGCCCTGTTTTACCTGCGCGGCGTGGCCCCGCCCGAGGTGCGCACCGTCGACATCTATCGTGGCGTCATCCCGTTCGTCGCGATCCAGTTGGGTGTGCTGGGATTGCTCGCCTTGTTCCCGTCGCTGGTAACCTGGCTACCGCGCGCGTTGTTCGGAAGTTGACGGCGGATCCTGTCTAGACCGGCCAATCGTAGGGCAGACCGCGTGCCGAGAGCATGGCGTGCTCCGAAATGTCGGACCAGCCCATATGCTCCCGGCGGAATGCGCTGAGGCTGGAAAAAACTTCGGCGCTTTCGGCGTCAGACGCGGTGAGATCGGCCAAAACCTCTCCCGAAAGCTGGCCCAGCGAGGTGAGCGTCTCGTCGGAGAAGGGGCGCAGCTCGACACCGTGCTGGTTGACCAGCGTGTTGAGCGCAAGCCCGTTGCGACTGACGAACTCGCTGAGGACGAGCTGGTTTACCTGGGTGGCGACGCCCTCGACGATGGCCTTGAGGTCGTCGCTCAGCGCGTTCCACGCCTCCAGGTTGATAAAGCAGTCGAGGCAGGTCGCGGGCTCGTGCCAACCGGGATAGTAGTAATAGCGGGCGTTTCGGTAGAGCCCTAGCGCCAGGTCGTTGTAAGGGCCGACGAATTCGGTCGCATCGATGCGGCCGGATTGGAGAGCGGGGAGAATTTCACTCAACGGGAGATTGTCGGGCGTTGCGCCCGCGGCGCGAAGCACTTCGCCGCCCAGCCCCGGTATACGCATTTTCAAGCCGCTGAAATCTCCGATCGAGTTGATCTCGCGATTGAACCAGCCGCCCATCTGCACGCCCGTATTGCCGCAAGGAAAGAATTTGCAATTTAGCTGACCGTATAGCCTATCGGCCAGTTCCTGGCCGCCACCGAACTGGTACCAGGCGTTTTGCTCCTGCGCCGTGGGGCCAAAGGGGATGGCGGCCAGATACTGCATCGCCGTGAGTTTGCCTTTCCAGTAGTAGGGTGCGCCGTGGCCGACCTGGGCGGTGCCCTTGGACACTGCATCCATCGCCTCGAACGCTGGCACCAGTTCGCCGGCGGCATAAACCTGGATGCTCAGGCGACCGTCCGATTGCGCCTCGATGCGGCGTGCGAACAGGGTTGCCGCCGTGCCGGCGCCGGGAAAATTGGGCAGCCACGCGGTGACCATGCGCCAGCGGATCCGGTCCTCGGCCAAGGCCGGTGCGCCGAAGCCAGCGGCGAGCGCGCCAGCCCCTGCGCCGCCGGCAGCCGCCTTGAGAAAACTCCGACGCTTGATGGGGGTCGAGCGGGTCATGGATTCCTCTTCGTTGCGTCCCGGGGGGTCAGTCTTGCCGCTGCCAGCGGCCATCGAGCAAAAATTCGAAGGGGCGGAAGCGGTCCTTATAGGCCATCTTGGGGCTGCTTGCGATCCAGTAGCCGAGATAGACGTAGGGCAGTCCAAGCCGCTGAGCCTCGCGAATATGCCACAGGATGGCGAACGTGCCGGGACTGCGGTGGGACTCGTCGGGATCAAAGAACTCGTAGACCGCCGAGAGACCGTCACTCAGCCGGTCGGTGAGCGAGGCGGCGACAATCTTGCCGTCACCGTCACGAAACTCGATCATACGGGTATCGAGCGGCGAATCTTCGATCATCGCGCGGTACTCGGTAAAATCCATAGACGCCATGTCACCCTCGGCGTGACGCGCGTCCTGATAGCGGCGAAACAGATCGAAATGGTGCGGTCGCGCGGCGAGGGGTGCCTCGACGCCAATGAGGTCGGCGTTGCGCCGCTCATTGCGCCGGAACGAGCCATTCGGGTGAAATTCGCGGGCGATCACCCGGATCGGGAGGCAGGCCCGACAACCCGCGCAGGCAGGCCGATACACGAAATCACGGATGCGCCGAAATCCAGCCTGGGCCAGCCGGTCGTGCTGTGCCGGCGCGTCGCCTTCGAGGCGGGCGACGATCTTGCGCTCGGCCCGGTCGGGCAGATAGGGGCAGGGTTGAGCCTGTGTGACGTAGAAGAAATCGGCATCCGACGCCAGGTGAAACGGCCCGCCGGCAGCGTCGGATAGCTCGTTCGGGGGGGGATTCGAATTTTTCAGCATCAACTCGCGAACCGGTTCAAGCCTACCAAAGACCATAATACCACGGCGCGAACAGCGAAAAACCGATCCAGAGCAAAAGGATCAGCAGCGTGCCGACACGCAGAAAATCGGTAAATCGATAGTCGCCCGGCGTCATGACGAGCAGGTTGGTCAGATAGCCGATCGGAGTTGCGAACGAGCAGTTGGCGGCAAACACCGTAGCAATGACGAAGACGGAAGGGGTCACGCCAACATCGCGGGCGATTTCGATTCCGATCGGGGTAAACAACACCGCGCAGGCATGATTGCTGAGCACGTTGGTAAACACCGCGACGAGCAGGAAGTAGCCCGACAGTACGATTGCCGGGTGAGCCCCGTCGATTGCAGCGACCAAGCCGTGGGCGAGGAAGGCCGCCCCTCCGCTTTCGAACAGGGCGGCGCCCAGCGCCAGGGCGCTCACTACGATAAAGACGACTTTGCGGTCGACGGCCCGGATCGCCTGGCGGATATTGAGGCAATCGGTCAACACCATGAGAACGGCGCCGGCAAAGGCGGCGATCGCGATGGGCACGAAGCCCGATGCGGACAGTCCGACCACTCCGAAAAATATGACGCTGGCCAATCGGGCATGGGAATAGGCGGGCAAATCGCGTGCCGACCATTCGAGCAACAGCAGGTCGCGCTCCGCACGCAGCGCCCGGATGTCGCGCCGTTGACCCTGGACCAGCAGGACGTCGCCGGCCTGGAGCCTCACGTCGTTGAGCTCGGCACGGGTCATGCCGGGACGGCGCTCGATACCGACGAGGCGACAGCGCCGGGTCGTTTCAAAATCGATCTGGCGCAGGTTTTGTCCGATCAGCCGCGACGCAGGCGCGACCACGACTTCGGCCATAACCTTGCGGTGGCGCCGCGGGCGGGCGGCGGTCTCGTCGCCTTCTTGATCGGCCGGTTCCGCGTCCGGCGACCGGTCGGGAGCCCGGGCAGAGGCCTCTCCCAGAACCTTGCGCGTCGCCGCGACGATCACCGTGTCTTTGGGCCGCAGCACAAGTCCTTCGAACGGTGGCAACAGGGTGCGAAAGCCGCGCTGGACGGTCAGCACGGTCATGCCCGGGAAGCTGGGAAATATCCCCGCGACCGGCTGGGCGCCCGCCGGCGACGAGCCCTCGTCGACATCAATTCGCGTAATGAATTGCTTGCCCGCCGAGCCGGCTTCAGGCTCGGCCCGTGGACGTCGTTCGCCCAGCAGGCGAGGCACGACGAAATAGACGTAGACAAATCCCAACCCGGCGAGAAACAGGCCAGGCAGGGTGAAATCGAAAAAGCCAAGGCCCGGTTCGCCCGCCTGACGGGCGCTGCCCGAGACCAGAAGGTTGGTGCTCGAGCCGATCAGGGTGGTCATACCGCCGAGGATGGCGGCGAACGAGAGTGGCATGAGCACCCGGCTGGCCGATTCGCCCAGGCGGTCGGCCAGGGCCACGACGATGGGGATGAACATCACCACCACGGGCGTGTTGTTGAGGATGCCGCTGACCACGAGCGAAATGACGAGCACCACGCACAACGCCGGGATCGGGCCGATTCGCCCATGACGAAATACCCAGCGGGAGACCGCTTCCAAGGCGCCGGTCTGGACCAGACCCTGGCCGATCGCGAGCAGCGAAACGACGGCGATCAGCGCGGAACTTGCGAAGCCCGAGAACAGCCGTTCGAGGTCGAGCAGATTGACGCCGTCGGGTCCCGGGAGCGGGACGAAGTGGAACAGCCCGGCGAGGACCGCAAGAATGCCCAGAGAAGTAACCTCGAGAGGGATCCGATTTTGCGCATAGGCGACGATCGCGCCGGCCGCCAACGCGAAGGTCAACCACATGTGGATGGTCGGATCGATACCCGTCATCGGCTCACCGAAAGGATCACCATGGTCTGATGATGGAGCCCCGCGGAGGGCTTGCCAAGAGCTGAACTGTGAAGGTGGCCGTCTCGGCCTGGTGCGTCGGCTCAGCCGCCGTAGGGCAGGGCGCTTTCGACCGTATCGGTTGGGCTGTAGTAGGCGGGTTCGGCCGGTACCTCGGGGGCGGGCGCCGCCTCGGGGCTCGGCTCGGCGGCGGCAGTATCAGGCTCGACGTTCTCGGACGCTGCTTCGCTTGCCGGCTCGGCGCTCGCATCGGTTGCTGGTGACGCGTCGTCCACGCCGGAGATCTCGGCCTCGGTGGATGTTCCGGGCATGGCGCCCATGTTGGGCCTGGACGAGAAATCCTCACGTAGCAAAACGATGCTGATGCGCCGGTTGCCGGCGGCCTTGGGATCTTCGGGAAACAGCGGGTCGGTCTCCGCCTTGCCGACAACGTCGATGATGCGGCTTGAACCGAGACCGGCCTCGATGAGGGCCCGGCGGCTGGCGTTGGCGCGATCGGTCGAAAGTTCCCAGTTGCCATAACCTGTATCGGTGCGATAGGCCGTGGCGTCGGTGTGGCCCGACACCGAGATCTTGTTGGGCATCTGAGTGATGACCTGGGCGATCTGTGCCATCAACTGGCGGGTGTGGTCGAACATGGAATAGCTGCCAATCGGAAACATCTCGCGCGCTTCCTGGTCGATCAGCTGGATACGGAGCCCCTCGGGCGTTTCGTCGATCAGCAAATTCTCGGCGAATTCGGCCAACTCTGGGGTCTGCCTGAGAGCCTCGCGAAGCTGCTCCTCGACCCGCGCAAACTCCATCTGCTCGAGTCGGGCCAGCATCTCCTCGTTGAATTCGTCGGCCTCGGCAACGGCGCCCGTGTGGTCGTAGGCCACCGCCGTCTGGGTTTCGGCGGTCTCGCCGCGGTCTTCGTCCTTGCCGGTTCCTGTCGCGCCTTCGAGAACCGACAGGTTCTCGCCTTCGCCAATCGCGAGCTTGGCGGATTCGGCCTGTTGCTCGGAGTTCGCGCCAATGCTTGCATTGGCCGTGGTCTTGTCGCTCTCGACCTGCTCGTCGGATTCCTCGTCGGAGCGGCCGGGCACGGGAATTGCGATAGTGACGTTCGGCGACGACGTGGTTGACGCCTTGGCCCCGTCCTCGGACATGGTCTTGCCGCCCAGGATGCCGCCGGCGCCGCTGTTGGTCTTGCTCACGGCGGCGGGGGCAAAATAGTCGGCGAGGGCCTGCTTCTCTTCTTCCGTCGTGGCGTTGAGCAGCCACAGCAGAAGAAAGAACGCCATCATGGCGGTCACGAAGTCGGCGTAGGCAACCTTCCAGGTGCCGCCATGGTGGCCTTCACTGTGCGGGCGCTTCTTGACCCGCTTGATGAAGACGAGTTGTGAATTTTCGACCGCAGCCATGGCGGATTATGCCACCGGCTGATTGGTAACGGCGTCCTCGACTTCGTAGAAGCTGGGTCGTTCGTGGGCAAACAGCGTCTTGCGGGAGAATTCAATGGCCACGGCGGGGGAGTAACCCTGCATGTAGGCCAGCAGCCCCGCCTTGATGCAAACATAGTACTTGGTCTCAGCGTCGGCGCGCGCCTTGAGCGCGGCGCCCATCGGGCCGACGAAGCCGTAGGCCAACAGCACGCCAAGGAAGGTTCCGACCAGTGCTGCACCGATATGGTGGCCGAGCACCTCGGGCGGCTCGGTGATGGCGCCCATGGTGTTGATGACGCCCAGCACGGCGGCGACGATGCCGAGAGCGGGAAGACCGTCGGCGACCGTGGTGATCGCTGAGGCGATCTCGAGGCCTTCCTTGTGGTGGGTCTCGATCTCTTCGTCCATCAAGGCTTCCATCTCGTGGGCCTTATCCGAGCCCAAGGTCAGCAGCCGGAGGTAATCGCACAGGAAAATGACGGCGTGCTCGTCGGCGAGAAACTTGGGGAACTGGCGAAAAATGTCGCTCTCGTAGGGCTTTTCGATGTGGGATTCGAGGGTGAGCATGCCCTTGGTCTGGGCCATCTTGAACACGGTGTATTGCAGCGTGATGAGCTCGAGAAAACCGGCCTTGTCGTATTTGGGCGCCTTGAGCAGCCCCACGACGCCCTTCAACGAGGCCTTGATGACCGGTTTCGTGTTTCCGGTGATGAAGGCGCCGGCAGCCGCGCCGCCGATGATGACGACTTCGAAGGGCTGGATGAGGATCTCGATGTGCCCGCCCATCATGATAAAGCCGCTGAAGACGCAGACGGTGACGGTGATGGCGCCGATGATCAGTAGCATCTGTTCCGTTTCCAGCCTGGAGGGTTTCACCGCGGTCCACGCCCGACCCTTGGGCCGAACCCATGAAAACTAGGTCAATTGCGGTGAATAAACCGTTAATCCTGGAGCCCGCGCAGCGCGGGTTAACGAACCGTTCAGCGGCGGGAATCGGCCCAGTCGAGCAGGTGTGCGGCCACCCGCTTGAGCACCGCGACAAGGGCGGCGGCGCGCGCCCCGTCGAAGCACGCCGGATCGGTCTCGTCGAGGTAAGCGGCTTGGGCGAGTTCCAGTTGGACCACATGCACGCCGCAATCGGGCTTGCCGTAAAGACGTGTTATGTGGCCGCCCGTAAAGCGTCCATCGCACACCGCGTCGAAGCCATCCGCCTGGTTTAGCAGCCCGAACAGGCTCGCGCGCAGGCCCGGATCGGTTGATCGCCCCTCGGCGGTGCCGAGATTGAGATCAGGCAGGGTGCCGCCGAAGAAGCGCGGCAAAACGGACTTGATGGAATGGCCGTCGAGCACGACGGCGACGCCGAAGCGTTCGTTCAGCGCGGCGATCTCGGCGGCAAGCCGGTCGTGGTAGGGGTGCCAGTAGCGTGCAAGGCGCGCCGCAACCCCGTTCGCGTCCGGCGCCTCGCTGTCGGCGTAGAGAGGGTGGTGCTCGAAGTCGGTGGTCGGGCAGACCTCCGTGTTGTCGGCGCCGGCATAGAGCGCGGTGTTTTCGGCTGCGCGATTGAGGTCGACGACATAACGCGAATGCGTGGCGACGAGGAGCCCGGCGCCCATGTCCGGGGCGAAGTCGTAAAGCCGATCGACATGCCAGTCGGTGTCGGGCAGGGTACGTGCCCGTGAGGTCAAGCGCGTCGCCAGCTCGTCGGGGATGTAGGTTCCCGCGTGAGGCACGTCGATCAACAGCGGCGTGTGTCCGGGTGTGAAGCGGAAGAGTTCCATGAGGTCAATCCGTTGGGGCGGGTCGCAGCAGGAGCCGGGCGGCCACGTCGATATCCTCGCGGATCATCGTCAGCGGGATCGTGGTGCCGCTCTGCCAGAGCGCGACGAGGTCGTCGTAATGGACCGAGAAAAGGTTGCCCGATTGGCCGGTGCTCTGCATCACCAGTGAGGGTGCGCCGGGCGCCAGATTGTAGACCGCGCGATAGCCGGGTCCTGCGATCTGGGCATAGGGTGCCGCGCCCTTCGCCGCATAGCTTGCGGCGTTGACTGTATAGCCGCCGCCGCCCGTTCCGAATTCGTGGCCGGTCAGGCTGTTCACCACGGGCAGGCGGGAGAAGATCCGGTGGCTGAGCGTGAGCCGGTGGGCCTCGCCCCAGCGCCAGGTCGCGGGATCGTCGCCGTGATTTGCGGTCAGCTCTGTCAGTGCAGTTTCGAGCGCGGCGCCAACGAGGCTTGCGCAATCCTCTAACCGTTCGGTTGTGACGTCGTCGCAGAACGGCGAGGGGCGGATCAATACGCCGAGGCTCAGATTCGCGCGGATACCCGCGAAATCGTTGTAGAGCGGGCCCAACTCGTCGGCCAGTAAGGCGCGCAGAAAGGCGCGCTGCCAGGCGGCGAAAATCAGCGGCTCCGGGCGCCCGGCAGCCATTTCGTAGTCCCAGCCGGCCAGCAGCTCGATGACGGATCGTGACCGGGGCGTTTCCGGTTGCGCGTACCCCAGCAACAGCGGCGTGAGCACGGCGGCGAAGCCAGAACGGACGTCGTTTTGGATGGCCGCGAAGCTCTCAGGCGTGTGCTGATCTTCCGCGTCAAGAAGGTCCGCGATTCGCCGGTAGCGCCAGGGCGGGGTCCAGTCGTCGGTTATGAACCAGGGGTAATCCGCCGACACGACCCGCTGGTTCGCAGTGACGATGGCGCCACCGGCAGGGTCGAGACTGCTCGGCAGCGCCTCGAACGGGATAATGCCGATCCAGTCATACTCGCCGCTCCAGCCGGGCACCGGGAGGCGGCCGTTGCCCAGATTACGGATCGGTACCCGGCCGGGTGCGATGAAGCCGATATGGCCGTCAGTATCGGCGTAGACGATATTTTGCTGCGGCGCGTGAAAATCGCGCATGGCGCCGATAAAACCCTCTCGATCGTTGGCCAGCGCCGCGTACAGGCTGGCTTGGGCCGACCGATTGTCGGGAGCCAGAGCGGTCCAGGCCAGCGCGAGAACATAGCCGTCCCCCGCGGCATCGCGGGCCGTCTCGCTCGCATCGGAAATCACCGGCCCGTGCCGACTCTCGCGGACCTCGAGCGCGATGTCCGTTGCTCCGCGCACGGCGATCACCTCGTGACGCACCACAAAGGGCTGCGTGCCGTCGGGTGTGAGGTAGTGGCCGGGGTCGTCGGGGTCGAGCCGCTCGACGAACAGATCCTGGACATCCGGATTGGTGTTGGTGAAGCCCCAGGCGAGATGGGCGTTTCGCCCCAGTACGGGAACCGGCAGGCCGGGCAGGGTGGCGCCCGCAACCTCGAGGCCCGGCGCGCTGAGGTGGGCCAGATACCATAGAGAAGGCAGCCCCAGATCGAGATGGGGGTCGTTGGCAAGCAGCGGCGAGCTGCTGGTGCTGCGCGTGCCCGCCACTACCCAGTTGTTCGAGCCTTCGCCGTCGAGCCGGGGGACGCGATGTCGAGGCTGGCCAGCGCGTCGAGTGGCAGGCGGCGATAGATCGCGGCCATCGCGCCAGGCAGGTCGGAGGGGCCACTTTCGACCTCGGGCCAGAGGGCCGCAATCTGCGCCGGCTCGAGCCGTTGGGCGAGCCGGGCGCGGAGCAGCTCGCCGCTCCAGTTGCCCGCAAGATCCCACGCCATCATCAGGGCCCAGGCCAGGCTGTCGACGGGCTCCCACGGCTCAGGCTCGACCCCGAACAGCACGAACTCGGGCGGCAGCGGACCGGAGCGGGCGGCCAGGAATGCGTTCACGCCGTTCGCATAGGCCCGGTATGCGGCCTGGGCGTCATCGTCCAGCCCCTGCCATTGGCGCGTGGCCGCCTGGTGGATACCCAGGATACGCAGGAAGCGATCGGTCTCGACGGTGCGCGGGCCGAATATTTCGGAAAGCCGGCCCGCGCCGATTCGCCGTTGGGTCTCCATCTGCCACAGCCGGTCCTGGGCGTGTGCGAACCCCAGCCCAAAATAGGCGTCACCGGTCTCTGCGGCAAAGATATGAGGTACGCCGTAAGGGCCGCGCAGGATCTCGACGGGTGCGTGAGGGCCTGCAAGAACGATTTCGCCGTCCACTTGTGGCAACGAGCTGCGCAGCCACAACCAGCCGCCGACCAGCACCACCGCAATCAGAACGACGCTAACGGCGAGGCCCAGCCCGAGCCACTTGAGCCAGGGCGACATCTCAGCCGCGGATCAGAGCAAGCACCGCCTCGCGGTCGGCGTCGAGCTCGGGCGCCGGCTCGCGCGAGGCGGGGTCCTGGAAGCCCGATAGCTTGACCGGGTTGCCGGCCATGCGGAGCGTGCCAGCCACCGGATCGTCGGTTGTGATGACCATGGTCCGGGCCAACACCTGCGGCTGGGCCAGGGCCTCGGCGACGTTGTTGATCGGGCCGCAGGGGATGCCTTCGGCTTCGAGCAGCGCCAGCCAGTGGTCGCGGTTCTGCCTGGTGAAGCTGGCCTCGATCTCCTCCTTGAGCGCGGCGACGTGGGTAACCCGCGAATCGTTATTGGCAAACAACGGATTCTCGGCCAGCTCCGGCCGGCCGATCACGGCGCAAAACTTGATGAACAGGGCATCGTTCCCGGCCGCAACAACGATATGGAAATCGCGGGTGGCATAGGCCTCGAAGGGGGCGATGGAGGGATGGCGGGAGCCGATCGGCCCGGGCACCTCACCGGTCGCACCGTAGCGCGCGATGGCATTCTCGAGCAGGGCGATCTGGGAATCGAGCATAGCGACATCGACCTTGATCGCTTCATTGGTCTGGCCCCGGTGAAACAACGCGGAGTTGACGCCGATGGCGGTAAACATGCCCGCAGCGATATCGCCGATGGAGCTGCCCACCCGGGTCGGCGGGCCGCCGGGATGGCCGGTCAAGCTCATGATCCCGCCCATCGCCTGGACCACCAGATCGTAGGCGGGGCGACGCGATTCCGGCCCGTTATGGCCGAAGCCCGAACAGGCGGCATAGATCAGCTGCGGATAGCGGGGGTGCAGCGCCTCCCAGCCGTACCTCAACTTTTCCATGGTGCCGGGGCGGTAGTTCTCGACCAGCACATCGGCCTTGCCGAGCAGGCCTTCGAAAATCGCCCGATCTGCATCGGCCTTTAAATCGAGTGCGATGCTCTTCTTGCCCCGGTTCAGCGAGGCGAAATAGCCGGACTTGCCCTCGACGAACGGGCCGAAGCTGCGCGAATCGTCGCCCAGGGGCGATTCGACCTTGATTACGCGGGCACCGAGATCGGCCAACACCATGGTGCAGTAGGGGCCTGCCAGCACGCGCGTGAGATCGACCACCACGACACCGGATAGGGGTCCCTCTACGCTCATCGCCTTCTCGCCTCGCTTCGGTTTCGAAAGCCCCCGGTTCTTAACCGAGCGGCGCGCCGCTGGCAATCGCGGCCCGCACGAGGTTACTCGACGGCAAGCTCGACCGCGATCTCTCCAGCTCCCTCGAAGCGACGCGTCAACGGCACATACTCGCCCGCCGTCAGCGGCGCGCCGAGGCCCATGAGCATGAAGTGATAGCTGCCGGGCGCAAGCTCGACGATTGCACCCGCCGGCACCGCGACGCCGTCCGGGACCGGTCGCATCCGCGCGACGCCGTCCTCGATGACGGTCCGGTGCAGCTCGATTTGCGCTGCGGCGGGCGATTCGGCGCCGAGCAATCGGTCGTCGTCGGCGCCTGAGTTTTCGATCACGAGGTAGCCGACGCCGGGCACGCTTGCCGTTGCGGTGGCACGGGCCCCAGGGTGCCTGACGATCAGGTCGGCAACACTGTAATCGTGACCGGCGACGGTGCCCGCGAGCAGAAATACCGTCGTCAGGACGACGGCGAAGCGGCGCAGAATCATGAGTCGTTGTTCCAAGCCTCGATCGCCTGCTTGATGCCCTCGGACATTTCCTCGGGATCGATGCCGAAACTGAAATGGGCGAGGTACTTGCCTTCGCGGTCCAGCAGGTAAGTAAAAGCCGAATGATCCATGGTGTAGTCGTCGTCGCCGAGCGGGACGCGGGCGCTGTAGATCCGGTAGGCCGCAGTGACTTGGTCGATCTCGTCCCGTGTGCCGGTTAATCCCAGGATCCGGGAATCGAACGCTGTTACGTACTCGCCTATCGCCTCGACGCCGTCCCGTTCAGGGTCGACCGTGATGAACAACGGCTGGATCTCGTTAGCCTCGTCATCGAGGTGGTCGAGGGTCATCGAGATGTCGCGCAAGGTCGACGGGCAGACGTCGGGACAATGGGTAAACCCGAAAAAGACAAGCATGTAGCGACCACGAAAATCATCGTCGCTCACGCGGTTGCCGTGATGATTCGTGAGCCGGAACGGGCCGCCGATATCCGCCTCGGTCAGTGCCGTGTCGGTGCTTTGATCGGGCGGTTCGCTCGGGCCGGGAGTGAGGAACCACGCTGCGATGCCGACAACAACCGCGGTGATGGAAACAACGATGAGAACGAGCGGCCTCGGGTCGGGGCGGTCCGGCGGCGGGTTGGGGGAAGGATCGTCGTCGGTGGTCACGGCAACTCGTCGGCTCGAGCCGGGCAGCTAGCTGGCGGCGAGCTCGCGCGCGATGTCGAACGCCGCATAGGTGATGATCGCGTCCGCGCCGGCGCGCTTGAAGCAAAGCAGGCTCTCGACCATCGCCTGCTCTCCGTCGATCCAGCCTCGTTCGCCCGCCGCCTTCACCATGGCGTATTCGCCGCTCACCTGGTACGCGAAGACCGGCAGGCCGAAGCGGTCTTTGACCCGCCGGACGATGTCGAGATAAGGCAAGCCGGGTTTGACGATGACCGCATCCGTGCCCTCGGCGATATCGAGCTGGACTTCGCGGATTGCCTCCTCGCCGTTCGCCGGATTCATCTGATAGGTCCGCTTGTCGCCCTGGCCCAGATTGGCCGAGGAGCCGACCGCGTCGCGGAACGGGCCGTAGAACGCCGACGCGTATTTGGCAGCGTAGGACACGATGCGGACATGCTCGAAGCCCTGGCCGTCAAGCGCGGCGCGGATCGCCCCGACCCGACCATCCATCATGTCGGACGGCGCGATCACGTCGCATCCCGCTTCGGCCTGGACCAACGCCTGGTGGCACAGCACCGCCACGGTCTCGTCATTGACAACATAGTCGTTGCGCACGAGGCCGTCCTGGCCGTGGGTGGTGTAGGGATCGAGCGCCACGTCGCACATCACGCCGATCCCGCTTACCCGCCGCTTGATGGCACGCACGGCGTGGCAAATCAGATTATCGGCATTGGTTGCCTCGTCGCCGTCGGGAGTCTTGCGCTCCGGCGGGGTCGCGGGAAACAGCGCAACCAGGGGGATGCCGAGCCCGGCAGCTTGCTCGACAGCGTCGACCAGCTCCGCGATCGGCAGGCGATTGACACCGGGCATACTCGCGACCGGTTCCGCCGCGGTATCGCCATCGTGCACGAAGATCGGCCAGATCAGGTCGTCGACGGACAGCTTGTTTTCGGCGACGAGCCGGCGCGACCAATCGTTGCGCCGATTACGCCGCAGACGGGTACCGGGAAATCGACCGAATGTTGGTGATCCTGAACTCATGCCTTCCCGACGCCTATGCCTTTTTCAGTGCCTGCTCGAGATCGCCGAGGATGTCGTCGATATGCTCGAGGCCGACGGACAGACGGACAAAACCTTCCGGCGCGCCCGATGCCGCCAGTTCTTCCGGCGTCAGTTGCGAATGGGTCGTCGTTGCCGGGTGGATTGCCAGGCTCCGCGCGTCGCCGATATTGGCCAGGTGATAGAACATCTCAAGGGAGTTGACGAACTTGTCGCCTGCCTTGCGGCCGCCCTTCAGCTGCATACCGACAAGCCCGCCGTAGCCGCCCGACAGGTACTTGTCGGCGCGCTCGCGGTACTTGCCCCGCATCAGGCCCGGATAGATGACCTTCGATACTTTCTTGTTCTTGTTCAGCCACTTGGCGACGGCCATCGCGTTCTGGCAGTGGCGCTCCATGCGCAGGGGAAGGGTCTCAAGCCCCTGTAACAGCAAGAACGCGTTGAACGGACTCATGGCCTGGCCGCAGTCGCGCAGCAAGGTGACCCGCGCCTTGATTATATAGGCGATCGGACCCAGCGGCTTGACCGCCTGGGTCCAGACGGCGCCGTGATAGCTCGCATCGGGTTCGTTGAGCAACGGGAAGCGCTTGGCGTGCTTCTCCCAGTCGAACTTGCCGCTGTCCACGATGATGCCGCCGATTGAGTTGCCGTGGCCACCGGTGTATTTCGTGCAGGATGTGGCCAGGATCGTCGCGCCGTGATCGATCGGCCGGCACAGCCCCACCGCCGCGGTGTTGTCGACGATCAGGGGCACGCCCAGTCGCTTGCCGACCTTGGCCACTTCCGCGAGGGGAAAGACCTGAAGCTTTGGATTGGGCAGGGTCTCGGCGTAATAAGCGCGGGTCTTGTCGTCGGTCGCCCGGGCAAACGCCTCCGGGTCCGCCGGGTCGACGAAACGAACCTCGATGCCCATTTTCTTGAGCGAGCTAGAAAACAGGGTCCAGGTGCCGCCGTAAAGATCGGTCGAACTGACCACGTTGTCGCCCACTTCGGCAATGTTCTGGATCGCCATCATCGAGGCCGACTGGCCCGACGAGAGCGCGAGGGCCGCGACGCCGCCTTCCAGGGCGGCGATGCGCTCTTCGAGCACCGCGGTCGTCGGATTCATGATCCGGGTATAAATATTGCCCAACTCCTTGAGCGCGAACAGGTTTGCCGCATGCTCGGAGCTGTTGAACTGATAGGACGTGGTTTGATAGATCGGCACGGCCACCGCGTTGGTCGCCGGGTCGGCACGATAGCCGGCATGCAAAACGATCGTTTCTTTGTGCTTGCTCTGGACGGTCATGGAAATCCCCCGTGGCTCAATTATTTCGTTCGTTGCGCGTATCGACGGCCGTTTTGCGGTGCACTTCGCCTGGCGGTTGCCGGCGAAGCGTCGGCGCAAACCGACAACAGCCATCTTATGTTGCCGGATACTAAGTGTCGTTTCGTGGCATCACAACCGCTAAACCGATAGTCGCGCCGGACGGATCTGCAAGCAACGCAGACCAGCCGCGTCATGCCATACCCGGACGTCCGATCGGGTGTCGTCTTTGCGTCGGCCTGCGCAAGCCGCTAAAAAGATGGCCATGGATTTCGAGTTGTCCGAAGAGCAACGCGCGTTTCGCCAGGTGGCCCGCGATTTCGCGGAGGCCGAGATGGCGCCTTATGCCGCCGAGTGGGACCGCGACTGCGCGTTTCCCGTCGAGACCCTGCGCAAGGCTGCGGCTCTCGGCTTTGCCGCCATATGCGTGCGCGATGACTTTGGCGGGACGGGCCTCGCGCGGCTCGATTCCGCGTTGATCTTCGAGCAGCTCGCGCGAGGCTGCACTTCGACCGCCGCCTATATCTCGATCCACAACATGGTCGCCTGGATGATCGACCGCTTCGGCAGCGACGAGCAGCGCAAAGCCTGGCTTCCCGATCTGGCGAGCATGGCGGCGTTGTCGAGCTATTGCCTTACGGAGCCGGGCTCGGGCTCGGACGCCGCGGCGCTCAAGACCCGGGCGTTACGCGATCGCGACGACTATGTGCTGAACGGCTCGAAAGCCTTCATCTCGGGCGGCTCCACGTCGGACCTCTATCTTTGCATGGTGCGCACGGGCGAAGACGGGCCGAAGGGAATTTCCTGCCTCGCGGTGGAAAAGGAATCGCCCGGGCTCACCTTCGGTAAACAGGAGAAGAAGCTGGGCTGGCACAGCCAACCCACTGCGATGGTCCTGTTCGAGGACTGCCGGGTGCCCGTGCGCAACCGGGTGGGCGAGGAAGGCCAGGGCTTCTCTATCGCCATGGCGGGGCTGGACGGCGGACGGATCAACATCTCGGCCTGCTCGTTGGGCGCCGCCGGAGCCTGCCTCGATGCGACCCGCACGTACATGGGCGAGCGCAAGCAGTTCGGCAAGGCGCTGGCGCAGTTCCAGGCGCTGCAGTTCAAGTTGGCCGATATGGCGACATCTCTCGAAGCGGCGCGCCTGTTGGTCTACGGGGCCGCGGCGCGGCTCGATGCCGGCGATCCGGATGCGACACTCCATTGCGCCATGGCCAAGCGGTTTGCCGCCGACGCTTGCTTCGATATCTGCAACGACGCACTTCAGCTCCATGGCGGCTACGGCTACCTGATGGACTTTCCCATCGAGCGCTACATGCGCGATGCTCGGGTTCACCAGATTCTCGAGGGCACCAGCGAAATCATGCGTGTCATCATTTCGCGCAAGTTGCTCGAAGCGGAAAACTAGACGGAACAGAAATGGTCGACGAAGTTCTCTTCGAGCGCCGTGGGCCGCTCGGGCACATCACGTTGAACCGCCCGGCGGCGCTCAACGCGTTGACGCTGGAGATGTCTCTCGCGATGGAGCGCCAACTCAGCGACTGGGCGGCGGACGGCGACATCAAGGCGGTGGTCGTGGCCGGTGCGGCGCGCGAGGACGGCAAGGTGCCGTTCTGCGCGGGCGGCGATATCCAGGCGATCTACAAAGGGCGCGACGATCCCGAACGAAGCTTCGCCAAGGGCTTCTTCTGGCACGAGTACCATCTCGACCGGCAGATCCACCATTATCCCAAACCCTATATCGCGCTGATCGACGGCGTGGTCATGGGCGGCGGCGTCGGGGTCTCGGTCAACGGCTCGCACCGGGTTATGACCGAAGCCGCCACGTTCGCTATGCCCGAGACCGGAATCGGCCTGTTTCCCGATGTCGGCGGTACCTATTTTCTGCCGCGTTGCCCGGGACGGATCGGCATGTTTCTTGCGCTGACCGGCACGCGGCTCAAATGGGCCGATGCCTGCCACGTCGGCGTCGCGACCCATGCGGTGTCGCGCGAGCGGCTCGCCGCCCTTGAGGATGCCCTGATCGTCGCCGATTGGTCGGGCGATGGGCAGACCACGGCGACGCAGGTGATTGAGGGTTTTGCCGGCGAGCCGGTAGAGCCGCCGCTTGCGGCGTTGCGCACACGCATCGATCCGTTGTTTGCCCAAAGCTCGGTGGAATGGATTGTGCGCGCGCTCGAGGCTGAGACCGACGACTGGGCCGCCGGGTTGCTTGAAACCCTGCGGGCCAAGTCGCCCACCAGCCTCAAGGTGACCTTTCGCCAGATCATGATCGGTGCCCGGCTTGATTACGACGACTGCATGCGTCTTGAATTTCGCCTCGCGCGCCGCTTTGCTGCCGGGCATGATTTCTACGAGGGAATTCGCGCGGTGGTGATCGACAAGGACAACGCTCCGCGCTGGGACCCCGTACGCCTCGAGGAGGTCAGCGAGAGTGCGGTGCAGGCCTATTTCATGCCGCTCGACGAGGGCGATCTGGATTTCGATTAAGGGAGAGGGTCATGGCAACCATCGGATTTATCGGTATCGGCAACATGGGCGGGCCAATGGCCGCCAACCTGGTCGCGGGCGGGCACAGCGTCCGCGTCTTCGACCTGGAAGCATCGCTGGTCGAGGGACTTGTTGAAAAGGGCGCCGAGGCTGCTCCCAGTGTCGCCGAGGTGGCGACCGGGGCCGACGTGGTCGTCACCATGCTGCCGGCGGGCAAGCATGTCGCGCTAGTTTATGTCGGAGACGGCGGTATTCTCGGCGCGGTCGATCCCGGCGTGTCGCTGATCGACTGCTCGACCATCGACGTCGAGACTGCGCGCAGCGTCAGCGCCAAGGCCGCCGAGGCGGGTTTCGAGATGGTCGACGCGCCGGTCTCGGGCGGTGTCGGCGGTGCGACCGCCGGCACGCTCACCTTCATGGTCGGCGGCACCGAGGCGGCGTTCGATCGGGCCGAGCCGATCTTGTCGGTCATGGGCAAGGCGGTGGTCCATGCGGGCGGCCCCGGCAACGGTCAGGCCGCCAAGATCTGCAACAACATGATCCTCGGCATCTCGATGATCGCCGTGTCCGAGGCCTTTGCCCTGGGCCGCAAGCTCGGCCTCGACCCCGCCCGGCTGTTCGAGATCAGCTCCCAGTCGTCGGGCCAATGCTGGTCGATGACGAGCTACTGCCCGGTGCCCGGCCCGGTGCCCGCCTCACCTGCGAACCGCGACTACCAGGCGGGCTTCACCGCAGCGATGATGCTCAAAGATCTCGTCCTCGCCCAGGATGCCGCCAGGGCTGCGGACGCGGCAACCCCACTCGGCGCCGAGGCGCGCGCGCTATATGACAAGTTCGTCGCGGCGGATAACGGCGGCCTCGATTTCTCGGGCATCATCAAGATGATTGAGGCGGGCGGCTGACGCCCTCGCCGGTTCCCGCGTCCCCCTTGTCGCGCCTTGCGCGCGGCGCTACGCTCGACGGCAAAAGCGCCGATGAGCGCACGCACCGGATCGGTGCAACCGGGGGATCGAAAACATGGCTGGCAATAAAGAAATCGTTCTGACGACCTGTCCGCGGGATTGCTATGATTCCTGCGGCATCGCGGTGATCAAGCGAGACGGTAAAATCCGTAAAGTCGTGGGCAATCCCGACCATCCTGTCGCCCGCGGCGCGCTGTGCGGCAAATGCGCACTGGGCTACAACGGCGTCTGGCGCGATCCGGCCGTCCGGCTTTCGAGCCCGCTCAAACGGGTCGGACCGAAGGGCGAGGGCCGCTTCGAGGCGGTGTCTTGGGACGAGGCGATCGCGGCGATCGCCGCCAGATACACGACCATCGTCGAGGAATCGGGTCCGAAAGCGATCGTCCACGCGCATTACACGGGCACCTGCTCACGCATCGCCGGTGGCTTTCCCATGCGCTTTTTCAATCGCCTGGGCGCGCGCGAGGTCGAGCCGGATTCTGTGTGCAACCTCGCGGGCCATGTGGCGCTCGGCTATATCCTCGGCAGCTCGGTCATCGGCTTCGATCCGCGCACCGCCAAGGATGCTCGCTCGATTACCGTGTGGGGGGCAAACCCTTCCGCGTCGGCGCCCCACGCTCATAAGCACTGGCTTCCCGAGGCGCCAGGCACGAAAATCGTCATCGATCCGGTGCGCCACGCGACCGCCGAGGCCGCCGACCTTCACCTGCAGCTCTTCCCCGGCAGCGACGCCGCACTCGCCTTCACCCTGCTTCACATCCTGCGCCGCGATGGCAAGTTCGATCGCAACTTCATCGAGGCCAACGTTCTGGGCTGGGACGAGGTCGAGCCGTTGCTCGATCCCTGCACCCCCGAATGGTGCGCCGAAATTACCGGCCTCGACGCGGGCGCCATCGAGGAGGCGGCGCGGATTTACGGCGACGGCCCGGCGCTACTCTGGCTGGGCCAGGGGCTGCAGCGCCAATATCACGGCGGCAACATCTTTCGAGCCTGCGCGCTGCTTCCGGCTGCGACAGGCAACTTCGCCAAGCCCGGTGCGGGGCTCTACTACCTCAATGGCGGCGAGATGCGCGGCTTCGACGAAGGCTTTATCGAAGGCGAGGAACTGCGCACCGGCCCGCGCGAGGCGTTCAGCCAGATGGACCTGGCAGCAAAGCTCGAAGACGCTAACGACATTCGCGCCTTCCTGACCTGGAACATCAACCCCGCCGCCTCGAGCCCCGAGCAGGAGCGTCTGCGCGCCGCGCTTGCTCGCGATGATCTGTTCACGGTGGTCATCGACCTGTTCCAGACCGACACTGCGGATTATGCGGACTATGTTTTGCCGGCGGCGAGTTTCCTCGAATTGGACGATCTCATGCCGTCCTATTTCAACCTCAACCTCGGTGCCGTGGCGAAATGCCAGGAACCGGTCGGGGACTCTCTGCCCAATTCTGAGATATTCCGCCGCCTCGCCCGCGCCATGAGTTTCGAGGAGGAGGCGCTCTACGAGGCCGACGCGTCGATGATTGCACGGATGCTTGAGAACAGCCCGTTCGAGGGCAGCTTCGAGGATCTCAAGAAAGTGGGCTGGGTCGATCTGCTGCCCGAGATCTACATCCCGTTCGCGGACCACAAATTTCCGACCGCATCGGGCAAGATCGAGGTTGCGAGCACCGCGGCCGCGGCAGACGGCCATCCGCGCGTGCCTCAGCCGAGCTACGATGCGCGGCCTCCGGGTGGCCGGTTGCGCTTGCTTTCGCCCGCCACCAAGTGGATCATGAATGACACCTACGCCAACGATCCCAAGATCGAGGAGCAGATCGGCAACGTCTCCATAGCGATCCACCCCGACGACGCGGCGCGTCTCGGCATTCAGACGGGGGCCGCGGTGCGGCTTGCCAACGAAACCGGTGCGCTGGTTGCAACTGCCGAGATCAGCGACGTGATCCCGCCGGGCGCTGCGCTCAGCCACAAGGGCCGCTGGCCCAAGCGTGAGGAGCAGCGGATCAACGTCAACTCGCTCAATTCCGGCCAGAAATCCGACATGGGCGACAGCACGTGCGTGCACGGCGTCGAGGTCAGCGTCGGCCCGGCGGGCTAGGCGCGGCTCGCGCAAGGCTGAGGGAATATGCGCTTCGAAAATACGGTCACCCTGATCACCGGCGCGGGCTCGGGCATCGGGCGTGCCTGCGCCCAGCGGCTCGCGCGAGAAGGCGGTGCGGTGGTTTGTCTCGACATCCGGGGCGAGGCGGCGGTCGAGACCGCCCGGGCGATCAGTGCGGAAAGCGGTCAAGCGTTGGGGCTCGCCGGTGACGTCGCTGAACGCGGCGATCTCGAGGCCGCCCGCGACGCCGAGCTCGCCGAATTCGGTGCTCTCGACCGGCTGGTCAACAGCGCCGGCATGGTCACCATGCACAGCCTGTGGGACCTCAGGCCTGAAGAATGGCACCGGGTGCTCGATGTCAATCTCACCGGCGCGCTGTTCGCCATGCAGCTCTGCGTGCCCGAGATGGAGAAAGCGGGCGGCGGCGCGATCGTCAATATCACCTCCGTCGAGGCCGACGCGGTGGTCACCAGCGGCAATCATATCCAGCCTCACTACTCGGCCACCAAGGGTGGCCTCAAGCAGCTCACTCGCGCATTGGCCCACGATCTCGGGCCAAGGAACATCCGCGTCAATGCGGTCGCGCCCGGTATGATCGCGACGGGATTTTCCGGCTCCGATCCGACCTTGGACAAATGGACGGCGATGGCGGTGAGCCGTATGGCGCTTCGCCGCGACGGCCAGGCGGGCGAGATTGCCAACGCCGTCGCGTTCCTGCTCTCCGACGAGGCGAGCTACATCACGGGTGTCCAGTTGCCGGTCGACGGCGGCTGGCTGATTTATTAGGAGATACGCCATGAAGCAGTTGTTTGCGACCGACGCGTTTGCCGGCCGTTCGGTGCTGATCACGGGTGCCACGTCGGGAATCGGCTGGGCGAGCGCCGAGGCGTTTGCGGCCTGCGGCGCTAAGGTGTTGTGCACGGGGCGTGACGAGGAGCGCGGCGAAACCGTTATCGACGTCATCCGCTCGGCCGGCGGCACCGCCGAGTTCATCGCCGGCGATGTCACGGATTCGATGTTCTGCGACGCGCTGGTGAGCGAGGCCGCCGAGCGCTTCGGCCGTCTCGATGCGCTGTTCAACAACGCGGGCATTGCGGCGATCGGCGAGATCGACGAAATTTCCGACGCCGACTGGAAGCGCATGGTCGATGTCAATCTCAACGCCGTTTTCTACGTCGCGCGCGCCGCGGTGCGCCAGATGAAGCGTAACGGCGGCGGCGCCATCGTCAACATGTCGTCGATCTCGGGCTTGCACGGCTTTGAGGGCAGCCCGGCCTACGCGGCGACCAAGGGCGCGGTCGTGTTGCTGACCAAGGTCATGGCGCTCGATCACGCCAAAGACAACATCCGGGTCAACGCGATCTGCCCGGGCGATATCGACACGGGTATGACCGACGAATTCTATGCGTCTGTAGGTAAGGAGCCGGCGGAGCTCCGGGCCTGGCTTTTCGAGAACACCCCTATCGGGCGCATCGGCACGGTCGAGGAGCTAGCCCAGTGCGTCCTGTTCTTGGCCTCCGACGGCGCGGCCTTCATGACCGGCGCGATGATGTCGGTCGATGGCGGGCTCTGCGCCCGCTAAAGGGAGACGGTAACGATGGTTCAGCTATTCGCGAGGGATGCGTTCGCCGGCAAGGTGGCGCTGGTCACGGGGGGCACCTCTGGCATCGGCGAAGGCACGGCCAAGGCCTACGCCGAATGCGGCGCGTCGGTCATGCTCACGGGGCGCAACGAAAAAAACGGCGCCCGCATCGTCGGCGAGATCGAGGCGGCGGGCGGCGCGGCGGCCTTCGTGGCGGGTGACGTCACTGAATCGGCCTTTGCTGACCGCCTCGTCGCCGCAACGGTCGAACGTTTCGGCAAGCTCGATATCCTGTTCAACAACGCGGGCAAATTCACCACCCAGCCGTTCGACGAGATCACCGACGAGCTCTGGCACGAGATCCTCGACGTCAACCTGAACGCCCAATTCTACATGGCGCGCGCCGCGGTCAAGCAGATGAAGAAACAGGGCCGGGGCGGCGCCATCGTCAACATGTCGTCGGAATCGGGCCTCATCTGTTATCCCGAAACGACGCTCTACGGCGTCTCCAAGCGGGCGGTCAATCACCTGACTCAGGGCATGGCCGCGGATCTGGCGGGCGATCACATCCGGGTCAACGCGGTCAACCCGGGTGACGTGGATACGCCGATGCATTATGCGGTGTGGAGCGGTACGGGCCTGGAGGAAAAGGTGTGGCGTCAAATGGCTGCTTCGATCGTTCCACTGGGGCGGGTGTCGAGCGTCGATGACGTCGCCAATGCCGTGCTCTACCTGTCGTCGTCTGGCGCCGACAACGTCACCGGTGTGCTGTTTTCGATCGACGGCGGCACGGTGCCAACCCGCGGCTGGGGCGGCGGGGACTAGGCGGGAAGGGGCGCAAGCGCCCCGCGTCTTCTGGCGGCCTCTCCTAGCTGAACGCCTGCAGCCCCGTCTGGGCGCGGCCCAGGATCAGGGCGTGGACGTCGTGGGTGCCCTCGTAGGTGTTCACCGACTCCAGGTTCATCATGTGGCGGATGACGTGATACTCGTCGGAGACCCCGTTGCCGCCGTGCATGTCTCGGGCCGTGCGCGCGATGTCGAGGGACTTGCCCGACGAGTTGCGCTTGACCAGCGAGACCATCTCGGGCGTACCGCGGCCCTCGTCCATCAGCCGGGTGACCCGGAACACACCCTGGAGCGCCAGCGAGATTTCGGTCTGCATGTCGGCGAGCTTCTTCTGGACCAACTGGGTGGCCGCAAGCGGTCGGCCGAACTGCTTGCGGTCCAGCGTGTACTGGCGCGCCGCGTGCCAGCAGAACTCCGCCGCGCCCAGCGCGCCCCAGGCGATGCCCAGCCGTGCCCGGTTCAGGCAGCCGAACGGACCCTTCAGGCCGGCCACCCCGGGCAACAGGTTTTCGTCGGGCACGAACACCTCGTCCATCAGGATCTGGCCGGTCATGGACGCGCGCAAGGAGAACTTGCCTTCGATCTTGGGCGTCTCGATCCCCTTCATGCCCCGTTCGAGCAGGAAGCCCTGGATCTGGTCGTCGTCATTCTTGGCCCATACCACCATGACGTCGGCAAACGGCGCATTTGAGATCCAGGTCTTGGCCCCCGAGAGCGAATAGCCGCCGTCGACCCTCTTCGCCCGAGTCACCATGCTGCCGGGATCCGAGCCGTGGTCGGGCTCGGTTAGGCCGAAGCAGCCGGCGAATTCGCCACTCGCGAGGCGGGGCAGGAATTTCTCTTTCTGCGCGTCCGAGCCGTAGGCATGGATCGGGTGCATGACCAGGCTCGACTGCACGGACATGACCGAGCGATAGCCCGAATCGACCCGCTCGACCTCGCGTGCGATCAGGCCGTAACTGACATAATTCACCCCGGCGCAGCCATAGCCCTCGATGGTCGGGCCGAGCAGGCCCAGCTCGCCCATTTCGTTGAGGATTTCGCGGTCGAACCGCTCTTCCCGATTCGCCGTCAGGATGCGCGGCATCAGCTTGTCCTGAGCGTAGTCGCGCGCGGTGTCGCGAACCATGCGCTCCTCTTCGGACAGCTGGTCTTCGAGCAGGAACGCATCGTCCCACTGAAAGACGGGCTTGCCAGTGGCCGCGGACGGTGCGGAATTGGGGGCGGAAGCCGGCTGGCTGGACATGGCGCTCTCCTCGGTTCTGACAGTGTCCGTAATGTTGGCCGTTTGGCGGCGTCTGTCCAGTCCCGCCGCGCATAGGGCCGCCGCCTTGCATGGCAGCGGGGTGCGGGGCATGCTGAACCTCGCGCGAGGAACCGGGTTCAAAAGGCGGCGATCGAGGCATGAAACAACGCACCGATGACGGTCGCGACGTGATCATCGAGTTCCATCAGGTCGGCGATTACGTCAAGGTCTCGGCCATGGACGCGACGACCCTGACCGAAGTCTCCATCGTCGGTGATCCCTCGGCGGGCGAGGCGGAACTCACCCGGGTTGCCCTACGCAAGCTCAAATATGTACTGGACAAGCAGGACAAGCCCGCTGGAGGGCGCCGGTGAGCTCACCGGCAGTCGAGATCGACACGGTAGTCAAGTCGTTCGGCGGCGTGCTTGCGGTCGATGGCTGCACCTTCGCGATCCCGACCGGTTCGATCACAGGGCTGATCGGACCGAACGGTGCGGGCAAGACCACGCTGTTCAATATCATCGCCGGCGCGATGCGCCCCGATTCCGGGCATATCCGGCTTGACGGGCGCGACGTCACGGGCGAGCCGCCCCACCGTCTGTTCGGGCGCGGTCTCGTGCGTACTTTTCAGATCCCCCACGAATTGCACGAAATGACCGTGCTCGAAAACCTGATGGTCGTCCCGGGCGATCAGGCGGGCGAAAACCTGTTCGCGGCGCTGTTCGGCGGTTTTCGCGTCACGGCCCAGGAACGTGCCATTCGCGAGCGCGCCGACGAGGTGCTTGGCGTGCTCGAGCTTATCTCCTTGCGTGACGAACTGGCCGGCAACCTGTCGGGCGGTCAAAAAAAACTCCTCGAGCTCGGCCGCACCATGATGTCGGGCGCCCATGTCCTGCTGCTTGACGAGCCGGGCGCCGGGGTCAATCCCACCTTGATGGGCAAGCTGCGCGACAACATCGTTCGCCTCAACCGCGAAGCGGGCTGTACCTTCTGCATCATCGATCACGATATGGATCTGGTCGCCCGCCTGTGCGATCCGGTCATCGTGATGGCCGAGGGGAAGGTTCTGACCAAGGGAACGATGGACGAGATTCGCCGCAACGAGGAGGTGATCGACGCCTATCTCGGCCGCGGCGGGGTGGCATGAGCCTGCTCGAAGCCCGCGGCCTTCGCGGCGGTTACGGCGAAGTCGATATCCTTCACGGTATTGATCTCGCCGTCGAGGCGGACGAAATCGCTGTCATCGTGGGGCCGAACGGCGCGGGCAAATCGACCGCTATGAAGGCGTTGTTCGGATTGATCCATGTGCGCGAGGGCACTGTCGGTTTCGACGCCGCCGACATCACCAATCGACGGCCCGACCGCATTGTCGGGCTCGGGCTGGGTTATGTGCCCCAGGAGGACAACGTTTTCCCGTCGCTTACCGTGCGCGAGAACCTCGAGATGGGCGCGTACCTCCGGCGCGACGATTTCGCGCCCCAGATGGAGCGCATTTTTGAGATCTTCCCGCCCCTGGCGGACAAGCGTCGCCGCCTTGCAGGCCAGCTCTCGGGTGGCGAGCGTCAGATGGTTGCGATCGGCCGGGCGTTGATGCTCGAACCTCGCCTGCTGTTGCTCGACGAACCGACCGCGGGCCTCTCGCCGCGCTACACCGACCTGATATTCGAGCGCATTGTCGCGATCAACGCGCTCGGCGTCGCGGTGTTGATGGTCGAGCAGAACGCCCGCGCGGCGCTGGGCCTTGCGCATCGCGGTTACGTCCTTGCAATGGGACGCAACCGCTTCACCGATACGGGTGCAAACCTGTTGGCGAACCGCGAGGTCGCCGAGATGTTTCTCGGGGGGTAAGGCGAAATCCAATGAAATCGACTTGTCCGGATTTCGCGAGCCAGCGACTGCGGGCCGCCGCTTATGCGGCAAAAGCCTTAGTGGCGACTGAACGCCGTTTAGTTTTGCGCTGCAAAGCTAAACGGAGAAAAGTTTAGCGCAATGGAAGTTCTGCAGCTCTTGATCTACGGCATCGTGCTGGGCAGCATCATTACGCTTGGCGCGATCGGCTTGTCGCTGATCTACGGCATCATCCGCTTTGCGAACTTCGCCCACGGCGACATGATGATGGTGGGCGCTTATATCGCGCTGTTCTTCGTCGTGACCGTTGGGCTTCCCATGTTTGTCGCCTTCCCGCTTGCCATGGCGGGGGGCGCACTGCTCGCCGTCGTCATCGATCAGCTTCTCTATCGGCGTTTGCGCCGTACCTCGCCGGTCATCCTGCTGATTTCCTCCTTTGGCATCGCCCTTGTGCTGCGCAGCCTGATCCAGCTCATCTGGGGGCCGTCGATCCATGTCTACGAGCAGGGCATCAAGCTGCCGATTCGGTTTTGGGGACTCGGTATCAAGTCCGACCAGCTCTATATCCTGGGCGGCTCGGTAGCGTTGGTTGCGGCCCTGCATCTGTTTCTCAAATACACCCGCGTCGGCAAGGCGATGCGCGCCTTGAGCGATAATTCCGCGCTCGCCCAGGCGACCGGCATCGACACGGAGCGGGTGATCGTCTGGACCTGGGTGATCGGCGCAGCGCTGACCGCGGCGGCAGGCATTTTCCTGGCGATCGACACCCAGCTCCACCCGGTCATGGGCTGGCGTTTGCTGCTGCCGCTCTTTGCGGCCGCCATCCTCGGCGGCATCGGCAAGCCCTATGGTGCCATCGCGGGGGGTATGGTGATCGGCATTGCCCAGGAGATGTCGACCCTGGTGATCACACCGGATTACAAGCCTGCCGTGGCCTTCGCCCTGATGGTCATCATGCTGCTCGTCCGGCCCACGGGGCTGCTCGGAGGGGCGGCGAAGCGATGATCGAACTGACCGGATATTCTGGCATCCTTGTCTACTTCGTCACTTTTGCGGGCATCTTCGGTCTGCTCACACTGGGGCTCAACCTGCAATGGGGCAGCACCGGCCTGTTCAACATCGGCATCGCCGGTTTCTTCGCCGTCGGCGCCTACGCCAGTGCGATCCTGACCACCGACTCCTCCGAGACCTATCTCGGCGGTGCCGATCTGCCCTTCATCGTCGGCATGGCGGGTGCGATGCTCGTCTCGGGCGTGGTCGCGCTGGTCATCGGGCTGATCACGCTGCGCCTGCGCGCCGACTATCTGGCCATCTCGACCATCGGCATCGCAGAGATCCTGCGCCTCGTGCTCAAGAACGAGGGCTGGCTGACCAACGGTGTGCGCGGCATCGCGGGTATCGACAAGCCGTGGGCCGACCTGCTTGGCGCCGGTTGGGCACAGCTCGTCTTCCTCGCCGTCGTTCTGACGGCGCTGGGGCTCGTCTATATTGTCTTAGAGCGCGCCGACCGATCGCCCTGGGGCCGGGTGCTGCGAGCGATCCGCGAAAACGAGGCGACCGCGCAAGCTTCGGGCAAGAACGTCGTCCGCTTCCGGCTCGAGGCGTTTGTCCTGGGCTCAATGATCATGGGGCTAGCCGGCGGGCTCTATGCCCATTTCTTCGGCTTCATCAGCCCGGAGGCGTTTGAGCCAGAGCTGGCGACCTTCCTCATCTGGGTGATGCTGATCGCGGGTGGCTCGGGCAACAACCGCGGCGCGATTTTCGGTGCCTTCGCCGTCTGGCTGATCTGGTCGGGCACCGAGCTTCTGACCAACCGGCTGCCTGCCGATATGGCCACTCAGGCCGGCGCGCTCCGTCTCCTGCTGATCGGCGTCCTGCTCCAGGTGATCCTGCTGACCCGGCCTGAAGGGCTGTTGGGTGGGCGCAAACGCCGTCGGCCGCCGTCGCCGATGTCCGACGATTGAACGGCGAGCGTTTGTATACGCGGCGGGTCTGGTGGCTCAACCGCCGGGCTTGAACACCTTTATAGTGACGAACTCTCCATTCTCGATGGTCCAGTAGGCGAAGGTGCCCTCCACGTCACCGGTTGCGTCGAAGTCCTGCTCTCCGGCGGCGCCCACAAAGTCGACATCGTGGCCTTGTGCGATCAGCGCCTTCGCCTTCGCCCAGTCGCCGGGGCCGACGCGCTCGCCTGGAGGGTTCGCGACGGCGCGTAAGTTATCGCGGATGGCGACCTTCTCGGCGCTGCCGGCGGCTTCCATGGCGAGTGCCAGCAGATAGACCGCGTCGTAGGCCGAGTCCACGAACGGGACCAGCACCGGCGACCCGAAGCGTGCTTCGTAGGCGTCCATGAAATGCTCCGTCGTTTGGCTGCCTTCCATCGCCTGGGGGTTGGTACCGATCGAGC
Source organism: Alphaproteobacteria bacterium (assembly GCA_965249645.1). Taxonomy (GTDB): domain Bacteria; phylum Pseudomonadota; class Alphaproteobacteria; order UBA828; family JAPUJA01; genus CAVOEB01. The sequence continues at coordinate 139,712 of CBDFML010000009.1, forward strand.
CGTCGAGATAGGAGCCGATTGCCTCGACTATCTTCGGAGACTTCATGCCGTCAGTGAAGATGAAGCGTGCGAAATAACCCTCCTCCAACGCCTGGCGGAGGATAATGACGCCGTTTTCCGGATAGCCGATCAGCAGCAGCGCATCGGCGCCCTCGCGCGCCGCCGCAGCGAGTTCGCCGCGGTAGGAGGCGTTGTTCGGCTCGTAGGGCAGCGCCACCGAGTTCACCCCGCCCAGCGCCTCGAACGCAGCTTTGAAACTCAGCGCGAGGCCCTCGCCGTAGTCGTTGTTGATGTAGAGAGTCGCGACGTTGATGAGTCCGCTCTCGTATACCACCTGGCCCAGTGCGACACCCTGAAAGGCGTCCGACGGGATGGTGCGGAACAGGAAATCGTCGTCGTCCAGCGTGGTGATGACCGGCGAGGTCGAGGCGTTGCTGATCTGCACCACCCGGTTGGGCTTGGAAACCGACGAGGCGATCGGGATGGTCACCCCACTCGACAGCGCGCCGACCAGCGCCACCGCGCCTTCGAGCGCGACGAGTTTTTGCGCCGTGTCGACTCCGGACTGGGGCTTGGTCTGGGTGTCGCCAACGGCAAGTGCGAGAGTGCGACCCAGCACACCGCCTGCAGCATTGATCTCCTCGACTGCGAGGGTCGAGCCGTTGAGGATGTCCTGGCCGTAGGCCTGCAGATCGCCGGTCATAGGTACCAGCGTGCCGATCACGATATCGTCGGCGCGTGCACTCGTGTCCGCGCTGGCAATTGCCAAGGCAAGCAGCCCTGCGAACAGGCCGAGCCGGGAACGGCAACGGCGCAGGGCGGAAAAGGGGCGGTGCATCATGGTCGGTCTCCTCAAAATTCTTTTCGTAGCGCCGCTTGGGCGCACCCCGAAAGCCTAGCGAGAGCCGCAAGTCCACGCAAGCGGGGCCGCTAGGCTATTTCTTCGTCGATTGTGCCCGCTTCCGCTTGGTCTTGCCGGCCGTACCCTTGCGCCCGAGGCCGATTTGCTTGGCAAAAGCCGAGCGCTTTTTCGAATAGTTGGGCGCGACCATCGGGTAATCCGCCGTCAGGCCCCATTTCGCACGGTAGTCGCCGGGCGTCATGCCGTAGCGCGTGCGCAGATAACGCTTGAGCAACTTGAGCTTCTTACCGTCTTCCAGGCAGACCAGAAAGTCAGGCGTAATCGAGCGGCGGATCGATACTGCCGGGACCGGCGTCTCGACCGGCGTGGCGTGGGTGTCGGACAGGGCTCCGTGGGCGGAGCGGATGACCTCGGAAACCTGGACGCTGGGCAGGGTGTTCCCGCTGACATAGGCGGCGGCGATATCCACCGCCATGCGGACGAGTTCCGAGTTGGGGGCAGACGACGCGGGTGTATCGCTCATTTTTGCTTGTCCGATCAGTTGCGATGGTACGGCTGCGCCGCGTTGGACGGCGCGCCGCGCTTTCTTTCATGCTGTTCCCGCGTTGTCAAATCGGCGGAAATCGAAAATCCGGGTATCTGTTCCGGCATCGCATCGATGGTAGTAAACCCATCGACTTGCGCAATATATTGTTCTCGGGTAGTGGTGGGAGCTTTTTTTCGGGCCAGCAGGGCGGTGTTTATGACCACGGAGACCATCGCGATCGCGTCCGATCACGCCGGCGTCGAGCTCAAATCGATCCTGGCGGCGACACTCGATGAAACGGGCTATACGGTCCAGGATCTCGGCACCGCTGGGACGGATTCAGTCGACTATCCGGATTTCGCCGATCACATGGCCAAGGCGCTCGACCAAGGACCGGCGACGCGTGGCGTGCTGATCTGCGGCACCGGGGTTGGCATCGCGATGGCGGCAAACCGCCATCGCGGCCTGCGCGCGGCATTGTGCCACGATGCCATCACCGCGCGCATGGGCCGGGCGCACAACGATGCCAACGTGCTCGTGTTGGGTGCGCGCATCGTGGGTGCTGAGGTCGCGAAGGATTGTTTGCGGGTGTTCCTCGATACTCCGTTCGAGGGAGGGCGGCACGCGCGGCGTGTTGCAAAAATGAGTTGACCAGGGGGCAGCACCGCCTGTGCGGCGGTGACGCGGCAGGACGGAGGCTCCAGCCCACCACTCCTTATAAATTACGTTACTGCGAAGAAGTTTTGTCATGACGTCGTCCGACACCGCCCGGCTTGAGGCGCCGATTTTTTCGGCCGCGCTCGCCCGCTCCGACCCGGAGCTCGCGCGCGCATTGGCGCTTGAGCTTGAGCGCCAGCAATACACCATCGAGCTGATCGCCTCGGAAAATATCGTCAGCACCGCCGTGCTCGAAGCCCAGGGCTCGGTGCTGACCAACAAGTACGCCGAGGGCTATCCCGGCCGGCGTTATTACGGCGGCTGTGAGCGTGTCGACATGGCGGAAGAATTGGCGATCGAACGGGTGACCCGACTGTTCGGTTGCGCCTACGCCAACGTGCAACCTCATTCCGGTTCGCAGGCGAACCAGGGGGTGATGCTCGCCCTGATCAGGCCGGGCGATACCATCCTCGGCATGAGCCTGGCGGCCGGCGGCCACCTCACCCATGGTGCGAAGCCCAATTTGTCGGGCAAGTGGTTCAATGCCGTGGGCTACGGCGTCCGCCGGCAGGACGCCCAGATCGATTTCGACGAGGTCGAGGCGCTGGCCGGCGAGCATAAGCCGAAGCTGATCATCGCCGGTGGCTCCGCCTACCCGCGCACCATCGATTTTGCCCGCTTCCGCGCCATTGCGGATTCCGTTGGCGCCTGGCTGATGGTCGACATGGCTCATTTCGCCGGGCTTGTCGCGGGCGGCGTGCATCCGAGCCCCTTCCCCCACGCTCATGTGGTGACGTCGACCACCCACAAAACCCTGCGCGGGCCACGCGGCGGAATCATTCTGACCAACGACGAGGACATTGCGAAAAAAGTCAATTCGGCGATCTTCCCGGGGCTGCAGGGCGGGCCGCTGATGCACGTCATCGCGGCCAAGGCGGCGGCCTTCGGCGAGGCGCTCATGCCCGAATTCAAAACTTATGCTCGGACCGTCGCGGAGACCGCCCGGGTGCTTGCCGACACGCTGGTCGGTCGCGGCGTCGATATCGTCTCGGGCGGCACTGATACCCACCTGATGCTGGTCGACCTGCGGCCCAAGGGCCTGACCGGCAAGGCAGCGGAAATCAGCCTCGAAAACGCCGGGATCACCTGCAACAAGAACGCTATCCCGTTCGATCCCGAAAAACCCACGGTGACGTCGGGCGTGCGTCTCGGGACGCCTGCGGCGACCAGCCGCGGCTTCGGGGTGAACGAATTTCGCGCCGTGGGCGACATGATCGGCGACGTGCTCGATGGGCTCGCCGCCCATCCTGACGACAATTCCGCTGTCGAGCGCGAGGTGGCGGCACGGGCTGCGGCGCTGTGCGCCCGGTTCCCGATCTATCGCGCCCTCGACGGGGCGTAACAGGGGAGGCTTACCATGCGTTGTCCGTTCTGTGGCGGAGACGACACCCAGGTCAAGGATTCGAGACCGACCGAAGACAATGCGGCGATACGCCGCCGCCGCCAGTGCCAGAACTGCGGCGCGCGTTTCACGACCTTCGAGCGTGTCCAGTTGCGCGAGCTCACCGTGGTCAAGCGCGGCGGCAAGCGGGTGCCCTTCGATCGGGACAAGCTCGCCCGCTCGGTCGACATCGCGCTCCGACGACGCCCGGTCGACCCCCAGCGGGTCGAGCAGATCATCAACGGTCTCGTCCGCCGGCTTGAAACCATGGGCGAAAGCGATATCCCGTCCGAGGTGATTGGCGAACTGGTCATGGACGCACTGGCCGGGCTCGATCAGGTTGCTTATGTCCGATTTGCTTCGGTCTACCGTAATTTCCGCGAGGCGAAGGACTTCGAGGAATTTCTTGGCAAGCTCAGCGGCGACAGCACCGGCGACGACGATTGACGACCGCCGGTTCATGACGGTCGCCCTCGGGCTTGCGTCCCGGGGGCTGGGTAACGTCTGGCCGAATCCCGCGGTTGGCTGCGTGCTCGTGCGCGAGAGCCGTATCGTCGGGCGTGGCTGGACCCAACCCGGCGGGCGGCCCCACGCCGAAACCGAGGCGTTGAAGCGTGCAGGCGAAGCGGCACGGGGTGCAACTGCCTATGTCAGCCTTGAGCCCTGCACCCATCACGGCCAGACCGCGCCGTGTGCTGAAGCGCTCATCGAAGCCGGTGTTGCCCGCGTCGTGATTGCGCTCGAGGATCCCGACCCACGGGTCGCGGGCAAGGGGCGCAGCCTCCTGCATGCGGCCGGTATCGAGGTCGCGTGCGGTGTCGAGGCCGAGGCAGCGGCGCGGCTCAACGCCGGGTTCATCAAGCGGGTGGTCGAGGGACGCCCGCTCGTCATTTTGAAACTTGCCACCACACTGGACGGGCGGATCGCGACCCACGCCGGCGAAAGCCGCTGGATCACGGGCGAGTGTTCGCGCCGGCGTGCCCATCTGCTGCGCGCCCAGGCCGATGCAGTCATGATTGGGGCAAACACCGCCCTGATCGACGATCCCGAACTGACCTGCAGGCTTCCCGGACTCGAGGCGCGCACGCCGGTTCGCGTCGTCCTTGATCGTCGATTGCGCACGGCGCTCACTGGTAAGCTCGTCGCCGGCGCGCATGAGCATCCCTGCTGGATCGTCACCGCCGAACATCCGCCGGCCGATCGCGCGCGGGCGTTTCGCGATGCCGGGGTTGAACTCATAGAGGTCGGTGTGGACGCGGATGGCCGCCCCGACCTCGCCCGGGGCCTTGCTGCCCTGGGCGATCGCGGGCTCAGCCGAGTATTGGTCGAGGGCGGCAGTCATCTGGTGACGTCGTTGTTTCGCGCCGGTCGGGTCGATCGCCTCGCCTGGTTCCGTGCACCCCTGATGATGGGCGGCGACGGCATCCCCGGCGCGCTTGCCTTCGGGGTCGACCGGCTCGCCGACGCGCCGTCCTTTCGTCGCCTCTCCGTCGAGCCGGTGGGCGAGGATGTGCTGGAAACCTACGCCGTGACAGCGTAAGGAAAGCGCATGTTCACCGGCATCATTTCCGATTGCGGCCGTTTGCGCGCCATGACCGAGAGCGACGGCGGTCGACGTCTTGAAATCGAGACCGCATACGACACGAGTGCTATCCCGGTCGGCGCCTCGATCGCCTGTTCGGGGGCCTGCCTCACCGCCGTCGAACTTGGCTCCGGCTGGTTCGCCGCCGACGTTTCGGCCGAGACTCTGGCCTGCACCACGTTGGACGATTGGCAGGTTGGTCAGCTCGTCAATTTGGAACGCCCGCTTAGCGTTGGCGCCGAGCTGGGCGGGCACATGGTGTTGGGCCATGTCGACGGCGTTGCCGAGGTCGTCTCGCGTCGGCCCGATGGCGCCTCGACCCGCTTCACCGTCACCGCGTCCGCGCCGCTCGCCCGCTTCGTCGCACCAAAAGGTTCCGTCGCGCTGGATGGTGTGTCGCTCACGATCAACGAGGTCGACTGCGGCTCGTTCGGGGTCAATATTATTCCCCACACGCTCGCGGTCACGGGCTTCGGTGCGCTCGAACCGGGCATGCGGGTCAACCTTGAGGTCGATGTGCTGGCGCGCTACGTTGCCCGTCTCCAGGAGGCCGACGCGACGTGAGGGCCGCTTCACCGTGCCAGGCAGTATGGTGCGCCGCTTTACCCAGCCGAGGAAGACCGTCATGGCCGATGCTCCGCATATTCTGATCGTGGACGCACGATTTTACGACGACCTCGCGGACGAACTGACCAAGGGCGCCATCGCCGAGCTCGAGTCCGCGGGCGCAAGCTTTGAGCGCATCACCGTGCCCGGCGCCTTCGAAATACCCGCGGCTATCGGTTTTGCCCTCGATGCCGGCGCCTATGATGGCTTCGTCGCGCTGGGCTGCGTCATTCGGGGAGAGACCACCCATTACGACTATGTCTGCGGCGAAAGCGCCCGCGGTTTGGCCGACCTTGCGCTAACGCGCGGCGCGGCCATCGGCTACGGTATCCTGACCGTCGAAAACGCCGATCAGGCTTGGGCGCGTGCCCACACCAACCAGAAAAACAAGGGTGCGACAGCGGCGCGGGCCTGCCTTGAAATGATCGCGCTCAAGCACCGCTTCGGCGCGTCTGCCAGGTGAGCGCGCCCGAGGCTCCGCGCCCTGCGGGTCCGGCCAGTGGCGCCCGCCGGCGCAGCGCGGCCCGGCTGGCTGCGATCCAGGCCCTGTTCCAGATCGACTTTTCTGCTGCCACGCCCGACGACGTCATTGCCGAATTCGCGGCGCACCGGCTCAAGGGCGAACTCGACGGCGAGGCCATCGTCGCGGCCGAGCGCGGCTGGTTCGAGGCGCTCGTGACGGGGGTTGATGCGGAGCGTGCCGCCCTCGATGAAAAGATCGCGCCTCTGCTCGGCGAGAGCTGGTCGCTTGACCGGCTGGGCGGCGTGCAGCGCGCGGTGCTCCGTGCCGCCGCCTACGAACTGATGGTACGGCGCGAGGTGCCGGCCCGTGTGGTCATCAGTGAGTATGTCGACCTCGCCGGAGCCTTCTCGGGGGCCGAGGAAGTGAGCTTCGTAAACGCCGTGCTCGACCGGCTCGCGCGCGAGTTGCGGGCCGGCGAGTTCGAGGCTGCCGCACCATGACGACGCGGCCCATGCCCGACGAGTTCGAGTTGATCGAACGTCTTTTCGCACCGCTTGCGGTCGATGCGGCCGGCGCGCGGGGCTTGCGCAACGACGCGGCGCGGATCGATCCGCCGCCCGGCGAGGCGCTGGTCGTAACGAAAGACCTGATGGTCGGGGGCGTGCATTTCCCTCTCGATGAAACGCCCGCAAACGTCGCCGCCAAATTGCTTCGGGTCAATCTGTCGGACCTGGCGGCCATGGGTGCACGGCCCCTCGGCTATCTGATGGGCCTCGCGCTCACCGCCCAAATCGATCTCGACTGGATTGAACAGTTCACGGCATCGCTGGCGCTGGACCAGGCGCGCTTCGGGCTGGCGCTGCTGGGCGGCGATACGGTCAGGACACCGGGCCCCTTGTGCCTCTCGCTCACCGCTCTGGGCAGCGCGCCGGTGGGAAGTGAACTTACGCGCGACGGGGCCGAGGCCGGCGATCTGATTGCCGTCTCGGGTACCATCGGCGACGGCGCGCTCGGCCTTGCCGTGCACCAGGGCGGGCTCGACGATTTAGGCGAACGCCATGCCGCGTTTCTCCTGGAACGCTTTCGCCGGCCGGAGCCCAGGCTCGGCCTGGGCTTGGCGTTGCGCGGTCTTGCCCACGTGGCCATCGACGTCTCCGACGGGCTGATCGCCGATCTTGGCCACATCGCCGAGGCCTCGGGCGTTGGTGCGCGGATCGAGGCTGCCCAAGTGCCGTTCTCCGACGCGGCACGCGCGGTTCTCGCCGCGCAGCCCGCACGATTGAACGACTGCCTGAGCGGCGGCGACGACTACGAGCTGCTGTTTACGGTCGCCCCCACGGAGCAGTCGACACTCGAGCGTCTGACTGCCGAGCTCGGAGTTCCTCTCGCGGTGATCGGCCGCGTGGAGACCGAGCCGGGGGTCCGGGCGATCGGGGCCGACGGCGCGCCCCTCACGCTAGTTCGGTCCGGTTATCGCCACTTCTGAGGGATTCCCGTGCCGTCAGGCGGTGGTTCCGCTTCACCGTTTGTTCATCGCTTGGCGACTAGGCTGACCCTGCCCCCATCCTATCGGGGGCGAAGCGAGGCTGACGGTGAAGAAGAAGCTAAAGCTCATCGTGATCTTGCTGGTCGTGATTGTGGCCGGCGGATTCGGGGCGATGCAGTTTATGGGCGGCGAGCCCGGGGAGCGCGAGCCCAGCGAGCTGGCGTTCCTGCCGCTCGACCCGTTGTTTGCGCCCGTCGTGCGCGAGCGCGAGTTTCGCGGCTACGTACTGTTGAGTCTGCAGCTCGAGCTGGCCAATTCAAACGACCTCGAAACCGTCAATATCCACATGGCACCGCTGCGCGATGCCTTCATCCGCGATCTTCACCTCCAGGCGCTGCTGCGCCGTAGCGGCGAGCCTAGCGTCAACATCCACCGGGTGAAGAAACGATTTCTAGTGATCGCCGAGCGGGTCATCGGGCCCGGCATCGTGACCGACGTGTTGATCTCAAGCGCTATGGAGCGGCGCACCTGAGTCTGGTCGTCTGCGCAGCATTTCCGCCAAAAATTAGGGCCCGAGCCCGAGGTTGCATCGCCAGGGCTCTTCTGGCATTCTCCGCCCGCCATTGAAAGGGCCGAATCGGCATGGGGTTCCGAGTCGCCGGGCTTGCCCGTTTTCCTTTATGAATTCCTGTTACGGCAAAGGATGAAAGATCCATGATTGCTGCTTATTGGTTTGCCCTGATTTGCGGGGGCGTCGCCGTCCTGTATGGCGTGGTAGTCGGGTTGACGGTGGTGCGGGCTGACGCCGGCACCGAACGCATGCAAGAGATTGCCGGCGCGATCCAGGAAGGCGCGCGCGCCTTCCTCAATCGCCAGTACCTGACGATCGGCCTTGTCGGTCTGGTCATCTGCGGCATTCTGATCGGCCTGCTCGGTTATCTGTCGGGTATCGGGTTCGCGATCGGCGCAGTGCTCTCGGCTGCGGCGGGCTATATCGGCATGAATGTGTCGGTCAAGGCCAATGTGCGCACCGCCGAGGCGGCGCGCACCGGCGGCGTCAAGCCGGCACTGGACATCGCCTTCCGCTCGGGTGCGGTGACCGGCATGTTGGTGGTGGGTCTGGCCCTGCTGGGCGTTGCCGGCTATTACGGAATTCTTGTTGCGGCGGGGGTTGAGCACAACACCCTTCTCGAAGCACTCGTTTCGCTCGGTTTCGGCGGCTCTCTGATCTCGATCTTTGCCCGATTGGGCGGTGGCATCTTCACCAAGGGCGCCGATGTGGGCGCCGACCTTGTCGGCAAGGTCGAGGCGGGCATACCCGAGGACGATCCGCGCAACCCGGCGGTGATCGCGGACAACGTGGGCGACAATGTGGGCGACTGCGCCGGCATGGCCGCCGACCTGTTCGAAACCTATGCCGTGACCGTGGTGGCGACCATGTTGCTCGCCGCACTCTATTTTACCGGCGCCCAGCAGACCGCAATGATGGTCTATCCCCTGGCGATCGGGGGCGTTTGTATCCTGGCATCGGTGGTCGGCACGCTGTTCGTCCGGCTCGGCTCGAGCCAGAACATCATGGCCGCGTTGTACAAGGGCTTCATTGTGACGGCGGTAATTTCAGGCGCCGCGCTCTACCCGATTACCGAATGGACCATCGGCATGGGAACCGAGTTCGTGGTCGGCGGGGTAGCGACGGCGGGCTGGAAGCTCTTCATCTGCGGCTTGATCGGCCTCGTGGTCACCGGGCTGATGATCTGGATAACCGAATATTACACTTCAACGGAGTACAAGCCGGTGCGCTCGCTGGCGCAGTCGTCCGAGACCGGCCACGCGACGAACATCATCCAGGGCCTTGCGATCTCCATGCAGTCCACCGCGCTGCCCGCGATCGTCATCGCGGCGGCGATCGTCGCGGCTTACATGCTGGGCGGATTGTTCGGCATTTCCATCACGGTCACCGCGATGCTCGCGCTGGCAGGTATGGTCGTGGCGCTTGACGCCTATGGTCCGGTTACGGACAACGCGGGCGGTATTGCGGAGATGAGCGAACTGCCCGAAGACGTGCGCAAGACCACGGACGCACTCGATGCCGTGGGCAACACGACAAAGGCGGTGACAAAGGGCTATGCCATCGCGTCCGCGGGCCTTGCGGCGCTCGTGCTGTTTACCGCCTATACTATGGACCTCGGCCGCTACTTCCCGAACGTAACCGTCAGTTTCTCATTGTCCAACCCCTACGTCATTATCGGGTTGTTCTATGGCGGGATGTTGCCCTTCCTGTTCAGCTCCATGTCGATGCTCTCGGTCGGTCGCGCCGCGGCGTCGGTCGTGCTCGAGGTGCGCCGCCAGTTCAAGGAAATACCCGGCATTATGGAAGGCACCGGCAAGCCCGAATACGGCCGGGCGGTCGATCTGCTGACCAAGGCCGCGATTCGAGAGATGGTGCTGCCCTCGATGCTGCCGGTGTTGGCGCCGATCCTACTCTACATTGTAATCTGGCTGATCGCTGGGCAGTCGGCGGCGTTCTCATCGCTTGGCGCGATGCTCGTCGGCACCATCGTCACCGGACTGTTTCTCGCGGTCTCCATGACCAGCGGCGGCGGCGCGTGGGACAACGCCAAGAAGTACATCGAGGATGGTCACCACGGCGGCAAGGGCTCGGAAAGTCACAAGGCCGCGGTGACCGGCGATACCGTGGGCGATCCCTACAAGGACACCGCGGGTCCGGCGATCAATCCGATGATCAAGATCACCAACATCGTCGCACTTCTGTTGTTGGCGGTGCTGGGCGGGATACTGGGCGTCGGCCACTAGCGGCGTTCGCTCCAAACCGATAAGGCCCCGCGGGCGCTTGCCGGCGGGGCCTTTTTTCGGCCGCTGGTGCGGCGTGCCTAGCGCCCGCCGCCCGGGCCCGGGCCGCCTGAGGTGGCACCTCGATCGAACTTGCCCAGGTTGCCAAACAGCTGTTCGAGCAGACCGAGATCCTTGCCCTGGGTGGGCGTTTCACGATCGACGAGAGCAAATTCCTCGGTCTCGGGCAGGGGTCGGACATCGAGGTGCTCGACGGTGCCTGCGTCGTCGAAGTCCACCACGATAACGCTGGCGCCGACAAATTCCGGGTCGTAGAACGCGAGACTCTCGGTCACCCGGGTAACGTAATACCAGCGCGAATCGTCTTCCGTGGAGCGGCTCGTGGGCGTGCCTAGCAGAGACCAGACTTCGTCGCGGTTGGTCACGCCCGGCACCACCTGCGCCAGGTTCTCGGGATCGGGCACGAAGCCGTGGGTCGCAATTTCCGGGGCGCAGGCCGCGACACCCACGCCGAGCAACAGCGCGGCGCTGACGGCGGCGAGCCGGCTGGCATGGTGCGACGAACGGAATGGTCGATCAGGCTTCATTAAATTCGGTTCCTGTCGTTGACGAGGCGCCCCTGCGCCCCTAGCGTGCTTGCACCCGAAGATGGAGTGGCATGAGCCATATGAAAAGCCATTATCGCAGAAAAATTGCATCGAACGAATGATCCTTGATGGCCTCTTCCGGCGGTCCTGCTGGGGCGCTGCTGCGGATGCTCTGTATCTCGCTGCCGTGGAACAGGCTCGCCAGCCCGGATTCTACACCCGGCTCGGCGCGCCCGACACGGTCGACGGCCGGTTCGACATGATCGCGCTCCACGTCTTCCTGCTGCTTCGCCGCCTGCGCGCCGAGGGCAAGGACGGCGCGGCGCTGGCGCAGAAGCTGTTCGATGTGATGTTCGACTACATGGATCAGGATCTGCGCGAGATGGGTGTCGGCGACCTGTCTGTCGGCAAAAAGATCAAGGCCATGGCCAGCGCGGTCTATGGCCGCATCGCAGCTTACGAGCCGGGCCTTGATGAAGGCGGGACGGCCGGGGAAACGCAACTTGTCGAGGCTTTGCGGCGCAATCTCTACAGCGCCCGCGACCCCCACGAAGAGGATGCCCAGGGGCTTGCGCGCTATGTCGTCGATCAGGCGGCGTCTCTCGCGGCGCAGAGCGGCGGCGAACTTCTTGCCGGGCGGGTGAACTTTCTTGCCCCACCGCAGGATGAAGACGATGATGTCTCTCCCGGCGCGGCCGGCTGAAAAATCGTTGATCCCTCCCGCATGAGGCCGTATGGTCCGCGCGTCGTCGGCGTGTATGCCTTTTTCCTCATGTATACGGAGTGGATGTGACCCGGATGCAGCCGCAGCCGGAATTTCCCCGGCCCGTGGACATTTCCGGCCTCGGGGCGGGCGAACGCGTCGTCGAGATCGAGGCCGACGCCGGCGAGCGTACCGCGCTTGTCGCACGCTTTGGGTTGCGCGCCCTCGATCGCCTAAGCGCGACGGTGCGCCTTGCCCGCGCCAAGGGCTCGGCCGGTGCGGTTCGCCTCCATGCGCGCCTGGTGGCCGATGTGGTACAATCCTGCGTCGTTACCTCGGTTCCTGTTCCGGCCTCTATCGAGGAGACTGTCGAGCTGCTCTTTACGCCGGCCAATAAATCGGCCGCTTGCCGGGAAGTTGTGATCGCCGCGCTGGGTGAGGATCCGCCGGAGCCGCTGGTGGATAACGTCATCGACGTGGGTGAGGTCGTTGCCGAGCAACTTGCCCTGGCACTCGATCCCTATCCCCGGGCGGCCGATGCGGTGCTCGATGGGGCGGCTTGGAGCGACGAGGTGGCGGATGGGCCTCCGGGCGGGCCGTTTGCACGGTTGCGCGAACGGAAGAGTTCCGGGTAAGACTGAGAAGAGGCGCATGGGGGCCCGTGCAGAGAGGGTTCCGGCCGGCGCGCAGACGCGCTGGCTTAAACGTGAAGAGGATATTCGACCGATGGCGGTACCGAAGAGAAAGACCTCGAAGGCGAAGCGCGACCTGCGCCGGTCACACGATCGTCTGCTGGTGACGCGGGCCAACGAGTGCCCTAACTGCGGCGAGCTTAAGCGCCCTCATCACGTCTGCAAGGCGTGTGGTCATTACGACGGGCGCGAGGTCGTCGAAGCCGAGGGCGCGGTCTAGGCGCACCGCCCAGGCCGCACGGACGCTCCCCAAATGGCCAAAGATATCGTCTTGGCGCTTGATGCCATGGGTGGTGATTACGCCCCCGCGGTCGTTGTGCGCGGCGCCAATCTTGCCCGTATCCGGTATCCCGGACTGCGTTTCCTCCTGTTCGGGGACGAGACCCGGCTCGCGCCGCTGCTGATCCGGTTCAAGCGCCTTGCGGGCAACACCGAGATCCGTCATGCCGACGAGGTCGTTGCAGCGGACGAGAAGCCGGTCGTGGCGCTTCGCCAGCTGCGCAACTCGTCGATGCGGCGTGCGGTCGACGCCGTCCATTCGGGCGAGGCGGCGGGCGTCGTCTCGGCCGGCAATACCGGTGCGCTGATGGCCCTGGCCAAGGTCGTGATCAAGACGTTGCCCGGCATCTCGCGTCCGGCCTTCGCCTCGATCTTCCCCACTCAGCGCGGCGAGAGCGTCATGCTCGACCTGGGCGCCAACATCGAGTGCGAGGCCGAAAACCTGGTCCAGTTCGCGGTCATGGGCGAGGTCTTTGCGCGCACCGTGCTGGGGCGCCAGAAGCCGATGATCGGCCTGCTAAACGTCGGCCACGAGGAACTCAAGGGCACCGAGCGGCTGCAGGAGGCGGCGGCCCAGCTGCACGACAGCGAATTGCCCATCGAGTTCCACGGCTTCGTCGAAGGCAACGATATTGCCGAGGGCACGGTCGACGTGATTGTGACCGACGGATTCACGGGCAACATCGCGCTCAAAACCGCCGAAGGCGTAGCTGTTCTCTATACGGAATATTTGCGCGCCGCGTTTCGCCGGTCGATCATCTCGCGCCTCGGTTATCTGCTCGCCCGGCCCGCGCTTCGCACTCTGCGCGACCGGGTCGATCCGCGGCGCTACAACGGGGCGACCCTGCTCGGCCTGAACGGTGTCGTGGTCAAAAGCCACGGCGGGACCGACCACAAGGGATTCGCCAACGCCATCGGCGTTGCCGTCGACATGATCAGCGAAGGCTTCAACGCCAAGATCATTGACGAGTTGCATCGTCTGCACGCGGACCACGAGCCGGAACCGGCTACGGTTGCACTCTAGCCATGCGGCGCTCCTGCGTGATTGGCTGCGGGAGCTACCTTCCACAACAGGTGCTCACCAACGATGATCTCGCGGCTCGGGTCGAAACCTCGGACGCCTGGATCGTCGAGCGTACAGGCATTCGCCAGCGCCACATCGCGGCAGACGGGGAGATGACATCCGACCTCGCGCGCGAGGCGGCCCAGGCGGCGCTCCAGGCCGCCGGTCTCGACATCGAGAGCATCGATCTGCTCGTGGTGGCGACCTCGACCCCCGACAACACATTCCCGGCCACGGCAACGCGGGTTCAGGCGCAGCTCGGCATGACGGCCGGAGCCGCGTTCGACGTCCAGGCCGTGTGCGCGGGCTTCGTCTTCGGCCTGGCGACGGCCGACAACTTCATCAAGGCGGGCCAGGCCGACTCGGCACTGGTCATTGGCGCGGAGTGCTTTTCGCGGATTCTCGACTGGGAGGACCGCACCACCTGCGTGCTGTTCGGCGACGGTGCTGGCGCGGTCGTCCTGCGCGCCGAGGAGGGCCAGGGTACGTCCGACGACAGGGGTGTGCTGAGCACACGGCTCCATTCTGACGGCCGCCATTACGATCTTCTCTATGTCGATGGAGGGGTCTCGTCGACCCAGTCGACCGGGCATCTGCGCATGACCGGGCGCGAGGTGTTCCGCCACGCGGTCGTCAACCTTGCCGCAGTCACGGAAGAGGCGATCGCCGCGGCCGGCGTTTCGTCCGAAGCGGTCGATTGGTTGGTGCCTCATCAGGCGAACAAGCGCATCCTCGACGCCACCGCCCGCCGTCTCGGTCTGCCCGCGGAAAAGATGATCGTCACCGTGGAGCGTCACGCCAATACTTCGGCCGCATCGATCCCGCTGGCCTTCTCCGAAGCGGTGGGCGACGGGCGCATTCGCCCCGGCCAACTGATCGTCGTCGAGGCGATGGGCGGCGGCTTCACCTGGGGCGCCGGCGTGATCCGGCTCTAGACGCGTCGGACCAGGCCCACCTTAGTGGTCGAAGTGCCGCAAATTTTATCGTTTTATTTCAACGATCTACTTGGTTCCAAGGACGGGTGGTTGCGGACCGTCTCGTGGTCCTGGCCGTACGGCGGGTTTTGTCTTTGCCGGGGTGCCGACGGCGGCTCTGAACCGGGCAATTTCGTCGAAGGTATTGAAATCGTTTAATATTGACGGCCTGTGCCTCGCGCTGTACCGTCTTGCAACCAAGGATAGGGAGATAAGGCCGAAACATAATGGCCGGAAAAACGGTTACCCGGGCGCATCTGGGCGAAGCGGTGTTTCATGAAGTCGGGCTTTCACGCAACGACTCCATGAAGCTTGTCGAATCCGTGCTCGAACTCATGGCCGATAGCTTGACCCGGGGCGACACCGTCAAGATCTCATCCTTCGGCAGTTTTTCGGTTCGCGGCAAAGGTCAGCGTATGGGGCGCAACCCCAAGACGGGTGAAGAAGTGCCGATCCCGCCTCGCCGTGTTCTGGTGTTCCGTGCTTCCCATGTGCTTAAGGACCTGATCGCCCAGTCGTTGAACGGGCCCCGCCCGCCCGCCGGGTCTGACGGGCCCGATCAGGGCTAGGGGCGCGCTCGGCAATGGCAGCGGGCGGTTCGGGCGACGGACGACGAGGCGGCGCAAAGGCGCCCGACGCCTTCCGAACCATACGCGAGGTCTCCGAAGAACTCGATGTGCCTCAGCACGTCCTGCGGTTCTGGGAGAGCAAGTTCACGCAGATCAAGCCGCTCAAGCGCGGCGGTGGGCGGCGTTACTACCGGCCCGACGATATCGTCCTTCTGCGCCGTATCCGCGCATTGCTCTACGTCGAGGGCTACACCATCAAGGGTGTCCAGAAACTGCTGCGCGAAGGCGGCGCCAAGGCGCTCGAACTCGACAGTAGCGAATCCGCTCCCGGGGTCCCGGCTACCGCGGCAGCGCCCGCGGCTCCGTCGGCCCCCACGCCGGCACAGGCGACAACGGGCCTGACCGACGAACAGCGCAAGCAGATGGTTGGCCTGGTCGACGAGCTCGCCGAATTGCGCGACATGCTGCGCGGGCGTATCTAGCCCCGGTCGTACCGCCCCGTTCTCCTTGTAATTGTCCCGAATTTCTTGCTTATTTTGCGCCGTTGTCGCGCTCTGGTCGCGCGGCTATAGTGGCGCCCTGCCAGCCGGAACAAGGCTCCGGCGGGCCGATCATCGGAGCGTGGCGCAGCCTGGTAGCGCACTTGTCTGGGGGACAAGGGGTCGTGGGTTCGAATCCCGCCGCTCCGACCATCGACTTGCCGCGGGAGTGCCACACTGCCGCTACTCCGCCGTTGCCCCGCTGTTGGATGTAGTCCGGCTCTTCGCTATATAAGAGGCATGGGGTCGGAGAGCCCGGCCCGAGTTCCTATGGAGGCCACCATGGTCCATCGTCCGATCCCGATCATCTGTTTCGTCTTTCTGCTGCTCGTTGCCGCTGCGCCGATACGCGCTCAGGACGCGGCCGTGGGTGTGCCGGACGCCGAGGCGATCCGCATGGTGATCACAGGGCAAATGGACGCCTTCGCGCGCGACGACGGCGAGGCGGCGTTCGCATTTGCTGCCCCCATGATCCGCCTGAAGTTCGGTGATGCAGCGAACTTCATGACGATGGTCAAGACCGGCTTCGCCGCGGTCTATCGGCCACGGAATGTGACCTTCGGCGATCTCGTCGCACCCGAATCGCGTTTGCCGGTCCAGCGGATCTACGTAGTCGGGCCCGACGGCAACCTGCTCGCCTTCGATTATGTCATGGAGCGCCAGGCGGGCGGCGAATGGCGGATCGCGGGCGTCTATCTGCACCACATGCCCAGCGACGGGCCGACCTGAGGAAACAGCAGATGACGACCGCTCACAATTTCACCTTTCGCGCGCTGGGTGGCGACGAGTTGCCGCTTAGCCAATTCGCCGGCAAGCCGGTCCTGCTCGTCAACACCGCGTCCGAATGCGGCTATACCCCCCAGTATGCCGGACTGCAGGCACTCTGGATGCGTTATCGCGACCGGGGCCTCGTGGTGCTCGGCGTGCCGTCCAACGATTTCGGCGAGCAGGAGCCGGGCGACGAGGCCGCCATTGCGGCGTTCTGCACCACGACCTATCAGGTGGATTTCCCGCTCACCGCCAAGGAGCGCGTGATCGGCGGCAACGCCCACCCGCTCTACCGCTGGATCGTCGAGAGCGTCGGCGAGGCGGCGGCACCCGCGTGGAACTTTCACAAGTATCTGATCGATGCCGATGGCGAACTGGCCGAGCTGTGGCCGTCGAAAATCGAGCCTGATGATCCCGCGCTGATCGCCGCGATCGACGCCGAACTGCCAGGCTGAGCAGAGAAGGAGTCGAGCATGGCCGAGGGGCGGGCGAAATTCCAGGTCGGTCAGTTGGTCCGTCACAAGCTGTTCGACTATCGCGGCGTCTGCTTCGACGTCGACCCGGTGTTCTCCGGCAGCGACGACTGGTACGACAGCGTCGCCCGCTCGCGTCCGCCCAAGGACGCGCCTTGGTACCATGTTCTGGTGCACGATGCAGTGCACACGACCTATGTGGCCGAACGCAATCTCGAGCCTGATGATAGTGCCAAACCGATCCGTCACGTCGCGCTGGACCAGCTTTTCGACGGCTTCGAGGCCGGGCTCTATCAACCTCGACTCAAGGCCAATTGATCGACCGTGACGGAAGGAAGTCCGCGCGCCTATGCCGATCAGCGCCATCCTGTTCGATCTTGAAGGGGTGCTCTATCAGCGCGGTGCGCCGTTGCCCGGCGCGCTCGACACAGTGGCCGAGCTGCGCTCGAAGGGTCTTGCCCGCCGTTTTCTGACCAATACCACGACCAAGCCACGCGCTGCGATCATCGAGCGCATGACCGCAATGGGTTTTACGATCGAGGCTGCCGATCTTTTCAGCCCGCCGCAGGCAGCGCGGCGCGATCTCGAAGCGGCGGGCGCGCGCCGCGTTCATCTGGCCACGGTGCCCGAGCTTGCCGTCGACTTCGACGGCTTCGAGCTGGTCGATGAAGGCGCCGATGCCGTCGTGATGGGCGATCTGGGCGCGGGTTACGACTGGGATCGGCTCAACGCGCTGTTTGCCATGATCACGGGCGGCGCACGGCTGATCGCGTTGCACAAGAACCGCTACTGGCGCAAGGAAAGCGAACTGATTCTCGACCTCGGGCCGTTCGTCGCCCTGCTCGAATACGCGGCCGGCGTCGAGGCGCGTGTTGTCGGCAAGCCGGCCCGCCCCTTCTTCGAACTGGCGCTTGCGGACATGGGGGCCGAGCCCGGCAGCACGATCATGATCGGCGACGACATTGATAGTGACATTGCGGGCGCACAAAACGCGGGTCTCCGCGCGGTCCAGGTGCGTACCGGCAAGTTTCGCACCGCTGACGAAGCGCGCGCCGATATCGTGCCCGAAGAGCGGATCGATTCGATCCGTGACCTGCCGGCGTTGCTCGATCGCCTCGGTTGAGCGGTTTGGCCGGTCGCACGGCCGCTGATCCGAAGAGTGCTGCTGCAAGCACATTAACTTACTGAATCGGAATAGTAATTCCTTCTATTTGCTGCAACGCAACAAAAAACCAGTAGACAGTCGGGTGCGGTTGCATAACAATGAATCGTCGAGTTTGGGGTTCCCATCGCCCCGACGGCACCGACGAGGGCTAGGAAACTCATGTCCGTATCGACGCCCGTTCGACGCGCAACGCCGCGCGACATCGCCGCCCGTAAGGGGGGCGATCCCATCGTTTGTCTTACGGCCTATACCACGCCGATGGCCCAAGCTCTCGACCACACCGTCGATCTGCTGCTGGTGGGCGACTCGCTCGGCATGGTGCTTTACGGCCTCGAGACCACGCTGGGCGTCAGCCTCGAGATGATGATCGAGCATACCAAGGCCGTGATGCGCGGCTCCCGGTCGGCTTGCGTGGCCGTCGACATGCCCTTCGGCAGCTATCAGGAAACGCCGGAGCAGGCGTTCCGCAATGCCGGGCGTGTGCTGGCCGAGACCGGTTGCGCCGCGGTCAAGATCGAGGGCGGCGTCGAGATGGCGTCTACCGCGCGTTTCCTTGTCGAACGCGGCGTGCCCGTGCTTGGCCATGTCGGGCTCAAGCCCCAATCGGTTAACACCGCGGGCGGCTTCGGGGTCCAGGGCAGGGCCGACGACGAGGCTGCGGCGATCATCGCCGATGCCGAGGCGGTCGCCGGGGCGGGCGCTTTCGCGGTGGTGGTCGAGAACATCGTCGAGCCTCTGGCCCGCGCGATCACGGCGCGCATCTCCATTCCCACCATCGGCATCGGTGCCTCACCCGCCTGCGATGGCCAGATTTTGGTGGCCGAAGATATCCTGGGGCTGGGCACCGGCCGCATACCCCGGTTCGTGCGCCGCTATGCCTCGCTGAACGAGCAGATCACCGCGGCCGCACAAGCCTATGCCGACGACGTTCGCGCCCGGCGCTTTCCCGGCCCCGAGCATGTCGCGGGCGCGCCCAACCTGATCGACAGCCCCGGTCGCAAGGCCGGCTGATCCCCTTCCTCATGACGCCCGCGGGCGAGCCGACGGCAAGATCGAAGCTTGCTATCGCGCGCACCGTCGCTGACCTTCGCGGCCATATCGGCCCGTGGCGTACCGCGGGCGAGTCCGTCGCTCTCGTGCCCACCATGGGCGGCTTGCATGCTGGCCACATGGCGCTGGTCGAGGCGGCGAATGGCGCAGCGGCGCGCACGGTGGTCAGTCTGTTTGTCAACCCCGCCCAGTTCGGTCCCGCCGAGGATCTTGCCGCCTACCCCCGTGACGAGACCGCCGATGCTGCACGCCTGGAGGCGGCCGGGGTCGACCTGCTCTACGCGCCTCCGTTCGACGAGGTTTACGGCGAGGGCTTCGCCACCGCCGTCTCCGTCGCCCATCTCACCTTGCCGCTGTGTGGGGCGAAGCGTCCAGGCCATTTCGACGGGGTCGCGACGGTGGTGACCAAGCTGTTCACCCAATGTCGGCCCGATCTCGCGCTCTTCGGCGAGAAGGATTATCAGCAGCTTCTGGTGGTGCGCCGTCTCGCGCGGGATCTCGATCTGGGGGTTGAGATCCTCGGCGTGCCGACGGTACGCGATGCCGACGGCCTGGCGCTTTCCTCGCGCAACGACTTCCTTGCCACCGATGAGCGCGCCCGCGCCGCGGCACTTCCTCGTGTGCTCGCCGAGATGGTGCGCCGACTGGCCGCCGGCGAAGCCGAGGTCGATGCCGCGATCGTCTGGGGCCGGACCGAACTGGCCGCCGCCGGGATCGTCGAGCTCGACTATCTTGAAGTGCGTGACGGCGAGAGCCTGGCCGCCGTGAACGGGTGCCCCGGACCCAACGCCCGTGTCTTCGCCGCCGCCCAAGTCGGCTTGGTACGGCTGATCGACAACATGCCGGTCGGAAGCTGAGCCGGCGCGGCGCTTAAGCGCGTAAACAATACTCAAGCCTGCAACTGCGGGCCGCCGCGCTTATGCGGCGAGCGTCTGAGCGGCGCTTGAGCGCATCAATGAGAGACCCGCTACGGGGTAGGTAGCTCGCCGTGGATCGACGCCTTGAACAGGTCCGCCAGCATCTTCGACGAGAGCGGCCGCGGATTGCCGAAGCCCGCCGGATCGATGACCGCATCTGCGGTGAGCTGGGGCACATCTGCGTCTGTTACACCATACTCGGCCAGGGTGTGCGGGATGCCGATATCTTCGCGCAGGCGCAGCGTCCACTCCACCACCGCCCGAGTCGAAGGGTTGGGCAGGTCGAGATAGCGGGCGAGCCGGGTCATCTTGTCTTCGATGGCGGATGCGTTGTAGGCCAGCACGTAGGGCATAACGACACCGTTGGTCTCGCCGTGATGGCTGTCGAACCGGCTGCCCACGGGATGGCTTAGGGAATGGATCGCGCCCAGCCCTTTTTGGAACGCGGTAGCCCCGGCCATTGAGGCGACCATCATGTGCGAGCGCGCTTCCATGTTGGTGCCGTCCTTTACCGCCACGGCGAGCCATTCGGCGATTAGGCGAATCGCTTCAACCGCGATGCCTTCGCAGAAGGGGTGGTAGTCAGGCACGCTATAGGCCTCGAAATTGTGGGCCAGCGCGTCCATGCCCGTGCCGGCGGTCAGCCGGGGCGGCAGACCAATGGTCAATGCGGGGTCCGCCAGGGTGACGGCGGGCATCAACTTGGGATGATACAGAACCCTCTTGAGCGACGTCGCCTCGTCGATCACGGCTGCCGAGCGGCCGACCTCCGAACCCGTACCCGAGGTGGTCGGCACGGCGATGATCGGCGCGACACCCTCGACGGTCGCAGCCAGCCACTCGTCGCCCAGCCCGGCGAGCTCGACCCAGGAACGGGTCTGGGGTGCCATGTAGGCAACCGACTTGCCGACATCGAGGCCCGAGCCGCCGCCCCAGGCGATCATGCCGTCATGTTTGCCTGCCTTGAAGGCGGCGACGCCGTCCATCACATTCTGACCCACCGGGTTGGGCTTGAGGTCGCAGAACAGGCCCGTCGGCAGGCCCGCCGCCTCGTTCGCCTTGATGGCGTCGGTAACCATCGGCAACGCGGCGACCCCCGGATCGGTGACGATCAGCGGGCGCGCCATGCCCAGGCTCTTGCACACGTCCGGCAGCTCGGCAATGCGACCGGCGCCGAAACGGATCGGGTTGGGAATGCTGAAATCTCCGCGCAGGCGATCGAGCTCACTCATGGCGCTATATCCTTACGGAACGTGGCGCGCCGGGCGCGCATTCGGCGACTCGGCGTCGTCTGGGAAATCTCCGCTTCGCGCGGCACGCGGGCGGTCGATGGGGACGGTCTGGAGCGAACCCCTAGGAGAGATCCTGTTCGCGCCCTTCGAAGAGCAGTTTTTTGGCGGCATAGTTTTTTGGCGGCATAATAGAGCAGAGCGCCGACAGCAATGGTTGCGGCGACAACGAGAAGCGGTAGCCAAAGTTCCCACACGGTCGAGTTCCTCCATGTCGTTGGCGTATCGCCCGCAGGCACACACGCCTCATCCCGGGACCGGCAGGGCTTCCGGGCGGCGCCTTTATAGCAAATAATCGGGTGATGCGAAAACACTCCAGTTCTACACCGTGCCACCCGTCGCGAGCGTTTCCATGTGCGGCCGCTATACGCTGAATACGCCGGCCGATCGACTGGCCGAGGCATTCGGCGGTGTGCCCGCCGATTACCCCGAGGCGCGCTATAACATCGCGCCCAGCCAGTCGGTCGCCGCCGTTCGCGCCGGGTCCGATGGTAACGCGCGCGAGGTGGTGGCGCTGCGTTGGGGCCTGATCCCTTCTTGGGCGAAGGATCCCGCGATCGGCAACCGGATGATCAACGCGCGCGCCGAATCGCTGGCCGACAAGCCCTCCTTCCGCGCGGCGTTCCGCCGCCGCCGGTGCCTCGTGCCCGCCGATGGCTTCTACGAATGGCAAAAGCGGAACGGCACCAAGCAACCCTTTTGCATCGCCCGCGCCGACGGCGTGCCGTTCGCCTTTGCAGGCCTGTGGGAGCGCTGGGACGGCGGCGGCGAGGGGCTGGCCGAGGCCCCGCCGATCGAGAGCTGCACCATCGTCACAACTGATGCCAACGCGCGCGTCGCGCCCGTCCACGACCGCATGCCCGTCATCCTCGCGCCTTCCGATTATGCCCTCTGGCTCGATCCGAGGGTCGACGACTGGCCCATCCTGGAAGCTCTCCTGCGACCTTGCCCGGCAGACGACCTGGCTGTCTGGCCGGTCTCCACCCACGTCAATTCTCCGGCCCACGACGATCCCGCTTGTATCGAGCCGCTGGCCTGAGCGAGCGCGCGCAAAATTTGGGCTTGCATATATTGTCTAGTATTTAGACAATGAAATAATTCAATCCTGTCCGGTGGTTGTCCGGTCGGCCCGGGGGCCGGGGGGGTGCGGCGGCTACAGGTTTTGGGAGGTCCAGCACGATCATGAGCACGTTCCAGGTCACCGAAGAGCACATCAAGACCTACGAGGAAGACGGCGTCGTCCTGCTGCGCGGCGCAATCGATCCGGAATGGATCGAGATCCTCAGCCGGGGTTGCGAGAAGGACGTAGCCGAGCCGGGCCCTCACGTCGAGATCTACGACCGGAACGACAAGGGCGGCTTTTTCTTCAACGATTTCGACCTTTGGCGCCATATCCCCGAGATGAAGCGGTTCGCCTTGGAGGGACCTTGCGCCGAGATCGCCGGCCAGCTTACGCGCTCAACCCGGATCAACTTCTTCTTCGATCATATGTTCGTCAAAGAGCCAGGCACCAGCTTGCCCACACACTGGCATCAGGATCAGCCCTACATGGCGGTTGACGGCTGGCAGTTCTGCTCCAACTGGATCCCGCTGGTCCCGATCAGCGAGGAACGGACAGTCGAGTTCGTGCGCGGCTCGCACATCTGGAAACGCTGGTTCGCGCCCATCGATAGCCTGGTCGATGGCTCGCGTCATCCCAGCAAGGTGTTCGAGCGGGTCCCGGAAATCGAAGCCGACCGGGACGATTACGACATCGTGTTTTGGGCTCTCGAGCCCGGCGATGTGCTCTTCTTCCACGGCCTGATGGTCCATCAGGGGCGTGCCAATCCGACTGCCGACAAGCCCCGACGCACGATCACCCACCGCTGGATGGGCGACGATACTCGCTTCATCCTGCGCGATCCGCCGGCCGAGTTTCCGAAATGGCCGACCGATCTCAAGACCGGAGATCCGTTCGACCTCGACCCGCAATTTCCACGAATCTGGGACCGTCCGGCCCGGGCGGCGTAGCGGCGGGATGACCGGCGGCAAAGAGCGACGCCGAACGACGATGGCGGCCGGCTTCGAGATCACCGACGAGCATATCCGGGCCTACGAAGAGGACGGCGTCGTTTGTCTGCGGGGCGCCATCGACTCTGCATGGATTGAAACGATCCGAACCGGCGTCGAAAAGGATCTGGCGGAGCCCGGCCCCTATGTCGAGATCTACACGACGGAAAACGATCCCGGCTATTTCTTCAACGATTTCTACATGTGGCGTTACGTGCCGGAGCTCGAACGTTTTGCGTTCGAGGGGCCCTGCGCCGAGCTCGCGGGCAAACTCATCGGAGCGAGCCGGGTAAACCTTTTTGACGACCATGTTTTTGTCAAGGAGGCCGGCACCCTCGCGCTGACAAATTGGCACCAGGATCTGCCCTACATGGCGGTCGACGGGCAGATGTGTTCGAACTGGATTCCGTTATTCGGCATGGGCGAGGAGCTCTGCGTCGAGTTCATTCGCGGCTCCCACAAATGGAACCGCTGGTTTGCGCCGATCGACAGCCTGGCCGATGGCTCACACTATCTCGGCAATGTCTTCGAACGGGTTCCCGAGATCGAGGCCAATCGGGACGATTACGACATCGTCTTTTGGGAAATGGAGCCCGGCGATGTCTTGTTCTTTCACGGCTTGACGCTCCATCAGGGACGCGCCAATCCGACGATGAACCAGACGCGCCGTTCGCTGACCCATCGCTGGCTGTCCGACAAATCCCGGTTCGTCCTGCGCGACCCGCCCGCCGAGTTCCCGAAATATCCGACCGATCTCAAGACCGGAGATTCGTTCGACCTCGATCCGCAGTTTCCGCGGATCTGGGAGCGCCCGGAAAAAGCGGCTTAACGGGCGAGGACAAGCACCGGGTCGCCGGGCGCTGGGCAGAGTTGGAAGCGGAGCTAAATCATTCAACTGCAATACCTTTGACAAACCGCACCGCAATCCGTTGATATGTCGCGTTCGTCGTCAGGACCAGCCGGGGCGAGGATAATGCGAACTCAGGGAGAGCATCGATGACGGGAGAGAACCACAGCAATATTCGCCGCTTCACCGGAGGCGACGACGAGGTCATGGACTGGCTTCGTAGCAACGGGGTCGAGAAAGTCCGCGTCGAGTGGATGGACATGCACGGAATTCCCCGGGGCAAACGCGTCGCTGTGCAGACCTTCGACGATCTGCGCCACAAGGGCGTGCCCTTTGCGGCCTTGCTGTTTGCCATCGACCTTCAGGCCCGCTGGTTGCGCGACACCCGGTTCGGCGAGGAAATTGGCTTCGGCGATTTCTACGCGGTGCCTGATCTGAGTTCGATGCGTCTGCTCCGCCACGAACCCAATACCGCTCAATGCCTGACCAATCTGCATTGGGCCGACGGCAGCCCTATCGCCGAAGACCCGCGCAACCTGTTAAAAAATGGCTTGGACCAGCTCAAGGACCTGGGCTTTACCGCATACGCGGCGCCCGAGTTCGAATTTTACTACCTCACGTCCGATTTTCAGCTCTCCGACACCGGGGAGAACGCTTACGCCATGCTCAAGCGCTGGGGATTCCGCGAGGAAGAGCAGGCGCTGATCGATGCCGCGTCCGCCCATGTCGATTACGAGGCTTGCAACTACGAGTACGGACCCGGCCAGTTCGAGATCACAGTCGAATACGGCGAGGCGAAGGACATCGCTGACGCCGGACATCTCTTCCGTGCGACCCTGAAAGAGGCCGCCATCGCCATGGGCCGGCGGGTGACCTTCATGGCCAAGCCCTTCACCGAAGTGGCCGGCAGCTCCTGTCACCTTCATTTTTCGCTCGTGAACGAGGACGGCTCCAACGCCTTCGCCGACGAGAACGACCCGCTCAAAATCAGCCAAACCTGCCGTCACTTTATCGGCGGAATCCTCGCTCACTTCGAGGAGCTGGCCACGGTTTTCCTGCCCTATCCCAATTCGTGCAAGCGGATCGCGCCCGAAAGTTTCGCGCCCATCTCCATCGCCTGGGGCATGGACAACCGCGTCGCCGCGGTGCGTGCGATCAATGTCTCCCCGAAAGGCACGCGGATCGAGCTGCGCGTGCCGGGCGGCGATATCTGCCTGCATCTCGCGCTTGCCGCGCTGGTTGCCGCCGGTCTCGACGGCATCAAGAACGAGATCGATCCCGGGCCCCCGGCCGAGGGCTTTCTCGACCTCGATGCGAGTGTCCCCAAGATCACCACCGACTGGTCCAAGCTGCTCGACCATTTCGATGAGTCCGCCTGGATTCCCAAGGCCATGGGTGCAGATTTCTTCGAGCTTTTTGGCCGGCTCAAGCGCATGGAACACCAACGGATCATCAGCACGGTGGTCCAGGAAGAACGCGACGAGCTGATCGAAATGATCTGATGCACGGCTGCCCGTTTCGCGTTAAACAGGACGCGATGGCACGATTTATCCTCTTGTTTGGCGCGCTCGCGCTGATCCTTGCCGGTTTGGCGGCGCCGGTTTCGGCGCGCGAGAAGGGCCAGGGCTACTACTTCGATATCGGTCCCGATCTAAATCTGTTCGGCGATTCCGAGCTGACCGGCGGCGCGGAGCTCTCGTCGGAAAGCGGCCTCGGCGCGGTGATCGGTACGGGCTATCGATTTGGCTCCGGGGTGCGCGCTGAATTCGCGTTGGGAATGCGTCGCAACAATCTCGACAGCATCTCCGCGGCCGGCACTTTCTTCGGCACGCCGCTGGCTGCGAACGCCGTGCTGAACGGCGACATCACGACCATTTACGGCTTGCTCAACGGCTATTACGACTTCGACATTGGATCGGCATGGGCGCCCTATCTGGGGCTTGGGTTAGGCGCGGCCAGTGTCGAGCTGGACAGCGCGACCCTGGGGGTCGATGACACCGACACGGTGCCGGCCTGGCAGGGAATGCTCGGTCTGACCTACCGCATCTCCGACAATGTCTGGGCGCGCGGCGGCTACCGCTATTTCGGCACCGCCGACCCTGAGATCGCGGGCACAGAATTCGAGGTCCAGAGCCATGTGATCGATATCGGCCTGCAGATCGGCTTCACCGCTTTTTAGTGCAAGCTCCGGGCGTTGGTTCCTGCGGGTGAGAGTGGTACGTATTTGTAACGACCGGTCGGCCCACTCCGGTCGGATCTGTCTGGGAACGCAAGGCTGTGAAACGCGAATCCTATGAGATGCTCGGCCTTCCGCGGAACGCGACCGAGCGCGAAATCAAAACGGCGTACCGGCGCCTCGCGCGCCAGTACCACCCCGACGTGAGCGACGGGACTCCGGAGGCGGCGGCCCGGTTCCGCGAGATCAACGAGGCCTATCAGCGGCTTTCCGGCTCGGGCCGGCGCGAAGGCGCGTCTGGATTCGACGGAGCCGAATTCCGGGGCGGCGCATTCAATCTGGGCGATCTGTTCGGCGAGAGCGGGCTGGGGGATATTTTCGGTTTCGGCGCCAATGCCGGAGCGACGTGGTGGCCCGAACCCGTGCCGGGCGCAGATCACGAGGTCGATCTTGCGATCCCGCTGGAAGACGCGCTCAGGGGCACAACGCGCCGATTGACCGTGCGCGTGTTGCGCCGCTGCGAGGCCTGCTCGGGCCGCGGCTCGCTTGACGGTCAAATCGGAACCTGCGGCCAATGCGACGGTCAGGGGGCGCTTCCCGGCGGGCGCGCGAGCCTCGAGGCGCCGTTTCGCGAGCGCGTCGATTGCCCCGCCTGTCGTGCCCGCGGCGTCGTGTTCGAGAATCCCTGCATGGGCTGCCACGGCGCGGGCCGGGTCGTGGGCAGTCGCACCGTCGATTTGCACTTGCCGCCGGGACGGCCAGGCGAGATGCCGATCCGGCTGCGTGGACAGGGCTACGACGGCGAAGCGGGCGGTGTCGCGGGTGACCTTTATGTCCGGGTCCGGCTTGCCCGTCATCCCGTGCTCGAAGTCCGGAGCAACGATGTCTGCTCCGACGTCGAGATCCGTATGCAAGAGGCCGTGTTTGGCGGCACGATCATCGTCGCTACCCTCGATGGGCCGCGCAAGGTCCGGCTGCGTCCGGGCGCGCCCGAACAGGAGCTGTACCGTCTCAAGGGATTTGGCTTGCCGCTCGCCGACGGCGAGGGCAGGGGCGATCAGTTGATCCGCTTCCACGCGAGCCTGCCCGGGGGTCTTGAGGGCGAAAAGGCCGATTTGCTGCGCGATCTTTTATCAATCGTAAAAAATCGCGACGTCGAACCGGACGGTTGACCGCTCGATATCTCTAGGGCTCCGTTGCAGAGCGACCTCCTTCACCTGTTTGACCTCCCGCCGGATTTATGCGCCGTGTTCCGCAGGATCGGGGGGATTTCGTGGCGTGACGCCCATCTGCCGGAGATGAAATCCAAGGGGCTCAATGTCAGGAACAATTTTTTGTCCGGGCTGAAGGTGCGAGATGAGGGAGCGCGCACCTGCTGAAGGTGATTTGGGTCGTTTCCAAGCTTGGCTTGACGACGTCATGAGAGCCGCCTGACTCCGCCGAGCGGCGTTTTCTGGCCCGGCGGGCACGACAGTCCGACCGCGCCGCTCGACGGCGCGTCTCTGCGCCCCCTGCTATGCGATTACGCCTGCGGGATCATGCGGTGGGCGCGATCAGGATCGCGTCGAGGGCATCCTGCGCGCGGGCGGCATAGTGGCGGTTGGCCTCGGGCAGGTAGCGGAAGCGGCCGCAACGCACGATGGCGATGGCCACGTTGGTCAGGCAGGCGAGATTGCGGGGCAGGTGACGCACATACGCCCGGCAGCGATCTTCGTCGTAGGTGAAGTCGCGCACGTAGTGCAGCCGGTTTTCGATGTGCCAGTGGTTACGGACCAGGGCCAGAAGCTCCTCGGGCCCGGCGCGGTCTGTGCCGAGCGAGGTGAGGCTCCAGGTCACTTCGATGCTGCTCTTGCCGGTCTTGAGGATCTCGCGCTCGCGTTCGATGCGCATCGCCTGGCGGCGCCCGTGGAGGTTCGCGTAGCCGTCCCATTCGGCGCCGGAGAGGTCGACGGCGGCACAGCGGCGGCGCTCGATGCGGCCATGGCCCTTGTCGACGGTTTCGTGCCAGGGCGCGTCGCTGAAGTCGATCGCCTTGAGGTCTTCGAGGATGGTTTCCTGATTGTCCTTGATGGCGCTGATCACGTAGTCGGCGCGGCGCCCGAGCAGGCAGCGCGCCGTCTCGTGCTGGGCGTGCATCGCATCGACGGTGACAATGCGGCCTGCGAGGTCGAGGCTGCTGGAGAGCTCGCGTACGGCTGGGATTTCGTTGCTCTTGCTGTCGACCTCCACCTGCCCGAGGACCATGCCGGAGTCGTGTTCCACCGCCGCGACCATCATCCGGCGCCCGTCTTCGGTCTGCTTCGAGGCACCTCGCAGGTCCTTCCCGTCCATGGCGACAGGCGCATGTGCCGTGCTGTGCTGGCCGGTCCACTGACCGATGGCGTTGTCCAGGGTCTCGGGCGGCAGCGCGGCGAGGATGTTGTGGAAGGTGGTGATTGCGGGCGCGGTGTAGCGCTGCTTGCTCGGGCTCCAGAACGCACCCACTGCCTCGAGCTGCTCCTGGGAGAGCAGGGCGGCGAACTGGGCGAACGCGTTCACACCTCGGTAGCCGGCCAGACGGGCAGCGACGGCGATCGCCAGAACGGTGTTCAGCGGGTAGCGCTTGCCCCGGTCACGGCGGCACTCGGGCACCTCGCCCAGACACTCGAACAGGCTGCGCAGCCGCGGCGCCGCCATTGGCTCGGTGTGTTGCTCAGCGTTCCAGTGTGCCGGCACCTCGGTCCGGCTCAGCGCCTCGGCGGCGTCGTCGGTCAGTTCGAACACGAAGATCTCCTTGGGCTGGCCGTGGTGGCGCCAGCGCGCCGAGCCTCCGGGCTCGCGGGCAAAGCCGCGGGTCAGCCCCAGCGAGCGCCAGTTCGACGCGCGGTAGCAGGTCCCGACAAAGCGCGAGACATCCACGAACGTCTCCGCCAGAAAGACGGGATATCCATGCACCGCCTGGATGTCCTGCGACAGCCGCCGCAGGCTCAGCCCCAGCACCCGCGAGGCCAAGTTGTGCACCCGGCCAGGCGTCAGGATGACAAAGCGCGAGTTGTTGGCGATCAGATGCAGGCGCCGGAACTGCTGCTCCGCCGGCCAGCCGATCCAGCGATCGCGTGCGGCCAGCTTGAACGCGCCGGGCTGCCAGCCGATCAGTGCGAGCCAGGTCTCGCCGTGCACCGCGACATGGCGCAGGCCTTTGCCGATGACGCCGTGAAACGGTAGGTAGTGGTGCTCCGCCACCAGCCGGTCCCAGTGCCGGTGCTCCTGCGCGCCCCAGGTCGGGCGCACCGTGACCGCGCGCAAATCAACGGATAAATCCTGGGCCGGCAGCGTCGCCATGACCGGCACACTGCCACATCGAGAACGGAATGGCCAGCCCCGACATCGGCTCACGATGCTCGGCAGGCGGACAAAAAACTAGCCCTGGGCTCAATGTCTGCGGACTTGACGCGATATGTCAGGTGGCCGATCATTAACCCCATGAATCAGGCATAGGCCGCGCCGGATCCGGGAGGGGGAAGGCCGTTGAAGAAGCTTTGGCTTCTTTATCCGATCGTTCTGGTCGCCACGCATCTGTCGTCGGCGGCGACGGCGGCCGACCGTGATCCGGGCTATTACGCCAACCTCGGCGCCAGCTACATCAAGGTCGAAAAAGTCAGCTTCGTCGACGCCGCGGTTCCCGCGGGAACGGCCGCGCTTTCGGCTGCGGACAGCATCGATTTCGTCGGTTCCCTCGGCTATCTCTACGATTCGGGCTTGCGCACCGAGTTCGAGATCAGCTTCCGAAGCAATGGCGTCGACGATGCGATCACCCTCCCTGAGGCGTTGCCGCTTGAGGGCGAGGCGGAGACGGATTTGCGTGCGCTGGGCGGCATGGTCAACATGCTCTACGACTTCGAGACGAATTCTCACGTCCTGCCGTTCGTCGGCGGTGGCCTCGGCGTGGCCGACGTCAACGCCAGGAACGAGCGCGTCGGCTGGACCGACGGCGATACCGCGGTGGCATTCCAGGGGCTGGCCGGTATTGAGTTCGCCCTGTCTGCCGATCTTTCGGTTCATGGTGGCTATCGCTTCTTCGCCACCTCGGGCGCTGCCGTGGGTATGGGGGGCGATGACTATCGCACCCACAACGTCGAACTCGGCCTCGATTTCCGCTTCTAGAGAACTAGGGTCCGCCCGCCGGGCGCTGCACCGAGGCGCTGGCGAAGCGCCACACCTCCATCGCCTCCGACCAGTGATCGGGAGCGAAGCCCGCCTTGAGTTTTAGCCGATGGATGAAGTCCGCGGGCGCGGGCAGCTTTTCCCAGACCTGGGGCAGGAACAGCCCGCTCTGCTCACCCTCGCGCAGGATCAGGCCGTCCACGCCGGGGGTTAGGCTCGCGATCAGTTCGGCCTCGGAGTCCACGCTAAATCGCGCCGCCGGGCTGAGCACCGAAACCGAGAGATCGAGTCCGGCCATCTCGTCCCGCGTAACCGGCGCAAAGCGCGGGTCTTCAAAGCCTGCCCTATAGGCGTTCTCGGCCACGTCCGTCGCCAACGCCCGCCAGGCCTGCGCCGAGCCGATGCAGCCGCGCAAATCTCCGGCCCGCTCGAGAGTAACGAAGCTGGCGCCCTCGGCTGCGAGTTCCGCCGGCATCTCCGCAGGCGCGACGAGCACGGCGCGGCCCTCGCGCAACCCGTGTTCGAGAGAGAGCTTGGCGAGGTCGAGCAGTGCGTCTCCGTAACGCGCGAGCAGGCCGTCGATTCCGTCCGCGTCGCTGGCCCCAGACTGGCTTCCTTCAGTCACGGCGGGCTTTACCTGGCCCAAAGGCGCAAACACGTAAGCGCCGTAACCCACCACCCGGTCGCGGGTGCCCGCGGTATCGCCGGAGTTGCGCAGGTCGATGGTCTTGGCGCTTAAGCCCCGGCGCTGCGCCGTTGTCAGCATGCCGTAGATGGGCACCCGGCCGCAGGCCGCCTCGCGGCCGATGTCTTGGATGCACAGCCGCTCGATGGCCGACGAGGTCGCCGCGTCCATCCGGCGCGCCGTGTCGTAGTCGTGATAATGCGACAGATCCGAGCTGATCACGATCAGCGTCTCGTCGCCGCCCCACAACGCTTCGATCACCTCGGCCACCTCGTCGGCGGTCGCTCGCCCGACCGAGAGGGGCAGCAGAACGAAATCGTCGAGTACTTCTTGCAGGAACGGCAACTGGACCTCGAGGCTGTGCTCGCCCGCGTGGGGTGCGTCGTCAATGCTCACCTGGGCCAGTCCGGCGATCCGCGCGCGTGCCTCGGTGTCGATATCGATCCGCCCCAACGGCGTCTCGAAGGCGTCGACCGACGGGGTCGCAAGGCCGCGAAGCGCTACCTGATGCGAGGGGCCGAGCAACACGACACGGCGAATCGTTGCGTGCGCATCGCGCAACCGGCCGTAGACCGAGGCGGCGATGGGGCCGGAATAGACGTAGCCCGCGTGGGGTGCAATCAGCGCCTTGGGCGCGGGGCCCCTCGCATCCACACGCCCCAACAGAGCGCGCACCGTTGCCTCCAGCGCGGACGCATCGCCCGGATAAAAGGCGTCGGCGACAGCGGCGGGGCGTACTGTGGTCATAAGGTCTGCTGCGGCAGTCATACCGGTTGGCCGATTGAAACATGTCGGCCCGACGCTTACGTTAAGCTCATGGGGCGGGAATTCAAGCCCGCCCGGGGAAGGGAAGCCATCGATCACCCTGTCACTCTCGAGGCCGTCCGGACCGATCCGTCCATCGTTCCCGCGCGCTACTGGCATGCGCTCGACGACGGACGAATCCAGTGCGATCTCTGCCCCCGCTTTTGTCGGCTCAAGGACGGCCAGCGGGGGCTCTGTTTCATCCGCGCGCGGGCCGGCGATGCGATGGTGATGACCAGTTACGGCCGCTCGTCGGGCTACTGCATCGATCCCATCGAGAAGAAACCGCTCAACCACTTCCTGCCCGGCAGCCCGGTACTCTCTTTCGGCACCGCGGGCTGCAACCTCGCCTGCAAATTCTGCCAGAATTGGGACATCAGCAAATCGCGCGAAATCGACACCCTGGCCGACGCGGCGGCGCCCGAGGTCATCGTGCGCGCCGCTCAGGCTACCGGCTGCCGCTCGGTGGCGTTTACCTACAACGACCCGATCATCTTTCTCGAATACGCGCTCGATATCGCCGCCGCCTGCCGCGAGGCGAACATCGCCACGGTTGCGGTCACGGCGGGCTACGTCTGTCCCGAGCCGCGTGCCGAGTTTTTCAGCGCCATGGACGCGGCCAACGTCGATCTCAAGGCGTTCAGCGAGGAATTTTACCGCACCGTCTGCGGTGGAGCACTGGCATCCGTGCTCGGGACCCTGGTCTATCTCAAGCACGAGACCGACGTCTGGTTCGAGCTGACGACTCTGCTGATCCCGGGCGAAAACGATTCGGACGGCGAACTCGATGCCATGACCCGCTGGGTGGTGGACAATCTGGGCACGGACGTGCCCATGCACTTCACCGCCTTCCATCCCGACTGGAAGATGCCCGATCACCCCCCGACTCCGCCCGAAACCCTTGCCCGCGCGCGCCGCATCGCGCTCGCCAACGGTGTGCGCCACGCCTACACGGGCAACACCCACGACGCCAAGGGCGGTTCGACCTGGTGTCCCGGTTGCGGCTCGCTGCTGATCGAACGCGACTGGTACCGGCTGGGCCATTGGGGTTTGAGCGACGACGGCCATTGCCAGACCTGCAACAGGCGCCTCGAGGGGCGTATCGACGGCCCGCCGGGCGACTGGGGTGCGCGCCGCGCGCCTATTCGCTTGCGCGATTTTGCAGCGGAGGCAAAACCGGCTCCGGCAATTTCCTAGTAATTCAGGTTGACAACGAGTGTCACGCCATCGGGTGTGATCTCGACCGCGGCGTCTTCGTATTCGGGCGGACCGAGAAAGACGGCGGCATCGTTCGAGAAGCCATAGCCTTCAACCGGCAGCCCAATGAAGTTCGTATCGAACTCGTTGTTCGCGTTTTCGTCGTGGAACACGGCAATCGCGTAATGGCCCGCCGGCAGGCCCAGCAGTTCGCCGATGGTGACGCCGTCAGCGGCCCGGATGGTTGCCGTGGCGATGCTCAGGCCGTCCTCGAGAAAGCTCTCGGCGCTGTCGTAGACGGCGATTTCGATATTTCCCGAAGCGCTGCGCACGCCGACGATCTCGATGCCGACGGGCGCGCCCATGGTGGCGGGGGCGAGACCCGGAAGCGATACCGCCAAGGCGGCGGCCATGGCGGCGGGAAGAGCAATGTTGCGGACCATCCTGGTCATCCTTCGGCTACTTGCCATTGAGGATGAGTTTACGACGGCCTTTGCAAACGGGCGGTTAAGAATCACCGTTAATTTCCTGACAATTCGGCCCCGGCCTGCGCCGGGGTGCGGTCACTGCGAAGCGGATAGTGTTCTCATTAAGACCCCAATCCGGCTCACGCGATGATGGCCATCACAGTGGCGACATAAAACGACCTTTTTGGGGCGGCGGCAAATCAATTGCCTGTGACTGACGGGTGAACATGCAACGCTCTTGATCGGCGCGCCGATTCGAGGTTGGCTGGGGCCGCTCAGCGCCTTCGTGCAGCCCGAAAGATACTTGACCATGAGTGATCCGTTCCCGACCCTGTTCAGCCCGCTCACCATCCGCGGCGCGACCTTGCGCAACCGGATCTTCTCGACCGGCCACGAGACTCTGCTGGTCGAGGGCACGGCGCCGGGCGACGCGCTGATCGCTTATCACGAGGCGCGGGCAAGGGGCGGCGCGGGGCTGATCATCGTCGAGATCGGCGCGGTCCATCCCACCGGCGTGTTCAACGCCAACTCGATCCTCGCCTTTAACGACGACTGCATCGAGGGCTACACGAAGCTGGCCGAGACCGTGCACGCCCACGGCTGCTGCATCTTCGGCCAGCTCTTCCACCCCGGGCGCGAGGTGTTCAGCTCGGTCGACGGCGCGGCGGCGCACGCCTACGCGCCTTCCGCCGTGCCCAACGAGCGCTTCCACATCATGCCCCAGCCCATGAGCCGCGACCTCATCGCCGAAATCGTCGCCGGCTACGGCGACGCGGCAGCACGCATGCGAAGCGCGGGGCTCGACGGCGTCGAGATCGTCGGCTCCCACGGCTATCTGCCCGCCCAGTTTCTCAGCCCGCGGGTCAATCTGCGCGACGACGAATACGGTGGCTCGCCCGAAAACCGCCTGCGCTTCCTGCGCGAGGTGGTGGCCGATATCCGCGCCAAGGTTGATGACGACACTGTGGTCGGCATGCGCATCACCGGCGACGGAACCGACGCCGAGATGCTCACCCTCGACGAGGCGGGCGAGGCCTGTGTGGCGCTCGACGGCGACGACGAGCTCGACTACTTCAACGTCATCGCCGGCTCGTCGGGCACGCTGGGCGGAGCCGTCCATATCGTGCCCTCCATGTTCATCGAGACCGGCTATGTCGCGCCCTATGCCGCCGCGATCCGGGAAAAGGTGACCAAGCCGGTGTTCGTCGCGGGGCGCATCAACCAGCCCCAGATCGCCGAAGAGATTCTCGCCAAGGGCCAGGCCGACATGTGCGGCATGACCCGGGCGCAGATCTGCGATCCCGAGCTCGCGAACAAGGCGAAGGACGGCCGGACCGACGACATTCGCGCCTGCATCGCGTGCAACCAGGCCTGTATCGGCCATATGATGACCGGCTACCCGATCTCCTGCATCCAGCGGCCCGAAACCGGGCGCGAGCTGGCTTACGGCACGCGAAAGCCTGCCGCCACGGCGCGCAAGATCCTGGTTGCGGGCGGCGGACCG
Source organism: Alphaproteobacteria bacterium (assembly GCA_965249645.1). GTDB lineage: Bacteria > Pseudomonadota > Alphaproteobacteria > UBA828 > JAPUJA01 > CAVOEB01. The sequence continues at coordinate 175,086 of CBDFML010000009.1, forward strand.
GCGGGCATGAAGGCGGCCTGCGTCGCGGCCGAGCGCGGCCATTCCGTTACGCTCTACGAAGCCGGCGGGCAGCTCGGCGGCCAGGTGCTGCTCGCACAGAGCCTGCCCAACCGGGCCGAGTTCGGCGGCCTGGTGACCAACTTCACCCGCGAGATGGAACTCGCAGGCGTCACGGTAGAGCGCAACACCCCCGTTGATCGCGCGTTGATCGAGCGCGAAGCGCCCGACGCGGTGATTGTCGCCACCGGGGCGCGGCCGCGGCGCCCGGCGCTCGACGGCCTGGAATCCGAACATGTCGTCGATGCCTGGCAAGTCTTGCGCAACGAAGCCAATGTCGGCGTCTCGGTGCTGGTTGCGGACTGGCGCTGCGACTGGATCGGTCTGGGCATCGCCGAAAAGCTCGCCCGCGAGGGCTGCCGGGTGCGCCTCGCCGTCGCCGGCTTTACCTCGGGTCAGATGCTCCAGCCCTATATTCGCGACCAATGGACCACCACGGTGCGCGAGCTTGGCGTCGAAATTATTCCCTACGCGCGGCTTTTCGGCATGGACGACGACACGGTCTATCTCCAGCAGGTGATCAGCGACGAGGCGATCGTCTGCGACGAGGTCGAGACCCTGGTCTTGGCACTGGGCCACGAGCGGGTGGCAGCCCTGGAGGCCGAACTTGCGGATTGGTCGGGCGAGGTGACGCTGATCGGCGATTGCGCGAGCCCGCGCACCGTCGAGGAAGCAACCCTGGACGCCCTGAAGGTCGCGTCCCTCCTCTAACTCACCATCGCCAGCCCGATGGGCGTGCTGTTATGCCCGTTGCACTCGCTCGCCACCTCCTCGGCGCAGGAGGTCACGGCCACCAGGCAATCCATCTCGGCCGTCAGTTCGATGCAGTCGCCGGGGCCCGATCTGGGCAACTCGATCACCATGTTGTACTCGTCGTCCACATGGGTATTCATGAACAGGTTGAACGGATCGGGCACCTGCGCTTCCGTGACCCCGTGAGGTTCCAGTGCATCGCGCAGGTTCTCTAAGCAGCCCGTGCCGCCGGGCTGGCCCAGGACATTCTGGTAGAGCCAGCGGTTGCAGGGCGGATAGAGCAGGTCGTGCACCCCTACCGTGTCGCGGGTGATGGTGAACATCGGGTTGTTGGTGTTCGAGTAAAGCTTGTCGCCGGTCGAAATTCGAACGTTCATGACGTTCATGCGGGTCTTGCCCGAGGACAGGAACTCTGTGTGGTCATGTTCGCTGAAGCAGACGAAGTCGGCCACCTGGTGGCCCTCGACGTCCGTCACCCGGAGCGTCTCGCCCTTCTTGACTGTAATCGCCCGGCCGGACTTTGCTGGGATAATGATGTCGCGCGCGTCGGTCATGGATAGTCCCTCCCGTAAGCTTTTCCGATTGTGGCCCGGCGCGGCGCCCAGGACAAAGCCTTCCGTTGCGATTTTTCCGCGCTGGACCCAAAATGCCAGCCAGGGGAGCTAGCAACAGCAGGTCATGACCTACACGGTAACCGTGCGGCAATGGGCCGAGCCGCTTCGCGTCGAGATGGGGCGACCATCCTCGAGACCGCGCTGGCCGAGGGCCGCGCCTACCCCCACGGCTGCAAATCGGGCAATTGCGGCGCCTGCAAGTCGCGCCTGACTTCGGGCGAGGTGCAGATGGCACCGTTCTCCGAGCACGCGCTCAGTCCCGCGGAGCAGGCTGCCGGCCTGATCCTCGCCTGCCGCGCCGTGCCCTGGTCCGATTGCGCCGTGGCCTGGCTCGAAGAGGACGAACTCGTCGCTCATCCCCGCCGCCGGCTCGACTGCCGGGTCGCGGGCGTCGAGCCGCTCAGCCACGACATTACCCGCCTGCGCCTCGCGATAGAGGCGGGCGGGCCGTATGATTTTACCCCCGGTCAGTATGCCGAGCTCACCCTGCCGGGCCTCCCCGCGAGGGATTATTCCATGGCGAACGGGCTCGACGACGCGGGGCTCGAATTCCACGTCCGCGCCCTGTCCGACGGCGCGGTCAGCACTACCGTGCGCGAACGCCTCGCCGTGGGCGATCCCGTGCGCGCCGAGGGGCCGTTCGGCATCGCCTACTGGCGCGCACGCCACGACGGACCGGTCCTCGCTCTGGCCGGCGGCTCGGGCCTCGCACCCATCAAGGCCATCGTCGAACATGCGTTGGCGTCCGGCTTCAAGGCGTCGATTCGGCTGTGGCACGGCGTGCGCGACGAACGCGACGTTTATCTCGAAGACCATTTCCGCGCTCTCGCCGCGGCCCATCCCAACCTCGACTACCGGGTCGTGTTGTCCGAACCGTCCGGCTCCACCGCCCGGGCGACCGGAACGCTGGCGGACCTTCTCGTTGCCGAGCACGATAGCCTGGACAGCACCCGGTTCTATCTTGCCGGGCCGCCGGTCATGGTCGAAAGCTGCCTCGCGCGGCTTTACGACCGCGGCGTCGCGCGGGAACATTGCCACGCGGACGCGTTCTACACGGCGGTCGAGAAGGCCCGGCTGGAGATGACAGGGTGAACGATGCAACCGATCCGGGCCGGCTCGACGGCCGCGTCGCCGTGGTCACCGGGGGCGCGCGAGGCATCGGCCTCGCCATCGCTCGTGACCTCGTCGCGCGCGGCGCCAAGCTGGTCATCGCCGACAACGGCACCGCGATAAACGGCGAGGGGGCGGATCCTGCCGTCGCGGAGCAGGCGGCAGCCGAGTTGGGCGAGCCTGCGCGGGCGTTTACCCCGGGCATTTCCTCGCCGGCGGAGGCGGCCCAGGCGGTCGCGTTGGCGCTCGAAGCGTTCGGCGGCCTCGACATCGTGGTCAACAACGCGGCCATTCTGCGCGACGGCTTCGTCTTCAAGGCCGATCCCGCCGACTGGGACCGTGTCATCGCGACCAACCTTGCGGCGCCTTTTTACCTGCTCAATGCCGCAACGCCGGTGATGCGCGAACAGGCCAAGGCCGGGCGGGGCGGCGAGCCCTACGGCTGGGGTCGCATCGTCAACATCACCTCGAGCGCGGGCCTTTACGGCAATCTTGGCCAGAGCGCCTACGCCAGCGCCAAGGCCGGCCTCGTCGGGCTGACCCGGGTCGCGGCGATGGACCTCGCGCGTGCCGGCATTACGGTGAACGCGGTGGCGCCCTTTGCTCACACCCGGGTCACCGAGACCATCGAGCCGGCCAACGAGGCGCAGGCCAGCTACAAGGCGCGTGCGCTCAAGCTCGATCCCCGTCACGTCGCGATCGTGATCGCCTGGCTTTGCTCGAGCGCCGCGCAGGACGTCAGCGGCCAGCTCTTCGGCGTGCGCGGGCGCGAGGTCTTTCTCTTCTCCCAGGCCCGCCCCGCCGAAACCCTGATCCGGCGCGACGCCGACTGGGACGTCGCCGGCCTTGCCGAAGCCGCAAAGGCGTTCGTACCTCACTTTACGGACCTCACCACCGATCTCGAGGCGTTCGACACCGAGCCGGTGGTCTGAGGACAATCACGAGGAGACGACAGCATGGAACACGGCACCGAAGTCGCCACCTGCGAGGAATTTCCCGCTCTCCCGGAGGAATTCCGCACCGCATTGGAAAAGATCGTGATCAGCCATGCGGTCAATGAGCTTCACGGCGCCCGGGTGTTCGACGAGCCCGCGATTGCGCTGGCACCCACGCCTTACGCCAAGTGGCTCACCTGCCGGGTTGCGATGGAGGAATACGGCCATCATGTCCGCTTCAAGGAGCCGGGCGAGCAGATGGGAATCGGGCCCGAACGGATGGAACCCGGCGAGAAGAGCCCGCTCTCCATTTTCGACTTTCCGCTGCGGACCTGGACCGAATTTTGCGTCATTAAGCTGTTGGCCGATCTGGGCGAAATTCTCCAGGTCGAGGATCTCGCCCATTGCAGTTTCACACCGCTGCGCGACGTGGCCCGCTCAACCATGCCCGAAGAGCGATTCCACGCCGAGTTCGGCAAGGATTTTTGCGTCGAGCTGTGCGCCACCGAAAAGGGGCGCGAGGCCGTGCAGGAGGCGATCGACCGCTATTTCCTGATGCTGCCGAAATTTTTCGGCCGACCGGGTTCGCTCAACAACAAGATTTTCCGCAAGTGGGGCATCAAGCAGCGCACCAACGAAGAGATGCTGGCCGATTTCCTGGCCCGTGCCCGCGAACTGGTCGAGGGCACTCTCGGCCTTACCCTGCCCGTCCTCGACGAGGGCAAGGCTTAGGGGAAATGTGCTAGCCATGTCGTCACGTCCCCCTTCCACGCCCGAGCGCGACGCGTTTGCCGCCGAACTCGGTGCGCGCAACCTCGCACCCCTGTGGGATGTTCTGGCCGACCTGGTCACGCCCGAGCCGGGCAGCGCGTGTCGGCCTGCCTTCTGGCCGTGGGCGGAAACCCGTCCTGCGGTGATGCGTCCGGGCGAGCTGATTGCGGCCGAAGAGGCCGTCCGGCGCGTCCTGGTGCTGGAAAATCCCGGCATGCCGGGCCAGTCGAGCATCACCACCTCGCTCTACGCCGGGCTCCAGCTAATCCTGCCGGGCGAGGTTGCGCCCACCCACCGGCACACCCAGTCCGCGCTCCGCTTCGTGATCGAGGGCGAGGGCGCCTACACCGCCGTGGGTGGCGAAAAGACCCTGATGTGCGAGGGCGATTTCATTATTACGCCGTCCTGGGCATGGCACGACCACGGTAACGACAGCGGCGAGCCGATGATCTGGCTCGACGGCCTCGATATCCCGCTGCTCAAGTTTCTCGACGCCTCGTTCGCCGAGACGCCGGGCGAGGCGCGCCAGTCGCTCAGCCGTCCCGAGGGCGACGCGTTGGCGCGCTTTGGCTCCGGCCTGCTGCCCGTCGATCACGCACCGGGCTCGCTGACCTCGCCGGTCTTCAACTACCCCTACGCGCGCACCCGCGAGGCGCTTGAGACCATGCGCCGGGCCGGTGAATGGGATCCCTGCCACGGGCTCAAGCTCAAATACGTCAACCCCGAATCCGGCGACTTCGCCATGTCGACCATCGCGACCTTCATGCAGCTGCTGCCCGAGGGGTTCGCCACCGCCGCCTACCGCTCGACCGACGCGACCGTGTTTACGGTCGTCGAAGGGCGCGGCACAAGCCGGGCCGGCGAGGCGATGTTCGCCTGGGGCCCGCGCGACGTCTTCGTCGTGCCGTCGTGGCACAATGTCCGTCACGAGGCGAACGAAGACGCCGTGCTGTTCAGCTTCTCGGACCGCGCGATCCAGACCAAGCTTGGCCTGTGGCGCGAGGACCGGGGGAATAACTAGAATCGGCCAACCCAGCGAGTGGAATCCCGATGAATTACGTCATACCCGTGCCGTCCGTGCCCGCCGTTGCCGTCGATGACAGCGACGACTTGTTTCCCGTCCACCGTATATTCTGTGTCGGGCGCAACTATGCCGACCATGCGCGTGAGATGGGCAATGATCCCGACCGCGAGCCGCCCTTCTTCTTCACCAAGCCTGCCGACGCGGTGGTCGCCGACGGTGCCGAGATTCCCTATCCGCTCGCGACCCGGAACTTGCATCACGAGATCGAGCTGGTTGTGGCCCTGGGCAGTGCGGCGCTCGAGGTGGCGGAGGCACAGGCACTCGATTGCGTCTACGGCTATTCGGTCGGCATCGACCTGACCCGGCGCGACCTCCAGAAGGTCGCACGCGATATGGGAAAGCCCTGGGATTGCGGAAAGGGGTTCGACAATTCGGCGCCGTTGGCGTCGATCACCCCGGTCTCCGTCGTGGGTCATCCCGAGAGCCGCGCCATCTGGCTCTCGGTCAACGGCGAGATGCGCCAGGAAGGCAACATCGATCAGATGATCTGGTCGGTGCCCGAGATCATCGCCACCCTTTCGCGTCAATTCCGGCTCCAGCCCGGCGACCTGATCTTCACCGGCACGCCCGCGGGTGTCGGGCCGCTCGTGGCGGGCGATACCGTGGCCGGCGGGGTCGATGGCGTCGGCGAGTTGTCCGTATCCATCGTGTGACATGACGGCGCTCGAACCCTTTCTCCGTCCGGCCAGCGTTGCCGTCGTCGGCGCCAGCGAGCGGGCCACTAGCTCGGGCGGCGCGATCGTTCGTAATTTGCGTCGCGCGGGCTTTGCGGGCCGCATCGTGCCGGTCAATCCCAAGGGCGGCACCGTCGACGGGCTCGACGCGGCCACTTTCCCGGCGGCGTTGGGCGAGCCTGTCGAATTGGTAATCGTCGCGGTGCGCCCCGACCTGATCTCGGCGGCAGTCGAGGAGGCGGCGGCGAGCAGGCATCGCAGCCTGCTTCTCCTGCCCGGCGGCTTCGCCGAAGCGGGGCCCGAGGGCGTGCGACGCGAGGCCGAGGTGGCGGCGCTGGCCCAACAGGCGGGCATCACCATCGGCGGGCCCAACTGCGCGGGCACCATCCATCTCGATCCTGTCCGACCGTTTGCCGCCACCTTCCTGCGCGATTTGCCGCCGGGCGGTGGGCTTGCGCTGATTTCCCAGTCCGGCGCCATCGCCGAGCAGGTCATCGCCCAGGCCAACCGCCATTCCATCCTCTTCGGCAGTATCGTTTCGGTGGGCAACGGGTTTCATCTGGGCGTCGCCGATTATCTCGTGGCGCTGGGCGACGATCCCAAGTGTTCGGCGGTGATGCTCTATCTCGAAGCCGTGTCCGACTACTATGGTTTCATCGACGCGGCCCGCCTCGTGGCGGCGAAAAAGCCCGTTGTCGCCCTGCTCGGCGGGCGCACGCCCGTGGGCGAGCAGGCGGCGCGGCCCATACGGGCGGGCAGGCTATGGCCGAGGCGCAGGCGAGAGTGTTCTGTGAGGAGGCGGGCATGATCCAGGCAACCAGCCTGCGCCGCCTGCTGCTCGCCGCCAAAGCGTTCGGCGCGACGCCCGTGGGCTTGGGCCGGCGCATTCTGATCGTCTCCAATTCGGGCGGCCCCGGTGTGCTCACCGCGGATCGCCTGGGCCATGAGGAGCTGGACCTGCCGCCGCTGCCCGACGCGCTGGCCGAGCGCCTGCGCGACGTGCTTCCGGCGGAAGCCACCGTCGCCAATTCTCTCGACCTGCTGGCCGATGCCCGTGAAGACCGATTCGGCGGCACTCTCGAGGCCGTGCGCGACCATGCAGGCGGCCCGTTCGACGCGGTTCTGATGATCCACATCGTGCCCTTCATGGTCGAGGGCGAACCGGTGGTCGAACGCCTCGCCGCCCTGGCGCCCACCCTCGGCGTGCCGGCCTTTCACGCCATGATGGGCACGCTGCCGGACAAGGTTGCCTGGTTCGCCGCCCTTGAAGCGGTCGGCGTCGCCATGTTCGACGACGCGGAAGAAATGGCCGAGGCCGCCGGTCTCGCCGCGCAGTATCCGTCGATCCGCGCTTCGCTGACGGTGTGATCGACAGGCGCAGGCAAGGTCGCTAAATTACGCTCAAACAGCAAACGACAGGCGCCGCCCAACCGTCTCGGGACGGCGCCGGGAACAAACCAGAGGAGATAGACCCATGACGCTCGAGCTCATCAAGGATCCGGTGCCCTGGCCCAACGGCGCGCGCTGCGCCGTCGCCATCACCTTCGATATCGACACTGACAGCATCCTGCACCTCGAATATCCCGATCGCGCGAAGGACCTGATCGCGTCGAACTCGTGGCTCAAATACGACGAAATCGCGGTCCCGCGCATTCTCGACATCTACCGCCATTTCGACATCAAGCAGACCTTCTACTACCCGGCCTGGTGCATGGAGCATTATCCCCACTTGGTCGACATGATCCTGAAGGACGGCCACGAGATCGCGGCGCACGGCTATCTCCACGAGAATCCCAACCATATGACGCGCGAGCGCCAGGAATACTGGATGAATAAGCAGGTCGCCGTGATCGAGAAGATGACCGGCGAGAAGCCCCGCGGTTGGCGCGGGCCGCTCTACAACGCGTCCAGCGATTCGCCCGAGCTCTGCGCAGTGCAGGGCATGATCTACGACGCCACCCTGATGGGCGACGACATCCCGCACATCATGCGCACCAAGGCGGGCGATATGATCGGCCTGCCCTCGCATTGGGCGATGGACGACTGGCCCCACTACACCCACAGCATGGATTTCAACTACATGATGCCGATCAAGAGCCCGGATGAGGCGTTCAACGTCTTCCGCTCCGAGTTCGACGCGATGTACAAGCATCGCGGGCTTCTGGTGACCGTGTGGCATCCTTTCGTTTCGGGGCGTCTTGCCCGGGCCGACCGCATGGTCGACTGGATCGAGGAGATGATGAACAAGGGCGACGTCTGGTTCGCCCGGATGGACGAGATCGCGCGCCACTGCCAGGCGTGCATCGCCGACGGCAGCTGGACGCCGCGGGTCTACGAGTTCCCGTACTACTCCGGGCGGATCGCCGAATTCGAGGAGGAAACCCCGCTCGCAGCCGAGTAAGCGCCCGGCTCAAGGTGCGAGCAGCGCGAGCGGCAACCGGCAACATATAACCAAGCGCCCGGCTCAAGCAGCGAGCAGCTCGAGCGGTAGCCGGAATTATAAGCCTAGAGCGTTTTCAAAGAACCTGGAATCATTTTAAGGATTCCCCTGAGGCTTGAACTGTGATTCGCTTCTCTCTGGTCCAGAGAGGAGGGTTCGATGACACGGAGCTACAGTACAGACTTACGGGTTCGGGTGATTGAGGCGATTTCAGGCGGGCTTTCGACGCGCCGGGCGGCGGCTCGTTTTGGGGTCGGGGTTTCGACGGCGATAACTTGGTACCGGCGCTATCGCGAGACGGGCGAGGTTGCGGCGCGCAAGCAGGGTCAACCGGGTGGATCGAAGCTGGATGCCCATGAGGCTTTCATTTTGACGTTGGTGAAGGAGCGGCCGGACATCAGCCTGGCTGAGATCGCCGAGCGTCTGGCCGAGAAGCAGGCTGTGTCGGCCTGCCCGGCGACAGTGTGGTATTTCTTTGACCGTCGCGGGACCAGCTTCAAAAAAAACCGCGCAGGCCGCCGAGCAAGAGCGGCCTGATGTCGTCGCCCGCCGCCAGGCCTGGTTCGACGCCCAGCCCGATCTTGATCCAGAGAAGCTCATCTTCATCGACGAGACCGGCGCCTCGACCAAGATGGCCCGCCTGCGGGGCCGGGCCAAGCGCGGCGAGCGCTGCCGGGCCGCCGTTCCCCACGGCCATTGGAAGACCACCACATTCACCGCCGGCCTGCGCTTGGGAAGCCTGAGCGCCCCCATGCTGCTCGACGGGCCGATGGACGGGGATGCTTTCCGCGCCTATGTGACCCACGTGCTGGTGCCCGAGCTGACACCCGGCGACATCGTTGTCATGGATAATCTGCCCGCCCACAAGGTTGCCGGTGTCCGCGACGCCATCGAACAGGCCGGGGCAAGCCTGCTCTACCTGCCACCTTACTCGCCCGACCTCAATCCCATCGAGATGGCCTTCTCAAAGCTCAAGACGATCCTCAGAAAGGTCGCGGCGCGAACCGTCAAAGACCTCTGGGACGTCATCGCTCAATCCCTCGACGAATTCAACAGCACGGAATGCCGAAACTATTTCGCCGCCGCTGGATATGAACCGGAGTAAATTGAATCCGCTCTAGGTCCCAGGCCGGGCCTTCGATCGAAGGTCCGGCCTGTTTCATTTAGCCCCGATAGCGGGTCACGCGCAGCGCAACGAGGCTCACGGTAATCGTCAACGTCATGATCAGCGTCGCCACGATATTGATGCTGGGATCAACTCCCATGCGCAGCATGCCCCAGAGGAGAGTGGGCAGCGTGTTGCCTCCGCCGATGGTGAAAAAGGTGATAATGAAATCGTCAATCGAGAGCGCCATGGCGACCATACCGGCGCCAATGATGGTCGGTCGGATGATCGGCAGGGTCACGGTCAGAAACGCCTTGAACGGTGAGGCACCCAGGTCGCGGGCACTGTTCACGACGGAATAATCGAACCCCAGCATGCGCGCCATGACAATCAGGATAACGAACGGCTGGGTGAATACCAGATGGCTGAGAATCACGGACGGCAGACCCAGCCGAAATTCCACGAAACTGAAATAGCTGAGCAGGGCGACGCCCAAAACGAGCGGCGGCAGCATGACCGGCAGGGTCAGCAGCAGCACGATCACACCGGCGGTTTTGCGCGGCATGCGGGCGAGCGACAGCGCCGCCATCGTGCCGATCAACGTCGAGGCGACGCCGACGGTGCCGGTCACGATTAGGCTGTTCTCCAGGGCAACCCAGAACGCCGGTCGGGCGAACAGTTCGTCGAACCAGGCGAGGCTCAGGCCGGTGATGGGAAACATCACCAGGGATCGCTCGCTGAAACAAAACAGGACGAGAATGGCCAGCGGCGAAAGCATGAAAATTGCTGCGATCACCGCAAACACGCGCCACAAAATTGTCGGAACGTCCGTCATCGCACGCGCAATGTCAGGCGAAGGATCAGCGCGACAAGCAACACTATCACGAGGCAGATCGCAATGACGCTGAAGGCCATGGCCGAGCCCATCGCCGCGTCAACATGGAAACCGAACTGAAGCTGGATCAGCTTGCCGATCATCGAAGTGTAGGGCCCGCCGATTAGCAACGGCGTCACGAAGTCGCCGGCGGCGAACAGAAAGCTGAGCGTGAACGCAACCAGGATCCCCACTCGGCATTGGGGCAGGATGATGTCCCGAATCACGCGCCAGCGGCTCGATCCCAGATCACGGGCCGCGCGCAGCGGCAACACGTCGATCGCCCGAAGTGCGCCATAGATGGGCAAAATCGCAAGGGGCAGGGTGTAGTGACCGATGGCGATGACAACGGCGATCGGATTGTAGAGCAACACCGTGATCGGTTCGTCGATGATGCCCAGTGCCAACAAGGCCGTGTTGATGATCCCCGACTGGCCCAGAATCGTCTTCCAGACGTAGATCTTCGTGAGATAGCCGCCGAACAGCGTAATCAGTGCGATCAGCAGCAGCACCATGCCGTAGCGGCCCGCCTTGAAGCGAGCAGCGTAAGCAAAGCAGAACGCGACGAGGGTCACGATTACGGCGATGATGAGCGAAATTTCGAAGGTGAAGAAAAGCGAGTCGAAATGCTTTTCAAAGGTTTCTGCGTAGTTCGTGAGCGTCGCGTCCGGGACCAACCGGAACGTGCGCACGCGCCAGAAGCTGATGACGAAGAAATAGATCAGGGGTGCTACGAACACGAGCAGGAACACCGCCATCGACGGCAGCACAAGTACGTTTCGCGTCCGAGCGAACGTCGTCAACAGCCCCGCCTGACCGTTTTGCCCGGCCATCCCGATTCTCAATCCCGAATTTGCTGACAGGTTGGCCGCGAGGGCGCCGATCCGGCTATGGCCGGCCTTGCGCCCTCGTGGTTCCGACTAGGCGCTAACGAATCGCTCCCAGCCTTCCAGGATCTCGTCGAAGCTCATGATCCCTTCCGGTGGGTCGATCGGCCAGCCCGGGAACGGTCCGCCAGACAGATCGAACCAAGCCCCGATGTCGTCATACTTGTACAAGTCACGCGCTTCCGGAATTAGCATGGGCACCGCGTCCTCAGTCACGACCGCCGTCATGATCAGGTTGGCCGTGTTCGCCTGTGCTTCCGCCGAGAGCGAATGGTTCAGGATCTTGTAGTTCAGATCCATGTTGGGCGCGTCCTTGATCATCGAAAAGACGTCCGAGAACACCAGCATGCCTTCCTTCGGTGCGATCCAGTCCAGCTTCGGCGCGTCGGGACCGGCCCAGGCGGCCGTCGGTGTCCAAGCTGGCGCGATGGTGATTTCACCGGTGGCAAACAGCGCCGCCAGATCGCCGTACCCGCTGCAGATCGTGAGCGCGTGCTCCTTCTTGAACGCGATCAGCCAATTGATGGTCTCGTCGAGTTCCGCTTTGCTGAGATAGGTCGGGTTCTTGGTTCCGGTCACGAACATGGGCGTGTGAACCATGATCCCCATGACATCGTAGACCATCGAAGTCTTGCCCACGAATTCGGGCTTCATCAGGTCATGCCACGACGTCGGCGGCTCATCGAGCACCTCGGCGTTGTACATCAACGGCACATCGCCCCATTGGAACGGCAGGGCATAAACGGTGCCGTCGCTGTTCACCTTGATCAACTCCCGAAGCTGGGGAAACAGAAGGCTCCAGTTCGGGATCCGGCTGAGGTCGAGGGGCTCGAGAATACCTGCCGCCTCGTAGATATCGAGGTAGATGACCGCCGGCGTGCACAGATCCATGTTGCCCACGCCGCCGGACGATCCGGCCGCGATGATCTCCTCGTTGGTGCCGATATAGGTGGTTTTGAGCGTGATGTCGTTTTTCGCAAACCAGCCGTCGACATCAAGCCCGGTGTCGTAATCCTGCCAGCCCATATAGCCCACGCCGGTTGCGGCCGAGGCGTTAAGACCGGGCAGGCCGATTGCGGCGGCCGCACCAGCACCGGCGAGTCCGGCGCCGAAGGTCCGGCGCGTCATCGGTGCAAATTGTCGGGTCCGCACCAGACCGGAGGGATAAACCGTTGTCTGGGCCATTGACGTAGTCGAATTCTCTTTCATCACTAGGTACACCTCCCTGAAAAATCGCCGAAATTCAGTCGAAGCAGAATCGCCCAAAACGTTTCTTCTTGTTCGACGATGGTTTAATTGAGACCCGATCGCAGACCGCGGGCAAGGACAAAGATTTTTAGACGATCCAATCCGTCTTGCCCGGTGTTCAAAAAAAGGGCTGCCACTGCCTGTCATTTGGCGCCTCGTCATCGCCTCTCGCGCTGCGCGCCGGCCTTCGCTACAGTGGATACAAGAGAAACTAGAAGACCGGCCCGGTACGGGGATCGGTTGAGAATATGGGGAGACGACCATGGCAAAAGCAGCAGCACGAGGCGAAGTAAACGCATCCGCAAGCGAGGTCTGGGCGCTCGTCGGAGCCTTCGGCAATCTGGAGAAATTCGATCCCAGCGTTGTCGCCAGTCCGCTCGAGGAGGGCGGCGTGCAGCGCCGGCTCCAGATCGAGGACAGCGGTCAGATCGTCGAACGGCTTCTTGAATTCAACCACGAAGGCCGAATTTACCACTATACCATCGCCGAGATCATCGACGTGCCCATCCCGATCGTCAATTATCTTGCGACCATCAGGGTCGACGAGGGCGAGCCCGGCAAGACCTGCGTCTTTGAAATGTCGGCGACCTTCGACCCGGCGCCTGGTCAGACCGTTGAGGCGGTCGAGGAGTTGATGACGGCAGATTTCGGTGCCGCGCTGGGAGGATTGCAGAAACTATTCGCCGGCTGAAGCGATGCATCCGAACGGTCCGATAAGGCCGTCGGACGGATTGTCGGCCAGGGACTCAGGGGAGATTGACGTCATGGCACGCGATCCGAAATACGATATTTTGTTCGAGCCGATTTCGGTGGGCCCGAAAACCGCGAAAAACCGCTTCTGGCAAACCCCGCATTGCGCGGGCCCGGGCTCGGAGCGGCCCGGCGCCCAGGCGGGATTTCGGGGCATGAAGGCCGAAGGCGGCTGGGGCACCATTTTCACGGAGTTTTGCTCGGTTCACCCGGAATCGGACGACTACCCCTATGTCTCCGCGCGCCTTTGGGACTCGGGCGATATCGTCAATCTCGGCCATCTGTGCGATGCGCTCCACGAACACGGCTCGCTCGCCGGGGTTCAACTCTGGTACGGCGGCATCCAGTCCGCCTGCCTCGAATCCCGCGAGGTGCCGCGCAGCTCGGGCGATCTGCCGTCCAACGGCTACCGCGGTTACGCGATGTACGGCCGCGAGGCCGACGAAGACGACATCAAGGAGCTCATCAGCTTCTACGTGGAAGCGGCCAAACGCGGCCAGCAGGCCGGCTTCGACATCTTCGAGGTGATCTGCTCCGACAGCAACCTTACGATGCAGTTCTTCGAGCGGCGCTACAATCATCGGAGCGACGGCTACGGTGGTTCGCTCGACAACCGTGCGCGCTTCATTATCGAGCTGCTGAGCGCGCTCAAGTCCGCGTGCGGCGACGAAAGTGCCATCGGCGCGCGGTTCAACCTGGACAACACGCGCGGTGCCAGCGGCATCCAGCATTTCGACGAAGGCATCGGCTTCGTCGAAATCCTTGCCCGCGAGGGCGTGGTCGACGTGCTCTCGACCAAGATCGGCGATCTCGAGGAATGGGCCGGCGAGGACGCCGGCGGCTCGCGCTTCCGCAAGGCCAACTGGACCCGGCCGTTCGTCGATCGGGTCAAGGCCGTGATGGGCGCCGTCCCGGTCGTCAACAACGGCCGCTTCACGAGCCCCGACGACATGATTGGCGCGATCAACGCCGGGCAGTGCGACATCATCGGTGCCGCCCGGCCCTCGATCGCCGATCCCTTCCTGCCCAACAAGATTGCCGAGGGGCGCAACGAAGACATCCGCGAATGCATCGGGTGCAACATGTGCATTTCGAAGTTCCAGCAGAACGGCCAGATCTACTGCACCCAGAACGCGACAACGATGGAAGAATACCGCCGCGGCTGGCATCCCGAGAAGTTCGCGCCGACGAGCGACCCCTGTTCGGTTCTCGTGGTCGGCGGCGGGCCGGCCGGGATGGAGTGCGCGCGGGTCCTTGGGATGCGCGGCTACGACGTCCATCTGCGCGAGGCCGAGAACGAGCTCGGCGGCCTGTGGAAGGACGTCGTGCGCTATCCGCGCTGCTCGGAATGGAGCCGGGTCATCAGCTATCGCCAGATCCAGCTCGACAAGCTCAAGAATGTCGAGGTCCATCTCGGCGTCGGCAAAATGACGGCGGACGAGGTGCTCGATTACGGCGCGGACAAGGTAGTGATCGCGACCGGGTCGCACTGGTCGGAGGACGGGATGGGCGCCGACACCCACGCCCCGATTCCCGGCGCCGACGCGTCGCTGGACCATTGCCTGACGCCGGAGCAGGTCATGGCGGGCAAGCCGGTCGGCGAGCGGGTGGTGATCGTCGACGGCGACAGCCATTTCACCGGGGTCGCCCTGGCCGAGTATCTGGCCGACCAGGGCAGGCAGGTCACCCTCGTGACGGACGTGGCCGACGTTGCGGAATACACCCACTTCACCATGGAGATCGGCAACCTCAAGCGGATGATCCACGAGAAGAAGATCGGGCAATGGACCTATCACTGGCCGGAAAAGATTGAGCCGGGCAAGGTCATCTTGATCTACGCCTACCGCGACAGCCCCGACTTGACCGATCTCGGCAACGGCCGCTACGGGCGCCGCGAAGGCACCGATACGGTCGAGGTACCCTGCGATTCCATCGTCCTTGTCACGTCGCGTCTGCCCAACGGGGAACTCTATCGCGAGCTCAAAACGCGCCAGGGCGAGTGGGCGGACAAGGAGATTAGCGGCATTTACCGGACCGGCGACTGCCACGCGCCGCGCCAGCTCATGAACGCAATTTTCGACGCCCATCGCCTGGCGCGGGAGTTCGATTCACCCGATCCCGAGCGTCCCCTGCCGTGGATTCGCGAACGCCAGATCTGGGGCGCCGAGACGGTCCCCAGTCTGGGGACATAGCCCTTCCGGGGCCGGACAATGCACCCTTTTTTATAGTGGGTAAAATGGTGGGCGCTGCTGGGTTCGAACCAGCGACCCCCGCCGTGTGAAGACGCATGACCCGGTGGCGTTCGTGGCACGTTTCTAATGGGTGCAGCGTTTGTGCATGGTTTGCGGCTCTAATGGGTGCAGCGTTTGTGCATGGTTTGCGGCGCAACAGAACCTCCTGAAACGGTATGAGAACGGCGGCGCAATAATCCCCCACTGAAGCGGCCGGTTGATCCGGCTGTGGCGGACCAAAATGGGACCGTCTATAGCCTTCTGTCAGGGTTGCTCTGACTGGAAGGCGGGGGGATGTATCGGGTGGAGTTGTACGCGCGGGTCCGGCGGGCGTGTCGTGTCGAGGGGATGAGCACCCGCGAGGCCTCGCGGGTGTTCGGGCTGGACCGCAAGACGGTGCGCAAGATGCTGTCGTTCTCGGTGCCGCCGGGATATCGCCGGAGCGTGCCGCGGAGGCGTCCGAAGCTGGACGCATTCACGGGGATTATCGATCGGATCCTGGAGGACGATCGGACCAGCCACCACAAGCAACGGCACACGGCGAAGCGGATCTTCGACCGTCTCCGGGACGAGTACGGGTTCACCGGCGGCTACACCATCGTGAAGGACTATGTCCGTGAGCGGCGGCTTCGGTCGCGCGAGATGTTCGTGCCGCTCGTCCATTCCCCCGGCCACGCCGAGGCGGACTTCGGCGAGGCGATGGCGGTGATCGGCGGTGTGGCGCGCAAGGTCCACTTCCTTGCCTTCGACCTTCCCCACAGTGATGGTTGCTTCGTGAAGGCCTATCCGGCGGAGACGACCGAGGCGTTCTGCGATGGCCACAACGCGGCGGTTGCGTTCTTCGGCGGCGTCCCCCGCTCCATCCTGTACGACAACACCAAGCTGGCGGTTGCCCGCATCCTGGGCGATGGAAAGCGGCAGCGAACGCGCGTCTTCACGGAGCTGCAATCCCACTATCTGTTCGAGGACAGGTTCGGCCGGCCGGGCAAGGGCAACGACAAAGGCAAGGTCGAGGGACTGGTCGGCTTCATCCGGCGGAACTTCCTGGTCCCCGTCCCGCGGGCCGAGAGCATCGAGGCGCTGAACGATGATCTCGCGGGACAGTGCCGCCGGCGCCAGGCGGCGCGGCTGCGGGGTCACAAGGAGACCATCGGCGAGCGCCTCGCGCGGGATCGCCAAGCTCTGCTACCGCTACCCCCGGCACCATACGATGCCTGCGACAAGCGTCCCGGGCGGGTGAGTTCGCTGTCGCTGTTGCGCTACCGCGGCAACGACTACTCCGTACCCGTGGCCTACGGCCACCGCGAGGTACTGATCCGGGGCTATGTCGACGAGGTGATGATCAGCTGCGGGGCCGAGGTGATCGCCCGGCACCGCCGGTCCTATGACAGCGAGGACCTGATCTTCGACCCGCTGCATTATCTGCCATTGATCGAGCAGAAGATCGGCGCCCTCGACCAGGCCGCGCCGTTGGCGGGCTGGGACCTGCCCGAGGCCTTCATCACTCTGCGACGCCTGCTCGAAGCCCGCATGGGCAAGGCGGGCAAGCGCGAGTACGTCCAGGTGTTGCGTCTGCTGGAGACCTTCCGGCCCGAGGAGGTCGAGGGTGCGGTCGGCGACGCCCTGCGGCTTGGCGCGATCGGCTTCGATGCCGTCAAGCACCTGGTGCTGTGTCGGACCGAGCGACGGCCGCCTCGACTGGATCTCGACGTCTATCCGTACCTGCCGCGCGCCCGGGTCGCGATAACGTCTGCCAAATCGTACATGAGCCTGCTGTCGGGGCTCCGCGCATGACCGACACGCCGCAGGTGCTGCTCGTCCACCACCTCAAGAGGCTGAAGCTGCCGACGTTCCTGAGGGAGTACGACAAGATCGCCCGGCAGTGTGCCTCGGAAGGCGTCGACCACGTTCGCTATCTTCTGCGTCTTGCCGAGCTCGAGCTGATCGCCCGCGAGCGCCGCATGGTCGAGCGGCGCATCAAGGCGGCGCGCTTCCCCGTGATCAAGAGCCTCGACAGCTTCGACTTCAAGGTCATCCCCTCGCTCAACAAGACGCTGGTCCTGGAGCTGGCCCGCTGCGCGTACATCGAGCGCCGCGAGAACCTCATCGCGCTCGGCAACAGCGGCACCGGCAAGACCCACATCGCCCTCGGTCTCGGCCTGGCGGCCTGCCAGAAGGGCCTCTCGGTCGGCTTCATCACCGCCGCCGCACTGGTCCACGAGCTCATCGAGGCCCGCGATGACAAGCAGCTGCTGAGGTTCCAGAAGAAGCTCGCCACCTACAAGCTTCTGATCGTCGACGAACTCGGCTTCGTGCCGCTGTCCAAGACCGGCGCCGAGCTCCTGTTCGAGGTGTTCAGCCAGCGCTACGAGCGGGGCTCGACCCTGGTCACCACCAATCTGCCCTTCGACGAATGGACCGAGGTGTTCGGCTCCGAGCGCCTCACCGGCGCTCTCCTCGACCGCCTCACCCACCACGTCAACATCCTCGAGATGAATGGCGAGAGCTACAGGCTCAACCAGAGCCGCAGGCGTCAAACCCCGACGGCGAACTGAACCGACCACCCAGCCCACGCTTGACCCCGTGGGCCCACAGGTCCCTCCCGCGCGCGCCGCCGCGTCGGCCTGTTGAGGGCACGCCGCGTCGCACGCGGGGCCCTCCCATGGACTACGGGGACAAGCCCGCAGCCGCCAAGTGGTCCCTTCTTACACCGCCACGGTGGTCCCTTTTTGCTCCGCCATTGACAGGACGGGGACTAGCCGCCCGGCACGGCCTAACCACCCCCATCCAGAAGGAGATGGACATGGCTAGTTATGCACACTCACGGCGAATCGTTCAATTTGCACTAATTTTCTGTCTGGCAATGTTTGTCTCTTCGGCGAATGCCAAGACGCTACAGCACGACTGCGACCACCAGGCTAACGAACTGGCCGGGATTCTTCACACGGAAATCGAGATGCCGAAAGCGGCGCGCGATCTGTTCCGGGAGCGGTTGTTTGCCATGCTTCCGCCGCCGTTTCCAAAGCGGGAATGGTCGGGACTGCTTGTCAGGGTCTTCATCTCCAGCCCCGCAATCAGCGTTGTCGTGACGCAGAAAGGACGCTGCATCCCCGGACAGATGTTCATCCCAGCGTCCCTCATCAAGCTGATGCTGTCGCCTAAACTGCCGCCGCCGGAAGCGTTGAGACCAGAGGGTATATGACCGATGTCTGAAAACCGCCGCCGCCGCACCGACCGCTGGCATATTGGAAAACTACCCCCGGCCCTGCTCATCGCTCTTGCGGTTGCCGGTGTCGCGGGCTCCTACGCCGTGGTTCGCTCCCTCGCCACCATCGAGACGGCGATGGTAGACATCCAGCGGAGCATCGATGTCCGTGTCCAGGTAACCGATGCCAGGCTCGACCGGCACGACGACCGGATCACCTATCTAGAGCGTCTGGAGCGGGTGTTATCTGGTGGCCCATTACATCTTCAGGACAGCGCCCTGCTAGCCGCAATTATTCATGACGCCGGGTGGATTTGCCCGAGGCGCGCGTTATTGGCCGGGTTGACGTCGGGTTTTCGCGTCGGGTTTTCGGGACGGGGTTGTGGGTTGATGGTCGGGGTTCATCGGTCGGCATATGCCGCCTCGCTCATGGGCCTCGAGCGGCGATGCAGCCGGCCATCGCGACGAGGGCTGGCCGATATGGATAGAATGACGGCAGGGCGATCCTGACTCGGGATTTGAGCTCCTCGATGCGCACGGCGATCTTGAGGAAGGCGCGGCAGATGGTTTCGAACGTCGCCTTGCGCCAGAGGGATTTCCGGGGCGCGGCGTGGCGCAGCTGATGCAGCAGCCAATAGGCGCCGCTGTGCAGGAACAGCCGGAACTGGTTGGCTTCCCAGCGGTGGCACGACGTGCGGTCGGACTTGGTGTAGAGCTTCATCTCCTTGATCATGTTTTCCATCCGGCCGCGGGCGCAGTAGACCTTCTCATAGAGCAGCTTGGAGCGGCCGCTCAGGTTGGTGACGATGAAGCGTATGTCGGACCCTTTCGCCGTGGCCTCGACGCGGGCGATGACGGTGCGCATCCGCGACCAGCTTTTGGCCTGGTAGCCGGTGCGGAAGAAGCGGCGCACCCGGTCCTTGCGTGAGCGCGCGCGGCGCACGGCCGCGTCCTCGCACCAGGGCTGGCCGATCTCGCTCAGCCGGGCGTTGCCGGGCAGCCCGAAGATGTAGCCGCAACCCTGGCTTTCCAGCAGTTCCATGACCTCCGGCGTGCCGTAATGGCCATCGCCCCGCACGGTAATCTCGACCCGGGGCCAGTTGCGCCGGATGCGGCGGATGACGTGTTTCAGTATCTTGGCCGCCTCTTCTCCGGAGGGCCGCTTGCCGGGGCGCAAGAGCGAGAGCACCGGCTTGCCCGTGGCGGCCTCGAAGATGTGGATGGGCTGGAAGCAGTACGCGTCGTAATGGGCGTTGAACAGCGCCAGCTGCTGGCCGCCGTGGACGGTATCGGCGGTATCGTCGATGTCGAGGGTGATGCGGGCGGGAACACGCTCGAAGCTTGCGAGGAACAGATCGATCATCGACAGCCCCATGCGCGCCAGCGCGCGCCACGACGGCGCGTTCTCGAGGCGCGACAGGGTCGGCTGGCTCATCAGATCGCGACCGCTCTCGGGCAGGCGCCCACAGGCCAGCTTGAACGCCGGATCGACGCGCAAGACGTCGAGGTCGTCGCAATCCTCGTAGCCACAGGCGATGGCGAACAGCCGGGCCCGGATCATGTCGGCGTAGGAGTGGGTCGTGCTCGAAGGGTCGCGCTCGTCGGCCACACAGGAGGCCAGCAAGTCGGCAATCCCGAGCCGTCTCTCGATCCCGGGAAACAGCAATACGCCGCCGTCCGACGACAGCCGCCCGCCGTCGAACCGGGCACACAATTCCTTGCCCGCCACGGGTGACAAGCCGGGGAGATAGGGGATAGTCTCGTTCATGGTGAGCTGGGTTCTCCGGTTGCCGCGTGATCTGGCTTCAACACCAAAATCATACGGAATCTCAACAGGTTAATCCACGCTCACCAACCATCTCACAGCGCGCCGTGAATAATCCGGGCTAGTCGATAAATGACGCTGATTATCAAACCCGGCGTCCGCGTCCACGGCATCAGCAACGAAATCATCCTCACCATTGCGACAGCCAAGGATGTCATCGGCCAGTACGCCGACGACACGGTTATTACGTCCTGCATCGACGGCAGGCACAGTCCCGGCTCCCTGCACTACTCAGGAGACACTGTGGACATCAGATCCAGAGACATCCCCGAACAGTGGCGTCAGAAGGTGCGCGGCATGTTCGCTGTCGCCACCCGCGCGTTCTGGCCGGCGCTGTTCGGCTGAGGCCGTTCGGCGGCTGACGCCGCTCGCGGCCGTCTTCCGCCGCATCTTCCCCACGCACCGATCCCACCGCCAGCCGTCCGCACGGACCCCATCGTGCGCACGCCGGAGGCCGGGGCCGGCTTCACCCTCAACCCAATGGGAGGTTCGTCATGCTGACCCTGCTTGGCAGTCTGCTGGGATTCGCCACCAGCGCCATTCCCGACATCATGGCCTTGTTCCGCGAGCGCGCCGACCGCCAACACGAGCTCGCCGTGCTCGACCGCCAGATGGAGCAGATGCGACTCGGCCACACCCAGCGCCTCGAGGAGATCGAGGTCAACGCCGACATCGCAGAGTCGAAGGCCCTCTACAAGCACGATGCAGCGCTGGGCGGCAGCAGCCGATGGGTCGACGCCCTCCGAGCCTCGGTCCGCCCGTTGATCACCTACGCCTTCTTCATCCTGTTTGCGGCCGTCAAGGGCTCCGGCCTCTATCTGCTGATCGTGGTCGAGGGCCTGCTCATCGCCGAGGCGCTGCCGCGCATCTGGGATGCCGAGACCCAGGCGCTGTTCGCCGCCGTGATGAGCTTCTGGTTCGGCAACCGCACCCTCTCCAAGCTCCGCGAGCGGCGCTGAGGCCATGCGCCACGTTACCGACGAAGGCCTCGCACTGATCAAGCGCTTCGAGGGCTTCGCGCCCGAGATCTATGTCTGCCTGGGCGGCTGGCCCACTATCGGCTACGGCCACGTCGTGCGCGACGACGAGCGCGAGCGGTTCGCGGACGGCATCGACGAGGCGGAAGCCGAGGAGCTGCTGTGCCGCGACGTCGAGGCCGCCGAGCGCGCCGTGCTGCGGCTGATAGGCGTGCCGCTCGAGGACGGCCGGTTCGATGCGCTCGGCTCCTTTGCGTTCAATCTCGGCGCCGGCGCGTTGCAGCGTTCGACGCTTAGGCGTAAGGTCAATCGCGAGGAGCATGACGCGGTGCCGGACGAGTTCCGGCGCTGGGTCTGGGCCGGCGGGCGAAAGCTGAAAGGGCTGGTGCGGCGGCGCGAGGCGGAGGCGAGGCTCTATGCGGGGTAGGACAGGGAGCGTGACGCGGCTGCGGATGCTCGGTCGATCGGTCATCACTCCTAACGCAATCAATTGATACGAGCCCAGTCAACAGCTCACGTCACAGTGACGGGTTCGCCCGTGAACGCATCTAGTCGTTCGGGGCAGGCCACGCTGGCGCGGCTCCGTGTCAATCAGCCTGTCCGACACAAGGGGCCCAGTCCAAAATTGACAATGCATGTAGTGTCAAAGCATGTTTAGGAGGAGAAGCATGTCTATACGGAGAATTCCGATGCCGGTCGGCGGTGCAGAATGAAATCACGACGAGCCTCGCAACGGCTCGCTCCGGTGTGTAGATCCAAGCCCGCTGCGCAACAGCGGGCTTCCGGAGACTACGGGAGACTACGAGTGTCGGATACGGTGAAACGCGCGACTCTGCTCATTGCTCTAAATCGAAGCCCCCATCGCTGTGGCTGGGCCATCGGCCTGCTGGCCGGCGCCGCGGCATGGCTCGCGGCACCATATGCATCGCAGGCGGCCGACGAATGCGGCGCGGCTCCTGCCGGCGGCGGCACGATCCTGTGCGACGAGAACTCCTACACTCCCGAGACCGACGGCAACATTGTTTACGAGCTGAGCGGGGACGACGACTATCGGATCGTGATTCGCGGCCTCGACGAGGGCAACGGCGTCGTAATCGACGACGACGTGGATGGATCTCATGACTATTTTCCGACAAGACCCAATGCTGTCTGGATCGATCACAGTGGTCCGGGATCCCTGTCGGGCCTGATCTCTGGAGTCGAACTGACCACGACCGGCGAAAGTGCTGGCGCTGACCAGAGGGGCCTCAATTTCACGCTCTATTCGGATAGCAAGGACATCTCCGAAACCCGGCGCGACCTTTCCGTGAAGGTCGAGAACAGCCTGTTCAAGACCTACGCGCGAGCGATCAATGTCGTTCATGTCGGAACCGGCACCGTCACCGTCGAGGTCGAGGACACGCGGATCCGGACCATTGGCCCGAGCGGCCACGGCATCGTCGGCTGGCATGACGCGAACGGCGATGTCTTTGTCACGGCCCAGCGGGTCGATATCGAGACCGTGGACGGTTACGGCGTGGCCGGGTTCGTGTGGAATTCCACCAAGTACAACCAGGTTCCCGACCCGGGGGACAAGAGGATAGTGCTCGATGTAAGGGATTCGGACATTCGTATTGCTGGCGCCGGTCGGGGTGGACTTTACGGACGGCACCAGGGTTCGGGCAGGGTCGACGTCCTCCTGAGCGGCAGCTCCGTCTCCACGACCGGCGATGATGCTTACGGCATGTTTATCCGGCACACGGATAATACGCTCACAGTGGACGGGCCCGGCAATCTGGATATCGCGATCAACTTCGTCGACAGCCAGTTAGCCACCGAGACCGCGCACGCGATCGTTATTGATCGCGCAGATCCAGACAGCAGCGGTGCCAACCGGATTCGGATCGGCCCCAATTCTGAGGTTCGGGCCGGCGGCACCGGTGTCGGAATTCTCGTGCAGGGCGCCGCAGGCAGCGCCGCAAGCAGCACCGTCACGATCGACGGTTTGTTAGCCGCGGAATCAGGGCTCGCCGTGCAGCACCAGGCCGGAGACCTGGACGTCCATATCCGCGACAGCGGCAGGGTCGAGGGCGTAATCATCAACGAGCAGGGATACGAGACCATTATCCGGGTGAGCCAGGATGTGCTCGTCCGGAACAACGTGATTCTGAGGTCGATTGGCGCTGCGGGTCCATTCGACACGACGGTCGGTACCACGGACGTGCCTGGTTTCAGCGGCTTTACCTTTAGTAGCGTCTTCGGTCCGCGCGCGGCGGTCTACGAGGCCCTGCCGGGTATTCTGCTGCGCCTGAATGGCCAGCCCGGTTCTGCCGAAGGGAGGATGCGTGCGCCGGAGACCCCTATGTGGCTCCAGCTCGATGCCGGGGTGGGATCGTACGAGGCCGATCGCGCCACCGTCGGCGCCGAATTCAACGTGGACCGCTTTAGCCTGGAGGTCGGAACGGACGTCCCGCTGTACGAAGGCCTGACCGGCACGATCGGGGTGCGACTGGTGTCGGGCTCGGCCGATGTGTCGGCGCCGACCGGCGGCGGCAACATCGACGCGTCTGGCTACGGGCTCTTCGCCGGCCTCTCCTGGCAAGGAGCGGCCGGCTTCTACGCGGACGGCAGCCTGTCTGCGACTTGGTTCAACCTGGAGGCCGCCTCGGATGTGCGCGGCACGCTCAAGCAGGACATCGGTGCGCAGATCCACTCCTTCTATTTCGAGGCGGGTCAGCGACTCGTCGTGGACAAGAGGATAACCCTGAGGCCCCGAGCGTGGCTGAGCCGCTCGGATGTGTCGGTGGATCGCTTCACGGACGCGGTGGGCGCCCGGGTCTCGCTCGCGGATGCGGACCGGATCACGGGAGGCGTCGGTGGGGTGATCGAGACCGAATGGAGTGTTATAGGCAGCCGGGAGGGAGAGACGCTGTCGCTACGAGGTTCCCTGGATGTGGAGAAGACACTCAGCGGTGACGAGACGGCGGTTGGAGTATCCGGCACGAAGTTGACGTCAAAGGCTCCGGACAACAAGGTGCTCTTGGGCGCGGGCGTAAGCTGGCATCGGGACGGCTTCACCCTTGGAGCCGAGGTCCGCGCCTCGGGAGTGGGGTCGAAAGACAGAGACCTCGGAGGCTACCTCAGTCTCGGGATAACGTTTTAGAGCGTATTTCTATCTGACCGAATCGAAGTGAGTTCCCAAGGATTTGATCCTGCGAATCACGGTGTCCCCCGGCAAGGAGGCTGATGGATACGGCGGAAGCACTTTCCCTTGATCTTCGACTTCGGGTCTTTGCGGCCGTTACCGAGGGCGCGAGCCACCCGGGCTGGTGCGGCGCGCTTCGGTGTGAGCGCCCCGAGCGTCAGCCGCTGGTGTTAACGGCGGCCCAATAGTTGTCTACGCGAGGCGGCCGGGCGGTCCCGTCGCGGCGTCGCGAAATTGCACCACCTATGTCCCCTCAGTTCTGGCCTCGCATGCGTCGACGGACGCCTGGAGCGCCGGAAAAACACTCAGGACCGGAGCGTGTTCTATGGCTGCTCGCACTACCCGTATTGCGAGCACACGCAGCCCGCCTGTCCCCATTGCGGAACAGGATTACCAGTCAAGACCGACGGAGTCGTCCGTTGCCGTGACTGGGGTCAGACCGTTCAGGAATGTCCGGCCTGCGACGGATGGCCGCGAACCACGACGGGAAAATACGAGACGTTTCTAGGCTGCTCAAACTGGCCCGACTGTGACTACACGATAAACATCCAGCGAGGGCGCCATGGATCGCGACCTCGCCTACGATGATCGAATTCAGGCAGCGGACGCGGCGGTAGGCTCCCTAACTAACCACGCTAACGTGGATCGGGTTCAGCGACGCCGATGAATGCTGCGTTTCTCCGGCGAAACCCATGCAGGACCTCCACCTGCCGACCGAGTTCCGGCGCTGGGTGTTTGCAGGCGGGCGCAGGCTCAAGGGGCTGGTCCGGCGGCGGGAGGCGGAGGCGGGACTCTATGGCGGCTAAGGTAGGTTGTGATGGACGTGCCACAGCTCTGGATGCTCGGCCGGTCGTCACGAAGCTCGTCATGCAGATCGGTACAGACCCTGCCGGAGTCGATCAGCAGCTTGGCGACGGTGTTGATCCATCCTCATTGGGAGCCTCTTCATCCGTATAGACAAGCTCGAACGCGCTTTCGAGGATTCCCAGCCAGAGTTTCCGATCTTTCGATGGCCAAGGGTTTCCGGCGTCTGGAAGTCGATCAATCAGGCCCCTAATGATGGGATCGAGTCGAGGAGGCAGACCGCCATTGTCATCTCCGCCACCCCTCTTGGGTTCAGGGTCGGGCTCGCCGGTCGGTTCCTTCTGACCGTAGTCATCCGTTGACCGAAACGCCGGCTCAATGAAGATTCCGCTCTCCGGATCGATGAATTGTGCGGCCTGGACCGATTTGACAAAAACTTGGCGTGCGCGCTCCGCTTGCTTTGGTGCCACACCGAGATTCGTCACCATGCGCTCCAACGCGGCGGCCGGCGGGAGAACGTGTCCCTTCCGTTCCTCATACATCTGTTGAAACAATTGGATGTTGAGGAACGCTCGCACTTTTGCCCTATCCGACCCTTCAGCGCTCAGCACCTCATTGCCCAGGTTGGTCAGCTTTACGCGCCCTCCGCGCACAGTCTCGATGAATTTGAACAAGCGCGCCGCCGAATATCGCGAACGGAATGTGCCCCCACTGGCACTCTGCCCCATCCAAGCCGCCAGCTGATCCACTTCACATTCGTTGCCTGCCCTGCTGTTGATCATGCGGACAAGCTCGACTGCACTCCCCAAATCACTATAGGGAAACCCGATCGTAGAACGCTGTCGCTTGCGCTTCTCCGTTTCGACCTCGGCGCCTTCAGCCTTAATCGTTTCGATCTCATCCGCGCCCATATCCGGTCTCCTTCCGACCATCTCCAGTCACAACCTGCATGCCTTCTACATGAGTCTAGATATAATAACAAGTGAAATGGGAAATTTCCCATTGAAAGGGGAAATTTCCCATTCTTTGGTACCGAAGGGCAACATCATTCTTGCAAAAAAGGCGGGAATCATCGGCACGAGCGTGACTGTCAATGGCGGAGCAAAAAGGGACCACCGTGGCGGTGTAAGAAGGGACCACTTGGCGGCTGCGGGCTTGTCCCCGTAGTCCATGGGAGGGCCCCGCGTGCGACGCGGCGTGCCCTCAACAGGCCGACGCGGCGGCGCACGCGGGAGGGACCTGTGGGCCCACGGGGTCAAGCGTGGGCTGGGTGGTCGGTTCAGTTCGCCGTCGGGGTTTGACGCCTGCGGCTCTGGTTGAGCCTGTAGCTCTCGCCATTCATCTCGAGGATGTTGACGTGGTGGGTGAGCTTCGCGGCGTTCTCGACAATGATATGGCGATCATGGCTGGACTGATAGTTATGGAACCTCTGAGCGCCACCAAGGACCGGAATTTTAAGAGGTTCATGGCCGAGGCGGGTGATTTGGACGTGCTAGGCGTCCACTACCCGAAGATGCAGATATTGACCGTTGCGGAGATACTAGAAGGAAAGCGGTTTATGACGCCAAGCGTTGCGGGGAAGGGCGTTGCGGAACCCAACTTGCCGCTGGCCCTGACATAGCAGATCGAGCCCGTATCTACTTATCCCGCATCGTTTTCCCCTTCCGTTCGCGTTTTGCGCGGATATCCGCGCAACTCTGGCAGTCCAGTTATCAGAGTGCCAAGTCTAACCTGTTGATCCACCAGTGAAAAATGGTGGGCGCTGCTGGGTTCGAACCAGCGACCCCCGCCGTGTGAAGACGGTGCTCTCCCGCTGAGCTAAGCGCCCCTCCTAGCGGCCTCACCCTTTATCGGCCCGCATCGCGCCTGTCAACCGAGTGCGCGCGAGGCCCGATCGATCGGGCCTTGGGGCATTGTTCCGCACGCCCGCCAGCCGACGGTCAGGCATTAATCGTCCCGCGTGCCGAGCCGGCCCAGCGCGCCGGGCAGTTGGGCGAATTCGTCGATGATCTGGTCGGCGCCAAGCTCGGCGACGGGCACGCGCGAATAGCCGTAGCTGACCGCGACCGAGGCCACGCGAGCGTTTTTCGCTGCCTCAATATCGGTTTCCGTGTCGCCGACCATGACAACTGAGGCGGGTTCGGCCTGGAGATGCTCGATCACAGCGTAAACATGAGCGGCGTCGGGCTTTTGGGCAGGCGCCTCGCCGCGCCCGACGACGCTGCTAAAGAACTGGTCCAGGCCCAGACCCTCGAGGGTCTCTTTCGCTCCCTGGTGGGGCTTGTTGGTGCAGAGCCCGAAGCGCACTCCCGTGCTCCGCAACCGGTCGAGGGTTTCGACCACGCCGGGAAACGGGCGCGTGAGTTCGAGATGATGGGCGTAGAAGAGCTCGATGGCGCGGGTGACGTGGATTTCGAACTCGTCCAGGTCGGGCAGTTTGCCGGTTGCCTCGAAGGCGTGCTCCAGGAGGGCGACGATCCCGTAGCCCATGAAGTTGCGCACCTGATCGAGGCTGACGGCGGGCCGGTCCAGCTCGTCGAACAGTCGATTGACCGTGGCCAGAAACTCGGGCGCGCTGTCGACGATGGTGCCGTCGAGGTCGAGAATCACGGCGTCGGGACGCAAGGGCATGGGCAAGGCTCGCGAGGGAAGGAGCGAGAAAGGCGGGTAGGATACATCATCCCTCCCGGCGGGTCAGGCAACGGGCCGGGCGCGGTCAAGCGGAGGTTTGCCGCGGCATCGCTGCTTCGCTATTGTGGGCGCCCCTTTTCCACAGATCAGCGTGGTTCACCGTAAACCGATGTCCGACGTCGCTGTAGTTATCCTTGCCGCCGGCAGGGGAACCCGCATGAAGTCCGAGCGCCCCAAGGTGCTCCACCCGATCGCCGGCCGGCCGATGATCCTTCATCTTCTGGATGGCGTCGCAGCCCAGGCGCCGGCACGCACCGTCATCGTCCGCGCGGCCGATGCACCGGCGCTCGACGAGGCGCTGGCGACGTCGCCGATCCCGGTCGAGACGGTGGTGCAGGAAGAGCGCCGGGGCACCGGTCATGCGCTGCTTCAGGCGAAAGAGAAGCTGGCCGGCTTTTCCGGCGATTTGCTCGTGCTCTACGGCGACGCACCACTGGCGGAGCCCCGGACCATGCGTGCCCTGCTCGATGCCCAGAAGAGCGCGCTCGAGCCATCGCTCGTGGTGCTTGGCATGCGGCCCATCGATGTCGGTGAATACGGCCGCCTGATTACCGATATCAACGACCTGCTGATCTCGATTGTCGAATTCCGTGATGCAACACCCGACCAGCTCGACGAAGAGACCCTGTGCAACGCCGGACCCCTCGCCGGTTCGGCGAAGCTGATCTTCGACCTGCTTGACGAAGTCGGCAGCGATAACGCGAAGGGCGAATATTACCTGACCGATATCGTTGGGTTGGCGCGCGGCCGCGGGCTCGATTGCGCGGTGGTCGAGGCGGATGCCACCGAGGCGCTGGGTGTGAATTCCCGTGCCGATCTGGCGGCGCTCGAGGCGATCGTGCAGGAGCGCCTGCGTGGGGGTGCGCTGGAAAAGGGTGCGACGCTCACGGACCCGGCCGCCACCTGGTTCAGCTTCGATACCAAGTTGGGGCGGGATGTGAGCATCGGCCCCAACGTGCAATTCGGCCCCGGCGTCGAAGTCGGCGACAACGTGGAGATCCGCGCCTTTTGCCATCTGGAGGGCGCAAAGGTGGGGGCGGGCGCGACCATCGGCCCGTTTGCCCGGCTGCGCCCGGGCGCGGTGATCGGCGAGGGTGCACGGGTCGGAAATTTCGTCGAAATCAAAAACGCAACTGTCGAGGCAGGGGCCAAGATCAACCACCTCGCCTATATCGGCGACGCCCGGGTGGGTGAGAAGGCCAATGTGGGCGCGGGCACCATTACCTGCAACTACGACGGCATCCGCAAGGCGCAGACCGAAATCGGGGCGGGGGCGTTCATCGGCTCGAACAGCGCGCTGGTCGCACCCGTCAAGATCGGGGACGGTGCCGTGGTCGGCGCGGGCAGCACGATCACACACGACGTCGAGGCCGATGCCATCGCCGTGGCGCGGGGCGAACAGACGGCCTCGCCCGGCGGGGCAAAACGCCGGCGCGAGCAGGCCGCCAAGGCCGAGAAGAACGACTAAGGCAAAATCCGATGAGGGGAAATTGTCCGGATATCGCGAGTCCGCAAGTGCGAACCGCCGCTTATGCGACTAAAGCCTCCGTGGCGAACGAACGCCGTATAGTTTTCTTGTGCAAAGCTATACGAACAAGGTTTTAGCGCCATGTGCGGCATTATCGGGGTGATCGGGACCGGCGAGGTAGCGCCCCGGCTGCTCGACGGGCTGCACCGGCTGGAATATCGAGGCTATGATTCGGCGGGCATTGCGACGCTCCTCAATGGCGGCATCGCGCGACGCCGGGCGCAAGGCAAGCTCGCCAATCTTGCCCGCGCGCTGGACGCCGAACCGGTCGGCGGCGAGGTCGGTATCGGCCATACCCGCTGGGCCACCCACGGCGTGCCGAGCGCGGACAACGCCCACCCCCATGCGACCGAGCGGGTCGCCGTGGTGCATAATGGCATCATCGAGAATTTTCAGGCCCTGCGCGACGAACTCGAGGCGCTGGGCCATATCTTCGTGACCCAGACCGACACCGAGGTGATCCCCCATCTGATCACCCAGAAGCTGGTCGAGGGGAACTCGCCGCAAGACGCGGTGCGGGCGGCTCTGGGGCGGCTCGAAGGAGCCTTCGCTCTGGCCGTGCTGTTCGCGGGCGAGAACGACCTGCTGATCTGCGCCCGGCGCGGTGCGCCGCTGGCGGTCGGGCACGGCGAGGGCGAGATGTACCTGGCCTCGGACGCAGTGGCGTTGGCGCCGCTGACCCGCCAGATCACCTATCTGGAAGAGGGCGATTGGGCGGAGCTCAGCCGCGCCGGTGCCATCCTCCACGATGCGAGCGGGGCGGTGGTCGAGCGCCCGGTGAGCGAGGCCCATGTCGGCGGTGAGGAGGTCGGCAAGCGCAATTTCGAGCATTTCATGCTCAAGGAAATCTACGAGCAGCCCGCGGTGATGGGCGATACGCTGAACGCCTATTACAACCCCGCGGGTCATACTGTCCGCCTGCCGCCCCAAGCGGAATTTACCGCCGCGGAGCTGACCCGGCTCACACTGGTGGCGTGCGGCACGTCGTATTACGCCGGCCTGGTCGCCAAATACTGGCTGGAACAGGTCGCGCGTCTGCCCGTGGAGATCGATATCGCCTCGGAGTTCCGTTACCGCGGCGCGCCGCTGCCCGCCGGCGGCGCCGCGCTGATGATCTCGCAATCGGGCGAGACTGCCGACACCCTGGCCGCCCTTCGGTTCGTCAAGGAGCAGGGTCAGAGGGTGATCGCGGTGGTCAACGTGCCCGAAAGTTCAATGGCGCGGGATTGCGACCTGCTGCTGCCGACCTATGCGGGCCCCGAAATCGGAGTCGCTTCGACCAAAGCGTTCACCTGCCAGCTCGTGACCCTGGCCTGCTTCGCCATCGCGGTGGCGCGCGAGCGCGGCGCGATCGACGGCGCTACGGAGGCCCGGCTTGCGCAGGCCATGGCCGAGGTGCCCTCACGGGCGGCGGAAGTGCTCAACCACGACGAGCGTATCCGCGCGCTCTCGGCGAGCCTCGCGAATGCCAGGGGGATCCTCTATATCGGCCGGGGCAATGTTTATCCCGTGGCGCTCGAAGGCGCGCTCAAGCTCAAGGAGCTTTCCTACATGCACGCCGAGGGCTTCGCGGCGGGCGAGCTGAAGCACGGGCCCATCGCGCTGATCGACGACAAGATGCCGGTGATCGTGCTCGCCCCCTCGGGGCCGCTGTTCGACAAGACGGCGTCGAACCTTCAGGAAGTGGCGGCGCGGGGCGGCCGGGTGGTGCTGATTTCGGACGCGGCCGGGATCGACCGGCTGGGCGGCCTGGCCGAAATGTCCGTCGAGATCCCGGTGGTCGATCCCTTCGTCGCACCTCTGCTTTACACCATACCGGTCCAGCTCCTCGCCTATCACACGGCAGCGCAAAGAGGCACCGACATCGACCAGCCGCGCAATCTGGCCAAAAGCGTGACGGTGGAATGAGCGGCGCGGGCATGGACCCGGTGTTTCCCGCGGACCATCCCGAGTTGCGCGACGGCGTGCGCGCCTTGTGCGCGGCCTATCCCGGCGAATACTGGCGCAAAAAGGACCGGGAGCGGGCCTATCCGGAAGAGTTCGTCACCGCGCTGACGGAGGCCGGTTATCTCGCTGCGCTGGTTCCCGAGGACTTTGGCGGCAGCGGGCTCGGAATCGGCGAAGCGACGGCAATTCTCGAGGAAGTCCACAGCGCGGGCTGCAACGGGGCGGCATGCCACGCCCAGATGTACATCATGGGCACGCTGCTCCGCCACGGCGGCGACGAGATCAAGGCGCGCTTCCTGCCGGGCATCGCGAGCGGCGCGCTTCGCCTCCAGGCGTTCGGCGTGACCGAGCCCGCGAGCGGCTCTGACACCACGCGTCTGCGCACGAAGGCGGTTCGCCGCGGCGACGTTTATGTCGTCAACGGGCAGAAAATCTGGACCTCGCGGGCCGAGCATTCCGATCTGATGCTGCTGCTCGCGCGCACCACGCCGGTGGCCGAGGGAACCAAACGCACCGAGGGGCTCTCGGTGTTCCTGGTCGATCTGCGCGACGCGGTGGGCAAAGAGCTGACCATCGAGCCGATCCGCACCATGATCAATCACGCGACGACAGAAGTCTTCTTCGACGATCTAGAAGTGCCGGTCGAAAACCTCGTGGGCGAAGAGGGCAAGGGCTTTCGATACATTCTCGACGGCATGAACGCCGAGCGGGTGCTGATCGGCGCCGAATGCATCGGCGATGCCCGCTGGTTCATCGACCGGGCGCGCGCCTACGCCAACGAGCGGGTGATCTTCGAGCGGCCCATCGGGCAGAACCAGGGCGTCCAGTTTCCCATCGCGCGGGCCTACGCCCAGGCCCGCGCCGCCGCACTGATGGTGCGCGAGGCGGCGGCCTTGTTCGACGCCGGCAAACCCTGCGGTGCGGAAGCCAACATGGCCAAGCTGCTCGCCTCGGAGGCTTCCTGGGCGGCGGCCGACATGTGCCTGCAGACCCACGGCGGCTTCGGATTCGCCGAGGAATACGACGTGGAACGCAAATTCCGCGAAACCCGGCTGATGCAGGTGGCGCCGATCTCGACCAACATGGTACTGGCCTATCTGGCCCAGCACGTCCTCGGCCTGCCGCGTTCGTACTGATACAAAGCGGCGCGCGCGAGCATCGCGCGGGCCGGCGGGGGTCCCATGAGCGGGACGGGGCCGCGGCGGCGGAGGACGCCGCGGTGTCTTGACGCGCTCACGCGCCGCGCAGGCTCTCGCCGCAGTGGCGGCGGCCCGCAGTCGCAGGCTTGCGATATCCGGACGGCGAAGCCGTCCGGATATCGGGCTAGAACTTCAGGATCGCCTCCGCGAACAGCTTGTCCGTGTCCACCGAATGGGTGTCCGCGCTGTAACTCGCCCAGGTGAGCGACAGGGTCAGGTGCTTGACCAGGGTCTTGGCAATCTTGAGATCGAGTTCCTCGCCGAGATCGGTGCTGGTGTTCTCGGAATCGAAGTCGTGGTAGATCGCCCACAACTTGACACCGCCGGCCACGCTGTCGCCGGGCACGGTGTAGACCAGCTTGGCGCGTTTTTCCTCGATGCCGTCCGCCGGCGTACTGCCGGAGCGGGGGATACCCCCGGATTCGCGCTACACTGTCTGGCGCGACCCGCGTTATGTCATTGACGCAGGTCACAAAATCGCCGGAAGGCGTGTGAATTCGTCGGGGGTCAAACCGTCGTGGGGCGGGATCAGTCCGTTTTGCCTTTATCCCGGAAGCGGGGCGGGCGCTTCTCGCGCAGAGCCTGGCCGCCTTCGCGCGACTCGTCGGTGTCGTAATAGAGCTTGAGCGCAACCGTGCCCAGTGCGCTCACGCCGCGGATATGTTCCGTGGCGGCATTGAATGAGCGCTTGGCGATGGCAAGGGCGGTGGGGCTTTTTTCGGCAATCTCGGCGCACCAAGCGGCAACTTCGCCGTCCAGCTCGGCGTCGGGAACGACGGCGTTGACGAGTCCCATGGCAAGCGCCTCGGCCGCTGAATAGCGGCGGCACAGGTACCACATTTCCCGCGCCTTCTTTTCACCCACGACGTGGGCGAGATAGGCGGTGCCAAAACCCGGATCGACGGAGCCCATCTTGGGGCCGACCTGGCCGAATATGGCGCTCTCCCCCGCGAGCGTGAGATCGCACAGGGTGGCCAGCACGTTGCCGCCGCCGATGGCGTAGCCGCGCACCTTGGCGATCACCGGTTTGGGCATGTCGCGGATGGTGGTGTGCAGCTCCTCGAGGGGAAAGCCGATCATGCCGCGCTTGCCGTAGCCGGCCGCCTCGTGGCTCTTCTGATCGCCCCCGGTGCAGAAGGCCTTATCGCCCGCCCCCGTCAGCACGATCGACGCGATCGCGTCGTCCCATCCTGCCTGGTTGAACGCGTCGATCAGCTCGTCGCCGGTGCGGCTGCGAAAGGCGTTAAAGACCTCGGGCCGATTGATGGTGATAGTCGCCGTGGCGTCGGCGACATCGTAGAGAATATCCTGATAGTCCATCGGGTTCACCCCTTTCGTGTCGCCACGATAGGAAAGCGGAGCGGAGCGGTCAAAAGATTTGCGATGCGATGGACTGTTTGCGGGCGCTGGCGCCCGGCTTTTTGGGCACAGCTGCCCCTCGGCTACGCCCCGGTGCGCGAGCCGCTAGCTGTTCCCGAGATTGCCGAACTTTTTGCGGAACTTGGAGAGCTGGCCCGCGGTCTCCATCAGCCGCGTGTTGCCGCCGGTCCAGGCCGGATGGGTCGAAGGATCGACGTCGAGCGACATGCTGTCGCCCTCCTTGCCCCAGGTCGACTGGGTCTTGAAGCTGGTCCCGTCGGTCATCACCACGGTGATCTCATGGTAATCGGGATGGATGTCTTTCTTCATGGCCGATCTCCAGAAACAACGAGCGCGGGTTATACCGCGATAGCGCCGATGTGCGCAAGCGGGAGGATTCTCGAAATTGCGGCTATCGTTCGGCTTCGCCTCTCTACTTGAGCTGATGTTTCACGGCTTGAGCCGGAAGGCCACGCTTGTTATATGGAGCGCCGGACTTGAGGGCGGGGAGCCCAGCATCATGAAAACCGCGAGAGCCACGGACGGCGCCCCGATCCGGGCGCGCGCCGGAGAGCGCCGTTGACTGGGCCGTTTTCGCGTCGCCGCTCGAGCGTGGGCGAGGGCCGCTCGAAAAGCGGGGAACTTCGCCATCTGGCCGAGCTCGGCCGTTTCGCGCGGCCCTACCGCACGGCGGCGATTGCCGCGATCGTGGCGCTGGCCTGCACCGCGGGCGCAGTGCTGGCCATGCCGCTCGGCGCACGCCTGCTGATCGACCGGGGTTTTCACGAAGACGGCGGAGACGGCCTCAATGTCGCGCTGCTCGTGCTGTTCTGCCTGGTCGTGGTGCTCTCGATCGCAACCTTCGCGCGTTTCTATCTCGTCTCGTGGCTGGGGGAGCGGATCGTCGCGGACATACGGCGCGCAGTCTACAGCCATGTCATCGCGTTGAGCCCGAGCTATTTCGAGGTGACCAAGATCGGCGAGGTGCTCTCGCGCCTGACTACCGATACCACCCTGCTGCAAACGGTGATCTCCACCCAGGCCTCCCAGGCGCTGCGCAACGCCCTGATGCTGCTGGGCGGCACGGCGATGATGCTGGTGACCAGCCCCAAGCTGACCGGAATGGTGCTGCTGATCGTGCCGGCGGTGGTGCTGCCCATCGCATTCTTCGGCCGCCGGGTGCGTTCTCTCTCAAGGGCCTCGCAGGACCGGATCGGCGATCTCGGCGCCCAGATCGAGGAAACCCTGAATTCCGTTCAGACGGTTCAGGCCTTCGCCCAGGAGGCCGCCGAGCGTGGCCGCTTCGCCAGCGGCGTGGAGAGCGCCTTTGTCACCGCGCTTCGGATGGTGCGTGCCCGGGCGTGGCTGACCGCGCTGGTCATCCTGATCGTGTTTTCCGGCATCGGCTTCGTGCTCTGGGTGGGCGGTCACGACGTCATCGTGGGGCGGATCACAGCGGGCGAGCTGCTCTCCTTCCTGCTCTATTCGGTGGTGGTGGCGGCCTCGGTCGGCGCCCTGTCGGAAGTCTACGGCGATTTGCAACGCGCCGCCGGTGCGGCGGAACGGCTGGCCGACCTGCTGCGCACCCGGCCCGACATCGACGCCCCGACCACGCCCCGGGAGCTGCCCGAGCCGCCGCGCGGCGAGGTGACGCTCGACGCGGTGACCTTCCATTATCCGGCGCGGCCCGAACAGGCGGCGCTCGACGGATTTTCGCTGACCGTGGCGCCCGGCGAGACCGTGGCGCTGGTGGGGCCGTCGGGCGCGGGCAAGACGACAGTGTTTTCGCTGCTGTTGCGCTTTTACGATCCCGAACACGGCATCGTGCGGCTCGACGGCGTCGATGTGTGCGCCGCAGCGCCCGCCGACGTGCGCGCGCGCTTCGGCCTGGTGCCGCAAACTCCGGTGCTGTTCGCCGCAGACGCCTTGACCAACATCCGCTACGGCCGGCCCGACGCCAGCGACAGCGACGTCCACGCGGCGGCCGAGGCCGCGGGCGCGCTGGAGTTTCTCGACGCCCTGCCGGATGGCTTTTCGAGCTTCCTGGGCGAAAAGGGGGTCCGCCTCTCGGGCGGTCAGCGCCAGCGCATCGCGATCGCCCGGGCGGTTCTGCGCAATCCGGCGATCCTGCTGCTCGATGAGGCGACCAGCGCGCTCGACGCCGAAAGCGAGCAGGCGGTGCAGGCGGCGCTCGAACGGCTGATGAGCGGGCGCACCACTCTGGTGATCGCCCATCGGCTGGCCACCGTGCTCAAGGCCGACCGCATCGTGGTCATCGACAAGGGCCGGGCCGTGGCCGAGGGCACCCACCACGACCTGATCGCCCAGGGCGGGCTTTACGCCCGCCTCGCCGCGTTGCAGTTCGATGCGGGCGGCGAGGCAGCAGAGCTCCCGGCTACGCCTGCGGACGAGGCGCCGCTCAGCGCTGAGTAAGGCGGAGTTCGATCCGGCGGTTGCGCCGGTTGCCGACTTCGTCGCTCCGGTCGTCGATCGGGTGGTGCTCGCCGTAGCCCGCGGCCGCGACCCGGTCGGGCGGAATGCCATGCTGGGTCAGCAGACGCACCACCGATAGTGCGCGCGCGGTCGAAAGCTCCCAATTGGACGCGAACTCGACGGTGTGGATGGGCACCGGATCGGTATGGCCGTCGACCTGGAGGATCCAGGGCAGCTCGGGCGGAATCTTGGCCGCGATCTCGAGCAGGGTGCGGGCAAGCGCGGCGATCTGGGTTTCGGCGCCGGGGCCGGGACTGGCCGAGCCGGAGTCGAAGAGCACGTCGGACTGGAAGATGAAGCGGTCGCCCACAATGCGGATGTCGGGGCGGTTGCCCAGCACCTCGCGCAGCTGGCCGAAGAATTCCGAGCGGTACTTCGCTAGCTCCTCGACCTTCTCCACGAGCGCGAGATTGAGCCGGCGTCCCAGATCCGCGATCACCACGTCCTGCTCGACGGCACGCGCCTCGGACGCCTCGAGGGCCGCCTCGATCCGCGCAAGCTGCGCGCGCAGCGCCGCAATCTGTTCGTTGAGCAGGGCGATCCGGCTGCGCTGCTCGGCGCTTAGATTCTGCTCGGATTCGAGCGCCGCCAGGGTGTCGTCCTGCAGGCGGGTGATCTCGGCGAGGCGGATCTCACGCTCCTCGAGCTCGGTCTGCGCGAGTTGGGTGCGCTCGCTTTCGTCCGCGAGACGGGATTCCAGCTCGGCCGCCGCGTCGCGCAGCTCGCCGGCCTCCGCCTCGCTCGATTCGAGGGCGCCGGTGAGGCGCCCGACCTCGGCCTCGAGTTCCGCGCGAACCTCGCGCAGGCTAACGATGTCCCGGCGCAACTGCTCAGCCTCGACGAGCAGGCCGGTGAGCTCCTCATCGAGCGTATCGCGTTCCCCGCGCACGGCGGCGAGTTCGGTGCCCAGCGACACGGCCTCGGCCCGGCTCGCCTGCAGGTCGTCGGAGAGTGAAATGATGTCGAGGCGCAGCTCGTCGGTGGTGGCGCGCTCCAGCTCGAGCGCGAGGGCCAGCTGTTCGACTTGGGCGGTAAGCTCGGCCAGCGCCGTATCGCGTCCCGAGAGCACCTTTTGCAGGAAAAACTGGGCCAGCATGAAGACGACGAGGAGGAAGATAATGACGAGCAGTAGGCTCGACAAAACGTCGACGAAAGCGGGCCAGATATGGCTCTCGGAGCGGATACGGCGGGCGCGGGCCATCGAGGTCTTCGGCGCGCCGACCGGTCAGCCCCGCTCGCCCGGCGGGCGGCCCGCCAGGGTGCGGGCCAGAAGCTTGATCTCGCTGCGCAGCTCGCTGATCAGCTGGTTGCGCCCGGTCGTCGTCTCTTCGAGCAGGCGGCTCATATAGACGTCGAGATTGCGCAGGTGGGTGCGACTGGTCTCGTCGAGCAACGGCGCCTCGCGCGCTTCGTTCAGCCCGTCGAGTACGCGCTTCATGGCGAGTTGGTTCTCGGCCAGCCTGGTCATCAATTCCTGCTCCGTGTGCATCTGGTCGGTCAGCGTGGCGATCTTCTGGGTCAGCGCCAACATGTTGGCGTCCGCGGTCTGGCGCCTCTCCTCGCCGCGCGTCAGGGTCCGCTGCAGGTCGTCGAGGCTGTCGGCAGTCTTCTCAAGCAGCGCGCTGACATAGCTCGGCACGGAGCCGTCTCCCTCGGCGATTCCGGCGCCCGACGAAAGCCGGGTGAAGCGCGAGAGCCAGTCCTCGAGGTCGTTGTAGAACCGGTTCTGGGCCTGTCCCGCCTGGAGGTCGAGAAAGCCCAGCACGAGCGAGCCGGCGAGACCGAAGAGCGACGAACTGAACGCCGTGCCCATGCCCGAGAGCGGCTGCTCGAGGCCGCCCTTGAGCCGGTCGAACACGCCGGCGAGGTCGGCATCGCCGACCGAGAGACCGCTGATCACCTCGGCCACGGAACTCACCGTCTGGAGCAGGCCCCAAAAGGTGCCGAGCAAGCCGAGGAAGATGAGCAGGCCGATCAGGTAGCGCGAAATGTCGCGCGATTCGTCGAGCCGCGAGCCAATGCCGTCGAGCAGGCCGCGCATCGATGGCGACGACAGGCTCATCCGGCCGCGCCGGTCGGCCATCATGGTCGCCATCGGTTGGAGCAGGCGGGGCGGACGGGGCAGCTCGAGCCCGTCATCGACCTCGCGGAAATTCTCGATCCAGGCGACATCGATGCGGAGCAGGATGACCTGACGGAAAATGTAGACGATGCCCAGCAGCAGCACGCCCAGAATGAAGGCGTTGAGCCCGATATTGGCGAAAAACGCCTCGGCGACCGAAACCGCAAGCACCGCCGCCAGGGCCGCAACGACCGCCACGAAGATGATCATGCGGACGAGATAGGCGTGCAGTGGGTTCATCGCGGCGCCTCCCGGCGCGCCAGCTTCGGACTCAGTTGTACATCAGGAACAGATCGACCCGGTCGGCGGGACCGCCATCCTCGACCAGGCCGAGGGCGCGGACGTCGATTCGCGTGCTGCGCACGCCCTGCTCGATCAGGTATGAACGCACTGCGAGCGCCCGGGTGAGCGACAGGCGCCGCGCCTGGCTCGCCGTCTCGGCGGTACCCCCGGAATAGGCGCGCAATTGCAGGCGGGTGGCCTCGTCGGTCTTGAGCTGGCCCGCCAGGGTCTGAAGCGCGCCGGTAGACTCGCCCGACAAAGCCTCTTGCTCGGGTGGGAAGATGACGCGCAGGATCTGGCCCTCGCCCAGGGGTTCGACAGTGGGGGGCAGGGCGGCGACCTGGGTCGCCGTCTGTTCGACGACGGGTGCCGGAGCCGGCTCGGGCGCGACTTCGGGGGCGGGGGTCGGCTCAGCGGCTGGCGGCGGTTCGACAAGTGCCGCGCTCTGGGCGGGCGTCTCGTCGATGGGCGGCGGCGGCGCGGTGCCCTCCGGGCGATCGAATTCGAAGGCCGGTGCCGCGGGCGCCGTGGGCTCGGGCGAGCTCAGGATCACACTCTCGACCACCGACGGCGGCTCGGGCGGCGGCGGCGGGACCGGGGTGACGATCGGCTGGGCCGGGGTCAGCGCAATGGCGCCCGGTGGCGGGGTGAGGCTGATCGTCGGTGTCGGCCCGATGCTGATCGCGGGCTCGCGCAAGTCGGGCAGCAGCGCGTTCGTGGTCGAGCGGGACGGCGCCATCGCCCCGCCGTCAATCGCGTACAGGTTGACCTCGATCGCGGGCTGGCCGCTGCCGCCGACGATGATGGATTCTTGCTGTGCGCCCGCTGGGGTCGCGCCAAGGGTTGCGCAGCCCCATGCGGTGCCCAGGACAAGGACCACATGTGCCGGGCCGCTACA
Organism: Alphaproteobacteria bacterium; assembly: GCA_965249645.1. Taxonomy (GTDB): domain Bacteria; phylum Pseudomonadota; class Alphaproteobacteria; order UBA828; family JAPUJA01; genus CAVOEB01. The sequence goes on from CBDFML010000009.1 coordinate 215,133, forward strand.
GCGTCGGCGGAAATGCATCGTCCGGGTCATCGATTGGCGTTCGTTCTGGTTCCCGTCATGGTACGAAATTTCGTTCCTCCGCAACCCCTTGACCATAGCTCAGTGATTCCGCCGTCACAACCGGTCAGCGCCCGCGATTTTCGATCAGCCGGCTGATCGGCTCGTGCAGCCGGCCGTTGGTGGCGATGACGTCGCCGCTGGCCAGCGGATCGCGCCCGCCGCCGATCTCGTTGATCAAGCCGCCCGCCTCGGTCACCAGGATCATGCCCGCGGCGATGTCCCACGGCGACAGGCTGTATTCCCAGAAGCCGTCATAGCGTCCCGCCGCGACATAGGCGAGATCGAGCGCCGCCGAGCCCATGCGGCGAATGCCGGCGACTTGGCTCATGACGCGGTCGAGCTGGTCGCCGTAGTCGGGGTGGAATTCACGTCCCTTGAACGGCATCCCCGTGCCGACGACCGCGTCGCCCAGCTCGTCGCGGGCCGAGACCCGCAGCCGGTGATCGTTGAGGAAGGCGCCGATGCCGTCCTCGGCCCAGAACAGCTCGTTGCGCAGGGGATCGTAGATCACGCCGGCGACCACCCGGCCGGAACGCTCGAGGCCGATGGAAATCGCGAAATGGGGAATGCCGTGAAGGAAATTGGTGGTCCCGTCGAGCGGGTCGACGATCCAGCGGGATTCCGTGTCGCGGCCTTCGATCACCCCCGATTCCTCGAGCAGGAAGCCGTAGTCGGGCCGGGCCCGCGAAAGCTCGGCGTGCAACACTTTCTCGGCCTGAATGTCGGCGGCGCTGACGAAGTCGGCCGGACCCTTCTTCGAGACCTGGAGGTTCTCGACTTCGCCGAAATCCCGTTGCAGGCCACGCGCGCATTTGATGGCCGCGTTGATCATCGCGGTGATCTGGGGCGAGCGACGGGTCATGACGGGGTCGGCGTGCCCTAGTCGCGGGCGCGCTCGACGTAACTCGAATTCGCGGTGTTCACGACGATCCGCGTGCCCGCCTCGACATGAGGCGGCACCAGAGTGCGCACGCCGTTTTCGAGCAGGGCGGGCTTGTAGGAGGCCGCCGCGGTCTGGCCCTTTACCGTGGGCTCGGTTTCGGCGATGGCGACGGTGGCGTGCTCGGGCAGGGTGACGGCGAGCGGCCTGCCCTCGTGGCTTTCGACGGTAAGGATCATGCCCTCCTGCAGGTAGATGACCGGCTCGCCGACCAGTTCGCGCGGCACGGACATCTGTTCGAAGGTCTCGTTGTGCATCAGCGTGATCATGTCGCCTTCGTCGTAGAGATACTGATAGTCGGCCTGGTCGAGGCGGACGCGCTCGACGCTTTCGGACGAGCGGAAGCGCTCGTTGAGCTTGGTGCCGCCCTGGATGTCTTTCAGCTCGACCTGCAGATAGGCGCCGCCCTTGCCGGGCTGGGTGTGCTGGGTCTTGACCGTGACCCACAACCGTCCCTGATGCTCGATGATCATGCCGGGACGGATGGAGTTTCCGTCGATCTTCATGGTGTGATGTCCGTTGATCTGGCGACGCGCGAGGCGCGCGGCAAATGCGCGCGGAACCTATCAGCTTGGCTGGGCGCGTTCAATGGCATCATTGAAGCCCGCCACCGCCGCGCCGGGTCCGGCCGGGTCATCCCACACGGCGCTGACCACGGCCAGAAAATCGGCGCCCGCGGCGACCAGGGCGGCGCAGTTCGCGGGCGTGATGCCGCCGATCGCAACGCAGGGCACGACGGTCAGCTCGCTCCACCAGGCGAGGATCGAGGGGTCGGGCCGTGCCCGGGGCGTCTTGGTGGCGGTTGGAAAGAACGCACCGAAGGCAACGTAGTCGGCGCCTGCGTCCGCCACGTCGATTGCGGCATGGCGCGAATCGTAACAGCTCACGCCGACCACCGCGTCCGGTCCGACCAGCGTGCGAGCCCCCTCATAGGCCATGTCGTCGCCGCCGACATGGGTGCCGTCGGCGTCAAGTTCGGCGGCGAGGTCGGGTCGGTCGTTGATCAGGAAGGCGACGTCGCGCTCAACGCAGAGCGGCATCAGGCGGCGCACCGCGGCGCGCACCGCGTCGTCGTCGGCATCCTTGAGGCGCAACTGAACGCAGGCGACGTCGCCGCCGTCCAGCGCTTCGGCAAGACGCGGGGCAAAGCTCTCTGGGTCGAGGCTGCTCGGCGTGATCAGGTAGAGGCGACAACTATCGACGGGCGGCCCAGACGACACGTCCGCGTCGGCCATCGCCGGCGATCAGGCCTTGCCCTGATAGATCTTGATAATCCGGTCGAGCATGGCGAGGGCCTCTTCGCGCGGGCGCTGGAAGGTGTTGCGCCCGATGATCGAGCCGTTGGCCCCGCCGTCGCGAAGTGCGCGAACCTCGTCGTAGAGCCCGTCGAGACCCTTGGCGGCGCCGCCCGAGAACACCACGATGCGCTTGCCGTCGAAGGCGCTTTGCATAACGTGCGCGATACGCGCGCTCAACGTGCCGGTGTCGATACCCTGGGCCTCGTAGACCTTCTTGGCGGCGGCCAGTTCGAGATGCTCGCTCGGCGGCTTGACCTTGATCACGTGGGCGCCCATCAGGGCCGCCATTTGGGCTGCGTAGGCAACGATGTCGAGCGCCGTTTCGCCCTCCTTCGAGAGATCGCCGCCGCGCGGGTAGGACCAGACCACGACGGCGAGGCCGTGGGCCTTGGCCTCGAGGGTCAGCTCGCGCAATTCGTCCATCATGTTGAAGGCAGCGTCCGAGCCCGGATAGATCGTGAAGCCGATGGCCGAGCAGCCCAGCCGCAGGGCATCCTCGACCGATCCGGTCAGCGCCATGTCGGGCGCGTCGGTGTTGCGCGCCAGCGAGTTTGCGCTGTTGACCTTGAGGATGGTCGGGATCTGCCCCGCGAAGGTGGAGGCGCCCCGCTCGATCATGCCAAGCGGGGCTGCGAAGGCGTTCAGCCCGGCGTCGATGGCAAGCTGCCAGTGATAGTGGGGATCGTAGGCTGGCGGATTGGGTGCGAAGCTGCGTGCCGGGCCGTGCTCGAAGCCCTGATCGACGGGCAGGATGACCACGTGGCCGGTTCCGGCCAGTTTACCGTGCATCAGCAAGCGGGCGAGGTTCGCCTTGGTGCCGGGCGTGTCGCTCTCGTACCAGGACAGGATTTCCTTGACGCGACGAGTAATCCGCATGGCCCACGCTCCTTTCTTGTTTGACGTTCTCCCCTGACCCGTTGGATAGCCCAGCGCCGAGGTTTTTTCAATCGCGCCCGCGTGATCGGGCCGCGGGTTTTTGCCGGTGCCGGGCCAGACGCTCCCGGCAGGCGTTGAGCGGATCGCCAACACCTTGCAAATCCAGTGAATCGCGCCAGGTCCGCGCGGTCATGGGCACCAACTGCGCGTTATGGCGGCGGGCGAGCGCGGCGAGGCGTTCTTTCGACGCCCAGGGCGCGCGGCAGGAAATTTCGGGAATACCGATTCGCAAAGCCCCCAGCGCGGCGCCGCTATCGTCGCCGCAATCGACCCGAAGGGTGAATGCCGCTTCCGGATTGCGGGCCGCCGCTTCGCGGGCGAGCGCGGCGTAGAACGCGGCGCCGGCGCTCAGCGCGCCGCCCGGCGGGCTTGCCAGAACGACCACGCGGCCCGCCTCGGCGGCGGCCGCGAGCGCGGCCTCGGCCTGGGCCAGGGTGCGGACGATGATGACGGGCTCGGTCATCGGGATTGCCTCCACTCGCGCACCACTCTACGCGCCTCAGCGCCAAACCGGCAGGCGGTGCGATATTTGCTGGGCCGGCCGCCCTAAGCCAGCTCCGGCTCCTGGCGGCGAGACGGCTCAGCATTGCAGCACGGCGACGCCGGGCAGGGTCTTGCCCTCGAGCCATTCGAGAAACGCACCGCCCGCGGTGGAGACGTAGGAGAAGCCATCCACCGCGCCGGCATGGGCGAGCGCGGCGACGGTGTCGCCGCCACCGCCGACGCTCAGCATCTGGCGGGCCTGGGTGAGCGCGACGACCTCCTGAGCGACCGCAACGGTGGCGTGGTCGTAGGGCGGGACCTCGAAGGCGCCGAGCGGGCCGTTCCAGACCAGGGTGCGAACCTGCTGCAGTCGGTGGGAAATACCCTGGATGGTGCGCGGGCCGAGATCGAGGATCATGGCGTCGTCGGGCACCTGATCGATGCGCACTGTATCGAACGGAGCGCCGTGGCGAAATTCGTGGGCGATCACCGCGTCGACAGGCAGCAACAGGGTGCAGTCGTGCTCACGGGCGTTTGCGATGATGGTGCGCGCGGTTTCGGCTAGGTCGTGTTCGCAGAGCGATTTGCCGACGTTGACCCCGCCGGCGGCGAGCAGCGTGTTCGCCATCCCACCGCCGATAATCAGGTGGTCGACCCGGGCGACGAGATTGGTGAGCAGGTCGAGTTTGGTCGAAATCTTGGCGCCGCCGACCACCGCAGCGAGCGGACGTTCGGGCGAGTCCAGCGCGCGGCCGAGCGTATAGAGTTCCGCTTCCATCAGCCGGCCGGCAGCGTGGGGCAGGCGCTCTGCGAGGCCGACCATCGACGCGTGCGCCCGGTGGGCCGCCGAGAAGGCATCGTTGACGTAGAGGTCGCCGAGCCTGGCGAGGGCGGCGGCGAACTCCGGATCGTTGGCTTCCTCACCGGCGTGAAAGCGGAGGTTTTCAAGCAGCAGAACCTCGCCATCGGCAAGTGCCGCGACCGCCGATTCTGCGGCTTCGCCGACGCAGCCCGAGGCGAAGGCGACGGCGTGCCCGCCCAACGCGTCGGAGAGCGGTTGTGCCAATGGCGCCAAAGACATGGCAGGCACGGGCTTGCCCTTGGGTCGGCCGAAATGGGACAGCAGCACGACCCGCGCACCGCCGGCTACCAGTTCGCTCAGGGTGGCGGCGACGCGATCGATCCGGGTGCGGTCACCGACACGGCCGTCGGGCATGGGCACGTTGAGATCGACGCGCACAAGCACCCGCTTGCCCGCGACCTCGATCTCGTCGAGTGTGGCGAACGATCGCGTCGACCCCGCGGTCATGGAATCTGTCCTAGAGCTTGCCGAGGATCGCGGCGACGTCGCCCATGCGGTTCGAGAAGCCCCATTCGTTATCGTACCAGCTCAGCACCCGGCCGAAATTTCCGTTCATGACGACGGTCTGGTTGAGGTCGAGGGTCGAGCTGTTGGCGTTGTGGTTGAAGTCGGTGGAGACGAGGGGCTCGTCGTTGGTGCCGAGCACGCCCTTGAGCGGTCCGCGCGCCGCCTTGGTGATGGCGGCGTTGATTTCCTCCACGCTGGTCTTGCGTTTTGCCGTGAAGCTGAGGTCGACCATCGAGACGTTCTGGGTCGGCACCCGGACCGCCATACCGTCGAGCTTGCCCGCCAATTCGGGCAGGACCAGGCCGACGGCACGTGCCGCACCCGTCGAGGTCAGGATCATCGACATGCCCGCGGCCCGGGCCCGGTTGAGGTCTGTGTGCAGGGTATCGAGCACGGGCTGATCGAGGGTGACAGAATGGATTGTCGTCATGTAACCGGACTTGATGCCGATCGTGTCGTTGATCACCTTGGCGATCGGCGCCAGGCAGTTGGTCGTGCAGGAGGCGTTGGAGACCACGTTGTGGGTCTTGCGCAGCTTTTTGTGGTTGACGCCGTAAATGACCATCAGGTCGGCATCGCCCGCGGGCGCCGAGATCAGCACCTTGCGCGCACCGGCCTGGAGATGCTGCGCCGCGCGGTCGCGCTTGGTGAAGATGCCGGTGCATTCGAGTGCGACGTCGACCCTGAGTTCGCCCCACGGAAGCTGCGTCGGATCGCGCTCGGCGAACACCTTGATGGGGCCATGTCCGATATCGATGCTGCGGCCCTTGACCGACACCGTGCCCGGAAATGGGCCATGGACGGAATCGCGGCGCAGCAGGTGGGCGTTGGTCTCGACCGGGCCCAGATCGTTGATCGCGACCACGCGAAGGTCGCGCCGTTTGGATTCGTGAATTGCACGCAGCACGTTGCGGCCGATCCGGCCAAACCCGTTGATTGCGACCCGGACTGCCATGGCCTTGTCTCCCTTAAATTTGCGCCAAAATCCCGGTGAGAATGCTCGTGCCGTTGGTAGCGGCTGGGGGCCACCCGGTCAACCGGTATCGGTAACAAAGGCCCGGTTGGGCGCCTTGTACCGGAGTGCGCGGGGTACACATTCGGGTTGGGGGCCGTTAAAATACGCGCCGGCATCCTTGATTCTGGGGAGATTGTTCATGGGCGGCGCGGCGCCGGCGGTGGCGTTTCACGACCTCGAACCCGTAGTCTCGAATTTCGAGACCGACGTGATCGCGGGGCTGTCGAGTCCGCGCAAGGAACTGTCCCCGAAATACTTCTACGACGAACGGGGCTCGGAGCTGTTTCACGAGATCTGCGGGCTCGAGGAGTACTACCCGACCCGCGCCGAGATGGAAATTCTCGAGACCCGGGGCCGCGAGATCGGCGCCCTTGCCGGTCCGAATGCCACCCTTGTCGAGTTCGGCAGCGGCAACAATCTCAAGATCCGCGCCCTGCTTAAGGGGCTGAAAACGCCTGCCGCCTACGTCGCCATCGACATTTCGCGCGATTACCTGATCAAGGCCGCCCAGGACCTGCTCGCCCAGCACCCGTCGCTCGAGGTGGTGGCCATGTGTGCCGATTATACCGAACCGTTCGACCTGCCCGCGCTCAAGGGCGCTGCGCCGGGCGACCGGCTGGGGCTGTTCTTCGGCTCGACCATCGGCAATCTCAACCCGGTCCAGGCCCACCGCTTCCTGGCCCACGCAGCGGCTGCGCTTGGACCGGGAGCGGCGATGCTGATCGGCGTCGATCTCAAGAAAGATCCGGTGGTGCTGGACGCTGCCTACAACGACGCGAAGGGTGTCACCGCAGCGTTCAACCTCAACCTGCTGGCACGGATCAATCGCGAACTGGACGGCGACTTCGACCTCGCGGGTTTTGCCCATGCGGCCCATTACGATATCGAGCAGGGGTGCGTCGAGATGCATCTGAGAAGTGTGCGCGACCAGGTGGTCGAGGTCGCGGGACGGCGCTTCGCATTTAGAGCGGGCGAGACCATCCACACGGAGAATTCCTACAAATATGCCGTGGCCGAGTTCCAGACCCTGGCGGAGGCGGCGGGCTTTGCCGCGGAGGCCGTCTGGACCGACGCGGCCCAGCGCTTTTCGCTGCACCTGCTGCGGGTTTCCTGAGAGCACGGCGCAAAAAAATCGGGCGGCCACCGGGGGGAGGCGGCCGCCCGCAACAGCGGCGGACGATAGGCTTAGGTCTTGCCGCCCACTTGCTCGCAGGCCTCCGCGCTCATCATCACGGAGCCTTGGCCCTTGCAGGCGTTCTGCCCGGCGCAGGCGCTGTTCGCGGTGGCACAGGCGCTGTGGCCCTTGCAGGCGTTGACGCCGTGACACGCGACGAGTTCGGCGGCATGGCTGGTCGACGCGGGGATGGCGACGCTACCGGCGGCGAACAGGGCCGCCGCGGCCGCTGCGACGGTGAAGCCCGCGGTCTTGCGAAATGCACTCATGATCGGATCCTTTCGTCTGATTGATTGGGCTGAGCGGGGCTCGGCGGCGATCAGCCGACCGTGCCGCCCATCGCGTCGCAGGAGTCGGCGGGCATGGACACCCAGCCCTGACCCTTGCAGGCGTTCTGCCCGGCGCAGGCGCTGTCGGCGGTGGCGCAGGCACTGTGCCCGGCGCAGGCGTTGACGCCGATGCATTGAACCTCGGCAGTCTCCCCACCGCCGGTGTCGTGGGCGCACCCCGCGACGAATAGCGCGGCGGCAGCAGCGGCGACGGTCCAACCGGTCGCCTTGGCACGAATTTTCATAATCGGTCCCTCCTGATTGCTTTATACGCGCATGCCGGTATTCGCTCGCGCCGGCGCACGCCGTCAAATCGACCAGTACAGACTGAACCGTGCCGCGGCGAAGGGGGAATCACCTTCGATCAAGTTTTAGTGAAGGAACGCCTATCGCCGTCCCTTGCGTGGAGCGTTCGATGCGCGTTTGGCCCGTTTCCTAATTTTCGGTGGCCGTCCCTTGAGCCGGAAACGCTTTTTGTCGGGCAGGTAAACCCGACCCGGGATCTCCGTGGCGAGCGATCCGTCGAACACCGCCTTCACGTCGGCTTGAACCTTCTTGTTCTTCAGATAGTACTGGTGGTTAGTGTTGTCGTCGTCCGCGTAGAGCACACCGGAAACATCCACCACAGAAATCTTGTCGTTCAGCGCGCGGATATTTTCAGGCCCGTCGGAGCCGAGGCGCTCCGGCCGGCCCTTGGTGTTTTCAGCGATCACCAGGGCCAGATCGCGCGGCGTATGATAGACGACGATCTCGTGGGCGAGGCGGGGCAGGAGTTTCATCTTGTCCACATGCTCGAAGCAATCGTTGTCTTCGTCGGCGGCCATGAGAAAGATCTTCTCGAACAGGCAGGGCAGGTGGTTTCCACATTTTCGCCGCAGGCCCTGCACCGCGTGGCGAAGCGCGAAATTCCCCATGCTGTGGGCGAGCAGATGGACGTTCTGCTCGCAGCGCTCTCCCGCCGCGAGGCCATGGAGGTAACGGGCAACGGTCATGAGCGCCCGGGCGCCCGCGTCGCCCGACGCCGCGACGTCGTTGCGATCGTCGAGATAGGACATGACGGGAATCCTCTTGCCGTTCGAGGGCCAGGTGAAAGAGAAAGAGGTTCATGTCCGGCGCGAGGAAAGTGCCGACCTTTGCCGTCCAGTGAAGCGCCTCTTTGAAATCGAAATCGAAGCCGTGGATGTAGACGAGCGTATCGGTCTGGCCGTCACGCATGGATTGCCGGAGCTTATCGAAGATCTCGGTGCTGCCGAAGACGAGTTCGCCTTCGGCGGTGTCTTTCGTCAAGGTTTCCGACGCCACGGTCAGGTTCTTGATCTTGCCCGTCCCGGCGTTGACCTCGGCGCGGCCGAAGCGGAGGTTGCCGCCGTCGACAGGCCCGAGCTCGGCGCCGAAATCCGTCGGCGGCTCGCCGCCCAGGGGTTCACGATTCGTCGCGGAATAAACGGTGGCCATAGTCTGCCTCTCTACGAACGTCTTTTTCGAGAACGGCGGGGCGTCGTTCAATCGGCCATCGCCCCGGGTTCGTGGTCAAGGAACCCGCGATTGACCGTCAGGGCCTGGAGCTGCGGATTCCGGTCTGGCCGGTAATGAGGTCGATTGCGTTATATTACAATCGTACTACCGCTGAGTGTCGATTCGCAAGAAGAAGACCGGCGGAATTGCAACCGCAATTGGTGGCGGGGCGCGGGAATTCGAGGGATGACTGATCGCTTATCCCGGAATCAGCGTCGCCTGTGCCGGTCAAATTTGGCAATCATAGGGCGTGGTGGGGCGACTTGGGCGGGGTCGCAGCTAGAGCTGGGCTTTCACGGCGGCGGCGGCGGCCTCGGCCGTAATACCGAAATGGCGATAGAGGTCGCGCGCCGGTGCCGAGGCGCCGAAGCCGGTCATGCCGATCGCGGCGCCCGCTTCCCCGACATAGCGTTCCCAGCCGAACGGCGAGGCGGCCTCGATCGCGACGCGCACCGTGCCCGGCGGCAGCACTTGCGCCCGATAGTCGGGGCCTTGCGCGTCGAACAGCTCCCAGCAGACCATCGAGACCAGCTGGGTGGCGACGCCGTCCGCCTCGAGCGCGGCCTGGGCATCGAGCGCGATGGCAGTCTCTGAGCCGCTCGCCAGCAGCACGGCGCGGGGCGCGCCCGAGGCTGGACGCAGCACGTAGCCGCCGCGCGCGCAGAGATTGTCGGGCGCGGCTTGGAGGCGCACCGCGGGCAGCTTCTGGCGCGACAACGCAAGCACCGAGGGGCCGTCGGCGGTCAGCGCCAGTTCCCAGCATTCCGCGGTTTCGACCGCATCCGACGGGCGAAACAGGCGCAAATTCGGGATCGCGCGCAACGCGGCCAGATGCTCGACCGGCTGGTGGGTCGGGCCGTCTTCGCCGAGACCGATGGAATCGTGGGTCATGACGTAGATCACCCGCTGCTTCATCAGCGCGGCGAGGCGGATCGCGGGGCGGCAGTAGTCGGTGAAGACCAGGAAGGTGCCGCCGTAGGGGATCACCCCGCCATGCAGCGCCATGCCCGTCATGGCCCCCGCCATGGCGTGTTCGCGGACCCCGTAATGGAGATAGCGGCCGGAAAAATCGTTGCCGTCGAGAATACTGAGCCCCTTGGGCCGGGTGCCGTTCGAGCCGGTCAGGTCCGCCGAGCCGCCGACGATCTCGGGAACCGTCTCGGTCAGCACGGCCAGCGTGTTCTGGGAGGCGACCCGGGTGGCGAGCGCTGGAGGTTCGTCGATCAGGGTCTGCCTGTAGGCCGCCATGCGGGGGCCCAATTCGTCGGGCAGTCGGCCTGCCGCGACCCGTTCGAACTCGGCGCGCAAGGCGGGTTCACAGGCAGCCAGCCGGTCGCGCCAGGCGGTATGGGCCGCGGCGCCCCGCGCGCCGGCGGCGCGCCACGCGGCGACGATCGGTTCGGGCAGCTCGAAGGGCGCATGCGGCCAGCCCAGCGCCTCGCGGGCGCCGGCAATCTCGTCCGCGCCCAGCGGCGCGCCGTGGGCGCCGGCGGTGCCCGCCTTGGTCGGTGCGCCGAAGCCGATGGTGGTGCGGCATGCGATCAGACTGGGCCGGCTGCTCGCCTGCGCGTCGTCGAGCGCGGCGGCGATGGCGTCTGGATCGTGGCCGTCGATCGCGGTGGTGACCCAGCCCGAGGCCTCGAAGCGGGCGCGGGCGTCGTCGGAGAAGGCCAGCGCCGTGTCGCCGTCGATCGAGATGTGGTTGTCGTCGTAGAGCACGGTCAGACGGTCGAGCCCGAGATGACCGGCCAACGAAATCGCTTCCTGGCTGATGCCTTCCATCAGACAGCCGTCGCCCGCCAACGCGTAGGTCCGGTGGTCGACCAACTCAGTGCCGAAACGGGCGCGCAGATGGGCCTCGGCAATCGCCATGCCGACGGCGTTGGCAAGACCCTGGCCGAGCGGGCCGGTGGTGGTTTCGATGCCGGGCGCCAGGCCGTATTCGGGGTGGCCCGCCGTGCGGCTGCCGAGCTGGCGGAAGTTACGCAACTCGTCGAGTGTCATGGCCGCCACGCCCGTGAGGTGGAGCAGGGCGTAGAGCAGCATGGAACCGTGCCCGGCCGAGAGCACGAAGCGGTCGCGATCGGGCCAGTCGGCGGCCGCGGCGTCGTATTTGAGCGTCCGGGTAAACAGCACCGTGGCGACGTCTGCTACCCCCATGGGCATGCCGGGGTGGCCCGACTGCGCGGCTTCCACCGCGTCCATCGCGAGTGCCCGGATGGCATTCGCCATGTCGTCGTGGTTGACGGCGGCGGGGCTCGGGGTCGCGTCGGCAGGGGTCATCGCGTGCAGGAAGGCTCTTTAGGGTCCGGCGGCGTCATGGCAGCGCGTCCGAGCGGAACGGAGGCGCCGAGGGGCAAGATGACCGCCCGGGCGGGCCTCGTCAACCGAGTCGTGCCGGTTTTGCCGGGGACGGAAGGGAGCGCGCGGACAGTTGACGGCGCGACCGGGGAAGGCTATTGATTTAAACATAAGAAGGGGGTTGGGGAACGCTCCCCAAGGGATTGAAAAGTTTATAATATGGCCACGCTTCAAGAAGCCCGAACTCGGCTCGAAAAAGCCGTCGAGCAGCTCGACGGCGCGATCGCCACGAGTCTGCAGGGCCGCGACGGCGACGACCCCGCCGCGCGGGCGGCGGCAATGGATAAGCTCGAATCGGAACGCGACGAGCTGAAGCGCAACGGCGAGGCTCTGTGCGCGGACCACGACAAGCTATCGGTCGCGCTGCGCGAGGCGCAGGAAAACTACGCCGCGGCACAAGTGGTCAACGAGGCGGTCGCGGGCCGGCTCGACGAGGCGCTTGAGCGTCTCAAGACGATACTGGAGACCTGAGGTGGCGGAAGTATCGGTCACCATCAACGGGCGGCAGTATCCAATCGCCTGCGAGGACGGCCAGGAGGAACACGTCACCCGGCTGGCGGCCTACGTCGATCGCCGGGCGAAGGGCCTTGCGGACGAGATCGGCCAGGTCGGCGCCGCCCAGCTGCTCATCATGGTCGGCCTGCTGGTAGCGGACGAGCTGTCCGACGCGTTCAACGAGATCGAGCGCCTGCAGGTTGAGGCCAAGGAATTGGAAGGCCAGGCCCGCGATCGGGCCCACGCCGAGCTCGACGAAACGCTTGCCCCGGCGGTGGAGGGGCTGGCCGAACGTATCGAGGCTATTGCGGCCCGTCTTGAGACTCACTAGATTCCGAGTGGGCGGTGTCTGTCCGGCGCGTCAGGTAATTAATTCCCTGGGGCCAATAAGCCTCTCGAGGGAGCTGTCTCTGTCGAAGGTCTTGCCTTCGTTATGCGGCGCCCACCTGCTGATAGCAGGCCGCAGAGGGATCGATAGACCGACGGTCGATGCGGTGCCGCCCACTTTACACCATGACCCTTGCCCGCTCCTCTGATCCCGACCCGCCCGATCTTGCCGCGACGAAGCGTGCGCTGCGCGCTGTGGCGCGCAAGGAGCGGAGCGCCCTTGCGCAGGCTGCCCGCGCGGCCGTGCCGGCGCAGCTTCTCGAACGGTTCGACGCTGCCCTCCAACCCAGTCCGGAGGCCGTCGTCTCGGGCTATTGGCCGTCGCGCGACGAGATCGATCCCCGCCCCCTCATGGCGGCGCTGCACCGGCGGGGTCATACCTGCGCCCTGCCGGCGATTGCCGGGGCGGCGGCACCGCTCGTCTTTCGCCGCTGGGCGCCGGGCGACGCGCTGGTGAGGGGCGCTTACGATATTCCCGTGCCGCCGGACCCTGCGTCCGAGGTCACGCCCGGGGTGCTGCTCGTCCCGCTGCTCGCCTTTGATCGCTCGGGCGCCCGGCTGGGTTACGGCGGCGGTTTTTACGACCGCACCCTCGAAGCATTGCGGGCAGCGGGCCCGTTGCTCGCGGTCGGTCTCGCCTACGCGGGCCAGGCGGTCGAGCGTGTGCCGAGCGACGCCGCCGACCAGCGGCTCGACTGGATCGTCACCGAAACCGAGGCGACCCGGGCGGGCGCGTCGTGAGACTGCTTTATTTCGGCGACGTCTACGGCCGCTCGGGGCGTGAGACGCTGTGCGCCCGGCTGCCGGAGCTGCGCCGCGAGCTGGCGCTCGATTTCGTCGTTGCCAACGGCGAGAACACGGCCGGGGGGTTCGGCATCACAGGTAAGATTTGCGACCAGCTTTACGATGCCGGGGTCGATGCGGTCACAACGGGCAACCACGTCTGGGACCAGAAGGGGATCGTCTCCTACATCGCGTCTGAGCCCCGCCTGCTCCGCCCCGAGAACTATCCCGCTGACAGGCCGGGGCGGGGCGTCGGGACCTACCGCACCGAAACGGGCCGGCGGGTGGTGGTGATCCAGGTCATGGCCCGGCTCTTCATGCCGCCGCTCGATGATCCCTTCGCCGCGCTTGAGAACGCGCTCAAGGCGCACCGGCTGGGCGTCAACGCGGACGTCGTGCTGGTCGACATCCACGGCGAGGCGACCAGCGAGAAGATGGCGCTGGCCCACACCGTCGACGGGCGGGTAACCCTCGCGGTGGGGTCGCACACCCACATCCCGACCGCCGACGCCCAGATCCTTCCCGGCGGCACCGCGTACCAGACGGACGCGGGCATGTGCGGCGACTACGATTCGGTGATCGGCGTGATCAAGCAGAATTCGATCGACCGTTTTACGAAGACCTCGCCGAGCGTCCGGCTCGAGCCCGCGCTGGGCGAGGCGACGCTGTGCGGCGTGTTCGTCGAGAGCGACGATGCGACGGGGCTTGCCCGCCATGTCGCGCCGCTTCGCCTGGGCGGGCGGCTGGCGCCGGCCTGGCCGCTGGACTGATCGTTCGGAGTTCGCGCCCGCCGGGCTCAGTCGTTATCGACGACGCGCAGCGGCTCGACGCCGGCGGCCGCGCGCTCGGGTGTTGCGACCGCCTGAGCGTTGTGGGTGGCCGCCTCGCGCGCCTTGCGGCTGTCGTCATAGACCGCGATGGCAAGGTCCATGTCGATCTCGACCACCCGGGTAATGGCCTGGACCGTCGCGGCGAGTTGGGCGGGATCGTCCTGGTAGGTTTCCACCGCGAGCAGCACGATCTGGTTGAGCACATGGCAATAGGCGCCCATGTACCAGCGCGGCTCGAGGCCGGCGCGTTCATGGGCCTGGCCGATTCGCGTCGCCTGAGCGAAATAGCTGTCGTCGAAAGCACCGTCGAACAGGGCGAGCCAGTGGCGGCCCTGGGTGCCCGTAATGCAGTTCCGCCCCTGCTCGCTCTCGAACAGCGCACGGCACTCGGGGTAGCGCTCCACGTAGGCCTGGAAGTCGTTGACGATCTCGCCCAGGCGGGATTCGAGCACCGGGCGGAACGCGCGCAGCGTCGCACGGGTCCGCTTGTCGATAACCCGCGGGCTGAGCCGCGCCTGCACCCGGCGCGCCTCGTAATCGACGATTTTGCGTTGCTTTAGGCCGCTTGCCATCGTGATCCGCTCCCTCCGGGCCGAGTGTTGAACCCGCCCACTATACCGCCCCCGGCGGACAAAGCCCATCGAGTGCGGCCGCGGATTGGCCGCAGCCTCGTGCCCCATTCTCGCCACAAACGCTAACTATAAGAAAACAACAAGAAAACCGTGCGAAAAGACGCTGGATATGGCACCTTTCGGATGCCGACCTACTACATACTGATTCTTGCTCTGTATTTATTCCGCCGGATTCGAACGGACCATGGCTGGCCATTCCCAATTCAAGAACATTATGTACCGCAAGGGTGCGCAGGACAAAAAGCGCGCCAAGGTGTTCACCAAGCTGATCCGCGAGCTGACGGTTGCCGCGCGTTCGGGAATGCCCGACCCGGACAAGAACCCGCGCCTGCGCAACGCCGTGGTGGCGGCGCGCGCCGTCAACATGCCGAAGGACACCCTGGAGCGGGCGATCAAGCGCGGTGCGGGCGACGACGAGGGTGAGGATTATTCGGAGATCCGCTACGAAGGCTTCGGGCCCGGCGGCGTCGCACTGATCGTCGACACGCTGACCGACAACCGCAATCGCACCGCCGCCGAAGTGCGCACCGCGTTCAACAAGCATGGCGGCACCATGGGGGAATCGGGCAGCGTGAGCTTCCTGTTCGATCGTGTCGGCTCGATCCATTACCCGCCCGATGCGGCCGGAGAAGAGCAAATGTTCGAGGCGGCGCTGGAGGCGGGGGCCGAGGATTGCGAGTCCGATGCAACCGGCCATCAGATCACCTGTGCGCCGGATGATTTTTCCGACGTGCGCGACGCCCTCGAGACGCGTTTCGGCGCACCGGAAAACCCTGGCCTGACCTGGCGGCCCCAGACCACCGTCGCGGTCGACGACGAGGACAAAGGGGGTGTGCTGCTGCGCCTGATCGAGGCGCTCGACGACAACGACGATGTCCAGCAGGTGTCGGCCAACTTCGAGATGGCGGACGACCTTATCGACCGGCTGACGGCCTAGGGGCGGACGCGGGCCATGCGACTTCTCGGCGTCGATCCCGGCCTGCGAATCACCGGATGGGGTGTCATCGACGTGGTCGACCAACATCTCTCCTTTGTCGCGTGCGGCACCGTAAAGACGGACGCGGCGCAGGATCTCGCATCCCGGCTGGTTCAGCTCCACGACGGAATCGCGGCGGCCATCGCCCGGTTTAAGCCGGACGGCGCGGCGGTCGAGGAAACCTTCGTCAACCGCAACCCGGCCTCGACCCTCAAGCTGGGCCAGGCGCGTGGCGTGGCGTTGCTGGTGCCGGCGCTGGCCGGTCTCGAGGTGTCCGAATACGCCGCCAACCTGATCAAGAAATCCGTCGTCGGCACCGGCCACGCGACGAAGGATCAGGTCGCCATGATGGTGCGCACGCTGCTGCCGGGGTGCGCGGCCAAAAGCCCGGACGCGGTGGACGCTCTCGCGGTCGCAATCTGCCACGCCCATCACCGCGCCAGCGCCAATCGGCTGCAGGCGACGCGGGCGGGGGCGGAGGCCCGGCCATGATTTCCAAGCTCACAGGGATTCTCGATTCCCAGGCCGAGGACTGGGCAGTCGTCGACGTCAACGGTGTCGGCTATCTGGTGTCGTGCTCGTCGCGCACTCTGGCCGAAATGCCCCCCGTGGGCCGCAACGTGCGCGTCTTCGTCGAGACCCAGATGAGCGACGACGCGATCCGGCTTTACGGATTTATCGACGACGAGGAACGCCGGTCGTTTCGCCTCTTGCGCACGGTTCAGGGCGTCGGCGCGCGGGTCGCTCTTGCGCTGCTCAGCGTGCTCAGCCCGGTGGCGCTCGCTCAGGCGATTGCCGCGGAGGATCGCGCAGCACTGGGCCAGGCAAGCGGGGTCGGACCGCGGCTGGCGACCCGGGTGATTGCCGAGCTCAAGGACAAGGTGGTCGCTCTGCCGGCCGGCGTTGGCGGACCGGCGGGCAACGTCGCTCCGGCCGATCCGGAGACCGCCGACGCGGTCTCGGCATTGGTCAATCTCGGTTACCGGCCTAGCGAGGCACACGGCGCGGTGGCCAGCGCGCGCCGTCAGCTCGGCCCCGACGCGGTGCTTGAATCGGTCATCCGCGAAGGACTCAAGGAGCTGACCCGGTGAACGAGGACCGCGTGATCGAGTCCGGACAACGCAGCGAGGATCAGAATGAGGTCGCGCTCCGGCCTCAGACGCTCGATCATTTTGTTGGCCAGCGGCGGACCTGCGAAAACCTGCGCGTCTTCATCGAGGCGGCGCGCGGCCGGGGCGGATCGCTCGATCATGTGCTGTTGTCCGGACCGCCGGGGCTGGGCAAGACGACGCTGGCGCAGATCATCGCGCTCGAGCTGGGGGTGGGTTTTCGCACGACCTCGGGCCCGGTAATTCAGCGCGCCGGCGATCTCGCGGCGCTGCTGACCAATCTCAACGAGCACGACGTCCTGTTCATTGACGAGATCCACCGCCTAAATCCTGCCGTGGAAGAGGTGCTATATCCCGCGATGGAGGATTTCCAACTCGATCTGATTATCGGCGAGGGCCCGGCGGCGCGTTCGGTTCGCATCGACCTGCTGCCCTTTACCCTGATCGGCGCGACCACCCGCTCGGGCCTGATCACAACCCCGCTGCGCGACCGCTTCGGCATCCAGGCCCGTCTCGACTTCTACCAGCCCGGTGAACTCGAACAGATCGTGCGGCGCGGCGCCGATCTGCTTGAGATGACGCTGACCGAGGCAGGTGCGCGCGAAATTTCGCGCCGCGCGCGGGGCACGCCACGCATCGCCGGTCGCCTGCTGCGCCGGGTGCGCGATTTTGCCGCGGTGGACGGGTTGGCCGAGATCGACGTCGCCGATGCTGATTCAGCGCTTGAGCGGCTTGAGATCGATGCCGAGGGGCTCGACGCCATGGACCGCCGCTACTTGCGCTGCATCGCCGAGCATTTTAGCGGCGGGCCCGTCGGGATCGACACCATGGCCGCGGCGCTTTCGGAACAGCGCGACACTCTCGAAGAAGTGATCGAGCCCTACCTCATCCAACAGGGACTGGTCCAGCGCACACCGCGCGGGCGGGCGCTGACCGTCGGTGGATTCCGCCATCTGGGGCTGGAGGCACCGGCGCCCCATGACGCGCAAATCGATCTGCTTACCGTGGAGGCCGTCGATGACGAGAGCTGAGGCGATCGCACCGGGCGACGAGGTGCATGTGTTTCCGCTTCGGGTCTATTACGAGGACACGGACGCAGCGGGCATCGTCTATTACGCGAACTACCTCAAGTTTGCCGAGCGCTCACGCACCGAGATGCTGCGCGCGGTGGGGCTGACCAATCCGGGCTTGCGCGCGAGCGCCGACCTCGGATTCATCGTGCGTCGCTGCCACGCGGATTTTCACGAACCTGCGCGGCTCGATGACCAGCTCGAGGTGCACACCCGCATCACGCGCCTGGGCGGCGCCTCGATCGAGGCGGAACAGCGTGTGACCCGCGCCGGCGATGAACTCGCCCGGATGGATGTGAAGGTTGCCTGCGTCAATGCCAAGGGCCGGCCCACGAGAATGTCCAGGCCGCTGCGCACGGCGCTCGCCACCTACCTGCGAACCGGCTAACCAACGAAGAGCGCAAGACATCATGGAAGAAGCAATCGTCTCCACGGTTACCAACGGTGATATGGTGTCGCCCGACTTGTCGATTTTTCGCCTGTTTATCGAGGCGGATTTCATCGTCAAGCTCGTCATGCTTATCCTGGTTTTCTGTTCGTTCTGGTGCTGGGCGATCATCTTCGAAAAGGCGTTGCGTATACGCCGCCTGGGGCGCATGGCCGAGCGTTTCGAAAAGAGCTTCTGGTCGGGCGGTTCTCTTGAGGATCTTTACGACCGGATGGGCGAACGGGCGAGCCATCCGATGGCGGTCTTGTTCGGGGCCGCGATGCGCGAATGGCGCCGCTCCTCGCCCCTGGTGGCGAGCGGCAGCGAACGCCAGATCCACGGTGTCGAAGAGCGCATCGCCCATGCTCTCGAGGTCACGCTGAACCGCGAGCAGGTCGAGCTCGAAAAGTATCTCGGCTTCCTCGCGACGGTTGGCTCGACCGCCCCCTTCATCGGCCTGTTCGGCACCGTCTGGGGCATCATGAACAGCTTTCAGTCGATCGCCGCGAGCAACGATACCTCGCTCGCCGTCGTCGCGCCGGGCATTGCCGAGGCCTTGTTTGCCACCGCTCTCGGGCTGGTTGCCGCGATCCCGGCGGTGGTCGCCTATAACAAGCTCTCGCTGGATATCGGGCGCTATATCGAGCGGCTCGACATCTTTTCGAGCGAATTCCGCGCCCTGCTCTCGCGTCAACTCGAGGAAAAGGTGAGCTGATGGGCGCCCAGCTCCAGGGCGGCGGCGGCGGACGCCGGCGCAGTGGCCGGGCGGCGCGTCCGGTGATGAGCGAGATCAACGTCACGCCGTTCGTCGACGTGATGCTGGTGTTGCTGATCATCTTCATGGTGACCGCGCCTTTGCTGACTGTCGGCGTGCCCGTCGACTTGCCGGACTCCGGCGCGCGAGCATTGCCCGGCGACGACGAGCCGCTTTCGGTGACGATTCAGGCGGACGGGACGGTATTTTTACAGGAAAGCGAGATCGAAATCGACGCGTTGGTGCCGCGGCTGTTGGCGGTCACCGAGAACAATCCCGACGCGCGAATCTTCGTGCGCGGCGACAAGGCAATATTCTACGGCCGTGTGATGGAGGTGATGGGCGCGCTCAACAGCGCCGGGTTCAACAATGTCGGGCTGGTCACGACCGTGCCTCAGGGCGCAGCTCCGGCGAACTGACGTATGAGGAAGGGATGGATCATATCGGGAGTGCTTCACGCCGGAGTTATCGCCCTGGCGGTATGGGGTCTGCCCAAGCTGTGGGAGGACAGGGAGCCCGAGGAGACACCGGTGGTGATCGACGTGGTCAGCCTCGCGGACGAGACGAACCTGCCCGAGGCGGCTGTTCCCGAGCCCGAGCCCGAGCCGGTCGAGATCGAGCCCGAACCCGCGCCGGTGCCGACGCCGACGCCCGAGCCCGTGACGGTCGAGCCGGAACCCGAACCGGAGCCGGAGCCGGAACCGGAGCGGGTCGAGCCGGAACCGGAGCCAGAACCGGTAATCCCGGCGCAGGTAGCGGAGGTGTTGCCCGAGGCGGAGCCCGAGCCGCAACCCGAACCGGAACCCGCTCCCAAGGCGCCCGACTTCATGCCCAAGCCCGAGGCCAAGCCGAAACCGCCACCACCGCCCGATCCGTTCGCATCCCTGCTCAAGACGGTCGAAGAGGTCGAGCAGAACATCAACCAGCGCGAACCCGAAGAGCCTGTGGACGAGACGCCGCCGCCGGCCCCGGAAGAGTCGCAGGTCAACGTCTCGACGACGCCCCAGGTCACCGACGAGCCGCTTTCGATGACCGTGATCGATCTGATCCGCCAGCAGGTGGAAAGGAACTGGAGCCTGCCGGCCGGTGCCAAGGATGCCGGCGACATGACCGTGGCGCTGCGTATCCGGTTGCGCCCCGACGGCTCGGTCATCGACGCCCAGTACGTCGAGACCGATCGGCTGAACGAAGGCTTCTACCGGGCGATGGCAGAAAGCGCCAAGCGTGCCGTGTTCAAGGCCAGCCCCCTTCAGGGCCTGCCCACGGACAAATACGACAAATGGCGCGATATTCAGTTTACGTTCCGGCCGCCGGTCTGATTGGCGGCCCCCGGCAATAAGACGACGTGGAGAGGACGAAGCCATGACAAATCCCATCGGCGCCCCGCAGAGATGGATCTTGCTCGCAGCCATTCTGGCGCTTCTCGGAATCGCCGGTGCCGGCTCCGGTCCGGCACGCGCGCAGATCGAAATCGACATCATCCGCGGTTCGGTGGAGCCGATGCCGGTCGCGGTGACCGATTTGTATGGCGAGCATCCGGAAGCCGCCCGGTTGGGCGCCGAGATCAGTCGCGTCGTCGCCGCCGACCTCGAGCGCTCCGGGCTGTTCAAACCCATCGATCCACGGGCGTTTATTCAGAATTCCGCACAGGTTCAAACCGGATTGCGCTTCGCCGATTGGCGGGTACTGAACGCCCAGGCTCTGGTGACCGGCAAGGCGGAATTCGGCAACGACGGGCGACTCAAGGTCGAATTTCGCCTATGGGACGTGTTCGCCGAGGAACATCTCGTCGGCATGGTTTTGGGCAGTCCGCCGGAGTTCTGGCGGCGTATCGCTCACAAGATCGCCGATGCGATCTACGAACGGCTTACCGGGGAGACGGGCTATTTCGATACGCGGATCATCTATGTCGCCGAGACCGGTGCGATCACCGAGCCGATCAAGCGCCTCGCGATCATGGACCAGGACGGCGCCAATCTGCGCTACCTGACCAACGGCGACAATCTCGTGCTTACCCCGCGTTATTCGCCGAGCGCGCAGGAGATCACCTACTTGCTCTATCTGCACGGCCAGCCGCGGGTTTATCTCTACAACGTCGATACCGGCCAACAGGAGGTGCTGGGCAACTTTCCGGGCATGACCTTTGCGCCGCGGTTTTCGCCCGACGGCAACAAGGTGGTCATGACCTACGCGCAAGACGGCAACTCGGAAATCTACGAGATGGACCTGCGGACCCGCGAGATCGAGCGGTTGACCAACAATGCTGCAATCGACACCGCGCCGACCTATTCGCCCGATGCCGATTACATCACCTTCGAATCCGATCGGGGCGGCACCCAGCAGATCTATGTCATGCGCAGCGACGGGCGCGACGTCCGGCGCATCAGCTTTGGCAACGGGCGTTACGGCACTCCGGTCTGGTCACCGCGCGGCGACCTGATTGCGTTTACGAAGAGCCGCAAGGGGACATTCTATATCGGCGTAATGCACCCCGACGGCTCGGGCGAGCGGTTGCTTGCGGAAGGCTTCCTCGTCGAAGGGCCGAGCTGGGCGCCGAACGGCCGGGTACTGATATTTACCCGGCAGCAGGTCGTGGGGGACGGGCACCGCAACGAACTGGTATCGATCGACCTGACGGGCTACAACCGGCGTGTGGTAGTGACCCCGACGGGGGCCTCGGACCCGGCCTGGTCGCCGGTCATCCCGTAGCCGCGGGCCCGGGGTTCGGACAAATTGAGTGCATTTTGTTGAAGATTTTGAAATGTAAAGGAAATTTCGATAGGCGCCCGCGAGCCGTCGTCGTCCCTGGCGGCGCCTGGGACCTGGCGCCCGCGAGTGTGTTAACGTGCTTGGAATATGAGCGATATCACAGTATTTTAGTGTTGACTTGGAAATATATATCGCAGATCAGCCTGTCTAACCGCGTATCATTCGAGCGAGTCGTCTCTCGGTTCAACCTGTTCTGCGAAATGACCGCAACCCATAAGACTCCGGCGGAGGGAGTATTTCTATGCGATTGAAAATTCTTGGCCTCTTTGCGGCTCTGTTGCTCGTTGCGGCCTGTCAGACGGCACCCGAGGATTCGGCTTCGGGCGAAGGCGAGGGCGGCACCGAAGGTGGCGCCGGCGTCGAATCGACGGATTCGGGCGATGTCTCGTCCGGCGATATGTCTGATATGTCCGGCCCCGAGGCCGGTTCCGTCGACGAGTGGATGCAAGACGTCGGCTACATGGTTCATTTCGGCTTCGACAAGTCGAACCTCCAGTCGGAGGCGCGGGCGATCCTCGATCGTCAGGCGGAGTGGCTGATGCAGTATATCGGCTACAGCGTGACCGTCGAAGGCCATTGCGACGAACGCGGTACCCGCGAGTACAACCTTGCTCTGGGCGAGCGCCGGGCAGCCTCCGTCAAAAGCTACCTCGTGGCGTTGGGCGTTGACCCGGGTCGGATCTCGACCCTCAGCTACGGCAAGGAACGGCCGCTCGCGACGGGTCACGACGAAGGGGCGTGGAGCCAGAACCGGCGCGGCGTGTCGATCCTGAACTAGGGTGCGGGCGGCGCCGCCGCTCGAGTTACTTCTGTTTCGCCCGGCGGCCCGCCGGGCGAGCGCTTGGGTGAAGCACCGGCGCCGCGTGATGCGGCACCGGTGTGCGCAGCCGGAAACAGGCCGTTTTGGCCAGGATCCAGATTGAAGGTTGCGACAAACGCGATGATAAAACGCTGGCTTCCCCTCGTTCTTCTCTCGATCCTCTGTGTCGTGGCGGGCCTTGCCGGGCCGGTTCGCGCGCAGTCGGGCGATGTCAATCAGCTCTATCACGAGATCGAGCGGCTGCGCCAAGACTTGAGTGATATGCAGGCGTATGTCTTTTCGGCCGACAAGACCGGCGCCCCGCCTGAGATCGCAGCGGCCGCGCCGGCCGACGGCCAGAACCCTGCGCGGTTTGCCGCCGATCTGGAATATCGCATGGGACTGGTCGACGAGCAGTTCCGCATGATGACCGGGCAATTTGAAGAGCTCGGCCATCGCATGCTGCTGCTCGAGCAGCGAATCGAAAAGCTGGTTGCCGACATGGATTTCCGCCTTGGCGAGCTGGAACAGGCGGCCGCTGCCGCCGCTGAAGCGCTGGCAGCGCCTGCACCGGCATCCGCTTCCGAGACGGCCTACCCCTCGATCGACGATCTGGTCGAGGGCAGCCCCGCGACGCCGACCGAGCCCGTATTGCTCCTGCCGCCGGGCACCGACCAGGAACAGTACGAGTTCGCCCTCGCGCAGGTACGGACCATGCAGCAGAACGCAGGCACGCAAGGGCTCGATGACGCAGTCGACGAAGCGCGCCGCAGCCTCGAGGAATTCCTCGCCCGCAACCCGGACAGCGATCTGGCAGTCAACGCGTCCTACTGGCTGGGTGAAGTGCATTACTTCGTCCAGGATTACGAACGCGCCATGGTCATATTCGCGCGCAATTACGAAAAACGCCCGAGCGGGCGAAAGGCGCCGGAAAACCTTCTCAAACTGGCCATGTCGCTCAGCAACCTGGGGCGTGCAAGCGACGCTTGCCAGGCGCTGCGCGAGATGCGGACCAAGTTCCCCGACACCTCGGAGAACCTCGCCCAGAAGGCCAACGCCCAATGGTCCGCCAACGCCTGCGAGTAGGTCTCGCCACGGCGAGCGTTAGAACCCATGGCTGAACGCCCCGTCACAGCGTCCGACTTTGCGCTCCGGCTCGATCGGCTGGGCCCCTTCGAGCCTCGTCCCGCGCTTGCCGTAGCGGTTTCGGGCGGTGCCGACAGCCTCGCGTTGTGCCTGCTCGCTGCCCGTTGGGCGGCGCGGCGCGGCGGCACGGCCGTCGGGGTGGTCGTCGATCACGGCCTGCGCCCCGAGGCGGGCGCCGAAGCCCGTCAGGTCGCGGGTTGGCTCGAGGCCCGTGGGATCGCCTGCCAGGTGCTGCGCTGGCGCGGGCCCAAGCCCGTTACGGGGCTTGCTGTCGCCGCCCGAGAGGCGCGCTACGGCCTGCTCGCCGGCTGGTGCCGACGCCACGGCCGGCTTCATCTCCTGCTTGCCCATCACCGCGAGGACCAGGCCGAGACCGTGTTGCTGCGCCTCGGGCGGGGCAGCGGTCTCGACGGCCTGGCCGCCATGGCCGCCGTATCCGAACGCGGCGGCGTACGCATACTGCGCCCGCTTCTCGACGTGCCCAAGGCGCGGCTCGCGGCGACGCTGCGGGCGATAAAGCAGCCCTGGGTGGAGGATCCCAGCAACCGCGACGAACGCTATTCCCGGGTGCGGCTGCGCGCGCTCGCGCCCGCGTTGGAGGACGAGGGGGTGACCCCCGCGGCTGTCGGCGAAACCGCGGCCCGGCTGGGTGTCGCCCGCGCCGGCCTCGAGGTCGCGGTCGCCGGCCTGCTTGCTAGAAGTGCGGAGCTCGACGAATCAGGCTACGCACGAATCGATGCCGCGCTCCTGGCCCGTGCGCCCGACGAGATCGCGCGCCGCGCGCTGGGCAATGTGATGGCCTGCATCGGCGGTGGCCAGTATCCACCGCGCCGCGCAGCGCTCGAACGCCTGCTCGCCCGGCTGCGCGCGGGCGCCTGGAGCGGTGCACGCACCCTGGGGGGCTGCCACCTCGGATTCGAGGGGGACCGCCTGCGGGTTTGCCGCGAACTGCGTGCCGCGCGCGAATGTCTCGGCCTCGTGCCGGGCGGCGCCGGGCTGTGGGACGGGCGCTTTGCCGTGCGGCTGGGCCGGGCACGCGGCACTTCGTCGCGGCGTCGGGCTGCCTCGCTCGAGGTCCGGGCGCTGGGTCCGGCTGGGTGGCGGGCGCTCCAGGGCAGCGAGGCCGAGGCGGCGGGCCGGGCGCTGCCCGCGCCGGTGCGGCTTGCGTTGCCCGCCCTGTGGGATCTTGAAGGGGTGTGTTCGGTTCCCCATCTTAACTTCTGGCGTGTCGAGCTTGCGGCACTGCCGGCTGTGACGCTCGATGCCGTGTTCCGTCCCCGCCGGCCGCTGTGTCCGCTGCCCTTTGCAGCGGCGCCGGCCGGATCAAGGCAAACGATCAGGACAACATGGTTAAGCAGTTGACACGGCGTGATTATGGCGGTTTTAACGAACGGCTGGTTTGATGTAGACTAAGCGGTGGCGATGACGGATCGGCGATCCGGAATCGGGCCGCACTCCCTAGGCGAACGGAGTAATCGGGTTTTGCGCAAGAATCTTGCACTGTGGATCATTATCGGCTTGCTGCTGATTGCCCTGTTCAACCTGTTCCAGGGGCCGTCGAAGCAGGATGCGAGCGCCGAGCTGGCGTTTTCCGACTTCCTCGGTGAAGTGGAAGCAGGCCAGATTCGCGACGTCACCATCGCGGGCCGCCAGATCCAGGGTCATTACGCCGACGGCCGGACCTTCAGCACCTACTCGCCGGACGACCCCGCGCTGGTCGACCGCCTGCGCTCCGCCAACGTGCGGATCAGCGCCCAGCCCTCGGAAGACGGCATGCCGTCCCTGTTCAGCGTGCTGCTGTCCTGGTTCCCGATGCTGTTGCTGATCGGCGTCTGGATCTTCTTCATGCGCCAGATGCAAATGGGTGGCGGCAAGGCGATGGGCTTCGGCAAGTCCAAGGCGCGCATGATGACCGAGCGCCAGGGTCGGGTCACCTTCGACGACGTCGCGGGCATCGACGAGGCCAAGCAGGAGCTGGAAGAGGTCGTCGAGTATCTGCGCGATCCGCAGAAGTTCCAGCGCCTCGGCGGCAAGATCCCGAAAGGCGTGCTGCTGGTCGGCCCGCCCGGCACCGGCAAGACGCTGCTCGCGCGCGCCATCGCGGGCGAGGCCAATGTGCCGTTCTTCACCATTTCGGGCTCGGACTTCGTCGAGATGTTCGTCGGCGTCGGCGCCAGCCGGGTGCGCGACATGTTCGAGCAGGGCAAGAAGAACGCGCCCTGCATCATCTTCATCGACGAGATAGACGCGGTCGGCCGTCATCGCGGCGCGGGCCTCGGCGGCGGCAACGACGAGCGTGAGCAGACCCTGAACCAGTTGCTGGTCGAAATGGACGGTTTCGAATCGAACGAGGGCGTCATCCTGATTGCCGCGACCAACCGGCCCGACGTGCTCGACCCGGCGCTGCTCCGCCCGGGTCGCTTCGATCGCCAGGTCGTGGTGCCCAATCCGGACATCCTGGGCCGCGAGAAGATCCTCAAGGTCCATATGCGCAAGGTTCCCCTCGCGCCCGATGTCGAGCCGCGGATCATTGCCCGCGGCACGCCCGGTTTTTCGGGCGCGGACCTCGCCAATCTGGTCAACGAAGCGGCGCTGCTGGCCGCGCGCATCGGCCGGCGCGTCGTCACCATGGCTGAATTCGAGTCTGCGAAGGACAAGGTAATGATGGGCGCCGAGCGGCGGTCCATGGTCATGACCGACGACGAAAAGAAACTGACCGCCTTTCACGAGGGCGGTCACGCCATCGTTGCGCTGCACCAGCCGGCCTCCGACCCGGTGCACAAGGCGACCATCATTCCGCGTGGCCGGGCACTGGGCATGGTTATGCGCCTGCCCGAGCGCGACCGCTATTCTGAGTCTCGCGAAAAGATGCTGACCGATATCCGCGTCGCCATGGGCGGGCGCATCGCCGAAGAACTGATCTTTGGCTATGATAAGGTCACCAGCGGGGCGTCGCAGGATATCAAGGTGGCGACCAAGCTCGCCCGGGGCATGGTCACCCAGTTCGGCATGAGCGACGAGCTGGGCCCCCAGAGCTACGGCGAGAACGAGCAGGAGGTCTTCCTCGGCCACTCGGTCACCCAGACCAAGCATGTCTCGGAGGCGACCGCCCAGAAGATCGACGAGGAGATTTCCAAGATCATCAACGGTTGCTACGAAGAGGCGCACAAGATCCTGACCGACAACATCGGCGAGCTGCACACCCTCGCCAAGGCGCTGATCGAATACGAGACCCTGACCGGCGACGAGATCAAGGCGGTGCTGCGCGGCGAGACCATCCACCGCGAGGACGACGAGTCCGACGATGCCGAGCCGCGCGCGTCGTCGGTTCCCGAATCGGGCCTGCGGCCTGACGACGGCCGGTCCGGCGACGGGCCCGGGCTGGAGCCCAAGCCGCAGCCGGGTTCGTAACCGCCTGCGCGCCGACCCTTGACGACCCCCTCCCAGAGCCCCGAGCCCGCGCGGGGCTTGTCGTTTCCGCCTGCGCGCCTGTGCCCGCTGGGTCTCAATGCGGCGGGCGAGGGCGAACCGCTCGCGGGCGGACCGCTCGCCTTTTCCGCCTGCGAGGTTCTGACCCGACACCCCGACGGGCGGCGCTCGGAGCACTTGGCGCTCACGCAATTTGCCGGCGACGGGCGGAACCTGCCTGCCGATCTCGCGGCTGTGTTGGGCACCCAGTATCGCGCGCTCGCCGCGCCCCGCGCGCCTCTCGCGGGCGTCGCTCTCGACCGGCCGCAGCTGATGGGCGTGGTCAACGTCACGCCCGACAGCTTCTCCGACGGCGGCGAGACGGTGGCCCGCGAAGCCGCCATCGCGCGTGGCCGGGCGATGGCCGAGGCGGGCGCAGCGATAATCGATGTGGGCGGTGAATCGACTCGGCCGGGCTCTGAACCGATGCCCGCAACGGTCCAGATCGACCGGGTTCGCCCGGTGATCGAGGTGCTCGCGGGCGACGGCTTTACGGTCTCCATCGACAGCCGCTCCGCCGAGGTGATGGGCGCAGCACTCGACGCCGGCGCCCGGATGGTCAACGACACCAGCGCGTTGAGGTTCGATCCCGAAAGCCTGGCGCTGGTGGCGGCCCGAGGCGTGCCGGCGGTGCTGATGCACATGCAGGGCACGCCGCAGACCATGCAACAGAACCCGAGCTACGACGACGTGGTTCTCGACCTGCTCGACTATTTCAGCGAGCGTCTCGCGGCCTGTGTCGCTGCCGGGATCGACCCGGAGCGGCTGGTTTTCGATCCCGGCATCGGGTTCGGCAAGACGGTGGAGCACAATGTCGACCTGATGGGGCATATTGCGGCGTTTCACGCGCTCGGCTGCCCCCTGCTGGTGGGAATCTCGCGCAAGAGCACGATTGCGCGGCTTTCCGACGATGCGCCGGTCGAACGGCGGCTCGGCGGGTCGATCGCGGCGGCGCTGTTCTGTGCCGCGCGCGGGGTCCAGCTGATCCGGGTGCACGACGTGGTCGAGACTCGCCAGGCGCTCGACGTCTGGACGGCTTTTGCGCAAGGCGCCAAATAAGCCCCGTGGCGGCAATGTCCTTGTGGTAAGAAGTACCCCGAGAAACCGGGTTATCCCGTCCGGGTGAAGGGACACGCCATGACACGCACGCTGTTCGGCACCGATGGCATTCGGGGCACCGCCAACGTCGATCCCATGACCGCCGAGGTTGCGCTCCGGGTCGGCATGGCCGCGGGCCTGCAGTTTCTCCGGGGCGCCCATCGCCACCGGGTCGTCATCGGCAAGGACACCCGGCTCTCGGGCTACTTGCTCGAACCCGCATTGACCGCGGGATTTATCTCTGTGGGCATGGACGTGGTGCTGGTCGGGCCATTGCCGACGCCTGCGGTGGCCATGTTGACCCGCTCGCTCCGCGCCGATCTGGGAGTCATGATCTCGGCCTCACACAACCCCTTCGAAGACAACGGCATCAAGCTTTTCGCCCCCGACGGCTACAAGCTTTCGGACGAGGTAGAGGCGGCGATCGAAGCCCGCCTTGAATCGGGCCTCGACGATGGCCTCGCCGCGCCGGTGGCGCTCGGTCGGGCCCTTCGCCTTGACGACGCGGAGGGCCGCTACATCGAGTTCGTCAAGAACACCTTTCCCAAGGAGCGCAGTCTCGAGGGCCGGAAAATCGTTGTCGATTGCGCCAACGGGGCGGCCTACAAGGTGGCGCCCACGGTGCTGTGGGAACTGGGCGCCGAGGTCGTGCCCATCGGCATCAAGCCCGACGGCATGAATATCAACAAGGATTGCGGTTCGACAGCACCGGAGCTGTTGTGCAGTCAGGTGGTCGTGCATGGCGCCGATCTCGGTATCGCTCTCGATGGTGACGCCGACCGCATGGTGCTGTGCGACGAGAGGGGCGCCCTGATCGACGGCGATCAGGTGATGGCCCTGGTGGCTGGTTACTGGCAGAGCCGCGACCGCCTCAAGGGCGGCGGCGTCGTGGCGACGGTGATGTCGAACCTCGGGCTCGAGCGCCACCTCGAAAAGGCCGGTCTCTCGCTCGTGCGAACCCAGGTGGGGGATCGCTACGTCGTCGATCACATGCGCCAGCACGGCTTCAATGTCGGCGGCGAACAGTCCGGTCATATCGTGCTGAGCGACTATTCCACCACCGGCGACGGCCTGATCGCCGCCCTCCAGGCGCTGGCCGTTCTGGCCGCCGACGACCGGCCCGTGAGCACGGCCGGACGTCTGTTCGAGCCGCTGCCACAGATCCAGCTTAAGGTCCCGATCGGCGGTTCAACCCAGTCTTTGGACGACGATCGCGTCAAGCGGACGATTGCCGAGGGCGAAGCCCGCCTGGGCAAATCCGGCCGGCTGGTCATCCGCAAGTCCGGCACGGAGCCCGTCGTTCGCGTTATGGCGGAGGGTGAGGATGCGGAGTTGATCGACGACGTCGCGAACACGATCGTCGAGGAATTGACCCGGGCACAGGGTTGAAATGAGCGGTTCCGGAGCGAGCCTGCAAGGACGCGTGCTGATCGTGGCCGGCTCGGATTCGAGCGGCGGAGCCGGCATCCAGGCCGACATCAAGTCAGTCACGGCCCTGGGCGGTTATGCCGCGACGGCGATTACGGCGGTCACCGTTCAGGACACCACCGGTGTGTCCGCGATCACCGATATCGCGCCGGGCGTGGTTGCCGACCAGATGCGTGCCGTGCTCGACGATATCGGGGCCGACGCCATTAAAATCGGCATGGTCCATAATTCCGGGATCATCGAAGCGGTGGCCGATGTGCTCGACGGTGCGGCGCGTGGCATTCCCACCATCGTCGATCCTGTGATGGCGGCAAAGGGTGGTGCTGCCCTGATGGCGGACGACGCCTCGCAGACCTTCCGCGCCCGCCTGCTGCTGCGCGCGGCGCTGATCACGCCGAATATTCCTGAGGCGGAAGCCCTGACCGGTTTTGATATCGGTGGCGTCGAGGACATGGTCCACGCCGCCGAGACGCTGATCACCTTCGGTGTCCCGGCGGTGCTGCTGACCGGCGGCCACGGCACGGGAGAAACGGTCACCGACATTCTGGTCGGCGACGCGGGCACCGAGCGGTTCGAAAGCCCGCGCATTGATACGGTGCACACCCACGGCACCGGCTGCACCCTTGCGTCGGCGATCGCGACCGGGCTTGCCCAGGGGCTCGATTTGTCGGCTTCGGTTCGCCGTGCGCGGGCCTACGTCTTCGAGGCGATTCGCACAGCGCCGGGGCTGGGCCGCGGCCACGGTCCGCTCAATCACGGCCACACGGTCGGCCCCTTCACGGGTTAGAGCGAAACCCGATCGGGCGGCGGCACTTGGGTTTTGCAAGTCCGCACGCGCGGGGCGCCGCTTATGCCGCGCCAGCCTGCGCAGCGCCTGAACGCCGTTTCGCTCCTTTGCGTAAAGTGAAACGGAATTTGGCTCGGGCCGGCGCAAGAAACGGGTGGTCCAGGCGGCCGGGCGCTCCTATCTTGTGTCTCATGACAGAGCACAACGCCTTTTCCACCGCCGATTACGAACGAATCGAAGCGGCTATCCGCTTCCTCGATGCTCACGCGAACGAACAGCCGGAGCTGAGCGCGGTGGCCCGCGCCGCGGGGCTGTCGGAATTCCACTTCCAGCGGTTGTTCACGCGCTATGTCGGGATCAGCCCGAAGCGCTATCTCCAGTATCTGACACTGGAGCACGCCAAGTCGCTGCTCGCGCGCTCGCGCCCGGTGCTCGACGCGGCATTCGAAACCGGTCTCTCGGGGCCGGGGCGGCTGCACGACCTGTTCGTCACCTACGAGGCGATGACGCCGGGCGAGTATCGCCGCCGGGGCGTCGATCTCGAGATCGCTTACGGCGTTCACCCCAGTCCGTTCGGCGATTGCCTTTTGCTGCTGACCGAGCGCGGCCTGTGTGGCCTGGGATTTGCGGACAGGGACGGGCGAGCGGATACGCTCGACGAGTTTCGCCGCCGTTGGCCTGGGGCCCGTTATATCGAAGCGCCCGAGCGTACCGCCCCCCTCATGGAAAAGATATTCGCCCGGGTGCCCGGGGCCGATCCTCTGCGTCTGCTGATTCGAGGCACCGCGTTTCAACTCAAGGTGTGGGAGGCGTTGCTGCGCATCCCGCCCGGCGCGGTCACGAGTTACACCGACCTTGCATCCGCCGTGGGCCGCCCCGGCTCGGCCCGCGCAGTGGGCGGCGCGGTGGGCGCCAACCCGGTCTCGTTTTTGGTTCCCTGTCATCGCGTCATCCGCGACAACGGCACCATTCACGGCTATGAATGGGGGGTCGCCCGCAAGCGGGCGATCCTCGCTTGGGAAGCTGCCTGGTTCGGCCCGGTCGCGGGGCATGCGGATAGCGAAGGGAGCCATGTGGCGTGAACGGACGGCATTTTGAGGATTTTTCGGTCGGCGACCGGTTCGAGACGGCGGGCAAAACGTTCAGCGAAGGCGAGATCCTCGACTTCGCCTTGCGCTACGACCCCCAGCGCTTTCATATGGACGTCGAGGCGGCCAAAGACACGATTTTTGGCGGGCTGATCGCGAGCGGCATCCAGACCCTCGCGGTGACGCTCCGCATGGTCATGCAGACGGGAATCTACGAAGGCACCGGACTGGGCTCGCCGGGCATCGACGGTCTCAAATGGTTCAAGCCGGTTTATCCGGGCGATACGCTTCGCGGGGTGGTCGAGGTGCTGGAAACCCGCGCCTCCGACTCCAAGCCCGATCGAGGCTACGTCACCGTGCTCACGGACACGCTCAACCAGAACGACGAGACGGTCATGACCTTTACCTGTATGCAGATCATCAAGCGGCGCGCTTGACAGGTATCGGCCCGGGCCACCGTCGGAGGGGCACACGGACATCTATCACATCTGGTTCAACCTGAAGCAGGGCGAATCCGACCTTGAGTTCGCGGGCCACATGAAATCGTTCATGGACGATCTGAAAGAGCGCGGCCTGATTGCCGGTTGGCGCCTGACCCGGCAAAAGCTGGGACTGATTCCCGAAGTCTTGCGCGAATTCCATATCATGATCGAAACCGACGGCATGGCGCAGCTCGATGAGGCGTTTGCCGTCATGA
This sequence comes from Alphaproteobacteria bacterium, assembly GCA_965249645.1. Classification (GTDB taxonomy): domain Bacteria; phylum Pseudomonadota; class Alphaproteobacteria; order UBA828; family JAPUJA01; genus CAVOEB01. Next base: position 247,356 of record CBDFML010000009.1, read on the forward strand.
CCGAGCGAACCGAGCCGGTGGAGGGCCTGCATTTCGCCGTCAACGGTCGGGTCACCGACGTTTTGGTCGCGCTCTACCGTGATATTCCCGACGCTCACCGGGTCGCCGGGCAGGAACGGTTTTAGGCGCTATTCGGGCGCTTGCGGATCACATTCTCTTAAGCGAGATCGTGAGCATACTCCGCGCCGCGATGGGCCGTCGGGCGGCCTCCGTCGTTGCGCGCCCCGTTCTTCGGGCTAGCCTCGGGGCATCATCCGCCATTATAAAACGGCTTGGCCGGATGCGTTCCGGTTAATCGACACGATCGGGGACGGCATGATCCACGGCGGCCGCAGCGTCATTCGACAGAGCGGGTTTTCGCATGGGCGCGACCCAGTGCTCGTCTGGATGGTCACCTGCTGCGCCATTATTTTTGCCATGGTCGTGCTCGGCGGCATCACTCGGCTGACCGAATCGGGCCTCTCGATAGTCGATTGGCACCCGGTGATGGGAATCCTGCCGCCGCTCGACGAACAGGCGTGGCAGGCTGCCTTTGTCGAGTATCAGCAGTTTCCCGAATATCAGAAGGTCAATCTCGGCATGACGCTGGAGGCCTTCAAAGCGATCTACTGGATGGAGTACGCCCATCGCATGCTGGGCCGCGTCATCGGTGTCGTCTTCTTCGTCCCCTACGTTTATTTCCTGGTCACCGGCCGGCTTGCAGCCCCGCTCGCTGCGCGACTGGCCATCGTTTTCCTGCTGGGCGCGCTGCAGGGGCTGCTCGGCTGGTACATGATCAAGTCCGGCCTCGTGTCCGACCCCGATGTCAGCCCCTATCGACTGACCGCCCATCTCGGCCTCGCCGTGGCAATCTACGCCGTCCTGATGTGGCTTGCGCTGGGCCGGGCGTCCCGCCCCCATGCCTTCGCCAGCGGGTTGGCGCCCGCGGGCCTGCGCCGGCTGGCCGTCGTCGTCGTGGGGCTCGTCTTCCTGACCGTGCTATCCGGCGGGTTCGTGGCGGGCAATGACGCGGGCCTCGCCTACAACAGCTTTCCCCTGATGGACGGCCACCTGGTGCCGCGGGATTACCTGCTGATCGAACCGGCCTGGCGCAACATCTTCGAAAACGTGCCCGCGGTGCAGTTCGATCACAGGGTGCTTGCCGTTGTCACCGTCGTTCTCGTCCTTCTGCTCTGGGGTCTGTCGCTCCGTCACCTGCTCGAGGCGGGCGCGCGCTCGGCCTTGAACAGCCTGGCTCTCGCGGCGCTGGCTCAGTTCGGACTCGGCATTGCAACCCTGCTTGCCTTCGTGCCGGTCTCGCTTGGCGCCCTGCACCAGGCGGGGGCTCTGCTGCTCCTGAGCGCCGTGATCTGGGTCAACCGGGCCCTTCGCCCGCTTTGAGCGCGCGTTCGGCGTGCTCACCCCGCCACGGCCGGCAGAACAGCGTGTAAATCATCAGGGCCATGAAAATGGTGCCGATCAGGACCGGCAGGCCATGGGGATCCCACGCCGCCATCGCGCTGCCGCTCGCGAACGAGCCGCCGGCCGCGCCGGCAGAAAAGCACATCACGAACAGCGCGTTCGCCTGGGCAAGCTCCGAGGCGGGAAAGCGCTGACCCAGCAGGGTCACGCCGATCGAGTGGATGCCGACCAGCATGCCGCCCCACAGAAACAGGTTCACCCACAGGCCGATTGTAGTCTGGACCGCGAAGGGCAGCAGGGCGGGGCCGACGATGCCGCAGGCGATGCAGACGATCATCAGCATCCAGCGATTCACGTGGTCGGCGGCCCAGCCGAACGGCACCTGCAGCGCCACGCCGCCGATAGTGAGAACGGATATCATGATTATGGCGTCTTCAATGCCGAGTCCGCTGTGCAGCCCGTAAACGGGCAGCATGGCGCCCAGGCCGGTTTCTCCGAAGCCGCCGACGAAGGCAATGATCATGATAACCGGCGCCATCCGGAAGGCGTGCCCCACATGGCGCGTCGCCTTGATCTCGATTTCGGGCACGGCGCGACGAAAAACCAGAAGCAGGGCGATGGAGCCCAGAATGATCGCGCCGCTGGTCAGGAACGGCGTGAACCCATCGATCCCGACCAGCTTGAGCAGCGCCGGGCCGGCGGCGTATCCCAGGCCCCACAGAGCGCCGTTGACGCCGAGCGCGAAGCCCCGGTTCTTCTCGGTCACGATGGCGTTGAGCCAGGTCATGATCAAGGTCCAGTGGATCACCATGCCGATGCCGATCAGGAAGCGGAAGCCGAACCAGGCGTTGAGCTCGCGCACGGTGGGCAGCAGCAACATTCCGACGAGCAGCAGGACGAGGCCCAGTTGCATGGTGCGATATAGCCCCAGCCAGCGGGCGAGGCGCGGCACGAAAGGTCCGGCCAGAACGGCGGCGATCATGGCCATCGAGGCGTTGAGTCCGATCAGGGTCGTGCTCACGCCGTCCTGTTCGAGCATCACCGACAGGATGGGAATAACCACGCCGAAGAAGAAACCCGAGGCGAACACGCTTGCCTGAACGAGGATGATGCTGCGCCAACGCTGGCCCTCGGGCAGGTGTGAGCTCTCGGCAGCGGCCATCCCGGGCTTAGACCGCGATGGGTGCGGGCATATCGCCCTGCCGGGCAGCGCACAGCACGTTGCGCACGCAGACCAGCGAACGCAACCGCCAGGACAGTCGCTCCGCGTCGCCGGCATCGAGACCGCCGAACTGCAGGTCGAACGACAGGGCATCGCCGTCGTGGGCGGCGTAAAGCCGCAGCGGCACCAGTCCGCGCGCGGCGAACAGGCCGAGGATGCGCGACAGCGCAGAAGACTCGGCGTCCGCGATGACGGCGAAACAGGTCACGGACGCGGTGGGGGCGGCGCTTTCGCGCTCAACAGGAAAAGACATGACACTCAAACTCCGGACGGACGACGCAAGGATGCACGGAATGCTCCCGGCCCTCGATGAGGACCGGGCCGCCAATTCGCGCGCCCGAAAGTCGCAGGGGAGTTTGCAGCATCATGGCGTCGGTTATAGACCCGGCCCGCACGCACTGTCAAAGCCGAAACGCCGTGAGCGTGCCGGTGCTACCAGGCCATGCGGGCGATGGCTGCGGTGGGCAGGGCTCCGGCCTCCCGGCACAGGGCCTCGAGCTCTGCCGCCGATGGTCGGGCGCCGGTCGGGGTCGACAGTCGCTCCGCCAGCAACCCGCCGGTCACCAGTAGCGAATCGATGCCCGCATCCCGGGCACCCCGGATGTCGGTCTCCAGCCCGTCGCCGATCGCCAGGACTTTTGCACGCTCGCGGATTCCAAGTGCATCGAGGCAGAGGCCGTAGACCTCGGCGTGGGGTTTGCCGAAGTCGTGAACCGTGCCGCCCCGTTCGGCGTAGCGGGCGGCAAGCGCGCCGGCGCAAAGTTCCGCCCGGCCGTGGCGCACGACGGCCTTGTCGGGATTGGCACAGATCATGGGCAGGCCGTGCTCGGTGCCTGCGGCCAGGACGGGATCGTAGTCGGCAACGCTTTCCTCGGGCCCGTCGAGCCCGGTGCACAGGATGAAGTCGCAGCTCTCGAGGTCGTCGCTTTCGGTGTAATCGAGCCCGTCGAGCAGGCCGTCGCCGCGCGCCGGTCCCAGATGATAGGCGCGCCGGCCCAGGGCGCCGCGCGCGCCGCGAGCGCGGCACGCGCGGCGTCGCCCGAGGTCAAGATGGTGCGCACGAGGCCGGGGGCGAGGCCCTTCTCGGCCAGGATTTCCGCAACCCGATCGCTGCGGCGCGGCGCGTTCGACAGCAGCACGACGGGGATTGCCGCTTCTTGTAAGCCAGCCAGCGCTTGCGCCGCGTCGGCAAAGATCGCGCCGCCGTCGTGCAGACAGCCCCAGACGTCGAGAATCACCCCGTCATAGGGGACCACGGCGTCGGCCAGATGATCGAAAACCTCGATGCTCACGGGCGCCCTTGTCTCATGGGCGCGGCGGAATGAAAATAGGTTGTGGGAAGTTTAGGCGTCGATCTTGGAGAGCCGGAGTTCGCCGAACAGGTAGCCTTGGCCGAACGCGATCGGGAAGTCGAGGAAATCGACGAGCTGCTGCTCGGTCTCGATTTTTTCGACCACCAGATCAATGCCTGTGCGGTTGATCCGTGCCTGGAGAAGTTCGAGTTCGACCGCCTCGTCGTCCTCGTCCATGAGCGCGTGCAGGATGTTTGACTCGATCTTGACGTAGCGGAACTGGCAGCGGGCGAGGTTCTCGAAATTCAGGTCGATACGGTTCACCCGGTCCATCGAGAACGAAAAGCCGATGGCGGCCAACGCCTGGAGGTTAAGCTCGACCTCTTCGTCCATGGCGGCCAGATCGTCCTGGCTCAGCACGAAGATCAGGGACTCGGCAAGGTCCTCGTTTTCACCCATGAATTCGATGAACTGCGGGAAGAACGAACAGTCGCGCAGTGTGTGAGGCGAGATGATGTTGCAGAAGAAGCGGTAGTCGCGGTTGCGTTGGCGCGTCTTGCGCACGAGCTGGATACAACGGAACAGCAGGTTGTTGTCGATAGCCGAGACGAGGCCCTCCTTTTCCGCGACCGGGATGTAGCGCTCGGGTCCGATCACGGTGCCGTCGGCGGCGCGGATTCGCGAAAAGCTCTCGTAAAAAGCCACCTTGCGGGTGGGCAGGCTGACGACGGGCTGCAGGAACACGCTGACCCGGCCGTCGCGCAAAGCCTCCTGGATTTCGTCGAGAACCTCGTCGTTTTCGATCGCGGGCTGGAGCAATTCGCGGCGTAGCTCGCTCACCATATTGGTCGGGCCCGCTTCAGCCGGCCCGTCGACCGGGTCGGCGTCGGCGTGGGGCGCAAGCGCGGCCCCCATGGGCACGTCCGCACGCCCGACGTTGCGCAGGAATTCATCGCGGTCGAGACCGACATGCAGGCGCGGCTCGATCCGCTCGGGCTCTGCGGCCACCGGCACGTCCGGCGCGCCGTGAACCTCGAGCAACTCGTCGCCCAGCTCAAGCACCGCGTCGCCGGTGGCGTCGTCGGGAGCGCCGCCGTCGGGATCGATCTGGTCGTTCAGCAGGCGCATCACCTTGCGCTCCGCCGCCACTTCTTCGTGAGCCTCGCTCAACGCCACGCGCAGCAGTTCGGGGCTGGCCTCCGCCACGGCCTTGCGCATTTCGGCAAAGCTCTTCGAAAGCTGGGCCTGGTTTCGGGCAAGCGACGCAACCTTGCGGCCGCGCGCCGCATGAACCACCCCGAGATGCACTAGCCCGCCGAGCAACACGCCCAGCGCGGCAAGCAGAACCGCGGTCATCTGGTCGATACCCAATACGATCTGGGGCAATCCGACCGCGACGGCGGCGGTCACGGTGATGTAGGCGAGCGCGATGGCAAAGTGAAGAAGCACCGACATGCGCAAAAGCTCTCCGGTTGTTCCGATGGCCAATGCTAAGCTTCACCCGAACATCGTTAACAAAGGTTTATCGCGATGGGGATGCTCGGAACTTTTGTCCGGCGCCTGGCGGTGCGCCGCATCGTGTTGGGCACGGCCGTTGCGGTTGGGCTTTCGGGCGCTATTGCCGCCGGGGAGCTGCCGCTCGATCTTATCAGGCTTCCCCCGGGCTTCGTCATCGAGGTCTATGCCGACAATCTGCCCGGCGCCCGCTCGATGGCGCGCGGGTCCGGCGGCACCCTGTTCGTGGGCACCCGCTCGCTCGACCGGGTCTACGCCGTGCGCGACCTCGACGGCGACCAGAAGGCCGACGAGACCCGCGTGCTGATCGACGGCCTGCGCTCGCCCAACGGCGTCGCGCTGCGGGGCGGCGCGCTTTACGTGGCCGAAATCGGCCGCGTCCTGCGTTACGGCGACATCGAGGCCCGGCTCAACGATCCACCGTCGCCGGTTGTGGTCAACGACGCTTTTCCCGAAAACGGGCATCACGGCTGGAAATTCATCCGCTTCGGTCCTGACGGCTGGCTCTACGTTCCCGTGGGTGCGCCGTGCAACATCTGCGAATCGGCCGAGCCCTACGCCTCGATCCTGCGCATGCGGCCCGACGGCTCGGAGCTGGAAATCTACGTTCGCGGTGTGCGCAACAGCGTCGGGTTCGACTGGCACCCCGGGACCAGCGAGCTGTGGTTCACCGATAACGGCCGCGACGGCCTGGGCGACGATTTGCCCCCCGACGAGCTCAACCGGGTGGCCGCGCCGGGCCAGCATTTCGGATATCCCTACTGTCATGGCGGGTTTCATCCCGACCCCAAGTTCGGGGCGGGCCACGATTGTGGCGATTACGCCCTTCCGGCGGTTCGGCTCGGCCCCCATGTGGCCGCGCTGGGCATGCGCTTTTATACGGGCACGATGTTCCCGGCGCCCTACCGCCACCAGATCTTCATCGCCGAGCACGGCTCGTGGGACCGCTCGGAAAAGATCGGCTACCGGGTGTCGTTGGTCCGCATCGAGGACAGCCGGGCCGTGGCCTATGAGAGCTTCGCCGAGGGCTGGCTGCAGGGCGAGGAGTCGTGGGGCAGGCCGGTCGACCTCCTGGTCATGCCCGACGGCGCGCTGCTCGTCTCCGACGACGAGGCGGGTGCGATCTACCGGATCTCCTATTCCGGCGAGTAAGGCGGCTTAAGATCGCCTTGAGACGCTCAGGGCCGCTGCCGCGAGCGAAAAGAGCTAGCGTCAGGCACCGGCCTGGGCGTCGAACTGGTCGAATGCCTCGAGTGCCTCGACGCCATGAACCAGGGCTGGCGCGCCCGCCATCTGGACCGCGACGCCGATGGCTTCGCTCACCTCGTTCCGCGTCGCGCCGTTGTCCCGGGCCCAGGCGGCGTGCAGGGTGATGCAGGCTTCGCAGCGCACCGCGACGGCAATGCCGAGTGCCAGGAGTTCCTTGGTCTTGGTGTCCAGCGCGCCCGCCTTGCCGGCCTCCGTCACCATGGCATCGAACGCTTTCATGAAGTCGGGCGAGGCGTCGCCGAGCGACGCATCGCGGGCTTCGATCTCGTGATAGAGCTTCACATAATCCTTGGCCATGGCCGGGTCTCCTTGATGGGCCGGGAGGGGAATGCCGTCCCCGCCGGCGACGTCACGGAGCCGGCGTGGTGGCAGGCGACAGGGGAGAGACCGTGATCGTCACATAAGCGCCCGAGAGGGTTTCGCTCTCGATGGTCAGGGTGGCGACCCGGTCCAACCGCGAGAAGGTGAGCAGGCTCACGTCGCTGCGCAGCGCGGTCAGCTCGATCCATTGGTGGTTTGGCATCTCGCGCTGGAAATACTCGAACGCCGCGCTGGCCGAGACCTCGGTCTCGATCACCAGCCGTCCGGTCCATTTGTCGTCGCGCCCGAAGATCAGCGACTCGTCGAGCACCATCGCGCTGCCCGCGGGAATCGAAATGTCGGGGAACTGGCTGAACGAGGGAATCGGGTTGCCCGCGGAATCCTCCAGCGGGCCCGACGAGACCTCGACGGATTCGCCCGTGCAGGCGCCAAGACCCAGGGCAAGCACGACGCCGAGCGCCGGGATCAGGCCGGTCAGTCTGCGCGTCCGTCGAACGGGGTCGGTCATCTAGTGAGTCTAGCCCACGCCGAATCGCACACACAAGCCCGACGCGCGGCGTCAGCCCGCGGCATCCCGACCCACCGCGTCGGCGATTCGGGCGATGCCGTCGGCGCCGAGCCGGCGGGCAAGGTCGGCCTTGATGCGCCCGATCAGGACAGGACCCCGGTAGATCAGGGCGGTGTATAGCTGCACCAGTGAGGCGCCGGCGCGGATCTTGGCGTAGGCGTCCGCACCCGACGCGATACCGCCGACCCCGATCAGCGGCATGGCGCCGTCGGTCATGCGGTAGACCGTGGCCACCATCCGGGTCGAGGCCTCGAACAGCGGCCGGCCGCTTAACCCCCCGGCCTCAGTGCGGTGGCGGCTGCGCAAGGTTTCGGGCCGCGCGGTCGTCGTGTTGCTCACCACCAGCCCGTCCACGTTCCGGGCGAGCGCCGTCTCGACGATGCCGGTCAACGCCGCCTCGTCTAGGTCCGGGGCGATCTTGACCAGCACGGCAAGCGGCCGCGGCCGTTCGGGCAGTCGGTCTCGGGCCTCCATCACGCGCCCGAGCAGGGCGTCGAGCGCGGCACGGTCCTGCAGGTCGCGCAGACCCGGCGTGTTGGGCGAGGAGACGTTGACGGTTGCATACCCGACCAGCGGGCCCAGCCGTTCGATGCCGGCAACGAAGTCCGCCGCCGGGTCGGTAGCGTCCTTGTTGATGCCGAGATTGGCGCCGAGCGGGCAGGGCAGGGGGCCCGCCGCTGCGATCCGCCGCGCCGCTCTGTCCAACCCCTTGTTGTTGAAGCCGAGCCGGTTGATCACGGCCTCGTCCTCGACCAGCCGAAAAACCCGGGGCCGAGCGTTCCCCGGCTGGGGCCGGGGCGTTACCCCGCCGACTTCGACGAAACCGAAGCCCAGCGCCGCAAGCGCGCCCATCGCCACGGCGTTCTTATCGAAGCCGGGCGCCAGGCCGACGGGATTGGCGAAGTCGAGGCCGAAGACGGAGCAGGCGAGTTCGGGCCCGTCCGCAGCGCTCGCACGGCCCGCGAGGCCGGCGCGCAATCCCGCCAGCGTTGCCCGGTGGGCGGCTTCGGGGGCAAGACAGCGAAGCAGCGGCCAGGCCAGGGGGTAGAGGTCCATCACGCCCCGCCCTCTCGCGTCACGTTGCCAGGTCGTCGCCCGCCAGCGCCCGGCGGATCAGGGCAACGCTCTCCTCGACCCCGTAGAGCGCGATGAACGAGCCCATGCGCGGGCCATCGCTCTGGCCGAGGAGAACCTCGTAGAGCGCCTTGAACCAGGCACGCAGGCTTTCGAAGTCGTGACGCTTGCCGACCTCGTAGACCTCGGTCTGGATGGCTTGCCCGTCCGCGCCGGCGGGCAGCGCCTCGAGAGTGGCGACGAGGTCCTCCAGCGCGGCCCGTTCGATTTCGTCGGGCGCGCGGTAGCGTTTCTCGGGCTTGACGAAGTCGCGGTAGTAGTTGATCGCGTAGCCCACCAGCTCGTCGAGGATCGGTGTTGCCTCGGGCGAGGCGTCGGGCGCGTAGCGGGAAATAAAGCCCCACAGCACCGCGCGGTCCTCGGTGTTGCAGACGCTTGTAAGATTGAGCAGAACGGCAAACGACAGTCCTGTCTCCGGCGCGGGCGGGGCGCCTGTGTGAATGTGCCATACCGGATCGGCGAGCTGCGCCTCGCGCGTCTCTTTCGGGTAGGCGGCAAGGCGGGCGAGGTAATCGTCCACATGGCGCGGGATGACGTCGAAATAAAGCCGTTTCGCCTTGCGCGGGTGCAGAAACATGTAGTGCGACAGGCTCTCGCGCGAGCCGTAGAGCAGCCATTCGTCGATGGCGAGCCCGTTGCCTTTCGATTTCGAGATTTTCTGGCCCTGCTCGTCGAGGAACAGCTCGTAGGTGAAGCCCGCGGGCGGCGTGCTGCCCAGCGCCTTGCAGATGCGTCCCGAAAGGCGGACCGACTCGATCAGGTCCTTGCCCGACATCTCGTAATCGACGGCGAACGCCCGCCAGCGCATCGCCCAGTCGGTTTTCCAGCCCAGCTTGCACTGCCCCCCGGTGACCGGTTGCTCGACCTCCTTGCCCGCCTCGTTGACGTAGCGGACCGTGCCCGCGTCCGCATCGATCGCGCGCAGCGGCACCTGGAGCACGATGCCCGTTTCCGGGCAGAGCGGCAGCACGGGGCTGAAGGTCGCCTGGCGCTCCGGGCCCAGCGAGGGCAGCATGATCGCCATGATCTCGTCGTAATGGCGCAGCACCTCGATCAGCGTCGCGTCGAATCGGCCGCTTGTGTAGCACTCGGTGGAACTGACGAACTCGTAGTCGAAGCCGAAGGCGTCGAGAAAGGTGCGCAGCCGCGCATTGTTGTGGTGGCCGAAGCTGTCATGGGTGCCGAAGGGGTCGGGAATTTGCGTCAGCGACTTGCCCAGATGCTGGGCGACGATCTCCGGGTCGGGGATGTTGTCGGGCACCTTGCGCAACCCGTCCATGTCGTCGGAAAACGCCCACAGCCGTGTCGGAATGTCCGAGAGCAGGCTAAACGCGTGACGGATCATGGTGGTCCGAGCGACCTCGGCGAAGGTCCCGATATGGGGCAGGCCCGAGGGGCCGTAGCCGGTCTCGAACAGCACATACCCCTTCTCGGGCGGCGTGCCGCCCAGCCGGTCGAGCAGCGCGCGCGCCTCGGCGAAGGGCCAGGCGTTGCACGCGAGGGCAAGCTGTCGGTCGTCGGTCATGCTCGGTTGTCGTCTTGCGCGGAGCGTCGGCGTCGCGAGCCGGAGAATGCGCGAATCCGCGTCGGGCGTCAAATCCCGTGCGCTCCCGCGGGCAAGCGCCTCGCGCGCACCCTGGCTGCGCCCTATAGTGCGGCCCATGACCGATTCGATCCCGCCCCCGACATCGTCACAGCCTTCACCCACCGCTCTCGTCGCCGGCCCGCGCGGCGCGGTGCTGGTGAGCGGCGATGGCGAGATCGAATCCTTAAGCCTCGCAGCCGCGGGCGCGCGCGCCCATGCCGGCCCGCCGCTCCTGGTCTGCCACGCCAAGGCGTTGACCGTGAGGCTTTCCGTCGCTGTCTTTCCCGCGCTCGATCTGCTCGAGCTTTTCGCGTTTACCCGGCCCGCTGCCTTCTGCCTGCCCACGCCGCGCGGGCTTGCCCGCGCGCTCGATCAGGCGCTGCCCGAAAGCCACGAAGACGAAGCTCTCGCCCTGCTCGACGCCGCCCGCGCCCTGCTCGACGAACTGGCCGCTCCCGGTCTCGCCGACGCCGAGTGGGCGGCAACCGTGGCCGAAGCCATGCGCCGGGGCAATTGGCTGTGGGCCGATGCGGTGCTCGACGCGCTGGCACGGGCCGGGCGTGTCCCCGACGAGGCCGGGGCGGCCGCGGCGCTGGCGCCCTGGCTGCGACTCGAGGAGTGGGGCGAGGTCGCACCCCCGCCGCCGCCGGGCGGCTTTCCCGTAAGCGATGCGGAAGCGCGCGGGCGCCTGGCCGAGCTGCTCGGGCTCGATGCCGAGGCACGGCCCCAGCAGGCTGATTTCGCCTCGGCCGCGGCGGGTGCCTTTGCGCCGCGCGAGGAAGAGGACGCGCCGCAGCTCGTCCTCGCCGAGGCCGGCACCGGTGTGGGCAAGACCCTGGGCTACATCGCGCCCGCCAGCGTCTGGGCCGAGAAAAACGACGGCGCGGTGTGGCTCTCGACCTTCACCCGCAACCTGCAGCGCCAGCTCGACCGCGAGCTCGACCGGCTCTACCCCGATCCCGAGACCAAGGCGAGCAAGGTGGTGGTACGCAAGGGCCGTGAGAATTATCTCTGCCTGCTCAACTTCGAGGAGGCCGCAAACCGCGCCGCACTGCTGCCGGCGGATCGCGTCGGGCTGGGGTTGATGACGCGCTGGGCCGCAGCCAGTCGCGACGGCGACATGGTGGGCGGCGACTTTCCTGCCTGGCTCGCCGGGCTGGTCGGCCGCGGGCGAACGCTCAACCTGACAGACCGGCGCGGCGAATGCGTCTATTCCGCCTGTCCCCACTACCGCAAATGCTTTATCGAGAGCAGCCAGCGCAACGCGCGGCGCGCCGATATCGTAATCGCGAATCACGCCCTCGTCATGGTTCAGGCGGCGTTCGGCGCGGCCGACGAGGCGGACGAACGCACGCTCCCGATCCGCTACGTGTTCGACGAGGGCCATCACCTGTTCAACGCCGCGGATTCGGCCTTTTCGTCTTATTTGAGCGGCATCGAAGCGGCCGAGCTGCGCCGCTGGGTGCGCGGCGCGGAGCGTGAGCGGAGCGGCGGCCGGGCCGCCAGCCGGGCGCGCGGTCTCGAACGCCGGGCGGGCGATCTGCTGCCCCTCGAGGGCGATTTGCGCGAGGCGCTCGACGAGGCGCTCAAGGCCGCGGGCGGGCTGCCCGGCGAGGGTTGGCGCGAGCGCTTGGCCGGCGGTGCACCGCGCGGCCCGGCAGAAGGCTTTCTCGCGGCCGTGCGTGCCCAGGTCGTGGCCCGTGCCGAGGGCGTCGAGGGGCCCTACAGCCTCGAGGCCGAAGCGCTCCCCCTCGGGCCCGGCGTGGCCGACGCCGCGGTTGAGCTCGACGCCGCGCTGGCCCGGCTCGGGCAGCCGCTGGTGCGCATCGCGGGCGGTCTGGCTTCGCGCCTCGACGCCGAGGCCGACAGCCTCGATTCTCCCACCCGCCTGCGCATCGAGGCGATCTCGCGCGGCCTGTTGCGGCGCGGCCGGGAGCAGATCGCGAGCTGGCGGGCGATGCTCCAAAGCCTGGGCGCCGTGGTCGTCCCCGACGATGCCGCGCCCGCGGGCGCGGCGGACGGGGTGGTCGATTGGTTCGCGCTCAAGCGCATCGAGGGCCGCGACTTCGATATCGGCATGCGCCGCCACACGCTCGACCCCACCGTGCCCTTCGCCCGCTTCGTCCTGGCACCCGCCCACGGCGCGCTGGTCACCTCGGCGAGCTTGCGCGACGGCACCGGCGATGTCGAAGCCGACTGGCGCGCGGCGGAGGCGCGCACCGGGGCCCTCCACCTGGCCCGCCCGGCGGTGCGCGCCGCGGTGCCGTCGCCCTTCGATTATGCCGCCCAGACCCGCCTTTACGTGGTGACCGATCTGGTGCGGAACAACGCCGACGCCATTGCCGCAGCCTACCGCGAGCTGTTTCTCGCCGCCGGTGGCGGCGCGCTCGGCCTGTTCACGGCGATTGCGCGCCTACGCGAGGTCCATGGCCGCATCGCAGGCGCGCTCGATGCAGCGGGCCTGCCGCTGCTGGCCCAGCATGTCGACGGGCTCGATACCACCACCCTGGTCGAGATCTTCCGTGCCGAACACGACGCCTGCCTGCTCGGCACGGACGCCGTGCGCGATGGCATCGACGTGCCCGGCCGCTCGCTCCGCCTCATCGTCTTCGACCGGGTGCCCTGGCCGCGCCCCGACATCCTGCACAAGGCGCGGCGCAACCTGTTTGGCGGTGCGCGCTACGACGACATGCTGACGCGGCTCCGTCTCAAGCAGGCGTTCGGCCGCCTGATCCGCAGCGCAAGCGACGTCGGCTGCTTCGTGCTGCTCGATTCCCGGCTGCCCTCACGGCTCGCCGGCGCCTTTCCCGGCGGTGTCGACGTGCGCCGCGTCGGCCTGGCCGAAGCGGTCGACGGGGTGCGCGAGCTGGTCGGGACCCGGAGTGGCGCTGAGGGCGGGGCCTGAGCCCTTGCGCCGGCGCAATAAAATCCCCATCTCTCGGGTCCAGCGTTCGCTTCAGCACGAGTCGATGCCATGACCGCGACCGACGACGATACCCCGCCGCTTAACCCGCACACGGCGTTGATCTACACCATGATCATCGCTTCGGTGGCGGATCGCGCCATGACCGACAACGAGTTGCGCACCATCGGCGAGGTGATTCGCGACCTGCCGGCTTTCGAGGAGTTCGACGAGACCCGCCTGTCTGCGGTGGCGTCCCAGTGTATCGAGATTCTGAGCCTCGAGGACGGGCTCGCCACGTTGCTCGAGATGATCGCGCTCAGCCTGCCCGATCGCTTGCGCGAGACGGCCTATGCGTTGGCCTGCGAGGTCGCCGCCGCCGACGACGCCATCGACCGGGAAGAGCGGCGCCTGCTCGAAGCGCTGCGTGACGGTCTGGCGATCGAGCGACTTACGGCCGCCGCCATCGAGCGGGCCACGAAGGCCCGCCGTGCGCGGGTCTGAGGGCTTTCGCTTAACCTTTCTTTAAGGGCCCCGCGCGCAGGATCGCCCCGTCGGCCAGGAGTTGGCCCAGACGGTGCTCGAGGACGCGCATGGACTTCAGCAATCTTCCGATTTTCAACGCTATGGCGGGCCGCATGGCCTGGCTTATCCAACGTCAGGAAGTGCTCGCCGAGAACGTTGCCAACGCCGATACCCCTGGTTACAAGGCGCGCGACCTCGAGCCGCTCGATTTCGCGTCCCTGCTGCGCGGTTCGGGCACGGGCATGGGCGTTGCGCGCACCAGCAGCGGCCATATCCAGGGCAGCGGCGAGCGCGGCCGGTTCAAGATCGACGACGGCGCGATCTCGGCCACCACGGAGTCGGGCAACGGCGTGGAGCTCGAAAAGGAGCTCATGAAGGTCGCCGACAACCAGATGAACTATTCGATGGTGATCAACCTCTACAAAAAGCATCTCGCGATAGTGCGCATCGCTCTCGGACGGGAAGCTTGAGCTCACGCGATTAGTGCGACAGGCACCAGGTAGGGGCCGCCCAAGGAGAACCAACCATGGATCTGACCAAGGCCCTTACCATTTCCGCCTCCGGCCTCGCGGCCCAGGGGACCCGCATGCGGGTCATCGCGGAGAACCTGGCGAACGCCAATTCGACCTCGAGCGCCTCGGGCGATCCCTACCGGCGCAAGGTCATCAGCTTCAAGTCCGAACTTGACAGGCAATCCGGCGTGAACGTCGTCGCAGTGGACCGGATCGGCGTCGATCAGTCCGCGTTCGGCAAGCGCTACGATCCGGGCCATCCCAGCGCGAGCGCGGACGGCTACATTCTGACCTCGAATGTGCGCAGCCTCATCGAGTCGATGGACATGCGCGAGGCCCAGCGCAGCTACGAGGCCAACCTGAACATGATCAGCGTCACCAAGGACATGCTCCAGCGCACCATCGAGCTGTTGCGCTAGGTGACCGGACGCAAGCGAGCGATTTGAAAAGGAGCGCATGATGGACGTGAAATTTTCGGCTGCGGCCGAGGCCTATACCCAGGCTGCCGCCAAGGTGGCTCCGGGCATCGGCGGGAGCGCGCCCACGGGTGCGCAGCCCAGCGGTAGCGAATTCTCCGGCTTGGTGAATGACATCGTGGGTGACGCCGTCAGCGCGGGACGCAAGGCCGAGGTGATGAGCCTGCAGGCGGTGAGCGCACCAACCGACATTTCGCAGGTCGCGCTTGCGGTGACCAACGCCGAGGTGACGATGCAGACCGTCGTTGCGGTGCGCGACCGGGTCATCCAGGCCTATCAAGACATCATCAAGATGCCGATCTAGCGCGGGATTCGATGACCGACTATCGCCTGGATCGTGCGGGCTTGCACCAGCGGCCTCATAAACGCAACGCGTTGCCCCTCGACACGGCAACCGCGCACGGCAAATCTCTCGTGGCAATCGACTGCCGTTCGGCTTTGGCGTCTCCGGCCGATCGGGCCGTTGGGTAGAGCGGCGTCGAATGGTTCCCGCCGAAGCCCTCGACCTGGGGCGCGACGCCATCTTTACCCTGCTGAAAATGGCCGCGCCGATCATGATGATCGCGCTGCTCGTCGGTCTCTCCGTCGCGCTCTTCCAGGCACTGACCCAGATCCAGGAGATGACGCTGACCTTCGTGCCGAAGATCATCGCGATCTTCGTTTCGCTGCTCGTTCTCCTGCCGTTCCTGATGACCACGCTGTTCGGGTTCACCGAGCAAGTTTACGAGCGCATCGCACAGCCCTTCTGACGCGCCATGTTCGACAGCATCCTGCCCGACGAGATTTTTCACTTCTTTCTCGTCTTCGCCCGTCTCGGCGCGGCGCTGATGCTGTTTCCCGGATTGGGCAAGACCTACGTCCCGCCGCGGGTGCGCCTGCTCGCGGCCTTCGCGGTGACCATCTCGGTCGTCCCGCTGGTCACCGGATCGCCGCCGGCCCTGCCCGAGGATTTCGCGACCATCGGGTTGCTCGTGATAGCCGAAGTCGTGATCGGGCTGTTCTTCGGCGCGTTGATTCGCATGATGATCAGCGCCCTGCACACCGCCGGCGTGATCATCGCCTTCCAGGGCGGCCTGGCGGCGGCCCAGGTGTTCGACCCCAACCAGGCCCAGGGCGGCACCCTGCCCGGCAATCTCCTGAGCGCTCTGGGCGTCGTCCTGATCTTCGCCACCGGGCTCTATCAGCCCATGTTCTGGGCGCTGATCGACAGCTACCATCTGTTCCCGCCGGGCGCACCGCCCCCGGTCGAGGACTTTGCCCTGATGGCGGTGCGCGTCATGTCGGGCGCCTTCGTCATTGCGCTCCAGATCGCCGCACCGGTCATGCTGGTGGGGCTGCTCTTTTACGTCAGCATCGGCCTGATCGCACGCATGATCCCGCAGATGCAGGTCTTTTTTGTCGCCTTGCCGATCCAGATCGTTCTCGGGCTCTACGTCCTCACGGTCACGCTCTCGGCGGGCATGCTCTGGTACCTCGATCACTTCGAGGCGAGCATCAGCCAGTTCCTGAGATACTGAGGTAGCCGTGGCAGACGACCAGACCCAGGACAAGTCGCAAAAGACAGAAGAGCCGACACAAAAGAAGCTCGAGGACGCCCGCAAAAAGGGCCAAGGCGTTTCGTCGCGCGAGGTCAACAACTGGTTGATGATCAATGCCGGTGCGGTGGTGGTCATTGCGCTGGCGCCGAGCATGATGGGCGACTTGACGCGCCTGCTCAGACCCTTCCTCGCTCAACCCGACCAGATTCGTGTCGCCGTCGGCAGTACGGGCGGCGATGTTGGAAGCTTCGGGCTGTCGTTGGCGGGGATCCTCGGGCCGGCCATCGCGATTCTCGTCGTCGCCGCGCTCGGCACCGGAATTCTGCAGCGGGGATTCGTCATATCGGCGGAGAATATCAAGCCGTCGATCGACAAGATCTCGATCCTCAAAGGCGTCAAGCGGATCGTGTCGCTGCGCTCGTTGGTCGAGTTTCTCAAGGCGGTTGCAAAGCTCGTGATCGTCGCATCCGTGGCCACGATCGTCCTGCTGGCCGAACGTGGAATTCTGGCCGATGTGCCGACCATGGCCATCGCCGACCTGCTTGCCGTGCTCGAACGCCTGCTGACCAAGCTGCTCATCGGTATCGCTGCCATCGTGACCCTGATCGCGGGGCTCGATTACCTCTATCAGCGCATGGAATTCACGAAGAAAATGCGCATGAGCCGCCAGGACATCAAGGACGAGCTCAAGCAGTCGGAAGGCGACCCCTATATCAAGGCGCGGCTGCGCCAGCTCCGCCAGGAGCGTGCCCGCAGGCGCATGATGGCGGCGGTGCCCGACGCTCACGTCGTGATCACCAACCCGACCCACTACGCCTGCGTGCTCAAATACGAGATGGACCAGATGGAAGCGCCCATTCTCGTCGCCAAGGGTGTCGACGAGGTCGCGTTCCGCATCCGCGACGTGGCCAAGGAGAACGACGTTCCCGTGGTCGAGAACCCGCCGCTCGCCCGGGCGCTGTTCGCCGCCGTCGAGATCGACGAGCCGATCCCGGTCGAACATTACAAGACCGTCGCCGAGATCATCGGCTACGTGATGCGCCTCAAGGGGCGTTTCCCCCATGACCGTGCTCGCGCGTGACGCGATTCCGGACGCTGTGCTAGACTCCGCCTCCGTTCGGGCGACGACGGGCGCGCCGGTTTGGCCCGCCCGGACGGGCAACAGGGGTGAGGGCCGCTGATGTTCAGCTCCCGACGACGCAAAGTGCACGACGATCTGGCTGCCGCGGCTCTCGATGCCGCGTCCGAGCCGTGGCTGATCACCGCGCCCGACGGCACGGTGGCGGCAGCGGGCGACGCCTATGCGGGCCTGGCGAGCGTGGCCAAGCCCGCCGATGCGCCGCCGATCTACGACCTGTATCTCGATGACGCGTGGCGCTCCGGCATCGCCAGACTCGGCAAGGCCGCGGTTCGCTCGGGCCGGGCCGCCGACGATATCGTGGCTCCCGCGATCAACGGCGATGCCGCTCGCCGCTATCGGGTCGAAAGCCGCACCATCGAAGCGATCGACGGCCATTTTCTGTGGCGGGTTCTCGACGTAACCCTCGAGCACGAGCAATCGGCGGCGTTGCGCGAGGAGGTCACCGGTCTTGCCGCTCTGCTCGACGGTGTGCCGGTCGGCATTTACGCCGTCGACGGCCAGGGTCGCTTCCGTTTCGTCAACCAGCGCTTCGCGGCGATGGTCGGGCGCTCGGTCGCCGAGCTCGTTGAAGGCGCGCTGGGACCGGGCGATCTGCTGGCCGAAGACGACCCGAGCGACGATGCCCGGGCGTTGATGCAGGGTGCGGCGGAGGAGATCGAGGCCGAGTTCCGCTTTCACGGGCCCGACGGCCGCCCCTGGCGGGCACGGGTCAGCCAGTCGCCCGCCCGGGACGGCGCGCCGGGGGCCTGCGCGGTGGTCACGCCCATGGCAGACGAGGCAGCGCTACCGGCGCCGGCCGGCGAGGACGCACCCCATCGCCTGCGCGGTCTGTTCGAGCGTGCGCCCACGGGCATCGCGTTGCTGGATTTCAACGGCCGGGTGCGCGAGGCCAACGCCGCATTTGAGCGCATGGTCGGAATCGAGGACGGCATCGGCGACCGGTCGCTGGCCGAGCTCGTGTCCGCCGAGGATCGCGACGAGGTCGAGCGGCGAATCGCCGATCTGGTGCGGGGCACCGACAATTCGACGCCGATCGAGGTCAGGCTCGCCGACGGCGCCGACCGCAATCTGCTTCTCTATCTTGCCAATCTCGATGCCGCCCAGGGTGATGAGACCGGTCTGGCGGCGCACCTGATCGACACCACCGAGCAGAAGAAACTCGAGCTGCAATTCGCCCAGGCCCAGAAGATGCAGGCCGTGGGCCAGCTCGCGGGCGGCATCGCCCACGATTTCAACAATATCCTCACGGCAATTCTGGGCTTCTGCGACCTGCTGCTCATGCGCCACCAGGCGGGCGATCAATCCTTCTCCGACATCATGCAGGTCAAGCAGAACGCCAACCGCGCGACCAACCTCGTCCGCCAGCTTCTCGCCTTTTCGCGCCAGCAGACCCTGACCCCCCGGGTGCTGGCGATCACCGACGTCCTGGCCGAGCTGACCAGCCTGCTGCGGCGCCTGATCGGCGAAAGCATCGAATTCCGTCTGGTTCACGAGCGCGACCTGTGGCAGGTCAAGGTCGATCAGGGGCCGTTCGAGCAGGTCATCATCAACCTCGCGGTCAACGCGCGCGACGCCATGGAGGGTACCGGCGCCCTGACCATCCGCACCGAGAACGTGCGCGGCGCCGAGTGGGCCGGAACCGGCAGCGAGCTGCTCCCCGACGGGGAATTCGTCCTGATCGAAGTCAAGGATGCCGGCTGCGGCATATCGCTGGAGGACAGCAGCAAGATCTTCGAGCCGTTCTTCACGACCAAGGATGTCGGTGCCGGTACCGGGCTTGGCCTGTCGACCGTCTACGGTATCGTCAAGCAGTTCAGCGGCTATATCTTCGTTGACAGCCAGCTGGGCGAGGGCACGACCTTCTACGTCTTCCTGCCGCGCTATCGGCCGGCCGACGATGCCGAGGCCGGAGCCGAAGCGCAAGACGCCGCGGAGGCGGCTGACACCACGGGTGAGCCGGGCGCCGATTCCGCGGGACGGGAGAACGCGATCCCGCGCGATCTTACGGGCAAGGGCACGATCCTGCTGGTCGAGGACGAAGAGGCGGTTCGTCTGTTCGGCGCGCGCGCGCTGCGCAACAAGGGCTACACCGTGCTCGAAGCGGACAGCGGCGACTCGGCCCTCGAGCTGCTCGCCTCGTGCGAGGAGCGCATCGACATGCTGGTCACGGACGTCGTCATGCCGCGGATGGACGGGCCGACCCTGATGGGCCATGTGCGCCGCTCCAATCCCGATATCCAGGTCGTCTTCATCTCCGGCTATGCGGAGGATATCTTCCGCGACGAGCTTGAGAACGACGAGACCATCAACTTCCTCGCCAAGCCTTTTTCGATCCGTGAACTGGCTGCCAAGGTGAAGGAAGTCATGGCCGCCGAGTCCCCGTAAGGGGCCTGCGAGAGGCGGGAGGAATTTTCCTCCGCCACCCACTCCACCGGTCGGAATCACCGGAACATACACCGAACGAACCTGATTTTTCCTGTTTTCTTTCAACATATTATATTTTTTGTTGCAAAATAGAACAAACCATGTACGACTGATCCGTCCAGAGGCACGTTGAAACGCCCGAGGGGCTGTGAAATAAGAAGGAGGGTCAGACGATGACGGAAGCTGCACTTCGGTTGGTCGAAAAGGAAGACATGGACAAGCAGAAAGCGCTGGACGCCGCAATCGGCCAGATCGAGCGCTCCTTCGGCAAAGGCTCGGTGATGAAGCTGGGCCAGCGCGACGCCTCGTTTGAAATCGCTGCCATCTCCACCGGCTCCCTCGGCCTCGATATCGCGCTCGGCATCGGCGGCCTGCCGCGCGGCCGGGTCGTCGAAATCTACGGCCCCGAGAGCTCGGGCAAGACCACGCTAGCGCTCCATGTTGTCGCCGAGGCCCAGAAATCCGGCGGCGTCTGCGCGTTCGTCGACGCGGAACACGCGCTCGATCCGGGTTATGCCAAGAAGCTGGGCGTCGACACCGACGAGCTGCTGATTTCCCAGCCCGACGGAGGCGAGCAGGCGCTCGAGATCACCGACACCCTGGTCCGCTCCGGCGCTATCGATGTCGTCGTCGTCGACAGCGTCGCAGCACTCGTGCCCCGGGCGGAACTCGAGGGCGAGATGGGCGATACCCATGTCGGCCTGCAGGCCCGGCTGATGAGTCAGGCGCTGCGCAAGCTGACCGCCTCGATCTCCAAGTCCAACTGCATGGTCATCTTCATCAACCAGATCCGTATGAAGATCGGCGTCATGTTCGGCAGCCCCGAAACCACCAGCGGCGGTAACGCACTCAAGTTCTACGCCTCCGTGCGGCTCGACATCCGGCGCATCGGGGCGCTCAAGGACTGCGACGAGATCATCGGCAACCAGACCCGGGTCAAGGTGGTCAAGAACAAGGTCGCGCCCCCCTTCCGCACCGTCGAATTCGACATCCTCTACGGCAAGGGAATCTCCCGCGTCGGCGAACTGATCGATCTCGGCGTGGCTGCCGGTCTGGTCGAGAAGTCCGGCTCGTGGTTCTCCTACGCCGGCGAACGGATCGGCCAGGGCCGCGAGAACGCCAAGCAGTACATGCTCGACAATCCGCCGATTGCCGAGTCCCTCGATCGCACGATCCGCGAGAACGCGGGCGTCGTGGTCGACGCCATCGTCGATCCGCCGGACGCGGCCGGCGACGAGGACGACGACGCCCCCGAGGCGGTTGCCGCACCACTCGAGGACTGACCTCTTCCGCGAGGGCCCGCGGCATGCTGCGCGGCCCCCTCCGCTGCTCTTCCTTGCGGCGTCCTGTGCCCGACCGGCGCGGGGCGCCATTTTCTTTGGCCCTCGCCGCCCGGCCTGCGCTGGACAGCGCTCTGGGGCCACGGTAAAAGCGGGCGACGTCCCGGGACGGGTCGGCCGGACGGTCCGGCCGGTCGAAGTTGCGCGGGGGCGAACGGAACCGATGTCCAGCGTCAACGATATCCGCACGCAGTTTCTCGACTATTTCGCGGACCACGGGCACGAGACCGTGGCGTCGGGGCCGCTCGTGCCCCACAACGATCCGAGCCTGATGTTTACCAACGCGGGCATGGTCCAGTTCAAGAACGTCTTCACCGGGGCGGAGAGCCGTGACTACAACCGTGCGGTCACGAGCCAGAAATGCGTCCGCGCGGGCGGCAAGCACAACGATCTCGACAATGTCGGCTACACCACCCGCCACCACACCTTCTTCGAGATGCTGGGAAATTTTTCGTTTGACGATTACTTCAAGGAACTCGCCATCGAACTCGCCTGGAAGCTGATCACCGTCGAGATGGCCCTGCCCGCTGATCGGGTCATGGTCACGGTCTATGCCGAGGACGACGTGGCGTTCGATCTGTGGCGAAAGATCGCCGGCCTGCCCGAATCGAAAGTCGTGCGTATCCCGACCAGCGACAATTTCTGGGCGATGGGCGATACCGGTCCCTGCGGGCCCTGTTCCGAGATCTTCTACGACCACGGCGAGGACATCCCCGGCGGTCCCCCGGGCAGTCCGGGCGAGGATGGCGACCGCTTCGTTGAAATCTGGAACCTCGTCTTCATGCAATACGAGCAGGTCACGCTCGACGAGCGGATCGAGCTGCCGAGCCCGTCGATCGACACGGGCATGGGCCTCGAGCGCATCGCGGCGGTGCTCCAGGGCGTGCACGACAATTACGAGACGGATTTGTTCCGCCGTCTGATCGAGGCGTCCGCCGAAGCCTCGGGCGCGGAGCCTCACGGTCCCCACGGCGTGTCCCACCGGGTCGTCGCCGATCATCTGCGCGCATCGTGTTTCCTGATTGCCGACGGCGTGATGCCGTCGAACGAGGGGCGGGGCTATGTGCTGCGCCGGATCATGCGCCGTGCCATGCGCCATGCGCACCTGATGGGGTGTGTCGAGCCGTTGATGTGGCGGCTCGTGCCCGCGCTGGTCGGCGAGATGGGTCAGGCCTTTCCCGAACTTGCCCGCGCCCAGGCGCTCATGCAGGAAACCCTCAAGCTCGAAGAAACCCGCTTCAAGCAGACCCTTGTCCGCGGCCTTGCGCTGCTCGAGGAAGAGACCGCGCGGCTGGGCGAAGGCGAAGCCCTGTCCGGCGAAGTCGCGTTCAAGCTCTACGACACCTTCGGGTTTCCCTACGACCTCACCGAGGACGCGCTTCGTGCCCAGGGCCGCACCGTCGACAAGGCCGGGTTCGACACGGCGATGGCGGCGCAGCGCGAAATGGCGCGGGCCGCCTGGGCAGGGTCGGGCGAGGCCGCAACCGAACAGGTCTGGTTCGAGATCCGCGAGGCTGCGGGCGCCACCGAGTTTCTGGGCTATGCGGTCGAGCATGCGGAAGCACGGATCGTCGCGCTGGTCGCCGACGGCAAGCCGGTCGAGACGGCGGAGGCACCGGCCGATCTTGCCGTTGTGTTCAACCAGACACCGTTCTACGGCGAATCGGGCGGCCAGATGGGCGATACGGGGACCATCCTCAGCGTCGAGGGCGCCGAGCTCGAGGTCACCGACACCCAGAAGAAGCTGGGCGATGTGCACGTCCATCTCGCCCGCCTGGTCAAGGGCCGCCTCAAAGCGGGCGACGCCGCAACCCTGGTGGTCGACCGGGCGCGCCGCGCGCGATTGCGGGCCAATCACTCGGCGACCCATCTGCTTCACGCCGCGCTCCGCGGCCAACTGGGCGAGCATGTCGCCCAGAAAGGCTCGCTGGTCGCGCCTGACCGCTTGCGCTTCGACATCAGCCATCCCGCGCCCCTCGAGGCCGCCGACATGGCGGCGGTGGAATCCGCGGTCAACGCCCAGATTCGGGCCAACCACGAGGTCGCGACCCATCTGATGAGCCCGGACGAGGCCACGGCCCACGGCGCGCTGGCTCTGTTCGGTGAGAAATACGGCGACGAGGTCCGGGTCGTCGAGATGGGGCGCGAGGACGAACACGCCTATTCCACGGAGCTGTGCGGCGGCACCCATGTCCGGCGCACCGGCGACATCGGCCTGTTCACGGTGGTCGGCGAAAGTGCGTTGGCTGCCGGCGTGCGCCGGATCGAGGCGCTCACCGGCGAGGCCGCGATCGAGTATCTGCGCGAGCAGGATACCCGGCTGCGGGCCGCCGCCGCCACGCTCAAGACCGCGCCCGGCGAGTTGGTGCCCCGCATCGAAGCGCTGGTCGAGGAGCGCAAGAAGCTTACGCGCGAACTGAGCGAGGCCCGCAAGCAGCTGGCTGCCGGCGGTGGCGGTGATGCGGGCGGCGAGACGAGCGAGGTGGAGGGTATTCGCGTTGTCGCCCGACGGCTCGACAACATCGCGGCCAAGGAGCTCAAGGGCCTGGTCGACGAGATGAAGAAGCAGGGCTCGGGTGTTTTCGCGGTGGCCGGCGAGGCGGAGGGCAAGGTGTCCCTCGTGGTCGGCGTCAGCGACGATCTCATCGGCCGGCTCGATGCCGTTGCCCTGGTTCGCGCGGGCGTCGTGGAGCTCGGCGGCAAGGGCGGCGGCGGGCGACCCGACATGGCGCAGGGCGGCGGCTCCGATGCCTCGAAGCTCGACGCCGCGTTTGCCGCGATCGAGACAGCGATTGCCGAGGCGGTCGCCGGGCCGGGGTTGGCTTAGGGCGGCCGGCCCGAAATCAAAGAAGGCCGGGGTTGGCCTAGGGCGGCCGGCGCGTAATCGAAGAGGGCCCGAGATGGCTTAGGGCGGGAGCGGTCTCGCCTAGCCTTTCGCGAGCGCCGCGCCCAGCCCTTCGTCGATGGCGGTGAAGAAGTCGGCGGTGTTCAACCAGGGCTGGTCGGGGCCGATCAGCAGCGCCAGGTCCTTCGTCATCTTGCCCTGCTCGACGCACTCGACGCAGACCTTTTCCAGGGTCTCCGCGAAGCGCTGGAGCTCGGGCGAGGCGTCGAACTGGCCGCGGTAATAGAGCCCGCGGCTCCAGGCGAAGATCGAGGCGATCGGGTTGGTCGAGGTTTCCTGGCCGGCCTCGTGCTGGCGGTAATGGCGGGTGACCGTGCCGTGGGCGGCTTCCGCCTCGACCGTCTTGCCGTCGGGCGTCAGCAGCACCGAGGTCATCAGCCCGAGCGAGCCGAAACCCTGCGCCAGGGTGTCCGACTGCACGTCGCCGTCGTAGTTCTTGCACGCCCAGACAAAGCCGCCGTTCCATTTTAGCGCGGCGGCGACCATGTCGTCGATCAGGCGATGCTCGTAGAGAATGCCCGCCGTCTCGAATCCGGTCTTGAACTCGGCATCGAAGACCTCTTGGAAGAGGTCCTTGAAGCGCCCGTCATAGGCCTTGAGAATCGTGTTCTTGGTCGAGAGGTAGACCGGCCAGCCTCGCTGCAGGCCGAAATTGAGGCAGGAGCACGCGAAACTGCGAATCGAGTCGTCGAGGTTGTACATGCCCAGCGCAACCCCGGCGTCGGGAAAGTCGAACACCTCGTACTCCACCGCCTCGCCGCCGTCGGCCGGGGTGAATGTCATGGTCAACCGGCCGGCGCCGGGAACCCGGAAATCCGTTGCCCGGTACTGGTCGCCGAACGCGTGGCGGCCGATCACGATGGGCTCGGTCCAGCCCGGCACCAGGCGCGGCACGTTGGTACAGATGATCGGCTCGCGAAACACCGTGCCACCAAGGATGTTGCGGATCGTGCCGTTGGGCGAACGCCACATTCTCTTGAGACCGAATTCCTCGACCCGCGCCTCGTCCGGCGTGATGGTTGCGCATTTCACGCCCACGCCATGGCGCTTGATCGCCTCGGCCGCGTCGATCGTCACCTGGTCGTCCGTGGCGTCGCGATTCCCGACCGAGAGGTCGTAATACTCCAGATCGATATCGAGATAGGGCAGGATCAGGCGTTCGCGGATCCATTGCCAGATGATCCGCGTCATCTCGTCGCCGTCCAGCTCGACCACCGGTGTGGCGACCTTGATCTTCGTCATTCCGTCTCTCCTCGTTCACGCGTGGCGCGCAGCGCGGGGTCCCGACGGCGCGCACCATAGCATTGCGGCGAGCCGACGCAAGCCGCGCGGTTCGGTGCGCTCAGAGCCGCTCTGGGTGGCTTTCATGCCCGGGCGGTGCGGCGGCGCCGAGTGCGGCAAACAGGCCGTCGAGGTCGCCCGCCACCTGGTAGAGCGCACGGGCGTCCTTGCCCGTAAACCCGGCGCTCACCATATGGTCGATGAGGTCGAGCAGCGGCCTCCAATAGCCCTCGTCATCGAGCAGAACCAGCGGCTTGTCGTGCAGGGCCAGCAGCTTCCAGGTGAGGATTTCGATGGTCTCGTCCAGCGTGCCCAGCCCGCCGGGCAGCATCGCAAAGCCGTCCGCCAACTCGAACATGCGCTGCTTGCGCTCGTGCATCGAGGCAACCGTGATCAGCTCGCTCAGGCCCTCGTGGGCGACCTCGAGCCGTCGCAGATGCTCGGGGATCACGCCGACCGCCGCGCCCCCTGCCGCGAGTGTCGCGTCCGCCAGCACGCCCATCAGCCCGATCCGCCCACCGCCGTAAATCAGCCGGATACCGTTTGCCGCCAAGGCGCCGCCCAGGGCGTGCGCGAGGGCACGATGGGACGCCCCGTGACCGGTCTGCGAGCCGCAGAACACGGCGAGTGACTGGATGGTGGCCATGAGTGCCTCCGGGGATGGGCGGGCAGCATACACGGCGCGAGGCAACGAATCCATGAACCCTCCGTGGTCGCGGCTTTGACCCTGCGCGCGGGGCGTTCTAGCCTGTCGGGATCTGCCGTGAACGGCCCTGCTCAGGAGACAATGCGATGACACGCCCCCTTGCCACCCTGCTGCTTGCCGCGGCCCTGCTTGGCGCGCCGCTGGCGGCCTCCGAACTCGCCCGGGCCGACGAACCCGGCCCCGTGCTGGCCTACCGCGCCCAGGTCATGAAGGCATTGGGCAGCCATATCACCGCCCTGTTCGCGGTGCTCGACGGCGAGGTCGCCTATGACGCTCACCTCGCTGGGCACGCGGCGGCGATGGCCGCGCTCGCGGAGATGATTCCCGACGCTTTTCCCGAGGGCAGTCTCGGCGGCGAGAGCCGGGCCAAGCCCGAGATCTGGCAGCAATGGGACAAGTTCACTGCGGCTGCGGGCAACCTCGCCGCGGCGGCCGGTCGCCTCGAGGCGGCGGCCCGGGCGGGCGATTCGGCGGCCATCGGTGCCGAGGCGGGCGCCGTGGGCGACGCCTGCGGCGGCTGCCACAAGCCGTTCCGGATCAAGAAGGACTGAGGCCGCCGCGTGCGGCGCCTGCTCGTCGCCGGCCGCGGCCCAGGAGTTATACGCACGGCGCTGCTCGGGGTCACGCTCCTCGGGGTGGCCCTGGCGGCAGCCGCTGCAACGGCGCAGGACGACGCGGCGATTGCGCGGGGCGACTATGTCTTTCGCGCGGCCGGATGCGAATCCTGTCACACCGATCGGGAAGGCGGCGGCGCGTGGCTCGCGGGCGGGCGAGTGCTCGAGTCCCCCGTCGGCCGCTTCGTTTCACCCAACATCACGCCCGATCCCGAAACCGGCATCGGCGGCTGGAGCGAGGCCGATCTCGCCCGCGCGTTGCGCCACGGCATCGCGCCCGACGGCGAGCACTACTATCCGGCGTTTCCCTACCCCGCCTACAGTGGCATGACCGACGCCGATATCAGCGCCCTCAAGGCCTTCCTCGATAGCGTTCCGGCGGTGCGCAACCCGACCGCGAGACACGAGCTTGCCTGGCCCTACAGCTGGCGAATCCTGCTCGGGGTCTGGAAGCTGTTCGGCTTCTCGCCCGGGCCATTCCAGTCCGAGCCTGCTCGCTCCGAGGCATGGAACCGGGGGGCCTATCTGGTCACCGTGCTCGGCCATTGCGGCGAATGCCACACGCCCCGGGGCTGGCTCGGGTTGTCTGACGAGGATCGGGCGCTGTCGGGCACCATGACGGGCCCCGACGGCAAGCGCGTGCCCAACATCACGCCCGATTCCGAGACCGGAATCGGCGACTGGTCGTCTCGCGACGTCGTGCGTCTGCTGCGGCGCGGGTTCACTCCGGAGGGCGACGACGTCGAGGGCGCCATGTCCGAGGTCGTCGAGCACGGCACCCGGCATCTGCATACCGACGACCTGGACGCGATCGCGGTCTATCTCCTCGGCTTGACCCCGATTCGCCACGCAACCTCTGCGCCGTCGTTGTCCGCGGCGCCGTGAGCTGTCGCTGGGGGGTGCGAAAACCCTTGGATTCAGCGACTTTCCCGAGGTATGTCTTGGCGGTTTTGCGGGCGGTGGTGTATGTTTTTTCATGACCGTTTGTGAGGGCCCGTGATCTCGCGTCGCAACATCACGATTATGGTTGGGCTGCTCGCCCTCGTAGGACTGGGGCTCGGGCTCGGTCTGGGCCTCGGCGGCTCCGACGAGCCGGGCGAAACGCCGCCGGCTGCCGAGACCGACGCCGCCGAGACCGGCACCGCCGAGACCGGCACCGCCGACGCGCCGGGTGCCCCCGCGGACGGAGGCGCTGTCGAGAAAGCCGCAGGGTCGGAGCCGGTCGCTCCCGATGAGCCGACTGACGTCATCAAACCGACTTTCGATGTGGTCCGCATCGGCCCCAGCGGCGATGCGGTGATTGCGGGTCGTGCCGCGCCAGGCGCCGAGATCACCGTGGTGCTCGATGGCGAAAAGGAGATCGGCACTGTGCGCGCGGACGAGCGGGGCGAATCGGTGCTCCTGCCGAGCGAGCCGCTGCCTCCGGGCACCCACGAATTCTCCCTGTCCTCCCGGCTGCCCGAGGGCGCGGAGGTCGAGTCCGATCAGGTCGTGGTGCTCGTGGTGCCCGAGCCCGCCGAGACGTTGGCCGAGGGCGCAACCGGCGAGCAGGCGATGGCGGTGATCGTGCCCCGCGAAGGCGATGGGGCCAGCACCGTCCTGCAGCTTCCGGGCGAAGCGGACGACGCAGGCCCGGCGGCGAGCGTTGTGCTCGACATCCTCGATTACGACCAGGCCGGCACCTTGATCCTGTCCGGGCGGGGCCGGCCCGGCGGTTCGGTGCGGGCCTATCTCGACAACAATTTCATCGGTGGTGCGCCGATCGATGCCGACGGGCGGTGGCGGATCGTCCCGGAAAAGTCCCTGGCGCCCGGCCTCTACACCCTGCGGCTCGACGAGTTGGGGTCCGACGGGGCCGTCATCGCGCGGATCGAGACACCCCTCTCCAGGGCTCGCCCGGAGGAAATTGAGCTCGCTCCGGGGCGGGCTCTGGTGGTTGTGCAGCCGGGCAACAGCCTGTGGCGAATTGCCCGGCGGATTTATGGCGGCGGGGTCCATTTCACTCTGATTTTTCAGGCAAACAGCGACCAGATTCGGGATCCCGACCTGATCTACCCGGGCCAGATCTTCGCGCTGCCCGAGCGCGGCTAAACGACGCACCCGTCCGGGCCGGAAGCCTCGGGTGCGCAATCAAAGCCTAACGCCCAGCGCCGGCCGAACCCTCGAGCCGCGGCGCGCGAAACGCGGTCAGGTCAGCCGGGCGATCATATAGCGCAGCAGGCTCACGGCGCGCGCCTTGTCCTCCGACGAGAGGCCGTGGGTCGCCCGGGCGTTGACTTCCTGGGCACAGGGGATCAGGTCGTCGCGCAGCTCGCGGCTCCGCTCCGTCAGCCGCACGTTGACCTCGCGCCGATCCCGTTGACTCCTCTCGCGCCGCACCAGCCCGTCGCGCTCCATGCGGTCGAGGGTTCGCGCGGTGGTCGGTTCTTCGATCTGGATGCGACGGCTCAACTCCTTCTGGGTCAGCCCGTCTTCCTCCCAAAGATGGAGCAGGAGCGGCCATTGGCCGGCGCTGACGCCGTAATCGGCGAGGCGCGCGCCCAACGCCTTGCCGAAGAGGCGGGCGGCCAGTGCGCTCAGATGGCCGATGTTCTGATCGATGACGAACGCCGTGCCCTCGCTTTCAGGCGCGCCCGGCGGTGTTGTGCGGGTAACATCGTAGGCCATGGGTTGGTTCGTTCCACGTCCGCGACGGCCCCTCGGTCGTCGAATGGTAAGGCATTGATAACATGACAGTAACCACGAGTGCTTGGCTTGGCAATTAACACCTGATCCGGCGCCTCCGCGGGACCGCTTCCGCGCCGTCGGCGGCGGTGCTAATGTGGCGGGCCGTCAGCGGGAGAAAGCGTCGCTGTGACCAAAACCAATCGCGTCAAGCAACGTCTGCAGGCCGGCGAGCGTGCGCTCGTCTGCTGGCTCCATCTGTCCAGTTCCCTCGCGGCGGAGATTGTCGCCCAGGCAGGCTATGACGGGGTGCTGATCGATCACGAGCACGGGCCGGGCGATTTCCTCAACGCGATCGCTCTGATGCAGGCGAGCGGGGCGGGCGGTTGCACGCCGATCATGCGGGTCCCGTGGAATGATCCGGTCTATATCAAGCGCGCGCTCGACATCGGCGTGCAAGGCGTGATGGTGCCCAATGTCCAGAGCGCCGAGGAAGCCGCCGCCGCGGTGGCCGCGTGTCGCTATCCGCCAGGGGGCATCCGCGGCATGGCAACCCAGATCGCGCGCTGTGCCGACTACGGCGGCCGGAGCGACGAATATATCGAGGGCTGGAGCGAGCAGCTTCTCGTGATCTGCCAGATCGAAACCCCGCGCGCCGTCGCCGACGTAGCCGCCATCGCGGCAGTCGAGGGGGTCGACATGTTGTTCGTCGGGCCCTCCGACCTCTCGGCCAGCGCCGGGCACACCGGCGATCTCGGCCATCCCGACGTTGCCGCGCTGATCGCCGAGGTCGAGACCCGCACCCGGGCTGCGGGTAAGTGGTTGGGGTCTATCCCGTTACCCGGGCGCGATGCCGGCGCGCTGTTCGCCGACGGCTACGATCTCGTGATCTCCGCCAGCGACGTTTCGCTGTTGCGTCTGGCCGCCGCGGCGGACCGGGTCGAATCGGGCTTCTGAGCACCCCGGATTTCACCGACCTTTCAGTCTCTTAGGTCGTCAATCCTTTAAACCCTTGTTAAACCTTTCATCCTAGTCTCTGAGCAGATTCTAGGGTAACGATGAACGAACTCGAAGCACTATTCGAATCCGCCGTCGAACATCATCAGGCCGGCAGCCTGGTGGTGGCCAAGGCGCTGTATAAGCAGATTCTGCGTAAGAATCCGCAGCATATCGGCGTGCTCAACAACCTTGGCGCGGCGCTGGACGGGCTTGGCCTGTTCGACGAGGCGATCGACGCGTATCGCGCGGCGCTCAAGCTCGATCCCCACAACGCCGGTCTGCACAACAATCTGGGCAACGTGCTCAAGGAGCTGGGCTCGCTCGACGCCGCGGTCGAGCATTATGAAGCGTCGCTCGCGCTTGATCCCTCCAATTCCGAAGCCCACAACAACCTCGGCGCGGTGCTCCAGGGTCTGGGCCGCTTTGACGACGCGATCTCCTGCTTCCGCAAGTCGCTCGCGATCCGGGATCATTCCGTCGAGGCGTTGAACAACCTGGGCGATACGCTCCACGTGGTCGATCGCCTCGAGGAAGCGGGCGATTGCTTCCGCCGCGCCTTCGAACTGGCGCCCAGCGACGGGTTGCGCATCAAGCTCGCTCTCCTGCTGTCGCCCTTCCACGCGTCCATCGACGCGCTTAATCACTCGCGCCGCGTTCTCGTCGACGAGATCGACGCGCTGTGCGCCAAGCCCGCGGTGCTCGTCGACCCGCTGCACGAGGTCAACGCCGCGCCCTTCTATCTGGGCTTCCAGGGCTTCAACGACCGCGATCTGATGGGGCGCATCGGCGAGCTGTTCCGTGACGCACTGCCGGAATACGCCTCCCCCAACCTGCCCCTGCCACCCGGCGAGCGTTTGCGGCTCGGATTCATCTCCAGCTTCTGGTCGAGCCAGAGTGCCGGCAGCCGCTACGAGGACGCGATCGTGCGGATCGCGGACACCGACGAGTTCGAGATTACGATTTTCGCCGCGGGCCCCGCTGCAACCCACGACGCGCTCTTCGACGGTGCCGACCTCAACATCGTCCGTCTGCCCATGAATTTGGGCGCGACGCGCCAGATGGTGGCCAACCGCTGTCTCGACATCCTGATCTACGCCGACATCGGCATCGATCCGTTCACCTATTATCTCTCCTTTACCCGCCTAGCCGGTATCCAGTGTGCACTCGGTGGCCACCCGGTGACCACCGGCGTGCCGACCATCGACTATTTCCTTTCAAGCACCGATCTCGACACCGCCGACGGCCAGGAGCGTTACAGCGAGACGCTCATCCGGCTCGATTGCGCGCCCCGCAGCTTCCGGCGCCCCGAGCTTCCCGAAACGCCCGCCAGCCGGGCCGACCTCGGCCTGCCCGTCGACCGCACGATTTATGTGTGCCCGGTGATGCCGTTCAAGCTGCACCCCAGCTTCGACGCCATGCTCGCCGGCATCTTGCGGCGCGACGAGAAGCGCGAGATCGTGCTCTTCCAGGACCGTCCCTCTCCGGCACTGCACGAAAAGCTGGTCGAGCGCTTCCGGATCTCGATGCCCGACGTTGCGTCGCGCATCCGCTTTTTGCCCTTCGCGCCCCGCCCGGTTTTCATGGACATCGTCATGGCTGCCTACGTGCTGCTCGACAGCCACCCCTTCGGCGCCGTCAAGACTGCCTTCATCGCCCTCGCCGCGGGCACCCCGCTCGTCACCCTGCCCGGCGCCGACCAGCGTGGCCGGGTGGTTTACAGCTGCTACCAGCGGATGGGAGGCTTCGAGGACTGCATCGCGCGCGACGCCGACGACTATGTCGACATCGCGGTCCGCCTCGGCGCTGATCCCGAATTATGCGACCAGGTCGGACGTGCCATTCTCGAGCGCAACCACCTGCTCTACGACGATCACACCGGGGCCGTCTCACTCTCGGCGTTCTTCCGCGAGCTGTTGCCCGCCGCCCGAAAGATCGGTTGATGGCGGCGGCGGCGCCGCAAATCCGGGTTTGTCGTCCACAATTGCCGGACGCCGACCAGCTTCGCCCCTATCTCGAAGAAATCGATCGCTCGGGCCAGTACACCAACTTCGGGCCCCTGCTGCGCCGCTTCGAGCGTCGCCTCGCCGAGCGCTATCACGTCGCTGACGAGTGCGTCGCCTGTGTCTCCAACGGCACGACCGGCCTCGCGCTGGCGTTGCGTGCCACGGCAATCCCCGAAGCGCGGCTCTGCGTCATGCCGGCGTGGACCTTTGTTGCGACCGCCCACGCTGCACGAATCGCCGGTCTCGAACCCAATTTCGTCGATGTCGATCCCGAAACCTGGTCGCTGACACCCGCGGCCGCGCTGGCCACGGTGGTCCATGCGCCCGGCCCTGTGGGCGCCGTGCTGCCGGTCTCGCCGCTCGGTGCGCCGGTCGATGTCGGCGCCTGGGACGCCTTCTCCGCCGAGACCGGCTTGCCTGTGGTGATCGACGCCGCCGGTGGTTTCGACGGTGCCAGGCCGGGGACCGCGCCCATGATGATCAGCCTGCACGCGACCAAGGTGTTCGGCGTCGGCGAGGGCGGCTTCGTGATCTCCACCGACGGCGCGCTCGTCGCCGAGGTCCGCCGCCGTGCAAATTTCGGCTTCGGCTCCGGTCGGGTCGCCACCGTCGAGGGCACCAATGCCAAGATGAGCGAATATCCTACCGCCATGGGGCTGGCCGGGCTCGATCACTGGAGCGCCCGGCGTGCGGACTTGGCCAACCTCGTCGGGCTCTATCGCGACGGCTTCGCCCGGCTTTAGGGTGTCGAGCCTTCGCCGGGGTTCGGCGGCGGTTGGGTGGCGTCCACCTGTGTCGTCGAGTTCGAGGAGGCCGCCGCCGCCGCCATCGCTCGGTGGCTTGCCGAAGCGGGCATCGAGACTCACCGCTGGTGGGGCCTGGGCTGCCACGCCCAGCCTGCCTTTATCGATTGCCCGCGCACGCCGCTGCCCGTCACCGACGCGCTCGCACCCCGGGTGCTCGGGCTGCCTTTCCATCTCGGGCTCGACGATGTCGACCTGTTTGCCGTCCTCGCCGCACTGGGTCGGGGCATGATCGCCGAGCGCGCGGACTCGGGCGACATGACCCCGGTGCATCTGCGCGCGCTCGGCGCCGCCTGAGCGCGGACCGGAGCGGGGAGCGAGCGATCATGGCGCGCACGACGGCGGCACGGACCGTGACCAAGAAATCCGGGACCGCGTCCAGCCTGCGGGACAGTCTGGTTCGGGGCATCGGTCACCAGCAGCGGAGCGAGCATCGCGAGGCCGAGGGCATCTACCGGAGTCTGCTCGTGGCCGTGCCCGACCAGCCCGACGCGACCCATTTCTTGGGTCTCGCTCTCTACCAGCAGGACCGGACGACCGAGGCGTTCGAGCATCTGACCCGCTCGATCGCGCTTAATCCCCGGTCCGCGGATTATCACAACAATCTCGCCTCGGTGCTGCTCGACGGCGCCGATCCCGAAGGCGCGCGTCGTCATGCCGAAAGTGCGCTGACCCTCGATCCTGCTCTGATTTCGGCACGCAACACGCTGGGCGCGGCGTTGCTCCGCCTGGGCGAGCCGGCCGCTGCGGTAAGCCATTTCGAGGCGGTGATCGCCGCGGACGCTCGAGTTGCCGACGCGCACAACAACCTTGGCGCGGCGCTTCAGGGTCTGGGCCGGCTCGACGATGCGGTGGCCTGCTACCGCCGTGCCCTGTTGCTCGACCCGGACCTCGCCGCGGCCTGGAACAACCTGGGTGACGCGCTGCACGCTCTCGAGCGGATCGACGAGGCGGGCGATGCCTACCGCCGGGCCTATGAGCTGGCGCCCAATGACGGCCTGCGCATCAAGCGCGCGCTTCTGCTGCCCACGATTTATCGCTCCCAGGACGACCTCGACGCGGCGCGCGCCCGCCTCTCCAGCGAGGTCGACGCCCTTCTCGCGCAGGGCGTCCGGCTGACGGACCCCTTGGGCGAGGTTAATCTGGCGACCTTCCTGATCGCCTACCAGGGCGAAAACGACCGTGACCTGATGAGCCGTATCGCGCGTCTATTCCGGCCCCATTTGCCCGAAGTTGCGGCTCCGTGCTCCCCGTCGCCCCGCCGGGCGCGCGCGCGCCGGCGCATCGGCTTCATCTCCAGCTTCTGGGTCGCTCATTCCGTGGCCATTATCTATCGCCGGCTGGTCGATCGCCTGGCCGAGCTCGATTTCGACGTCGTTCTGTTCGCCGCCGGTGCCCACGAGGGCAGCGACAAGCAATTTGCCGCTGACGCCGATCTCGACGTGGTTCGTCTGCCGGCCAACCTCGACGCGGCCCGGAGCGTCGTCGCCGAGCGCGGGCTCGACGCCCTGATCTACGCCGACATCGGCATGGATCCCTTCACCTATTTCCTGGCCTTCACACGCCTCGCCCCGGCGCAATGCGTGCTCGGCGGCCACCCGGCAACGACGGGAATTCCGACCATCGACTACTACCTCTCACACGCCGACCTCAACGCCGGCGACGGTCGGAGCCACTACAGCGAGAGCCTCGTCAATCTGCGCGCGTTGCCCAACTATTTTCCCCGCCCCGAGCTGCCCGACCCGCCCGCCGGGCGCGCGGCGCTGGAACTCGAAGGCTCGGGCGCGCTCTACGTCTGCCCAATGATGCTGTTCAAGTTCCACCCCGCTTTCGATGCCATGCTGGCCGGCATTCTGCGGCGTGATCCGACCGGGCGGCTGGTGTTGTTTCGGGATCGCAAGGCGCCTCACCTGCACGAGGCCCTGGCCGAACGCTTCCGGATCGTCATGCCAGACGTCGCCGGGCGCATCCACTTCCGGCCCTTCGCGCCGAGCGACGAGTTCTTCTCCATCCTCATGGCGGCCGACGTGCTGCTCGACAGCCATCCCTTCGGCTCGGGCACCACTGCCTACATGGCGTTCGCGACGGGGGCACCGCTGGTTACCCTGCCGGGCGCGGACGAGCGCGGTCGGGTCGTCTACAGCTGCTACCGCAAGATGGGGTTGACCGACTGCATCGCGCGCGACGCCGAGGATTATGCCGACATCGCCGTGCGCCTGGGCACCGACGGGGCCGAGCGCGCCCGCGTTTCGGCTGCGATCCACGCCCGGAGCGGCGTGCTCTACGACGATCCCTCCGGCGCCGACGCCATCGCGGAGTTTCTTGCCGGCCTGCCCCGCGCGGGCGAGAAGCTCGCACCGTGAGCGCCGCCGCGCCCGTCATTCAGCGCCGTGCCGACGGCGGCTGGCGTCGCTACTGGGACGAGGAGCGCGAGACCCTGCCCGCGGCCCAGCGCCGCCGAGCGATCTTCGAGCGCATCAAGATCCAGCTCGACTACGCCTATCATGCGATTCCCTTCTATCGGGACCTCTACGACCGCCACGACGTGCGCCCCGACGATATCCGCCATCTCGAGGATTTCACCGAGAAGGTGCCGATCGTCACCAAGGCCATGCTCCGCGAGTCCCAGGATCGCCACCCGCCGTTCGGCGATTATCTTGGCGTCGAGCCCGTCGAGGTTGCGCGCGTCCAGGGCACCTCTGGCACCACCGGAGCGCCGACGCTGTTTGCTATCTCCGCGCAAGACTGGGCGCACATATCCGAGGCCCAGGCGATGCAGTGCTGGGCGGCGGGCCTGCGCCCCGACGATACGGTCCAGATCGCCTTTCCCCTCGGCCTGTTCGTCGGCGGTTGGGGCCTTCTGGGTGCTGCCGAACGGATCGGCGCCGCGGTGTTGCCCGCGGGCGCGGGTGATTCCGAGCGCCAGGTCGCGCTGCTCGACCGGAGCAAGGCCACGGTGCTCTGCGCGACCCCCACCTACGCCCTGCATCTGGCCGACAAGGCGGCGGCTCTGGGCCTGGACGCGGCCGGCTCGGCGCTCCGCCTCGGTTTCTTCGGCGGCGAACCCGGCGCCGGCGTGCCCGCCACCAAGCGCCGCCTCGAAGCGGCCTGGGGCCTGTCTGCAATCGATTTCGGCAACGTTGCCGAGCTTCAACCCTGCTCGAACATGGAATGCGCTGCGCGCACCGGCATGCACGTCTGGATCGACGTCGATTACACCGAAGTGGTTCGCCCCGGCGAGCCTGCCTGCGGCCTGCCCATGGGTGAGACCGGCGCGGTGGTCTACACCCACCTGTGGCGCCGCTCCCAGCCGATGATCCGCTACTACCCCGGCGACGAGACTGTCATGACCGACGAGCCCTGCATCTGCGGACGCACTTATCCGCGCCTGCCCCGGGCCATCATCGGCCGGCTCGACGACCTAATCATTCTGCGCGGCGTGAAGTTCTACCCCTCCGCGGTCGAGGAGGCGTTGCGCGCGCTCGACGGCCTGGGCACCGAGTTTCGCGTCCGTCTCTCCCGTGAGGGTGAGCTCGACGAGGCCATCATCGACGCCGAACTCGCCCCGGGCCGAACCCCCGACGACGAGATCCGGAGCGCGCTCCAGGCGGCGGCCGAGGCGAAGCTCAAGAGCCTTATCGGCCTGCGCCTGCCGGTGCGTCTGCACGCCGCGGGCGCACTCGAAGGGTCCGATTTCAAGGCCCGGCGCGTGATCGACGAGCGCCTTGGGGCCGCCCCGCCCGGAGAGATGCCATGAGCCGGCCGGTCGTCATCATCGGCACCGGCGAGGGCCGCTGCGTGCTTGAAGCGGCTCGCGCGGTGGGTCGCCCCGTGGCCGGATTCATCGATACCGTACGGCTCGCAGGCGAGCTCGTCATGGATTGCCCGGTCCTGGGCGGCAACGCGATGCTCGAAGACCGCGATTTCGTCGCTGCCCACGACTTCCTGATCGGCGTCGGCGATGGCGCGGCGCGGGCGGGCTATGGGCGCGATATCAAGAAGCTTGGCGGCCGGCTCGCCGCGCCGGTCATTCATCCCAGCAGCATCGTGTCGCCCTATGCCCAGATCGCGGACGGCGCGGTCCTTCTGTGCCAATCCGCGGTGCATCCCGAAGTCCGAATCGGCGAAGCCGCGATACTCGATGCGCAGGTCAACATCGGTCACGACACCGTGGTCGAGCCGTTTGCATTCGTTGGTCCCAGCTGCACGATTGCCGGGCGCGTCCGAATCGGCGCTCAGGCGTTCCTCGGGATCGGTGTCAAGGTCATCCCCGACGCAACCGTCGGTGCGCGCAGTATTGTCGGCGCTGGCGCCGTGGTGACACGCGATATCCCTGACGACGTTCTCGCCGTGGGCAATCCGGCTCAAGTGGTAAAGCAACGCCGTCGCGCGGCATAAACGGGATAATTAGTAACCCGGCTCGCAGGGCCAAGGCCGCGACCGCGGTCTGGCGCTTATGCGCCGCACCCGCGTAGATGCAGACCGTAAGGTCTGCTGGCGTGAGCGAGTAACTCCCTACGCGGCCTGCTTGCAAAAATCGACGTCGTAGCCGAGCGGTGCGTAGGCCGCGCCGACCTGGTATTTCCCGAAGAAATGGAGAAACGCCTCGCGCTGCCACGGCGCCCAGGCCTCGAACTGCCCTTCGGGGGTCGTGACCGCGTCGCCCTCGGCGGCCTCGCGGTGCCGGTTGACATGGCCCAGCTCGAACGCCTCGTCGAGATAGCCGTCGTCGACCGCCGCCGCGTCGCGCACCAGCGCGCGCACGCTCGCGGCAAAGTAGTCGCGCTCGCTCGTCAGGCGTTCCATCTGAAGCGGCCGGGCCCCGGGGATAAGCTGCAAATCCGCGACCAGGGTCGACATGTACTGGCAAACCGACAGGAAGGCCAGCGTCGGCCAGTCGAGCAGGTCGAGGCCGTGGCGTGTCTCGAATTGTCGATAGATCCCGTATTCCGCCATCGCGCTGTGCAGCAGCTCGTAACGCATGAAGAGATTGGTCTCGGCAAGCGTGACGAACTGGTGGGCTCCCGACTGGGTCCAGAGCACGGGGTGGCGCACCAGGTTGGCGATCACGAAGCGGGTCGCGGGCGTCTGGCCGCGCATCAGCTCGGCGATGTCGCACACCCGGTAGCGATGGACGTTGCCGTACACGCGGGCCTCGCCGCGTGCCGCAAGTTCGGCCAGATAATCGTCGAGCGGCTTTTTCGCTCGATGGATCCACTCCTCTTCGGTGCAGCGGTCGAACTCCTCCGGCGTATAGCGGCGGTCCCAGATTTGATAGTCGCTGCCCGAATGGGTGCACAGGATATCCGGATGACGATCGAGTGCGGCGGCGAACCATTTCGAGCCGGAAAACCCGGCGCTGGCGACGAGAAAGAAGGCGGGGTCGGGCATCGTGGGTGACGTTTCTCCGGTGGCGCCGAAGGGCGCGCGGCGACGGGGGTTCGGGCACGATGCTCGGCGATTGGGGTTAAGTCTCTCTTAATCCTGAGAGCCTAGGGTTTAAGCCGTTCGGCAGGCCGTTCGGCCGCCGGCAAACGGTACAAAAACGAACGGCGCACCACGGTGAACGACCCGACAGCCAAATCCTCTCCTTCCATGCGACTGGTCGATCCGAACGACCGGGTCGGCGAGGCCGCGCCGGCGCCCGCGCCTGCCGATCACCGATTGCGCCTCGAGGCCTGGTCGGTCCGGCCCGACCGTGCGGCCGCTGCGGCCGAGCTGTCGGGCTTCACCGAAGACCTGATCGCCGCCACGGGCAAGGGACTGCAACTCGCCGAAGCCGATCTCGCCGAACTCGACCTCTCGGGCTTCGACCTGCGCCGCGCAACGCTCAACCGCGCCCGGCTCCACGGCACCGATCTGAGCGATGCCGATCTCGCGGGCGCCGCGCTGATCTGCCCGGGCATGGAGCGCACCAGACTCGCGGGCGCCTGTTTGGCCGGGGCCTATGTCCATGCGCTGGCCGCCCAGGTCTGCGACCTCCGGGGCGCGGATCTCTCCCGCCTCGTCGATGCCACGGGCTCCTTGTTCCACGGCTGCAACATGACGGGCGCAATCCTCGACGGTGCGGCCCTTGCGGGGGCCGCGTTCTATCAGTGCAATCTGGCCGGTGCGCGTGCCGTGCGGGTCGACTTGCAAGGCGCCTCCCTCAACGAATGCATCCTCGACGGCGCGGTCTTCGAGTCCGCGCATGTCGCCCAGCTCACGGTCACGAAATCGCGCCTCGCGGGGGCCTCGTTCCGCCGTGCGAACGGTGAGGGCATGGTAATCCAACGCCCGACCGGTGCCGACGGCCTCGTGCTCGACGATGCATCGCTCCCAAGGCTTCGCCTCGCCGCGATACGGGCGGCAAACCTTCACGCCAGCCACCTGGCGGCTCCCGGCGCCGATATCCACGATTGTGCGCTGCCCGGCGCAGATTTCTCCGGCGCGGGGCTGTCCGGTGCGCGGATCGAGCGCGTCGAGCTTGCCGGCGCCAATTTCACCGCCACCAAGCTCGACGCCAGCCACTGGAGCCATGCTGCGGCGCGCAACACGGTTTTCGTCGAGGCGGCAGCGGAAAACCTGACCGCCCTCGAATGCAGCTTCGCGGACAGCGATTTTCGCAACTTCGGCGGCCGCGCCGCCAGCTTCCGCGACTGCGATCTCTCGCGCGCCAACTTCGCCGGCGCTTATCTCTATCGCGCATCGATGACCGGCGATCCGATGGCCTCCATGGCGCTCACCGGCGCCGATCTCGAAAACGCCGTACTCGTGCAGGCCTGTCTGGCCGCCGATTTTTCCGGCGCCAACCTGCGTGGCGCCAAATGCGCCTACGCCCGCCTCAACCAATCCATTTTTGCAGGCGCCGATCTCACCGGCGCCCACCTCTTCGAGACCAGCCTGGTCAAGACCGATTTTTCGGGCGCCACGGTCTCGGGGCTCGCACCACCCTTCTTCGCCGACCGGGCGCCGGGGCTTAAAACCGCCCTCGAGGCTGCCGGTGAAGCGGGCGCGCCCGCGCTCGAGTTTCTCGACGAGTTCGACGCGCTGCTCGCGCGCCGCTCGCGCGGCTCGACCTGATCAATCCTCCGCCGCCAGCGCGGCGATCTGCTCCCACAAGGCACGATCCATAGCGAGTGCGCCCGTCGCGCGCGTTGCGGTGCGCGCTGCCGCGCCATGCGCGCCGGGCAGGGGTGCCGGGTCCATCGCCTCACCGGCGGCGGCCAGCACGGCTCGCGCAGCGTCGGGCGAAAAGCCAGGAAAATAGTCGGGGTCGAGCGCGATCATCACCAGCCCGCCCTTTTTGTCGGACCCGGCAAGAAACGCCGTCGCGACCTCGACCGCCATGAGCAACGCAAACTGGCGGGCGTCCGGCTTGGTATCGAGTGACTGGACGATGGCGCCGCCAAAGCGCCCCTTGGCGTCGAACAGGTCGTCGGGGACCACGGGCGTTGCGCCCTCGGCGGTCAGGAAATTCTCCGGCTCGAACGGCTCGATTCCGGCGCGCGCCAGCAGGAACTGGCCGAACGTGGTCGGTGCGGTGGTGATATCGCACAGGAACGGCGCGCCTTCGCCGGGATAGCCGAACGCCAGCGGGTTGGTGCCCAGGAAGCGGCGGCTCGAATTTGGGGTTTTGACCAGCCAGGGCGTGCGTCCCATGGCCGCGCCGAGCAGGCCGGCCTGCACGATGTCGCTCAGGTAATAGCTCAGCACGCCGGTGGGGAAGACATCGTGCGCGACGCTCAGGTGAAAGCCGGCGGCCTTTGCCTTGTCCGCCGTGGCCCGGGCGATCTCGCGCGCCGCCAGATAGCCCACCGCGCCCGCGCAGTCGTAATGGCTGATGGACGCGCTCTCGGACGATGCCCGTGCCGGCGTGTGGCTCCAGCCGCCGGGAAACGTCGCCAGCCAGGGAATGCGCACCAGCCCGTGGCTGCGCTTGCCCGAGAACTCCGCGTAGAGCAGCTCGTCGAGAATGCCGTCCCGCGCGTCCGCCTCCAGGCCCAGCCGGTCGAGCGCCCGGCGCGCGGTCGCCTCCAGGTCCGTCAGCGCAACTGTGACCGTATCCGCCATTGACCGCCTCTCCGGTTGTCCGGCCCCCTCGCGAGGGTGCGCGGGCAGGGTTAACGGTTCCGTTACCGCCGGGCAAGCAAAATTGGGACTCAAACGGCGGCACTGTGTCCGCCCCCTCCTGTTCCAGGCCGGTTCTACCCTATGACCGATACCCCGCACTCTTCCTCCGACGAAACCATCCTCGTCTTCCCCGGCGGCATGGAGCGTTCGCTTCGTTTTGCCCGCCGCAGCGAGGCGGCGCTCAGGCGGTTGATCGGCGCATCGTCGCTGCGCTTCGATCCCGCTCAGCCCAACTACGACGATTGGACCTGGCTGCCCGAGATCACCGAGCCCGGCTTCGACGACGCGTTGCGCGACATCCTCGAGCAGAACCATGTTCGCGCCATTTTCACACCCCATCCGGTGATCGGCACCTGGCTCGAGCAGCATCTGGCCGAGGTCGCGCCCGGCGTCAGGCTGATTCACGATTCCCTGCTCGATTCGCTCAACGACTATCGCCACGTGGACGGCGAGATCGCCGCGCTCCGCTCCGGCGGCTGGGATCTCGCCGGGCCCGCGCCCCAGGGCGACCCCCTCGACGACACCGAAGCCGCCGGACTGCTCCGCCTTGCCGACGGGGTGCCCGGCCAGTGTGCCGTCGAGAAAATCTGGGCGTTGGCCGAGATTGCGCGCCGCACCCCGCCCGGCGATCTGGTCGAAATCGGCTCGCTTTGGGGCAAGTCGGCGGTCGCCTTCGCCTGGCTCGCCCGGCGCTACGGGCTCGGGCTGCTGCTGTGCGTGGATCCCTGGTCGGCCGACTCCCGTCACCAGTACGACAACGGCGGTCAGGTCAATGAATGGTCCGACCGGATGGATTTCGACCTTGCCTTCGACATCTTTCGCACCAACCTTGCCATGATGGGCCGTGATAGCGCGGGCTATCTGCGCGCGCCCTCCGCGCAGGCCGCGGCGTTGTACGGGCCCGGCCTCACAACCGACGACCCGGCACTGGGCCGCACCGAATTTGGCGGCACCGTCGCGTTGCTCCATATCGACGGCAACCACGACGAGGCGTTCGTCGCCGAGGATTTGCGTCTGTGGGCGCCGAAGGTCGTGCCCGGCGGCTGGATGGTGTTGGACGATTACTGCTGGGCCTTCGGCGATGGGCCGTGCCGGGTGGGCGACCGCTTCCTTGCCGAGCGGGGCGAGGAGATCGCCGCGTCCTTTGTCGCCGGCAGCGCGCTCTTCGTCAGACTCGCCTAGCGCAAAATCCAGCGGCATGGGTTCGCTGGATTTTTGCGAGCTTGCGTGGCGATTGAACGCGGTTCAGCTTCACGTCACGAAGCTGAACGGAGAAAGTCAGTCCCCGCCATTCAGCAGCCGCTTCAGATCGCGGCTGTAGACCGAGTCCGGCATTCCCGACACCAGGTCGACCAGCGCATCCCGGTCGATAAAGCCCTGTTCCAGCGCGACCTGCTCGATGGACGCGATCTTGGTGTCCAGTTGGCCCTCGATCTCGCGCACGAAGCGGGTTGCGGCGTAGAGCCGGTCGGGCGTCCCCGTATCGAACCACGCGAAGCCCTCCTCCAGGCGGCGGACGTCCACCTTTCCGGCCTCGAAGAAGGGGCGGACCACGTCGTCCATCTTCATTTCCCGCCCGCCCTCGGGGCGCAAGGTCTGGGCCAGCGCGACAACGGCGGGCGCGCACAGATAGAGCCCGACGGCGGCGAAGTTCGAAGCGGCGATGGCGGGCTTGTCGGTTACCGAAAGCGGTGTGCCGTCCGGAGCGAACTCGAACACGCCGTAGTTCCGCGGATCGTCGACCGGGTGGGCGAACATGGCGAGCCCGCCGTCGGGCGGAGCCGCGGCCACACGCGCGGGCAGACTTGCGCCGTAGAGCAGATTGTCGCCCAGCATCAGGGCGACCGGGCCGTCCCCGATGAAGTCGGCGGCAAGGCGAAAGGCATCGGGAATGCCGAGCGGCGTGGGCTGGATGCAGGTCTCGATGTTGATTCCAAGCCGTGAGCCGTCGCTGAGCAGTTGTGCAAAGCGCGGCTCGTCGGCCTCGGTCGCGATGATCATGATGTCGCGCAACCTCGCTTGCATGAGCACCGCGAGGGGGTAATAGATCAGCGGCTTGTCGTAGAGCGGCAGCAGCTGCTTGCTCGTGACCAGCGTCGCCGGATAGAAGCGCGAGCCGATGCCCGCCGCCAGAATCACGCCCTTCATGCTCGCCGCCCTACGGTCCCGCTCTGCCCAATACGCCGCGCCCTGATTTCAAGCCGCGCACGTCGCACCATGATAGGGCAATCCTGCGCTGTCGTCGCGGCGCACCACCGACCTGCGAGAGCGATTGTCAGGCAATTTTCTTACCCGTATCCAGGTAATGGTTCATTGCCGAAATAGCCTAAAGTGTTTTTGACTGAGTTCATGGGGCGACATACACCATCATGCTCATGTGTATTAAGCTCATGCCATTGCTTGTAAGGGCAATCGGCTGCCGCCGTCGCGGCTGGGAAAGGAGCGAGAGAACCGTTGAGCGCGCCACCCTTCTGGCCTGAGGCCGCAGCCCATCTTTGTCGCGCCGATCCCGCGTTGGGGCGCATCATCGAGGCCCTGCCCGGTGAAGCTCTCGCGCCACGCGAAGACGCCTTTTACACCCTCGCGCGCTCGATCGTGGGTCAGCAAATCTCGACCCGTGCCGCCGCCACGGTCTGGGGGCGGCTCCAGAAGCAGGCCGGCAAGCGCGTCACGCCCCGCGCCGTGGCGCGCCGCTCGATCGACGAGCTGCGCGCCTGCGGCCTGTCCGGGCGCAAGGCTGAATACGTGATGACACTGGCCGAGGACTTCCTCGACCGCACCCACGAACCGCGCCGCTGGCGAAAAATGGACGACGAGGCGGTCATCGCGGACCTGACCCGCGCCCGGGGGATCGGGCGCTGGACCGCCGAGATGCTCCTGATCTTCCACCTGCTCCGGCCCGACGTGCTGCCGCTGGCCGATATCGGCGTGCAGCGCGCCGCGGCGCTCGCCCATGGCCGCGAGGATCGCTTCAGCCACGCCGAGCTGGAGGCCGTCGGCGAAGCCTGGCGCCCCTACCGCTCCGTCGCCTCCTGGTACCTCTGGCGCAGCCTCGATCCCATGCCGGTGGTGTATTAGGCCAGCTCGAGTTGTCCTAATCCTCGCTTGAGATCAAATGCGCGGCCTACCTCGAGCGCGCCGCTCCCCGTTTCGCGCCGGCAAATCTCGGGTTGTTGGCGTTTCCCCCCGG
The DNA here is from genome assembly GCA_965249645.1 of Alphaproteobacteria bacterium. Classification (GTDB taxonomy): domain Bacteria; phylum Pseudomonadota; class Alphaproteobacteria; order UBA828; family JAPUJA01; genus CAVOEB01. The sequence continues at coordinate 291,798 of CBDFML010000009.1, forward strand.
GCCTTTTATCGAGCCTGATCCCGGATCGAACTGCCCCGGCCGGATCTTCGGGCCGGCTCCGGCGGCGTTGGCGTCTCGCTTTGCGGCTTTCTGTGCCGCTTTTGCCTTTGCCCGTTGGCGGGCCTTCGCTTTGGTCATGTCGTCTTCGCCGTTCCAGGTTGCAGTGTGGAGATCGGGCGATCCGCGTCGCCACAACGCCGATCCGGGGTCCGCCCATCCCGGGAGCCGCGGCAAGAATAACACGCCGGGAGGTGCAAAAAACATCGCCGTCCCCGTCAATTCGTGCCCAGCAGGCGGCCGACCAGCCAGAAGCCGAGCAGCCCGACCACCGCGATGGCAAGAAAATTAAGCAGCAGCCCGGCCCGGGCCATCTGGGGAATCGTGATCCGCCCGGTGCCGAACACGATGGCGTTGGGCGGCGTCGCGACGGGCAGCATGAAGGCGCAGGATGCGCCCAGCGCGGTCACCGCGGCCAGCGCCGCCGAGTTCTGATCGAGCGCCAGCGCGAGGCCGCCGATGATCGGCAGGAAGGTCGCCGTCGTTGCCATGTTGCTGGTCAGTTCCGTAAGAAAGACGATTAACGCGACCACGCCGAGCACGAGGACCACCGTGGGCAGGGTGTCGAGTGCGCCCAGCCCGCCGCCCAGCCAGGCGGCCAGGCCCGAGCGCTCGATCGCGGCGGCGAGGCTCAAGCCCCCGCCGAACAGCAGCAGCACCCGCCAGGGCAGGCGCGCGGCCCAGCGCCAGGTGAGCAGGAATTCGGCGCGCTTGAGGTTGCTCGGCAGCACGAACATCAAAAGGCCCCCGGCCACCGCGATGCCCGCGTCGCTCAAATGCAACCCCGGCAACGCGCCGGCGATCAGGGGGCGAAACATCCACAGCGCCGCGACCGTGAGAAACACGCCGGCCACCATCTTTTCCGCCCGGCTCATGGGGCCGAGCTTCGCCAGCTCGTCGCGAATCAGGGCCCGCCCGCCCGCTACCGGCGTGCGCTCGAGGCGAAACAGCACGCGGGTCAGAAGCAGCCAGGTCAGCGGCAGCAGCACCAGGGTGAGCGGCAGCCCCACCGCCATCCACTGGGCGAAGCCGATCTCGATGCCGTGGACCTCGCCGAGATAGGCGGCGAGCAGCGCGTTGGGCGGCGTGCCGATCAGCGTCGCGATACCGCCCAGCGTCGCGCCGTAGGCGATGCCCAGCATCAGCGCGGTCGCAAAGCGCCGGTCGGTGCGTTCGCTCTCGCCCACCAGCTCGACCAGCGCGATGGCCACGGGCAGCATCATCGCCGTGGTCGCAGTGTTGGAAATCCACATCGAGAGGCCCGCGGTGGCGGTCATGAAGCCGCCGATGATGGCGTCCGGCCGGGTGCCCACGAGACGCAGGATGACGAGGCCGATTCGCCGGTGCAGACCGCAGCGCTCCATGGCGAGCGCGATCAGAAAGCCGCCCAGGAACAGGTAGATCAGCGGGTGCGCGTAGGGTGCCGTCGCGTCGCCGATGTCGCCGACGCCGAGCAGCGGAAACAGGATGATCGGCAACAGCGCGGTCGCGGGCACCGGAATCGCTTCGGTGATCCACCACACCGCCATGAACAGCGCCACCGCCGCGACCCGCCAGGCCTCGGGCGAGAGCGCCTCGAGCACGGGCAGGATCAGGATCAGGGCGAACAGCGCCGGTCCGAGTGCAAGCCCGAGCCAGCGTGCCGCATTGTGCGGCGCCTCGGGCGCGTGCTGGGCGGTGGGGGGCGAGGTCATGGGCAAGCGGCGAACAACGCAATCCGTTTCGGCATTCCGGCGCTCCGGTACGGGCCGCCGAGTCGTGCGAGCCTACCCCAGCTTGGGGCCACGCGGGAGGGTCTGAAATCCGCAGCCCGTCGCGGCTTGGCGAACCCGGCTCGATCACGCTCGGGCTTTGGGCTACGATGCGCCCACGAGTTGCCCATGAGCCGTCGGATCGTCCCTATCGCCCGCACTCTCGCTGCCCTCCTGCTGGCGGCGGCCCTGGCGATGCCGTCCGGGGCGCGAGCCGATTTCGACTCCGGCTTCGCGGCGTATCTGGGCGGCGATTACGCCGGCGCGCTCGCCGAGTGGCGCCCCCTCGCCGAGGGCGGCGATCCCCAGGCCCAGTTCGGCCTCGGCCTGCTGTACGAGCAGGGCGACGGCGTGCCCCCCGATCTCGAACAGGCCGCCCGCTGGTACGAACGCGCCGCCGAGGGCGGGCACACCCTGGCCCAGGCGGCGCAGTGGTACGCCCGCGCCGCCGGGCAGGGCAACGCCCAGGCGCAGTTCAACCTCGGCGTGGCCTACGAGCACGGCCAGGGGGTGCCCATGGATCTCGGCACCGCCGCCTACTGGTACAGCCAGGCCGCCAACCAGGGCTATGTCCGCGCGGCGGAGCGAGTGTACGCGCTGACCGAGGCGGGGCTGATGGTTCCGGCCGAATCCCCGGCTGGCGAGCCCCAACCTGATCCCGGATCGCCCGCCGCGCCAGAGCCTGAGCCCGCATCTGCGGCCGAGCCCGTAGCCGCGGCCCCGGAACTCCAGGCCGCGCTGCCGTCCCCCGAGCCCGCTTCGGCCGCGCTGGATGCGCCCCAGTTGCTCCCGGTTCCCGAAGCCAAGCCGGAATTTGCCGCGCCCGAGCCGCCCGCGCCCGAGGTGGCGGCCCTCCAGCCCGCGCCCCCGGATCCTATTCCCGTCGAGCCCATACCGGTCGAGCCCGTGTCCGTTCCGCTCGACGCGCCCGTGCCAGACACGCCCGCGTCCGGCCCGGCAGAGAAGCCGGTCTATTCCCTCGAGCAATTTCTCAACCCCGAGCCCGCACCGCTGGTTGCGCCGGAGCCCGCCCCGGCCCCGCAGGCTGCGCCTGCGGCCGAGCTCTCGCCCGCGCTCGTTCTCGACCCGCCGGCCGATGGGTTCGCGTCGGCACCGGTGGCGACCCCTGTGCCACCCCCCGAGCCCGCCCCGGCGCGCCACGGCCCGATGTTGTGGCTTGCCTCTTTCCTCGATCCCGACAGCGCCCAACTCGCGTGGCTCCGTCTCCAGGCGGACCATGCCGACCTGCTGGGCCCCCTCCAGCCCACGGTGATGCGGGTCGAGCCCGCCGACGGGTCGGGGGTCTATTTCCGGCTGCTGGCAGGCACGGCGCCGAGCCTTGCGACGGCGCAGACCCTCTGTGCCGCGTTGATCGCCCGCGGCCTCTACTGCCAGGCCATCGACGGCTAGAACGCCCCCCGGCGACGCCGCGGCCGTAGTCCTCGATCCGATGGCGGCGCTCGTTATGGGGCGTCATCGAGGCGCTCGCCGCCCGGTCCTTCGTTGCTCGCACACACCGCCTTCACGCCAATGTGAAGGCTTAAGTAACTGATACAGAATGGATTTCCTCTGGCGTGACGAGGCGCTACGCGTGCCGCGTCACGGCCCGGTGCCGCCGAGTTGAGCCGGCTTGATTTCCCTTTTTCCCGTCGCGTCGGCAGGTTCCTCGTCAACAGGGCCCCGCCGGGGTTCGCCATTTACTGAAAAGGAGACTTGGTCATGTTTCGCGCTTCTCCCTCGCCGACCGTGGTCGTTGCCGCCCTGCTGACACTGGCCGTCGGAGGCTTCGTTACGGTTCCCGCCAGCGCGGCGGTGCCGCCTGCTCACGAGAGCGCCGATGCCCTGCTCGGTGCCGATCTTGCCCGCGGCCTGTCGCCGCTGATCCTCGACGAGGCTCGCGGTTTCGAGCGGGCGTACGAGGAAGCCCGTGGATTCGTTCGCCCCGACCAAGAGGCTCGCGGTTTCGTTCGCCCCGACCAAGAGGCTCGCGGTTTCGTTCGCCCCGACCAAGAGGCTCGCGGTTTCGAGCCGGCGCACGAGGAAGCCCGTGGTTTCGTTCGCCCCGACCTTGAGGCTCGCGGTCCGGTGACCCGCGACGAGGCCCGTGGTTTCGATCCCGAGAAATTCGATGTCGCCATGGGCGGCCATATCCAGAGTCTGATCCGCCAGCTCCACGACGAGAGCCGTCCCGTGGACGACACCGCCGGCACCGACCGGGCGCTCAACCCGCTCACCGCCTAAGCCCGCGACCGCGGGTCGGCTCTCCCTCCCGGCCGGCCCGCGGCCCCTATTTTTCGTCATTCGCCCCACCCCATAGACCTTGCGGTTCTCGCTCGGTCGACCTACTGTATCTTGATGGCTTTGGTCGATTTTCTCCGCTTTCCCGCCCGCCGGCGCAGGCGTTCTGCCGGTTCCGGGCGCGTCGCGCGGATGGCCACGGTGGTTGGCGCGGCGCTGGCGCTGGCGCTGCTCACCTCGGCCTGCAGCCTGTTCCAGTCCGAAGACGTCCGGCTCGCCCACGAGGGGGCCGAGGCCATGGCGATGGGCGATTACGCGACGGCCGAGGCCCGCTTCGTGGAAGCCGTTGCGATCAACCCGGCCAACATGCCGGCGCTGCTCAATCTGGGCGTCGTCTACCAGAACACCGGGCGCGCCGAGAAGGCCCGGACGGCCTATCTCACCCTGATGGAAACCGAGCGCCGCCAGCGCGCGATCGAGACCGTCGATCCGCCGCCCGGGGTGCCGCCGCCGGTTGCCACCCCGGCGATGCTCGCCCGCGAAAACCTGGCCGATCTCGAGATGCAGGTGGACTACGCCGCCTGGTACGCCGACCTGCCCGACCCCGGCAGCTTCGAGCCCGCCGACGTTGCCCGTATCCAGTCGGGTCTGAGCGGCCTCCACCGCGAACTGGCCGGCATGGCCGAACGCCTCGGCGTCATCACCGCGAGCCTCGAGCCCGACAGCTCGACGTCTGCCGCCTTGGCCGAGGCGCTGCCCGACATCACCACGTCCCCGGCGCCCGCGCCGGACCTGCCCGACGCAATGACCGACGCAGCGCCCGATCAGGCGATGGAGGCAACGGCCGACGCAGCGCCCCTTGCGCTCACCGGCGTCGCTGGGGCGCCCGAGCCCGCACAGACCGCATCGCTCGACACCGACACCGGCAGCGGCGGTCTCGACCTCAAGGTCCATATTGCGTCCTACCGCAGCGAGGTGCGTGCGCGCAGGGGCTGGGACATCCTCTTGGCCGCTCACGGCGACCTGCTGGGCGACCTCGCTCTCGATCTCAAGCAGATCGTCCTCGGGCCCGGCCTCGGCGTCTTTTTCCGGGTCCGTGCGTCGCCCCTGCTGACCGAGGCGGCCGCAAAGCAACTCTGCTGCTCGCTCAAGGAACGCGACGTCTACTGCGCCGTTTCCTACTTCTGACGCGGCGACCGAGCGTGTAATGAACCCCCGTTAACGACGTTGCATGAAAATTACCGGTAATTCTTCAGGCAGGTTTAAGGCGTCATGCCGTATGATCCTGTTTGCGGACGTTCTTCGCATGGTGTGAAGCAACGTCCCGATTGTCGGCTTCTCGACAAGGCAAACCGCCGGTGACGGCGGGACGCAAAGCCACCGGCCTCGGCGACGAGGCGGCGGGGCTGCCGAAAGGAGGCGAAGAATGGGTCTGAGTACCTGGCTGGGCTTCGTGCGGAAATCGTCCGAGCGGCGCAAGCACGCCCGTGAACACGGACCCCAGCTCAAGCTAAAAATCGACGGCGCGACGTACGACACCCTCGACTGGTCGTTGGGCGGGTTTCGCATGGCGACAAACGGCATCGACGCGAAGCCGGGCGATCTCATCGAAGGCGGGATCAAGGCGCCGAGCGGCGCGGGCCGGGGTGAATTCAGCGCCCGCGTCATGCGCATCACCGACGACGGCGAAATCGGCGCGCGCTGGCTCGAGATGAGCGGCGACCTGTTCGCCCGCCTGGGCGGCCTCGGCGCCCGTTAAGTCCACCCCATACCCGGCCTCGTGCCACCCCGCCGCATTTTCTGAACGGCGGCAATCGGGAAGGACCGATGAATGGAGACGTCCGTAAAACACGACCTTAATGAGGGTCTCGACCCCGGCGCCGATCGGAGCCTGGCGCGCCTGCGCACGGCCTTGCGCAAACGCTTCGATACCCGGCTCCGGGCGACCATGCTGGCCGAGCCCGTCTACTATCGCCGCGCGGTCACCGCCGCGCCGCCCGACGCCCGCATCCTGCTGCACCACCTGGCCGAGCACGAAGCCGACCTGCTCGAGGCGCAGGAGCGCCGCATGCGCGGGCTCGGCGAGGCGCGCAAGGCCGACGTTCTCGGCTTCGTGCGGACCCGGATTCTGCGCGAAGTCACGGCCGAGCTTTTGCCCCTCCTGCCCGGAGAGCCGGACGCCCGCGCCGGCACCCCATGACGCACGACGCCCGGCAAAACGGAGGACACAAAAAACCGATGACGAAACCAGCGATGAACCGCCCCCCGCCGGCCCCACGGGCCGACTTGCCGGAACCCGCCGTCCGGCCGGCGAACCCGACCCGGAAAGATCGCGAAGAGGATCTGGCCAACCGCCTTGAGCTGTTGCGCACGACGCTCGAAGCCCGGCTCGAAGCCCGGCTGCACAACGCGCTCGCAAAGCGCTGTTCCCCTCGCCGTTCCGGGGTGCGGATCGTGCGCGAGCCCCTGAGCCTGCTCGAAACCATCGGCGAGCAGGAGAGCTTCGTGCTGCGCGAAAAGGAAGGCCGCCTGCGCCGCGCCGGCAATCCGGACGCAGCCGATCTCGCGTGTCTCGTCCGGGTCACGGTGCTGCCCCGGGTGATCGAGCGATTGCGCGCCCGTTGGGTCAATCGCAACCCCGATACCGACCGGTTCGATGGCGGCGAGAGCCTGTGCGATGCATGAGCGCGTTAAGCCCGCGCCGGCCGTGGACGCGGCGTCCTGTTGCTTAAAAAACATTAACCACGGTGACGCGCGTCACAGCGCGCGGGGTCCACTTTGCGCAAGCATGGCAGGGTAATGTTCCGGCGCTGTCTTGGCCGACCCCCTCCCCGGCGAGGACGGCAACGCCGCCTCAAAAAAATAAAAATAAAATTTCGGGAGGGCTGGGAGTGTGGAGATGAACACGAAAGACGGCGCCAGAAACGGCTCCGATCCACCCGACGACCAACGCATGGAGCAGCTGCGCGACACGCTCCGCAAGCGTATCGAAACCCGGCTTAGGATCGCGATGACGACAAAGCCGGTCTACCACCGCCGCTCGGCCAACGCCGTACGGCCCGATTCGCGCACCCTGCTGCGAAACCTGGTCGAGCACGAGGCCTTCATGCTCGAAACGCGGAAAAGCCGCATGCGCGGCCGCGGCGAGTCAAAGAAAGCCGATCTTCTCAACTTCATGCGCACCCGGATGCTGCGCGAGGTCACGGCCGAGCTTCTGCCCCTTGTCCCCCGCGAGAAGGAGGCTCCGCGCCGGCGCATGCCGGCCACGGGCGACGGGCCGCCGCCCACCCGCGCCGAGGCAGTCGATCCCAACGAGCGTTGAATCGATCGGCCGCGAGCCCGCGAATTGTCCGCCGTCGCTGTGAATCTCTCGCACCGGCGGGTGATCCCGGTCACAGCAAGGCCGCGAGAATCCATCCAGGCTGACGCTGTTTCCCGAAAGCGTCGCCCTCGCCGATATCTCCCCGGTGGGGCGGCACCGCCCGGGCCCCAAACCGCCGGGCACCATGAATTCCGTCATAATCGAGGACGGCGCAAAAGAGATGAGCGAATCGATGAACACCCCGCCGGACCCACGGGCCGGCATATCCGGGACCGTGGCCCCGCGGGCCGGCATGACCGAGACCGCAGACCTCCGGGCCGCCATGTCCGCTAATCCATCCCTAAAGCGCGACGGTGTCGCCACCGCCAATCGGCTCGACCGCCTGTACACGACGCTCGAGGCCAGGATCGAAGCCCGGTTGCGCGACGCACTGGCCGCCTCTCGCGCCGACGGTCCCCACGCCGTATCGCCGATCGCGCTGGCCCCTTTGAGCCTGCTCGACTCCATCGTCGAGCGCGAAACCGTCAGGCTGTGCGAAAAGGAAGGCCGCCTGCGCCGTGCGGGCGATCCGCCCGGCGCGGATCTCGTCCATCTCGCCCGGCTCAAGGTGCTGCCCCGCGTAACCGGGCATGTTCGCGCCCGCCTTATACACCAGAGACCAGAATAGAATCCAACGCAGCGCTTAGGCGCGCGCCAGCCGCGGACGCGGCCGCCAAATAAAATTCGGGGACCCGGCGCAGGGCCGGGGTTGGCACGCCCGCAGGGTTGGCTTCGGGCGGCGTCGGGCCAGATTAAATGATCGGCGGCCGGCCCCAACTAACATAAGCCGTGAGCCTTCGTGGCGGCTGAACGCCCAAGCCCGCAAGCGCGGGCCGCCGCTTATGCGCCGTGAGCCTACGTGGCGACTGAACGCCGTTTGGCTTTCCTGAAAGCCAAGCGGAAGTAGAATCTCTCAATCCCGAAAATTCACGTACTGGAGCGGCTGGTCGACGTCGAGGCCCTTGACCAGCGCGATGGCCGCCTGCAGGTCGTCGCGCTTCTTGCCCGAGATGCGCAGCTCGTCGCCCTGGATGGCGGCCTGCACCTTCATCTTCGCGCCCTTGATGTCCTTGACGATGCGCTTGGCCACGTCCTGGCCGATCCCGGTGCGGATCGCCACGACCTGGCGCACCATGTTGCCGGACGCTTTTTCCTCCTTGCCGAAGGCAAGCGAGCGGGCATCGAGCTTGCGCCGGGTGGTGTGCACCTTCAACAGCTCCTGCATCTGGCCCAGCTTGTAGTCGTCGTCGGCAAGGATGGTGATCTCCTCGCCCGTGCGCTCGAGCGTGCAGCCCGAGCCCTTGAAGTCGTAACGCTGCGCGACTTCGCGCATCACGCCGTTGACCGCGTTGTCGATCTCCGCCAGGTCCACCTTGGAGACAATATCGAATGAGGGCATTACGTCTTCTCCTACCTCTCCCTGAACGCTTCTTCGCCCACCTTGAGCACTGGCTTGAGCAGGAACTGCATCACGCTCTTCTTGCCCGTGTGAATTTCCACTGTCGTCTGCATGCCCGGTGCGATGGGCAGGTCGCCGGGCTCGGCGCCAAGATAGGCCTTTTCGGTTTCCGCCACCATCCGGTACCAGGTGTTGCCCGCATCGTCCGAGAAGGCGTCGGGCGAGATCAGCGTCACCGTGCCCTCCAGCCCGCCGTAGCGCGAGAAGTCGTAGGTCGAGACCTTGATCACCGCGCGCTGGCCCACCTTCACATAGCCCACGTCCGTGGCGTCGAGCCGCGCCTCGATCACCAGATAGGCCCCGGTCGACACGATCTCCATGATTGACTCGCCGCCGCGCACCACGCCGCCGATGGTGTGATAGCGAAGCGACTGCACCACCCCGTCGATCGGGCTCTTGATCTCCGTGCGCAGCGCCTGGCTCTCCGCCTTGTTCAGCAGCTCGCGGGTGCGCACGATGGTCAGTTCCACCCGGCCCAACTCTTCGCGCGCCTCGCGCTGGACGACAGCCCGCCCTCGCGTATCCGCTCGCGGGATTCCTGGAGCGCCGCTTCCGCGCGCGGGATCGACGGGCGCACGACAGCCCGCCCTCGCGTATCCGCTCGCTCGACATCTCGAAATTCACCCCCGCGAGCTCCAGGTCGGTGGTCGTCGAGCGCAGTTGCGCTTCGAGCTGCTTGAGGTCCTGTTCGCGCTGGTGCATCTGCTCCGACAGCAGGCTCTGGGTCGCGGCGAGTTCGGCGGCGCGGGCCTCGAAGGCGCGCTTCTCGGCTTCCACGAGGCCCGGCCGGCGCGCCGCGATCTCGTCGGGAAAGACGATCTGCGTGCCCTGGGCTTCCGCCTCGAGCCGGGCGCGGCGCAGGCTCAGCCCGTCGAGCTCGATGCGCAGCTCTTCCTTGCTCGCGATGGTCTGGCCGAGATCGAGCTGAACCAGTGGATCGCCCGCCGAGACCGTATCGCCCTCGCGCACGTAGATCGCCTCGATGATGCCGCCTTCGAGATGCTGGATCACCTTGCTCTGGCCCTGGGGCACCACCTCGCCGTTGGCGATGGCGACCTCTTCGAGCTCGGCGAAGCCCGCCCAGACCAGCCCGCCGGCCAGGATCAGCAGCACCAGAAAGCCCGCCGTGCGCCAGCTCGAAACCTTCGTCTTGGCAAGCTCGTCGAGCCGGCTCATGACGCGTCCTCCGCCTTATCGCCGGAAGCGGCTTCACCCGGCGCCGTTTTGCCAGCGGCGGCCTTGCCCGGCGAGGCCTTTTCCGTCGCGGGCGGGCGGCCCAGCAGCTTGGGCAGCACGTCCTTGGTCGGGCCGCCCAGGGAAATTTTCCCGCGCTCGAGCACCATGATGTTGTTGCACGCCGAGAGCAGGTTCGGGCTGTGGGTCACCAGCACGATGGTGTGGTCCTTGGCCAGCCCGGCCAGCGTCGTCTTCAGCTCGCCTTCCGCCGCCATGTCGAGGTTCGCGCCCGCCTCGTCGAGCAGCAGGATGCGCGGGGCGGGCAGCAGGGCGCGGGCGATGGCGATGCGCTGGCGCTGGCCGCCCGAGAGCCGCATGCCCGCTTCGCCCACGGGCGTCGCATAGCCTTCGGGCATGTCGACCACATACTCGTGCACCCCCGTGGTCTGTGCGGCGGCGAGCACTGCGTCGTCCTCGGCGTCGGGCTGGGTGATGGCGATGTTTTCGCGGATGGTGCCCGAAAACAGCGTGCCGTCCTGGGGCACGTAGCCGATCCAGCCGGCGATCTCGGCACGGGTAAACTGGGCGATGTCGGCGCCGTCGAGCAGCACCCGGCCGTGGCTCGGCGCATACAGCCCCTGCATCAACTTGAGCACGGTCGTCTTGCCCGAACCGTTGGGCCCGACGATGCCCAGCATGCCCGGCGGCTCGATGCGCAGGCCCAGGTTCTCGACCACCGGTGGCGCGTTCTCGTCGTAGGCGAACGTGACCTGTTCGAAGACCAGCTCGCCCCTGGACGCTTCGAGCGTCACGCCGCTCGTCGCGCGGTCCGAGGGGCTCGCGAACAGCTCGTCGAGCCGGCCCACCGCCTGGCGATAGCCCGCGTAGGCGCGCCAGGTGTTCACGAGCTGGTTGAGCGGCTGGATGATCCGGTTGGTCAGCATGGTCGCCGCGATCAGCGAGCCGATGGTGAGTTGCTGGTCGATGATCGCGAGCGCGCCGGTCGCGACGATGGCGACCGTGGTGAGCATGCTCAGGCCCATCCCGATATTGCCGAAGCAGTCATTCCAGCCGCCCCGGTGCATCGCCTGCTCGACGGTGGCCGCGTGCTTGTCCTCCCAGCCCGGACGGAAGGCGCCTTCCAGCGCCAGCGCCTTGATCGTGGTGCGCGATTGCAGCATTTCCGCGATGTAGCCGTCGCGGCTCTGGCCCGCACCCCGTTCGGCGCGGGTCGCGGAATCGAGCGTGCGACCCGAGAGCAGCGCGAGCAGCACGAAGACCGGCAGGGCGACGAGCAGGACCCAGATCACGGGGCCGGCGATGACCCAGATCAGGCCGAGGAAGATCAGCGCGAAGGGCAGGTCGGTGACCAGCACGGCGGTCGGGCCGGAGTAGACGTTGCGCACCACTTCCGAATCGCGGAACAGACTTTGCCAGTAGCCCGCGGGACGGCCCTCCAGCGTGCGCAGCGGCAGCGAGGTCAGCTTGGCGAACAGCCGGCGGCCGATCTCGACGTCGATCTTGAGCGCGACCCGCTGCAGGATCCGGCTCCGCGCCTGGCGCAGCGTGAAGTCGAACAGGAGCGCCAGGCCGACGCCCACGAGGAGCGCGAAGAGCGTCGACATCCCGGCGTGAAAGACCACCCGGTCGTAGACCTGGAGAATGAAGATCGGCACCGCGAGGGCGAGCAGGTTGACGAACAGCGAGACCGCGAAGGCCTCGCGAAAGCCCTGACGCGCCGGGCGCACCACCTCGCGCAGCCAGCCGCGCCCGCTGCGCGCAGGAGCGGTGCTGTGGGCCGAAGGGGCGATCTGGACCATGGCGCCGATTGTCGCCATTGGGCTCCAGCTTGGCAAACGCTTATCGGATTTCGCAAGGGGCAGGGCGCACTGCCCGCCGGTCAGTCCCAGCGCACCTCGTAGATCAGCGTGACCGAGGCTTCCGCCGCCACCCGGAGCACGCCCTCGGCGTCGGGCGCAGGCGTCGCACTGATCAGCCGGACCGGGCCGGGCAGCACGGTGAGCGGCTCGCTCACGGTCAGGCTCATCGACGCCGCGTAGGCCGCAGCCTTTGCTTCCGCGTTCTCGAGCGCGGCGCGGCGCGCCTGCGCGAACAGGTTGTCGGTTTGGGCGAGGCTGTAGCGCAGGCCCAGCACCTCGATCCCGTCCATCCCGCCGAGCCGGGCGCGCGCCTCGTCGAGCGCACCGAAGTTGCGCAGGGTGAGGGTCACGACGCTGTCGACCCGATAGCTCTCGGGCGGGCCGCAGGCGAGCGCCGGATCGGTGCCGCCGCTTTGCGCCCCGCCGTCCGCACCGGGCGGGTCGGGATCGAGCAGCGCGACTTCGACGTCGCCCGGCGGGTTGGCCATGGGATTGTCGGGCTGGCGGGTGGTGGCGAAGCGGAAGTCGCTGGTCTCGATGTCGGGCTCGATGACGCCCAGATCGTCGAGCGCAGCGGCGAACCGGCCGGCAAGGCCCGCATCCGCCGCCAGCGCGTCGCACGCATTCGCCGCCTCGCTCCGCGCGGCAAGCTCGATCTGGACCACGTCGGCGGGCGCCTCGATCACCGCGCGCCCGGTCATTTCCAGGGTCGAGGTCAGCCCTTGCGCGGGCACCTGGGTTGCGCCGAGGAGAACGGCGAGGGCAAGGCAAAGGAGGGCAATAGGGCGGACCATGGCGCATTCAGTGTAGCGCGATGCTCGCGGCGGTGGGATGCCGGCGCACGGCCTTTTTTATAGTGGGTAAAAATGGCCCGTCGGGGCCCGTCGTCAGCCGGCGGAAAAGCCGTTGGCGATGGAGATGTCGGCGGCCGCAACGGAATCGCCGGTAATCGTGGCCAGCACCGTATAGCCGGCGACGCCGTTCTCGGCGGCGATCAGCTTGTCGTTGGTGTCGTCGAACACGATGTAGGCATCCGCCCCGAGATCGGGCGAGCCGTCGAAATTGTTCTCGACAAAAAAGTTGGTGTTCAGGACCAGCGCGTTGTTGTTCGTGAAGCCGAAGGCGAAGCCGTTGATCTCGAATTTGTCCGTGCCGAAAACGAAGTCGGTCACGATGTCGCCGGTGATCCCCGTGGGCAGGACGCCGTCGGTGCCCGCTTCGCCGTCGGCGGTCGCCACATACTGGAAGATGTCGGCGCCGTCGCCGCCGGTCAGGCTGTCGACACCGCCGCCGCCGCGCAGCTCGTCGTCGCCGGTGCCGCCGTTGAGGTTGTCGTTGCCGCCACCGCCGAACAGGAAGTCGAAGCCGTCGTCGCCGGTGAGCGTGTCGGCGCCGCTGGTGCCCGCGATCAGGTCGTCGCCGATGCTGCCCGCCGTGCCCGTTGCGATCTGGAGCAACTCCTGGACGTTGTTGCTGGTGGACAGGAACTCTACGGCCGTGCCGGTCTCGCCATCGATGGTGACGCTGCCCGAATTCGCCGTATCGACCTCGAGATAAGACACCGTCAGAAAGTCGCCCGCGCGAACCGCATTGGTAAGATCGAGGCTGGAGAGCAGCTCGAGAACGTCCGTGCCGCCGCTGTCCAAAATTGTGTCGGCCGCGCCGCCGGTGTCGTCGTCGACGATATAGAAATCGTTGCCCGCGCCGCCTTCGAGCTGGTCGTTGCCGGCACCACCCGCCAGCTCGTCGTTGCCCGCACCGCCCTGAAGCGTGTCGCCGCCGCCCTGGCCGATCAGGTGATCGTTGCCGGCGTCGCCCTGCAGGAGGTCGGCCAGCACGTTGCCGACGACGATGTCGTCTCCGGCTCCGCCGGCGATGGTGACGCCGGCGCCTGCGTTGTCGTTGAACAGCAGGTCGTTATTGGCGGTCGGCGTGGTGCCCGCGAAGGTGAAGGTAGTGTCGGGCGTTTCGGTAAATTCGAATTGCTCGACCTGTCCGGCAGCCAGGAAGTGGTCCGTGATGGTCACTCTATGGGTCGAGGGCGCGCCGCCGAACTCGTCGCTGATGACGAGATTATCGCCGCTTCGCGCGAAGCTGAAGTCAGTCGGTATCCGGTCGCCGTCCGAGCTGCCCAGAGCCAGCTTGTCGGCGCTGCCGGCGCTGGAACTGACCACGACCACCGCCGAGGCGGTGGTGGCGGTCGAGACCTGGTAGGTGTCGTTGCCGCCGCCGCCGGTGAGCACGTTGTCGTTGCCGTCGCCCGTGAGGGTATCGGCGAAGGTCGAGCCGCGCAGGTTATCGATGTTTGTCAGGGTGTCGGTTCCGGCGCCGCCGGTGTTTTGGGCAACACTGACGCTGAGGTCGACCGTGACGGCACTCACCGCGTTGGCGTAATCGGCGGTATCGTCGCCGGTGGTACCGTTGAGGTTGTCGTTGCCCGCGCCGCCGCTCAGGAAGTCGTTGCCCGCGCCGCCGGTCAGGCCGTCGTTGCCGCCGTTGCCGAAGATCAGGTCGTTGCCGTCGCCGCCGCTCAAGACCAGGTCCTGACCGCTGCCGCCGACGAGGATGTCGTTGCCCGTGCCGCCGGTCGCGCTGTCCAGGATGGTGAAGGTGTTGAGCGTGCCGTCGTTGAGTTCGGCCTGGACCAGTTCGAGACCGCCGCCGGTGGATTCGTCGGACGACACGGCGAAGGTGGTGCCCGAGCCGTCGCGGAAGCTGATGGTCAGGCTGGTGCCGCTCAAGGCGATGTCGAAGGGGAAGTCCACGTCGTCGTCGACGAGCAGGGTGTCGGCGGTGCCGCTGCTATCGTGGATGTCGCCCGCCTCGCCCGAGCCGACGATATAGGTGTCGTTGCCCGCTCCGCCCTCGAGCAGATCGAGGCCCCCCGCGCCGCCTTCGAGGATGTCGTTGCCGTCGCCGCCCTGGAGAACGTCGAGGCCCCCGGCGCCGGACAGCCGATCGTCGCCATCGCCGCCCTGGAGGGTGTCGGCACCGGCGGAGCCGATCAGGAAGTCGTTGTCCGCGCCGCCGACCAGGGTTGTGGCGGAGCTGCTGGCATAAAGCACGTCGTTGCCGGCGGCGCCGTCGAAGGTGGTGGTCGAGGTGGTGAGCACGGCGATGTCGTTGCCCGAGCCGCCGGACGTGGTCGTGAACACGAACGGGGTGGTGCCGACGCTTTCGAACACGAAGTTTTCGATCGTTCCCGTGGTCAGGAAATTGTCGATGAAGAAGATCTGCTCTTCGAGTTCGTCCCGGTTCGAGATCAGCAGGTTGTTGCCCTCGATCGAGACGTTGCCCAGCGCCGGGTCGATGGTGAGCTGGCCGAGAGTGCCGGTGGCGACGAAGAAGGTATCGGCGGTGCCGCTGGCGTCGGACGCGAGGTTGACCTGAACGCTCTGCTCCGATCCCACGTCGAAAATATAGGTGTCGTTGCCCGTGCCGCCGGTGAGGTTATTGAGCCCCTGGCCGCCGTCGAGGGAATCGTCGCCGGTTCCGCCGTCGAGGGAATCCGTATCGGCGCCGCCCTCGAGAATATCGTTGCCCGCGCCGCCGGACAGGATGTCGTCGTCGCCCAGGCCCATGATCTCGTCGTTGCCCGCGCCGCCGTCGATGGTGTCGGGGCTGCCGCCGACGATCAGGTCGTTGCCCGAGGTCGCGACGTTGATCGACTGGCGGAAGGAGAAGGCCGTACTCGTGCCGTCGGCCAGGGTGCCGACATCGAACACGATGGTGATGCCGATATCGGCCGAGGTGCCATCCGGGTCGACCGGGGTATTGAACGCGCTCGCGTTAAACGGATCGGTGTTTTCGAACCCGAATGCGCTCACCCGCGCCTCAGGGCCGCTGCCGTCGTTTTCCGCGAAGTAGGAGGCGAACAACCCGGATTGCTGACCCTCGGCGACGACAATGGCGTCGCCGATACCGTTCGTGGGATTGCTGCGCACGTCGTTGTTTGTGGTTGCAGCGCCGCCGGCGACGTTGGAATCCTGATCGGGGTCGGCGTTGCGCATGTAGCGGATGTTGAACAGCGAGCCACCCGAGACGTTCTCCAGGGTGATGGTTGTGGTGAAGAACGTATCGTCGTCGTCGAAGCTGATGACCTGGGTGACCTGGAGCTCGGAATTCGCGGTGCCGATATGCTGAGCCTGAAGCGTCGTGCCGCTCGTCTGGTCGGTCGCGGCCATGGTGATCTCGGTGGTGAAGCTCTTCTGCGTATTCGTGAAATTGGTCGTGCCGCCGGACGAGATGGTGCCGAATCCGACCGTGAAGTTCTCGACCGGCGAGCCCGGCAGGAAGAAGTCGTCGGAAGTCTGAGCGGCGCCGCTGTCGAAGCCATCCGCGTCGGCGACCATCGACAACTGGTTGTCGACGACGTTGTGGAACTGGGTCGGCGCGGTTGCCAGGGGCCCGAGCGCACCGTTGTCGTCGAGGCCGAGCTCGATGAAATTACCGCCCAGAAAGATGTCGTTGCCCACGGACGCGCTGCCCACGCCATCGCCAGTAAAATTCGAGGGTTCAGGCTCGGGTTCGGGCTCCGGCTCGGGCACGACGACGATATCGTCATCGTCGTCAGGAGGCGGGGCGCTCGCCGGGCCAGGGGCGGGCTCCGGTTCGGGCGCGGTAATGGCCTCGAGAATTTCCTCAAGGAGATCGGCGACGATGTCGCCGACGAGGACGTCGTCGACGGGATCGCCCGAGACCACGGGGTCGGCCACGGGCTCGCCGTCGCCCTGGCCTTCGCCCGCTTCGGGCGCGACGTCGGCGAGGTTGAGGCCCTCTTCATCGCTGCGATTGCTTTCGTCGCGCTCGTTGGCGTCCTTGACCGCCTCTTCGAGGCGCGCCTTCTGGTCGGCGGGCAGGACGGAGCTGACCTGCTTGAACAGATCGCCCATCTCGGATCCCGAGAGGAAGAACGGCTCGTCGGGGGGCAGGAGCTGGCTCAGGATCGTGGTCGAGAGGCCGGGCAGGTCGATGATGACCTCGCCGCTCGCGTTCCGGACCACGAGGGTGCCCGTGGTGCCGCCGGGATCCTTGAACAGGGTGATGAGGTTTTCCTGGCCGTCGGCGTCGGCTTTGCCGCCGCCGTGGGTGCCGCGGATGCCGACGACCGCGACCGGGGTCGAGACGATCATGCCGTCGGGATTGTTCGCCGCGATCTCGCCCGAGACGAAGACGAAGACACCGGTCAGTACGGAGAAGGCGGAACTGCCCTCGGCGGTGACCGGGTCGTAGATCATCTCGTCGAGCACCATCCGCCCTTCCTCGCCGAGCGAGAAGGTGGACTGGTCGACGAACACGATGCTGATCGCGCCCTCGGCCCCGGTCTCGAGGATGTCGCCCATATAGACTGCATCGCCGACGTTGAGCGTGACCGTGGTGCCGTCGACCCGGGTCGCGGTGACCTCGCCGGCGGCATCCTCGACCTGGCCGATGGGCTCGGCGCCGAGCGCCAGGGTGTCTTGCGCGTACTGGCCCGGCGCCTCGGGCCCGGCGAGGCGGAGCACAAGCTCGCCGCGCAGCAGGCCGCCCATTTCGGTCATCAGGTCGGGCGGATTGTCGAGGCTGAGATAGCCCCGGATCAACACTTGCGCGCCGTCCTGGCCGACCAGGAGCAGGTCGTCGCCGGAGCGCACGAAGTCGGCGGTAAGCAACATGTTGCCGTTGGGAACGAGCAGCGGATCGGGCCCGGCTTCGGCTTCGATGACGATGACGAGGGAGCCGCCCAGGCCGCCGCTCGCGGTGTTCGCCGCAGAGCTCAGGCCGGGGTATGTCAGCGCATCGAGGGCCATGACGTTCGTTCTCCCTGTTCCCGGGCAGATGGTACAGTCTTGTGACGACTTTTCTGCTGCTTAACAAAACGTAAAGGAAGGGTAGATTTACGTCAAGATTTTTGTCCACCGCTTTGGTTAACAACGGCCAAAAATACTAGGAAAGGCCCCGAATATGGTTAACGGGACCGACGGATTACCTATCCAATATGGTTAATTTCGCGATTCACGCGTGAACGCGCGGACGGGGCGTATCAAGACAACCCCGATTCGCTCTAGCCGACGAAGTCCTTGACCCGTTCGAGAAACTCGTCGACGGAGATGGGCTTGGAGATATTGGCGTCGCAGCCGGCCTCGATTACGCGCTCCTCGTCGCCCCGGAAGGCCAGAGCGGTGACGGCGATGATCGGGATGGATTTCAGTGCCTCGTCGGCCTTGAGCCAGCGGGTGACGTCGAGGCCGGAGACATCCGGGAGCTGGATGTCCATCAGGACGAGGTCGGGCTTTTCGGCCTTGGCCAGCTCGAACGCCGTGGTGCCGTTATCGGCCAGCAGGGTATCGAACCCCGCGGCACCGAGCAGGTCGCGCATGAGCTTCATGTTCAGCGCGTTGTCTTCGACGATGAGAATGGTTTTCGCCATGGGCGTTACGCTTTCGGCTCCTTCGCCGAGGCCGGTTCGTCGGGCTTTGCTGCGGCCACTATATCGGCTGAACGGGTGATCACAAGGATCGGCTGCGGGTTCACGGGCGCGGCTCAGCGCGCCGCCTGTAGCGGTACGGGTTCGATGCCCTGCTCGCTCGCGTCCGGCGTATCGTCGGGCTCCTGGGGCTCGGGCGCGGTGAGGTCGAGCAGGCTCTCGGTGGTGGCCTTGAGCCGGCCGCAGAGCACGATGGAAAGGTTGAACAGCACCTTGAGCGAAATTTCGGGCATCTTCTCCATCGCCTTGCGCAGGAACTCCTGGGTCAGGATGAGCACTTCGAGGTCGTCCACCGCCACGACATCGGCGGTGCGCGGGGTTTGCGCGAGGAAGCCCAGCTCGCTGAACACGTCGCCCTTCTCGAGCAGCGCGAGGGGCTCGGCGCCCTCGGAGCCGCGCACTTCCGCCGAGCCGGAGAGCAGGACGAACATTTCGTCGCCGACGTCGCCCGACTGGATGATCGAACAGCCGACGGTGCAGTTGAGGACGGTACCGACGCTGAGGAACTGCTTCGCCTCGGTAAACGAGAGCCCTTCGAGGAGCGGCACGCCCGCGATCGGGATCTGGTCGAGGCGCTGGGTGAGATAGGCCCAGAAATCGTCTTCGCTCATGTTGGGCCGCGTGCCGAGCGCATCGACCTCGGGGAAGGTGGTGGCGAACCAGTTGGCGATTTCGACGCCGTTTTTGTACTGCATCGCGAGGCGGCGGAAGGGCGAGTTGACGGCCGCCATGTGCTGGATGTCGTCGAGGAGCAGGACGAGGGGCACCTGGATGCCCGCCTCGCTGCGGAAATTGCCCCCCAGGCGGCGATAACCGAGGCGCTCGAAAATGTGGATCTGCGCGGGCGGACTGTTGAGAAACAGGAAGCCCACGCCGCGTTCGCGGGCGAACTTGTAGAGCGCACCGAACAGCACGGCCAGAGCCGGCGAGGCTCGCCATTCGCGGTCCGAGATAAAGCGCGACGTGAAGCCCTTCGCGCCCGGCGCGAAGTCGGCGAACTTCTCGAACTGGAAGGCCTCGGACTGCCATGCGGGAAAGCGCATCTGGCCCAGGCGCGCGAGGCGCGCCGTCGCAATGATCCGGCTCTTTTCGGTGAGGTAGAAGATGGCCGCGTCGTCGTCGACGGAATC
This sequence comes from Alphaproteobacteria bacterium, assembly GCA_965249645.1. Taxonomy (GTDB): domain Bacteria; phylum Pseudomonadota; class Alphaproteobacteria; order UBA828; family JAPUJA01; genus CAVOEB01. The sequence continues at coordinate 311,316 of CBDFML010000009.1, forward strand.
GTAGAGAATGCGATTCTCGTGGTCGGCGGCGGGAGAATCGACGTTCTGATCTTCGACCAGCGAGGCGTAACGGAAGCGAAAGACGCGCCAGCGCTCTTCCTCGGTGGTCGCGGTGGCGACGCGAAGCTGCGGTCTCTCGGTCATGGCCGGCGTCCCTCGGGTTTGGCCGCGGGCGCACCACCCCCCGGGTGGCCTGATCCCGCAGCTTCCAGGGATAACGCGAAGGCGTGAAGGGCGGGTTAACGGTTTGTCGCTCACGGCAGTGGGCCTGCGGGTCCACCGGTTAAGCGACTATCGCGCTCAAGCGCCGCGCAGGCTGGCGCGGGCGCGTCGCAAAAGCGGCGGACCGCGGTCGCGGCCTTGCCCGCAAGGGCGGGGGTTTACCGGTCACGGCCTGTAGTGTAATTAAATTCCACCATAAAGGTTGACAATTGGGATCACTTGAGGTAGGGTTGATGCATCCTCGCGAAACGTGCGAAGAAGCTGGCCCGCCGACAGAACCGTCGAGCGGATATTTTTGTGTTTAAACACCGTGGCTTGAGAGGTTTTTCCCTGTCGACGGGGATACCGGGCGCTTGTTCGCTGCCTTCCAGATATTATCCATTCCGGCGGCAACCATGGCCTTTTATCGCGACCCGGTCGGACCCCGGGGCGGCTCCGGTTGGCCGGGTCAACCCCGGTAGCGGCTGACCCGGAGCGCGATCAGGCTGACCGTGATGGTGAGCGCCATGATGCAGACGGCGACGACGTTGATCTGGGGCGTCATCACCTTGCGCATCATGCCCCAGAGGAGGGTCGGCAGGGTGTTGCCGCCGCCGATCGTGAAGAAGGTGATGATGAAGTCGTCGAGCGAGAGCGCCATGGCGATCAGCGCTGCGCCGATGATCGTGGGCCGGGCGATGGGCAACACGATTGTGAAGAACACCCTGAGCGGCGTCGCGCCCAGATCGCGGGCGGAATTGACGATGGCGTAGTCGAAGTGCGCCATGCGGGCGTAGACGATGAGGATGACGAAGGGCTGGGTGAAGACGAGGTGGCTCATGATCACCGTGTTCAGCCCGAGCTTGACCCCGACGCTGGTGAAATAGGTCAGCAGGCCGATGCCCAGCATCAGGGGCGGCACCATGACAGGCAAGGTGAACAGCGCCATGGTGAACCCGGCGACCCGGGGCCGGGCGCGAGCCAGCGCCAGGGCCGCCATGGTACCGACGACCGTCGACACGCCGCCGACGGTGCCGGTGATGATGAGAGAGTTGTCGAGCGCGGCCCAGAACTGGCGGCGGTCGAACACGGTCGTGTACCAGTCGGTGGTCAGGCCGGTGATGGGAAACTTGAGGATCGAGCCCTCGGCAAACGAGAACACCACGAGGACGACGAGCGGCAGCAGCATGAAGACGACGATCGCACCAAGGACGATGCGCCAGACAAGGCTGGAGGCGTCGGTCATCTCGGCCTCAGTACGCGCGACATCGCGAAGCCGACCAGGGTGACCACGGTGATGCAGATGCCGATAACCGCGAAGGCGATCGCCGCACCCATGGGCGGGTTGATGCGCAAGCCGAACTGGAGCTGGATGAAGGTGCCGATCATCGAGGTGTGGGGCCCGCCGACCAGTCTGGGCGTGACGAAATCGCCGGCAGCAAACAGGAAGGTGAGCGCGAAGGCGACGAACAGCCCGACCCGGCACTGGGGCAGGACGATGTCGCGGAATACCCGCCAGCGCGAGGCGCCGAGGTCGCGCGCGCCCCTGAGCGGCAGATCATCGATCGAGCGGAGCGAGCCGTAGATGGGCAGGATGGCTAGCGGCAGCATGTAGTGGCCCAACGTGATGACGAAGGCGAACGGGTTGTAGAGAAAGACCGTGATGGGCTCGGAAATCAGGCCGATCTCGATCAGCGCCGAATTGAGGATGCCTTTCTGACCCAGGATCGTCTTCCACATGTAGATCTTGGAGAGAAAGCCGCCGAACAGGGTGATCAGGGCCACGAAGAGGAGTGCCGTTCCGTAGCGCCCCGCCTTGAAGCGGCAGCCATAGGCGAACACGAAGGCGAGGAACGTGACCGCCACCGAGACCACCGAGGCCATCATGAAGGTGAAAATGAAGGATGCGGAATAATCATTGAACGCGGTGGCGTAGTTCGCCAGCGTTGCGTCCGGGGTCAGCTTGTAGGATTCGACGCGCCAGAAGCTGATGACGAAGAAATATATGATGGGCGCGACGAAGAACAGCAGGTAAACCGCGCTTGACGGCGCGAGCAGAGCGCCTTGGGCACGGCGGGCCGGCGTCAGCATGCGGCGAAGAGCGACGATGGCTTCCTCCCTTTATTTTTCGCCGAGGATAAACCACAACGAGCGGGCCGTCGCCCCCCGGTGGAGCGGCCCGGGCGGGCCACTTTACCGACTCGACCCGCGATCCCCACAGGGCTAGGATCGTCCCCACAATTATAACCGAGCGTTAGGACCATAGGGAGGGCCACTATCATGTCGACTTCGAAGAAACTCGATCTGCGCGAACTCGGGCTCGTGCATCTGCGCATGGGACTGCCGACCCGGCGCGATTTCGGCAAGGGCGCGCTGGCGGCGGGCGCTGCGGCGGCCACAGGGCTGCCGGCAATGACCGCCTCGGCGGCCACGGAAGTCAAGTATATGGGCTGGCAGGGCTACGACGACGGCCTGCTGGAAAACGGCTGGTTCGACGACAACGACATCCTTTTACAGTCGACCTATATCAGCTCGGTCGAGGAAGTCACCGCGGCTGCCATAAGCGGCGGCATGGGCGTGCTCGACCTGGGCGTGCCCGGCGACATCCACCAGGATATCTTCCAGGCGGCGGGGATTGTCGAGTGGCTCGATCTTGACCGGCTGCCGAACTTCCAGAACGTGTTTCCGTCGATCGCGAGCCGCTTCAATCAAATGGACGGCAAGATCTCCATGGTTCCGTTCCAGTGGGGCTCGCTGCCGCTGATGTATAACGCCGACGTGATTTCAGAACCGCCGAAATCGTGGATGGATCAGTTCAAGCCCGAATATGCCGGCAAGGTCGGCATGATCCAGGAGCTCGCGGGCAACATGATCTGGGCGCTGCGCTGCGCGAACGACATTCGAGAAACGGCTTACGCCACGGAAGAGCAGCTGGCGAACGCGGCCGACCTGCTGATCAAGCTCAAGAAGGAGCAGGTGCTGACCATGAGCCCGGGCTACGGCGAATTCGCCGGGCTGTTCGCCACCGGCGAGATCGTCATCGCCTCGGGTTGGGAGCCGGTTGCCGTCTGGGCCGGACCCGATGCGCCGACCATCAAGCACGTCATGCCCGAGGAGGGCTGTCTCACCTTCGTCGACGCCCTCGCGGTCATCAAGGACAGCCCGAACCTCGACGCGTGCTACAAGATCCTCGATTATTCGATCAGCGCGGAAGCCCAGGCCGCAACGGCGAATATGAACGGCACGGCATCGGTCTGTTCGACCGCCGTGCCTCACTTGGCCGCAGACAACACGGGGCTCTATCCCTACGAAGATATCGACGGCTGGATGAACAAGGCCGGCCCGTTCCAGGCCTGGCCGGCCGCCGCCGGCGACGGCTATGTCGCGTTCGATCGCTGGGCCTATCACTGGGAACGCGTGCTTGGTGCGTAAGTCCCGGGCCGCCGAGGGTTCGGAAGTGTCCCCGCCGTGATCGCCGTGCTTGAGCGCGGGGCGGCGGGGCAGGTGTGCGATGCGGCTTGACGATATCGTCGACGAGCAGGCGCTGGCCGAGCTTGCTGCGCCCACCGCCCAGGCGCGCGGCCTGCCGGGCGCGGCGTACGGCGAGGATTTCTACGCGCTCGAAACCCGCCATGTCTTTCCGCGCAGCTGGGCGGCGGTGGCGGTCGGCGGCGAAATTCCGAACGCCGGAGACGCGCTTCCCGTCATGCTGGGCGAAACGCCGCTGCTTCTCGTGCGCCAGAAGGACGGCGAGGTTCGCGGCTTCCACAACGTCTGCCGTCATCGGGGGATGCGGCTGGTTCCCGAAGCCTGTCAGGGGCAGGCGCGGCTCGTCTGTCCGTGGCACGCCTGGACCTACGATCTCGGCGGCCGGCTGATAAAGACCCCCAACATCGGCGGCCCCGGGGTGGACGAGATGGCGGGCTTCGAACGCGCGGAGGTCGCGCTGGTGCCGGTGCCCGTGGCCGACTGGAACGACTTCCTGTTCGTCAACGTCGACGGAAACGCAGGCCCCTTCGAGGAGCACCGCAAGCCGTTCGATGCGCTGTTCGCCAATTACGACCTAGCGAGATTGCGCCTTGCCTCGCGCTGGGAGCAGGTCTACGAGGGCAACTGGAAGATCTCCCACGAAGGCGGGATCGAGGACTACCACACGCCGTGGGGCCATCCCCAGATCTGGCGGGCGGCCAACTCGTTCAAGGGCTGGCCAGTCGTTCACCCCACCCATTACGCCGGCGTTTGCTCGGCGGCGACCTTCCGGGAGGGCGACGAGGCCAACCGGCTTTACGATCGGCCTCTGCCGAGCCTGCTCAAGGACGAGAACGAGGGGCAGGGCTGGATCTACATTATCTCGCTGTTTCCGACCGGGCTCGCCTGGGTTGCCGAGAATTACGTCTTTTTCGTATTGTTCACGCCGATGGGCTGGAACAAGACCCGGGCCGCGTTCAATTTATATCTGGCGGGCGACGCGGCGAGCGATCCGGCTTACGCGGACCAGCGCACAGCCTTGTACGAGGAATGGAAGCTGATCGGCCAAGAGGACATGCCGTTCGTCAAATACGTCCACGCCAATCTCGAAGACCGGGACCGGGCCGGCATCCGGCCCCGCTTCTCGGCCTACTGGGAGGAGGCGGTCCACCACTTCCAGAAAATCGTCGTCGCAAAGATCCGGGAGCAGGAAGGGGCGGGCTAGGGTCTTGTCCGTCCAGAGCGTTTTCGGATCAATCGGGATCACCCGATTAATCTTGCGTTCAAGCGGCACGCAGCCTTCCGCCGGGCTTCCGGCGGGCCGCAGTTGCGGCCTGTCGCGTTTCCCGTCGCTTTCCGATCGGAAAACGCTCTAGCTTTCCGCGGGTTAGCGAACCGGCGTTCCGTCACCACTGCGGGGTTCAAAGCGCGTCAACTGATCTGCAGCATCTCCCGGGGCGCCCGTTTTGTCAGCAGCTGCGGCCCGTCCGGCGTTACCACCAGGTTCTCCTCATGGACGATCATCTTGCCCGGCGCGTAGGCCATGCCGGGTTCGATGGTAAGGACCATGCCGGCCTTGATGACGGTCCCGTCGCCCGGCATGTTGGATGGCGGTTCGGTCAGTTGCAGGCCCAGACCGTGCCCCATGCGCCCGACGTTGTTACCGCGTGAACCGGCGTCCTCAAGGATCTTCGCCATGGCGGCATGCACGTTGTCTGTCGTTGCTCCGACGACCGCGGCTTTGATGCCCGCCTCCGTGGCCCGCCAGACAGCATCCTGCGTCCGCCGGGTTTCATCGGGAATCTGTCCGACGGCGTAATTCCGGTCGAAGTCGGAAAAATAGCCGTCATAGGTCGAGCCGTTATCGAAAAACAGCACATCACCATCCTGGACGATCCTGTCCGTTGGCCCGCACACGATCTGCGACAATCCACCCGGCGCCGAAACGCCGGGAAGGAAGGGAACCGCATCGGCACCTCGTTGCAGAATATCGATCCGGAGTTTGTGGCAGGCCTCGCGCTCGGTATCGCCGATACTGACAAGATCGGGGACCGACGCGTAGGTGTCACTGACGATCTCACAGATATGACGGATGCGCGCCACTTCCCCGTCTGTCTTGACCATACGAATTTCCCAGAGGCAGGGCGATCCATTGGCTAACTCAATGCCTGAAAGTTTATCCTGCAGGGCATAGAAATCCATGACCGGCATGCGCAGGCTGTGCTCGCGTCCCAGCTCCATGCCGATCCGCCCGTGCCGTCTTTGCAGGTCCGAAAGAACGCCCGCCAGCAGGGAGACACCATCGTCTTCAGGGACGGGGGCGGGCCAGCTATGCACCTGCTTGATCCAGGTATTGGACAGCTCAGTCGCGCCGATCGACGGCACCACCCCGACGGGTTCGCCTGCGGCCGGTATGACGATAAACCAGGGGCGCGTCGGGCTTTCCCAGAACTGTGAATCGAAGCCGCTGAAATACCGGAAATTGGGCGGCGTCGTGACGACCAGGGCGTCGAAGCCGTGCGTCGCCATGATCTCCTGGGCCCGTGACGCCCGGTGTTCGAACTCTGCTGCCGGAAACCCGTGACCGGGCGCATTGGAAGCAACGGACATAGCTGATACCTCCCCTTGGCCGGGATTCGCCGGATTAACCCCGGTTTGTGAGAGAACCGTAGTTCGAACTGCCCGGCGAGGCAATGTCGAGGGCGGCGCGGGCTCCGAAAATTCCCGGCGACCACGCTTTGCCGAATTTTGCGCGAAGTGCCGGGATCAAGCGGCGGCGGCGGAACCCCGGCTGATATAGTCGTCGAGGAAAGCGGAACGCCGGCCGTCCTCGGTCCACAGGATGGGGAAAAAGCTCTCGTCCATGGTGTCGTCGCCGAACTTCTGGTAGCGGCAGAAGATCGAGCCCATGCCGTGGGCCCGGCGCTCGGGATGGAAGTGCGCCTCCGACGAGCAGCAATGAGTCGAGAGCGCCTTGCGATCCGCCGCTGCGTCGCGGTTCGTATCCGAGCCGTGGAAGGTCCAGCCCGAATGGAACGCACCGCCCCCGGCGGGTACCTCGATGGGCACGACCTCGGGCGCCTCGACGCCCTCTTGTTTCGCGGCCGCGCGCATGGCGCCCTGATAATCGCCCACGCCGTACCATTCCCTACCCCGGTCGATGAAGTGGCCCCATTTATGGGAGCCCTTCGCGTAGCAGATGGTGCCGGCGTCCGCCGAGGTGTCCGTGAGCGCGATCCAGCAGGTGACGAACTCGTGGGGCACGACCCAGGTGTTGTAGGGGCAGTCCTGGTGCATCTTGACCTCCTGGGAGCCCGGCACCTTCCACACCAGGTCGTGCTGGTGGGTGCGGGCACCGGGCCAGCCCCCGAGTTGGGCGCACCACAGGCCGATTTCCTCGCGCAACGCCACGCTCGCGATGGTGTGGTCGGACTTCCAAGCGTTGGAGAACTGGCGGTTGTGGGACTGGCCCTGCGAGCCTTCGCCCCAGGCGGCATCGTCGGGAACGATGCCGGTCTCTAATTCGCCCTTAAACAGCGCCTCGAAACGCGCCGCCGCCTTGGCCGCGAGAGCGGGGTCGATCAGCCGGTCGACGATGAGAAAGCCGTCGTCGCGGAAGCGCGCAACCTGCGCGTCGCTCAGCCGAACCTTGTTGCTATCCATGGCATGTCCTTTCGCTACGTCGGGGCGCCATCACAGGCGCGTCCCTAACCCGCGGTATAGCCGCCGTCAATGATGAGAGACGCGCCGGTGACGAAGCGGGCGCGCTCGGAGACGAGGTAGAGAATAGCCTCGGCGACGTCGCGCGGCTCGCCCACCATGTTGAGTGGGTTTTCCGAAGCGAAGAACTCGTGGCCCTCCTGGGGCGTCATGTCGCTTTGGGCGTAGATGCTCTGGAGCATGGGCGTCTCGATCACATTGGGGCACACCGCGTTGACGCGGATGCCCTCGCGGGCGTGGTCGAGCGCCATGGCTTTGGTCAGCAGCACCACTGCGCCCTTGCTCGCGCAGTAGGCCGCGAGCTCGCGCACGCCGACGATGGCGGCGTCGGACGCGACCGAGACGATGGCGCCCGTGCCCGCCTCGCGCATGGGGCGGAGTGCTGCGCGGCTCATATAGAATATCGCGTCGAGGTTGACCGACATGGTCTCGCGCCACTGGGCGTCGGTGGTGTCGGGCACGGTCGCGCTATGGGCGACGCCCGCGTTGTTGACCAGCACGTCGAGTTTGCCGAACGCCGCCAGCGTCGCCTCGACCAGCGCGTCGCAGGCCGCCGGATCGGTGAGGTCGGCCGTGAACGCCCGGGCCTCGCCGTCGGCCGCTGCCGCTGCCGCCGCGGCCTCGGCGCGGACCGCCTCGGTGCGTTCGGGATTGCGCCCGGAGACCATGACCCGCGCGCCTGCTTGCGCGAACGCGATCGCCGTGCCCTCGCCGATGCCCGACGATGCGCCCGTGACCAGCACCGCCTTGCCCTCGAATTCGCCTGCCATATTGACCTTCTCCCCCCTCTTACCCGCGCGTGGGATGATTGCGCGTGTTAAGCTTAAGGCTACACCAACGCCTCGCCGGTGACGAGGCCGGGCGTGACAAGTCGAGACCGCAAACCGAGGCGGCAAATCGGGAGGAGATCATCGTGGCATTGCCCAACAGCTTCCTGACGGGAACCAACCTGATCTGTCTGGTCTGCCCGGACATCGAAACGTCGGTGCGCCGGTGTGCCGACGAGCTGGGGATCGGACCGTGGGAGTTCTACGACTTCGTGCCGCCCTGGCAGAAGGACGAGATCATCGGCGGCGAGCCCATTCCCTACTCCTTGCGCGCCGCCTTCGCGGATCTGGGCACGGTGAGCTGGGCGTTTCTCGAACCCCTCGAGGGCCCGACGATCTACGCGGATTTTCTCGAGCGCAAGGGCGCCGGCGTGCACCACGCCGCATTCGACCACGACGGGCTCGATTACGACGGCTGCATCGCCGAATTCGCGCGCCGGGGCTTTGCGGTCTCCCAGTCGGGCTTCTA
>CBDFML010000009.1:322500-384138 GCA_965249645.1 Alphaproteobacteria bacterium
AACATCGCGGGTGCCGCCGTCTTCGCATCTCTTCCTCCTTTCCGCGAGCGCTTCGGGCGCACGGTGCGAGGGCGCCCGGCCAAGGGCGGGCACCGACGGCCGTGGGGGCCTGTAGCTCAGTCGGTTAGAGCGCACGCCTGATAAGCGTGAGGCCGGTAGTTCGAGTCTACCCAGGCCCACCATTGCCGGCCCGCGAGAGCGGGCTCGCTCTGCAGGGGCCGGGGGTGTAGCTCAGCTGGGAGAGCATCTGCTTTGCAAGCAGAAGGTCGTCGGTTCGAACCCGATCACCTCCACCAGCGGCCGACCATCAGCCGAGCCGGACGATGCGAGGCTCGCGGAACGGGACAACGACATTCCTTCGGAGACCACGGTTTCCGCGGGGTGGTTGTTTGGACATCGTGAATAGGTCTTGAATTTTGAACGCGTGACGCGTCGGCCGTGTTGTGGTCGGGGCGTCGCAAGGTTCGCGCAAGCGTGATGTTTTTTCTCTATTCGCAAGAGGAGAGAGATCGTCTGCGGGCGCGGCCTTGGATCTGTGCGTGAGAGTTTAACGTTCAAGCGTAGAAGGGCATCTGGTGGATGCCTTGGCGTTGAGAGGCGATGAAGGACGTAGCACGTTGCGATAAGCTCCGGGGAGTGGCGAGCACACTTTGATCCGGAGATTTCCGAATGGGGAAACCCACCGCTTCGGCGGTATCGTCGGCTGAATACATAGGTCGGCGAGGCAAACCCGGTGAACTGAACCATCTCAGTAACCGGAGGAAAGGACATCAACCGAGACTCCGTTAGTAGTGGCGAGCGAACGCGGACCAGGCCAGTGGCAAGAGAGAGGAAACCGGAACCGTCTGGAAAGGCGGGCCAGAGTGGGTGATAGCCCCGTACGGGTACAGCCGCTTTCTTGTCCTCGAGTAGGGCGGGGCACGTGAAACCCTGTCTGAACGTGGGGGGACCACCCTCCAAGCCTAAGTACTCCTCAACGACCGATAGTGCACCAGTACCGTGAGGGAAAGGTGAAAAGTACCCCGACGAGGGGAGTGAAATAGAACCTGAAACCGGATGCCTACAAGCAGTCGGAGCGGCCTTGTGCCGTGACGGCGTACCTTTTGTATAATGGGTCAGCGAGTTAGTCTTTGCAGCAAGCTTAAGCCGTTAGGCGGAGGCGTAGCGAAAGCGAGTCTGAATAGGGCGATTGAGTTGCTGGGATTAGACCCGAAACCGGGTGATCTAGCCATGGGCAGGTTGAAGGTGCGGTAACACGCGCTGGAGGACCGAACCCACCTATGTTGAAAAATGGGGGGATGACTTGTGGCTAGGGGTGAAAGGCCAAACAAACCCGGAAATAGCTGGTTCTCCGCGAAAACTATTTAGGTAGTGCGTCGTGTCTCACCGTCGGGGGTAGAGCACTGGATGGGCTAGGGGAGTGCATAACTTTACCAAACCTAACCAAACTCCGAATACCGGCGAGTGCAATCACGGCAGACAGACCATGGGTGCTAAGGTCCATGGTCGAAAGGGAAACAGCCCAGACCGCCAGCTAAGGTCCCCAAGTCATGGCTAAGTGGGAAAGGATGTGGGAAGGCCAAAACAACCAGGAGGTTGGCTTAGAAGCAGCCATCCTTTAAAGAAAGCGTAACAGCTCACTGGTCTAGTTAAGCCGTCCTGCGCCGAAGATGTAACGGGGCTAAAGCCATGCACCGAAGCTGCGGACGTGTGCTTGCACACGTGGTAGCGGAGCGTTCCGTAAGCCTGTGAAGGGGGCCCGCGAGGGTTTCTGGAGGTATCGGAAGTGAGAATGCTGACATGAGTAGCGATAAAGAGTGTGAGAAACACTCTCGCCGAAAGTCCAAGGGTTCCTGCGCAAGGCTAATCCGCGCAGGGTGAGCCGGCTCCTAAGGCGAGGCCGAAAGGCGTAGTCGATGGAAACCAGGTTAATATTCCTGGGCCTGCTGGAGGTTGACGAAGATCGAAAGCCGTTTTCCCTTATCGGATTGGGAGGGCGGCCTGGGTCTTCCAGGAAATAGCACCAGCATAAAGACCGTACCCTAAACCGACACAGGTGGACAGGTAGAGCATACCAAGGCGCTTGAGAGAACGGTGTTGAAGGAACTAGGCAAAATGACCCCGTAACTTCGGGAGAAGGGGTACCTCCGTTTGGGCAACCAGACGGAGGTGGCACAGACCAGGGGGTAGCGACTGTTTACTAAAAACATAGGACTCTGCGAAGTCGCAAGACGACGTATAGGGTCTGACGCCTGCCCGGTGCTGGAAGGTTAAGGAGAGGGGTGCAAGCTCCGAACCGAAGCCCCAGTAAACGGCGGCCGTAACTATAACGGTCCTAAGGTAGCGAAATTCCTTGTCGGGTAAGTTCCGACCTGCACGAATGGCGTAACGACTTCCCCGCTGTCTCCAACACCGACTCAGCGAAATTGAACTCTCCGTTAAGATGCGGAGTTCCCGCGGTCAGACGGAAAGACCCCGTGCACCTTTACTACAGCTTTGCAGTGATGCTAGTGGTGGAATGTGTAGGATAGGTGGGAGCCTTTGAAGCAGTGCCGCCAGGTATTGTGGAGGCAACCTTGAAATACCACCCTTTTAATTTCTGGCATCTAACCGAGACCCGTGAACCCGGGTCCGGGACCCTGCATGGTGGGTAGTTTGACTGGGGCGGTCGCCTCCTAAAGAGTAACGGAGGCGCGCGATGGTGGGCTCAAGCTGGTCGGAAATCAGCTGTCGAGTGCAATGGCATAAGCCTGCCTGACTGTAAGACCGACAGGTCGAGCAGAGACGAAAGTCGGCCATAGTGATCCGGTGGTCCCGAGTGGAAGGGCCATCGCTCAACGGATAAAAGGTACGCCGGGGATAACAGGCTGATAACCCCCAAGAGTCCATATCGACGGGGTTGTTTGGCACCTCGATGTCGGCTCATCACATCCTGGGGCTGGAGCAGGTCCCAAGGGTTCGGCTGTTCGCCGATTAAAGTGGTACGTGAGCTGGGTTTAGAACGTCGTGAGACAGTTCGGTCCCTATCTGCCGTGGGTGTTGGAGAATTGTGAGGAGCTGCCCCTAGTACGAGAGGACCGGGGTGGACGGACCTATGGTGTACCGGTTGTCGCGCCAGCGGCATCGCCGGGTAGCTAAGTCCGGAAGGGATAACCGCTGAAAGCATCTAAGCGGGAAACCCCCCTTGAAACGAGTTCTCCCTTGAGAGCCGTGGAAGACCACCACGTTGATAGGCCAGGTGTGGAAGCGCGGTAACGCGTGAAGCTAACTGGTCCTAATCGCTCGATCGGCTTGAACGTTTCTCACGCATAGATCCAAGGCCGCGCCACGGCTCCCCGCCGGGAGCCTTGACGCGGACAAGACCCTGAAACCCCGACCGCATTCGCGGTTTTGGATGACCTGGTGGTTATAGCGAGGGGCCCGCACCCGATCCCATTCCGAACTCGGCCGTGAAAACCCTCTGCGCCGATGGTACTGCGTCTTAAGGCGTGGGAGAGTAGGTCGCTGCCAGGTCTTCCAAGCCCGCGAGCGCAGGGGTGAGCGGGGCGATAGGGAAAACACAATCAAGACCTGTTCATGATGGGGCCGCCATGGGCCCGCGGCACGCGTATCGCCAAAGTTTGACGCGGGGTGGAGCAGTCCGGTAGCTCGTCAGGCTCATAACCTGAAGGTCGTTGGTTCAAATCCAACCCCCGCAACCAAATAATCCCCGTTATTCCAATAGGATAACGGGGATTTTCTTTGGCGTACAATCTGGAAGAATCGCCAACTCAACACCAAATCAACACGCGTGCCAGCCGGCGAACGATTGTTCCTTGCGAACCACCGATCCCAACGCGTCCGCATCCGTGATCTCCGGCGCTCGCCTTCGGCCAGAGCCTGCCGATGATGATCGGCAAGTTGCTCGGTCACACCCAGGTCCAGACGACGGCGCGCTACGCCCACCTCGCCGCCGATCCGGTCAAGCGGGCCACGGACGTTGTGTCAGCAAGCCTGAAGAGGGCTTTGGGTTAGAGCCGGTCAAATTCTCGGTGGGCGTATTGCGTTGACAGCGATCACGGATACTCCGACTTGTGGACCCATGAGAAAGCGAAACTCTGCTTGCGTATGGGAAGAGACAACGACAGCTTGGCTTCCGACCGAGGCCGACCGGTATTCAGCTTTACAAGCGTTCTCGGGCGTTCAGGCGCGTGGCAACATCTCCACGGTCTCGCAGAGCAGCACATCGCCTTCACCGCGCAGTTCGTTCACCCGTCCGTAGAGCGTTGCGCCGAAGGCTATGCCCGCTTTCAGTGCAATGAATTCGTCGGCCTCGAGCTGGAAAAATCCTGACGGCCCAGCGCGGAACGCGAAGCCTGCGCGAGCCAGGATGCTCCCGAAGGGGCGTACGCCTTCGATAAACTCTGGACGCAACAGCGCCGGGAAGGCGTCCAACGCGATGCGAATGGCGGCCAGTTCCACCGCCCGGCGCTCTCCGTCCTCCTCGATGTACAGCGCGACGAAGCGGTAGAGCGAGCGCTCGTCGATAAGCAGGTCATCCGCTATGAGGTCCACGGCCAGCCGTTGGCCCCAGTGCGCCTCAAGGGTGGCCGTCATGCCGGCGTCGTGGACCAAGAGCTTATGGTAGCTGCCGGGCACTTGCTCTGGAGGCTCGACATGGATTGCTGGCACCTCCGTCGACACGTAGCCGCAAAGCTTGCGGACTACCGCTTCCACCTGATCGTGCTTGGCTCTTCCCCAATCGACCACGGTTCCCCCCTTGATTCGCCATGTACGACAAAACCGACGTGGGCTAGCTGGCCACACTCACCTCAGCGTGAGCATCCGCTGAATCAAGCTTTCCGGCGCCTCATCGACCGAAAGCAATTGCAAATGTTTTTCTTGAATACTAAGTCCCCCTCGCACGTATGGCGCAAGAGTCTCGACAAGGGATCACAACAGCCACGGATGTTGAGCACGCCGGTGAACTTGTCGTGATACCCGAGTTGAAGCGAGGTGAGCCTCTCTAATAGCCTCCCCCAGCATCGCCCGCCTCCCCCACGATCTCCGTTTCGCCCCGGTCCAGGCCAACCGCTGCCTGCAGTTCCTGTCCAAGGCCTTCAACCTGGCCGAGGTCTGGGGGCTGCGCCCGGACGGCTCCAATCCCTGCCGGCACGTTAAGAAATATACCGAGAAAAAGCGTGAGCGCTATCTGAGCGCAGATGAGATGGCCCGGCTGGGCGACGTGTTGAAGCAATGCGAGCACGAGGGCCTGGAACCCCAATCGGCGATCAACCTCATCCGCCTCTTAGTGTTCACGGGCTGCCGGCTTTCGGAAATCCTCACGCTCAAATGGCACTATGTGGACCTCGAAGACAGGGTCCTCCGCCTGCCCGATTCCAAGACCGGCGCCAAGATTATCCATATCGGCGGGGCCGCTATAAGGGTGCTCGGCAGGATTGAGAGGCTCGACGATAATCCCTGGGTCATCACCGGCAAATCTGCTCGAAGCCCTTACCCTTCACGCGAACCGAGAGTCGTGCTAGAGCTGCGTGGCTCTTAATTCAGCTTCCGGCAATCCAGACGCGGTTTCCGAGTGAAGGAGTCGGCGCGGTACCGATGTGGTCTGCCAATCGTAATCGGGGTTTGGGCCTGTTCGTGGCGGCCTTGATTTTCGTTACCCCGTTCACACCCCGTTCGGCTGACGCTCAAATCAACACGCAGACCGAACAACTGCAGAGGCTTCAGGAGCAGCTGCAGCGCCAGGAGCAGGAAAAGCGCCGTGCCGAGGAACTGGAGCGCAGGCGCCGGGAACTCACGCCCCCGGAACCGGAGCCGGAACCGGAAGCGCCGCTCCTGCCTGAGGGAGAGCAATGCGCCGATGTGACGGCGATACGGCTTGAGGGCGTAACCGTTCTCAGCGAGGAGGCCGTCGAGAGTATGACGGCTCCGTATCGAGATCGATGCCTGACCATCGCCGATATCCAGGCGCTCCTGAACGCCATAAACCAGTCCTATCATGCGCGTGGATACGTCACGTCGCGCGCTTTTCTGCCTGCCCAGGACCTACAAGACGGGGGTCTTGTTCTTAGCGTTCTCGAAGGGACGGTCGAGGTCCTGTCCCTGGAAGACGAGGATGGCGGCGATGGGGGTGAGCTGTATTTTGCATTCCCGATCGAGGTCGGCGATTTGCTCAATCTGCGTGACATTGAACAAGGCCTGGACCAGATGAACCGGCTGGCATCAAACAATGCCGCCATGGAAATCGTTCCCGGCACCGAACCCGGCGCTTCTCGTATTGCCGTGACCAATCAGATCGGTGATCGCTTCCGCTTCGAGTTC
Organism: Alphaproteobacteria bacterium; assembly: GCA_965249645.1. GTDB lineage: Bacteria > Pseudomonadota > Alphaproteobacteria > UBA828 > JAPUJA01 > CAVOEB01. Next base: position 328,822 of record CBDFML010000009.1, read on the forward strand.
GGCCGTGACAACAGCGGCAGCCGGTCCACGGGCTTGCAGCAGAACCTGGCGTCATTCGGTGCGGACAACGTGCTGGGTTTCAACGACAGCTGGCGCGTGTCCTACAATCGGAGTGCGATCAACTATGCCGACGAACAGCGCAGTCAATCGGGGGCGATCTCCTTTTCGCTTCCCTTGGGCTATTGGACGCTGAGTTATTCGGGCAGTTATCATGATTACGGCTCGCTTGTCCTGGCGGATGTCCAGGATTTTTTCATTAGCGGGGTCAGCCGTTCCCATGTGGTTGGCCTATCCCGCGTTATTCACCGCGGTCAGACCAGCAAGACCCGTCTGGATGTTGGTCTCACGACCAAGGAGGGTCGGAATTACGTTGAGGATGTGCTGGTTGAAGTCAGCTCTCGACGGCTGAGTGTCGGCAGTCTTGACCTGTCGCACAGCCGCCGGCAATGGGGTGGAATTGGGTTGCTTGGTCTTGGATATGAACGGGGCCTGACCTGGTTCGGGGCGCTCGAGGATGACCCGGATCAGGATAGCGAGGCGGCGAAGGCGCAATTTCGCAAATGGACTCTGGATGGCAGCTACCGGCGACCATTCGACGTCTGGAGCGAAGCGTTCGTATGGACCGCGGAGGCACGTGCCATGTACAGCCCGGATACGCTTTACGGAACGGAGCGTTTTGGTCTTGGCGGGTCGTATTCGGTGCGCGGTTTTCGCGATGAGACCCTGTCCGGCGACCGGGGGTTTTATCTGCGCAATGAGATCGGTTGGTCCCCGGTGCAGGCTGAATTCTGGGGCGATCCGGTCCTTGAGGCAGCGATCGGCGAGATAACACCTTACATGGCCTACGATTGGGGGAGAGTTGGCGGCGGCACCGCCGAGGCGTTGGAAAGAGGAGTTCTGTCCGGTATGACCGTCGGGCTGCGCAACAGCGCCGGGCGTTTGGTGCTCGAGTTCGCCTATTCGCGCGCCTTGTCGGCGCCGGCGTTATTGGAAGAAAAAGGCGAGGAGGTGCACTTCAAGGTTGCCTACAAATTTTGAGGTGTGCAAGAATCCAGGATGACCGTCGGTCGTTCGTTCTCGATGTGAAAGGCGGGTATTTTGTTCGTGAGCGGCTGGAAGTTTGGCCCACGGAGGCCTTCACGATCGTCCCTTGTAAATCTCTGTTCGGGTTTGCGAACAGGGGCGCGACGCGGCTGCGTATGGCTGCTGAGCCTGAGTTTAGTGCTGCAGCCAGTCCTATTGTCTGCGCAGACGGTCCCCGATCCCGGCGTTCCGAGTGCCGCCCCGTCGATGGACGTGGCCCCCAACGGCGTGCCGGTTGTCAACATCGTCGCGCCTTCGGCCAAGGGGGTCTCGCACAACCGCTTTCTTGAATTGAATATCGACCCCGAGGGGCTGATTTTCAACAACTCTCAGACCTTTGGGACCTCTCAGTTGGGCGGGGTCATTCTTGCCAACTCCAATTTGAAGGACGGCAGCACGGCGCGGATCATCCTGAATGAGGTGACCGGAGCGAATACCTCGCAACTACTCGGCTTTGCGGAAGTGTTCGGGGATCGGGCGCAGTTCGTGTTGGCCAACCCCAACGGCATCACCTGCAATGGCTGCGGCTTCATCAATACCGGGCGCACGACGCTGGCGACGGGGCATCCGCGCCTTCAGGACGGCGCGCTTGTGGAGCTGGATGTGGACGGCTCAAGCGTGCTGTCGGTCGAGGGGACGGGGCTCAATGCCGAAGACGCCGAGGCGCTGGATCTTCTGGCGCGCACGATCCGCGTCCAGGCGCCGGTGAACGCGCAAGAGTTGCAGGTCTTTGCCGGGCGCAATCTGCTGGATTACGGCGCGCGGGTGGTCACGGTCAAAGCCGATGACGGCAGCGAAAAACCCGCTCTGGCGATCGATGGCAGCCATTTTGGCGCGATGTATGCCAACCAAATCAGCATCATCGCGACCGAAGACGGGGTGGGTGTTCGGCTTCCCGACGACATGGCGACGGGCAATGGCGACTTCACGATCACGACGGCCGGGAAAATCGAACTGACGAATGCATCGGCTGCGGGGCGCCTGGAGGTGACCTCCTCCGGGGGCGATGTCGAGGTCGGCGGAACGGTCAACAGCGAGGGCGACCTCAGCGTTGCCGGGGTGAACGTCACCAATGACGGGAGCCTCGTTGCCGGCCTCGACAGCGACGGCACGCTTTGGAGCGCGGCCACGCTCGATGTGTCCGCGGAGCAGTCCCTGACCAACAACGGCCAGCTCCTGGCCTCATCGGAGATCACGCTCACCAGCACCACCGGAACGATTACCAACAGCGCGGCGGCCGACATCACGTCTCAGGGGTCTCTGCGCGCAATCGCCGGTCAGAACATCGACAATGCGGGCCGCGTGTCTTCCAGTGGCGCCGCCACGCTCACCGCGACACGCATCGACAACCAGAACGGCCTTGTGACCGCGGGAGGGGCGCTAAGCCTCACCGCGGATACGATAGCGAATCAAAATACGTCCGATACGGACGAGGGCCTCACGTCAGAAACGACCATCACGCTGACCACGGACACCCTGACCAACACGGACGGCAATATCGTCTCCAAAGGGGCAACGGTCGTCACGGGGAAGACCGCCGGTCAGACGCTGACCTTGACGGCGGGCAAGGTGGTGAGCGGCGACCGCTTCGAGGTCACGGCCGACGCGATCGAGAGCAGCGTGGATATCGAGGCCCAGACGAGCATCACGGCGACCGCGCAAACGGGCAATCTGAACCAATCCGGTACCTGGCAGGCCGGCGCCGGTGTGACCCTGACGGCCACCAATGGCGCGCTGACCAACGGGGTTGTGGTCAAGGCGGTCGAAGACATCGTCGTCAGCGCCGCCTCGCTGGAGAACACCGCCACCGGTGTCTTGGAGAGCGGCGGAGATATCTCGATTACAGCGCCGACTCAAACCACCAACGCCGGCATCGTATCCGCCCAGGGCGACCTGACGATCCAAACCGACATTCTGGAAAACGACCAGGGCGCCCTGCTCGCCGTCGGCAAGATGATCCTCGACGGTATCGGCGACAGCCAGGCGACGCGCATCGCCAACCGTTCCGGGGTCATCGAGACGCTCAACGGCGATATCACCATCGACGCCGTCGAGTTCATCAACGAGCGCAAGGACTTTTCGGTCAGCAATCAACAGACCTACAGTCAATGGGAAAGCACGGTCGTTCCGGTCTCGAGCGTCGTTCCCGGCGTCAGCACCCAGTATCTGCAATACAACGCTTCAGGCACGCTCTACTTCACTCATCCCGACGATCCCGAGTGGCACATCTATTACGATTTCGGCCCGCTGCTCGTTCGCCAGTACACGGATGTTGTCACCGGCACGTTGCCGGCCGCTTATCTGTCCTCCGGCGGCACCTTGACCGTCGGCGCCGACACCATCGAGAACAAATATAGCCATATTTCCTCGGCGGGGGACATGACGCTGACCGGGTCCAGCTTGGACAATATCGGTCAGGTACTCACCAGGCGGACCACGGTCTACAAGAGCGGTGGAGCTTTTAACCGCTGCGCGTCCAATCAGACGTGCCGATGGATAGAATCCAACGGCTCGGGAGCGGTGGAACTCAGTGCGGTTGCCTATGACAGCGCGGAAGCGACGATCCAGGCGGGCGGTCAACTCAGCGGCAGCTTCACCGGTCAGGTCGACAATCTGACAATTCTGGGCAGCGTTTCCCAAGGCGACCTGATACAGGCGAACACGGTCCTTGCGGACACTGTAGAGGCACCGCCCCTGGCGGAGCTGGCGGACGTTTCGCTGGTCGATTTTTTCCAACAGCTGCCGGCGAAGGATGCGCTGACGCAACTGGCGCCCGCTTCATCCAAGGCGGTCTATGAAACCCGCGTCGCGTTCGCTAATCCTTCGATCGTCCTGGGCAGCGCGTACTTCCTCAGCCGCGTCAACCTGGACACCAACGACATCCCCGACCGGTTCGCCTTCAGCCAGGCGTTGGAAGAGCGCTTGGTGCAGAACGTCGTCCGCCTGAAGACCGGGCGGCGCTGGCTCGACCCGTCGATCCAGGATGCCTCGTTGCAGCTCAAGCAGCTGATCGATGCCGGGATCGCCGCGCAGGAGGGTCTGCAACTGACCGTTGGCGTGCACCTGAGCCGCGATCAGATCAGCCGTCTCAATCAAAGCATCATCTGGTACGTGGAAGAAACCATCAATGGGGAGCGGGTGCTGGCTCCGCGGCTTTACCTTGCCGCCACCGATGCCGTTGCGTTTAGCCCCAATGGCGCATCGATCGTGGCGGCATCGGTCGAATTGGCGAGCACCCGGATTGGCAACAGCGGAGACATTACGGCCACGGACGGCGCTGTCCAGCTGACGGCGGAGGAAGACATCGCGATCCGCAGCGGCCGGGTGATGGCGTCGGGCGATGTCTGGTTGCGGGCGGGGGGCGCCTTGTCCGTGATTACCGATACGATCGAAGTCAGGACGGCGAACGGTGGGACGCAGACCCTGGTCGGGCGCAAGGCCTGGATCGAGGCGGGCGGAAGCCTGACCCTCGAGGCGGATGAGAGCGTGGTGATCCAGGGGGCGGACATCCGTGCCGATGAGGATGTCGATATCGCCGCCGGCGATGTCCTCGTGGTCGGGTCGGTCGCCGTCGATCAGCGGGTTAATTTTGGCGACGGCGAGACTTATGACCGCTGGACGCAGACGACCAACCGCGGCAGCACCATTGAAGCCGGCGGCGCTGTTGCGACGGTGTCCGGTTCCGACACGGTCATCCAGGGCTCGACGGTCCGCGCGGGCGGCGACATCGATGTGACGGCCGGCGGCGGTGTGGCGATGCTGTCGGCGCGGAATGTCACCGATTATGAGATGCAGCGCGCCGGCGGCGAGAAGTCCGGCACCGTCCAGACCGTCGACAATATCCGCACCCAGGTTCTGGCGGGCGGCAATGTGAGGATCACCGCACTCACCGGCGACATCATCACCCAAGCGGCGAAGTTCCGGGCCGAGGGGCGGCAGAGCGATCCCCAGGGAGCGGATGATACGGGAGGCACGGTGACCCTGAACGCGGAACAGGGTCAGGTGGCGCTGCTCTCGGTGACGGATGAGAGCGCCTGGACGTACCAATCCTCCTCTTCCAACGTGTTCTTCTACAAGAGCCGCGATGCCGGCGCCGTCGACACCATCGTGATCATGACGGAGATCGATGCGCAAGGCGGTCTGATCATTCGTGCCGCGCCGCAGGGCGCCGATGAGAGCGGGACCGCCACGGGCGGTGTGCGCGTCGAAATCCGCGATGCGGGGTCGCTGGAGGCCAATATCGCCGCCCTGGCCGAGACGCCGGGTCTCGAGTATCTGGCCGACCTGCAGGCCCGCGGCGACGTTGACTGGCAAACGGTCCGGGAAATCCACGACAGTTGGGACTACAGGGCCCAGGGCCTGACCTCAGCTGCCGCGGCGGTGATTGCGATCGCGGCGACCATCGCGACCCAGGGCTGGGGGGCATCGCTGTTCTTCAGTCAGGCGGCGATCAATGCGGGCGGTGTCATGGTGGCGGCGGCCAATGCCGGGTTCAGTGCGCTCGCGGCCAACGCATCGGTCAGCCTGATCAACAATCGGGGGGACCTCGGCGCGGTTCTCAAAGACCTGGGATCGTCCCAAAGCCTTAAGTCCCTGGCCACCGCCATGGTCACCGCCGGCGCCCTCAACGGCCTCGGCTTCACCGGTACGACCACCGAATTTGCGGACCGCCTGCAGCAGGCCGCCATGCGCGCCACCGTCTCGGCGACCGTCAGCACGGTCATCAATGGCGGCGAGCTCGACGACGCGCTCATCGACGGTTTGACCAACGCTGCGATCATGACCGCGCTGGCGAGCGTCCAGCACGAGATCGGGGATTTCGGCGAGGAGTATGATCTACCCGAAGGCTCGATCCCGAAAATGATCGCCCATGCCATGGCGGGCGGGCTGGCCTCCGAGCTCGCCGGCGGTGAATTCGCCGACGGCGCGATGGCTGCGGCGCTGGCGGAATTGACCGGGCCGCTGCTGGGCGGGACCGATCTCGACGAGGGGACCCAGGTCGAGCTGCAGCGCCTGATCGGCGCGACCGCGATCATGCTCAGGGGATCGGACGTCGACGGGATGATGTTCGCCGGCGGCGTCGCCGCCTCGGTACACCAGTACAACTATCTCACCCATGGCGAAGCGCTCGAGCGCGCGCAAAGCCGCCGGAAGCTCGACGAATGCCGCGCGGCCGCGGGAGCCTGCTCGGATGCGGAGATGGCGTCGCTGCAAGGCACCATCACCCTGCTCGACGCCCTCGACGAAAGCCGCGACCTCGAGTTGCTGCAGGCCTGCACGTCCGGGGGGCAGTTGAGATGTTTTGGGGAACTTTGGCGGGTATCCATAGCCCTGAATACATACCAGACGCTCAATCAGAAGTTCGCCAATCCCAAGGAATATACGAAGCTTCACGGCGACACCTACGACGAGGTTATGCACGAGTTTAGGTCGGGTGAGGCCGTCTCCGACAAGGCCTTTATCTCCGGCGTGGCCCGTGGTGACGCGTTTTTCTCAAACCTTCTTCGGGCATTCGGGCTCGGCGCCGCCTCCGGCGTCGCAGCGGCGACCGTGATAATTGGCGGCAAGGGCATCGCAGCGTGTGCCGCCAACCCGCTATGCCGCGCAGAGGTTGGCACCGCCATCGCCGAGGCGGCGGCCGGCGACGCGCTCGGTGGCGCCTCCATCGTGCCAGTCGCCGTCGTCGGTAAGATCGCCGTGACGCACGGCGAGAAAGTGATCGGCTTCATCGACGAAGCCACCGGCAGCTTCACACGCGCCACCGTCAGGAAACAGTGGATTAATTTCGACTCGAATCAGCGTTCGGCGGAAGTTGTTCAACTATTTGATGAAGGAAACCCGCAGGACTGGCTGATAATTGGGAATCGGAAGGTTTCAATCAACACCGATCTGTCGAAGGGTGCGAAGGTCTTCGATGACGTACCGGACGCAGACGTGAAGAGGTATTTTCTCGAACTTACCGGCGCGAAGCAATTGCCCGAGTCCATCGAAGTGCCAGGGAAAGGAATTCGATACACCATTGAGACCTCTCACGGCAAATTCAATTTGAGGGACTTCGCGAGAGAGACGGCGACTCGTTCTCGCTGGACTATCGACGTTCCGGGCACGGTGTTTGGAAAAACGTGGAAGCATGAAATAAAATTTCGATGAAAGGGGGGGAATTGATAAAGATCACGAACGTCGACGAGTTCATCGAAAACTGTTTCGGTCTATGGATAGATAGCATCTTCCACGGGATCGTCAATTGCTACCCTGGCCACACCATGGACGAATACCGTGACGCGTTCCTCGGCTTGTTGAGGCAATGGCTCGAGGAGGGACGCATCTGTCTGTTTGCGCCGTGGTGCTTACGTCAACCAAATGGGACCTTCGATACCGGGGTACGCAAGATTCCCAGATTTGACGAGATCTGGGATATCCCTCACGACGAGATGATCGCCTGGACACGAGATAGCTGGCCGAGGGACGTTAATGATGAAGACGATAGTGTTCTCAACAGCTTTTTCTTTGACGGCAACTGCCCGGGAATCGGCTGGTTCGATTTGGAATCAGGCGAGCTTTTCGCGTCCTGAACTGACGTCAGGCGGCCAGAGACGACTGCCTGACCGATGATCGAGATTACCAACGCCGACGAAATTGCCGAGCGCTGTTCCGGTTTGTGGATCGACGCTCCGTTCCACATGATTGTCAAGGACCACCCCGGCCACGATATGGACGAGTACCGCGATGCGTTCCTCTGCTTGTTGAAGCGCTGGCTCGAAGAGGACCGGATCTGCCTGTTCGCGCCCTTGGCGTTGCGCCGCCCCCAAGGTTACTCCGAATTTGCAACCGGGATAGGTGTGGGTCGCGGTTATTCGTGGAGATGGGCCATCCCCTATGACGAGATGATCGCGTACATCAAGGAAAATTGGCCGAGCAAGGTTTCCTACGATGATGATCCTTATTTGGACGCGGTTTTTTGCAGCGAAACATGTCCCGGCATTGGATGGTACGGAGTCGGAGACAATCTCCTCCCCCTCAAGAGCCGACGCAGGTGGGAAGATGTCAAGGGGAGCGTACTTCGACGGGACGGCCTGCGCACCGGTGATCAATTTCTTACGGTATTCGATCACTTAAGATGGGTCAGGGGGGAAGCCAGTGATCTCGATTGGATAAGAAAGGCTGTCACGAAAGACCAAACATATTACCTTTGGACTCTGCAGGACCGTACCCTAATTGTCATACCTGAGTTTTTTTCATTTCATGATTGCGATGTTCTTATTTCTTCGGCCTCCGTTTCCGAACCTTCGTTCACCAATGCGGCAGCGGCCATATCTGGCAGGAAGCATTGCCCGATTATCGATAAGTTTGGCACCGGTATCAGGCGGCCTGTCTTCACCACTAAGGACGTGGAGAGGCGCGCTGAGGATTTGATCGATTGGGCGAAGAGTCTAGATCTGGATTCATATATCGAGGAGTTCCGGTCACTTCCGACAAATTCCCATGGTCTGAATCCGCTCCGTCATCTGACTGCCCTGGCCCTAAGCGGGGACAAGGAGAAACTGTGGGACTACCAGACTTGCTTTGCGAACAACAACCGGTTGGGATTCATTGTCTACGTTACGAAAGACTACGTAGATCGCGCCCTGGCGATTGCCGAAGAACGTCGGAACAAGCGAGCGGCCGCCCCCTCTTGTTGAGTTGTTCGGGCCGGATGGAGCGCGGAATTGGGTTCTCACAATTGACGGGCAAGTCGTCAAAATTGGTGGCGCACTAGCAAACTATAAGCTCTTTTCGACGCCAACCCTGGATTCTGGCAACGACCGAATACGGGTGGTTGCCGGGTGCTTCGAGTGTTTCGGATTGTGGTGGGGACGCGTGATGGCGTGGAAATACGCGTAAATTTCTTCCCTGACGACCATGCAAGGGCCGGGCAAATAACGACCGGATTCCCCATAAACGTTCCAGCAAATCCGATGCCATAATGATTTGGGCAAGCAAAAACTGTGACTGGAAAAAGTTGGTCGCGACCTTGCAATCGGAGATCGATGCCAATTCGAACGTGATCCCGGCGGACAGATTGGAAGCTATTCAATTCTACCTGGATCATGACGAATACAGCATGGCGTTTGAATTTTTGTATTTGGAGATAAGGCTTATCCCTTTACCTCCGGTGCGATCAACATGTTGTAGGTCGCCGGCTTGATAGCGACGCCGATGCCGAGGATGGAGCGGAAGGCGGCGTGGCGGGTTCGGCGCCGGTTGAAGCGGAAGACGAACTCGTCGAGGTAGGATTGCAGGTGTTGGCGTCGGAGGCCGTGGTAGACGCCCAGCGCCCAGGTCTTGAGGTTGGCGAAGACGCGATGGACCCAAGGCAGGACGACATGGGCGGCCATGTTTCCGACGACGTGCGGGTCGTGTGCGACACCGGACGCGCCGGGATAGCCGGCCCAGCCGTCGGTCCTGGCCGTGGCCCCGGTGGCGAGATTGGCGCCCAGGAAGGCGTGCAGGCCGTCGGCGGAGAAGTCCTCAATCCGCGCCAGGCGGATCCGGCCGGGCCCATCCTCGCCGACCTCGACAGCGCCGGCGACCAGTAGCTTGCCTTGGTGGCTGCGCCTGCCGCCGCCGCTCGGCGGGTCGTCCTTGGAGCGGCAGGCGATCAGGCTTTCGTCCACCTCGACCAGACCCGCCAGCGGCATCCGCTGCGGTGCGACCATGGCCCGCCGCAGCTTGGTGGCGAGCAACCACGCGGTCTTGTAGGAGCCCAGGCCGAGCTGCTTCTGGAGTTGCAGCGCCGAGATCCCGTTGGAGTGCGTGGCCATCAGATAGGCGGCCCAGAACCACGCGGTCAGCGCCAGCTTGGAGCCGTGCATCACCGTGCCGGCCGTCACCGAAGTCTGCTTGCGACAGTCGGCGCATTCATGGGTGTGGGCCTTGGTCGCGAGTGCCCACCCTCGGCTGCCGCCGCAGGCCGGACAGACGAAGCCGGCCGGCCAGCGCAGCCGCGACAGGTAGGCGGCACAGGCTTCCTGGTCAGGGAAACGCTGCTGGAACTCCAACAGGGAACGGGGGAAGTCGGTCATCTTTGGGCATCCCGAGGTCGTTATGTTCATATTATGTTCTACAACGACCCCCGCACCGTGTCACCACATTTCGTGGCCCCGGACGTTCAGGGATAAGCCTTTTAGAGATAATGGAACGTTCGAATTCACAATTTACGCTCGGTGAGGCCAGAGCTCGTGAGATTGCCCTTTTCTTTGAATTGAACGATGAAAACTGGTGCTGGGTGGATCATCGGTTTTGGCCCAAATTCCAAGACTTTCTCAATCGCCGGAGAGAATCTGTTTAACGACATTTCCGGGGACCAAGGAGGTGGTTCCGCTGCGCGGGGACCGCGGGAGACGCCGCACGGCGGGGCGGATCGAGCGCGGCGGTGGGGATGGCGGCGAACCCGTTCGGCGCCCACCAGGTCGGCCGTCATAGGGTCGATCGCGAGGGCGGCCGATGGGTGGCCGTCCTCGTCGAGGCGGGGGTGTGTCGTGGTGACGAACCGAGCATTCGCAGCCGCGGCACACTTCCCATCCTACCCGAAATAGAGCCGCGCCTCCGCCTCCCGCCGCCGGATCAGCCCCTTGAGCTTACGCCCACCGGCCCACACCCAGCGCCGGAACTCGGCCGGCACCGCGTCGTGCTCCTCGCAGTTGACCTTGCGCCGGAGTGTCGAGCGCTGCAGCGCTCCGGCGCCAAGATTGAAGGCGAAGGAGGCAAGCGCATCGAACTGCCCGTCCTCGAGCGGCACCCGGATCAGCCGCAGCACGGCCCGCTCGGCGGTTTCGACGTCGCGGCGCAACAACTCTTCGCCGGTCGCCTCGTCGATGCCGTCCACGAACCGGTTGCGGTCATCCTCCCGCACCACATGGCCGTAGCCGATGGTGGGCCAACCGGCCGGACAGACATAGAGCTCGGGCGCGAACCCCTCGAAGCGCTTGATCAGGGCGAGGCCGTCGTCGGTAACGTGGCGCATGGTCAACGCCGACGCTCGCGGAGCTTCGAGAGGGTGCGATTGCCGAACCAGAAGCTCATGACGGCGGCGAAGAGCGCCTGGGTCTCAGCATCCCAGATGCGCGGCAGGGCCTCGGCAATCAGCAGGCCCTCGACCGCGATCAACAGGTAAAGGCCCGAACCCTTGGCGGCCGCGAACAGGATGAAGAAGGCATAGGTGACGATGGGCCTTACCGAAGCTCGGAGCGCGTCGACCCAGCCGACACCCACCGGTGCATCGTGCTTGTAGAGCGCCTTGGATTCGGCGATATCGGCCTGGACCTCGATCTCCTCGAGGCGCTGGTTGTGGCCGAGCCGCATCTGCTCCATCTGGCGATCGAGCACCGCGAGCTCGTGCTTGCGGTCCGCTCGTTCGCGGAACAGGCTCATGATATCGGGAATGGCGCTGGTGGCGAATCCCAGCAGGCTGCCAAGCAGGGTCAGCATTGCGAACCTCCGATCGGTCTTGGTCGAGAAGGAACCCGGCCGCCTCGGTGCGGCGGTAGACGGTCTGGTTGGTTCGGGTCGATGTGTGAGAGAAATGGTCCGGCGCGAGCCGGCCGCGAGGAACTGTCAGCCGCCGAATAGCGCCGGCCAGAACGCGCGGGCGGCGACCGCCAGCATGCTGCCGAGCATGACGTAGAGCAGGCGCGTATTGCGGATGTGCAGCGCTTCGATCTTGGTGAGCTGGGCCTGGAGCTCGCGGTAGCGGCACTCGCAGGCGATCTCGTGCTCCGCAAGGTGCCGCGCCGCCTCAGCGCGCACCCGCTCGATCTCGATGAGATGCGTCTCGTTCACTTGGGGATCTCCAATACCGAACCATCACGACGAACCGCCGGCCCCGGAGGACGGGTCATCATGGCAGGTATTCCTGTCGCTTAGGTTGAGGGGTCAGGCGGCTTGGTCGGCCTCGTGCACGCGGGCGTCCTCGCCGACGGCGGTGATCTCGACCTGCTCGCCGCGGGGTCGGACGGCGAGCACCCGCGCCCGCAGGCCCCAGGCCTCGCCGTGGCCGAAGGCGAATTGAGTGCGCTCCTCCTCGGCCCCGGTGTAGGGCTCGAACTCGAGGTCCTCGCCCAGCACCACGTTCCTCGCGTTGGCACCGGGTTCGACCGGCCAGGGGCCGCTCAGGCTGCCGTCGCGCTTGCGAAGCGCTAGATAGTGGGCTGACGGCACGGCGGACTCCATACCGTTCTCCTCGGCCGTCTCTTCCGTCGCCTCCCACTCCAGCGGCTCGCTCAAAACCAGGGTGCGGCCCTCGGTGGCGACCACCTCGCCGCCCTGGCCCCAGCGCGGCACGTCGTGGGTGATGGCGATGAGATCGCCGTAGGTCGGGATCAGCCCCTCGAGCTCGGTGCGGAAGGTGACGATGCGCCTTCGGTAGCGGTTGGCGGCCGCCATGTAGAGACCTTCGCGCATCGCCTGATCGGCGCCGGTGCAGCCGAACAGCTCGACCGTGGCGGGCTTGTCGGTGGCCTCGGCGGTGCTGTCCGGCAAGCTTGCCGTGATCTCGTCGGGCGCCCAGGTGCGCGCAGAGTAGTAGGTCACGGTCACTGCGTCGGCGGTGTCCTCGCCCGGCATGACGTACTGCACCCGGAAGCTGCCACGCACGATGTTGCGCGGTCCGAACAGCGCCACGGGAAGCGTGCGCGCCTCGTCCCGAACGATGCGTAGGATGCCGCCCTGGAGGAACGGCAGCGCCCGACCGCAGCGAGCGATCCGCGTGAGCGCCTCCCACACCGTAAGGCCCTGGTCGAACACGCCGTCGAAACGGTCGCCCCGGGCCTGCCAGATCTGGTCAAGTGCATGGATCGCCGCGAGATCGATGCGGGCGTCGGAAAGCCCGGCACCGTAGGGCGCGCGGGCGGCATCGACGAAGGCCCAGGCGATGGAACGGGTGGCCTGTGGCTCAGACCAGCCGCTCTCGGGGTCCCAAACCGGCAGCTTGCGTGTGACGATGCAGTTTATCATGCGCGCCGAGCGCTGGGAGAGATTGTCGGTGGCACGCATCTTGACGGCGAGCAGGGTGACCTCGCCGAATTCCGTCATGTCCTCGAGAAACGTCTTCAGCCCGCCCCAGCGGATCTCGTGCCCGGCACGGGCGTCGCCGCTCTTGTCGTTGGTGCGGCGGGCGCGCACCTCGTAGCGCCCGGCGTCAACCGTGTAGCGGTAGCTCTTGCGCTGCGGCGTGTTGGTGGCGGCGGTCACGCTCTCAGAGGCGATCTCCAGCCAGTCGCCGCTAGCCTCACCCTCGTCGTCGACGGCGCGGGCTTCGACCTCCCATTCGATGGTGCGATTGCTGAGACTGCCGTCGTTAGCGGCGTAATAGAGCCCGCGCGGCATGACGACGTCGATGCCGATGACGGTCGCCCTCGTGCCGGCCGGATTGGCGGTAAAGGGACCGACCCAGCCGTCCTCGCCCTCATCGCGCTCATTGGCGCCGATCAGCTCCTGGCCGGCGATCTCGGGCGCGGTGACGACGTCAGCCTCGAACAGGGTGATGGCACCGCCGGGCGGCACGAACTGAGTCCCCACCTCCTCGAAGGAGGCGATCGGGGTGTCCTCGATGCGAACCTGCTCGAGGTCGTAGTGTCCCTGACCGATGCAATGCAGCTGATACAGGTACTGGTCGTTCTCGTCGTAAGCAGTCCACGGCGTGGCGGCGAGATCGGGATAGACCCGGTGGCGGCCATAGATCACCGGGATCGGCTGGAGGAGCCTTGCCTGGTTGCCCTGGGCCTGCAGCGAATAGGTCGGACTCGGCGCCGGCGTGTTACCGAAGCCGGTGAGCGCCGGCTTGGGCGGCGGCAGCAGGACATTGACCAGGGCGGGAGCCCAGCAACCCGACCCCTGCCGTGATCAGCGAGATGCCGATGCTCGAGGTGACGCCCAGGGCGCCTGCGATGACGCCGCCGAGATAGGGAGCGGCGACCATGACGGCGATCATGAGGATGGTGCGGAGCGGATTCTTGCCGCCCCCGCCGCCGCCCTGGGGCAACGGCACGAACACCACCAGGTCGCCGTCCGCGATCAACGTCTCGTGCCAGTGCGATCGCAGCACCGGTGAGGCGTTGCGCAGACAGATCGTCGGGCACTCGAGGTCCTCGACACCGCGACCGTCGAGCCATTCGCGGATCGAGAGCGGTTCGGCGACTGCGATCACCTCCCGGTCGCGGTCCGGCCGGAACGGATTCCTCAGCATGACCACGGTGCCGGTCATCGCGTGTCTCCGGTGAAGCGATAGAAGCCCTCGATCCGCCAGTCGTGGGTCGCGAGATCGGCCGGGCGTTGGAACACGACGCCGATGTCGCGCGCGGCATGGAGGACGCCGCCGCCATCGACGGCGAGCCACAGCCCGACATGGACCGGATGACGGGACTGGCGCACCAGCACCGCATCGCCCTCGCAGGGACGATCGGCGAGTTGCCAGCGCCGCCGCTCCGGGTGATGGCGGAAGCCCGCCAGAACCGCGCGCAGGTCCCCGGTATCGACCGGGATCTCGGGCACCTCGATCCCGAACTGCTCCCGCCAGCACCAGCGCGCCAGGCCCCAGCAATCGAACGCGTCCGGTCCGCGCCCGCCCGCTTGCCACCGGCGGCCGATCAGGTCTTCGGCCCAATGCATCTAGCGGGTGAGGCCCGGGAACCGCGTGGCGGTATAGAGATCGCCCGGAAACGCCTTATTGCCGATATCGAGCATGCGGGCGCGCCCGGTGGCGCGGAACACGTCGACCTCGACTTCCGTGAGCGTGAGCGTGATCGGCGGGTCCATCTGCGGACCCTCGAGGTCGGTCGAGAGATAGGGCCGGTAGGTGACCTCTATCCTCTCCAGGCTGGTCGCGGCGGCGTCGAGATGACGGACGATCTCGCGGCTGACATTGTCGAGCGTCACCGCGATCTCGGGTACCGGCGCGGTGTCCACCGGCGGCTGTTCGAGCTCGAACCCGAGGGCGACGAACCGCACCATCTCGCCCGCATGTAGGGGGGCATCGGCCTCGAGGCGGGCGTCGAAATCGGCGTGATCGCGCACCACGCGAATCGCGGTGGGCGCGCCGTCGTCGTCGACGAAGGCGGGATGGCGCAGCTCGAGGGTGTGCAGGATGACGGTGTCGGCGGGTGCGGAGGCGTAGGCCTCGCGGATCGCCTGCTCGAGCGCCGGATCGGGCATCTCAACGCCCGCCGCCGTCGGGCGGTTCCTGTTCGAGCGCCTCGTCTTCAGGCATCGCGGACTCGTCCGGTTCCGGGCCCGGCTCGGACTCCGGCTCATCGGCGCTCGGCATCGGTTCCGGTCCCGGCAGCAGGCCGGGCTTGGGATGGCCGCGCTTGATGGCCAGCCAGGTGCCGATGAGCCTGTCCATCTCGGCGGGCAGCCCGGTGCCGCCAAGACGCAGCTGATTCAGCGCTTTAAGGATGGCGTCGAGCTGATCGCCGATCGGCATCTCCCGTGCATAGCGCTCGGCGCGCAGCCGACGCGCCTCGATGCGGTCGACGGCAAGCGTGTCCAGCCGCTCAGCAAGCTCGGTCTCGGTCTCGAGGTCATGGGTCCTGAGATCGATGCCGGCGGCCTGATCGCCGTACTCAAGGGAGGCGACGCGGGCATAGTGGCGCCCGTCGAGCCGGCAGAGCCAGGTGAAGGCGCCGTCCGCCCAGTCGGTGGGCGGCCGGAAGTGCGCGCCGGTGGGGCTTTCCACATAGCTGATGAGATGCATGGGCGCCTCCCTAGTAGAGCTCGACCCGGGCCATGACCGTGGGGTAGTTGGCGCTGCCCTCGACCCCGAGCTTGTTGTTGGAATTGCGCCCGGCGGCCCAGACGGTACCGTCCGCGCACCGCACGAAGAAGCCGGGTTCCGAGGTGTAACCGTGGGCTACCACCTCGACCGCCTCCCATACGTCGGGTGGCATGGGCAACGGCCATTGCACGGGCGTCGCGGTCTGACCGGTGCCCCAGG
The DNA here is from genome assembly GCA_965249645.1 of Alphaproteobacteria bacterium. Taxonomy (GTDB): domain Bacteria; phylum Pseudomonadota; class Alphaproteobacteria; order UBA828; family JAPUJA01; genus CAVOEB01. Next base: position 344,873 of record CBDFML010000009.1, read on the forward strand.
CGCCGTACTTGCCGTAACGGCCGCAGCTGTAGACCCGGCCGTCGGAGCCCAGCATGACCGTGGAATGGCGATGGGCGGAGCCGTCGTAGGCACCGCCGGTCGAGATCATCCGCGCGGTGACGCCGTCCGGCAACGCGACCCGGGTCGGCGAGGTGATGTCCCCGGTGGTATTGCCGATGCCGAGCTGACCCTGGCCGTTGTAGCCGCAGGCATGGGTGTTGCCGTCATCGCAGGTGAACCAGAGTTGCGCGTATTCGCCGCCGCCCCAGAGATCGACGGCGGCACCTACCCCGCTTGGTAGCGGCAGTTGTCCGAAGAGGTGACGATCCGTGGTGGCGCCGTTGCCGTGGAAGCCCTGGCCGCCATAGCCGGCGGTCCAGATGCTGCCGTCCTTCAAGAGCACCGCGGTGGCGGGGCCGCGCGAAGAGCCGCAGGGCGCCACCTTCTTGACGCGTGATGTGGCCTGCAGCCCGGCCACCTCGGTAAACAGGTTCTTGTCGTTGGTGCCGTCGTCGACGCCGAGCTTGCCACGGTGGTTGGCGCCTACCGCCCACAATTTGCCGTCGCGGGTGAGCGCGAAGCAGGCGTTGTAATCGCCGTGGCCGGGCCAGAACTCGACCACGTCTTCGAGCACCACATCGCCGGTCTTCTTCGCCTCCACCGGGCTGTAACTGTGGTTCGTGTTGCCTTGCGCGAGATTGCCATAACCACCGTGGCCCCAGGCCCACAGGCTGCCGTCCTTGCAGAGCGCATAGAAGCTCGTGTTGTTGGTGGGATAACCCCGCACAACGTCGACCTTGATCACCTCGCGGCCCACGATGCCGGAGGCGCGGCCGATGTCGGTTGTATCGATACTGCGGGCATAGCCGTTGCCGGTGGCATTCCCCCGACCCTGTTGGCCGTGGCCGTTGTAGCCCCAGGTGACGACGTCGCCGGTATCGGTCAGCATGGCGACGGAGCTATAGGAGCCCACCACATAGAGCGGCCGCCCGGAGACCGGATCGTCGGCATTGGTGCGGTTGTCCCAGACCAGGTAGCGGAGGTGTTGGGGGTTGTAGGCGTTGCCCTCCATGGCGAGCTCGTTGTTGTTGTTGGTCCCGCTCATGCGGACGGTGCCGTCGGCCATCACGAACGCCATGTAGTAATTGGTGATATCGGAGGCGCATCCCTTGCCGGGGTAAGAGGCCTCGCCGTTGAGCAAACCGATGCAGCGTTGGCTCGCCGGCAGCTTGGGGTATCGCGGCGGCGGCGCCCGGCGCGGCAGGTCGGCGGTGATGGTGGAGTTCGCCATCAATAGTCGCCCCCGAACAACGTGACGTGCACATTGCCGGTGACGACCTCGTTGGCGTTCTGAGGCAACCTCCCGGCAAGCGCCTGGGTCACGAGCAGCCAGCGGTCGCCCGTGGCATCGAGCCAGGGCAACTGCGTGGGATCGAGGCCGGAGGCGGCCGGATAGCCGTCATAGCCGGCGCGGGCCGGCACCGTCGTCGACCAAAGGGGCCGCCAGCGATAGATATCGACACTGACGGCGCTGACTTGGCTGATAGAGTTGCCGGGGGTGTTCTCGAGGGTGAGCACGGTATCGGTGCGGGACGAGAGCTTGTACTCGCCCCGGTTCGCCGCGCCGCCACTGGCCAGCGTCAAGAGCACACCGTCATGGAGCGCAGGCCAGGTGCCGGTCGACCGGGTCACGGTGAAGGGGTCTTCGTCTGCCGTGGTGCCGGGCACGATGTCGGCGGTGACACCGTCGCCGACGACCTCGTAGCCGCCGAACTCGACGATCGCCGTCGTCTCGCCGTCATTGGCGAGCGCGATGGCGTGGATGCGGGTCCCGTTGCTCCCCGGCGTGAGCAGGTCCTGGGCCGCATTGGCGCTCTCGGCGAGCAGGGTTGCGGCGTCCTGACGGTAGGCAGCGACGAAGATCGGTTGATTAGCCATGGGCGGGCTCCTCAGATGAAGGCTTCGGCAAGCGCGACCAATGCGCCGGCGCTCACTTGCGGGGTCACGTCGATGCGGAGACTCTCGTCGCTCCCGGCATCCTCGATCGCGGTCTCGAGGCCCCGGCCGGCCGCGAGCTTGGTCGAGAGCTTGCCGGCCATGGTGTCGTCCGTCGAGACGAGGACGTTGCCGGTGGCAGCTTGCGCGGCATCGCGGGCGGCCTCGGCGTCGTCCCGCGCGGCCTCGGCATCCGCGACCCCTGCGGTCACGGTGCTCCCGGCCGCCGCAACACTCGCCTCGACATCGCCGATCGCTTTGGCGACGGTCTTGACCGTGCCGCCCTCGGTGGTGACGGTGGTATCAGCATCGCCGTGCACGATCTCGTGCAAGAGAAGGCTGTCGGTATCCGCGCGCTTCACCGCCGCGCGCAGGTCGGCTTCGATGGTCATGGTTTGCTCCGGTGTGTGGGAACGTGTGCCCGTTACCAGGCGTTCGGTCCGGGCAGGGTCTCGTGGACGAGGGTGTGCAGTTGATCGATGCTCGCCGTGAGGCCCGGAATGTCCTCCGTCAACAGCAATGCAAGACCGCCGTCGCTCAACGTCGGCCGCGCGCGGATCTCAAGCTCGCTGGTGATCTCCCACAAATTGCCCCGATAGGGCGTCGCCTCGAACTGCCGGGTGAAGCGGGCCTCCTGGGGCAGCAGACCGAGACCGCCCAAGAGATCGATCGTGAACCAGGCGCCGCCTTCCTGGGCCGTCCAGCGGTACCAGCCCTCGAACAGCAGAAACTGCTCCGAGCGCATCACCCAGCGCACGGTGATGCGGCTCGGCACGTTGGTGAAACGCCGGCGCTGGCGGGCCGGGCCCGCCTCCATCTCGGTGCGCAGGATCGCCTCGCCCGGCCGTATGCCGTACTCCTGGATGGTGGGCAACGGCAGGTCATCGGGCCAAACGGCGGTCATCGGAGCGCCCCAGCCGCCGGATTGAGGCCATAGCGACGCTCGAGCGTCGGCGCCAGGCCCTCGCTACGACCGATCCGGCGCGCCATTTTGCCCTCGACCTGCTCGACGACGATGTCGAGGGTGAGACCGCCGCCCGGCTCGCGGCGCCAGTCGGCGGAGGCCTGGGTACCAGGCGCTTCATTGCGCACGTTGACGGCAACATGGACTTGCGGCGCTACGGCCTCAACCGGCGCCAGGCTCCGCATCTGGCCGGGCGTGAACACCCCTTCGCCGGCGCGCGCCAGAATCGGCACCTCGCCGGCGACGATGCCGCCCGCGTGATGGCGCCGCGCGTCGGCGAACAAGGCCACCGGTGCATCCCGCCTGGGCAGGACATCCACTCCGATTACGCCGCCGCCATGGGCCAGCATGGTGGAGCCCGTCGGCGTCGGGAAGTCGCCGATCATCGGCGTGCCGGCGGACGTGGTGGCGACACCGGTGCCGCCGAATATGCTGCCGCCGATGGCGCCGAAGATGCTCCCGAGGATGTTGTTGAGCGGCGCCACCACCGCCATGCGGTAGGCGGCCCTCAAGGCCTCCTCGGCGATCGTGTTGAACAGGTCCTTGGCCGAGAACTTGCCGGTCATGGCCCATTCGACGAAGGCGTCCTCGCTCGCCTTCAGGGCGCGCGTGGTCGCCTGCTCGAAGGTCTTGGCGGCATCGCCGGCCTCGTCGAGATAATCGCGGATGGCGCGCCGCACCCCGTCCGACCATTCGCGGCTCGAGCGCAGCATGCGGTCGTAGGCCTCCTCCGACGCCCGGCCGAAGGTCTCCTGGTCGATGGCGCCGGCATCGAGCAGCTCCCGGAGCCGTTCGATCTCGTCGGCATAGGCTTCCTGCGCCGTGCGCAACCGTTCGGTCAGCGCCTTGCCTTCCGCGCGCAGGCGGTTGGCCTCGCGCTCCGCCTCATTGCGCTTCTCAATCGCCTGTTGCTCGTCATGGAGCGCACCGGCCAGTCGTTCGACTTCCTTGCGCTGCTCCGGGGTCGCCTCGGCCGACAACCTTCTGAGCGCCACATCGACAAAGCGTTGCCGCTCGGTCTTCCTGAGCGCCTCCAGCTCGAAGCCAAGACTCTCGACAACGCGCTGATTGGCCTGGGCGCGCCGGTCGGCGATCTCATCCTCGCGGCGGGCGAGCTGGGTGAGCTTGTCGTCACGCACCGCCGCCGCGCCGAACCGCAGGCGCTCGATCATTTCTGGATCGGCGCCGGCCTTACCTAAATCCTTCAGCTCGTTCTCAAGTTTCCGGTACTCCTCGCGGATGCGATCGGCGCCCTGGTAGCGGAACTGGAACAGTTGCCTGTTAAGGCTCTTTTGGATCTGCAACAGACGCCGTGCCCGCTCTTGGGCCGCCGCGATGTCGTCCGGGGACTCGGCCGGGTCGCCCTCGGAGGGGTCCTCGGTCTCGGCGGCAGCCCGCTTCACCCGACGCGTGCGCTCTTGCTCCAGTTCCCACTCGTATTTCGTCTTCCACTGAATATAGACGGCCCACCGCCTCCGGTATTCCGCGGCGAGCTCCTCGTAGGTGCTCGTGAACACGTCCTCGAACAGGTTCACATCGGCCTCCCTGGGCGCCGTTCGCATCCGCTCCTCGAGCTCCTTCAGTTCCTGATCGAGATCCTCCACTTGGCGTCGCGTGGCGCTGAGGCTGAGCCCGTCGAAGTTGAAGTCGCCCTGGGCAATCAGCTTGAGCTTCTCGTAGGCGTCTCCGGCCCCGCTGGCGAGATCGGACAGCCCCTGGACTGCAACGCTAACGCCAGGCGCCAGGTCCGCACCGATGGCCCGTGCGAGAGATTTGATGTTGTTCCACATCACCTCGGTTTGATTGTTCAGGCTTTCGAACGCCCTTGCCGCTTCCTCGTTCAACGCGGTGGCGTTCTCGGTTTCACGGTTGGCGATTTCAAGTGCCTGGGCAAGGAGATCGGCGCGATTGGCCAGCACCGGGATGGTCTTCAGCAGACGCTGGTCGGCCAAACCCAGCGCCGCCATGGCATCGGCCACCGAGCCGCCGGCGTCACCGATCCGCTTCAGACCGTCGATGAACAACGCGAACACAGCCATCGCATCCCTCTGGAACAGCTCCTTGATCTCTTCCGCAGTCCGGCCGGTGATCTGCGTCAGGATGGCCAGATGTTCGCCGCCGCTACGGATGGCGGCGTCGATCATGCGCAGGATGCGGCCGATGGACGTGCCCGCCACCTCCGACTTGACACCGACGGCAGCCAGCGCCGCGGCCAGAGCCGAGGCTTGAGCGGAGCTCACCCCGAATACGGCGGCGCCGCGTGCGACCTCGGTGGCCATCTCGGCGATCTGGCTTTCCGTGGCGGCAAAGCTGTTGCCGAGAGCGACGATGACCGATCCGAGCACGTCAACCTTGCCCAGCGCCTCGCCGGTGACATTGAGAATGCGCGCGAGCGCCATGGCCGCTTCGTCGCCACTGAGGTCCGTCGCCGTCCCGAGCTTGGCGACGGTCTCGGTAAACTTCAGGATGTTATCGGAGCCTTTGACCCCGAGCTGGCCGGCGCTTTGGGCGATGGCCAGCAACTCGTCGGTGGCCACCGGCATGCGCTTGGCCAGCTCATCGATCTCCTTGCCCAGGGATTCGAGCTCGGCCCCCGACAGGTCCGCCGTCTTGCCGACGCCGATCAGCCCGGTCTCGAAATCCGCATACAGCTTTACCATTTGCTGCAAGCCGCGGCCGACGGCGGCGGCGGCGATCGCACCGCCCAACAGCCGCATGTGGCGGCGGAGAGCGGAGGCACGGTCACTGAGCGTGCCGAGCCCGCGCGAGGCCTTATCGGAGGCGCGGTCGATCTTCTTGATCGAGCGCTCGCCGCTGGCGCCCACAGACCTCAAATCGGCCTTGACCCGATTGCCGCCCTCGACGGCAAGGCGGACCGCGTAGGTATGTTTGGCTTTGGCCATTAATGGGTGTCCTTGTCGTTCATCGCCTCGATCAGCCCAGCCTCGGCCGCCTGCAACAGCTCTGAGATGACGCTCTCATCGCAGCCGCGCGCCCGGGCGATGCCGAGCGCCGCGGTCATGTCGATCCCCACGACCCGGTCGGCCGCCACGATGCGGAGTTGCCCGAGCGATGCTGTTAGGACATCCCAGGCCTGGTGTTCCTCCAACGCGACCGGCGCGTGTTCGCGATAGGGGCAGGGCTCGCCGTTCAGGCCGAGGCCGCCTTGGGCGCAGGGCGCGCCCTCTTTCTCACAGGTTTCGCAGTATCCGGGCCCGCCGCCTGGCTGGAGGTGCCATCGGCAGAGGGCCCGGATGCGTTTTTTGCCGACGCCAGCAGCACCTGGCGCAGCGTGAACTCCTGAATAAACCGCTCGCCCACCGGATAGAGGTCCATCAGCGCGGCGACGTTCTCGCGGCTCACCGGCGGATCGTCCTCGATGCCGGACCAGGCGGTGATGTGACGGGCCGCGAGGCTATGGATCAGCAGCGCCTGATACTGGCCTTCGCGGGCATCGTCGTCATCGAGGTCGGGCAGCCCGTCGAGCGCCAGGCCGGCTTCGGTCCGTTCCTTCGCTTGGGCCTCCAACCTTTCGAGACGCTTTCGCGCCTCGGCCTGAGCCGCCGCCATGGCGGCGGTGGTGAGCGGCGTCACCGTGACCGTGACCCCGTAGGGCAGCGTCAGGTCGTAAGCGTCGGTCTTTCGTTCGAGTGAGATCATGTCCAGGTCCTCATGAATAGTCGCTTCCGTCGAGATCGTTGATCAGGGTCACCGTGAGCATTTGGCCCTCGGTCTCGTTCCTGGCGCCTTGGAAGTCGAAGCGGGCCGAGACCCCGCCCGGCCCCTCGACGGCAAGCGTCGGCTTCGGCAGATAAACCTCGTGGGCTTCGAAGGTGAGCTTGAGGCCGTCGCCGATGCGATAGGCGAACTCGAGATCCACCGCGGTGCCGTTGGAAGCGAAATCGATCAGCGTGGTGTCGGCGAAGCGGACCTCGATCGAGCCGGTGAGCGAGGCCACCGTCGGGTCGGCGCCGTCGATCAGGCCGTCGGAGCGGATGGTCTCGATCTTCTCGAGGTTGTTGGCATAGGTGAGCGAGCCGGCGGTGAGGTTGGCAACCGCCGTGCCATCCCGGCTGATCGAGCCCTGGAACTGGCTGATGCGCTTGAAGTCGAACTTTGTGGGCGTGCCGCCCTGGCTGGCCGCGAAGCGCTCTTCGCCCTGTGCCACGCACTGGATGGTCGCCGCCGCTGCGCCCGAGCGGGCGAACTCGAGCGCGATGGAATCGAGCACGACGCCGGCGTGCCGGAAGTAGGCCGGCACCTGGGAATGACCGACCTCGACCGTGTAGCTCGGGAGGCTGTCCTTGCCCGAGACGAACTCGTGAGTATAGGTCGCTGGGTCCGCGCCGTCGTCGGTGGTCGTGGGCGTGCCGAGCAGCCCGGTCAGCCAGAGGCCGATGTAGCGCGGATCGACGGGCACGACGATCTCGCCCTCGTCCATGATCGCGTCCTGCAGCGGTGCGTAAGGATCGCGGCCCTGGCCCAGCACCGGATCGTCGATCAGCCCCTGCTCGGAGCCCAAGGTGCAGCGATTGAAAGGAATGCTGACATAGTTGCCAAGCGGTGCCTGTCCGTAAGTGGTTTCGCGTTTGAGCAGCAGCGTGGCGCTCGATCCATAGGCTCGGGCCATGGTGGTCTCCTTCGTGTCTGTTGGGTGTTCCGGCTTCAGCCGAGCGGCGTTGCGGTCTCGTACTCGATGACGCACTCGACGGTACCGGTTTTGATGGCGGGCGCGCCGATCACCGCCTCGGTGTCGATCTCCGGGCGGGCGTAGGTCATGCCGAAGGCGAGGCCGCCGAGGGTGGGGTCAGCGTCGAGCGCCGCACCGATCGCCGAGACCAGCGCGTCGAAGGCTGCGTCCCTGGCCGCCGCCTCGCCGGTCTCGACATAGACCTCGATCTCGACCGCGTGGCTGTAATAGACGCCGCCGATGCCGCCGAGCGCCTGCTCCGGCTCGCCCGGGCCGCCGTCGCGCAGCACGATCAGCCCGCCCCTTGGGATGCGCTCCGGCGCGGCGGTGTTGCGCTCGACCTTGGCCTTGGGCACCGTGCGCAGCCGGTCCGTCAGCGCGGTCAGGATCTGCTCGGTCTTGCTCGCCATGGCGTCACCGTCGTGCCGTTGCCCGTACCTGCCGGCCGATCAGTCTCGGCAGCCTGCGCGTCCAGCTCTCCGCCGCGCGGGCGACATTGAGGCGCTTCTTCAGCTTCACCCGCGGCACCAGCACGAACATCGCGACCGTGGCGATGCCCTGCTTGTAACCGCCCGATTTGTTGCGCCCGCCACCCTTGGCCTGCCGGCCGACCCGCCCGGTCTGGGCGCTCACGCGCACGCCGTCGACCACCAGCAGCGCCGAGCGGCCCGAACGGCGGATCATGCGAAGCGGACCGTGGCGGCCGGTCGGGAAGGTGGCCGGCGTAATGCGCTTGCCGCCGACACCGCGCTTCGGCGCCGCCGGCGTCGGAATGGCGAGCCAGCGCCCGCCCTTGCCCTTGATCACAGCGCCCTCGTCGAAGGCGCGGACAATCTGGGCGGCCTTCGACCAGACCAGGCTCGCAGCGTCGTGGCCCTTGTTCTTGTAGACACGCCCACGCCAGGTGCGCGACAGCCGGGCGCCGAGAGCGGCGGCGACCACCTGCTTGCGCAAACTCCCCTTGAGCCCGTCGCCTGCGGCCTTGACGCCGTCCGGCACCGCGCGCTCGATACGGCGCAGTTCCGCCCGCATGTCAGCCTTCAATGAACTCACGATGGTGGCGGTGAGCTTCATGCCGGACAGGCCCCCGCCGGGGAGGCCTCCAGCGTCCAGATCAGCCGCTCGGCATCGCTGACCGGCTCGCCCTGGACGAGGTAATCCAAACCGTCGACACTCAGCCCATCACCCGGGTGCGGCTCGGCGATCTCCGAAGACCGCACGTCGAACAGCGTGGTGCCGGCATGAATGCGGGTTTCACCGAAGCCGACGATCTCGTCGGGACGCTTGGCGATGACGCGGACGTCCACGGGCTCAGCCCCGTCCGGGGTATAGACGGCGGCGCGCGCCATGTTGGGATCGGCGAACAGGCGATCGACCGCGGCGGCGATCGCGGTCACGAGAAGCTGGCGTTGAGCCTGACGCGCCCTGTCGCCGCTGCGGCCGCCGCCGACGAGGTGGCGACCCCGATCGGGGTGTTGCCCGCGGCCGTCGTGGTCGCGACCTTGTCGGTGTCGTCCCAATAGATCTTGTCGCCCGGAGCCCACGCCTGGGCGGCCTTCTTGGCAAGATCGACGACGCCGACGAGGCAGACCTCTATCTCTTCGCCTTGAATGGCATCGACGGTGGCGACACCGAAGATGGCGCCGACCAGAAGGCCGCCGCCGGAGGTAACGGCGTAGGGGGCGGCAAGGGTGACGGTGTTGCCAGGCTGGATATAGTTGCGCATGGTTCGGGTTCCTTTCGATTGAGGCGAAGGCGGTCACAAAACCGCCGAGCCGCCCGGGGTGGTGGATGCCGGGCTCAGGCGCCGGCGTTCTTGTGCAACCCGCGCCAGTCGATGGCCTTGGCGCCGAAGTCGAGCCGGCACTTGATCTCGACGCCGTCGACGTCGAAGCCGTTGCGGGTCTCGAGATAGGCGCCTTCCTGGCCCTCGAGATAGGCGTACTCGATGGTGTCGATCTGCATCGGGCTCGCCGCCAGGTACCAGGCGGTCTCGCTCGCAGCATCGAGCCGGGGCTCGGCGATGGTCGTGAGTGTGCGGATCGAGCGCGGCACCACGTTCTCGCTCTCGGCCGGGACCAGGCTCTGGGCCAGCAGCTGCTCGGCCTTGAGCTCGAGCGCCGCCGGCACGATGAGATACATCGGCCGGACGTTGAGTACCGTCTTCTTGTCGAGCCCGGTCTGCTTCGCCATCACCGCGCGCCCCGCGCCCACCGCCTCGACGCCGAGCACGGCGGGCGTCTCGGCGAGGTTCCCGTGATCGGCGTGGAACAGCTTCTTGCCGTCGGCCATCGCCGCATTGCCGGTGACGATGCCCCACACCACGTCGCTTTCGAGCTGGGCGATCGAGTTGCCGTACATGGCGGGAATGCGGGTGAAGGCGTCGAGATCGTCGTTGATCAATACCTGGCGTGTAATGGCGACCACCCGGCCATAGGTCTCGATGCGGTAGCTCTCCTTCGACTCCGAGAGCGTGCCGCGCTGGAACTCGCCGCTCTCGTTCACCTTCAGGAGCTGCGGCGCCTCGCCCATCTGGACCCGGTGCATGGCCTTGAAGTCAGTGGCGAGCACCTGGCGGCAAAAGCCGAGGAAGGTTCGGGGATAGGCCTCGTAGGCCTGGCGCAGGGTCTTGTTGGTGACGGCGGCCAGGATCTCGGGGAAGTCCGAGGTCGAATGGAGCGCCCGGGTCGCGACCTCGTCGCGCGACAGGCCGCGGGTGTTGACACCGGCCTCGCCGAGGCTCTCGCGGGCGAGCTCCATCAGCGTCATGCCGCGGTACTGACGCCCGGGATCGTCCAATTCGAAGAGCGTCGGGCTGTAGCGGTGCAGCAACGCGCCGGCGACCGCCTCACGCCGGGTCACGGTCTCGTCCCGGCCACCGAGCGGCACCGAGACGTGGCCAAAGGTCTCCGTCCGTTCGGAGGCCCCCGCCAGCGAGTCGAGGATCTCCCGGCGGGCCTCGTCGAGGCTCACGCCGCGCTTCATCAGATCGTCGGCCACGGCTCGCTCGAGTCCTAGGCGAGAGGCGAGATAGTGGATGGTGGCGATGCGCTCGCGTTCGGCGTTACGGGCCTCCGCGACCAGGGCGTCGGGATCTGCGTTGCGGGTCTCGGCAGTTTGCCGGGCCGGTGCCGCAGCTATTGCGTCCACCGTGCCGGTATCAGCCGCCGGCGCGGCGGCCCGGCGTTCGGCCGTGCCGGTTTTTATCTCGGAGGGTTCGGCCACCGCGGCCTGCTCGACCGCATCGGCGGGTTCGTTGATTCGGGTCTTGTCTTTCATGGCTAGATTCCTTTCGGCTGGGTTGGTTGCGCCGGCGATCTCGACGACGCAGTCGTGAAGATCCTGGGTTGAACGAAAGCCGGCGGCGGGATCGGCGCCGACTGCGACGGCGGAGATCTCGAACGGCGTCCAGTCGACGGCGCGCCACAGCTCCCTTCCGCCGTCGGGCTTGCTGACCTCGTAGCGATGGACCTGATAGCCGATGGAGACGGCACGCAGATGGCCGGCCTGAATGTCCTCCCAGATGGCGCCCACGTTCTCACGCTCGCTCATGCGCAGCGTGGCGATGCCGCGCCCCTCTTCGATGCGGGCGGACTTCGGTAGCACCGAACCAATCACGGCGTCGAGGTCGCGCAGCTCGTGAACGCGCAGGAACGGCGCGCCGGCGTTGAGCCGGTCGAGCCGAACATGGCCAGGATCGAGGCTCAGTTCCTCGTCATAGGCCTCGCCGAAGAACGGCACCCGGCGGATCCGGACGCCGGTCGACCAGATCACCTCGACGGTGCGGCCTTCGATATCGACGGAACCCGGGGCGAGTTCCGCCGCCCGGCGCAGCGCCGGCAGCTCGATGGTGTGTTTCATGGGTGGTTCTTTCGGGGATCAGAATTCGGAGACGACGCGTAAGGCTCGCTGGTCATCCTCGTCGTCGTCGGTGGCTTCGCCCGGATTGTTGGCTTGCGCGACGCCGGTCTTGGTGACCCGCCGCGGGTCGGAATCGAGCACGATGCCCAGCGCATCGAGCTTCTCGTTCATGGCCGCGATCTCGGCCAGCACCGCGTCGGGGTTGCGGCCCTTGCGCGCGATCGCCTCGGCCAGCGTCGTGGTTCCCGAGCGGAGCGCCAGCAGATCAGCCATGGCGTCCTTCTGCGGATCGACCGCCTCGAACTCCGGCGGCGACCATGCGACGCGCACGACAGGCTCCGGGATCTGCCCCGCCGCCCATGCCGCTTCCGTGAACCAGCGCCACAGCGGGGTGCAGAACATCGGAATGAAGAGCTGCCACTGGACCGCATCGATCATGCGGCGGAACTCAACCAGCCCCGCCCGGATCGAGGAGTAGTTGACTTGGGAGAGGTCTCCGGTGAGCAGCTCGTAGGGCACCCGGAAGCCGGCGCCGACGGTATGGAGACTGGCGCGCTTGTACTCGGCATAGCCGCCGGTCGCGGCGGGCTGGTTGAAACGGATTTCCTTGCTGCCCCGTGCATAGGCGATGAGCCCGGGCTCGAACTGCTCGACATGATTGCCCTCGGCGTCCACCACCATGGGCGCGATGCCCTGTTCGACCTCGTCGGCGCCGAGCACGATGGCGGTGAGGCAGGATTCGATTTTCTTTCGGACGATCTCCGCTTCCTCGTAGTCGTGGAGATCTCGCAAGGTTCGAATAACCGGGGTGCCCCAGGGTACGCCGCGTGCCTGGGTGCGCTGCTTCTCGTAGATGTGCGCGATCTCGGTGGCCGGCACCGCTCTGCTGTTTAAGCCGCTGCCGAGTGCGGCGAACGCATGGCCTGGATGCCGCTCGAACAGCCAATAAGCACGACGCCTGCCGAAGGGGCCGAACTCTATGCCCTGAACCGCCTGACGACCGCCGCTCAGCTCGCCGTTCTTGCCGGGGTCCAGAAAGTCCGCTTCGAGGATCTGAAGCTGCACCGGAACCGCCATGCCGTCACTAATGCGACGCGGCCGGCGGTGCACCAGCACTTCGCCGGCTTCCACCATCTCGCGGCACGCCAGCGTCTGCAGGCCGTAGAAATCGAGTTGGCCGTCACTATCACAAGCGCCTGCCCAATCTTCCCAGAGTTGGTTGACGGTCTTATCGAGCGCCTCGTCGCCGGTCGCGGCGCGCGGCATGATGCCGGCGCCGACGATGTTATTGACCAGCACCGCCACCGCCTTGGCGGCATGCGGGTTGTTGCGCACCAGGTCGCGCATGCGGTCGCGCAGCAGCGCACCGGCGACCGCGATCTCACCGTCGGCCGAGCTTGCGGCCGCGCGCCAGCCATCGGTCTGGCGCCCGCGAGCCGCGCCCTCGTAGCCGCGGGCCAGGCTCTCGAAGGCTTGGCGGGCCAACAGTCGCCGCGTCGCCGTCCGCGGCGAGACCGTCGCGACCGCCCGGTCAAACCAGTTCGCGCCCATCAACGATTACCCCGTCGGAAGCTCGCAAAGCCGGCGATCGGCGCCGCTTTGCCGGCAGCAGCAATCGCATGCTCGATAGTGCGGATGCGGGCGAGCAGATCCGTGGCCGTGCCGTAGGACACGCTCTTGCCATCATAGCTGACGCTGAGCGTGCCGCTGGCGTAGGCTCGCCTGAGCGCCGCCAACTCTGCTTCGGTCCAGTCACTCATCCCAGCCATCCTTTCCGCCGCTCGATCCAGTCCGAGTCCCGCTTGCCCTTGTATGTCACCGCCGGTTGGCGGGTATGCCCGGCGGTCGCTTCTGCATCGCCGACGTTGCCCAACTGCGCCTCGAGCGCGGCCCACTTGGCCTCGCCCCAGCGATCGGCGCCTTCGATCCAGGCCGCGGCGCGGGCATAGACCCGGCAATCGAGCGCTTCGTTGCGCTCGCGCAGCTTCTGCCATTCGTGCCGGGGGAAGCCGCGGCGCGTGCGCACCGTGATCAGCTGCTCGGCGACGAACTGCTTGAGCCATTCGTCCTCGACCCAGTGCGGCAGATGGATGGTTCCAGGCGGGTAGGTCTGGCCACCGGCGCGCTCTTCGTCGGTCGGCCGTTCCAGCCTCAGAAACCGGTAGGTCTCGATCTTGAAGGCCGAGACCGCGACGCTGTACAGCCGGGCGCCGCGGCGCAGCTTCTTGCCGCCGTCGCTCGCGTCCACATAGGACGGGCCCGAAACCGGGCTCGACTGGTCGAAGGATTTGTTGCCCTTGACCGGTGCCACCTGTTTGACGCCGGCACGGCGCGCCCAGGCATAAACCGGGATCTTCTCGTAGCCGGTATCGATGGCGAGCTTCGCCAGGCCCAGCGCGGCGCCGCCCTCATGCGGCCAGACCCGAGAGAGCAGCCGGTCGAGCGCGGCCCACGATTCGTCCCGCTCGGGCCCGCCCTCGATGACGATATGATCGATCAGCCAGCTCTCGAGGCCCCGGCCCCAGGCCCAGACATCGACCTCGATGCGGTCCTTCTGAACGTCGACGCCGGCGGTCAGGAACAGCCCGCCCGCGGGCACCGTGCCCGGCTTCCAGCGCTCGCGGCGGTCATAGAGCCGCTGCCAGTCCGGCGCCTCGCCGGTCTCGACCCAGGTCTCGCCAAGCACCGTGTTGACGAAGCCCTTCAGCAGTTCCGGGTTCTTCTTCGACGCCTCGAACAGCACCGCCGCATCGGCCCAGGAGAACCAGCCGACAGGGCTGTAAAGGCTCGAAAGGTGAAAGCCGGCGGTCCGGCCGTCACCTCCAATATCGTTCGGGCCCGGGCTCTCGTCCCCCTCCGGTTTTACCTTTTGCGCCGTTGGCCGCCACTCACCGGCCTCCAACATCGCGGTCTTGCAATGTTCTTCGATCAACGAGCCGCAATGCTCGCAGCAATAGGCCGCTTGCTCCGGCTTGCCCTTCGGCCAGACGAGGCATTCGAACCGGAGCGTCTGATACTCCCCGCACTCGGGACAGGGCACGAAGTAGCGCCGCTGATCCGAGGCCTCGTATTCGTGTTCGATGCGAGAGAGGCCCTTGATCTTCGGTGTCGACACCAGAAGCACCTTGCGCCGCTGAAAGGTCGAGGCCCGCCGCTCGGCGAGCAGGATCGGATCGCCCTCGCCCTCGACATCGCCCGGATAGCCGTCGACCTCATCAAGGAACAGGTAGCGGGCCGGCATCGAACGCAAGCCCACCGCCGAGTTCGCACCGGTCAGGATCAGCACGCCGCCGGGGAACTCCTTCGACAGGATCGTGTTGCCCGAATCGCGCGAGCGCGACGGCTTCACCCGATCGCGCAGGACCGGGCTGTCCTCGATCTGGGGCTCGATGCGCTGCTTCGAGTTGCGCTTGGCGAGCTCGACGGTCGGCGCAACCGCCATCATCGGCCCCGGCGCCTGGTGGATCACGTAGCCGATCCAGTTGTTGCCGCATTCGGTGCCGCCGATCTGCGAGCCTTTCATGAACACCACCCGCTCGATCTTCGAGGCGGGCGAGAGACAATCCATGATCTCCTTGAGATAGGGCGTGCGGCTGGTGCGCCAGCGGCCCGGTTCCGATGCCGCGCGTTGCGACAGCACCCGGTGCCTGTCGGCCCATTCCGAGACGCTCATCGGCGGATCGGGCGTCAGCCCGCCGCGAAGAGCGCTTTCAAAGTCTTCTGCCCCGTCGTAGGTCTCAGGAAAGGCGCGGCTCGACCTCCGCGAGCTCGTCGAGATGTTGTCGGACATGTTTTTCCAGCGCCGTGTGCATGGTGTGCGGGTCGACCCCGAGATCCGCCGCCATCAACGCCGAGACCCGCGCCGGCCAGTTGAGCCAGGCATCGCGCACCTCACGGGCGAAGCGGAAGGCGTGCGCGATGGCGCGGGCCCGGTCGATGACCTCGCCCTTCAGGCGCTGCAGGTTGATGCGCGCGGTCTGGACCTTGAGCACCTCGCTCGCGGTGCGCGCCTCCATGAAGGTCATGCCGGCACCGGCGGGACGCTGGCCGCTCTCCTGCAGGGTCTCGCGCGCCGCCTTGACCGCCGCCTTCGGTACCGCCTTGCGCTTGCGCCGCTTGGCAGCGTTGGTATTCGCCTTCCATGCAGCGTCGGCCGTTTCGGGCTCGATTGTGCCGTCGGGCTCGGCCGCGATGCGTGCGCTCCGAAGCGCCTTGCGCACCGTCGATTCGGCGACGCCGCGGTGGCGGGCATATTCGCGGATCGAAACACCCATGTCGGATCATCCTCGCCCATGTCGGATCGTCCTCACGGTGCGCACCTGAGTGCGCACCCTGTTCAAGGTGCGCACCCCAAGTTCTGCGTTACAGGTGCGCACCCGCCTGTGGGCTGAAGACCGCGGTTTTGCTGGACTTCCGGGTGCCGCAGGTGCGCACCTAAGTGCGCACTGCGCACCCAAAATTGCGGCCCAACACTAGAAAACCGTCACAACTCGCCTACCCCTTTACCTTTCGGGCCTGGTAAGGACCCCTTTTTTGCGCGCTCGGCCTCTGCCAGCCGCTCCATCGCCAGGTCGGCCATGACGCGGAGCGCGACGGCGCCGTTGTGGATGTCGAGCTTCTGCTTGACCGCGATGATGGCGTCGAACAGGCGAGAGAAGTCGTCGTAGTGGGCGACGATCCAGCGCGCTTCGGTCTTTGCTTCGGTAAACATCTGAACCAAACTTGCGGTAACGTCGCCGAACTGGTTTTCTTACAGCTCTCAATAAATTTGGGCTCGCAGCTATTCGCTGCTTGCGGCACACAGGATAAAGTAGGTGTCGCCTCTGCCGGCGAACACCTGACCACACCCGGGAAATGGCCATCGCATCCGATAAATCACCACTCGTCCTGCTCGACGACAGTCTCAATCATGAGGGCAGCTCGCTGCTCTTCGATAACCCGGTCGACGTGATTGAGTGCATCGATACCGAAGACGTCGACGACGCGCTGACAGCGATCGATAGGGCACGTACCAGCGGACTGTACGCTGCCGGATTTCTATCTTACGAACTTGCGTATCTGCTCGAGCCCAAACTTCGGCATTTGATCCATGATGATCGCCGATCACCCCTGATCTGGATGGGATTGTTCCATGAGCCGCGGCGACTAAGGTTTCAGGAAACGCATAGTTTTGTTGAGGCATTGGCGGAAAGAGACCACAGCGTCAAACAGTTGCGCCTGACGCTCGCCAAGGAAAAGTATCTGCAAGCGGTAGAGCGCGTGAAGGCATACATCTCCGCTGGCGACGTCTATCAAATCAACATGACGTTTAAGTATCTATTTGAGCTTGTCGGCAATCCGTGGTCGCTGTATGCGAGCTTGCGGCGGCGTCAGCGGGTCGCCCACGGGGCATTTATTCGAACCCGAGACTTGGACGTTCTCTCGCTCTCACCAGAATTATTTGTCCGCGTCGACGACGGCAAAGCCACAGTCCGGCCAATGAAGGGGACGGCAGCAAGAGGACTAACAACAGTCGAAGACGACGCGTTGCGCCACTGGCTTGTAAGCGACGAAAAGTCACGCGCAGAGAACCTGATGATCGTTGATCTGCTGCGCAACGATCTCGGGCGCGTTGCAGAGATTGGCACAGTCAACGTCGAGGATCTGTTTTCGGTCGAAACCTATCCCACGCTGCATCAAATGACGTCGACGGTCACGGCGCATTGGAAAGGCGAGGTGTCCGCCTCGCAGCTTATAGGCAACCTCTTTCCGTGTGGCTCGATAACTGGCGCACCAAAGGTCAGGGCGATTGAGATTATTCGCGAGTTGGAAACCGAACCGCGCGGCATCTACACCGGTGCAATTGGGATGTTTGCCCCTAACGGTGATGCACATTTCAATGTAGCGATTCGAACGCTTGTCATTGACCGAATGGGCCACGGCGAGATGGGTATCGGAAGCGGTATCGTCCACGATTCAGATGCAATCGCTGAGTACGAGGAATGTCTTCTGAAAGCGCGGTTTCTAACTGAGCCAAGCAGTCCCTACTCCCTTATTGAGACAATGCGATGGCAGGCGGACGACGGTTATTACCTGCTTGAATACCATCTTGCGCGCCTGGAAGCCTCTGCTCAACATTTCGGTATCGCATACGATCCTAACGGCACCCGTGGGGCACTAGAATCGCTGGCCACAGAGTTTGCCGATAAGACTGTGCGCGTTCGGCTACTGCTGGATCAATCGGGCGAAATTACGTTATCGCACGTACCGACCTTGGTGCCGAAACCGGGTGACTGCCTCACTTACGTCTTCTCAGAAAAACCAATCGATAGCCAAAATCCCTACCGCTATCACAAAACAACGAACCGCGACCTGCTTGACGCCGAATACGCGAGACTGACCGCAGAAACCGGATGCGATGAGGTCTTGTTTCTTAACGAAAACGGCGAAGTCACCGAAGGAAGCCGCAGCAACCTATTCGTGGAGCTGGATGGACGTCTGGTGACACCGCCGGTTTCCTGCGGCCTTCTCGATGGAACACTTCGCCGATCACTGATGGATGAGCCGGATAGCAAAATTGTCGAACAAGTGTTGATGCCGTCCGACCTAGAGAAAGTTCAGCGCGTCTACCTTGGTAATTCAGTGATGGGCCTCATCGAAGCGCGCGCTCTTGCACCTCCAAAACCAGAAAAAACCTAACGCGTTCGCCGCTTATGAATTCGACAATCCTCGTTAGCGGCGAACCAGGAAATCGGTCAAGGCGCTATTGAACTCATCCGGCTTCTCGATGTTGGTCAAATGTGCTGCGTCATCAATGACGCAGAGTTCCGACCCCTTAATTCCTTCATGCAGAACCCTAGCTGCGGAAACTGGCGTGCCTGGGTCGTGTTCGCCGACCACGACCAACGTCGGTTTGGTGATGCTGCTCAATACCGATGCAAAGTTCATCTTTTTTGCTGCGTAGCAGCAACCGACGAGACCGTCAACCGATGTTCCACGAATCATTGCCTGGACGGGCTCCATTTCCAGCTGGTGAGGTAGCCGTCGCCGGGACGATCTTGACTTCGGCTTTCGGGCCCAGCGTGTGAACATCGACGGACGTGTAGCGAAACGGCTCGGACCGGTGTCCGTGCCGCCGCACGGATGACGTCGCGTTGCCGGCGTAGGTGTAGACCGGCTTGTTGGTCATGTTCCGATAAACCGTCGCGGGCACGCGCCCGGGCAGCATCTTGTCCGCGATCACGCAGTAACGGACGCCGAGCCCATCGAGCTCCGCGATCCAGCCTTCCAGATCGCCGGGGTTCCAGAGATCGTACGCCGGCGCCGCCCAGTCCACGTTGTCGTCGACGAAGCGATAGAGACGCTCATAGCCCCCCTTGTAGGTCGGCGGGAAAGCCGCGATGCCGCCGCCCGCCTCCGCTGCCTGCTTCGCATGAACCCGGAAGTCGCCGGGCGTGAAGCTCTCGATTTCCAGGCCGTCGAGAAACTTGGTGAGCTTCTTCGCCGCGCCCTCGAGATACCGTTCGAAGTTCTCCCGGTAATGCCGGAAGTGGGCGACGGCGTGGGCGTTATCGGCCTTGTATTGCGCCATCTCCAACGCGACCGGGACTGCGGCGACGCGCTCATCAAACGAGCTTACCTCGCCTTCGACAAAGTCGAGCCGTCCGCGGAACGTGAGCGGGAACGTCTGGCCCGTGGCCAACGCGCCGAGCCCGCAGCTGAGCAGCGAGACATCGTTGGAGTGTATGCGGGCGTTCGGATGGCGCTCCTTGATGGCGCGGTCGACCCGGAACGATCCCGAGCAGCACACATACACGTCGCCCCAGGCGCCGAAATCGACCGTGCGAAGAATCTGCTCGACGACGGCGCGCGGAACCGCTCCCGTGAACATGAAAAAAACCTCGTAAGTCGTTGTTTTTATTGTCTTTTTACTTGCAACCTGGAAGTATTTCTATAGAATAAACCTTGTCGAAAAGACCCCAAAAGAAACCCCCGACACCGAAGAGGGAAACCGAGGTGCCGGGGGCGATGCAACCCCCAATAAGGAGAAGCAAAGTGACCATAGCATCAAACTACACCCTCAAACCATCCCAGGTGTCCGAAGCCCTGGACGTCCTGGTCGGCATCAAGCAGCCGATCATGATCTGGGGCCCGCCCGGCGTCGGCAAGTCGGCCATCGTCAAACAGGTCGCGGACGAGAGCGACCTCGAGCTGCGCGACGTTCGGGCCATCCTGCTCGATCCCGTCGACCTGCGCGGCCTGCCGCACATCAACGGCGACGGGCGCGCCCATTGGGCGGTGCCCGAGTTCCTGCCCCGCGAGGGCAAGGGCATCCTGTTTCTGGACGAGCTGACCGCGGCGCCGCAGCTGACCCAGGCGGCGTGCTATCAGCTGATCCTCGACCGCAAGCTCGGCGAATACGAGCTGCCCGAGGGCTGGACCATCATCGCGGCCGGCAACCGCGAGAACGACCGCGGCGTCGTTCACCGCATGCCCTCGCCGCTTACAAACCGGTTTGTCCATCTCGACTTCGGCGTCGACCTCGACGACTGGACCAAATGGGCGACGACGCACGGCATCGCCACCGAAGTGATCGCGTTCCTGCGCTTCCGTGACGAGCTGCTGCACGACTTCGATCCGAAGCGTTCGGAGAAGGCGTTCCCAACGCCCCGATCGTGGGAGTTTGTCAGCAACATCGTCGGCTCCGGCACCGTCACCAACGGCATCGAATATCCGCTGATCGCCGGCGCCGTCGGCGAGGGCGCGGCGGCCGAGTTCATGGGCTTCCTCAAGATCGCCCGCTCGATCCAGAGCCCGGACACGATCCTGATGAACCCGGAGAAGGGAGACATCCCCGAGGAAGCGGCGACGCTCTACGCGATCTCGACCGCGCTCGCCCGCAAGGCGACCGAGAACAACATGGACCGGGTCGTCGCTTACGCAAACCGGTTGCCCGACGAGTTCAGCGTGCTGCTGGTCAAGGACGCGCTCGACCGCGATCCCGCCGTGGCCAACACCCGCGCCTACATCGAGTGGGTGGCCGAGCATCATGAGGTGATGTCATGAGCAATCTGACCGAGAAAGCCATGCTGGTGCGCGAGGCGATCAACGTCTGGTCGGGCCGCAAGTTCGACAAGAAGGTGACCCGGGAAGTCCTCGATCACCACAACGCGCAGACCGACGCCGGCCGCTGGAACAAGAGCCTGGTCGCCAGGGCCGCCCTGGCCGACGTGACCCGGGTTACGAACCTCGCCCGGACGCACCACTACGAGCACACGCTGTCGTGGGAGGACTGGGGCGCCCGCATCCTGCCGGCGGCGGCGTATTTCGACTACATGAACGAGCAACGCGACTTCAAGACCGCGTTCGATGCGGCGGCGGACGCGTTCGAGCGCAACTACGTCCAGTATGTGAGCGATGCGAAGGCCGCGCTGGGCGGCATGTTCGACGCTGACGACTATCCCGACGTTTACGAGATCAGGTCGCGGTTCGGCTTCGAGACCATCGTCAGCCCGCTGCCGGATCAGGGCGACTTCCGGGTCAACCTGAATGCCTCCGAGGTCCAGCGCATCCAGGCCGACATCGAGAGCCGAACCCGCAACATCCTGCACGATGCGACCGACGAGTGCTGGAAGCGGCTTTACAAATCGGTCGAGCACATGACCGAACGACTGTCCGACGCGGACAACCGGTTCCACGACACGTTGGTCGGCAACTTGCGCGATCTCGTAGACCTGTTGCCGAAACTCAACATCGCGGACGACCCGGAGCTCGAGCGGATGCGCCGGGACGTGGCAGCGAAGCTCTGCAGCAACGATCCGTCGGTGCTGCGGCCGAACTCGAAGGGTTTCGACAAGGCCGCCCGCGAGCAGCAGTCGAACGACGCCGAACGGATCCTCGACGCGATGTCCGGCTACGTGAGCTAAGGGAGGCCATCATGGAAACCAGAACCAAACTCACCAAGGCGCGGACCCGCCTCGTGTTGTCTCAGCCGTTCTTCGGCTCGCTGGCCCTCCGCATGGGCCTGATCGAGAACCCCGACATCGAGACCATGGCGACGAACGGCCGCGAAGTTTACTTCAATCCTTCCTTCGTTGACGGGCTCACCATGGACGAACTCGTGGGCGTGCTCGCTCACGAGGTCATGCACCCGGCCTGCAACCACCATACGCGCCGCGGCGGCCGCGACGCCGAGCGGTGGAACATCGCAGCCGACTACGCGATCAACCCCGTTCTGACCGACAACGGCTTCACCCTGCCCGCGGAGGCGTTGCTCGACCCGGCCTATTCGGGTCTCAGCGCTGAGGCCATCTACAACCGGTTGCCGCCGGCCCAGTCGGGCGGCGGCGGCGGAGACGAGGGCACCTGCCCGGACCCGGGCCAGTGCGGCGGTGTCATGGACGCCCCCGGCGACGGCGCCAAGCCTTCACCCGCCGAACTGGCGTCCGCCGAAGCCGAATGGCGGCAGGCGGTGGCGCAGTCCGCAACCATCGCCAAGAACGCCGGCAAGCTGCCCGGCGATCTCGCGCGCATGGTCGACGAAGTGCTGCACCCCCAAGCCGATTGGCGCGAGATACTTCGGCGCTTCGTCGAAATGTCCGCGAAGCAGGAATACCGCTGGACCCCGCCCAACCGGCGCTTCGTGCATCAGGGCGTCTACCTGCCCTCGTGCCGCTCGGAGCAGATGCCGCCGATCGCGGTTGCCATCGACACCAGCGGCAGCGTCTCGCAGCCCGAAATGAACCAGTTCGCGGCTGAGATCACGAGCATCCTCGAGGACTGCATGCCGGAAGAAATCCACGTCCTCTATTGCGATTCGCGGCTGCGCAACGCGGAGACGTTCTCGCCGCATGACCTGCCGATCGAGCTGCACCCGCGCGGCGGCGGCGGGACCGACTTCCGGCCGTCGTTCGAGTGGCTCGACGAGGCCGAGATCGACCCCGTCTGCATGGTCTATCTGACCGATTTGTACTGCTCCAGCTATCCCGAAGAGCCTGCCTATCCGACCCTTTGGGTGACGACGACCGCGCCGGGATATGTGAGCCAGCCGCCGTTCGGAGAAATCGTACACATGGGAGAAATCTGATGGGACCTACAAGCTTGAATATCTACACCGTCATCGGCCTGCACCCGGACACCGACTGGAGCGACGGGCTCCGCGCCGCGACGTTCGTTCACTTCGTCAGGGCCGGCACCCCCACCTTGGCGGCCCGCGAGGCCAAGCGGCAAATGACCACGAGCTACCCTGAAGACCCCGGCAATCCCGACGACATCATGATCGTTGCTGTCTTCGAGGGCCGTCACGAGGACCGTTATGAGCAGAGCCTCGACACCGAAGAATACGAACGCGATTACGAACAGGAGATGAGTCAATGAAAACCGCCAGCTTCAAGACCTACACCGGCCCCGGCCGTGTCTCGATCGCCCGTTGGGCACCGCGTGGAACGCCCGCCGGCTACCGCATCTATAAGGCTCTCGCGCCGACCCGTGAGATGATGCGCATGCCCGAGGAGCAGTATCGCGAATTCTACTTCCGCAACATCGTCGGCCCGC
Source organism: Alphaproteobacteria bacterium (assembly GCA_965249645.1). Lineage (GTDB taxonomy): Bacteria > Pseudomonadota > Alphaproteobacteria > UBA828 > JAPUJA01 > CAVOEB01. Next base: position 367,915 of record CBDFML010000009.1, read on the forward strand.
TCGACGCCCAGGTCGTGTGGGACGAGCTGCACGAGCTGGCCGGCGCCGCCGAGCCGGTTCTGATCTGTTGGGAGCAACCTCCGTTCAGCCCTTCGAACTGGTGCCATCGCACGATGGTGACCGAGTGGTTTGCCGATCATCTCGGCGTCGTGATCGGCGAGCACGGATCGCTTTGATGGAGCGGGCTGCCGGTTCTGCCCCGGCGCGGTCGGGGGGTACCCGACCGTGGTCTGTCCGCCCGCGATGACACGAAGTCTTGTTCTTCCCAGAAAAATCGGGACCAGTCGAAGCTGGCCCCGGAGTTCTCAGGGAGGAGACGCGCCGATATTCATCCGGCCGATCTGGCCAGACACCGCTTCGGACGCGGGCGGCTAGTAATCTTCGTCACGTTCAAGCCGCTTGCGACAGGGCGGCAGCCATACGAACCCTGGACCGAGTCGCCCGATGGGCTTGGCCGGCTGCATCCAGACGATCCAGCAATACGCCGTGGCGCTGGCGGCGGTTCGCGAGAGCCTGCCCTTGATCATCGGCACCCGCTCGGTGAACTGGCAAATCCACTCGGGCGGATGCGGCTCGAACAGCGTGGCGTGCCGCCCGATCCCCTCGAGAAAGCTCGTGCGAACCAGCAGGCAGACACCGGTGTTGGCCAGCTTGAGGCCGCGCCGCGCGAACGCCGCGGCTTTGTTGAACGGTGGGTTGGTGATGATCCAGTCAACCGGCTCGGTTGGCTCCCACGGCGACAACAGCCCGTCTGCCAGGAAGTCACCGACCGGATAGCCGTGCCCGTAATTGTGGACGTCAGACGCTTCGACGCGGGCGAAGTATTCGGCCAGCGGGCGGGCCATGTGACCCTCGCCGCAGGCCGGGTCCCATGCGGACTCCGGCCCAATCTTGCCGCAATGATCGAGGTGCTCGTAGAGTGCCCGCGTCGCCCACGGCGGCGTTGGGAAGTAGTCGAGCGAGCCCGGCGGCTCGTGCCGCCGCGCCATCACCGCTGTCGAGACGTTCTGCGGCATTACGCGGCTCTCCGCGCCGCCGGCGTCAACGCCCGCGGTGGGATGTAAATCCAGGTCATGCAAGGGCGGCCTCGAGCGGGCATTGAAAACCCGCCGCGGCAAGGCCGGGGCGGGCTGGATGGATGCGCCGGGATGCGGGCGCGGCAATGATTTCGGTTACTGCATGGGGACCGCGAGGCACCAAGCGAGGCCAACGGCGGCACCGGCTCCAAAGACAGCCAGCGCCGCCCAGGTTTTCCAGGTGACGATAAAACGCACGTTGCCCAGGAGGGCTTTCAAGGACGTTGCACGGCTCATATTCGTCCTCCTTCAGGCAACAAAAAACCCGCCGCGGGGATGCCGGAGCGGGCAGGCTGTGAACGCATCAATTCGATGCTGACAAAAAACTACCTGTTGTGTACTACACCCGTCAACCCACAATATGTAGAAAGTTGCTAACCCGTTGTCCGCGCTTGCGAATTCGTCCGTTCGTAGCCGTAGTGAACGGCCAGCATGCCAAGCGCCGTAATCAGCACGCCGGTCGCCAGATTGAGGTGTACCGGCCGGCCGTTCCAGCCCTGACTGAGCGCCCATTCCCGCAAGCTGTGCCCAAGACCGGCCACGGACCAGACGCAGCTGCCGCCCGGACTGGCGATGCCGCCCAGCGCTTCGAGGGCGCGATACACCCGCTCGCGCGCCGCGATCTGGTTGTCGGAGAGCGTGTGTTCCCGATGACTTGCCGAGACACGGATCAAATCTCGCGGCGGGGTGGCGTCGTAGGCGGCGATGGTGAAGTGGGCCTCAAAGTCTCGCGCCGCATCATGCATGGCGGCCGTGATGGTCCCGGCCTTGCGCAGACGCCCGAGTGTATCGACGGCGCGGGCATGGGTGACGGACCGACCCTCGGGGTCTGCCTCGGACACCATCTCCGCCTTGCGGCCGCCGGACAGGCGCAGAACCTCCGGCTTCGAGCGCGGGACCCGGGCCTTGCCCTTGGGAACGCGTTTCCTGCGTTTAGCCACGCGCCGCCCTCTCTTCGGGCCGCCGGCCGTAGAGTTTCTCGCCCAGCTGTCGCACCAACTCGCGCTCAGGCCAGGTGAGACGGCCGTCCTCGGCGGCGACCACCAGGATGCCTTGATCGCGCCAGCCCTCGCGTTTGACTTCGTCGACCGGCCGGCGCTCGCCGCCATAGCCCTCAGGCCACCACCTCACCGTGTGATCTCCCGCAGGCACGCGCCATAACCGAGAACGTCGACCAAGCTGTCGAGGTGTTTAGGGTCGTGGGCGAGCCGCGCCATCTTGAGGTCCATCAGGCAGAGCGCCACCTGGGCCGGTGTGACCTTGATGCCCAGCACCTGCGACCAGCGTGCCGCGATGTGTTCGAACAGGTCCTCAGGCGCGCCGTAGTCGGACCGGCGCTTGTCGACCACCGCGGCCGCGTGCTCGAGCAGCATGGCGCCGTTCATCGTGCACCCGCCCGGCTCTCGATCGCCCATAGCAGCAGCGCGATGGCGGCGGCCTCGTTGTCGTCGGCGGGTGCGAAGCCGCGCTCGCGCACCGCCGCGATGACGGCCGCCTTGTCCGCATTACCCTTGCCGGTGACGTGACGCTTGATGGTGCCGACCGGCACACCCTGGTAGGGAATGCCGTGGTGCTCGCACCAGGCGGTCAGGATGGCGAGCCAGCCGCCGTAAATCTGGCTGGCGCTGGTGCCGGCGTGGCGGCGGACCTCCTCGAGGTAGACGGCATCGATACCGCCGGCCGTGTTCTTGACCTCGGTGAGCCAGCGCTTGAAACGCAGAAATCGCATCCCACCGCCGCTGAACCGGTCGGAGCGGAACGAGACAGTGCCGCTGGCGACGGTGCCGTCCGGCTCACGGAGCGCCCAGCCGGTGATCGTGCCGAGATCGAGGGCAAGAATGGCGCCGGCGTCGAATGCGTCAGCGTCGTACGCGGCCGGCACCGGGGGTTCAGGCGCCGGGCAAGCGACACCGGCGTTGCCGCCGTGGCGCGCCGCCGGAAGCACAGCGCGGTTCTCAAGCGGTGGTTTCTTGGGCAGAGTTACGTGAGCCATGGTGAACTCCTTCGATCGGGGTTGTCGTGGTCAGCGCGGCGGCGGGGAACTTCCAGGAACACCGCCGCCACCCGCTCTTAAAACGGAATCTCGTCTCCCTTCTCCCAGTCGATGGCGGGCTTGGCGACGCGGCGGACCGATGCGCCGGGAAAGACGCGTTTGGCCTCGAGCGCGGTCTCGCCCAGGGCATCGATCAGGATCGCGATCTCTTCGAGGGTGAACACTCGGCATTCGCGGCAGACGTGGTGCGCCTCGGCCTCGCTGCGGGTGAGCGAGACCACCTCGCCCGAGCCGGGCAGCACGCATTCCCAGACCTCGGGCGCGAGCGGGGCGTGGCCGTCCTCGGTGGCGGCCTTGATCGAGTGCGTCCCAGGCCCGCTTCATGCCTTCGGCCTGGGCGCGAATATAGCTTTCCCGATCGGTCTCGATGGCGGCGTCGAGCTTGTCCTTCTGGGCGTCGAACCTCGCTCTCAGGAGATCGCTCACCAGCAGTCGCAGCCGGCCGACGCCCCATTTGCGCTCCATCTCGTGGGCGATACGGTCGAGGCCGTCGAGGATGGCGCGGATCACGTAGTCCGATGGCGCCATGGGATCGGACGCGGGATCGGCCGTAACGACGGGCGGGCGAGGTCTCGCCCGGGTCACGACCGGGCCTCCTGAGAGAGGGGTTTCGGAGCGATGTGCGAACGCCGCCGGGCCCCAAGGGGAGGTGGGAGCGGCCGCGTGAGCGGCGCGCCACCACCCCCTTTAGGGGCGCACACGTCGCACATTCGCACACGCAGGGAATCCGGGCGTGTGCGAGACCCGTGTGCGAGTGTGCGGTCGCACACTCGCACATCTGCAGAAATCCTTGTGTGCGGCCGTGTGCGACGGCTCGTACATGGAATATGATTCATCCTCAACATGCGGCCTCCTCGGCGGCAAATTCGGGCGGTTGGGCCGCGATGTCGGCGGCCGATGCCGGCGTGGCGAAGCGCTTGAGCGTGACCGGCTTGCGCCTCTCGTCGCAGGTGAAGCCCTGGGACGAGCCGTTCTTGACGATGCAGATATTGCTTCGGCAGGCGGCCATGATGGCATCGCGAAGGGTCTGGCTGACCCGTTGATGACCGCCGCCGTCCGACTGTCGGTATCTTGCAAAACGCTTGTCGTCGCTCCACGCGAGCAGCCTGGCCGCCGCGTTCAGGGTAATCTCGGGATCGCCCACGCGCGCCAGGAGACAGGCGATGACCGTGCGATGAAGATCGTCATCGCCGTCATCGAGCTCGGATGTCTCCAGCGCCTCCGGAACCAGGACCCCGACTTCGTCGTCGTTGGCGATGGTGACGCTTTCGCGGCGAAACCAACGGGCCCTGTCGGTGATGAGCGCGACATTGGCCTTGGCATCGTCGAGACGGACATAAAGGCGACGGTCCTCTTCCGCGACGCCATGGCGCTCGGCGTCCCTGGCGCTCATCGAGAACAGCGTCTGGACGATGCGCGCGACGCCGGTGAGCGCGCTGGCGCCGCGCGCGGTGTTCATGTTGCCGGCGTGCCCGTCGCTCGAGCCCTGGGGCGGCTTGGCCGTGTGGTGCACCAGCATGACGGCGCAATCGCCCTTGCGGGCGATCTCCCGGAACATCGCCGCCACCGCCTTGATCTCGGCGTTCGCGTTCTCGTTGACCTCGTGGGTCTCGACGAAGGGATCGACGACAAAGAGGCCGATCCCGTGCTCGCGAACCTGCGATGCGCAGGCATCGACATCGGGAAGGCGGATCACGTTGCCCTCACGGTCTGCCCGGGCCACCAGAAGCGGCCGGTCGGCGCCGCTGTTAAGCGCGAGCCGTCCCCCTACTTCATCGAACGGGATGTCCCAGTATTGCAAGACGGCGGCGAGCCGCCGCTTGAGCTCGTCGGCGTCATCTTCATTGTTGTAGATCCAGGCCTTCGCCTGCTCATGAACATCCTGGCCGGTGATCGCGCACCCGGTGACCACGGCGACCGCCTGCTCGATGCCGAGGGTCGATTTGCCGACCCCGGGCGGCGCTACCTGAACGGTGACGCTGCCGCGCAGGAGCGAACGCCCCAGCAACCAGCACCGGCGCGGCAACATAGCGACGTTGAGATTTTCGATGAAGGAGGCCTTCAGGGGACCCTGAACCTCCTCCGCCCGGCCGACCTCGTGGGTGGGGTTCGGTGCGTTCCACTTCGCCCGCCCGCCTCCGATCATGCGGGCGACCTCGCGGCGGGTCTGCTCGATGGTATAGCTCGGCAGCGTGAGCGCCTCGGCGGCGGTCAGGATCTCGTCATCGGACCAGCCGCGGGCGATCCAGTGGCCGGTGAGCCGAACCAGGTTGTTGTGCCAATGGTCGCCCGCGCGGATGGCGGCGAGGCAGGCCTCCACCGTCACGCCATCGAACTCGGAGCCGATATTGAGGCCGTTCTTGGGCGCGGGGACCGCCTCTGGGCCGGACAAAGTCTCCGTTTCGGGTGGGAAGGCCTTGGCGAGCTGGCCCGGGTAGTATTGGCGCGGCCGCACATCGTCGAAGACAAGGAACTCGGTCCGCTCGATGACCCGGCCGGGCTTGACCGGCCAGGCGATGGAGCCTCCCAGGCGCAGCACGCGGCCCGGGTTGACGACCGAGGCATCGCCGCCGAGCGCGGCCGCCAATGCCCGGTTCTGGCGCTGGCAGGCTTGCGGATCGAGCTCGGGCGTTTCCTGCCGCCAGAGCATCTGCGCCCGGACATGCGGATGTCGCCCGGTCACCACCACCGCGGTCGGTGGACAGCCCCGGTGACGGTAGTTCACCCGGGCCGTCGCGATCACGTCGTCGTCGAGATCGACATAGAAGGCGGTGAGCGCCAGGAAGTCCTCGTCCTTGCAGCGGCCGAAGGGGGCTATATCCGGCTTGCGCAGGGCCTGGCCGACATAGACGTTCTGACCAGGCACCCGGTTCTCGCTCAAGGCGCGTTCGACCAGTTCCTCGATCTCGTCGGTGCCGAAGATCGCGGCGTGCCGGAGCCGTCCGCCGTCACGGTCCGTCCACGCCAGTTCGATCCTGCCCTCGTGGCATCCGTCGAGATCGCCGCCGAACAGATGCTCGAGGTGGCGGAGCATCTGCTCGGGATCGGGCTCGATCATGGGTTGGACGTTGCTGTCGGTCATCGTGGTTGCACGGGGCGGGCGCGGCGGAAGACCGATTCCTTCCGCCGCATCACGCCGTTCGCCCGATCAGAACTCGGACTCGAGCAGGGTGCGGAACGGCTAGGAAAGCCGCAAGGTGGCTGGATGTCACCAGCCGGCAGAGGGGCATAAGAAACGATCCGCTGCCGGAGGTGCCGTCGTTGCGGGATCAGAACTCGGACTCGAGCAGGGGATCCGCCGCCGGTGCGGCCACAGGCGGCGGGGCGACATGGGTTGCCTGCGGCCTCGCCGCCGCCTCGCCATGCCAGATGTCGGTCGCCTCCACCGGGCTCTCGTCGGGCAGCTCGGTGGGTCGGTCCGCCCACTTCACGAGTTCGAGCCTCGGCCGATAGTTGGTGCCGTATTTGTCCTTCATCGGTTCGGACCCGGTGCAGGCGATGATGGGCACCTGACCCGGATGATCGGCGCGTCCCTCCTCGAAGGCCTGGTAGACCTCACGAATGGCGTTGCTCATGTGGATCGAGGCGCTGGAGAGCTCGACCGCGCCGGCGAAGAACTGCCGGCTGTAGGCCGCGAGCACGAAGCCGCGCTTGAAGCCCTCGCCGGGCGAAGGGGCGGCACGCTCCAGCGAGGGATCGATCACCCGTTCGGGCGCCTCGCCCTCGCGGAAGCGAAGCCAGCCGGTGGCGATATTGGCGAGATCGGCGGCGAAGGTGGGCCGGGCGATCTCTTGGTCACCGTCGTCGCCCTTGACGAACCACTTGTCCGCCTTGGCGTTGTACTTGGCATAGGGCTTGATGGTGCCGCTGGCACCGATGTTGAGAGGCATGGTCGTTCTCCTTTGCTCTCGGGGTTGATCAGAATCCGTAGACCGCCGTGCCATGGGCACGAGTGATGGCGTTGTTCCAGTAGAAGCGGTCGTAATCGGGAACCAGGAGGCCGGCGAGCTCGTGGGCATCGCCCGAGGTCGCCAGGAACCGGCCGAGCCGGATCGCTATCTGGGTGAGCGCGTCGAGATGCTGGCGGACCTCGTCGGCCGAGAGCTCGTAGACGGCGACGGCGCGGCCGTCCTTCTTGCCCTTGCTCGGCTTCACGTAGGCCAGGCGAGAGCCGTAGTTGCCATGCGCCCGGGCGTAGAGTGCCGCCTGGCGGCCGTGGCTATCGCCGATCGCCGAGGGCAGCCGTTCGGCGGTCTTGAGATCGACGATCAGGCCGTGCCGATCGAAGCGCCAGTCGATATAGCCGATGACCGGCACCGGCACGGCCTCGAGCATGACGCTGACCTTCTCCTGATAGGCCGACGGCACGCCGTATTGCCTGAGCTCCTCGAGGCCATGGGCGACATAGCCTGCGAGGTTCTTGGCCTCGGCCTCGCGCCTTTCATCGGGGTTGAGTGCCATCTCGCGATGGAAGGCCCGCTCGGCGACCGTTACGCAGGCATCGAGCGGCAGCGACGGATCCATGAGACCCATGTGGATGCCGTGCTCGGCGGCGCGGCCGCGGGCGGCGGGGGCGCCGATCGGCGAGCGGCGGCCGAGCAGGCGCTCCATGACCCAGAGCGCGGGCGCCGCCGCCCACAGGTTGAGCGCGCTCGGCGAGAGATGATCGATGTCGTGGCGCTCGAAGGGGTTCTCCACCATCACGCGGCCCTCCTCGGGCTTCTGGAGCCATGGTGGCGCGCTCGCGGGGTCTTACCGGCCTTGATCGCGAGATAGCTGAAGTCCTCGGGCCCATGGCGGCGCTGAACCAGGTGAACCAGGTCCTGCTCAGCAGCCCTGAGCAGGCGTGTCGCCAGGCGGTGCAGCGCAGCGCGCGCCTCGTTATCCGGCGTGTCGGGCTTTTGCTGGCGGTCGACGCAGAGATGGCCGCGGTGGTATTCGATCCGACCGCCGAGACGGGCGGTTTTGAGCCAGGTAGCGAACCCGTCCGAACGCAGGGCAAGCGGGCGTGGCGGCGACACGAGGTCCGGGACTGTCGGGAGAGGGAGCACGCTCACGGTCGTCACGCCGTCCGCGCTTTCGCTCCGACGCCGTGGGACGTGAACAACGACCCGCTGGGCTCTGACTGGCGCAATCGCTCTTGTTCGTATAGCTCGACGTCTTCCAGCCGGTAGACCACGCGGCCGCCGATCTTCAGGTACGGCAGGCCCTCACCGATCGAGCGCCAACGCTCCAGCGTGCGTGGGGAAATGTTCCAACGGTCGGCGAGTTCGACCTGATTGAGATGCCGGATTGTTAATCCTTCGATCGTCATCTTTGAAAATCCCTGATCATTTGTCGTTCGGGCTGCTCGCGTTTCTTGCTGACCATCCCGTCGTTCTCATGGATGAAGGCCAGAATCCGGTCGGCGGTTGCCAGGGTCGGGGAACGACCACGGCGCAAATTCAGCACGAGAGAAGGGTCTCCGACCGCCTGACGTCCGAATTCCGTGGGCTTGAAGCCGGAGCGTTTGAGAAACGCCTCGACGGTCGAATGGAAGTGTTCGGTCAGCGTCTTCATGATAGGAGTATTCAAATCTAATGATTCCTATTGCGTCAATGGGAAAAGATTGTTAATAACCTATTGCCAATCAGAGGGGAGACTCGCCATGGATCTCGACCCGGTACGGCTAAAGGTCCTCAAGCTTGTGAAGGATCGGACGCCGCCAACCGACATGAAGGCCGCATCGATCGCCATGGGCCGGAACGCGGCCTATCTGCATCAGTTCATCTATAGGGGAACCCCGAAGGTTCTCTCGGAGAACGATCGCGAAGCGCTGGCGGAGCATCTTGGGTGCGAGCCCGACGCGCTTAAACACAAGAAGACGCCGCCCCGCAAACCACGAAGGAAGGTCGCGCCACGTGAAGGGCGAGTGGGTCCGAACGCGATCGTCGCCACGCCGGAAGGCTACATGGCAATCCCCGAGATCGACGTGCGCGCTTCGGCGGGACCTGGCGCCTTAAACGAGGGCATCGAAGAAACCAGGGAAATGTGGTTCTTCCCCGATCCTGTTATTCGGTATGAGTTCCGGGCCAGGCCGGCCGACTTGCGAATGATCACCATTGATGGCGATTCCATGGAACCGCTCCTCGCCAGTGGCGACCGCATCCTGATCGATACCAGTCAGCGGATACCCGTTCCGCCCGGGGTTTTCGTGATCTGGGATGGCATGGGGATCGTGGCCAAGCGCATCGAGCACGAACCGAATTCCGAGCCACCCAAGGTGATCATCAAGTCGGTGAACCCCGAATACGATACCTACGAACGTGACGCCGAGGAGGTCCACATTATCGGCCGCGTCGTCTGGACCGCGAGGCGGCTGTGAGGCGGCTTGGGCGTGAACCGATTCTCCTGAAAGAGAGGCCTTCTGGTTCATGGGCGGTGACACTCAACGAATGGTTTGTGCATTGGAAGCCCAAGCTCTTGACCGCCAGCCGCAGCGCATTCCGCCGCCGGTTGGAGCATGAGCGGGGGGATGGGGAGGCATGATGGCCGAAGACGATGGTCAAGACAAAAGGGCCGAGGCGCAGCAAAACCAGGACGCCTTGGAAAGGTCGCTCGAAGCTGTGAGTCGTAGGCACACCAGATACCTGGAAGAATACGCCACTCGTTTGAATTTTCCCGTCGAGGCATTCAAGGTGGCTGAGCAGGGGCGGCTCGCTTATGCCTTAGCCGGGCTCCGAATTGGTACAATTCTGAACGGGAGTGCGTTGGTCGCCGTTCCCGCATTCGCGTCTCTGATCGGCATCAATATCCAAACGCAGCCGTGGCTCTTATGGATTACGATTGCCCTCTATCTCGTTGGGCTGCTACTTACGGCACTGAGCAATGTGATCGCGTACCTATCAGCAGCCAAGTGGAGCCAATTTTATGATCATATGCGGGCGAAAATCGAAGCGACTATAAATCTCAGTTGGTACCCGCCTGACAATGAGCCAGACATCAAGGCGATACAAAAACATATCAAAGACTTGCAAGCCGCCGAGCTCGACGTGCAAACACGCTCCGTTTTCAGAGCAAATTGGGCCTTTTGCCTTGCCCTGGCCGGCCTCCTTTTCTTCATCTGCGGCTGTGTAACATTCGTTTGCATGTTGTCCGGTATCCAGGCGGGATAGAACCCCTTCAAAACAAAAGTGGGGAAACCATCTTTGTTTTCATCGATGCAATGGAAGTTAACCCCTTGAAACATATGGCGGTGGGGACGTAACCCGGTTCCAACCCTCTCCAATTGGGTGGCTCCCTGGGTGGAGAGCGGGCTCGACGACACCTCGCCAAGGCGCTCGGCCGCGCCGAGGAGATCAACCATTCCTACGTGAGCCGCATCCTGCGCCTCACCCTGCTCGCGCCCGACATCGTGGAAGCCATCCTCGACGGCCGCCAGCCGCCCGCGCTCACCCTGGCGCGGCTGATGAAGCCGTTTCCGGCGGAGTGGAAAGAGCAGCGGAGGCGGTTGCTGGGTGCATAAAGAAGGGGTGCCCCCGCGCGGGGCATCGATCTACCACTCGTCCGGCGGTCCCTCGCGCAGGAGCTTGAACAGTGACCTCCGGGCGATGTCGAAGCCCTTGACGAACGCCGAGTGAACTCTGTCCGGCGTCAACTTGTGCAACCGGTTGTGAACGATATCCGATCGCACGTCATAGAGTTCCTTCACGTTGTCATTGATTCTCTTCTCGCTCGCCGAATCCGTTCCCAGAAATCGCGCCGTGCGGTTGCGCAGCTTGTGTCCGATTTTCTTCCCACCCGGCACATACATTCGCTCGAGCACCATCGCGACATCCTGGACCCTGTCGGCAACCGCGAACCGCCCACTCCTGCCAAGCGCCTCCGACAGCCGCGTAACGATCGGCGCCATCCTCGCGTAGCGCATGCTTTCGCGATTGCGTAGGGCCTCCTGCGCTTCCGACAGCGCCGCCGGCCTTATCGCTGGACATTTGTCAAATCCGCTAAAGCCCTGTGCCGGCCAGCTCTGATAGAACCCCGCACTTTGCTTCTCCCGACTCAGCAGCCGCCCGGCTGAACCGTCGATGCGGTTCGACAATGTTGCGAGCGGTGCAACACGCGTTGCGTGACTCACCGCCAGCAAGTCCAGCAATATTGCCGCCTCCCGAAAAAACAGGGGCGGCGGGGGTCCCACCGGCTCGTTCACCCTGCCCCTTCGACGAAACGCGGGCCGCCAACGGAACGGCCTGGCCACTGCCCCTATCGGCCGCCAACCATGGGACCCCGCGCCGGACGGAGCAAAATCGTCCAGCAGCTCCCGGTCCACGAACCGCAGCAGCTCGCAGTACGGAAGGAGCACCATGCCGTCCGCAGCCTCTATCCTTTCTGACAGGGTGAGACCATAGAACAGGAACACATCACAACCCTCGTCGAGGCTGCCGAGCGCATCTGCCGCCGCCCCGTCTCCGACCGGAAAAAGGAATGCGTTCAACTCACGCAGAGACGTCCGTAACCCGTCATCAGGCAACTCTGCGGCCCGCGCCATCAACCCGGCAATCAAATCCCCCGCAGAATTCAGCCCGCCGGAACCCAGAATCTGCATCCAGAATTCGTTGTCCCCGATCAAACGACCCGTTACCGCAACCCGTTGGAGCGTCGGATGGCCCAGCAGCGCGTGACGCACGGGGTCCAGCACCGCGCGCAACGGCGCGTAGTGCGCTTCCATGCCCCACAGTCTGCCGTTGCGAACCTCGTCATAGAGCAGACGCAGATCCTCCAGCGGGAAAGGCGGCGGTCCGCCGTCCCTCAGGTCAATCACGCGCGCATGCCGTTCCTGATATTCGCGAAGATAGGGCTCCTGCGCCTGCGCCAGCGGGGGAAACAATCGCGCCAGGTGCTCGATCCAGTTCCCGGCATCGAACCCGTCCGCCATCACGATTTCCCCGAAGCGCGCGTCCTCGCCTTGGCGGGCGCCTTGCGTTTGACGACCTTGCGCCGGAATTGGACCACCTCTAAATGGTCCTTGCGAAGCTCGACCCCGCCGGCCTTTTTGAGCAGGTTCGTGACTGAGGCTACGGTGTAGTAGATATCCCCGTTCAGCAGCTTCTCCGGACGCAGTCCGCGGTTACCAAACAACGTCAATGACACGCCCGTCACTGTGAATGCACTCGCCAACACCGCCCGAAGTGGTGAAGCCGCTAGAGTCAGCATATTGCATCAGACATCTAAGTGTGGAACCTCGGTTCCCAAGCAGCGTGGCTTTGAATCGACCTGAAGTGGACGAGGCAATTACTGTAGCGGAGGAGGAAGTTGATGAGGTCGCAGCGAATGTAGTGCCAAACGCTGTGGCAAATGTTTCTCCTGAATCCACCATCACAGAACGTCCAGAAAATACCTCTCCGTCGATTTCAACAGTATAGGTATAGGACATCTGAGCTGGTCCCAGGAAATCGGACAGTTGTTTAAGGTGTATTCCACCGGATAACGGAGGAATACGAGATGACGACACGACGACGATTTACGGCAGACTTCAAGGCGAAGGTTGCGCTGGAATCTCTACGGGGCGACAGGACGATCCAGGAGATCGCGGCGCGGCACAAGGTACATCCAAATCAGGTGAGCGCGTGGAAGCGTCAGGCGATGGACGGACTTGGCGAAGTGTTCTCGAACGGCACCGATCGCGCCGGCCAAGACCATGAAGTGGAGGTCCACGATCTTCATGCCAAGATCGGCCAGTTGACAGTGGAGCGGGATTTTTTGGTCAGAGGGCTCAAGCGATGAGCCGGGTTGAGCGCAAGAAGATTATCACGCGCAACAATCCCGACCTGAGCTTGAGCCGTCAATGTGAAATTCTGGCGATCGGCCGATCCTCGTTTTATTACGCGCCGAAAGGCGAGAGCCTTGAGAACTTGGCGCTGATGTGTCGGATCGACGAGCTGTTTCTCAACTATCCGTTTTACGGCAGCCGCCAGATGGTGCGCCAGGTATGGCGGGAAGGCGTCCGCGTCGGTCGTCATCGTGTTCGTCGTCTGATGCGGCTGATGGGCCTGGAGGCGATCTACCAGGCACCGAGAACCAGCGATCCACATCCCGCGCACCGGATTTATCCGTATCTGCTCAACAGGATGGTAATCGACCGTCCCAACCAGGTCTGGTGCGCGGACATCACCTATATTCCCGTCCAACGTGGCTTCCTGTATCTGGTCGCCATCATGGATTGGGCGACGCGTCATGTTCTGGCGTGGCGGCTGTCGAACACCATGGATGCCAGGTTCTGCGTCGATGCCCTTAACGAGGCGCTGTCCAAATACGGCAAACCGGAAATCTTCAATACCGATCAGGGGAGCCAGTTCACCAGCTTTGACTTCACCGGCATTCTCAAGAGCGCGGAGATCACGATCTCGATGGACGGCCGCGGCCGCTGCATGGACAATATCTTCATCGAGCGCCTCTGGCGGTCGCTCAAATACGAGGCGGTCTATCTGCACGAACTGACCGATGGCTTCACGGCCGAACGGATCATCGGCGAGTGGATGAGCTTTTACAACACCGAGCGGCCTCATTCGGTCCACGATGGCCAAACGCCGGCCGAGGCTTACGGAAACGGGCGGCCCATGGATATGATGGACAAGGCTATCGCCTTGACCACATCTCCACTGGCTCAACAACAGCAGCAGGATGTGATAAACAGGATTTTGGTAGCATGATCAGGCAACGGAATACACCTTAACTTTGCTGCCAAACTGTCCAAGTATGTGGGACCACCTCAATCATCCCTTGTTCATAAGCAAATTGGAGTCGAGTTCCTTCGCCCCTAACAATTCCCTGCATCGTTCCGGCGCAGCCGCCTACGACAGCCGCGATCACGGTAACGAGCAATGCCTTCCGGCCAGCCGCTCGAAGTTCCCTCATGGCTCTCCCACGTCCCTGCTGCATCATTCCCTGCCTTGCCACGGTTTCTTCCCCTCCGGCACGCTACGGGGCCAGCCGTCGACCCGACCCGTTTCGGAGGATGATAATCGCACCGGGAGGGACCGGGAAGGTCGTACCGATGGGCCGGCCTAGCTGCGCCTAGGGAACGATGCGTTCGCTGCGGGAAGCCGCCGTCTGACAATCCGTCCAGATGTTGAGCTTCGGGTACCTGGTGTTGCGAAGCCGGCCACCGCCTGGTTCACGAGCGTACCAGAGCACCGAAATAATCCAGTGAATTCAATGCCCGGGTTGGAACCCGGTCACGTCCGCTCGGGCGAACCACATTCGAACTTCGGGAAATCAGAATCCCACTAACCCATTGAAACTTCTACGGTCTGAAATCCCGTACCGAAACAGCTCAGTCAACAGTCGCGGAGAATATCGGCGGAGAGAGAGCGGATTCGGGCCGAATCGCAGAACCGGCGGTCAACAGTCGTAGGCCGAAACCCGCGCGAAACCTGGGCGTTTCGGGGCCGGTCGGCACGGCGGGAGAAAGTTCGGACGTGAAGCTTGGCGGTGGGAACGAACCCCGGTTCGAACCCTCTCCAATTGAGTGGCCACGCGAATGGAGATGGTTTGTGAACAGGTTCATTCGCTCGGACGAGTGAGACCGAAATCCAACTATATGAACCAGTGGACAAAGGTCAGCGAGAACCGAGAGCCGAGGCGTCTCCGTTGGCGGCAAGATGCCGATCCGCGCCAATCGCTTGGATGACGTTCTCGGACGGTATCGCCCCGTTCATCAGCGCGTCGATACGATCGGCGACCCGTTGCGCGGGCGCGCGGAGCTGGGTGACCGTCCAGTCGGCGGCGTAGCCTTCGGTCACATCGTTGGGCCGTGCATGATTGACCAGTCGCTTGGTCAGTGCCGTCGGCAGCATGAGATCGCGCTCGGCGACGGTAATGAAGCAGTTGCGCAGCCCATGGAACCAGAACTTGGCGCCGCCGGCCTTGGTGATGCGGGCATAGAGATGGTGCGGGTCCTGGACATGGCCCGACGCGCTGGTCGGGGAGGAGAAGACCCAGGAGCGGATGTTCTCCGGCAGCTCTTCGCCTTCCGCCCGGCGGCGATCGAGGATGGATTCCAATTGCCGGGTGATGGGAAGCTCCAAAGGTACGCCGGTCTTGGTCTCTTCGACCCGGAAGGCGAGGGACCCCATGTCAACCCGCTCCCATCGTAGGGTCAGCACTTCTTCGCGGCGCATGCCAGTATAGAGACCAAACCATAACGCGTCGCGGATCGCCGGGTTGTTCACTTCCGCCTTGATGCCGGCACGCCAGCACGGCAACACCTCGTCAGGGGCGGATATCTTTCGCCGCGCCTTGCGATGGAACTTGCCGCCGCCGGCCAGCCAGAGATCGACTGGATTGCGCAAGCCGTCATGGTCGACGCAGGGACGGCGGTAAATCGAGCGCAGCAGGGACATCGACCGGTTAGCCGGGGACCAGCCGTGATCCTCGGTGATGCGGTTGAAACGGGCTTCTACATCCTGGCGGCCGATCGCGTCGAGCCGACGCACCAGCCAGTCGCCAAGATAGCGCTTGGCCTCGTAGCGGTAGAGTTCATCGGTGCGCTGCGATCGGTTGGGATTGGCCGCCATGTAGCCATCGAAGGCATCTTTAAGCGTTGGCATGGCCCGTGATTCCGTGCGTTCGCCCGCTGGATCGTTGCCGTCGGCGACCTGGCCCAGGAGCTTCTGAGCCAGACGCCGCGCATGATCGGGGGCGAGCTTGCCGTACCGGCCGAGGACCACACGCTTGTTGGGCGCCTTCCGACCACCGTCACCGGCGCGATAGTTGGCCAGGAAGGACTTGATACCGGACGGATATACGCAGACGCCGAAGCCGCTCAACTTCTCGTCCCAGGCGATCCAGGGCTTGTCGGCGGTCTCGAGAGCCTCGACGGCCCGCTTCGTGAGCAGAAGTTTGACGTTCGCCGTACGCTTTACGGATGGTGTTTCCATGCCGGCGATCATCACACGCTCGCCACGCAAACTCAACACCAAACTCAACACCAGAAATCAAAATTGCGCGTGCTGTTGCGTAAATCTGTCGGCAGCAAATGCTTTACAAACCACACAACATACTGATATTACGCTATTTATACTAACATCAGCGTATGGAAGCGAGACACGGCGTAAACGT
>CBDFML010000010.1:0-558293 GCA_965249645.1 Alphaproteobacteria bacterium
TGCCGTGTTCGTCGGCGGCAGCTATCCGTCGATCAACGACGGCTTTGCCTGGCAAAAGACCGCAATGGACTGGCTCGCGGAGTATCGCGAAACCGGGCGCCCCCTGCTCGGCATCTGCGGCGGCCACCAGATGGTCAGCGTCATGCGCGGCGGGCGGGTCGAGCCCAACGCTCACGGCATGGTCCACGGCAGCTACCAGGCCGCTGTGACCGAGGCGGGCCGCGACCATTATCTCTTCGCCGGCTACGGCGTTGCGCCCGAGTTCCATTTCGGCCATTACGATCACGTTGTCGAGATCCCGCCCGAAACGACCGTGCTCGCCACCACCGAGTGGTACGAGGCGGGCGCGCTCGATCACGGCGGCGGCTGGGTCACCGCGCAGTTCCATCCCGAGGTGACCATTGATATCATGATGGCCGACGATTACGAGACCAACCCGCAGGCGATCGAGCGCTTCCGGCCACTGCCTGACGCACCCCCGCATGCTGGCGAATTTTCTGCGCGGCTCCGGTATTATCGACTAACCCTCACCCGAAGGAAACGACCATGACGGCATATCTGATCGGCGACGTCGAGATCACCGATCCCGAGGGTTTCGGCACTTACGTCCAAGGGGTCGGCGCCACGCTCGATGCGTTCGGCGCCCGGGTCGTGGCCCGGGCGGGACGCACCGAAGCGCCCGAGGGGGCTTCGCCCAACGGCGTCCTCGTCGTCGTCGCATTCGAGAGCCTCGAGAAACTCCGCGCGTGGTACGCATCGCCCGGCTACGCCGAACTGCTTAAGATTAGGCTCGCCGCCACCCGCTCCCACATCTTCGCCGTCGAAGGCACCGACCAGGCACCCACCGGCGGCGCGGCCGGCTACGTGATCGCCCAGATCACCGTAACCGATGCCACCCGCTACGAGGACTACAAGGCCGGGCCGGCGCGGCGATCACCGCGTTCCGCGGGCGCTTCCTCGCGCGGGGCGGTCAAACCGAGGCCGTCGAGGGCGGCCCGCTCGGCGAGCGCGTGGTGGTGATCGAATTCAACAGCTTCGAGCGCGCCGCCGCGTGGTACGCTTCGCCCGAATACGCCGCACCGCTCGCCATTCGCAAGGCGGCGGTCGACGCGACAGTCTGGATTACAGAGGGGGTTTAGGACAATGGGCTGGCAGGGGCAGATATTACGGGTCGATCTCACGGCCGGTCGTTGTACGGCCGAGCCGCTGAACCGCGAATGGGCGTTGGATTATCTGGGCTCGCGCGGCTTGGGCAGCAAGTACCTCTACGAGGAGATCGATCCTGCCGTCGATCCGCTCGATCCGGGCAACAAGCTGATCTTTGCGACCGGCCCGCTCACGGGCACCGCTGCGTCGACCGGCGGGCGTTACACGGTGGTCACCAAGGGCGCGCTCACGGGCGCGATCGCGGCGTCCAACTCGGACGGCAAATGGGGTGCGGAACTCAAGTTCGCCGGCTACGACATGATCATCGTCGAAGGCCGGGCGAAAAAGCCCGTCTATCTGCTGCTGCGCGACAAGGTGGCCGAGCTGCTCCCGGCAGACGATCTCTGGGGCACCACGGTCTGGCACACCGAAACCACGCTCCAGCACCGTCACGATCCGCAAGCAAAGGTCGCCTCGATCGGCGAGGCGGGCGAGTGGGGCTGCCGCTTCACCTGTGTGGTCAACGACCTGCACCGCGCCGCGGGGCGTTCGGGCGTCGGCGCGGTGATGGGCTCGAAGAACCTCAAGGCGATCGCCGTGCGTGGCACAAAGGGCGTGCCGACCCGTGATCCCAAGGCCTTCATGGCCGCTACCGAGGCCGGAAAGCAATTCCTGGCCGACAGCGAGGGCCGCGAGGGCTTCACCACCTACGGCACCAACGCGATGACCGCCGTGGTCAACGCGTTCGGCACCCTGCCCACGCGCAACAACCGCGATTGCCAGTTCGAGGGCGCCGACAACATCGGCGCCGAGGCGATGATGGAGACCCAGCCCGACGGCCACCGTAATTTGATTACCAACGGCGCCTGCTTTGCCTGCACCATCGGCTGCGGCCGGATTTCCCACATCCGTCC
Source organism: Alphaproteobacteria bacterium (assembly GCA_965249645.1). GTDB lineage: Bacteria > Pseudomonadota > Alphaproteobacteria > UBA828 > JAPUJA01 > CAVOEB01. Next base: position 2,061 of record CBDFML010000010.1, read on the forward strand.
TGATCATTTCTCCGTCCGCGAGCGGCCCGAATACCACATCGCGTCGGGCGGGCTGGAATACGAAACCGCCTACGGGGTCGGCGCGATGGTCGGGGTCGACGACCTCGACGCCGCGACCTTCGCGGGCTTCATGGCCAACGAGCACGGCATGGACCCGATCTCGCTCGGCGCCTCGATCGCTGCGGCGATGGAGCTGTTCGAGGAGGGCATCATCACGACCGAACAGACCGACGGCATCGAGCTTCGCTTCGGCAGTGCGGAAGTTCTCTGCCAGATGGCCGAGCTGATCGGCAAGGGCGAGGGCTTCGGTCGCGATATCGGGCTGGGCGCGGCGCGGCTGTGTGCCAAATACGGCCATCCCAAGTTTGCCATGACCGTCAAGGGCCAGGAGTTTGCGGGCTATGACGGACGCTCCATGCAGGGCATGGGGCTGGCCTACGCGACCAGCAATCGCGGGGCCTGCCACGTCCGCGCCAACCCCTACGCCGATGACTTCGCGCGCCAGGAGGTCGAGGGCAAGCCCTCGATCGTCAAGAATTCCCAGGACTTCCACGCGGTTGTCGATTCTACGGGCATCTGCCTGTTCGCGGTGCTCTCGGGGTGGGAGGCCGACATGCTCGCCGCCCAGATCGACGCCGCTTGCGAGGGCGGCTGGAGCGCCGAGCGCCTGCTCGAGACCGGTGAGCGGATCTGGAACCTTGAGCGTCTGTTCAATCTCAAGGCGGGTTTAAGCATCACCGATGACAGTCTGCCCGCGCGCATCCTCGACGAGCCGCGTAAATCAGGCACCGCCAAGGGCGGGACTTCCCGCCTGCCCGAGATGCTGCCCGAATATTACGAGCTGCGCGGCTGGGATCCCGAGGGCGTTCCCGCCAGCCAGACGCTGACCCGCCTCGGCCTCGACTGATTCCGCGCGCGGCGTCGCCGGTAACCGGAGAGCACGCGATCGTGGCATGGCAAGGGCAGATTCTGCGCGTCAACCTCACCGAAGGGCGATGCGCGCCCGAGCCGCTCAACCGCGACTGGGCGGAACGTTACCTCGGCTCGCGCGGTCTCGGCAGCAAGTACCTCTATGAAGAGATCGACGCGGCCGTCGATCCTCTCGCTCCCGGCAACAAGCTGATCTTCGCGACCGGTCCGCTCACGGGCACCGCGGCGTCGACAGGCGAGCGTTTCACGGTGGTCACCAAGGGCGCGCTCACGGGCGCGATCGCGGCGTCCAACTCGGGGGGCAAGTGGGGTGCGGAGCTCAAGTTCGCGGGCTACGACATGGTCATCGTCGAAGGCCGCGCGGTCTCGCCCGTCTATCTCGTGATCGACGACGGCGAGGCCGAATTGCTCCCGGCGGACGATCTCTGGGGCACCACGGTCTGGCACACTGAAACCACGCTCCAGCGCCGCCACGATCCCCAGATGAAAGTGGCGTCCATTGGCGCTGCCGGCGAGGCCGCATCCCGCATCGCCTGCATCATCAACGACATGCACCGCGCCCCGGGGCGCTCGGGCGTCGGTGCGGTGATGGGCTCGAAGAACCTCAAGGCGATCGCCGTGCGCGGCACGAAGGGCGTGCCGCTGCGCAATCCGTCCGCCTTTCGCGCCGTCGTCGCCGAAGGCCACGCGGCTCTGGCGTCGAGCGAACGGCGCCAGGAGCTGACCGAGACCGGCACCTCGCGCATGGCGATGGTCGCCAATTCCTTCGGCACCCTGCCCACGCGCAACAACCGCGATGTCCAGTTCGAGGGCGTCGAGAACATCTCGGCCGAAGCGATCGCCGAGCGCCTGCCCGACGGCCATCGCAACCTGGTAACAAACTCGGCCTGCTTTGCCTGTACCATAGGTTGTGGGCGCATCGCCCATATCCATCCGGAGCATTTTTCGGTTCGCGATCGGCCCGAATATCACATCGCCTCGGGCGGGCTGGAATACGAATCCGTCTACGGGCTGGGCGCCATGGTCGGGGTCGACGACCTCGACGCGGCCACCTTCGCGGGCTTCATGTGCAACGAGCACGGCATGGACCCGATCTCGCTCGGCGGCTCCATTGCCGCGGCGATGGAGCTGTTCGAGGAAGGCGTGATCACGACGGAGCATACCGGTGGCATCGACCTGCATTTCGGTAACGCCCACGCCTTGGTCCAGCTCGCCGAAGCCGCGGGCCGGGCCGAGGGCTTCGGGCGCGAGGTCGGGATGGGGGCTGCGCGGCTCTGTGCGAAATACGACCGGCCCGAGTTCGCCATGACTGTCAAGGGCCAGGAATTCGCCGGCTATGACGGCCGCTCCATGCCCGGCATGGGGCTCGCCTACGCCACCAGCAATCGCGGCGCCTGTCACATGCGCGCGACCCCATTTGCGAGCGATTTCGCGGCCGGTCCGCTGGACGAAAAGCCCGGTATCGTTAAATCCACCCAGGACTGGAACGCGGCGGTGGACTCCTCGGGTATCTGCGTGTTTGCGCTCTATAACGGCTGGCCCCACGACTTGCTCGCCGCCCATCTCGAGGCGGCCTGCGGCGGCGGCTGGGATCTCGACCGCCTGCGCGAAACCGGCGAGCGAATCTGGACCCTCGAGCGCCAGTTCAACCTGCAAGCGGGCCTGAGCGCGGCGGACGATACCTTGCCCCGGCGCATCCTCGAAGAGCCGCTGACCAGCGGTTTCGCCAAGGGCGCGGTCTGCCCGCTCGATGCCATGCTGCCCGCCTATTACGAACAGCGCGGCTGGTCGACGGACGGCGTGCCCAGCAACGCGACCCTCGCCCGCCTCGGTCTCTAGGCAAGCCTGCTCGGCAGAGCGCGAAGAACTTCCCACCGGGGCGCCGGTTTGCCTATAGTGGGGCCGTAACCGAGCTTAAGGGAGAAGTCTCATGGGTTGGCAGAAGCAGGCCCTGCGCGTCAATTTGACCAAGAAAACCGTGGCCACCGAACCGCTCAACATGGAGTGGGCGATGAGCTATATCGGCAGCCGCGGCCTGGGCAGCAAGTACCTGATGGAAGAGATCGACCCCACGGTCGATGCGCTTGACCCCGGCAACAAGATCATCTTCGCCACCGGCCCACTCACCGGCACCCTCGCGCCCACCGGCGGGCGTCACACGGTCATCACCAAGGGCGCGCTCACGGGCGCGATCACCTGTTCCAATTCGGGCGGCAAGTGGAGCGCCGAGCTCAAGATGGCGGGCTACGACCTGCTGATCGTCGAGGGCAAGGCGAACTCGCCGGTCTACCTGCTGATCCGCGACGACGAGGTCGAAATCCTTCCCGCCGACGATCTGTGGGGCACCTCCGTCTGGCATACCGAACCCACGCTTCAAAAACGCCACGACCCCCAGGCCAAAGTCGCCTCGATCGGCGAGGCGGGCGAATACGGCTGCCGCTTCGCCTGCATCGTCAACGACCTGCACCGCGCCGCCGGGCGCTCGGGCGTGGGCGCGGTGATGGGCTCGAAGAATCTCAAGGCGATCGTGGTGCGCGGCACCAAGGGCGTGCCTTCGCACGACCCCGCCCGCTTCATGACCGCATCGCGCGAGGCGACGACCGCGCTGGTCACCGCCGAGGACCCCATCGGGTTGGTTCCCGAGGGCGTCACGCTGACCGAAAACCTCGCCAATCACGGCACCATCATGATGATCAACATCACCAACGCCTTCGGCAGCCTGCCGACGCGGAACAACCGGGCGGTCCAGTTCGAGGGCGCCTGGGACATTTCCGACGAGGCGCAAGGAGAGCGGCTGCCCGACGGCCATGTCAACCTGATCAAGAACTCCGCCTGCTTCTCTTGCCCGATCGGCTGTGGGCGGGTCTCCCACGTTCATCCCGAGCACTTCTCGGTCAAGGACCGCCCCGAATACCAGATCGCCTCGGGCGGGCTGGAGTTCGAGGCGGCCTACGCGCTGGGCTCCATGTGCGGGGTCGACGATCTCGACGCCGCCACCTTCGCAGGCTTCATGGCCAACGAGCACGGCATGGACCCGATCACGCTGGGCGCCTCGATTGCGGCGGCGATGGAGCTGTTCGAGGAGGGTGTGATCACGGCCGAGGATACCGGTGGCGTCGAGCTCACCTTCGGCAATGCCCGCGCGCTATGCCGGATTTCCGAGATGATCGGCAAGGGCGAGGGCTTCGGCAAGGTGATCGGCCTGGGCTCAAAGCGGCTGTGCGAGAAATTCGGCCGGCCCGAGTTCTCCATGTCCGTCAAGGGCCAGGAATTCGCCGGCTACGACGCCCGCGCCCAGCAGGGCATGGGCTTGGCCTATGCCACCTCGAACCGCGGCGCGTGCCACATGCGTGCCAACGTCTACAATCTCGATTTCGAGCGCACCGACATTGCGGGCAAGGCCGATACCGTGAGGCTCTCCCAAGACCTCATGGCGGCGGTCGATTCGACGGGCATGTGCCTGTTTCCCCAGGAAATCGGCCTCGACGCCGAATACATCGTCACCATGGTCAACGCCGCCTGCGGCGGCGACTGGACCATGGCGAAGTTCGTCGAATCCGGCGAGCGGACCTTCAACCTCGAGCGCCAGTTCAACCTGGCCACCGGCTTCACCAAGGCCGACGACACGCTGCCCAAACGTATTCTCGAAACCCCCGCGCCCTCGGGCACCGCGAAGGGGCTGGTTAACCGGCTGCCCGAGATGCTGCCCGAATATTACGGCCTGCGCGGCTGGACCGGCGACGGCAGGCCGACCAACGAGACGCTCTCGCGCCTCGATCTCTGATCGGCACACCGGCGATAACGTGGCCTCAAAAGCCGTTCCCGTTCCCGCACCTTGTGTGTAGAATGATTGGTAACGAGCGTACCGGTCGTGCGCGGGCGGATGGGGAATCCGTCGGCTGCGTGCGTGACCGAGGCGCCACGGCGAACGGTATCGGAGAGGAGAGACGATCATGGGAATGCAGAACCGGATTCTGCGTGTCGATCTGAGCAAGGGAAAAGCGACGATCGAGCCCCTCAACACCGAGTGGGCGGAAAAATACATTGGCAGCCGCGGTCTGGGCGCCAAATATCTCACCGAAGAGGTCGATCCGAAGGTCGATCCCCTCTCTCCGAAGAACAAGCTGATTTTCGCGCCCGGTCCGCTCACCGGCACCATGGCACCCACGGGTGGGCGCTACACGGTGGTAACCAAGGGTGCGCTGACCGGTGCAATCACGACCTCGAATTCGGGCGGCAAGTGGGGCGCCGAACTAAAATTCGCCGGCTACGACCTGCTGATCATCGAAGGCAAGGCCAAAAGCCCGGTCTATATCGCCATCAACGACGACGACGTGCAGGTGCTCCCGGCCAAGGGGCTGTGGGGCAAGACGGTCTGGCAGACCGAGCCCTGGATCCACGAACGCCACGGCAACGACCAGATGAAGGTCGCCTCGATCGGCATCGCCGGCGAGTACGGTTGTAAGTTCGCCTGCATCGTCAACGACCTGCACCGCGCCGCCGGACGCTCGGGTGTGGGTACTGTGATGGGCTCGAAGAACCTCAAGGCGATCGCCATCTATGGCACCCGCGGCGTGCCTTCGAACGATGTCAAGAAGTTCTTGAAGGCCGCCAACAAGGCCAAAGAGGCGCTGGCCGCGAGCGAGGACCGTCAGGGCCTGACCTCGAACGGCACCAACGCGATGATGAACGTGGTCCAGTCGTACGGCAGCCTGCCCACGATGAACAACCGTCAGGTCCAGTTCGACGGTGCTTCGAAGATTTCCGACGAAGCGATGATGGAGACCCTGCCCGACGGTCACAGCAACCTGATCAAGAACGCAGCCTGCTTTGCCTGCACCATCGCCTGCGGGCGTATCGCCCACATCCATCCCGAGCATTTCTCGGTCAAGGACCGGCCCGAATACCAGATCGCTTCGGGCGGCCTGGAATACGAGACCGCCTACGCGTTGGGCGCCATGGTCGGCGTCGACGATATCGATGCCGCCACCTTCGCGGGCTTCATGGCCAACGAGCACGGCATGGATCCGATTTCGCTCGGCGGTTCGATTTCCGCGGCGATGGAACTCTTCGAAGAGGGCATCATCACGACCAAGGACACCGGCGGCATCGAGCTCACCTTCGGCAACGCCGCGGCGCTGTGCCAGATTTCCGAGATGATCGGCAAGGGCGAAGGCTTCGGCAAGGTCATCGGCCTGGGCTCCAAGCGGATGTGCGAGAAGTACAAGCACCCCGAGTACTCCATGACCGTGAAGGGCCAGGAGTTCGCGGGCTATGACGGCCGCGCCCAGCAGGGTATGGGGCTGTGCTACGCGACCTCGAACCGCGGCGCATGCCACCTGCGCGGCGACACCTTCGGCCCCGACTTCGAGACCACCGGAACCGAGGGCAAGGCCCAGGCCGCGAGGGAAAGCCAGGACGTCATCACGGCGATGGATTCCACGGGCATGTGCCTGTTCGTCGGCGATGCCGGGATGGATCTCCAGCTCATGGTCGACATGCTCGACGCCGATCTCGACGGCAAATGGGACATGGACCGCTTTACCGAATCCGGCGAGCGGACCTGGAACCTCGAGCGCCAGTTCAATTTGGCGGCAGGCTTCACCATCGCCGACGATACCCTGCCCAAGCGCATCCTCGAGGAGCCGGCGCCTTCCGGCACCGCAAAGGGGTTGGTCTCGGGTCTGCCCACGATGTTGCCCGAATATTACGAGCTGCGCGGCTGGAGCAAGGACGGCAAGCCGACCAACTCGACGCTCAGCCGCCTGAACCTGTAGGGCGAATCAAGCGTGCCCGCACGGGCGCGCGGAAAATAACGGGAAGAGGCGCGGGCATCGGCTTCGCGCCTTTTCCTTGGGATGAGTGGCGCAATTCAAGATCGCCTTGAATTGCGCAAGACCGCGACTGCGGCCCGCCGCTTATGCGGCGCGCAGGCGCGGGCCGTTAGGCCCGCTGCCGTGAGCGAGTAAAGTCAAACGAGCCTCAAGACGAGCTATAGAGACACAAGGATAGAGACGGACAAAATGAACATCACCGTACGACTGCTGGGCAAGCTGCGCAACAACCTGCCCGCCGACAAGACCGGCCCCACCTCGGCGCGCATGAAGCTCGACGATGGCGCCACACCCGAAATGCTGATCGACCGGCTCGGCCTCAAGGCGGGGGCAAGCTACCTCGTGCTGATCAACGACGAAAACGTCCCGACCTCCGATTACGCCAGCCAGCCGATTGAAGACGGCGATACGGTCACCATCTGCCCCCCCATCCAGGGCGGTTAGCCGCTCAGCGAAAGGCGACGAGACAGGCGTAATTCTGACCCGTCGTGGGATCCTCGAGGTTGGATTCCAGCTCGGCGAGGCACTCGATATCCGAATAGCCCGCGGCTTGCAAAAACTCGAAATGCCGGGCGACAGGAAAGCGCCCCGGTTCAAACTCGAGAGCGGTTCCCTCCGGCTTGATGAAATCGCCGTTGACCAGGACCCCGCCGGGAAGGAGCGTCTCGAAGCATCGTGCATAAACATCCGCGACCGCCTGCTGGCCGCCCAGATCGTGCAGCGCCCAGGTCGAGATGATCGCGTCCGGCGGGCGGCTTAGCCTTGAGGGCCACGAATTATCCAGCAAGTCCGCCGATGTCAGGGTCACCCTCGCCATCAAATCGCCGATCGTCGCCCGTGCGACGTCGAACATCACGTCCGAAAAATCGACCCCCTCATAGCTGACCGCGTCGTCGCGTTCGAGTATGTAGCGAGCCATGTAGCCCGGGCCGATGCCCAGTTCCACGACATGAGCCGCCGCCGCGCCCGGTTTAGAAATCTGGTCCAGAACGAGGCCGAACAACTCCAGGCGGGGCGCAGTGGGAACGAACCGCTCCGCCCAGTCACGAACGTAGTCTGTGTCGTGAAATTCATGCTTGGCGCCGACTACGTCATTCATGGGCAGACCACGACCTGTTCGAACGGCGGCAGCACCTTGGCGCTGTGCGCAAGGGCCGCGGCGACCTCGTCCAGCGGATAGCCGTGTGATCGGATCCGCTCCAGGGGCAACGCGCCGCTCGCGATCAGGCGCACGAGGCGCGCCGGGGTCGCACGGGGAAACCACAACGAGCCGCGCACCGAGAGGTCGCGTGTTACCAAACCGGCAATTTGCGGCGGTGTCTCCGTGGTGCCAAGCACAACCAGAGCGCCATATCGCTTCAGCCCCCGAAGCGATTCCTCCAGAAGGCGAGAGGCGTTGCCCTCCATAGCGCTGATCGCCAGATCGACGCGATCGTCGGCGCCCGGCGGCGCCGTCGCGGTTTCGACCCTGGCGTTGAGGCCGTCGAAAGCAGCCAGCCGCTCCTCCGAGCGGCCGACGGCGACGACGCGCTCCGCACCCATGGCGAGGGCGACGAGAACGCTGCTGACCCCGAGCAGACCGGTAGCACCGAGCACGGCGACGCTCTGGCCCGGCCGGAAATTCGTCTTCTCGAAAGCGGCATGGGCCGTGCCGAGCCATCCCAGGCGGCACAGGGTCTCAGTGGACGTCCGTGCCAGCGCCGGCCCGACCGGCGTCAGACACTCCGCGGGCAAGTCCATCTGTGTCGCGAGCGCGCCGTTCGGCCACCGGGCGAGAAGGTCGCCCGAGTTGGCGCTTATCTCAAAACAGGCGGCAAAGGCATAGTCGCCGCTGCTGTCCGCGCTCGCCTCTTCGACGTAGCTGTCGCAATAGACCCTGTCACCGACCGCGAGGCCGCGCACATCGTCGGCGATGCGCTCGACGGTCCCGATCGCGTCCATGCCCGGCGTAAACGGGCGCGGCGGCGTCCCGAACGCTTCCGTGCCGTCGACCAGCGCCGCCATATAGGGCGACATGAAGGCGGTCTCGACGCGGACAACGGCGCTCCCGCTCCGGGGTTCGAGATCGGGCACCTCGTCGAGCGAGAGATCGCTTCGCCCCCCCAATAATCTTGCCGCGCGCATTTCGGGCCTCCCGTATTTCAGAATGAAGTTCGATGAAAATAGTTCCCGGCATTCTAGGCGGGAATTCCCCGCATGTGCTCTCGATAATCGCTCCGGTCATGAGCGGAGCGCCGTTGGGCCGGCTTCGGGGCTTCACGCCCTAACCTCTCCCCAACCGTCCTTTGCGAAAGTCCCTGAGCATTTCGCGCGCCGCGTTGTGGCCCGGAACCCCGGTCACGCCGCCGCCGGGATGAGCGCCCGAGCCGCACAGGTAGAGCGCGGGGATCGGCGCGCGATAGTCCGCGTGGCCCAGCATCGGGCGTAGGGAGAACAACTGGTCGAGATGCAGCGCGCCGTGGAAGATGTCGCCTCCGATCAACCCGAACTCCCGCTCCAGGTCGAGCGGGCTCAAGCATTGCCGGCCCAGGATCGAGGCCTTGAAGTTGGGCGCGTAAGTATCGACCGTCTCGATGATCCGGTCCGCTGCCGCGTCGCGCAGCTCATCCCAGCTCCGTCCCTCCCCGAGGTCGGGATCGAAATGCTGGCAGAACAGGCTCGCCACATGAGCGCCCGGTGGCGCCAGGCTGTCGTCCAGCGTGCTGGGCAGGAGGATTTCGACAATGGGCTCGCGCGAGAATCCGTCTCGCCTGGCGTCGTCGAAAGCCCGCTCCAGATAACCCAACGAGGGCGAGATTACGATACCCGATTGATGGTGCTCGGCGTTCGCCGTGCCCGGCAGGCAGGAAAAATCCGGCAACTCCGAGAGCGCGAGGTTCATCCGGAAGGTGCCCGAGCGGCAGCGCCAGCCCTCGATCCGGCAGCGAAAATCCGCGTCGAGCGCGCCGTCGGGCACGAGGTCGAGAAACAACAGCTTCGGGTTGACGTTGGCGGCCACCGCGCGGGCGCGGATCGTGCGCCCGTCGGCGAGGCGCACGCCCGCCGCCTTCCCGCCTTCGATCAGGATTTCACCGACCGGCGCGTCGACCTCGATCTCGGCCCCGTGGGCCTCCGCCGAGCGGGCCATGGCGCCCGTGATCGCGCCCATGCCGCCCACCGCGTGGCCCCACGCGCCCTTCACGCCGTTGGCTTCGCCGAAGCCGTGATGGAGCAGCACATAGGCCGAGCCCGCCTCGTAGGGGCTCACCATGTTGCCGACCACGGCGTCGAAGCCGAGCAGGCCCTTGACCGCGTCGTTTTCGAACCAGCCGTCGAGATAGTCGCCCACGCTCTTGGTCATGATCTCGGCGAGGTCGCGCTGGCGCGGCAGCGAGAGCTTGCGCAGCCGGTTGCCGATGAGGAGCGCGCGCAACGCCTCGCGCCAACCGGCCTCCGCGTTGGGCGGAGTTTCGAGAACCAGGTCGCGCAACGCGTCCGCAGCACCCTCGACGGCCTCGTAATAGCCGGCGAGTCGGGCGGCGTCCTGTTCCGAATGGCGCGCGATCTCCACCCGCGTGCTCTCGAACTCGCCGGTCAGCTTGAGATAATCCCCGTCGGGCAGGGGCGAGAAGTTCGAGATCGGGCGCAGCCTCACTTCGAGGCCGTAGCGCGCAAGTTCCAGCTCGCGGATCACCTTGGGATTGAGCAGCGAGACCGTATACGAGCAGACCGAGTTGCGAAAGCCGGGATGGAATTCTTCGGTTACCGCCGCGCCGCCCACCACGCCCCGGCGTTCGACGAGCTTGACCTTGAGCCCCTTGCGCGCGAGATAGCCCGCGCAGGTCAGTCCGTTATGCCCGGCGCCGACGATGACGACGTCGACGCGCTCCTCCGCCGCGTTCACGGCTGCTGTGCAAACAGGTCGAGCTGCGGGCCCTGCGCGGCCTCGACGACCTCGGCGTGGGGCCGGGCTTCGGCCACTCCGTCGATATGGATCACCTCCGCGCCGGCCGCGTCGAGCGCAATGCCCACCAGGCGCATGCGGTGGCAGCTTTCCGGCTTCTTCTCCGCGCACATAATGCTGAGCGGCGAGGTCTCGAGACTGAGGGCGTGCAAATCCGCAAGCGCGTCCTGAAAGAAGCGCTGTTCGCGCACCCGCTCGTAATCGACCCGCCCGTCGACGTAACAGGCGGCCTGCACGGGCCGCCCGCCCAGGGCCGCACCCATCCAGCGATAGGCGATCCCGGCGTCGCCGAGCGCGCGTTCCAGGGATTCGCGGCGGTAGTCGGGCGCGTAGCGCGAGTAGGGTTGCGAGCGCACATCGACCAGCATCACAATGTCGAAGGATTTCAGCACCGCGATGAAGTCGTTGATCGGCCGGCCGCCATAGCCGACCGTGTGGATTGGCACGTCTTTGGGCTCGGTCGGGTCGGGCATCGCGCGCTCCAACGTCGGGTCGGGTATCGAGCACGAAATCCGGCCTGAATAAGTCATCCGGGTTTCGCAATCCCACAACCGCGAGCCGCCGCCTATGCGGCGAAAGCCGCCGTGGCGAATGAACGCCGTTTAGCATGTTTGCGTGGTGCTAAACGGAAAAAAATAGCTAGCCCTAAAAGCCCGACGCGGTCAATCGGCGAGGCCCCGGCTCAGGGTCCGCCCGTCGCGCCCGCGTGCAGCCCGTCGAGATAAATCAGGGCCTCCCGCGCGGGTTGATCGTCGGGATTGAGCGCAAGCCAGTCCTCGAGATAGCTCCGGCTGACCCACCACTTTTCGTCCTCGGGCGTGCCGAGCTCGGCGGCGTAGACGTTCGCGAAGTGGAGCGCCTCGAGCACATACTCGATCCGCGTTTCCGCCTTGGGCCAACGCTCCATGCAGGTTAGCGCGTTGCCGCCGCAGGCCGCGAGAAAGGCGTTCCCGTCGACTCCGGGCGGGGGCGCCGCAGGCGCCGGGTCGAGCGCGGGGCCCGCGGCCTTGTGGCGCGCGATGTACCAGTCGGGCGAAATTTGTTCGATGATACGCTCGGCTTCCTCGTCGAGCGCGCGCCGACACCTCGCCGCGCAGCTCGAGACGATGATCGAGCAGCAGGGTGAAGGTCTCGAGCAACTGGTGGCGTGTCACCTGAGCGTCGCGCTCGGGGCCGGGCGTATTTTCTCCCTCGCGCGCCCAGGCGGGCGTCACCTCGTTGTAGAGCCGCAACAGCTCTTCGCCGACCGCCTGGGCGCTGTCCTCGTCGCGCTGTGCCAGCCGGGCGCGGAGCAGGAGAGAGAACACCCGGTCGAACTGGTAGAGGGTGAGCTGGCGGTCGACTTCGGGCGGCAGGCTCGGCGCGCGGGTGACAATGGCGAGCCAGTCGTTGAGATCAGAGATCTCCGCGTGGTAGCGGCGCAGCGCCGCGAAATAGCCGTCGATCTGCGCGGAAAGTTCGGCATAGGCGGTTTGGCAATCCGCGAGCAGCGCCGCGTCTTGCGCATCGACGCCCGTGCAGCGCGCCTCGTGGCTGCCGATCTTGGGGTCGAGCCAGAGGCGCGTCTGGTCGACATAATTGCGATGGCTGTTCACCGAGGCGAGCCGGTCGGCGGGCGTGCCGACGGGGATCGCATCCGGCTCGGGCAGATATTGGGCGACAGCAAAGCCCGGCGTCAGGGCGAGCGCGGCGAGCGCGAACAGCCCGCCTAGGCGGCGCACGATGCGCCCCTCAATTGACGATCCTCGACACTCCATCGCTCGATCCTACTCGACCGGGGCGGGTTCGCCACCGTCCGCTGTGCCGCTGTCCGCCTGGGTGGGTCCGGCGTCGAGTTTTTGTTGCTCCTCGGCGAGCTTGCTCTGCAGCGAAAAGCTGACGCTGGCCAGCTCCTGCTCGTCCTTGGCGATTTCCTCTTTGAGCGTCACGATCTCCATTGAGTTCGAAAAGCTGCGCGGAACCTCCGCGAGTTTCTCTTTCTTTTCCTTGATTTTCGCTTGGATCGTCTGGCCTTTCTCGACGAGGGCGACGACCTCGGGCGTGCGGATCGGCGCAGGGATGGTTTCGAGGGTAAACAACGGGCCGCCGGCGATCCCCGCCACGGCGGAGGGGTCGAGGCCCTCTCCAAGCGCTCCGGGGTCGTCGAAGCCGATGCCCGCGCCACTTTTCGGTGCCTCCTCGCCGCCGGCCCGTGCCGCCTCGGGCGAGCTGCCCTCAATCTGATCGCCCAGCCCGGAGAGCTGACCCGCGGCGCTCGGCTCGCCGCCCTTGCCCGGCGCGGGCGGCAGCGTCCGCAAGTCCGGATCCCGCTGGCTCCAGTCGAAGGGTGAAAGCGGCGCGCTGTCCGTGCCCGGCTCGCCGCCCCCGGGTGCTTCGCTCACCGCCGTCCGGCCGCTCAGGGCGTTGGCGTTGGTCGGGTCGAGCGCGAGCGCCGCATCGAACGCCGAACGCGCGGCCTCGTCCGCGCCGGCCTCGGCCAGAACCTGACCCATCAGCACATAATAAAACGGCTCGCCGGGCGCCAGCAGGATCGAGTTCTCATAAGACGCGACGGCGGCGGTGTAATCCCCCATGCGGTGATGGCTGAGGCCGATGAAGCCCTGGATCGCTGCCTTGTCATCGGCGGCGACACCGGGAATGCTCAGCGCCCGTTCGAACACGGCCAGCCCTTCGTCGTGCCGGCCAGCCTCGAACAAGCCCTGGCCCAGCTCGAGATAGAGCCCGTCGTCGTCCGGCGCGAGCCCGATGGCCGCCTCGTAGGCCGCGCGGGCGTCGTCGAGGTTGCCTTGCGCCATGAGCGCCTGTCCCAGCCGCTGGTGGTTGGCCGCGTCGCTGGGGTCGAGCTCGGCGAGCAGGCGGGCATAGGTCTCCTGCCCGGACAGGTCGACCGCCGCGGCGGCTAAATTTGCGAGGTTCGTCAAATCGTCGCGCAGGATTTGCCGCAGTGCGGGGTCGTCGCCCGCTAACCCGATCGCTTCGCTAAAACCGGCGGCGGCGGCGGAAACTGCGCCTTCGTTGGCGAGTTGCCAGGCCTGCCAGTCGAGGCTGTGGAACAGGTTTTCCCGAAGCTGCGGGTTGTTGGGCTCGAGCTCGAGGGCGCGCCGGTCGGCATCGGACGCCTCCGCGTAACGGCCCTGCTGGAACAGGGCCTAGCCCAGGTTCTCGTGCGCCGCGACGTTGTAAGGATCGCGCTCCACTGCCGCGCAGAAATAATATTCGGCGTCGGCCCAGAGCTCCTGGTCGAGCAGGTCGATGCCCCTGTCCCAGTCTTCGACCGCGCGTTGCTCCTCGAGCCAGGCGCTCAGGTTGACGTAGTTCTCCCACGCCATCTCGTCGTCGGGATCGGCCATGGTTGCCTGCCAGTAGGCGTCCACGGCCTCGTCGTAGCGTCCCTGCTGTTCGAGGGCATAGCCGAGATTGGTCAAGCTCCACGAATCGTTCGGATAGTACTCCAGCGCCTGGCGGAACTGCTGTTCCGCACTCCAATAGTCGCCCTGCTCGAGGAACGCGTTGCCCGCGTTGTAGTACTCGGCCGCGATTTCCTCCGGGCTGGGTTCGTAATACGGTTCCTCGTAATAGGGCTCTTCGTAGTACGGCTCTTCGTAGTACGGCTCCTCGTAATACGGTTCCTCGTAATCGCAATTGGCGGCGCAGACGCCCTCGACGTCCGGAATGTCCCACTGGGCCCGTGCTGGCGCGCTTGCAAGCGAGGCGGGCAAGGCGAGGGCAAGGAGAACGCCAACGGCGCTGAAGAGCCGCGCAGGTTCATCGATCCGCAACTCAGGTCTCGACATCGGAGCATACTCCCGCACCGTAAAAGTATGCGCCCGCTGCCGGTCGGGAGACGAGAAGTATTTGTCCGAAATGTGGGGTTATTCGGGCGTGCCTGAAACTGCCCCCCGGACGAGGTCGGGCTCGTCCGCGGCCGTGAAGCAGCGGAGCGCCACCAGCCCGCCGCCCGCCTTCGCCGCCGCGGCCTCCTGAGTCGCCGACTCCCCGCCGCCGCCCGGCCGCGCTATGCTGCGGGCTGGCAACGCGGAGGCGGGCGATGAAACTGATGGTCGACGGCGTCTGGCATCCCGACCATGCGGGCGCCGTGGGTCTTGGGATGGCGGCGACGCCCATGGCCTGCGAGGCGTTTTCGGGCCGGGTCACGGTGGACGGCGCCTCGGGCTTTCCCGCCCAGGCCGGGCGCTATCACCTCTACGTCTCCTACGCCTGCCCGTTCGCCCACCGCACCCTGATCTTCCGGGCGTTGAAAAAGCTCGAAGACGTTGTCTCCATCTCCGTGCTCGACCCCCGCTGGGCCGGACCCCAGGGCTGGTGCTTCGCCGACGGCCCGCGCTCGACCGTCGATCACGCCGAGGGCTGCGATTTCCTCCACGAGATCTACACGCTGGCCAAGCCGGACTTCACGGGCAAGGTCAGCGTGCCCGTGCTGTGGGATAAAGAAACGCACACCATTGTGAATGCCGAATCCGAAGACATCTCGTTCATGCTCAACGCCGAGTTCGACGAGTTCGGCGACGACGAGATCGATTTTTACCCCGAGGACCTGCGCCACCTGATCGACGATCTCGACCGCTTCCTTTCCGACAATATCGTCTCCGGCGTCTACAAGGCGGGCTTCGCCACCAGCCAGGCGGCGTACGATGCCGCCATCGACAACCTCTTTTTCGCGTTGGGCGAGGTCGAAACCCGGCTCCATATCGGGCCCTATCTGTTCGCCGATCGACTCACGGAATCCGACTGGCGGCTGTTTCCCACTCTGGTCCGATTCGATACGGTCTATTACGGCCTGTTTCGCTGCAACCAGCGGCGCATCGCCGATTACCCCCGGCTCTCGGCCTACCTGCGCCGCCTCTACGAAACCCCGAGCGTCGCTGAAACCGTCAAGTTCGATCACATCAAGCGCCATTATTACGACGACCTCGGCCTGATCGACCCCACCATCGTGCCCCGGGGCCCCGCCCTCGATCGCGGCCTGCCCGCCGGGCCTTCAGGCCCGCTGCCGTGAGCGACAACCACTCCCCGCGCCCACCCTCACATTAAGACGCCGCGCCGCCCCCGGTCTTGTTTGCAGCCACCGAGAAGGCGGTCACGCACAGCATCTCCCACATCAGGTTGGCGGCGGTGACGCAGGTGATCCCGCTCGGGTCGAGCGACGGCACCACTTCCGAGATATCGCCGCCGACGATCTCGCGGCCTTCGAGCGAGCGCAACATGACCTGGACGTCGCGCGGCAGCAGGCCGCCGATCTCGGGCACCCCTGTGCCCGGCGCGTGCACCGGGTCGAGCCCGTCCACGTCGAGCGAGATGTAGACGGGTCCGTCGCCCAGGGTGTCGCTGATTGTCCGGATCGCGGCGGCGCGGCCCATCTCCTCGAACTCGTCCATGGTAATCACCGTAAAGCCCACGTCGAGGCCGTAGCGGATGTCGTCCTCGTGAAACCGGCTGCCCCGCATACCGATCTGGATTACCCGGGCGGGGTCGACCAGGCCTTCCTCGTGGGCCCGGCGCAGGAAGGTTCCGTGGTTTTCCGCATCGTCGAAAAAGAGGTCCATGGTGTCCGTGTGGGCGTCGAAATGAAGCACGCTCAAGGGGCGCTCCCGGCCGATCGCGCGCAGGATCGGGATCGGGATCGTATGGTCGCCGCCCACCGCGATGGGCACGATGCCGGCCGCGTGAATCTCCCCGAAATAGCCCTCCATCAGCGCGATCGACTTGCTCCTTGCTCATGGGGTTGATGGGACTGTCGCCGAGGTCCGCGACGTTGCAGATCTCGAACGGCTTGATCCCGCTCACGGGATGAACCCGGCGGATCAGCCGTGATGCCTGGCGCACTCCGCCGGGCCCTTCGCGCGCGCCCGAGCGGTAATTCACCCCAAGGTCGAACGGCACGCCCACCAGCCCGATATCGACCTCGGGCGTGATCGCGTGGCTCACCGTGCGCATGAAGGTCGCAATCCCCGCAAAGCGCGGCGATTGGGACGGATGGACGGGCTCGAAATCGCGATTGCCGCTCATGGCGTGGTTCTCTCTCCCTGGTCGGCCGCCTGCCAGGCGAGGCGGTTCTCGAAACCCTACATCAAACCTCTCACCTCACATAACTCGCGCCGTTCACGTCGAAGGTCGAGCCCGTCAGGTGGCGCGCCACGTCCGAACAGAGAAAGGCCGCGAGCGCCCCGATCTCGTCCGGCGAAGCCAGCGCGCCCAGCGGAATTTCCGCCACCGTGCGCGCCATGCCCTCGGCGTCGAGGCTTTCCGTCGCCATCTCCGTGTCCGCAAAGCCGGGCGCGATGCCGAACGCCAGGATGCCGTCCGCCGCATAGCCCCGCGCGATGGTCTTGGTCAGCGCCACCAGCGCGCCCTTCGAGGCGGCGTAGGGCATCTGGTCGGGCGCGTCGCCGCGGTGCGCTGCCCGGCTCGAGATGTTGATGATCTTGCCGCCGCCCCATTGGCGAAAATCGAGGATGGCGGCACGGCACAGCTCGGCGGGTGCGAGCAGGTTGATCTGCGTCACCCGTTCCCACGCCGCGCGCCAGTCCTCGGGCGACGCATCGACGGGCGCGGACTCGAACACCCCGGCGTTGTTGATCAGCACGTCGATGGGCGAGGCCAGCGCGCAGGCCCCCGGCCACAGGTCCGCGACCGCCGCGGGGTCCGCGAGGTCCGCCCCGATCGGCTTGCAGCGGTCCGCGCCCAGCGCATCGCACACCCCCTTTGCCGCCTTCTCGTTGTGGCCGTAATGGGCGATCACGCGCCCCCCCGCCTTGGCCACGGCCCGTGCGATCGCCGCCCCGATGCCGCGCGAGCCCCCCGTCACCAGCACCGTCTTGCCGTCCAGATCGATCATCGCCGCCTCTCCCTGCCGTGCATCCTCCGCGCCAGCTTACCCGATTCCCGCTAGCCCCTGCCCGCGCGCGTGCAAAAGCGCTGGTAACAATAGACAGACCTGTCTAGTATCCAGGTGCGCGGGTGCTATGGAGAGTCCGCGAAATTCGGCGCGATGCAATCGCGCGGCTTTCGCGAGCCCGTGACTGCGGGCTGCCGCTTATGCGGCGTGCGCCTAAGTGGCGCGTGAACGCCGGGTTGCTTTGTTTTTCGCAAAGCGAAATGGAATTTAGGGAGTCCCCATGCTGAACGTCGATTTCTCCCAGCGCGTCGTCATGCAGACCGCGGCGATGGACTGGCAGGCGAGCCCGAGCAATTCGGTCTGGCGCAAGCGCCTCGATCACCTGGGCGGCGAGTTCAGCCGGGTCACCTCCGTGGTGCGCTACGATGCGCGATCGCATTTCCACGCCCACGGCCATCCCAACGGCGAAGAAATCCTGGTGCTTTCGGGCGTCTTCTCCGATCAGAGCGGCGATTACCCCGCCGGCTCCTTCCTGCTCAACCCCGAGGGCTTCGAGCATGCCCCGTTCTCCGAGCCCGGCTGTGTCGTCTTCGTCAAGCTCCAGCAATACCCCGGCACAAACCGCCGCCACGTTACGCTCAACTTCAACGACGCCGAATGGCAGGCGGGCGAGGCAAGCGGCGTCGAGTCCCTCCCGCTCTATAGCGATGCGGGCTTTGCCGAGGTCATCGAACTCCTGCGCTTTGCGCCTGGTGCCACCTTGCCTGCGCGCGAGGTTGCCGGCGGCGAGGAGGTCTTCGTCATGGCAGGTGCTGCCTCGGACGAGTTGGGCGAATACGCCGAGGGCTGCTGGGTGCGCACGCCGCCGGGTGCGCACCCCGCGCTCACGTCCGCCGGGGGTGCGACGATCTACCGCAAAAGCGGCCATTTGCCGGGGTAGGTACGAACCGTCAGGCGCGGTCTCTTCCTGTTACTGAATGCGCAAGTTGGCGGTGCGCTCGATGTCGAGGCCGGAGGTCATCAAAAGGTAACTTCGAATCAGCAGATGCCCGCCCATTCGAGTTCCACTACCATTTCTTTATCGTAGAAGAATATGTCTTCGCAGGTGTCGTACCAACCGTCCCACCAACCGTCTTCCCACCCATCGTTATAGCCTCGATTGTAATCGTCGTTCGACGATTCGCTTGGCCAGGAAATCATGGTTGCGATAACCAGGATGGAAAAGAAGAGTTTCATCTCTATCCTCCTCTACGTCTGTCCCTTGAATAAATTGACCCTCATTCCAAAGACGCTTACGGGTCGACTGATCCTATCCTAGCACCTGCTACAACCGAAGGCGGTGCGCCCGCGACCTTAATGTACGCAAGCCCGGGGATGATCGGTGATGCTCGAAGTTTGCGCGCCCATCCGGTTAGACTGGGCCGATGTATCGTCGCCGTCTCAGGGTGCTCCTGTTCGCCTTCTTCGCAATGACACTCGCCGGGTGCGGCCCGTCCATCGTCGGTTTGGCGCCGACCTGGAACGGGACCGCCACGGAAAAACCGCTGGAAGCGCGGGTCACAATCGATTCGAGCGACTATGACGTCGTGCAGGTCGTGGTTCATTTTGTCCGCCACAACTGGCCTGGTGTCGTACCGGCGCGCTCCGCCGCGGCGGTGCCCGATCCTGGCGATCCCACGCTGTTCCGCCATCAAATTACCGATCCCGGAAATTTTCGCCGCACCTATCGGGTTTTCTTTCATTGGGAGCTGCAATACACGGATGCGGGCGGCGGACCGGGTGTGCTGCGCACCGCAACCGGCCCGCTCCAGAGCTTTCGGATCGGCTGCACCGAAGCGGACGTGAGCGCGGCGCTCGCCCGCGATCAGGCGCTTATCACGCCTGCGTTCAGCATTGCCAATCCCCACATTCAGCTGTCCGTGTCGATCCCGCCGCCGCCCCACGGTTTCGTCAGCTTCATCGGCATGGGCGAAACCTATGTCGGTCCCCTCAATCCGGTGACGCCAGACCCGGCGGTGGTCGGCTCGCCTCATATTTTGTTTTATGCGCCGTTGGGCAGCGAAGCCACGGCCGGGAGCAACCTCGATGTTTTGGTGCCGGCGCCGCCCTATCAGCTGATCGGCTGGGCCCACGTCGCCCCGTATGTGCCCGACCTGCCGCCATCCGTCGGCTGCCTGCCCGCCGAACGCTGGTTCGTCCACGAGGCCGGCTTTCACCTTCTCAACGGTGGTTTTGCGGCGACGCCGCCGGTCGAGGCGGTCCCCGGAGCAGGCGTCGCGACACCGCCGGCAAATCCGGTTGCCAACGTTTTCTGGCATCCGCGGCTATGGGATTTTCACGTCTGGCCGGTGCTTGGGAGCCCTCAGCCGGCGACGGGGATATTCAATCCGTCCGGACGGTCGGCGACAGATCAGAGCTTCCTGCCCGGTGACTTCTTCTTCCCGACGCTGACACCCTGATTGCCCGGGGTCTGGTCGCGGACGACGCCGTACGCGCTCGCCCGGCGGCCGAAAAGCTTGGCTGCAATTTTCGATCATGTGGCGGCGATTAATTCTGCTCGCGTGAGTTCCAGTCTCCCCGGGGGCACCGGTCTTTTTGCGGCGTACGATCAAACTATGGCGCCGGGTTGCCAAATTTTCTGAGCGACGCCGGCAGTACCTGGATATCTTCTTGCGAGATCGTGACGTTGTGCCACATCAGATGCGTACAGCCGGCAATCACCATCGTGCCGTCGTAGCATTGAAAAAGGCGGCTCTCGAACTGCCCCGGGTCGTGCATCGCATCGATGTGGTTGTCGGCAATGTTGAATGAGGAATTCAACGCCTTCTTGACAAAAAATGCGTTCCAATCCGTCGTCGCGACGAGTTCGTACCCCTTCGACTTGCCGAGCTCTATCAGCGCCAACAGCGATGCGCCTTGATGAATCGATGTGTCGTCGTCCTGGACGAATATCACGTCGTTCGGCACGGTCGGATTGAATTCGATCGAAACCAGTCGGGGAGCGTAGTCGGTCAACGAGTTCCAAATATGCCAGTCGAGCCCGTCAACGTCGATGCAGAGGAAATCCAGATCCTTCGACGCGCCGGCCGTGGCGAGTATGGCGTCGAGTCTGTGTTCGCCCGAGGTTTCGACCGATGTTTTCAGCGTGGCGACACGATCCTGGCCGGCGTATTCGGCCTCGAGTTCCTTATACTTTTCGTCACTCGCCTCTATCTGGAGTCCATTCCGGCTGTCATTCCGCAACAGATTCCACGTGTTGCTATAAAGTTTTCCATCCCAGGCACCGAATTCGACACAGTATTTATTGGTCCGGCCGATCGTCTCAAAAATTTTCATGATGATTCCGTCCTCGCCGCGCTGCGACGTCACATTCTGGCGGGACTTTTGTAGATAGGCCGATGCCGGAATTACCCGGGATTTCCGTTTCACCTGCAAGTGCATGGCAAATTTCCAATGGGTTGGTCGGATTAGAACGAGCCGGTTGTCATGGCGGCCGGTGCAGGCTCATAACTCGCGCGCCGGATGTCAACCTCGGCCTGGTTGTGAACTCGAAAACGGTTACGGTGCTGGCGAGCAGCGGTTCGTCCCTGGCAATGACCGGCCTGCCTTAACCGGATCCAGACCGAACGTACGGATTTCGCCGCTTTAAGGCAGGTCAGGTCAGACCGCTTAGGGTCATAAGTGGTCGTCCCAGCGCCCCTGCTGCGATGTCCGCTGCCAGCCATAATCGGATATCGGCTGCCGCGGCTGAATGACAGCGACAGCACCCTCCCGGCTCAAGCCGGATTGTTCTGACACGACCCTTTCCGTTAAACAGCCCGGAAAGGTGGCAGTGCAATCTCGGGGTCTAAGGCACTTCACTATCTTCGTAGCGAGCATAGTCGATATACCCCTCCTCTCCACCACCGTAAAAGAGGGAGGTCTTGGGTGGCGTTAAGTCCCACCCCTGGCGCATCCGCGCCGGCAGGTCCGGGTTCGCGATGAAGGGGATACCGAACGCAACGAGATCGGCGAGGCCATCATTGAGCATGGCCTCGGCGGTTTCGGCAGTGAGCGCTCCGCACAGAATTACGGGGCCACCGAAGCGCTCCTTGAATGCGCGAAGGAAGCGCTCGGGGATCCGGCGGGACACGGTTGAACCCTCCTCCGTATCTTGCCGGTTGTCGACGAGCGCTTGATTCAGGTGTCCGATCGAGATCGGTTCGTCGTTGAAGTGCACATAGGCTATATCCCTGGACCCGAGCTCCTTCGCGATAAAGAAAAGGGTTTCTTCGGTCTTGTCATCGTCCGGCATGTTGTTGAAGGTGCCGAACGGCGAGAGCCGTACGCCGAGCCGAACACCCTTCACCTCGCGACATATTGCATCCACGGTCTCAAGAAGAAGACGCGCACGGTTCTGCGGAGAATGCCCGCCATATTCGTCCGTTCGTGTGTTGATGCGTGAATTCAGGAATTGATCGATCAGATAGCCGTTGGCTGCAAGAAGTTCGAGACCGTCGAAGCCGGCGCGCAGCGCATTCTTCGCCGCCCGCACGAATTCCTGAACGATAAGCCCTATCTCTTCGGCGCGCAGCGCGCGCGGCGGGCTCACGGCAACCTCGCCCGGCTCGCCCGAATCTGTCCACGCGAATGCGTGGAGTTCCTGAGCGGCGTCGTTCGTCGGCCCCAGGGGGGCGTCGCCGTTGGGCTGCAATGATATGTGTGAGACGCGGCCCACATGCCAAAGCTGGGCGAACATCAGACCCTGTGCGCGGTGTACGCCGTCGGTCACGAGGCGCCACCCGGCGACCTGCTCCTCGGTGTAGAGACCCGGTGTAAAGAGATAACCCATTCCGCGCGGAGAGACGACCGCAGCCTCTGAAACGATGAGACCGCATGACGCGCGCTGGGCGTAATACTGCGCGTTCATGGGGGGTTGGAATACCTTTCGATCCGGCACGCGAGCGGGTCAAGGGCGCCATGATGATGCGGCTGCGAAGCCGTAGGCCTCGAAGATCAAAGCTTTGAAACACGAGGCTCACTGGTCCTTTCTGCCGCGTAGGCTGAGCTGAGCATTCCAAGCCCGCTTCGGGTCGGAAGCGGTCATCCCGGCGCTCCCCGTTTCGCGCCACTAAATTTCCGGGTGCTGGCATTCACATCCGGGCCTTTTATCGAACCTGGTCCCGGATCGAACTGCCCCGGCCGGTTTGCTTGGCTGGGTCGGGTGGCGTTGGCTTCTCGCTTTTCGGCACTCAGCGCCGCTTTCGCCCCTGCCCGTTGGCGGGCGTTGGCGTTGGTCATCTCTTCCTCGCTGTTCCAGGTCGCGGTGCGAAAATTTGATGATCCTTTTCGGGCCTGTCTCGAACAGGTCAGTAAACGCCGACGCTCTCCCCGTCCAGTTGAATCCCGAGGCCGTTGATCACCCGCACCCAGTAGGCGAAGGCCGCGCAGACCTGGTTGGCCTCCAAAATCTCGGCATCGGACGCCCCGGCTTTGCGCACCAGATTCACGTCGATCTGGCGCATTGCCTGGGGCATCGCCGTGAGCTTGGCAGTATAGCGCAGGATCGCCGCGTGCTTCGGGCCCAGCGCGTCTTCGTAGACCTCGCGCTCCATGGCATCGTTGATCGCCGTGGCGCGTTCGGGATCGTTGAGCAGGCGCTCAAAATCCGCTTGGTGATGGGCCCGCGCGTAGGCGCATTCGGTCAGCCAGGCGACCTGGATAGCGATAAGCTCGAGAAACCAGCGATCGAGCCTGGGGTTCGGGCCGTGTAGATGGGTCTTGTAGAAGGCATCCGCCGAAACCATCGCGGCGGGCCAGAAGCTGAACGCCTTGTAAAGGTTGTGCACACCGCCGTCCTCACGGCGCACGGCGTCGTAGGCTGCCTTGAGCGTCTCGTCTGCATCCGCGTCCGCTATCGTCTTGATCCAGCAGGATTGTTGGTCTGTCATCTGTCCTGCCCTTTCCGTCGGGTCCGGCCTCTGTGAAATCGCTAATTCGGCACCTCCCGCTGCGCCCGTTTGTTAAGATACGGCCGCGAGGGGAGATCGCATGCCTGCCGACACCGAAGCCATGCGCGCCGGTGCGCGTAATCTGCTGTGCAATTGTGCCGGTGTAAAGCCTGGCCAGAGCGTGCTCTTTGTGTGCGAGACGCCTGAGGCCGGCTATTACGACGAGGCCTCGCCCGATTGCGTGATCGGCGAGGCCGAGCGTCTGGGCGCAAAAGCGCTGTCGATCGTAAGCCCTCTCGTTGCGAACCCCGACGCGTTTCCGCAAGCCATCTATTGCGCCATGGAAGACGCCGATCACACGATCTTTTTCAGCCGGTTGGGCGATCAGATGCGCTTCGGCAATCTTAGGGACATCCAGTCCGTCGTGATGTGCTACGCGCTCGATGCCGAGATTCTGGGTGCGCCGGTCTGCCGCGTGCCCTACCAACTCAGCGTCCGTGTCCTGGCCAAGCTGCAGGCCGAGCTCGATGCGGCGCGGCATTGGCGCGTCACCTGCCCGCTGGGAACCGACGTCTCGGGCCGTTCGATCCCGCGTGAACCCGGAAAGGAGGCCGCGCGCGGCTTCTCGCTTCGGCTGTTTCCGCTCGGCCCGTTTTGCCCGATCCCCTGCGAGTCCATGACCGGGACGCTGGTCACCCAATGGTTGCCGCCGGTCGTCACCCGCCGCTACGAGCCTTTCGGCGTCGGTTTCGAAAGCTCTGTCTCGATCGCCGTCAAGGCCGGGCGGATTACGGGGTTCGACGGCGAGGAGAGGGCTGCCGCTGGGGCGCGCAGCCACTACGAGCGGCTGGCCAAGATGTTCTCCCTTACCGATCCGTACACGATCTTCTCCTGGCACGGCGGGGCAAATCCCCAGATCCTCTACCCGCGGCCGGCAGCCGACGATATCGAGCGCTGGAACGGGGTGGTTCATTCCCATCCCCGCTATACCCATTTCCACAGCTGCGGCGACACGCCGCCGGGCGAGATCGCCATCGCCGCCATCGACCCCACCATCGAATTCGATGGGACCCTCTACTGGGATAATGGCCGGCTGGTATTCCTGGAGCGCGCCGACGTGCGGGAGATGCTTTCCGAATATCCCGGTTTTGAGGATGCATTCGAGATGAGCCGGTCTTTCGGACTCTGACCCCGCTGTCCCGCAGGGTGCCGTCAACTTAACCTCGGCAAGGCAAATATCGACCTGAAGTCCGGTCTAGTCACGCTGCCGACGCGCTCTGCTTCGATGTCTGTTGATAGCCAGAAGCAGACGTTCTGCCGACCACCAAAATCAAGGGTCACCGAAGCAGAGCGCGTCGGTCGCGGACGATGCCGAGCACGCTCGCCCGGTCGCCGATTCGCGGATGATCCGATTACAGGCCCATCTGCGCGATCAATGCCTTGGTCAACGGATCCCGGGCGTTGCCGAGGCGGTCTGTGATGGCGAAGTGATTGTCGCCCGGCGGCGCTATGAACTCCGTCTTGATCCGGGCCAACCTGAGACGGGCCGCGTATTCGAGTGACTGCCAGTGGAACAGGTCGGGCTCCCCGCCGCCCACGGCGACGATCGAGGGAGCTTTTGCGACCGGGGGCAGGTACATGGGGCTCATGGCTTTGGCTTCTTTGGCGCTTAGCCGGATGTCGGGTTGGAGTTGCGAGTGACGATGGGGCTCGATGTCGAACAGCCCGCTCAAAGGTGCGGTTCCCTTGATCAGGTCCTTCGGCAGGCGGCCCTCCTTCGACCAGTCGGTCGCGATCATCATCCCGGTGAGGTGGCCGCCGGCCGAATGGCCGGAGACGTAGATCTTTTTTCGATCGCCGTTGTGCCTGGCGATGTTCCTGTAGACCCAGACGATCGCGCGCCGTATCTGGTGGGTGATGTCGGTGATGCGCACGCTCGGGCAGAGATCGTAATTAGGCAACACCACAGTAGCACCTGCTGCGACCATGGGCCTGGCGATGTGACTGTAGATGCTCTTGTCGAGCGAGCGCCAGTAGCCCCCGTGGATGAACACGTGCACCGGCGCGCCCTTGCGCGCGGCGGGAAAGATATCGAGCGTCTGCCCCGGCGTATCCCCGTAAGGCACGTCGATCCGGCAGGTGAGCTTGTTGCGCACCCGGGCGCTGCGCGCGGCCGATTTTTGCAGGTAGTCTTCCGCGTTGCTTACGGTCAGACGCGGCAGGTACTGAAGATTGATGTCGTCGATCTGCGCTTTGGTCAGCTTCTTGGCCATCCCTTAGCCTCCCGGTTCGTGGTGGTCCGCGCGGTGAGCACGAGCATTTTAAGGCCGATTTACTCGACGTTTGTCAGATATCCTCCAAATCCATGACAATTCAATCGGAAAACGACATAGCGGCCGTGGCGGTCGAGCTTGGCTGTTATGTTACTTGCCAGGTGGCGGAATATGAATTTTCTCGGCACTCCTTCGCTGCGATCCTGCACCTGATCGACAATCTGCGACCCTCTGCCTTGCCGCCATGACGGGCATTGACCCGAACGAGCGCAAGTCGCGCCGATGGGTGGCTCGGGCCAACCATGCCCTCACGCCAGGCGATGAGCGCGGCCGAACTGCAGTCTTATCCTTCAGGCAATTGAGCAACGCAGGTTCAGCGAGCTTCAACTATGCGTTGATCGCCCGATCAAGCCCCCTCTTCCGCGGGATTGATGCGCGGGTGGGTCTCCTCGGCGGCGATCAGAACCCAGAGCCCCGATACACCCATCGCCGCCGCGACGAACCAGAACCCTGCCATCATGTTGTCCGTCGCATCGGCAATCACGCCGATCAGAAGAGCGCCGATACCGTATCCTGCGTCGCGCCAGAAGCGGTAGCCGCCCAGACTGGAGCCACGCCAATTGGGATGGGAGATGTCACTGACGGCGGCGATCAGCGTCGGGTAGAGCAACGCCATGCCGACGCCGGTGATAGCGGCCGCGACGCACCACGCGAGAAAGCCCTGGACCAGGACCGTGGCCACAATGCCGGCGCCGGCAAGCCACATGCCGAGCACGATCAGGATCTTGCGGCCAAGCCGGTCCGAGAGCGGGCCGGTCCAAAGCTGGCTTACGCCCCAAACCAGGCCGTACACGCCGACGACCCAGCCGATCTCGGGCAAAGACAGGCCCTGGCCGTACAGGTAGACCGGCAAGAAGGCCCAGACGAGCGCATCGACGAATTTCTCCACACAGCCGGCCTGCGACAACGCAGAGAAGGTGCGGTGGCGAAATGTGACCAGCGCAAAGACTTCCCATGTGCTGGGATGCTCAGGCACGGCGCTCGGGAATCACGGCGTGGGGCCGGTATGGCTTCCTGCGGTATGGGCCGCGGCCTCGGCGCGCGCCCACGGCAAAGTGTCCTTGGAGAAGAGATAGGCGGTGATGAGAGCGCCCACGGCGATCGCCAGGCCGAACGTAAAAAGGCTCCAGCGCGGATCGAAATCGGCTGCCAGATAGCCGGTGACGATGCCGGCGATTGCCACGCCGCCATAGCCGGCGAATTCATTAAAGCCGGTCGCGAGCCCGCGTTGTTCGGCGCGCGTGATATCGACCTTGCTGGTTACCGTCATCGACCAGGCAAAGCCCTGGTTGATGCCGAGAAGCACATTCGCCGCGACGATCCAGCCCCATGACGGCGCAACGAGAATGATGACGGGAATCGGCAACGCGAACAGCCAGCCCCATAGCAGCACCTTGCGTCGGCCGACCTTTTCCGAGAGACGCCCGGCGAAGAAGTTCATCGCTCCTTTTACGAAGCCGAAGCTGATGATGAATGCCATCAGCAGCGTAAACGAGCCGGCCGATACGCCAAACTCTTCTTCGGCCAAGACGGGGACAACGGTGCGCTGCAGGCCGATGGTCAGGCCGACGAAAAAGACCTGCAGGAGCTGTTGGCTGAACTGGCCCAGGTTCGCCCGGATACCAAGGACATAATCCCGGTGTTCTTCCGGCATGGGAGGCGTGGGGTGGTTCATCGCTTTGGGCTCCGCGAATGAGTTGGGTGATCTCTTAGAACTTTCGACCCTGATTGAACTGGATGAAGGCGTTCATGTCGGAGGGCCTGGGCGGACCATCCGCGGGCGCTTCAACAAACGCTTCACGGTCATAGAGATCGTAACAGAAGATGTGCCGGTTCAAATCAATAGCTCAGCGTCGCGCACGTCCGTTTCGGGTCATATGCGGACCAACCGTAGCGCGGCAGAGAACGTCCGCAAAATGGCACTAAGCGGACTTTGCTAAGGAATGCCCTTCTGTTACGTGGCCAGACGAAGCGCTCGCCAAACACCGAGCATGGTCTAAACTAGCGAGTGGCACCAACCGTGGGGGCAGGTCAGAAACGATGCTGATTTTCCGTCAATTGTTCGACCCTGATTCGTCGACCTATACATATCTTCTTGCCGATTCCGAAGCGCGCAATGCTCTTCTCGTTGATCCGGTCTACGAACAGGTGCGCCGCGACGCAGCATTGCTGCGGGAGTTGGATCTGCGACTTTGTTATACGCTCGAAACCCATATTCACGCCGATCATGTGACAGGGGCGTGGGTACTGAAGCAGCGTATAGGGAGTCAAATCGGGTTGTCGGCAACAAGTGGGGCCGAGGGCGCAGACCGCTATTTTGAACATGGTGAAAAGATTACGCTCGGGGACCGCTACTTGGAGGTCCGCGCAACGCCCGGCCACACCAATGGATGCCTGACGTTCGTTCTGGATGACGAGAGTATGGCCTTCACGGGTGACTGTCTGCTCGTTCGCGGTTGCGGCCGCACGGATTTTCAGCAAGGCGATGCCCGCACGATGTACTGCTCGATCCATGAAGAGATATTTACGCTGCCAGGCGACTGTCTCCTCTACCCCGGGCACGACTACTGCGGATTGACCGTTACCAGCGTGGCGGAAGAAAAGCGTTTTAACCCACGCCTTGGTGGTGACCTCAGTGAGAACGATTTTTCTGGGTACATGGAAAATCTCGGATTGGCGCACCCAAGGAAGATCGATGTCGCCGTGCCGGCTAATCTGAGATGCGGGAAGCCGGAAGGTGATCAGGCACCTGTCGACGAACCCACGTGGGCACCCCTGTCCTATACGTTCGCAGGGATTTGGGAGGTCCAGCCGCAGTGGCTAGAGGACCACCTACACAACACGCTAATTATTGACGTGCGGGAATTAAGTGAGTTCGAGGGACCATTGGGACGTATCCCCGGGGCACGTCTTTATCCCCTTGGTGAGCTCGCGGATCGGATCGACGAACTCCCATCCGATGAGCCCATGGTAGCGGTTTGCCGGGCGGGAGGGCGTTCGGCTCAGGCAACTGTGATATTGCGGCGCGCCGGGTTTGACAAGGTCGCCAATCTGGCAGGCGGTATGCTTCGCTGGCGCGCGCAGCGTTGCCCCGTTGAGGGCGCCAGTGAGTAGCCCATCAGCGCCACACGCGAATTACTTTTCACACCTTAGAGTCGCCATGATCTCAATGTCCGATAGATCCTGGGCGCGCGTTCATTAGGCTCCGGCGGCATCGACTTCCGCTTCGGGTCATAAGCGGTCGGGCCGGCGCCCTGCTTCGATGTCTGTCGATAGCCAAAAGGCGACCCTCGCCTTGTCGGCGGACATGGCGCCTTGGTTGCTCACGGCACTCCGCGAGAAGTCGATCAAGATCGATGCGAGGGCCGGTATGCCATGTGCCGGATCAGGCAACAACTTCCCCTCGGCCGCCATTCGCTGCACTATTCTCGGCTACCAGGAGGAGCCATACAAGAAACCCCGGCTAAAGAAGAGGTCCGCCATTATTCTGGTCACCGGCGCCAACGGCACCACGGGGAGCGAGGTCGTCCGCCAGCTCGCGGCCGAGGGCCGCCCGGTCCGTGCCATGGTGCGCAAGCCCGAGAATGCCGAGCCGTTCCCAAAGGAGCGCGTCGAGGTCGTGGTCGCCTCCTTTTCCGACATCGACTCACTCGATTCCGCCATGAACGGCGTCGACGCCGTCTTTATGATCTCGTTCGAGCACCCCGACCATCTCGCGCTGCAGGCCAACGTCATCGAGGCGGCGAAGCGTGCGGGCGTCAAGATGGTGGTGCGCCTCTCCGGCGTAGGAGCCGGTGGTAACTCGGGCGATCCGCTTGTCAGCAATCACGGCAAGGGAGACCGCCAGCTCGCTCGATCGGGGCTTGGCTATGTGCTCATCCGACCCCAATGGTTCAATCAGAACTTCCTGACCTACTGCTCGGGAGGGGTCATTAGTTTGCCTGCGGGCAACGCGCCGCTGCCATTCGTTGACGTGCGCGACATCGCCGCCGTCACCATCGAGGCGTTGACCGAGCCCAGTCACGAGGGCCAGGCCTACAATCTGACCGGGCCCGAGGCGCTCAATCACACGGAAGTGGCCGCGATCCTGTCGGAGGCGACCGGCAAACACTTCGTGTACGAGGACGTGTCGCCGGAGACCTACCGTCGGGGCCTCATCGGCGAGGGTGCGTCGGAGCACTATGCCGACCTCATAACCAATGTGTTCGCGTTCGTGCGCAGCCGTGGCGAAGACGAGGTTCACGACGACATTGAACGCGTCCTAGGCCGGCCGGCGATCAGCTTCCGCCGGTTCGCTCATGACTACGCCGACAAACTGGCCAGGCAGATGGATTAACCGCGATGTCCGCCAAGGGTCATAAGCGCTCGTCCCGGCGCCCCTGCTGCGATGTCCGTCGAGGGCCAGCGGCACTCGCACCCGGGGCCGAATTTGGAATCGGCGTACGCACAAGAAGCCGACGCGCGTGCGCACACGCATGGTCCCTGGGAGGTGTTCCGGTGGTAGTCTCGCCGATGAGTGGAGGAAACCATGACCGCGGCAACGATCATCTCGGCCGACTCGCACGTCCAGGAACCGGCCGAAATTTATGGTGAGCGCCTGCCCAGGCAGTTCCGAGACCGTGCGCCGCATGTGGAGGAGCGCGACGGCGCCCGCTACATCATCGTCGAGGGCAAGAGGCCCCGGCGCCTCGATATCGCCGAAGCGCGGGAGACGGAGGCAGACCAGGACCGCGAGTTCCGTCACGACGCGTCGGGTGGCACCGACATCGAGCACCGCCTCAAGGACATGGAGCGCGACGGGGTCAGCGCGGAGGTCATCTACCCCAACGATACGCTGGCCCTCTTCAAGTCCCGCGACCCCGAATACCAGATGGCGGTGGCCCGCGCGTACAACGACTGGCTGATCGAGCTGTTCGGCGCCCATTCCGACCGGTTCGCGCCCGTGGCCGTCATCCCCGTCGCCGATATCGCCCAGGCGGTGAAGGAGGTCGAGCGGGTGGCGAAACTCGGCTATCGGACCATCGAGATACCCATCATCGTCAACGAGCGGCCCTACAACTTGCCGGAATATGAGCCCTTCTGGTCGGCCGTGGTGGATGCCGGGCTCGTGCTCAGCCTGCACGCCTTCTCCAACGACATCGATACCTATCCCGAAGATTGGGGCGAGGAGGAGGGCATCGGCGGCGCACTGAACTTCATGGCCATGAACATGGCGGAGGGTCAAAATCCGGTCGCGCTCCTGATCAGCGCGGGCATATTGCAACGTCACCCCAAGCTCGACGTCGTGCTCGTCGAGTGCGGGGCCGGATGGCTCGCCTGGCTGCTCTACGTCCTCGATGAGCAAGTGGCGAAAAAGCACATGTGGATCCGCCCCAAGCTTAAGATGATGCCGAGCGAGTTCTTCGCCCGCCAGGGCCACATCACCTTCAGCGACGATCCCGTCGCCTTGCACAACATCCGATTCACCGGCGCGGACGGTCTGCTATGGGGCAGCGACTACCCCCATGACGAGGGAACCTTCCCCAACTCACAGGCCGTGATCGACCGCACCTTCGACGGTGTCTCGGAAGCGGACAAGCAAAAGATCGTTCACGACAATGCGGCGCGCCTCTACGGCTTCGACTGAGGGCGCGCTCAATACCCGGGCCGCTGCTTACCGGACGGGGTATGGAGTTTCCGAATGGTTTGCCCCTTGGTTCGCCACGATGAATTAAAAGGATCGAACATCACCCGGGTTGTGACGTATCTCGAGTCCGCCTGTCGGCGCCTTCGCTCAGCAGCTTTTCAAGCAAGGCGTTTTGCTCTGCCGGATCATCTACATCAATGGCAATTCTGGGAATGCCGTCGTCCCGGTGCATCCAGGAAAGCTCGGCTTCCGCCCCGTAGTGAACGTCCGGCGGGGCGATTTCCGGGTCGTCAAACGTGCCGATACCGATGAAGATGACGGTGTCGAACACGCCACCTGATGAGTATAGGGTGAACAACGAGCTGCCACAGTCCGCGCAGAAGCCGCGTTCGCAAACAGCCGAGGATTTATGAGTCTTTGGTGTTCCCTTGGTGAAGGAGACGCTTTCTCGCACGAACGCCGCCGAGCCGAAGATTGGGCTGCCAGTCCATCGCTGGCACATGCGGCAATGGCAAAGTGACGTGAACAAATGCGGCTGGTTCGCTTCATAGCGGATCGCGCCACACATACAGCCGCCGCTAACGTTATTTGTCGTCATTGTCATTGTCTCCAGGCAACACCGGGCAGAATGTAGCCCGCATGTGAGGGTGAAGCGGACATGGAACTGACGACCCTCGAAATAGGAGGAACGGTCGACCGCTTACCCTTCAACTCGGGGCACAAGCTGGTAATTAATCGTAGTACCGAATTTCGAGAACATTTCCGTCCGGATCGTTGAAGCATACCGAACGTACAGCCTGACCCTGTGCCCCGAACACATTCTCTCCCCCAGACTTGAGTTTCACCCCATGCTCTACCAGGCGTGCCGATACCGCCTCGTATTCCAAAATGCTCATGGAGAGACACAAGTGGTTGATGGGAGTTCCCCTTACATCACCGCCGCCTCCTGTGAAATCCTGAACCAGCGACAGGAGTTCGCTCCGCTCCATGAGGTCAAACACCGTGACCTCGCTTACGCGAACACTCGGAAATCGCACCCTGCCTTCTTCGAAATCCTGCGCCCGCACGGGGTCAAGGCCGAGGACGTTTACATAAAATTCGAGAGCCCGTTTCGCGTTCTCAACCCACAGCACTGCATGATCAAGTTCCATGCCAACATTGTAATGTCTTTCGATTGACATTCAAAAATATTCACTATCGATCCTGCTCATACAGATCGGCCCCCGCACCGGGATGGGGGTCCTTCCGATCGTGCGAAGAGGAACGCCGGGCTACTCCGCCGCCTCGGCCTGCGTGAGGCGAGCGTCGGCGTCGGCCACGATGTCGTGCTCGGTGCGTCCGCGCAGAAGCTCGCGCAGCATTCGCCGGTGAAATCCGAGATAACCCTCTACGGGCAAGGGAAGTGGATAGATCGCTGTCACCTCTTCATGCAACCGGGGCAGGGCGTGGAAAGGTACGGAGGGGTAAGTGTGGTGGACCGTGTGGTAGGTCATGTTCCAGTGGATCCAGCGCATGAAGGCGTTGGTCTTGAACGTGCGCGTATTCAGGAGCGTATTGGGCCGGTGGGTCAGCCCGGTATGCTCGCCCAGGCCCTGGAACCAGTAAAACCACTGGGTGCACAGAATCGGGCCCAGCCAGTAGACGAGTGGCCACAAGGATTCGAGTGCGACGGCGCTTGCCGCCATCGCCGCGTAGCCGACCAGCTGCCAACGGGCCGAGAGCACGAGCTGCCGCCGCTGGCGGCCCGTGGGGACGGCGTCGGGCACATCGCCGAAGGCCAGCTGCACGATGAATTTGGCCCGGTGGACATGGGTGGGTATGCCCCAGAATATCCAGAGATACTGCCAGGCGCTCGTGAACGGCTTACGGTCCAGAAGCTCCGTGTCCTTGTCCCAATCCTGGGTGTGGCGGTGGTGGGTGAAGTGGGACCACTTGTGCAAGGCGCTCGGCAGGAGGATCCAGATGCCCGAGAATCGCCCCGCCCACAGATTGAGCCAGCGGGTCCTGAAGGCAGTGCCGTGGTCGCATTCGTGCTCGGCGGCGTAGAGCTGGTTGATCAGGATTCCCTGAAAGATGAAAAAGGGCACGCACCACCAGCTCCCCCAGGTGACCGCCAGCGCCGCGGTATTCACCGCGATGGCACCGTAATGGCTGGCGAGCTGGACCAAGCCCTTGGCGTCGGAGCGTTTGCTGAGCTCCTTGAGCCGGGCCGGCGGAATCACGCCGCGGACGCCGATGAAATCATCCATATTATCCGCCCCAAACCCGCACGAGACTGCGGACGTAATGTCCGGCATTTCTCAGGTGCGCTGCGAACTTGGCGAATATATAGCAGACAACGGCGCCTTAATGGAAGCAGACGGCTACGGGCTGATCGACGCTCGCACCCTGCCCCGATGTCCGCTTATAGCCAGTATCGGACATTGAGCCCGGGCTCTCTGAGCGTCCGCTAATAGCCAGGAGCTGACCTTATTACCGGTTCAGAAATTGGTCCACTGTGCGGGGTAGAGCAAACGTTGTCGCCACCAGGCGGATCACTTGGGGCGAGCGATCAAAATAACCGCATGGAGCGCGCATTGCTCGAGGCTAAGAAAGTTCGCCAAGTCGCTCAATCCGATTTACTCTGACAAAGCCGAGCAAATGCTAAAGGCGAGTGAGGAGAAAGCCGTGGCACGCGATCCGAAATACGACATTCTGTTCGAGGAGCTGAAGATCGGCCCCAAGGTGGCGCGGAACCGCTTTTACCAGGTGCCCCACTGCAACGGGGCGGGCTCCATCTTTCCCGGCACGCAGGCCGCGTTCCGGGGCATGAAGGCGGAAGGCGGCTGGGGCGTCGTCTGCACCGAGCAATGCTCGGTCGACGACGAAAACGAAATGACGCCGAACACCCTCGCCGTGCTGACGGACGAGGGCGACATGATCAACCTGCGCCAGATGTGCGACGCGGTCCACAAATGGGGCTCGCTCGCCGGCGTCGAACTCAACCATATGGGGGCTTGGGCCAACAACCTCGCAACCCGGACACCCACCTCTTCGGCGTCGCAGTCGGGGGCGGAATGGTTGATCTCCACGACCACCCACGAGATGGATATCGACGATATCCGCCGCCACCAGAAAGCCTATGCGGAAGGCATCAAACGCGCAATCGATACGGGCTTCGACATTGCCTACCTGTTGGGCGGCTTCGGTGTCCTGCCCGAGCAGTTCCTCTCGAAGTTCTACAACAAGCGAACCGACGAGTACGGCGGTTCGGTCGAGAACCGCGCCCGCTTCTGGCTCGAGACCCTCGAGGTCATGAAGGAGGCCGCGGGCGACGATATTGCCGTTGCGACCCGCATGTCGACCACGCACCACAACGGTGCGACCGGCATCCAATGGGAGGACGAGGCGAGCCGCTTCGTCGAATTGGCGACCGCAGACGATCTGGTCGACCTCTGGGATGTCATCACCAGCATCGCCGGTGAATGGGGCGAAAACGCCGGCCCCTCGCGCTTTTACAAGGCGAACCACGAGGCGCCGTTTACCCGCGGGGTCAGGGCGCTGGCCAAGGCCCCCGTGGTCAATGTCGGCCGCGTCACCAGCCCGGACGACATGGTCGAGATGATCAAATCCGGCCAGTGCGACTTCATCGGCGCGGCGCGGCCCTCGATCGCCGATCCCTTCCTGCCAACCAAGATCTACGAGGGGCGCAACGAGGACATCCGCGAATGCATCGGGTGTAACATTTGCGTATCACGCTGGGTCCGGGGCGCACCGTTGATCTGCACCCAGAATCCCGTGGCCAACGAGGAATACCGCCGGGGCTGGCATCCCGAGAAGTTCGACAAGACCGACAACCCCCGCTCGGTTCTCGTGGTCGGCGGCGGCCCGGCGGGCATGGAAGCGGCGCGGGTTGCGGGGTTGCGCGGCTACGACGTGCATCTGGTCGAAAAGAGCGGCGAGCTCGGCGGTCACATGAAGGACGTGATGCGCTATCCCGGTCTCGCCGAGTGGGGCCGGGTGGTCTCATACCGTCAGATCCAGCTTGACAAGCTCAAGAACGTCGAGGTCCATCTCAACACCGAACTCACCGCCGACGAGATTTTGGATTACGGCGCCGACGAGATGATTTTATCGGTCGGCTCGTCCTGGAACGCCGACGGAGACAGCTACAACACCATGGACTCGATTCCGGGCGTCGATGCCTCGAAGGCTCAGTTCCTCACCCCCGACCAGGTGATGGCGGGCAAGGAGGTTGGCCAACGGGTCGTGGTGCTCGATGCCGGCGGCTATTTCACCGGTGTCGGTATGGCCGAATATCTGGTCGACCAGGGCAAGGAAGTGACCGTGGTGACCAGCCATGCCGACGTTGCTCCGATGACCCACTTCACCATGGAGTCGGCCAATTTGCAGCGGATGATTCACGAGAAGGGCATCCACCATTACACCAGCCACTGGGTCGAGGAGGTCGAGGTCGGCAACAGCCTCAAGGTCAAGGCCTACAACCTGTACCGCGACGGCTACCAGCGCACGACAGAGCCCAAGCATGACGAGCTGCCGCGCAAGGCCAATTCCGAAATCACCGAGATCGAGTGCGACACGGTGGTCCTGGTCACGGGGCGCAAGGCAAACAAGGCGCTCTACGACGAACTCCATGCGCGCCAGGACGAGTGGGCGAAGAACGAGATCAACGGCGTCTACCAGGCGGGCGACTGCTACGCGCCGCGCATCACGGCCGACTGCGTGTTCGATGGCCACCGGATTGCCCGCGAGCTCGACGAGCCCAATCCGCAGAAACAGAAGCCGTACAAGCGCGAGCGTATGATCTGGGGACAGCCCGAACCGAAGTTCCACTAGGTTTCTGGCTGGGCTGCTTCCCCAAGTGGTCCAGGGCTTAAGTTAGACTTCCCATTGCTGGGGATGCCTGATCGCGCCGCCGCCCACGCGCAGCCGATGTCCGCTTAGGGTCACAAGCGGTCGTGCTGGCGCCCCTGCGTTGATGTCCGCTTGTAGCCAGAAGCGGACATTGAGGACCGGCCAGGAGTCCAGCGGCGTGTGCTGGTCGAGAAAGACGGTGCGCGCTAGTATATGGGTCGGAAGACAGGGACCTAATTAGATGCTCATGAGAATGTTGTGTCGTATGTGCCGTTGCTTCGCGGAGCCCAAGCCTTCTGCCAAGCCTAACATAGAGGAACGGGCGGAGGCCAAGGGGCAGGCGCCGGAGAAGAACCCCGAGGGCAAGGAATCGCCGAGGACGTAGGAGCCAGAAACGCGCTGGCGGGCCGCTGTGTGGGCAGGGTCGTCGTGGGCCTCGCATCAGATAAGTTGTGGCTTGGTCTCGTAGCATTCGCGGCGCTATGGGGAGCCCGTTGAAGAGGCGCACTGGTAGGCTGGCCAGTATAGTCGGTCGCTTACTTTGCCTTCTGGGGATTCACGATTTCAAGGTCATCGACGCGACCCTTGGGTTCGGCGGGGCGGGCGGAACCTCCAAGGTCCGATGCCAACGTTGCGGGCAAGTCGCTACGCACTCCAACTGAACGCATATTTAGCGCAGACAGATGCTCTGCTTCCTCCGGTACGCCAGACTTCTCCGTTGGATCACAAGCGGTCGTCCCGACGCCCATGCCTTGATGTCCGCTTGCAGCCATGTGCGGAAGTTCTCAGCCGCGCAATGGGTGCTCCGCTTATAGCCACAAGCAGGTTTTCGACTAACGGCTCAGCCCCTTGTGATTTAGTTGATGGTCTCTAATCTCCCGAATGAAGAAAGCTGCGCATGGAACGCTGGCTGACAGCCATACTTGCTGCATATGGGATTGGCTAGTTAGGAGGGCATGATGGCCGATACTCTAAAATCGACGACGGGCGGATGCATGTGCGGTGAAGTGCGATACGAGGCAGTCGGGGAACCGCGTGCTGTAGGGTACTGTCATTGCCGTAGTTGCCGTCACCACACAGGAGCACCGGTCACCACCTATGCGGCTTTCGAACGAGAACGGGTCACGTTCACAAAGGGCGACCGCAAGATTTACAATTCCTCTCCTGACGTGGGTCGAGCTTTTTGCGGGGAATGTGGAACCACGCTGACATTTGAAGCCAAAGAAGAAGAATGGGACGGCCTCCTGTTCATCCTCTTGCACATCAGCACGCTCGATATTCCCGACGACTATGCTCCCGACCTGCACTGGTATCATGAGGAGCGGATTGCCTGGTTCGAAGCCGTCGACAATCTGCCGCACTAACGCCGTAGAGACGCCGACTGAACTGGTCCCAGGAAATCGGACAGTTGTTTAAGGTGTATTCCACCGGATAACGGAGGAATACGAGATGACGACACGACGACGATTTACGGCAGACTTCAAGGCGAAGGTTGCGCTGGAATCTCTACGGGGCGACAGGACGATCCAGGAGATCGCGGCGCGGCACAAGGTACATCCAAATCAGGTGAGCGCGTGGAAGCGTCAGGCGATGGACGGACTTGGCGAAGTGTTCTCGAACGGCACCGATCGCGCCGGCCAAGACCATGAAGTGGAGGTCCACGATCTTCATGCCAAGATCGGCCAGTTGACAGTGGAGCGGGATTTTTTGGTCAGAGGGCTCAAGCGATGAGCCGGGTTGAGCGCAAGAAGATTATCACGCGCAACAATCCCGACCTGAGCTTGAGCCGTCAATGTGAAATTCTGGCGATCGGCCGATCCTCGTTTTATTACGCGCCGAAAGGCGAGAGCCTTGAGAACTTGGCGCTGATGTGTCGGATCGACGAGCTGTTTCTCAACTATCCGTTTTACGGCAGCCGCCAGATGGTGCGCCAGGTATGGCGGGAAGGCGTCCGCGTCGGTCGTCATCGTGTTCGTCGTCTGATGCGGCTGATGGGCCTGGAGGCGATCTACCAGGCACCGAGAACCAGCGATCCACATCCCGCGCACCGGATTTATCCGTATCTGCTCAACAGGATGGTAATCGACCGTCCCAACCAGGTCTGGTGCGCGGACATCACCTATATTCCCGTCCAACGTGGCTTCCTGTATCTGGTCGCCATCATGGATTGGGCGACGCGTCATGTTCTGGCGTGGCGGCTGTCGAACACCATGGATGCCAGGTTCTGCGTCGATGCCCTTAACGAGGCGCTATCCAAATACGGCAAACCGGAAATCTTCAATACCGATCAGGGGAGCCAGTTCACCAGCTTTGACTTCACCGGCATTCTCAAGAGCGCGGAGATCACGATCTCGATGGACGGCCGCGGCCGCTGCATGGACAATATCTTCATCGAGCGCCTCTGGCGGTCGCTCAAATACGAGGCGGTCTATCTGCACGAACTGACCGATGGCTTCACGGCCGAACGGATCATCGGCGAGTGGATGAGCTTTTACAACACCGAGCGGCCTCATTCGGTCCACGATGGCCAAACGCCGGCCGAGGCTTACGGAAACGGGCGGCCCATGGATATGATGGACAAGGCTATCGCCTTGACCACATCTCCACTGGCTCAACAACAACAGCAGGATGTGATAAACAGGATTTTGGTAGCATGATCAGGCAACGGAATACACCTTAACTTTGCTGCCAAACTGTCCAAGTATGTGGGACCACCTCAGACCTGTAGCCAAATTATCTTGGTCCGGTGATAGAAGGGCCATCCAGATAACCGTTCAGCGCCAACGATGTCCGCTTAGGGTCAGAAGCGGACGTACCGGTGACCCTGCTTTGATGCTCGCTTGTAGCCATGTGCGGAAGTTCGCGATGCCGGTGGTGATAGCCGTCCACCGCGTAGAGGACTGTACCGAAGGGCCTGTAAACATCCCTGATCCTTATCGACCTGACTTAATTGGTCGCCACATGCTATGCTCTGTCTTCATCTATGGGTTCTGCCTGCCTGCCGTCGTCTTTCCTGCTCAGGATTGTCGGCTCGGCCACCCAACAAGCAGAGCTGGGTTTTTCTTTCTGCTGATCACCCATGCAGCCCCCGCTGGTTGCCACTACCCGCTTGCGGAGGACCATCGCGTGTTCATGGAAAGCAACGGCAACGGAAATTGAGGGTTGGAACAGGATGTTGCGGGTATTGCGGTGTTAACAGGCAGTCCGGTGATTGCGTCGCTGATCGCCGCCGCGCTATACACGGTGACCTACCTGTCTCTCCTCTATCTCTTGAGATATACGCGAAATTGGCGGTCTCCAAGCCTGTCTACGTCGGTCGTAACGGGAGCCATGGCCGTCGTTACGGTTGGTTTCGTATCGCTGTCGCCGGACGGCCCTGGCGGCATCGACTTCGGAGTGCTGTTCTTTTTGAGCGGATTCATTGCCCTGTTGTTTTTCATCATCGCCGCTCCCGCCATCGATTTCCGTCCCGGATCCCGTCCCGTTATCGAGTTCCTGGCCAACCATGGAGAGTATGCGGGGTTATGGATGTTTGTGCCGGCTATTGTCGGCGGCTTCACGTTGTCGGACGCCAAGCTCCACGGGGTCCTGGCGGCTGCCATGATGTTCGAGTCGGCGTGGTCTCTTCGCAATCGGCGGAAGGGCGAGCGGCGTCTATATCCCGTTGGCGAACATGACTTGCTGGTCCTAAACACACAGGCGAACGGAGATGTTGCGGATTTCGCGAAACAACATGGTATCCGGGAACTGGAACTGTCGAGCGATGGCGTCGGATGGCGTGGCTGTGACAAAAACACGCTTCCCTGCCATCTCAATCTCTACACCAACCGACTGGGCCTCAATACGCCGCCCTGTTGCCGGGAACACATGAAAGACCTATGCCACTATGTCGCTTCCTGCCTCAGAGAGATGAAGGTCGTTCACTGGCTGGAGGGTGGTAGCCTTCTGGGCGCCGTGCGGGAGGACGGGAACCTCTTGGCGTGGGAGGATGACGTCGATATCTCGGTCATGCTGGATCAAAGGACAACGTGGGCGTCGCTTGCGAGGAGACTCGCCGATCGAGGCATGCGGGACGGGTATTACGTTGACGATTTCAAAAAGCTAGGATTCATTACGATCTCCTACGATCCGCCGTTGCGATGGCCGTTCCGTTGGGAACGAAACCGCCGGCGCGGCG
Organism: Alphaproteobacteria bacterium; assembly: GCA_965249645.1. Classification (GTDB taxonomy): domain Bacteria; phylum Pseudomonadota; class Alphaproteobacteria; order UBA828; family JAPUJA01; genus CAVOEB01. Next base: position 42,544 of record CBDFML010000010.1, read on the forward strand.
AAATCCGGCTCGATATCGTTCCCTATCGCCATGCCACGAGCCACGGTCAGGCAGTGCTCGAAAGGCTATTCTCGAAGGGTGCAATGCCGTTGACCGAAAGCCGATGGTACGGCGTGCCCGAAGACACCGTACTTCCGACCTCAACTGTTCGATTCCTCGGTGAGGACATCGCCTGCCCGAACCAACCAGAGGCGTATCTGCGCATTATTTATGGTGAATTCGAAGAGGTCGAACTCACCTACGTCGCTGCCACCGCAGCCGAAACTCGGCGCTTGATCGATGTGGCACCGCATTAACTTGACTGTTGGTTACTCCAAAACCTCCAACATAAAAATATAGTTTGCGGGGCAAAATTATTTTCTCCGAATGCCCCCGTTCCGAGTTCGTCATAATGTCTCTTTTGTGTCATAAGCGATCGTGCTGGCGCCCCTGCTTTGATGTCCGCTTGTAGGCCAGTATCGGACATTGAGCCGGGGCCCTCTGAGCGTCCGCTAATAGCCAGAAGCGGACATCGCGTAGCGTTATTCTTTGAAGCTGTATCTAGATGTCGGGGCTTCGCCGAGGGGGGGCCGGTCTTGCCGGGGATTGACATTTATCGCCCCCTTCGCGAACCATTGGACCGAAGATCATCGATCAGAGTGGGGGCCAGGATGCCCAGTCTTGCGCGTGTGGACGGAGCTGAGACGACTGCCGCAGAAGTCAGCGACATTTTAAATCGCGACGGCGCTGTCGTGGTGGAAGGGGCGATCGAGCCCGGCATGGTGGCTGCGTTGAATGCAGATCTCGACGGATTCGTCGAGGATCTTGGCGTCGGCCTGCGTAATCCGGCGAGTGACTTCTTCGTCGACTTCTACGGCGCCTCGACCGCCCGTATTGACGGTTTGCCCGCAAAATCGCCTGCGTTCTTGGAAGTTATGCAATTACCGTTGCTGCAAAATGTCGCGGATATCCTGCTGAAACCCAATTGCGAGGATTATTTGCTCAACACGGCGCAGCTCATCGAAATTCGGCCGGGCGAGACGGCGCAGCCGATTCACTGCGACGAGCTCTCCTGGTCCTACATGCCGAAGGATAAGCCGCTCTTGCAAGTCGAGGCGATGTTTGCGCTTAGCGATTTCACCAAGGAGAATGGCGCGACCCGTGTTGTTCCCGGCAGTCACCTTTGGGAACCCGGCCGCGAGCCGGAACCGGAGGAGATATTGCAAGCCGGGATGCCGGCGGGGTCGGCGTTTTTCTATCTGGGAACGACGCTTCATGGCGGCGGTACGAACACGACCGAGGATGTGCGCCGCCGCGGCATGTTCATCGGCTTCGTCGTTGGCTGGCTCAGGACCGAGGAGAATTGTTTTCTGACCGTGCCGATCGAGGCCGCTAAAACCATGCCGGTTCGGGTGCAGGAGTTGTTGGGCTACAAGCCGCATTTTGCCATCGGCGTCGTCGACGTCGGTAGCCCGATGGCGCTGTTGAAATAGGTGGCGTTGCAAAGAGGAACTGTCGCGCCGGTTGAGGCCAGCTGACAACTTCATGGCTCGATTTAGGCTGTGAACGTCCGCTCAGGGTCATAAGCAGACGTGCCGGCGCCCCTGCTGCGATGTCCGCTTATAGCCAAAAGCGGACATTCGACGCACGACTCCTAAAGAGTTCGCATATAACCACAAGCGGTCCTAACGACCGGAGGCTAAGCAACCTCGCCTAGAAGCTCAACAGCTCTCACTGACAAAATCCATTTCGACGGGTCGCTCTTTCATTAACGGCAAGTTTGTGAAAAGCTTGAATGTCTCGGAAGCGTGCCGAAATTGTGGCCGTCCGAACATAAATTTAAAAACGAAACGTGACGGCTGAACAGCTGACACACGAATTGGGAGAGGGAGTCGCAATGACCAAATTATTATCACACCTTAAAAATCGATTAATTAGAATTTCAGAAGCGTGCGGCGTTGATAGCCGTATCGGAACCAGACGACAGCCATCGGACGCGCACTTGGTACACCGGAGAGGCTCGCCAGTAAGAATCCTTGCCATTGGCGCCCTCTGCTTCGGGATGGCCATGGTATTGGCGCCGCGAAGCGGCCTGGCCGCGGGTGAGCTGAATGTGCTGGGCTGGTGCGACATCGATGATCCCAAAACGTTTGCGGGGTTCGAGGAACAATTCGATGTGCGTGTAAACGTGAAAGTTCACGAAGACCCCGGTGTCGCGCAGGCGCTTATGGAGCAATCGGCACCCGGGGACTGGGACGTCCTTTACACGGATGCCGGCTACGTTCCTGCCCATGTTGCAAGCGGCCTTCTGGCTGAACTCGATCCGGCGGATTATCCCTGGGACGACATTCTTGCGGATGCACGCCGGGAAGATTTCCATTACGTGGATGGAAAGCTGTACGGCGTTCCAGTCAAACTTGGCTGGAACACCCTAGCCTTTGACTCCGGCAAGGTCGATCCTAATGACATGAAAAGCCTTAGCATCGTTTGGAGTGACAAGTATGCCGGCGAAATAGGTCTATGGGACTTCTACGTCCTGATCATTCAGATAGTCGCCACTGGTATCGGCATAGAGCCTGAGGACATCACCGAGGACGACTTTCCGGCAATTCGGGAAAAACTGAGGGTGCTCAAGGCTAACTCATCGTTTATCGGCGACATCGTTGGAGTGCAGACAGCAATGGCGACTGGCGAAGCGACGATCATCCTCGGCGGCGGGGATTGGATGGCCGCGGCATTTAAGGAAGATAATCCCGCCATCTCCTATGAGGTCCCCATAGAGGGTGGAAGCTTTTATGTGACTTCGCTCTCTGTCGTTGAGAGCTCTGAACGAAAGGACCTGGCGACTGAATTCCTCAAATATTTTGCAGACCCGGAGGGGAATCTCCGACTATCTATAAACAACTCCTGTTTTTGGGGGATACCTCTTAACCAAAAGGTGGCATTGACAGACGAGGACAAAGATCTCCTCAAGTGGAGCAAACAGGAGGAGTACATCGCTCGATCCTTCATTACTAAATACTACGATGCCGAGCTGGATCGCGCGATGCAGGATTTATGGACTGAATTTCTGCAATGGTAGTCCCGAGATTACGCTAGCTGTAGTTGCCGTGCAGCTCGCGATGCGCGGACGAACCGTGATCGCGGCTGGGAAACGGGTGACGAGGAATGCAAGGACTCCGGCGTTTCGGCTTCCTGTCGCCGGCCACGCTGTGGACGATCGCATTTTTCGTTGCCCCGCTCGGCGTGATGGTGACCTACAGTTTCTGGCAGTATTCGGAATCCGGGATCATCAAAGAATGGTCGGTTGACAACTACAGCTATTTTTTCAGCCGCCCCCAACTTGTCGAGGCTCTTCAAAACTCTCTTGAAGTCGCGGCGATCACCACGGTTGTCAGCGTGCTCATTGCCTACCCCGTTGCCTACATTATCGCCAATTACGTCCCAAAAAAATATCAGAGGCTGGCGCTTGTCGCGGCAATCCTGCCGTTTTGGACGTCCTATCTCATTCGCTCCTATAGCTGGCTTCTGCTCCTCTCGAAAAATGGCGTAATAAACCAAGCGCTTTTAGGTGCTGGACTGATTAGCGAGCCGCTGGCGATGGGTCATGGCCGATTCGCAACAGTGCTTGGATTAGTGCACTTTTTTTCTATGCTGCTGACGCTCACGATCTTCGCGAACCTGATTCAGATTCCGAAAAGCTATCGTACCGCCGCGGCGGATCTCGGCGCTTCAGCGTTCCAAATTTTTATGCGTGTCACGCTTCCGTTGAGTATTCCCGGCGTGGCCGTTGGCTGCTTTCTCACCTTCGTGATCGCGATCGGCGATTACATCACACCGCAAATATTGGGCGGCGGCAGAGAACTCCTGATGCCACAGGCGATCATGCTCCAGATCTCGCGGCATTTCGATTACCCGATGGCGTCGGCGCTCAGCGTTTTACTGATGATCGTCGTGACAATCGTGTTCCTCGCTTTTGCGCGTTGGCTCAAGATGGACCGAGTTTGAAGGATGAAAACTAGAACGACAGCGAGGCTTTTTCCGGCGCTTGGCGGAGTATACCTGGCAATTTTCTATATGTTCATCCTGACCCCTGTAATTGTTCTTGTCCTCTTTTCATTTCAGGATGGAAATCTCGCGCTTCCACCTTTCAAGGGGTTTTCAATACGGTGGTACGACGAGCTGTTCGCCAATTTTCGCCTCATGGAGGCCTTGGTAAATTCGGTTATTGTCGCCGTTTCCTCAGCTTTCGTTGCGACCATATTCGGGTTTCTCGGCGCCTATGCGCTGGCACGGTGGCGGATACCGTTCTCGAGCGGATTTCAGTGGCTACTGATGACGCCCCTGCTGGTCTCATATCTAATTATCGGCGTCGGACTTCTCTTGACCTTCAACCTTGTCGGTATTGATCGATCCTTATTCACGATCTTGATCGGCCACGTGGTCATCAATGTACCGATTACATTTGCCGTAATATACAGCCAGCTCGGTGCCCAACAGATCGCCCTGGAACGGGCGGCCCGGGACCTCGGTGCAAATGAATGGCAAGTTATTTCCCGAATCACACTTCCGACGATAGCACCGGCTTTGCTCGCGGCTTTAGCATTAGCTATCACGTTTTCGTGGGATGAGTTTATCATCGCATTCCTTCTGAGCCGCTTTGACGTGACGTTGCCGGTCGAAATTTGGAGCATGCTGCGACGGGGAGTGAACCCACAAACGAATGCCGTCGGTACGTTCGTGTTTGCCGCATCGACGATTTTATTTTTGACCATCGAGATTGTGTTTTTCCGTCTCAGGAGACGTCGATCCGGTTAAGTCGACCTGGTGCGTCCGGCTGTCTAGCGTGGTTCATCCGCCTTGAAGGCAGTAATCGGAATTAAATTTTTGGGGGAATCGATGGCCTACGGTGATAGCGACGAAAAATTAGGGTTGCTCAATTTGACCGCCTACGGCGATCGTTTGAGTGTTCGGCCGCAAGAAACCATCAAAATTTTTGTCAATTGCGAAGGGGCAGAGCGCTACGAGGCACAGTCTCTCCGATTGATTTGCGGCGACGAAAATCCCGAGGGTCCCGGCTACAAGGCAACCCCCGTCGATATGGGATTGCCTGAATCTTTCCCGGGACGTCATCAGAAGATTCACGCCGGCTCGTATATCGTCATCGAGCCGAGGCAAATACTCGAGCAAATGGCGAACCTCACGGTCCAGGCGTTCATTTTTCCGACGACCCCCAAGCGCGGCAAGCAAGGCCTCATCACCAAATGGTGCTCTAGCGAGCAGACAGGCTTCGCACTTTTCATCGACGAGAAAGGCTGCACGGCCTTCAAAATCGGCGATGGAAGCGGGACGACGTATGAAGTATCGGTCGACACACCCCTGCTAACACACGAATGGTACTTTGTCGCAGGGACCTACAATTCGAAAACCGGCGGCCTCGAAGTCTGTCAGGAACCCGTTCGGAATAGAGATCTTTCCAAAGGAGCGGGCAGCACGCAGGCTACCGATATTACAGGGCCGATGTCCTCGAACGGTGTTCCATTGATGATGGCGGCATTCTGCGCGAGCAATTCACGCGGTGATATTGTCGGTGACAACCACTTCAACGGAAAAATAGACGCGCCACGGTTGTCCGGGGACGTTCTTACTCTGGACGAAATGAAGACCTTGCAATCGTCGCCGCTGACCAGTGTCGCTCGAAACAAGGCGATCGGGATTTGGGATTTCTCTCAAAAAATCGATACGGATGAAATCGTCGATGTTTCCGAGTATCGACTCCACGGGCGCACCGTCAATCTTCCGGCGAGAGCCGTGTCGGGACAGAACTGGAGCGGCAAGGAGTTCTGCTGGTGCCATGCTCCAGAGACGTATGGCGCGGTTCACTTTCACGAAGACGACCTGTACGACGCGAATTGGGAATGCGATTTCGAGCTGACTGTGCCCGAGGACACCAAGAGCGGTCTTCATTGCGTTCGCCTGTCAGCCGGCACCAGCGAGGAATTCGTCCCGTTCGTTGTTCGACCCACCAATGGAAATGAAGCCGAGATAGCGTTCATTCTCCCGTCAGCAACTCATATGGCCTACGGCAACGAACATATGTCCACGGACTCATGGGATACCGAGATGATGCGTTATCACGCGGTTGAGCTTCATCCCTACCAGTTGTTTTTGAACAAGCATCGGGAATATGGACTGTGTTTTTATGACCCCCATCTCGACGGGAGTCCCGTCTATTACTCGAGCCGACTGCGCCCGGTGCTCAATATGCGTCCAAAGGCTCAAAGCATACTCGGTGGACGAGGTTCGTCGATCTGGGGATTTAACGCCGACACTCATATCGTCGACTGGCTCGAAGAATCCGGACTCCGCTACGACGTGTTGACCGACGAAGATGTCCACAACGAGGGCCTTGATGTGCTCCGTCGATACCAGGTCGTGATCACCGGCACGCATCCCGAATATGTCAGCAGCGAAATCTGGAACTCGCTTTATGATTATTCGTCTGCTGGCGGTCGAATTATGAACCTCGGCGGTAATACCTTCTATATTCGAATCGCTTTCGATCCAAATATGCCCGGTGTCATTGAGTGTAGATGGGACGATAACGCTGGGCAGGCTTGGAATGGGGAGCATTATTTCAGTTTTATCGGCGGGCGCAGTGGCATGTGGAGAGGGCTGGGAAATTATGCCCCTCAGGTGATGACGGGCGTGGGGTTTGCCTCGCAGGGTTTTGATATCTCGAGTCATTACCGGCGGACACCGGAAAGCGACGATCCGCGTGTTCGGTTTATCTTTGAAGGCATAGACGCCGACGAGATTATCGGCGACTTCGGCTTGATCGGTGGGGGCGCGGCCGGCCTGGAACTTGACATCTGCGACCCCGATCTCGGAACCCCGCACCATGTCCTTCGCGTGGCGTCATCGGAGAATCACACCGACACCTTTCAGGTTTGTGCCGAAGAACTGGATTTCAATTATCCGGGGACCGGGGGCCAGGAGAATTCGCTCGTGCGAGCGGACATGGTTTTCTTCGAGACGCCGAAAGGTGGAGCGGTGTTTTCGACCGGCTCCATCGCATGGGCCGGCAGCCTTTCGCACAACAGCTACGACAACAACGTGTCTCGATTGACGGGGAATGTGCTGAAACGGTTTCTTGATCCGGAGGCGTTCCCGTTCGAATGAATCCGCGTCTGATCCGGGTGGATCAGGACGCGTCATCCAGGGAGTTCATGTTGTCGATCTGATGAGGCTGGTTCCGACAAAGCAGGCCTAAAGACTGGATCGATGGCAAGACAGAAGGAGTCATAGCTATGGCAGTCGAAAATTCGAAGAACACATCACCCGTTTCCGCGTATCGGGTTACCAAGGAAGATCGGGACCTTGTCGCCGAATTTGATGAGACCCCTATCGGCCGGCAAAGCCCTGCACTCCGGCGCCTTCTCAACCGGTTTCGTGGCGAAACTCCCGAGGACCGGTTTGTGCTCGTCTGCGTTCGCCCTCACCGGGAATGGGTGCTCGGTCAGATGAACGGCCCAAGAAAACCGGTCACGCTGTTTCCCGACGTCCGGTTCTCGATATTCGAGGACGGCGAGCGTGAGATTTTTCGGCGGCGTTGGAAACGTTATGCCGGGTTCGGGATCGATAAGTGAGGTGGTAAAGGGGGTTGCAGGTCCCCGATTTGAACCTGCATCCGCTTCGCCAAATTGTCCGCTTCGGGTCATAAGCGGCCGTGCCCGCGCCCCTGCGTTGATGTCTCTTGATAGCTGCTGAGCGGACGTTCGAGGGTCGTGTCGGAGCAAACCGGGTTGCGCCGGGAAGGCGGCCTCATCGTCGTGCCCCTCAACGTCGGCGTCGGCATGATTGCCTTCGGTGAACGCCACAGCCTGTAGAGTTGAAACCCGCTGGCGCTGGTCCGGGCTAGCCTCTACCTTGTCAACCTAACCATGGCACCCGCCCACCACCGCATCACGGGCTCATGACCGCGACCCTCACTGAGCCCGACGGCTCCAAATATGCGACCGCCCCGGTCGTCGCCCCCTTCTGGTGGCGGCTGACGTTGCTCGTCCTGATCGCTGGGATGGCGAGCGTCTATATGTGCCTGCTGCGCATTGTCACCGAAGCCGGCGTGCCCTATCTGGGCTTCCTCTTCTGGCAGACCCTCGGAGGCGCCGTCGTCCTGCTGGTCGTCTTTGCGATCCGGCGCGCGCGGATTCCCATGGGCCGCGCCCATCTGCAGTTCTATGCCGCTTCGGCGCTGTTCGGTTCCGCAATTCCCCTTGGCGGAATGACCTTCGCGTCGCCCAACATCCCGGTCGGCGTGCTCAGCATGACGATTTCCATCGAACCGGCGCTTACCTACCTGATCGCCTTGGCCCTGCTGCTCGAACGCTTCCGCACCCTCCGCTTCGCGGGGCTCTTGATCGGCGTCGCGGGCGTGCTGCTGATCCTGCTGCCCCAGGCAAGCCTGCCGTCTCCGGACATGGTGATCTGGATCGTCGTCGCGCTGGGCATACCCGTGAGCTGGGCGGTGTGGAGCAACTGGATGGCTCTCGCCCGCCCGCCGGACGTCGATTCCGCCGCCGCCGCGTTAGGGCTCCTGGTTTTCGCCACCGCCATGCTGTTGCCCCCGGTCGCCGTCATGGGCGACTTGTGGTGGTTCGCAGGGCCCGAGGCCTACTCGTGGTGGTACATTCCCGTTTTTACGGCGCTCAACCTCGGACTCTGGATCGCCGGCTTCGAATGCGTCCGGATCGCCGGCCCGGTATTCTATTCGGTCTGGATCTTTCTCGCCACACCGATGACCATCGCCGGGGGCATGATCTTCTTTGGCGAACGCCACAGCTTGTGGATCTGGAGCGCGCTGGCGCTCCTGCTCGCGAGCCTCTATCTGGTCAACCTCACCATGGGGAGTGGCCGGCTGCGGCGCTAAGCCTTCATGCGCCGCCCGTGACCGCTTTGGGTCAGAAGCAGACGTTCTCGACCCCCAATTGGCGACCGCAAGAAGACCCCGAGATACTAAATCGAATTAGATAGCCGCTTCAGTTTTGCGGCGAAGCCCGCGACGTTTCCTGGCCCAAATCCTCGATCACCCGAGTTTCAAAATATAGCACCGTCGATTCCCAGAACGGCGAAAACTTGGCGTCGTCCGAAACCGGCGACGCATGACCCGCCTGCTGAAGTTCGAGCGCGGCAACGTCCTGTTCGATCGTCAGGGTATAGTCGGCGAGCAGGCTTTCGCGGTCCTTCGCAAACTCGGGATCGGTCGCGGCGGAGCGCTCGACCATCAGCGCCACATCGACGCGGATATGGGTCGCATCCAGCGGCGTGCAGACCATGGCGAGCAGATGTTCGGGAACTATCGCGACCGTCGTATTGGGATAAAGCAGAAAAATATCCAGATCGCGCACGACATCTTCGGACGGCCCCGGAAGCAGCGGAAAATCTCCGGTCCAGTTGTAGGTTCGATCGTTGCCGGGGGTCCCGAGGCCGATACAGTTGGTTTCGAGATGCGCCGTGAAGGTGTCGTGGTCCAGCTTCTTCTCGCCCGTCTCGTCGTCGTTCACCGTGTTGATGACCTGGGGATGGATGAAAGGTTCGTGATAGGGCTCGATCACGCCCAGCGCATGAAGCTTCCAGTTGGTCCGGATCGGCCAGTCGCGCATAACGAAGGGTGCAAGCGCATCGAAGTCGTAATCTTTCCAGCGCTCCCGGAGGAATCCAAAATGCTCATCGAACGGCAAGGTGTCCTTCGACAATGTGACGAAGACCACACCGCACCACACTTCGCAGCGTACCCCCAGCAGGCAATCCTCCGCCTCGTCCTCGCGCCCGTCCCACGACGGGCGGGAGCGTAAATTCCCTTCCAGGTCCCAGGTCCAGGAGTGATAGGCGCAACGCAGCGTGCGGGCGCGCTTGAGTGGTTCGGGAACGACAATCGTGCCGCGATGGCGGCACACGTTGTGGAAGGCGCGCAACTCGCCCCCGTCGCCGCGCACGAGGACGATCGGCAACCCGGCGACGCTGACCGGCAAGGCGTCGCCGGGGTCGGGTATCCGGGCGGCGAAGGCAACCCCCATCCACTGCCTGGGAAAGAGAGCCTCCTTCTCGAAGCGGTAGAATTCCTCGTCCGTATAGACGACGCGGGGCAATCCCTTGGCCTCCTTGATCGGCCGGTGAAGCGCATCGAGCACACCGGGATCCAGAAAATCGCCGAGAACGTATTTCGACATGTTCCGTCATCCTTAAATCGGGATTCCCCGTAGGGAACATTCCGGCAGCTTAAGCATGGACCGATACTGCCCGCGGGGCAAATCGCCGGCCCGTTGCAGGGCATCGACGAGCGGGTTCGATAAAATGAAGGTCCGATCGACGGCGCCGGTTGGCGACACTGACCTTTGGGCCGATTTCGCAGGTAGCGGTGACGATATGCTCCTGGGCGCCCGCATTGCCCGTTTGGCGATCTGGCGGGTGAAAATCGCGCCGTCGCCCAGAGGGTGCTCAGTAAAGAATGGAGGGCAGCCAGGCGCCGCGCGGCTCGCTGTATAATCCGTCGGTCATGAGGGTCATCTGCTGTACCACGCGCAGATCGTGGTCCAGGCACCACCGGAACATGCCGGCGTTGCGCGTGGGAACGATAACACCGGGCCCGCCAAACGTCTGGGCAGCGCCGATCAGAGCCTGCAAATCGGCATTCGTATCGCCGACGCCATGGGCGAAGAACGCGATGTTGGTGGCGTAACCGGTTATCGTGCCCGCGCACTCGACCAGGCGAGCGGTACCCGCATCGACGGCTTCCTCCAGTTCCACGCCCCGGTCGTGTCCGTGAACGCGCCGGCAAACATCGTTGCACGCCGAGATGTCCGTTTTACGCACCGGGCGAACATCGTGACCGGGAACAGGGATGCCAAGCGGGTTTCCCTGGAAAACCGATAACGATTCCCGGACGTCGAAACCAAGTTTTCCATAAAGGCTGAGCGAGCGGTTGTGATACGCGACCTGGCAAAGTCTGATACCGGCCGCACCACGCTCGACGGACCGGGACATGACGTCTTCCATCAGCCGCCGGCCAACCGACCGATTTTGCTGATCCGGGTCAACCGTGACAGGTCCGACACCCGAGATCGTCGAACGCTCGTCGAGGAAATTGCTGCCAACGATCGCGCCGTCTGCCTCGGCGACCACGCCGTAAAAGCCTTGGTTCGCGATGAGATAACCCAGGATGCCCGCGTCTACGTCCGAGGAAGGGAAATCCGCCGGAAAATTATGTTGCGTGGCCAGCGCCGCGAAAGCCCGGTAACAGATATCTCCACATGCCGGCGCATCGGCTGGCAGGGCGGGACGCAAGGTAACCGTCATCACGATCATCCGATGAAAGGAGACGCGATATATTGACTCAATAAGGTGTCGTCTGGCTAGCGTGCCGCGGTTCCGGGCTTAGGGGTGGGGCGGACGTCGCGCTGAATTCAGGCGTTAGCATTGTGCGCCCCACCGCCTGATCGGTGGCGAAAAGAAAAATTCAGGCAAGGCTTCCGTCACGTCCGCTTGTAGCCATAAACGGACATTGAGACCGGATCCTCTGAGCACCCACTGATAGCCAGAAGCGGAACTTCCTAGGCAGACATGACCTATTATCATTTTGTTCAGCTCGGTGGGCCTTCGGGAAACTGGGGCAGGTCGTCGATGAAAACGGCGCCGTGACCCTTGATCCGCCGGACAACCCGCCCGGCTGCTACCTTGTACTCAAGGCAGAATGTGACCTCGTCGTTGCGTTTTCCTGCTGTCCGTGGGACATCGAGGGCCACTTGGTCAACGGCGAGGACGGCAAGATTCACGACTGCGAATTCGAGATCGGCTAGTGGCGCCGGTTCGGAATCGTCACCAGCAACAGCCCGACCGACAGGCAGGCCAGCGCGCCCCAGACCCATCCCGAATGCACCTCGTCGAAGATAATCATACCCCAGGCGATTCCGGCCAGGACGTCGAGATAGGCGACCGACGAAAGAAACACGGCCCCGGCGCGGCGGACGATCTCGAACACACAGACGATATCCACCACGATCATCAACGTGACCATTATCAGGGCCCAGTCGCCTGAACTCATCGGCCCAGCGAAGAACCACCAGTCGCCCGTGGCGGCGAGGAACGGAAGGATGACCAGCGCCGCGACGACGAGAAAGGCGGCCGAGAGCGTCAAATTGTCAGTGACCGGTGGACGGTAACGCTGCATCCACACGCTCTGCAGCGCGAACAGCACCGAGGGACTTAAGCCCACCAGGACCCAACCCACCATGTCGGGCGAGGGCAGGCTCGTCTCGGGCAGGACGACGAGCAGGACGCCGCCGAAGCCCACGATCATACCGATCACCTTGACGCCCGAGTAACGCTCCAGCTTCATCAGCCCGGCGAAGCCGTAGGTCAGCATCGGTGCGATTGCGGCGCCGAGCGCGACCACACCGACCGGAATCTTCGGTGCGACGAAGGCAAGCAGCACGAAGGATCCGCCTAGGCCGAACGCGCCGGGCAACAGATAATAGCGAAGATGCGCCGCATCGAGTGGAAGCCGGCGGCGCCGGATCACAGCAACCGCGAGCAGGATGAGACTGCCGCCCAGCATTTGCCAGAAGGTATAGGCCAGCACCGGAATGCCCTCGGACATTGCGATGCGGTTGAGCGCGAGCATTAGCCCCCAAGCGACACCGATGACGAACAGAAGGGCGAACACAATCGCCCAGCCGCCCGGGGTCAAGGGCGTTCGGGTGGCAGGGGTTGGCGAATTGGTCACGCGTTGAGCATCAGTCGGGATTCCCCGGATGGCTCCTCCCAATCGCCGAAACAAGTAACACTATTGGCATCCGGGGGTAAACTCGACCCGGAGCTGTCACGATAGGCCGGGGTCCGCTCTTGATCGGGTTTGTTTGGCGATGAGAAACTCGGCCCCGTGACCTTTTCGCGCCGTGAGAGCGCATCCCGGCTTTCGCGGCACACACCTGCCATATTGGGCGACCTGGATGCCACTGGATAGGGCACCGTCACAACGATGGGAGCCTAGCGCCACGAATATCCGCTTAGGGTCATAACCGGTCGTCCCGGCGCCCCTGCTGCGATGTCTGTTGATAGCCTGAAACCACCGGAATGAAAGCCCCCGCTTCGTGCGGGGTGGAGCGCGAAGAAGTCAACGCCCGTGCTGGTCTTGTTGCCCCCTCCGTGCTTCCTGCTGTCTTTTCAGCGGCTCCTCTAAATCGGCGGTCCGCTGGGCGACCTTTCGAGCCTTCCGCAACTCCTTTTCCTCGCGAGGCTTCTCTGAATTGCCCTCGAGCCGTCTTACCAAAATCCAACCGCCGACCGCGACCAGGCCACAAAACCCTGCCGCTATTGCTACAAGTACGATTGCACCGGCACCCATAAAATTAATCATACACCAAGCCTGGGGCGAGGGCATCCGGTGCAGTCAGATGGTCAATCTACGCCGCCATCTCATTGAACGGATCGACGCGAAGGCGTATTTGGAAGGAACAGGAGACACTTGAGCGCCAATAGTCCGCTGCGTTGCCGAATGCTGGGTAGTCGACGAGGTGTCGCCGCTTCACCCAGGCCCCTGCCTCGGCGATGTCAAGGTGGGACGGCTCTGAATGAGAGCTGGGACGATGTCCACTTTGGATCAGAAGCGGCCGTCCCGGCGCCCCTGCCTCGATGTCCGCTTATAGCCATAAGCGGACCTGAGCACAGGTTCTGAATTTGGTCCGCTTTGCGGGGTAGAGCAGGCGTTGTCACCGCGAGGCGGGTCACCTCGGGTGAGCTGTTGAAATAGTGGAATGGATTATTCATCCACCGAGGCTATGCGCCGCGTATGTCGGCATCGAGCCGGCTTGCTCTGACAGTGCCCCGCGATCTGCGTCACAGCCATTCTTACTGCGCGAGATAGCCGCCGTCGATGACAAGCTCCGAGCCCGCGACGAAACTCGATTCGTCGGACGCCAGATAGAGCGCCCCATACGCCACGTCCTCAGGTTCCCCGATGCGGCCGATGGGGTGCATCGCGACAAGCTCGGCAAGACCTTTCTCTACGTCGCCCTTTTCCTCAAGCTCACCCCACACCATCGGTGTCGCGATGAAACCGGGATGAATTGCATTCACCCGAATGCCGAACGGCGCATATCCCAGCGCCGCCGCCTTGGTAAAGTTCGTCACACCCCCTTTGCTCGCGCAGTAGGCGGCATAGTCCGGCATGCCCACGCTGGCCAAGATAGAGGAGATGTTGACGATCGACCCGACGCCGTTTTCTGTCATCGGAACCGCGGCATACTTCGTGCCGAGAAACACGCCGTCCAGATTGACGGCATTCACCCGGCGCCATCCCTCGAGATCCGTCTCTTGAACCGTCGCCGTAATCGAAACCCCGGCGTTGTTGACCAGAACGTCGAGTTTCCCATAGGCGTCCAGGGTACGCTCTATCACCCGGTTCCAGTCGTCTTCCTGGGCCACATCGTGCTTAATAAACAACGCGTCCCGGCCGTCCTTCTTAATCCAATCGGCCGCTGCCTGACCCTTCTCTTCCTTGAGATCGGCCAGGACGACTTTTGCCCCCTCCTTGGCGAAAAGTTCCGCGATGCCGAGCCCGTTGCCCTGTGCGGCGCCGGTGACGATCGCAATCTTGCCGTCCAGCCTTCCCATGAGGTCTTCCTCCCTGTCCATCACGCACCGAGATTGCTGACAATGCCTCTTGTCTTCTTAGAAGAAGACGTAGGATCGGACCACGACGTTCTTGCGACAGGGAGCGTCGTCGGGCGCGGTTGGGTCGATGCAGGCAGTGTGAAAAGACCAGCGCGAGGCGGAACCGTCGGTGACAGAGTCGTAGCACTTGAGCATCGAGACCTCGGTGGATGTCTGCTCGGGAAACCAGTACCACTCATGGTCGGGGCGATAGGTGAAGCGGGTGGTCTCGCCGACGCGGTCGTCGTAGATGCGGTAGTCGGTGATGTAGGGCTGGTCGGCGAAAGAGGGCCAGGCACAGAGCACGAAGGGGTACTGGCGCACGGTCTCCATCGGCTTGGCGAGGTTGATCGACATGAACCGCCGCGACATCTTCGCGTCGGCCTGTTTCCCGGTGTAGTGCTGTTCGCGCCCGAAGTTCCGCAGGTTCTCCATCAGCAGCTCCCGGCAGCGCACCCGGCCGCTGTTGTCGTTCAGGTCGTTGTGTACGACGTCTGAATACTCGGCGCTCACCCCCGGGTTCTTGTTGTCCTGATCCTCCGTGCGGTCGCCCTCGTAGTCCTTGTCAAACACGTCGTGGTTGTACACGAGCGCATCCGTCGCGTCGGGGAAAAACTCCAACAGGAGCTTCTCCATCTCCGGGTAGAACACCCGCTCCACCTCCGCCGCGTCGTAGAAGTTCTCGCACTTGGACTCGCAGTGCGCCAACGAGACGCCAAGCTTGTCCATGCACTCCGGGCTGTTGGGCGAGAGGCCTGGGTAGTACTCCTCGATTCGCCGCGCATCGCGCATCACCTGCGGAAAATAGAGGCATTGCCGCACGTAGGAGCTCGGATCGTCCTCCCGCAACGCTTTCGCCTCGGCCGCGCGGACCGGGTCCTGCCACAGCACATTGGAGGAAACGATGGAGTAGGTCGGCTGCTCGTGGACGGTGTAGGCCAGCGGTACCACTAGTCCGTCTTCAGGAGCTTCGATGTTGTTCAACCGAATATGTTCCAGGCACTCTGCATACCCACGGAACCCGACGCCCCACTTGGTTTCGATGGGGCCGGGGGGAGCGTTCTCGAGCCTGTCGATAACCGCCTGCACCTTCCCCTCGGCAATCTGGATGAACGCCGCCTCCGTCGCCGCAGCTGTTCCCGCATCCCCGTCACGATCGAACGCTATGTAGGGGACTCCTCCGTTCGCAGCGATGGGTGGCGGCTGCCCTTCTGTGAGTTGGAGCGGAGGCGAATAGACCGACGAACCTGTCTCCGTAATCGTCGCATCGTGATTCGCGATGCCTTTTTTGAGATGCTCCATAGCGTACCCGAGTGGTTAAAACACACCTCATCGTGGCACACAGGGCTTGTGATTCCTACACCTTCGCCCTGGCCAACGGACTCCGAACCGCGTTGCTTTGCCGCGCCTTCTAGCGGCGTCTCGGGAGATGAAGAGCCCCCGGCACCCCGAATGCAGCGGGCCCCATATCGAGTTTGCTCCAATAGCAAAAGCTCCAGCCGGACTGGCCTTGAAAAAAACTTTAGTATTTTGACGAATGCAACCGGATGTCCGCTTTGTGCCACTTTGCGGACGTTCTCAGCCGCGCAACGGATGGTCCGCTTATAGCCATGATCGGACATCGATTTAACATGCAGGACGTGGCTCAATTCGCGAAAGAATTTTAGCTTCTGTGGTTCGGTGATAACATCGTAGGCGACGCTAACTCCGATCCATATGCACGCCTATCCGCGGTTTGCGGTCTGCCGGAGAGGGAGAAGCGAAGGTGAATATCGAACTGGTGCCCAACACGAAGTGCAAACTCGGTGAAGGTCCCTTGTGGGACGTGGCGGAACAGGCGCTCTACTGGGTGGATTATCGCGGCCCAACCCTGTTCCGGTTCGATTATTCGAGCGGTGAGGTCAAGGATTGGAAATTGGCCGGGAGGACGTGCGGCGGCCTCGCGGTTCGCGATGAGGGACGCGTGATAATCGCCAGGGAACAAGGCCTTTACTGTTTTGACCTGAAAACCGCCGACCTGACCGCGATTGCCGAACCCCACGCCGGAAATGAGGACATCTGGTTCAACGACGGCAAGACCGACCCCAGAGGTCGGTTTCTTGCCGGCAGCATGGATGTCGAGGGAACCAATCCGATCGGGGCATTGTTCGCGCTGGATTCGGACCTGACCTGCCGGAAGATCGACGACCAGTATTTATGCTTCAACGGACCCTGCTTCAGCCCGGACGGAAAAACGTTCTACTCGACGGGGCACAACTTCGAGACATTGGAAGCCTACGACTACGATCTCGATGCGGGAACCCTCTCAAATGGACGAACCATATTCTCTGACGGGATCGTGTGCGATGGTGCGACGGTCGATGCGGACGGGTGCATCTGGAACGCGCAATGGGGCACCGATTACATCCTCCGCCTGACCCCGGAGGGCAAAGTCAATCGGAAGGTTGAGTTGCCCAAGCAACTCGTGACTAGCATCATGTTCGGTGGTCCCGATCTGGATATTCTATTCGTCACCACGGCCGGTGAGGCTGAGTGGGGTGCCTATCCGACTGAGCCCGACGCGGGGTCGGTCTTCGCGATTGACGGTCTCGGCGCTGCGGGGCTTCCGGAGGCTCGATTCGGCGGCATCCGGTGATCAACGGGAATTTTGACGAATGCAACCTGTTGTCCGCTTGCAGCCGTCTTGCGCACGTTCTCAGCCGCGCAACAGATGGTCCGCTTATAGCCAGAAGCGGACATTCACCGAACCGCCCGAGCTAGGTTCGCACCGCCCTGGTGCAGAACTCCGGACCGACGGAGGCGGATTTCTCGGGGTGATGTCGGGGTGAAATTGGGGCGGGAGATCGGGCTTTTCCCTCCCCGCCGCGGGGCCTAAATTTCGGGCATGTACCGCCCGCTCGTCGCTGCTCTGGTGCTTGTGCTGTGGCCTAATATTCCTCGTCTTGGGGCAGGTCGTCGGTGATCTCGTACCACGGCGCCTTGGAGCCAACGTAAATATGCCTCTCCTTCCCTTTCGGATGGCCGGGATGGGCGCCGCCATCCAAGGTGCCTGTGGTGAAGTAGACGAAGTTCGGCTCTTTGGCCCACTCGTTTAACAGGTGGGCGCCGCAGATCTTGCAGAACTTGCGGCTGCCGTTCGAGGAGCTCTTGAACGTCGCAATGTTGTCGGCGCCCTTGTCGATGGTGAACCTGTCCTTCGAAACCGTGGAAAGGGTCGCGAACAGCGCACCGTGAACCTTCCGGCACATGGAGCAATGACAGTGGTATGTCTCGCGCACCGGTTCGTGGATAGTGTAGCGCACCGCGCCGCACTGGCAGCCGCCAGCGATCGGCATCGTTCTTTCACCCATGATGTCCCCCTTTGATCGGATCGCCCATCAGATCGTAACAAAAGGTGTGCAGGTTCGGTCAACGCCTCAGCGTCGCGAATGTCCGCTTTGGGTCATCAGCGGACGTCCCGGCGCCCCTGCTGCGATGTCTGCTGATAGCCAGGACCGGACATTGGCGCTCCTTGATGAGGTGGCCTCTCTTACTCCGGCCTCCCGGCCCGTTTTTGCTCCGCCGTTGATACCTCGGGTGAGTTGTCGAAATAACGAAGGGATCGCGCATTCGGTTTGACATTGCAATTTTCGTGCTAAAGTAGAGCGTCTCTAGGGTCTGAACCCAATTTAACCTATTGATTCATAGCGTGGAAGTGTGATTCAAGCTTCTTGGAAAGGAGTTTGATCATGCGCTTTGATTTGTCAGACGAAGAATGGGCGGTGATCGAGCCGCTTTTGCCCAAGGGCGGACGTGGTCCGAAGCGTATGGACGATCGGCGTGTTTTGAACGGAATTTTCTATATTCTGCGCACCGGCGCCCCGTGGCGCGACCTGCCCGAGCGCTACGGCCCGCGCACCACCATCTACAACCGCTATGCGCGCTGGGCACGGCGCGGCATATGGAAGGCGATCTTCGATGGGCTTGCCGAACACTCCGGCGACAGCCTGTTCTTCATCGACTCATCCATCGTCAAGGCTCACCGCGCGGCAGCCGGCGCAAAAGGGGGGAACTGGCGCAGGATATCGGCCGCTCACGCGGCGGCCGCACAAGCAAGGTTCACGCCGTAGTCGATGAACACGGTCGTCCCCGGCGCTTTGTCATCACCGGCGGTCAGGTTCATGACGGTCAAGTCCTGCCGGATCTTCTCGAAGGCGCCGGAGCGCCGCTTGCCGTCGTCGCCGACAAGGCTTACGGCTCACGCGCCATCCGCCAGCTCATTGACGATGACGGGGCTCTGGCGGTCATTCCATCAAAGAGCAACGCCAAAGAGCCCATCTCCCATGACGTCGGTCTTTACAAAATGCGCAACATCATCGAGCGCTTCTTCTGCACCATGAAAGACATGCGAAGGCTCGCAACACGCTTCGAAAAACTCAGCCGCAACTTCCTCGCCATGATCCACATCTTCGCGATAAGACTATGGATCAATTGAGTCCACACCCTAGTTATCAGAACACCTCTCGACGGTTCACCAAGCAATGTCTTGGTGCCGCGATTCGTTGTTTGAAGCGATTGTCGAACTACTGGTTCGATGGTCTTCAGACGAGGTGGTCGTCGGGACCGGTGTGATTTAGGGAAAGGACAGCTCGGCCGCGAGCGGATCATTCGCCTCTTAACCGACGGATTTCAGTCGAAGCTGAAGGAATTCAAATTTGAATTTTTACAGCGAAAAGAGCGTCACGTTTGAAAGTGCGGCGGCGATACCCGGTCTCGCCAAGCCTGACTTGGTCCTCAACGCCGCCACGGGCGACCGGCTGACAATTTCCGAAGGCGCGGCTCTTCTCGAAGCCGATTTTTCTCGTGTGGGGAACGATCTTCTCGTCACTCTGCCCGAGGGCTCCCGTGTTTTCATCGCCGAATACTTCGTCGTCGAAAACCCACCGACGCTGGCCACCGGGGGCGGTGCGATCATTCGGCCGGAGCTCGCCGCCCGGCTCGCGGGCCCCCTCGCCCCCGGGCAATACGCGCAAATCGGCGACCTGGTGGCGCCCGAGGTGATCGGCCGAGTCGACACGATCACCG
Source organism: Alphaproteobacteria bacterium (assembly GCA_965249645.1). Taxonomy (GTDB): domain Bacteria; phylum Pseudomonadota; class Alphaproteobacteria; order UBA828; family JAPUJA01; genus CAVOEB01. The sequence continues at coordinate 62,296 of CBDFML010000010.1, forward strand.
GCGAGGTCAGTGCGACCCGCGCCGACGGCACGACGGTCACGCTTAGCGTGGGCGCCGACGTGTACATGGGCGACGTCGTCGCGACCGCCGATGGCGCGGCCGTCAGCCTCGTCTTCCTCGACGAGTCATCGTTTTCGCTGGGCGAAGACGGGCGCATGGTGCTCGACGAGCTGATTTACGACCCGGTCACGAACGAGGGCAGCTCGGCGTTTTCAATTCTGCAAGGCGTGTTCGTCTTCGTCAGTGGCGAGATCGCCGCGACCAATCCGGACGGCATGCTGATCCAGACGCCGGTGGCCAGCATCGGTATCCGGGGCACGAAGGTGGCCGGGCGAGCGGCCCAGGAAGGCGAGTACAACACCATCACCCTGATGCCCCAGCACGAGGTGGGGCCGGATGGGCAGATCATCGAGTATGTGGGCACGATCACCGTCGAGAACTGGTCCGGCGCGGTGACGCTGACGAGCGCCTACGAGACGACGGCGATGGCGAGTGTTTTCGAGGCGCCGTTCGACCCGATCGCGCTCTCGCCGGTTCAGGCCTCACTGCTCTACCGGTCGGTCGACCGATGGCTTCCCGACGCCGCGAGCGCGACGGATACCGATGCCGGCCGGGAGCCGGTCGACGGCGATGCGGCCGCGGCGATCGAGGAGGCGGCCTGGTCGACCTTCGTCGAAGCGATCGAGAACGGTGGAGGCATTGATGCTGCCATAATGGCTGCCGAGGGCATCGCCTTCGACGTGGCCGATAGCCTGGGCCTCTCCATGGAAGACATGTACATGGACGCCATGGGCATGACCGGCATGGAGGGCACCATGTTGGGCCCGGAGGGCGTTCCCATAGGACCCGAGGACACCATGGTCGGCCCGGAGGGCATGCCGATGGGACCCGAGGGCCCCGTTTATGGCCCGGAAGCCGCCCTTATGGGCGATGCGCTGGTGTACGACGAGGCGGCCGTATTCGACGAAACGCTATACACCGAATTCGATGTTTTCTACGACGATCCCCTCGCCTACGACGATTATACCGTCCCGGAAGAGGAGTTCGATTACACCTTCTACGACGACCCCTTTCAGGACGACGACGATATCTTCATTCCGCCCGAAGGCGGGTCGAGCGTGACTGGCGAAACGATCACCGGCACCAGCGGCGACGATTCGCTCGCCGGCGGCACGGGCAACGACAGTCTGTCCGGCGGTCCGGGTAACGATACCCTGACCGGAGGGGACGGTGAGATTTCCTCTCGGGAGGCGCTGGCAACGACTTCCTCGACGGTGGCAATGGCGCCGATTCCGCCGACTACAGCAGCTCGAGCGACGGCGTAAGCGTCGACCTCTCGAACTCAGGCGCGCAAACGGTTAGTGCGGGCGAAGGGATCGATACGCTCTTGGGCATCGAGAACGTTATCGGCTCTTCCCAGGGCGATTCGCTGACCGGCGACGCCAACGCCAACTTGCTCACTGGCGGCTCCGGGGCGGACACCCTCACCGGCGGCGGTGGTGCGGATATCTTTCGCTACACCAATCCGAACGACGGCACGTTCGCGGCCGACGGCACCTCGGGGAATACGACGGGCGATACGGTAACCGACTTCGTCGCGGGGACCGACAAGTTCAACTTCGTGAGCAGCGCCTTCGGCAACCTTGGCACCGACACGTTGATCGATAGCGTGAACTTTTTCTCGGTCGCCGGCTACGACGGAACGAACAGCTCCGGGGAAGGAAATGCCCACTTCGTCTTCGACTCGACTGCGGGGTCGGGAACCCTCTATTTCGAGAACGCCTCGCCCGGTGGCTACTCGGTCATCGCCACGACGGGCAATACCATCGCTGCGAGCGATATCGAGATTGTCGCTGTTTAGTGCCGTAACTGACTAGGGTGTGGACTCAATTGATCCATAGTCTTATCGCGAAGATGTGGATCATGGCGAGGAAGTTGCGGCTGAGTTTTTCGAAGCGTGTTGCGAGCCTTCGCATGTCTTTCATGGTGCAGAAGAAGCGCTCGATGATGTTGCGCATTTTGTAAAGACCGACGTCATGGGAGATGGGCTCTTTGGCGTTGCTCTTTGATGGAATGACCGCCAGAGCCCCGTCATCGTCAATGAGCTGGCGGATGGCGCGTGAGCCGTAAGCCTTGTCGGCGACGACGGCAAGCGGCGCTCCGGCGCCTTCGAGAAGATCCGGCAGGACTTGACCGTCATGAACCTGACCGCCGGTGATGACAAAGCGCCGGGGACGACCGTGTTCATCGACTACGGCGTGAACCTTGCTTGTGCGGCCGCCGCGTGAGCGGCCGATATCCTGCGCCAGTTCCCCCCTTTTGCGCCGGCTGCCGCGCGGTGAGCCTTGACGATGGATGAGTCGATGAAGAACAGGCTTGAGAACGGCGGCGCAATAATCCCCCACTGAAGCGGCCGGTTGATCCGGCTGTGGCGGACCAAAATGGGACCGTCTATAGCCTTCTGTCAGGGTTGCTCTGACTGGAAGGCGGGGGGATGTATCGGGTGGAGTTGTACGCGCGGGTCCGGCGGGCGTGTCGTGTCGAGGGGATGAGCACCCGCGAGGCCTCGCGGGTGTTCGGGCTGGACCGCAAGACGGTGCGCAAGATGCTGTCGTTCTCGGTGCCGCCGGGATATCGCCGGAGCGTGCCGCGGAGGCGTCCGAAGCTGGACGCATTCACGGGGATTATCGATCGGATCCTGGAGGACGATCGGACCAGCCACCACAAGCAACGGCACACGGCGAAGCGGATCTTCGACCGTCTCCGGGACGAGTACGGGTTCACCGGCGGCTACACCATCGTGAAGGACTATGTCCGTGAGCGGCGGCTTCGGTCGCGCGAGATGTTCGTGCCGCTCGTCCATTCCCCCGGCCACGCCCAGGCGGACTTCGGCGAGGCGATGGCGGTGATCGGCGGTGTGGCGCGCAAGGTCCACTTCCTTGCCTTCGACCTTCCCCACAGTGATGGTTGCTTCGTGAAGGCCTATCCGGCGGAGACGACCGAGGCGTTCTGCGATGGCCACAACGCGGCGGTTGCGTTCTTCGGCGGCGTCCCCCGCTCCATCCTGTACGACAACACCAAGCTGGCGGTTGCCCGCATCCTGGGCGATGGAAAGCGGCAGCGAGCGCGCGTCTTCACGGAGCTGCAATCCCACTATCTGTTCGAGGACAGGTTCGGCCGGCCGGGCAAGGGCAACGACAAAGGCAAGGTCGAGGGACTGGTCGGCTTCATCCGGCGGAACTTCCTGGTCCCCGTCCCGCGGGCCGAGAGCTTCGAGGCGCTGAACGATGATCTCGCGGGACAGTGCCGCCGGCGCCAGGCGGCGCGGCTGCGGGGTCACAAGGAGACCATCGGCGAGCGCCTCGCGCGGGATCGCCAAGCTCTGCTACCGCTACCCCCGGCACCATACGATGCCTGCGACAAGCGTCCCGGGCGGGTGAGCTCGCTGTCGCTGGTGCGCTACCGCGGCAACGACTACTCCGTACCCGTGGCCTACGGCCACCGCGAGGGACTGATCCGGGGCTATGTCGACGAGGTGATGATCAGCTGCGGGGCCGAGGTGATCGCCCGGCACCGCCGGTCCTATGACAGCGAGGACCTGATCTTCGACCCGCTGCATTATCTGCCATTGATCGAGCAGAAGATCGGCGCCCTCGACCAGGCCGCGCCGGTGGCGGGCTGGGACCTGCCCGAGGCCTTCATCACTCTGCGACGCCTGCTCGAAGCCCGCATGGGCAAGGCGGGCAAGCGCGAGTACGTCCAGGTGTTGCGTCTGCTGGAGACCTTCCGGCCCGAGGAGGTCGAGGGTGCGGTCGGCGACGCCCTGCGGCTTGGCGCGATCGGCTTCGATGCCGTCAAGCACCTGGTGCTGTGTCGGACCGAGCGACGGCCGCCTCGACTGGATCTCGACGTCTATCCGTACCTGCCGCGCGCCCGGGTCGCGATAACGTCTGCCAAATCGTACATGAGCCTGCTGTCGGGGCTCCGCGCATGACCGACACGCCGCAGGTGCTGCTCGTCCACCACCTCAAGAGGCTGAAGCTGCCGACGTTCCTGAGGGAGTACGACAAGATCGCCCGGCAGTGTGCCTCGGAAGGCGTCGACCACGTTCGCTATCTTCTGCGTCTTGCCGAGCTCGAGCTGATCGACCGCGAGCGCCGCATGGTCGAGCGGCGCATCAAGGCGGCGCGCTTCCCCGTGATCAAGAGCCTCGACAGCTTCGACTTCAAGGTCATCCCCTCGCTCAACAAGACGCTGGTCCTGGAGCTGGCCCGCTGCGCGTACATCGAGCGCCGCGAGAACCTCATCGCGCTCGGCAACAGCGGCACCGGCAAGACCCACATCGCCCTCGGTCTCGGCCTGGCGGCCTGCCAGAAGGGCCTCTCGGTCGGCTTCATCACCGCCGCCGCACTGGTCCACGAGCTCATCGAGGCCCGCGATGACAAGCAGCTGCTGAGGTTCCAGAAGAAGCTCGCCACCTACAAGCTTCTGATCGTCGACGAACTCGGCTTCGTGCCGCTGTCCAAGACCGGCGCCGAGCTCCTGTTCGAGGTGTTCAGCCAGCGCTACGAGCGGGGCTCGACACTGGTCACCACCAATCTGCCCTTCGACGAATGGACCGAGGTGTTCGGCTCCGAGCGCCTCACCGGCGCTCTCCTCGAGCGCCTCACCCACCACGTCAACATCCTCGAGATGAATGGCGAGAGCTACAGGCTCAACCAGAGCCGCAGGCGTCAAACCCCGACGGCGAACTGAACCGACCACCCAGCCCACGCTTGACCCCGTGGGCCCACAGGTCCCTCCCGCGCGCGCCGCCGCGTCGGCCTGTTGAGGGCACGCCGCGTCGCACGCGGGGCCCTCCCATGGACTACGGGGACAAGCCCGCAGCCGCCAAGTGGTCCCTTTTTGCTCCGCCACGGTGGTCCCTTTTTGCTCCGCCATTGACACAGGCTGTCGCCGGAGTGTTCGGCAAGCCCATCGAAGATCGCCTTCCATATGCCGCGCCGTGCCCAGCGCGCATAGCGGTTGTAGATGGTGGTGCGCGGGCCGTAGCGCTCGGGCAGGTCGCGCCACGGGGCGCCGGTGCGCAGAATATAGAAAATTCCGTTCAAAACACGCCGATCGTCCATACGCTTCGGACCACGTCCGCCCTTGGGCAAAAGCGGCTCGATCACCGCCCATTCTTCGTCTGACAAATCAAAGCGCATGATCAAACTCCTTTCCAAGAAGCTTGAATCACACTTCCACACTATGAATCAATAGGTTAAATTGGGTTCAGAACCTAGCCATACCAAAATCAAAGCTAAACGGCGTTTAGTCGCCACCTGAACCTTCGCTGCTTGAGCGGCGGCACGGCTGTCGCGAGCTCGCGAATTTCCAATCATGAAGGTTTTCGTTGAACGATGACCTTAACTCCAATGTCGGCTTAGGGTCATAAGCGGGCCAAATTCGATGCCGAGCTATATGTTCGCTCTTGGGAGCAAAGCGGACGTGTCGGCACCCCTGCTGCGATGTCCGCATACAGCCAGAAGCGGACGTTCCCAGCCGTGCAACGGATGGTCCGCTTGTAGTCGGAAGGGGTCATTTCTCCGCGTCAGCGCTCCCGAACCTATTTCGGAAAGGGCAATCTGTACCGCCCATCATTCGCCGTATCCGTTTTGTTCGCAGGCCGTCGCGGCCACGGCGCCGTGCTAACGTCAGGTGACGCCACCACCGGTTACCACAAGAGCGGCCATTTGCCCGGCCAGGCGCGCGGCGTTCGACCGCTCACGCCCAGCGAACGCGCCATTGCCTTGCGAATGTACTCGTTTTGTACTACATTCTCCTTGCGCCTCGCTCCCACGGCGAGACGACAACGTATAGGTTCGTCGTGCGTAGTTCCGATGGAGTCGCAACCCTTCACGGATACATCGAGGTGCACCCTTTCTGCAAAGGTCTATTCAAAAAACATTGGCCTCTGGATCGCACTAAGATCGAACCGTACGTCATTTCCTTCGCCAATTCTGAATCCGGTGAGTAGCCAAACATTTTTCTCACCCGAACGGTCTAACGACAAGATTGCTTCCGTGTCTCCAAGAGAAAGCGCGACACGAGTTTTATCTACGTTGACAAACCGCAACTCTCCCTTTGCGATCGCTTCCACTACGTCGTCTACGACTTCCGGGCCATGCTTGGCGACGATGTGTGAAAGACCGAACCCGCCCTTATACGGCGTTGCCACATTGGTCGGATCGCCCGGCTTGCCCCAATAGAAGCTGACCGCGCCCACATCCTCCCGGTGCATGGCCTTGACCACCGCGCCCGGTCCACCGCGCAGGGCGTCGAGCATCGCGATGTCCGCCGCCGCCAGGCCGCGCAGGACGTTCTCCTCCGGGCTCTCGGGCGGAAACTTCGTGCCCTGAAACGCCTCGACCGGCGATTGGTCGAACGTGCCCTTGGGCCGCTTCGCCTCTGCATCGTTGCGGATCGCCTCGATCCGCGCGGCACCGTCTTCGCCGGGTGTTGCCTCGAAGCGTTGCGCCCTCGCGGTCTCGATCCGCTTGACCACATCCTGCGCAAGCTCACCGGCCCGCCGTCCGCCGCGAAATAGCGGCCCGATCAACGGAATCGCCCCGATGATGGCGGCGAAATATTCCGGCGCGATGGCCCCGGCGGCTTCCATGTCGCCTTCGCCCAGCGCGGCCGCCAGCCGGTTCGCAACCGCGTTCAGGTCCTGGACGACGAGCACGTCGCCGCTGCCCGGCAGCACCGAAAGTGCGAGCAACGCCGCTTCCTCGCCGCTCGGCAGTGCATCCGCGACGATTTTTAATGCGTCCCGGCTCTCCTGCGGCAACAGCTTACCCAGGCCCTGCTCGTTGAGGCGGCGGAGGTCTTCAATCGCCTTAACCGCCTCGGGCTCTGCGCCTGTTCCCGGTCCCGTGAGCCGGCTTTCGTCGCCCGCAAGCTGGCGTGCAATTTCCGCCTCCAGGGCTGGATCGAGCGCGAAATGCCCGTTTTCCCCGTCCTCGGCGGGCTCCTCGGGAGTGCTGGCCGTTGCCGCCTCCGGCGACTGGCCGTCGTCCTGTTCTCTCTCTTGTCCCTCGCTATGTTGCGCGGTGTCCTCGCTATCGCCGACCGGCTCGGTTTCTGCTATTTCGGTCCGCCGTCCCGCCGCAACCGGCCGCAGGAACTCCCGCGCGTTTCCATTGCCGGGCCTGAACGGCAGAGCGCGAACCTCGGCCTCGTCGCCGGGGCGGAACAACAGGTCCGTCAACTCCACGGCGCGCTCGGGAGCCACCCCCATACGCTCGAATCTGGCAAGCTCGCGCGCCCGCTCGCAGGGCACAAACGTAAACACCCCCTCGGGGCAGGGTGCGGGCAGCCGGTCTTCCACGAGCGCGAAGCGCCTTGCGGCTTCCGCCTGCACCTCCGGCTCTCTCGCGAGCAGCCCCCCTCCCTCGATCTCGTCGGCGAGCGGCGCGGGGATCATCCCCACCCGGCCCCCATAGGCGGCCTGCGCGAGGATACGCCCGGGCTCGGGCAAACCCGCGATGCTCTCGCGGTAAGCCGCATAATGCTCGTCCACCGCCCGGCGGTCATCGGGGCTCCCGGGGTCCGGTCGCCCGCCCTCGGCGAGCAGCGCCTCGATCCGCGCAATCCGGCCCTCGCGCGCGATCAGCACCGCCTCGCGCTCCGCCAGCCGCGCGAGTGCCGCGTCGATGCGCGGTTGCGTCAGTCTGCCACCTGCAATGGTGGCGCGAAGCACGTCTCTCGCCTGTCTGATGGCGTCGCGCGTGCCCACGCTCTCTGCCGTGCTCAACGCCGCGTCGAGCCGCGCTGTCTCGGTCATCTGAACCCGGCGCTCCTCGCCCTGACGGGCCAGCTCGGCCAATCCCGGGTCCTCCCGCGCCGCCGCAGCCGTCATGCGCAGCCGGGCGCGGAGCTTTTCGCGCGCTTCCTCGTCCTGTCCCGGCAGGTTCGCAGGCTCGTTTAGCTCGGCCAGCGCCGCGTCGAGGTCGCTTGCGGCCATCCCCGTGAGTTTGGCGAGCAACAGGTCGTCGTCCAATTCGCGCCGGATCGCCGCCTCGCGCTCGGGCCCGAACACGCCGGAAAACTCATCCACCGCCCGGCCCAGGTGTTCCCGCAGCGCCGCGAAGTCGTCGGGCCTGCGCCCCGCCACGTCCGACAGCTCCCGGCCCACGCTTGAGAGCGCACCGAGCGCGTCGCGCTCTGCCTGGCGCACCTGGAGCACCCTGCCCTCGGTCAATTTCAGATCGAGCACCTCACGGGCGCGCTCGCGGAAGGATTTGCGTGCCGCCTCGTCGATCCGGAGCCGACCGTCGGGCAGGGAATCGATGCCCGCGAGCGTGTCGTCGATCAGCCCGAGGCCGCGATGTTTTATGTCTTCCGAGAACGCGGCACCCCGTGCCCCGCCGGCCTTCGCGCGCTGCGCAAAATCGTCGTCGAGCGTCTTCGAGAAGCGGCCCAGCTCGCGGGCCACGAAGGTCGCGTTCTCCAGCTTCTGCAGCCGCTCGCCCTCCGCATCGCGCAGCTTCGGCTTCCGCCGGCCGCCGCCTGAACCGTCCGGGTCGATATAAAACGTCATGATCGTTCTCCCTATTGGAGGAATCGTTTAAAGCAGAATTCGGGCGTGCGGCGTTCCCGTCGGTGGAACGCCGCTCTCGAAAATCCAGGAATTTCGCCAATAAAAAGGCCCGCACGGCGGTTCCACCGGCGAGCCTGGTTCCCCGCAGCTTCCGCGAGGATGCTCCGACCCTAGCTCAAGCGATCCCCGTTGTCAACCTTTTTGGTGGATTATTTAATTCAGCGAAAACCCGTGGGCGAAGGGGTCGCGCTCGTCGACGAAGATGGTGTTCAGCCCGGTCATGCGCGCCCAGCCCGCGATGCTGGGCTTGATGGCGTCGAAATTGCCCACGCTCACCGCTTCCTCCACCCGGCAGTGGAACAGGCTGCCGATGATGCTCTCGTGGACGAACTCGTCGCCGGTTGCAAGCTTGCCTTTCGCCGCCCACTGGGCCATGCGCGCCGAGGTGCCGGTGCCGCAGGGCGAGCGGTCGATGGCGTGATCGCCGTAAAACACCGCGTTCTTGCCGTGGGCCTCGGGCGCGCTCGGCTCGCCCGTCCACATCACGTGGCTCACGCCCCGCACCGTCGCGTCCTCGGGATGCACCGGCGCCACGGCCTCGCGCGTCAGCTCGCGCACCACCGGGCTGTAGCGCAGGATCTCCGCGGCGTTGAACTCGCTCAAGCCCGGATAGTTCTTCTGGGGGTCGACGATGGCGTAGAAGTTGCCGCCGTAGGCGACGTCGAGGGTAAGCTCGCCCAGCCCGGGCACGTCGACGCTCACGTCCGCGGCGGCGAGATAGCAGCCCACGTTGAAGATCCGCACCGAGGCCACGTACGCCCCGTCGCGCTCGTATTCCACGCCCACCAGCCCCGCCGGCGTGTCCAGCGCAAGCCGGCCCTCCTCGCGGGGCGTGATCAGTCCGTGCTCGAGCCCCATCGTCACCGTACCGATGGTGCCGTGGCCGCACATGGGCAGGCAGCCCGTGGTCTCGATGAACAGAAACCCGATGTCGGCGTCGGCCCGCGTCGGCGGATAGAGGATCGCGCCCGACATCAAATCGTGGCCGCGCGGCTCGAACATCAGCGCCGTGCGGATCCAGTCGAAGCGGGCGATGAAGTCCTGGCGCTTCTCGCTCATGCTCGCGCCCGCCAGCGTCGGCGCGCCGCCCGCGACCACGCGCACCGGGTTGCCGCAGGTGTGGCCGTCGAGGCAGAAAAAGCTGTGGCTCGCCATCGGGCCGGCTCGCCCTACTCGGCCGCCGCGCTGTTGCCGAGCACGGGCCGGGTCGCCATCGCCGCCTCGATGACGCCCGCCACCTCGCTCAGCTCCGCCGCGTCGAGCGCCAGCCGGGGTCCGCGCACGGTTGCCGTGCCCCGGCCCTGCATGGCGGCGGCGAGCTTGAGGCACTGGACCAGCGTGGGCCGGGAATCGAGCGCGAGGATCGGCGCGAACCAGTCGAACAGCGCCCGGGCCTCGACCGATCGCCCCGCCCGCGCGGCGTGAAACATGGCGACCGATTCCCTCGGGAAGGCATTGACGAAGCCCGAGATCCAGCCCACCGCGCCGGCCGCGACCATGTCGAGCACGATGTCGTCGGCGCCGCAGAAGATGGCGAAGTCCCCGCCCAGCGTCTCGTGCAGGCTCACGCAGCGGGCAAGCTCGCCCGAGCTTTCCTTGGCCGCGCAAAAGCGCGCATCGCCCGCCAGCTCGGCGATCACGTCCGGGGCCATGTCCGAGCCGTAGGTGCCCGGGTTGTTGTAGATCATCACGGGCAGCCGGCTGGCCTGCGCGATGGTGCGGAAATGGGCGAGGATCTCGGCGCGGCCCGATTTGTAGACCAGCCCCGGCACCACCATCAGGCCCGCAGCTCCCATGGCTTCCGCTTCGCTCGCCAGCGCCGCGCCCGCCGTGGTCGAGCATTCGGCGATGCCCGCCAGCACCGGCACCCGCCCCGCCACGGTCTCGACGATCGCGGCCAGCAGCGCGCGCTTCTCAGGCCCGTCGAGGGTGAAGTTCTCGCCCGAGGTGCCGAGCGCCACGATGCCGTCGACGCCGTCCGCGACCAGCCGGTCGATCTCTCCCTGGGTCGCTTCGATGTCGAGGCTCTGATCGGCGCGGAACTGGGTCAGCACCGCCGGATAAACCCCCTGCCAGTTCGCCATGCTCGCATCCCTCCCAGCTCTGGCATTTCCAGCCTATCCGGAAATGCGTTCGGCCGCGACTGCGGCCCACCGCAGGACCGGGGTTGGCCCAGGGCGGCCGGTCCCATGAAAGAGCCCGGCGCACCCGCGTAGACGCGGACCGCCAGGTCCGCCGCCGTGAGCAAGTAAAGCGACGAGTGGTTCGATTGAGAATTGAACCACCCGGATTGAGCATTTCGCGCCTGTGGCGCGCTGTCAACGGCGCGCGATTTGTCCTTGGTCTCACGACAAACCGGCGCTAAGCTCTTGGATCATCACGGATTGCCGTAGATGTCTGTCGTGGCGGTCCCATAAAAACAACGTTTTAGGGAGAGGCAATTATGCGATTTCTAAGGAACAAATCCGTCCGCTGGGCGACCGGCGCGGTCTTTGCAGCCGCCCTGGGTCTCGGCGCCGGGCTGGCCTCGGGCGAGGCCAAGGCGTGGTCGCTGAAAGAAGCGGCGGCGCCCTACGCGGGCACCGAGATGAATTTCATCTGTCAGGCCTACACGCCGTGTTACTCGATCGAGGCGCTGACGCCCGAGTTCACCGAGATCACCGGGATCAAGGTCAACTGGGAGCTCACCGATCTCGATACCTCCGGCAAGAAAGGCATGACCGACGTGCTCACCGGCGGCGGCTTCTACGACATGGTCGAGGTCCAGGGTTTCACCAGCGCGCTGTGGGCGATCCAGGAACTGGGCACCAACTACGATCCCTACTACAACGATCCCGCGCTGCGCGATCCGAGTTTCTCGATCGACGACATCATCCCCGAGCTCAATGAGATGAACTGCCTTTATCAGGGCAAGCAGACTTGCATGCCCAAGGAGTATTTCGTGAGCTTTGCCGTGCTGCGCAAGGACATCATCGCCCATCAGGGCGAGCGTGACGCGTTCAAGACGAAGTACGGCTACGATCTGCCGCCGGCCGAAGACGTGATCACGGTCGACACCTGGGAGCAGTGGGGCGACATGGCCGAGTTCTTCACCCGCGACGCGGGCGAGATGCTGGCCGGCAACACGCTGGAGAGCGACTTCTACGGCATCAGCGTATCGTTCAAGCGCTACCTCACCGTGTGGTACGACTGGCACGAGGCGATGGTCGCGATGGGCGGCGAGATGTTCGACGCGGACTTCAATCTCTCGCTCAACTCGGCCGAGGGCGTTGCCGCGCTCGACTTCATGCGCGATCAGACGGCCAACGCGCCGCCCAGCTACGGCGAGTACACCTGGGACGAGCAGTATTCCGATTTCTGCAACGGCAACACCTTCAGCGGGTGGGCCTGGGCGGACGTCGCCTTCTACCTCCAGATCGAGGAGGACTGCCCGGCCTCGGCGCACAACACCAGCCATTTCCTCTATCCGGGGACCCACAACTCGATCCCCTACGCCAACGTCTGGATGATCCCGTCGACGTCGAACAACAAGGAAGCGGCCTATCTCTGGGCCCAGTGGACGACGTCCTACGAGACCCAGATGAAGGCGTCCGAGGAGGGCTGGTTGCCCAACCGGCGTGACGTGCTGGCCCATCCCAAGTGGCAGGAAGATCACAAGACCGCGAGCTGGATGACGGTCCACCTCCAGGCGCTCGATGGTGGCCATCTGCGTCAGATCTACAAGCACCCGGGCAACCAGGCGTTGCTCGAAATGATGATCGAGGAGCTTTCGGCGGCGATCCATTCGGATGATTCGTCGCAAGCCATCTTGGACAATATTCAGGAGTTGGCCGCGGAAATGATCACCATGGAATAGGTGATCGGGCCACTCCGGCCTTCGAAGGCCCGGTTCGGCATGTCGCCGGGCCGGGCCTTTTTTATAGTGGGTAAATAACCGCCCGCGGGCTCAGATCGGCGGCCGTTCTCCGGCCCAGGGCCGGACCCGCTCCAGCGCCGCGCCGACTTTAAGCGTCGTGAGATCGTCATAGCGCCGGCCGACGATCTGCAGGCCCGTCGGCAGCTTCTCGGCCGAGAAGCCCGAAGGCACTGAGAGCGCGGGCAGCATCAGGGCGTTGAACTGCATGGTCATGTCCATGTTGACGAACTTGCCATCGGGCGTCTCCTCGAGGCTCCCGAACTCGTCGTAATCGACCGGTGGCGCGGGGATCGATTCCGTCGGGCAGAGCAGCGCGTCGCAACGCTCCAAGATCGGCACCAGTGCCATCCAGGCCTCGGTGTAGACCACCTCGGTCTTCATCAGATCGACCGCCGACATCTTGAAGCCGCGCTCCATCGCCTCGACGATGATGGGTGTCATCTTGTCTCGCCACTCGTCCAGGTGATGACCGAAATGGGCCGCCTCGAAGGCGCACCAGTAGTCCCACCAGACCTCCGGGAATTCGCGGGTCCAGGGCAGGGAGACCTCCTCGATCTCGGCCCCCGCCGCTTCGAGCGCCTTGGCGCAGGCGCACAGGTTGGCCTCGACATCCGCATCGACCGCGTAGCATCCCAGATCGACGTTGAGCGCGAGGCGCATGCCGGTCAGATCCGAGGGCGTGGGGATCGGCACGTCGAGGGCGGGCGCCAGTGTGTTGTGGTCGCGCTCGTCGGGGCCCTGGCAGAGGTCGAGGAAGAGCGCCGCGTCGTCGATGGTCCGCGACAGCGGGCCGTGGCAGAACATGGTGTCCCACTGGGTCGGCAGCCACTCGAAGGGAATCCGACCCGAATGGGGCTTTAGGCCCACGCAGCCCGTGTGGGATGCGGGAATACGCACCGAGCCGCCCGCGTCCGAGCCCTCGGCGAGCGGCACGCAGCCCGACGCGACGGCCGCCGCCGAGCCGCCCGACGAGCCGCCCGGCGTGCGTTCCGGGTTCCACGGGTTGCGCGTAATTCCCCACAGCTCGCTGAAGGTCTTGCTCGAGAAGGCGAACTCGGGGGTCGTTGTCTTGCCGACCATGATGCCGCCGGCGGCCTCGAGGTTTTCGACCACGAGGGCGTCGAAGTCGGGCACCCAGTTCTCGTAGATCGCCGAGCCGATGGTAGTGCGCTTGCCCTTGGTCGGCGTCGCGTCCTTGATCGCGATGGGCACGCCGTGCAACCGCCCGAGCGGCTCGCCCGCCATTACCGCCGCCTCCGCCGCCTTCGCTTTCTCGATCGCCTCGTCGGGAAAGATGAAGCAGAAGCAGTTGAGCGTCGGGTTGACCTCCTCGATTCGCGCCAGCGCGTTTTCGACCAGCTCGACGGGCGAGATGTCCTTGGCGCGCACCCGCGCGGCCAGTTCGGTGGCCGGGGTGTAGCAGAGATCGAGATCGCTCATCGTCGTATCCTTTCCTGTTTAGCCGTTAGCCGACCGCGGGGCCGTCGGGGCCGCCGCCCTTGTTTGCAAGTTGGGCCACGGCCAGCTCGTGGAGCTTCGGATCACCGGCGACCAGCAGACGCTCGACGGGATAGCCGCCCAGCGCGTCGCCCTCCCAGTTGGTCACGACGCCGCCCGCGCCCTCGACGATCGGCAGGTGAGCAAGATAGTCGTGGGGCGAGACGGTGCCTTCGACAAGAAGATCGACCAGCCCCTGGGCGACAAAGCCCGCGCCGTGGGTGTAACTGCCGTAGCCGACCGTTCCGACCCCGCGGACGAATTCGAAAAAAGCGTCGTGATCCGCCGGGCGGATGTAGGCGGGTGAGGCGCAACACAGCAGGGCGCCGGCCAGCGCCGAACACGGCCGCGTGCGGATCTCGCGGCCGTCGCGCGTGGTCGGCCGGCCGCGCGCGCCGATCCAGCGCCAGCCCAGGATCGGGCTGTTGATGATGCCGAGGATGGGCGTGCCAGCCTGGCGGAGCGCGATGGCCGTCGTGAACATGGGGCTTGCGGTGACGAAGCCGTTGGTGCCGTCGACCGGATCGAGCACCCAGACGAACTCGGCCTCGTCGTTCTCGGGGGCGAATTCCTCGCCGACGATGCCGTGGCCGGGATAGCGCGCGCGGATCGCCTCGCGCATGACGATCTCGCCCTCCTTGTCGGCCACGGTATAGCACGACCCGCCGGGCTTCTGTTCGACCGGCGCGGCTTCGGGATCCTGAAAATACTGCCGGATCGGACCCGCCGCGGTCTCGGCGAGTAATTCACCGAACTCGATGAACTCGTCGGGGCAGGGCTCGCTCATGCAACCTCACGATAAACCGCGAGGCGCTTGAGGTAACGCTCGTAGTTCATGTCCGAATAGATACGCCAGTCGAAATCGACCGACCGGGGCGTGACCTCGGCCATGAAGCTCCAGGTCATCTCGCGAATGCAGGCGATCACCGCCTGGGCCTCGAAGCGGCAGCGCAGCTCGTCGGTCATGGGCGCCTCGTAATAGCGTTCGAGCACGAGCCGGGTTTCCTCGGGCGTGGTATCGACGACCATGCCGATCATGCCGAGATCGAACAGGTCGGCGGAATAGCCGGCATACTCCCAGTCGATCAGCCACAGCTTCTCGCCGTCGTCGATGAAGTTCTGGGGCTGGATGTCGTTGTGGGAAAAGACGATGCGAACCCGGCCGGTCACCTCCTCGAGCTCGTCGACCAGATCGAGCACACCCGGATAAACGTCGCGCCATTTCTTGTCCATGACGTCGCCGAAGCCCTGGCCCTGGCGGATGTACCAGCGGCTGTGGTGGAACGGCCAGAACATGAAATTGTTGCCGTCGAGATGGCGGTGGGCGTTGTCGTGCAGGTAGCGCAGCAGCCTGGTGATGCGCGGCAGGTAGTGATCGGAGCGCGCGTCCGCCGGGGTCAGCACCTTGCCCTCGACGAAGGCGGCGACGATCAGGCCGTCCTCGCTGTAGACCACTTCGGGCGCGATGCCGATGGCGGCCGCCGCGCGATAGGCGTTGGCTTCGTTTTCGCGGTAGACGCCAATATGGGGTTCGTCCTCGCCGCAGCGGATCGCGTATTTCCGGCCCCCATCCTCGACGATCAGGTTGAGGTTGCTCAAGCCACCGGGCTGCACCGCGGGCTCGACCGGCCCCGTCCAGATGGGCAGCGCTTTCGCCCGCTCGATCGCCGCACGGGCGAGTTCGCCATGCCCTTCGGCGCCTTCCATCATGGCGAACATGTCGTCGAACTGTTCCGTATCCGCCATGGCCGCGTTCCCCTACCGGTCCCCGCGCCGCCTAGGCAGCCTGCAGGTCGTTGGTCTCGACCCAGGCGGCGGTGGCATCGAGGCCCGCGGTGAAGCGGCGAATCATCTCGTCGATCTGCTGGTGCGTGATGATCAGGGGCGGTGAAAAGGCGAAGGTATCGCTCGCCGCGCCCGCGCGGGTAATCAAGCCCAGTTCGAGCAGCCGTTCGGTGGCGAATTTCTTGACCCCGTGGGCGGGGTCGAAGCCTCGCCGGGTCGCCTTGTCGGCGACGATCTCGACACCCGCCATGAGCCCGACGCCGCGCACGTCGCCGACTAGCGGGTGATCGGCAAGCGCCCGCAGGCCATCCTGCAGGCGGGGGGCGACGCTGCGCACATGGCCGAGGATGTCGCGCTCCTCCATCAGCTCGACGACCCGGGTCGCGACCGCGACCGCGACCGGGTGACCCGAGGTGGTAAAGGCGTGGGCAAACATGCCCTGCTTGCGGCTTTGCTCGACCATCGCTTCCCAGATTTCCTCACAGATCAGCAGCGCCGCGATGGGCTGGTAGGCCGACGACAGGCCCTTGGCCGTCGTCATCATGTGCGGCTTGATGCCGTAGGTGTCGCAGCCGAACATGTTGCCCGTCCGGCCGAAGCCGCAGATCACCTCGTCGGCCAGCATGAGCACGTCGTGGCGCGCAAGCACCGCCTGGATCTTCTCGAAATAGGTCGCGGGCGGGGTGATCACGCCGCCCGCACCCATCACCGGCTCGGCGATGAAGGCAGCGACCGTATCGGGCCCTTCGGCCAGGATCAGCTCTTCGAGCGCGTCGGCCATGCGGGTTGCGAACTCTTCCTCGCTCTCGCCGGGCTCGGCGCGCCGGTAATAATAGGGGTTCTCCGTATGGAGGATGTTGGGAATCGGCAGGTCGAAATCGGCGTGCATGACCGGGATGCCCGTCAGGCTGCCGGCGGCGATGGTCAGGCCGTGAAAGCCGTTGATCCGCCCGATGATCTTCTTTTTCTCGGGCCGGCCGCGAGCGTTGTTGTAGTACCAGACGAGCTTGGCCATGGTGTCGTTGGCTTCAGAGCCTGAATTGACGAACAGCACCCGGGCCATGGGCACGGGCGCGATGGCCTTCAGCTTTTCGGCGAGGATGCCGACGGGCTCGATCGTCTTGTCGACGAAGGAATGGTACCAGGGCAGCTTGCGAAACTGCTTGATCGCCGCGTCGATCAGCTCTTCCTCGCCGAAACCGAGGGATGCGCACCACATGCCCGATGCGCCTTCCATGTATTCCTTGCCGTTGTCGTCGTAGACGTAGATGCCCTTGCCGTGGGTGATCATGGTCGGCGGGTTATCGGGCAGGGCGGCCAGGTTCGAAAAGGGATGGACGACCGATTCCAGATCGCGCGCGATGGTCGAGTTGGGTTTCGCGGTCATGACGCTGTCTCCAGAAGACCCTCGTCCTTCATGGCCCGAAGGCCCGTGAGCCAGGCCTCGGTGGTCTGGTCGAACTCGGCCTCGCCCATGGGGGTCGAGGTGCAGGCAAGGTGGAAGTTGAAATAGACGCCGGAATTCATGAGGTGGACGAACAGGCGCTCCTCGCGGGCGAGCGCGGCGTCGTTCCCGGCCATGAAAGCCTGGCGGTAGCTGCCCAGCGGCTCGTCGCTCATATAGGGCACCAGCAGCGAGCCCTCGCCCATCACCCGGCCCGGCATGCCGGTGATCTTGAAGGTCTCGTTGAGCGCTTCGCGGAAGCTCTGCGCCCTGGCGTTGAGTTCGTCGATCACGTCCTGCGTGAGCAGGCGCATCGAGGCGATACCCGCCGCCATGGTCAGCGGGTTGGCGGTAAAGGTGCCCGAGTGGGGGCAGGCCGGCTTGCCCTTGCGCGCATCGAACACCTGCATGACCTCGGCGCGCCCGCCAACCACACCGATGGGCAGGCCGCCGCCGACGATCTTGCCCAGCGTCGTGATGTCGGGATCGATGCCAAACAGCGTTTGCGCGCCGCCCTCGTGGAGGCGATAGGTGACGACCTCGTCGACGATCAGCAGGGCACCGATCTTGCGGGTGACCTCGCGCAGCATGTCGGAGTAGGCACGGCTCGCGCGCACGCCGCCGCAGCGGCACGGCGCGGGATCGAGCAGCACGCCGGCCAGGGAGTCGGCGTGGGCCTCGAGGATGCGGCGGGAATTTTCCACGTCGTTGAACGGGATCACGACGACGTCGCGCAGCAGGCCCTCGGGCTCGCCCCGCGCGTAGCCCACGGGCACGGGCTCATCGGAGCCCCAGTTCTGCGGGTTGGGATCGAGGCTGACCTCGGCGTAGTCGTAGGAGCCGTGATAGACGCCTTCGCATTTCGCGATCTTGGGCCGGCCCGTATAGGCGCGGGCCGCCTTGATGGCGTTCATCACCGCTTCCGAGCCGGAGTTGGCGAAGCGCACCCGCTCGATCGATTCGGTGCGTTGGCAGAAGATCTCGGCGAGCTCGACCTCAAGCTCCGTGGGCAGGGACAGCGAGATGACCTTTTCCGCCTGGCGCTGGATGGCGGTGACGATCTCGGGATGGCTGTGGCCGTGGATCTGCACCGTATAGCCGCCGACGAAATCGATTCGGGACACGCCGTCGATGTCAGTGACCCGGCAGCCCTGCGCGCGCTCGACGTAGGTCGGATAGGGGTGGAAGAAGGTCTGTACCCGGGTGCTTCCCCCCGGCAGCGAGTCGCAGGCGCGGGTCCAGAGTTGCGCGGAATTGGAGTCGAAATCGGGGAAGGTGGTGTGGTTCGCCATCAGGAGTCCTCGTCCATGATAAAGCTGCGCCCGGCGGCTGCACCGCCGTCGACGGAACAGATGTTGCCGTGGAGGAATTTCGCCGCATCGGACGCGAGATACATCACCGTGCGCGCGATCTCGACGGGCTCGCCGTGGCGCTTCATGGGGATGGTGGAGGCCACCTCGGCCATCATCTCTTCGCGGGACATGTTCGGGTCGTTGTAGCCCGCGTCCTGCATCGGTGTGTCGATGTCGCCCGGGCAGATCACGTTGACCCGGATGTTCTGCTCGGCGGTTTCGAGCGCCATGCATTTGGTCATGTGGATCACCGCCGCCTTCGTGGTGCCGTAAGTAGACATCCCGGCGTAGCCCTGCAGGCCGGCGTCGGAGCCCATGTTGACGATCGAGCCCGAGCCCTGCTTGAGCATCTGGCGCACGCAGGCGCGCGCCATGTAGTAGCTACCGAACAGGTTGGTCTGCATGACCCTTTCAAAATCCTCGTCGGTGGTGTCGACCATCGCCGTGGTCACCACGATGCCTGCGTTGTTGAACAGGATATCGACCCGGCCGAAGGCGGCCACGGTATCGGCCACGACCTTGTCGCAGACCGCCGATTGGGAGACATCGGCCAGCAGCAGAGCCGCCGCGCCGCCGGCGGCCTCGATCTCGGATTTCAGCGTTTCGCCCCGCTCGGCGTTGCGCCCGACCAGCATGACGCTGGCGCCGTGGGCGGCGAACTGGCGGGCGGTTTCGGCGCCCAGGCCCGAGGTGGCGCCGGTAATCAGCGCGACCTTGTCGGCAAAGGCGTCGGGCTTGAAGATGTCTTCCATGATTGTGGTCTCTCCCGTGGTCGTAAATTGGGCCCGTGGTTGTAAATTGGGGCCGTGGTCGTAAGTTGTGCCCGTGGCGGTCAGTAGGGCTTGCCCGCGGTGAAGCGGTCCTTGAAGTCGATCCAGGCGACTATCGCCGGCAGGAACCAGGGATCGCCCGAATAGAACGGCCAGGTCGGGAAGCCCAGGTTCCAGAACGCGGTCTCGGGCGCCCGGTCGGCAAGCACGCCGTTCGCGATTGTCTTGCCGAAATGGGTGGCCAGTACAACGCCGCCGCCCGCAAAGCCGGTGGCAAAATGCACGCCGTCGCGAGTCTTGCCCATATGGGGCAACTTGTCGAAGGGAAAGCCCATCATCCCGGTCCAGCAATGGGAAATCCGCGTGTCCTTCAACCGCGGATAGACCGTGGATACGAGGTCGTGGAGCCGCTTGGCGGTGATCCGCTGGTCGCCGTCCTGGTGGCCGGTGCGCGCGCTGAAGATCAGCACTGTATCGTCGGGCGAGGGGCGGTCCGAGAAGACGTTCTTTTTCGAATCGCGCATCGTACGCAGCGTCGGCTTGATCATCTTCATGGTCTCGACGTCCATCGGTTCGGTAGCGATCGCGTGCGCGGGCACGGGCACGATACGCCGGCGGACCCACGGCGAATATCCGGTCTCGCGGGTGTAGCCGTTGGTGCAGATCACCACGTCGCGCGCACGCACCGCGTAATGACGGGTGGTGACCGTAAAGCCGTCACTTTCTGGCATGATCGCGGTAACCGGTGCGTGGCCGACGACCTGGACGCCGGCATTTTGCACGCGCTCGAGCGTGGCCTGATGGTAGAGGCCCGGATGGAGCATGCCGTTGCCCTCGACGATCAGCGCGCCGTGCCAATAGTCGGACTCGACCTCCTTGTGCATTTCTTCCTTGGGGCACATCCAGAATTCGAGCTCGGGGGCGATTTTCCTTATCTCGCCGTATTCCGTCGCCAACCCCTCGTAGTGGCCGGGCGAACAGGCTCCGGTGAAACGGCCGTTAAAACGTTGTCCGACCGCCATCTGCTCGGCCTCGAGCATGGCGAGAAACGCTGCGTGAGCGCCGCCCGCCTCGGTCCACATGACGAGCGCCTTCTGGTGCCCGAATTTGGCTTCGAGCTTGGTGAAGGGGTAATGCAGGTAGCGTCCGATATGACCCATATTGCGGGTACTCGCCCCGAAGCCCGGCTCATAGGCGTCTAGCACGAGCGTCGAGCGTCCGGCGCGCGCCGTCTCCAGCGCGCAATGCAGGCCCGCATAGCCCGAGCCGACGACGAGCACGTCGACGGAGGCCGGGAGCGGTGTGGGCTCGACGCTGCCCCGCGGCGCGGCTTCCCACCAGAAGGGGGTGGTCTTGAAATCGTCCGTGAGGATATCGGTCATGTGTTTTCCCCGGTTGTCCTAGGCGGCGCGCCGCCGGTTGGGCCCGGTGCTCAGCCGGTCGCGCATATCGACCCAGGCGATATAGGCGGGCAGCCACCAGGGTTTGCCGTTATAGAACGGCCAGGTGGGAAAGCCCGGGTTCCACCAGGCGGTCTCTCCCTCGGGATTTTCCAGCAGGCGGTGGCCGATCTTCTGGCCGAGCCAGGTCCCCATGGGCAGGCCCGAGCCGCAAAAGCCCGTGGCGTACCAGACGCCATCGGGGGTTTGGCCGATATGGGGCTGGTGGTCGAAGGTAAAGCCCATGATGCCGCGCCAGACCCGGGCGATGCGCGCGCCCTCGGTTTGGGGAAAGATGTCGGTCATAATTGTCCGGAGCTTCTGCGCCGTAATCCGCAAATCGCCGTCGTCGTGCCCGGTGCGCGCGCCGAACAGGAGGCGCGCATCGTCGGGGGTCGGGCGGCACCAGATGATGTTGGTCCGGGAATCGAGCATCGCGCGGCGGTTGGGCAGGACCTCGGTCATTACCGCCTCGGGCAAGGGTTCGGTGACGATCTGGTGGGCGGCGATGGGCACGACCCGGTTGCGCACCCACGGCATGGCCGTGTGCTGGTTGCTCGAATAGCCGTTGGTGCAGATCACCACGTCGCGCGCGCGGATCGTGTAGTGGCGGGTGCGCACGGAAAAGCCGCCGCCGGGGTCAGGTGAAATATCAAGCACGGGCGTGCGTCCCTCGATCCGCGCGCCCGCCCGCGCGGCCGCGTCGATCAGCGCATCGTGATAGAGCCCGGGATGGAGCGTGCCATGCTCTTCGAGAACCAGCCCGCCATGCCAGTAATCGGTGCCGACTTCCTCGCGCTGCCGGTTTGCCGGGCAGAGCGAGTAGGCAAAGGGCACCCGCTTGGCCACCGCTTCCGCCTTGCGCGCGAGCTCTTCGTAGTGGGCGGGCGTGCAGGCAGCGGTGAAGCGGCCGCGGTACTGCTTGCCGACCTCCATCTGCTCCTGCTCGATCAGGTCGAGCACCGCGAAATGGGCGTCGCCCGCTTCCCGCCACATGGCCTCGGCCCGTTCCGGCCCGTGTCGGGCTTCGAGCCCGTCGAACGGGATGTGGGGAAAGCGCCCGATATAGCCGGCGAGCCGGGTGCTCGCGCCCGCGCCCGGATTTTGTGCGTCGAGCACGAGGGTCTCGCGCCCCGCCGCGGCGGTAACCCGCGCGCAGTTGAGCCCGGCATAGCCCGCGCCCACGACGAGCACGTCGACCGCGCCAGGCAGCGGTGCCGATCGCTCGGGCTCGCGCCGGGGCGCCGCCTGCCACCACCAGGGATCGGTGGAGAAGTCCTGGGTAAACATCCCGTCCATCCGCGCTTGTGCCCCGTGCCCCTCGCGATCGCTAGCCGCTGCGCACGATATGGCCGCGGCCTCCCAGGCGGTCGTTCAAGTCGGTCCAGCGGATATAGGCGGGCAGCCACCAGGGATTGCCGTTGTAAAACGGCCAGGTCGGGAAGCCCAGATTCCACCACTCGGTCTCGCCCTCCGGATTGCCGACCAGCTTGTGACCGACCTTCTGGCCGAAATAGGTGCCGAGCGGGAGCCCCGAGCCACAAAAGCCGGTGGCGTAATGGACCCCGTCGCGGGTCTGGCCGATGTGGGGAAGGTGGTCGAACGAGAAGCCCATCGCGCCGCGCCAGACATGAGAAATCCGTGTGTCCTTGAGCTGCGGATAGACCATGACCATGAGATCGCGGAGCTTGGTCGCGGTAATCCGGAGGTCGCCGTCGTCGTGGCCCGTGCGGGCGCCAAAGATGATCCGCTGGTCGTCGGGCGTGGGTCGGTCCCAGAAGATGTTGGTCTTGGAATCGGCCACCGCCCGGCCACCCGGTTTGACGTCCTTCATGAGCGCGTCCGGGATCGTTTCGGTACAGATCTGATGGGCGTAGACCGGCACGATGCGGTTGCGCACCCAGGGTGCGGCCGAGCTGACGCTGCTGGAATAGCCGTTGGTGCAGATCACCACGTCGCGCGCCTTGATCGCGTGGTGGCGGGTCGCGACCTTAAAGCCGCCGCCGGGCTCCGGCGAAACGTCGAGCACCGGGGTGCGGCCTTCGACGCGGGCACCGGCGCGAAGGGCGGCGCTCATCAGGCCCTGGTGATAAAGGCCCGGATGAAGCGTGCCGTGCTCGTGCAGGATCAGCCCGCCGTGCCAGTAGTCGGTGCCGACTTCCTTGTGCTGCTCGGAGCGCGGGCACATGGAGAACTTGAAGGGCACGTTCTCGTTGATGTACTCGGCGTTCGCCGCCATGGCGTCGTAATGGGCGGGCGAGCAGGCGCCGGTGAAGCGTCCGCGATAGAGCTTGCCGACGTCCATCTGCTCCTTCTCGATGAGGTCGAGCAGGACCCATTGGGCGTCGCCCGATTCCTTCCACATGCGGTGGGCCTTTTCCTTACCCACCTTGTTCTCGAGCTTCTGGATCGAGTAGTGCAGGAAGCGCCCGATAAAGCCGGCGAGCCGGTTGCTCGCGCCGAACCCCGCGGGCCCGGCGTCGACCACCAGCGTATCGCGCCCGGCCGCGGCCGTGACGCGGGCGCAGTTAAGGCCGGCGATTCCCGAGCCCACGATCAGCACGTCGACCTCGCCGGGCAGCGGCATCGCCCGGTCGGGCTCAGGGAGGGGAGCCCATTCCCACCACCAGGGGTCGGTCTTGAAGTCGTCGGTGAAGATCTCCGTGTTCATCGCGGACTCCCTCTATCCTTGTAAGGCTCGCTAGCTCAGCTCGACCCAGGTGGTCTTGACCTCGCAGTATTTGTGGATCGCGTCGATCGACTTGTCCCGCCCCATGCCCGACTGCTTGTAGCCGCCGAAGGGCGCGGAGAGGTCGCTGCCATTGTAGGTGTTGATGTTGACGAAGCCCGCCCGCAGCTCGCGTGCCGCCCTGTGGGCGGCGGTGATGTCGCGGGTCCAGATCGCGGCTGCGAGGCCGTAGGTGGTGTCGTTGCCGATCCGAACCGCGTCGTCGACGTCCGTGCAGGAGATCACCGAGAGGACCGGCCCGAAGATCTCTTCCTGGGCGATGGTCATCTTGTTGTCGACCTTGTCGAAGATCGTCGGCGGCAGGTAGAAGCCGCCGGTCTCCTCGAGCACCCGCTCGCCGCCGGCGACCAGCTCGGCGCCCTGGCTTTTTCCCGACTCGATATAGCCCAGCACCCGGTTCATCTGGGTCTCGTCGACCATGGCGCCGGTCTCGGCCTCGGGGTCGAGGGGGTCGAGGGGCTGATAGGATTTGGATTCGGCGATGAGGCGCTCCACCATCTCGTCCTTAACGCCTTCCTGAACGATCAGGCGCGAGCCCGCATCGCAGACTTCGCCCTGGTTGAAGAAGATGCCCGACGCGGCGACGTTCGCCGCCTTATCCAGGTCGGGACAATCGTTCATGATGATGTGCGGGCTTTTTCCGCCGCATTCGAGCGAGACCCGCTTCATGTTCGAGCGGCCCGAATATTCGAGGAACTTCTTGCCGATCTCCGTCGAGCCGGTGAACGTGATGCAGTCGACGTCCATGTGAAGTCCGAGCGCCCGGCCGGTCAGCTCGCCGATCCCGGGCACGACGTTGAACACGCCCTCGGGAATGCCCGCCGCGACCGCGAGCTCGGCGGCGCGCAGCGCCGTGAGCGGCGACTGTTCCGCGGGCTTGAGGATGACCGAGTTGCCCGCGGCGAGCGCCGGCGCCACCTTCCAGCCGTAGGACAGATAGAGCGGAAAGTTCCACGGCATCACGGCGGCCACCACGCCCATGGGCTCGTGGGTGACGAGGACCAGCGCGTCCGTGCGGGTCGGCGCAATCCGGTCGTAGACCTTGTCGATCGCCTCGCCGTACCAGCGCAGCGTCTTGACCGCGCCCGGAATGTCGGCGGCCATGCTGTATTTGATCGGCTTGCCCATATCGAGGGTTTCCAGCAGGGCCAGCTCTTCCGTGTCGTCCTCGATGAGCTGGGCGAATTTGAGCAACGCCGCCTTGCGGTCCTTGGGCGCCATATTGCGCCAGTCGCCCTTCTCGAAAGCCGCGCGGGCCGCTGCGACCGCCCGGTCGACGTCTTCGTCGCCGCAGTTCGCAACCTGGGTCAGAAGGCTGCCGTCGCGCGGGCTGATGCAGTCGAAGGTTTCACCCGAAGCCGACGCCACGTAGCGGCCGCCGATGAACGCCTTGTTTTGAAACGACAGGCCGCCGGCCTTATCCTTCCACTGGTCGAGATTGAGCATGTCGGACATTGGTTTTATCTCCCTTGAGCGTTAGGTGGAACGACGCCCCGCGCCGCCCCCGGTTCATTTGTAGTTGTCGCCATAGATACCGTGCATGCGCCAGAACTCGTCGACGCAGTAGTCGGCCATGCCGTCGATGCCCGCGTCCTCGTCGCCCATGTCGCCGAACGCCGCATTCATGCTCTTTTTCAGCTCTTCGGGGCTGAGCATGCTGGCGCCGCAGGCGATGATCCAGCAGAGCAGCGCAATGCGTGCCGACGACGTCATGCGCAGGGCACGCTGCTTGTGCAGGCGCTCGTCGAACGCCGCGTCCGACATGGCGCCGAAATACTCGCGCACGCAGACCTCGTCGATCTCGGCCGGCGCCGACGAATAGGCGCACATCTCGGCAATGTCCCATTCGGGCAGGCCCCAGCCGCACAGATCGTAGTCGATTAGCCAGATCTTGCCGCTCTCGTGTTCCTGCATGACGTTGACGTACGCCGAATCCGCATGGCACAGCACGGGCATGTAGGGGCCGAACAGCGGCTCGAAGGAAGTGACGATCTCGATCATCTTGTTGGCTTCGGCCATGTGCTTGCAGCCGAGATGGTTCGCGATCCAGCCCGCCTGGCGGGTCGCATCGAAGGGCCAGAAATAGTCGATCGGGTAGTGACAGTATTCCGACGCCTTGGCCTGGAGGAGCTTGATCAGGCGGATCACCTCGGCCAGGTTTTCCGGCTTGTGCATGTCTTCGGCTTCGAAGTTGCGCCCGTCGATGAACTCGGAGACCTGGAGCAGGCGTTCGTCGTAGATGACCTTGGGCGAAATCCCGATCTCGCCGCCCGCGACCATGCCCGTGCGGATCGCCGAGACCGTGCCCCAGATATCGCGCAAATCCGCGGCCTGGCGGACGATGTATTTGGCCTCGTTGTCTTCGGCGACCCAGCTGCGGTTCTGCAGGCCGCCCCATTTGCGTTCAAGTTTTATTTCGCCCTTCCAGAGCGGCAAGGTACGGATATAGGCCTCGACCTCCGGAATGCTCCAGCTCCACTCGACTTCGTTCATACTCGGCATCGAAAATCCCCGTTTCTCGGTCTTGGTCAGTAATCGTCGCGGCAGGTCTGCCACAGATCGCGGTAGCGGCCCCAGGCGATCTCCAGGAAGCCTTCGTAGCTGTCCTCGGCGTCCTCGCCGGGAAAGGCCCGCGTCATGCTGGTGGCGGCATCGTCCGCCGTGCGCGAGCCTTCGAGCGCCTGAAGAATGCACCAGGTGACCTGGCGAAGATAGGAGGCAAGCTTGAAGGCGCGATGCTCGCGCAGGCGCTGCGCCATCGTGGCCTCGTCGAGCGCGCCGACGCTGCGCTCGAGGACGAAGCGGTCAAGCGCCTCGTCGGAGACGGCGTAGGCGCAGAGCTCGGCAATGTCCCACAGGGGGTGGTTAAAGCCGCCGAAATCCCAGTCGATCAGCCACAAACGGTCGCTGTGGTCGAGCATGACGTTCACATGGGCGAAATCGTTGTGGCAAAAGACCGGCCGATAGGGCTCGACGACGGGCTCGATCGCCTCGATCACCTCGATCACCTCGGGGATCCGGCTGCGGTGGGGCGAATCCGACTCCAGACCGTAGCGCGCGTGATTGCGCACACACAGAAAACCGTCGAAATAGATCACGGGATCGCGCACCGCGTGGGAGCCGGCGTGGAGCGGTGCGAACAGCTCGTCGATGATGCGGCCGACGAGCGCAGGCTCCGCGATCTCTTCTTCGGTCAGGACCCTGCCCTCGATGAAATCCATCACGAACAGGTTGGGCTCGTGATGGGTAATCGCGGGCGAGATGCCGATCTCGGCCGCCGCGCGCGCACACGTCAGGACGGAGGTCTGCACCGTGCCCAGGTGAGCGTTGTCGAAACCCAGCCGGGCGACCCGCTTGCCCGCCTCGTCGGTGACCGTATAGCTGCTGTTCTGCAAGCCGCCGATCAGGGGTTCGAGCACGGGCTCGCCCTGCCAGATCGGCAGCGCGCGGATATAGTCCTCGATGCGTGATGGCAACCAGCCGCGCTCGATCAACTGCCTCTCCCCCCGACCCCGTCGCGGCGTGCCTGTGGTGCGGCCCGGCTCGCGCAGGATTTTGGTTTGGTTGGCAAAATTCTAGGGGCGAGGTGGTCAGAAGTCACCCGGAAACGGGGCAAGAGACGACAGGAATCCACAACGCCGAATTGACCGCGCCACAGGCAGGTGACATGGTCGGATGAGCGAGCAACGCGGCCCTGAGCGCCCCGATCAGGGCCGTCCAGAGAGCCGCGAGGGAGATCCGGGAGATGAGCGCAACCGGTTCGGGCGCGGGCTCAAACCTGACCGCCGCCCAGGCCATCGTCACGGCGCTGGGCCGTCACGGGGTCGAGTTCATGCTCGGCCAGAGCAACCCGATTTCGCTGTTTCTCGCGGCGGAAGAGTTCGGCATCCGCCAGATCGCCTATCGTACGGAGAACGCGGGCACGGTGATGGCCGACGGCTTTGCCCGGATTTCAGGAAGGGTGCCCGTGGTGACCGCCCAGAACGGCCCGGCGGCGACACTCCTCGTGCCGGGCCTCGCCGAGGCGCTGAGCGCGTCGGTGCCCATCGTCGCCCTGGTCCAGGACGTACCCCGCCCGCGGGTCGACAAAAACGCCTTCCAGGAGCTCGACCATATCGCCCTGTTCCAGGGCGTGACCAAGTGGCTGCGCCGGGTCAACGATGTGTCCCGGATCGACGATTATATCGACATGGCCTTCACCGCCGCCGCGACCGGGCGGCCCGGCCCCGCGGTCCTGCTGCTGCCCTGGGACCTGATGGACGAGCCCGAGGCCCCGGGCCCGCGCCGGCGTGCCGAGCTCGGCCGCTATCCTCTCGACCGCACGACCGCCGACCCCGATGCCATAGCCGAAGCAGCCCGGCTGCTGGCGGGTGCGCGCCGGCCGCTGGTCTATGCCGGGGGCGGGGTCCACCTTTCGCAGGCGAGCGCCGAGCTCGCCCGGCTGCAGGAGACCGCGTCGCTTGCGGTTGCCACGACCTCGATGGGCAAGGGCGCGGTGGCCGACGACCACCCGCTTTCGCTCGGCGTGATCGGCTATTTCATGGGCCCGCGCAGTGCGACGCGCTACATGCGCCCGCTGGTCGAGGAGGCCGACGTCATCCTGCTGGTCGGCAACCGGACCAACCAGAACGGCACCGATAGCTGGACCCTGCTACCCGAGGGGGCGCAGCTCATCCATCTCGACGTGGACGGCAACGAGGTCGGACGCAACTACGAGGCGCTGCGCCTGGTGGGCGACGCCAAGCTGACCCTGGCGGCGCTGACCGAGCGGCTGCGGGCCGAGGGCCTGGCCAAGCGGAAAAAGGCGCGGGCGGCGCTGGAGAAGCGCATCGCGACGGCCAAGCGCAAATACGCCCGCGAGGCGGCGGATGTGCTCGGCGCGGGTGGCTCGCCGGCTCGCCCCGAGCGGCTGATGGCCGAGCTCGACGCCGTGCTCGGGCCGCGCGACATCGTCGTCGCCGATGCCAGCTATTCCTCGGTCTGGGTTGCGAACTACCTGCGCGCGAGAACTCCCGGCCAGCGCTTTCTGAGCCCGCGCGGCATCGCGGGGCTGGGCTGGGGCCTGCCCATGGCGCTCGGCGCCAAACTCGCACAGCCCGAGGTCAACGTCTTCTGCCTCGCCGGCGACGGCGGCTTCGCCCATGTCTGGTCCGAGCTCGAAACCAGCCGCCGGCACGGGCTCAAGGTCGTCCTCACGGTGCTCAACAACGGCGTGCTCGGCTATCAGCGCGACGCCGAGGACGTGCTCTACAGCGATCACACCACGGCGGTGGAACTTGCGCCCATAGACCATGCCGCGGTGGCGCGGGCCTGCGGGCTGAACGGAGTGCGCGTGGAGCGGGGCGAGGATTACGGTGCCGCGCTGGCCGACGCGCTGGCCGCCCGGGAGACCACCCTGATCGACGTGATCACCGACCCCGCCGCCTATCCGCCCATCACGTTCTACGAAAACAAGATCGACCACTGACCCGGAGGCGACCCCATGGCCGAGACCAACCAGCAAATCCTGTTCGCCGCCCGGCCCGAGACCTGGCCGGGCCCCGAGACCTTCGAAATCGCGGAAACCCCCATGCCCGAGCCGGGCGAGGGCGAAATCCTGGTGCGCAATATCGTAATGTCGCTCGACCCCTACATGCGCGGGCGCATGCGCGAGGGCAAATCCTATGTCGAGGGTTTCGCGCTGGGCGAGGTGCTCCAGGCCGGGGTGATCGGCGAGGTGATCGCGGCGCAGGGAGAGACCAGATTCGCCGTCGGCGATTACGTCAGCGGGCTGCTCGGCTGGGAGCAGTTTTCGGTCTCGACGGGCCAGGGTATGACCCGGATCGATCGCGCCGCAGCACCACTCACCGCCAATCTGGGCATCCTCGGTATGCCGGGCTTTACGGCTTACGTCGGGCTACTCGATATCGGCCAGCCGAAGCCGGGCGAGGCGGTCTACGTCTCGGCCGCCGCCAGCACCGTGGGCAGCGCGGTGGGCCAGATCGCCAAGCTCAAGGGGTGCTTTGTTGCGGGCAGCGCGGGCTCGGCGGAGAAGGTCGAGGCGTGTCTTGCGCGCTTCGGCTATGACGCCTGCTTCAACTACAAGGAGGCGGAGAAGCTGCACCGGGCGGTGCGCGAGGCCTGCCCCGACGGCATCGACGTCTATTTCGAGAATGTCGGCGGCGCCATGCTCGACGCGGTGCTGCTCAACATCAACACGGGCGCGCGCATTCCGCTCTGCGGCATGATCTCGCAATACAATCTCGCCGCGCCCGAGGGCATCAACAACCTCGTCAGCCTGCTGCTCAACCGCGCGGTACTGCAGGGCTTCATCATCATCGATCATTTCGACCGCTGGCCCGCCTTCGTCGCCGATATGACCGGCTGGCTCGAGGCGGGCAAGGTCGATTACGCCGAGCATGTGACCGAGGGTCTCGCCAATGCGCCCGCCGCGTTCGTCGATATGCTCAAGGGCGCCCATCTGGGCAAGTCGGTGGTCCGCATCGGACCCGATCATGTTTGACCGGCGGGCTTGACCGGCCGCGCGGCGGCGGCGACCATCTGCGGCGAACACAGGCTTCGGGGGCCCGTTGGACGATGCGCGGATTGATGCAGGACTGGCCGCTGCTGGTGCCGACGCTGCTCGATCACGCGGCGCTCTATCACCACGACACGTCCATCGTCTCGCGTTCCCTCGAAGGTCCGATCGTGCGCTCGAACTGGGGCGAGGTGGGCACGCGGGCGCGCCGCGCGGCCGCGGCGCTGGCGGCGCTGGGGGTTAAGCCCGGCGAGCCGGTCGCGACGCTGGCCTGGAACGGCTTTCGCCATCTTGAACTGTTCTACGCCATTCCCGGCGCGGGCGCGGTGTGCCACACGGTCAACCCGCGGCTGTTCCGCGCCGAGATGGCCTACATCTTCAACCACGCGGGCGACCGCATCGTCTTCCTCGACCTCGACTTCGTGCCCCTGATGGAGGAACTGGCCGACGAATTGCCCGCGGTCGAGCGCTTCGTGCTGCTGTGCGACGAGGCGGCCATGCCCGAGACCCGCCTGCGCGGCGCCTGCGCGTACGAGACCCTGATCGCGGAGCACGAGCCGGTGGCCGAATGGGCGCGGGCCGACGAGAACGACGCGTGCGGGCTGTGTTACACCTCGGGCACCACGGGCATGCCGAAGGGAGTGCTCTACAGCCACCGGGCGCTGGTACTGCACGCCTGGATGCTGGCCTCCGCCGACAGCACCGGCTACACCACCGGAGACGTCATCCTGCCCGTGGTGCCCATGTTTCACGCCAACGCCTGGGGCATCTCCCATGTCAGTGCGTTGTGCGGAGCGGGCCTGGTGCTGCCCGGCCGCGAACTCGGCGGCGAAGCGATTTATGAGCTGCTCGATTCCGAGCGGGTCACGGCCACGCTCGGCGTGCCGACCGTCTGGCTTGCGCTGCTCGATTACCTCGAGACCAGCGGCAAGCGGTTCAATCATCCGCTCCGGCTGCTCACGGGCGGCGCGGCCATGGCGCGCGCCGTCATGGAACGCTTCGAGCGGGACCATGGCGTCAAGGTGTTCCACGCCTGGGGCATGACCGAGATGTGCCCGGTCGGCACGACGCCCCGCCTCAAGGCCGAGCACGACGCGCTGGCGCTGGAGCAGCGGCTCGACTGGATGGTGGGCCAGGGGCGCGCGGTCTACGGCTGCGAGCTGCGCACCGTCGACGACGACGGCGTCGAGCTGCCCCGGGACGGCAAGAGCGCCGGGCATCTGATGGTGCGCGGCCCCTGGATCGCGGCGGGCTATTTCCGCCACGAGGGCGGCGAGATCCTCGATGCACAAGGCTGGTTCGACACCGGCGACGTCGCGACGCTGGACGAAGACGGCTACATGCGGATTACCGACCGGGCGAAAGACGTGATCAAGTCGGGCGGCGAGTGGATCAGCTCTATCGACCTCGAAAATGCCGCCCTGGCCCATCCCGGTGTGGCCGAAGCGGGCGCCATCGGCCTGCCCCATCCCAAGTGGGACGAGCGCCCCCTGCTCGTGGTCGTCAAGGCGGAAGGGGCGAGCGTGGAACCGGCGGAAATCCTCGACCTGCTGCGCGGCAAATTCGCCAAGTGGCAGTTGCCCGACGATATCGTCTTCGTCGACGAACTGCCCCACACGGCGACGGGCAAGATCTCGAAGCGAAGCTTGCGCGCGCGCTTCACCGATCACGTCTGGGGAAGTTGAAGGCGCCCTAGCGCGGCCGGTCGGGGCGGAGGGCGTCGAGCGCGGGTTCGAGCAGGGCGGGATCGCCGACCACGACAACCTCCTCCATCGAGCCCCAGTTCATGGGTCCGCCGTGCCAGTCGGTGATCAGCCCGCCCGCGCCCTCGACGATGGGCAGCATGGGCATGTAATCGTGGGGCTTCATGCCGCCATCGACCACGACGTCGCACAGGCCCGCGGCGAGCAGGCCGTAGGAATAGGCGAAGCCGCCGTAGGTGACGATCCGCACCCGGTCGGCGAGCGCCATGAAGCGCATCCGATCGGTGTCGAAGAAATAGTTGGGCCCGGCGCACAGCAGCACCGCGTCTTCGAGCCGCGCGCAGCTGCGCACCTTGGCGGGCTTGCCGTCGAACAGGGTGGCGCGACCGCGCGCGCCGATCCAGCGCTGGCGGAGTGCGGGGTGGTCGATCACGCCCAGGATCGGCCGGCGGTGGTGGAGCAGGGTGATCAGCATGCCGAACATGGGCATGCCGGAGACGAAGGCGGCGGTGCCGTCGATGGGGTCGAGCAGCCAGACATAGTCCGCATCCTCGCCCTCGGGCGGAAACTCCTCGCCCATGATGCCGTGGGCCGGCCAGGCGTCGCGGATCATCCGGCGCATCAGCTCCTCGCCGTCCTTGTCGGCGACGGTGACCGGGCTGTCGTCCGCCTTGTGGATGACTTCGAAGGAGGTCTGGAAATAGCCGAGCGCGTGACGCCCGTTGGCGTCGGCCAGCTCGCCGGCAAAGGCGATGAACTCGTCCGGGCAACGCTCGATGACCGGGCTGTCGGGCATCTCTACCCCTGTTTCCGTCGCGCCTTTAGCGCCCGATGCGAAACGGTGTTCCGTCGCCGCGTAGGCTTTCCCCGCGGTTTCCTGTTCGGGCCGGCGATCCGGTCGCTTCGGGTTTACCATTTTTAAAGCCCCCGGTAGACGGCGAGCAGCCGGTGATGGCGCTCGGTGTTCATAACCGAATAGATGCTGTAGTCGAAGACGATGGGGCGCGGCGTGACCTCGGCGAGGTAGCTCCACACCGTCTCGCGCACCGAGGCGGCCATCACCATCGCCATCAGCCGCTTGTAGCCGGCGTCGTGGAGCGGGGCGCCGTCGTAGGCGGTGGTCATGATCGAAGCCTCGTCGCGGTTCATCTCGGCGTTCATGGCGATGCCCGCGAGGTCGAACAGGTGGGAATCGAAGCCGCCATATTCCCAGTCCACGAACCACAGCTTCTCGCCGTCGTCGAGGATGTTCTGGGGCAGCAGGTCGTTATGCGCGAAGACGAGGCTCACGGCGCCGATCACGGCCTCAGCTTCGGCCATCAGCGCGCGCATGGCGGGGATTTCCTCCGCCCAGCGCGGATCGAGCCGCTCTTTGCACGCCTCGGTCTGGTCCATCAGCCAGCGGTTGTGATGGAACGGCCAGAACATGAAGCCCGGCCCCGTGACATGCTTGTAGGCTTCGTCGTGGTACTGGCGGATGGTCCGGCCCAGCCGCTCGAGGGTTTGGGGCTGGCGCGCGTCGTCGGGCTTGAGCGCCTTGCCCTCGATGAAGCGCATGACGATGACGCCGCCCTCGGCAAAGACCACTTCGGGCGCGACGCCGGCGGCGTGCATGGCGCGCATGGCGATCAGCTCGTTTGCGCGCACGACGCCGAAGGTCGGCACGTCGCCGCCCACGCGTACGACGTATTTGCCGGTCTCGTCCTCGACCACGAGATTGACCGTGGACAGGCCGCCGCTCAGGTTTTCCGGTTTGATCGCGCCCTTCCAGATGGGCAGTGCCAGGGCCTTTTCGGTTGCCCGCGCGATCTGTTCCGCGCTCGCGCCCACTTCGGCGATCTGGTCGAAGGTGGCGTCGCTGCCCCGGCTCGGTTCGCTCACGATGATGCTCTCCGCAAATGATCGGGCGTGGGTCGCCGCCCCGGGGCGGAAGAATTACCGCATGTGCGCACCGGCGCAAGCGCCAAGGTGGCTGGCCGGGTCTTGACGCTGCGCACGGGGCAGGGAAAGGTGGGGCGCGATCCGCGCGGACCAACGCGCGGGCGAGGGGAGATTGAGCCAATGCGCGGCGAAGACATCGTCATGTTCTGCTGGCCGGACCTCGCGGGGCTTGCCCGCGGACGGTCGTTTCCGGCCTGCGATCTCGAAGAGCGGCTGGTCAAGGGGATCGGCTGGCTGCCCGTCGCCCAAGTGCTGACACCCTTCCACGAGCTTGCCGATCCCAATCCCTGGGGCGCGATCGACGATATCCAGCTGATCGGCGATCCGGCCGCGGCGGTGCGCATCGATCTGTGGGAGGACGTGCCGCCGCTGCATTTCTATATCTCCGACGCGCTGACGCTCGACGGCGAGCCGTGGGAGGGCTGCCTGCGCCGCTTCCTGCGTACCGCGCTGGACGATTTTAAAAACGAGACCGGCCTCGAAATCAATGCCGCGTTCGAGCAGGAGTTCCACCTCTCGGACGACGTGCTGGGCCCGGATTTCTCGCTCGAATCGCTGCGCCTCGAAGCGGCCTTCGGCAGTCTCGCCGTCGCGGCGTTGCGCGAGGCGGGCTGCGACCCCGAGACCTTCGAGCCGGAGTACGGCGAGGCGCAGTACGAGATCACCGTCCGGCCCACCATCGGCATGGCCGCCGCGGATCGGGCCATGATCGTGCGCGAGGTTGTGCGCGAGGTGGCGCGGCGCGAGGGGCGGCGGGCGAGCTTTACGCCGATCACCGCGCCCGACGCCGTGGGCAACGGCGTGCATGTTCATTTCAGCCTGGTCGACGGCGACGGCGCGCCGGCGAGCTACGACGAGAGCCGCGAGGGCCTTGTCAGCGAGATCGCCGGCCAGTTCGTTGCCGGGGTGCTGCGCCAGCTGCCGTCTCTGTGCGCCATGACTGCGCCGCTCCCCATATCCTATATGCGCCTCGTGCCGGGCCACTGGAGCGCGGGCTTCAACGCGTTCGGCTTGCGCAACCGCGAGGCGGCGGTGCGCATCGCGCCCAACTGGCGGGGGGCGGGCGCCAATCCCGCGCGTCAGTTCAACATGGAGCTGCGCACCGCCGATGGCGGCGCATCGCCCCATCTCGTGCACGGGCTCACCGTGCGCGCCGGCCTGCAGGGCATCCGCGACAAACTGCCCACGCCGCCGGTGCTCGAAAAAATGCCCGCCGATCTCTCGGAGCCCGAGCGCGAGGCGCTGGGCATCCGCCGCCTGCCCGGCTCCCTCGACGAGGCGCTGGAGCTGATGGTGGCGGACGATCTGGTGCGCTCGTGGTTTGCGCCCAACCTGTTCGACGCCTACATCTCCTTGAAACGAACCGAACTGCGTATCCTCGATGGGCTGTCGCCTTCGGAACTTTGTGAAAGGTATCGCAATGTCTATTGAGTCCCTGATCGACGTTCCGCTCATCGATCATCATTGCCACGGCGTGGCGCCGCACGACCAGCAGTGGGAGGAATTCGAGGACGGACTCAGCGAGGCCTTCGCGCCGGCGCCCGCGGGCACGACCCACTGGGACAAGCCGGTCGGATTGTCGATCCGCCGCTGGTGCCCGCCGCTGCTCGACCTCGAAAAGTTCTGCGCGCCCGAGGCCTATATGGAACGCCGCCTCGATCTCGGCGCCGAGGAGGTCAACCGGCGCTTCATGCGGGCGAGCGGGCTCGAGGCGATGTTGATCGATTCGGGCAACAAGCCCGAGCGCCTGCTCGACATCGCCGGCATGGCCGAGGTTTCGGACTGCCCGGCGCACGAGGTGGTGCGCCTCGAATCGATCGCCGAGGCGGTCGCCTCCGGGGGCACCAGCGCCAAGGGTTTCGCCGCCGCGTTTGCCGAACGCCTGGTCGCGGCCAGCCGGGATGCGGTCGGGCTCAAGTCCATCCTCGCCTACCGCGCGACGCTCGCGGTCGATCTGACCCAACCGTCGCCCGCCGAGGTGGCGGCCGCCGCCGGGCGCTGGCTGGCCGAGATCGAGAAGACCGGCACCGTGCGGATCACCGATCCGGTGCTCGAGCGCCATCTGGTGTGGACCGGCGTCGAGCTTGCGCGCGAGCGGGGCTTTCCGGTTCAGTTCCATATCGGCATCGGCGATCCCGACGTTACGCTCAACCGCTGCGATCCCTCGCACCTGACACCGTTCTTCATCGCCACCGAGCCGCTCGGCGTCAACTTCACCCTGCTGCACTGCTATCCGTTCCACCGCGAGGCGGGGCTGCTCTCGGAGAACTTCCCCCACATCTATTTCGACGTCGGCTTCGTGCTCAACTGGGTCGGGCCTTCGTATGCCCGTATCCTGGGCGAGGCGCTCGAACTCGTGCCGTTTACCAAGCAGCTCTACAGCTCCGACGCCTACGCCCACGCCGAGCTCTACTATCTCGGCGCGCTGCGCTTCCGCAAGGCGCTGAAATTCCATCTCGACCGCTGGATTGGCGACGACGAATGCACCGCCGCCGATGCCGACCGTATCGTCGAGTTCATCAGCCGCCAGAACAGCCGGCGCATCTATCCGCTGCCCGGCGCGCCCGCGTGACGAAACCCGAGGAAGCCATGGCAAACAATTCGCTGCTGGGTCCCGCCGACCCGCCCCCCTTCACCTGGCTCAACCAGGAGGCCGGCGGCGACGTCCTGCTGACCTGCGATCATGCGAGCTGCGCGGTGCCCGCCGCGCACTGCACCCTGGGGCTGCCGAGCGAAGAGCTCACCCGCCATATCGGCTGGGACATCGGGATCGAAGGCGTGGTCCGCCGGATGGCGGCGATGATGGAGGCGCCGGCGATCGTCGCGGGCTATTCGCGTCTCGTGATCGACCTCAACCGGCCGCACGATTCGGGTCGCCAGCCAGGGTCGATTCCGGAGCTCTCGGACCACACGGAGATTCCGGCCAACAAAGGCATCTCGAGCGCCGAGGCCGAGGCCCGGGCCGACGCGCTGTTCTGGCCCTATCACAACGAGATCATCGCCAAGCTCGACACCATGCAGTCCGGCGGCGCGGTGCCCGCCTACGTCGCCATGCACAGCTTCACCCCGCACATGGACGGCTTCGACCGGCCGTGGCATGTCGGCATCTGCTGGGAGCATGACGGGCGTATCCCGGTGCCGATGATTGCGGCGCTGCGCGAATATGAGGAGCTTTGCGTCGGCGACAACGAGCCTTACGCCATCGAGCTCGATTCCGACTACGGGGTTCCGGTGCACGGCGCCGGGCGCGGGCTGCCCCACCTGCTGGTCGAGATCCGCCAGGACCTGCTCGCCGACGAGGCGGGCCAGGTGCGCTGGGCGGAGATCATGGTCGAGGCGCTGGACAAGGTGCTCGCCGACCGCTCGATCTTCGCCATCGAGCATTTCGGCTGAGCCGCACGGTTACTCGGGCTGGGGGCGCACGCCGGGCGGCGGATCGTCGAGAAAGATGTCGCTGAGCAACTCGTGGCCGGGCGCGACCGCGTAGCGCTCAAGGTCCGTTACCCCCGCTTCGGCCAGCACCTCGTCGTCGATGAAGAAATTTCCCGTGCACGCCTTTGCGTCGCGGCATAGCACCGCGTGGGCGGCGTCGGCCATGATCTCGGGCGTGCGGCATTCGGACTCGTCGACCGTGCCCTCGAGCAGGCGGATCGCCGCCGTGGCGATCACCGTGCGCGGCCACAGGGCGTTGACCGCGATGCCGTGGGCCCGGAATTCCTCGGCCATGCCGAGCACGCACAGGCTCATGCCGTATTTCGCCATGCTGTAGGCGACGTGGTTCTTGAACCAGCGGGGCCGCAGGTTGAGCGGCGAGGCGAGGGTCAGGATATGCGGGTTGGGCGCCTTGAGCAGGTGGGGAAGACAGGCCTGGGAGCAGGCGTAGGTGCCGCGCGCGTTGATGGTGTGCATCAGGTCGAAGCGCTTCATGGGCGTCTCGAGCGTGCCGGTCAGGCTGATCGCGCTGGCATTGTTGACCAGGATGTCGATACCGCCGAAATGGGCCGCGGTCTCGGCCGCGGCGTCCCGCACCCGCACCTCGTCGCGGACGTCGACCACGAGGGCCAGTGCGTTGCCGCCGGCAGCGCGGATCTCGTGCGCCGCGGTGTGAATAGTGCCGGGCAGCTTGGGGTGGGGCTCGTCGGTCTTTGCCGCGATCGCCACGTTGGCGCCATCGCGCGCCGCGCGCAGCCCGATCGCGAGCCCGATGCCGCGGCTTGCGCCGGTAATGAACAGGGTTTTTCCTGCGAGGTCCGCCATGATCGCCTCCGTCTGCCGGGGCGGCCATGATCCGGGGCGGGGTGGTCGGAATCAAGCCCGCTGTGAGGATTGCCCTCTGGCGTGCGAGCACCCAAATCGCGTAAAAGCCTCCCGTGAGCGCTCATCTTCTCGTCGCCATCAGCTCCCACGGCTACGGCCATGCGGCCCAGGCAGCCCCCATGGTCGCGCGCCTCGTCGCCGAGCATCCCGAGCTCGTCGTCAGCCTCGCCTCGGCGCTGTCCTCGGCGATCCTGCGCGAGCTTTACGGCCCGGCGGTCAAGTTCTTGCCCCCGTTCGACGAGGTCGCCATGGCGATGGCCTCGCCCATCGACGTGCTGGCCGACGACAGCGCGGCCGCCTACGCGGCGCTCCACGAGCACTGGGGGCATCACCTCGCCAACGCCGGGCGCCGGCTGGGCGAGTTGGCGTCCGATCTGGTGCTGGCCGACGTGCCCTACCTGCCGCTGGCCGCCGCGGCAAAGGTCGGTATCGCGGGTCTGGCGCTCTCTTCGCTCAACTGGGCCGACATCTACCGTGCCTATTGCGCCGACGCGCCCGGGGCGAAAGATGTGCTCGACCAGATTTTGGCCGCCTACCGTGCGGCGCAAGGCTTTATCACCTGCGCGCCGGCGCTGCCTATGCCCGACCTCGAGACCATCCCCGTGGGCCCCGTCGCCCGGCTCGGCCAAAACCGCCGCGCGGCGCTGAACGAGACCCTGGGGCTGGCACCGAGCGAGCGTCTCGTGCTGGTCAACCTGGGCGGCATCGGGGCGCTGGTCGATGGGGCCGGATGGCCGGCAAGCCCGGGGTGGCACTGGATCCTGCCCCGCGGCATGGGCGCCGGGCGGGCGGCTGCCCACGCGCTCGACGCGCTCGAGGCGCAAGGCTTTTGCTTCATCGACCTGCTCTGCTCGGTCGCCGCCTTCGTGACCAAGCCGGGCTATGGCGGCGTCGTGGAGGCGGGCTACAACGGCGTCCCCGTGCTCTATGTGCGGCGCGGCGACTGGCCCGAGGAGCCCGGTCTGATCGCCTGGCTCTCGGCGGCGGTGCCGGCTGCGGAAATCGGGCGCGAGGCGCTCGGCGCGGGTGCCCTCGTCGGGCCGCTGGAGGATTTGCTGGGGCGGACCCGGCCCGATCCGCCGGTGCCGTCGGGTATCGACGAGGCCGCCGCCCTGCTTGCCCCGCGTCTCGGGTTCTAGGGCGCGGCCAAACCGGTTGCACGGGCGTACGGCCGCGGCGACAATCGGGGCCATGGCACGGTCCGTCGATCGCTACCCCTTTCCTGCGCCTGCCGAGGCGGTGTGGCGCTTCTTTGCCGCGTATAACGAGCTGCCCCGGATCACCGACGTCTATGTAAAGAGCGTGCTCGAAGGGGGCGGGCGACGGCGGCGCCTAACCGAGGCGGGCGGCGGCGAGCTGCTCGAGCAGCTTTTGCTGTTCGACGAGGCGAACCGCACCTTCCGCTACCGCATCGTCGATCTCGTGAACACCGAGATGTCTTATGTCGCCGACACCTATGTCGGCACGCTCCGCATCCTCGACGACGAGCCGGGGGTGACTTGCGTCTGCGAATTCCAGGGCGATTACGAGGCGACGCCGGGCCTCGAGGAGGCTGCGCGCCGCGAGACGCCCGAGTTCTACGAAACCTGCCTCGCCGGGATCCGTCGCGAATTGGGCCTGCCCGCCGCCGGCTGAGGCGGCTTGCCCGGCGTCGCCGGGGGCTTCATAGTCGCGTCAGCAACAAAAACACCAAGGGAGATACGCCATGGTCAAATGCACCGAAACCTGGAAGGTCGCCGTGCCCGCCGACGAGGTCTGGGCACTGATGGGCGATTTCAACGGGCTCGCGTCGGTCAGCCCCGATATCGTGAAAAGCGAGCTGGAGCAGGGCGGTGCGATCCGCCGCCTGACGCTGACCGACGGCGCGCAGTTCATCGAACAACTGGTCTCGCGCGACGACGACGCCCGCCAGGTCGCCTATGCGATCCTCGAGGGCGTCGGCATGGAGTTGCCGTTCGATCGCTATGTCGGGACCTACCGGGTGATCGACGACGTGCCCGGCGAATCCTGCATCTTCGAGCTGGTCGGCGAGTATGACGGCGAGGGCTTTTCCGAGGCCGACGCGCTCGACGACATGCACGGTTTCTACGACGGCTGCATGGAGGGGCTGGTCAAGGCCCACAACGACTGACGCCGGGACGACGAAGGGGAGAGCGCAAATGGCGAAAGCGACCTTGACGCAAAGACTCGACGCCTCGGCCGCTGAGGTTTGGGAGCTGATCGGCGGTTTCGCCGGTATTGCCGCGTGGCACGATTTGGTCGACGATTGCGATGCGGAGGAGGGCGGCAGCGTGCGCCGGCTCCTCAACGCGGGCGGCCAGGGCCAGCTTGTCGAGCGCCTGCTCTATTTCGACGACGCAGAACGCACCTACAGCTACACCATCATCGGCTCCGTCGATTTCGAGCCGCCGGTGGTGAATTACCTCTCGGTCCTCACGGTAACCGACGACGGCGACGGCCGCTGCACGGTGACCTGGGCCGGCTCGGGCGACCCGGCACCGGGCAAGACCGAGGACGATTGCATCGCCGCATGGAATTTTATCTACGGCACCGGCTTGAAGAACCTCGCGGATAAATTCGGCGCCGCGTGAGTTTTGACGCGCTCAGGCGCCGCGCAGGCTTACGCCGCATAAGCGGCGGCCCGCACTTGCGGGCTTGACGCGCTCAGGCATCGCGCGGGCGGGCCAGCTTCAAGGGTAATCGACCGCCATCAGGGTGAGACCGTGGGGCGGCGCGGTGGGCCCGCCGCGCGCCCGGTCGTGTGCGTCGAGCGCGTCGGCGAGATCGTCGGGCGACCACTTGCCCTCGCCCACCCGCACCAGGCTGCCCGTCATGATGCGCACCTGATTGTGCAGGAACGAGCGCGCCCGAGCATCGATACGGATGTCCTCGCCCGCCCGGCTGACGTCGAGTGCGTCGAGAGTCCTGAGCGGCGAGGCCGCCTGGCATTCCGCGGCGCGAAAGGTCGAAAAATCGTGCTCGCCCACGAGCCGGGCAGCGGCCGTACTCATCGCTTGCGTGTCGAGGGGCGCAGCCACCTGCCACGCGCGCAGCGCATCGAGGGCGAGCGGGCTGCGCCGGTTGACGATGCGGTAGCGATAATGGCGCGAGATCGCGTTGCGCCGGGCGTCGAAATCCGGCGCCGCGGCGGTTGCGTCGAGCACGCACACCGGGTGAGGACGCAGATGGGCGTTGAGCGCGTCGCGCACCGTGTCGGGGGCGGGTTCGCCTGCCAGGTCGAGGTGGGCGCATTGGCCCCGCGCGTGGACACCCGCGTCGGTCCGCCCGGCGCCGAAGAGGCGAACGGTTTCGCCACAAAACCCCTCGACCGCGGCCTCTATCACCTCCTGCACCGAGAGCCCGTTGGTCTGGCGCTGCCAGCCGACGAAGCCCGAGCCGTCATATTCGAGGACCAGCTTGTAGCGCATCAGCCGTTCTCGAGCCGCGCGCCCGGCGCGATGGCGTAGCCGCGCAGGAAGGCATCCGCGCCTTGCGGCTTGCGCCCGGCGCGCTGCAGGCGAAGCAGCCGCACCGCCTCGCTCCCCCGAGCGCCGCAGGCGACGGTGAGCGCGTCGTCGAGCACCTCGCCGGTTGCCGCCCCCGGCCGCCAGGTCGCGGCCTCGGCGGCGAGCAGCCGGAGGCTTTCGCCCTGGT
Source organism: Alphaproteobacteria bacterium (assembly GCA_965249645.1). Classification (GTDB taxonomy): domain Bacteria; phylum Pseudomonadota; class Alphaproteobacteria; order UBA828; family JAPUJA01; genus CAVOEB01. The sequence goes on from CBDFML010000010.1 coordinate 104,024, forward strand.
GGGTAAACGTCACGCCGGGCCAGGGGGTGAGCGCGCGGATCTGGCGCAGAAGTGTGGCCGCAGGCGCGCCCCAGTCGACCGCGCCGTCGGCCTTCTCGATCTTGGCGGCGTAGCTCGCACCCCGCGACGGTTGGGATCGGGCGTCGAGGCTGCCCTGGCCAAGCCCGTCGAGCGCCCGGATGAGCAGGGGACCGGCCAGGTCCGCCAGCGCATCGTGCAACGCCGCCGCCGTCATGTCAGGCGCGATAGCCAACGCTTGGCCAAGCAGGATGGGGCCGGTATCCAGCCCCTCGTCCATCCGCATGATCGTGATTCCCGTCTCCGCGTCGCCCGCGAGCAGGGCCCGCTGGATCGGCGCTGCGCCCCGCCAGCGGGGCAGCAACGAGGCGTGAGCGTTGATGCAACCCAGCCTTGGCGCGCCAAGCACGGGGAGGGGAAGGATCAGGCCGTAGGCGACGACCACCGCCGCGTCCGCGTCCAGCGTCGCAAACGCCGCCTGCTCCGCCGCATCCTTGAGGCTGGCGGGCGTGCACACCGCGAGGTTAGCGGCTTGCGCCGCCGCCTGGACCGGCGACGCGGCGGGTTTGTGGCCGCGACCCGTGGGCCGGGGCGGTTGGCAATAAACCGCGGCGATCTCGTGCCCGGCGGCGATCAGTGCATCGAGCGCGGGCACGGCGAATGCCGGTGTTCCCATGAACACCAGGCGAAGCGGCCTCATGGTCCCGGGCGGGCCATGGTCACACGCGGGCCGAAGCCCGGGCCTTCTTCTGCTTGACGAGCTTGCGGATGATGATCTCGCGCTTGACGCGCGAGAGATGGTCGATGAACAGGATGCCCTCGAGATGGTCCATCTCGTGCTGCACGCAGGTCGCTGTCATGCGCTCGGCGTCGAGTTCGCGCAGCTCGCCGTTCTCGTCGACATAGCGCACCCGCACCCGGTCCGGGCGGGCCACGTCGGCAAGCTGATCGGGGAGCGACAGGCAACCTTCCTCGGTCACCGCCTCGTCGTCCGAGTGCCAGATGATTTCCGGATTGACCATGCGCAGTGGAATCGGCTCCTCGTCCTCGCTCTCGAACACGTTGGCGACGATGATGCGTCTGGGCACGCCGACCTGGATGGCGGCCAGACCGATGCCCTCGCTCGCGATCATGGTCTCGAACATGTCGTCCATCAGGGCGCGCAGCTCGTCGGTCACCGACTCGACGGGCGTCGAGACCTTCTTGAGGATCGGATCGGGCGCTATGACCAGGGGCAATCGGGCCATTACGGTCTCCGGGGCGGCGGCGCAAAATCACGCAAAGAACAGGTATTACGCGGCCTTGCGCGCGTCAAGGTCGGGCGCGCAAGGTTTGGACCGTGCGCCGGGCGGGGCGGCGTTTTGACAGCGACGGGGGCCGCGGTGTCATATGGGACATGGACAACCTGTTCGTCGTCATCATCGTGCTCGCGGCCCTGCTGGTCGCGCTCGTGGGCTGGCTCGTGGTGAGCGCCCGGCGTTCGCGCGTCGACGACGATCGGATGGCGGGCGAGATGGCGCGCCTCGTCGACGGCCTCGAAAGCCGGCTCAAAGCGATTGCCGAGACCCAATCCACGCAGCAACAGGCGGTGGCCGAGCGGCTGCACGCCCAGGAGCGGTTTCTCGACAAGGCGCTGGAAACCCGGCTCGGCGATATCACGAAGAAGGTGGGCGACGGGCTTGCCAGTTCGCAGACCCGAACGCTGGAGACCATGGGGCGGCTCGAAGCCCGGCTCGCGGTGATCGACCGGGCGCAGGCCAACATCCGCGAGCTCGGCGTCCAGATGGTCGGTCTGCAGGATATCCTGTCGAACAAGCAGGCGCGCGGCGCGTTTGGCGAGATCGCGCTGAACGACCTGGTGCGCGACGCCCTGCCGCCCTCGGCCTACGAGTTTCAGAAGACCCTGTCGAACGGGCGGCGCGCGGATTGCCTGCTGGTCCTGCCCGACCCGCCGGGGCCGATTGCGATCGACGCCAAATTTCCGCTCGAAAGCTACCGCGCGCTGCATGCGGCTATGGACGATGCAGCGCGCACCCAGGCAGCGCGCGCGTTTCGCACCGCGCTCGGCGTTCATATCAAAGACATCGAGACGAAATACATCATCCCCGGCGAGACCGCGCCCTCGGCGCTGATGTTCCTGCCCAGCGAGGCGGTCTATGCGGAACTCCACGCGAACTTCCCCGACATCGTCGAGGCCTCGCACCGGGCCAAGGTCTGGATTACCTCGCCGACCACCTTGATGGCCACCCTGCTAACGGTTCGCGCGATCCTCAAGGACGCCCGAATGCATGAGCAGGCGGGGCTGATCCAGAAAGAGGTCATGATCCTGCTCAAGGATGTCGAGCGGCTCTCGGGCCGGGTCGACAGCTTGCGCACTCATTTCGGCCAGGCGGGCAAGGATATCGACCAGATCGAAACCTCGGCCAAGAAGGTGCTCTCGCGCGGGCACAAGATTGAAGAGGTCGAAATCGAGGACGGCGATGCGGACGGGGCCGCGGCTGAAACCGGTCCCCGCCTGGTTACCGGGAACGACTAGATTTTTTCCGTCCAGCTTCGTAGCGCAAAGCTGGACGGCGTTCAGTCGCCGCGCAGGCTTGGTCGCGCTCAATCGCGGCGCAGGCTGGCGCCGCATAAGCGGCGGCCCGCACTTGCAGGTTCGCGAAAGCTACATAATCGGATTTAGCGCTAGGCGCGCGCGCCGGCCTCGCCCGACAGCCAGTCGAAAAAGCGGCGTACGCTCGGCACGCCAAGCCGCTCCTCGGGCGCGACGAGGTAATAGGCGCTGGCCGATTTGACGGCCAAGGGATAGGGCTTGATCAGCCGCCCCGCCGCCAGGTCGCATGCCGCCAGGACGCTGCGCGCCAGCGCAACTCCCTGACCTTGTGCCGCGGCCTGAAGAGCGAGGCCGGAATTGCTGAAGTCGGGGCCGGGCACCGGGTCGACCTCCCCGGCGCCGGCGAGCTCGAGCCACAGCCGCCAGTCTTCCGGCCGTTCGTCGTGCAGCAGTGTGTGACGGGCGAGATCGCCGGGCTCGGTCAGCGGCCGCTCGGCTGTCGCGAGACCGGGTGCGCAGACTGGAAACAGGGTTTCGCGCAGCAGCGGCTCGACGGCGAGGCCGGGCCAGTCTCCGGTGCCCTCGCGGATCGCGAGGTCGACCTCGTCGACCGCGAAATCGACCAGCGCGTCCGAGGCGTAGAGCCAGACATCGATATCCGGCGCGCTCGCACGGAAGCGCGCGAGGCGGGGCACCAGCCAGCAGCTCGCAAATGCGTGGCTGGCGCTCACAATCAGCGAACTCGGCTTCTTGTAGGCGTCGAGCCGGTGGACGCCGGTTTCCAGCCGGTCGAGCACCTCGCGCACGAGGCCGTAAAGCTCGAAGCCTGCGTCGGTGAGGATGACCTGGCGATTGCGGCGCAAAAAGAGGAGCTGGCCCAGGGACTCTTCGAGCGCCTTGACCTGATGGCTGATTGCCGACTGGGTCAGGTTGAGCGTCCGGGCGGCCTCGGAAAAGCTCTCCGTGCGCGCGGCGGCCTCGAAGCCGCGCAGGCTGCTCAGCGGCGGCAAACGTCTTTGCATCCCAATATTTTAGCCTATCGATAAAAATAATTCATTAATTCTATTAGGATGGTTTGTTTGAGAAATTTATAAAAATCGGCATTATACAGGGAGAAAATTTAGATGTTTGAAAATATGGAAACGACAGAAAACATGAATAAAATTGCCGTTTCTTGAGGGTTTGTGCCCTTTACGACCTGGAGATTTGCCATGGCTTGTTCAACCCGTCGCCATATCTTGTCCGCAATCGCCGCGCTCGGCGCCGGTGTCGCCGGCGCAGGCACCACCCTGCCGCTAAGCCGGGGCGCGCGCGCGGCTACGGGCGAGACCGTTATCGTGATCGCAGCACCCCGCCACGGCGAAGAGTACTACGCCGAGGTCTATGGCGCCCTGCTGACCTATTGCGCCGAGTTCGTGGCGGCGGTCACCGGGCCCGAGACGGTTCTGGTCCTGGTCGACCGCCAGACCCGGACCCGCCTGGCCGACCGGGTACCGGCGGAAAACCTGATGCCCAGTCCGATCGACGATATCTGGATCCGCGATTTCGCGCCCATTCGGGTGGCCGACGTTATGGTCAAATTCTCTTACCGCCCGCAATATCTCAGCGACGCGATCGCGGGCTGGGTCGAAAACTCCTGGTTCCGCTGGCAAGCCAAGGTAGGCTTCGAGCCGGTGATGACCGACATCGTGCTCGACGGCGGCAATCTGGTTGCGGACGAAATTCGCCAGGCGGTCACCACGGAACGGCTGTTCGAGGACAATCCGTCCCGCACGCCCGACGAACTGGTCGACGAGCTTAAGCGCCTGCTCTCGGTCGAGCGGGTCGCGGTGCTGCCCCAGGTGGAAGGCGACATCACCGGCCACGCCGACGGCATGGTCGCCTGGATCGACGCCGGAACCCTCGCGGTGGCGCGCTATCCCGAGCCCTTTCGCTCAGCCGTGCTCTTACGGCTCGAGGCGGCGCTGCCCGACATGGCGCTGGTCGAGATTCCCGATACTCCGACCGACCGGATGTGGCGGGGCTGGCCCTCGGCCGCGGGCATCTACGCCAACGGCTTTGCCACGCCGTACAGTTTTTTCCTGCCGGTCTACGATATGGCCGCGGACGCCGCCGCCGTGGCCGCGCTCGATGCGCTCACGGACAAGCCCGTCATCCCGGTGCCGTGCGCCGGTGTCGCCCATATGGGCGGTGCGGTGCGCTGCCTGACCTGGGTGCTGAGCGGCGCGTCGGCGGCGCGCCTGCTCGCCCATCACCACGAGTTTCTCTAGCCGCGGGCCCGGCAGCGTGCGCCGGCGGGCCTAGTCCTCGGGCTTCATCCACAAGCCGGGCGCGAATATGTCGTCGAGCGGCGTATGGGCCAGGTGGTTGGTGTAGTTCGTGATGATCTTGATGGCGATCTCGGCGACGATCTGAAGCATCTGGCTCTTGTCGTAGCCGACGGCAAAAAAGGCGTCCACGTTCTCCTGCTCGGGCCAGCCGCGGCTCGCCACCGTGTCGCGGGCAAGATCGCGCAGCGCGTCGAGCTTGGCATTGCCCAGCCGGCGGTTCTCGCGCATCGCTTCAATGACCTGATCGGGCACGCCATCCATCTTTGCCGCGACCGTATGGGCCGCCATGCAATAGGTGCAGTTGTTTTCCACATTCGCCGCCATCTGGACGATTTCCCGCTCCGTGCGGTCGAGCCGGGTCTGCTCGTCGATCGCGCCCTCAAGGCGCCAGTAGCCGTTGAGCAGGGCGGGAGATTCGGCCATCACTGCGACGACGTTGGGCACCATGCCCCAACCCTCGGCGATCTCGGTAAACGTGGCTTTCGAGGCCTCGGGCGCGGTCTCGGCGGTGTGCAGGTCGAACTTGGTCATGGCGGGCTCCTTTGCGGCGGCGACGAGGAAAAGCATAGATGACGAACCATCGCCGTGGCGTCAATTCACAAGCGCGTTAACAGCCCGGTCAGGACACGGGGTGCCGCGCCTTGAGCGCCGCTTCGAGGGTGCCGTCGTCGAGATAGTCGAGCTCGCCGCCCATGGGCACGCCCTGAGCGAGGCGGGTGATCGCCACCCCGCACCCGACGAGCCGGTCGGCGAGGTAATGGGCGGTGGTCTGGCCGTCGACGGTGGTGCCGAGTGCCAGGATCACTTCGCGCACGGCCTCGTTCTGCGCCCGGCGCAGCAGGCCGGAGACATGGAGATCGTCGGGCCCGACGCCGTCGAGCGCCGAGAGAGTGCCGCCGAGTACGTGGTAGAGCCCGCGAAAGGCGCCCGAGCGCTCCAGCGCCCAGAGGTCGCCGACCTCCTCGACGACGCAGATCACGGCGCGGTCGCGGGCCTCGTCGCGGCACACGGCGCACGGAGCCACGGTGTCGAGATTGCCGCATTCGCTACAGCTCGCAATGTTCTCGGCCGCTGCGCGCAGCGCCTCGATCAGCGGCGTCATCAGGACTTCGCGGCGCTTGAGCAGTGCCAGCGCCGCGCGCCGGGCCGAGCGCGGGCCGAGCCCGGGAAGCTTGGCGAGCCGCGCGATCAGCTGATCGATTTCCGCTCCGGCCATGGCGGCCAAATGCTCAGAACGGGAGTTTCATGCCGGGGGGAAGCTGCAGGCCGCCGGTAAGCTTCGCCATCTCATCGGCGATCTGGGCCTCCACCTTGGCCTTGGCGTCGTTGAAGCCGGCGACGATCAGATCTTCCATCACCTCGATCTCGGCGGGGTCGATCAGCGAGGGATCGATCTTGATCCGCCGGACCTCGCCCTTGCCGTTGAGCGTGACCTCCACCATGCCGCCCGCGGCGGCGCCGCTGATCTCGAAATCGCCCAGCTTGTCCTGCATTTCGGCCATCTTGGCCTGCATCTCCTGGGCCTGCTTCATCATCTGGCCAAGATTTTTCATGCCGTGTCGTCTCCCTCTGGAACTGGATCGGGGTGCGCTGCCCGGTCGGGCTCGCGCAAATCGGTAAGCTCGGCGTCGGGAAAGGCCGCGAGCACCGCCTTGACCGCCGGCGTCTCGCGAGCGTCGGCGAGCCGTGCGGCGCGCTTCATGGCGACCTGTTCGGTGACGGTCGGCTCGCCGGTCGCGTCGGAGAATACGGTCACCCAGCGCGATTCCGTCCAGCGGCTGAGCAGGTCGCCCAACTGGCTGATGCCCGCCGAGTCGCCGCCTTCGGCGACGCGCAGCTCAATCCGGCCGGGCTCGAAGCCGACCAGATGGACGGACGCCTGGAGCTGGGCCAGCAGCACCATCTCGCGGTGTTCCTCGACCAGTTCCAGCACGGCGGCAAAACTTGCGGGGTTCGCCCGCCCGGGTTGCGCGGCGCTCGGCGCGGGGACGCTTTCCGAGTCCGATTCCAGCTCCGGTTCGGGCTCCAGCGCCGGCTCGGGCAAGAGCCGTGGCGCGGTGGCCAGCGCGGCGCGCGGTGCGTCCTCGGCGGGCGGGCCGGACTGCGGCCGCGGGCGGCTCGCCGACGGTGGGGTGGCATCCGCGGCCGGGCCGGGGGGCGCTGCGCCGGGAGTGACCGTGGCGAGCGGCTTGGCCGACGCGGCCGGCACGCCGGCGTCGAGGGCACCGATCGCTTCCGCCGGGGTCGGCAGCTCGGCGACGTAGGCCAGACGCAGCAGCGCCATCTCGAGCGCGGCCAGCGGCTCGGGCGCGCCGCGGGTTTCGCCCAGCCCCTTGAGCAGCATCTGCCAGGTCCGGGCGAGCACCGGGAAGGACAGTGCGCCGGCCATCTCGGCGCCGCGCACCCGCTCGGTCTCGGCATGGTTGATCTCGTCGCCCGCGTTGGGCGCGACCTTGAGCCGGGTCAGCCAGTGGGTCAGCTCGAGCAGGTCCGAGAGCACCACCAGCGGGTCGGCCCCGGCGGCATAGAGGTCGCCGGTCTGGGCCATGGCCTCGTCGACGGCGCCCCTCATCAGGGCGTCGAACAGATCGAAGATGCGCGCGCGGTCGGCCAGGCCCAGCATGTCGCGCACGGCGGCTTCCTCGACCCGCCCCGCCCCGTGGGCGATCGCCTGGTCGAGCAGCGAGAGGCCGTCGCGCACCGAGCCGTCGGCGGCCCGCGCGATGAGGCGCAGCGCACCGTCGTCGACGCCGACCTCCTCGCGCGCCGCAAGCGCGGCAAAGTGGTCGATGAGCGTCGCCATATCGACCCGGCGCAGGTCGAAGCGCTGACAGCGCGAGAGCACGGTGACCGGCAGCTTGCGGATCTCGGTGGTGGCGAATACGAACTTTACGTGAGGCGGCGGCTCTTCCAGGGTCTTGAGCAGCGCGTTGAACGCCGCGCCGGAGAGCATGTGGACCTCGTCGATGATGTAGACCTTGTAGCGCGCGCTGGTCGGGCGGTAGCGCACGCCGTCGATCAGTTCGCGGATGTCGGCAACTCCGGTCCGGCTGGCCGCATCCATCTCGATCACGTCGACATGGCGGTCCTCGGCAATCGCGGTGCAGTGTTCGCACATCCCGCAAGGCGTGGGCGTCGGGCCATCCTCGCCGTCCGGGCCGACGCAGTTGAGCGCGCGCGCAATGATCCGCGCCGTCGTGGTCTTGCCCACGCCGCGCACGCCGGTGAGCAGAAACGCGTGGGCCAGCCGGCCGCTTGCGATGGCGTTGGTGAGCGTGCGCACGAGCGCCTGCTGGCCGATCAGTTCGTCGAACGTCGTCGGCCGGTATTTTCGGGCAAGAACGCGGTAGCTTTGGTCGGCGGAGTCGCTCAATTGGCTCACGGAAGTCTCGCTGAGGCTCTTCATTGGCCCGGGTCCGGGCAACGCCGGTCCGGGTGGCGGCTGGACCGGGTGGTGGCTGGACCGGGTGGGAGGCTGGAACAACGACCCGGCTCGAATCTCGTTACGGCTGCTTCCTTCCGGATCTGACCGGATTGGCGAGGGAGCCGTCCGCCGCCAACCTCCCGCTCACAATATCGGCCCTGGAGCCTGCGCACGCAACCCCCACGGCGCCGCTATGCCGGCCGCGCGCGATTGCCCGGTCGGGCGGGCTGTGGCAGGGTCGCGCCATGAGCCGCAATGTATACGCGGATGCCGGGTTCGACCGGGCGACCCATCGGCGCCGCGACGCCGACTGGATTGCCGCGCGCCTGGCCGATCCGGCGACCCGCTTCGTCGCGGTGTGGCGCAGCCGCAACCTGGTTGCGACCGGCCAAGCGCCCCACGCCGCCCTGCTTGCGCGTCATGGCCTCGAGACCGGGCTCGACGACCTGACCAGGCGGCTTGGCGATACGGTGGTGCTGGGCAGCCACGACGAGGCGGTCTATTTCGCGCTCGATCTTTCCGACCTCGCCGAGGCGGCGGCGGCCCGTCTTGCGCCGGAGGCCGAGTTCGTCGACCTGCGCCATGTCGGCGCGGTGCTGCCCGCGGTCGAATCGGGCCTGCTCGCCTACGCGCGGGGCATTCTCCACTGGCACCGCCATCACCGCTTTTGCGGCCATTGCGGCGCGCCCACCGAGGCCCGCGAGGCCGGCCATATGCGGCTGTGCACCGACGCGGCCTGCGCCAAGCTGCATTTTCCGCGCACCGACCCGGCGGTGATCATGGCGATCACCCGGGGCGAGCGGGTTCTGCTCGGACGCCAGAAGGACTGGGCGGCGGGGCTCTATTCGACCCTTGCGGGATTTGTCGAGCCGGGCGAAAGCCTCGAGGACGCGGTGCGCCGCGAGGTGCTGGAGGAGGCGGGCGTCACGGTGGGCCGTGTCGCCTATCATTCGTCCCAGCCCTGGCCGTTTCCCGCCTCGCTGATGATCGGCTTCGTCGGCGAGGCCGAGAGCGATGCCATCGACATCGCGACGGACGAGCTTGAAGACGCCCGCTGGTTCACCCGCGACGAACTCGCAGCCGCGGGCGACTGGCTGCTCGGGCGCGAGCTCTCGGAAGCGGGCGACGGCAGCTTGCGCCTGCCCAACGAGGATTCCATCTCGCGCCGGCTGATCGACGACTGGCGCGTGGGCCGAACCCCCTGACTGTCGCCGCGGCCTAATTTTCGCTGCGAAACGGATTTTCGGGATAGACCCCGAGGATCGAGACCGAGCGCGAGAAGAACTCGAGCTCCTCGAAGGCGAGCTTCACGTTGGCCTGCTCGGGATGACCGTCGATTTCGGCGTAGAACAGGGTCGAGGTGAACGACGCGTCGATCATGTAGCTCTCGAGGCGCAGCATGTTCACGCCGTTCGAGGCGAAGCCCCCCAGAACCTTGTAGAGCGCCGCGGGCACGTTGCGCACCTGGAAGACGAAGCTGGTCATCACGGCGTCGGCCTCGGGCTCGGGCCGGATCGGTTCGGCCGCCATTACGACGAAGCGTGTGGTGTTGTGTTCCGCGTCCTCGATATTGGATTTCAGAATCTCGAGGCCGTAGATGTCGGCGGCCAGCGTCGAGGCGATCGCCGCCTGGGTCGGATCGCCCTTCGCCGCCACGTCGGCGGCAGCGCCCGCGGTGTCGGCGTGAACCTCGGCCGTGAGGTGCCGCTCGGCGATCAGCTTGCGGCACTGGCCCAGCGCGTGGACGTGGGAATGGACGTGGGTCAGCCCGTCGAGCGTCGCGCCCTTGGGCGCGAGCAGGTTGTGCTCCACCCGCTGGAAATGCTCGGCGATGATATGCAGGCCCGAGTCGGGCAGGTAGTGGTGGATGTCGGCGACGCGCCCGGCCAGCGAATTCTCGATCGGGATCATGGCGAGCCGGGCGCGGCCGTCGCGCACCGCCGCGAAGACGTCGGCGAAGGTCTCGAGAGGAAGGGTGGCCATGGCCGGGAATTCCCAGCGGCAGCACAGGTCCGAATAGGCTCCGGGCGCGCCCTGGAAGGCGATGGTCTCGGCGGGATCGGGCTGGGCCATGCGGGGGCCCTCGCTAGCCTGTGGGGCGCGCGTCGCCCAGGATGGCGCGGGCGCGGGCGAGGTCGGCGGGAGTATCGACACCCAGCGGAACCGTGTCAACGAAGGCGACGTCGATGCGCAGGCCCGCTTCCAGCGCGCGCAGCTGTTCGAGGCGCTCGCGCCGCTCGAGCGGGCTGGGCGATAGGGTCACGAAGCGGGCCAGCGCCTCGCGCCGGTAGGCATAGAGCCCGATATGGTGCCACAACGGGCCCTCGCCCGACGGCGCGGTTGCGCGGGTGAAATAAAGCGCCCGGCCCCGGTGCGCATCCGGTGCGGCCGAAACGACCGCCTTGACCACGTTCGGGTTGGTCCGCTCGGTCTCGTCGGTGATCGCTGCGGCCAGCGTGCCGATCGCGACCGCGTCGTCGTCGAGCAGGGCGAGCGCCGCGCGGGGCAGCGCCGGGTCGAGCGTCGGCAGGTCGCCCTGCAGGTTGATCACGCCGTCGTAAGCCGCGTCGGGGTCGAGCGTTTCGAGCGCTTCGAAGATGCGGTCGGAGCCCGAGACATGATCGGGCCGGGTTGCCACCGCCTCGCCGCCCGCGGCCTCGATCACCTCGACGATCCGCGCATCGTCCGCGGCGACCACCACCGGGCCGAGCCCCGCTTCGAGCGCGCGACGCCAGACATGGACGATCATGGCCTCGCCGGCGATCTCGGCCAGCGGCTTGTCGGGCAGACGGGTGGCGGCCAGCCGCGCCGGGATCACGGTAACGGGATTGGCCGGCACGCTCACCGCACCGGCCCCAAATCGCTGCGAATCCTCAACGCCGGACGCCTCCTGGACGGTTCCCTTATAGGGGTTGGACAGGGTCCGGGGAAGGGTCTAATCTCCCGCTCGTCTGGTAACGGCCCGAAGCGCGAAAGACCGCCCGTGGATAGCTTTACGATCAATAAAATCATCGGAGCCGTGCTCGGCACGTTGCTCATCGTGGTAGGCTCGACGATCCTCTCCCGGATGATTTACGAGCCCCACGCCGCTGCCGTCGAGCACGGCGCGGATCATGCCGTGGCCGACGGCGGTGGCGCGGCTCACGACGAGGGGAGCGGCGTGACGGACGCGGCGCACGACGAGGCCATGAGCGCGGGCGCGCAAAGCCTGGGTGAGATGATCGCCGCCGCCGATGCGGGTGCCGGCAAAAAGGTCGCGAAGAAGTGCAACGCCTGTCACAGCTTCGAGGAAGACGGCGCCAACAAGGTTGGCCCCAACCTGTGGAACATCGTCGGCCGACCCGTGGCAAGCGCTGCAGGCTTCGGCTATTCGGACGCCATGGCCGGGATGGGCGGAAGCTGGGATTTTGCCGGGCTCGAGGCGTTCATGGCCGATCCCAAGGGCATGGTGCCGGGAACCAAAATGAGCTTCAAGGGCATCAAGAAGCCCGGGCAGCGGACCGACCTGATGGCTTATCTGCGCAGCTTGAGCGCATCGCCCGCGCCGCTTCCCGAATAGACCGCCGGTCTAACCGCCCAGCTCGGTCAGCCGATCGAGCGCGGCATCGATCTCTCCGTCTCCCACGGTCAGGCGCACCAGCCGCCCCGCCGCCGCCAACCGCTTGATCAGGCGAAGCAGCGCCAGGGGGTCGCGATGGGGCGAGATCATCTCGGGCAACATCCGGTCATAGGCGTCGCGCGCCGCAAGCGGGGCCAGGCGCGCGCCCGGCTCGTCGTCGCGCCGGACCAGCTCGACCAGCGCGCGCACCGGCCGCCCCGTGCCGTAGGGTTCCATGCCGGATACTCCGCGCGACAGGATGAAGCGCCGGTCGTCGCGGATCTGGCCCGCCCGCCCGTCGCCGTCGGGCACCGCTGTGCCCAGCGGGCTCGTTGATTCGCCGGGCGCGAGGCGCAGCTTCGCGCATTTGGGAAACGCCGCCACCGTTCCGGCCGCGGCATCGAGCCGTACCCGGTCGTCGCCGATCAGCGCCGCGCCGCGCCGCCAGGCGCCGACCGCGAGGCTGCTCTTGCCCGCGTAGGCGGGTCCGAACAGGACAAGCGCGCCGCGACCGGCATCGATCGCGCCGGCGTGGGCGAGGGGTTCGCGCGTCGTCTCCTGGAAGCCGTAGGCGAGGCTTTCGAGAAGCAGATAGGCGAGATCACCCGACTCCGACGCCTCCCCCGCGCCGTAAGGCGTGGCAACCGTCCAGGCGCCCTCGCGCCCGCTCACCCGAATCTCCGCCGGCTCCCCGCAAGGTTCCGCCGCAAGGCCGAGATAGCGGGCGAGCAACCCGATCAGGTCACCATCCGCGCTCTCGACGATCTGTTGGGTATCCGCCCAGCCGAAACGATACGCCATGGCTCCGACCGACCCGCCCGCTCAGGGGCGCCCGGGCGGATCGCCCGTCACCACGAGCTCGGCGTCGAGCAGGGTTTGCAGGATTTGCTCGATGTCGGTGCGCAGCACGTCCCGCTCGACGTCGGGAAAGGCTTCGCCGAAGGCCGCCGTGATGTCGTCGGCTCCGACCGGGCTCGCGAGAACCTCCCACACGGCTTGCGCCGTCGCGTTGAGGGTAACGACTTCGAAGCTCTCCGTGTTCATGACGATCAGGTCGCCGTCCAGGGTTTCCTGATCGAAATGCTCGCTCCGGCGGTAGAGGCTGTCGGGCATGGGCACGCTCCTCGTCGTCGGTTCCCCGGGCTCGGCGTCGTTCATCGCCTTGATCCAGGCAATGATGCGGCTCGTCCCGGCATCCCGCAAGGCCGCCGGATAGGCGTAATGCGGATCGGCGTTGCCTTGCGTGATCAGGGCCGCCAGCGCGTCGAGCCGGGCGTCGTCGAGCCGCCCCGCCGCCCGATACCCGGCTTCGAGCAGCGCGAGATGCAAATCCGCGATCGCCGGGTTGGCGGCCAGCACCTGTTTCGCCGGGGCGGTCTCGCCGGCATCGGCCAGCGCCCGGGCCGCCTCGACGCGCCGGTCATAGGCGCCCGGCCGGCGGGGTGCGCCGTCCGGGTGGGCGAACACGGCGCGCCAGGCGGGGAGCGCCGCCGGCCCCCGGGCCTCGGCGAGCCGGGCCTCTTCGAGGGCGAGCGCGTAATAATCCCGGCCCTTTGCCCGCTCCGCCGCAACGATGCGGGCGTTGCGTGCGAGCTTGCCGGCGATCACCGCCTCGTCGTCATAGCCGGTGTGGCGGATCAGCGCGCCGTCGAGTATGGGGAGCGTCTCGGGCGCTTCGCCGTCGGTCAGTTCGAGTTCCTCGTGGATGGCATGCTGCCAGCGCGTGCGCCCGTCGTTGCGCTGAACGCGGACGATGGCGCGGGGCGCCATATCCGCCCGGTCCTCGATCATCAGCGCGAACCAGGGCGCCTGCTGCGCCGACCAATCGGTATTCGGAAAACGATCGAGGGTTTCGTCCGAATCGAGCCACAACAGGTAACCCGCCTCGGCGTCGGCGGCCAACGCGTTGCGCGCGGCCGCAAAATCGTCATGCCAGGGAATTGCAACGACGTCCGCCTCGCGCGCGGGCACGTCCTCGATGGTGGACCCGGTCAGCCCAATTCGCACGGGCAGCCCGAAGGCGCGGGCGGACGCGGCTGCCCGGTCGGTCAGCGGCCAGTTGCCCGAAGAAAGAATGCAGACGAGAAGGGGGGTCGTCATCCGTGCCGCCCGCCGTCCCGGTGCCGACTCAGTCGCCCGCGGCCAACAGGGAATCGGTTCCCGACCCCGTCTGCAGCAGTTCGCGGCTCTCGCCCTCCAGCACCACGGCCGTCAGGGCACCGCTGAAATAGGCGCCGGTGTCCACGCCGATCCGGTTGGCCAGCAATTCGGGCTCGTAGCTGATCGAATGGCCATGCACCACCACCTTGCCGAAATCCGCCCGGGACGCGAGGAACTCCTCGCGAATCCAGATCAGGTCGTCGGCGATCTGATCGTCCAGCGCCCGACCGGGCCGCACGCCGGCATGGACGAAGAAGTAGTCGCCTTCTTCGTGACACAGCGCGAGCTCGTTGAAAAAGCGCAGATGGTGATCGGGCAGGACGGCGCGCAGCTCGGCCTGGGCGCGACGCAGCCGGTCGTCGCTGGGTTCGTCGCCAAGGGAGCGATCCGTCTCGCTGGTCACGCCGTAACTGAACAGGGTGGCGTCGCCCCCGTTGCGCAACCAGCCGAGCCCGCGCGACGAGTCCTCGAGAAAATGCAGCAGCCAGTCGTCGTGGTTGCCGCGCAGGTACACCGGCTCGAAGCCGTCGACCCGCTCCGTGCAGAGCAACTCGATCACGCCGCGGCTGTCGAGACCCCGGTCGATATAGTCACCCAGATAGATGATCTTCCGGGTGCCCTTGAAATCGCGTCCGTGCTCGGCGATCAGGGCGTGGAGCGCGCGCAGCAGGTCGAGGCGGCCATGGATGTCGCCGATGGCGTAAAGCCGTGTTCCCTCGGGTGCTCGCGCCACCCGGGGCGGGGTTTCACGGCCGCCGCCGAACCAGTTCCTGAACATGGATTAAGAGATAACGGCTCGTCCGCCCGGCTTCAAGGACGCGGACCCCGGATCAGCTCTCGCCGTCCTCGGGCGCGTCGCTCGGCCGTTCGCGGTAATGGGCCCAGTTCATGCGCCCGCCCTTGTTGTCGAGATGGTTCATCAGCGCCGAAACGACGCGCCGGTCGAACTTGGCTCCCGACTCCTCGAGCAGAATGTCGATCGCCTTGTCGAACTCCATGCCCTCGCGATAGGCCCGCGCGCTGACCAGGCCCACGAACGCGTTCGCGACCGCGACGATGCGCGAGCTGCGCAGAATATCCTCGCCCGTCAGACCCCGCGGCATGCCCGTGCCGTCCCAGGATTCGAGCATCTGGCGGAGCGTCTCGACGACCGGGCCCTCGAACTCGATGCCTTCGATCAGGTCAGCGCTGGTCAGGATGCTTTCGCGCACCTGGCGCAATTCTTCGTCGGTCAGCTTGCGGTTGCTGGTCAGCAACTCCATCGGCACCAGGATCTTGCCCAGATTCATCAATTCGGCCGCAATCTCGACGGTTTGTCCTTCGACCGCCTCAAGCACCATCTCGTCGACGATTGCGCCCGCGACCTCGGCCACCCGCGACGAATGATAGGCCGAATAGGGATCGCGCCGGTCAGCCACCGAGACCAGCGTGTCGACGGTCTGACGCATGATGCGTTCCGCCTTCTCGTGCTGGCGGATCAGGTCGGTGATGTTCTGGACCAGCATCAGCACGCGTCCGGGTTGGTCGGGTTCCGCCGGCAGCGGCACATGCTCGCTCTGCAGCACGCGGTCCTCGCCGCCATCCTCGTCGTCGATCCGGTGCTCGCGCACGAGCGTCTCGCCGGTGGCCATGGCCTCGCGATTGGCGGGCTCGAAGCGCTTGGCCTCGTTGGCGCCGATCACGCTGGTCAGCGTCTTGCCCAGCATGTCGCCCTCCGTCATGCCGGCGTGCTCGGCCGCGCGGTGGTTTGCGAAGCGATAGCGCGACTGGTCGTCGAGCAGGATCACCTCGTTGGGCTGGCTGTCGGCGATCAGCTTGAGAAACGCCTGCTGCCGGCTGTGCCGGTCGGCCATCTGGCGATAAAGATGCGCGGCTTCCGAGGCCCGGCGCGACGTGCCGTGGCGCCACACCGCGACCAGCGCGACGGCAACCACGCCGATGATCAGCAGGAACACGGTGATCAGGCGCGTCCGCCGGCTCTCGGTCTCGACGAAAACTTCGCCCACGTCGACCTTGTAGGCGAGGGTCCAGGGCGCTCGGGCAAGCGCGCGGGAGATAACGAGCACGGTCTCGCCGCGATAATCGGTCTTGGCATCGAACCCGCCCGGCGTGGCGAGCGCCCAGGCCGCGGCGAGTTCGGCAGTCGAGAGCGCCAGGGTGTGACTGAGCGGCTGGGTGCCGTCGGCCAGCGGCGAGAGATAGTCGACGGCGTTGCTGCTCTCGCGCAGCAACATGCCCTCCGCGCTCACTTCCGTCGCGCCCGGCTGCACAAGCAGGGGGTAGAGTTCGTCGGCGACCTCCTTGATGCCGATCACCCAGCCGATCTGCGCGCTGGCGTCGCCGTCGGCCTGGAGCGCGAAGATCGGCTCGACGAAGCCCATGGTCGGCGTCTGGGCAACGCCCAGATAGAGGTCGATGAGGCCGCGCTCGCCGCGCGGCGTGTTGGCGAGCGCCCGCTCGACGCGGTCGTCGAGCGGCGGCATCGAGGGCGTGGCGACGACGGGTCGGCGATTCATGTCGATCAGGCCGATTCCGGCGATGCCGAGGCGCTGGACGTTGGCGTTGATTTCGGCGCCCAGCACCGGTCCGGTGAAGCCGCCGCGCTCGGCTTCCGCGATGAGCAAATTGCGCAGGTACGTCAACTGTGCCGGCTCGTCCACGATCTGCGAGCTGTCGCCCTCGAACAGTGAAAGCTGCGTGAGATAGAGCTGGAGCGACGTGTTGTCGGCGATGCCGCGAAGCTGTTTGTGCTGCGCCTCGAACCAGTCGTTGATATCGGCGAGCCGCGAATCGGCGACGATTCCGAGGCGCACCTGCCAGTCCTGCATATCGCGCTCGCGCTCGGAATCCGCAAACTTGAAGGCGAACAGCACACCCAGCGCGATGGCCACGACGAGAACCAGCCCACCGGCCGCGAGAAACAGCGTTCCGCGTTTGCGGCCCTGGGTCGACGCCTGCTCGATAAATTCGCTTTCCGACACGCGCTGTCTCCGTCGGTCGCCGGTGGAATACCGTCTAAATCACGGCGACGGCGAGAATTTCATTAACGCCAGTTTAAGCCCGACGAATCAATACATGGTAGAAAAATTGGCCACACAGGCCACGACGCCCAGTTGACAATGGCCGAAGACGCAGGAAAACCGGATTCTGATATGAGCCGCCAGGGAATTATTGTCGCCGTCATATTCGCGCTGCTGTCATGCGCCGTGCCCGGGGTCTCGTCGTCGAGCGACTATCCTTCGCTGTTCCGGTCCAGCGAGGTGCGTTCGGAAAATCTCAAGCCGTTTCCCAAATGGACCGGCACGCTCGAGCGCTACTTTGATGAACGCTCCCTTGATGAAGGCCAATGCGTCGGCAGCGAGTTCAATCGCTGTTACTACCAGGAATGGGCAGCGTTTCTCGCCCCCCTGGGGAGGTTGGAGACGATGGCGCGGATCGACGCCGTCAACCGCTATATGAATCAGGCGCCCTACATCCCCGACCTGAAGAACTGGGGCGTGAAGGATTATTGGGAAACCCTGGGCCAGTTCCTCAGGATGTTCGGCGATTGCGAGGACTACGCCATCGCGAAGTTTCTATCGCTGCGCGTCCTGAGCTTCGACAATTCGCGGTTGCGTGTCGTTGTGCTGCAGGATCTCAACATCAAGACGCCCCACGCGGTGCTGGCGGTCTATCTCGGGGGCACGCCGCTGATCCTCGACAACCAGATCGCCCAAGTTGTGCCCTCGAACGAGATTTACCATTATCATCCGTTCTACTCGGTGAGCGAAAACGCCTGGTGGCTCCACAAGCCCAAGTAAGGCCGCCGCACGGGCACCGGTCGCGCGCAGGGGGGCGCTCGATGGTACAAGCCAATGTCAGGCGAGCGATCTCGCCCAGCATCCTGCTGGGCGCGGTGCGCTCTATCGATCTGGCCGTGGTGGTAATCTCGGCGCTGCTTGCCTTTTACGTCCGCTATGGTGAATTTCTCGTGCCCGGGAGGCACGTCCTCGTCATCGGTCTGGCCGTTCTTCTTACAGCCTATGCGCTGCAGATGGCGGGGCTTTACCGGTTCGACGACCTGGCCCGTCTGAATGGCCAGGTCAATAAACTGCTGATCGCCATCCCCCTCGTGGCTGTGGCCCTGCTGGGATTGGGCTTTTTCACCAAGACGTCGGTCGAGTTCTCGCGTCTGTGGATCGGCATCTGGTTCGCCTTCAGCTTTGCCGGCTGTGTCCTCGCCCGTGGCGTGCTTCGCCTGCTGATGGAGCGCTGGCGTCGCCAGGGCCGGCTGCTGCGTACCGTTGTCATCGTGGGAGCGGGCAATACCGAGCGCCTGCTCGTCGAACGCTTGAGCCGCAGCCCCGAGGGCGGTGTCCAATTGCTGGGGGTCGTCGACGAACGCCGCTCCAGGGTGCCCGACGAGATCGCCGGCTGTCCCGTGCTGGGCAGCGTTGCCGATCTGCCGTCCTTCCTGCGCGAGAACGCGGTCGACGAAATCATCGTCGCCCTCCCCGCCGAGGCACACGAGAGGCTGCCCGACTATCTGGACAAACTGAAGACGATCCCGGTAAGGGTCTCGCTGTGGTCCGACTGGGTCGGTCTGCAGACCCGTGTCCAGAGTGTCGGCGAGGTCGGCGGTAATCCCGTGCTTCGGGTGTTCGATCGGCCGCTCTCCGACTGGTCCTATGTGGTCAAGGCGATCGAGGACCGGGTCCTGGCCGTCGTCTTTTCTCTGCTGTTCAGCCCGCTCATGATTCTGATCGCGATCGCCGTGCGGCTGACCAGTGCGGGGCCGGTGGTCTTTAGCCAGAAGCGCTACGGCTTCAACAACGAAGTCATCACTGTCTACAAATTCCGCACCATGATCCACGATCGACCCAACGAGCCCGAGGTGCCCCAGGCGCAGCGCGGCGATCCGCGAGTGACACCGCTGGGACGACTCCTGCGGCGCACCAGTTTCGACGAACTGCCCCAGTTGTTTATCGTGCTCGAGGGCGATATGAGCCTGGTCGGCCCGCGTCCCCATGCCGTCGCCCACAACCAGAAGTATGCGGCGATCATCGACCAGTATCTCGGGCGTCACAAGATGAAACCGGGGATCACCGGCTGGGCGCAGGTCAACGGCCTGCGCGGGCTCACCGACACGCCGGAAAAGATGGAACGGCGGATCGAGCACGACCTCTATTACATCGACAATTGGTCGCTGCTCTTCGATCTGCGCATCCTGGTCATGACCGTCTTCGCCGTTCTGCTCGATCGCAGCAACGCGATCTGAGCGCGCCGGCCCGGCAACGGTTCCCGCCATGCCCCGCGATGGTTCCCCGCTTGCTTTTTCGCCGCCGCTGGTCGAGGGCCTGCTCCGGCCGCTGTTCACGTTCGATGCCGCGCGGGCGACGCGAGCGGCAGCGCTGCTGGGGGCGCCGCTTGCGCTGGCGGCGCTCGAGGCGGTGGGCGAGACGGCGACGCTCGACGCCGGTGTCGTCCGCCGGGCGGCCCAACACAGGGCCGTGGAGGCCAAAGCCGAGCGAGCGCAGTTGCTCGAGTTTTGTGTGTCGTTGCGCGACGCCGGGTTTTCCTTCGTCGCGTTCAAGGGGCTGGCGACGAGCCTCGACCTCTATCCCCGGCCCTATTACCGGCTGGTGCCCGACATCGACCTGCTGTTTCGTGAAGCCGACATTGAGCGACTTGTGGATTTTCTTGCAAGCCGCGGGTTTGCCACCCGCCTCGATCCCGGCACGGTGCGTCGCTGGGGCGCGCTGACCACGGCGAGCTTCGCGCCGGTGGCACCCGACGACGGCGCCGTCTATCTCGACGTCCATGTCGCGCTCGACGATGCCCCGGCGTCCGCCGGTCTCTCCGCGGCCCGGGTCTTCGAGGCCGCCCGCCCGCCCACGGACCCGACTGGCTGCGCGTTCCATGCGACGAACACGCATTCGCGGTCCTGGCGCTGCACGCCTTTCGCGACCTCTACGAGCCGCGCGGCCTCAAATCGCTGATCGACGCCGCCCTGCTTGTCGCGCACGCCGATCTCGATGCGGCGGCCCTCGAAGCGTTGGCCCGCGAGGGCCGCTTCACCCGCCGCCTCGTCTTCTATCGCGAGTTGCTGACCGAACTCGGTGCGGCGCCTCGATTGCCGCTCTTCGCCGGGCGTTCGCTCGCAGCCCGCCCGGCGCGCCTGCTTGCCCGGGTCGCAAACAACTTCCGCACCCTCGAGCAGCTGTCGATTCCCGATTCGACCAAGCTTGCCTTCGAATTCGCGCTCTACGATTCCCCGTTCACGGCGGTGGGGCGAAATCTGCGCCGTCTGGGCGGGCTGGTGCGCCCGCCGCTCCATCTCCTGCCGGGCCTGGCGGTGGCTCCCGAGGAAGTTGTCGAGGAGGTCGGCGGGAGGGACGACTAGGGCTGCTTTCCCTTGGCGCGCCGCGCCCCACTCGTTACCTTGTTTTGCGGCGGGGCGCGGACCCCGCCGGAGTCCGAGGATTTCCACCTATGGCCGCAGACCTTACTGCCGCGCCGCCGATCCATCCCGTCATCCTGTGCGGCGGCTCGGGGACTCGCCTGTGGCCGCTTTCGCGCGCGCTCTATCCCAAGCAGTTCCTGCCCCTGGCGGCCGAGCGGACCATGCTGCAAGAGACCGCGCTGCGATTCGCTTCGGGACCGCGCTTCGCCCCGCCGCTGCTGCTGTGCAACGACGAGCACCGCTTTATCGTCGCCGAGCAGCTTCAGGTGGCAGGGATCGCGCCGGCGCGTATCGTGCTCGAGCCGGTCGGGCGCAACACCGCGCCGGCGGCCTGCGTGGCGGCGTTGTTGCTCGTGCGTGAGGACGCGGATGCCCTGATGCTGCTCTCGCCCGCCGATCACGTCGTGGCCGATGACGATGCGCTGCGCGCGGTCCTCGAGGCGGGTGTCAACCTCGCGCGCGCCGGCCGGCTGGTCACCTTCGGGGTCCCGCCCGAAACGCCGCACACCGGCTACGGCTATATCAAAGCCGCCGCGCCCATCGATGGCGGCCCGGGCCACGAAGTGGCGCGCTTTGTGGAAAAACCGGATCGGACTACTGCCGAGGGCTATCTCGCCGAGGGCGGATACGCCTGGAACAGCGGCATGTTCCTGTTCGCGGCGCAAACCTATCTCGACGAGTTGTCCGGTCTCGCCCCGGCCATGGTGGAGGCTTGCCGTGGCGCGCTCGACGGCGCCACAAACGATCTTGATTTCTGCCGCCTGGAGCGCACCGCCTTCGAGGCCTGCCCCGCGGATTCGATCGACTACGCTGTGATGGAGAAGACCGACCACGCCGCGATTGTGCCCGCCGAGATGGGTTGGAGCGATGTTGGCTCGTGGGACGCGCTCTACCAGATCGCAGCCCGCGACGCGGACGACAACCTGGTGGTCGGCGACGTGCTCGCCCTCGACTCCCGGGGCAACTACCTGCGCGCCGAAAGCGGCCTCGTCGCGGTGCTGGGGGTGGAGAACCTGGTGGTCGTCGCGGCCGGCGACGTGGTCCTGGTCGCGGCGCGCGAGAAGGTAGAGCAGGTCAAGGCGCTGGTCGACCGGCTGGCCGCCGACGGGCGGCCCGAAGCCGGCCTGCATCCAGTGGTCTATCGCCCGTGGGGCTCGTTCGAGGGCATCAAGGTCGGGCCCCACTACCAAGTCAAGCATCTGGTGATCAAGCCGGGCGCGCAAATCTCGCTGCAGTACCACAATCACCGCGCCGAGCACTGGGTGGTGGTGCAGGGCAAGGCGCGGATAACCCGGGGCGATCAGAGCTTCGAGCTCAATCCCGACCAGTCGAGCTATATCCCCCTAGGCGAGACCCATCGCCTGGAGAACCCCGGCGACGAGCCGCTCGAGGTCATCGAGGTCCAGACCGGCGAGTATCTGGGCGAGGACGACATCGTGCGCCTCGAGGACACCTACGGACGCACGGACGAGAGTGGCCCGAAAAGCGCCTGAGCACGGTGCGATCAGCGCTCGCGGTGGTCCATGATCGGTTGCTCGGACGTCTGGTGATCGGGCAGGAAGCGGTCGAGCACGGCCGCGCCCACGGCGTCGCCCCAGACGTTGATCGAGGTCCGGAAGCGGTCGAGGAACCAGTCCACGGCCAGCAGCAGGCCGATGCCCTCGAGGGGCAGGCCGACCGCTTTGAGCACGATCACCATGGTGACCAGACCGGCTTCCGGAATCCCCGCCGCGCCGATCGCGGCCAGGGTTGCGGTGACCATGATGATGGCCTGCTCGCCGATCGAGAGGTCGATGCCGTAGGCCTGGGCGATGAACATCGCGGCGGCTGCCTCGTAGAGCGCGGTGCCGTTCATGTTCACCGTGCTGCCGAGCGGCAGGACGAAGCGCACGGCGCGCCGGTCGATGCCCTGCTCGCGGGCGCATTCCATGGTCAGCGGCAGGGTCGCCGAACTGCTCGCCGTGCCGAACGCGGTGAGCAGCGCGCGCATCATGCCCGCGAGATAGGCCGGGCCGCGTCGGCCCAGCAGCACCATGATCGCCGCCAGCACGAAGAAATGGATGCCGAGCCCGCTCAGGACCGTGACGATATGCAGACCCACCGCCGAGATCTCGTCGAGGAAGGCATCGCCGCCGCCGGCCTGGCCGAGACGTGAGGCGATCAGCGCGAAGATGCCGACCGGCGCGGTGTACATCAGCCAGGTCACCAGCTTCATCATCGCCTCGTTGACGCCGTTGAAGAACTCGATGACGTGCAGGCCGGTCTTGCCCAGCGTGGTCAGCGCGCCCGAAAACAGGATCGCAAACAGGATCAGCGGCAGCAGCTGGGTTTCGGCGGCCGACGCGATGAGGTTGGGGCTGACCATCGAGAGCAGGATGTCGGTGATCCCTACATCCTGTTTGGCGGCCACGTTCTCGATCATCCCCGGGGCCTCGAAATCGAGCCCCGCGCCGGGCTGGATGAGGTTGACCATGACCAGCCCGATGAGCACGGCGACGACCGTCGTCGCCCCGTAGTAGGCGAGGCTGATGCCGCCGACCCGGCCCAATTTGCGGATGTCGCCGAGCGCGGCGACGCCGCTGATCACCGCGGCCAGGATCAGCGGGATGATCATCATCTTCAGCGCGTTGAGGAACAGCTTGCCGAGCCAGGCGACCGAGGTCATCGCGTCGCCGAAGAACCAGCCGGTGAGCACCCCGGCAATCACGCCGATGACGATGAAGACGAGAAGGAAGGTCGCGTGGCGATGAGACATCGGGATTCGCTCGCTGGGGCTGCGGAGCATGGCAGCCTAGCAGATTCCCGCGTCCGCGGGCACTGCGCGTGCGGCTGGAAACCCGGGGTTTTTCGTGATACTCGGGCCTGACCCAGTTCAGCCAACGGAGGTGGTATGGCGCCGTTGCGCGACGAGCCCCGGGAGACGCCGGCTCCCGAACCCCACGACATCGATGCCCTGATGCCCCGGGAGATGGCGCTCAAGGCCGAGGAAATCGGCGTCGAGAAGGCGTTCGATGGATGCGCTGCGCCTGTTTACCCTGGCCGTGCTGGCCGGTGCCTTCATCGGCTTTGGCGCCATGTTCGCGACCATTGTGGTCGCCGGCGCGGGCGAGCTGCCCTACGGCATCGTGCGGCTTTTGAGCGGGGTCGTTTTCTCGCTCGGACTGATCCTCGTCATTATCGGCGGTGCCGAGCTGTTCACGGGCAACGCGCTCATCGTCATGGCCTGGGCGGCCCGGCTGGTAAGCTCGGCCCAGCTGTTGCGCAACTGGGCGATCGTCCTGCTGGGCAACTTCGTCGGCACGGTCTGCACCGCGGCGATCGTCTTCGCGGGCGAGCAGCATGGCTTCGGGGGCGGCGCGGTGGGCGCTGCGGCGCTCGCTATCGCCGAGGCCAAGACCTCGTACGGCTTCGGTCAGGCGTTGGCGCTCGGCATCGTCTGCAACGCCCTGGTCTGCCTGGCCGTGTGGCTGTGCTTCTCGGCGCGCAGCGTGATCGGCAAGATCGCCGCCCTGGTCGGGCCGATCGCGGCCTTCGTCGCGGGCGGTTTCGAGCATTCCATCGCCAACATGTATTTCATTCCCATGGGGCTGTTCATCAAATACGCAGCACCCGAGAGCTTCTGGGCGGCGATCGGGCGCAGCGCCGCCGACTACCCCCACCTCACGCCCGCGGGGTTCGGGATGAACCTCCTGCCCGTCACCATCGGCAACATCATCGGCGGCGGCGTCCTGGTGGGCGCCGTCTACTGGTTCGTCTATCTGCGGAAACCCTAGGCGCCGACGCGCCCGAACGGTCTAGAGCACCAGGTTGTCGTTGACGATCTGGCTGGGCAGAACGTTCTCGAGGGTAATGAACAGCGCGAAGTCGAAGGCCGCGCCCGCGGCGCCGTCGGCGTCGATCTCGACCCGGGTGTCGCTCTCCGACTGCACGAAGCGCAGGAAGCCGTCGCCCACGGCGTCGCTGCCCGAATAGCCCAGATCGTCGACCAGCAGCTCTTCGAGGTCGAGCTGATCTGCGTTGCTCCCGGTCTCGAAATCGGTAATCACGCTTACGTCGCCGAGCAGGAATTCGTTGAAGTCGAAGGTGTCTTCGCCCGAGCCGCCGGTAAAGGTGTCGTTGCCCCCCTCGCCGTCGAGGAAGTCGTCGCCCGCGCCGCCGATCAGGATGTCGTCGCCGGTGCCGGCGTAGATGTCGTCGTTGCCCGCGCCGCCGTCGATGACGTCGTTGCCGTCGAGGGCATCGATATAGTCGTTGCCGCCGAGGCCGGAAATCACGTCGTCGCCCTCGTCGGTGAACATGGTGTCGTCCGTCGTATTGCCGCCGATCACGGTCAGGCCGTCGGTGCTCCAGCCGTCGTAGGTTATTTCGGACTTCACGCCCGCGTCGAACGAGCTCACTTCGTTGTTCTGGACCACGGCCCCGGCGTTGTTGAAGATCGCCGAGTTGCCCGCGACGATGGTGTTGTTCTCTACGGTCAGGCCCGAGAGCGACGGGCTGCCGTCGCCGAACATGACGATCGACGTCGCGACCGTGGAGCTGCCCGAGAACGCCACGCCGGAAATGGTGTTGCCCGAGATCGTGCCGACCGCTGAATCCAGGCTCGCCATGTCGGTGGTGATCTGGATGCCGTTCTGCGCCACCGTGCCGGTCAACCCCGCCCCGGTAATCTGGTTGTTGGTAATCGTCAGGTTGCCGCCGGAGAGCGACAGGCCGTTCTTGTTGAAGCCCTGGATCGTCGAGTTGGTGATCGTCAGGCTGTCGCTGGCGCTCTCGAAATAACCGAGGATGCCGACGCCGTCCTGGATGTTCTTGAGCGCGCCGTCGGTGACGTTGTCGACGGTCACGTTGTTGATGATGCCGCCCGCCGCGCCCTCGATGGCGATGCCCGCGGTGAGCTGGCTGCTGGTGCCGTAGTCCATGCGGTCGGCGCCGTCCACCGTCAGGTTGCGCAAGCCCCAGTTCGATGCCGAGGAATTGACCAGCAGCGCGGCGCTCACGTCCTTGGAATAGCTGCCCACGCCGAGCGTCTCGCTCGCCTGGCTCGCCGGCGCGCGGAGGATGACGCCCGCCTCGCTCTGGCCGATCAGGGTGACGGACTTGTCGATCACCACCTGCTCTTCGTAGGTGCCGTTCAGGATGAACAGCGCGGTGTTGGCGCCGACCCCGTCGATTGCCGCCTGGATGGTGGCGAAATGCGCGCCCGCCCCGTTGCCCACCACGCGGACGTCGGCGAAATCGCCGAAGCGCAGGCTCTCGATGCTGATCAGCGTGTCCGTATCCCCGGCCGCGGTGGTGACCACGATGTTGCCGCCCGAGACGCCGATCGCGGTGCCGGCGTCGAGCAGATTGTCCGTGAAGATCGCCACGTCCGAGCCCAGGCCGCCGTCGATCGCGTCGTTGCCGTCGCCGCCGGTAAAGGCGTTCGCGTCCCGGTTGCCCGTCAGGCTGTCGGCGGAGCTGCTGCCGGTCAGGTTCTCGATCTCGACCAGGGTGTCGACACCGCGCCCGCCGCCCACGGTCTGCAGCCCTTCGACCGAGAGGTCGACGTTGACACCCGAACTCGCGTCCGAATAATCCGCCGTGTCGCTGCCCGCGCCGCCGTCGATCACGTCTTCGTTCTTGCCGCCCTGCAGGATGTCGTCGCCGGTGCCGCCGAACAGGAAGTCGTCGCCGTCGCCCGCGTTGATCGTGTCGGCGCCCGTGTCACCGAACAGGAAGTCGTCGTTGTTGCCGCCCTCGAGCAGGTCGTCGCCCGCGTCGCCCAGCAACCGGTCGTCGCCGCTGCCGCCGCTCAGCGTGTCATTGCCCGCGCCGCCCGAGAACACGTCGATGTCGGAACCGCCCGTGATCGCGTCGTCGCCCGCCTTGCCGACCGCGAGGTCCTCGTTGCTGCTGGTCGAGATCGCTTCGTTGCCGGCGCCGCCGATGATGTGATCCTCGCCCGAGCCCGTCGAGATGGTCGATCCGTCCGCGTCCGCAAGCTTGATCGACCCGCCGCTGAAGCTTGCAGAATTCGGGTCGAATTTGATTCGCTCGATCTCGGAGAAGGTGATGGTGCTGGCGTCGCCCAACTGGATGACGCCGCTGGCGCCTTCGGCAAAATCGATGAACCCGGAGCCGGATCCCGTCTGGCTGCCGGAAAACGAGACGAAGAACGCGCCGGGGCCAAATCCGCCGCCGTCCTGGCCCGCCAGATGCAGGGAGTCGAAGCCCGAACCGCCGACGAAGATATCGTCGCCGCCGCCTTCGCGGAACAGGTAGAGGTCGTTGCCCGCGCCGCCCTGGGCAACGTCGTTGCCGGTGCCGCCGTCGAGCAGGTCGTGACCGTCGTCGCCGAACAGCGCGTCGCTGCCCGCGTCGCCGAACAGGTGGTCGTTGCCTGAGTCGCCATGCAGTACGTCGTCGTCCTCGCCGCCGAACAGGCTGTCTTCCTCGCCACCGCCGTTCAGCACGTCGTTGCCGGTGCCGCCGAGCAGCACCTCTTCGCCCGAGCCCCCGGTGATGGTGTCGTTGCCGGCCTCGCCGTCGAACATGTTCTCGCCCGAGCTGTCCTCGAGGATGTCGTTGCCCGCGCCGCCCAGCAGCAGGTCGTTGCCCGATTCGCCGTCCAGCGTGTCGTTGCCGGCGCCGCCGTTGAGGTAGTCGTCGTTGCTGCCGCCCTCGATCGTGTCGTTGCCCAACTCGCCCAGGATGTGGTCTTCGCCCGAATCGCCGTCGAGGAAATCGGCGTCCGCCCGGCCCGCGATATAGTCGTTGCCGCCGTTGCCGTCGATCGCATCGCTGCCCGCGCCGCCGATCAGCACATCCGAACCGGATCCGCCGTTCAGCGTGACGCCGGCGAGCGAAACCGTCGGGGCCGGGCCGGTGAACGCAATCTGCTCGATATCGACGAAGCTGAAGGTCGGGCCGCCGGTGACGCTGATGGTGCCGTCGGAGCCGTCGGCCAAGGTCACGACGCCCGAGTCGATGCTCTCGATCGCGCCCGCCGACAGCGTGATCGTCCAGCCCGCCGAGAGGTCGAGGCCGCCCGCGCCCGTCAGGTCGATCGTGTCGGTTCCCTCGCCGCCGTCCAGCGTGTCGTTGGTCGCGGCCGAAGAACCGGGGCCGCTGGCGAACAACTGGCTTGCCTGGGCTGCCGAAAGCTGGTCGCCGAAGATCGCGACCTCGTCGATCTCGCCGTCGAAAAATCGATTGGCGCCGCTCGTCGTCAGGTTGCCGCTTCTGACCGTCGAGGCGCCGATCGCGATGGGTTCAAAGTTGCCCTCGAGGCCGCCGGTAAAGCCGTTGGTGTCGACCAGGGTACCGTCGAGGAAAAGCTTCATGCCCCCGGTGCCCCAAGTGAAGACGACATGGTGCCACTCGTTCTCACCCACCGCTTCCGCGCCGGATTTTACGACGAAGCTTTCCGTCGTGCTCTGGAGCCGGACCTCGACGCTGCCGTTGGACTTGAGCGTTGCGGTCATATGCCCGCCCGTGTCGAAGCCGCTCGAATCCTTCGAGAAGATGCCCTGCTCCTCGCGGTCTTCGTTGGTGTTGAACCACATCTGCACCGAGCCGCTGGCGAGCTCGAAGGCCGAATCATGGGCAATCTCGACGAAGTCGTTCGAGCCGTCGAAGGAGGCTGCCTTGCTCTCGCCTGAAATTCCCGATTCGCCGAGCTCCGGCCCGTTCTTGTAGCTGCCGTTCTCGTCGCCCGCCGAGTCGTTGGCGATCGAGCCGGAGGTCTCTTCCATCCGCCAGAACGAAATCGGGTTGAGCGCGGTGACCTCGAGGGCATGGCTCGGCACGCCGCCTTCGATCAGGGTGTCGCTGCCGCCGTCGCCCTGTGAGCGTATCGTCCTCGGCCGAGCCGATCAGGTTCTCGATATTTTCCAGCACGTCAGCCCTGGGTGTCGCCGCCGCTGTTCACGCCGGTTGCGAGGTTCACGGTGACGCCCGCGGTTGCGCCTGAATACGATGCCGTGTCCGTGCCGCCGTCGCCGTCCAGCCTGTCCGCGCCCGCGCCGCCGATCAGAACGTCGTCGCCGTCGCGGCCTTCGAGCCGGTTGGCGGCGCGATCTTCGAGGTTTTCCGTCGCCCTCGGCGTCGCTGCGCCGCTTCGCCGGTGTGAGCCGTTGTATCGCCCGTCCTCGGCCGAGCCGATCAGGTTCTCGATATTTTCCAGCACGTCGCCCTGGGCTTGATGTTGAGGTCGCCGCCGCTGTTCACGCCGGTTGCGAGGTTCACGGTGACGCCCGCGGTTGAGCCTGAATACGATGCCGTGTCCGTGCCGCCGTCGCCGTCCAGCCTGTCCGCGCCCGCGCCGCCGATCAGGACGTCGTCGCCGCCGCCGCCCAGCAGCGTGTCGGCCCCGGCCGCGTTGGTGGTCAGTTCGAAATGCTTGGCGAAAACGCCCTTGCCGCTGCCGTCCTGGCCGTTCGAATCCCAGCCGATGATGACGCTGCCGTCTTCGAGCGTTGCGATGTCGGGGCACGCCTGGTCGCGCGCCGCCGTGTCGTTGATCTGGACCTCGCCGGCAACCGCGTTGCCGCCGGCATCGAAGCGCTGGGAAAAGATGCCCTCGTCCGCGCCGTCCTGTTCGTCGGATTCCCAGGCGATGATGAATCCGCCGTCGGGCAGGCTCGCGACGGTCGCGCTGTCCTGGTTGCCCGCGGTGGTGCTGTTGGCGCGGCGCTCGGCGCCCGAGGCGACCCCGTTCGAATCGAAAATCTGATAGAACACGCCGTTCTCCGCCCCGTCCGGCGATTGCCAGACGACGACAAATCCACCGTCGTCGAGGGTCGAGACGTCGGGCCGGCGCTGATTGCCCGCGGTCGTCGTGTTGACCAGGGTTTCGCTGCCGATTTTCGTGCCGCTGTTGTCGTAGCGCTGGGCGAAGATGGCGCGTCCGTCTTCGTCGCCCGAGCGGGATTCCCAGGCCACGACGAAGCCGCCGTCGTCGAACGCCGATACTTCGGCACGTTCCTGGGTGCTCGAGGTCGTCGTGTTGATGCGGAATTCGGAACCCTGGGCCGAGCCCTCGGAATTGTAGACCCGGGCGAAGACACCGGAGCCGTCGCCCGTGCCCTGGCCGTTCCAGACCACGACGTAGCCGCCGTCGGACAGAGCCTCGACCTCCGGCTCTTTTTGATTGTTGGCGGTCGTCGAGTTGACCCGGAACTCGCCGCCGCTCTTGCTGCCGTTGGCGTTGTAGAGCTGGCCGTAGACCCCTTCGTCGTCTTCTTGGCCCTTCGATTCCCAGACTACGACGAAGCCGCCGCCGGTCAGGCCCGCAACGTCGGGGTCGTGCTGGTGATTGTAGGTGCGTGTGTTGGTCCGGAACTCGCTGCCGACCTTGAGACCGCTCGCGTCATAGCGCTGGCCGAACACGCCATCGCGATCGCCGTCGTTGTTCGCCGACTCCCAGACCACGACGTAACCGCCGTTCGCCAGGCCGTCGATCGACAGGCTGTCCTGGTGGCTGCGGGTCGTTGAATTCACCCGGAATTCGTCGAACCGGCCGGGCTCGAAAATAAGGCGCAAGAGGCCGCCATCGCCGACCAGAACGTCGTTGCCCTCGCCGCCGAACAGGAAGTCGTCGCCGTCGCCGCCGTCGATCGCGTCGTCACCGTCGCCGCCGTCGATTGTGTCGTCGCCGGCGCCGCCCTCGATCACGTCGTCGCCGCCGTCGCCCGCGACCACATCGTTG
This sequence comes from Alphaproteobacteria bacterium, assembly GCA_965249645.1. GTDB lineage: Bacteria > Pseudomonadota > Alphaproteobacteria > UBA828 > JAPUJA01 > CAVOEB01. The sequence goes on from CBDFML010000010.1 coordinate 134,238, forward strand.
CCCGCGCCTGCGATCAGCAGGTCGGCATCCGCGCCGCCCGTGAGCGTGTCGGCGCCGTCGCCGCCGCGCAGCGTGTCGTTGCCTGAATTGCCTTCGAGATTGTCGTCGTCCTCGCCGCCCTCGATGACGTCGTTGCCCGCACCGCCCTGGAGCAGGTCGCTGCCCGAACCACCGAGCAGCAGATCGGCGTCCGCGCCGCCCGCGAGAACGTCCGCGCCGGCGCCGCCGGTCAGGGTGTCGCTGCCCTCGCCGCCGTCGATCGCATCGTCGAGCCCGTCGCCGGTGATGGTGTCGTTGCCGGCGCCGCCGAAGAATGTCGAGCCGACCAGGTAGCCGGCCACCGCGGCCGCCGCGACCGTCGAAGGCAGGGTCACATCGTCGTCGCCCGCCTGGGCGTGGTACTGGGTCCCGTCCTCGTATGATCCCGACGCGATCAGATCGAAGTCGATCTGGTCGGTGCCTGATGTGAACAGCGAATCAGCCATACCTGGCCTGCTTCCTAAAAATTCACCCACTACCTGTGAGCGCGAGGGTTATTATGTAGAAAAAGAATATTTATGTCAAATTAAAAATGCTCTTTACGAATAATTAACCGTGCGACTTGGCTTCGGGCCTTGACCTATGACCCACAAGTATTCCGGAATTTTTTTCGACACTGCTCGGGCGTTAGCCCATGGACCGGGCAAAATCCGCGGATTTCAGGCCGCTCGACCGGCATTCGACGGGCAACCGCGGAGCCACGATCCCACTTGCCCCGGGGGGGCGCCAGTACCACGTTGCTTCGACACCCCGAGGTTGCGCACCGAGGCGCCCAATGGACAAACCCGCCCCCGCTGATTTCCCCATTCACGACCTGCTCGCCCGCCGCTGGAGCCCCCGGGCGTTCGCCGACCGCCCCGTCGAGGCGGCGATCTTACGCTCCCTGTTCGAGGCGGCGCGCTGGGCGCCCTCGTCCTATAACGAGCAGCCGTGGCGCTTTCTCGTGGCGACGCGCGACGACGAGGCCGGGTTCGCCCGCATGCTCGATTGTCTGGTGCCGTTCAACCGCTCCTGGGCGGAGGCCGCCCCGGTACTCATCCTGGGCCTTGCGCACACGCGGTTCGCATTGGACGGCAGTCCCAACGTCCACGCCGGGCACGATCTGGGACTGGCAGCCATGAGCCTCTCCGTCGAGGCCACCGAACGAGGCCTCGTCCTCCACCAGATGGCGGGGATCGAGGCTGCGAAAATCCGCGAGAGCTACGCCCTGCCTGACGAGGTCGAGCCGCTCACGGCGATTGCGCTCGGCTGGCCCGGCGATCCCGCGTCGCTGGGGGACGACATGCGCGAGCAGGAATCGGCACCGCGCGAACGTCGGGCGCAGGCCGATTTCGTGTTTGCACGGAAATGGGGGACGGCGGCTGAACTGGGTTAGCCGTCAGCGCCCCCCAGCGCGCGCTCGATCCAACGCTCAGAAAGCTTCTCCGAGAGCGCGTTTTGCGCCAGGCGCTCACCGAGCGCGGCGAAGTCCACCGCGTCCATGGGCTGGTTCTGGTCGAAGCAGGAAAACACCAGCCGCTCCTCGCCGGTCTCGGGGTCGGTCTGCGGCTGGAGGCACTGGGCGCAGATCTCCTTCATCATGCACTGCATCGACGAATTAACCCCCGCGACGGCGATGGGTGCGGCCCCCAGCAGTCCGGCCAGCGCGTCGCGCCGGGCCGCGGCCAGCGCCGCCATCATTCGTTCCGAGCCGATCGCGACGATTCGCACAACCTCGCCCAGCGGCACCGCCGGCTCGCCCAGCTCACCCCGTCCGTACGCTCCCAGCGCCGCGACCAGATCGCCGGCAAAGGCGCGGTCGGTCTCGCGCACCGGCTCGGGTGGCGGGCCCTCCTCGCAGGCCCAGAGCACCGCGTCCGCGGCGGCCTCCAGCCGCTCGCGGGCATAGAGCCCATCCCCTGTCCTTGCTCCGGCCGCGATCAGCACCCGACAGCCCGCCTCGCGCATCGCCCGGCCTGCGGCCGCCACCGGTCCCAGGCCATAGCCGCTGGCGGCGAGCAGCACCGTTTCGCCCTCGGGAATTTCCAGTGCCGTGCCCGTGGGGCCCATGAAGACCACCGGCTCGCCGGGCGCGAGCCGTGCCGCGAGCCGGCTCGAACCGCCCGCCTCGACCACCACAGCGCCGACCAGCCCGGCCTCCGTATCGGCCCAGGCGCCGGCGAGCGCGAGGCCCTCCATGACCAGCGCCGGGCCGGCGGCGCGCCGCGCGCGGGTCTCGAAGTTCTGCAGCCGGAAGAACTGGCCCGGGGCGAAGGCACGGGCCGCGGCGGGGGCGTGCACCACGAGCTCGACCACGCCGGGGGCCAGGCTTTCGACCCGCTCGATACGGGCGCGCAACCCCTCGGTTACGCGGGCGAGGAAGGCGCCCGCCTCGCCGTCGTCCGCCGCCGCTTGCGCGGCGAGCCACGCGCTCACCTGGGGCGCGCCGCGCTTGGCGCTGGCCATCGCCTTGACCACGTTGCCCGCAAAGCTCGGATGAGTGTCGCCGTAGACGCTCACGGTCCGCCCGTCGGCGCGCATTGCTGCGAGGATGTCGGTGCGCGTCGGCTTGGCGAGGAGCTCGGGCTCCACTGCAGCGCCTGCGTCGTCGATGGCCCGGAACCAGCCGTCGTCCAGCGCCAGCAGGTCCGGCTCCTCGCGCGCGATCACCGTGTTGGGCGAGGTGCCGGCGGCGAACAGCACCGTGCGTGCGGGCAGGGCCAGGCTCTCGCCCGTCGCTGTCATGCGGCCGTCCACGTTCAGAGCCTGGCGGTCGAAAGTGATGGCGTGCGCGGCGCCGAAGCGGTCGGTCTCGATTGCCGCGGGCGAAAGCCCTTCGGCAAAGCGGAAGCCTTCTTCGAGCGCGAACTCGACCTCCTCGGGGTTGAGCCGGTACATGGGCGAATCGATCAGCCGCTTGCGGTACGCGACGGTCACCCCGCCCCACGCGCGCACCAGCTCGCGAAGGTTCGGCGCGCGGCCGTCCGCTTGCGCCTGGGCGCGTTCAGTGCGAACCGCCTCGCCGTGGGCGAGGAACTCCTCGGCGATCTCCGCGTCTTCCTCGCTCCAGTCCGCGCGCACCGCCACCGCGCCGCGCTCGCCCGCCAGCGTCTCGTAACGCACGAGGAAGCGCTCGACCTGGAGCAGGTAGTAGGCGCCGGATTCGGTCGCCGCGTCGACCGCCGTGAGCCCGCCGCCGACCACCACCGCGGGCAGCCGGATCTGGCAGGCGGCGACGCTGTCTCCTTGCGCCGCGCCGGTCAGCTGCAGCGCCATGAGGAAATCCGAGGCGGCGCGCACGCCGCGCGCGAGCTTGCCAGGGATGTTGGGAATCGTCGGGCGTCCCGCACCCAGCGCCAGGGCGACATGGTCGAAGCCGGCCCCGAACGCGGCCTCGATGGAAAGCTGGCCGCCGAGGCGCACGCCGCCCGCCATGGCGAAATGCGCGCGCCGCTCGACGAGCAGGCGCAGGACTTTGAGAAAGTTCTTGTTCCAGCGCACCGTGATGCCGTATTCGGCGACGCCGCCGAAGCCCGCCATGACGCGGGAATCCAGCGGCTCGGAAATCTCCGCCAGCGCGCGCACCGGCTCGAAGACAATGCGCGCGCCGCGCTCGTCGACGCCCGACAGCGCGGGCGCCAGCGGCTCGATCTTGAGCCCGTCGATGGCAAGCACCGCATGGCCGTCGTTCAGCAGGTAATGGGCGAGGGTATAGCCCGCGGGGCCCAGACCGGCGACCAGCACCTTGCGCCCGCTGGCTGCCCTGGGCACGGGCTGAGCGAGGTTGAGCGGGTTCCAGCGGGTCAGCAGCGAATAGATCTCGACCCCCCAGGGCAGCTCGAGCACGTCCTTGAGCACCCGGGTCTCGACCTGCGGGATATCGACCGGCTCCTGCTTCTGATAGATGCAGCCCTTCATGCAGTCGTTGCAGATGTGATGTCCGGTGCCCGCGCACATGGGGTTGTCGAGGGTAACGATGGCGAGCGCGGCGATCGCGAAGCCTTGCGACTTCACCAGGTTCATCTCGGATATCTTTTCGTCCAGCGGGCAGCCGATCAGCGGCTCGCCGAACGGGTTGGTCCCGAAGCCGCCGTCTTTGGCGAGTACGCCGTGGGAACAGGAATCCTTGCCCCGGTCGTGACAGAAGATGCAGTAGTTGGTCTGGTCGAGCGCTCGGGGCAGGTCGGCGCCCTCGTCGGTCAGCGCAAAGCCGTCGCGCGCGCGCAGGTCGTGCTCGGGCAGGCGGAAGACGTGGGTTCCGTCCTCCGCGACTGTCTCCACCGGCACCAGGCTCTCGTAATCCCGCTTCTGGGGTACCTTGAACAGCATGCCCTCGGCGAAGCGGCGCTTGCCTGCCGCGCTCTGCGCCGCCCAGGCGGCAAATTCCAGCGCGGTCTGGAGCGCTGTCGCGTTTGCCTCCTCGTCCACGAGCCAGCCCATCACCGCTTCGGCGAAGCCCATCTCCGTGACCGGACCGCCGAGCAACCGTTCAAGCTCCGCCTCCAGCGCGGGCGCATCGAGCGCCTCGGCCGCGTCGGGCTTGATCTTCTTCGCCGCGCGGCGCTGCACGAACAGCCGCTTGCATTGGTAGAGCGGGCCCAGCGCGTCGTGCGCGCGGCTCAGCGCGGCCACGTCGTCCTCGATGCCGAACAGCCGCGCGAGGAAGCGCTCGACGAGGGGGGAGAGCTCGACCAGAAGCTGCGAGAGCGCGATCGCATCGAGGGCCTCCGGGGCGGCACGCGCGGCGGTCAAGCGACTTGAGAGCTCCGCGTCTTCGGCCCCCAGCCAGTCGAGAAAGCGCGCATCCAGCCGCGCCAACCCGGCCGGGTCGTAGAGCTCGGCAAAGGCGAAATCGTCGGCAAGCTTGAGCGCGGTCATCCTGGGGTCTCCGGCGAGGTTATTGCGCCGCACAAATTAGCGTGCGCCGCGCGCATGGCAAGCCCGCTCTTGCGTTTCCGCCAGAAACGCGAGAACCCGATCCGCAGCGCCGAAGTCGTAGAGGTCGTTGTGGGCAGCACCCTCGATAAAATGGGCCTGCTTGGGCTCCGCCGCCGCCGCGAACAGCCGGCGCCCGAAGCGGGTCGGCACGACCCGGTCCGCGGTGCCGTGGAGCAGCAGCAGCGGCGCGCCGAGCTGCGCGATCTTGGCCAGGGAATTAAAGCGATCGGCGACGATGGCGGCAACCGGAAAGATCGGGAAGCGGTGGCGCGCCACGTCGGGCACCGAGGTAAACGGCGCTTCGAGCACCACGGCGTGTGCGCCGTGGCGCACGGCCATTTCCACCGCCACCCCGGTGCCGAGCGATTCGCCGTAGAGCACGAGGCGCGGCGCGCCAATCCCGTGGCCGGCCAGAAATTCGAGCGCCGCCTCGCCGTCAGCGTAGAGACCGGCTTCCGTGGGTCGTCCCGGGTTGCCCGAAAACCCGCGCCATGCCGGCAGCAGCACGCCGACGCCGGCATCCAGATAGGCCCGCACCTTGCTCGCGCGCATGCCCAGATGGCCCGAATTGCCGTGGAAATAGACCACGCAGGGTTTGCTCGTATCCGCCGGCGCACGGTACCAGGCGAGCAGCGCCAGCCCGTCCGCAGTGGCAAGCCGGACCTCGGCCATATCCTCGGCCCCGGCAAGCGCGCGCTCGGGCACCACCCGGTCGGGCAGATAGATCAGCCGTCGCTGGCCCAGCCACAGCGTCCCGAGAGCGAGGCCGTAGCAGCCGGCGAGGGCGCCGGCGAGGGCGAGCAGGGTCAGCGCCATGGTGCGAGTCCCGGTCCAAAGCGGGCGGTGCGAACGCCGCTTGGCGTGGGCCCGGCCCGCGGGCGATAATCGCGCCATGATACGGCGCAAGGTCCGCCTGTCCATCCTGCTTGCCCTGCTCGCCTTCCTCTGCGCGGGGCTCGCCGTCTGGGCGGGCGGCGGCGCGGTCCACCGCGCGGGCGAGGCGGCGTTGCTGCTGGCCGAGCTTGCGGGCGGCCCCGAGCCCGGGCCGCTCGCGGCGCTCACGCCCGTGCCGTCACGCGAACCGCTCACGCTTCCCGGCCCTGTGGGCGGCGCGCCGCTGGCGGCCGATCTCTACCGCCCCGCGGGGTCCGCGCTGGCCGGGCTTGTCCTGCTGCCGGGCGCGGCCCCGGCGGGGCGCGAGGACGCCCGCCTCGTCGCCCTGGCCGAGGCGCTGGCGCGCGCCCGCTTCGCCGTTCTGGTGCCCGAAATCGAAGGCTGGCGGCGCTTGCGCTTTTCACCCGCCGATCCCGCCACGATTGCCGCCGCGCTCGACGCGCTGGGCACGCTCGACGGCCTTGAGCGGGACGCGCCGCGCGGCCTGGGCGCGATTTCCTACGCGCTCGGCCCGGCGCTGATCGCGGTTCTCGAATCGTCCGTACCGCCCGATTTTCTGGTCGGGCTCGGTGGTTTCTACCGTCTGGAGGACGTGCTCGCCCATGTAGCAAACGCCCGCGATGCGCGCTTCGCGTGGCTCTTTCTGCGCAACAACCTCGATGCGCTGGAGAACCGCTTCGACGCCATGGCACTGGCCGCGGTGGTCGAGCGACGGCTCGCCGATCCGGCTGCCCCGATCGACGATCTGGCGGCGGCGCTCGGGCGCGAGGGGCGTGCCGCTCTCGCGTTGGCGGAAAACCGCGACGCGGGCGCCGTGGCCCGTCTGGTCGCCGCCCTGCCCGGGCCGCTCAAGGCGCGCCTGCGCGCACTCGATCCCGCATCGCGCGACATCGCGCCGCTCGCCACCCGGCTGATCCTGATCCACGGAACGGACGATCCCGCGCTGCCGCTCTCGGGCAGCGAAGCGTTGGCCGCGGCGGCGCCGGCCGGGCTTGCGCGGCTCTATGCCGTCGAGGGCCTGTCCCATGTCGCGCCGGGCGCCGGGCTCGACGGCTGGGCGCTGTGGCGCGCGCTGTGCCGCCTGCTCGCCGAGCGCGACGGCGCGGTCTGATCCGGTTCCGACGCTTCAGTTATTCCGGCATGCGCGGTCCAGCCACCCCCGATTGACCGGTAAACCAAAACGAAAAACCCGGACGCCGTCTCGCGCCCGGGTTACTCGTGCCCGCCCTCACTGCGGAGGCGGGAAACCGATATGCCCCTAGCTGCGTTGTCCGCCGAACAGGTGCAGCAACATGATGAACATATTGATGAAGTTGAGATAGAGCGACAGCGCGCCCATCACCGCCTTCTTGGTCATCACCGATTGGCCGTCGCTCTCGGCGTAGACCGCCTTGATCCGCTGGGTGTCGTAGGCGGTTAGCCCCGTGAACACGATCACGCCGATCACCGAGATGACGAAATGCATCATGCTCGACTGCAGGAAGATGTTGACCACCATGGCGATCACCACGCCGATCAGCCCCATGAACAGGAAGCTGCCCCATCTCGCGAGCGAGCGCTTGGTGGTGTAGCCATAGAGGCTCATCGCCCCGAACATCGCCGCGGTGATGAAGAACACCCGCATGATGCTGGTATCGGTATAGACGATAAAAATGTAGGAGAGCGAAACGCCCATCAGCACCGAGAACGCCCAGAACAGCGCCTGGGCGGTGCTGGCCTTCATTTTCTCGATCTTGAAGCCCATGAAAAAGACGATGCCGAGCGGTGCGAGCATCACGACAAAGCCGAGGCCCGAGCCGTAAATCGCCGCGAACAGCCCGGTGTGCGCCACGACGTAGGCGACGAGGCCGGTGAGCGCCAGGCCCGAGGTCATGTAGTTGTAGACCTTCAGCATATAGCTGCGCAGGCCCTGGTCGATCTGGGTGTCGGTCAGATTGCCGGCGTAGGTCTGTTGCGTCCGGGGTGCCATGTCGTTCCTCTTCGTTGTTCCCGAGTCTGGGGTGAATTGACGGATATAACGGATATATTAGGGATGCAGACCCGAATTTCAAGAGATTCCGGGGCTTTCCGCGCGCCTCCTCAGCTCTGCGACGGCGCCTCCGTCAACGGCCCCAGCGCCTCGATCAGCGGCCCGAGGTGGGCATCAAAGCGCCGCCAGCTGTCGATCGAAGTCGCATAGATCGGCTCTCTCACCTGGACGGCGCTCGCCGTGATCACCGACCTCTCGGCCTCGTGATAGTCGAGCACCGAAGCGTCCCAGTCGAGGCCGCAGAATTCGAGCAACCGGCGCGATTCGCCCTCCTGGTCCGCGACCAGCGCCTCGTAGGAAAGATCGAGCACGAAATCGGGCAGCAGGGCCCGCCAATGGGCCATCAACCGGTCGTAGATCCGGTAATAGCGGCCCAGTTCGACGAGATCGTACGAGAACGGCAGGTTGCCGACGAAATAGGTTTTGTAGATCGAGACGCAGCAATCGAGGGGATCGCGCCCGCAATGCACCACCCGGGCCTCGGGCAGCATCAGGCGGATAAGCCCGATATGCCAGAAGTTGAACAGGTTCTTGTCGGCGCTTTGCCAGGCGCCTGCGTCCCGTCCCGAAAGCCGTTCCCGATAGGCGGCACCCCGGCGCGCCAAATCGCTCGCGTTTTGGGCGCTCAGATAGTCCGTCAGCGCCCCGCGTTGTTCCGGGTGGAACCCGTCGAACAGGGCGGCGCGCAGGAAGTCGACCTCGCCCGCGCCGTAGACCGCGGGATGGGCGGCCAGGATCTGCTCGACGAGGGTGGAGCCCGAGCGGGGCATGCCGATCACAAAAATCGGCGCCGCGTCTCCGTCGCCCGAGCCGGCGCGTTCCACCAGATAATTCGCGTCGACGCAGCGGATGATTTCGTCCGCAACCGCTTCGTCGCGCTCGACGTGATAATCGAGGCTCGAGCGCATGATCCGGTTGGCCCGCTCCAGCATGGTGAAGGCTTCGTCGTAACGCCCCGAATCCTCGTAGGCTTTGGCGAGCGCGTAAGCAAGATGCATCGCTTTGGCCTCGGGCAGGCCGTCCTGCGCTATCAGGCCGGTCATGCGCTCGATCAGCGGGTCGGTCTCCTCGAAGCGGTGGATCCGGCTCAAGAAGCGATAGGTTTCCGCGTCGTTGGGGTCGATCGCGAGCGCCCGGTCATACCAGCCCTCGGCCTCATCGGCCGCGCCCCGTTCCATCACCAGGTTGCCGATGTTCGCGGCCGCCTGCGCGTCGTCCGGGTTAAGCTCCAGGGCGCGCTGGTAGTGGGTATGCGCCTCGTCCGGCCGGTCGAGCAGACGAGTGACGTTGCCGAGGTTGTAGTGGGCAAGGGCATAATCCGGATCGATCTCGATCGCCCGGCGCAAATGTTCCGCCGCGTCCTCGAGCCGCCCCAGTTCGCGCAACGCATCGGCAAGATTGTTGTGGCTTGGCGCGTGGCCGGGGTTCGCCCCGCAGGCTGCTTCCAGCGCCTCGCGCGCCTCCTCGAAGCGGCGCGCGTCGCTTAGGGCGTTACCCAGGTTATAAAGCGTCTCGCCGTTGCCGGGCCTGACCTTGGCGGCGCGGCGATAGCTTGTGATCGCGTCCTCGTTCTTGCCCAATTGACGCTGCGCAAATCCAAGGTTGTTGAGCGCCTCGGCATAATCGGGCCGCACGGCAATCGCCTGCTTGATCAGGCTTACCGCCTGCTCGGGTGCCTGTCCCTGGAGCGCGAGGATCCCCATGTAATGGAGCGCGTCCGCATTTTTGGGCTCGGCCTTGAGGATCTCGGCGTAGATTTTCTGGGCTTGGGGGAACTGCCCCGCCTGGTGCAGGCGAAGCCCCTCGGCGAGCTTCTGCGCCTGGCTCACGATTTCGACGCGGGCTTCGCGTTCTTTTTGGCGAGCGGTCCCAGCGCCTCGATCAAGGGCGCAAGCCGGCCCTCGAAATGAGCCGCCCGGCCCACCGAGCCCGTGTGGGCGGGCTGGCGCACCTGGAGCGCGCTCAGCGTGCCGACAAAACGCTCGGTCTCGAAGAAGCGCGCGCAGGCCGGGTCGGGGTCGAGACCGCAGGCGTCGAGCAGGCGGGCGATCTGTCCGTCGGGATCGGCGACCAGTTCCTCATAGCGCACCTCGACGAGGCCAACGCCCGGCAACTTTGCCCAATGCGCCATCAAGCGGTCGTAAATCCGGTAGTAGCGGCCAATCTCGGCCAGATCGTAAGCAAAGTGCATCTCGCCGCGAAACAGGTTGGTCCAGCAGGACACACAGGTGTCCAGGGGATCGCGCCGGCAATGGATCAACGTGGCGTCGGGCAGCATCAGCCGGATCAGGCCAGCGTACCAGAAGTTGTTCAGATACTTGTCGGTCACGAACCGTGCGCCCGAGCCGAGCGCGCCCAGCCGGGCGTCGTAGCGTTCTCCGGCGCGGGTCAGGTCTTCGTCGCGCAGGGTTTTGAGAAACTCGCCGATGCTCTGGCCCTCGGTTTGCGGAAATTCCTCGAACAGGGTGGGGCGCAGCAAATTCACCTCGCCCGCACCGAACACGTCGGCGTGCGACGCCAAAATCTGTTCGATCAGGCTGCTGCCCGAACGCGGCATGCCGAGCACGAAAATCGGCCGCCCGCTGGCATGGCCCGCCCCCTTGTGCTTCGTCGCGAAGCTCTTGGTGCAGGTCTCGATCAACGCATCGGCGATCGCTTCTTCCGCCGCGATGTCGAATTCGAAGGTCGAGCGCAGCGCCGCGTTCGCTGCCTCGAAGCGTACGAAGGCTTCGTCGCAGTCGCCGGCGTCTTCCGCCGCCTCCCCCAGCGCGAAGCCCAGCCGGGCGTTGTCCGCCTCGTTCAAGCCGCCTTCGTCGAGCTTTGCCCGCGCGGCGTCGACGTCCACCTTTTTTTGTTTTCCCGCATTCGCGCGCAACAGTTGGCGATGCAGCTCGGCGTTGCCGGGGTCGAGTTCGAGGGCCAGGCGATAGCCTGCGCTCGCCTCGTCCGCGCGGCCCTGCTCGTGCAGCATGTGGGCGCGGGTTGCATGGGCCGCGGTGCTGCCCGGGTCGCGGGCAATCGCCCGCTCGACGCACGCTGTGGCATCGTCGATTCGGCGGCGTTCGCGCATCGCCTCGGCCAGCCCGAGCAGCATCTCCACTTCGTCCGGCGCGAGCGCGACTGCGTCGGTGTAAGCCTGCGCCGCCTCGTCGTGGCGGCCCAGCTCGGCCAGCAGATCGCCCCGCTCCAGCGCGATCTCGGCGTCGTCGGGCGCGGTCTCGGCGGCGCGGGCCAGCGCGTCGGCGGCCTCGTCCAGTTTGCCCTCGAGACGCAGCAGGCTTGCAATATTGTAATGGGCCTCGCCGTAGTCGGGCGCAAGCTCGACGGCACGGCGAAAACAGGCCAACGCATCCTCGCCCGCGTCCTGCTGGAAGCGCACGTTGCCCAGATTGTGGTGAGCCTCGGCGTAGTCCGGGCGAACCGCAATCGCCCGGCCGATCAACTCGGCGCCCTTGTCATGATCGCCCATCTGCGAATTCAGCACGCCCGCAAGGTGCAGTGCCTCGGCGTGCTCCGGCTCGACCGCGAGAAGCTGATCGTAGATCCTCCGTGCCGCCGCCAACTCGCCTGCCTGGTGATGGCGCAACGCCTCGCGCATTGCGCCCGGCGCGTTGCGGGTAATTTTTTTCTTGGCCTTGCGCTCCGCATTCTGTTGGCGCCGCCGCTCGGCTCGGTTCATCCGTTCCATCCCGGAAAAGGCGACGTCTCCGTCGCGTTGCGCCAGACTTTAGCGCGAAACCCGGCGCCGTGGAATCACTGGAATTTCACGGCTGGGCCGCGGCCGCGAACCCTGCTTAGGTGCCAAGCGGAGGGCGCTCCACCGGCCAGCGCTGCGCCGGATCGCGGGCGTTCTCGCCCAGGGCTTCGATCAGGGGGGCAAGTTGCGTCTCATAGCGTCGCCAGCGCTCGACGGATTTGCGGTAGATCGGCTCGCGCACCTGGGCGGCGCTCGCGGTGCGCACCGCGCGCTCGGTCTTGTGGAAGTTGAGCACCCGCTCGTCCCATTCGAGCCCGCAATGGGCGAGCAGTCTGCGCGCTTCGCCTTCGAGGTCGGCGGTGACCCGTTCGTAGCTGACATGGAGGATCTTGCCCGGCATCACCGCTTCCCAATGGTCCATCAGCTTGGCGTAGAGGTGATAAATCTGACCCAACTCGACGAGGTCGTTGTAATAGGTCTGGCCTTGGTTGAAATCGATCTTGAAGCAGGAGAGGCAGGTATCCATCGGGTTGCGCACGCAATGAATGAGTGTGGCGTTTGGCAGGGCCAGGTCGATGAGCCCGAGATTGGCGAAGTTCGACGGCATCTTGTCGGTAACACGGAGTGCCTTAGGCGCGCGCGCACTAAGCCGGTCGACGTAACGTTGGGCGAGCTCCGCCCCGCGGGCGGGATCGAAATCTTTCATCGCGTCGAAATATTCGTCGGGGTTCGGCGGTCGCTCCTTGGTGCCGGCTAGCAATTCGGACAGGTCGATGAGCTCGCCGGCGCCGTGCACTTGCGGATGAGATGCCAGGATCTGCTCGACTAGGCTGGTGCCCGAGCGCGGCATGCCAACGATGAACACCGGCAGCGCAGAGTCGAAGCCCATACCCTTGCCACGCGCGCGGCCGGTTTCGTCGAACCGAGCGGCCAACAGATCGGCGAGGGCCTCCGCGTTGGCGGTGGTCTCCGCGTTGGCGGCAAAGCTCGCGCGGCGCAGGCGGTTGGCGTCACGTAAGGTGTCGAACGAGCGCGCGTCCTCGCCCATCTCCTCATAGGCCTTGGCCAGCCCGAAGCGGAGTTGGATTTCCGACTCTGCGTCGATTCCTTCGCGATCCAGCAGAGTTTCCATCGCCGCCACGTCCGGATCGTCGACGCCGTGGGTCGTGATATAGGCGAGGTTGGCGTGGCCTCGGGCATGGTCGGGCTGTGCGGCGAGCGCCGCACGATAGCTGGTCCGCGCCTCGTCCATCCGGCCGAGGTCGCGATAGACGTTGCCCAGGCTGTTATGGGCGTCGGCGAAGGTCGGATCGGTCTCGATTGCCCGGCTCAACAGGGCGAGCGCTTCGTCGAGCTCGCTCCGGCCGCGCAGCAGTTTTCCCAGATTGTGCAGGGCGGGCGCGAAGTCCGGGTGCCGGGAGATGGCATCGCGGTAACAGGTTTCCGCGGCCGCCGATTCGCCCAACTCGATCAACGTCGAGCCCAGGTTGAGTTGGGCCTGGGGGTAGTCGGGTCTGATCGCCATCGCCTGGCGATAGGCCTCCGCCGCCTCGTCCAAGCGCCCCAGCTCACGCAGGCAGTTGCCCAGGTTAAGCCGCGCCGCCGCAAAGGCAGGGGCCAGAGCCGTGGCCCGGCGCAGGGACGATTCGGCGTCGGCAATGCGGCCCAGCCGCATCAGCGCGGTGCCCAGGTTGTAGTGAATGTCAGCGCCGTCCGGCCGCCGCTCGGACGCCTTTTCGAACCAGTCGGCCGCGCCCGTTGTATCGTCGCGCTCAAGTGCAAACTGCCCCATCATGTGAAGCGCGTCGGCCTGGCCGGGCTCGACGCCAAGAATGCGCTGGCATTCGGTCTCCGCGGCGGCGATTTGGCCGCTGCGCAAAAGCTCGGCGGCCCGGGCAAGCGCGGCGGCGGGCGAGGCGGCGGAGGAGGCTTGCGCCGGCCCGCGTTTTGCGGCACTGCGTCGCCGTTTTCGGTTCATGACGGGGCGGCCTAGCCTCGAGGACGGTGAATTGTTGGGCTTCAAATCGGGGCGACTATAACAAATCGGGAAAAATTGCGGGGCCAAATGATTTGGGCCCGTTAGCCCCGGTGCAAGTCAAAAACGGCGCATCGGGTTGGGTTCTTTTGCAAGCCCATGGGGCGCGTTTACCTTGATGAAACACAGCGGAATGGGCTAAGCCCCCGAAGCCATTTTGATTTTTATCTTTACAGACGAGGATTTTATTCTTAATTTTTTAACACTTCCGGTTAATTCTCCGGGTCCGATCGCAGGTCGCGAATGGATGTTCCCCCGGTGAGATCGTCGGAAGCGTTAAGCCGAAGGTCCGCCACGGGGAGGCATTTCGAGGCGACCTGTTACCATTGAGGACCTTGAGCCGATCTTTCCGTCACGCCGCTGCGATAATAATCTTGTGTGTGATAGGTTAGGTGTGTTAGAGGGATTCATAAGTTACCTCCGTGCGTAAGCGGGAGGTGCGAAAAAATGGGTTTGTTCCAAGCTAAACATGAGCGCGGAGGGTACAAAATGACTAAATCGCGTAGCCTATTGCGTTGGGGCCTTGTGGGCGGCGTCGTTGGCGCAATTAGCCTCGCAGCCTCGGCGTCTCAGGCACAAGTGAACGTATATAACGGCGGCGGTCTGAACCTCGACGTCGGGGTTACGGCCGGCATCTTCTACGGCCAGACCCGTAACACCTACTTCGGTGCGGGCGGCAACTTCGGTTATACCTCGGTCAACGGCGGTGAAGCGGATGTGACCTGGGAAGAGGGTTTCGTCGAGCCGTCGGCCTATCTGACCTATGACGGCGTCATGGGCGGTCAGATCTACGGTGTCGCGTCGCTAGTCGGTAGTGCGACCCGCGGCGATGGCGACCCGACCGGCGGAAGCGACGGTCACCCCGAAGACATCGACTGGGAAACCGGTTACCTCGGCTGGGCCGGTAGCATGGGCGACATGGGTGTCGACCTTTCCTACGGCAGGCAGGACCTCAGTGTCGGTACCGAGTTCCTCATCGGCTACGGTACCTTTGTCGATAACGCTGATGGCGCCTACTGGCTCGGGGTGTATAGAGCGTTCGAGCGTGCTGGCCAGCTGAGCCTCGACAATCTCTATATGGAAGGCCTGCGCGCCGATCTGGTCTACCTGGAGAGCAACCAGACCCAGGCCGATACGGACATTGCCTACATGAACGTCGAGTATCATCACGACGGTTTGGGCGATATCGGCTTCTTGTACGGGACCATTCTCCACGCCGATGGTGCGGGCGACACCCCGTCGACCCTCACGGCCAACCCGAATAACCGGAAGGATCTGGACCTCATAAACTTCCGGGCACACGGCAACCCGATCGCGTCGATGATGCCGAACTGGTTCTTCGCGTTTGAGTATGTCGGTCAGCAAAAGGACGGCGAATCCGCCACCACCGGCGTCGCGGATCCCGAAGTCGATGCCGAGGGCTGGTATCTCGATATCGGCTATACCTTCGTCGATTGGCCTTGGGCTCCGGCCGTGACGGCGCGTCATGTCACCTTCTCGGGCGACGACGCCAACACCGCCGAAGACGAGGCTTATGACGGCCTGTTCTACGGCTTCACCAACTGGGGTACGTGGTTCATCGGTGAGGTGACCGGCGAGTACATCCTGTTCCAGAGCAACTTCAACGTGAATATGCTGATGGTCCAGGCGGCGCCGTACGACAACCTCTTCCTCACCGCGGCTTACTTCGACTTCACCATCAACGAGCCCGGAGCGGGCGTTGACGACGATTTCGGTCAGGAATTCAACCTGATTGCTGACTGGGCCGTCAACGACAACATGGCGATCACCGGTCTTTGGGGTGTTCTCCAGCCGGGCGGCAACGCCGAGACACGTTTCGGGGATGCGGACGACAACTTCCACACCATCCACGCCGGCGCTTGGATCTGGTTCTAATCCGTACCGGTATCCACGGGCGGTCTCGTACCGCTTGAGAAAAGACACGGCGAACCCCCGGAGTTTCGGCTCCGGGGGTTCGTTGCGTTTGGGGGGCTTGTCGCTTTAATGCCCGCGAAAACGGGCGCCTTTTTTATAGTGGGTAAAAATGGCGAACGGCGCGCCATTCCCGCGTTGTCAGGGCGCGGGCGGGCATGGTAGGCAGGGGTTCGCGTCTCGGGCGAGGACCCCCTCCCATGCACCGCCTCTTCGTCGCCATCGATTTTCCGACCGCCATCCGCGATCGTCTGGCCGGGCTTTGCCGGGGCGTTCCCGGCGCGCGCTGGGTTCCGCCCGATCAGCTTCACCTGACGCTGCGTTTCATCGGCGAGGTCGACGGCCCGACCTTTCACGACGTCGCCGAGGCGCTGCACGCCGTTCACCTGCCCCGCTTCGAGCTTCAGCTCGAGGGGGTCGGCCATTTCCCGCCCGGCGGCGAGCCCAGGGTGCTGTGGGCGGGGATCGCGCCCTCGGACATACTGGCCCGCTTTCGCAAGGCGATCGAGCGGGCGGTGGTGGACGCGGGGGTTGCTCCCGATGCGCGCCGCTTCACCCCCCACGTCACGCTGGCCCGGCTCAAGGGCGCGCGGAGCGGCGAGATCGCACCCTACCTCGCCGAGCACAGCTTGTTCGCCAGTGCGCCGATACCGATCGGCGAATTCCATCTCTATTCGAGCTGGTTGGGATCGAAGCAGGCGCTGCACCGGATCGAGGCGAACTACCCGCTGCTTGACCCGGCGCCCGCGGACCGCGACGACGTGTTGGCGGGCTGGGTGAGCGACTAGGCCGCCGGATTCATCCGGTTCAACCCGCGCCGGGCTCGGGTATCCGCGCCGCCGCCTCGACGTCGGCCTGGGCCTCCAGCGCCTCCATGTCGTCGTCGGAGAGGCCGAAGTGATGGCCGATCTCGTGGATCAGCACATGGCGGATCAGGTGGCGGAGATCCTCGCCCGTCTCGCACCAGTAATCGAGCAGCGGCCGGCGATAGAGAAAGATGCGGTCCACGTCGTGGCGCACGTCGAGCACGCTCTGGCGGTCGAGTGAAATGCCCTGGTAGAGCCCCAGCAGGTCGAACGGGGTCTCGATCTCCATGTCGCGCATGACTTCCTCGTCGGGGAACTCCTCGACCTGAATCGCGACATTTCCGACATGGGCACGCAGCGGCTCCGGGATGGTGGTCAGCGCGTCGAGGGCGAGCGCTTCGATCTCGTCGAGGCCGGGGGCGGTGATCATGGCTGCCCGATCGCGCCGCCTGCCGCCTATTTCGCGGCGAGACGGATCGCGCCGTCGAGCCGGATGGTTTCGCCGTTCAAAATCGGGTTGCCGATGACGTGGAGCGCAAGCTCCGCGAACTCCTCGGGCTTGCCCAGGCGCTTGGGGAACACCGTCGTTGCGACCAGCGCATCCTGCACCTTTTCGGGCAGGGTCATCATCATGGGGGTTTCGAACAGACCCGGTGCAAAGCACAGGGTGCGGATACCGTGGCGCGCCAGCTCGCGGGCGACCGGCAGGGTAAGCGCGTGAACGCCGCCCTTGGACGCGGAATAGGCCGACTGGCCGACTTGGCCCTCGAAGGCCGCAATCGACGTGGTGGTGATCATGACGCCGCGCTCATCGTCATCGAGCGGGTCGAGCGCGGCCATATCGGCGGCGGCCAGGCGAATCGCGTTGAAGGTGCCGATCAGATTGATATTGACCACCCGACTGAATTTTTCGAGCGGCACCGGATTGCCCTCCTTGTCGACGATGAGGTAGCCGCTGGCGACGCCCGCACAGGCGACCAGCACGCGTGCGGGTCCGTTGGCGGCACGCAAGGCCGCAAAGGCTGCCTCCATTGCCGTGGCGTCGGCGACGTCCGCGGCTGCCGCGGTGCCGCCGGTCTCGTCCGCGATCGTGGCGAGCGCCTCGGCGTTGAGGTCGATCAGCCCGACTTTGGCGCCGGCGGACGCGAGCGCCCGAGCGGTGGCCGCACCCAATCCCGACGCGGCTCCGGTAACGATGGCGGTTTGTCCCTTGAGGTTCATCTCACAAGTCTCCTGTCCCGGCGTGGTGGCTGCCGTGTTTTAGCAGAGCTCCGTGGCCGTTGCGACCGTTGCGTGCCCCGGACGATGCGCAGCCGCGCCCGATGGGCGGAGGGGCTAGCCCGGCGGGTTGAGGGGATCGTCCTTGTGGGCGCTCAGTACCCTGGCGCGGCCCTTGATCGCCTCGCGCCGGGCGATGTAGACGCTGCTTGCAATGATGATGGCCCCGCCGATCCAGGTCATCGCATCGGGCACCTCGAGAAAGACGACGTAGCCGATCATCGCAACGAAGGGCAGGCGCACGAAATCGAGCGATGCGACCGCGCTGGCCTCAGCCAATGACAAGCTGCGCGCCATGCTCAGGTGGGCGGCGGTAGCCAGCGCGCCCAGCGCGACGAGCCAGGCAAACTCGTTCCAGCCCGGAGTTTGCCACACCGCAAGCGCCGGGCCGAGGGAGAGCGGTGTCATGATCAGCACCTGGTAAAAGACGATTGTGCTGGGTGAATCGGTGCGTGCGAGCATCTTGATGAAGTTCATCGAGAGGGCGAAGCCCAGCGCCGAGCTCAGCGCCAGGATGGGACCCAGGCCGATTTCGATAGCGCCCGGCTGGAGGATTACGATGACACCCGCGAAGCCCACGATGGTGGCGCCCCAGCGGTGGATGCCGGGGCGTTCATGGAGCAGGATGATCGCCACGATCATGGCAAACAGCGGCACGGTAAAATTGAGCGCCACCGCCGGCGCCAGCGGCATGATGCTGATTGCGTAGAACCACCCGGACATTGCCGACAGCCCAATGACGGCGCGCAGTGCGTGTAATTTCGGGCGCGTCGTGCGCACGGGAGACCAGCCGTGGCGAAACACCCAGGGCAGGATGAGGACGAGGCTGACCCAGTTACGAAAAAAGACGATCTCGAAGGGCGAGATAGCCGGGTCGGCCACGGTCGAGAGATGGCGGATGATGCCTGACATGGCCGAGAAGCACAGGCAGCTCAGCACCATATAGAGCGCCCCTTCGAGGGGCCGAGACTGGGAAGGGGCCATGCTCAGAGCCTGTCGAATGCAACGAGCGTGGCGGCAGCCTTGCTCAGAACCCGGGCCCGGGCCCACGGGTTTTCGATCGGTCGTATGGCGTCGAGCACCTCGTGGAGAATCTTGTGCGCGCTGGTCAGGTCGCCGTCCCGCGCCTGGGCGCGGGCGAGGTCGGTCAGGATGAACAGCCGGTCGACGGTGTTGGTGATGCCGCGCGCCGCGGCAAGGGCCTGACGGCGCAGGGCGGCGGCGCGCTCGCCCTCGCCTTCGGAGGCGCTCAAGGTCGCAACGGTCCATAGGGTCTGGACCCGCAAGCGGTCGTCCGAAATGCCCGCGACCAGGCCGAGCGCCGGCTCGATCTCGCCTGCTACCGCCTGGACGATGGCGACGACGCTCATGGTGTAGGTGTGGGCATAGCCGAACTCGACCAATTCGATGGTTTCATAGGCAGAATCGAAATCACCATTTTCAGCTTCGGCAATGGCGATGCGGCTGAGCGCCTGGAATCGGTCCGCGCGATCGTCGATGGTTTCGATCAGCGCCACGGCGTTCGCGAGCAACCGGCCCGTGTGCCGCGTCTCGCCCGCTTTCGCGTAGACCCGGGCCAGGTTCGCGTATGCCGTCGCCAGCCCGGCGGCATCCTCGATCAACACGAGGGTATCGTCGGCGCCCGTAGCGTCACCCGCTTCGAATTGTGCCAGTGCCAGCTCGGCCAAGGCCCAGCTGCGGTGCTTGGCGATCTGGATTGTCCGGGCCTGGGTCACGGCCTCGTCCAGGGTGGTGTACGCGGCGGCACTGTCGCCGCGGGCCTGTTCGGCCAGGGCGATGGCCATGAGTACCGGAACGCGGGCCTCAGGCTTATCAATCCGGGTAATCGTCTCGCTCGCTGCCTCGATGTCACCGGACCGTGCCTGGGCGACGGCGATATCGCTGTAGCTGTCGGCGCGAACCGCGCCCTCCGGAATCCGTGCTGCCGTCGCCAGTGCCTCGTCAAGTCGGCTGGACTCGACGAGGGAGAGCGCGATGCTGCCGAGCGCCGTGACGATCGAGCGTGGATCCTCGATCATCAGGGCGGCGGCGATGGCAGTTTCGAGTGGCCCGATGGCGGCTTGCGACACCACGATCTCGCTCAGCGCCCAATCGCGAAAGTCCGCGCGCTCGATCTTGGGCACGGACACCAGAGCCTCCGTCAGCAGGCAGCCGGGCGTCGGCTGGGCAAAGCACAACGCGGTGGCCTGGTCCGGGGATGCGGTTTCATCGGACTTGGGCAGCACGGCGAGGTCGCGACCTTCGTTCCAGCCCTCGCCGAAGCTTTCGTCGAGCGCGTCGCGAGCTTCCTTCATCTGCTCACGGCGGGTTTCTTCGAGGCTGTGCACCAGTTCCTGGGCCATGCCGGCCGAGGATTCCAGATGGATCAGGACGTCCTGGGTGGCTTCGCCCGTGATCGGAAGGCCGACGGATTTTTCGTAGGCGCGAATCGCTTCCGCGGTTTCGAGATCGAGCCGGCCGTCTGTGGTGCCCTGATAGAGGCCGATCGCCGCGAGGCGGCGCTGGACTTGGCTAACCAGACGGACAAACCAACCCGAATTCGACTCCGTCGACTCGATCTCCACCTCATTGCGCGCCGCGACGCGAAACTCCCCGGTGCTGGCGCCAGGTTGGCGCATCGCCGGAGCATCCGGTTCGGGCAATGCCGTCGCGCCGGACGGGGCGGACGCCAGCACGACCAGCACGGGGGCCAGCGCCACCACGGCGGCCACGCGAGCGAACCGGATCGATGGGACAAACGCACCAGGCAACATGAACCAATCCAGTCAAACAACGAAAGACCGGCAACCCGCGAGGGCTGCGTCGATGTCCAGTAGAGTGTATCACCGGTGCACGGCGCCGTCGGTGCCGGCGTATGCCCTTGCCCGGCTTGACCTTGCCCGGCGGGGTCGGCATCCTCGCGGCTCGCGTTCAAGTCACTTCTCGGGAGTTCGTCCGATTGCTGTCGTAGGCGTCGATATCGGGACGCGGAGTCTCAAGGCCATCGTCATGAGCGATGCCCTCGAGTTGCTGGGCCAGGCTCTCGAGACCTATGAGACCCGTTACCCCCGGCCCGGCTGGGCCGAGCAGGACGCGGCACGGTGGGAGGCCGCGTTGCCGCGCGCGATTGCGGCCGCACTCGAGGCCGCGGGCGAGTCCAGGGACGCGGTTCGCGCCGTCGGCCTGAGCGGCCAGCTCGACGGCTGCCTTGCAGTGGACCGCGCCGGTCACGCCATCACCCCGTGCCTGATCTGGATGGATCGGCGCGCGGCCGCGGAAATCGTCGGATTGTCCGCCACCCAGGTGCGCGATGTAAGCGGCGTGACGCTCGATCCCTCGCACATGGCCGCGAAGATACGCTGGCTGCTGCGTCATCACCCGGAGGCCCGGCACGCGGCCTGCTTTCACCAGGCGGTCTCCTACATGGTCAGTCGCCTGACCGGGGAGCATGTTTACGATCACGGCCTCGCGTCGACCACCATGCTCTATTCGCTCAAGACCCGAGGCTACGACAACGCCCTGCTCGACGCCTTCGAGGTGGAGCCGGGCCGATTGCCCGCGATTGCCGATGCCGGCTCGCCCGCCGGGCCCTTGAGCACGGCCGGCGCCGAGCTGTGCGGCCTGCCTGCGGGAATCCCCGTCGCGGTCGGCACGGGCGACGATTTCGCGGGGCCGCTGGGAGCGGGCATCGTTGCCCCCGGCACGGCGGTGGCGTCGCTGGGAACGGCCGAAGTGGTCGGCGCATTGCACGGCGCACCGGTCATCGACAAGACGGGCCTGGTGGAAACCCACGCCTACCCGGGCCAGAGCTTCTATATCGAGAACCCCGGCTGGCTCTCGGGTGGCGCGCTGGTCTGGTTCGCCGGAACCTTCGGGCTGGATGGGGTCGACGCAATCGACCTCCTGGCAGCAGACGCGGCGCCCGGTTGCGAGGGTGTAAGCTTCCTGCCTGCGCTGAGCGGCGCCATGACGCCGGAATGGAACCCCGCGGCACGCGGCTGTTTTTACGGCCTGACGCCCAGCCACGGGCTGGGCCATTTTGCCCGCGCGCTTCACGAGGCCAATGCCTTTGCCATGGCCGATGTGCTCGACCGGTTGCGTGGCCTAGGTGTGAATGTCGACGCCGTCCGTCTCATCGGCGGCGGCGCGCAAAGTACGGTGCAGGCCGAAATTCGGGCCGCCGTTGCGGGTGCGCCGGTCGAGCTGCCGGTTCACCAGCACACCACGCCCATCGGTGCGGCGATGCTGGGCGCGCTGGCTGCAGGGCTGATCCCCGACATGGAAAGCGCGGCCCGGCGCGTGGGCGGGAGCGCCGCCGTGATCGAGCCCGACCCGGCCAATGCTGCACCGTTGGCCGAGGCGCGGGCGCGAGGCCGGGCGCTGTACGAAACCCTGCGTCCGTTGTTTGCGGGCGAGGGCGACGACCCGGACCGGTCATGAGCGAGGCGATCCTCGACCGGTTGCTCGCGGGAGACTTCGCGGATCCGGACGGCGGCGCGCCGTTGTCGGTGGCGACGCGGACGGTGGTCATCGGCAGCGGGCTCGCCGACGAGGCCGCGGACCGCGTCAAGGACCTGGAGCTGGGCGGGCGGCTTGCCGTCGTCTGCGACGACATCACCGCGGAGGTTCTGGGCGAACGCGTCGCCCATGCGCTGGGCTCGATCGCATCGGTCGAGACAATCAACCTCGGTGCGGCACCCCACACGGACGATGAGACCGTGGACCGGCTGTGCAACGCGAGCGCGCAGGCCGACGGGTTGATTGCCGTCGGCTCGGGCACGATTAACGATGTGTGCAAGGCGGCGGCGCGAGCGGGGAACAAGCCGTACGCGGTGTTCGGCACGGCGCCGTCGATGAACGGCTACACCTCGGTCACCGCTGCGATCACCGTGGCGGGCCTGAAAAAAACCGTGCCCGGTGTTGCGGCGCGCGGGGTATTTCTCGACCTCGACGTGCTGGCCGCAGCGCCGGCGCGCATGATCCGTGCCGGGCTTGGCGACAGCCTGTGCCGGACGACCTGCCAGACCGACTGGCGCCTCGCGCAGGCGGTGTGCGGCGTGCCCTATCGCGAAGCGCCGTTTGCCCTGCTCGCCGACGACGAGCCGGGGTTGTTCGCAGAACCCGAGGCGTTGCTCTCTGGCGACCGGGCGGCGATGACCCGGCTCGCGCACACCCTGGTGCTCTCGGGCTTCGGCATGGCGATCTGCGCGGGCAGCGAGCCCGCCAGCGAGGGCGAGCACCTGATTGCCCATTACGGCGACATGCTGCTGCCCGCGGATTGCCCCCAACCGTTGCACGGCGAGATCGTCGGGGTTGCGACCCTGACCATGGCACGACTGCACGAATCGCTGCTGGCGGAGCCGCCCCGGGTGGCGCCGAGCTCAGTGAGCGAAGCGGACATCATGGCCCGGTTCGGTTCGGCGCTGGGCGCGTTGTGCTGGGAGCAGTTCTCACCGAAGCGGCTCGATCGGGCGGCAGCGGATGCACTGAACGATCGGCTTGCGGCGGAGTGGACGGGCATCGCGGCCCGGCTTGCCGAGGTCCACAGGCCGGCATCCGTGCTGGAAGAGGTGTTGCGCCGTGCGGGGGCGCCCACAAAACCCGAAGAGGCAGGGTGGCCTGCACCCTTCTATCGGGACGCCGTTCTGCACGCCCGCGAGATTCGCAACCGCTACACGGCGCTTGACCTTGCCGGCGATGCCGGGCGGCTCAGCGAGATCGCCGATGACTGAGCCCGGTGCCGGCCTGCGAGCGCTGCGCACCCTGCCCAGGACGGCGCGCCGCCGGTTGCGCGTGCTGTTGACCGATATCGACGGCACGATCACCGAGGGTGCGCGGGTACCCGCTGCCGCCTACAGTGCGCTCGAAGCTCTGCGGGCCACAGGCCTGATCATGATCCCCGTAACCGGCCGCCCGGCGGGCTGGTGCGACATGATCGCGCGCAGCTGGCCGGTCGACGGCGTGGTTGGCGAAAACGGCGCGCTGTGGTTTCGCTACGACGCGAGGCGCCGGCGCATGGAGCGGCGCTACTGGCTGAGCGAGGCCGAGCGGGCGGCGGCCCGTCGCAAGCTCGCGCGGCTCGAGCGCAAAATTCTCGCCGCGGTGCCGGGAGCGGCGCCGGCCGCGGATCAGCCCTACCGTGAGACCGACCTCGCCATCGATATCAGCGAAGACGTGCGTCCGCTGGGGCCGAAGGCAGTGGGGCGGATCCTGGCGCTGTTCGAGAACGCCGGCGCACGGGCCAAACTCAGCTCGATCCACGTCAACGGCTGGTTCGGCGATTTCGACAAGCTCGCCATGACCCGCCGACTGCTCGCGGAAGGCTTCGGGATCGATGCGGACAAGGCGAGGGACGATATCCTGTTTGTCGGCGATTCGCCCAACGACGTCCCGATGTTCGCGCATTTTCCGCTCTCGGTGGGGGTCGCCAACATTCGCGGCTTTGCGGGTCGCCTGGAGGCGGAACCCGCCTTCGTGACACGACGCTCCGGGGCTGCGGGATTTGCCGAATTGGGCCGCGCCCTGCTAGCCGCGCGGCGTACCCTGCGCTCTTGAATATTCTGACCTGATCCCCACATCACGAGTGCGTCCCTCGCGGGTGCCGCAGCGTGCGGGCCAGCACCGGGATGCAGCTACCGTCGGGATGCCGCTGCTCGGATTCCGGCACGTCGGACTTGCTCCAACCGAGGAGGAGACGGGCGATGACACGTCTATCTGTTTTCGACAGCCCCATGCTGCTCGGGTTCGACCATGTCGAACGCATGATCGAGCGGATGAATTCGAGCGGCGGCGACGGCTATCCGCCGTACAACATCGTGCAGTTGGGCGAACGGGGCTTTCGAGTCAGTCTGGCGGTGGCCGGATTCTCCCGTGACGAGCTCAGCATTTCGCTCGACGATCGCCAGCTGCTCATCGAGGGCAAGCAGTCAGCCGACGACGACGGCGCCATCTATCTCCATCATGGGATCGCCGCGCGTCAATTCCGGCGTCAATTCCTCCTCGCCGACGGGCTCGAGGTAACCGGCGCCTCGCTCGATGCGGGGCTGCTCCATATCGATCTTGCACGGCCTGAGCCGCAAAACACCACACGCAGTATCGAGATCCGGCAGGGCCGATCGTGAGCACGACGAAAGGAGAAAACGAGATGATCTGGATGGACAACAACAGTTATACGAAAATGGCAGACGACGCCTTCGCAGCGCTCGGCACCGCCGAGATGGCCTATATCAAGATCGTGCGCAAGGGCGAGACGGAGCTGTTCGAAGTGCACGGTGCTGACGGAGCGGTGATGGGAATTCTCGAGAATCCCGACACGGCCGTGGCGGCGGTGCTGCAGCACGACATGGTGCCCCTGCGGGTGCACTAGATCCGTAGGTGGCGCGCGGGCTGGCTGCTATTCCAGGACAACCCGCTGCTCCGCTCTGAGCGCGGGGCGCAATTCGCCGTCTATCATCCGCATCAATTCGTAAATACCCGTATAGGTGCCCGCAGGCCAACCGCCCTCGGGCGCGCGCAGGCCAGCGTATTGGAAATGTTGATGAGCAGCGCGCTCGAGGTGTTCGCGGTGCTCGATCAGCAAATCGCCGTCGGGCGCGTAGATCCGAAATATTTCCTCATCGCCCGCCTGGGTCCCGAACACGTCGCTCCACAGCAGAAGAGCCGGTAAGCTGCGTGGCAGGACCAGCGCGCGCTCGGCGCCGAGGCGCACCGCGTCACGATCGGGCGGGGCGCCGGCAAAGCCCAAATTCAAAAGACCGCTCGGCCGATAGGCGAGGATTGCCGCAGCGCTCGGAGTCCACAGCCCCGTGCCGGCCGGCTCGCACCCCTGGGGCATGTCTTCGCCGGTAAAGGGATCGACGATGACGCCCTTGAGGCGCAGCTCGAAATGAACATGCGGATAGTTGGCCTTGCCCGACATGCCGATCAGGCCGAGGGGCTGGCCGCGGCTCACCCGGTCGCCCGAACGCACCAGCACACTGCCCTGGCGCAGATGGGCGTACCGGCTTTCCCAGCCGCCGGGGTGGGCGATAACCACCGCGTTGCCCGCCTCGCGCCCGGCAATCACGGACGCGTCGATCTCGCTTGCGCTGATATCGGGCATGCCGTCGCGAACCGCGCGCACGACCCCATCCGCCGCCGCGATCACGCTCACGCCCGCCTCCATGGCGACGAGGTCGGGGAGCCGCATATCCGTGCCCTTGTGACCGTTATAGGTGAGCCCGCCGCAGTTGTAGTCGAGCACTCCGGGGCCGGAATCGCGGTCGACGTGGAATTGCACGAAGCAGTCCTCGCCCATAGCGCAGTCGACAGGCAGATCGAGCCGGGGCGCCTCCTGGGCGTGCCCGGCCGAGCCGAGCGCCGCGGCGAGCAACAGGACCGGTGCGAGATGCAGCGCTGCGCGGGCGAGGCCGATCACGAAAGGCCCCGCTGTGGAAGAGTGACCGTAAAGCGCGCGCCCTGGATGCGGCCCGTCTCGTCGCTGCGGTTGTCTGCGGTCAGCCGGCCACCGTGGGTCTCGACGATCTGGCGCGAGATGCTCAAGCCCAGCCCCGAATGGGTACCGAATTTCTCGCCGTCGGGGCGCAGCGAGTAGAAGCGCTCGAAAATTCGCTCACGCTGGCCCGGTGGAATCCCGGGGCCGTCATCGTCGATCGTGATTCTCGCCTCGTCGGCGTCGGCGTCGAGGCCGAGGGAAATGCCGATGCGCCCGCCGGGCGGGCTGAACGATTCCGCATTGGCCAGCAGGTTTCGCACGACCTGAACGAGGCGCTCCTCGATCGCGGGCACCACGACCTCCTCGTCCCCAAGGGCGAGTTCGAGGCGCGGGGCGTCGCTCCGCTCCTTGTGAATCGCAGCGTAGACCTCGGCAAGCGCACCCAGCAGGCGCCTGAGATCGACCGGCTCGGGTTCGGCGCGGGAAAGCTCGGCGTCGAGTCGCGAGGCGTCGGAAATATCGCTGATCAGCCGATCGAGGCGGCGAACGTCGTCGAGTATGATGGCCATGAGCTGCGCACGTTGGGCCGAATCTTCGACGCGGTCCAGTGTTTCGATGGCGCTGCGCACGGAGGAGAGCGGGTTTTTGATCTCGTGGGCGACGTCGGCGGCGAACTGCTCGATGGCGTCCATGCGCTGCCACAACGCGTCGGTCATGTCGCGCAGCGCGCCAGAGAGCTCGCCGATTTCGTCGTGCCGGCGGGTGAAGTCCGGGATCAGTGTCTTGCGCCCGGGACGCGCCCGTACGGCTTCCGCGGCGCGGGCGAGGCGGCGTACGGGGCGCGCGATGGTGCCCGCGAGATAAAGCGAGAGCAACACGGTGATGGCGAGCGCGATGCCGAAGGCCTCGAGGATGGCAAAGCGCGCTTCGCGCACCTTGCGCTCGATGTCGGCGGCCGGAGCGCCCAGCATGAGCACGGCCTGAACCTGCTTGAAATGCTGGACCGGCACCGCAACGGTGACCATGAGACCGCCCTCCAGGGTTTCTTCGATAGCGCTGCCACTGTCGCCTTCGAGTGCCCGCCAGTATTCCGGGTGGTCGAAGGCGTCGTCGTGATAGGGCGGCAGGTCCACGCGGGGCGGCAGGCGCTCGACGATCCAGAGGTAGACGGTTTCGGCGAGACGCGCGATCCAGCCTGGGTTTACCGGGTCGGGCAGTGGCTCGGTCTCGACCAGCGGCGCGGCGCCTGCAAGCGTGCGGCTGTCGACGATCAGGTTGTGCTCGGGACTGAACAGGCGGGCCCGGCGGTCGCCGGCCAGGACGAGGCGCGCAAGCAGGCTGCGGGCCGCTTCCGGGTCGAGCCGCATGGCGTCGCCGGCGGCACCCGCGACCATCGCACCGCCACCCAGCGCTCCAGCGATCAACTCGCCCTCGGCGGTGAGGGCCGAGATCTTGGCCTCGAACAGGTCGTCCTGGTGCCGGTCGAGATAGAGCAGGCCGAGGGCGAGGATAATCAACGCCCCCATGTTGATTGCCAGGATCTGGGTCATCAGCGACCAGGAAGGCGCCCACCAGGGCCGCCGCGCCGGCGCTGCCCGGGAGCGCGTGCGCGTGGCCGGAGCCGCGCGGGGCGGGTCAGTCGGTGTTGTAGCGATAACCGACGCCGTAGAGGGTTTCGATTTGACCAAAATCCGGATCGACCGCTTTGAATTTTTTGCGCATACGTTTGATATGGCTATCGATGGTGCGGTCGTCGACATAGATCTGGTCGTCGTAGGCTGCATCCATCAGCTGGTCGCGGCTCTTGACGTGACCGGGCCGCTCGGCCAGCGCGCGAAGCAGGAGAAATTCGGTCACGGTCAGGGTTACGCCCTCGCCGTTCCAGCTGCACTGGTGACGCTCGGGATCGAGCACCAGCGGTCCGCGCACGATCAGCGCATCCGTGTTCTCATCGCCGCCGCCGCGCGAAAGTTCGAGGCGGCGCAACAGGGCGGCGATCCGGGCGATCAGCAGGCGCATGGAGAACGGCTTCTTGACGTAGTCGTCGGCGCCGGTCTTGAGCCCCAGGAGCTCGTCGAACTCCTGATCCTTCGAGGTCAGCAGGATGACCGGCAGCGCGCTGTGCTTGCGCAGCCGCGCCAGCATTTCGAGGCCGTCCAGACGCGGCATCTTGATGTCGAGAACCGCAAGATCCGGCGGCTTGGCGAGCAATTCAGCCATCGCCTTCTCGCTGTCGTGATAGCTGAGCACAACATAGCCCTCCGCCTCGAGCGCAAGCGTCGTGGAGGTCAGCAGGTTCTCGTCGTCGTCGACCAGCGCGATCGTGTCGGCCATGGGTGCACCCCTTCATGGATCTTTACAAATCCTAGTGCGGCGACGGTTAAAATTCCACCGATGCGATGGGGTTCAATAGCGTGCGATGGGTCGGCGCGAGATGGCGCGAAAGCGCCAGGCCAACAGGCAGGCGGCAACACACAGGCCGCTGGTCAGGCCCCAGACCAGCCCGCTGACGCCGAGCCCGACGACGAAGGCGAGCACGTAACCGACCGGAAACGCGATCCCCCAATAGGCGGCGAGCTGGGTCACGGTGGGCAACCAGACGTTGGCGGCGCCGCGCAGGGCGCCCATGAGGACGCCCTGGACGCCGTCGAACAGCAGCAAAAAGCCGGTGACACCGATTAGCGGCACGGCGAGCGCGATGACCTCGGGGTCGGTGCTGTAAATCCGCGACAGCCACCCGGCGGCGGTGAAGAAGGGGACGGCGAGCGCGATCATCAGCAGCGCGGCCATGCCGGTGCAAATCCACCCGATCCGCGCCGCCGCGGCCCAGTCGCCACGGCCGATCGCGTTGCCGACCCGCACGCTCGCGGCGGTGGAGATGCCGATCGCGCTCATGAACACGAGGCCGAGCAGGTTGACGGCGATCTGGTAACCCGCGGCCGCGGTGATCCCGAACAGACCCGCCAGCATCATCATTGCGGCGAAGGTCGCCGATTCGAGGCCGAACGACAGCGCCATGGGCGCGCCGAGCCGGCGCATCTTCGCGCCCAGCGCCCACGCCCCGGCCATCGCGCCCGTCACGTTGAAGCGGTGTGCATCGCGCATGAACAGCACGTAGACCGCGAGCGCCGCGAACATCAGCCAGCGGACCATCGAGGTCGTCGTCGCGGCGCCCTCCGCCTCCATCGCCGGCAGGCCCCAATGGCCGTAGATGAACAGCCAGTTGAGCCCGGCGTTCACCAGGTTGGCCGCGATCATGACGATCATGCCCGGCAGCGGCCGGTTGATCGCTTCGAGGAAGAACGTGGTGGCGGCAAAGAGCAGCATTCCCGGCATGCCCCAGGAGAACGCCGCGAGCACTCCGGCGCTGCCTGTCGCGAGCAGCTCGGACTGGCCGATCAGCCGAAAGAACGCCAGGCCCACGAAGGTGATGCCCGCCAGCACGATCCCGAACAGCACGGCGTGGATCATGCCGACGCGCCAGAGCACACCGCAATGACGGTGCTCGTTCGCGCCGTAGGCCTGGGAGGTGAGGATGGTCGTGCCCTGAAGCAACCCGATCCCGACGAGCACGAGCACGAGCACGATCTGGCTTGAATTCGCGATGGCGTAGAAGGCGAGCTGTTCGGCGCCCGCATGGCCCGACATGGCGGCATCCACGGTCACGAGGACGAGCAGGGCGGCGCGCGCCACGGTCACCGGGAAGGCGAGGCGCAACGTGCTCCAGATCTGCGCGCCGAGCCCGACGACGGGGGTTGGGGTTTCGAGGCTCATGGCGGGGCAACCTACACGAGGGGTGCGGGCCCGGGAAGCGAATTGAAGGGGCAAAGCGGATTGACCCCGCGCGTGTCGAAATCGTAAGCTTGAGGTCACTTCCGGGCCGCACCGGATCGGGGCGAAATGGACAGCCAAGGAGGCCGACACCATGGCGGGCACGCGCAGCATCCGAGACACCGCCCAGACCACGCGGACGGTCTCATCGAGCGTCGTGCTCGCCGCGGTCCTTGCCGCTCTGCTTGGGGTTTTCCTGCTCTATGGCGTGGGCTTCGCCGGCTCCAACTCGCTGCACAACGCGGCCCACGATTCGCGCCATTCGCTGACCTTCCCCTGCCACTGACGGGCGCGCAAGCGAGGGGCCCATGCTCCAGCGCATCCTGCTGACCGCCGTTATCGCGGGCATCGCCGCCGGGTTGCTGCTCTCGGCGATCCAGTGGATCGACGTGATCCCCTCGATCCACGAGGCGGAGACCTACGAGAGCGCAGGCGCGGGCGGCATGGACCACGACCACGATGCGCAGGCCTGGGCGCCCGGTGACGGGGCCGAGCGGATCGGCTTTACGGTGCTCATGAACGTGCTGGCCGCGGTCGGTTTCGCGCTTCTCCTGGCCGCCGGCTTTGCGTTGCGCGGCGCGGCCTCGGCCCGCAAAGGGCTGCTCTGGGGGCTTGCCGGGTTTGCCGCCTTCTCCCTCGCCCCGTCCCTCGGCGTGCCGCCCGAGTTGCCCGGTGCCGCAGCGGCGGGGCTGGCCGAGCGCCAGGCTTGGTGGCTGATGACCGCCGCGCTCACCGCGCTGGGCCTCGCCGTCATCGCCTTCGTCCGCCGTCCCTGGCTGCGGCCGCTGGGTCTGGCGTTGATCGCACTGCCTCATATTGTCGGCGCGCCCCAGCCGGAGCAGCATGGCGGGCTCGCACCCGCCGAGCTCGCCGATGCGTTCGTGGTCGCGGTGATCGTCACCAGCGCCGTGTTCTGGCTGGCGTTGGGCGGCTTTTCGGGCTGGCTGTTCCAGAAATTCGCATGAGCGAGCCCGCCCCTTCGGACGTCGGCCGCGCGCTGATCCGCCACGCCAGCACGGTGACGCTCGCCACCCTCGCCGACGCCGACGGGCCCGAGCCCCGACCTTACGGCTCTCTCGTGCTGGTGGCTTGCGACCATGATGCGAGCCCGATCCTGCTGCTTTCGGACCTGGCCGAGCACAGCCGTAACATCGCGGCCTGCGAGCGCGTCTCGCTGCTGATCGATGGCACGGGCGGCGAGCGCGATCCCCTCGAAGGGCCCCGACTGAGCGTCGAGGGACGGATTGCGCCGAGCGCCGAGCCGCGTCACCGGGCGCGCTTTCTTGCCCGCCATCCGAGCGCGGGGGCGTACGCCGACTTCGCCGATTTCGCGGTCTATCGGATCGAGGTAAGCCGAGGTCATCTGGTTCAGGGCTTTGGCAAGATCGACTGGATCGAGGCCGATGCGCTGCTCTTCGACGCTCGTGCAGCGGGCGCGCTGGCCGAGGCGGAGGTGGGAATCGTCGAGCATATGAACGCGGATCACGCGGACGCGCTGTCGGCCTATGCGGTCGCCCTTCTGGGCCGCGCGCCCGGTGACTGGCGAATGACGGGGATCGACCCCGAGGGGTGCGATCTCGATGGCGGCAGCGGGCGGAGCGCCCGGGTCGAGTTTGCGGAAGCGGTTCCGGGGCCCGATGCGGCGCGCGCCGAGCTGGTCCGGCTCGCAAAGCGTGCCCGTGAGGGCCGAAAGGCCTGAAACTTGGCGTGGAATGTCGATTTGGGAATTGCCGGCCTTGAATGCGCTCCCGGATCATTGTTGAATGGGATTTTCGGGAGGTCATCCGCAGCGACGGGCGGCCCTTGGCGAAACGCCATCGGGGGCCGTCGGTAGGGGATGAGTATTTTTTCAGGACGGCCATGACGCAACACGGGCGTTTCAACATCGGCTACGGCCTCGAGAACCACGGCATCAAGAGCCCGGGCGACGTGCACTGGAATTATTCAATGGCGTTGCTCTACGAAGAGGCTATCCGCCGGGGCGAAGGACAGATCGCGGCGCACGGGCCGCTGGTCGTCGAGACGGGCGAGCACACGGGCCGCTCGGCCAACGACAAGTTCATCGTCGAGGAAGCGTCCAGCGCCGGGAACATCTGGTGGGGCCCGGTCAACAAGCCGCTCGATCCGGAAAAGTTCGAAGCCTTGCGCGCACGCATGCTGGCCCATCTCGAGGGCAAGGAGCTGTTCGTCCAGGATTGCTTCGGCGGCGCCGACCCGAACTTCCGCCTGCCCGTGCGCATCGTGACCGAGCAGGCCTGGCATAGCCTGTTCGCCCAGAATCTGTTGATTCCGGCCGGACCCGGCGAATTCGAGGTTCACGAGCCCGATTTCACCATCATCCATGCGCCGAGTTTCTCGGCCGATCCCGCAATCGACGGAACCCATTCGGGCACGTTCATCCTGCTCAACTTCGCCGAGCGTCAGGTGCTCATCGGTGGTTCGTCCTACGCGGGCGAGATCAAGAAGTCGGTGTTCACCATCCTCAACTACCTGCTGCCCGATCGGGGCGTGCTGCCGATGCATTGCTCGGTCAATGTGGGCGAGGCGAACGACGCCGCCGTGTTCTTCGGCCTCTCGGGCACGGGCAAGACGACCCTCTCGGCCGATCCGCGGCGCACCCTGATCGGCGACGACGAGCACGGCTGGTCGGATTACGGGCTGTTCAACTTCGAGGGCGGCTGCTATGCCAAGGTGATCCGCCTTTCGGCGGAAGCGGAGCCCGAAATCTACGCCACCACCCGGCGCTTCGGCACGGTAATGGAGAACGTGGTGATGGACGCGGTGACCCGCGAGGTCGATCTCGACGATGCGAGCCTGACCGAGAACACCCGCGCAGCCTACCCGATCGATTTCATTCCCAACGCGTCACCCACGGGCGTCGCCGGCCTGCCGCAAAACGTCGTCATGCTGACCGCAGACGCATTTGGAGTGTTGCCGCCGATTTCGCGGCTTTCTCCGGCGCAGGCGATGTATCACTTCCTCTCGGGCTACACCGCCAAGGTGGCGGGCACGGAAAAGGGCCTGGGCAAAGAGCCGCAGGCAACCTTTTCGACCTGCTTCGGCGCGCCCTTCATGCCGCGTCATCCCTCCGTCTATGCGCGCATGCTGCGCGACAAGATTGCCGCCGGCAACGTCAATTGCTGGCTGGTCAACACCGGCTGGAGCGGGGGCGCCTACGGCGTCGGCGAGCGGATGAAGATCGCCTATACTCGCGCATCACTCAATGCGGCGCTCGATGGTCGCCTCGCCAAGGTGGCGATGAACGGCGACAACCTGTTCGGCCTTACGGTGCCCGCAAGCTGCCCCGACGTGCCGGACGAGGTGCTCGACCCGCGGGCGACCTGGTCGGACAAGGGCGCCTACGACGCCGCCGCGCGCGACCTGGTCGGGCGCTTCCACGACAATTTCGTGCAGTTCGAAAATTACGTCGGCGACGAGGTGAAGGAAGCGGCGCCCCGCGCCGCCTAGAGCCTCGAGTTCGCCGCACCCGGGAGAGCGATCATGGCGGAAGAGCGGAAACCCGATGAGACCTGTCGGATCAAGGTCGACGGCGGCGAGGTGGCGGTCTATTCCTTCGGCTCAGGCGACGAGGTGCTCTACTGCCTGCATGGCGGGCCCGGGCTGGGCTGCGACTATGTGCGCGATTCCCACTCGGTGCTGGCCGACGCGGGCTATCGCGTGGTGGCCTACGATCAGTTGGGCTGCGGCGCTTCCGACCGGCCCAAGGATACCTCGCTCTATAACGTCGAGCGCTATGTCGAGGAATGCGAGACGATCCGTGCGGAGCTCGGTCTGGGCAAGGTCCATCTTCTCGGCCAGAGCTGGGGCACCTGGCTGGGCACGGCCTATTGCCTGAAATACCAGGACAACGTGAAGAGCTACACGCTGGCCAACGGCTCGGGCGACATTCCCCACACCTTCGCCGAGATGGGCCGCCTGCGCCGCGCGCTGGGCGCCCAGACCATCGAGATGATGCAGCGCCACGAGGCGCAAGGTACGATCGAGCATCCCGAGTATCTGGCCGCAGTGAGCATTCTCTATCATCGCCACCTGTGCCGCTGCGATGAATGGCCGGCCGCGCTCAACCGCTCCCTCGAGGCCGTCAACATGGACGTTTACGGCACCATGTGGGGGCCCAACGAATTCTGTTGCGTCGGCACGCTCAAGGACGTGACCTGGCTGGCCGAGATGCACAAGATCACCGTGCCCTGCCTGGTGATCAACGGCATGCATGACGAGCTCACCCCGGAATGCGGCATGAAGATGCACCGGGAACTGCCGAACTCGGAAATCACCATCTTCAAGAACAGCTCGCACACGCCGTTCTTCGAGGAAGCGGACGCCTATTTCGCCCGGCTCAAGAGCTTCCTCGACGCGCATCGCGCATAGGGCGCACATGTTTTATCCGCTCCCTCTTGCGATGCCGCAAGACGAGCGACGTTCACTCGCCACTCAGGCTTTCGTCACATACGCGGCGGCCCCCCGAGCGTCGTTTATTGGCTGCGTCCGCAGCCCGCGCGGGCTTGGCACGGCTCGAGCCGTGCCCCCGTTTTGAGATGAGCGAGCGGGCCCCCGACGAAACCATCCGGATTGCCGTAGACGGCCACGCGGTGGTGGCCTATTCGTTCGGCGCGGGCGACGAGACCCTGCTGCTCGCGAACGGCGGGCCGGGACTGCCGTGCGATTACGTTCGCGAACCCCACGCGCAGCTCGCGGACGCGGGCTTTCGTGTCGTCGCTTGGGACCAGCTGGGTTGCGGTCAATCCGACAAGCCGGACGACGCCTCGCTCTGGACCATCGAGCGCTACGCGGCGGAGACCGAGACGGTGCGCGCAGCCCTGGGCGCAGGGCCAGTGCATCTGCTGGGCCAGAGCTGGGGCACCTTTCTCGCGTTGGAATACGCGCTCGCCTACCCGGATGGCACGAAAAGCCTGATCATCGCGAACGGCGCTGCCGACATTCCCCACCTGCTGGGCGAGATGCGCCGGCTTCGCCACGCGCTGGGCCCCGAAACGGAAGAGATGATGCAGCGCCACGAGGCGGAAGGGAGCCTCGATCATCCCGAATACGAGGCTGCGATTACGCTGCTCTACCGCCGCCATATCTGCCGCTGCGAGGTGTGGCCCGCGCCCTTGGAGCGGACCTTCGCAGGGCTCAACAGAGCCGTCTACGAGGCCATGTGGGGGGCCAACGAGTATTACGTAACGGGAAGCCTGAAGGGCTGGTCGCGGCTCGCCGATCTGGAGCGCATTACCGCGCCCACCCTCGTGGTGACGGGGATGCACGACGAACTGGTGCCGGAATCCTCAGGTCTGATCGTGCGAGGCATCGCAGGCGCCCGGCTCGCCAGCTTCGCAAACAGTTCGCACATGCCGTTCTACGAGGAGCCGGAGGCTTATTTCGCACGGCTGAGGGAGTTCTTGACGGCGAATTCGGGGGACTAATGCGCCTCGTCCCAGTTGGGGCCCGAGCCCGTATCCACGGTCAACGGCACGGACAGGCTGGCCGCGCCCTCCATGACCATCCTCGCGACCTCGGCGGTATTTTCGATCTCGCTGTCTGGAACCTCGAAGATCAACTCGTCATGGACCTGCAGCAGCATCCGGCCGCATAGCCCGGCATCGCTCAGCGCATCCTCGATGCGGACCATCGCGCGCTTGATGATGTCGGCCGCCGAGCCCTGGATCGGCGCGTTGATCGCCGCGCGCTCCATAAAGCCGCGGCGGTTGGGGTTCTTGTCGCCGATCCCCGGCATGTGGCACTTGCGCCCGAACAGGGTGGTCACGAAGCCGTGCTTGCGGCAGAAGCTCTTGGTTTCTTCCATGTAGTCCCTGATGCCCGGGAAGCGTTCGAAATAGGCCTCGATATAGGCTTTCGCCTCGGCTTGGGGGATCGAGAGTTGGCGTGCGAGGCCGAACGGGCTGATGCCGTAGATGATGCCGAAATTGATCGCCTTGGCCTGACGCCGGACGGCGGGGTCCATGCCCTCGACGAGAACGCCGAACACCTGGCTCGCGGTCATGGCGTGGATGTCCTGGCCCTCGTGGAAGGCGTCTTTGAGCGCGTCGATGCCGGCGATATGGGCGAGCAGGCGCAGCTCGATCTGGGAATAATCCGCCGAGAGCAGGCTGTGGCCGTCCTCGGCGATGAAGGCGCGGCGGATCTTGCGCCCTTCTTCGGTGCGCACGGGAATGTTCTGCAGGTTGGGGTCGGTCGAAGCGAGCCGCCCGGTCGACGCGGCGGCCATGGCGTAGGAGGTGTGCACCCGGCCGCTCTCGGGGTTGATCTGCTCGACCAGCGCATCGGTGTAGGTGCTCTTGAGCTTGGCGAGCTGGCGCCAGTCGAGCACCCGGGCGGGCAGCTCGTGGCCCTGGCCGGCAAGCTCGTCGAGCACGTCGGCGCCGGTACCGTAGGCTCCGGTCTTGCCCTTTTTACCGCCCGGCAGGCTCATCTCGTCGAACAGCACCTCGCCCAACTGCTTGGGCGAGCCGACGTTGAACCCGTGGCCGGCGAGGCGGTGAATTTCGGACTCAAGCGTCGCCATGCGTTGGGCGAAATCGCCCGAGAGGCGCTTGAGCTCGGCCCGCTCGACCTTGACCCCGGCCATTTCCATGCGCGCCAGCACGGGCACCAGCGGGCGCTCGAGGGTTTCGTAGACGCTCACCACGCGCTCGGCCACGAGGCGGGGCTTGAGCACGCGGTGAAGGCGCAGCGTGATGTCGGCGTCCTCGGCGGCGTATTCGGTCGCCTTGTCGATGGCCACGAGGTCGAAGGTGACCTGGTTGCGCCCCGTGCCGGCAACCTCCTTGTAGGGGATGGTCTCGTGGTCGAGATGAAGCCGGGAAAGCTCGTCCATGCCGTGCCCGTGCAGGCCGCCGTCGAGCACGTAGGAGAGCAGCATGGTGTCGTCGATGGGCGCGACGGCGATGTCGTGGCGGGCGAACACCCGCATGTCGTACTTGATGTTCTGGCCGATCTTGAGCACGCCGGGCGCCTCGAGAAGGGGCTTGAGCAGGGCGAGCGCGGTATCGAACGCGAGCTGGCCGGGCGCGACATTGGCGCTCGCCGCGTTGCCCAGCGCGCCCAGCTCGTCGCCGGTGACGTGGGCGAGGGGGATATAACAGGCCTCGCCCGGCGTGATCGACAGCGAGACGCCCACGAGCCGGGCGCGGGCCTCGTTGAGCGAGGTGGTCTCCGTATCCACCGCAAGCGTACCGGCGGCGGTGGCACGCGCGATCCAGTCTGCGAGCTCCTCGGCGGTGGTGAGTGTGACGTACGACGTATCGCCGGCGATCTCCGCGCTCCGCGCGGCGGCTGCGGGCGCGCCCTTTGCTGCGCCCATCCGGCTCTCGACACGGGCGACCACCGATTTGAAGCCCTGTTCACGCAGGAACGCGAGCAGCACCTCGTGATCGACGGGCTTGAGCGCGAAATTGGCGAGCGGGACCTCGACGGGCACGTCGTCTTTGAGCGTGACGAGTTGGCGCGAGATGCGCGCAAGCTCGGCGTTCTCGATCAGCTTCTCGCGGCGCTTGGACTGTTTGATCTCGCCGGCGCGGGCGAGCAGGGTGTCGAGATCGCCGTAGGTGTGGATCAGCTCGGCGGCGGTCTTGACCCCGATGCCCGGCACGCCGGGCACGTTGTCGGTGGAATCGCCGGCCAGCGCCTGGACGTCGATGACCTTTTCGGGGTCGACGCCGAACTTCTCACGCACCTGCGCCGCGCCGATCTCGCGGTTCTTGAAGGTGTCGAGCAACATCACCTCGCCGTCCTCGACCAACTGCATGAGGTCCTTGTCCGAGGACACGATGGAAACGCGTGCACCCAGCGCGCGAGCCTGGCGGGCGTAGGTGGCGATTAGGTCGTCGGCCTCGTAATTGTCCTGGTCGACCGCGGGCACGCCGATGGCGCGGGTCGCCTCGCGGATCAGGTCGAACTGGGGGATCAGCTCTTCGGGCGCGTCGGGGCGGTTTGCCTTGTAGTCGGGATAGATGTCGTTGCGGAAGGTGCGCCGCGCCTTGTCGAAAATCACCGCGATGTAGTCGGCGTCGGTGTCCTCGATCAGCTTGATCAGCATGTTGACGAAGCCCAGCACCGCGTTGACCGGGGTGCCGTCGCTCCGGGTCAGGGGTGGAAGCGCGTGGAAGGCCCGGAAGATGAAACCCGAGCCGTCTACCAGGAAGACGTGACGCGGAGTCTCGGAGCTGGTCGTCTCGGTCATGATCTCCCGTCCATGAGGATCGATGCGGGTTTGCGTCCTTGCACCCGATGGCCTGCGTGCTCACTATGCCACGTCGGGCGCGCACCGCCCACACTCGACGACAGGGACGCCATGAGTTTCGAGACATCCGCCCGCCCGGTTGGCTGGGGCCTTTATCTCCGCCTGTCGGGATTCTACGGCGCCATGTTTCTGCTCTCCGGCCTGACCACGCCGCTGTGGCCGGTGTTCCTCGACGCCAAGGGGATGACCGCGAGCCAGATCGGCATTCTGCTGGCGCTCACGACCTGGACCCGCGCAGCGGCGAGCCCGGCGGCGGCGGCCATCGCGGATCGGACCGGTCATCTTCGTCGTTTGATGGTCGGCGCCACTATCATCACGCTCCTGCTCAGTGGGCTGTTTTTCGTCGCGGAAGGGTTTTGGCCGCTGCTCATCGTCAGCATGGTCGCCTATTTCGCCATCACCTGCGTCAACCCGTTGGGTGAGGCGATCACGCTGCGTCGCGTGTCGGTCGGGCGCGACTACGGGCGAATTCGCCTGTGGGGATCGGTCACTTTTATCGTCTCGGCGTCGCTGGGCGGCTGGTTGCTCGACGTGATCGAGGGGTCGCGCGCCGACGTGATTCTCATCCTCATTATGATCGCCGTCTTCATCAGCATTCTGGGCTGCGCCGCGATGCCGGACGAGCGTCCGCCCAAGTCCCCGGCGATGACGGCGCGGCTTCGCGCGCTCCTGCGCAACCGGCCGTTCATGCTCGTGATCGCGGCGACCTCGCTGATCCATGGCAGCCATATGATCTATTACGGCTTCGGCACGCTCTACTGGCTGGATATCGGACTGTCGACCACGGTGATCGGCCTGCTGTGGGCCGAAGGGGTGGTTGCCGAGATCCTGCTCTTTGCCTTCGGCGCGCGTCTGTGCGAGCGGCTCGGCGTCGGCTGGCTGCTGGGGATCGCCGCGCTCTGCGCCGCGGTACGCTGGGCGATCATGCCGATGACCACGGAAATCTGGGTTTTTGCGCTCATCCAGCTGCTCCACGCCGCCAGCTTCGGCGCCATGCATCTGGGCGCCATGCGCTTCATCACTCAGGCCCTGCCCGAAAGCCACGCAGTTGCGGGACAGAGCCTCTATTCGGGGGTCAGCAACGGCGTGGCGCTGGGCATCGGTTTCCTTGTCGCCGGCTGGCTTTACGGGGTCTACGCCGGGGGCGCGTTCTATTCGGGGGCGGGCTTCGCGCTGCTCGGGCTGGTCTCGGTCATCGCGCTCAGCCGCTGCTGGCGCCGCGGCGAAATGATTGCGCTGTCCGAGCGCGACTAATGGGCGTCGGCGGCAGACGCCTCGGGGTCGAGCCGGTAGCGCCGCCCGCAATAGGGGCAGTCGATCTCGCCCGAGCGGTCCAGCGTGAGGTAGACCTTGGGATGGCCGAGCGGGCCGCCGTCGCAGCCGACGGTCGTACTCTGGACGGTGATGGTTTCGGGCGGCTCCATGGCTGATCCTTTTGCGCCGGGGCGGCGCGCAATTGACCTCGTGGCGGACCAGATGATACCCATTGGCGCGGCGCGATCAATCGTGATCGTCGCGCGCTTACCGATTTAGGTCCATGACCATGTCCCCTGTTGCGCCGACGGGCGAGCTGCCGGCCCTCGCAATTTGCAGTCAGGGTCTGCGCAAGGTCTATCGCGGCCAGCGCGGGGTTGCGACCGAGGCGCTCAAGGGCATCGATCTCGCGATTCCCCGGGGCTCGATCTTCGGCCTGCTGGGGCCGAACGGCGCGGGCAAGTCGACCTTTATCAATATTCTCGCCGGGCTTGTGCGCAAGACCGAGGGAACGGTCGAAATCTGGGACATCGATATCGACAAAGAGCCGCGCAACGCGCGGGCCGCGATCGGCGTGGTGCCCCAGGAGTTGGTGATCGACCCGTTTTTCACGGCGCGCGAGATGCTCGAACTCTATGCCGGCTTCTACGGCGTGCCGAGGCACGAGCGCCGGACCGACGAGATCCTCGATGCGGTTGGGCTGACCGATCAGGCGGCGACCAATGCACGGGATCTCTCGGGCGGCATGCGCCGCCGCCTCCTGATCGGCAAGGCACTGGTCCATTCACCGCCAGTCGTGGTGCTCGACGAGCCGACCGCGGGCGTCGACGTCGAGCTGCGCGAGCAGCTGTGGGATTATGTGCGCCGGATCAATCGGGACGGCGTGACCGTGGTGCTCACCACCCATTATCTCGAAGAGGCCGAGCAACTGTGCGACTGGATCGCGATCATCGATCAGGGCGAGCTGATCGCGCGCGAGAAGACCCGCGACCTGGTTGCCCGGATCGACCGCAAGGAGCTGGTCATCCATACCTCCGAGCCGATAGGCGCGATCCCGCCGGCGCTCGAACGCTTCGACGTTGAACTGACCGAGCCACAGCGCCTCGCCGTGCGCTACCGCCGCTCCCAGACGCGGATCGCGGATATTCTCGGGCCGGTGCAGGATGCCGGTTATTCGATCATCGATCTTTCGACCACGGATTCCGATTTGGAGGACGTCTTTCGCGAACTCACCCGCAAGCGCCCCGCCGCGTAAACCGGGCGAGGTCAGGGACTTTGCCGGGATTCGCGCTTTGCGTTATTGTGCGCCTCTTCCGCTCCGCCGCGGCACCCGTAGCTCAGCTGGATAGAGCGCTGCCCTCCGAAGGCAGAGGTCACAGGTTCGAATCCTGTCGGGTGCACCACGGCCGGGGGTGCGGGCGAGGCAAGGCCCTTCGATGAGCGACTACCGAACTCCCAGCGATGAGGACGTCCGGATCGGCCAGCTGGCCGGGGCCGATCTCCGCCGGCGGAACTTGCGCGGCGCGGCGCTGGCCGGTGCCGATCTCGAGGGCGCCGATCTGTCCGAGGCCGACCTGCGCGAGGCGATCCTCACGGGCGCGCGTTTGGCTCGCGCCAACCTCGCCGGCGCCACCTTGCGCCTCGCGATGCTCAAGGGCGCCAACTTGCGCGAGGCGATCCTCGAGGGCGCCAACCTGTTCGGCGCCAATTTGCAGCTCGCCGATCTTAGCGGCGCGCGCGCCCGCGAGGCCAACTTCGCCCAAGCCGATCTG
This sequence comes from Alphaproteobacteria bacterium, assembly GCA_965249645.1. GTDB lineage: Bacteria > Pseudomonadota > Alphaproteobacteria > UBA828 > JAPUJA01 > CAVOEB01. The sequence continues at coordinate 175,437 of CBDFML010000010.1, forward strand.
GTCGGCGTACAGGCCGCGGGCGCTTATTTCAGTGTCGCCAACTTGTGGGCGGCGGATCTGCGCCTGGCCGACCTTTCAAACGCCAACCTTGGCCAGGCCGAGCTGTCCACCGCCGATCTCAAGGAGGCCAATCTGGAGGGGACGAACCTGCGCGATGCGGTTTTCTCGGGCGCCAAGCTCAGCCGAGCGCGCCTCGCGGGTGCCGACGTTGCGGGCGCCGATTTCACCGATGCGCGGCTGGTCGGCGCGGATCTCTCGGGGCTCGATTTGAGAGGTGCGGTGCTAACCCGGGCGGATCTTCACGACGCCGATCTCAGCGGCGCCGTGCTGCCGCCAGATGATGAATAGGAGCGCGCGCGACGCGTAAAGATAAAGGGTACGGACCGGTTAGCTCTCGCGGGCCGAGGCGCCGGCGCACGCGGCTTTTGTGGAATCGGATGCGACGCGCCATCGTCAAGGCGCTATAGTTCCCCCAATAATTTGGCTTAACCCCGCCGCGCGCTTTCGCCGCGAGCGGGAGCAACGACACTGGTCCGGCAAATTGCGTGCCGGCGCCGGCGAACGATGAGGGAGAACCCGATCCATGCCTAAACCGAAGCGTGGCCAACTGCGCGGCAACCGCAACCTCGATCGTCTGGCGAAGATCCCGCAGACCAAGATGGAAGCGCAGATGAAGCGCGAGCTCGAATTCGGGCTCGAAGCCGCCGATTCGGTCGAGGACCGATCGATCTCGCTGTTCAGCCGGGGCGGCAAACCGCCGTTTGCCGGCATCAACACCTTCCTGCGCACGCCCTATATCGAGGACATCCGCGAGGTCGGCCAGTACGAGGCGGCGTTCGTGGGTGCGCCGTTCGATGGCGGCACGACCTATCGCCCCGGCACCCGCTTCGGGCCCCAGGCCGTGCGCCGGATTTCCGCGCTCTATGACGGCTATTCCATCGACGGGGCGGTCGACCTGTTCGAAGAGCTCGACCTGTGCGATGCCGGCGATATCTACGTCATTCCGTCGAATATCGAGAAGACCTTCGACCAAGTCTCCAAGGCGGTCTCGTATATCTATCAACAGGGCGTCTTTCCGATCATCTGCGGCGGCGACCACAGCCTGGGTTTTCCCAACGTGCGCGGTGTCGCCGAGAACATCGAGGGCAACGTCGGCATCATCCATATCGATCGCCATCTCGACATTTCGGACAAGGACATGGACGAGCGGATGCACGACACGCCGTGGTACTGGACGACCCACGAGCCGTCGACCTCGACCCACGCGAAGCACGACCACATGCACGATGTAGGTTTGCGCAACTGTCATCCGAAGAACCTGGTGCAGATGGGTATTGGCGGCTGGTATGGCCTGCGCCCGGGTGCGGTGGTCGCGCGGCGGCGCGGCACCTCGGTCATGACGATCACCGATATTACCGAGATGGGCGTCAAGAAGGCGGCGGAAGTGGCACTCGACCTCGCCTGGGAGGGCTGCGACGCGGTCTATCTCTCTTTCGATATCGACTCCGTCGATGCCGGTTTCGTGCCCGGCACGGGCTCGCCGGAACCCGGCGGCCTGCTTCCCCGTGAGGCGCTCGAGCTGTTGCGCCTGGTAGCGCGGGAAGGCATCTGCGCGATGGAGGTGGTCGAAATCAGCCCGCCTTACGACGTCAGCGACATGACGGCCCAGCTGGGTTGCCGCGCAATGCTCGACGTGCTGGGCACGCTCGTCGTCGAAGGTCTTCTCGGCCATCGGAACAAGGCGTTGCTGCCCAAGCGCAAGATCGAAGCGCGCTCGATCGCCCGAGCTAAGGCTCCGGCGAGAAAAGCGGCGTCGAGGAAGACCGCGGCGAAAAAAGCCCCGGCGAAACAGTCCGGGGCCAGGAAATCGCCCGTGAAGAGGTCTGCGGCCAAGAAGTCCCCGGCCAAGAAAGCGGCGACCAAACGGGCTGCGGCCCAGAAGGCTCCGGCCAAGCGTCGCGCTGCGAAAAAACCCGCAACGCGAACGTCCCCGGCCCGGCGCCGGACGCGTTGAGGCGCCATTTGCCGGGACGGCGCAAGGCAACCGCCGTCGGTCCAGGTCGAACGCACTTGAAGGTGGAGTCAGAAATGGGACATATCCACCGACGCCGGTCTGAGTTAGGTAAATATTAACTGCCGCGGGTCGACTGTAAGAGACGGTGTTCTGTGTCCTGCACGAGCGGGGCGCCGGGCGTTGGCGTGTCGAGGTAAGTTGTGACCAGTCCCGTGGACGAAAACGCAATGGTAGACGAGACCGAACGGGTGAGCCTCGGCGGTGATTCCCTGTCGGCGGACGAGCTCTTCGAGCTTGCCCGCAACAAGACGAAGGAAGGCCGCGAGTCGCTGTTCGCCATGGTCAGCGACCTGTTCTTCGATGAGGACCGGGTGCTGAGCGATCGAGAGTGCGCCCTGATGGGTGAGATTCTGCGTCGGCTCGTGCATGCGGTGGAAATGTCCGTGCGCCGAAACCTCTCGATGCGCATGGCCGAGCGTACCGACGCGCCTCACGACCTGATCGTCGATCTCGCCAACGACGACATCGAAGTGGCCCATCCGATCCTGCTGCGCAGCGACGTGTTGCAGGATACCGATCTCATCGAGGTGATTCGACACCGGACCATGGAGCACCAACTCAGTGTCGCTGCGCGTCGCACCGTCAGCGAAGAGGTCGCCGAGGTGCTCGTCGATACGGGCAACGAGGACGTGATCGCAACCCTGCTGCAGAACAACGGCGCGGGCCTGTCACGCGAAGTGATGGAATATCTGGTCGGCGAATCCAAACGCGTCGATCGCTATCAGAATCCCCTCGTCCAGCGCGGCGATCTGCCGCCTGATCTTGCCCAGCGTATGTATTGGTGGGTGACGGCTGCGTTGCGCAAGCACATCGTCGAAAACTTCACGATCGACGCGACCGATCTCGACGCTGCACTCGACGAAGCCACGGAAGGTGCGCTGAAGACGGAAGCCAAGGCGGTCGACAAGCCCGACGAGGCCGAAGCCCTGGTCGACCGACTGGTCGATCTCGGTGAGCTGACACCGGCACTGCTGGTGCGTAGCATGGGCCAGGGTGAAGTGGCGTTGTTCGAGACCGGGCTTGCGCGGCTCGCGGGGCTGCGTCGTCAGCTGGTTCGTCGCATTCTCTACGAGCCCGGAGGAGAGGGGCTCGCCATCCTGTGCCGCGCGCTGGGCATCGAGCGCGAGATGTTTTCCACCATTTACGAGTTCAGCCGCAAGGCGAAGGACGTCAAGAGCACGCCGGATTCCAAAGAAATCGGAAACGTGCTGAAGTTTTACGATAAGACCAAGCAATGGGACGCCGCCAAAGTCCTCAAGCGCTGGCAGCGCAGCTCCGATTACCTCTACGCCCTGAAGAAATTGGATGGCGAGAGCTGAGCGAGCAGAGATGACCCGGTCTGCCGGGTCGCGGGCGCAACCCGGGCCGCTCGACAGCAATCATGACAACACACCGAATGATCGTGCTGCGCCATCGGTGTCTACCGACGACCGGTTGCTCGATGCTGCGCCGCCCATGGTGCTGGTCAACGAGCATGGCGCTATCGTCCAGACGAATCGCCGATTTGACGAGTTGGCGGAAACGCTAGTCAATGCATCTCCGCCAAGACGGATGTCTGCGGAGCTGGTCTCTCCGACGATGTTGGCCAAAGCCCTGACTACCGGCGACCCCGTCGAAGCCGATGCATCGATCGACACGGCGACGGGCAACAGGTACCTACGGATCCGGTGCGAGCCGGTGCCTGGCCAGGATGGCGGCACCTGGGTTGCGGTGACCCTCACCGATCTGAGTCGCGAGCGACAGGCGGTCGAGCGGGCGGCGCAGATTGAGGAACGGTTCTACGATATCGGCCGGCTCATCTCCGACTGGATTTGGGAGGTCAACGCCGATTTCGAGTTCACGTTCGTATCGCCCCGCTTGACGGAAATTCTTGGCCTCCCGTTGCGCCTGATCTTCGGTCGCAACCTGTTCAATTTCGGCGAGTTTGACGCCGGCAAGGGGCGAACGGGAGCCGACCCCTCGCCGCAGATGCGCACGCCGTTCTCCGATGCGCTCTACACGGTCGCTGACATCAATGGCCAGATCAATCTGTTCCGCATGAGCGGCGTTCCTGTGTTCGACAACGACAGCGGGGACTTCAACGGTTACCGCGGCACCGGCGTCGACATCACGCGCCAACTACAGACAGAGGAGGCGCTGAGCAAGAACCAGGCGCTGCTCCAGGGGATAATCGACAACACCCCGACGGCGATCTGCCTGAAGGATCTCGACAGTCGGTATCTTCTGGTGAACCGACAGTTCGAGACCTATTGCCTGAAAACCTATGGCTTGCGCGAAAAGGACATTATCGGACGCACGCCGCACGACCTGTTTCCGCCCGAGATTGCCGAACTGACCGTCTCGAACGACAGGGAGCTACTGCGAACGGGCAAAATGATGCAGCAGGAAATCACACTCTCGATGTGGGACGGGCCACGCAGCTTCCTGGTGTCGCGATTTGCCATTCATGGTGGTGAGAACGGCGGCGCAATAATCCCCCACTGAAGCGGCCGGTTGATCCGGCTGTGGCGGACCAAAATGGGACCGTCTATAGCCTTCTGTCAGGGTTGCTCTGACTGGAAGGCGGGGGGATGTATCGGGTGGAGTTGTACGCGCGGGTCCGGCGGGCGTGTCGTGTCGAGGGGATGAGCACCCGCGAGGCCTCGCGGGTGTTCGGGCTGGACCGCAAGACGGTGCGCAAGATGCTGTCGTTCTCGGTGCCGCCGGGATATCGCCGGAGCGTGCCGCGGAGGCGTCCGAAGCTGGACGCATTCACGGGGATTATCGATCGGATCCTGGAGGACGATCGGACCAGCCACCACAAGCAACGGCACACGGCGAAGCGGATCTTCGACCGTCTCCGGGACGAGTACGGGTTCACCGGCGGCTACACCATCGTGAAGGACTATGTCCGTGAGCGGCGGCTTCGGTCGCGCGAGATGTTCGTGCCGCTCGTCCATTCCCCCGGCCACGCCCAGGCGGACTTCGGCGAGGCGATGGCGGTGATCGGCGGTGTGGCGCGCAAGGTCCACTTCCTTGCCTTCGACCTTCCCCACAGTGATGGTTGCTTCGTGAAGGCCTATCCGGCGGAGACGACCGAGGCGTTCTGCGATGGCCACAACGCGGCGGTTGCGTTCTTCGGCGGCGTCCCCCGCTCCATCCTGTACGACAACACCAAGCTGGCGGTTGCCCGCATCCTGGGCGATGGAAAGCGGCAGCGAGCGCGCGTCTTCACGGAGCTGCAATCCCACTATCTGTTCGAGGACAGGTTCGGCCGGCCGGGCAAGGGCAACGACAAAGGCAAGGTCGAGGGACTGGTCGGCTTCATCCGGCGGAACTTCCTGGTCCCCGTCCCGCGGGCCGAGAGCTTCGAGGCGCTGAACGATGATCTCGCGGGACAGTGCCGCCGGCGCCAGGCGGCGCGGCTGCGGGGTCACAAGGAGACCATCGGCGAGCGCCTCGCGCGGGATCGCCAAGCTCTGCTACCGCTACCCCCGGCACCATACGATGCCTGCGACAAGCGTCCCGGGCGGGTGAGCTCGCTGTCGCTGGTGCGCTACCGCGGCAACGACTACTCCGTACCCGTGGCCTACGGCCACCGCGAGGGACTGATCCGGGGCTATGTCGACGAGGTGATGATCAGCTGCGGGGCCGAGGTGATCGCCCGGCACCGCCGGTCCTATGACAGCGAGGACCTGATCTTCGACCCGCTGCATTATCTGCCATTGATCGAGCAGAAGATCGGCGCCCTCGACCAGGCCGCGCCGGTGGCGGGCTGGGACCTGCCCGAGGCCTTCATCACTCTGCGACGCCTGCTCGAAGCCCGCATGGGCAAGGCGGGCAAGCGCGAGTACGTCCAGGTGTTGCGTCTGCTGGAGACCTTCCGGCCCGAGGAGGTCGAGGGTGCGGTCGGCGACGCCCTGCGGCTTGGCGCGATCGGCTTCGATGCCGTCAAGCACCTGGTGCTGTGTCGGACCGAGCGACGGCCGCCTCGACTGGATCTCGACGTCTATCCGTACCTGCCGCGCGCCCGGGTCGCGATAACGTCTGCCAAATCGTACATGAGCCTGCTGTCGGGGCTCCGCGCATGACCGACACGCCGCAGGTGCTGCTCGTCCACCACCTCAAGAGGCTGAAGCTGCCGACGTTCCTGAGGGAGTACGACAAGATCGCCCGGCAGTGTGCCTCGGAAGGCGTCGACCACGTTCGCTATCTTCTGCGTCTTGCCGAGCTCGAGCTGATCGACCGCGAGCGCCGCATGGTCGAGCGGCGCATCAAGGCGGCGCGCTTCCCCGTGATCAAGAGCCTCGACAGCTTCGACTTCAAGGTCATCCCCTCGCTCAACAAGACGCTGGTCCTGGAGCTGGCCCGCTGCGCGTACATCGAGCGCCGCGAGAACCTCATCGCGCTCGGCAACAGCGGCACCGGCAAGACCCACATCGCCCTCGGTCTCGGCCTGGCGGCCTGCCAGAAGGGCCTCTCGGTCGGCTTCATCACCGCCGCCGCACTGGTCCACGAGCTCATCGAGGCCCGCGATGACAAGCAGCTGCTGAGGTTCCAGAAGAAGCTCGCCACCTACAAGCTTCTGATCGTCGACGAACTCGGCTTCGTGCCGCTGTCCAAGACCGGCGCCGAGCTCCTGTTCGAGGTGTTCAGCCAGCGCTACGAGCGGGGCTCGACCCTGGTCACCACCAATCTGCCCTTCGACGAATGGACCGAGGTGTTCGGCTCCGAGCGCCTCACCGGCGCTCTCCTCGAGCGCCTCACCCACCACGTCAACATCCTCGAGATGAATGGCGAGAGCTACAGGCTCAACCAGAGCCGCAGGCGTCAAACCCCGACGGCGAACTGAACCGACCACCCAGCCCACGCTTGACCCCGTGGGCCCACAGGTCCCTCCCGCGCGCGCCGCCGCGTCGGCCTGTTGAGGGCACGCCGCGTCGCACGCGGGGCCCTCCCATGGACTACGGGGACAAGCCCGCAGCCGCCAAGTGGTCCCTTCTTACACCGCCACGGTGGTCCCTTTTTGCTCCGCCATTGACAGTCAGGCCCGCCGCGACCACGCCCATGACGCCGGAGATATGCAAATAATGTTCGCAGAAGATGAAAATCACATAGGCCATGACCACGGTGAGCGTGATCTCGACCAGGGGCATCTGGCGCATCCGCCCGATCACCCAGAGGAAGCCGCGCGCGAGCAACAGCCCGACCGCGATGCCGCCGAAGAAGACCTTGATGAACGCAACCGCCGCCGAGCCCGCAGTCGCCTCGGCGGTGCCGACCAGCACGGCTGCTAAAATGGTAAACAGCACGATCGCGGTGGCGTCGTTGAACAGGCTCTCGCCCTCGACCAGGATGGTCAGCCGCTTGGGTGCGCCGAGATCCTTAAAGATCGCTACCACCGCAACCGGGTCCGTCGCCGAGACGATGGCGCCCAGCAGCAGGCAGACGACGAAACCCATGCCCGACACCGCCATCACCGAGAAACCGACCACGAAGGTCGAAATCAGCAGGCCGATTACCGCCAGCATGAGGATAGGCCGAATGTCCGCCATCAGCTTGCGCACGTTCAGATGCATCGCTGATTCGAATATCAGGGCCGGCAGGAAGATGAAGAACACCGCCTCGGAGGTAATCCCGAGATTGTCGAGCGCGTGGAAGAAATCGCCCAGAATCCACAGGCCGTGGGTGTGCTTGAGCGCCATGACGATGGCGCCCATGGCGCAGCCCGCGGCGGCGAGCAGCACCGTAAAGGGGACGTTCAACCGCCGGGAGACCGGAAGCAGCAGGGCGGCAAGCCCGAGCAGCCCGATCAGGCCGAGCACGACCAATAAGGTTTGGTGGTGTTCCATCGACGATCCCCCCCCTGTAGCTCGCGCGCCTTGAAGCGGCGCTGCGGCGTATTCGTTTGGGCGCGTCCCCGTCGTTTGGCCGCGCCGCGTATTTGCCTGTCACGGTAGCACTGCCGCTGGACGGCGGCAACTGAGTCTCGTGCGCGTAGAGCGCCGCCGGCTTGTCGCGCTGCGCGGGCCTTGCTAAGCATGGTCGCCCGCTCCCGCAGAGTGCGCGCGAGGAAGAGAGAACGAGCTATGCCCGGCACGGTCCTGCTGATCTTGCACACCCGGAGCGCCGATCCGAGCGTGATCGAGGCGGCACTGGCACGCCACGGCTTCGCGAGCATGCGGATCTGCCCGAAATACGGTGGCCTGCTGCCGGAGCGTCACGACGGGTATGCCGCCAGCATCATCTTCGGCGGCACCCAAAGCATGACCCACGCCGAATTGCGGCCCTACCTCGTGGCGGAAATGGCGTGGCTGGAAAAAAGTCTTGGGGCGGGCAAGCCGTTTTTCGGCATCTGCCTGGGCGCCCAGATGCTGGCTCGGATTTACGGCGGCCGGGTGACGCGCCATCCCGAGCTGAAAAAGCAGATCGGCTATTATCCGGTCCACCCCACCGCTGCTGGGCGCGGGTTATTCGACGAGGGCCTTCATGTCTATCACTGGCACGGCGACGGCTTCGAGATGCCCGCGGGCGGCAAACTGCTCGCCACGGGCTCGACCTTTCCCAACGAGGCATTTAGCATGGACGAGAACGCCTACGGCGTGCAATTCCATCCGGAAATCGACGGCGCCATCATGCGCCGCTGGATCAAGGCGGGCATCGAAGACGGCGATATGAAACACAACGGCGTCCAGAGCGGCGAGCAGCAGGAAGCGCTGCGTCGCATTCACGAGCCCGGCATGCAGGCCTGGTTGGACCGCTTTCTCGCTCACTGGCTCGGAGCACCCGACGCGGCGCAACGCGAGGCGGTCGAATGACCCGGGTCGCAGGCAAGGTCGCGCTGGTGACCGGCGCGGGACAGGGCATCGGCCGGGCCTGCGCCGAGCTGCTCGCGCGCGAAGGAGCGCAGGTCGCGGTCGCCGACATCAATGCCGAGAACGCCGCGCTGAGCGCCGCCGCTATCGAGACGGCGGGCGGCGAGGCTATGGCGCTGGCTCTCGACGTGACCGACGAGGCGGAGTGGCAGGATGCGATCGCGCGCACCGTCGATCGCTTCGGCGGGCTCGATATCCTGGTCAACAACGCCGGCATCGCCGGCCCGGAGAGTGTCGAGACCACCGACCTCGCGCTCTGGCGCAAGATCATGGGGGTCAATCTGACCGGCACCTTCCTCGGCATGAAGCACGCGATTCCCATGATGCGTACACGCGGCGGCGGTTCGATCGTCAACATGAACTCGACCTACGGGCTGGCCGGCGGTGACGGCTCGGCGGCCTATTGCGCGAGCAAGGGCGGCATCGCCACCCTGACCAAGTCGGCGGCACTCCATTGCGGCAAGCAGGGCACGAAGATCCGGGTGAACGGCGTCTGCCCCGGTGCGGTCCTGACACCTCTCCTTTTCCGCGCCGCCGATCGCTATCCGGGCGGGCGCGAGGAGGGGTTGGCGTCCATGGCGGCCGAGCACCCGCTGGGGCGGAACGCCACGCCCGAGGATATCGCCAACGGCGTACTCTATCTGGCCTCGGACGAATCGAGCTTCGTGACTGGCACCCACCTCGTCATCGACGGCGGCACCCTCGCCGAGTAGAGCGATTCAAGCGCGCGCGATCGCCATGATTTGGTCGTAGAGGCGCCTCGCCTCGCGGTTGAACTCGGGCATGCGCGCCGCCGCGTCGGCATCGAGCCGTTCGAGCGCCCCTTCGCCCATCGCGGAATCGAGGGCCTCGGCATAGGCCGGCACCGCGGCCCAGTCGGTCACGGTCGTGGGCGTCAGCTCGACATGGTATTGAATTCCGTAAGCGGACTCTCCGACGCGCAACGCCTGGATTTCGCAGGCCGGCGAGCGGGCGAGGCCGACGCCGCCCTCGGGCAGGCCGAGCACGCCGCAGGAATGCCACTGGAAATAGTCGGCGTGGGCCGCGGCGCCCGCATAGAGCGGATCCGACTGGCCGGCCGCAGTCAATTCGACGTCCATGATGCCGACCTCGGGCGTTTCCATGCGCCCGACCTTGCCGCCCAGCGCTTCGGCGAGCAGCTGATGGCCGAGGCAGAACCCGATAAAGGGCAGGCCGCGCAAGGTGACGGCCTCGCGGATCGCCTCCTTTTCCGCAACCAGCCAGGGATGGGCGTCTTCCTCGAAGGTGTCCATCGGTCCGCCCATGACCCAGAGCAGGTCGTAGTCCGCAAACGAGGGGATCGCCTCGCCCTCATCGAGTTCGATGGCATCCCAGCGGACGCTGTCCGCGTCGAAGAAATCGCGAAAAATGCCCGGGTGTTCGATATTCACATGTTGAAAAACGAGCACGCGCATGACCGATGTCCCTCCCGGTTGGTCTGTGTTTCGGCGAGCTTACACCAGCCGCCCAAACCCGCACCAGAACGCCACGGCAGAACTCACGGCAGGCGGTCTTGAATCTGGAACAGGGCGTAGCGTGCGCGCACGAACTGAAGGCGCAGGCTTGGCAGCGGAAAAGCGGGCAGCGGCCGGGTCAGGGGGCCGGGCAGGGCCTGCAATCGCCAGGCGGGGTCGCCCGCGATCATGCCCGCGAGCGCGCGGCCGCACCAACTGCTCATCGCGACCCCGCTGCCGTGATAAGCGAGCGCAAAGAAGGTCGTCGGATCGTCCGGGAGCGGGCCGAGATGAGGCAGGCCGTCATAGGCCGCGCAGATCAAACCCCGCCAGTAATGGGTGACCTCGACATCCTTCCAGGCGGGCCACATTTCGCCCAGGCGGCGGATCATCCAGGCGCGCATGCGGGCTTCGGTGCCTGGCGCCGTCGAGGTGCCCGCGCGCCCGCCCAGCATGAACCGCCCATCGGGCAGCATGCGGTAATAAAACAACAGATGACGCGAATCATAGACCGGGGTTTCGGTGACCCAGCCCTGGGCGGCGCGCTCCTCGGGTGTGAGGGGGCGGGTCGTGATCACGTTCGAGAGCAACGGCATGACCCGGCCGGCGAAACGGGGATCGAGCCCTTCCGGGGTAAAGCCGTTGGTCGCCAGCACGACGCGTCTGGCGCGCAGGCTGCCGGTCGCGGTTCGCAGCACATGACCCTGGCCATCGCGTTCCCAGCGTTGCACTTCCGATTGGCCATGGATGAGCGCACCGTGACGCAGCGCGGCGCGGGCCAGGCCGCGGGAGTATTTGAGCGGGTGCAGGCCGAAGCCGACCGGACAATGCAGCCCGCCGAACGCCTCCGGGCCGCGATAGGCGCGCTCTGCCAGCTCGTCCCGGGTCCACAACTCCCAGTCCTCGCCGAATAGCTCCTTGGCGGCGTCGCGTTGGTGTTCGAGATAGGTCATGCGCGAGGGCTTGTGAGCGACGCAGATCAGGCCGTCGCCCTGGGCATCGATCTCGAAATCTTCGCTCTGGGCAAGTTCGCGCACCAGCTCGACCGCCTCGTATCCCGCGCTGTGGAAGCGCCGGGTTTCCTCCAGCCCGAACTTGCCGAGCATTTCCCCGTAGGACAGGAAGGTGCCGCCGCCGCTGGCAAAGCCGCCGTTGCGTCCCGACGCCCCCCAGCCCGGGACCCCCGCCTCGAGCACCCGGGCCTCGATGCCGTGGTCGCGCGCCAGGTGCAGCGCCGCGTTCAGGCCGGTATAGCCGCCGCCGATGATCGCCACGTCGCAGGCGTGATCGCCTTCAAGGGGCGCACAGCCATCGACCGCCGGACCCGCGGAGGCGGCCCAGAAACTGTCCACTTCGCTGGCGCGGTCGTAGATGCTGGGGTGATAGAGCTGAGCCATCGTGCAGCGGGTCCTTATCAACGGCGTCGGGCAGGCGACACCGTAGCGGAAATTGCCACTGGCTGGAATGCTTCGGGGGCGGTGTCCGACCGTTGCTACCGGGTCGTGCGGAACTGCGCTAGAGTGGCTTGGCTCCCCGACGGGAAACGAGAGGCCCAATGAACACAAATCGCCCGCGCGGCAAATTCGAGACCCGCGCGATCCATGCCGGTCAGGCCCCCGACCCGACCACCGGGGCGATCATGACACCTATTTACGCCACTTCGACCTACGTCCAGGAGAGTCCCGGCGTTCATAAGGGCTTCGAATATTCGCGGACCAGGAATCCGACCCGCCAGGCCTACGAGGACTGCGTGGCCGATCTCGAAGGCGGCACGCGCGGCTACGCCTTTGCCTCGGGCCTCGCCGCCACCGCGACCTTACTCGATCTGTTCGAGTCCGGCAGCCACGTCATCGCGGTCGACGACCTCTACGGCGGCACCTACCGTTTGTTCGAGAACGTGCGCAAAGGTTCGGCGGGACTCGATTTCAGCTTCGTCGATCTGACCGATGCCGACGCGATCGAGGCCGCGATGCGGCCGGAAACCCGGATGATCTGGGTCGAGACACCGACCAACCCGCTGCTTAAGCTGGTCGATCTCGAGATGATTGCCGGGATCGCGCGCCATCGCAGCGTGATCTCCGTGGCCGACAATACCTTTGCCAGCCCCTGGATCCAGCGCCCCCTCGATATGGGCTTCGACATGGTGTTGCATTCGGCGACCAAGTACCTCAACGGTCATTCCGACATCGTGGGCGGTGTCGTGGCCGTGGGCGAGAACCCGGAGCTCGCCGAGAAATTCGGTTATCTGCAAAACGCGATCGGCGCGGTTCAGGGCCCGTTCGATTCGTTTCTTGCGCTGCGCGGGCTCAAGACGCTCGCGCTGCGCATGGAGCGCCATTGCGCAAACGCCACCGCAATCGCCGACTGGCTCGAGGCGCACTCGGCTATAGAGCGGGTCTATTACCCGGGGCTCGCCTCGCATCCCCAGCACGAGCTCGCCAAACGCCAGATGGACGGTTTCGGCGGCATGGTGACTGCAGTGCTGAGGGGCGGGCTGGAGCCCTCGCGCCGGTTTCTCGAGCGCTGTGAGCTGTTTGCGCTCGCCGAGAGCCTGGGCGGTGTCGAAAGCCTGATCGAGCACCCGGCGATCATGACCCACGCCTCGATCCCGACCGACATCCGTGCCGCGCTCGGCATCGACGATGGGCTGGTGCGCCTTTCGGTGGGCGTCGAGAACATCGAGGACCTGATCGCCGATCTCGACAACGCGCTGGCCGGGCTGGAGTGAGCGGATCGCGGTTTTGACGCGCGCGCGGCTGGGCTTATAGTTCTCGATGACGTTACGACGACGTCAACAAGGGAGAGGCGAGATGTCCGGAAGTGTAACCACAATGACTCCGTCGGGCGGCCCGGCGCTGAGCCGCGATGTGCCGGTGGACCCGGCGCGCACGGCACTGCTGGTGATCGATGTGCAGAATTATTGCTGCCATCCCGACGGCGCCGAATTCGACGGCCTCGACGAGACGGCCAAGCGCGAGACGTACGGCTATTACTTCGACCGTCTGGACACGGTCGTCTATCCCAACACCCGCCGCCTGCAGGAAGCGGTGCGCGCGGGCGGCGGCGAGGTTACGTTCACGGTCATCGAAAGCCTGACCCAGGACGGGCGCGACCGCGGGCTCGACTACAAGATCACCGGCTTTAACGTGCCCAAGGGCTCGTGGGACGCCCAAGTGATCAACGCCATCGCGCCGGTGGGCGATGAGATCGTCATCCCCAAGACCGCGTCGAGCGTGTTCAACGCGACCAACATCGAGTATGTGCTGCGCAATCTGGGAGTCGAGTACCTGATCATCTGCGGCACGGTTACCGACCAGTGCGTCGACACCGCGGTGCGCGATGCCTGCGACAAGGGTTTTCTCGTCACTCTGGTGGGCGATTGCTGCGCCACCTACACCCAGGAGCGCCACGACACCTCGATGCGGCTGAACAAGGGCTATTGCCGGCAGGTGACGACCGATCAGTTGATCGCAGAATTTCCCGTCGTCGAACGCGCTGCCGGCTGAACGTCGCGCCGCCAAGGCGCGAAACTGGAATTTTGCGCGGCCAAGGCGCAAGGGGGAGAACAGCCATGAACATGGGTTTGCGTGAGCGCGATGCCCAGGCGATTGCGGGCATCGAGAAGCTGCGCTTTTCGCCGCTCGCCGCCTCGAAGGGCGATGGCTCTTACGTCTTCGACGAAGACGGCCGCAAGATCCTCGATCTCTCCTCGTCAGCAGGCGCGGCAAGCCTCGGCTACGCCCATCCCCGGGTGGTCGAGGCGGTCAGCGGGGCGGTGCGCGAGATGGCGACCGCGAGCCTGCTGATGTACCCCAACGAGCACGCGGTTGGCTTCGCGGAGAAGCTTCTGGCGATCACGCCGGGCGACGGCGAGCGCAAGGTCTGGATCGGCCATTCGGGATCGGACGCCAATGACTGCGTCGTGCGCGCCATCACCAAGGCGACCGGGCGGCCACGCATCATCTCGTTCATCGGGTCCTATCACGGCGGCATCTCGGGCTCGATGGCGATCTCGGGCCATACCTCGCAGACCCATACCCTGCCGCGTCCCGGACTTCTCCTGCTGCCCTATCCCGATCCCTATCGCGGCGAGTTCTCGGGCGAGGAGGTGCTCAAGCAACTCGACTACCAGTTCGAGACCACGACGCCGCCCGATCAGGTCTCGGCCGTGTTTATCGAACCGATCATGTCCGACGGCGGGCTCATCGTGCCGCCCGAGGGATTTCTTGCGGCGCTGGCCGAGCGCTGCCAGGCCCACGGTATTCTCATGGTGCTCGACGAGGTCAAGGTCGGGCTGTGCCGCTCGGGCCTGATGCACGCGTTCGAGCATGAAGGGCTGAACCCCGACGTGGTCGTCTTCGGAAAGGGAGTGGGTGGAGGATTGCCGCTCTCGGCGGTGGTGGCGCCAGCCGAGGTGCTCGATCACACGCCGGCGTTCGCCATGGAGACCACGGCGGGCAATCCGGTGAGTTGCGCCGCCGGTTGCGTGGTGCTTGATACCATGACCGAGGAGAACCTGGCTGCCAACGCCGCCCGGGTCGGCGGTGTGCTGATGGATGGGTTTCGCGCCATGGCGGATCGCCACCCCATGATCGGCGACGTGCGCGGGCGCGGCCTTGCGGTGGGAGTCGATCTGGTGACCGACCGCGAGACCAAGCAACCGGTCGATCCAACGGTTACCGCCAAGATCATCTACCGTGCCTACGAGCTGGGCGTGGCGCTGATCTATGTCGGGCTTGCGGGTAACGTACTCGAACTGACGCCGTCGCTATGCCTGAGCGAGGACGAGGCGCGAGAGGGGCTGGCCGTGATGGACCAGGCCTTCGCCGATGTCGTCGCCGGCAAGGTGGCCGATGAGACCGTCGCCGAGTTTATGATGTGGTAGGGAATTGAGACGGCCCATGAGCGGCGATCTTCTGGCGCGGGACGAAGCGGTCATTGCGGGCATCGAGAAAGTGCGCTTCTTTCCGGCCGCGCCGGTGGGCGGAGAGGGCTGTACCCTGATCGAAGAGGATGGCCGCCGGCTGCTCGATTTCGCCGGCTCGTGGGGTGCGGCCAATCTGGGCTACAGCCATCCGGCGGTGGCCGAGGCGGTGTCCGGCGCGGCGCGGAACATGGCGGCAGCGAGCCTGCTCTCTTACGCTTCCGAGCCGGCGGTCGCTCTGGCCGAGGAGCTGTTGGCCACCGTGCCGGGAGACAGCCCCCGCAAGGTCTGGTTCGGCCATTCGGGCTCGGACGCCAACGATATGGTGGTTCGCCTCGTCGAGGCGGCCACCGGGCGGGCGCGCTTTCTCACCTTTCACGGCGCCTATCACGGCGGCATCTCGGGCTCCATGTCGGTTTCCGGCCACAGCTCGCAGGAACATGCGCCCGCCCGCGAGGGTGTGATCCATCTGCCTTATCCCGATCCCTACCGGCCCCAGGTGGACGGCGATTTGACCGCAGCTTCGCTGGCGGCGGTCGATGCGCTGTTCGCGACGAGCTGTCCGCCGGGCGAGATCGCCGCGGTGTTCATCGAGCCGATCCAATCCGACGGCGGTGTTATCGTGCCGCCCGCAGGGTTTCTCAAAGGCCTGGCCGAGCGCTGCCAGGCGAACGGCATTCTTGTGGTGGTCGACGAGGTCAAGGTCGGGTTGGGGCGGAGCGGTCTGATGCACGCCTTCGAGCATGAGGGGCTGGCGCCCGATATCATCAGCTTCGGCAAAGGGCTGAGCGGCGGCTTGCCGCTCTCGGCGGTAGTCGGTCCGGCGGCATTGATGGATTTTGCACCCGCCTTTTCGATCATGACCACGTCGGGCAATCCCGTGTCGGCGTCGGCGGGACGCGCGGTGCTGCGGACCATCCGCGAGGACGGGCTGATCGAGCGGGCGGCGGTGTTGGGTGCGCGCCTCACGCACGGCTTTCGCGAACTCGCCAACCGCCACACGCTGATCGGCGACGTGCGCGGCCGGGGCCCGGCAATCGGCGTCGAGCTGGTGCGCGATCGGGCGACCAAGGAGCCTGCCGATCTCGAGACCTCGAAGCTGGTCTACCGGGCCTACGAACTGGGCCTCGTGCTGTTTTATGTCGGCATGCGTTCGAACGTGCTCGAGTTGACTCCGCCGCTCATCCTGAGCGAGGCGGAGGTCGATACGGGTTTGGAAATCCTCGATCGGGCGTTCGCCGATGTCGCCGCCGGCAAGGTTTCCGACGAGGCGGTCGCGGCGTTCGCGGGCTGGTAACCCGGGGTCTCAGGCGCGCAGCCGCTCGGCGGTCTCGTCGTCGAAGGCAAGCACCTGGGCCGGTTCGGCGCCGATACGCACGGTCATGCCGTGCTTTACATTATCGTTGCGCTTGATCTTCGCGGTGATGTCGGGTCCGGCGGTCGACAGGTTGAGTATGGTCTCGGCGCCGAGATGCTCGACCACCTCAATATGACCTTCGAACGCTGCCCAGCCTGCGGGGGGGTCGAGCTGGAGAAACTCGGGCCTGATTCCGAGGCGCCCGCTAGAGGCCTTGGCGGCGGCGTGATTCCCGGGCAGGGGAATTTCGAGCCCGTCGGCGGTGAAGCGGAGCGCATCGCCGTTCGTTGCCGCAGTCCCGCGCAACAGGTTCATCGCCGGGCTGCCGATGAAACCCGCGACGAAGACGTTGACCGGATCGTCGTAGACCTCGAGCGGCGTGCCCGCCTGCTGGATGTTGCCCTCGTTCATCACCACGATCCGGTCGCCCATGGTCATGGCCTCGACCTGATCGTGGGTGACGTAGATCATGGTTGCGCCAAGCCGGTGATGCAGCTTGATGAGCTCGGCGCGCATTGCCGTGCGCAACTTGGCGTCGAGGTTCGAGAGCGGTTCGTCGAACAGGAAGACCGCCGGGTTGCGCACGATCGCGCGGCCCAGGGCGACGCGCTGCTGCTGACCGCCCGACAGGGTCTTGGGCTTGCGCGGCAGTTCGTCGGTTATGCCCAGAATCGACGCCACTTCTTCGACGCGGCGCACGATCTCATCCTTTGGTGTCTTGCGCAGCTTCAGTGCGAATCCCAGGTTCTGTGCCACGGACATGTGGGGATAAAGCGCGTAGGACTGGAACACCATGGCGACGTCGCGGTCTTTTGCGTGAGTCCGCGCGACGTCGCGCTCGCCGATAAAGATCGATCCCGAGGTGACCTCCTCCAGCCCCGCCACCATGCGCAGCGAGGTTGTCTTGCCGCAGCCCGAGGGGCCGACGAAGACGACGAACTCACCGCTGTTGATGGTCAGATTGATGGAGTCGACGGCGACGAAGTCCCCGAATTTTTTGGTCAGGTCCGTCAGCCGGACATCGCTCATGTGAAGACTCCCAAATAGAGGAATTCGACCGCGACGAAGAGGCAAACGCCCCAGAAGCGCAGCTCGCCCGGGGTAAAAAAATTGACCCGTGAATTCCAGAACCCGAGGCCCACGATCAGCGGCGCACTGGCACCGAGCACGGCGAGATGGGGCAGCATGCGGGCCTACTCCTTCGGCGGCTTGAGGACGATGAAAAACGGCACGGCGGCGATCAGCGGCAGGGCGAACAAGCCGATCGGCACGACAATAATGTGCGAGACGCCGCCCTCGATCATCACCCCGCAGACGACGACCAGGAGGAGGCAATAGAGCAGGGTATAAAGCGTGGCTCGAAGATCTCCGAGCTTCACCGGCCGGTTTCTCCCATCTTGTCGTGCCAGGCCGGTCTTGGGCCGGATCGGCACGGTTTCATGTTGGCGGGATCGTAAGCCGATCCACCGAAGCCGCGCAAGGTATGTTTCCGCCCCCCCCCCCCCTCACGCCTTGGTGGGCACGAATCTTTTTGGATGAAGTTGTCCCGCCGGTCGGGCTATGCTGAGGGACGACGGTCTCGTCCAACTGCCCGGCCTTCGAAGAAGGGAAATCGGGGCGCTGGCTCAACCCTCCGCTCGACGGGACCGAACCGAGAAAACTAGTAAACTGTCGACAGTGTCGGTCGCGCGAGCTTTACGAGACCAGCGCTCCGACGGGGTATAACAGGGGAGATCAAGACATGTTTGCAACGATTCGCCGCTCGGCGGTTGCTTTGGGCACGGTTCTCACCTTTGGCGCCGGACTGACTGCGACAGACGCCAACGCCTGGTCGCTCGAAGAGGCGGCCGCCCCTTACAAGGGGACCGAGATCAACATCATCTGCGAGGGCTATCCGCCCTGCTACGCGCTCCAGGAAGTCTCGGCCGAGTTCACCGAGCAGACCGGGATCGCGGTCAATTTCGAGTTTGGCGACCTGCTGGCGATTGCCCAGCGCATGGTGGCCGAGCAGATGACCGAGTCCGAGCATTTCGACGGCATGCAGGTGCTGTCCTATCATCTCGGTCTGTTCGGCGAGCAAAATTTCGCGACGCCGATGGCAACCTTCCTCGACGATCCCGCGCTGCGCGATCCCAGCTTCAGCTGGGATGATTTCGTTCCCGCGTTGATCGCCCAGAGTTCCATGTACAAGGGCGAGGCGATCGCCCTGCCGTTCCAGTTCCTCGCCACCTTCGGCGTCATCCGCAAGGACATCATCGCCGATCCCGGCGAGCGCGCGGCGTTCAAGGCGATGTACGGCTACGACCTGCCCGAGCCGGGCCTGGTCATGGAGATGCCGGGCTACGACCAGTGGCGCGACATCGCCGCGTTCTTCAGCCGCAATGCGGGCGAAACGCTGGCCGGCAAGACCCTGGAGCAGGACTATTACGGCATCAGCTCGCCGTTCAAGCGGCACCTGACCGTGTTCTGGTTCACCTGGGCCAATTTGGTCGCCCATGGCGGCGAAATCTTCGACGGCGCCGGCAACGTGGTCATCGGCGAGGGCACGGCGGCGGTCGATACGGTGCAGTTCCTGCTCGATATGCGCGAGTTCGCGCCGCCGAGCTACCGGGAATACACCTGGGACGAGCAATATCGCGATTTCTGCGCCGGGCTGATCTTCAGCACTACCTTCTGGCCCGACGCGCTCTACTACCTCGAAGACGCGAACGACTGCGAATCCGCGGGCAACATCGGCTACTTTGCTCTGCCCGGAACTCATGCCACCCTGCCGTTCGTCTATTCCTATGTGGTGCCGCCGACAGCGCAGAATCCCGAGGCCGCGTTCCTGCTCATGCAGTGGGCGTTGTCCAAGGACGTCCAGGCCAGGGCGACGCCCCTGGGCTGGATCTCGAGCACGCGCAAGGACGTCATCGCGATGGACTGGTCGCACGAGAAACAGATCGAAGGCGACATGGCGATCCAGAACCTGATCGGCGAAAACGGCTGGTTCTATTCCCTGCCGCACCATCCGGCGTTGATCGCGGCTCAGGACATCATGATGGATGAGCTGAGCGCTGCGGGCGCCGACGAGATCGACGCACAAACGGCGGTGGACAACATCGCCGCGCGTCTCAAGAAGGCCGTGAAGTAACGACGCTCAGACCGACGAGGCGCCCGGCCCCGCGTTCGCGTAGGGCCGGGCCGCTTTGCGCGGGGCGGCAGCGTACGGGACCCAACGGTGCGTGCCAGGATAATCGACTTCAACTCCGAGAAGACGTTTCTCTGGGTCTGCCTGGTCCCGGTCATCGTCTTTCTCGCCGTCGTTGCCGTGGCGCCCACCACGGTTGCGATCATCGACAGCTTTCGCGAGCTTTCGCTGATCTCGTTCGGCGCGCGCGGCGAGTTCATCGGGCTCGAAAACTACCGCGAGCTGATCAGCGGCGACGGCAAATTCTACACCGCCCTCTGGCACACCTGCCTGTTTGTCATAGTCGTCGTACCGATCGAATTCTGCGGCGGCCTCGCGATCGCGCTGTGGCTTAACCGCGAGTTTCGCGGGCGGCGCCTGATCCTCACACTGATTATGATTCCCACGGTCATTGCGCCGATCGTCGTCGGCTTGATCTGGTACCTCTTCTTCCTGCCGACCTTCGGCCTGTTCACGCAGGTTCTCAACGATTGGGGTCTGTTTCGCGACACAGGCGTGTTTTCGACCGCCGAAACCGCGCTCGCCGTGCTCATGCTGATCGACATCTGGGAATGGACGCCCTTCGTCATGCTGATTTTGCTGGCGGGGTTGACCGCGATGCCCCGAGAGCCAATCGAAGCGGCCTCGATGGACGGTGCGTCACGCGGGCAGATCCTATGGTTCGTCCAGATTCCATTGCTCCGCCCGCTCATCATCATCGCGCTGATGCTGCGCTCGATCGACGCGAGCAAGATCTTCGACACCGTCTACGTGCTCACCGGCGGCGGGCCCGGCGATTCGACGGAGATGATCACGACCTTCGCGCACCGAACGAGCTTCATGACCTGGAATCTGGGTTACGGCTCCGCGATCTGTCTGGTCCTGGCCTTCCTCTCGCTAATCCTTGCCGCCATGTTCTTTAAAATCGTGAGCAGGCCGTAGGGGGGGGCGATGGGACGCTTGCGTAAATATTTGTTTTCCCTGCCCATCGCGGTCTTGCTGGTCGCCACGGTGTTTCCTTATGCCTGGATTCTGATGGCGAGCTTCAAGCGGCACGAGGATCTTTTCTCTCGGCCCGTGCGGTGGCTGTTCACGCCGACCACCGAGAATTATCTCGGCATTCTCGATAAGGGCTTCGACGTCTACTTCCTCAACTCGGTCATCGTCGGGTTTTCCAGCACGGCGCTGTGCCTGACCATCGGCACCTTCGCGGCCTACGCCTTCTCGCGTTACCGGGTGCCAGCGGGCAATCACCTGTTCTTCTATATCCTGGCGACCCGGCTGGGCCCGCCCATCGCCTACGCCTTGCCGATGTATCTGATCTTTGATCGCATCGGCATCGCGAACTCGCATATCGGCGTCATCCTCGCCCATTCGACCTTCAACCTGGTGCTCGTGGTCTGGATGATGAAGTCATTTTTCGACGACGTGCCCCGGGCGGTCGAGGAGGCGGCGATACTCGACGGCGCCGGCCCGTTCCGGGTGTTCTTCCAGATTACCCTGCCGATGACTTATGCCGGGCTCACCGCGGTCACCATCTTCGTGCTGATCTTCTCGTGGAACGAGCTGCTCTTCGCGCTCATCCTGACCGGTGGCGAAAATCGCACCTTCACGGCCATGATCCCCTCCCTCGTCGGGCACCCCAAGGGGCTGTGGCCCCAGGTTGCCGCGGCCTGCGTTGTCCAAAGCGCCCCGGTGCTGATCTTCATCTTCTTCGTCCAGCGCCGGCTGGTGCAGGGACTGACATTCGGTGCCGTGAAGGGCTGAGCGAGACTGACGAGATTGAAAAGTCCCGCTCCGGCGTGGCCGGGACGGGCCCTGTGCGTGTTGGCTATGCGCGCCGACCTACCAGTAGCACAAGCCGCCGCAAACGTTGATCGCCTGGCCGGTGATGAAGCGGCCGCGCTCGCTCGCGAGATAGACCGCAAAATCGCCGATGTCGCTGGGCTCGCCGACGCGCTTGAGCATGTTGGTGTCCGCCATGCTCTCCTGCCAGAATTCCTCGTAGTCGATCTTGTTCTCGTCGGACCATTTGGTGTGGAAACTGACCGCCATCTTGGTGTCGATCCAGCCTGGGCAGATGCAGTTTGACCGGATCGCCTGCTCGCCCACCTCGTGGGCGACGCAGCGGGCAAAGCCGATCAGCCCGTGTTTGGCCGCGTTGTAGGCGGAAAACAGGCCGTCGGCGGTCTTGCCGTTGGTCGAGGCGATATAAATCAGGCTGCCGCCCTGGCCCTGTTCCTGCAGGGCCGGCAGGGTGTATTTGGTGACCAGGAAGGGCGCCTTCAGGTCGATGTCGATGACCCAGTCCCACTGCTCTTCGGTCATGTCGGGTACGCTCATGTAGTCGTAGACGCCCGCGTTGTTGACCACGATGTCGATGCCGCCGAGCTTGTCGAGTGCGGTCTTGCACATGGCCTCGATCTCGCCCGTCGTCGCCATGTCGCCGGCCACCGCAAAGGCGTTGCCGCCAGCTTTCGCGATGGTGTCGAGCGTATCCTTCGCCTTCTCTTCCGAGCGGGCGTGGACCGCAATGGTTGCGCCCTCTGCCGCCATGGCTTCGGCGATGGCGCGGCCGAGACCACTGGAGGCGCCCGTGACCAGCGCGCGCTTGCCGTTGAGTTGGGTATCCATGTCTTTAATCTCCCGTCAGTAGCGTTACGACAACCGGTTAATCCGAATATAGGTGGCCATGGCCAGGATTGTCGAGCAGCGCGCCGCCCTTACCAGTAGGCGAGTCCACCGCAAATTCCGATCGCCTGGCCGGTGATGAAACGGCCCTTTTCGCTTGCGAGATAAACCGCCATCTCGGCGATGTCTTCCGGTTCTCCGATGCGCTTCAGCATGTTCGTGCCCGCGCCGTCTCGCTCGAGAAAGGCGTCGTAATCTGCCGGCTTCTCGCCCGGCCAACCATCGTAAAACGCGCGGACCATCTTGGTGTCGATCCAACCGGGGGAGATGCCGTTAACGCGGATGCCCTGCTCGCCCACTTCTGCGGCGACACAGCGGGCGAACCCGAGGAGCCCGGCCTTGGCGGCGTTGTAGGCGGAGAAATGCGCGTCCGCCGTCTTGCTCGACGTTGATGTCAGATAGATCTGGCTGCCGCCGGTTCCCTGCGCGAGCATCGCGGGCAGGGTGTGCTTGGTCACCCAAAACGGCGCCTTGAGATCGATATCCATCGTCTGGTCCCAGAATTCCTTGGTCATATCGACGACAAGCGCGTGTTCGAAGATGCCCGCGTTGTTGACCACGATGTCGATGCCGCCGAGCTCGTCGAGGGCAGCCCTGCACATGGTGCCGATTTCCGCCGTGACCCGCATATCGGCGGCGACAGTGAAGGCGTCACCACCGGCTGCAGCGATCGCGTCCAGCGTGTCCCGGGCGCTTTCGTCCGAACGCGCGTGCACGGCGACACGAGCGCCCTCCCGGGCCAGGGCCTCGGCGATCGCGCGACCGATACCGCTTGACGCCCCGGTCACGAGCACCCGTTTGCCGTTCAATTGCGTATCCTTCAAGACCCCTAGTTTTCACTGTCGTGGCGCGTTTGCCACGACAATAAAAGCACAGGGGGCCCCTTGTCGACTGGCGCGCGCAAGCCGCGCCAAATCCGGGTTGCAGCTCTGGTAGATACCAGTTAATCTGCCGGAATAAAAGCTCCTGGGGGATGTTCATCATGGTCGACGCCTTTCCCGATCAAGTCCGTGTTGTCGTCATCGGCGGCGGAATCATCGGCTGCTCGACGGCCTATCATCTTGCCAAGATGGGCTACACCGACACGGTGTTGATCGAAAAACACAAGTTCACGTCCGGTTCCACCTGGCACGCCGCCGGGGTCGTCGGCCAGCTCCGCGCCAACGCCAACATCACGCGCCTGCTTGGTCATTCGGTGAAACTTTATGCCGAGCTCGAGGCCGAGACGGGGCAAGCCACAGGCTGGCGCGAGAACGGCTCGCTCCGCCTCGCCTGCACCAAAGACCGGCGCATCGAGTATCAACGCGCGATCACCACGGCACGGTCCTTCGGCCTCGACATGGAGTTGCTGACGCCCAAGGAGGCGCAGGAACTGATGCCGTTCATGAACGTCGACGATCTCGATTCGGCGATCTATCTGCCCTCCGACGGCTGTGCGAGCCCGTCCGATGTCACCATGGCACTGGTCAAGGGCGCGCGCATGAACGGTGCGACCTTGTTCGAGGACACATCGGTCACGGGTTTCGACATCAGGAACGGCCGTGTTGCCGGAGTCGCCACCGACAAGGGCGCAATAAAATGCGAGGCCGTGGCGTTATGCACCGGTATCTGGTCGCGTCATCTGGGCCGGCTCGCGGGCGTCAATATTCCGATCCAGCCGTCGCACCACCATTATGTCGTGACCGACAAGATCGAGGGCCTTACGCCCGACATTCCGGCGATGCGCGATCCCGACAAACTGACCTACTTCAAGGAAGAGGTCGGCGGCCTGATCGTCGGCGGCTACGAGTTCAACCCCATTCCCCATCTCGTAACGCCGGTGCCCGATCATTACGAATTCAAGCTTTTTCCCGAAGAGATCGAACATTTTGAGCAGATCCTGCTGCCCGCGCTGGAGCGCATTCCCGCGCTCGAGACCGTCGGCATCAAGCAGTGGTTCAACGGCCTCGAATCTTTCACCGAGGACACCATGTTCATCCTCGGCGAGGCCCCCGAGGTGGGTGGCTTCTTCGTCGGCTGCGGCTTCAATTCCATGGGCATCGCGTCGGGCGGCGGCGCGGGCATGGCGCTGGCCACCTGGGTGATCGAGGGCGAGCCGCCTTACGACATGTGGGCGGTCGACATTCGCCGGTTCTCCAATTTCCATCGCTCCGATTCACGGGTCGGCGTGCGCGCGATCGAAGGCCAAGCCCATCACTATGTCATGGGCTGGCCCCATTACGAGATGCAGGCGGGCCGCCCCTTCCGGCGCAGCCCGGTCTATGATCGGCTTGCGGTCTCTGGCGCATGTTTCGGCAACAAGACGGGCTGGGAGCGGCCCAACTGGTTCGCCCCTGAAGGCGTCGAGCCGACGGACGAGTACTCCTTCGGCGAACAGAACTGGTTTCCCTATTCCGCCCAGGAGCACGCCGCCTGCCGCGAGGCAGTGGCATTGTTCGATATGTCCTATTTCTCCAAATTCACCCTCGTAGGCAGGGACGCGGAATCCGCCCTCCAGCGCATTTGCGCGGGAAATGTCGGGCGCGAGCCGGGGCGGCTCACCTACACTCAGATGCTCAACGAAAAAGGCGGGATCGAGTGCGACCTCACCGTCGCGCGGCTGTCCGAAGACTCCTACTACATCGTTACGGGCACGGCGTTCGCCACTCACGATTTCACTCATATCCGCCGCAACCTCCCCGACGGCGCGCAGGCGTCGCTGCTCGACGTCACCTCGGCGTTCGGTACGCTGGCATTGATGGGGCCGAAAGCGCGCGAGGTGCTGGGTGCCGTCGCCGAAGGCGACATCAGCCACAAGGGTTTTCCCTTCGGCGCCGTGCGCGAGCTCTTCGTCGCCGGCGCCCCGGTGCGCGCCATGCGCCTGACCTTCGTCGGCGAACTGGGTTGGGAACTGCACGTGCCCGCCGAATATATGATCACGGTCTATGACGCGCTGAAGCAGGCGGGAGCGGAGGCGGGCCTGCGCGACGCCGGCTATCGGGCGATCGATTCCTTGCGTCTCGAAAAGGGCTACCGCGTCTGGGCGAGCGACATCGGGCCGGATTACACGCCGCTCGAAGCCGACTTAAGCTTTGCGGTCTCGTTCAAGAAGAACGCGGACTTTATCGGTAAACAGGCCCTGCTTGCCCAGCGTGGCGCGCCGTTGACCAAGCGGTTGATGATGTTTACCGTCGACGATCCGGACGCACATCTGCTCGGGCGAGAGACCCTCTACCG
The DNA here is from genome assembly GCA_965249645.1 of Alphaproteobacteria bacterium. GTDB lineage: Bacteria > Pseudomonadota > Alphaproteobacteria > UBA828 > JAPUJA01 > CAVOEB01. The sequence goes on from CBDFML010000010.1 coordinate 201,197, forward strand.
CGACGGCGAGCGGGTCGGTTGGCTGAGCTCCGGAGGCTTCGGCCATACCATCGGCAAGGCGGTCGGGTTGGGCTACGTCCGCTCGCCGGACGGGGTCTCGGACGACTATCTCAGGTCGGGACGTTACGAGCTTGAGGTTGCGGCGCGCCGGGTGCCCGCGGAGATTCATCTCGAACCGCTCTACGATCCGAAGAACGAACGGATCAAGCGATAACCAGGCACGCGTTCTGCTTGCCACGGCGGACGAGCGCCACTAGGTTCAGGAACCTCGGGCCACCCGGGATACAGGGAGAGCGGGCGTGGCGGCACAAGGCACGCAAAAAAAGAAGCTGATCGATTGGAGTTCGCAGACCACCTTCGTCACGGTCTGCATGCTGCCGATCATCATCTTCCTGCTGGTCGTCGCGGTGACGCCGACGACAGTCGCCATTATCGATAGCTTTCGCGAGCTTTCACTCACCGTGTTCACCAAGCGTGGGGAATTCATCGGTCTCCAGAACTACGGCGATCTGATCGCCGACGACGAAAAATTCTACACGTCGCTCTGGCACACGGTGATGTTCATGGCTGTCGTTGTGCCCGTTGAGTTCGTCTGCGGTCTCGCCATCGCGCTCTGGATCAACCGGCAGTTCGCCGGGCGCCGCCTCGTGCTGACCATCATCATGATTCCCACCATGATCGCGCCCGTCGTCGTCGGCATGATCTGGCGCTTCTTCCTGATGCCCAGTTTCGGCGTGCTCACCGTCTACATGAACGATCTCGGGTTGTTTCGGGAAACCAGTATCTTTTCCGGTCCGACGACGGCGTTCGGGGCGCTGATGCTCATCGATGTCTGGGAGTGGACGCCCTTCATCATGCTTATCATGCTCGCGGGCCTGACCGCGATGCCCAAGAACCCGATCGAGGCGGCGCAGCTGGACGGCGCGTCGAAATGGCAGATCCTCTGGCACGTCCAGCTGCCGTTGCTCAAGCCGCTCATCATCATCGCACTCATGCTGCGCACAATCGACGCGAGCAAGGTTTTCGACACGATATACATCCTGACCGGCGGCGGCCCGGGCGATGCGACCGAGGTGATTTCGAGCTTCGCCTACCGCACGAATTTCCTCAAATGGGACCTCGGGTACGGTGCCGCGGTGTGTCTCGTGCTGGCCTTCGCCTCTCTGGTCGTGGCTGGGCTATTCTATAAGGTCGTCACCCGCCAGCGCGCCATAGCCACGACCCGCGCTGCAGTGCGCGAAAAAGAGCCGACGGTGGCGTCATGAAGTTCAGGCGCGTCCATAACCCGGTTCAGTTCTTCGTGCCGCTAATCTTGTTGCTTCTGATGGCTCTGGGCCCCTACGTCTGGCTCGTGATGGCCAGTTTCAAACGTAAGGGCGATGTCATCACCGCGCCGCCCAAGTGGGTATTCGATCCGACCGTCATGAATTATGTCGAGATATTCGGCAAGGGGTTCGACCGCTTCCTGATTAATTCGTCGATCATCGGCTTTTCGAGCACGGCCTTGTGCGTTCTGGTCGGCACCATGGCAGCCTACGGCTTCTCTCGCTTCAAGATTCCCGCCGGCGATCATCTGTTCTTCTACATTCTGGCCACCCGGCTGGGGCCGCCTGTCGCTTACGCCCTGCCGATGTATTTGATCTTCAACCAGCTCGGGCTGATCAACACCCATATCGGGGTCATCCTGGCCCACGCAACGTTCAACTTGGTGCTCGTGGTCTGGATGATGCGCTCGTTCTTCGACGACATACCGCGCGAGGTCGAAGAAGCCGCCTACCTCGACGGTTGCGGTCATTTCAAGGTGTTCTTCAAAATCGCCCTGCCCATGACTTATCCGGGGCTGGCGGCGGTCTCGATCTTCGTGCTGATTTTCTCGTGGAACGAATTTCTGTTCGCGCTCATCCTGACTGGCGGCGACACCCGCACGCTCACTGTCATGATCCCTTCGCTGGTGCTGCATACCGGCACGCTGTGGGGCCAGGTGGCCGCTGCGTCGGTGATGCAGAGTATTCCGATTCTGGTCTTTATTTTCTTTATCCAGCGCCAGCTGGTGCAGGGGCTGACCTTCGGCGCGGTCAAGGGCTGATCCGGGCACGCTACCGTGTCGGTGAGCTCAGCACGCGCGCCATTGCGTCGTCGGCAATTGAACCGGAATATAACGTTTCGGTGGGGGCCGGGGTGCGAACCATACTGCGCAGCCGGCAGAAGCGATATGTACGGGGATCGGGAGACCAGGCCGTGAGCAAGCGTGCGCAGAGCTATGGAAACGGGGTCGGCGGACGGCCCCTGATCGGCGAGACCGTCGGTGTGCATTTCGACCGGGTCGTCGAGCGCTGGCCCGACAACGACGCGCTGGTGGTCGTCGAGCAGAGCGTTCGCTGGAGCTACGCCGAGTTCAAGCAGAACGTAGACGCTCTCGCGGCCGGCTTCCTCGCGCTGGGGCTCGAGCCGGGCGATCGCATCGGCATCTGGTCGCCCAACAACGCGGAATGGGCGCTCACGCAGTTCGCCAGCGCCAAGGCCGGGTTGATTTTGGTCAACATCAATCCCGCCTATCGCCTGGCCGAGGTTGAATACGCGCTCAACAAGGTTGGTTGTAAGGCGCTGGTTACCGCCGCACAGTTCAAGAAAAGCGATTATATCGGCATGCTGCAGACGCTTGCTCCCGAGCTGGCGGACGCGGCACCCGGCCGGCTTGCCGCCGCCAAGTTGCCGGAACTGAAGACCATAATCCGGATTGGTGCCGACGCGGCCCCGGGTATGCTTAATTTTGACGAGGTGGCGCCACGGGGTGGCGAGGCGGAGCGGTCGCGGCTCGGAGAGCTGGCCCGCCGGTTGCAGTTCGACGATCCTATCAACATCCAGTTCACCAGCGGTACCACCGGCTTCCCCAAGGGTGCAACGCTCACCCACCACAACATCCTCAACAACGGCTTCCTCACCGCCGAAGGCATGCGCTTCACCGATCAGGATCGGCTCTGCATCCCGGTGCCGCTCTACCATTGCTTCGGCATGGTGATGGGCAATCTGGGGTGTCTCACTCACGGCGCCACCATGGTTTATCCGAGCGAGGCGTTCGATCCCCTCGCGGTCCTGCGCGCGGTCGAGGCCGAGCACTGTACCGGTCTCTACGGTGTGCCCACCATGTTCATCGCCGAACTCGACCATGCGGAGTTCGACCGCTTCGACCTCTCCAGCCTGCGCACCGGCGTGATGGCGGGCTCGCCCTGTCCCATCGAGGTCATGAAGCAGGTCGCCGCCAAAATGCATATGAGTGAAGTGACAATCGCTTACGGCATGACGGAGACCAGCCCGGTCAGCTTTCAGAGCGCGGTCGACGATCCGGTGGAGCTGCGCGTCTCGACCGTGGGACGGGCCCACCCCAACGTCGAGGCCAAGATCGTCGACCTCGAGGGGCGCATCGTCCCGGTTGGTGAAAAGGGCGAGATCTGTACCCGGGGCTACTGTGTCATGCGCGGCTACTGGGGCGATCCCGAACGCACGGCTGAATCCATCGATGCGGCCGGCTGGATGCATACCGGTGATCTCGGCGTGATGGACGAGCAGGGCTACCTCAACATCGTCGGGCGATCCAAGGACATGGTGATTCGCGGCGGCGAGAATATTTATCCCCGCGAGATTGAGGAGTTCCTGTTCCGCCACCCCAAGATCCAGCAGGCCCAGGTGATCGGCGTGCCCGATCCGAAATACGGTGAAGAGCTGTGCGCCTGGATCATGCTGAAAGACGGCGAGGCATCCTCGCCCGAGGAAATCCGGAGCTTCTGCGAGGGCCAGATCGCCCACTACAAGATCCCCCGCTACATCAAGTTCGTCGCCGAGTTTCCCTTGACGGTCACCGGCAAGGTGCAGAAGTTCAAGATCCGCGAGAGCGCAATCGAGGAGCTGGGGCTGGTCGAGAACAAGACCGCGTAAGCCGGCCCCAGCCTCTTCGCTTCCCTCATTGTGCAGCGACGAAGTCTTATTCTCTGGAGGCGACGCTTTCCTTGTGGGAGAGCGCCACACCCAGTATATTGCGATGCACAATTATTCGACTGCCGGACGCGTGGCGTCCGATTCAGCATTCGGGAGACAACCGGTCATGACCACCCGCGAGCCGCTTTATTTCGACGATTTGAGCCAGGGCCTGTCGTACGATTATGTGCGCACGGTTACGCGCGAGCAGATCGAGACCTTCGCCCAGGTGTCGGGCGACGACAATCCGCTTCATCTGGACGAGGCGTTTGCGAGCGGCACGCGGTTCGGCGGCTGTATCGCTCACGGTATGCTCTCGGCGGGCTTCATTTCGGCCATTATCGGCGGCAAGTTCATCGCGCCCGGCGCGATCTATCTCAAGCAATCGCTCAAGTTCCTCGCGCCGGTGTGCCCGGGCGACGAGGTCACGGCCCGGGTCACGGTGCGCGAGATCGCGTCGGAAAAGCGCCGGGTGGTGCTCGATACGGTGTGTCTCGTAAACGGCGAGCCGGTCATCGAGGGCGAGGCGCTGGTGATCGCGCCGGTGCGGCCCTAACCGCTGGCCAAGCGGGGTCCGAGCGCCTATCCTGCGGCGCGCCGCAGCCCCGCCCGGGAGCTGTGGCACGGACAACGGCAAGGGGCGCATCGATGCGCATCGTTCGCTTCCACAGCCGGGCGTCAGGTGAGGCGCGCGGCATGGTGGTCGCTCTGGGGAATTTCGACGGCGTGCATCGTGGCCATCAGGCGGTGTTTGCCGAGGCGTGCGCGCAAGCCGGCGCGCTCGACCGTCCGTTCGGCGTGCTGACCTTCGAGCCCCATCCGCGCAGCGTACTTCGCCCCGAGCCGACGCCCTTCCGGCTGACCCCGTTTCGCACCAAGGTGCACGCCATCGCCGCCTGCGGCGCGCAGGCGCTGGTCATCTTTCATTTCGACAAGGCCCTTGCGGCGTTGAGCGCGGACCGTTTCGTGCGCGACATCCTGGTTGGCGAACTGGCGGTCGCCCATGTGGTGATCGGCCACGACTTCAAGTTCGGCCAGGGCCGGGCGGGCACCGCCGAGCGGCTCGATGACCTCGCGCGCGAGCACGGCTTCGGCTTTTCCCAGGTCCAGGCGGTCGGCGCCGACGAGGCCCCGTTCGCCTCCACCGCCGTACGCGCCGCGTTACGCAAGGGCGACGTGGCGGCGGCGGCAATCATCCTGGGTCGCTGGTGGGAGGTCGAGGATCGGGTTGCCACCGGCGAGCGGGTCGGGCGGACGATCGGCTATCCCACCGCCAACCTTGCGCTCGCCGACACGCTGCACCCGGCCCACGGGATCTACGCCGTCTGGGCGGGCATCGAGGCGGCGGGCGAAATCCGCTGGCATCCAGGCGCGGCCAATTTCGGCACCCGGCCGACCTTCGACGTTGAGGGCGAATTGCTTGAGATCCACCTGCTCGATTTCGTCGGCGATCTCTACGGCCGACGCTTGCGGGTGCGCTTTGTCGAGCGTCTGCGCGCCGAAGAGAAGTTCGACAGCATCGAGACGCTGGTTACGCAAATGGACGACGACTGCGCCCGCGCCCGCGATATCCTGGCCGCCCACGGTCCGGACCGCCCCGCCGAGAGAGCCGCATGAGCAACGACTATCGCGACACGGTCTTTCTGCCTCGGACCGCTTTTCCCATGAAGGCGCAGCTGCCCAAGCGCGAGCCCGAAATTCTCGAGCACTGGACAGCGATCGACCTTCACGCACGCCTGCGTGAAGCGTCGGCGGGCCGTGAAAAATTCATCCTCCATGACGGGCCGCCCTACGCCAATGGCCACCTCCACATCGGTCACGCGCTCAACAAGATCCTCAAGGACGTCATCAACCGCGCCCACCAGATGCTGGGTCGCGATGCGGTTTACGTGCCTGGCTGGGACTGCCACGGCCTGCCCATCGAGTGGCAGATCGAGCAGAGCTACCGCAAGGCGGATAAGGACAAGGACGCGGTGCCGGTGGTCGACTTTCGTGAAGAATGTCGGGCCTTTGCAGCGCGCTGGATCGAGATCCAGGCTGCCGAATTCAAGCGCCTCGGCGTGCTGGGCGACTGGGACAACCCCTACACCACCATGAGTTTCGGCGCCGAGGCCCAGATCGTGCGCGAGCTGGGCAAGTTCCTGCTCGACGGCAGCCTGTACAAGGGTTCGAAGCCCGTCATGTGGTCGGTGGTCGAAAAGACCGCGCTGGCTGAGGCCGAGATCGAGTACGACGACCACACCTCGACCACCATCCATGTCCGCTTTCCCGTCATCCGCTCGACGGGCGACGCACTCGATGGGGCCAGCGTGGCGATCTGGACGACCACGCCGTGGACTATTCCGGGCAACCGCGCGGTCGCCTACAACCCCGATCTCGACTACGCGCTCGTCGAGGTCGCTGCGGTCGACGAGGGCAGCCTTGTGCGAATCGGCGAGCGTCTCGTCATCGCCGCCGGGCTGGTCGACGCCATGGCCGGCGAGGTTGGTTTCACACCAACGGTGGTAACGACCTTTTCGAGCACAAGTCTCGAGGGCGTCGTCTGCCACCATCCCTTGCACGGTCAGGGCTACGATTTCGAGGTGCCGCTACTGCCCGGCGATCACGTCACCCTAGAGCAGGGCACGGGCCTGGTCCACACCGCGCCGGGCCATGGTGCCGAGGATTTCGTCGTCGGCCAACGGTTCGGCCTCGAAACACCGGACACAGTGGCCGGTGACGGCACCTTCTACGACCATGTGCCACTGTTCGCGGGCCAGCATGTCTTCAAGGTGGACGGGCCTATCGTCGAGGCGCTCAAGACCGCCGACGCGCTTTTGGCAACCAGCTCGCTGGTTCATTCCTATCCCCATTCCTGGCGTTCGAAAGCGCCGCTCATCTTCCGCAACACGCCTCAATGGTTCATCTCGATGGAGACCACGGGCCTGCGCGAGAAGGCATTGGCCGCAATCGACGCCGTGCGTTGGGTGCCGAGCGCGGGCCAGGTGCGCATCCGCACGATGATCGAAGCCCGGCCCGATTGGGTGCTCTCGCGCCAGCGGGTCTGGGGCGTGCCGCTCGCTGTGTTCGTCGACAGGGCGAACGGCCAACCGCTGCGCGACGCGGCGGTGGTCGAGCGCATTGCGGAGATCATCGAGGCCGAGGGCTCGGACGCCTGGTTCACCAGCCCGAACGAGCGCTTCCTTGGGTCCGGGTACGATCCCGGCGGGTTCGAAAAGGTTACCGACATCCTCGACGTCTGGTTCGACAGCGGCTCGACCCACAGCTTCGTGCTCGAGCCGCGCGCCGATTTGGCCTGGCCTGCGTCGCTCTATCTGGAGGGCTCCGACCAGCATCGCGGCTGGTTTCACAGTTCGCTGCTCGAATCCTGCGGCACCCGGGGCCGCGCACCCTACGAGGCCGTCCTCACCCACGGTTTCGTGGTCGATGGCGAGGGCCGCAAGATGTCGAAGTCGAAAGGCAACGTCGTCGCACCCGAGACGGTGCTCGAACAGTTCGGCGCCGACATCCTGCGTCTTTGGGTGGTCAGCGCCGACTACGCCGAGGATCTGCGCATCTCCAACGACATCCTGCGCTACCAGGCGGACGCCTACCGCCGGCTGCGCAACACGTTGCGCTACCTGCTCGGCAACCTCGATGGGTTCGATGCGGGCGAACGCCTCGACCATGCCGAGCTTCCCGAACTCGAACGTTGGGTCTGCCATCGCTTGTGGGAGCTCAACGGCAGCGTTCGCCGGGCGATCGCCGATTACGACTTTCACGACATGTACGTCAGGTTGCACAATTTCTGTGCCAACGAGCTCTCGGCCTTCTATTTCGACATCCGCAAGGATGCGCTCTACTGCGACGCGCCCGGCTCGAGCCGCCGGCGTGCCGCGCGCACCGTGCTTGACTTCGTGTTTTGCCACCTCTCGGCCTGGCTCGCGCCGATCCTCTGCTTTACCGCCGAGGAGGCCTGGCGTACCCGGTTTCCCGACGACGAGAGCGTACATCTGCACCTCTTCCCCGACAGCCCCGAGGCGTGGCGCGACGACGCGCTGGCCGAGCGCTGGGCCATGGTGCGTCGCCTGCGCCGCGTGGTGACCGGCGCGCTCGAGGTTGAGCGGCGGGAGAAGCGCATCGGATCCAGCCTCGAAGCGGCGCCGAGACTTTTCGCTCCGGCCGATGATCTGGCGGCGATCGAGGGAATCGATTTTGCCGAGATCGCCATCACCTCCGATCTCGTGCTCGCTGCCGAGACGCCGCCCGAGGGCGCATTCATTCTCGAAGACACGCCCGGTGTCGGTGTCGTGCCGGACCTCGCCGCGGGCGAAAAATGCGGTCGCTGCTGGCGGGTGCTGCCCGAGGTGGGCCAACGGCCCGGGCATTCCGACCTGTGCGGCCGTTGCGCCGATGTGCTCGGTGCCTCGGACGTGGCGGCGGGTTGAGCGAACGTGACTGTCCGTCGGCTCGCCTCCGCTCGCGGCGCGCTAATGCTCGGAGTGGGATCCGCCGGCTTCGTTATCCTGCTCGACCAACTCGCCAAGGCCTGGGCACTGGGCGCGCTCGACGACCCGCCCCGCGTCATCGAGCTGCTTGGTTTTCTCGATCTCGTGCTGGTCTGGAACCGGGGCGTCAGTTTTGGGCTGTTTGGCAGCGGGACGCTCGGGGCCTGGCCGTTCGTCGCTCTGGCCGTCGTCGTCTCCCTCGGGCTCGCAATCTGGCTCGTCCGTCTGCGGCGCGCCTTGATGGTGTTGGCCGTCGGGCTGATCCTGGGCGGCGCGCTGGGCAATGTGATTGATCGCCTGGTTTATGGCGCAGTGGTCGATTTTATCGACCTGCACAGCGGAAGCTGGCACTGGCCCGCGTTCAACATTGCCGACGCGGCAATCACCGTGGGGGTCGTAATTCTGGCCGCTGATGCCTTGCTGAAACCCTGGAAAAGACATAGATAAAGGCCATGACCGCGAACCCCCGCCCCGCCCTGACCGCCGCCTGCCTGATTGTGCTCGGCGCGCTCGTCCTGGCGGGCGCGTTATCGGCTTGCCAGTCCGCAGGCGAGGCGCTTGGCATGTCCAAGCCGCTGCCCGACGAATACGCCGTGAGCGTGGGACCCAACCTGGCCGTGCCGCCGGATGTCGAACTTCGCCCGCCGACCCCGGGCAGCGAATCGACTGCGGGCGCCGACGGCGCAGCCATCGTGTTCGGCAGTGGCGACGGGATCGGCGGGACGCCATCCGTTCCCACCACGCCGACCAACCTCTCGGCCGGGGAATATGCCTTGCTCGAGCAGGCTCGGGCAATCACGAGCAACGGGTCAATCCGGCAGATTCTCGGCGAGCCCTTGCCCTCGGCCCCCGTGCCTGTGCTGGCCGATCCGGCAGGGGTGCCTGTGCCGACCGCGCCCGAGACGATGCCGGGCGCCGGTGCGGAGCTTGTGCCCGCGATCTCCGGTCCCGCCCCCGACGACGTCATAGACAGCTTTTTCGACGATCTGATGTTCTGGGAGGGCGCCACCGGCGAAATTCGGGACGACGCCGTCATCGATCCCGCGCGCGAAGCAGAACGGCTCGAACAGAACGCGGCCGAGGGCAAGTCCGCAACCGAGGGTGCCACGCCGAACCTGCTCGACGGCGAACCCGCGGTCATCGAGGCGGCGCCGTGACCGGCGGGGCACCAACCGAGCGAGCCCGTAAAGGATGACCGTCTCGACGAGCGCGAGCGGGCTTTCGTTTCTCCAGCGCATCGCGGCGCTCGGCGTCCTCGCTCTGCTGACGGTTGGGTTTATTGCGCCGGGCCTCTGGGCAGAGCAACCCCGTGTCTTTGGTGCCGAGACCTTTACCCTGGATAATGGCCTCCAGGTCATTGTCGTCGAAAATCACCGCGCACCGGTCGTCTTTCACAGCGTCTGGTACCGGATCGGCGCCGCCGACGAGCCGCCCGGCAAGTCCGGGATCGCCCATTTTCTCGAACATCTCATGTTCAAGGGCACGACGACCCGCGAGGCCGGCGAGTTTTCGCGTCTCGTTGCACTGAACGGCGGGTCCGAGAACGCGTTTACCTCGCAGGACTATACCGGCTATTTCCAGAAGATCGCGCGCGACCGGCTTGAATTGGTCATGGAGCTTGAGGCGGATCGCATGGCAAATCTCGTACTCAGCGACGAGGGGGTCCTGCCCGAGCGCGACGTCGTTCTCGAAGAGCGCGCCTCGCGTACCGACAACGATCCCGCCGCACAATTCGGCGAGCGTTTCGCGGCCGAACAGTTCCAGGTCCACCCCTACGGCATTCCGATCATCGGCTACGAGCACGAGGTAGCGGCCTTGACCACCGAGGACGCTATTGCGTTCTACCGGCAGCATTACGCACCGAACAACGCAGCATTGATCGTCGTCGGCGATATCACCGCCGATGAATTGCGCGTTCTCGCCGAGCGCTATTACGGCCCAGTTGCGGCGCGCGACGTGCCCGAGCGGGTCCGGCCCGTCGAGCCGGCGCCCGACGCGGCGCGCCGGCTCGACGTGGTGGACCCGCGGGTGCGTCAGGCGGAATGGAGCCGCAGCTACCTGGCGCCGAGCCAGAACGCGGGCGAAACCGAGCACGCCTATCCGCTGATCGTGCTCTCGAACATCCTTTCCGGCACGACGGGACGGCTCTATCGCATCCTGGTGGTCGAGCGTATGCTGGCGACCCATGTGGGCGTCTATTACGACGACTTTTACTTCGACAAGACCCAGTTTTACATCTATGCGACCCCGGCGCCGGGCGCCGATCTGGCGGCTCTTGAGGCCGCCATCGATGACGAGATCGATCGCGTGTTGCACGAGGGCGTGACGCCCGAGGAGGTTGAGAGTGCCAAGACGCGGGTCAAGGCCGAAGCGGTGTTCGCCAGCGACAGCCTTTATATGGTGGCCAGTATATTCGGCGACGCCTTTACGTCGGACGTCAGCGTCGAGGAGGTCGAGTCCTGGTTCGATCGTATCGACGCGGTGACCGCCGAGCAGATCAGCGCCGCCGCCCGCGCGGTGCTTCGCGCCGAACGCGCCGTCACCGGCGTTCTGCGGCCCGCCGATGCCGGTTAAGCCCATGCTCCGCGCCGGACTGCTGCTTGCGCTTCTGCTTGTCGCCCTGCCCGGACTCGCGCGCGCGACCGACGTGCAGCGGGTGGTCAGCCCCGGGGGCATCGAGGCGTGGCTGGTCGAGGAGCACGCGATTCCCCTGATCTCGGTCGAGGCGATGTTTCGTGGCGGCTCGGCGCTTGATCCCGTGGGCCGGGAGGGATTGGCGACCCTCGCCTCGGCGTTGATCAACGAGGGCGCGGGCGATTACGATTCCGAGGCCTTTCTTGTCCGCCTGGTGAACCGCTCGATCCGGCTCGGCGCCAGCGCGACCCAGGACAACTTCACCGTCGAAGTCGAGACGCTGTCGATCCATCGCGACGTCGCGTTCGAAATGATGGGACTGGCGCTCTCCGTACCGCGTTTCGATCCTGACGCCATCGAACGAATGCGCCAGCAACTGCTCATCGAGGTGGTGCAGAACGAGCGCGATCCGGACTGGGTCGCGGCCATGACCTGGTACGAAACCGTCTATCCCGCCCATCCCTACGGCCGCTCGCTCGATGGCACCGCCGAGAGCCTTAACGCCATCACCCGGGCCGATCTTCAGATCTTCGCGCGCAAACGGTTCGCCCGGAATAACTTAATCGTCGCCGTTGTCGGCGACATCACCCCGGCCGAGCTTGCGCCGCTGCTCGATCAAACCTTTGGCGCGTTGCCCGCTGAAGCGGCGCCGTGGGATATCGACGAGGCGGGTTTTGCCAATGCCGGAGCGTTGCGTGTCATCGAGCGTGACATTCCCCAGAGCGTCGTCTTTTTCGGCCTGCCGGGGATCAAACGCGCGGACCCGGACTTTTACGCAGCCTATGTGATGAATCATATTCTGGGCGGCGGCAGTTTCACCTCGCGCCTGACCGAAGAGATTCGCGAAAAGCGCGGCCTCGCCTATTCGGTCTATACCTATCTCAGCCCACTGCGCCATGGCGGGCTCCATATCGGGTCGGTCGGCACGCGCAACGACCGGGTAGCAGAATCGCTCGATCTGATTCGGGCCGAGTTCGGCCGATTGCGCCGCGACGGCGTAAGCGCCGGGGAATTGGCAGACGCAAAGACCCATCTGACCGGGGCGTTTCCGCTGCGCTTCGATAGCAACGACCGGGTCGCGCGCACCCTGTTGTCGATGCAGTACAACGATCTGGGGATCGACTATATCGAACGGCGCAACGGTTATATCGAGGCCGTAACGCTCGACGACGTGAATCGGGTTGCCCAGCGGCTGCTGGTGCCCGAGGATCTGACGGTTGTGGTTGTCGGGACACCGGCAGGGGTTGAGCCGACGATGCCCTGAGGGGCTGCGGTCGGGGGTACGCGCGCAAGGCCGGGGGCCGATGCTCTACAGCCAGAATATCGACGGATGTCTTGACGATGCGATCGGCGGCGCCGGTGTGTCCGCCGCCGGGCTCGATGGCGCCCTGAGCGAATCTGCGCCCATTCTCGATCGCCTGCGGGCGCATCACGAGAAGGGCGAGCTTTCTCAGCTCAGTTTGCCTTACGCGCGCGACGACCTGCCCGCCTTGCAGGGGTTGGCCGGGCGGCTGCGCGAGGAATTCCGGCACCTCATTCTTCTGGGCACGGGCGGGTCAAGCCTGGGCGGACGTGCCGTGGTCGGCCTGCGTGGCCACCAGTTGGCCGCGGCCCAGGACGGCATCGAGTTGCATTTTCTCGACAACGCCGATCCGCACAGCGTCGAAGGCGTGCTGGCCGCCGTCGATCTGTCCAAAACCGCGTTCCTGATCATCAGCAAGTCCGGCGCCACGCCTGAGACCCTGGCCCAGACCCTGCTTTGCCTCCAGGCGGTCCGGGAGGCTCTCTCCGACGCCGCGCTCGCCCGGCATTTCTATGCCATCACCGAGCCCGGCGAATCGCCTCTGCGCCGGCTGGCCGAACGCTTCGGCTTCTTCGTGCTCGACCATGATCCCGGACTAGGCGGTCGCTATTCGGTGTTTTCAGCTGTCGGCATGCTGCCGGCGCTGGTCGTCGGGCTCGACGCCGGGGCGCTGCGGGCCGGTGCGGCTCAACTGCTCGATGCGGCCGTCGGGGCCAAGACCCCGGCGGATTGTCCGCCCGCCCTGGGCGCGGCCGTCGCGGTCGCCCTGCTTCGTCACCACGCGGTCGATATCGGGGTGCTCATGCCCTACGCCGACCGGCTCGCGTCGTTCGGGTTCTGGTACCGCCAGCTTTGGGCGGAGAGCCTTGGCAAGGACGGCACCGGGATCACGCCGATCTACGCGCTCGGTACGGTTGATCAGCATAGCCAGCTTCAACTTTACCTCGACGGTCCGCGCGATAAGATGTTCTCGCTGGTTTGTTTCGACGATCCCGAGGCCAGCGCAGCGATCGACTCTGATTTGGCCGATTATGCCGGGCTCGACTATCTTGACGAGCGGAGTATGAGCGATCTTGTCGCCGTGGAAGCGAGGGCAACGGGCGAGGCCCTGATCGAGGCCGGACGGCCGACCCGCCTGTTCCGGATCAGCGCTATCGACGAGCCGGTGCTGGGCTCGCTGATGATGCATTTCATGGTTGAAGTCATGGTCACGGCGCGTCTCTTGGGGGTCAATCCCTTTACGCAGCCGGCGGTTGAACGGAGCAAGGCGCTGGCGCGCCGCTACCTGACGGAGATGCCCCGGTCGTGAATATCCGCCGCCTGTCCGAAACGACGGTCAACCGCATTGCCGCGGGCGAGGTCGTCGAGCGGCCGGCGTCGGTGGTCAAGGAACTGGTCGAGAACGCCATCGACGCCGGGGCGACGCGCATCGATATCGTGATCGAGGAGGGCGGGCGCGGCCTCGTCTCTGTCACCGACAACGGCGGCGGCATCGCGGCCGACGAGTTGGCGCTCAGCATCGAGCGTCACGCCACGTCGAAGCTGGGCGACGACGATCTCGATGCCATCACCACGTTGGGCTTTCGCGGCGAGGCGCTGCCCTCGATCGCATCGGTCAGCCGATTTCGTCTGACCAGCCGCACCCCGGACGCGGAGGTTGCCTGGCAAATCGAAATCGAGGGCGGCGGGACGGCCGAGCCGGTACCGGCGGCGCTTTCGGCGGGCACGCGGGTCGAGGTGCGTGACCTGTTCTACGCCACGCCGGCGCGTCTCAAATTTCTCAAGCAGCCGCGCACCGAAGTCGGGCACGCGCTCGATGCGATCAATCGCCTGGCCCTGGCTCGCCCCGACATTGCCTTTAGCGTGCAGAACGACGATCGTTCCCCCCTGCTGCTGTCGGCCACCCCGGGCGATCTGCTCGATTCCCGGCTTGAACGCATCGCCCAGGTGATGGGCCGCGAGTTCGCCGATAACGCTCTACCCGTCGAAGCCGAGCGCAACGGCGCACGGCTGTCCGGCGATGTCAGTCTGCCCACGCTCAATCGGGCGACGGGGCAGTATCAGCATCTCGTGGTCAACGGCCGTCCCGTGCGCAACCGCATGCTGGTGGGCGCCTTGCGAGGGGCCTATCAGGACGTGCTGGCGTCGGGCCGGTTCCCGCTCGTGGTGCTTTTTCTCGACCTGCCGGCGGGCGAGCTCGACGTCAATGTCCATCCGGCCAAGACCGAGGTGCGCTTTCGCGACGCGGCGAACGTGCGCGGGTTGCTGGTGGGCGGCATCCGCGCGGTGCTGGCTGCTGCCGGCCATCGCAGCGCGTCGAGCGTCGCGCAAGCGGCTTTGGGTGCCTTCCAGCCCGAACCAACCGGTCCGGCGCAGCCGTCCCTGCAGGCCCGTGGCCCTGCGTCCGGCGGGGGGTATACCGCGCGCGCGTCGGACTTTGGCCCCGGGCTCGCCGAGGCGGCGGCGCTTTATCAGGCACCGCTGGGCGCGCCCGCGGCGCGTGTTGACGCCCCGCCCGAGGGTGCAGACGCCAATCCGCCGACCGACGCGTTTCCCCTGGGCGCCGCGCGGGGCCAGTTGCACGAGACCTATGTTGTGGCCCAGACCGCCGACGGCCTGGTCATCGTCGATCAGCACGCCGCCCACGAGCGGCTCACCCACGAGCGCATCCGCAGCGCCCTCGAGACCGAGGGGGTCTCCCGCCAAGTTCTGCTCGTGCCCGAGGTCGTCGAGCTTGAATCGAACGCCGTCGACCGGCTTCTCGAACGCCAGGCTGAATTCGCTGAACTCGGCCTCGTAATCGACGCCTTCGGCCCTGGCGCGGTGGTAGTGCGCGAGACGCCCGCACTGCTGGGCGAGGTCGACGCGGTCGGTCTGGTACGCGATCTGGCCGACGATTTGACCGAACTGGGCGAGGCGGTGAGCCTGAAGGACCGGCTCTCCGAGGTCTGTGCCACCATGGCGTGTCACGGCAGTGTCCGGGCGGGCCGCCGTCTCACTCTCGACGAGATGAACGCCCTGCTTCGCCAAATGGAATCGACGCCCCGCTCCGGCCAGTGCAGCCATGGTCGTCCGACCTATGTCGAGCTCAAGCTCGCCGACATTGAAAAGCTGTTCGGGCGGCGTTAGGGGCCGATAAAGCGAAAAAAGCTGAACCGCGCTGCACCGTAGCGCCGTGTCTCCCCGGGTTTGAAACCTTCGGGCGGTGGGGTTTGCCCGTGCTCCTTCGCCGCCGTCTCCACGATCACGAGGGCGCCGCTGGCCAGCCAACCGCCATGCGCAAGCGCGGCCAGCGACGGCCATGCAAGGCCGCCTTCGTAGGGCGCGTCGAGAAACGCGATGTCGGCGGCACCAGGCGCCGGCGGCGGGCGGGTTGCGTCGGCACGGATCAGGGTCACCCGTTCCGTCTCGCCCAATGCCTCGGCGTTGGCCGTAAGGCAGAGAGCTGCCGCCCGGTCGTTCTCTAGCGCGAAGACCTGTGCCGCACCGCGCGAGAGCGCCTCAAAGCCAAGCGCACCGGTGCCAGCGAAGACGTCGAGCACCGTGGCGCCGGCCAGCGCCGGGCCGCCCAACCGGCCGTGCAACAGGATGTCGAACAGAGCTTCGCGGGCACGTGCCGCCGTGGGCCGGAGTGCGCGGCCCGCCGGCGCCTTGAGTGCGCGACCGCGATGCCTACCGCCGACGATGCGCATCGGGTTTTGGCGGCGTATCGGCGGCGACCTGTTCGGCGACCACCTTGGCGGGCACTTCACGCAAGCCCCCGGCCTCCAGCTTGCCCAGCTGGAAGGGGCCGTAGGCGACTCGGATCAGGCGGTTGACCTGCCAGCCGAGATGCTCGAGCACCCGGCGCACTTCGCGGTTCTTGCCTTCGGTGAGCGCGATGGTCAGCCAGGCGTTGTCGCCCCGCTGACTGTCGAGGCCGGCACGGATCGGGCCGTAGCGCATGCCGTCCACGCTCAGCCCGTCGCCGAGCGCCGCGAGCTGGTTCGCCTCGGGATGGCCGTGCACGCGCGCGCGGTAGCGTCGGACCCAACCTGTCGAGGGCAGCTCGAGCTGGCGGGCGAGGCCACCGTCGTTGGTCAACAGCAGCAGACCCTCGCTCGTGATATCGAGCCGGCCGACCGAGATAACCCGGCCGATCTCCCGGGGCAGGACGTCGAACACGGTCGGACGCTCTTGCGGATCTCGGTGGCTGGTCACCAGGCCGCGCGGCTTGTGGTAGCGCCACAGGCGGGTCTTTCCGGCCTCGGGCAGGGGCGCGCCGTCGACGCTCACGCGCATCGCCGGGGTCACGTTGTTCGCAGGCGAGGTGACCGGGACGCCGTCGATGGCGACCCGTCCCGCGGCGATCATGCGCTCGGCGTCGCGCCGCGAGCAGAGGCCGGCGCGGGCGATGCGCTTGGCGATACGCTCGGCGGTTTCGGTCATGGGGCGGGCGAAGCGGGTGTGCTAGCCGCCTCGACGAACGCGTCGAGGATCCTCGAATCTCCGGGATCGATGGCGTATTCCGGGTGCCACTGGACGCCGAGGCAGAATCGCCTCGAGGGATCCTCGATGCCCTCGACGACGCCATCGGGCGCCCAGGCATCGATCACCACGCCCGGGCCCGTTTCGCGCACCGCCTGGTGGTGAGCGCTGTTCACCTCGAGCGTGTCGGTTTCGACGATGCGGTGAAGCAGGGTGCCGGGCTCGACGCGGACCGCATGGCCCGGCTCGGTACGCAGGTTGGGTTGCTCGTGGGCGAGCGCGTTCTCGACCTCGTCGGGAATGTGTTGGATCAGAGTACCGCCCAGCGCGACGTTGAGCAGCTGCTGGCCGCCGCAGATGCCGAGCACCGGCATGTCGCGCTCGAGCGCGCGCTCGAGCGCGGCCAGCTCGAAGGCGGTGCGTTGGTCCTTGGTGGTCACACTGGCGTGGCGGCTGGTTGCGCCGAACAGGGCGGGGTCGACGTCGAACGCGCCGCCGGTGACGATCAGGCCGTCGATCAGGCCGAGATAGGCGTCGGCCCGGTCGGTTTCGTGGGGCAGCAGCACGGGCAGGCCGCCCGCCCGGCTGACGGCAGCGCAATAGTTCTCGCGCAGCGCGTACCAGGGCATGCTCGAATAGCCGCCCGGCGGTTCCGAATCGAGGGTCAGGCCGATGACGGGGCGGGCGGCGGCGGATGCGATCATGGGGCGACTCTAGGGCCGTACCGGCGTGCTGGCAACGCCGCCGGAGGCTTGCTTGACGGGGGCAGGCCGAGAGGCCAAGCTCGGGCCGTCATGAAGCCGAAATCAGGATATATGGACATCGCGCTCAACGCGGCGCGCGACGCCGCCAAGCGCGATGAGGTGCCGGTCGGTGCCGTCGTCGTCTACGGCCCGACGGGCGACGTCGTCGCGGCCACCGCCAACCGGGTCGAGGAGCTGGGCGACCCGACTGCCCATGCCGAGATGATCGCGATCCATTTCGCGCTCCGCGAGCTGGGGTCGAAGCGCCTTGTCGACCACGATGTCTATGTCACGCTCGAGCCCTGCCCCATGTGCGCCGCCGCGCTGTCGTTTGCGCATATCCGCCGGCTCTATTACGGCGCACCCGACCCCAAGGGCGGCGGCGTCGAGCATGGCCCGCGAATCTACGACCACGAGACCTGCCATCATGCGCCCGAGGTTTACGGCGGGATCGACGAGGAACGCTGCGGGGCGGTGCTCCGAGAGTTCTTCAAGGATAAGCGCTGACCGAGTGACCACGTTCGTTTGCTTCAACGATTTGAGAGCAGTTGGTCATCGGTTCCGCTAACATTCGATCTTATGGGCAAGGCAATATTCACGGCGAAGGTCTCTGCCGACTACGATGATCTTCCAGAGGAGCGGTATCATTTTCCCCGCACATACTTGAACCAGGTCCGTCAGGCCCTTGGCGACTGGATCATTTATTATGAACCGCGGCGGCAGGACAGTGACCCATCGGGGAGAGCGGGTCGACAGGCCTATTTCGCTGTTGCTCGACTGCTCGACGTTATCGAAGATTCCTCAACGCCTGACCATTTCTATGCTCTTGTCGGCGATTATCTTGAATTCGATGATCCGGTTCCTTTTCGAGAGGGTGAGTATTATTACGAACTCGGCCTGAGGAAGACGAATGGAAGCACTAATAAAGGAGCTTTTGGCAAAGCAGTTCGTCCCATTTCGGATCAGGAATTCGAGGCTATTTTCGGGTCAGGCTTTATCAAGCCATTGGACATCGACCATGAATTTGATGGACGATCCCAGTCGCATTCGTTGCCCGGCCTTAGCGAGCCCGAGGCTGCTTCACACGGCCATTGATCGAGAAGCTGGTAAAGCGCCCGTTTCGTGACGCCGCGTTCGCTAAGCTAATCGACTCGGCCTACGATTCGACGTGTGCGTTTACCGGAATGCGTTTGATAAATGGTGGCGGACGTCGAGAAATCGAAGCAGCACATATTCGTCCCGTAGGAGAGGGGCATAACGGTCCGGATTCCACGAGAAATGGTGTTGCTATCTGCCGGACTGTGCACTGGATGTTTGATCGTGGTTTGGTCTCTATCGCCGACGACTATCGAATTTTGATGGCTGAGAAACTCATTCCCGAAAATATTCGATCAATCTTTAACCCCGACGGGTTCACTCACGTTCCTGAGTTGAGCTACTTACAGCCACACCCGACTTTCTTGAACTATCATCGCGAAAAAATTTTCAAAGGATAAGCGCTAGCGCCCTACGGCGCGCCAGCCGATATCGCGGCGGCAGAAGCCTCCCGGCCAGTCAATCGCATCGACGCCCTCGTAGGCGCGCGCCTGCGCCTCGGCGATGCCCGGTCCCAGCGCGGTTACACCCAGCACGCGCCCGCCGGCAGCCAGAATCCGCTCGTTCTCGCGCGCGGTGCCGGCGTGAAACACGGTGACGCCCTCGAGCGCCGCCGCCGCGTCGAGGCCGCGAATCTCGCTGCCCTTGTTGTAGTTGCCGGGATAGCCGTTTGCCGCCAGCACGACACAGAGCGCCGCCTCGTCGCGCCAGCGCAAGGAAAAATTCGCGAGCACCCCGTCGCGCGCCGCCATCAGGGCGGGAAACAAGTCGGATACGAGACGGGCGATCAGAACCTGGCATTCCGGGTCGCCGAAGCGGACGTTGATCTCGAGCAGTTTGGGTCCGCTCGCGGTCACCATCAGCCCGGCATAGAGCACACCCACATAGGGCGCGCCGGCGTCCGCCATGGCGGCGATCAGCGGGCGGACGATTTCGTCCAATACCTGGTCGCACAGCGCGGGCGTGAGCAGGGGAGCGGGCGAATAAGCGCCCATGCCGCCGGTGTTGGGGCCGGTGTCGCCTTCGCCTACCCGCTTGTGGTCCTGGGCCGTGGCGAGCGGCAGGGCGGTCGTGCCGTCGACCAGGGCGAAGAAGCTCGCCTCCTCGCCCACCAGGCATTCCTCGATCACGAGTTCCGCGCCCGCCTCGCCGAACTGTCCGCCCAGCATGGCGTCGGCGGCGGCCACCGCCTCGTCCACGCTTTCGGCCACGACCACGCCCTTGCCGGCCGCGAGGCCGTCGGCCTTGACTACGATGGGCGCGCCCTTGGCCTCGATATAGGCGCGTGCAGCAACCGGTTCGCTAAACCGCGCATAGGCCGCAGTCGGCACGTTGGCTTCGTTGCAAATCTCCTTCATGTACGCTTTCGAGCCCTCGAGTTGCGCGGCTTTCGCGCTCGGCCCGAAGGCAGCGATCCCGGCGGTCTCCAGCCGGTCGACCAGGCCGGCGACCAATGGCGCCTCGGGCCCGACGACGACGAAGTCGATCGCCTCGTCCGTGCAATAGTGCTCGATGGCCGCAAGATCGAGGGGGTCGAGCGGCACGCAGGTGGCGACCTCCGCGATGCCGCCATTGCCCGGCGCGCAGATTAGGGTCTCGACCAGCGGCGAGGCTTTGAGCGCCCAGCACAGTGCGTGCTCGCGCCCGCCCGATCCGATCACCAGAACTTTCATGCTCGCCTCCCTCGCTTCTCTCACCGGCGCGCCTCTTGTATCATGCAGCCAAGTCATGAGCGAGATGCCGCCAACCCCCGAGGCCGCCGGAAACCTTCCGGTCTACACCGTCAGCGAGCTGTCCAGCGCGCTCAAGCGGATGGTCGAGGACCGCTTCGGCCGAGTCCGGGTGCGCGCCGAGGTCTCGGGCTTCAAGCGCGCCGCCTCGGGCCATCTCTACTTTACCCTGAAGGACGAGGACGCGATCCTGGCCTCGGTCTGCTGGCGGGGCATGGCGGCAAAACTGGCGGTGCAGCCCGAGGACGGCCTGGAAATCATCTGTTCCGGGCGGCTCACCACCTATCCCGGCCGCTCGCAATACCAGCTAATCGTCGAGTCGGTCGAGCTGGCCGGCGAGGGCGCGTTGCTCAAGCTGCTCGAAGAGCGGCGCAAGGCACTCGCGGCCGAAGGCCTGTTCGACGAGGCGCATAAACAACCACTCCCTTACCTGCCCGAGGTCGTCGGTGTCGTCACCTCACCCACCGGGGCGGTCATCCGCGACATTCTCCATCGCATCGCCGAGCGCTTTCCTCGCCACGTCCTGGTCTGGCCGGTGGTGGTCCAGGGCGAGCGCGCGGCGGTTGAAATCGCAGCGGCGATCGAGGGCTTCAACAGCCTCGCTCCGTCCGGCGCCGTGCCCCGGCCCGACCTGCTGATCGTCGCACGCGGCGGCGGCAGCCTCGAGGATCTGTGGGCGTTTAACGAGGAGATCGTGGTCCGCGCCGCGGCGGCCAGTGCCATACCCCTGATCTCGGCGGTTGGTCACGAGACCGACACCACGCTGATCGACTTCGCCGCCGACCGGCGTGCGCCGACCCCCACAGCGGCGGCCGAGATGACCGTGCCCGTGCGCGTCGAGTTGCTCGAAACTGTGCGTGCCGCCGACGTCCGCCTGCTCGGCGCCGTCAACCGCAGACTGGAGGCGGACCGCTCCGAGCTTCGCGGCCTGGTTCGCGGCCTCCCCGATCCCGCCTCTTTGCTCGATGTGGCAGCCCAGCGTCTCGACGATCGGGTCGAACGGTTGGTCAACGCCGCGCAGACCGAACTGGAACGGCGCGCCGGCCGGTTGGATTTGCTGTCGCGCGCGCTACGCCATCCGCGCGAGCGGCTAAAGGAACACGAGGTCCGCCTCACCGCCGCCGGCCGGGCGCTACGCGCGGGCATGCGAGCGTGTCTGGGCGCGGAACGCGACCGCCTCGGGCGGCGTGGCGACCAGCTCGACGGCTTGGCCCTGCGCCTCGGGCGCGCCATGACGGCCGGTCTGGAAACCCGCCGCCAGGATCTCGCGGCACGCGCCCGGCTGCTCGACGGCTTTTCCTACGAACGGGTGCTCGAACGCGGCTTCGTGCTGGTTCGAGATGGCGCCGACGCGCCGCTCGTCTCGGTGGTGTCGACCGAGCCGAATATGGCGGTCAGTCTTCGTTTCGCCGATGGCGAGGCGGGCGCGACCATCACCGATGGCCCGCCGCGGCCGGCAACCGGTCCTGCCAAGCCCGCGCGCAGTAAAAAACCCTCCGGGCCCGGCCCCGCCCAGGGCGAGTTGCTGTGATCACGCGCCCGGTCGTTCGCCGCTGCGCCCCGCTCTTCCTCGTCGCCCTGCTCCTCGTCGTAGCGGGGCTTTCCACGCGCGCCGGCGGGCTCGCACTCACCGGCGATGCCATCCAGGGCGGGCTGATGATCGGCCAAGCCGAGCCGGGCAGCCGAGTGCGCTTAGAGGGCAACACCGTTCGGGTGTGGTCTGACGGCCGTTTCCTGATCGGCTTCGGGCGCGACGCGGCGGCGTCCGCCGTCCTCGATATTCGCTACCCCGACGGTTCCGCCGAGCAACGCCGCATCGACGTGGCGGCGCGTGATTACGAAGTCCAGAGGATCGACGGCATGGCCTCGAACATGGTGACCCCCAGCGCCGAGGCGCTGGTGCGAATCCGCGAGGAAAACCAGTGGATCGCCGCGGGCCGGGCGACCGATTCCGCCGACCCCTGGTTCGATTCCGGGTTTGTCTGGCCGCTGATCGGCATCGTGACCGGCACCTACGGTACCCAGCGCATCCTGAACGGCGAGCCTCGCCAGCCCCATTACGGCGTCGATGTTGCCGCTCCCGAAGGTGCCCCGGTGTATGCGCCCGCCGACGGGATCGTAGTGATGGCCGAGCTCGACCTGTACTACACGGGCGGTACGGTGATGATCGATCACGGCTACGGGTTGACCTCGCTTTACTCCCATTTGAGTCGGCTCGATGTGAGCGTGGGGCAAGCGCTGGACCAGGGCGACCCGATCGGCGGTGCGGGGGCGAGCGGCCGGGCGACGGGAGTTCATCTCGATTGGCGGGTCAACCTGCTTACCACGCGGCTCGACCCTGCGCTTCTCGTCGGGCCCATGCCGCCACAGCCCGACCCGTCAGGGTCTCAGCAGTAAAATTTGTCGAGCCCTAGTCCGGCCAACGACGGTGCACCCAGAACCACTGTTCGGGGTGCTCGCGGACCCAGCCTTCGAGCACGGCCGTTGCCCGGCCCATGATGTCGGCGATGTCGGCGTCGCGATCATCCGTGGGGGTGATCTCCATGGGCGGCTCGATGATGATGCGAAAGCGCGCCCCGCCCAGGCGCACGACCCGCGCCGGCACGACGGGCACATCGAATTTGAGCGCAAAGCTCGCCATCGCGACCATCGTCATGGCGTTGTGCCCGAAAAAGGGCACGGGGATTCCCTCGTTGAGCTTTTGGTCGATCAACAAGGCGAGATGGTCGCCGGCCTTCAGGTGCTTGACGAGCTGGCGCGCACCCGGGGCGCCCTTGGCATAGCGTGTCACGCCGAGCGCGCGGGTCCGGATGCGGTCGATAATGGGATCGATCAGCGGGTTGTTGGGGGCGCGATAGGCCTGGAACACGGGTACGCCGCGCTGGGTCGCCGCCATGCAGCAAACTTCCCAATTGGCGATATGGCCGGAAAAGAAAATCCCGCCGCGCCCGTCTTCGCGCAGCTCGTCGACGAACTCGGCGCCGATCACTTCCACGCGAGGGCCGCCGTAGCAGTCGAATTTGTGGAGGTGGGGATATTCGGCGGTGACCCGGCCCAGATTGTCCCACATGCCGCAAATCACGCCGTCGATCTCGCTATCCGATAGCTCGGGCAGCGCGCGCGCGACGTTACGCCGCGCGCGGCGGTTCATGGCAAGGCGGGGGCCGATCATTCGCCCCAGCCAGCCGCCCAGCGCCGAAGCCGCGTCGAGGGGCAGTAACCCGAACAGGCATAGCATCAGCCACGCACCAACGGCCTGCAGCCGATAGGCGAGGGTGATCGGGCGTTCGGCCATGACCCCGCCTCAGCCCGTCCGTGCGATCACGGTATCGAGCAGCCCATCGAGCGCATCGATGTCCGCCCATTCGAGGCGCACGCGGAGTATGTCAATCCGCTCACGCTCGGCGGCAGGAAGGCGCACCGCATCCTTTTCCGTGGTCACGGCGCGCGCTCCGGCGGCATCCGCCTGGGCCACCAGGCGGGTGAGTTCGTATTTCTTGTAGGGATGATGATCGGCGAAGGCGTGACGCGCCACCACGCGGGCGCCGCCGTCGTCCAGGGTCTCGAAGAATTTATCCGGACGGCCGATCCCGGCGAACGCAACCACTGCCCGGCCCTCCAGCTCCGGTCCACCCGGAGCCGGGGCGAGTCGGGCGCGCAGCAAAGGCAATCTGTCGTCCAGCCGGGCCGTAACATTCGTACGGTCGTCGCCGACCAGCACCACGGCCTGTGCCCGCGCAAGGCCCCGCGCCACCGGCTCGCGCAAGGGGCCGGCGGGCATCACCCGGCCGTTGCCGAAACCGTAGCCGCCGTCGATTACGACGAGCGAGAGATCCTTGACCAGCGACGGATTTTGAAACCCGTCGTCCATGACCAGAACCTGCGCACCGGCGGCAATCGCGGCGCGCGCTGCCGCGCGTCGGTCGCCGCCCACCCAAGTGGGCGCCGCAGCGCCCAGCACCAGCGCCTCGTCGCCCACGGCGCGCGAATCGTGACGTGTCGGGTCGACGTTGATCGGGCCCGTGGCACTGCCGCCGTAGCCCCGGATCAGGACGTGGGCATCGATCGAGCGGGTGGCCAGCCGTTCAACGATCGAGAGCACACAGGGCGTCTTCCCGGCACCACCGGCGTTCAGGTTGCCGACGCAGATCACCGGCACCGCCGCACGCCAAGACCGGGTCAGGCACTGACGCGCGCAGCCGGCAATGCTGAATGCGGCGCTCAAGGGGCTGAGCGCGCAGGCCACGAACCGTTCGCCCGGCCTGGCCTGCGGAGCCCAGAAATCAGGCGCGCGCATCGGCGGCCTCCACCGGGGTTTCGGGTGCGCTCGAGAGGAACGGCTCCAGGTGCTGCCATACCCGATCGAGCGCGCCGCCGAGCTCGGCGGCCGCCTGCCCGGCCCGGTCGGCAAATCGGGCTCGTATCGCGTCGTCGTCGAGCAGGCGACCGACGGCGTCGCTCAGCGCTGCGGGCTGAGCCAGCTCGATGGCCGCGTCCGCCGCGTGCAGTCGGGCTGCGACATCGCGGAAGTTTTCCATATAGGGCCCGTGCAGCAGGGCGCAGCCGAGGCGAGCGGGCTCGAGGGGGTTCTGCCCGCCATGGGGGATCAGCGAGCCGCCCACGAAAACGATTGGACTCAGCCGGTAGAACAGGCCGAGTTCGCCCAGCGTATCCGCGAGGTAGATCTCGGTGTCGGGTTCGACCACCTCGCCTGCGCTTCGTTGCGCCAGGCGAAAACCCTCGGCGCGAAGACCCCGGGCGATCTCCGCGCCGCGCGGTGGATGACGCGGCGCAATCACGGTCAACAGGTCGGGATGGCGTGCGACGAGCTGCCGGTGCGCCGCTGCCGCAACGGATTCCTCGCCCTGATGGGTGCTGGCGGCGAGCCACAACCGGCGGCTCCCGACGGCTGCCGTCAGGCTCGCCAGCACCGCAGGGTCCGCGGCCAGCGGCGGGGCGTCGTCCTTGAGGTTGCCCAGCGCCTCGGCGCTGTGTGCACCCAGTTCGCGCAGCCGCGAGGCTGCGTCGCCGCTTTGGGCGAGCACCAGGTCGAACGCGCCGAGCACGCCCGATATCAGCCGTGGTGCGCGGCGCCAGCGCCGATGGGAGCGCGACGACAGCCGCGCGTTGACGAGCGCGAGGGGCACGCCGCGCGCCCGGCTCATGACGATCATATTCGGCCACAACTCCGATTCGATCCAGATCGCCCGGTCCGGAGTCCAGTGGTCGAGAAAGCGGCGGACGGCGCCCGGCGTATCGACCGGCGCGTATTGGTGAAACGCCCGCACCGGCAGGCGCTCGGCCATGACGCGCGCCGAGGTCACCGTAACCGTCGTGACCAGGACGTGCGCGTCCGGTCGGTTTTCGAGCAGGCGCTCAATCAGCGGTAGTGCCGAGACCGATTCGCCGACGCTCGCCGCATGCAGCCAGATCAGTTCGCCCGATGGACGCGCCCGTCCGGTCCGCCCGGTCCGCTCACCGTGGCGGGCGGCCTCTTCCTTGCCGCTGGCTCGCCGACGGTTCAGCCAGAAGCCGACCAGCGGTGCGCCCAGCGCCGTGGCCAGCCGGTAGAGAGCAAGGTTCATTGTGTCGACGGGCTCGGTGCGGCGTCCGTGGCAAGGGGCTCGGGCGGTGCCGGCGCAATGGCGGTTTGGCCGACCAGGCGGTCGGCTTCTTCGGTCACTGCGTTGAGCCGGGCTTCCAACTCGGCGCGCGCCGCCTCGAGCGCGACACCGTCCGCGTCCGGAGCCACATCCAACGGCTCGCCCCAGACAAAAACGCCGCGCGCGAACGGCTTGGCAATGACGAATCGGTCCCAGCTGCCGAGCACTTTGCGGCGCGAGGTCGCGAAGGTCGCCGGAATGATGGGAACGCCAGCCAGACGCGCGACTGTCACGGCGCCCGCATTCGCCCGCATTCGTGGCCCGCGGGGGCCGTCGGGCGTGATCCCCACATGGCCGCCCGCCTTGAGCGTACGGACCATCTGACGCAGCGCTCCCGCGCCGCTCTTGCCGCTCGACCCGCGCACCGTGCCAAGGTCGAAATGGCTGATGGTCTTGGCAATCAGTTCGCCGTCGCGGTGATGCGAGATCAACATGCTCATCGCGGTATCTGCCCGCCAGCAATAGGGCATCAGCAGCAGACGACCGTGCCAGAACGCGAGGATGAACGGGCGCCCCTGGTCCCAGAAGCGGGCGGGAACGTCGCCCCGCACGACCTGCCAGCGGCCCGTTCTGAAGACGAGGCGGATATAGCACGCGCCCAGCCAACACAGCACCGAGCGAACCCGGTCGTTGGCGGCTATCCATTTGATCACGAACATGAGAGGCCGCCGCTTCGGCTTACTCGGCAGCTTCGCCTGCGAACTGCAGCGCATAGAGCCGGGCGTACGCCCCGTTCTTCGCCAACAGCTCGGCGTGGGTACCCGATTCGACAATTCGCCCCTGCTCGATGGTGTAGATCCGATCGGCGCCGATCACCGTGGACAGACGATGGGCGATGACCAGGGTGGTTCTCTCGCGCATCAACTCGGCCAGCGCCTGCTGTACCTTGTGTTCCGATTCGCTGTCGAGCTCCGAGGTTGCCTCGTCGAGCAACAGGATCGGTGCGTTCTTCAGCATGGCCCGGGCGATAGACAGGCGCTGACGCTGCCCGCCGGAGAGCTTCACGCCGCCCTCGCCGATTATGGTGTCGTAGCCTTCGGGCAATTGGGTGATGAAGTCATGCGCCGCGGCGCCCTGAGCGGCAGCTTCAATTTCGGCGTCGCTGGCGCCCGCGCGGCCGTAAGCGATGTTGGCGCGCACGCTGTCGTCGAACAGCACGCTCTCCTGGCTGACCAGGGCCAGGGCATCGCGCAGGCTCTCCAGCGTCACGTCGCGCACGTCCTGCCCGTCGATCCGGATGGCGCCCGCACTCACTTCGTAGAAACGCGGGATCATGTTGAGGATGGTCGATTTCCCCGCGCCCGACGGGCCGACCAGCGCCACCACCTTGCCCGCCGGGATGTCCAGCGACACGTTGGTAAGCGCGGGCGCGCTGTCGTGATAGGCGAAGCTCACGCCGTCCAGTGCAACCGCGCCGCCCGAGACGACCAGCGCCTGGGTGTCGGGCCCATCCTTGATCGTCGGTTCCATGTCGAGCACGTGGAACAGCCGCTGGCTTGCCGCCAGCCCCTCCTGAAGATTGGTGTTCAGATTGGCGAGACTCTTCATCGGCTTGTAAGCGAGCAGCAGGGCGGTGACGAAGGAGAAGAAAGCGCCGGGCGTCAGGCTGCCGCCGATCACCTGCCAGCCGCCATAGAAGATGATCGCGGCGACCGCGATGCCGCCCAGGGTTTCCATGACCGGCGAGGACAGCGCGCGCACCCGGTAGGACTTGTAGACGATGCGGAACATGTTCTCGATGACACCGACTGTGCGCTCGGTCTCGAAACCTTCCCGGTTGTAGGCCTTGACGTGCCGTGCACCCTGGAAGGCCTCGTTGAGGCGGGCGGTGAAGCGGCCCGCTTCGCCCAGCACGTCGGTCGAGATTCTGCGCATCCGCCGTCCGATTCGCACGATCGGGTAGATCGCGGTCGGAAACACCACGAACGCGATCAGCGCCAGCTTCCAGTCCTTTTCGAACATCACGGCGAGCAGAAACACCAGGGTCAAGGCATCCTTGATCAAGCCTGTCAGGATTTGCGAGACGGCGTTGCGCATCGCGTTGATGTCGTTCGTGAAGCGCGAGATCAACCGTCCCGACCCGGCGTTGTGAAAGAAGGCAAGGTCGAAATGGATCAGGTGGGCGAACAGCTTGGTCTGCAGGTCGGCAATGATGCGCTGGCCTACATAGCCCATCAGCACGCCTTCGAAGTAGCTCGCCAGTCCCTTGATTAGCGAAATCGCCAGTACGGCGACCGTGATCAGGACCAGGATGCTCTGGTCCTTGTCGATGAATACCCGGTCGAGAACCGGCTCCATCAGTTGGGCGAGCCCCGCAGTGGCGCCTGCGGCGATCGCCATGCACAGCATGGCGAGGCCGAGCCGTCCAAAATAGGGGCGCACGTGATTGCGGACGAGGCGCGAGAGCAGCGCGCGTGTCGACGCCATGGGTTGCGGGGTAATATCCTGGCTCAAGGTGTGGGTGTAACCCTCGGGATTCTCACAAATCCTTGTGAATCATAGCACGCGAGGCGCAGGCGGACCAATCGGTTGGATACCCGCCCGTGCCGGGGCCTTAGTCGGCAAGGCGTTCGATCAGGGCGTCCTGGATCAGGCCGTTGCTGGCAATGCAGCTTGGCAGTTTGGGACGCGGACGGTTGTATTCCAGTGCCGCACCTTCGGCGGTCGAGGCTGTGCCGCCCGCCTCGGCAACCAGCAGCTCGCCCGACGCAATATCCCACTCGTGCTTCGGCCAGACGCTGATCAGGGCGTCGAATCGCCCGGCGGCGACCAGCGCCAGCTTGTAGGCGATCGAGCTCACGCTGTGAATGGTGCATTCCGGAAAGCGCGCTGCCCAGGCCTTCTGCTGCGTCTCGGTACGTCCCGACAGCAGGCGGGAATCGGTCAATTTGTCCGCCTTGCTAACCGAGAGGGTTGCACCGTTGAGCCGTGCGCCGCCGCCCCGCATCGCCTCGAACATCTCGTCGGTCGCAGGATTGAAGACCGCGGCGGCAACCGGCGTGACATCGACGATCAACGCGCCTGCGACGGCGAATTCGGGTCGCCCGTCCAGGAAGCTCCGGGTGCCGTCGATCGGATCGACCACCCAGACCCGGCCCGCAGATAGCCGCGCGATGTCGTCGTCGGATTCTTCGGACAGCCAGCCATAATCGGGACGGGCGCGGCACAGATGCTGGAACAGGCAGACCTCCGACTGGAGATCCGCCTCGCTGACCAGGTTGCCCGGCGATTTCTCCCACTCTTCCGGCTCGTGACGGAAATGCTCAAGCGCGATGGCGCCGGCGCAGCGAACCGCCTCGACCAGCAGCACATGATCTTCGCGAAGCCTCTCGTCGGGGGATGGGGCGATACTCTCGGAGAGCGTGCTCATCGGCCGGCCACGGTCATGCCGTCGACCCGAAGCGTCGGTGCATCGGTGCCGTAGCGGAGCTCCAAATCGTTCGCCGGGGTGATGGCGGCGAACATGTCCTTGAGGTTACCCGCGATGGTCACTTCGCTCACCGCGTGGGCAAGCTCGCCCTTGACGATGGCAAGCCCGCTCGCGCCGCGGCTGTAATCGCCGGTCACGCCGTTCACTCCCATGCCGATCAGTTCGGTTACGTAGAAGCCGTCGTCGATCTCGCCGATCAGCGCCTTGGGAGTCTGGGCGCCCGGATCTAGGGTCAGGTTGGTGGCGCCTGGGCTGGGTGCCGAGGCGGTGCCGCGGCTGGCGTGGCCCGTGGTCTCGAGCCCGAGCTGGCGGGCCGAGCGCGAATCGAGCAGCCAGGTGGTGAGCACGCCGTCGGCGATCAGCTCGCGCGCTACCGTTGCCACGCCTTCGCCGTCGAACGGGCGGGAACTCAATCCGCGCCGGCGCAGCGGATCCTCGCGTACGCTCAGGCCCGAAGCAAAGACGCGCTCGCCCAGGCGTTCCTTGAGAAAGCTCGTGCCCCGAGCGATCGCCGCACCCGAGATCGCATTGGAAAAATGGCGCAGCAGGCCGTTTGCTACCCGCGGGTCGTAGACGATCGCGCGCTTGCCCGTAGCCATCTTCTGCGGCTTCAGCCGGGCCACCGTGCGCCGGCCCGCCCGTGTGCCGATCGTGGCGGCGTCTTCGAGGTCGGCCAGATGGCGGGCCACAGCGTAGTCGTAGTCGCGCTCCATCGCCGTGCCCTCGCCGGCCAGAACCGAAACACCGACCGAGCTGCGCGAGGCGGCGTAGCTGCCGGCAAAGCCGTTCGAGCCGGCCAGCGCGATCTCGCTCCGGCTCCAGTCCGCCTCCGCGCCGCCTGAGTTGGTGACGCCCTTCACCACCCGGGCCGCGTCCTCGCAAGCGCCCGCGAGCTGGGCGAGCTGCGCGGGATCGGGTTCGGTGTCGTCGGCGAGATCGAGATCGGGAATATTCGTGGCGAGAAAATGGGAATCGGCGAGGCCGCAATGGGGGTCGTCGGGCACGGTCTTGGCCATGGCGACAGCGCGTTCCGCCAGCTCGTCCAGCGCCGCATCGGACAGGTCGGTCGAGGAGACGATGGCCTGGCGTTGGCCGACGATTACGCGCAAGCCCAAATCGCGGCTTTCGGCACGCTCGATGCCTTCCGAGTGACCCAATCGCCAGGCGATCGAGAGGGAGCGGGAATCGAACAGCACCGCGTCCGCGGCATCCGCGCCCAACGCCTGTGCGCGGGCGATCAGCCCGCCCAGGCGGTCGAGGGGATCGGTGAGGGAATCATGGCAGGCGGTCACGGCGAATCCGTATTTTTACCCACTATAAAAAAAGAGAACCGCCCGAGGGATGTCGTGCCGGTGCGGTTACCTGCCGCGGCCCGCGCGGCATCACGAAGCTGTTCCGTCGAGGCACTATATAGGACGTTTGCCTACCGTTTGCGAGCCCTGCTCTGGTGCTGCTACTTCCACACCGGCTTGCCCGAGCCGGGCAGGCCCAGTGCCGCCCATTTGCGCGTGACCTGCTCGATGGTCTCGTCGTCCATGCGGATCACCCGTCCCCATTCGCGCGTCGTCTCGCCGGGCAGCTTGGTGGTGGCGTCGAGTCCGATCTTGCTGCCCAGCCCCTCGACCGGGCTGGCGAAGTCGAGATAGTCGATCGGCGTGTTCTCGATCAGGGTGACGTCGCGCGCCGGATCCATGCGCGTGGAGACCGCCCACATCACGTCGGCCCAGTTCCGCGCGTCGATATCGTCGTCCACCACCACCACCCATTTGGTGTACATGAACTGGCGCAAATACGACCACACCGCCATCATCACCCGCTTGGCGTGACCGGGATAGCTCTTCTTCATGGAGACCACCGCGATGCGGTAGGAGCAGCCCTCGGGAGGCAACCAGAAATCGACAATTTCGGGGAACTGCTGGATGAGCAGCGGGATGAACACTTCGTTGAGCGCCTCGCCCAGGATCGAGGGTTCGTCGGGCGGGCGGCCCGTATAGGTCGAGAGATAGATCGGCTCGCGCCGCCGGGTGATCGCCGAGACGGTGAAGACGGGAAATTTTTCGACTGCGTTGTAATAGCCCGTGTGATCCCCAAAAGGCCCCTCGTCGCCGTACTCATCGAGGCTGACATGGCCTTCGAGCACGATCTCGGCCTGGGCAGGCACGCGCAGAGGGACGGTCTTGCACGGCACGAGCTCGACCTTGCGGCCGCGCAACAGCCCGGCGAACTGGTACTCGGAGAGGGTATCGGGCACCGGAGTGACGGCGGCGAGGATGGTGCCCGGATCGGCCCCGATAACGACCGCGCAGGGCAGCGGCTTAGTCTTTGCCTCGCCCCAGCGGCGGTGATGCTGGGCGCCGCCGCGATGGCGCAGCCAGCGCATCAGCGTGGTGTTTCGCCCCATCACCTGCATGCGGTAGATGCCCAGATTGACCGAATCCGTTGTCGCCCCGCCCGGCCCTTGGGTGACCACGAGCGGCCAAGTGATGAGCGGCGCGGGCTCGCCCGGCCAGCAGGTCTGGATGGGAAACGCGGAAAGGTCGATGGAATCGCCCTCGATCACGACCTCCTGGCACGACGCATGGCTGACCTCCTTGGGCTTCATCGCCATAGCGGTCTTGACCAGCGGCAGCATGGAAAGCGCCTCGCGCCAGCCGCCCGGCGGCTCCGGCTGGCGGAGGAAGGCCAGAGTCTCGCCCACCGCGCGCAATTCGTCCGGCTCGCGGTCCATGCCCCAGGCGACCCGCTCGACGGTGCCGAACAAATTGACCAACACGGGCATCCCGTAGGACGTGCCGTTGTCGCGTATCACGTTTTCGAACAGCACCGCGGGCCCGGCTTCCGCAATGAGGCGGGTCTGGATTTCAGTCATTTCGAGGTGGGGCGAGACCGGCTCGGCAACGCGTACGAGCCGGCCCTCGGCCTCGAGCCGAGCGATGAAATCGCGCAAGGAAGAATATGGCATGGGGTCTCCCGCGAGGGCGCGTTGCGTGCTTGCGCTATAATAGAGGCTCCATGAGCAAGGTCACGTCAAACCGCGCGGGCGAACCGGCGACAGAGGGAGCGAACGGCACATTGCCGGGCGATCGGGCGCAGGCCATCGCCCACGCGCTG
Organism: Alphaproteobacteria bacterium; assembly: GCA_965249645.1. Classification (GTDB taxonomy): domain Bacteria; phylum Pseudomonadota; class Alphaproteobacteria; order UBA828; family JAPUJA01; genus CAVOEB01. Next base: position 233,832 of record CBDFML010000010.1, read on the forward strand.
GCCTATCCCTTCGCCCAGCCGGGCGCCTCGTTCGTGTTTGCCGGCGGGCGGTCGTTCGAGATCGTCGAATTGCCCGACGGCGAACTGTCGCGCGCTCGGGTGCGTGCTGGCGGTGAGACGGTCGGGTTCGACGCGCTATGCCGGGCCGAGGCGCTGGCGGCGCCTGCGCCGCTGGCCGAGCGCGTGCCGGTCATCGCCCACGGGTCGAACGCAGCGCCCGGGCGGCTCGCGGAGAAGTTCGGCGGCGCGGCGGAAGGCGCAGTAATTCCGGTGCTGCGCGCGCGGCTGGAGGAATTCGACGTCGTCTACGCGCCGCATTTCTCCGCCTACGGGTCGATCCCCGCGACGCTGGAACATTCGCCCGGAACGACCGTCGAGATTTCGGTCACCTTTCTTACGCCCGGCCAGATGACGGCAATGGACGCCACGGAATTCCGTGCCGTGGGACCGACCTATGCCCGCGGCGTGTTGGGGGAGATCCGCTGCCACCTCGACGGCCAGGGGATGCTTAACGAGGCGCAAGTCTATCTCGCCAGGCGCGGCAGCCTGCAGTTTGATGGCGTGCCCCGAGCCTTCGCGGCGCTCGGTGCGCAGGGCCGGCGTTTTGAGGCCCGCTCGCAGCCGGACAAGCAGGCCCGCGCCCGCGACGCGCTCGCCCCGGACATGGCACTCGACGAGTTCGTGCACGAGAACATGCGCGATTCCGCGCGTCGGGCGATGCGCAACGAGGCGCTCAGAGAGTGGGCGGTGGGGTTCTCTTACCCGGGATTCGAGATTATCGAGGGCTGAATCGGGGCCATCGAAAACGACGCGAAAAGTGCAGATTTCGCCATTTTCCGTTGTGGGCGGGCAGCCGGCTGCGCATCGCCCTAACTCTCAAGAACACGCCGCGCAAGCCTCCGGCGGGATTGAATCAAGCCATTGAAATAAAATGGTTAACGGCGCTTTTTGCCGCCGTCGGGCACGAGCCCGGTTGCGCCGGCATATCGCAGGCAGAAAAAGGGTTATTTACAAACTCTTCCACATATAGTGTGATTCATGCTCGGGACCTACATCATATTGGATGTTAGGTCCCTTGTTCGAACTGTACAGGGAATCATTGGCATGCCTGATGTGCTGGATACGGTCAAGAAGTGGATCGGGCAGCTTCTGGAAGTAGGACTCTTGCTGATTGCGATCGGCATTGTCATCCAGATTCTGTTCGGTCGTACCGTTGCATTCCTGCCGGGCGATATCATTGGCAACATAATTGCTGCCGTGGATCACCTGGGCGATAACGGCCTCGTCGGCCTTGTCGCCGTTGGCATTATCCTGTGGCTGTTCTGGCGGAGGAAACTCTTCTCTGGCTAGTAGCGATCGGTTACAGAGGTCGGGGGCGCCGCCTGAAGCCCGACCAAGACCAATCTTCCGGGCCGCGAAGGGGCGCTTCGCGGTCCGGTTTTATTTGGCCGGGAAATGGTGTGACGACCGGACCCCGCCCAATGGTGTATTCAATTGACCTTGTCCCCGTTCAACGGGGGCTTAACTTGATTTCTGAAAACCCACCGGAGTCATAACCGGCAAGACGGCTCGCCACGCCATTCATCCAGCGTTGGTGTGCCTAAGGCGAGGCGGTGGCCCGTGTTCGCGGGGCACGCGGCATCGAGACGGCGCAAGCAGTTAAAATTCGTTTCGAGGGAGGGCACGCCATGGCGAAAAAATACGACGCGATCATCATCGGCACCGGCCAGTCTGGGCCATCGCTCGCAGCCCGCATGACGAAAGAGGGCATGCGGACAGCGATCGTAGAGCGCAAGCTGTTTGGCGGCACTTGTGTGAACGTCGGTTGCATTCCGACAAAGACCCTCGTAGCCAGCGCGCGCGCTGCTTACATGGCGCGGCGCGGCGCGGATTTCGGGGTCGAGATCGAGGGCGCTATCCGGGTCGATATGAAGGCGGTCAAGGCGCGCAAGGACGCCGTCGTGGCGCAGTCCAACCAAGGGGTTACGAACTGGCTCAAAACCATGGACGGCCTGACGGTCTATGAGGGCCATGGGCAGTTAGAGAGTGCCAATTCGGTGCGCGTCAACGGCGAGCTTCTCAACGCGGATCGGATCGTCGTCAATGTAGGCGGGCGTGCCCATGTGCCCGACATGCCCGGCGTCGACGACATCGAGATTCTGACCAACTCCAACATTATGGATGTCGACTTTCTGCCCGAGCATCTCGTGGTGATCGGCGGCAGCTATATCGACCTCGAATTCGCCCAGATCTACCGCCGGTTCGGCAGCCAAGTCACGGTCGTCGAGATGGGCGACCGGCTCACCAAGCGGGAGGACGAGGACGTTTCCGCAGGGATCCTGGAAATCGTCGAAAACGAGGGGATCGAGGTCCGGCTCAACGCCAACTGCGTCGGGTTTGAAAAACGGGGCGAGCAAATCGCCGTAACCGCGAATTGCGAGCCAGGCCCCGAGGAGATCGTGGGCAGCCATGTGCTGCTTGCCGTTGGCCGCCGCCCCAACACCCACGATCTGGGGCTCGACGCCGCGGGCGTGGAGACGGACGAGCGGGGCTTTATCACCGTTGACGATCAGCTCTGTACCAACGTGCCCGGTATTTGGGCGATTGGGGACGCCAACGGACGGGGCGCGTTCACCCATACTTCCTACAACGACTATGAAATTCTGGCGGCCAACATGTTCGACGACGATCCGCGCCGAATTTCGGACCGCATTACGACCTACGGGCTGTTCGTCGATCCGCCGCTCGGCCGGGTCGGCATGACGGAGCGTGAGGTCCGCGAATCGGGGCGCAAAGCATTGATCGGTACGATGCCCATGGCGCGGGTCGGACGGGCGAAGGAGCGCAGCGAGACCCAAGGGTTCATGAAAATCCTGATCGACGCCGAGAGCGAGAAAATTCTCGGCGCGTCGATCCTGGGGATCGGCGGCGACGAGATCATTCATTCGATACTCGACGTGATGTATGCAAACGCACCCTACAGCGTGATTCAAAGGGCGATGCACATCCATCCGACAGTGACCGAGCTGATCCCGACCCTGCTCGGTGACCTCAGACCATTGGTGTAGATTGGGGAGCCTAGAGGGGTAGGTATCGAGGCACCGCGTCAGCGATTAGCCCTCGCGCACCATGATGGCGCGAAGCAGCGCGACGCGGCCTTCCTTGAGGTTCTGGGCGAGGTTTTCCAGCTTTACGGCAAAGTCCGGCCCCATGATCGCGCGCAGGCTGAGGGGTGGCGGGCCGCCGGCCTCGGCGATCTTGGCCCGGGTCGTGCGCAGCCAGTCGAGTGCCCAGGCGGTGGGATCCTCCCAGTGCTCGATGCGAAAGCCCGCGCCTTCGAGGTGGCCGCGCACGGCGTCCTGCTCGACCAGGTGGCTGATCTCGGGTCGGCTCGCCCAGGGCACGGGGTAGTGGGGATCGCCCGCGGGCCCGGCAATGATGTCGTAGAGCGCGAAGCGACCGCCGTTTTTAAGCACGCGGAAGATCTCGGCGTAAAGCGCGTCCTTGTCGGCGATGTTCATGGCGACATGCTGGGTCCAGGCAAGGTCGAACGCGCCATCGGCGTAGGCCATGGCGGTAGCGTCGCCGACCTCAATGGTGACGGAGCCGCCAAGCCCGACCCTGACCGAGAGCAGATCGGCGGTGCGGCAGAACTCGGGCGTGACGTCGATGCCCGTGACCCGACAGCCATAGCGGTGCGCGAGCAGGCGCGCCGGCCCGCCGATGCCCGCGCCCACGTCGAGCACATGATCGCCCGGCTTCGGCCCCGCAAGCTCGGCCAGCGCCAGGGTCGCTTCGCGTCCGCCGAGATGAAATTCGTCGACCGCCGAGAGATCGTCGGGTGTGAGCGCGTCGGGATCCAGCCCCATCGCCTTAGCCGCCCCGAGGATGGCGCCTTCGAGGTCGTCGTGGCCGTAATGGACGGCAACGGGGTCGTCGGTATTTTTCATGGCGTCAGCGGATCTTGAGTTCGCGTTCGGTGCCGGGACCCAAAATGTCGCAGCCCGTCCGCGTGATCGTGATGCTCTCGGAGAAGCCGAGGCCCGCGCCGCGGGGCACGAAGATGCAAATCGGGCAATGGAAGCACATGCCCGCCTTGAGCTCGCGCTCGATGCCTTCCGCGATATACATGGGCGCCTCGCCCCAGGTCGGCTGGTTGCTCATGCCGATGGAATAACCGTACGCGCCGTGGAAGTAGATGTCCTTGCGCCGGCGCAGGAGCTTGCTCACGTCGCGCGCGACGTCGTGGCCGGTGCGGCCGGGTTTGGTGTGTTCGAGGATCAACTCGACGGTCGCGAGCGAGATGTCGGCCAAGCGGCGGACCTCGTCGGTCACGTGGCCGACCGCGGCGCTGCGCATCGCGGGCGCGTTGTAGCGGTGATAGGTGCCGGTGAATTCGAGATAGACCGAATCGCCCCGCTTGAGCGCATGGCGCTTGTAGGGCACGTGGGGCATCCAGCCGGTGCGCTCGCCGCTCATGATCATCGGGTCGGCCGACATCAGTTCGCTGCCCGAGCCGATCAGGGCGTGATGGCCGGCGGCGATCACGTCGTTGTCGGACCGGCCTTCGCCGATCTCGGCGAGGGCCGCGTTAAGCCCGCGCAGCGAAATCTCGCCCGCCTTGCGCATATAGGCGATCTCCTGGGCGCTCTTAATGATGCGGAGTTCCATGATCAGGTCGGTGGTGTCGACGAATTCGGCGTTGGGCAGCATCTTCTGCAGGGTGAGAAAGCTACCGGTGTCGAACGCGCCCATCGTGAAGGTCTCGGGGTTGCGCATCTCGATGCCGATGCGATTGCCGTCGTAGCCGCGCTCGCGCAGCACTTGGCCGAGTTGGCTGCCCGTATCCTGGGCGTCGTACCAGCGGTAGAGCTCGATATCCTTGATCGTGCTCGATTGCAAGGCACAGCAGCCCTCCAACTCGGAGCAATGCAGTCCGACCGCGCCCTTGGCGGGCAGCAGGCCGACCGTGTAGCCCGACGGCATGGTGGTGTCATAACCCGTGAGGTAGCCCAGATTTTGCGTGAACGAAATCAGGTGCATGTCGATGCCGCGCCGGGCCATCGCTCTCTGGGCCTTCTTGACCCGCTTTGCGTATGCGGCGACGGGGAAGGGGAAATCGGGCTTGTAGGGCCTTTTTTTGAGTTCCTTGAGCAGATCCATGGCATTCGTCCTCGTAGGGCTGAATTGGCGTGCTCGGGCGGCTCGCGACGAAATGGGAACCCGGATCGGCGCAGCTGTCAATGCGAGCCGGACGGGATGCAATAGCGGCCTTCAACAAATTTACGATGAGAACGAAGCGGCGCCCTCATGGGTCGATAGGTTCGCCATGAGGACGCCGCCGGATCAAGAGTCAGCGGATCCGAAGCTCGCGTTCGGTGCCCGGTCCCAAGGTCTCGCAACCCTGGCGCGTGATCGTGATGCTTTCCGAAAAGCCCACGCCTGCGCCGCGGGGAACGAACAGGCAGATCGGGCAATGGAAGCACATGCCCGCCTTGAGCTCGCGCTCGATACCTTCGGCGATGTACATGGGCGCTTCGCACCAACTCGGCTGATGGCCCATGCCGATGGAATAGCCGAACGCGCCGTGGAAGTAGATGTCCTTGCGTTTGCGCAGAACCTTGCCCACGTCGCGGGCGACATCGTGGCCCGTGCGCCCCGGCTTGGCGTGCTGGAGGATCAACTCGACGGTTTCGATCGAGGTGTCCGCAAGCCGGCGGACCTCCTTGGTCGCCACGCCCACCGCGGCACTGCGCATGGTCGGCGCGTTGTAGCGGTGATAGGTGCCGGTGTATTCGAGATAGACCGAATCGCCCCGCTTGAGAACGTCGCGCTTATATGGCACGTGGGGCATCCAGCCGGTCCGTTCGCCGCTGATAATCATCGGGTCGATCGACATCAGCTCGCTGCCGCTGGCAATCAGTGCGTGATACCCGGCGGCGGCCACGTCGTTGTCCGATTTGCCTTCGCCGACCTCGGCGAGGGAGGCGAACAGGCCGCGCAGCGAAATTTCGCCCGCCTTTCGCATATAGGCGAGCTCCCGGGCGCTCTTGATGATGCGAAGCTCTAGGATGAGATCGGTGGTATCGACGAACTCGGCGTTGGGCAGCATCTTCTTGAGCGTGAGAAAGCTGCCGACATCGAAGGCGCCGACCGTAAAGGTCTCGGGGTTGCGCATCTCGATCCCGATGCGCTTGCCGTCATAGCCGCGATCGCGCAACACCTTGCCGAGTTGGCTGCCCGTGTCCTGTGCGTCGTACCAGCGGTAGAGTGCGATATCCTTGATCGTGCTCGATTGCAGGGCGCAGCAGCCCTCGAGTTCGGAACAGTGTAGCCCGACCGCGCCCTTGGCGGGTAGCAGGCCAACCGTGTAGCCTGACGGCATGGTCGTGTCGTAGCCCGTGAGATAACCCAAATTGGGAGTGAGCGAGATCAGGTGCATGTCGATGCCGCGCCGCGCCATTGCTTTCTGGGCCTTTTTGACCCGCTTCGCATAGTCGGCGACGGGGAAGGGGAAGTCGGGCTTGTAGGGTTTTTTCTTGAGCTGCTTGAGCAGGTTCATGATCGTCTCCTCGTGTGGCGTTCTCGTGTTGGTGTAGGGGTGCCGCGCTAACGCACGACCAATTCGCGCAGCACGCCGGGCGAGAGCATTTCGCAGCCGCTCTCGGTGACCGCGATGCTCTCGGAGAAACCGGCGCCGAACCGCGCGGGCATGCTGTAGCTTTTGGCAAGGCGGAACACATGCCGGGCTGAAGGCAGCTTACAATGAAAGGCGCGGCGGATGGAATGGTGCGCGCGATCCGCCTCGGCCGATCGGTTTTAGCCGACCAGTGCACTAAGCAGCAGGCCGACGAAGAGAATCCAGCCGACCCAGGCGTTGGACTTGAATTTGGCGAGGCAGTCGGCGGGATCGTCGAGATAGACGAAGAGGATTTGCCACGCAAAGGCCAGCGCGACGATGCCGAGGCCCGCATACCACGGCCAGTGCATGCCCGCGAGCGCACCCGCGCCAGCGAGAAAGGCGAGCGCGAGGCCGTAGAAGACTGCCAACGCGCCTAGGGTGTTCTCGCCCAGTGCCAGGGCCGAAGACTTCACTCCGACCAGGATGTCATCCTCCTTGTCCTGATGGGCGTAGATGGTGTCGTAGCCGATGGTCCAGAAAATCGCGCCGAGATAAAGCAACCCGGCGGGCCAGTCGAGGCTTCCGGTGGCTGCCGCCCAGCCCAGCAGCGCGCCCCAGTTGAAGGTCAGGCCGAGAACCGCCTGGGGCCACCAGGTCACTCGCTTGGCGAAGGGATAGGACGCGACAAGGACGAGCGAGCCCGCACCAAGACAGACCGCAAACCAGTTGAAGCTGAACAGGACACCCGCGCCTACCGCGAGCAGGGCGGCGAGAAAGAGAGCCGCGCCGAGCAGGCCAACCTCGCCCGAGGCGAGCGGTCGGGCGGCGGTGCGCGCCACTTGCGAGTCGATCTTGCGGTCGGCCATGTCGTTGACCACGCAGCCGGCCGCGCGCATGACCATTGCGCCCACCGCGAACAGCGCAAGCAGGCCGAGGTCGGGCTTGCCGCCGCCGGCCATGGCGAGGCTCCAGGCGCCGGGCCAAAACAGCAGCCACACGCCGATCGGTTGATGCGCCCGGGCGAGCCTGAGATAGGGGCGCACGGGCGCCGGCGTATGCCTGTCGATCCAGCTTGACGCACTGGTGCGGGGCTCTGGGGCCGTCTCGGTCATGGTGGGTGCAACCTCCGGGTTGGTGATAGACTCTGACCGGAATGAACTCAAGGACTGGTGTGAACACAGGCTCGGCCCGCGCATGACCGCCGATCGCAAACCGCCCGCCGATCCCGCCCGAATCCGCCTGTTCACGCCCCAGCCGCTGACGGCGGGCGAGAAAGTGGCGCTCGACACGGGCCAGGCGCATTACCTGGGCCGGGTGATGCGTAAAAGTCAGGGCGATGCGGTGCGTTTGTTCAACGGCCACGACGGCGAATGGCACGCCGTGATCATTGACCTCGCACGCAACCGGGCAAGCGTGGCTTGCGAGAAGTGCCTGGTGCCCCAGAGCGCTGAGCCCGACCTGTGGCTTCTGTTTGCACCCATCAAGTTCGGCCGGATCGATTTTCTGGCGGCCAAGGCAACCGAACTGGGGGTCGCAGCGCTGGGTGCGGTGATGACCGAGCACACAAAGGTCGCGCGGGTCAACGAGGATCGCTTGCGTGCCAACGCCATCGAAGCAGCGGAGCAGACCGGCCGGCTCTCGGTGCCCGACGTGCTGGCGACGCGGTCGCTCGATGCAGTGCTCGCCGGCTGGGTGCCGAGCCGTCGGCTGTTGCTGTGCGACAAAACCGGAGGGGCGCCGATCGCGGAGGCGCTGGGCACAGCCCGAGCGAGCGGCGCGCGGGCAGCGCCGTGGGCGGTGCTGATCGGTCCCGAAGGCGGTTTCTCCAGCACCGAGCTTGCCGCGCTTCGAGAGAGGCCCGAGGTGCTCCGGGTTTCGCTCGGGCCCAGGCTGCTTCGCGCCGACACGGCGGCTCTCGCCGCGCTCGCCTGCTGGCAAGCGATCCTGGGCGACTGGCCCGGCGACGGCTCCGAATAACACGGCACGGTGCGCGCTTGCCGAGCGGACCTATTCGGGCTAATGGTTGCGCCTCTTTGCCCTCCGCAAGGTTTATGTGATGTCTGGATCCTTCCCCGCCAACGCCGAGCCCGTGACCGAAACGAGACAGCTGGTCGAGTATCTGGCTGCGGGCTGCAAGCCGCGGGCGCGCTGGCGGATCGGCACCGAGCACGAGAAGTTCGGCTACCGGCTCGACGATTTCAGCCCGGTGCCCTACGTGGGGAAGAGCGGTATCGGCGCGATACTCGAGGGCCTGACGCGGTTCGGCTGGCAGCCGGTGCGCGAGGGCGAGAATATCATCGCTCTGACCATGGACGGCCAGTCGGTCACTCTCGAGCCCGGCGGACAGTTCGAGCTCTCCGGCGCGCCCGTGCGCACGCTGCACGAAACCTGTGCCGAGGTCCACGACCATCTCGATCAAGTCAAGGTGGTGGCTGCCGAGCTGGGGCTGGGCTTTCACGGCCTGGGTTTTCGCCCGAAATCGACCCGCGACGAGGTCCACTGGATGCCCAAGGGGCGCTACGCCATCATGCGCCGTTACATGCCGACCAAGGGCAATCTCGGGCTCGACATGATGACCCGGACCTGTACGGTCCAGGTCAATCTCGATTTCGAGTCGGAAGCCGACATGGTGAAGAAATTCCGCGTCGGGCTGGCGCTCCAGCCGGTGGCGACCGCATTGTTCGCGAACTCGCCCTTTGTCGAGGGCAAGCCGTCGGGCTATCTGAGTTATCGCAGCCATGTCTGGACCGACACCGACCCCGACCGCTGCGGCACCCTCCCCTTCGTCTTCGAGGATGGCATGGGTTTCGAGCGTTATGTCGAGCATGTGCTCGACGTGCCGATGTATTTCGTCTACCGCGACAGCACTTATATCGATGCCTCGGGCCAGTCGTTCCGCGACTTCCTGGCGGGCGAGTTGCCGGCCCTGCCCGGCGAGAGGCCCCGGATGTCGGACTGGGAGAATCATCTGACCACGCTGTTTCCCGAGGTGCGGCTGAAGCAGTTCATCGAAATGCGCGGTGCCGACGGAGGTCCGTGGGGCCGGCTCTGCGCTCTGCCCGCGCTCTGGGTCGGGCTGCTCTACGATGCGGAATCCCTCGACGGAGCATGGCAGCTGGTCGAGGACTGGAGCGCGGACGAGCGCGAGGCGATGCGCAACGCGGTAACGAAGACCGGGCTTAAGACGCCGTTTCGCAACGCCACGCTGCGCGAGTTGGCGCTCGAAATGCTGGCGCTGGCCCGCGCGGGCCTCGCGCGTCGCGCCATCATCGGCGGCTCGGGGCGCGACGAATGCCACTTCCTCGATACCCTCGACGCCATCGCCGCCTCGTGCCGAACCCCGGCCGAGGATCTGCTCGACGCCTATCACAGTCGTTGGAAACAGTCCGTCGACCCGCTGTTTCTCGAATACGCGTATTAGAGCGAGCTAAATTCGAGGGATTTCATCTTGGTTTTTTCACGCACGGTAGCGAACCTGACGATTCGCGCCCTTGCGGGCACGCCGCAGTAGCGACGGGCTGCGGTCGCAGCCCTGGCGGATTACGCCGCTTTAGCTCTCGGTGCCGCCTACGGTGAGGTTTTCGATCAGCAGGGTAGGTAGACCGACGCCCACGGGCACGCCCTGGCCGGCTTTGCCGCAGGTGCCGATGCCCGGATCGAGCGCCATGTCGTTGCCGATGCCGGTAACCCGAGTAAGCACGTCGGGGCCGTTGCCGATCAGGCTCGCACCCTTGACCGGGGCGCCGATCTTGCCGTTTTCGATGCGATAGGCCTCGGACGCGGAAAACACGAACTTGCCCGACGTGATGTCGACCTGGCCGCCGCCGAAATTGACCGCGTAGAGCCCGTTCTTCACCCGCCCGATCAGTTCCTCGGGCTCGGCCTCGCCGGCCAGCATGAAGGTGTTGGTCATGCGCGGCAAGGGCTGGTGGGCGAAACTTTCGCGCCGGCCGTTGCCGGTGGGCGCCATATCCATGAGGCGCGCGTTCATGCGGTCCTGCAGGTACCCGCGCAAGATTCCGTCCTCGATCAGCACCGTGCGCGAGGCGGGCGTGCCCTCGTCGTCGATGGTGAGCGAGCCGCGCCGGGACTCCAGCGTGCCGTCGTCGATCACGGTGACGCCGGGGCTCGCGACCCGCTCGCCGATCAGCCCGGCAAACGCCGATGTTTTCTTGCGGTTGAAATCGCCCTCGAGACCGTGGCCGATCGCCTCGTGGAGCAGGATGCCGGGCCAGCCAGGGCCGAGTACGACGTCCATCTCACCCGCAGGCGCGGGTGTCGAATCGAGGTTGACCAGCGCCTGGCGCAACGCCTCGTCGGTCTGTGCCCGCCAGCGTTCGGGGTCGAGGAATTCCGCGTAACCAACCCGGCCGCCGACGCCGTGGCTGCCGGTTTCCTGGCGCTCGCCCGCGCCGACCACCACCGAGACGTTGAGGCGCACCAGGGGGCGGATGTCGGCGAGACGCTCGCCGCCCGCGTGGATGATCTGAACCGCCTGCCACGAACCGGTGAGCGAGGCCATGACCTGGCGAACCCGGGGATCCTTCGCCCGGGCGTAGGCGTCGATCGCGGCCAAAAGCGCGGTTTTGGCCGCGACGTCGAGCTCCGCCAGGGGACTCGCCTCGCTGTAGAGCGCGCGGTTGGTCGATGCGGGCGCCGACTCGAGGCAGCCGCCATGGCCGTCGGCGACGGCGCGCACCGTACCGGCGGCGCGCGCGAGCGCGGCTTCGGAAATCTCGGAGGCGTGGGCGTAGCCCGTCGCCTCGCCTGCCACAGCGCGCAGGCCGAAACCGCAGGTCGTGTCGAAATTGGCGGTCTTGAGCCGGCCGTCGTCGAAGGCGAAGGATTCCGACTGATTGTATTCGAGGAACAGCTCGCCGTCGTCCGCGCCGGCCAGCGCGTCGTCCACCCGGCGCACGACGGCTTCCGGCTCGAGCCCGCTGCGGGCGAAAAACAGCTCGTCGGTAGCGGCGAGATCGCTCATGAAAATACCCTCCTGAGATGGCTGCCCGGGCGACGGCGCGTGCGTACACTGTATATAGGCAATTTGTTCGGTCTGGAAACCGAAAGACGTTGCGATTCGCGGAATGCGGGGGCGATGGGCCGGTCCGGGGCAAATCATCGCAGGCCGGGGGCGGGTCCAGATGGGGCTCAAAGTCGGCTGACGATGGGCAGCCCGGCCCCCAGTGAAGCGGTTACGGCGTGTGCGGGAACCTCCGATCACGTACCGAACCCGGCGAATGCGGGCGGAAATACTGGGGATTTTGCGTCCCGTCCGGCCTGTCTTAAGGCCCGGATGCGGGGTCACGGGCAGAGCGGTCGCCGGGGCCGTGCCGACACCCGATTCTCGAGTGCTACAGTGGGTTTCCTCGGGCTTGTGCTTCGCCGCGTCGATGTGTAGTTTCAGGGCCACCGGGGGTGCGGCTGAGCTCCGAGGAGCCGGAATACTGCGATGCCCCAATGGGCCGTTGTCGAGCGCCGGTCTGCGGGCGTTTCATGAGGTTCAGTCACTGAAGGACGGTGCGATGTCGTTCAAGAAGGGGATCGTCGGGCTCGCGGCCTTTGCCGCCGCAGCCCTCACGGGCGCCGCGGGCGCCGTGGCCGGGAACGTCGGCGCGCCGGAGAACTGGCAGTGGGCCCTGCAGGACGCGGCGACGCCGGTGATGGAGCGGATGATCAGCTTCCACGACATGCTGCTCATCATCACTGCAGCGATCGTGGCACTCGTATTGGTGCTGCTCGTGATCGTGCTGGTGCGCTTCAACGCCCGGGCCAATCCGACGCCAAGAACCTTCACCCACGCCTCACTGATCGAGATAATCTGGACCGGTGTGCCGGTGATCATCCTGATCGTCATCGCGGTGCCGTCTTTCAAGCTGCTCTACTACCAGGACCGCACGCCCGAGGCCGACATGACCATCAAGGCGGTCGGCAACCAGTGGTTCTGGTCCTATGAATATCCCGACCACGGCGATCTCTATTTCGACGCCATCATGCTCGAGGACGACGAGCTCGCCGACGGCCAGCCCCGCATGCTGGCCACCGATTACAACGTTGTCGTGCCGGTCGACACCACGGTGCGCGTGTTGGTCACGGCCAACGACGTCATTCATGCCTGGGCGATACCTTCGTTTGGCGTGAAGATAGACGCGGTGCCGGGGCGGATGAACGAGACCTGGTTCCGGGCGAACGAGGAAGGCATCTATTACGGCATGTGTTCGGAGCTGTGCGGCGTGCTGCACGGGTTCATGCCGATCGCGGTCGAGGTTGTCTCGCAGGAAGCCTTTGCGGAATGGCTGGTTTGGGCCGAGGAAGAATTCGGGGCGTGGGAGCCCGGGGACGTCGCCATCGAGATAGCGCGAGCCCCCGCCGAAAATTAGGTTGCCGCCGAGATTTAGATCGAATGAGCCGGAGGTAAACGACGATGAGTGAAGCGAGCGCCCACGCGCACGAGCACGATCACAAACCGACGGGGATCACGCGCTGGCTGTGTTCGACCAACCACAAAGACATCGGCACGATGTACATCATCTTCGGCGTCGTCGCCGGCCTGGTCGGGCTGACGCTGTCGATGTTGATGCGCACCGAGCTGATGTACCCCGGCGCGGGGATCCTGGGCGGCGACCATCACCTGTTCAACGTGCTGACCACCGGCCACGGCCTGATCATGGTGTTCTTCTTCGTCATGCCGGTGTTCATCGGCGGCTTCGGCAACTGGTTCGTGCCGCTGATGATCGGGGCGCCGGATATGGCCTTCCCGCGGATGAACAACATCAGCTTCTGGCTGCTTATCCCGTCTGCCTGCCTGCTCTATAGCTCGATGTTCGCGGGCGGCGGCGCGGGCGGCGGCTGGACGCTCTACGCGCCGCTCTCGACATCCGGCCATTCGGGCCCTTCGGTCGACATGGCCATTCTCGCGCTCCATCTCGCGGGCGCCTCGTCGATTCTGGGCGCGGCCAACTTCATCACCACGATCCTGAACATGCGCGCGCCGGGGATGATCATGCACAAGATGCCGCTGTTCGTCTGGTCGATCCTGGTCACCGCGTTCCTCCTGCTGCTCTCGCTGCCCGTGTTGGCCGGCGGCATCACCATGCTGCTGACCGACCGCAACTTCGGCACCGCGTTCTTCGACGCGGCCCAGGGCGGTGATCCAATCCTCTATCAGCACCTGTTCTGGTTCTTTGGCCATCCGGAGGTCTATATCCTGATCCTGCCGGGCTTCGGCATCGTGAGCCACGTGGTCTCGACCTTCTCGAACAAGCCCGTGTTTGGCTATCTCGGCATGGCTTACGCCATGGTTGCGATCGGCTTTATCGGCTTCATCGTGTGGGCCCATCACATGTACACAGTAGGTTTCGACACCAACACCCGGGCCTATTTCCTGGCCGCGACAATGGTCATCGCGGTACCGACAGGCATCAAGATTTTTAGTTGGATCGCCACCATGTGGGGCGGTTCGCTGACCTTTCCCACGCCCATGCTCTGGGCGATCGGCTTCATCTTCATGTTCACCGTCGGCGGGGTAACCGGCATAGTGCTGGCCAACGCGGGCATGGACGTGCCGCTACACGACACCTATTACGTCGTTGCCCACTTCCATTACGTGCTCTCGCTGGGCGCAACCTTCGCGGTGTTCTGCGGCTTTTATTACTGGATCGGCAAGATGAGCGGCCGGCAGTATCCCGAGACGCTGTCCAAGATCCATTTCTGGATTACCATGATCGGCGTGAACCTGACCTTCTTCCCGATGCATTTCGTCGGGTTGGCGGGCATGCCGCGGCGAATTCCGGATTATCCGGACGCCTTCGCGGGTTGGAACCTGGTTGCGTCGATCGGCTCTTACGTGACCGCAGCGGGCGCCGTGCTGTTCTTCTACATCATTTTCCACACACTGGTCATGGGCAAGAAATGCCCAGCCAATCCTTGGGGTGAGGGAGCGACCAGCCTCGAGTGGACCGTGCCCTCGCCGGCGCCGTTCCACACCTTCGAGCAGTTGCCGCGCATCAGAACTCGCCGTGCTGGCGGCCGCCCGGCCCCCGGCCAACGCGAACGCCGCCGCGTGTAGCGTGCCGGCGGATAGGCGAGGAGCGAGCTCTTGACCGGCACCTCGATCACCACGGCGTCGGCGGCGGCCAGCGCGGGCGTCCGCGATTTCGCGACACTGCTCAAGCCGCGGGTGATGTCGCTCGTGCTGTTAACGGGCCTAGCCGGGCTGTTGGCCGCGCCCGGCGAGCTTCACCCCGTGATCGCCCTCGTGGCGCTGCTCTGCATCGCCCTCGGCGCGGGTGCATCGGGCGCCAGCAACATGTGGTACGAGCACGACATCGACGCGCTCATGAGGCGCACCAGACACCGCCCGATCCCGCAAGGCCGGATCGAACCGGCAACCGCGCTGGGCTCCGGCGTCGTCCTCGCGGTGACCTCGGTGCTAGTGATGGGGCTGGTTGTCAATTTTGCCGCCGCCGGCGTGCTGGCGCTGACCATCGGGTTCTATGTCTTCGTCTACACCATGTGGCTGAAGCGCCGCACCCCGCAGAACATCGTAATCGGAGGCGCGGCCGGGGCGTTTCCCCCGGCGGCGCTGTCGCCGTGGCTGATTGGCTTCTCCGGCTGGCTCTACGCGGCCGGCGTTACGGTCCTGAGTGCTGCCTTTATCGGCCACGCGGTACTCGTGCTGCGCGATACGACCCATGGCAGTGCGCGGCGCATGTTCGGCTTTTCGATCCTTTACCTGTTCCTGCTGTTCGCGCTTCTCGTGGTGGACCACTTTGTCGTTGTCGGTTGATATGGCCAAGAGCGAGCGCCATCGGAAAATGCGCGGGCGCAACTATTCGCTCGTCGGTGTGCTGTTCGCGCTCGTCATCCTGTTCTTCGTCGTCACGCTGGTGAAGCTGGGGAGCAACTGAGCGATGGACAAATTGCGCCGTAAGAAACGGACGACCGCGCTGCTGCTGGCGGGTTGCGTCGCCGGCATGGTCGGGCTGTCGTTCGCCGCGGTCCCGCTTTACAAGCTATTTTGCCAGGCCACCGGTTACGGCGGCACGCCCCAGGTGGCCGAGGCGGCCCCCGATGTGGTGATCGACCGGACTCTCACCGTGCGCTTCAACGCCGACGTTAACCGCGAGCTGGCCTGGCGTTTCAAGCCCATGCAGCGGTCCATCGAGGTCCACCTCGGCGAAAGCCATCTCGCGTTCTACGAGGCGATCAACGAATCGGATCGCCCGATCCTAGGCCAGGCGGCATACAACGTCAGCCCGCAGAAGGCCGGGATCTATTTTACCAAGGTCGAGTGCTTCTGTTTTACGGAGCAGTATCTGGCGCCGGGCGAGCGGGCTGAATTGCCCGTCTCGTTCTTCATCAACCCGGCGCTGGTCAACGACCGCAACATGAACGACCTGGGAACCATCACGCTGTCCTACACATTCTTCGATCTGGGACAGGAAGCGCTCGACGATTATCTGGCCGAGCGCGCCAGCGTGGCGAGCCATGCCACGGACGACGTGGTTGACAGCGCAAGCGCGGTGCTGAATTGATTTTCGCGACGGCGCGGGAACGCCGCCGGGTAGAAGGAGGAGTAAGGCGATGACGGACACCCACGCGGAGGATCATCCCAAGAGCCATCCGTACCATATGGTGAAGCCGAGCCCGTGGCCCGCGTTGGGAGCGCTCTCGGCGCTGGTGCTGGCTCCAGGGTTCCTTCTCCTGATGAAGGCGGACCAGTGGTGGTTGTTCATCATCGGCGTCGTTTTGGTGCTCACCACGATGTTCCTGTGGTGGCGCGACGTAGTTCGCGAGGGCACGTTCGAGGGCGAGCACACGAAGATCGTACAGCGCGGTCTGCGCTACGGCATGGCGCTGTTCATCGCTTCCGAGGTGATGTTCTTCGCCGCCTTCTTCTGGGCCTTCTTCAATTTCAGCATCCTCCCGGCCGAAGTAATCGGCGGGGTCTGGCCGCCGGTGGGCGTCGAGACCTTCAATGCGTGGGATATTCCGCTGGTCAACACGATCATCCTGTTGACCTCGGGCGTAACCTGCACCTGGGCGCATCACGAGATCAAGCACGGCCGCAACCAGCAGGCCGGCTGGGCTCTGGTGCTGACCGTGACCTTGGGCATCTGCTTTACGGCGCTGCAGATCTTCGAGTATGCGCACGCCGCATTCGGCTTCCGCGAGGGGATCTATCCGTCGACCTTCTTCATGGCGACGGGCTTTCACGGTTTTCACGTGATTGTGGGCTCGTGCTTCCTGATCGTCTGCATGTTCCGGGCGTTCAGGGGCCACTTCAAGCCCGACCACCATGTGGGCTTCGAAGCGGCGACGTGGTACTGGCATTTCGTCGACGTCGTCTGGCTCTTCCTGTTCGGTTGGGTCTACTGGTGGAATGGCGGCTAAGCCGCCGCACATGACGGGCTCGGGGTACCCACCGGTCTCGATCCTCAAGGCGGGGATTCGCTGCCGGTGTCCGCGCTGCGGGCAGGGCAAACTGTATTCGCGGTTTCTCCAGGTAGTCGAAACCTGCGCCGTCTGCGGCCTGCCACTGCGCGAGAACGACAGCGGCGACGGCCCCGCGGTGTTCATTATTTTCGTCATGGGATTCATCGTCGTCCCGGGCGCGCTGGTCCTTGAACTCCTCGCCGCACCGCCCATGTGGCTTCACATGCTGGTATGGATCCCCATCATCGTGACCGGCTCGGCGGCTTTGCTGCGCCCGTTCAAGGCGGTCTTTATCGCGATTCAGTTCAAGCACAGGGTGCATGATTATGGTCGGACGGACTGAGTCCGGTCTGTTTCATACCCGTCCCACCTTGCGCATCAGCCTAGTCGCGGGCGCGGTGTTCCTGGTGCTGGTCGCACTGGGAAGCTGGCAGCTTCAACGCTTGGGCTGGAAGCAGGGCCAGATCAAGGAACGCCAGAGCCGGGCGGCAAGCGAAGCGGTCGAGCTCTCCGCGGTGCTGGCGGAACCGGGCGATTTTAATTTCCGCCCCGTGTGGCTGAGCGGGCAGTTCCTGCACGAAAAGGAGCTGTTCCTGGCGGCGCGCTCGTTCGACCGGCTGGTCGGCTATCAGGTGATTACCCCCCTGGCGCTCGAGGGGGGCGGCGCCGTCCTGGTAAACCGCGGTTGGATTCCCCACGACAAGCAGGATGCCGCGTTGCGCGGCGAGGGTCAGCTTACGGGCGTGGTTCGCCTGAGGGGCCTGGTTCGCACCGAGCAGCCGCAAGGCACCTTCCAGCCCGACAACCGGCTCGAAGAGGGCGTCTGGTACTGGGTCGAAATCGACGCGATGGGCGATGCGGTTGGTCTCGAGGTTCTGCCTGTCGTCGTGGAGGCGGGTGCCACAGCCAATCCCGGCGGCCTGTCGATCGGCGGCCAGACCCGCCTCGAGGTGCCCAACGACCATCTGCAATATGCGCTTACCTGGTACGCGCTGGCCCTCATACTGGCGGTAATCTTCGTGGTTTTTCACCGGCGCAAGCCGGGCGCCAGGACGGCTGAGGGAGACGGGACCCCTTGAGCGCCATGCGCGCGCCGGGCGAGGGCGTCTACGGCGAGCTCGAACGCCGCTTTGCGCAGCTTTCGGGGCTGGACGGTGCGCTCGCGGTTCTGATCTGGGACCAGGCGACGCTGATGCCGACCGGCGGCGGCGAGGCGCGGGCCGAGCAGCTCGCGACGCTGGAGACGCTGCGCCACGAGATCCTGACCGACCCGGCGCTCGTCGGGCTGATCGGCGAGGCCGAGGCCGGCAGCGACGGGCTGGACGGCTGGCAGGCCGCCAATCTGGATCGGATGGCCCATCAAGCGTGCCGGGCCGCCGCCTTGCCCGGTAATCTTGTCGCCGCGCTTAGCCGGGCGCGCTCGGCCTGCGAGTTGCGCTGGCGCGAGGCCCGAGCAGCGGACGATTATGCCGCCTTTGCCGAGTTGTTCGCACCGTTGCTCGGACTGGTCCGGGAGTCGGCGACGGCCTGGGGTGAGAGCCTGGGGCTGGATCCCTACGATGCCCTGATCGACGCCTACGAGCCGGGCATGCGAAGCGAGGAGATCGACCGGTTGTTCGACGATTTGGCGGGCTTTGTGCCGGAGTTCCTGGGCCACGCACTGGAGTATCAGGCGGCCAAGCCTCCGCGGCTTCGCTTCGAGGGCCATTTCCCGATCGCGTTGCAAGAGGCGCTGTCGCGCAAGCTGATGGGCTGCCTCGGGTTCGATTTCGAAGGCGGCCGGCTGGACGTGAGCCATCATCCCTTTTGCGGCGGTGTGCCCGACGATGTGCGGATCACAACTCGCTACGACGAAGCCGATTTCACGTCGGCCCTGATGGGAGTGTTGCATGAAACCGGCCATGCCCTGTTCGAGCGTGGTCTGCCTGTGATGTGGCGCGACCAGCCCGTGGGCGAGGCGCCGGGCATGGCGGCGCATGAAAGCCAGTCGCTGCTGGTGGAGATGCAGGTCTGTCGCGGCCGGGCGTTTCTTGAGTTCGCCGCGCCGCTCATCGCCGAGGCGTTTGCTCCTTGCGCGGACACCACAGGGCCGGCCTGGAGTGTGGATAATCTGGAGCGCCATGCCCTGTGGGTCGAGCCCGGCCTGATCCGGGTCGACGCCGACGAGGTGACCTATCCCGCCCATATCCTGCTGCGCACGCAGCTGGAAAAGGCGATGATCGCAGGCGAACTGGGTGCTACGGACCTGCCCGGCGCATTCGACGACGGGCTCGAGGCGCTGCTCGGCATCCGCCCCAAAAGCATGTGCAACGGCTGCCTGCAGGACATTCACTGGCCCGAGGGGCTGTTCGGCTATTTTCCCTGCTATACGCTCGGCGCGCTGGCTGCGGCGCAGATCTTCGCCGCAGCTTGCGCGGCGGTGCCGGACATCCCCGCAGCGATCGCGCGCGGCGATTTCGCGCCCCTGATGGGTTGGTTGGGCGAGCAGATCCACGGCCAGGGTTCGCGCCTTGCGACGCCCGAGCTGATCGCCCGCACGACGGGTGCGCCGCTGGGGACGGCGGCGTTCAAGGCCCACTTGGCGCAGCGTTATCTCGGTGAATGACGGCGAGGCGGCCAGCTTGCCAGCGGATCGACCCGTGCTAAGTTTAGCGATACGACGCGTGCCGCGCTGCGGCTCGCACCTTCAGGAGCCGAACTCTTGCGTTATGTGAGCACCCGGGGGGAGGCCCCGGCCTGCGGATTCGAGGACGCGCTGCTGGCGGGGCTGGCCCCCGACGGCGGCCTCTTCGTGCCCGAGACCTGGCCCACGTTCTCCGCCGGCGAGATCGAGGCGCTTCAGGGTAAATCCTATCCAGAACTCGCCGCTGCCCTGATGACTCCCTACCTTAATGGCGAGATCGCCTCCGACGTGTTTGCCGGACTGGTCGCAGAGGCTTATCGGGGCTTCGAGGACGACGCGGTCGCACCGCTCGTCAAGCTCGAGCCGGGGCTCTGGCTGCTCGAGCTGTTTCACGGGCCGACCCTTGCCTTCAAGGACATCGCGCTACAGGTGCTGGGCCGGCTGTTTGATCATGTGCTGAGCGCACGCGGCGAGCGCGTGACCATCGTGGGCGCGACATCGGGGGACACGGGTTCGGCCGCGATCGAGGCATGCCGCGACCGCGCGGCGCTGACCGTCTTCATCCTCCATCCCAAGGGCCGTATCTCGGAAGTGCAACGCCGGCAGATGACGACAGTACCGGCTTTGAATATCCACAACATCGCGATCGACGGCACGTTCGACGATTGCCAGGCGCTGGTAAAGGCGCTGTTCGTCGATGCGGCGTTTCGCGCCGAGATGCGTCTGGCGGCGGTCAACTCGATCAACTGGGTGCGCGTCATGGCCCAGTGCGTCTATTATTTTGCCGCCGGGCTGGCGCTGGGCGCGCCGGACCGCGAGCTGGTGTTTTCGGTGCCGACTGGAAATTTCGGCGACGTCTATGCGGGTCATGTGGCGCGCCACATGGGCTTGCCCATCCGCCGCCTGCTGGTGGCGACAAATCGCAACGACATCCTGACTCGGTTTTTCGAGACCGGGGTCTACCGTAAGTCGGCGGTCGAGCCCTCGCTCAGCCCGAGTATGGACATCCAGGTCGCGAGCAATTTCGAGCGTCTGCTCTTCGAGCTGCTGGGACGGAACGGCGCGGCGGTGACTGCGCTGATGGCGGAATTCGCCGAGCGCGGTGAATTCGCGCTCGACGCCCGCTGTACGGCCGAAGCCCAGGGGCTTTACCGCGGCACCCGGGTGGACGACGCGGCGACGCTGGCAACCATTGCGGCGGTGGAGCAGCAGACCGGACGCGTGGTCGACCCGCACAGCGCCACGGGCATCGCGGCGGCGAAGGGATCGCGCGACGGCGAGGCCCCGGTGGTGTGCCTGGCCACCGCCCATCCGGCGAAATTTCCCGACGCGGTTGAACAAGCGACAGGCAAACGCCCGGCGCTGCCGATGCGGTTGGCGGACCTGATGACGCGTCCCGAACGGTGCAGCGAGCTGCCCAACGACCTGAACACGTTGCGCGAGCATATCCGCGCCGACGCGGGCGCGGGCCAGGCCTTGAAGGAGGGCGTGGCATGACCGTGCGCCTCGATTGCCTGGAGAACGGGTTGCGCATCGTCACCCAGGACGCGCCCCATCTGGAGACGGCTGCGCTCGGTCTCTGGGTCGAGGCGGGGTCGCGCTTCGAGGCCGCGGAAATCAACGGCGTGTCGCATGTGCTTGAACATATGGCGTTCAAGGGTACGGCCCTGCGCAGCGCGCAGGATATCGTTGAACAGATCGAGGCGGTGGGCGGTCATCTCAATGCCTACACCTCGCGCGAGCAAACCGCATATCACGCGCGGGTGCTCAAGGACAATGTCGGGTTGGCGATCGATATCCTCGCGGATATCCTGCAGCATTCGGTGTTTGCGGACGAGGAACTTGCCCGCGAACGCGAGGTCATCGTGCACGAGATCGGCGAGGCCTTCGACACGCCGGACGACCTGGTATTTGATCATTTCCAGGAGGCCGCCTATCCGGATCAGCCGCTTGGTCGCTCGATCCTCGGCCCCGTGGAGATCGTTGCAGACATGCCGCGTGAGATTCTGCTCAACTATATGGCGGCCCATTACAGTGCGCCGCGCATGGTGCTCTCGGCGATGGGACGGATCGACCACGACAAGATCGTCGCCCAGGCGGCACAAGCGTTCGACGCCCTGGCGACGCAGAACGACGCCCGTCAGGCCCCGGCGCAATATGTCGGCGGCGAACGGCGCACGACTCGCGAGCTGGAGCAGCTCCATGTGGTCATGGGTTTCGACGGTATCGCCTACGACGACCCGGACTACTACGTCCAGCAGGTGTTGGCGCAGCTGTTGGGCGGGGGCATGTCGTCGCGGCTGTTCCAGGAGGTGCGCGAGAGACGCGGGCTCGCCTATTCGGTGTTCAGCTTTGCTGCATCCTATCTCGACGGTGGCACGCTCGGCATCTATGCCGGAACCAGCGCGGGCCAGGTTGCCGAACTGATTCCCGTAATTTGCGGCGAGCTCTTACGGTTGGGCGAGACGATCACCGAGGACGAAATCGCCCGGGTACGCGCCCAAATCAAGGCGGCGCTGCTCATGGCGATGGAAAGCCCATCGGCGCGCTGCGAGCAGCTTGCCCGCCAGTTGCTGATTTTCGGCCGGCCACTCGCCACCGACGAAATCGTCGAGCAAATCGAGGCGATCGACACGACATCAATTGCCCGTGTCGCAGCCCGAACCGTGGCAAGCGGTCCGGTCAGCTTTGCGACCCTGGGTTCGGTAGCCAACGTCGAAAGCTACGACAACCTGCAGGCACGCTTCACCTGAGCCGGATAGGGGTGCGGGAGGCGATAGGATGATGCACAGGCTGGATGCGACGGGGCTCTCCTGCCCGTTGCCGGTGTTGCGAGCGAAGAAGGTGCTGCGCGCTCTTGATCCCGGCGATAGCCTCGAGATCCGAGCGACGGATCCCTCGGCACCGAAAGACTTCGAAGCCTTCTGCGAGACCACACGGACAATCCTGGAGTCCGTGACCGAGGAGGGTGCGGTGTTCGTCATCACGATCCGAAGGCCCGCGTGAAGAACCTGTGGCAATCGTCGCGCCGTAGCGCACAAGAGGTGCACCTTGAGGGACCGCTAATTTATTTGCGCCGGCCCGAGCGACGGGACCGCGACGCATGGATCCGTTTGCGCAGTGCCTCGCGCGAATTTCTTGAACCGTGGGAGCCGACCTGGTCACGGGATTCACTGACCGCCGCTACTTATCGCCTGCGCCTGCGCCGGCAAATCCAAGACGCCGAGGACGACACCGGCTACAGCTTCCTCATGTTTCGCCGTGAGGACGGTGTGCTGCTCGGCGGCACCACGCTTAGCCGCGTGCAGCGGAGCGTGGTGCAGTCGGGTCAGCTGGGCTACTGGACCGGACAGCCGTTTGCGCAGCAGGGTTACATGACCGAGGCGCTGCATTGCCTGTTGCCCCACTGCTTCGGCCGGCTCGCGCTGCGCCGTGTCGAGGCCGCCTGCCTGCCCGAAAACGAGGCAAGCCGGCGGCTGCTCGAGCGCGTGGGGTTTCGTTGCGAAGGCCAAGCCAAGGAATATCTTAAAATCGCGGGGGAGTGGCGCGATCACCTGCTCTACGCCTTGATCGCCCACGAATACCGCGCACCCGGAGCGTGAAGGGGCGCTCCCCCAGATTGCCGGACAGGGGCCCCGCTCGCATCCGTTCATTGTTGGTTGGATAGCGCGAGGCGCGGTCAGGCGGTGCCGGACTCGGTTGACAGCTTAGACAGGTCGATGCCGATCTTGTTGATCGCCTGGTGCCATTTCGAACCGACATCCTCGCCGAACACCAGCTCTTCGTCGGCCGGAACCATGAGCCAGCCATTGGCCTGGATCTCGGCGTCGAGCTGGCCGGGTGCCCAGCCGGCATAGCCCAGCGCGAGCAGGCTGCGGTTCGGCCCTTCGCCACTCGCCATGGCCTTGAGCACGTCGACGGTCGCGGTGAGCGCGATGTTGTCGTCGACCATCATGGTCGCGTCGTGGACATAGTCGGTGGAATGGAGCACGAAACCGCGCGCGGACTCGACAGGGCCGCCGAAATGGACGCGAATCTGGTCGCCGCGATTGGAAGATTCGAGGCCAAGCTGCTCGAGCAGATCAGGGAAGGTCAGGGAATCGAGTAGCTTGTTGACGACCAGCCCCATCGCGCCGTCCTCGGTGTGAGCACAAAGATAGACCACCGAGCGCGTGAATCGCTCGTCACTCATGGTCGGCATGGCCACCAGCATGTGACCATCCAGATAATGCGATTTGGCTGACACTGTCTTCACGTCATATAACTTTCACAGTCAATCATACTCCTTGGCACGGGGACAGGATCAACAATTTTTCTTAACATCCGCTGACTGATTAGTTAGAGCGCCGGATGACGGCTGGGGATATCTATAAAATTCTGTGTTACTTCAATAGATTATAGGATTTTTTCGAAATCCTCGACATTGCGGCGCGGACGCTGTGCATGGGCCGGACCTGCGCTATATTGTAAGCCACAGGACGGTGGCGTGTGCCGCAAGTCTGGACAAACAAGACGACGCGAGAGGGAGATTGAGATGACCATCAAGGTGGGTGACCGGCTGCCGTCGGCTAGTTTCGAGGTTATCGACGAGGGGGCGGTGACGACCGACGCACTGTGCCAGGGCAAGAAGGTTGTGCTGTTCGGCGTGCCGGGCGCGTTTACGCCAACCTGCTCGGCTGAGCATGTGCCGAGCTTCAAGGCCAACGCCGCGGCGCTGCGCGCCAAGGGCGTGGACGCGGTGGGTTGTGTGTCGGTGAACGATGCCTTCGTCATGAAGGCCTGGGCCGACGATCGCCAGACCGGCGGTGACGTCATGATGCTGGCTGACGGCAACGGAAGCTTTAGCGAGGCGACGGGGACCGCGCTGGATTGTTCGGCCTGGGGCATGGGGCAGCGCTGTACCCGCTATGCCATGGTGGTCGATGACGGTGTCGTCACCCATATTGCCGTCGAGGACGATCCCGGCGTCATGACGGTGACCAGCGCCGAAGCGGTCCTCGACGCGCTCTAGAGCGCGGCGCACCCGACGCCGTAACCTTCAGGCGGGCTCAAGTCCGGCAATCGCATCGCGGGCGAGCGCATCGGCGCGCTCGTTGCCGGCATTCCCCGAATGGCCCTTGACCCAGTAAAAGGCGACCTCGTGGCGGGCGAGGGCCGCATCGAGGCGTTGCCAGAGGTCGACGTTCTTGACCGGCTTCTTGGCAGCGGTCCGCCAGTTGCGGCGTTTCCAGTCATGAATCCATGTGGTAATGCCGTCACGCACATAGCGGCTGTCGGTGTAGAGGTCGATGCGCGCGGGACGGGTCAGGGTTTCAAGCGCGACGATCGCCGCCATTAGTTCCATGCGGTTGTTGGTGGTGTCGCGCTCCGCGCCCGAAAGCTCGCGGGTCTGGCCTTGCGAACTCAACACCACACCCCAGCCGCCGGGGCCGGGATTGCCCTGGCAGGCGCCGTCGGTGTGGATCTCGACCGCCGAGAGGGTCGCTGTCATGCCGCCTCGTCGAGGCCGTAGGCACCGGGCCCAGTGATGCCTCGATGGAAACGCAGGATCTTGACGTAGACCATGGGGTCGTGGGGCTTGACCATTGCGCCCTCGACCTGGTTGAGCCAGTCGTAGAGCCGGGTGAGCAGGAAACGCACCGCGGCACCGCGGGCGAGCAGCGGCAGAGTGGCAAGCTCCTCCGTGCCGAGCACGCGCTCCTTACGGTAGGCGGAGAGCAGGGCGCGCGCCTTGGTGATGTTGAAACTGGCGTCCGTCTCGAAGCACCAGGCATTGAGGCAGATCGCCAGGTCGTAGGCGAAGAAATCGTTGCAGGCGAAATAGAAATCGATCAGGCCCGACAGTGTTTTGCCCTCAAAAAACACGTTGTCCGGGAACAGGTCGGCATGGATAACGCCGGCAGGCAGGGCGCCGGGCCAGTCGCGCTCGAGTTGGGCGAGTTCGGTATCGAGTTCGTCGGCGAGGCCGTCGGCGACCTCGTCGGCCCGTGGCGCACAGGCATCGAAGAGCGGACGCCAACCCGCGACCGAGAGGGTGTTCTCGCGGCGGCCGGAAAAGTCCCGGCCCGCCTGGTGAAGTCGCGCCAGCGCTCCGCCCAGTTCGCGGCAATGGTCGGGCCCGGTGCGTCGTGGCCAGGCGCCGGGCAGGAAGGTGGTGATCGCCGCCGAGCGGTCGCACAGCTCGCGCAGAACCTTGCCGTCGCGACCATGAATCGGCGTCGGGCAGGGTACGCCGCGCGCCGCCAGATGTTCAATCAGCGAAAGAAAGAAGGGCAGATCGCTGCGCGCAACGCGTTTCTCGTAGAGCGTGAGAATGTAGGGCGTGGTTTCGGTAAGCAGCAGGTAGTTGGTGTTCTCGACGCCTTCGGCAATACCTTTGAACGAGAGCACCCGGCCAATGTCGAACTGGTCCGCGAACGCGGCGATGTCGGTATCGGACACTTCGGTGTAGACGGCCATGGCGGCATCCTAACGAATTCGCCGACGCTCCGCGAGGCTCGAGCGCCGGTTCGTCTTGCCCGATCACTGGGCTCTGGCTACTCTCGCAGACCAATCGGCGGTCCGCCCGGACGACCGAAGCCCAAGGAAAGGACACCGACTATGACCGACCCCGTGATCGCCCGGAAGGCTCCTTACGACGTGGAAGTCGAGGCGGGCAAGAGCTATTTCTGGTGCGCCTGTGGCAAAAGTGCCAAGCAGCCATTCTGCGACGGCTCCCATGCCGGCACCGGGATCGAGCCGCTCAAACACAAGGCTAAAAAATCGGGCCACCTGTTCTTTTGCGGCTGTAAGCACAGCGCGCGCAAGCCGCTCTGCGACGGTAGCCACAGCAAGCTCTAGGGGGCAGCGCAATGACCGTCGGAAGCCGGTTGACCTAGTGCCCCGCTCGGTTACTATTTCCCATAAGATTTGCCCATTCGATATAGGCAGATGAAGCCTGCGGGAGAGACCGGCTTAGGCCGGCGCCGAAGGAGCAACCGCCCCGGAAACTCTCAGGCAACAGGGACCGCAGGGGGATGTCACTCTGGAGAGCAGGTGCTTCGCCCGCTGGGCGCGGCGTCTCACCGAAGGGGAAGGCTGGATCGGCCCGCATGCGGGCGGCCGGCTAATCTTTCAGGTTCCAAAGACAGAGGGGGCGGGCGACGCCGAGCGTGGCGTTGCTCCAGATCCGACGCTGGTAACCTGGAGGATTCAGTGAGCCTTGCTCCGAACGATTCCGCACACGCCCCGGCCGACGCGCCCCTCGCGCGCACGCCGCTTTATGCCCTGCACCAGGAGCGGGGCGCGAAGCTTGTGCCTTTCGCGGGAACCGCGCTGCCGGTGCGTTACGCACCGGGCATCATCGCAGAGCACACCCACACGCGACGCGCAGCCTCGCTGTTCGATGTCTCGCATATGGGCCAGCTTCGCGTGACGGGATCGGACGCGACGGCCGCGCTCGAGACCCTGATGCCCGCCGATCTCGCCGGCCTGGCGCCGGGGCGGATTCGCTATTCGATGCTGACCAACGAGGCCGGCGGTATTCTCGACGATCTCATGGCCGCAAAGCTCGATGGCTGTTGGTTCCTCGTGGTCAACGGTGCCTGCAAGAGTGCGGACATTGAGCATATCGCCTCGGGGCTTTCGGGTGATGCAGCGCTCACGACGATCGAGGACAGCGCGCTTCTCGCGCTCCAGGGGCCGGCCGCAGTCGACGCGCTGGCCCGTCACGCGCCGCAGGCGGCGGGGTTGGCGTTTATGGGAATTGCCGAAATGAATGTTGCGGGACGGTTCGCCATCGTCTCGCGTTCGGGCTATACGGGCGAGGACGGTTTCGAAATTGCCGTTCCGGCAGCTGACGCCGAGGCACTTGCCCGGTGCCTCCTGGCGGAGCCCGAGGTCGAGCCCGCGGGCCTCGGCGCACGCGACTCTTTGCGTCTCGAAGCGGGCCTGTGCCTTTACGGCCACGACATCGACGAGACCACCACACCCATCGAGGCCGGGCTTGCCTGGAGTATCGGCAAGCGGCGGCGTGCCGAGGGCGGCTTCCCCGGCGCCGACGTCATCGCGGCACAGCTGGCCGAGGGCGCTTCGAGCCTCCGGGTCGGTCTGTTGCCCGACGGCCGGGCGCCCGCACGCGAGGGCACGCCCGTGCTCGACGCTAACGGCTCGACGATCGGCCGGGTGACCAGCGGCGTTATGTCGCCGACGCTGGGAGCCCCGATCGCAATGGGCTATGTCCGCGCCGATTGCGCCGCACAAGGCACCGGACTTCAGCTTCTGGTGCGCGACGTGCCGAGGCCCGCCCTGGTTGCGCCGTTGCCGTTCGTCGCGCACCGCTATCACCGTTCTTCAAGCCACTGACAGGGAGAGCCGCATCATGGCCGGTCTGAAATACACCAAAGAACATGAATGGATCCGCGTCGACGGCGACATGGCCACCGTGGGTATCTCGGATTACGCCCAAGAGCAGCTTGGTGACGTGGTTTATGTCGAGCTGCCGGAACCGGGCAAGGCGGTCGCTCGCGGCAGTGAGGCGGCGGTGGTCGAATCGGTCAAGGCGGCGAGCGACATCTATGCGCCAGTCAGTGGGGAGGTGATCGAGATAAACGAAAAGCTCAACGACGAGCCTGAGACGGTCAACGAATCGCCGACCGGCGGAGGCTGGTTCATGAAGATCCGGCTCTCGAATTCCGG
This sequence comes from Alphaproteobacteria bacterium, assembly GCA_965249645.1. Classification (GTDB taxonomy): domain Bacteria; phylum Pseudomonadota; class Alphaproteobacteria; order UBA828; family JAPUJA01; genus CAVOEB01. Next base: position 262,190 of record CBDFML010000010.1, read on the forward strand.
CGAGCTTGACGGGTTGATGGACGAAGCGGCCTACAACGCGTTTATCGAGACCATCGAATAGAGCAACTGTCCCGTACGGCGGAGAGCGCATACGCCGGCGGACCACAAAAGGGGAGACTCCCATGACGGGGGACGCCAGGAGCCTCGACGAGCTGCAGTACCGGGAAGAGTTTGTCGGCCGCCACATCGGTCCGCAAGCCGCCGATGTCGCGGACATGCTCGCAACGCTCGGGCTCGATTCGCTCGAAGCGCTGGTCCAGAGCACGGTGCCCGAGGCGGTGCGAGGCGTCTTGCCCGAAGACTTTCCGGCCGCCTTGCCCGAGCGCGAAGCCCTCGAGGCGCTGGCCCGTATGGCGGCACGCAACAGGCCTGCCCGCTCGATGATCGGGCTTGGCTATTACGACACCTTCACGCCCCCGGTGGTTCAGCGCGGCGTGCTGGAAAGTCCGGGCTGGTATACCGCCTACACGCCCTACCAGCCGGAGATCTCGCAAGGGCGCCTAGAGGCTTTGCTCAACTTCCAGACCATGGTTATGGAATTGACAGCAATGGACCTTGCCAACGCGTCGCTGCTCGACGAGGCAACGGCCGCGGCCGAGGCGATGACCATGAGCCGAGCCGTGGCCAAGGGCGAACGCAACCGCTACTTCGTCGCGGCGAGCTGCCATCCTCAGACCGTTGCCGTGGTCCGTACCCGGGCGCAGCCGCTCGGAATCGAGGTCGAGGTCGGCGACCCGGATCACGATTTCGACCCCGAGGCCTGCTTCGGCATTCTGCTGCAATATCCGGCGAGCAACGGCGGTCTGCCAGACTATGCCAGCGTCACGGAGACGGCGCACGCGACCGGCGCGCTGGTCACGGTCGCAACCGACCTGCTGTCCCTCGTGCTGCTCCGTCCGCCCGGCGAGTTCGGAGCTGACATCGTGGTCGGGAATTCCCAGCGTTTCGGCGTGCCGATGGGCTTTGGCGGGCCGCACGCGGCCTTTTTCGCTGCCCGCGAGGCCCATCGCCGCCACCTTCCAGGCCGTATCGTCGGCGTCTCGGTCGACACCGCGGGACATCCCGCTCTGCGCCTCGCATTGCAGACCCGCGAGCAGCATATCCGCCGCGAAAAGGCGACGAGCAATATCTGCACCGCACAGGTTCTGCTCGCAGTGATTGCGGGGATGTACGCCGTCTGGCATGGCCCCAAGGGCCTGCGCACAATCGCGCTCCGGGTTCACCGCCTCGCTTCGATTCTGGCAGCGGGCTTGAGAGAGCAGGGTCTCGTGCTGGTCAACGACGGTTGGTTCGACACGCTGACCGTCGAAGCCGGAGAGCGATCCGGCGCTATCTTGACCCACGCGCACGAGCTCGGCATCAATCTACGGGCGGCCGAGGACGGGCGCATAGGAATTGCGCTCGACGAGACGACGACGCCCCGCGATGTCGAGCAGCTCTGGCAGGCGTTTGCCGGGTTAGGGTCAATCGAACGACAGGTAGACGAGGTCGATGGGAGCCTGCGCGATGATCCTCTAGCCGCGATTCCCGCCACGCAGCGGCGCTCCAGCCGCTATCTCCAGCATCCCTGCTTTACGAATTACCACTCGGAAACAGAGATGCTCCGTTATCTCAAGAACCTCGAAAGCAAGGACGTGGCGCTCGATCGCTCGATGATTCCGCTGGGGTCCTGCACCATGAAGCTGAACGCGACCGCGGAGATGGTTCCGATCACCTGGCCCGGCTTTGCGCGCATGCACCCCCTCGCGCCGCTCGACCAGGCGGTGGGCTATCGGGAGTTGATCGAGAGCCTCGAACAGCGTCTGGCCCAGGCGACAGGGTTCGCCGCCGTATCGCTCCAGCCGAACGCGGGCTCTCAGGGCGAATTTGCCGGCCTGCTCGTGATCCGGCGCTGGCACGAGGCACAGGGGCAGGGCCACCGCACCGCTTGCTTGATTCCGAGCTCGGCGCACGGCACCAACCCGGCGAGCGCAGTCATGGCGGGATTGACGGTGGTCGTGGTCGAGTGCGACGATCAGGGCAATATCGACGTCATCGACCTGCGCGCCAAGGCGGACGCCCACCGGGACGATCTGGCGGTGCTGATGGTCACCTATCCCTCGACCCACGGCGTGTTCGAGGAACGCATCATCGAGCTGTGCGAGATCGTGCATGACGCCGGCGGCCAAGTCTATATGGACGGGGCCAACATGAACGCGCTGCTTGGCCTCGCTTTGCCCGGCCGGTTCGGGCCGGACGTTGCACACATGAACCTGCACAAAACCTTCGCCATCCCTCACGGCGGTGGCGGACCGGGGATTGGGCCGATCGGGGTTGGCGAACACTTGGCGCGGTACCTGCCCAACCATCCGCTTCGCACCGCAGCCGGCCCCGAGGAAGGGATAGGCCCGGTGGCGGCCGCGCCCTGGGGCAGCGCGGGTGTGTTGCCGATCTCGTGGGCCTATATCGCAATGATGGGACGTCAAGGGCTGATCCGGGCCAGCCAGGTGGCGATCCTGAATGCGAACTACCTCGCTCGCCGGCTGAGCTCTCATTTCAGCGTGCTCTACACGGGCAGCAAAGGGTTCGTCGCGCACGAATGCATCATCGACCTGCGTCCCCTCGAGAAGAGCGCGGACGTGACCACCGACGACATCTGCAAGCGGCTGATGGATTTCGGATTTCATGCACCGACCATGCACTGGCCCGTTTCAGGAACGATCATGATCGAGCCGACGGAAAGCGAATCCCGTGCCGAGCTGGATCGATTTTGTGACGCGCTGATCGCGATTCGCGAAGAGGTGCGCCGGATCGAGGAAGGTAAAAGCGACGCGCAAGACAATCCGCTTAAAGGCGCGCCTCACACGGCGGGCGAGGTGGGCGCCTCGGAATGGAGTCACGCATACAGCCGCGAGGAAGCCGCATGGCCCATCGCTTGGCTGCGCGAGGCGAAATACTGGCCGCCGGTCAAGCGGATCGACAACGTCTATGGCGACCGGCATCTGGTCTGCTCCTGCGCACCGCTCGACGATTACCGGGCGGCGGCGGAGTAGGCGCGCCGAAAAAAAAGCCGCTGCCCTCCAGGCGCGGCCTTTCTTTCGAGGTCAGTAGCGGTTCGAGCTAATTCAGCTTCTTCGAGAGATCCGCGATGGTCTGGTCGACCAGGGCGTCGCGCTGGGCGTCGCCCATGGATTCGCGCAAGACCCGGCCCGTGGCTGAAAGCGCCACGTCGATCGCGGCGTTGCGTACCGCGCTAATCGCGTGGGCTTCGGCCTGGGCGACATTTTGCTCGGCCATCTGGGTGCGCCGCTCGAGATAGGCTGCGAGATCCTTCTCCCCCTGTTCGGCCTTGCGCTCGGCCTCTTCGCGGGCCAGCGCGGCGATCGCCTCGGCCTCACCCGCCGCCTCGCGCTGCTGACGCTGATAGCCGGCGAGCAGCTCCTGGGCTTCCTCGCGAAACCTGCGGGCTTGGTCGAGCTCGTTGGCAATCTTCGCCGCACGGTCGTCGAGGATGGTGATGATCTTCCGCCCACCCTTCCAGACGACGATGCCGATGAAGGTGACAAAGGCGATAAGGATCCAGAAATCGGGGGTTTCAAGGATGCCCATGTTCAGTCCTTCCGGTCCAACTCGGTATCGACAGCGGCCTCGACCGTCTTGGAGTCCGGCGCCTCACCCGTCAGTTTGGCGGTTGCCGAGGTGGCGACGTCGAGGGCAAGCTCGCGGATGTTCCCCATGGCCTTCTCGCGCGCCGCGCCGATGCGAGCCTCGGCGTCCGCGATGCGTTTGTCGAGCTGTGCCTCAAGAGCCGCTTTGCGTTCCGCAGCTTCGGCGTCGAGCTTCTTCCGAGTTTCGGCGATCATGGCCTGAGCCGTCGAACGGGCATCGTCCAGCGCCTGCTGATAGGCGCTAAGCGCCTCGTCCGCTTCGCTTTTGAGCTCCTCAGCGCGAGCCAGGTCGTCCTCGATCCGTCGCCGGCGTTCTTCGATGACCCCGCCGACGCGCGGCAGCGCCACCTTCCACATCAGCAGAAGGAGGATGATGAAGGTGACCGCCAGCCAGAACAGCTGGGTCGGCCAATCACCGGCGTCGAGTTGCGGCATCCGTGCCTCCGGGGCTTGTGCGCCGGCGTTCGGGCCGACGCGCTCCTGAACCGTTTGGTTCGATCAGCTGCCGAACATGATCAGGAAGGCCATCACGAGGGCGAACAGCGCCACCGCTTCGGAGAGCGCGAAACCAAGCAGCACGTTGCCGAAGAGTTTCGGCGCCGCGGCCGGGTTGCGCCCCGCAGCGGAGACGTAGCTGCCGAAGATGATGCCGATGCCAGCGCCCGAGCCCGCCACACCAATAGTGGCGAGACCGCCGCCGATCAACTTTGCCGCTTCGATATCCATGGTTCGATTTCCTTCTTCAGACGAATGTCAACGAATCGGTGAACGAGTGTGCGCCTCAATGATGCAGGTGAATCGCATCCCGCAGATAGAGGCAGGAAAGAATGGCAAACACATAGGCCTGCAGAAACGCGACGATCGATTCCAACGCATAGAGTGCGATTATGAAAGCGAACGGCGCGAAACCCAGAAATCCCAGCGCGAACACGAAGCCCCCAAAGACGTGGAGCATGGTGTGTCCGGCCATCATGTTGGCGAACAGCCGGACCGCCAAGCTGATGGGGCGGGCGAGGTAGGAGACGATCTCGATCGGCACCAGCAGGGGCATCAGGAAAATCGGCACGCCCTGGGGCACGAAGAACGTGAAAAAGCGGTGCTTGTGGATGATCAGGCCGATCAGAGTGACGCCGATGAACACGATCGCCGCGAACATGAAGGTGACGACGATATGGCTCGTGTAGGTGAAGGCGTAGGGGATCAGCCCAAGTGCGTTGCCGAACAAGAGGAACATGAACAGGCTGAAGATGAAGGGGAAGTATTTGCGCCCTTCGGGGCCGACATTGTCGCCCAACATTCGGGCGACCATTTCATAGAGCGATTCCGCGATCGACTGCATCCGGGTCGGAACCACGCGGCGGGTGCGCACGGACATGGTCATCAGCATGGTGATCGCCACCACGGCAATCACCATCATCATGGCCGAATTGGTAAACGATGCGTCGAAGCCGCCCAAATCGATCTCGACGATGCGCTGGATGACGAACTGGTCGAGCGGGCCGTGATGTTCTGCAGCTGCGGACACGGGCGATTATCCTCTATCGATCAGTCGAAGCCCCGTCGTCGCGGCGGGATTCCAATTTTCGTTTCGCCTCGGCTTCATCGAACTCGGCTTCCATGCGCCGCGCCGTTCGAAACGCACTCTTCAACCCCGCGGCCACCCCGATTAGCAGGAAGGTCAACATGAGCCACGGTTTCGTATCGAGCCAGTCGTCCAGCAACCAGCCTATGCCCCCGCCGACGGCCAGTGCCGCGACCATCTCGACCGCTATCTGAAGCGCTCGACCCAGGCCTGTCTGGGAGGTCCGCGGTTGCTCCGCCGCCTGACGTACGTCGCGGGCTTTTTGCAGACGGGAGCCGAATTCGTCGAGCGAGGAAGGATCTTTTTTATGCGCCATTCCCGCCCCTTCGGTCCCGGCGATTGCATAAAGCCCGCGCCGGTTGAGCGGTCGAAACATACGAAGCGCGTTCCAGCCTGTCAAGATCAAAACCCCAAGCAATAAGATATTGAAAAATAACAGAAATATGACTGACTGGCGAGGCCGGTCAGGCGCTTTCGCGCAGTTGCTCGGCGGCGTCCAAATCGACCGAGACAAGCTGGGAGACACCGCGCTCGGACATGGTAATGCCGAACAGCCGGTCGACACGGGTCATGGTGATCCGATTGTGGGTGATGACGAGGAAGCGGGTGCCCGTGTCGCGGGCGATGCTTACGATCAGATCGCAGAAGCGCTCGACGTTCGCGTCGTCGAGAGGCGCGTCGGCCTCGTCGAGCACACAGATCGGCGCCGGATTGGTGAGAAACACCGCGAACAGAAGGGTCAGCGCCGTGAGTGCTTGTTCGCCGCCCGACAGCAGGGAGAGTATGCGGGTCTGCTTGCCCGGCGGGGTGGCGATGAGTTCGAGCCCGGCTTCCAGCGGGTCGTCTGATTCGACCAGTTCGAGGCGCGCGGTGCCGCCCCCGAAAAGCTGCGCGAAAAGCCGGCGAAAATGGCCGTCGATCTCGGTGAATGCGCTGTTGATGCGTTCGCGGCCCTCACGGTTGAGGCTGGTGATGCCTTGGTGCAGGCGGCTGATTGCGGCCTCGAGATCGGCACGTTCGGACTGCAAGGTGTTGATCTGCTCCTCGGTCTCTGCCGCCTCGGCTTCGGCGCGCAGGTTGACCGGACCCATGGTGTCGCGCTCGCGCAGCAGGCGTTCCACCCGCGTTTCGGCCTTCTCACGCTCAGGCAGCTCGTCGTCCTCGCCGATCTCCGCGATGGCGGGCAGCTCGCTTGGTTCGGCGTCGAGCTTTTCCGCAATCTGCTCGGCGAGAGCCGCCGCGGCTTCGCGGGCCTGGTCGAGGGTCGATTCCATGCGCACTCGCTCTTCGCGGACGCCCGCGAGCGCCTGATCGGCTTCACGGCTGTGCGCGTCCAGACGGCCTGCTTCGGCCTCGGCACGGGCGAGGGTATCGGCTGCTTCCCGCCGGCCGGCTTGCGCGGTCTCGAGGGTTTCAAGCAGCCCCGCGCGGCGCGCTTCAAGCTCGGCCGGACGGTCGGCCAGCGCGTCGAGATCCGTCTGGCTCGCCTGTCGGCGCTCGTCGAGATCGCTCAGCCGCTCTGCTGCTTCGTCGCTGCGATTTTGCCAGAGTTCGGTTTCGCGATCCACAGCAGCGAGACGGTCGGCGCGAATTTGGAGGTCGCGCAGCACCCGGCTCTGGGCGGCTTGAGCTTCGGCCAGCGTGCTCCGGCGTTCGGTGACGATTTCACGCAGGCCGTCGCGCTCGGATCTGGCGGCGTCGAGATCCGCCATCTCTTCATGCGCGGCCTGAGCTTCGCGCTGCTGGCTCCCGGCCTCCGCCAGTTCATCACCAAGCCGGCGCGCGGTGTCGGCCAGAGCTTCCAACCGGGAGCGCGCAGCGGCGCCCGCTTCAAGCTCGGCTTCTCGCAGCTCCTGGGCTTGGGAGAAGTCGTTCTCGGCGACGCGTGCGGCGGCCCGGGCCTCGTCTTCGGCGCGCCGGACGTCCGCCAGGCGAGACTGGGAGGGCGCGTAGTCATTGCCCGCCGCCGCACAGGCGGTTTCGGCGCCGGTCAACAGGTCGCGCACCTCGATCAAGCGATTACGCTGACGCAGCCGGGTGGCGGACGCCACGGGCGCCTCGGCGGCGACGGTGTAGCCGTCCCAGCGCCACAACGCCCCGTCACGGCTGACCAAGCATTGTCCTGGCTGAAGGGCGCGGCGGAGTTTTGCGCCTTTGGCGGGCTCGATGACGCCGATCTGGGACAGCCGGCGGGCCAGCGCAGGGGGCGCCTGAACGACCTCGGAGAGCGGCCGGACCCCGGCAGGAAGTGGTGGCGGCGATGCGTCATCGGCGAGGCGGACCCAGTGGATGGGTGCGCTTTCGTCGGTCGATGCAGAAAGTTCGTCGCCGAAGGCGGCGCCCAATGCGGCTTCGAAGCCTGTGTCGACACGAATGTCGTCGAATACGGGCGGGCCCGAGTGGGTGGACCCCGTTTCGAGGATCGAGGCGAGCGCAGCCTCTTCGGCGCGGAGCCGGTCGCGTAGCGTTTCAGCGGCCTGCAAGCCGTCGCGGGCGGACCGTTCGGTACTCTCGCACGCGGCCCGCTCGGTCTCGGCCGCTTCGAGTTGCTCGCGCGCCGCGTCGCGCCGGGTGCGGGCGTCGGCGAGAGCGGTTTCGGCCAGGTGGAGCGCCTGTCGATCGGCGCCTTGTCGTTCAAGCTCGGATTTTTTGGCGGCGATCTCGTCCAACTCGGCGTTCAGACGCTCGAGCCGCGTTGCCGCCTCGGCCTGGCGGCGCACGAGAGCCAGTCGCTCGGCATCTCGGCTGGCGATGCTTTCCGTCATCGCGGCAAACCGGTCCTCGACCTCGGCGAGCGCAGCCTGTGCCGCATCGAGCGCCTCGGTGGCCCGGTCGGCGGTGGCGGCATCGTCTTCTTCGGAGCGGGCAAGAGTCGTGCGTTCCGCGGCAAGCCGGGCGAGGGCCTCGGCCGCGTCGGATTCGAGGGTTTTCTCGCGGGCGAGGTCGTGTGCGATCTGTTCGATGCGCCGGACCAGCTCGCCGCGCCGGGTGGCCAGGCGGGCCTCCTCCTCGGCGAGACCGTCACGCTCGATCTCGAGGCGGTGAAAGGCTGCCGCCGCTTCGGCTTCAGCCTGGCGGCGCTCGGGCAGAATCTCGCCGGCGGTGGCGCGAGCGGCGGCCGCAGCCGCTGCCTGGCGTGTCAGTTCCGCAACCGTGGATTCCGCCGCACCCAGCCGGATTTGTGCGTCGGCGATGCGGGCCGCGTTGTCAAGGCAGCGTAAGTGCAGCAGCATCGCCTGGGCAACGCGGATGTGGCCACTCAGCCGGCGATAACGATTGGCTTGGCGGGCCTGGCGCTTGAGCCCCTGAAGCTGGGCTTCGAAAGCGGCGATGACATCGTCGAGCCGCTCGAGATTGGATTCGGCACCGTGCAGCTTGAGCTCGGCCTCGTGGCGACGCGAGTGCAAGCCCGATATACCCGCGGCCTCCTCAAGCAGGCGACGTCGTTTGGCGGGCTTTGCGCGCACGATTGCGGAGATGTCGCCCTGGCTGACCAGCGCCGAGCTGTGGGTGCCGGTGGCGACGTCGGCGAACAGGAGCTGGACGTCGCGGGCGCGCATCTCGCGGCCGTTGATCCAATAGAGCGAGCCCTGGTCGCGCTCGATCCGGCGTGAGATCTCAATCTCGGTTTCGTCGTTGAACTGCGCGGGCGCGTCGCGTGCCGTGTTCAGGAGCAGTAGCGACACCTCGGCGACGTTGCGCGCCGGCCGGTTGGCGGTGCCCCCGAAAATCACGTCGTTCATCTCGCCGCCGCGCATCTTCTTGGCCGAAGCCTCGCCCATTACCCAGCGCAGCGCCTCGACCAGGTTCGACTTGCCGCAGCCGTTGGGTCCGACGACGCCGGTCATGCCGGGCTCGATCGTCAGCTCCGTCGAATCGACGAAGGATTTGAACCCGGTCAGGCGAAGTTTCGAGAATTGCACGGTCGGCGCCCTGCCCCTGTCGTTCCGGCTCTAGATCTCGCCCAGATGGCGGTCGAGGATGGGCACGAGTTCGTCGAACGGAATCGCGCCGACATGTTTCCTGCCCTCGATGATGAAGGTGGGGGTGTATTCGACCTCATGCTCGGTCGTGCCCATGAGTTGGTTGCCGAGCACTACGGATTCGACATCGCTGTTGGCCAGGCAGGCGTTGAACTGCGCGCGCGGCATTCCGCCAAGCGCCGCAATCTGGGCCAGCGCCGCCATGTTGTCGACGCCTGAGACCGCCCAGAAATCGAAGCCGTGGAACAAGGTGTCGATGAAGGCGAAATAGCGATCCTCACCGGCGCAGCGGGCCAGCATGGCGGCGCGCAGCGCAGGCTCGTTGTTGGGGAAGTCGCGGGCGACGAACCGGACCTTGCCGATATCGACATAGGCTTCTTTAAACGCCGTGAAGGTTTGGGTGTGAAAGTCCCGGCAATGGCTGCAGCCGAGCGAGAAATATTCGATCACCGTGACCGGTGCGTCTTCCCGACCCAGGGTCATTTCGCCCAGTGCCGGCACCATTTCCGCACGCGCAGGACGAGCTAGGGGCAGAAGCGCAAACGCCGCGCCGAATCCCACCAAGGACAATACATCTCGTCGGTTCGGCATGCCGGACCTCCTACATATTGTGTCCGCTTCCTGCCGCGCAGTATACGGAGCGTGCCTGGACGGGACAAGCGTCGTCTCTGTCTTTCGAGCCCAGAATATTGTCATTCGAGGTGAGAAATGTGGGCATTTTATGACGCGTTTTCGTCGTCCGTGCAGCCTCGCGCGGCCGGCGGCGGCTGGCGCGCCAGCACTGCCCGGCCGAGCCGGTCGAGCGCCCGGCGCAGGCCCGGGTTCGCCGTCGTCTCGAGGTCGGCGGCAAGGGCCGTTTCCTCGTCCACTTCCAAGGCGCGCGATGGCGGCGGCGTGGGCGTGGGCCGCGGCGGCAGGGGGCCCTGGACGAGGGAAATCCGGTTCACCGCGCGATAGCCGAAAAAGGTTGCGATCCGATCGAGCAGCTGAGGCTCGAGATGCTGCAGCTCGAGCGCCCGGCCGCGCGCGACCCGGATACGCAGGACACCGTTCGCGCTGAGGCTTTCGGGTAGGCAGTCGGCCGCAAGGTCGGGCCCGACGATGGCGGGCCAGTCGGTCAGCACCCGGGCCTCGGCGAAGCCCTGGCGCCCGAACGCCGAGCGGGTCACTTTGCCCACGGCTCGGGCAAGGCTGTGCAGGCCGTGGCGGGAGGTTGCACTGGTCATCGCGGCGTCGGTCTTTCGCAGGCTTTTGTCGTTCGCGGTGTCGGGGGCGCTATCGGTGGGCGCCACTGCTTTCTATACTAGCGCCGCTTTGTTGCTTGGAAAACGCGCATGAGTTCGAAACCTCCCAAAAAATCCGTCCAGCCCAGCGCGATGACACCTGCCCGGGCGCGCCGCCTGGCGATTCGCCTGCTCGCCTGGTACGATGGCGCGGGCCGCCGCTTTCCCTGGCGTGCGATTTCGGGGAGGAGGCCCGACCCTTACCGAGTATGGCTCGCCGAGATCATGCTGCAGCAGACCACGACTGCCAGCATGACGCCTTATTTCGAGGCGTTTCTCGCGCGCTGGCCGGATCTAGATTCGCTTGCCGCGGCACCGCTCGACGATGTGCTCCATGCCTGGGCCGGGCTGGGCTACTACGCCCGGGCGCGAAACCTGCATGCCTGTGCGCGCCGGCTTGTGGGAGAACACGGCGGATGCTTTCCCGACCACGAGGCAGGACTTCGTGCGCTGCCTGGGATTGGCGCCTACAGCGCCGCGGCCATCGCGGCGATCGCGTTCGAACGCTCCGCCACGGTGATCGATGGCAACGTGACCCGGGTGCTGATCCGCCTCGCCGGGCTGGATCGTCCTGCAGGCGAGGTGGCCGGCGAGGTCCGTGCGCTGGCGGAATGCCTGACGCCTGCGCGCCGGGCGGGCGACTACGCCCAGGCGATCATGGATTTGGGAGCCACGGTGTGTACCCCACATTCCCCGGATTGCCCGCGCTGTCCGTGGCGGCGCTCCTGCGCGGGTCACGCCAAAGGTATCGCCGCGGAATTGCCGCGCAAGGAGGCGAAGCGGGCGCGTCCGCTCCGTTACGCCGTCGCTTTCTGGGCGGTGCGGCCGGGCGACGGGCATGTGCTGCTACGTCGCCGCCCGGAGAGGGGACTGCTGGGAGGCATGATGGAGCTGCCGTCGACGGATTGGGCCGACGTGCCCTGGCGCCTTGCAGAAGCGCGGCGCAAGGCGCCCGCTAAATCCGCCTGGCGGCGCCTGCCCGGCACAGTGCGCCACGGCTTTTCTCATTTCGAGATCGAGTTCGTGCTGCTGGAGGGAACAGTGAACAAGTCGGACGGCGTGGACGGCGTGTGGTCTGCGCCGGAGCGGCTCGGTGAACACGCCCTGCCGACCATGACCCGCAAGCTGATTCGCCATGCCCACGAAGCACGCAACATCGCGGACTAGTTAGCTGTCAATGGCGGAGCAAAAAGGGACCACCGTGGCGGTGTAAGAAGGGACCACTTGGCGGCTGCGGGCTTGTCCCCGTAGTCCATGGGAGGGCCCCGCGTGCGACGCGGCGTGCCCTCAACAGGCCGACGCGGCGGCGCGCGCGGGAGGGACCTGTGGGCCCACGGGGTCAAGCGTGGGCTGGGTGGTCGGTTCAGTTCGCCGTCGGGGTTTGACGCCTGCGGCTCTGGTTGAGCCTGTAGCTCTCGCCATTCATCTCGAGGATGTTGACGTGGTGGGTGAGGCGGTCGAGGAGAGCGCCGGTGAGGCGCTCGGAGCCGAACACCTCGGTCCATTCGTCGAAGGGCAGATTGGTGGTGACCAGGGTCGAGCCCCGCTCGTAGCGCTGGCTGAACACCTCGAACAGGAGCTCGGCGCCGGTCTTGGACAGCGGCACGAAGCCGAGTTCGTCGACGATCAGAAGCTTGTAGGTGGCGAGCTTCTTCTGGAACCTCAGCAGCTGCTTGTCATCGCGGGCCTCGATGAGCTCGTGGACCAGTGCGGCGGCGGTGATGAAGCCGACCGAGAGGCCCTTCTGGCAGGCCGCCAGGCCGAGACCGAGGGCGATGTGGGTCTTGCCGGTGCCGCTGTTGCCGAGCGCGATGAGGTTCTCGCGGCGCTCGATGTACGCGCAGCGGGCCAGCTCCAGGACCAGCGTCTTGTTGAGCGAGGGGATGACCTTGAAGTCGAAGCTGTCGAGGCTCTTGATCACGGGGAAGCGCGCCGCCTTGATGCGCCGCTCGACCATGCGGCGCTCGCGGTCGATCAGCTCGAGCTCGGCAAGACGCAGAAGATAGCGAACGTGGTCGACGCCTTCCGAGGCACACTGCCGGGCGATCTTGTCGTACTCCCTCAGGAACGTCGGCAGCTTCAGCCTCTTGAGGTGGTGGACGAGCAGCACCTGCGGCGTGTCGGTCATGCGCGGAGCCCCGACAGCAGGCTCATGTACGATTTGGCAGACGTTATCGCGACCCGGGCGCGCGGCAGGTACGGATAGACGTCGAGATCCAGTCGAGGCGGCCGTCGCTCGGTCCGACACAGCACCAGGTGCTTGACGGCATCGAAGCCGATCGCGCCAAGCCGCAGGGCGTCGCCGACCGCACCCTCGACCTCCTCGGGCCGGAAGGTCTCCAGCAGACGCAACACCTGGACGTACTCGCGCTTGCCCGCCTTGCCCATGCGGGCTTCGAGCAGGCGTCGCAGAGTGATGAAGGCCTCGGGCAGGTCCCAGCCCGCCAACGGCGCGGCCTGGTCGAGGGCGCCGATCTTCTGCTCGATCAATGGCAGATAATGCAGCGGGTCGAAGATCAGGTCCTCGCTGTCATAGGACCGGCGGTGCCGGGCGATCACCTCGGCCCCGCAGCTGATCATCACCTCGTCGACATAGCCCCGGATCAGTACCTCGCGGTGGCCGTAGGCCACGGGTACGGAGTAGTCGTTGCCGCGGTAGCGCAACAGCGACAGCGAACTCACCCGCCCGGGACGCTTGTCGCAGGCATCGTATGGTGCCGGGGGTAGCGGTAGCAGAGCTTGGCGATCCCGCGCGAGGCGCTCGCCGATGGTCTCCTTGTGACCCCGCAGCCGCGCCGCCTGGCGCCGGCGGCACTGTCCCGCGAGATCATCGTTCAGCGCCTCGATGCTCTCGGCCCGCGGGACGGGGACCAGGAAGTTCCGCCGGATGAAGCCGACCAGTCCCTCGACCTTGCCTTTGTCGTTGCCCTTGCCCGGCCGGCCGAACCTGTCCTCGAACAGATAGTGGGATTGCAGCTCCGTGAAGACGCGCGTTCGCTGCCGCTTTCCATCGCCCAGGATGCGGGCAACCGCCAACTTGGTGTTGTCGTACAGGATGGAGCGGGGGACGCCGCCGAAGAACGCAACCGCCGCGTTGTGGCCATCGCAGAACGCCTCGGTCGTCTCCGCCGGATAGGCCTTCACGAAGCAACCATCACTGTGGGGAAGGTCGAAGGCAAGGAAGTGGACCTTGCGCGCCACACCGCCGATCACCGCCATCGCCTCGCCGAAGTCCGCCTCGGCGTGGCCGGGGGAATGGACGAGCGGCACGAACATCTCGCGCGACCGAAGCCGCCGCTCACGGACATAGTCCTTCACGATGGTGTAGCCGCCGGTGAACCCGTACTCGTCCCGGAGACGGTCGAAGATCCGCTTCGCCGTGTGCCGTTGCTTGTGGTGGCTGGTCCGATCGTCCTCCAGGATCCGATCGATAATCCCCGTGAATGCGTCCAGCTTCGGACGCCTCCGCGGCACGCTCCGGCGATATCCCGGCGGCACCGAGAACGACAGCATCTTGCGCACCGTCTTGCGGTCCAGCCCGAACACCCGCGAGGCCTCGCGGGTGCTCATCCCCTCGACACGACACGCCCGCCGGACCCGCGCGTACAACTCCACCCGATACATCCCCCCGCCTTCCAGTCAGAGCAACCCTGACAGAAGGCTATAGACGGTCCCATTTTGGTCCGCCACAGCCGGATCAACCGGCCGCTTCAGTGGGGGATTATTGCGCCGCCGTTCTCAGTTAGCGCAACTCCTTGCGCAACCGGTCGCGCAGCGTGTCAATCGGCTCGGGTTCGCCGTCATTATCGTAATGCCAGAAGGTCCAGCCGTTGCAGGCGGGGGCGTTTTGCACTTTGGCGCCGATCCGGTGGATCGAGCCGATGGTGCCGTCATGGTGATGCAGGCTGCCGTCCGCACGCACCTTTGCCCGATGCTTGCGCAAGCGGTCTGTCAGCACGGTACCGGGGCGCAGCCAGCCGCGCTCGACCAGCGAGCCGAAGGGCACCCGAGGTTCGTCGCGCTTGTTCGGTGTGGCGAGCAGGGCGTCTTTGGCCAGGGGTTTGACGCCTTCCAGTCGCTTACGGGCCAGCGCGACGTAGTCCGGATCGCTCTCGATGCCGACGAAGGTTCGTCCGAGCTCGCGCGCCGCCACCCCGGTGGTGCCCGTGCCGAAGAACGGGTCGAGCACCAGATCGCCCGGGTTCGAGGAGCCCAGGATGACCCGGTGAAGCAGTGCGGCGGGTTTCTGGGTGGGATGCGCTTTGCGCCGCCCCTCGCGCAGCCGTTCGGCCCCACCGCAGACGGAGAGCAGCCAGTCGCTGCGCATCTGGAGGTCGTCGTTGAGCGATTTGAGCGCGGCGTAGTTGAAGGTGTATCGGGTGTGCTCGGGCCCCTTGCTGCACCACAAAAGCGTCTCGTGAGCGTTGGTGAATCGTCGGCCGCGGAAGTTGGGCATCGGGTTGGTCTTACGCCAGATGACGTCGTTGAGGATCCAAAAGCCCATGTCCTGAAGGATCGATCCGATACGGTAAATATTGTGGTAGCTGCCGATCACCCACAATGTCGCCGTGTCCTTCATCAGGCGGTGGGCCTCGCCCAACCAGGCACGGGTGAAGTCGTCGTAGGCTTCGAAGCTTGCGAACTTGTCCCACATCTGGTCGACGCCATCGACCAGGCTGTTGTTGGGCCGGCGGAGATCGCCGCTAAGTTGCAAATTGTAGGGCGGGTCGGCAAACACGACGTCGACGCAAGCGTCGGGCAGGCTGCGCATCTGATCGACGCAGTCGCCTTCCAGTATCGTGTTTGGTTTTACTCTCCCTATCATTGCGGGCGAGCATGACCGACCGGACTCCGCCCGTCAAGTCTTTGGAATCATGGCCTGAATCGGCGCAAAGCTGATTCGGTGGTGGGCCGTGACGCCGTATTGTGCAAGGCCGGCGCGGTGCTCGGCGGTGCCGTAGCCCGCGTTGCGCTCCCAGCCATAGCCGGGATGGGTGGCGGCCAGCGCCGCCATGATGCGATCACGGCTGACCTTGGCGACGATCGACGCGGCCGCGACCGAGAGAGACAGGGAATCGCCCTTGATGACGCAGCGCACCGGGCAGTCGAGCGGGGGCGGTTGGTTGCCGTCGACCAGCGCGAAAGCGGGCGGCGGATCGAGAACAGCGACGGCACGGACCATTGCAAGGTGGGTTGCGCGCAAGATGTTGATGCGGTCGATCTCCTCGACCTCGGCACGGCCGACGCCGATACCCGCCGCGCAATCGAGAATCTGATCGAAGAGTACCTCGCGCCGCTTCGCGCTGAGCGTCTTGGAATCATCGATCGCTGCGCACAAAGCATCCGGCGTGCGTGCGCGGTCGAATACCACCGCGGCGGCCATCACGGGCCCCGCCCAGGGACCGCGCCCGACCTCATCGATGCCGCAGACGCGTCCTCCGATTTCCAGCTCAAGAGAGAAATCAGGCATCGCCGTTTTTCTTTGGCCGCTTGCGACGGGTGGTTTTGGCGGAAGCGTTCGGAGCCCGGCTGTGGGGTTTGGTCCGAGCTTTCTTGGTGGCGGCGGGTTTCTTATTGGCGGCCGGTTTGGCGGCGCTCGGGTGTCGGGGCTTGGCCTTAGCCTCGGGTTTTGGTTCGGGGTCGGGTGCTTGCGGCGAGAGGGCGGGATCGAGGGGAGTCACTGGTTCGGTCGGTGGCGGCGGCTCGCTTGTGACGAGGGGCGCCGTGCCCTTGTCGAGCGGCGCGCTCGTGGGGGGGTCGATAGTCGTCGACGGCATGGGTTGCCGGCGTGCCACACTGCCCAGCCGGCGCAGGAGGTGACGCGCCTGGAGCGAGCGCAGGCGAAGCCGTCTTGCGTCGCTCTCGTAGAGGCCGTGCAGAAGTTGGTCGCCGTCCGATACCCCGGCCAAGGCCATGCGGTGGAGTTGGCGGGCGAAATGCAGCCAGATCGGGCTAACGATCAGCGAAAGCGCGATGACGGTCACGGCGAGTCGGCCGCCCTCGGCGTCGATCAGCCCGCTTGCAGCCCCCGCTGCGGCGAGCACGAACGAGAATTCACCGATCTGGCCCAACACCGTGCCCGTCAGGAAGGCGCGCGGCCAGGGCTCGCCCAGCAGGCGCAGCACGCCGATATTGACGGCGGTCTTGGCGACGACAACGAGGGCAAGGAGGAGGACGACCGTGCCGAAGTGATACCAGATGTAATGGAGGTCGATGAGCAGGCCGATCGAGAGTGCAAACACCATCATGAGCACGCCCTGAATTGGTTCGGTCGTCTGGATCAGCCGTTCCCGCGCGGTGGTCCGGCCCAGCAGCAGCCCCGCAAGGAAGGCCCCATAGGCGGTCGACAGGCCAAGCAAGCCCGAAATTGCCGCGGCGGCAAAGCATAGTGTGAGCGCCGCAAGCGGGACGAGGTCGGGACCGCCGCGCACCCACTTGGAGAACGGCAAATCAATCCGCTGGCGCTTGCCGAAGTACCAGATGAGCAGGGCGAGCAACGCGATGGCCGCCGCGATGGGTATCAGGGTGATGACGTTGAAGCCCCGAGGTCCGCCCAAACCGTTGAGGATCAGCAGCATGGGCACCACGGCAAGGTCCTGGGCGATCAGGATGCCGATGGTACGTCGCCCTACCTCGCTATGCAGCTCGCCGATATCTTCGAGCATCTTGACGGCCACGACGGTGCTGCTCAGGCTGATGACGAAGCCGAGCAGCACGGCGAGCTCGATGGGCCAGTCGAACAGCCGCGACGCTGCCAGGGTCAACGCGACGCTGAGTGCCAGTGGCAGAAGCGCTCCCAGCAGGGCGATCTTCCAGATCGAGTGGAAGGCGCGCAGCGAGAGCTGCAGGCCAATCAGGAAGAGCAGGACGAGCACGCCGAGCTCGGCCAGCAACTGGACCTTGGCGCGGTCCTCGACCAGGCCGAGGCAGGAGGGACCCAGGATAACGCCGGCGATGATGTAACCGACGATGGCGGGCTGGCGCAGGCGGGTGAGGATCATCCCGCAGAGCAGCGCGGCAACGGCCACGACCGCAATATCGGCGAGTTCATGGGACGAGGGCATAGCCCGATCTTAGCAAATCGACGGTTCCCCGTGCCCCGGGGAAATCGCCCGGCGGCGAGGGTTCAAAGAAGGTCGAGCTGATCGCCCGCGCGGGCTGGCCGGTGAAATAGGTCGGTGCGCAGTGGCGGACGTTCGTTTGCGAGGCCGAGGCGGCGGGTCGCCAGGCGAAAGCGCTGGGCAATCAGCTCGGCGTAAGGGCCGCTGCCGCGCATGCGCTTGCCGAAATCCGCATCGTTTAATTGCCCGCCCCGCGCGCCCCGCACGAGGCTGAGCACATGCTCGGCTTTCATCGGCGCGTTGACCTTGAGCCATTCGGAGAACAGATCCTTGACCTCGCGCGGCAGGCGAAGCAGCACATAGCCTGCGAGGGTCGCGCCGGCTTCGGCGGCGGCGTCAAGGATGGTTTCTATCTCGAAGTCGGTGAGTGCGGGAATGATCGGAGCGACCATGACGCCGACCGGAATACCCGCATCGGCGAGGACGCGGACGGCATCGAGGCGCCGCGCCGGCGTCGCCGCTCGAGGCTCGAGGCCGCGCGCTAGCTTGCGGTCGAGAGTGGTCACCGAGAGGTTGACCCGAGCGAGGCCTTTTTCGGCCATCGGCGCGAGCAAGTCGATGTCGCGCACGACTCGCTGCGACTTGGTGACGATCTCGACCGGGTGATCGTGCTCCGCCAGAACACCGAGCAGCGAGCGAGTGATTTCCATGCGATCCTCGACCGGCTGGTAAGGGTCGGTGTTGGTGCCGAGCGCGATCAGCTTGCATCGATAAGCCGGTCGTGCCAAGGCGTCGGCAAGCAGGCGGTCGGCGTCGGGCTTGGCGAACAGGCGGCTCTCGAAATCCTGTCCGGGCGATAGTCCGAGATAGGCGTGGGTCGGGCGGGCATAACAATAGACGCAACCGTGCTCGCAGCCGCGATAGGGATTGATCGACTGGTCGAACGGAATGTCGGGCGAATCGTTCGTTGCAATGATGGACCGGCTGCTATCTCGCGTAACGGTCGTGCGTAGTTGCGGCGGCTCTTCGTCCAGATTGTTCCAACCATCGTCGAGCGCCACCCGCTCGTAGCCCTCGTAGCGCCCGGTGGTATTGCTGACGGCGCCACGGCCCCGGCGATACCCCACTATTAGTCTGGATTCCGACATAACGCTCCAGTCTAAGTGGCAAAACTGAACATTACAAGAACATGCGCAGCCTCCAGGGCTAGTTTTTTGTCCGCCTGCCGAGCATCGTGAGCCGATGTCGGGGCTGGCCATTCCGTTCTCGATGTGGCAGTGTGCCGGTCATGGCGACGCTGCCGGCCCAGGATTTATCCGTTGATTTGCGCGCGGTCACGGTGCGCCCGACCTGGGGCGCGCAGGAGCACCGGCACTGGGACCGGCTGGTGGCGGAGCACCACTACCTACCGTTTCACGGCGTCATCGGCAAAGGCCTGCGCCATGTCGCGGTGCACGGCGAGACCTGGCTCGCACTGATCGGCTGGCAGCCCGGCGCGTTCAAGCTGGCCGCACGCGATCGCTGGATCGGCTGGCCGGCGGAGCAGCAGTTCCGGCGCCTGCATCTGATCGCCAACAACTCGCGCTTTGTCATCCTGACGCCTGGCCGGGTGCACAACTTGGCCTCGCGGGTGCTGGGGCTGAGCCTGCGGCGGCTGTCGCAGGACATCCAGGCGGTGCATGGATATCCCGTCTTTCTGGCGGAGACGTTCGTGGATGTCTCGCGCTTTGTCGGGACCTGCTACCGCGCGTCGAACTGGCGCTCGCTGGGGCTGACCCGCGGCTTTGCCCGCGAGCCCGGAGGCTCGGCGCGCTGGCGCCACCACGGCCAGCCCAAGGAGATCTTCGTGTTCGAACTGACCGACGACGCCGCCGAGGCGCTGAGCCGGACCGAGGTGCCGGCACACTGGAACGCTGAGCAACACACCGAGCCAATGGCGGCGCCGCGGCTGCGCAGCCTGTTCGAGTGTCTGGGCGAGGTGCCCGAGTGCCGCCGTGACCGGGGCAAGCGCTACCCGCTGAACACCGTTCTGGCGATCGCCGTCGCTGCCCGTCTGGCCGGCTACCGAGGTGTGAACGCGTTCGCCCAGTTCGCCGCCCTGCTCTCCCAGGAGCAGCTCGAGGCAGTGGGTGCGTTCTGGAGCCCGAGCAAGCAGCGCTACACCGCGCCCGCAATTACCACCTTCCACAACATCCTCGCCGCGCTGCCGCCCGAGACCCTGGACAACGCCATCGGTCAGTGGACCGGCCAGCACAGCACGGCACATGCGCCTGTCGCCATGGACGGGAAGGACCTGCGAGGTGCCTCGAAGCAGACCGAAGACGGGCGCCGGATGATGGTCGCGGCGGTGGAACACGACTCCGGCATGGTCCTCGGGCAGGTGGAGGTCGACAGCAAGAGCAACGAAATCCCAGCCGTACGCGAGCTCTCCAGCAGCCTCGACCTCGCAGGCCGCATTGTCACCGTCGATGCGATGCACGCCCAGCACGAGACGGCGCGCTGCCTGCTCGGGCGCCGCGCCGACTACGTGATCAGCGCCATCAAGGACAATCAGGAAACCATCCTCGAAGACCTCAAGGCGATCGACTTCAGCGACGCGCCCTGGCACGAAACCGTCGACAAGGGCCATGGCCGCATCGAGCGCCGCCGCTGTGCCGCCGTCGACCTCTCCGGCGCCGAATGGGACGGCTACGCGAACCTCCACGGGCGCCGCCAGGCGATGCGCATCGAACGCGAGCGCGAGATCCTCAAGACCGGCAAGAGCAGCATCGAAGTGACCTGGAGCCTCACCTCGCTCGGCACAGACCGCGCCGGGCCCGAGGAGCTTCTGGCCCTGGTCCGTAACCACTGGCACATCGAAAACCGGCTGCACTACGTGCGCGACTTCACCTACGACGAAGATCGCTGCCGGGCGTATGTGCGTCACCTGCCCCGCAATCTCGCCTGCCTGACCAACGTGGCCATCGCCATCGTGCGTTGTAGCGGCCGCTTCCGCTACCTGCCCGAGGCCAACCGCCACTATGCCGCCCGCGCGCAGGATGCCCTCGACGCGATCCTGATCGCGCCCACCGCATGATCCCGCAGGCGTAATCGCATAGCAGGGGGCGCAGAGACGCGCCGTCGAGCGGCGCGGTCGGACTGTCGTGCCCGCCGGGCCAGAAAACGCCGCTCGGCGGAGTCAGGCGGCTCTCATGACGTCGTCAAGCCAAGCTTGGAAACGACCCAAATCACCTTCAGCAGGTGCGCGCTCCCTCATCTCGCACCTTCAGCCCGGACAAAAAATTGTTCCTGGCAGCCTCTGGCCTGCTGGCCAACGCCGGCGCCTGCGCTATGATGACCGCCCCAATTCGGTGAGATCATCATGCCTGCTGTGCTCAGCGTCGTCATCCCTGCCCTGAATGCCGCGTCCGAACTCGCCGCCACCTTGGACGCGCTGAGTGAAGCAACGTCGCCGCAGCCTGAGGTCGTGATGGCGGATGGCGGCTCGACGGATGCAACAATTGCGCTTGCTCGGCAACGGAGCGTCCGGGTG
Organism: Alphaproteobacteria bacterium; assembly: GCA_965249645.1. GTDB lineage: Bacteria > Pseudomonadota > Alphaproteobacteria > UBA828 > JAPUJA01 > CAVOEB01. The sequence goes on from CBDFML010000010.1 coordinate 283,278, forward strand.
GTGAGCACGACGGGCGGCCGGGGCGCACAGCTCGCCGCCGGAGCGGTCGCGGCCACTGGCGAGTGGTTGCTATTCCTGCACGCAGACACGGTGCTCGACATGGCCTGGCCGGGCGCGGTCGACTCGTTTATCGGCACACCGGAAAACCGGAAGCGTGCCGGCTATTTCCGCTTTGCGCTGGACGACGACGCGCCGGCGGCCCGGCGGCTGGAAACCGCGGTTGCCTGGCGCAACCGGCGTCTCGGCCTGGCTTATGGCGATCAGGGGTTGCTGATTGCCCGGTCGTTCTATGAGGCACTTGGGGGCTATGTGCGAGAGCCCCTGATGGAGGATGTGAGCCTGGTGCGCCGGATCGGTCGAAACCGGCTCGTTGCCTTGGCACCCCGCGCAGTGACCTCGTCGGCAAAATTCCGCCGCGCGGGTTACTGGCGGCGCAGCCTGCGCAACTTTGTCTGCCTCGCACTCTATTATGTAGGCGCACGCCCCTCCCTGATCGCCCGGCTCTACGAATGACGTTCGCGAATCATCTCGTGGTGTTCGCCCGATCGCCCCAGGTCGGCCGGGTCAAGCAGCGCCTCGGGCGAACCGAGGGCGCGGTTGAAGCGGCCCGGATCTACCGGGTTCTCGTTCAAGGCCTGCTGTGCCGGGTCGCCCGGGATCCGCGTTGGCGTTGCTGCCTCTATCTCGATCCTGATTCTGCAGTGGTCGATCCGGGTGGCTGGCCGCGCGGGCTCTTGCGCCGCGCCCAGGGCCCCGGCGATTTGGGAACGCGCATGGCACGCCCGTTTCGAGAGTTGCCGCCGGGACCGTTGGTTCTGGTCGGGACCGATATCCCGGATCTGCGGCCAGCTCACATCGCGCGGGCGTTTGCCGCGCTGGGTCGCACCGATGCGGTGTTCGGCCCCGCCAGCGACGGCGGCTTCTGGCTGGTCGGCCTGCGCCGCCGGCCCCGGGCCCTAGAGGTGTTCGATAGCGTGGATTGGTCCGTGCCACAAACTCTGGATCAGACCCTGGCCAACCTGCCCGAGGGGACGCGGGTAGAAATTATCGATACGCTGAGCGACATCGACGACGCCGACGACCTGGCCCGCTGGAGGGCCCGCGAGCGACGCGAGCGGAGGACAGCATGACCCGACCCACCCTCGGATTCATTGGCCTGGGAGCTATGGGGGCCCCCATCGTCCATCGGCTGCTCGTCGCGGACTACGCGGTCTGCGTGTGGAACCGCACGCCTGCGACGCTCGAGCCGGTGCTGGCGGCGGGTGCACGGGCCGCGCCGACGCCGGCGGCGCTCGCAGCGGCCAGCGACGTGGTGCTGCTCTGCGTGACCGATACGGCCGCGGTCGAGCAAGTGGTGTTCGGCCCGAACGGGGTGGTCGAAGGCGCGGTCGAGGGCAAGCTACTGGTCGATCATTCGACGATCCATCCCCTCGACTGCCGCCGCTTTGCCGAGCGGCTGCGTGCGGATAGCGGGATGAATTGGGTCGATGCGCCCGTCTCGGGCGGCGTGGCGGGCGCTCGGGCAGGGCGGCTTGTCGTCATGGCGGGTGGTACAGCGGCGGATGTCGAGCGGCTTGAATCCTTTGCCGGCGCCTACAGCCAGCGGGTGACGCGCATGGGCGACTGCGGCGCCGGCCAGGCGACCAAGACCTGCAACCAGATGATTATTGGCGGCACTGTCGCGGTCGTTGCCGAAGCGCTTAATTTTGCGGCCCGCTTCGGGGTCAACGCCGCGGATCTGCCCGACTGCCTTGCGGGCGGCTGGGCGGATTCCGCTGTGTTACAAGATCATGCCCGGCGCATGGCGGCGGCGGACTTCGCGTCCGACAACGCGGCCGAAATCATGCTCAAGGACATGAACATCGCCTGCGACATGGGCCGGGAGACCGGTGCGCCGATGCCGGTGACGGCGGTGACGGCCGAACTATACCGCCTGTTGATCAGCCTCGGGCATGCTGACAAGGGCCAGATCGGGTTAATCCAGCTCTATACGGGTCGAGAGCTGGGTTAGGGCGAGGCTAAAACTCGCCGAATCGCGTAAGCGCGACCGAATCGCCGGCGGGCGATTGCAGAATCGTTCGTCTAGAGGCTGCCCCGGGTCTGATGTTCCTTGAGCCGGGGCATTAGTTCGACGAGGTTGCAAGGCTTCTGGCGGTAATCGAGCTGATATTGAAGAATGCCGTCCCAGCCGTCCTTGCAGGCGCCGGGCGAACCGGGCAGCGCGAATAGGTAGGTGCCGCCCGCGAGCCCGCCCGTGGCCCTGGACTGCAGGGTCGAGGTACCGATTTTTTCGTAGCTCAGCATGCGGAATAATTCGCCGAAGCCGAGGATTTCCTTTTCATAGACCGAATGAAAGGCTTCCGGCGTGACATCGCGCCCGGTGACGCCCGTGCCGCCGGTGGCAATCACCACATCGACCGCGGGATCGGCGATCCAGGTCTGCAATTGGGCGACGATGGCTTCGACCTCGTCCTTGACGATGGCCCGGTTCGCAAGCTGGTGACCTGCCGCCTGCAGGCGATCGACGAGGATCTGGCCAGATCTATCGTCGGCCTCGGTGCGGGAATCCGAGACGGTCAAGACGGCGATGTTGACGGGGTGGAATGGGCGGCTCTCGTCAATTCCCGGCATGGGCGACCTCATTGGCTGTCTGGTTCGGGGTATAGATCGGCCAGTCGCCCGCCGCAACGGCGTCAAGTGTCGGGGTCGGTTCGCCGAGGCGGTTCTGATAGATCCAGTAATTGGCCAGAACCGTTTCGATGAAATGCCGAGTCTCGGGCGAGGGCACGCTCTCCATGAAGAGCAGGGGATCGCCGAAATAGCGGTTTTTTTGCTTCCACTTCACCAGCCGGGCGGGGCCGCTGTTATAGGCGGCGGCCATGAAAAACAGGTTGTTCGCCACCAGCTGTTGCTCGAGCAGATGGTGGATATAGGCTTGGCCGAGGGCAATGTTGATGGCGGGGTCGTAGAGCTTGGAATTCTCAAAATCGACCATGCCGATTATCCGCGCCATCGAACGCGCCGTCCGGGGCATCAACTGCATGACACCACGCGCTCCTCGTTTGCTTTTAGCCCCGCTGATGAATTTGGACTCCTGGCGAATCAGCGCGAGAAGCAGCGCAGGATCGACCGACAGGCCGGTGACGGGCTCCCAGTCGGGCACCGGGTAAAAGGCGTCGATGTGGCGTTCGCCTGATACCTTCATCAAACGCCCCGCCAGAGCCATTTCGACCGACGGGATCCTTAGTGTGGCCGCAATGGCGAGCAGGCCGTGGAGCACGATGGCCGGGGCAATGTTGCTTAGCTTGCGCAACTCTCGCTCGGCGCGCAGCGGTTGGCCGGCTTCGACGAGGGCGACGGCCCGGCGCGTGCCCGGCACGTTGAGCAGGGCGGCAAGCTCCGGCGGGTCGAGTGGCGGCGGCGACCAGGTGAATTCCAGGGGCAGGCCGAGAGCGCGCCGGGCGATCAAGCCGTAGAAGGTTTCGGCCTGAAGGCTCGCGAGGGTGAGCAGGTGGCTGACCCGTTCGGGTTGGCGGGTAATCAGGTTCGCCCGTGCCGCCCAGTAGGCCCCGGCCGCGAGAAGATAGACGTTGGCATGCTCGGCCGACGCCAGGGCCTCGAAGTGTCGTCGGGCGGCGTCGATATCGCCCAGCCGCCAGGCGGCGAGCCCGGCGGTCCAGTGAGCGTCGGGCATGAACGGGCCTGAGCGTATCGCGCTGGCGGACGCCATGGCGTAGGCGAGGTCGTCCTTGTCGTAGGCGAAGTAGCTCCAGGCGATGGACGCCTGAAGTCGGTCGTAACGGGCGTCGCTGACCAGGGAGCGGAATTCGGCACTGGTGAGGATTTCGGTCGCACCGGTGGGCCAGCCCCGCCGATAGCGGCTCTTGATCTCGCGTTCGAGCTCGCGCCGGCGCACCTTGTCGTCGCCGGACAGCGTCATGTCGGGGATCGAGATTGTGGGCGTATTGCTGTAGCCGTTGCCGTTTTCGACCAGCGCTTTGCCACCGTCGTCCAGGTCCTCGAAACTGTAACTGACGGGGGTCTTGGGCGTCGCCGTGCCCGCGGGTTGGCGACGTAGCGCCAGGCGGTAGACGCGCCCGGCCTCGGGGTGATCGGCGTAGTGCTTGAGGTAGCCCGCGAGTTCATTGAAGTTCGAGCGATAGGCCGTGGGGTGCATCAGCTTCTGATCGAGTAAGTGGCCCATCAGGATCGGATCCTCGATGCCCGCCATCAGCTGCTCGGCCTCAGCCCAGTCGCCCGCTTCCTGCACCGCGAAGATGCGGGCATAGAGTGCCGCATCGGCGTCCGAGAGGATCGCGGGCAGGATTCCCTCGGCGCGGGCGTTGGCACCGACCAGCAGTGCGACAGTAAGGGCACAAGCCACGAGGGTGGCACGCAGGGGGTGAATCCGGCGATGAGCATCTCCCATGGGCAACTCTCTAGATTAATCCGCGCCGGGGGGCAACCGGTGTGACCCGCGCGATCAGATTTTTCCTTCGAGCTTGCAGCGGATGGCCTGGAGGTCGCGCCAGGCTTCGCGCTTGAGCGCAGGTTGGCGCAGGAGGTAGGCGGGATGGAAGATGGCGGTGGTCGGGATTGGGGTACCGCTCGCGATCGCCGCATAGTCATACCACTTGCCACGCAGCCGTGTGATGCCCTCGGTGCGGCCGAGCAGGGACTTGGCTGAGATGCCGCCGACGAGGACAAGCAGGCGGGGCGTCACCAACTCGATCTGTCGCTCGACGAAGGGCAGGCACGTGGCGACCTCTTCGGGCGTCGGCGTCCGATTGCCCGGTGGCCGCCAAGGCAGGACGTTTGTGATGTAGACGCTCGTGCGATCCAACTCGATGGCGGCAAGCATGCGGTCGAGAAGCTGACCCGCCTTGCCCACGAAGGGCAGCCCGCGCCGGTCCTCCTCGGCGCCCGGCGCTTCGCCGATGAGCATGACGTGGGCGTTCGGATTGCCGTCGGCGATCACCGAATGGCTGGCAGTCTTTTTCAGCGCGCAGCCCTCAAAACCCTCAATCGCCGCACGCAACTCGTCAAGATCGGCGCAGGCTTGGGCGAGGCTACGAGAATCGCCGGCCGTTGACGGCGTTTCGCCGCGCGAGGGAGGCAAAGTCAGTGGCAAGGGCGCCTCGACCGGCTGATCCAGCGCGATTGCCGGAGCGGCGGGCTCGGGTGAAGTCGTCGGCGACTCGTAGCGATCACGCGGTGTCTCGCCGATGGTTTCGTCGACACCGGCGTCGAGATACCAGGCAAGCAGGGTGGCAGGAGTTGGTTCGGCGGTCACGGCTCTTCAAATTATCACGGCCGGACCGCGCGATACAGGGGCGCAAACGCGCCCGCCGGACCAATTGACCCGCGCGCGCGCGCGGGGCATAACCGCGGGATCGTCTGAAGGGAGCCGGATATGGCCGAACGGGAATCGATGGAATTCGACGTTGTGATTGTCGGCGCCGGGCCGTCGGGCTTAAGCGCTGCTATCCGCCTCGCGCAATTGGCGCAGGAGAACGAACGCGAGCTCAGCGTTTGCGTGCTGGAGAAGGGCTCGGAAGTGGGCGCGCATATTCTATCGGGTGCCGTGCTTGAGCCGCGCGGGCTCGACGAGTTGATCCCCGACTGGAAGGAAAAGGGCGCGCCTCTAAACACGCCAGCGGCGGAAGACCGCTTTTTTTATCTGACGGCCAAGGGCTCAATTCGCCTGCCGACGCCGCCGCAAATGAACAACCACGGCAACTACATCATTAGCCTGGGCAACCTGTGCCGCTGGTTGGCGCAGCAGGCCGAGGCGTTGGGCGTCGAGATTTATCCGGGGTTCGCTGCCGCCGAAGTGCTCTACGACCAGACGGGCGCGGTGGTCGGCGTGGCGACCGGCGACATGGGCATCGGGCGAGATGAGCAGCCCAAGGACAGTCACGAGCCGGGCCTTGAGTTACGTGCCCGCCAGACCCTGTTCGCCGAGGGCTGCCGCGGGTCGCTGACCAAGACCCTGTTCGAGCGCTTCGATCTGCGCGACGGGGTCGATCCCCAGACCTTTGGACTGGGCATCAAGGAGCTGTGGGAGGTTGCGACCGAAAATCACCATCCGGGCCGGATCGTCCACACCATCGGCTGGCCATTGGATTCGGCGACCTATGGCGGTTCGTTCCTCTACCATCTCGAGGACAACCAGGTGGCGGTCGGCTTCGTGGTCGGGCTCGATTACCAAAACCCCCATCTCAGCCCGTTCGAGGAATTCCAGCGTTTCAAGACCCACCCCGACGTCCGGGACACCTTCGAGGGTGCACGGCGAATCGCCTATGGCGCTCGCTCGCTCAACGAGGGCGGGTTGCAGGCAATTCCCAAGCTGACATTTCCGGGCGGCGCGCTGATCGGGTGCGGCGCAGGCTTTCTCAATGTGCCCAAAATCAAGGGCACTCACACTGCGATGAAATCCGGCATGCTGGCTGCCGAATCCGTCTTCGAAGCGCTGGGTGGCGAGGACGCACCTCGTGAGCTGGCCGGCTATGGCGAGAGTGTTCGCAAAAGCTGGCTCTGGTCGGAGCTTCGGGCTGTGCGCAATATCCGCCCCGCCTTTCGCTTCGGGCTGTGGGTCGGGCTCGTCTATTCTGCGCTCGAGACCTACCTGTTCCGAGGTTGTACACCCTGGACCTTGCGCCACCACCCCGACCACGCCCAGCTACGTAAGGCGCGGGACTGCCGGCCGATCAACTATCCCAAGCCTGACGGCAAAGTGAGCTTCGATCGGCTTTCATCAGTATTCCTCGCGAACACCGCTCACGAGGAGGACCAGCCAGTGCATCTGCGGTTGCGCGATCCGGGCGTGGCCATCGATGTCAACCTTGTGGAGTACGATGCGCCGGAGCAGCGCTTCTGCCCCGCCGGGGTTTACGAAATCGTGCGCGACGACGATGGCGCGAACCCGCAACTTCAGATCAACGCGGCAAATTGCGTTCATTGCAAAGCCTGCGACATCAAGGATCCCACCCAGAACATCGACTGGACGACGCCCGAAGGTGGCAGCGGGCCGAACTATCCCAATATGTAGCGGGTCGGGCTGCTAGCGAGCGGAGCGCACTCGATTTTGATCGGGTTCGAGTCGCACCGGCTCGGGAGTTTGGGTAGACTGATCTGCGAGACCCTGCCAGCGACGAACTTGCGAAAGATGGGCTGCCCGTGTTCTTTCCCGACCGCTTGCGACGATTGAGGCACGACGATGCCCGCCGATGGGCCCGGTCGTGGGCCGTACTCGCCGCGGCGGTAGCCTTTCTCGGCGTCTCGGGCTGTGTGCGCACGAGCGGACCGCTTCCGGTGTTGCCGACGTTCGAGAGCACGACAGTCCAGATGCCGGTTCAGTTTGCCGGCGAGCCCAGCTCGGACGAGCTGGCTGGCGATGCGGCACGGCCAATGTCGGCCGAAGGTTCACTGGGCGCGACCATAGGGAACTATCTCGCCGGACGATTCGCTTACGGCGAGCATGATTACTGGAGTGCCGCCGACTATTTTGAGAGAGCGCTCGCCGACGACCCCAGCAATCCAGCGCTGCTGAGGGCCGCACTTCGCATGCAGCTCGCGGCGGGACGCTTCGACCGTGCGCTGGGCATCGCACGCGACACCGGGGCTCTCGACCCTCTCGATACCATCGCCCAGCTGACGCTGGTGGCCGACGATGCGGTCCACGAGCATTTCACTGTCGCGACGGAGCGGCTCGGTCCCTTGTCGCGCGACGGCGTCTATCGGCTGATCCTTCCGGTGGTCGAGGCCTGGCTCAATTACGGTGAGAGCGGCGTTGACGCCGCATTAACGCGGCTGGCTTCGCTCAAGACCACGCCGTCGTCCCGGGTGTTCTACGAATTCAACGCGGCACTCCTCAGCGATCTGGCTGACCGGCCGGTGGACGCGCAGGCCCATTTCGAAGCGGCATTGGCCGAAATCGGCACGGACAGCCTGCGTCTCGTCATCGCGGCCGGCTCCTTTTTTGAGCGCAACGGCCAAATCGAGCAGGCCCGTGCCCTGTACGAGAACTATGTCGCGTCGCGACCTGCCAGCACTTGGCTTGACGATACCTTCGAGCGTCTCGACTCCGGTCGGACCCCAGACCGCCTTATAGAGACCGTTGCCGACGGTATCGCCGAAACTCTCTACGGCACCGCCGGCGTGCTGCCGCAACAGCAACAGGACGAAACCGGCGTGATCTTCGTTCGGCTCGCCCTGCAGCTGCGACCCGATTTTCCCGGTGCGCAAATTCTGCTCGGCGAATTTTTCGAGGCGCTTGATCGTCCGAACGAGGCGGTCGAGGCCTATCGCACGGTCCCACCATCCGCTTCGGGTGCCTGGCCCGTACGCATCCGGATTGCCGTCAATCGCGACCGGCTGGGCGATACCGATGACGCGATCAGGATCTTGACGGTTATGGCGAACGAACGACCCGAACAGACCGACGCCTGGATTGCGCTGGGCGACATCTTGCGGGCCAGCGAAAGATTCGCCGAGGCGGTCGACGCCTATGACGCAGCGATCGAACGCGAAACCGATATTCGGCCAGAGCACTGGACTCTGTTTTACACCCGAGGCGTCTCGCTCGAGCGGTCCCGCCGCTGGGCGGACGCGGAACGGGATTTTCTCAAGGCGCTCGAACTCGAACCCGATCAGCCGTTCGTGCTCAACTATTTGGGTTATTCCTGGATCGAGCGCGGCGAGCGACTCGACGAAGCGCAGGCCATGATCGAGCGGGCCGTCGCACTGCGTCCCAGTGACGGCTATATCGTGGACAGCCTCGGCTGGGCCTACTACCGCCAGGGAGAATTCGACAAGGCCGTGATCGAGTTGGAGCGCGCCATCGAACTGCAGCCCGACGATCCCACGATCAACGATCATCTGGGCGACGCCTACTGGCAAGTCGGGCGCCGCAACGAGGCCCGGTTCCAATGGGAACGGGCGATGCTATTCGACGAGACCGGCGAGCTCGTCGAGGCGCTGAAGAACAAGCTCGAACACGGCCTCGACGCATTTGTCGCATCGGACGCGGCGCCTTGAGCTGCGTTGATGCCGGTGGCTGGCTAAGCGAGCCCGCGCCAGCAAAGATCAATCTCTACCTTCATGTCCTGGGACGCCGCGACGACGGTTATCACCGTCTCGACAGCCTAGTGGTCTTCGCCGGCGTCCAAGACACAATCTCGGCCATGGCCGACGGTACGTTGCGGCTCGATGTAAGCGGACCGTTCGCGGCGGCGCTCGACGGTACCGGTGAATCCAACCTCATAGTGCAGGCAGCGCGGGGTCTTGCCGAGATCGCAGGGCGCACCCCGGGCGCCCATCTGCGGTTGGTCAAACGGTTGCCCGTGGCTGCGGGGATCGGCGGCGGCTCTGCTGACGCGGCCGCGACGCTTCGCTTGCTCTGCCGACTTTGGAAGCTGACGCCCGATCGCGGGAGCCTGGAGGAACTGGCTCTGCGCCTGGGCGCCGACGTGCCAGTTTGCCTGGACGGACGCGCGCTCTTTGTCGGCGGCATCGGCGAAGAGCTTTGCCCGTTACCGCGCTTGGCGAGTGGTTGGTTCGTTTTGGTCAATCCGGGGGTCCGGCTCGCTACGGGGCGGGTCTTCTCCGCCCGGACGGAGCCGAATTCGGTATCTGGCCGGTTTGACGCCTGTCCTGCGGATATCGTTGCGTTGGCGGCGCAGCTGATTGAGCGGTCCAACGACCTTGAAGCGCCTGCACGAGGGCTTGAGCCCATGGTGGGTAGCGCACTCGATGCGCTGGCTGCCGTGCGGGGTTGTCATCTGGCCCGGATGACGGGCAGCGGCGCCACCTGCTTCGGTTTGTTCGCGGACGAGCCGGCGGCGCGCGATGGCGCCACGACAATCGGGGACGCTTATCCCGAGTGGTGGTCGGTGGCCGCGCCGTTGGTGCAGTCACGGGCGGAAGCTGAGGCGCTGGCCTCGAGTGCGAGACCCTAGAGCTCCCAACGGCGAATGCCGGCGGACCAGTTGATGCCCCGCCAAAGGCCGCGCAGATCGGCGACCAGCCCGTCAGGCATCAGCAGGGCCTCGATGTCTTCGACCGAGAGTCCGCGGTAGGCATCGTGCGCGACAGCGCCGATGAGGGCGGCGTACCGCCCGACATCTTTCAGATCGCGGATCAACTCTATGCCGTATCGACGCTTCGCCTCCGCGGGGTCTGCAAGGGGATCGTGAACCTCGACCCGGCAACCTCGTGCCGCGAGGGTCTCGACGATATCGACCGTCTGGCTGTTGCGCAAATCGGGCACATTTTCCTTGAAGGCCAGACCCAGGACCAAGACCCGCGTGGCGTTGGGCTCGTCGAGCCGATCCGCCACCTGGTTGGCGACGAAGCTGCCCATAGCATCGTTAATGCGCCGGCCAGCCAGGATGATCTCGGGCTCATGCCCTAATTCTTGGGCGCGGTGCGCGAGGTAATAGGGATCCACCCCGATACAGTGGCCTCCTACCAGGCCCGGCTCGAAACCTAAAAAATTCCATTTCGTCGCCGCGGCCTCAAGGATATCGCGGGTCGAAATGCCAAGTTTGTGGGCGATCATGGCGACCTCATTGACGAAGGCGATGTTGATATCGCGCTGTGCATTCTCGATCACTTTAGCCGCCTCGGCAGCCTTGATCGACTTGGCGATAAAGACCCCGCCTGCCGTGATGGAGCCATAGACCGCTGCCAATCGGGCAGTGATCTCCGGTGTTTGTCCGGCCACTACCTTGACAATTTTGTCCACGGTATGGACCCGATCGCCGGGGTTGATTCGCTCGGGCGAATAGCCGAGATGAAACTCAGTTCCGCAGGTGAGCCCCGAAATGGCCTCGAGTTCGGGTCTGCAAATATCTTCGGTCACGCCGGGCCAGACGGTGCTTTCGAGAACCACGACGGCGCCGGGCGACATCTGCTCTCCAATCGTGCGGCAGGCGGCGCGCACGGCCGACAGATCGGGCCGATTCATGTCGTCGACAGGGGTAGGCACTGTGATGATGAAGATTTCAGCGCCGTTTAACGCTGACGGGTCGGTGCTCAGCGTCAGAGTACTTTTCGCCAGGTCCTCTTGCGCGACCTCACCCGTGCGATCACGCGAAGCCGACAGTTCTTGTATGCGCGACGCGTCACTGTCAAAGCCGGCCACCTTGTGATGCCGGGCAAGCGCGACGGCAAGAGGCAGGCCAACATAGCCAAGACCGACGACGGCAATGAAAGACGAGCTGACCATAGCACATTAATCCTGTCGTTCCCGTGGTAACGCCGCTTAGACCTCCGGGCTGTCTCTGTCAATTGGCTGCACCGGGGAAGCTGTAACGTGACGCGTTATGCGGGGATGGTAACAGAGAGCAAAATTGTGTACATCACGACCCTGTGAATAGGCCTACCGCTCTGCGTCGCAGGCTGCAGGCGAGTCAAACGCGGTCTCGGGGATAGAACGATCCATGACAGTCCTGGTTACCGGCGCGGCCGGGTTTATCGGCTATCACGTATCCCGGGTGTTGCTTGAACAGGGCCGCACGGTCATCGGCATTGATAATTTGTCGGCTTACTACGATGTCGCGCTCAAGGAAGCGCGGCTCGCCTCTCTTGCCCACGACAGATTCTCATTCGAACGTCTAGATATAGCCGATGGGAGCGCCATGAATGGCCTGCTTGACCGGCACGGCGATGCGATCGAGGGCGTCGTTCATCTCGCTGCCCAAGCGGGTGTGCGTTACTCATTGGAGAACCCACTCGCGTACGGTGAGGCCAATCTCATAGGACATCTCAACGTCCTGGAATTTTGCCGCGCGACACCCAAATTGCGTCACCTTGTCTACGCCAGCTCGAGCTCGGTCTACGGTAGGAGCACAGATTTGCCTTTTGCGGTCGGCCAGCCTGTCGATACGCCAATTTCACTTTATGCGGCCACAAAGCGCGCCGACGAACTGATGAGTCATTCCTATTCCCATCTCTATCGGTTGCCGACGACGGGCCTGCGCTTCTTTACCGCCTACGGGCCGTGGGGCAGACCCGATATGGCGGCCTACAAATTCGTCCGCGCAATTTACGCGGGTGAACCCATCGACGTGTTCAACAATGGTGACATGAAGCGGGATTTCACCTACATCGACGACCTGGTTGCCGGTGTCGTTGCGGTGCTGAATGGCCCACGGGACACTGAGGACAATGAGGTTCCTCATCGCGTTTACAATATCGGCAACAATCGTCCCGAATCGCTCTTGCGCTACATCGAATTGATCGAAGAGGCGGTCGGGCGAAAGGCGGACACCCGATACCTGCCGATGCAGCCGGGCGACATCAAGGAGACGTTCGCCGATATTGGGCCTATTCAAAGAGATTTCGAATTCTCGCCAACGACAACTATCGAAGAAGGAATTCCCCGCTTCGTTGCCTGGTACCGGGAATATCATGGCGTTTAACGTTCAAATTCAATACATTATCAAAGGTCTTAGTAGTTGACTGGTTTCATGCTTCATTTACGTTCGCTCATTAATCTGTTGTTTCAAGCCCGTTGCGTCGTTGCAAAAAACACGGAGTTTTCTATAGGAGATATGCCATGAAGCTTACCGGATATGTTCCAGTTCTCGCGGTGATTACAGGACTAGGACTCGCTCCGGTGACTGGCTATGGCCAGGCGGAAACCGGCGGCGCCGCAGCGAGTACCAGAGCGGGCGGCGCTAGTGGTGGAGCAGCGGCCGGTGGTAGCGTAGCCGGTGGTACGGCTGCGGGTGGTGCAGCGGCTGGCGCCGCGACAGGCGGACTTGGTCTTGGCGCCGCGGTTGGCGCCGGCGTGGCGGGCTTGGCAGCGGTTGGCGTCGGGGTTGCGGCGACGACGAGCGAGAGTGCGGGAGCTGTAGTCTCGACGACCACGACGACCACAACGAATTAGCGCTGTAGACTCTGGATTTTTTCAAGTTCTGAAAAAAGGGCAACCCTCTGGGTTAGCCCTTTGGTTTGTCCGGGCGAGCTGCCTTGCTGCGACCGGCTCTACGACGCTGGCTTGAGTATCTCCAATTCAACGGAGGGCAGTGTAAAGCCCCCGTTCTATGTACCAGTTCCTGATAGAGTCTCGGGCGCGGGTGGACGCATGTTCAGAGACTGATGCGGGCGGATGTGATTGTACTGTTTGAGCCAGGCTTCGATGACGATTTGAGCCTGTCTGATTGAAGTGAACCACTCAGCATTGAGAACTTCCCTGCGCAGGGTGCCGTTGAAGCGCTCGTTGTAACCGTTTTCCCAGGGGCTCCCCGGATAGATACGGATGGGCTTGATCCCGACCCTGATAAGCCAGGCCTGGAAGTTCTGTGCGATGAACTCAGGACCATTGTCTGACCTGATAAACTCTGGCCTGCCGCGTTTCAGGAAGAGCGGATAGAGAGCTTCGAGAACCTCCGCATTGCCCATTCGGGGCTTCACGGCCACGCACAGGGCTTCACGGGTGTACTCATCCAGCACGGTCAACATCTTGTAAGGCCGGCCGCTGGCCAGCTTGTCGTGGACGAAGTCTATACTCCAGATATGGTTCTGATACCTGGGGCGCAGCCGGATGACGGAGCTGTCCTTGTGATAGAGACGCTTCCGCTTCCTGTGACGCTGCGGTATCTGGAGACCCTCTTCCCTCCAGAGCCGTTCTACCTTCTTGTGATTGACTTCCCAGCCTTCAATGCGAAGCAGCTCGGCGATCTTCCTGTAGCCATAGCGGCCATAGTGCTTTGCCAGTCTGACCACAGCCAGCCGAAGGCTGTCATCATCTCCTGGGGATGCCTCATAGCGCTGTGTGGAGCGTGCCACGCCGATCGTTCTGCAAGCCCGCCGCTCGGATGGCCCGAGCTTCTGACGCACATGGACTACAGCCTGACGCAGATCGGCAATCGTCAGACCTTCGGCTTTAGGTAATCGAGGCTCTCCTTGAGGATCAGCTTGTCCAGTTCAAGATCCGCAACAATTCTCTTGAGGCGGGTGTTCTCCTTCTCAAGGCCCTTGAGCTCCTGAAGCTGTGACTTGCCCATCCCGCCGTACTTCTTGCGCCAATTGTAATATGTCGCATCGCTGATGCCGGCTGAGCGGCAGGCCGTCTCTACACTGCTGCCAGACGCCACACTGAGCTCAATCTGACGCAGCAAATTCAGTACATCCTCATCGCTATATCGCTTCCTTGCCATCCCAATACCTCCACAGCTTCGTAGAAAATCACGAATTACGTGGCACAGTTATAAGGGGGCAGGACACTGGACGGTTTTCTGGGTTCAGCGATCGAGGAGCTGGGGTTTGCCGACGCACCGGGCCAGGTCTACACGCTGGGATCGTCGAGCGGGGGCGTTGGCTGGCTGTTCGGCACAACAGGCAACGATGGCTTAGGCAACCTGTGGGGCGACGACTGGATTGCGGGCGGCGAGGGGGCGGACAAGCTCTACGGCGCGGGCGGCTCGAACCACCTGTTCGGGAGCGCGGGCGCGGACATTCTGTATGGCGGGATCGAGGGCGGCTGGTTTGACGGCGGGTCGGGCGACGATCGGATCTACGGCACGCCGGGCGACGACGTGGTGACGGGGGGCTCGGGCGCGGACACGGTCTACGCGAACGCGGGCGCCGACACGCTGGACGGGGGCGGAGGCGACGACCAGCTGTCGGGCGGGTCGGACAAGGTCGACGGCCTGGCCGACGGCGACGTGGCGCTCTACCGGGGGATACGGGCGGAGTACACGATCCAGGTATCAGGCAACACGCTGGTGGTGACCGACGGGGTGGCGGAGCGCGACGGCACCGACAGCCTGCTCAACATCGAGACGCTCCGCTTCGCCGACGGCGACCTACTCATGGGCAGCGCGGGCGATGATATTCTGGATTACGATCCCGGGCTTGCTCCCGACGTCGACGGCGGCGCCGGGACGGACACCCTGCGCATAACCGGTTCGGGTTCTGCGCTCGATCTGACCCAGATCGCTGACGACGAAATTATCGGCATCGAACGATTCGACCTGACCGGCACGGGTGATAACGATCTCACCCTGGCGCTCACCGACCTACTCAGCCTGTCCGATACCTCCAACACACTCACCGTGTTGGGCGACGCCGGCGATTCCGTCTCGACCACGGATTCCGGCTGGACAAGCGCCGGCACGGTAAACGTCGGCGGCGCCCTCTTCGATTCCTACGCCCAGGGCCTGGCCAGCCTGCTGGTCGATCAGGACGTCGACCAGACCGGCATCCTGGCCTAGCAGCACACCCGCCGGTCACGATTTTTCTTCCCCGCACCCTCCGGGCTTTGCTAGAACCACCTCATCGGCATTGGGGCGTGGCCAAGTGGTAAGGCAACGGGTTTTGATCCCGTGTATCCCAGGTTCGAATCCTGGCGCCCCAGCCAGCCTCTTTGACAAAATGCGGATTTTGGATATCCAGGGATTTGCCACTGTGCGGATGTAAAGCCCCCGTTCTATGTACCAGTTCCTGATAGAGTCTCGGGCGCGGGTGGACGCATGTTCAGAGACTGATGCGGGCGGATGTGATTGTACTGTTTGAGCCAGGCTTCGATGACGATTTGAGCCTGTCTGATTGAAGTGAACCACTCAGCATTGAGAACTTCCCTGCGCAGGGTGCCGTTGAAGCGCTCGTTGTAACCGTTTTCCCAGGGGCTCCCCGGATAGATACGGATGGGCTTGATCCCGACCCTGATAAGCCAGGCCTGGAAGTTCTGTGCGATGAACTCAGGACCATTGTCTGACCTGATAAACTCTGGCCTGCCGCGTTTCAGGAAGAGCGGATAGAGAGCTTCGAGAACCTCCGCATTGCCCATTCGGGGCTTCACGGCCACGCACAGGGCTTCACGGGTGTACTCATCCAGCACGGTCAACATCTTGTAAGGCCGGCCGCTGGCCAGCTTGTCGTGGACGAAGTCTATACTCCAGATATGGTTCTGATACCTGGGGCGCAGCCGGATGACGGAGCTGTCCTTGTGATAGAGACGCTTCCGCTTCCTGTGACGCTGCGGTATCTGGAGACCCTCTTCCCTCCAGAGCCGTTCTACCTTCTTGTGATTGACTTCCCAGCCTTCAATGCGAAGCAGCTCGGCGATCTTCCTGTAGCCATAGCGGCCATAGTGCTTTGCCAGTCTGACCACAGCCAGCCGAAGGCTGTCATCATCTCCTGGGGATGCCTCATAGCGCTGTGTGGAGCGTGCCACGCCGATCGTTCTGCAAGCCCGCCGCTCGGATGGCCCGAGCTTCTGACGCACATGGACTACAGCCTGACGCAGATCGGCAATCGTCAGACCTTCGGCTTTAGGTAATCGAGGCTCTCCTTGAGGATCAGCTTGTCCAGTTCAAGATCCGCAACAATTCTCTTGAGGCGGGTGTTCTCCTTCTCAAGGCCCTTGAGCTCCTGAAGCTGTGACTTGCCCATCCCGCCGTACTTCTTGCGCCAATTGTAATATGTCGCATCGCTGATGCCGGCTGAGCGGCAGGCCGTCTCTACACTGCTGCCAGACGCCACACTGAGCTCAATCTGACGCAGCAAATTCAATACATCCTCATCGCTATATCGCTTCCTTGCCATCCCAATACCTCCACAGCTTCGTAGAAAATCACGAATTACGTGGCACAGTTATAAGGGGGCAGGACATTTGACGCCTGCGGCTCTGGTTGAGCCTGTAGCTCTCGCCATTCATCTCGAGGATGTTGACGTGGTGGGTGAGGCGCTCGGAGCCGAACACCTCGGTCCATTCGTCGAAGGGCAGATTGGTGGTGACCAGGGTCGAGCCCCGCTCGTAGCGCTGGCTGAACACCTCGAACAGGAGCTCGGCGCCGGTCTTGGACAGCGGCACGAAGCCGAGTTCGTCGACGATCAGAAGCTTGTAGGTGGCGAGCTTCTTCTGGAACCTCAGCAGCTGCTTGTCATCGCGGGCCTCGATGAGCTCGTGGACCAGTGCGGCGGCGGTGATGAAGCCGACCGAGAGGCCCTTCTGGCAGGCCGCCAGGCCGAGACCGAGGGCGATGTGGGTCTTGCCGGTGCCGCTGTTGCCGAGCGCGATGAGGTTCTCGCGGCGCTCGATGTACGCGCAGCGGGCCAGCTCCAGGACCAGCGTCTTGTTGAGCGAGGGGATGACCTTGAAGTCGAAGCTGTCGAGGCTCTTGATCACGGGGAAGCGCGCCGCCTTGATGCGCCGCTCGACCATGCGGCGCTCGCGGTCGATCAGCTCGAGCTCGGCAAGACGCAGAAGATAGCGAACGTGGTCGACGCCTTCCGAGGCACACTGCCGGGCGATCTTGTCGTACTCCCTCAGGAACGTCGGCAGCTTCAGCCTCTTGAGGTGGTGGACGAGCAGCACCTGCGGCGTGTCGGTCATGCGCGGAGCCCCGACAGCAGGCTCATGTACGATTTGGCAGACGTTATCGCGACCCGGGCGCGCGGCAGGTACGGATAGACGTCGAGATCCAGTCGAGGCGGCCGTCGCTCGGTCCGACACAGCACCAGGTGCTTGACGGCATCGAAGCCGATCGCGCCAAGCCGCAGGGCGTCGCCGACCGCACCCTCGACCTCCTCGGGCCGGAAGGTCTCCAGCAGACGCAACACCTGGACGTACTCGCGCTTGCCCGCCTTGCCCATGCGGGCTTCGAGCAGGCGTCGCAGAGTGATGAAGGCCTCGGGCAGGTCCCAGCCCGCCACCGGCGCGGCCTGGTCGAGGGCGCCGATCTTCTGCTCGATCAATGGCAGATAATGCAGCGGGTCGAAGATCAGGTCCTCGCTGTCATAGGACCGGCGGTGCCGGGCGATCACCTCGGCCCCGCAGCTGATCATCACCTCGTCGACATAGCCCCGGATCAGTCCCTCGCGGTGGCCGTAGGCCACGGGTACGGAGTAGTCGTTGCCGCGGTAGCGCACCAGCGACAGCGAACTCACCCGCCCGGGACGCTTGTCGCAGGCATCGTATGGTGCCGGGGGTAGCGGTAGCAGAGCTTGGCGATCCCGCGCGAGGCGCTTCGCCGATGGTCTCCTTGTGACCCCGCAGCCGCGCCGCCTGGCGCCGGCGGCACTGTCCCGCGAGATCATCGTTCAGCGCCTCGAAGCTCTCGGCCCGCGGGACGGGGACCAGGAAGTTCCGCCGGATGAAGCCGACCAGTCCCTCGACCTTGCCTTTGTCGTTGCCCTTGCCCGGCCGGCCGAACCTGTCCTCGAACAGATAGTGGGATTGCAGCTCCGTGAAGACGCGCGCTCGCTGCCGCTTTCCATCGCCCAGGATGCGGGCAACCGCCAGCTTGGTGTTGTCGTACAGGATGGAGCGGGGGACGCCGCCGAAGAACGCAACCGCCGCGTTGTGGCCATCGCAGAACGCCTCGGTCGTCTCCGCCGGATAGGCCTTCACGAAGCAACCATCACTGTGGGGAAGGTCGAAGGCAAGGAAGTGGACCTTGCGCGCCACACCGCCGATCACCGCCATCGCCTCGCCGAAGTCCGCCTGGGCGTGGCCGGGGGAATGGACGAGCGGCACGAACATCTCGCGCGACCGAAGCCGCCGCTCACGGACATAGTCCTTCACGATGGTGTAGCCGCCGGTGAACCCGTACTCGTCCCGGAGACGGTCGAAGATCCGCTTCGCCGTGTGCCGTTGCTTGTGGTGGCTGGTCCGATCGTCCTCCAGGATCCGATCGATAATCCCCGTGAATGCGTCCAGCTTCGGACGCCTCCGCGGCACGCTCCGGCGATATCCCGGCGGCACCGAGAACGACAGCATCTTGCGCACCGTCTTGCGGTCCAGCCCGAACACCCGCGAGGCCTCGCGGGTGCTCATCCCCTCGACACGACACGCCCGCCGGACCCGCGCGTACAACTCCACCCGATACATCCCCCCGCCTTCCAGTCAGAGCAACCCTGACAGAAGGCTATAGACGGTCCCATTTTGGTCCGCCACAGCCGGATCAACCGGCCGCTTCAGTGGGGGATTATTGCGCCGCCGTTCTCAGTCTGATCGATGGTTCGAACGAAAACTTCAGGAACTGTTCAGATCGGAGTCTTCATCGGCTCCTGGCCCAAGCATACCATTTCCAATCGCTGATGATGCGCCATAACGGGCGAACCATTGCTGAGCTTGCTGCCGAAGCCGGTGTTAGTAGCTCATATTTCAGTAGGGTGGTGAGGTTCAGTTTCCTGGCGCCAGAAATAGTCAGCGACGTCCTGCGCGATCGACACCCACTGGAGCTTTCCGCAAAACGACTCTCTAAGGTTTCCCGCCTTCCTGCCCGCTGGCAGGATCAATATAGCCTTTTCGGGATTGGCTAAGCCGCAAATCAAACCCTTTGCAGGGCGGTGATCAGAGTTCCCTAGTGTCACACCTATAATGCCTGCTCTCCCAAAATAATTCCCTGTTCCGAGCTCCAGGGAATCTTATCTCTAGCTATTTGAACCGCCTCAAAAAATATGGTCGTGTGGTCCTGACTTTTGGTCCTAGACCGAATTTTCCTGTAGATTCCCTACATAACAGGGAATTACAGTAGAGAATGGTTTGCCCAAGACTGGGTGGTCAGCCAGCCGGTCGCTCCGCTACCCCTTCTTCGCTGCTCCGTCCTCGTACCAGCCCGAGCCCACATAGCGGCCGTCATGTCCCGCATCGACCATCTGGCGGAGCAGCGGGCGGGAGTGAAAGCGCGGCCCGTAGGCGTCTTCGAGGATGCCCTGGACCTTGAGCGAGAGGCTGTTCTTGGTCAGGTCCATCAACTGAAACGGGCCGATCGGGTGGCCCAGTCCCAGGCGGCACGCGGTGTCCACATCCTGAGGCGTCGCCACGCCCTCCTCGACCAGGCGCACCGCCTCGATCAGCAGGGCGTGGAGCACCCGGTTGACGGCAAACCCCACCACGTCCTTGATCCTGATCGGCTCCTTGCCGATGGCCCGGCAGAACGCCATCACGGTCTCGAAATCCGCCTCGTCCGTTTCCCGCTGGGGGATCACCTCGACCAGTTTCATGTGCGAAACCGGCGAGAAGAAGTGGGTGCCCATGAAGCGGCCACGCCGCTCGGGCGCGAAGCTGGCCGACAGGCTCAGGATCGAAATGGTCGAGGTGTTGCTGGTCACGATGCAGTCGGGTCGGCACAGCGCGTCGAGCCGGCGGAAAATTTCGCCCTTCACGCCCGCGTCTTCGACCGCCGCCTCGATCACCATGTCGCACTCGGAGAAATCGTCGAGGCTCGCCGCGGTCGAGAGATTGGCGAGCGCCGTATCCCTCTGCGCCGCCTCATAGAAGCCGCGCTCCACGCCCTTGTCCAAAATCTTGCCCATGCGTTCGTGAAGCGAGCCGGTCGCCGCCTCGTCGGTGTCCTGCACGATCACGTTGCAACCCGCCAGCGCGCTGACCAGCCCGATCTCCGAACCCATCATCCCCGCGCCCACGACGCCGACCTCGTTGAACTCCCGAGTCATTTCGCTCCTCCTAAAACCACTCGTCTTGCATTTCGAGAGAGGTCGCATCAAGACCCGCCAGCAGCGCGCATTGCTGCCTGATCTTGGGCAGCTCCCAGCGGAAGATATAGCGGCAGGCCTGCAGCTTGCCGGCGTAGAAATCCGCGTCCGCCGGCGTCGTCTCGCTGCTTCGGGCCGCGGCCACGACCGCTTGCCTGAGCCAGGTCCAGGCGATCACGACCTGGCCCAGGGTGTCGAGATAGAGCGTCGCGTTGGCCAGCGCCAGATCGATTTCGCCGCGGTCCTTCGCCGCCAGCAACGCCGCCGTCGTCTCCTTGACGGTGGCAAGCGCGTCCGCAAGCTCGCCCGCCATGGCGCCCAGCGCGTTATCGCCCCGTGCCTCCTCGATGGTGTCCTCGATCGCGCCGGTCAGCGTCGCGAACGCCGCGCCGTCCTCCATCCCCACCTTGCGGCCCAGCAGGTCGAGGCCCTGGATGCCCGTGGTGCCCTCGTGGATGGCGTTCAGCCGGTTGTCGCGGAAATACTGCTCGACGGGGAAGTCCTTGGTATAGCCGTAACCGCCCAGCACCTGCACCGCGTGGCTGTTGGCCAGCGTGCCGTACTCCGCCGGGTAGCTCTTCACGATGGGGGTCAGCACGTCGAGCAGGCGGCCCGCGTGCTCGCGCGCCGCCGCGTCCGGCGCCGTCTTCTGTTCGTCGACCAGCGAGGCGGCGTAAAGGACCAGAGCCATCGAGCCTTCGGCATAGGCTTTCTGGGCGAGCAGCATGCGCTTGATATCCGCGTGTTCCACGATCGCGACGGGCGGGCTGTCCGGGTCCTTGTTGCTCGGCAGGCGGCCTTGGGGGCGTTCGCGCGCATAGGCGAGCGAGGCGGCATAGCCGCAGCAGGCGAGCACCGCACCGCCCAGTCCGATGCCGATACGCGCCTCGTTCATCATGGAGAACATGTAGAACAGTCCCCGGTTGGGCTCGCCGATCAGCCAGCCGAGGCAATCGTCGTTCTCGCCGAAACTGACCGGGCTCGAAGTGTTGCCGTGCCAGCCCATCTTCTCGATCATGCCCGTCATGACCACGTCGTTGGGCTCGCCCGGCTCGCCGTTTGCATCGAGCCGGTAGCGCGGTACGAGGAAGAGCGAGATGCCCTTGGTGCCTCGGGGTGCGCCCTCGATGCGGCCCAGCACCATATGGACGATGTTCTCGCTCAGCTCGTGCTCGACGCAGGAGGTAAAAATCTTCGCACCCTTGATCCGGTAGCTGCCGTCTCCCTGGGGCGTCGCCTTGGTGCTGAGATCGGCAAGCCCGCTGCCCGCCTGGGGCTCGGTCAGCGCCATGGTGCCCGTGAAGCGGCCATCGAGCATGCGCGCCAGGTAAAGCGCCTTCTGCTCCGCCGAGCCGAACGCGGCGAGCAAATTGGCCGCCGCGATGGTAAGGAAATGATAGGAAAAGAGCTGCACGCTGCCTGCCGTAAAATGCGCGAGCGCGGCCTGGGTCACCACCCAGGGAAGTTGCAAACCACCCACCGCCTCGTCGTGATGGGCGGCGAGAAAGCCCGCTTCCGCGGCCGCGTCGTAGGCCGCCTTGGTCTCGGGGATCGGTGTAACCTTGCCGTCGACGATCTTCACCCCCTCCGTGTCCGCCTTGCGGTGAAACGGCAGGTAGCGCTCCTCGGCGATCCGCCGCGCGGTCTCGAGCATGGCGTCGAAGCTCTCCCGGCCGTGCTCGGCGAAGCGTGGGCGTTCGCACAGGCGCTCCACGTCGAGCAGTTCGTAAAGCAGAAACTCGACGTCGCGCGCGGAAAGCGGCAGCTCGCTCACAGCGCCGCCGCCTGTTCGCGCAGCAGAAATTTCTGGATCTTGCCAGTTGCGGTCTTGGGCAGGGGGCCGAACTCGACCCGCTTGGGCGCCTTGTAATGGGCCATGCGCTCACGGCACCACTCGATCAGCTCGTCCGGTCCGGGTGTTGCCACGCCGTCCTTCAGGGTCACGAAAGCGACGGGGATCTCGCCCCATTTTTCGTCGTCCTTGGCCACCACCGCGGCCTCGAGCACCGCAGCGTGGCGGTAGAGCACATCCTCGACTTCGAGGGACGAGATGTTTTCGCCGCCCGAGATGATGATGTCCTTGGAACGGTCCTTGATCTCGATATAGCCGTCCGGATGGAGCACCGCGATATCGCCCGAGCGGTACCAGCCGCCCGCGAAGCTGGCTTTTGTCGTCGGCACGTTCTTGAGGTAGCCCTTCATGATCGAATGGCCGCGCATCATGATCTCGCCTGTCGTCTCGCCGTCCGCGGGCACGCGCTCGAGCGTCTCCGGGTCGGCCACGATGACGTCGTCGACCGACAGGTTGGGCACTCCCTGGCGGGCCATGATTTGGGCGCGCTCGCCCGCGTCCAGCACATCCCACTCGTTATGCCAGGCGCAGGTCGTGGCCGGTCCGTAGGTCTCGGTCAGGCCGTAGGCGTGGCTCACGTTCAAGCCCAGCCTGTCGCACTTCTCGATCACCGCCGCCGGGGGTGCCGCGCCACCGGTGGTGAACTCGACAGCGTGGTTTGTGCGCCGGCTCACCCCGGTTGGTGCGTTGACCAGGGTGTTGAGCACGACCGGCGCGCCCGCCATGTGGCTGACTTTGTGCTCGTCGATCAGCCGGAAGATGTCGCCGGCGTCCACTTTGCGCAGGCAGACATGGGTGCCCGCCATGGCGGTCACCACCCAGCCCATGGTCCAGCCGTTGCAATGGAACAGCGGCAGGGTCCAGAGGTAGACGCAGTTGCGTGTCATCCCGTAATGCAGCGCGTTCGAGAGCGCGCTGATATAGGCACCCCGGTGATGAAATACCACGCCCTTGGGGTCGCCCGTCGTGCCCGAGGTGTAGTTGAGTGCGATCGCGTCCCATTCGTCCTCGATGCCCTCACCCTCGAAGTCGGGATCGCCCGCCGCGAGCAGCGCGTCGTAGTCGAGCTGGTCCAGCCGTTCGCCGCCCGCGCCCAGCGGGTCGTCGATGTCGATGACGACGATCTCGCGCCCAAGCTCCGCAATTGCCGGACCCGAGACCCCGGCGTATTCCGTGTCCGCGAGGAACACTTTGGCCTCGCCATGCGCGAGCATGAAGCGCACCGCGCCCGCGTCGAGCCGCGTGTTGATCATGTTGAGCACCGCGCCCAGCATGGGCACCGCGTAGAGCGCATCGAGTGCGGCGGGAATGTTAGGGGCCAGCATCGCCACCGTGTCGCCGCGCCCCACGCCGAGCGCGGCAAGTTGCGAGGCAAGCCGGCGACAGCGTGCACCGAACTCGGCGTAGGTGATGCGCTGATCGCCGTGGATAATCGCGCAATGCTCCGGATAGGCGCGCACGGCACGCTTCAGAAATGTCAGCGGCGTCAGCGGCCCGCGGTTCGCGGGCCCCGGATCGAGATCGCGCTCGAAGATCGTCTCGCTCATGACGGCGAACCTCGCCTCCTCCGCTCCTGCAGCGGCCCCAGGCTACTCCGCACTAGCCTGCGCGGGCTCATCGTCCCGCTCTTTTTGCCTCAGCCGGCGGCGTTCGCCAAGGGGCACGCTAATCGAGAGCAACGGCGGCACGATGGCCAGCGTGAGGACTGCCGAGAGGGCGAGCCCGCCGACCACCACCGAGCCCAGCCCGCGATAAAGTTCGGAGCCCGCGCCGGGAAACAAAACCAGCGGCAGCATGCCGAACACGCTGGTCAGAGTCGACATGAAGATCGGCCGGATGCGGTTCTGGGTCGCCTGCAGGATCGCCGCGTCGACGCGCAAGCCCTCGCTGCGGATATGAAGCAGGGTCTGATGGACCAACAAGATCGCATTGTTGACCACGATGCCGATCAGGATGACGAAACCGAGCAGGGTCAGCATGTCGAGCGGCTGGAAGGCGTAGAGATTGACTAGCGACAGCCCGCCGATGCCGCCGGCGGTGGCTAGCGGCACCGAGAGCATTATGATCAGCGGATAGATAAAGCTTTCGAACAGCACCGCCATGATCAGATAAACGATCACCACGGCGAGCGCGAGGTTCAGCATCATCGCGTCCCAGGTCTGGGTCAGCTCGTCCGCGGTGCCGCGCAGCTCGAGGCTCACGCCCGGTGGCATGCCCTGGTCTGTCAACACGTCGACGACCTCGGTCTGCATCAGCTCGAGCGCGGTCTCCAGCGGCATCTCGGTGACGGGGCGGACCTCGAGGGTCACCGTGCGTTCACGTTCCACATGGCGGATCTCGGTCGGTCCAGACGTGATCTCCACCGTGGCGACCGACTGGGTCGGCACGATGATTCCCGAGCCGGTCACCACGGGCAGGTTGGCGATTGCCTGGGTCCGCTCGTCGGCGGGCTCGGGGCCCATCAGTACCAGGTCGATGCGGTCGCCCTCGAAGGTGATTTCCGAGACCCTGAGCCCGTCGTTGAAGGCATCCAGCGTCAGTCCGAGGTCGGTCGTCGTCAGCTGGTTGTCGGCAAGGCGCACCGGGTCGGGCAGCACGCGAACCTCCGGCGCGCCGAGTTCGAGGCCGGGGTCGGGCAGCAGCTGGTGGCCCTCGGTCATGGGCAGCACCCCGTCGACCAGGTAGGCGGCGCTAAGCGCGACGCTTAAAATCGCGCCCAGGTCGGGGCCCGAGATGTCGAGGTCGATGGTTCGCCCGCCGCCGATGCCGCGGTCGAACAGCGAGGTTTGCTGCACAAAACCGTACGAGCCCGGCTCGTTGAAGACCGGCGCGCGCAGCACGGGCACCAGCTCGCCGGCCCGGTTCGGTTCCACCGCCGAGGCCCCGACAAAGACCATGGTGGGCAGCGCGACGAAAAAGAAATCCTCCATCTTCGGGGTTCCATCGGGTGCCTCCTCGGGGCCGGTTTTGCTCATCCAGTAGGGCTCGACCGCGGCTTCCACGTCGCGGGCGATCGCGGTCGTGGTGTCCAGGTTGTAGCCGGGCGGCGGCAGCACGATGCCGAACACGAAGTTCTGGTTGCCTTCGGGCAGGTAGTCGAGCTTGGGCAGGAAGACGATGGTGGCGAGTGCTGCGAGCCCGATGATCGCCGCCACCAAGCCCAGTGCTATGATCTTGGAGCGCACCACGAGGCGGGTGTAGCCCAGGACCGCGCGCACGAAGCGCTCGGCCAGGCCATCGATCACCGGCAGGCGGCGGCGCGCCCGGGATTCCTTGAGGTTGCCACGCAACAGGCGGTTGGCGAGGGCCGGGATGACGGTGATGGAGACAACGAGCGAGAGCAGCACAGCGACCGAGATCGCAACCGCGATGTCGCGGAACAGCTGGCCAACCTCGAGTTCCATGATCAGGATCGGCACGAAGACGAGCACCGTGGTCAGCGCCGAGACAAACACCGCGCCCCACACCCCGACCGCGCCGTGATAGGCGGCGTCACGGGTGGATCGACCCTCCTGGCGCAGGCGGTAGATGTTTTCGAGCACCACGATGGCGGCATCGACCGCCATGCCGACGGCAAACGCGATGCCGGCCAGCGAAATCACGTTGATCGAGCGGCCCAGCATCGCCATGGCGACGAAAGAGCCGATCACCGAGATCGGGATCGCCAGCGAGATGATCGCCGTCGCCCCCGCCGAGCGCAGGAAGAGCAGCAGGATCAGCGCCGCCAGCACACCGCCGACATAGACGTTCTGGAGCACAAGGTCGATTGCGGATTCGATATAGACCGTCTCGTCGTAGACCAGCTCGAGCAGCAGCCCCTTCTCGGGCACGATCGTCGCATTCATCTCGTCGACGGCGGCCCGGATGCCGTCCATGGTTTTGATCACGTTCGCGCCCGCTTCGCGCACCGCCGAGAAGGCGAGCGAGGGCAGGCCGTCGGTGCGGATATATTCGCTCGGATCGCGATGGCCGAACGCGACCACAGCGATATCGCCCACCGTCACCCGCCCGAAACGGTCGGCCTCCGAGCCTTGCGCGCTACGCAACACCACCGCGCGCACCCGTTCGGGCGAATTGAGCTCGCCGTCCGTGCGCACCACGTAGCGGCGCTTGCCCTCATCCACGTCGCCCGCGGTGATCGAGGCGTCCGCCTCGCGCAGGCGCGCCACCACCTCGGGCACGGTCAGGCCGTAGCGCGCCATTTTTTCGGGATCGACGACAATCTGCAGTTCCCGCTCCGAGCCACCATAAAGCGTCGTGAGTGCCACCCCCTGAACCCGCTCGACGCGGTCCTGGATCACGTCCTCGACGAAATCGCCGAAGGTATGAACGTCGGGCTTGACGGCCGCGTTGGGATCGTGGCGCACGATGAACCAGGCGATCGCGTTGTCTTCGGCGCTCGCCGTGCTCAGGCTCGGCTCGACCGCTTCCTCGGGATAGCCCGTAACCCGGTCGAGCCGATTGGCGACTAGGAGCAGCGCCTGACCCATGTCGTGGCTGGTCTCGAACTCGAGGGTGACCTCGCCGAAGCTGTCCTGCGAGCTGCTGACCATGCTGGCCAGCCCTTCGAGCCCCTTGAGCACCTCTTCCTGGCGGTTGACGATCTCGCGTTCGACCTCCACGGGCGAGGCGCCCGGCCAGGTCGTGCTCACGGTGATCACCGGCTCGCGCACGTCCGGGGTCAGTTGGATCGGGATTTGCGCCAGGCCCACCATGCCGAACATGATGACCATGAGCACCGCCGCGACGACGGCGATCGGTCTCTCGATCGCGAGCCGGATGAGGTTCATCGCGGACTAGTCGACCGTTACCGGCAGTTGGCGGCCCATGTCGGCTCCATTGAATGTAATTTTCTGGAAAGGGTACAATCGCTCGTTGCCCCGGATCACCACCAGGTCGCCGTCGCCAAGTCCACTGATCACTTCGAAGCGCCCGCCCAGCGTCGTACCCAACACCACGGTCCGGGGCTCGGCCTGGGGGCGGCCCAGGCTGTCCTTGCCCACGAAATAGACGTAGCGCCCGTCCTCGCCGTGGATCACCGCGTCCTTGTGCACGGTCATAATGCCCTCATCGTGTCCCATCGGCACCGCCACGGTCACGCTCTGGTTGGCGGCGAGCAGGCCCGTCGGGCCGTCAAGCACCGGCACGAAGCGCACCGGCCGGGTCCGCGTGAGCGCGTCTTCCTCGGGCACGAGGGCGCGCACAATCGCCTGATAGGTTCCGCCGCCCGCGATTTCGATCTCGACCACGCTGCCCGGCTCCAGCCCGGCCAGCCGGTCGGTCGGCACGTTGGCCTCGATCTCCAGCTTGTCGACATTGATCAGCGTCACGACATCCTCGCCCAAATTCACATATTCGCCGGCCGCGGTGAGCCTTTCGGTCACTACGCCGTCGTAGGGTGCGCGGATATCCATGTTGTAGAGGTCGATCTCCACCAGCCGCAGGCTTGCTTGCGCGCGGACCCGTCGCGCCTCGGCTTCGGCCAGCACGCCCGTCGCGGCGGCGACGGTCTGGCGCGCGTCGTCAAAGCGCGCTTGCGAAAACGCCGCGGAATCCCTAGCCTGCAAGGCTTCCAGGCGGTCGAGCTCCTGGCGTGCCAACGCGACGTCGGCGGTGGCGGTCTCTACCGCCGCGTAGCTTTCTTCGACGTCCGCGGCGGACTGGTCGAGCACGGTCAGCAACCGGCCCTTCAGCAGCTCCACAAGCACGTCGCCCTTGGTCACCCGATCGCCGACCTGGACATGCACGGTTTCCACCGCGCCGCTGATTTGCGCGGCGACAGTCCCCGCCTGGCTGGTGACCAGCCGCCCCATGACCGGTGCCGTCTGCGAGAGGGGTTCGACGATCACTGCATCGACCTCGACCACGGCCGCGTCCTCCTGGGCCTGTGCCGGAAAGGCAGCTAGGCCGAGAAGCAGGGCAAGCGCGATAAGAAATTTTCGTGTCGGTAGGGGCATGATTGTCGAGTTTACGGTTTGGTATGTTGGTGAGGGCGGCGCATTCAACTCCGCCGGGACGCCTCATGCAAGTCCCGCACGGGCCTTGCCCGACCGGGCCGCGGCGCGTCTAGTCCAGATCGCTGTCCTCGATCAACTGCCGCAGGACGTCTGGCTTAAGGATGCGGAGCGTTTTTCCCGTTCGCTCGATGATCCCGGCATCGTCGAGCTGCTTCAAGACCCGGGCAACGGTCTCGCACGAGGTGCTGGCGCGCGCCGCGATGTCCTTGTGCGTGGGCAGGGTTGCTATCGCCAGCTCGCCGTTTTGCTTTTCTTCGAGCTCGGCGAGGTGCAGGGTTTCCTGCTGCACCCTTTGGACCGCGCACAGAGTCGATAGATCCATGATCCGGTTGTCGCACAGGCGCACGATATGAGCGAGCCGCTCGATGACGCGCATGGCGAGCCGTGGATGTTCGAGCAGCAGCGGCTCGAAGCGCGAGCGCGGCAGCGAGGCGATCAGGCTCTTCCCGGCCGCCACCACGTTGGCCGAACGTGGTTTGCCGTCGATCGCGGCGAGCTCGCCGAAATAGCCACCCTGGCGAACTCGCGCAAAGGCGATCTCGCGGCCGGTCATCGAATAGTTCACCACTTGGACTTCACCGTTGACGACGAAATAGACGTCGCGGGAATCACTGTCCCGATCGAGGATTTGTTCGTCGCGCGAATAGATTCGCCAGTTGCAGCTTTTTTCGATCGACCGCAACGCGTCGGCGGACAGGCCGTCCAGCAGGCCAATGCCTGTTAAGGATTGCTCGCTCGCATCCACTGTGTTTTCCCTGTCCCTGAGGCTGGACCCCCGCGCGCCCAAGGGTGCGCGATATAAGCCCCATCTACGTCGCCTGCCTATGTCGAACGTTATAATCTAGTCCGTTTTGGGCAGGAATTTCGATTTTCTTTTGCCCGGATTTTAGAGTTGATTTTGCCCTCAGCGACCGTCCAACAGGCGTCGCAGGGCCTCGATTTCCGGGTCGGCGAGCCGTTTGCCGGCCCGGGCCTCGTCCGGCGTCAGGAACATCAGCTCGATCGGCTCGTGATCGGGCACCACCGGCTCGCCGTCCGCCTCGATGGCGTAATAGAGCGGCGAATAAGGCCCGTCCGTCCACTGGCTGTGCAGCGTGCCCGGCGCGTGCAGCAGGCCCAGAAGCCGGATCGCAAGTCCGGTTTCCTCACGGTATTCGCGAACCAATGCGGCCTCCGGCGTCTCGTTGCGCTCCACGCCGCCACCGGGGAATTTCCACACCGGTAGGCCCCTGACCGTCTCGGCGGCGATCAGGATACGGCCCTCGCGCAGCCACAGGCCGTAGGCACGCAGATTTTCGGGGCCTCTCATGTCGCCTGACCTCTCACGTCACCCTGATGACCAGAAGTTTGATGATATCGCGGAACACGAAGCGCCGCTCGATGAGTTCGAGCCCGGCCACGCGCACGACATGCTCTTCTGTCCTTCGCTCGAATCCCGCGCCGAAGGCCAGTCGCACCCACGGGGCCCACAGGCGCATGACGAAGCGGGCAAAAGGATCGGCCGATAGGGTGTACTCCATCAGGCGAAGCTCGCCGCCGGGCCGCGTGATCCGCGCGAGCTCAGCCAGCGCCGGCGTCTGATCTGCCTCGTCCAGCACGCAGAACAGGAAGGTCGCAACTGCCGCATCGAACGCATCGTCGTCGAAGGCGGTGGCGCACACGTCCATCAGGGCAAGATTCACCCTGCGGCCCAGCCGCTCCCGGCGGCGCTTGGCGCGCGCCAGCATCGCCGGCGAGATGTCGATGCCCGTAACCTCGGCGCCCTCGGGATAGAACCGGATGTTCCGGCCCGTGCCCGCGCCGGCGTCGAGCAGCCGGCCCGAGAGCCCCTCGAAGGCGGCGGGGCGCAGCCGCCGGTAGCGGAACAACTCGAAGGGCAGGTCAAGCAGGTCGTAGAAGCGGGCAATCCGGCGGTAGCGCGCTGCGCTCATGGCCCCAGCATACGCGAAAGCGGCCGGGCGCTGGCGGGTTCTGCGGTTTGGTCCCCTAGAGCGCGGGCCGCGTCTGCGCCGAGTGATAAAGCGGCATCTGGCGCTCCAGTTCGGCGGCGACCCGAAACACCGTTGCGTCGTCGTAGGTCCGCGCCACCAGCTCGACGCCCGTCGGCACGCCGTTGGCCGCGAAGCCCGACGGCACGGCAAGCGCCGGACAGCGGCTGAAGACGTCGAAATACCAGGTCATGATCACGTCGTTGGTCGTTTGCGGCTTGCCGTTTACGCTCAGGCAGGGCTCGTCGTCGGGCGCCTCGGCGGGAAACTCGGTGGTTGCCACGGTTGGAGCCAGGAACGCGTCGACCCGCTCCAGCAGCGGGCCGAACTCGGTCCAGGCTTTGCCCGCCGCCGTCATCAGGTCGTGGAACATGGCCGGTGTGGTCGCCACATTCCGCGCGGTGATCCCGACCGTGTAATCGCACACCAGGTGCGGGAAGCGCTCGACCGCATCGGCGAACTCGTTGGCGTAGATCAGGTTGCCCCAAAAGAAGGCCTTGGCAAAGATTTCAGCCGCCCAGGGGGTTGCCACCTCTTCCACGCTCGCACCCGCGTCGCGCAGCATCTCCACGGTGGCCAGCGTATTGGCTCGCACGTCGTCGCTGACCTCGTGGGCGTCCATATCGACCGAATAGGCGATTTTGAGCCCCTTCACGTCGCCGGCGTTGCCCGAAAGCTTCACCCGTTGGCGGATCGTCGCGTGGTCGAGAGGATGATAACCCGACGTGATGTCCTGCATCAGTGCCGCGTCGGCGAGCGTCCGGGTCATCGGCCCATGATGCATGAAGGCATCGAGGCTCAGCTCGGGGCTTTGCGGATTGCGCCCGTAGGGCGGCTTGTAGCCGACCACGCCGCACATCCCCGCGGGCATGCGGATCGAGCCGGCGCTGTCGCTGCCTGTGGCCAGCGTCGTCGTGCCCGCGGCCACGGCGGCTGCCGAGCCGCCCGAGGAGGCGCCCGACGTGATTTCCGGGTTCCAGGGATTGCACGTCGTGCCGTGCAGCCGCGACGTGCAGGTCCACGGCCAGACGAACTCGGGGCAGGTCGTCTGGGCGTGGATGACGGCGCCCGCCTTCACCAGCCGCTCGACCATGGGATCGGTGATCTCCGCGATCCGGTTCTCGAAGATCAGCGAGCCCACGGTCTGGCGCTTGCCCTTGATCGCCGTGTCTTCCTTGACCGCGAGGGGCAATCCCTCCAGTCGGCGGAGCCGTCCGTCCGTCTTCATGTAGCGGGCTTCAGCCTTCTTCGCCGCGGCCCGCGCCTCGTCGAAATGGCAATAGGCCAGTGCGTTGACGGTAGGCTCCACCGCCTCGGCGCGCGCGATCAGGGCGTCGAGCAACTCCACGGGCGACAGACTGCGCTCGCGAAACCGCGCCAGCGCCTCCGTGCCGGAGAGGTAGCAAAGATCGAGATCGGTCATGGCTAATCCCCCTAGATATCGTCCCCTAAGCTTTCCTGTGAACAGGATATGCTGAAGCAGGCGGCTAACGTAGCGTAAAATTGACTGACCGATCACGATCCGGCCGCTGGGCGCTTTTGCCAAAAATGAGCGGGATTGCCATGGCCTCGCCGCGAATTAAACTAAAACGGGTCTACGAAGCCCCCTCCAAAGCCGACGGCGTGCGGATCCTTGTAGAGCGCCTGTGGCCGCGAGGCCTGAGCAAGGCCGACGCGGCGCTCGATCATTGGATCAAAGACATTGCCCCGAGCGCGGGTTTGCGAACCTGGTTCGGGCATCGACCCGAGCGCTGGGACGAATTTCGCCGCCGCTACCGGCTGGAACTGACCGAGAACCGCGTGGCCGTGGACGATTTGCGCGAGCTGTGCGTCGGGCAATCCGTCACATTCGTCTTCGCGGCACGCGATTTGGAACAAAACGGAGCGGCGGTGCTCCGAGAGTTTCTTTCGCCTGAGACCGGATAACGCGCGCTCGCCCAAGGCGCGACGGGGGATGCGGGCCCGAATTATCTTGTCCGGCCTGTCAATTTGCTTTGCCTGTCCCCGCTCCCGCGCGCTAGAACCGGTCAATCACTCCAGGGAGACATCCCGTGTCCACTTCCAGCGTCGGCCCGGCGGTCGGCATCCTCGCCAATCCCGCCTCGGGCCGCGACATTCGCCGCCTCGTCGCCCAGGCATCGGTGTTCCAGACCGCCGAGAAATCGAACATGGTCGCGCGCACCATGGCCGGGCTGGCCGCCGTGGGCGTGACCCGTGTGTTTATGATGCCCGATCTCGGCGGTATTGCGGGCGGTGTCAACCGCGCGATCCAGATCCACGACAACACGTCCGTCGATCCCTGGCCCGCCATGACCTTCCTCGATATGGAGATCGAGCAGGCACCTATCGACACGCTGCGCGCGGTCGACATGATGATAGAGGCGGGCGCTGCCGCGATCGTCGTGCTCGGCGGCGACGGCACCAACCGGCTGGTCGCGTCGGTCTGCGGCGAGATCCCCATGATGCCGCTCTCGACCGGCACCAACAACGTCTTCCCCGCGCTGCGCGAGGCCACCATCGCGGGCCTCGCCGCCGGGCTCGTCGCCACCGGGCGCGTCGATGCGGCCACGGGGTGCCGGCGCAACAAGGTCCTGCGCGTCGCGCTCAACGGCGAGACGCGCGATCTCGCCCTGGTCGATCTCTGCGTCTCGGGCGAGCTTCATGTCGGCTCCAGGGCGCTGTGGAAGGCCGACAGCCTCGAAGAGCTGTTCGTCTGTTTCGCCGAGGCCGACGCCATCGGCCTCGATTCCATCGCCGGGCTGATCCGGCCCGTCGGCCGCGACGACGCCATCGGTCTGCGCCTGCGCCTGGGCAAACCCGACGGCGCGCCCCGGGTCGTCACGGCGCCCATCGGGCCGGGGCTGATCGCGCCCGTGGGCGTCTACGAGGTCGCCGAGCTGCACCCCGGCCAACCGGTCGCGCTCGCGACCCGCCAAGGCGTCATTGCTCTGGATGGCGAGAGAGAGATAGAATTCAGCCCAAAGGATCGGATCGAGGTGCGGTTGGAGAGCAACGGGCCGCTCACCGTCGATATCGATCGCGTCATGCGCCACGCGGCGGAAGCCGGCCTGCTCGCGGGCTGAACTGCGCCGCCGCCATTCAGGGGGAGATCACGACCCATGCAGCTCAGCAAGGACGACCTGCTCGAGGCCTACCGCATCATGCGCACCATCCGCGAATTCGAGGAGCGTGTGCACACCGAGTTCGCTACCGGCACAATCCCGGGCTTCGTCCATCTTTACGCCGGCGAGGAGGCCTGCGCCGCGGGCGTCTGCCTCCATCTGGAGAACGACGACGCCATCGCCAGCACCCATCGCGGTCACGGCCATTGCATCGCCAAGGGCTGCGACGTCGACGGCATGATGGCCGAGATCTACGGCAAATCCACGGGGCTGTGCGCGGGCAAGGGCGGCTCCATGCATATCGCCGACCTCAATGTCGGCATGCTGGGCGCAAACGGCATCGTCGGCGGCGGCTCGCCGCTGATCTGCGGCGCCGGGCTCGCGGCCAAGGTCCGGGGCAACAAGAACGTCGCCGTGGCCTTCTTCGGCGACGGCGGCTCGAATCAGGGCACCACGCTGGAAAGCCTCAACCTCGCCAAGGTCTGGAACCTGCCTTGCGTCTTCGTCTGCGAGAACAACGGCTACGCCGAGGCGACCGCGAGCAAATGGTCGGTCTCGTGCGACAACGTGGCCGACCGGGCCGCCGGTTTCGGCATGCCGGGCGTCGTGGTCGACGGCCATGATTTCTTTGCCGTCCACGAGGCGGCGGGCGAGGCCATCGAACGGGCGCGCGCGGGCGGCGGCCCGTCGCTTGTCGAACTCAAGGTCAACCGCTATTTCGGCCATTTCGAGGGCGACGCCCAGACCTACCGCCCCGAGGACGAGGTCAAGAATCTGCGCGCCAACCGCGATTGCCTCAGCCTTTTCCGGGCGCGCGTGACCGAGACGGGCCAGCTCGAGGCGGCCCAGCTAGACGCCATCGACGCCGAGGTCGGAACGCTCATCGACGGCTCGGTCGAAAAGGCCGTCGCGGCGGCCAAACCCGCCGCCGAGGAACTTGTGACCGACGTCTATATCAATTACTGAGCGCATCGGCGCTTCCAGGGGAGATCACGACAATGGCTCGAACAATTACCTACCAGCAGGCGATCAACGAGGCGCTCGACCAGGAAATGACGCGCGATCCTTCCGTCATCGTCATGGGCGAAGATGTCGTCGGCGGCCAGGGCGCCGGCGGCGAGATGGATGCCTGGGGCGGCGTGCTCGGCATCACCAAGGGGCTCTACGAAAGGCACCCCAACCAGATCATGGACACGCCGATCACCGAATCTGCGTTCATCGGTGCCGCCGTGGGGGCTGCGACCCAGGGCATGCGCCCGGTCGCCGAGCTGATGTTTTGCGACTTTTTAGGGGTCTGCTTCGACCAGATGTACAACCAGGCCGCCAAGTTCCGCTACATGTTCGGCGGCAAGGCCGAAACCCCGCTCGTTGTGCGCACCATGATCGGTGCGGGCTTTCGCGCGGCGGCCCAGCATTCCCAGTCTCTCTACTCGGTGTTCACCCACGTGCCGGGGCTGAAATGCGTCGTGCCGTCCTCGCCATACGACGTTAAGGGTCTGCTCATCGCGTCGATCCGCGACAACGACCCGATCATCTTTTTCGAGCACAAGATGCTCTACACCATGGAAGGCGACGTGCCCGAAGAACCCTACGTCATCCCGCTGGGCGAGGCTTCTGTCACCCGCGAGGGCGGCGACGTCACCATCGTCACGCTGGGCCGGATGGTCCATCTCGCGGGCGAGGCGGCGGACGCGCTGGCGAAAGAGGGCATCGAATGCGAGATCGTCGATCTGCGCACGACCTCGCCCCTCGACGAAGACACGATACTCGAATCCGTCGAAAACACGGGCCGCGTGGTCGTCGTCGACGAGGCCAATCCGCGCTGCTCGGTGGCCACCGACATCTCGGCGCTGATCGCGCAAGAGGCCTTCGGCGCGCTCAAGGCGCCGGTTCGGATGGTCACCGCGCCCCATTCGCCGGTGCCCTTTTCCGACGCGCTGGAAGATCTCTACATCCCGAGCGCCGAGCAAATTGCCGCGGCCGTGCGCGACGTCGCGGGGTATGGCAAATGAGCGACGCCATCCAGATTGTCACAATGCCCAAATGGGGACTCTCCATGAAGGAGGGCAAGGTCACCGGCTGGCTGATCGATGAGGGCGCGGCGGTCGAATCCGGCGCCGAGCTGGTCGACATCGAGACCGAAAAGATATCGAGCGCGGCCGAGGCGCCGGCGGGCGGCGTGTTGCGCCGGCGCATCGCCGCGGAGGGCGACGTCCTGCCGGTCTCCGGGCTGCTCGGCATTATCGCCGACGCGAGCGTGCCCGACGCCGATATCGACGCCTTCGTCGCCGACTTCCAGGCCAACTTCGTGCCGCCTGAGGACGACGACGAGGACACCGGCCCCGCAACCGAGACCGTCGAGATCGACGGCGCGACGGTCCGTTACCTGGTCAAGGGCGAGGGTGCCGAGACCGTTTTGCTGATCCACGGCTTCGGCGGCGATTTGAACAACTGGCTGTTCAATCACGACGCCCTCGCCGAAGCGCGCACGGTCTACGCTCTCGACCTGCCGGGCCACGGCGGCAGCGCCAAGGCGGTCGCCGACGGCTCCGTCGCGGCACTGGCCGGTGCGGTGCACAAATTCATGGACGCGCTCGGCATCGAGCAGGCCCATCTGGTCGGCCATTCGCTCGGCGGCGCGGTGGCGCTGGCGTTCGCCCTTGGTCATCCGGGCCGGGCGGCTTCGCTCACGCTGATCTGCAGCGCCGGGCTGGGGATTGAGATAAATTCTGAGTATATTCAAGGGTTTATCACATCGGGCCGGCGCAAGGAAATCAAGCCTTGGCTCGAGCAGCTGTTCGCGGACCCCTCGCTGGTCAGCCGTCAGCTGGTCGACGACATTCTCAAGTTCAAGCGCCTCGACGGCGTGGAAGCGGCGTTGAGCACCATCGCCGACGGCTTTCTCGCCGACGGCGCCCAATCGATCGTGCTGGCCGATCGCTTGGGCGAAACGGGCGTGCCCGTGCTCGTCGTGTGGGGCGCCGAAGACCGCATCATCCCGCCCGCCCACGCGCAAGGATTGCCCGACGGGGTAACGGTTGAGATCGTCGCCGGCAGTGGCCATATGGTGCAGATGGAGGCGGCGGGTACGGTGAACGGGCTGATCGAAGCCTTTCTCGCCGGCTGAGTGCGGTCGCCGGGCCCCGTAGTTCGCCGGGCGCCCTTTTTTATAGTGGGTATTAATCCGGGCGAGCCTGTCATGACCGAGACCGACGCCGAAAGCCCGACCCTGCGCGCCGCGCTGGGCGGTGTGGAGGGGTCTGGCGCCGGCGCAGAGCGGGCGGGGCTGCCCGAGGGATTTTGCGGCGACATCGACATGCGGATCGCACTCGACGGCACCTGGTTCTACCAGGGCACGCCGATCGGACGAAAACCGCTGGTCAAGCTGTTTTCGACCATCCTCTCGCGTGACGAGGCGGGCGATTACTGGCTCACTACGCCGGTCGAGCGCGCCCGTATCCGGGTCGAGGACGCACCTTTCCTCGCTGTCGAGATGCGTGTCGAGGGTGCGGGCGAGGGGCAGCAGCTTTCCTTTCGGACCAACGTCGATGACTGGGTCGTTGCGGGGCCGGAGCATGCCATCACACCCCGCCCGCGGCCCGAAAGCGGCGAGTTCGCGCCCTACCTTCATGTCCGCGGCGGCCTCGACGCGCTGATTGCCCGCGCGGTCTATTACGACCTCGTCGCCCTGGGGGTCGAGCGCGAGGCCGGCGGCGCTACGGAGTTCGGGGTGTGGAGCGGCGGCCTGTTTTTTCCACTTTCTGTCGGAGCCGGCTGAAGCGCCATGCGCGAGCAAATCCTGCGCCGGCTTGCCGCCGCGCCCAACTCATCCGAGCCGCGCGGCGACCACGATCTTTCGCCCGACCTCCCGCCGCCTGCTGCCCCGACGCCGGCAGCGGTGCTGCTGCCCCTGATCGAGCATCGGGGCGGGCTCACCCTGGTGTTCACCGAGCGCACCGATCACCTGCCCGACCATCCGGGCCAGGTCGCGTTTCCCGGCGGCCGGGCGGAACCGGGCGATCGCGATCCGGCGGCGACGGCGCTGCGCGAGGCTCACGAGGAGGTCGGTCTGGCGCCCGGGCGGGTCGAGCTCGCGGGCCATCTCGGGCCCTACGTCACGGGCACGGGCTTTCACATCACGCCGGTGGTCGGTTTCGTTCGCCCGCCGGTCGAATTTACGCCTGACCCCTACGAGGTCGCCGAGGTTTTCGAGGTTCCACTCGATTTTCTGCTCGATCCCGCCAACCGCAAGATCGAGAGCACCTTCTGGAAGGGCCGCGAACGCGACTATTACGTCTTCGACTACGATGGGCATACTATCTGGGGCGTCACTGCCGGCATCCTGGTCGGCTTCTGCGACCTCGTAAGTGAGACGTAATGGTCAAATCGGTCCTGCTCCATATCGGCCTGTTGCTGCTCCCGTCGGCGCTCTTTCTCGCCTGGCTGTTCGTCTTCCGCCGTCACGCGATAGCCGCGCTCAAGCGTTGGCACCTGCCCGACGGCCCGTGGATGTGGTTGACGCTCGGCGGTCTCGTCTTGGTCTGCGCCAGCCTCGTGACCCTCGCGCTGACCGACGGATTCGACAGGGACACAACCTACGAGCCGGCGCGCTATGAGGAGGGCGAGCTGATCCCCGGGCGCACGGAATAAGACGTATGAACGCCGCCTCGCGCATCGACCCACCCGCCTGGATGACCGGGTCCGAGGCGCGCTGCGTGCTCGACGCGCTGGGCGCAAACGGCGCGCCTGCCCGCTTCGTCGGTGGCTGCGTGCGCGACGCCATCCTCGTCCTCGCCGTGACCGACATCGACATTGCGACCCCCGAGCCGCCCGGGCAGGTTGTCGCCCTGCTCGACAAGGCCGGTATCCGGCATATCCCGACGGGGCTCGCCCACGGCACGGTGACCGCGCTGGTGAACCCGCGTCGGTTCGAGATCACCACGCTGCGCCACGACGTGAAGACCTTCGGGCGCCATGCCGAGGTCGCCTTCCACGACGACTGGGAGGCGGACGCGTCGCGTCGCGACCTGACCATCAATGCGATGTCCTGCACGAGAGACGGCGAGATTTACGACTATGTCGGCGGGCTCGGAGATCTGGCGGCGGGGCGTGTCCGCTTCGTGGGCAATGCCGCCACGCGCATCGAGGAAGATCACCTGCGCCTGCTCCGATTTTTTCGCTTCTACGCCCATTACGGCACGTCGCCGCCGGATAGCGACGCATTGGACGCCTGCCGGACCTGGGCGGGGTCGCTGGCCAAGTTGTCGGGCGAGCGGATTGCGAAGGAGACGCTGCTGCTGCTTGCCGCACCCGAGCCGGGGCCGGTGCTGGCGCTGATGGCCGAGACCGGCGTGCTGGCCGAGCTCCTGCCCGAAGCAACCGGCGGCACTGGTCTGCTCGACGCGCTGGTCGCGCTCGAGGCGGAGCCCGACGGCCTGCGCCGCCTGGCGGCGCTGCTGGCCGAAGCCGGAGCGGACGAGACGGCGGCGCGCGCGGTGGCCGGGCGTTGGCGGCTGTCAAACGCGCAAGGAGAGCGTCTGGCGGCGCTTGTGGCGCCCGCGCAGCGGGTCGGGCGGGACGATTCGCCCGCTATCCAGCGCGCGCGGCTCTACCGCGAGGGCGCGGAACGGGTGAGGGACGTAACCCTGCTTGCCTGGGCCGCGACGCGTGCGAGCGGCGAGGATGCGGCGTTTTGCGCGCTTCTTGCGCTGGCCGATGGCTGGGCGCCTGTCGAGCTGCCCGTGGGCGGTGCCGACGTGATCGCGCTGGGCGTGCCCGCCGGCCCCGAGGTGGGGGCCATCCTTGCCGAGGTCGAAGCCTGGTGGATCGAGCATGATTTCCAGCCCGACCACGGCGCGGTGTTGGGCGAGCTTGCCACGCGCATCGCCACCCGGCGGCACTGAGAGTATCTGCGAGGCTTACGGCCAGCGGGCCTCGGGCGGCATGGACATGAGGATTGCCTCGACGTTTCCGCCGGTGCGCAGGCCGAACTGGGTGCCCCGGTCGTAGAGCAGGTTGAATTCCACGTAGCGGCTGCGCCGGACGAGTTGGTGGCTGCGCTCCGCGTCGGTCCAGGGCTCGTACATGCGGCGGCGCACGATCTCGGGATAACTGCCGAGGAAGGCCTGCCCGACCGCGCGGGTGAAGGCGAAGTCCGCGTCCCAGTCGCCGCTATGGAGGTAGTCGTAAAAGATGCCGCCAACACCGCGGGGTTCATTGCGGTGAGGCAGGAAAAAATACTCATCGGCCCATTGCTTGAAGTCGGGGTAATAGGCCGGGTCGTGAGCGTCGCAGGCGGCACGACACGCGGCGTGGAAGCTCTCCGTATCGGCTGCCTCGGGAACCATGGGGGTAAGGTCCATGCCGCCGCCGAACCAACGGGTCGAGGTGACGATGTGGCGGGTGTTCATATGCACCGCGGGCACCTTGGGCGAGCGCATATGGGCGACCAGCGAGATACCCGCAGCCCAGAACCGGGGATCGGCCTCGGCGCCGGGGACGGCGGCGCGGAACTCGGGCGAGAATTCGCCGTGGACCACGGAGACGTTGACGCCGACTTTTTCGAAGACCCGCCCGCGCATCACCGCCATGACGCCGCCACCGCCCTCGGGGCGGTCCCAGGCGGTGCGCTCGAAACGCCCGGGCGGCTGTGCCCGGTGGGGTGTTTCGGGGCCGTCGGCCAACGCGTCCTCCAAGCCCTCGAAAGCGCCGCAGATGGCGTCGCGAAGCTCGGCAAACCAGGCGGCCGCCCGGTCTTTCTGCGCATCCGTGGAACGGCCGGGGGGCAGGGCAGGGATCGGGCGAGGGGTCATGATGGAACAAGTCTTTCGAAACCGCCGGTCTGGCGCAACGCCTCGCCCGCCACGATAGCGAGCGCGGTGGCGACATTGAGCGAGCGGGCCTCGGCAAGCATGGGCACCCGAAGTCGCGCATCGGCGGCGGCGTGAACCGTGTCGGGAACGCCCGCGCTTTCGCGTCCGACCATCAGGTCGTCGCCGGGCAGGAACCGGAAGTCCGTGTGAGCCGTCTCGCCCCGGGTGGTCAACAGGACGAGCCGGTCTGCCGTGGGCTCGCGGTCCTGGCGGGCATCGAGATAAGCGGACCAGGAGGCGTGGCGGGTAAGATCGAGGCGATCGAGATAGTCCATGCCCGCGCGTCGCACGCCGCCGTCGGCAAGAGCAAAGCCACAGGGCTCGATGAGATCGACGGGCAGATCGAGGCAGGCGGCCATGCGCATCAGGGCACCGGCGTTGGGCGCGATGTCGGGTTGGTAGAGCACGAGGCGCATGGGGGATAAAAAACGCTATCAGTACGATTTGCAAGAGCGGCGATTTCAGCTATACGAAGCCTCAGACACAGGAGGGGTAATCCATATTCTCGACCTGCGCACGGGATCAGCTTGAGGTCGCTTTGACGTGTGCACGGTTCTTCCTTACCCAATGGCGCGAAGAATGGCGCAATCCGGCGCTGAAGAAAAGGTGAACCATGGCTGAAACGGCACCGGCGGGCGCAGACGCAACGCCGCCCGAGGGCGAGAGTCGGCGGGATTTTCTCGTTATTGCGGGAGCCACGATGGGTCTGGCGGCGGTGATCGGCGTGACCTGGCCGCTGGTCGAGACCATGCAGCCCTCGGCGGATGTGCTGGCGCTGTCTTCGACCGAAGTGGATCTTTCGCCCATCGAGGTCGGCCAGAGCATCACCGTGAAATGGCGCGGCAAACCCGTCTTTATCCGCCGGCGCTCCGAAGAAGAAATCGCGCTGGCGCAGGACGTCGACCTCGACGACCTGAGCGACCCCCAGGCCGACACTGAGCGGGCGCGAAACCCGGAATGGCTGATCCTGGTGGGCATTTGCACCCATCTGGGCTGCATCCCGCTGGGCCAGAAGGGCAGCGACCCGCGGGGTGACTGGGGCGGCTGGTTCTGCCCCTGCCACGGCAGCCATTACGATACGTCGGGCCGCATCCGCAAGGGTCCCGCGCCGACCAACCTCGAGGTGCCCGAGTACGAGTTCCTCGACGAGACGACGGTCAGGATCGGATAACGGGGCGGCACCATGGGTCTTGCACATTCACAGAACAAAGTGGTCCGCTGGATCGAATACCGGTTGCCGGTGTTCGCCTTCCTCGATCACCAGTTGATCGACTATCCGACGCCGCGAAACCTCAACTACTGGTGGAACATGGGGTCGCTGGCGGGGATC
The DNA here is from genome assembly GCA_965249645.1 of Alphaproteobacteria bacterium. Lineage (GTDB taxonomy): Bacteria > Pseudomonadota > Alphaproteobacteria > UBA828 > JAPUJA01 > CAVOEB01. The sequence goes on from CBDFML010000010.1 coordinate 324,913, forward strand.
ATGTTGATGGTCCAGATCGTCACCGGCATCATCCTGGCGATGCATTACATGCCCCACGCGGACCTCGCGTTCGGTTCCGTCGAACACATCATGCGCGACGTGAACTGGGGCTGGATGCTGCGCTACCTGCACGCCAACGGCGGCTCGATGTTCTTCGCGGTGGTCTATATCCATCTGTTCCGGGGTCTGTATTACGGCTCCTACAAGGCGCCGCGCGAAATCCTCTGGTGGATGGGAGTGGCTATCCTGCTGGTCATGATGATGACGGCGTTCATGGGCTATGTGCTGCCCTGGGGCCAGATGAGCTTCTGGGCCGCGACCGTGATTACCAACCTGTTCACCGCCATCCCCTGGATCGGCGAAGACCTGACGATCTGGCTGTGGGGCGGCTATTCGGTCGACCAGCCGCTGCTCAGCCGCTTCTACAGCCTGCACTACCTGATGCCCTTCGTCCTCGTCGGCATCGTGTTCGTCCATCTCTGGGCGCTGCACACCCACGGCTCGAACAACCCGCTGGGCGTCGACATCAAGCGGTCGCAGGACAAGATTCCGTTCCATCCCTACTACACGGTCAAGGACCTGTTCGGGATGGGCGTGATGTTCTTCATCCTCGCGCTGTTCACCTTCTTCCTGCCCAACTACCTGGGCGAGGTGATCAACTACATCCCGGCGAACCCGCTGCAAACCCCGCCGCATATCGTGCCGGAATGGTACTTCCTGCCCTTCTACGCGATTCTGCGCGCGGTGCCCGATAAGCTGGGCGGCGTCATCGCCATGGCGCTCTCGATTCTGATCCTGTTCGTACTGCCCTGGCTCGACACCTCGAAAGTGCGGAGCGCGAAGTTCCGGCCCATCTACAAGCAGTTCTTCTGGCTCTTCCTGGCCGACTGCGTGGTGCTGGGCTGGGTCGGCGCCAATCCGCCCGAAGGCATGTTCATCCTGATCGGCCGGCTCGCGACCGCCTATTACTTTGCCCATTTCATCATCCTGATGCCGCTGATCGGCTGGTTCGAGAAGCCACGGCCCGTGCCCGAACATATCGGCAAGCCGGTGCTCAAGCGGGGCGCCGGCGGGGAGGGCTCGTCATGAAGCGGTTGATGACGGGCGGCTTGGCCGCGCTGGCGACGGCGGGGGTTTTGCTCTGGGGCGGCTCGGCGCTGGCCTCGGGCGGGGAGGCCGTTGATCTCAAGGATCACGACTGGCCCCATGCGGGCGTGTTCGGCACTTTCGACCGGGCGCAGCTGCAGCGCGGCTGGCAGGTTTATTCCGAGGTCTGCGCGGGTTGTCACGCGATGGAGTATCTCGCCTTCCGCAACCTGACCGCGATCGGGTTTTCCGAGGACGAGGTCAAGGAAATCGCCGCGGACTACGACGTGGAGGATGGGCCGGACGAGTTCGGCGACATGTTCGATCGTTCGGCGCGGCCGTCGGATTATTTCCCGAGTCCGTTTCCCAACGAGCAGGCGGCGCGCTATTCGAACAACGGCGCCCTGCCGCCCGACCTCTCGCTCATCATCAAGGCGCGCGAGCACGGCCTGGATTACAGCTATTCGCTGCTCACGGGCTACGAGGACGAACCGCCCCGTGATTTCGAGCTAAACGAAGGGATGAGCTACAACCCCTATTTCGCGGGCAGCCAGATCGCCATGCCGCCGCCGCTGTTCGAGGAACTGGTCGAGTACGAAGACGGCACCTATGCCTCGGTCGATCAGATGGCCGAGGACGTCACCGTGTTCCTGAACTGGATCGCCGAGCCCAAAATGGAGTTGCGCAAGAAGGTGGGGCTAAAAGTTCTGATCTTCCTTGCTGCCTTCTCGGCGCTGTTCTTCGCCCTCAAGATGCGGGTCTGGGCAAAGCTGCACTAGGGCCGCTGGCCGATTCGGTTCTAAAGAGGTGCTTTCGCGGTCTTGATCTGAGGTCCGTCCCAGACGCGGTCGCCCCCGAGCGATAATCGAACCGGCATGGATATTCCTGAGCGCGTACAAAGCTTTTGGGCTGGGTTCCTGGCGGAATCCGATCGACGCCAGGACACGCCTCTCTACGACGTATTTCATTTCGACGATAACGAGGCCGGTGCAAATGAGCTCGCCGTGCTTGTATTGCACGGAACCAAGGTCGCGACCGCGTCCCTGCTGTGGGAATATGACGGCGAGGACAGGCGCGCTCCCCAACCGGGCGATTTTAGCGTGGTGATCGATTGGCAGGGATCGCCGCTGTGCGTGATCGAAACAACGGATGTGGACGTTTTCGCCTTCGACGACGTCGGTGAGGACTTCGCCGCCGCGGAAGGGGAAGGCGATCTGTCGTTAGGCTATTGGAAAGAGGGCCATTGGTCGTATTTTGGACCCCTGTGTGAAAAATTGGGACGACAGATGTCGCCCAAAATGCCCGTTGTGTGCGAGCGCTTTCGGGTCGCTTTTGTTCCACAATAGGCGGTTGAGTAGAGTGGGCTGATGACAATGCAGGCGGCAGCCAACCTCCATATCGGCGGCAAGAAGGCCAAGGACGGCTGGCTCAATCTGAACATCCAGACAGGCCCTCACGTTGACGCGGTGGGAAGCTGCGTCGATCTGGGTCAGTTTGCGGCCGGGAGTTTCGAGCAGGTCTACGCGTCCCACGTGATCGAGCATCTGGGCTACAAGGCGGAGCTGCCGGCCGCCTTCGGGGAAATCCACCGTGTGCTGAAGCCGGGCGGCGCCTTTTTCGTGAGCGTTCCCGATCTGGAGACACTGTGCCGGCTGTTCGCCCTGCCGGAGCTTAAATTGGACCAGCGCTGGCGAATCATGCGCATGCTGTTCGGCGGTCAGATGGACGAGCACGATTTCCACAAGATGGGCTTTACCTGGGAATTCATGCACATGTTTCTCTCGGGTGCGGGGTTCGTATCGATTCGGCGGGTGGAGGAGTTCGGCCTGTTCGAGGACGCGAGCAGTCTCCGATTTTTGGGTCATCGCATCAGTCTGAACGTGGAAGCCCGCAAGCCGGAGCCGGCGGCGGCAACCGGCTAGTCAGCTCCCAGAGCGGAAATTCTCTCGACATACGCGGCGGCGAGTGTGCCGCCGTCACGCCGGTCGATTTCCGTTAGGACGACCAGGCAGAGGTCGAACGAGCGGACAAGATCGTGAAGCAGCACCGCGAGCTTGGGCAGCTTTTCCGTGGCCAGTGTCTCGAGCTTCATGAAGTCCCGGACATAGATGGCGTCCGACCAGAGGAACTGGCGAAGCCCGCGGTTCTTGTCCTTGCCGACGAGCAGCGGCTTGAAACAACGCATCCCGAATCCGTTGAAGGTATGGAACTGAAAGCCTGCGGCGCGCATGACACCGTCGACGTCGGCGAATAGAGGCTGGTTCACATAGAGTTGGACGAATTCAACCTCGGTCTGGACCAGCGTTGCCGACGCCAAGGCTTTCGCAGCGCCCTTAAAAACGTTGAGCTCCGAACCCTGGACGTCGATCTTAATGAAATCGACGTCGCCGAGGCCGTCGATGTCGTCGAGGCGGCGGGTTTTGACGGGATGGGTCTTTTGCAGGGTCGTCAATTCGTGTAGGTTCTGGAATTTCTCGAGCAGGGCCTGGTTAGGCGGGTAGAGGGAGCCGGTCGCGGCCCAGTTCGTCTCGTAGAACGTGGCGTCCGCCCCGTCTCCGATAAAATAGGGATAGAACCGGTGCGGCTCGCCGTGCAATTCGTTGAGCCGCTCGCACTCTTCCGGATTGGGCTCGAATCCGACGACTCGCGCCTTGTTCGCGCTTAGCAGCGACGCATAGGGCTCCGAACCGGAGCCCAGCGACATGGCGCCGATATCGACGATATTGATCGTTGCGACGTCGGGGATCAGGTCGATCAGGCTGAACGGCTGAGCCATGGGTTGCCTTTCGGGCCGCAAGGGCTTCGACGAATCCTAGAGAAACCGCGCGATGTTGAAGGGCGCGAGTATGGCGGGGTGTTCACCCATCGCCATCAGGGCCGCGGCCTCGCCGACGGCCGGGCCCATCTTGAAACCGTGGCCCGAGGAGCCGCAGACGACGAACAGGCCATCGGTGCCGGGCACGGCGTCGATGATCGGGTATTCGTCGGGGCTCATGTCGTAAAGCCCGGCATAGCCCGGTCGGATGCCGCATTGCTCGAGCGCGGGGATGCGCGGCAGGAAGGTCTCGAGGATGGAGATCGCCTCGTCGGTCTCGACCCCCTCGCGGTAGCTGTTGGGATCGGTGACCGTTTCCTTGCAGCCTGCATCGTTGTGATCGATGCCGGTGCCTCCGGCCGACCAGGTTCCGAGCAGGATGGCACTGTTGCCGTCGGGCCGGCCGTAGTTCATCCGGGCGTCGTCGCCCCAGCAGACGGACAAGATGCGCCGCGCGTAGTTGGGTGCATCGAGCACCGCCATGGGGTGGCGTTCGATGAAGAGGGGCAAATCGACGCCGACCTGGGCGAGCAGCGGCTTGGTCCAGACCCCGGCGGTGAGCAGAATTTTTTCGGCGTGGAGCGTCTCGCCGCCGTCGGTCTCGACGCCGGTGATCTTACCACCTTCGTTGAGCAGGCGAGCAGCGACGGTGTTCTGGCGGACGTCGCAGCCCCGGTCCTTCGCGCCTTTGACCAGCGCGTTGGCGGCGCTGTAGCTGTCCGCATAGCCGCCGAATTCGGGCTCCCAGACCCCCAACTCGACACCGTCGAAATTGAAATCGGGACACAGCCGAGGCAGGTCGCTCGCGGGCAGGGTCTCGACCTCGCAGCCCAGAGCCTTAATTTGCTCCGCGGTTGCCCGGAACTCGGCCGCGCTGCTCTCGCCGCAGCACCACAAGTGGCCAATCGGGTTCCAGCCGGCGCTCTCGCCGGTTATCTCGGACATCGCCTTGAGGATCTCGATGCCTCGCTTGGCCAGAAGCCGGAGTTCGGGCACGAGGTAAAAGACGGCGCACACCGCAGACGATCGACCCGTCGGCCCTGAGCCCGGAAATTCGCGTTCGAGAAGCAGGACATCGTGACCGCGATCGGCCAGCGCGAAGGCGGCGCCCGCGCCCGCGATCCCGGCGCCGACGACGATGATTTCGGCGGAATTCTTCTCACTCATGACGCTCTTCCGTTGCGCACCGCCGAAACGCCCGGTCGGGCACAGTGCTACATAAATCGCGTGATGTTGAAGGGCTCGAGCATGGCGGGCTTCTCGCCCATTGCCATCAGGGCCGCCGCCTCGCCGACACCCGCGCCCATCTTGAAGCCGTGGCCCGAGGAGCCGCAGACGACGAGCAGGCCGTCCGTGCCCGGCACCGCGTCGATGACCGGGTTGTCGTCGGGGCTCATGTCGTAGAGCCCGGCATAGCCCGGGCGGATGCCGCATTGTTCGAGCGCCGGGATGCGCGGCAGGAAGGTCTCGAGGATCGAGACCGCCTCGTCGGTCTCCACGCCTTCGCGGTAGCCGTCGGGCTCGCTCACCGCGTCCTCGCGGCCCGCCTCGTCGTGGCGGATCCCCGTGCCGCCGCCCGACCAGGTGCCGAGCAGGATAGCGCTGTTGCCATCGGGGCGGCCGTAGTTCATCCGGATGTCGTCGACCCAGCAGACGGGCATGATACGCCGCGCGTAGTTGGGTGCATCGAGCACCGCCATGGGGTGGCGTTCGATGAAGATAGGCAGGTCGACGCCGACCTGGGCGAGCAGCGGCTTGGTCCAGACACCGGTGGTGAGCAGAACCGTCCCGGCGTGGAGCGTCTCGCCGCCGTCGGTCTCAATCCCGGTAATCCTGCCGCCGTCGCTCAGCAGGCGGGTGGCGATAGTGTTCTGGCGGACGTCGCAGCCCCGATCCTTCGCGCCTTTGACCAGCGCGTTGGCGGCGCTGTAGGAATCCGCATAGCCGCAGGTCGGCTCCCAGACCGCCATCTCGACGCCGTCGAAGTTGAAGTCGGGGCAGAGCGCCGGCAGTTCGCTGGCCGCGAGCGCCTCGATGTCGCAGCCCAGCGCCTTGATCTGCTCAACCGCGGTGCGGAACTCGGTGGCCGTGTTCTCGCCGCAGCACCAGAGATCGCCGATCGGGTTCCAGCCCGCGCTTTCGCCGGTGAGATCGGGAATCGCGCGCAGGATTTCTATGCCCCGCTTGGCGAGCAATTGAAGCTCGGGCATCAGGTAGAAGACGTGGCACAGCGCGGACGACTTTCCCGTCGGGCCCGAGGCAGGAAATTCACGCTCGAGCAGCATGACGTCGTGGCCGCGCTCGGCCAGCGCGAAGGCGGCGCCCGAACCGGCGATACCGGCGCCGACGACGATGATTTCGGCGGAATTCTTCTCGCTCATGACGCTCTCCCTCGACGCGGCCTCGTCCCGACAGAAACCGCTTCTTTTTCGCTCACGCCAGCGGACCTGACGGTCCGCCTGTCCGGTGCATCCATGCGCTCAGTCGCCGCGCAGGCTGGCGCGGGTGCGCCGCAGCAGCGGCGAGCCGCGCTCGTGGCCCTGAGCGGCCCTCTACGAGGGGTCCACTCTCGCCACTCATGGTAACGCGTTGGGGTTCAATGAGAACGGGCTTAGCCCCTGTGGGAGGCTAACCTTTCGGCGCGAGCATGCGGCCGGCGACGGCGTCGAGCCTGGCCACCAGCACCGGATCGCGGGCCTCGGGCGCGGTGACCAGAGCGCTCTCCAGGCTGTGATGGCAGCCCTCGACGCAAGGTTGTTCACGCTCGTGCAGGCGGGGGGCCAGCGCCTTGATCAGGGCGCGCGCCTTCTCGGCGTTTTCCATCAACACCTTGACGATTGCCTCGACGGTGACGTCGGTGTGGTCGTCGTGCCAGCAATCGTAGTCGGTGATCATGGCGATGCTGGCGTAGCAAAGTTCGGCTTCGCGGGCGAGCTTTGCCTCGGGCATGTTGGTCATGCCGATGATGTCGCAGCCCCAGGAGCGGTAGAGCTCGGATTCCGCGAGGGTCGAAAATTGCGGCCCTTCCATCGCAAGATAAGTGCCGCCGAGCACGAGATCCTGATCGAGCGCAGTGGCGGCGGCGGCGAGATGGCGGCCCAGCCGGCCGCACACGGGCCGGGCCATCGAGACGTGGGCGACCATGCCGGGCCCGAAAAAACTTTTCTCGCGGGCAAAGGTGCGGTCGATGAACTGATCGACCAGGACGAACAGGCCCGGCTCGAGCAGTTCGCGCAGGCTGCCCACGGCGGAGAGCGAGAGGATCTCGGTGGCGCCCGCGCGCTTGAGCGCGTCGATGTTGGCACGGTAGTCGATGTCCCCCGGGGGCAGACGGTGGCCGCGACCGTGGCGGGGCAGGAAGAGCAGGACCTGGCCGTCGAGCTCGCCGCGCAGGATGGCGTCCGACGGCGTGCCGAAGGGCGAGGCGACCTCGATCCACTCGGTGTTCTCGAGGCCGTCGATTTCGTAGAGCCCGCTGCCGCCGATGATGCCGAGCACGGGCGGGGTGCCGGGGGTGTTCTTTTTGTCTTTCGGCATCAGACGTTGAATCGGAAAAGAATGATGTCGCCGTTGCGCACGACGTAATCGCGGCCTTCCTGGCGCATCTTGCCTGCCTCCTTCGCTCCCTGTTCGCCGCCACCAGCGACGTAGTCATCGTAAGCGATGGTCTCGGCGCAGATAAAGCCCCGTTCGAAGTCGCTGTGGATGGTGCCCGCGGCCTGGGGCGCGCCGGCGCCGCGCGGAATCGTCCAGGCGCGGGCCTCCTTGGGCCCGGCGGTGAAGAAGGTGACCAGATCGAGCAGCCGATAGGCGGCGTGGGCGACGCGGATGAGCCCCATCTCTTCGAGGCCCAGCCCGGCGAGAAATTCGTCGCGCGTCTCACTGTCGAGCCGGGCGATTTCGGCCTCGATGGCGCTCGAAATCACCACCATCGCGGCACCCTGTTCGGCGGCCATGGCGGCGACGGCGTCGGAATGGGCGTTGCCCGGGGCAGCAACGTCCTCGTCGACGTTGCAGACATAGAGCACCGGCTTGGCGGTGAGCAGCTGGAGCATGGCAAAGGCGCGCTTCTCTTCGGGCTTGCGGGCGACGCTGCTTGCGGGTGCTCCGTCGCGCAACGCCGCCAGCGCCCGCTCGATCAGATCGACCTGGAGGGTGGCCTCCTTGTCGCCGCCGCGCGCCTTCTTGACCGCGGGATCAAGGCGCCGCTCAAGACTTTCGAGGTCGGCCAGCAAAAGCTCGGTCTCGATCAGCTGAGCGTCGCGCACGGGGTCGATCGAGCCCTCGACATGGACGATGTCGCCGGAGTCGAAGCAGCGCAGCAGATGGATGATGGCGTCGACCTCGCGGATATGGCCGAGAAACTTGTTGCCCAGCCCCTGACCTTCGCTGGCCCCCTTGACGAGACCGGCGATGTCGACGAACTCGAGCCAGGTGGGTATCACCTGTGCCGATTTGGCGAGCTCGGCGAGGGCGTCGAGCCGGGGCTCGGCCACGGTGACCCGGCCGACATTGGGCTCGATGGTACAGAACGGGTAGTTTGCCGTTTCCGCCGCTTCGTTCATGGTCATGGCGTTGAACAGGGTCGACTTGCCGACGTTGGGCAGTCCGACGATGCCGCATTTAAGTCCCATCGCCATCCTCGTCGCCGGATTGCGCAGCGGGCGTCTCGTCCGATTTATCGTCTTCGGGGTCGCTCGCGGGCGGCGGGGCGAGCCGGGCGACCTCGCTCATGAACGCGTTGTCCTCCGCCGCGGCGAGCCGGGGCGTGGCGTCGGCGACGGCCTCGAGCAGGGGCTTGAGCCAATCGGCTTCGGCGGCGGTGAAATCGTCGAGCACATAGGGCGTCACCCGGTCGCGATCGCCCGGATGGCCGATGCCGATGCGCACGCGGCGGTACTCGCTTCCGATATGGGCGTCGAGCGAGCGCAGGCCGTTATGGCCGGCCGCGCCGCCGCCGGTCTTGGTCCGAAGCTTGCCCGGCGCCAGATCGAGCTCGTCATGGACGACGACCAGCTCACCCGGCTCGATCTTGTAAAAGCGCACCGCGGCGCCGACCGCGCGGCCTGAGTCGTTCATGTAGGTCGAGGGCTTGAGCAGCAGGGTCTTGAGCTCGCCCAACGTGCCCTCGGCGACCTCGGCGAACAGCCGGCTGCGCGCCCGGAAGGGGGCAAAGCCGTGGCGTGCCGCGATCGCGTCGAGCGCCATAAAGCCCACATTGTGGCGCTGGCGCGCATGGGATGGGCCCGGATTGCCGAGCCCCACAAGGAGAAGCATGATCGGGCCGCGTTGCGCGGACAGGGGCCGCTAGTCGCCCTTGTCCTCGGCAGTCTCCGCCGTCTCGGCGCCCTCTTCGCCTTCCTCGCCCTCTTCGCCTTCCTCGCCCTCCAGGCCTTCCTCGCCCTCCAGGTCTTCTTCTTCCTCGACCGGCTCTTCCATGATCGTGGGCGCGGCGACGGTGGCGACGGTGAAGTCGCGATCGGTGATCGTCGGCGTCACTCCTTCGGGCAGGTTCGCGGCGCTGATATGGATCGTATCGCCGATCTCGAGGTCGGCCAGAGAGAACAGGATCTCGTTCGGGATCGACTCAACCGGACAGTTGAGCTCAACGGTGTGACGCACGACGTTGACCACGCCGCCCTGGCGCAGGCCGGGACAGTCTTCCTCGTCGGTGAAGTGACAGGCCACCTCGACGTTGATCTTGGCGCCCACGACAAAGCGCAGGAAGTCGATATGCAGCGGCGCGTCGGTCACCGGATGGAACTGCACGTCGCGCGCCAGAACCCGATGGGCGGCGCCGTCGATTTCCAGATCGTAGAGCCGGGTGAAGAACCCGGCGCGGTGAATCTCGCGGCTGATCATACGCAGATCGAGCGCAATTGACTGGGGGGCTTCCTTGGCGCCGTAAATGACGGCGGGAATCCGTCCCTCGCGGCGCAGTGCACGGGCGGCCCCTTTTCCACTCCCGTCGCGCCCGTGGGCGGCTATTGTCGATACCTCGACCATGGCTCGTCTCCTTGTCGAAAAGTCGCCGGTGCGGCCTCCAGGGGTGCCGACGCCAGCCAACGGGCTGTGTTATGCCGGAAAAGCGTCAGTCGAACAAGCTCGAAACGGAGCTTTCGTCGCTGATCCGGCGCATCGCCTCGCCCATCAGTTCCGCGATGGACAGCACATGGATGTTTTCGGCTACGCGCACCGCCTCGGTCATCTGGATGCTGTCGGTTACCACGAGGCGCTCAAGCGCGCTTGACGCGACCCGCGACGCGGCGCCGCCCGAAAGCACGCCGTGGGTGACATAGGCCATGACCGACGCGGCGCCCTCGTCCTTGAGCCGCTTGGCGGCGTTGCACAGCGTGCCCGCCGAATCGACGATGTCGTCAACCATAATGCAGCGCCGACCCTCGACGTCGCCGATCACATTCATCACTTCGGAGACCCCGGCGCGCTCGCGCCGCTTGTCGACGATGGCGAGATCGGCGTCGAGCCGCTTGGCGATCGCCCGCGCTCGGACCACACCGCCGACGTCGGGCGAGATGATCATCAGGTCGTCGGCGTTGAAGTTCTCCTCGACATGCTTGACGATCACCGGCGCGGAATAGAGGTTGTCCACCGGGATGTCGAAGAAGCCCTGGATCTGACCGGCGTGCAGATCCATGGTGAGTACCCGGTTGGCGCCGGCGACGGTAATCAGGTCGGCGACCAGCTTGGCCGAGATCGGCGTGCGCGGGCCGGGTTTGCGATCCTGGCGCGCGTAGCCGAAATAAGGAATGACCGCGGTGATTCGCCGGGCCGAGGCGCGCTTGAGCGCGTCCAGGCAGACGAGCAGCTCCATCAGGTTGTCGTTGGCGGGAAACGAGGTCGACTGGATGATGAAGACATCCTCGCCGCGCACGTTCTCGTGGATCTCGACGAAGACCTCCATGTCGGAAAAGCGGCGGATGCTCGCTTTGGTAAGCGGTAGGTTGAGCGTCGTCGCTATCGCTTCCGCGAGGCCCCGGTTGCTGTTGCCTGCGACCAGTTTCATGGCTGTCCGTCCTTGCGACTGATCCCCCGGCGGCGGCAGGGCGTTTGGCGTGTATCTGTTACCGCGGCGAAATCTACCAACCTGCCCGCGCCCTGTAAACGTCCACGCGCGCCGTCATGGCCCGGCGTCGGCGTTGAGGGCTTTGCGCAGCAGGTCGAGCAGGCCGCTTGCCGCGTAATCGGCAATGGCGGAGGCGAGCGGCCCCCAGCGGTCGTCGAGCATGGCGCGCGACACGTCACCCGATTGGCTGACTGTACCGAGTTCGGCGCCGGCCGGGTCGAGCAGGTGCCAGACGACGTCGAGTTGCTGAATCTCGCCGGTGACATCGCGGGTAGTAACCTCGCCCGCGATCGCATAGGCCGCACCGGTCGTGGTGGTCGCGAAGGCCACCCCGGCAGCGGTCAACCGGCTCGCGACGGCGGCGGCGAGCGCTTCGTTGCCGTCGCCGGGCGCGCCCGTGACGGCGCGCAGATCGATCATGGGCCAGAGCGCGGCGGCGGCCGCGGGCGCCGTGGCGACGGGTTCGGGTCCTGCAATGGCGCCAAGCTTGACCGCGACCCGATCGGCGACGAGGTTGGCAAAAAAGGCGATCGTGTCGGGGGACGGGTCGAACCACTCGGCGACGGGCAGCTCGTGGGTCTGGATGAAGCTGTCCATCAATCGGCCGGCGGCGTTCTTGAGGGTCCAGTGCAGCGTCATTTCCGCTCGCTCGCCCGCGAGGGCCTTGAATGGCGAGGCGTGGCAGATCAGCATGAAACTGGCAGTGTTGGCACTGGTGGTGCCGGCGGGCACGTCGCGCGCCTGGAGCGCTTCGGCCACCGCACCGCGCAGCGCCACGGCAACCGGCACCGCGGTGCCCGTCGCCAATTGGACGAGCACGCCGCTCTGCGGCCCCGGATCGAGCAGCCGATCGGCGGTGGCGACGTTGACGTCGCCTTGAAAGGGTCGGGGCAGGGGCTGGCAGGCGACGAGCAACGCGGCCAGCAGGACGACGACAATCGCCCGTGGGAAGAGCGCGACGGGGTCGGCGGGCTTAGAACACACAGCTCGCCACCAGTCCAATCACGCAGAGCGCGGCGAAAAGTACGAGATAGGGCATTCCAGGGGCCTCAGCCCGTCTCGCGAAGCGCGATGGCCGAGAGCCGCCTGCCGTAGCCCGGCTCGCCCGTCCGACTCGCCCGCCGGCAGCTGAAGAAGCGCGCGGGTTCGGAGCAGGTGTCGAGGCCCAGCGTCTCGACCCGGGCGAGCCCGAGGCGGCTCAGGCGGCGCGCGACATAGCCTGCGAGGTCGAAGCGAAATTGGCCGGATCGCCCGGCGGCGGCGAACAGGTCGGCATCGGCGGGTTCGTGGGTAAGAAAGGGTTCGGGGAACTCGGGGCCGACCTCGTAGGACGCCTGGCCGATGCAAGGGCCGATCGCAGCCACGATGCGCTCGCGCACCCCGCCTGCCTGCTCCATGGCCCCGACTGCCGCCTCGACGATGCTCAGGAGCGCGCCTTTCCAGCCGGCATGGGCGGCCGCCACCACGCGCGCGGCGGGATCCGCGAGCAGGACCGGCGCGCAGTCGGCGGTCAGCACGCCGACGGCGAGACCGGGACGCGTAGTGATCAGGGCGTCGGCTTCGGGCGCATCGCCGGCTGCCCAGGGCGTTTGGCCAACACAGCCCGCGCGCTGTGGGGCTGATACGCGGTGCATAGCCGGTCGGGCGCCAGATCGAGCGCAGCCAACGCGCGGGCACGGTTTTCCGCCACCCGTGCCGTTTCGTCGCCGGCGCCGAAGCCGCAATTGAGGGAGGCGAGCAGGCCCTGGCTTACCCCGCCCTCGCGGGTAAACCAGCCGTGGGCGATGCCCGGCAGGTCGAGTGCGGGATGACGGAGCGGCGAACTCATCCGCTGACCCGATGGGGGACCGGGCACGTCTCGACCGCTGCCTCGAAGCCCGCCGGGGCGGGCATACCGGGGAAGGTGACGGCCAGCCCCTTAAACAGGGTGCCCATAGCCTCGACGCCGGTCAGCCGCGCGAGGGCGGCGGCCAGGACCTTGCGCTGGCGGGGCGTCGCATTTGCGGCAAGCGCCTTGGTGCGGGCTTCGATGCCCAAGGCGCGAAGCAGGTCGCCCTGCGCGACGGGGCCGTACACGTCCGCGCCTGCCTCGCGTGCCGTGCGTGCGAGGGTCGAGAAGTCGACATGGGCGGTCAGGTCCGCCTCGCCGGGTGCGTCGAGCACATCGTGGCGACGGTGAGCGCGAAGCGCCTGGAGCGTTTCGCCGACGTTCGGGTGCGCTGGACCGTAATCGACGATGAGGCCGGCGCCGCCTTGCGCCACCAGACGCCCGGCAAGGCGGTCCATCAGCTCGATCGCGTCAGGCGAGACCTCGACCAGGCTGTCGTCGGGCGCGTCGGCCAGCGCCGCCGGGACGAGCACTGCCGCGGGGCTTGGCCGATCGTCGGCGACGAAACGAAAGCAGGCTTGTGCCTCGTCGAGCCCGACGCGGCGCTCGACCCAAGTATCGGCGCGGCGGAATAGCTGGCGCACCGGCAGGGCGTCGAACAACTCGTTGGCGAGTATCAGGGCGGGACCGGCGGGCAGCTGGTCGAGGGTTTCGCGCCACACCGCGCCGGTCCCGGCGAGGCGCTTCTGCTGCAGGGTGCGAAGCGCCGGGCTGGTTTCCACGAGATGAACCCGGCGCGCGGCGGCGAAGCCCGGCATGCGGGCGCTCGCGCGAAGCGCATCGGCCATCAGGGTGCCCCGGCCCGGCCCGATTTCGACGAGGTGGACCATGTCGGGCGCGCCCATCTGCTGCCAGGTGGCGGCACACCAGGCACCCAGCAGCTCGCCAAACATCTGACTGATTTCGGGCGCGGTAACGAAATCTCCCTTGCGGCCGAAGGGTTCGCGCACCCGGTAGTAGCCGTGCCGGGGATCGTAGAGCGCCGCCTCTATATATTGAGCGACCGTAATCGGCCCGCTGGCGGCAATCCGTCGGCGGAGGGCTTCGGCGAGCGCGGTCATGAGCGGGCCGGCCCGCGTGGCCCGGCGTTTGTCCGCAGGATCAGCCAGACGCCAACCAGCACCATCGGCAGCGAGAGAATCTGACCCATGGTGATGCCCGCGACGATGAAGCCCAGATGGGCGTCGGGTTCGCGGAACAGCTCGGCGACGATGCGGGCGACGCCGTAGCCGATGCCAAATACCCCGGCAAGCCTGCCGGGCTGCTCGCCCAAGCGGGTCGCGTGGCTGAGTGCGAACAGCAGGAGAAAGAGGAACAGTCCCTCCAGCGCGGCTTCGTATAGCTGGCTCGGGTGGCGCGCGACGTCGCCGCCGCGGGGAAACACCATCGCCCAGGACACAGTGCTCGCACGACCGAACAGTTCGCCATTGATGAAATTGGAAAGACGGCCGAGCAGCAGACCGAGGGGCACGGCGCAGGTGACCAGGTCGGCCGCCGCGAAACCGGACACGTTGCGCCGGTGCGCGAACAGGATAAGCGCCAGGGTGACGCCCAACAGGCCGCCGTGAAACGACATTCCGCCCTGCCAGACGTAGAAGATTTCTACCGGGTGGTCGACGTAATACCCCGGCTTGTAGAACAGCACGTGGCCGAGCCGCCCGCCGAGGACGACACCCAACGTGACCCAGACCAGCAGATCGTCGACCTGGCGGGGGTCCAGCAGGCCGCCCAACCGACGTGCGAGGTAGCGAATATAGAGCCAGCCCAGAAAGAGGCCCGCGACGTAGGCGAGCGCGTACCAGCGAATGCTGAGCGGGCCGATCTCCAGCGCGACCGGGTCGATCGCAGGGAACAACAGAGCGAGGGTCATCGCGCAGGCGTCATCGGTAGGGGTCGGGATGGCTCAGATAATCGCGGACATACTCGGCCACGCCGTCTTCGACGGAGGTGGCGGGGCGGTCGTAGCCGGCGGCTCGCAGGCGGCCGAGTTCGGCTTTCGTGTAGTACTGGTATTTGCCGGAGAGTTCGTCGGGCATGTCGACATAGTCGATGTTCGGGGTCTGGCCAGCGGCAACGAAGAGTGCCTCGATCAGTTCGCGGAAGCTGCGGGCGTCACCGCTTCCGGCGTTGAACAGGCCGCTGACCGCGGGATTGCCGTACAGCCAGAGCATGATGTCGACGCAATCGCCGACCCAGACGAAATCGCGTTGCTGGCTGCCATCTTCGTAGTCGGGATGGTCCGAGCGGAACAGGCGCACCGGCTCGCCCGCTGCGGCCCGGGCGTAATTCTTGGCGATCAGGCTGCGCATATCGCCCTTGTGGTATTCGTTCGGCCCGTAGGCGTTGAAAAATTTCAAGCCCGCCCATTGGCTGGGGCGTGGCGCGCCGGAGGCGGTGAGCCGGGCGATGCGGCGGTCGACAAGATGCTTGGTCCAACCGTAGGGGTTGAGCGGGCGGAGGGCTGCCAGCCCCTCGATCGAGCCGTCATCGTCGAAGCCCTGGCCGCCGTCGCCGTAGGTCGCGGCCGACGAGGCGTAGATCAATCGTTTGCCGTGGTGTGCGCACCAGGTCCAGAGATCGAGGGTGAGCATGATATTGCTCGCCACGATAGAATCCACGTCGCGTTCGGTGGTCGAGGAGTTTGCCCCCATATGGAAAATTACCTCGACGGCCTCAGCGTGGGCGTCTAGAAAGCCGAGCAGGCGGTTGGGGGGCACGATGTCGGCGAGTTCGCGCCTGGCGATATTGCGCCACTTGTCGTCGGTTCCAAGACTGTCGTTGACGACAAGCTCCGTGGCGCCCTGGGCCTCGAGGGCGGCGAGCAAGTTCGAGCCGATGAAACCGGCTCCACCGGTGACTATGATCATGGCGTTTTCCCGCTTCGGCTGGC
Source organism: Alphaproteobacteria bacterium (assembly GCA_965249645.1). GTDB lineage: Bacteria > Pseudomonadota > Alphaproteobacteria > UBA828 > JAPUJA01 > CAVOEB01. The sequence goes on from CBDFML010000010.1 coordinate 340,676, forward strand.
CATGTTATAGGGCGGAAGGGTAAGGCGCTACAAGCGGGCGTTGCGCGCTGGTGGGTTGCGGCCCCATATAAGGGGCAGACGGACCCCACCGGCCCCCAGGGACCAAACAAAGGAGACAGGTCATGCAGACCAACAACCGGCTGTTCGACGATTTTGCCCGCATGGCCAGCGGCGCGATGAACGCCGCCGCAGGTGTGCGCGAGGAACTCGAGGTATTGGTGCGCCGCCAGTTGGAGCGCCTGCTCGAGCGTATGGACCTCGTGAGCCGCGAAGAGTTCGACGCGGTCAAGGCAATGGCGGCGAAGGCACGAAGCGAACAGGACGCCCTCGCCAAACGGATTGGCGCACTCGAAGCGGCGGCCAAGCCGGTGAGCAAGGGCACAGGCCGCACAAAAGCCGGGCGCGCCAAGCCGCAAAAGGCTGGCAAGGCCAAGACCAAGACCAAGACGAAAGCATCAACAGGCCGAGGCGCCGCATCGTCAAAGGGCTAAACCAGCCGCGCAAAGCACTGTTTAGGGGTGATTAATCGTCGACCCCAAGTTATAGAATTCTTCCCAGATATAGTTAAGGATGATCTTTATTATCACATCTTGTGGTAGGCGAAAGGGATTGCTACGATGATTCGCGTCGGTCAGTTCGAAGGTCCGGTCGGCACTACCCGATTGGGGCGTCAGGAGCGAGTCATTCATGGCTACATACACACTCGATGCGGATAAGGACTTTTCCAATCCCCTGGATGCCGTCGAACAAATCGTAAGCCATAATAACTGGCCGTTCGAGCGTCATAGCGACGAGGACATCACGGTCGAAATCGCCGGCCGCTGGTGTGCCTATCAGCTCTGGTTTTCCTGGAATGCGGAGATCAGCGCGTTGCAGTTCTCCTGCGCCTTCGACATGAAGGTGCCCGAGGCCAAGCGCGAAGCGATTTACCGCCTGCTGGGCCTGACGAACGAGCGGCTCTGGTTCGGCCATTTCGTGCTGTGGTCCGACGAAGGCCTGCCGGTGTTTCGTCACGCCATGCTGTTGCGCGCCAGTCCGGGACTAAGCTCGGCCCAGATGCAGGACACCATCGATATCGCACTGACCGAGTCCGAGCGCTTCTACCCGGCTTTTCAGCACGTAATCTGGGGCGGCAAGAGCCCGGACGAGGCGATCACGCTCGCTCTCGTGGATACCCTCGGCGAAGCCTGATGGAGGTTCCCGTGCGCCTCTGCCTGGTGGGCGGCGGCAAAATGGGCGGCGCCCTGCTTGCCGGATGGCTGGAGGCCGGTGTGTCGCCCACCGATGTAATCGTAATCGAACCCGACAGTGCGATCGCGGAAGACCTGGCAGCAAAATTTTCCGTTGCCGTCGCCTCCGACCTGGCGGGACATGTGGTGCCCGAGCCGCCCGCCGTCGTCGTGCTCGCGGTCAAGCCCCAGAAGATGGACACTGTAATTCCCGCCTACGCGCCGTTTGCCGGGCCCGCCACGGTGTTTCTCAGCATCGCAGCGGGGCGAACAATCGCGAGCATCGCGCGGGGGCTCGGGGCAGATGCCGCCATCGTGCGCGCCATGCCCAACACCCCTGCAGCCATTGGCCTGGGAATCTCGGTCGCCTGCGCAAACGATCGGGTGAGTATGGCGCAACGTCAGCTGTGCGATGGCCTGCTGGCGGCTGCCGGAGAGGTTGCCTGGGTCGAGGACGAGGCGCTGCTCGATGCGGTGACGGCGGTCTCGGGCAGTGGCCCCGCCTACCTCTTCCTGTTTATCGAGTGCCTCGCGGCGGCGGGCGAGCGGGCCGGGCTGTCCGCCGGGCTCGCGCGACAGCTCGCCTACGCCACAGTGCATGGCTCAGCCGAACTTGCCCACCGCTCGGACGAATCGGTCGAAACCCTCCGGCGCAACGTCACCAGCCCCCAAGGGACTACCCAGGCTGCGCTCGACGTGCTGATGGCCGATGACGGGTTGGGCGCCCTGCTCGAGCGCGCGATCTCGGCTGCGGCGACACGTTCGCGCGAACTCGCGGGCTAGGCGGCCCGACGGGCTGGATTGTCCCGTTTGACGCAAGGCCCGCGTAAATCTTAGGATTGTCCGACTGGCGCCGCGACGCGCGTCAACCTGCCGAGCGCAGGCGCCTGGGAGAAGAACCATGACGATGCAATCCGAAAGCGGGGCGCGCATCGTGGATGCCGCGCTCGACCTGGCCGTGCGGCGCGGCTGGCGGCGGACGAGCCTTGCGGATATTGCCGATGCGGCCGAGATGGAGCTGGCCGAGCTCTACCGGATCGCTCCGTCGAAAGTCGTTATCCTGGCGGCGTTCGCCACGCGGATCGACGAGGCGATGCTGGTCGATTCTGACCCGGAGCTCGCCGACGAGCCGGTTCGAGACCGCCTGTTTGCCCTGTTGATGCGCCGTTTCGATGCGTTGCAGCCCTACCGTGAGGCAGTGCGTGCCCTGGCCGGCCGCGGCGCGGCCGACCCTATCGAGTTGGGGTGCGGCGCGTTGCATCTTGCGCGCTCCATGGGCTGGGCCCTCGAGGCGGCGGGTATTGGCCCTGGCGGCTCCATTGGTTGTCTTCGGGTCAAGGGTCTGAGTGCGATTTATCTGCTGGCGCTCAGGGTCTGGCTCAACGACGACAGCGACGATATGGGAAAAACCATGGCGAGCCTGGACCGCAATCTGGGGCGGGCCGATTCGCTGATGGCTGCTCTATGTCGCCGTCGCGCTCCGTCGGATGGTTCCGAAGGCGCCGAGCGGTCGCCCGAGCCGGCAGGTTAAACCGGCAAGCGGAGTTCGACGCGCAGTCCGGCGAGTGTCGCCTCGCCCAAATGGATCTCGCCGCCGTGGGCATGCATGACGTCGCGCGCGATGGTCAGACCCAGGCCGGCGCCGCCGGTTTCCGGGTTGCGCGATGGATCGAGCCGGTGAAACGGTTTGAACACAGTGGTTCGTTCGGCTTCCGGGATTCCCGGACCGTCGTCCTCGACGATGATCTCGATGACATCGCCGTTGCGCACCGCTTCTAGGGTGATCTGACCGGCATAGCGCAAGGCGTTTTCGACGACGTTGGTGACGCAGCGCTTGAACGCGCCGGGCCGCACCCGCGCGGTCAAGTCGCCCGTCAGTTGCAAGTCGATTTCGGTGCCCTGCCGGAGTGCGCCGGCAACGACGTCGCGCAGCAGATCGCCTAGCGGTGTCAGCCTCGGCTGCTCGCTGCCCTCGCCCCGGGCGAAGGCGAGATATTCGCCGATCATCCGTTCCATCTCGTCGACGTCGCTGGTCAGGCTCTCGACCGCCTTGTCGTCGCCCAGCATGGCGAGTTGCAGCTTCATGCGGGTCAACGGCGTGCGCAGGTCGTGAGAGACGCCCGCGAGCATTTCCGTGCGCTGCTGGATCTGGCGCTGGATGCGCTCGCGCATCTCGATGAAGGCGGTAGCGGCCTGGCGGATTTCTCTCGCGCCCTCGGGTTTGAACTCGGTCACCGGGCGGCCTTTACCGAAATTTTCCGCGGCGGAGGCGAGGCGTCGGATCGGCTTCATCTGGTTGCGCAGGAAGTAGACTGCGATACCGATCAGGATCAGCGCGGTGCCGACCATCCACATGACGAAGATGTAGGTGGTCGAACTGAACAGCCGCTTGCGCGGCGTCATCACCGTGAGCACGCTGTCGGGAAGCTGGACGCGGATCTGGACCTTTTCGTCGAAGCCGCGGGTATCGATTTGGAAGGGATAGACGAGCCGTTCCTCCAGCGCGCGGGTGAGCATGCGGTCGAGAATCCGGTTGGTTACCAGGGGCGCAATGTTGGGCAGGATGGCCTCGGGCTCGAGCGCAATCTCGAGCTCCATGTTGGGCTCGGCGAAACTCAGGAAGCGCTCTTGCTGGCTCGGCTCGGGTGATTCGCGCAAGCTCTGGATGACCACGGCGATATCGCCCGCAAGACCCAGGGCGAGCCGCCGGCTGACCGCGTCCCAGTGGCGTTCGTAGAAAATATACGCGGTGACCCCCTGGAGCAGGATCAGGGGGAGGACGATGATCAGCAGCGAGCGGCCGAACAGGCCGCGGGGCAGGAGTTTCTTGATCATCGCCATGGCCCGCTCAATCGGGCCGCAGGGTATAACCCGCGCCCCAAACGGTCTGGAGGAAGCGCGGGCGCTTGGGGTCGGGCTCGATCTTGCGCCGCAGCCGGTTAATCTGGACGTCGACGGCGCGGGTCAGATCGGGCAGGCCACCGGCCTGGCCCAGTTCTTCGCGCGAGAGCGTCGTGCCGGCGGCCCAGGCGAGGCTGGCCAGCAGCTCGGCTTCGCCCGGCGTGAGCGGCACGAGTGCCCCGTCGCGGCGCAGCTCGCGTGATCGGGGATCGAAGGTCACGGCACCGAGTCGGACGACGGGCGCCGCCTCGGGCGGCGGCGCGGCGCGGCGCAGAATGGTCTGGATGCGCAAAACCAGTTCGCGCGGTTCGAAGGGCTTGGTGAGATAATCGTCGGCACCACTTTCGAGGCCCGCGATGCGGTCGTCGGTCTCGACCATGGCGGTCAGCAGGAGGATGGGCACGTCGGAGTTGATACGCAGGCTGCGGGTCAGTTCGACACCGCTCTCGCCGGGCATCATCACGTCGAGCACGATGAGATCGAAGCGCAGGCCGTTGAGCCTGGCCCGGGCGTCGGCCGCATCGGACGCAGTGGTGACGCGAAATCCGTTTTCGCTCAGATAGCGCTCGAGCAGGTCGCGCAGACGGGTGTCGTCGTCGACGATCAGGATGTGAGTTTCGGATTCGCCCATGGCGGCCATGGCCTACTCGGCGGCGCTCTCCGCGGTGTCGGCGCCGAGCAGGCGCTCGCGGTCGCGTGGGTCGATCATCGCGAGCAGCACCTTGCGGTAGCCCTCGACGGCCTGTGGCCCTGCCTCGCGGTAGGCGGCGGCGATACGCTCGCGCTGATCCGCGGAGAGCCGGCTTTCGAGCTTGACGCCCTGCTCGGTCAAGACAAGCAGCCGCTGGCGTCGGTCGCGGGTCCCCGGGCGTTGTGTAATAAAGCCCTCGGAGACGAGCTGGCCCAGCACGCGCGAGAGGCTCTGCTTGGTGATGCGCAGGATACCCAGCAGTTCCGCCACCGAAATCGAGGGATAGCGGCCGACGAAATAGATCACCCGATGATGCGCCCGGCCGAAATTGTGCTGGTCGAGAAGGGCATCGGCCTGGGCGGTAAACCCGCGGTAGGCATAAAACAGCAGCTCCATACTCTGGCGCAGTTCTTTGTCGCGCAGGTAGAGGGGGTTCGGTGCCTGATTTATGTCAGCCATGTTGACTTATATCATTGCTGGTGATACTGAGCGCAACAATCTTTTTTGCCGAGGCATCCGCGCAATGGCCGTCGAATCCCCGACCTCCGACGCCTCCCTGAGCCTGCCCTACGACGACCGTGACGGCGTCATCTGGTTCGACGGCGTGCTGGTGCCGTGGCGCGACGCCAAGCTGCACGTGCTTAGTCACGGTCTGCATTACGCGAGCTGCGTGTTCGAGGGCATCCGGATCTATGATGGCCGGGCGTTCAAGCTCGACGACCATAGCGAGCGCCTGGTCGCGTCGGCCCGCGCGCTTGGTTTCGAGCTGCCGCTGAGCGTCGAAGCGTTAAGCGCGGCGATCCGCGAGACCATGGCGGTGCAGAAGATCGAGAACGGCTATATCCGGCCCGTGGCCTGGCGCGGCAGCGAGATGATGGGGGTGTCCGCCCAAAACAACACAATCCACGTCGCCATCGCGATCTGGGCCTGGGGCACCTACTTCAAGGACCGCGAGCAAGGCATCCGGATGAAACTGTCGCCCTGGCGGCGCCCGGCGCCGGAGACAGCGCCGGTGCAGTCCAAGGCCGCAGGGCTCTACATGATCTGCACGCTTTCGAAGCATCTGGCCGAGGCCGAGGGCTACCACGACGCGCTGATGCTCGATTGGCGCGGCCAGGTCGCCGAGGCGACCGGGGCCAACCTGTTCATGGTCAAGGACGATGCAATCCACACACCGCCGCCCGACTGCTTTCTCGACGGCATCACCCGACGCACGGTGATGGCACTGGCGCGCAAGGCCCAGATCGAGGTAATCGAGCGACCCATCGAGCTTGACGAGCTGTGGCAGGCGGACGAGCTGTTCCTGACCGGCACCGCCGCTGAAGTCACCCCGATCAGCGAGATCGAGGGCCATTTCTTCGAGGTCGGTTCCGTCACCCGTGGCCTGATGGCGGATTACGACGCCGAGGTGCACAGGCCGTAAGTACGTGACCGAATTCGCGGCCGACATGGCCTCGAGCGATTTCCGACGAATTTGTGTTGCGCCACGGTGAGGCGAAGCGGGGGCTGCGCTCAATCCTCTCGCGACCAGCGCGCGGCTGCCGCATCGTCGGAGGTGCGGGCCTCGACCCAGTGCTCGCCCTCAGGAGTTTCCTCACGCTTCCAGAACGGCGCCTTGGTCTTGAGCCAGTCCATCAAAAACTCGCAGGCCTCGAAGGCGGCCTGGCGGTGGGCCGCCGCGGTGATCACCAGGACGATCTGCTCGCCGGGCTCGAGACGCCCGACCCGGTGGATGATCAAGGTTTCCTCGAGCGCCCAGCGTGCCTGCGCCTCTGCCTCGATACGGTCCAGTTCGCGCGCGGTCATCGCCGGATAGTGTTCCAGCGTCATGGCGCCGACGGCCTCGCCGCCCGCCGCGCCCCGCACCGTGCCGACGAACAGTGCGATGCCGCCCATGGCGGTGTTGCCCGCGCGCAGCTCCGCCAGTTCCTTGCCGACGTCGAAATCTTCCTGCTGGACGCGAATCATCGTGCGCCTCCCGTGACCGGGGGGAAGAAGGCGATCTCGTCGCCCTCGCGGACGGGTGCATCGGGATTCGCATAGTCCTGGTTGACCGCGACGCGGACCACTGCAAGATCGGCCAGTGCCGCCGCGTGGCCGGGGCCTTGCGTTCGCAGCCAGTCGATCAGCGCGCCCACGGTGTCGATCTCAGGCGGCGGGCTGACGTCCTCGGAGGCAGTGCCCGCCTTGGTGCGCAGCGAAGCGAAATAGAGAATGCGCATCAGGCGAACTCGCTGAAGGGGATGAAATCGACCGCCTCGCCCGCAGCAACGCCGGAGCACTCCTCGTCGAGTTCGATCAAACCGTCGGCCCGCGCAGTTGACGACAAGATGCCCGCGCCGCTCTTGCCCGCTTTGCGGGCGCAGAGCGCTCCGTCCGGACCGGTTGCCAGGGTCGCGCGCAGCCATTCTCGCCGGCCCTGCTTCTTGCGGTAATCGAAATCCGCGGGGACGGGGAAGCGTGTGGGCTCCCGATCGGCAGCACCCGCGAGGCGCAATATCAGGGGCCGGGCGAAGCAGAGGAAGGTGACGATCACGGCGACCGGGTTGCCCGGCAGGCCAACGAAGGGAACACGCCCGACCTGACCCAGCGCCAGCGGCCGGCCAGGACGGATCGCAAGGCGCCAGACATGAAGCGCGCCGTGTCCCTCGAGCGCGGCCCGCACATGGTCTTCCTCACCGGTCGAGACGCCGCCCGAGGTCATGATCAGGTCGTGGTCGCGGGCGGCCTCTTCGAGCGCCGCGCCGATTGCATCCGCCCGGTCGGGCAGGATGCCCAGGTCGGTGACCGCGCAGCCCAGCCCACTGAGCAGCCCGTGCAGGCTGTAGCGATTGGAATCGTAGACCGCTCCAGACGGCAAGGGTTGGCCCGGCTCGATCACCTCGTCGCCGGTCGAGAAGACGGCGACGCGGAGTGGCGTGCGCACGGCAAGCTCGGTACGTCCCAGAGAGGCGGCAAGCCCGATGTCCTGGGCGCGCAACCGTCGGCCCGCGCTCAACACGGTCTGGCCTTGCGCGAGGTCTTCGCCGGCAAAACGCCGGTTCGCGCCCTGCGCTATGCCCGGCGGAATGACCACTGTGTCCGCTTCCAGCGAGCAATCTTCCTGCATGAGCACCGTGTCGGGGCCGCTGCTGCCCTTGGCGCCTACGGGCATCGGCGCGCCGGTAAAGATGCGGATCGCCTCGCCGCGCGCCACAGGGCGATCCAACGACCGGCCAGCGGGCACCCGGCCGGTGACCGGCAGGCGAGTGGGGTTTTCGGTGTCGAGATCGTCGAACCATACGGCGTAGCCGTCGACCGCCGCGTTGTCGTGGGGCGGCACGTCGCGCTCGGCCACCAGATCCTCGGCGAGTATGCGGCCGCAGGCGGCGGTGAGCGGTACGCTCTCGGTGTCGGCTATCACGGTCGTCCGCTGATCCAGGATGGCGCGGGCCTCGCCGGCGCGCATCAATTCGCCGCCGAAAGCGAAACAGTCGTCGCTGAGCTGTGCCACGCTCAGCCTGCCTTCCGGGTGCCGGAGGCGGCATCCAGGCCGCAATGGGCAAGTATCAGCCCGGCGATGGTGTCGATATCGTCAAGATCGAGCACCGGCAGGGCGCGCTCGAGAGCACCCGGGTCGAGCCGGCCGCCCTCGACCGCGACACCGATGATTTTCGGGTCGCGGTTGGCCAGAAGCGGCTTGCCGTTGGCCGGACGATGGACCTCAAGCTTGGGGTGGGGATGGGACTTGAAGCCCTCGATCAACACCAGATCGACGGGTGTCAGACGGGCGATGACATCCTCCAACCGGGGCTCAGGCTCCCCGCGGGCCTCGTGCAGCACGGCCCAGCGTGCGGGCGCCGCCAGCATCAGCTCCTCGATACCGGCAGCACGCAGTTGCCGATCGCCTTCCTTGGGCGTCGCTAGGTCGAACTTGTGATGGGCGTGCTTAACCGTCGAGAGAGTGATGCCGTGCGCCAGCAGGGCGGGCAGGAGGCGGCGGATCAGGGTGGTTTTGCCCGAGCCGCTCCAGCCTGCGAGGCCGAATACGCGCATCGGCGGCGCCGATCGGGCCGGACCGCTCACGAGCGGTTGGCCTCGCCGCTCCGGGTCAACGGACCCCAGGCGGTGCGCAGGTAGTCGAGGGCGGTGATCCAGGTCAGCGCCGCCGCACCCCAGAGCAGGCATTCGCCGGCAAGCGGCAGGGCCCCGCCGGTGCCGCCAAGCGGGCCGATCAGAAGCAGCGTGATGGCCGCCATCTGTGCCGCGGTCTTCCATTTCGCGAGCCGGCTCACGGGCAGGACGAGGCGCCCGGCCAGCCCCTCGCGCAGACCCGAGACAAGAATTTCGCGGAGCAGAATAAGCCCGACGGCTACGAGCGGCGCGCGGTCGGCAGCGAGCAGCAGGAGCAGTACCGCCGCGACCAGCAGTTTGTCGGCGATGGGATCGACCACGCGGCCGAATTCGGATTCCAGCGCCCAGGCCCGCGCGATCCAGCCGTCGAGATAGTCGGTCAGCGCGGCGGCTACGAACAGAGCCACGACGATCCAGTGTGCCGTCGGCCCGCCGATGGTGAATATCCCGACCAGTGCCGGCACCGCCGCAATGCGCGCGAGGGTAAGGATGTTGGGCAAATTCAGCATGGGCGCGAGCTTAACACGGTCAGGAGTCGCCATGAAAATGGTCGTAGATCGCCTGCGCGACAGCGGTGCTGATGCCCTCGACCTGCTCGAGATCGGTGAGCCCCGCCTGTTCGACGCCCTGGGCCGAGCCGAAATGATGGAGCAGGGCGCGCTTGCGGGTGCGCCCGACCCCGGGCACTCCATCGAGCGGCGAGCGGCCGATCGCGCGGGAGCGCTTGCTCCGGTGGCTGCCGATGGCGAAGCGATGGGACTCGTCGCGCAGCCGCTGCAGGAAATAGAGCACGGGATCGCGCAATTCGAGCTGCAGCGGCGGTTCATTGGGGCGAAAAATCCGTTCGCGCCCGGCGTGGCGGTCGGGGCCCTTGGCGATGGCCGCGAGCGCGACATCGGCGACCCCCAGATCGGCAAACACCTCGAGGCCGATGCTGAGCTGACCCTGGCCGCCGTCGAGCAGCACGAGGTCCGGCCAATCGGCGCGCTCACGCTCGGGGTCTTCCTTGAGCAGCCGAGCGAAGCGCCGGGTCAGCACCTCGTGCATCATGGCGTAGTCGTCGCCCGGCGTGAAATCCTCGCCCGCCGCCTGTTTGATGGTGAACTTCCGGTAGGCGTTCTTGATCAGTCCCTCGCGTCCCGCGACGATCATCGCACCCACCGCGTGGTCGCCGGCGATATGGCTGTTGTCGTAGACCTCGATCCGTTCCGGGCTACGATCGAGGCCGAAGGTAGCGGCAAGGCGCTCGAGCAGGCGGCGCTGCGAACTGCTTTCGGCCAGGCGCCGCGCGAGCGCTTCGCGAGCATTGCGCAGAGCGTGTTCGACAAGCTCGCGCTTTGCTCCGCGGCGGGGCTGGACGAGGTGGATCCGATGGCCGGCATGTTGGGTGAGAGCACGCTCGACCAGTTCGCCGTCCTCAACGGCGTGGCTGGTCAGAATCAGCCGGGGAACTTGCTTGTTCTGGTAGAACTGGCCGACAAACGCACCCAGCAGATGGTCGGGCTCGGCATCCTGGGCATGGCTCGGGAAGTAGGAGCGGTTGCCGTAATTTTGGCCGGCCCGGAAGAAAAAGACCTGGACGCAGGTCTGGCCACCTTCAGAGTAGGCGGCGATGACATCGGCGTCGTCCAGCGTGGCGGAGGTGAACCCTTGATGGGCCTGGATCTGGTTGAGCGCCCTGATCCGGTCGCGCAATTCGCCCGCCACCTCGTAATCGAGCGTCTCGCTCGCCTGGAGCATGCGCTCGGCCAGACGCTGCTGGACCTCGCGGCTCTTGCCGGAAAGGAAATCGCGCACCTCGCCGACCATGGCGTCGTAATTGGATTGCTCGATTCGTCCGCAGCAGGGCCCGGTGCAGCGCTTGATCTGGTACTGCAGGCAGGGGCGGGTACGCGAGGCGAACACGCTGTCGGAACAGGAGCGAAGCGGAAAGGCGCGCTGCAACGCCGTCAAGGTCTGGTTGACTGCGCCTGCCGAGGCGAACGGCCCGAAATATCGACCCTTGCGCTTGCGCGCGCCACGATGCTTGGTGATCTGCGGCCAGGGGTGATCGCTGCTCAGCAGGATGTGGGGATAGGATTTGTCGTCGCGAAGAAGAATATTGAACCGGGGCTTGAGACGTTTGATCAGGTTACCTTCGAGCAACAAGGCCTCGGCCTCGGTTTCGGTGACGACGATTTCCATCGACCGGGTCGCCGCAATCATGCGCTGAATGCGGATGCTGTGGCTGCTCCCGCGGGAATAGGAGGCGACCCGCTTTTTCAGGCTCTTCGCCTTGCCGACATAAAGCACCGTGCCGGTCGCGTCGACCATGCGGTAAACGCCGGGGCGAAGCGGCATGGTCTTGAGCGCCGCGCGGATCGCGGCCTGCCCTGTGGCCAGGGCGCTCTCTCGTCCGCCCTCGCCGCCGGCCTGTTCGGGTCTTGCCGTTGCAGTCATAGCTAGAGATATCGGCCAGATGGGGAGCGCCGTCAATCATGGCGACTTCTTTGTCGGATCAGCGGCTTGGTGCGGCTTGCTTCAGACCCGGCTGAGGAGGCGATCCACTATCCACCAACTCTGTGGATAAACCTGTCGATAACCCCGTGGTTTGCCGCCAACCCGTAATAGTAACAAAGACTTGGAGAGAATGCCTAAAAAATAGGCACTAATTTCAAGCTACTGAATTTAAACAATAATCATAGAATTTTCGCAAAGTTTCCTGCTTTGCGTTTGTCCCAAATTACGATCACTGCGGGAGCATGACTGGTTCGATCCTCGTTGTGCAGAAAAAACCGGCCGAAACCGCCGAACGGGCGAATTTCCCGCTTCGAGAATCGCGAAAAACAGGGTTTCGCGGGTTTGGAATCGCCCAGAGTGCCGATTTCGCCGCTTAGCGCGACAGAAACAGGGGAATCGACGAATGCTGAAGCAGATTACGGGTTGTGCCGCCGAAGACGAATTTCGCGGCGCGCGAATGGCCGTAGGCTCCCATGACGATCATGTCCGAGCCGAACTCCGCGGCGCGCGCGAGCAGGTTGTCGCCCTCGGAGAGGTTCTTGGCGGTCTCCCGGCGGGCATCCGCCTGCACCCCGTGCCGGGCAAGGAACGTGGCGATCTCGGCACCGGGGATGTATTCGTCGTCTTGGGGGTTGATGCTGAGCACGATCACTTCCTTGGCACGCGCGAGGAGCGGCAGAGCGTCGGTTACGGCGCGTGTGGCCTCGCGGCTTGCGTTCCAGGCGACGAGGGGACGTTCGCCCGGCGTCTCGGTCGTGCCGGCGTAGGGCGCGACAAGCACAGGCCGGCCAGCGCGCAATGTGACTTCACCCGCGACGGAAGTCGAACGCCGGTCGGGATCGGCCTGACCGACCACGACAAGATCGGCGTAGCGGGCATGGGTGACGATTACGTCCTCGGAAAAGCCGTCGTGGCAGCGCCATTCGCCAGCCACGCCGTTTCGTTCGAGGGCTTTTTCGAAGGCACTTTGCAAGGTACCGGCGTCGGCCTGGGCGCGTTCGCGGTATTCCGCCTGAATTTCGGCCAGGCCTCCGATCGCCCCGGAAAACATCATGGGCGGCTCAAACGGCGGAATGACGAACAGGCCAACGAGATGAGCGTCGTGACGGTTGGCGAGACGGGCAGCCAAATCCAGACGAGCGGCGCCCTGGGCACTTGAATCGAGTTCAACCAGAATCGTCGTCATCGGCATATCGAAATTCCTCGTTCATCAGGCGGTTCAACGGCCAGCCTTACCATCGCCATGCAGGTTACGGCCTTTACGGCCGTCAGCATTGACATAGGTCAAGAGCCGAGCGCCATGGTGCCGGGAGAGCGGGGTGGGGCAATCAAATCGGGCGACGCGGCCGCAGGGCCGGCGCCGCCCGGGGAGGCGGAAGTAACTCGTCAGGCCGAGAGGCCGGCCGATTCGCGAAAGGCGCGGGCCGCGGCCTTGGCGTCGCGGGCGGCGTCGGGCGAATCGGGCAGGGCCGAGCACCAGGCGTCGATCGCTGTCTCCGATAGCGGCACCCAGGTACCGAGCCAGCCGTCGAGAACCGCCTTGTTGCCTTCGACCTGGAGCGCAAAATCCGCGAGTGCACTGGTCCAGCGACGATGACGATCGCTGTCGGTCAGCTGGGCGTCGATCAGCATGGCCAGCAGCATGTCGTTCTGACGACGGGCGGTTTTGGCAAACTGGCGTAGGCAGGCTTCATCGATAGCCAGCTTCGCGACGAGATTGAGCGACGTGAATGCCTCGCCCCAATCGTAGGCCACGAGCTGGCGCTCCATGAGTTCGCGGAAGCCCTGCCATGCCTCGTCTTCTTCCCAGATCTTGCGTTCATTCTCGCCGAACCCCTTGCCGGGGCAATGCTTTGCGAGTTCCGCCGTACGGTAGGCGGTGCGATGCAGCCAGCGCAGCGAATCGCCGTCCTGAAAGATAGCGCAGTTCGATATGGTACTGGCCGGGGCGATGCTGATCAGGTAGGCCGACGACATTTGCACCGTGTGGGTGAGGTAGCGCCCGGGCGTGTAGAGGCGGGCCAGAACCGCCAGCCACTCGTCGGACAGGCCGGCGTCATGGTCCAGTTGGTCGTACTCGTTGAGCAGGCCGTCGACATACTGTTCCTGGCCGTCCTGCAGGGTGTTGTAGGTCCGGTAGATCAACTCGTCGGGATCTCGGAATTCGTCCCAATCTTCATGCTTCAAGGGACAGCCGTGCATGTTTTCGCGGTACCACTTGTTCATAAAGATGTCGGGATCGAGTTCGAAGGGAGCCTCGGGGTTATCCATCCGGGTATGGAGATTTACCGACACGACCTCATATTCGCTCGGCTTGCGCCGCTGGCCCTTGCGGTCGAAATAGCTCCAGGTTTTGAGCTTCTTGGCTTCGGGTGCGTCTGCCATTGGGTCTCTCCCGCCTCGCGGCTTAAAGTTTCTTTTCGAGATAAAAGCGAACCTGGTCGGTGCCGTAGTCGATCTGGCCCGAAAATCCCGAGAGCTTCACCTCGAGTTCGCGCATTTCGAACGACCGGCCGAGGCATTCGGCGACCGTCTCGCGGCGCAGGATCAGCTCGCCGTCAGCCTGGATTCGCAAATAGGCGATACGGTCGTCGACGATAATTTCCTTGCCGGGGTTGTCGATCTCGGCGGCTTCGACGACCGCATCGGCAAGCTCGCCCGCCTGCATGACCGGTCCGGTCAGGTTTTTCGACCGGGCGGCGTCGGGTTTGTCGTTCATGGCGTTGCCTTTCCCTCTATAGTGGTGTCGTCGCGAACGCGAGCGCTCAGTCTCCGGGCGTGATCTGCTGGGTCACATCAATGAACACTTCGTCGTTTTCCACCTTGACCGCAAAATTCACCAGTTGGGCGTCGTCCGGGTTGATCCCCTTGCCGGTGCAGACGTCGAACTCCCACAAGTGGGCGTTGCAAGTCAGCGTGCGACCGTCGAGTTCACCCTCGATCAGGGGATGTTCCTGGTGCGGACAGCTCGCCGGGATCGCGCGCACCACGCCGCCCTCGACATGAAGGACGACGATCTCGCTGCCGCCCACGGTGAAGGCTTCCATTTCGCCTTCCCACAGGTCGTCCAGATCGCAGACTTTCTCGAACGCCATGAGCGCGCTACTCCGTGTCGCCGTTTTCAACGAGGATCTGGATGCATTCCATCTTGACGAAGCCCGCATCCTTGACCTTGAGATCCCGGGGCAGGGGGTCTTTCTCGTCTTGCAGGCGAACCCGCAGGACCGCGTCGGCCGGGACCGCCTTGACCAGCTTGCCGGCCGAGTGGTAGGCGGATTTCCGGGCGACCTCGTCCATGGTGTCTTCGGTGTCGACGAGGACGAGCTTCACGCCGTAGTCGTACTGCATGTTGAAGATCAGCGGAAACTGGGCCATTTCCCATGTACTCCCTGTTGATCCCGTGACGCCTCTTGATCGAGTCGTCTCGGGCCGGCGGCGGTTTCTCTCGGTCTCCGTCCGTCTGGCCCGGGGTTGAGCGGAATGCTCTGGCCTCTCGTTTCCATGAGAAAGGCACAGGCCAACCGATCGGTTCATCCTGCGCCCCCTCTGTCTCGGAACCTGAAAGAATGATCGGGCCGCCTGCATCGTGCAAGACCAAGCCCGACTTACCTCGTCGGTGAGGCGGCGCAAGCCGCCCGCTTTCCAGAGTGTGTTCGCTCTCCACGGTTCGTTTGCCTGAGAGTTTCCGGGGCAGTTGCTCCTTCGGCGCCGGCGGGATCTAATGAGCCTGCCGGTCTCTCCCATGGGAACGTTGTCGGCTTGGGTTCTCTTCTCCTTGCTTGCGTGCTCTGGCGGCTAGTACAACGCCGTCAGGTACGACGAGTCAATCGCGGCGGCCCTACTCGGCCGCTTCCTTCGCGTCGAGATAGGGTTTGATCCACGAATAGTCGTGCGCGTCTTTTCCGCCCTGGCCGGCGACGCCCATATATTCGAGCACCGCGTCCGGCGTCTGAGGCTGGATCACCCCCTCGACGAAGCGGTCGACCACGGACAGGTGGCCCTTGTAGCGGTCCGGCTCCTGCTGAAAGATCCAGCGGTCAACCTCGGTGCCGAAGTGATAGCGCCGGCCCTCGTAATCGAGATAGTAGTCGTGCAGCGTCCAGGGCTTGCCGGGGATGCCGGTGATCGCCAGTTGGGACATGTTGCACATGATCGGCAGGGTCTCGGGAATGGTGATGTCCTCGCGGCCATTCACCAGATTGTCGATGATGGTGTCCCACAGGGTGCCGAAGGTGTCGTTCCAGCCGGGGTACTTCTCTTCCATCCAGTCGCGCTCGGCAGGGCCAAGATGCACGGCGGAATCCCACCACACGGTGGGCCGCCAGAGCCAGATGCCCAGCGCCTGGCTGTGGTGGAAGTACTCGATATCGTTGAGCAGGATGTCCCAGAACCAGGGAACCTCGAGCCCGATATCGACGATCTGGCGCTCGAACTGGGTCAGTATCCATTCTTCCATGAATTCCTTGAACGAGCGCTCGCGTTTTTCAAGCGGCGTGTAGTAATCCATCGGCAGGCCGGTCAGCACCGAGAACTGGCGCCAGGTCCGCCAGAAGGAAATGTCGACCAGCTTCTGGGCCTCTTCCTTCTTGCCGTTCTTGAGCATCATCTTGACCAGCGGGAAGCCGATCTGGGCGTGGCGCGATTCGTCCGTCTGGATGCTCTGGAGCATGGTGGCGAAAGAATGGTCGCCTTCCTTCGCCGCGTCGGCGGCAAAGGCGATGAACTGGAGATTGGTAAACGCGGTCTCGAAGGAGATGTTGGTCATGATCGCGCTGGAGACGACGTCGCGCGTGTGCTCCATGTCGGCGAAGGTGTGCCGCGCGCCGACGACCGCCCAATTGTTCGAATGGCAGCCCTTCTGGGCCCAGTCGAACTGCGGGTTCTTCTTGATGTGCTCGTAGCCGAACCAGAGCTGGACCTGGGCGTGGCGCATCTCGTCGAGCGAGCCGAAGCTCGACATGTTGCGCATGCCGGGGCCGCGCGAAAAGCGGGTCATTCGCCCGAAGGTCGAACAGGTGCCGTATTCGATGAACGGGGCGGCGGTATAAAACAGAACCAGGCTGCTCTTCCAGCCGGGATCGGACTGGTCGTAGAAATTCGAGCGCTCCAGCGCCGCCTTCACAGAGTAGGCGCCCATGTCCTTCTCGTGCTGGGTCTGGACATACTCGCGATAGGAAAGCTTGTAGGGCTCGTCGTAGGCATCCCAGTCCTCCATCGAGAGGTGGAAGGGATCGCTCATTTCTTCGGGAAAGAACTCCTCTTCCGAGACGTATTTGAGTGTCCAGTTGGTGGTCCGGGCAATGTCGTACCATTCGGCGCGATCGAGCATAGCCATGGGGCGCTTCCTCCCAGAAGCAGGGGTCTCGCCGGTTACGTTCGCCCGGAGTTCGGGCAACACCGTCCTGTCGGTATTATGGAAAATTCGAGGAGCCTGTCAAGCAGACCCCTGTAGACGGATTCGGCGCGTTCCGGGCCCCTAGAACAAGCCGACGATCTTGCCCTCGGGGTCGACGGAAATGCTGTTGGCGGCCGGCACCCTCGGCAAACCGGGCATGGTCATGATCTCGCCGCAGACCGCCACGACGAATTCGGCGCCGCCCGAAAGCCGCACCTCGCGCACCGGCACCACATGGCCGGTGGGTGCGCCCTTGCGGTTAGGGTCGGTTGAAAAACTGTACTGGGTCTTGGCGATGCAAACGGGGTACTGGCCGAAGCCGCCCTTCTGCATGTCGTCGATCTGGTTGCGCGTTTTCTGGTCGGCAGAAATGCCGTCGGCGCGATAGATTTCCTGCGCGACGGTACGAATCTTGTCCCATAGCGGCATATCGTCGGGATAGAGCGGCGTGAAATTTGCGCCGCCTTTATCGAGCACGCCGACCACGGCCTCGGCAAGCTCGGTCGTGCCCGCACCGCCCTGGGCCCAATGATCGCATTCGACCGCAGCGACGCCCAACTTGGCGCAGGCCGACTTGACGGCGCCGACCTCGGCCGCGCTATCGGCGCTGAACTTATTGATTGCGACCACGGCGGGAACCTTGTACTTGGCGATGTTTTCGAGATGGCGGGTCAGGTTCGCGATGCCCGCCTCGACCGCCTCGACGTTCTCTTCCTTGAGCACGTCCTTGGCGACGCCGCCATGCATTTTGAGCGCCCGGATGGTCGCGACCAGAACGACGCATTCGGGATTAAGCCCCGCCTTGCGGCATTTGATGTCGAAAAACTTCTCGGCACCAAGATCGGCGCCGAAGCCCGCCTCGGTAATCACATAATCGGCCAGCTTCAGGGCGGTCTTGGTGGCAAGTACCGTGTTGCAGCCGTGGGCGATGTTGGCGAACGGCCCGCCATGCACGAAGGCAGGATTGTTCTCGAGGGTCTGAACCAAATTGGGCATCAGCGCGTCCTTGAGCAGGGCCGTCATCGCGCCATCGGCCTGGACCGCGCTGGCCCGGATCGGCTCACGCTCGCGGGTGTAGCCCACGATGATATTGCCGAGCCGGCGGCGCAGGTCGTCCACGTCCGTGGCAAGGCAGAAGATCGCCATGACTTCAGAGGCGACGGTGATGTCGAAGCCGTCCTCACGCGGGAAGCCGTTGGCGATGCCGCCCAGGGAATTGACGATCGAGCGCAATGCGCGGTCGTTGATGTCGACGGCGCGTCGCCAGCTTACCCGGCGGGGATCGATGCTCGCCTCGTTGCCCCAGTAGATGTGGTTGTCGGTCATGGCGGCGAGCAGGTTGTTTGCCGCACCGATGGCGTGGAAGTCGCCGGTGAAGTGGAGGTTGATGTCCTCCATCGGCACGACCTGGGCATAGCCGCCGCCGGCAGCACCGCCCTTGATGCCGAAACAGGGGCCGAGGCTGGGCTCGCGCAGGCAGATCAGCGCTTTCTTGCCGATACGGTTCATTGCCTCGCCGAGGCCCACGGTCGTCGTGGTCTTGCCTTCGCCAGCAGGTGTCGGGGTGATCGCCGTGACGAGGACGAGCCGACCGTCGGGCTTGTCCTCGAGGCTCTGGATGTAGTCGAAGGAGAGCTTTGCCTTGTAATGGCCGTAGGGATCGAGATGGCTTTCGTCGATTCCGAGCTTTTCCGCCGCAACCTCGCGGATCGGGCGCATGGTCGCGGCCTGGGCGATCTCGATATCGCTTTTCGGGTTCTTGTGCTGGTCGTGCGCTGGCGTGGCCATTGGTCGGCTCTCTCCCTGGACGTGGTCTGGCCCTTGATGTCGTCTGGCGCCGTCCGGCTCGGGCCCATAAAAAACGGCCCAGAAGGCCGGATCAAGCCGGCTCAGCCTAGTCCTCTCGCCGGGTGCAGGCAAGCCATTTGGCCGAGCGTTCAGCCCCGGAGTTGCGGCGAAAAAAACCGGCGGACCCGAAGGCCCGCCGGCGATAGGTAGAAAGAATTCGAGGAGTTAGTGGCCGCCGCGATGGCCCATAGCGCGCTGGACCTCGATGGCTTTCATTTCCTCGTCGGTTGCGACGCGGCCCTTGGCGGTCGCCATGGCACGTTCCATGCCGACCTCCTTGTAGAGTCTCACCGCTTCCTTGAGCTCTTGGTCTTCTTGCTTGAACTGCCAGATCATCCACCAGATAAACCAGACGAAGATGACGATCGCCATGATCCATTCGGAACCGCCCCCATCCATGCCACCGGCACCGGGATGGAACGCTGCAACCTGGGACAGGTCTGCATAGGATGTTATTCCAGTCGACATAGTTCTGTCTCCTTTCCTATCCGAGGCCTACTGCTCTTTAGCGTATTCGCGCTCAATGGCTTCGAACTCGCCCTCCGCGATCTCGAAGTACGGATAGCCGTCTCCGAGGAAGTGCGTGTCCTGACCAGCGAGCTCTACTTCGCGCGGAACGCGAAGCACGCCAAAGGACTGCAGGATCTTCGCCCCGATGTAACCCGGCGTGATGCCGAACAGCACGAAGAAGATGACCGCGCCGATCGCCTGGCCGAGAGGATTGATGATCGGGAAGCCATCGGCGTTGTTGCCGAACCACCCGGGATTGATGTCGCCGGTTGGTGCGGCGGCCGGATAACCCCACAAGATGAAGCCGCAGGTCACCACCGAGAAGACGCCCGCATACGCGTGCACCGCCACGGCGCCAACCGCATCGTCGATCTTGAAGCGGTTCTGCACGTAATGGTGCATGTGGTAGGCAAATATGCAGCCACAGAAGGCGAGCCCCACGCACTGGAGCGGATGATAGGCATCCATACCCGCAGTGTTGGAGACAACGCCCCCGATACAGCCGGACATCACCCAGAAGGGATCGCCCTTGGAGCAGAAGTACATCGCCATCATGCCTGCCGCCATGGCCATAACGTAGTTCACGGTCATGTTGGAGAGGGTCACCGGCGTGCCATAAATAGTGACGGCGCCGAAGAACGGATTCTCCTCGGTTCCCAGCGGCATGAACGGTGCGTGACAGGCCGCCATGAAGCCAAAGAACCCGGTCATGATGATCAGGATGCCGGTGCAGACCATCCACTTGTTGTGGGGTGGAATGTCCCGGACCTCACCGTTCGGGCCGAATTTACCGATGCGTGGACCGAGCACGATGAGGACGCCGAGGGCGAAGCCGCCGGAGACCGCGTGCACGAGACCCGCCGCATAGGCGTCGTGGTAGCCCATGAGCTGAACCATCCAGCCGTTCGGTGCCCAGCCCATCGCCGCGCCGACGAGCCAGACGAAGCCGCCGAAAATGGTGATGAGCACGCACCACGCGCCCAGTCGGATGCGTTCGATGAGCGCTCCCGAGCAGATCGAGCCCGTGGTCCAGGCGAACAACACGAACGCCATAAAGAAGACACCGTTCAGATGGCCCCAGAATTCGCCGTCGGCGTCACCGCCGCCACCGAAGTTCGGACCCATCAGGTAGCTCCATGGGAGCGACCAGGGTGCGTCGATAAAGGGACCGAAAGGTACTTCGGCAAAGGCCCAGTAGGCCCACCAGCCGACAAAGAAGAAACTGAAGGTGATCAACGGGATCAGCATCAGGTTCTTCGCCAGGGTATGCCCCAGGTTCTTGCGCCGCGACGTGCCCACCTCGTACATGGTGAAGCCGACGTGGATCAGGAACATGATGACGACCGTGAGGAAGAAGTACTGCTCGGTCCATATAATTTCAAAAGCTAGAAGTTCGTCGGTCATGCGTTAACCCCCTGCAACGTTAGTCGGGGCGGTTCAAGCCCGCCCCGCCATCTGTTATGCGTCGGACACATCCTTAGGGTTTGTGGGGTCCGACAACTCGTAGAGTGGCATCACTCTGCACGGAATTCAGATGCCTGTCTAGCCATAATGCCCCCGATCGCGGCGTTGTACTTGGTCAATTCTTTAGCCTGTGTCAGTGCTGTCTAGAGCCTGCGGCGGGTCATTTTCTGCGGTCCAGGCCGTTTCCCTAACAGCATGTAATTGTGCGGTGCAGCACATCGGACGGTCTTATTATTAACTATTTCCAGGTCCGAAAAAATGCCGAAGGTTCGACGACCGGCGAAAGAGATTGCTGCGACGCGGTATAGCAGCGTCTGACGGCGGCCTGGCCCTTGGCTGATAAGGCCGACGTGCTATTTTGTCAGGCACGCGCATAAGGGCGGAATAATGGACGGAACAGGTCTGCGAGATCATTTTCTGGGCTGGCAATGCCGAATTCGGCAGCTGGCGATTCGCGAGAGTGCGGGACAGCCCAGCTCCGGGATGCGCCCCCGCGTGCTCGACGCAAGCGGCGCGGAACTGGCGGCTGGCATCAACGTGCTGATCGTGGAGGCCGAGCCGGAGGAGGCCACGAGCCTGTTCCGCTTCACCTGCCAGAAGAGTCACGATCCTCAGGCGCGTTATGACGAGGCGCTGCGATTTCTCGCCTCGGCCTATTTCCAGCACCCGCGGGACTTCAGCGACCGCCTGAGCGCGACCTTCGCCGCCGATTCCGCATTCGCCGAACGGTTGCTGTCACTCGGCCGCTGCCGGCTCGTGTTCGAGCAGTTCGGCCAGCGCTACGATCTGGCCTGCGCGGTGAGCGAGCTCGCGACTGGCCATCGCCGCTACGAGGCCACCTTCTGGCACAACAAATTGTTCAACGCCACGTTGCCGTCCGGCGTGCGGATCCTCTCCTTTGCGCCCGACTGGGCCGAGGCAGAAGCGACGCCTGCCCCCTGATCGGCGGATGGTGGCGCTCCGGCCGATCGAAGGTCCAAATTAAAACAGGGCCCCCGAAGGAGCCCTGTTCCCATCAGATCGTTTGGGTCGCCTAGAACTTGCGGTAGGCGTTGTAGAGATCGACCATCGGGTGGCGGGCCGACATCTGGAATTTGAGCAGCAATTCCCGCGCGATCATGTCGCGGTCCTGCTGGTTGTCGGGAAGATCGACATCCTCGGGCACGGTCACCCAGCCGTTGATGTTACGGTCGAACACGGCGGCCCGGCCTTCCTCGTAGCCCATATGAACGTCTTCGAGCCAGTTCAAATCGGTCCAGCCCATGGTCTCCATATAGGTCTTGAGATACGGCGTGACCCGGCTGTAGTCGGGCACGAGATTCACGTCGTAGCGGTAGCCGATATGCTGGCCGATTTCCGCTTCGCGCTCGCTGTCGAGTCCCGAGCTCTTGAGGAAGTAATCAACGTCCTGCTTGGTTTTCTTGCTCATGATCGCCTCCTAGTAGCGCGACATGTCGGGCTGGCCGACCGTGTGCTGGGTTCCGGCGAGCGGCACCATGGCGAGCGCGGAGGCTTCCATGGTGAGTGCGGCAAGGTCCTCCGGCTCGAGGGAATGCACGCTGGTTTTACCGCAGGCGCGGGCCATCATCTGGCATTCCATGGTCAGGGTGTGGAGGAAGTTGTAGACCCGCTCGGCCGCCTCATCGGGATTGAGACGCTTGCGCAGCTCGGGGTCCTGCGTTGCCACGCCGACCGGGCAGCGCCCGGTGTGGCAGTGGTAACAATAGCCGGCCTCGACACCCATCTCGGCCTCGAAATCGGCCTCGGGAATGTCCTTGTTGCAGTTCAGTGCCATCATCACCGAATGGCCGATGGCGACACCGTCGGCGCCCAGCGCCAGCGCCTTGGCGACGTCGCCGCCGTTGCGGATGCCGCCGGCATAGATCAGGCTGATGTTCCCGCTCTCGCCGACATCGTCGAGCGCCTTGCGCGCCTGGCGGATGGCGGCGATGCCCGGCACGCCGGTTTCCTCGGTGGCGAGGTGGGGTCCGGCGCCCGTGGAACCCTCCATGCCGTCGATATAGATACTGTCGGGCCGGGTCTTTGCCGCCATGCGCACATCGTCATAGACGCGCGCGGAGCCCAGTTTGAGCTGGATCGGGATTTCGCCGTTGGTCGCCTCGCGAATCTCGTCAATTTTGAGTGCAAGGTCGTCCGGACCCAGCCAGTCGGGATGGCGCGCCGGCGAGCGCTGGTCGATGCCGGCGGGCAGCGAGCGCATTTCGGCAACCTGATCGGTCACCTTCTGCCCCATCAGATGGCCGCCCAGACCCACCTTGCAGCCCTGACCGATGAAGAACTCACAGGCATCGGCGAGGCGCAGGTGGTGAGGGTTGAAGCCGTATCGTGACTGAATGCACTGATAGAGCCACTTCTCGGAATAGCGTCGCTCGTCGGGGATCATGCCGCCTTCGCCCGAGCAGGTCGCGGTGCCCGCCATGGTCGCGCCGCGAGCGAGAGCGATCTTGGCCTCGTAGGAGAGCGCGCCGAAGCTCATGCCCGTGACGTAGATCGGGATGTCGAGCTCGAGCGGGCGCTTCGCGTTCGGGCCGATCACGGTCGTGGTCTCGCATTTCTCGCGGTAACCTTCGATGACGAAGCGTGTCAACGTGCCCGGCATGAAGGTCAGATCGTCCCAGGTCGGGATCTTCTTGAAGATCGAGAAGCCGCGCATGCGGTAGCGACCGAGTTCGGACTTGATATGGATGTCGTCCATCACTTCGGGCGGGAACATAAAGCTCTTGCCGAGGAGAGATTTGTTGCGCGCCGGCCGGTTGTGTCCGGGGCCCGCGCCGGTGTCTTTTTTCGTTGCCATCGTGATCTCCTTTACAGCGCGATCTTCTTTTCGGTGGGCTCCAGATTGTCATAGTTCCAGAGCTGCTTGCCCGAGACGATCTTTTGCAGGTTCTTGACCCCGTCGGGCGCTTCGAGGCCGAAGGTCGAGAGCTTCGTCTCGAGCCAGGCCGCCTCGACGTCGGTGATCTCGCCGGGCACGGCGTCGACCCCAAGTCCCGAGATATTGCCGCCGACATAGATTGTGCCGTCGTACATCGAGTCACCGAGATTGATCCCGGCGTCGCCCAGGATGATCATGCGGCCGCGCTGCATCATGAAGCCGGAGAACGCGCCGGTGCGCCCGCCCACGATGATAGTGCCGCCCTTCTGGTCGATCCCGGTCCGCGAGCCGACGTCGCCCTTGCAGATCAGGTCGCCGCCGCGGATTGCCGCACCGAAGGTCGAGCCGGCGTTCTTCTCGATCACGACGGTGCCGGCCATCATGTTCTCGGCGCAGCTCCAGCCCACCCGGCCGGAAATCCGGACATTCGGGCCGTCGATCAGTCCGCAACCGAAATAGCCGAGACTGCCCTCGAAATCGAGCTTGAGCCGGTTGAGAATGCCGACGCCGAGGCTGTGCTTGGCGAGCGGGTTCTTGACCACGATGTGACCGTAGCCCTCGCCCATCAGCTCGCGAATGCGCAGATTGACCGCCGGTCCCTCGATCTCCGCCGCGTCGATTTCGGCGGTCTTGTCGAAATCGACCTCGAATGCTTGCGGATGGGTGAAGTTGTCGCTCTCCTCCGCGGAGAAGAACCTTTGCTGCGTGCGCCCGGCGAGCTGCTCGGTGTGCAGTCCCATTTCGTAGGATTTGTGGGCGCTGTCTTCCTTTAGTTGTGCCATACCATCACCTCCCCTTCATAGGGATCCCAAGTGTCGATCTCGTTTTTGAAAATGCTGCGGATCGCGACCTCCTCCGAGGCCATGCCGACGAAGTCGTCGCTTTCGTAGAGCACCATCGGCTTGGCCGCCATGGTGTCCTTGGCCATGCCCAGGCGGTCGCCGGTGGCGACCAGATAGGTGAACACGCCGTCCAGATCGCCGATCGAGCGCCGCATCGCCTCTTCGAGCTCGTCGCCCTGCTCCATACGGTCGGCGAGGTAGACGGCGATCAGTTCCGAATCGCAGTTCGACATGAAGCGCTGGCCGCGCCGCTCGAGAGCACGCCGGTTGCCCCAGTAGTTGGTGAGCTGGCCGTTATGCACGACCGCGACGTCGTTGAACGGATAGGCCCAGTAGGGATGCGCGGAGCGAATATCGACGTCCGATTCGGTGGCCATGCGGGTGTGGCCGATGGCGTGGGTGCCCGTAAAGCCCGGCAGTCCGTACTGGCTGCTCACCCGACCGGCGTCGCCCAGGTCCTTGACCAGCTGGAGCGCCCTGCCCATCGAGAGGATCTCGGCGCCGTCGACGTCCTCGAGATAGTCTGCGAAGCGCTTGAACTCCTCGAACTGGTCCATCGAACCTTCGGTGAATTTCAGCCGGTAGAGAAAGGCATAGTCGGTCGCCGGCTCCTCTCTGACGATGGTGCCGCCGCGTGCCTCGATCCGCCGGTCGACCTCCGCCTTGCGCTCACGCACCTGTTGATGGATGTCGAAGCCGTGCCTCATCTCTTCCTGCTCGGCCACCTTGAAGCGCATGACGAACTCGCCGTTCGTGGGCACACCGTAGAGTGCGAAGCCCGTCGAATCGGGACCGCGATGTTTGAGCGCCTGGAGCATCGACGTCATCTCACTGCCGACATCGCCCGTCGAGCCCCGGTGAATCAGTCCCGCAATGCCACACATCTCGATTTCACTCCATCGTGATTGTCGTGTCGTCCGCCGCGTTAAGGCAGGATGTCGAGATAGGTATCGACGTCCCATTGCGTGACGGTTGCCATGAAGCGCGCCCATTCGTCGCGCTTGTAGTGCGTGTAGACATCGAACATCTTGCCGGGCAGGGCCGACTTGATGACCTCGTCCTCTTCGAGGCGGTCGAGCGCCTCGCCCAGCGACATGGGCAGCTTCTTGACGACCTTGCCCTGCTCCATGGCCTCGTAGATATTTCGGTGCTCGGGCTCGCCCGGGTCGAGATCGCGCGTGATACCGTCGTCGAACGCCTTGAGCAGGGCGGCGCCCATGAGATAAGGGTTCGCGGCCGAATCCACCGAACGGTATTCGAAGCGGCCCGGCGCCGAAATGCGCAAGCTGCAGGTCCGGTTCTGGTAGCCCCAGTCGGCGTAGACCGGCGCCCAGAAGCCCTTATCCCAGAGGCGGCGGTAGGAATTTACCGTCGGTGAGCCGATCGCAGTCAGCGCGGGCAAGTGCTCCATGACGCCGCCGACGCAGTTCAGCCCGATTGGGCCCGGCTTGGACTCACCGGGCAGCGGCATGAAGGTGTTCTCGCCGCCCTTGCGGTATTGGAACGAGCCATCGGTGCCGGGCAGGGAATCCGCGTGGGCTGTGTTGAGCAGCTGATCCTCGCCGCCGCGCCAGAGCGAGACGTTATGGTGGCAGCCGCTTGCCGAAACGCCCATGAAGGGCTTCGGCATGAAGCAGGCGATCAGATTGTTCTCGCGCGCGACCTGGGCGCAGATCTGGCGGTAAGTGGTCAGCCGATCGGCGTTGCGCAGCACATCGTCGTAGGTGCAGTTCAGCTCGAGCTGGCCCGGCGCGTCCTCGTGATCGCCCTGGATCATGTCGAGGCCCATTTGCGCCGAATAATCGATGGTCTGCATGAAGATCGGGCGAAGTTCGGCGAACTGCTCGATGTGGTAGCAGAACGGCTTAGTGACGCCGCCCGTCGGCTTGCCGTCTTCGTCCTTGGTCAGCCACATCATTTCGGGCTCGGTGCCCATGCGCATATCCAGACCGTCATGCTTGGCCTTGAACTCGTCGTGGATGGCGCGCAGGTTGCCGCGGCAATCCGCGGTCAGTCGGCCACCCGGGTTTTCCGGCTCCTCGCGGTTGCGGAAGCAGGTGCAAAAGATGCGGGCGATGCGCTTGTCCCAGGGCAACTGGACGAAGGTATCGGGATCGGCAATACCAACCAGTTCGGCCGATTCCGCGCCGAAGCCGATATAGTTGCCGTCCATGTCGGTGAACAGATTGGCGGTCGAGCCGTAGACCAGCTGGAAGCCGCGTTCGGCGAGGCTTTCCCAATGATCGGACGGCACGCCCTTGCCGACGATGCGGCCGGTCACCGAGACGAACTGGTAGTAGATGTAGGTAATCCCGAGTTCTTTGATTTTCGAGCGTACCTGCTTGACCAGGTCGGCCCGGCCCTCTTGATCGACGTAGGCTTCGAGATCCGTCATCGGTTTGTCTCCCTCGTTAATGCCTGTTTCACGACCGTGTCGAGATGCTTCATCCGGCCTCGTTTACGGTCACCCAGTTTTCTATCTCTCACACCGTCTTGCGTTTCGTCCAGATTCAACTCCAGGGGAAGGGGCTGTTCGAGACGGGGTGAAGCTTGCCTTCGGCGAAACGCGAAAAGCGAAACGGTTCGAGCAGTGCGCTTTGTTCGCCCATCAGCTCATCGGCGACCAGCTTGCCGACGGCGATCATCTTGTAGCCGTGATTCGAATCGGCGATCACGTAGCAGTTCTCGCGAAAGCGATCGAACACGGGAAAGCTGTCGACGGTGAACGCCCCGATACCGCCCGATGGCTCGTCGCGATAGATGCCCATCTGACCTTCGTAACGTTTCTGGCAGTGGGCCAGAGCGGAGACCCACATATGGGCGAAGTCGTCGCTCGCGATGAATTCGGGCGACTCGGTGCCGTAGGGATCGACCGCTACGTCGAGCGCCTTGCCGTTGACCAGATAGGGTGCGGCGCCGCCCTGGATACCGTTGAAGTTGAAGTCGGGCTTGTAGTAGATGCCCCAGCGTTCGTCTGTGATCAGCGAGCCGTCGACGCAGGAATAGAGTGGCGCGTCGCTGTCCACATGGACTACCGGCGGCATGTTGCCGTCGTTGGTGTTGCCGGTGTCGGGGGCCACGCCCAAGGTGCCTTCCTGGAGGCACCAATAGATCCACATGTCCTGGCCTTTATGGAGTTGACCGTCGCCATCCTTGACCTCGATCTTTTCGGGCAGTTCGAGCATCGACCAGATCCGGGGAGCCCAGGGGCCGACGGCGACGATCACCTGGTCGACCTCGATCGGACCCTGGTCGGTGACCACCGCCGTGACGGCCCCGCTATTGCTGCCGCTTTTGAAGCCCGTCACGTTAGTTCCGCTGGCGATGCGCACGCCCTCGCCCTCGGCCTTGGTCGCCAGGCCGTAGATCGAGGCGGTGTTGTTCGCGTAGCCGCCGCGCTTCTCGTGGAGAACCGAGGTGATCCCCGGCGCTTGCCAGTCGTCGAAGATGCTCTTCATGTAGCGCATGCAATCGGCTTCGCCTTCAACGAATTCCGACTCGTAGCCGATCGCCTTCTGCTGTTCGGCGATTGTCGCGACATCGGCATGCATCGATTCGGGGCTGATCTGCATGTAGCCCACCGAATGGTAGGAATAGGCCTTCGGGTCGCTTTCCCACACGTCCACACAGGCCGCCATCAGCTCGCGCATGGCGGGCTGGAAATAGTTGTTACGAATCACACCACAGGCGATGCCCGAAGCGCCCGTGGCGATCCCACTCTTGTCGACAACCAGGATGTCGGAGCCGTCGCCCTTGCCGCTTGCCTTGAGCCGCTGGGCGAGATGGAATGCGGTACTCAGCCCGTGGATGCCGGCGCCGATGATGAGGTACTTGACGTGGGTAGGTAGTGCCATTGCCAGGGGTCTCGTCGCTCGATTTCTTCTCTCTACACCGTCTCGCCGGAGTCGACCTCATGACGTTGCCGCACTCGTCGCGGGGAGGGGGATTGGGCTATCAAATTAGACCAATTGTCAAGCCAATTTGGGCAGAATATGAAAGATATGCTGCTTAAATCACAAATATTCTGGACCGATTGTGTGAAATTGGTTTAGATTGGTCTGAGGCTGACCAAGGCCAGATAACAGGTGGGGACGTCACGGTGGATCGGAGCAGCAACGACGCGCCGCGCAAGTCGCGGGGCACGCCGCCGGCGAGCGCGATTGCGATTGCCCAGGATCTGCGTCAACAGATTTTCGAAGGCGCTTACGGCCACGGCGAGCGCCTGCCCGCGGAACGGCGGCTAGCCCAATTGTTCGGTGCCTCGCGCTCGACGGTTCGCGAGGCGTTGCACCGGTTGGAGGAGACCGAGCTGGTGACCCGGCGGATCGGCAGCGGCACCTACGTGAACCTGCCGTCGCGCCGTGAAGAGGAGGACATCGCCGAAATCACCAGCCCCCTTGAGCTGGTCGAAGTGCGCATGGCCATCGAGCCGGCGATCACCCGCCTTGCGGTGATCAAGACGACCGCACGCGACATTGAGCGACTGGCGGACGCGCTTGGCGAATTGGAGCGTTCGGGCGAAGACCCGGAACGGTTTTCTCGCTGGGACGAGCAATTTCACCTGCGCATCGCCGAGGCCAGTCACAACCCGCTGTTCCTGTCGATCTACCGGCGGATCAATCATGTCCGCAGTCACCGCCAGTGGAACGCGGTCAAGGGCAACATTCTGAGACCGGAGCGCATCGCCCAGTACAATGCCCACCACCGCAAGCTCTACGACGCCATTCGATCGCGCGACGTCGAGGCCGCGGTGTCGCTGATTGCCGAGCATCTGGGCGAGGCCGAGCGCGACCTGGTCGCCCAGTAGCGAACCGGGAGGGCCGATCATGAGCCGGGTCGTCGTCCACGGCATCGACCACATCTATCTCAGCGTCGCCGATTCGGCGGCGTCACTCGCCTTCTACGACCGGCTGATGCGGTTTCTCGGCTTCGAAAAACTGCGTCGCGCCATGTCGGTGGCCATTGCCGCCTACGAATCCCGGGCCGCGCGCCTGACCCTATACCTGACCCCGGCCACGGGTGGCACGATCCCGGTCGATCGCTACCGGCCGGGGTTGCATCGTCTCTCGCTCGAAGTCGGATCGCGCCAGGCGGTCGATGCCGTTCACCAGGAACTCGTCGCCATGGGGGCTGAGGTTGTCGATCCGCCGGCCGATTACCCGCACTACCGCGAGACCTTCTACGCCCTGTTCTTTAGCGATCCGAATGGCATCAAGCTGGAGATCGCCTATCGGTCCTGGGAGGACGCGAACCAATAGTTCGCGAGCATGAGCGAGCCCCAACATATATTGTGGCGGCGAGGCATTGGCGGGCGCAAACGGTCTGTGGAAAACTCTGTTGATAATCGGGTGGACCGGAGACCTGCCGGGCATCTGAGGAAAAGCATAATCCTTGGGTTTCGAGGCGCGGCGGAGGTTGTTCGTCGTGAGCCTGTCAGAAGGGCCGTAACTCATTGATATGATGCTATTACTTCGTTTTTAATTCGTAACGGCTCCGGGCGCCCCAGCGGTAAAATCCCGGGCCTGCCAATCGGTCTCCGCCGCGACCCTGACATTCGCGATGTGCACAAGGCGCGCAGCGCGCGGTGTTGTTTCCCGGCGGATCAGGCGGAGCCACGGCTCTGTTCGACTTCGACGCCGACGCTCTCGGCGTCCTCGTAGATATCGAGTTTTTCCACCCGGACGCGGACATGTTCGGTGCGGGAATCCTCAAAGCACTGGTCGATGATCCGGTCGGCCAGAGTTTCCACGAGGTTTATGTGGCCACCGGCGAGCAGGGTCCGGATGCCGTCGACGATGGTCTCGTATGAAACGACATGACGGATGTCATCGCCCAACGGCGCGTCGTCGCCGACCAACAGATCGACATTGATGCGCACGCGCTGGCCGTGGTTCTGCTCGTGGGAGTGGATGCCAATACGCGCTTCGAGCACGAGATCGCGAATGAAGACGCGCCGGCTCACACGTCCCGGCGAGGCGGCGCGCAGCGGGTGCAGGGGCGCGGCGTCGGTCATTGCGCGCTCGCCGTGCTCGACTGGACAGTCGCGCTGCTCATTCCTCGTACCCTCCGGCCGCGGCTTCAGGTGCCCAGCCCAAATGCTGGCCCCCGTCCAGTGCAATCATTTGCCCGGTCACGGCGGGTGCTGCAAGCAGAAATTGAACCGTTGCGCAGATCTCCTCGAGTGTCGTGCCGCGCGCGAGCGGCGTCGATGCCCACTGGCGGGTGAACTGTTCCTCGGTCTGACGTGCGCTGGGCAGGGTGGGGCCCGGGCCAATGGCATTGACCCGGATTTTGGGCGCCAACGCGAGGGCGAGCGTTCGGGTCAGTGTCCACAGGCCACTCTTACTCAGCGTGTAGGAGACGAAGTGAGGTGTCAGGTTCCAGACCCGCTGGTCGAGCAGGTTGATCACATTACCTGAACTGTCTGCCGGCAGGGCCGCGGCCATGGCCTGGGTCAGCAGGAAGGGCGCGCGCAGGTTGATCTCCATGTGGGCGTCCCATGACTGGCGGTCGACCGTGTCGACCTCGTCGCGCTCGAAGTTCGATGCGTTGTTGACCAGAAGGCTCACGGGCCCCAGCGCTTCGGCGGCCTGCGTCACGAGGTCGCCGCTTTGGGCTTCGTCGGCAAGATCCGCCTCGACAATGCAACCGCGTCCGTTGTCGCTCTCGATGGCCGCGAGTGTCTCGGCCGCGTCGTCGCCCGATAGGTGGTGGTGAATCGCTACAGCCCAGCCGTGGCGCGCGAGATCGATGGCAATGGCGCGCCCGATTCGCCGGCCTGCACCGGTCACCAGCGCGACGGGAGGAGAGGGATCGGTCATGGCCGGATCATGGCTCGGGCGTTGCGAGCGGGCAAGCCTGCTCCATCTCAGTCACCGTCGTCGTCGGCTCCCGCCGTGCGGTCAATCTCGACATAGCGGAACACCATGTCACGCAGGGTGACGAGACCGACCAACTCGCCGTGATCGACCACCAACGCGCGTTCGAGCTCGAACCGCCCGAGCAGACGAATCCCATATTTTATGTTCATGTGGGCATTCAGGGTGAGAGTCGGCTTCGACATGACCTCGTAGACGTTGGTACGATCGAGAGACCGATTTTGTGCGATCACTCTGGTTGCGATATCCGAGACGACGACCATGCCGTATTCGTCGCCATCGTCCCTCCGGTCGATGACGAGCGAGCCGATCTTCAACTCGCTCATAATTTCGATCGCCTCGCGCACCGTTGCCAATCCGTCGACCGGTTCAGGAAAAGGCGTCATGACTTGACGTACTTTCACGTTCATTCTTTCGGTCATAGCTGGTCCTCGATTTCGTTGGAGATTGTCTTGAATTGGCTCTTCAGGCCGACCGCGTCCTCGATCGCGATCTGAAACGCGATCCCGGTGCCGGATTTCTCGTCGAACGCGCCGGCGGTCGAGATGGTTTCGAGAATATCCCGACTGAGATGCTCCTCGACGAGGAAGAGCAGAATGTCGCGCTGGCCCGCGAGGTCGAGACCGAAAAAGGTCTTGCCTGGAATTAATCCTTCGCCACGACAACTGGTGATGATGGTTGCCCCCGTGGCGCCGGCGCGACGGCCGGCGTCGAGGACATCGTCGGTTTCGCTGTCGTCGACGAGTGCCATGATGAGTTTAAACTTCATAGTCGTTTTCCTTTCTTTCTCCCGAATTGCTGGATTTCTTTTTCCGCCTGCCGATTGCAGCGCCGAGCTGGGCGTAGGCCAGGACGGAGATGATGGGGAACACACTCGCGAACGCGATAAGGCCGAAGCCGTCGATCAAGGCGCTGCGTCCGGGCATGGTCGAGGCGAGACCGAGGCCGAGCGCTGCGACGAGCGGCACGGTCACCGTCGAGGTGGTTACCCCACCGGAATCGTAAGCCAGTGGGATGATAGTGCGGGTCGTGAATAGCCGCTGAGCGAATACGGTCTGGAGCATTACCACGGCGTAGCCGGCCATCAGGAAGTAGTGCAGAGGCAAACCTGCGACGATGCGGTAGGTGCCGATAGCGACCCCGATCGAAACGCCGACGGCGATCGCGAGGCGCAGGCCCCAGACGCCGACCGTGCCGCCCGAGACCTCGTTGGCCTTGAGCGCCACCGCGATGACCGAGGGCTCGGCGATGGTCGCGGCAAGTCCGACGGCGGCGGCGAACAGATAGACCCAGTAATAATCCTGCCAGCGCACCTCGCCGATCGCCGGGAGGCTATCCAACAGACTGTGCGCGGCAATGAAGTCGGGCGCGGTGAGCTGCTCGGCCATGGCCGCGCCGAGCGGAAAGAGCGCTTCCTCGAGCCCGATCAGGAACAGGGCGAGGCCGAGAACGACGTAGCCGGAGCCGATCACGACCCGGCCAAGATGGGGCGGGCGCTTGCGCAGGATCAGCACCTGAAAGCCGATGATGATGCCCAGGATGGGCAGCACGTCGACGATGGTGTCGAGGCCGGTCTCTATGATGTTGGGCAGCAGGTCCATCGTCGGGGCCTTAGAACACCAGCGTGCCATAGAGCATGACGAAGATCATCGGCGTGAGCGCCGCCAGCGCGATCATGCCGAAGCCGTCGATCATCGGGTTGCGCCC
Source organism: Alphaproteobacteria bacterium (assembly GCA_965249645.1). Classification (GTDB taxonomy): domain Bacteria; phylum Pseudomonadota; class Alphaproteobacteria; order UBA828; family JAPUJA01; genus CAVOEB01. Next base: position 373,649 of record CBDFML010000010.1, read on the forward strand.
GCGGATCACCGTCGAAAGGCCGACGCCGAGTGCCGTGACCAGGGGGACGGTGATCGTCGAGGTGGTCACGCCGCCCAAATCGAAAGCGATGCCGATGATGGAGTCGGGCGCAACATAGGTCATGGCGACGACGAGCACATAGCCGCCGATCACGATCCAGTGCAGTGGCCAGCCCCTCAGGATCCGGATCACGCCGAGCACGAGGGCGGCGGCGACCGAGATCGCCACGGTCAGGCGCAGGCCTTGGGCGTACCCGGCCATGGCTTCCTGCGTGGGAGCAATCTTGCCGTACTCTGCGGCCGCCTCCGCCGCCTTGTCGGCCACGGCGGTCAGGGCCGGTTCGGCGATGGCGGTGCCGAAACCCAACCCGAAAGCGAAGATGACGAGCCACCAGATATTGCCCTTGCGGGCGAAATCCTGGGCGAGGCTCTCGCCAAGCGGAAACAGGGCCATTTCGAGCCCCTTGATGAACAGCGCAAGGCCAACCATCACGAACAGAAGCCCGACGATCACCTTGTCGAGATTGGGGAAGGGTTGCTGTAGCACGACGAGTTGGAAGAACGCGATGACAATGACGATGGGCGCGATGTCGCGCACCGTGCTCGCGATCAGGCGGAGAAACGAGACCAGAGGCGCGGCGATCGTCTGGTTCGATTTTAGTGTGGCAAACCAGTTCGACACGGCACGAGTTCCCGACCCTCTGCAATTGACGGCTTCGAGCCTAGCACGCAGGCGGTGCCGGGGCGACGGGGCGCTGGCCTAGCTGCCCGATGCCAGGTTTACCGGCGCGGGCGCGCGGCCAACTCAGCGTGAGCGCGACCGCGACTTGTGCTTCCGCCCCTTACCCCTCGTTGCACCGCGGCGGCCATGCACGCCGCTGGCGCGCAGCCGGTTGCCGCGTTCGCATAAGCCCAGATCGGTTGCTTCGAGCCGTCGGATTTCGTCGCGCAACCGGGCGGCCTCTTCGAACTCGAGATCGCCGGCTGCCTCGCGCATACGCTTTTCGAGATCCGCGATGTAGCTCTGCAGGTTGTGACCGACCAGGTGGCGAGCATCGTCGTCGCCGGTCTCCACGGTGACGTAATCCGCCTCATAGATGCTGCCCATAATATCGTTGATCGTCTTGCGCACGCTCTCAGGCGTGATCCCGTTCGCGGCGTTGAAGGCCTGCTGCTTTTCACGCCGCCGGTCGGTTTCGCTGAGCGCCGCTTTGAGGGACCGGGTCACGGTGTCGGCATAGAGTACGACCCGGCCGTCGATATTGCGTGCCGCGCGTCCGATGGTCTGGATCAGCGAGGTCTCGGAACGCAGAAAACCTTCCTTGTCCGCGTCGAGGATCGCGACCAACGTGCATTCCGGAATGTCGAGGCCCTCGCGCAGCAGGTTGATGCCGACCAGAATATCGAACGCGCCGAGGCGCAGATCGCGGATGATCTCGATTCGCTCGAGGGTGTCGATGTCCGAATGGAGGTACCGCACCCGCAGGCCCGCGTCGAACATGTATTCGGTCAGATCCTCGGCCATCTTCTTGGTCAGGGTTGTCACCAGGGCGCGCTGTCCCTTGGCCGCCGCGCCACGACATTCGGCAAGCAGGTCGTCGACCTGATTTTCGACAGGGCGGACGATACAGACCGGGTCGATCAGACCGGTCGGGCGGATCACCTGCTCGACGAAGGAGCCGCCGGTGCGTTCCATCTCCCACGGCCCGGGAGTCGCCGAGACGAACACCGTGGCGGGACGCATGGTCTCCCATTCCTCGAACTTGAGCGGCCGGTTGTCGATGCAGGACGGCAGGCGGAAGCCGTATTCGGCGAGGGTTGATTTGCGTTTGAAGTCGCCCCGATACATGCCGCCGAGCTGCGGCACGGTGACGTGGCTTTCATCGACGATGACCAGCGCGTTCTCGGACAGATACTCGAACAGGGTGGGCGGCGGCTGACCCGGCGCTCGACCCGTGAGGTAACGCGAGTAATTTTCAATGCCCTTGCACACGCCTGTGGCCTCGAGCATCTCGAGATCGAACGTGGTGCGCTCCTCGACGCGTTGGGCTTCGAGCAGCTGGCCGTTGGCTTGGAACCGCGCGAGCTGGTCCTTGAGCTCGACCTTTATCTGCTCGATCGCCTGGCGTAGCGTCGGGCGCGGAATCACATAATGGCTGTTGGGATAGATCTTGATGGCGGAAAGCGCATCGGTCTTTTCGCCGGTCAGGGGATCGAACTCGACAATGCTGTCGATTTCGTCGCCGAACAGGGACAACCGCCAGGCCCGGTCGTCGTAATGGGCGGGGAAAATCTCCACCGTATCGCCCCGCACCCGGAAGTTGCCCCGGGCCAGTGTCGTATCGTTGCGTGTATGCTGCAGCTCGACCAGCCCCTTGATCAGATCCGCCCGGTCTAGCTTCTGGCCTTGTGCGAGCGAGATCGTCATCTGGGAATAGACCTCCGGCGAACCGATGCCGTAGATACAGGAGACCGAGGCGACGATGATGACGTCGTCGCGCTCGAAGACAGCGCGTGTCGCCGCATGACGCATCCGGTCGATTTGTTCGTTGATCGACGAATCCTTCTCGATATAGGTGTCGGAGCGGGGCACGTAGGCTTCGGGTTGGTAATAGTCGTAATAGGAGACGAAGTACTCCACCGCGTTGTTGGGAAAGAACCCTTTCATTTCGCCGTAGAGCTGGGCGGCGAGGGTTTTGTTAGGCGCGATGATCAGGGCCGGCCGGCCGAGATTGGCGATGGTATGCGCCATGGTGAACGTCTTGCCCGAGCCGGTCACGCCAAGCAGCACCTGGTCGCGTTCACCCCGATCGAGCGCATCGGTCAGCTCGGCAATCGCCTGGGGCTGATCGCCGGCAGGGGTAAACTCGGAGACCACCTCGAAGGGCGTGCCGCCGGTTGCGGTTGCCGAAGCTGTGGGTGTCGCTGCCATGCCTCTATATAGGTCCAGCCGGCGGGTGATGGCCAGCCGCATTGCGCCACAAGGTGTGCTGCACGCATGCCGGTTGCGGGCGTGAGGCGGAGCGCCTAGTCTGGCGTGCGGTCGTGTCCTGTTGTGAGTTCCCCGCCAATGTCGAGCCTTGCCAGCCGCTTGGGCCGGATCAAACCGTCCCCCACTATTGCCGTGACCAATCGCGCCCGCGAGCTCAAGGCCGCCGGCCATGATGTTATCGGACTGGGCGCGGGGGAGCCGGATTTCGACACGCCCGAATCGATCAAAAACGCCGCAATCGATGCCATTGCGCGGGGCGAGACAAAATACACGGCGGTCGATGGCACACCGGGGCTGAAAGCCGCGATCTGCACCAAGTTCAAGCGCGAGAACGGGCTTGCCTTCAGCCCCGACCAAGTCACCGTATCGGGCGGCGGCAAGCAGGTGATTTACAACGCCTTGATGGCGACCCTCGATCCGGGCGACGAGGTGCTGATCCCTGCACCCTACTGGGTCTCCTACCCCGACATGGTGGTGCTCGCCGAAGGCACGCCGGTTACCGTCCCGGCGTCCGAGGAGGACGGCTTCAAGCTTCGACCCGAAGCGCTCGAGGCGGCAATTACGCCGCGCACGAAGTGGCTGATTCTAAACTCGCCGAGCAACCCGACGGGGGCCGCCTACGGCCGCGACGAACTCAAGAGCCTGACCGATGTGTTGATGGCCCACCCTCATGTCTGGTTGTTCTGCGACGATATCTACGAGCATCTGGTCTATGACGGGTTCGAGTTTCACGCGGCGCTCGCGGTGGAGCCGAACCTTGCCGAACGGACCCTGACCATGAACGGCGTTTCCAAGGCCTACGCCATGACCGGTTGGCGAATCGGTTACGGCGCGGGACCAGCGCCGTTGATCAAGGCGATGGCCATGATCCAGTCTCAAAGCACGTCCAATCCCTGCTCGATCAGCCAGGCGGCTGCCGTGGCTGCGCTGGAGGGACCGCAGGATTTTCTCGATGAATGGCGGGTGGTATTCCAGGAGCGTCGCGACCTGGTTGTCGCCATGCTCAACCAGGTGCCGGGCCTTGTTTGTCACCGGCCAGCGGGCGCGTTTTACGTCTATCCGAGTTGCGCCGGCATGATCGGAAAGACAACGCCCGACGGCAAGGCGATCGAAAGCTCCGAGGATGTCGCCAGCTATCTGCTCGAATCCGTCGGCGTCGCCGTGGTCCATGGCGCGGCGTTCGGGTTGGACCCGTTTTTCCGGATTTCCTACGCGACCTCGGCGGACGTGCTGCGCGAGGCCTGTGAGCGGATCCAACGGGCCGGCGCTGCGCTTGCCTGAGGTCCGATCCCGCTTTTCACGCCGATGTTACTGAGAGTTGAGTTGTCGACCGGCCAACTGAGACTACATTTTTCGGAGAGGATAACTCACGAGGAAACGACACCATGCTGATCAAACACGCACGCGGATGGGAATTGCCTGAATCGTCGGCGGCACCGGAGGCCATGTTCCGGACGCGACGCAGCTTGCTCAAGGCGGCCGGAGCGGCGCCGCTGTTGATCGGGGCCGTTGCCTGGCCGGGTCTTGCCGGCGCGGTGGAGGAGGGGGCGGATCCAACGGCTCAGCTCTATCCCGTGCCGCGCAACGAGCGCTACACGGTCGAGCGCGAAATTACCAGCGAGACGATCGCCACCACTTACAACAATTTTTACGAGTTCGGCTCCCACAAGAAGATCAGCAAGAAGGCCCAAGACTTGAACATTCGCCCCTGGGATATCGTTATCGACGGGCTTGTCGAGCAACCCATCACGGTCGGCATCGACGAGTTGCTGGCAAGCATGCCCCTCGAGGAGCGGGTTTATCGCCATCGCTGCGTCGAGGCCTGGTCGATCGTCGTGCCTTATTCGGGGTTTCCCATGAAGGCGCTACTCGATTTTGCGAACCCGCTCGGTTCGGCCAAATATGTAGTGATGCAGAGCTTCGAGGATCCCGAAGTTGCACCCGGCCAACGCCAGAGCTGGTATCCCTGGCCCTACATCGAAGGTCTGACGATGGCCGAGGCCGCCAACGAACTTGCCTTCATGGCGACCGGTTATTACGGCAAACCGATCCCAAAACAGAACGGTTCGCCGTTACGCCTCGCCGTGCCGTGGAAATACGGCTTCAAGCATATCAAGTCGATCGTGCGCTTCAGCTTTACCGAAGAGAAGCCGGCGACTTTCTGGAACGAAATCGCACCACGCGAATACGGCTTCTGGGCCAATGTCAATCCTGAGGTGCGCCATCCCCGATGGTCTCAGGCACTTGAACGCGACGTGGCGACCGACCAGAAGTTCGACACGGTGATCTACAACGGTTACGGCGAATTCGTCGCCGAGCTCTATTCGGGCTTGGAGGACGAGAAGCTCTTCATGTAAGACTGCCGAAAGGAACTCTGCCGGGCGAAAGGCCTGATCGCCGTGGCGCATACTCTGGTTATCTTCGATTGCGACGGGGTGCTCGTAGACAGCGAGCCCATCGTCAACCGTCTGCTGGTCGAGGCTCTCGCTGGAGAGGGGCTCCGCCTCACCATCGAAGAGGTTGATCGGGCGTTCCTCGGCCTGTCCTGGCCCGCCACACTTGACATCATCGAGGGGAGACTTGGCCGGCCCGTGGCCGGTGGTTTTCTCGAGCGTATTCAGCGCGCGTCGTTCGACGCATTCCGCCGAGAGCTGCGACCGGTGCCGGGAATTGAGGCGGCGCTCGACCGGATCGGGCAACCGATGTGCGTAGCCTCGTCGGGCGAAGCGGCCAGGATTCGACATTCACTCGAACTCACCGGCTTATTGCCCCGTTTCGACGGAAGGCTGTTCAGTGCCGAACATGTCGCGCGCGGTAAACCGCACCCCGACGTGTTTCTGTTTGCGGCAGAGAGTCTCGGTGTTTTGCCGTCAGATTGCGCCGTCGTCGAGGACAGTTTGAACGGCGTGCACGGCGCGGCGGCCGCAGGCATGACCGTATTCGCCTACGAACCGGCGGCTGCGTTCGCGCGGGGCTGGCACGACGCGTTTTGCTCGGCGGGCGCCACCGTGTTCCAGGATATGGCGGAGCTTCCCCTGCTGCTTGGAGATGCCTGAGCGGGCGCAAAAGAATGCCGGACCCGAAGGCCCGGCAAGTTTAACAGGGAGGCTTCACGTCTCGAGAGACGTGCGGGATCCAGGGAAGGATCCCGACCTTCAGGTGTTGCACCTGAAGCTCGTCCGCCGGGGGCTGGCCGTGGGGCCCGCTCCAGCGGAATTTCGTCACATGCCGTTCAGTTGCCCGGCGATGCTGCACCGCAATATATAAGCAACGATCTGGTAAAATCTAGGGGGGTAAGAGAAAAAAAGTAAAATATTTTCCTGTTAATAAAGCGACTGATATATCATGCTTTATATGGTCAGGTTCGTGCTTTATTCCTTACTCCGCAGCACTGGAAGCAGCATCCCCGGCGAGTCCGTTTTCGGCAATGAATCGTTCCGCTTCCAAAGCGCCCATGCAGCCCGTCCCCGCTGCGGTAACCGCCTGGCGATAGACCTTGTCCTGCACGTCGCCGGCGGCAAAGACACCCGGTACGCTGGTTGCCGTGCTGTCTGCTGCGGTGACGATGTAGCCGTCCCCATCGATCTCGATCTGTCCCTGGAAGAGTTCCGTGTTCGGGGTATGGCCGATAGCGATAAACAGGCCGTCGACTGATAGGTCACGGACGGCGCCGCTGTTCACGTCGCGTAGCCGCACCCCATTCACACCCAGCGGGTCCGCTTCGCCCAGCACTTCGTCGACGGCATGGTTCCAGATGACATCGACGTTCGGGTGGCGGAACAGCCGCTCTTGAAGAATCTTTTCCGCGCGCAACGAATCCCGCCGATGGATCAGCGTCACCCTGCTGGCGTGATTCGTGAGGTACAGCGCTTCCTCGACCGCGGTGTTGCCGCCACCGACCACGGCGACAGTCTTTTCCCGGAAGAAAAACCCGTCGCAGGTGGCGCAAGCGGAGACGCCGAACCCCTTGAAGCGATCCTCGCTCTCGAGGCCCAGCCAGCGGGCCTGGGCCCCGGTAGCGATCACGACGGTTTCACCGAGATAGTCGTCGCCCGAATCGCCCTTGAAGTAGAACGGCCGGCGCAAGAGATCCGCGTCGACGATGGTGTCGCTGATCATGCGGGTTCCGACCTTTTCAGCTTGAAGCCGCATCTGCTCCATGAGCCAGGGTCCCTGGGCCACGTCGGCGAACCCGGGATAGTTCTCGACGTCTGTCGTGATGGTCATCTGACCACCGGGCTGCATGCCCTGGACGATCAGGGGTTCAACGCTGGCGCGCGCTGCATAAATCGCCGCCGTGTAGCCGGCTGGACCCGAACCGAGGATGAGGACTTTGGCGCTATGGGTTTCGGACATCTCTGACCTCCGGCGGCGAATCATCCGCCACCATAGAAATCTTGTGCGCACGGCGCAATTGCCTGATCGCGTGTGGCCGGCCGACAACGCTGTGGGCCGTGCAGGTCGTGTCTAGAAACCGAACATGTGGTCGAAGCTGAAGGCGCCGTGGCCGTTGAGTAGCCCCTGATAGCCGAACAGGCGGCAGGTCGTGTCACGGACGAGAATATGCGCGCCGGCGCCGGCGGCTTCGCGCGTCTCGGCATCGAACATCTCGCTGTAGCGCAACAGGCGCGAGCCGCCGCAGGGGATCTCGATATGCTCGCGGTCGACTTCGTTGCCGACCTCGTCGTTCAGGATTATGTCGGTCGACGAGGTCTCGCGCCAGGGCATCGACGATGGATAGATCAGCTGGCACAACGAATCGAATGGCGGCCGGCCCAGCCTCAGGAACAGGCGCGTGCTCAACCCCGGTGCCGTGCCGATGTAGGACTGGGGCTCGTTTCGGTAGGTGATGGGGATATTATAGATATGTGCGCCGAAGCTGGTTTCGGCCATATGTCCGCTCTCGCGGTCGACATACCGAAACAACCCGTGCAGCCAGCCATCGGCCGCGTCGTTCCCGCCATCGGAAAAATCGTAGACCAGTTCGACATGGCCGTAGCCGCTTTCGAAAGTCCCGCCGGATTCTTCGACCAGCGCGCTGAGATCGAGGGCAGGACATTCATCGCGCGGGACGCAGCCGAGGTTATGGCGGACCACCTCGGCTCCCGAGCCGTCAACCAGGAGCACCGCGAGGGGCAGGTGCTCTTGGTCGCGGGCCATCGGGGTGGGCAGAGCAAAGCTTTTCCAGCACTCGAGCGGCAGGATCGGTGCCGCCAGGATATAGCCTTTACCGATCAGGTTGGCGAGTTCCGCGATCTTCGGATCCGGGGTCAAATCGGTTCGCTCGACGTTGGCGTGCGCCATCCGGCTGCGCCCGTTGCTGTCGGATACCTCGTAGCGGGGACGGACGAAGTGCCGCCCGGCCTGGACCTCGATCTGTTCGGGCCAACGGGCGTCGGGCAACAACTCGCTGACATCGATGGCGCAGGTACCGAACGGCGCGATGGTCTGGTCCAACCAGCGGCTGTCGTCGCGACCCATTAGGTTGAGTCCGATAGCGCCGGCGGGGATCGGAACCGGGTGGCTGTTCTGCACCCAGAGGATAACGCGCTCGCCCTCACGGGGAGCCGGCAGGCCGGCATAGTAGTCGGCCGGCCATGCGTTTGCATCGTGGGTTCCCGAAAGAACCGTCGGATCGTCGCCATAGGTATCGATGACGTATTTGACGACGTCGTGACCGGCCGTGCCGATGATGTGCATGAACAGGGTGCCGGTGAACTCATCGAGCCCAAATCGCTCGCGAATTTCGTGACTGTCGATCGAGTAACTGCCGGTCGACGAGGCAAGCTCCTCTTCCCATTCGGCGATAACGTCGCCTTCTTCATTATAAAGGCGCAGCCATATCCGCGTTTGGGGTGCGCCGTGACCAAACCAGTAATTGGCCGAGCCAATGCGCGTGTGATGCCCGACGGCGTCCCTGAAGAAGCCCAGATTGGTCGCGAAATTGAGCGGATCGAGATAGCATCGCTGGTTGGTCAGCATTGCATCGGGCAGGCGACATTCGTCGAAGCTCACCACTTTTGCGTCGACAGGAAACAGGTGGCGAACCTGGTCGGTCAGGCGGCCCGAATCAAACGCGGCGACGAAGACGGTCGCCGCGCTGCTTTCCCCGATGTCGGTGACGGGCGCGGCGCGCTTATTCAGCACGTTTTCGCCGATGGCGTCGACATCCTGAACGTAGACACCGGCGCAATCCCAACGCTCGATGTCATAGATCGCCGTGAAGCTCTCGGCCTGGCCCAGAGGGTCGTAAATCGCAACCGGCCCACCTGCGGCAAGCTCCGCCACGAGCGCTTCGATCCGTTCCGCCGCGAGCGGATGCGCGAGCGCCTTGTAGAGCGCGTTACCGCCGCTCACATTGCTGAAGGTTTCGATCTTGAGAGTCACGCCGTCCTGTGGCCCCCCATAAGACTCGCGCTCGCGCCCGACATCGGGTGCGGTTGGAATGGGATCATAGCCGTATGAGGAACCATCGGGTAGGGCCTATTTTGATACCGCGGGGCTCGCAAAAATTCGGTCGCGAACCGCCTGGGCAACCCGTTCAGTATCGTCAAGAGGCGGGTAATACCAAGTTTCCAGCCGTTCACCTAGAGGGCGAATGCGATCGTCCCGGCGCAGCCGCTCGTAAAACCGGTGAAAGCGGCCGGAGCCGCCGCTCAGTTCGATCATGTAGACGGGCTTCCCTGTCGTACAGGCTTCCGAGATCATCGACACGGAGTCGCCGCTCACCGCAATCATGTCGGCCAGCGCGAGAAACCCGAAATAAGGGTTTGGCCCGGTGCCGTCCCAGCAGTGGGCGCGGGGTTTACAAAAGCGCCGCTGGAGAACCTCTGCCACGGCAGTGGGTGTGCGTCGCGACGGTGTCACGATGACCCCGGCGTTCTCGCGTTCCGCCAGTGCAAATATCTGATCGGCGATATGTTCGGCATCCTGCGGATCGAGACGATGACGTCGGGTGGCGCCGCCAATCAGCACCGCCACGAGGGGGCGCGGCAAATGAGCATGGCCGGGACCCCATATCTTTGCGGCCTCGGCCAACTGCCGGGGCGTAACCCGATTGAGCGCACCTATCGTCTCCACAACGTTTTCGCCTTTAAGGCCGTCATGAGCGGGGGGTGCCACGAGATCGAAACAGCGGACAGGTACCTGGGGGGCCTGGATATGAGCCGTAAAGGTCTTCTTGCCGCTCAAGCGTCGGACCGCGATGGAAAATCCCACCGCTTTTCGGCTGCAGGAAATCAGGATATCGGGCCAGGGCGGTCGGAAAGCGGGCACTTCCTTGCGGCTGCTTGGGCCGGTTTGGGCCAGTCGCAACCACAATCCAGCGGGCAACAAGTGGGGCGGCAGCAAACGCAATACGGGCGGATGGCTGACACGTATGACCTGCGGGTCGAGGTCCAGCGCTTCGGCGAGGCCCAGGCACTGGTTTTCCGCCCCCGGATTTCCGTCCGATACGATCCAGCAACTGGCGTCGATGCCGGGCTCGGACCAATCGCTCATCGCAGCGTGTAGGGCAGGTTCACTCGGCGGCCTTTTCCACACCGGTCGCCGCGCGGAAGGCCGGCATGACCTCCGTCGTCATCAATTCCATGGAGCGGCGCCATTTAGCGCCGGAATCCCCATCCCAGTCGTGAGAGACGAGCAGCAACTGACCGAACGGGCCGATTTGCTCGCGCAAGGCCACAAATTTGTCCAATACAGTACTTGGTGAGCCGCAAATCACCATTTCGTCCATGCAATAATCGCCGGTGAGGGCATCGTCGGACATGTCCGGGTCGTTCTTGAACATTTTGGCCAGGCCGTACTTGGAAAGCAGATCGCGCAGGTAGCAGTAGTAATATTTAAGTGGCGCTTCGTCGGTGTAGGTGAACTCGCGTGCCTCCTCGTCGCTGTCCGCGACGAAAACGCTCTTTGCGATAATCCAGTTCCCGGGGTCGGGCTTGCGGCCCGCTTCCTCGCAGCCTTCCACGTACTGTTCCCAGTGGGTCTTGACGTGGACCGGCGGAATGAAATTGGCCGAGATACCCATCCAGCCACGCTCGCCCGCAAGCCGCATGCTGCTCGAGTTCGGGCTCATCGCCGAAATGGCCACCTTGGGGTAAGGTTTCTGATAGGGCTTGGTCACGACGCCGCAGCCGAGCTCCGGTAAGTGGTTTTGCTCGATCACCGTATTCCAGTATTTGCCGCGCATGGAATAGGGCGGATCGGTTGTCCACAGCGCTTCGATCATGTCGAAGGATTCTTTGAGCATGCCCGTCCGGTCCTTCTCCTCGAGGGTATCGAGCAGCTCGAAGTCGCTCGGCAGGCCGCCGGTGCCGATACCCATGATGAAGCGGCCCTTGGCCAGGTGATCGAACATGGCGCAATAGCCCGCGACATTCGCAGGATGATGATGGGGCAGATTGAATACGCCCTGCGCGAACTTGATCTGTTTGGTCTCGTGGATCAGCGTCGCCAGAAAAATTAGCGGCGAGGTAACCTGCTCGACCTGGGCGCTGAGATGCTCGCCGACCCAGACATGATCGAAGCCCAGTTGGTCGGCATGGACGATAACTTCGCGATCCTCTTGAAGCACCGTGTCGTAGTCGCGTCCAATCCGATGGATCGGCATCATAAAAAGTCCGAGTTCCATCTATTCGTTCTCTCTCTCGTTCGCGAAAATGCCTGCGGTTCGTCGGCTCGACCGTATCAAGTCGGCGACACTATAACGATAGTGTGCGCAGCCGGGCCATGAAAAATCGCCGGGGTCCGCGAGGGCCCCGGCGAGAATATCCGCGTTCCGGCGCCTGGAGCACCGGCCGGCGAAAGCCTAGTACCAGAACACCGGCGTCTTGGTCAGCAGCTCGATGCCCGTCTTGGTGACGATGTAGTTTTGCTCCCAGCCGGCGGAGCCGACCCCCTTGCGCGTCATGAAGGATTCCGCGCTGCAGACCATGCCTTCTTCGAACTTGTCCTTCTTGGTCACGCAATTGCGTTCGATCATCGGATGCTCGTACATGTTCCCGCAGCCATGGCCGTTGTAGGGCCATTGCTCGGCCGAATGGTCGTATTCCTTGACCACCTTCTTCTTCACTTCGTCGACCTTGTCGAGCACGTCGTGAACCCGGCGGCCGTGCTTGACGTTGTCCATCACGGCCGCGGTAACGGCGTAGGAATCCTCGAGCAACGAGCGCTGCTCCTTGGTCGGATTGCCGCCGCAGATAAGCGAGCGGCCCGGGTCGATCCAGTAGCCCTGATGGACCGGGCCATAGATCCAGGTGCGCACCATGTCGCCCTTCTTCGGTGCGTACTGCGCCGTGCCGTACATGTTGTCGCGCTCGAAGTATACGCTGTCCTTGTCCTTGCCGAAATTGATCGGGATACGCAGCCAGAAGCCGCCGCGCCGGACGATCTCGTGGGCCGCTTCGGCCGCAGCCTCAGCCGCCACCTTGCCCGCATAAAGACTGTCGCACAGACGGTAGAGCGCGCTGTCGACGATCTCGCCCATCTCGCGATACATGTCGAGTTCGCGGGGGCTCTTGATCCGACGACATTCGCGGATCAGATCGTCGTCGAAGACATAGTCGATGCCGGGCGTCGCCGCTCGCAGCTGATCGCCGTATTTTACCGGCAGGTTGTCGGAGCCGACGAAGGCGACCTTGCCCTGGACCTTGCGGCGCTTGAGCGACTTGGCGACACTGGCGACGGGATCGTCGCTGTAGCAATAACGCCCGCAGGAGACCATCTTGCGACGCAAGTTGTTGGTATCCCCGTGAAGTTCGGGCTCCTTGCCCGGCTCGAGAATGACGCAGCAGAAACCGCGGGCGTTCCAGACCGGCGCGTCGGGCTCCTGGCCCGAATGCTCGGACCAATAGTTGGTCAGCCACAAGGTTTCCATCGAGCGCTCATAGTGCCCGGCGGTTTTTCCCCACACGATGGCGATGTCGTATTTCTTCTCCTTCATCGCTTTGAGCGCTTTCCGCCAGCGGGCGCGGTATTCGCTTTTCGGGAAATAGCCGTCCGGGTAATTCTGTCTCTCGATCGCCATGTATTTTCTCCCTTGATCCTGTTCATCTTGTGCCCGTCATGCTGGGCCGTTGGCAGAATTCCGGGCAACTATAGCGATATCGAGGCCGCGCCGTCACGCAAATTGACGCGGGACTTGCCAGGGGAAGGCGCTGTCACAATTAAGTCTTTGATAAGCATAGACGCGAGAGGATGGGAAACTTCTCAACCATCCGGGAGTTCGCCGTGGACGACGCCTTCGAGATCGACCGGCCCGACGCGCCGTCCGTGTCGCCGGTCTCCAACGCCGAGCCAGAGCGACCCCGGGTCAACCGCCTGTGGTCCTATTACAACGAACACAAAGCCCTGACCTTCGAGCCGCAGCCCCTGATCGCACCGGGCACGCGCGTGTTCACCATGGGCAGTTGCTTTGCCGTCGAGATTCGCCGTCGCCTCAAAGAGCTGGGCTACACCATTTTTCCCGATTACGCATCTCTTGCGTTCGACCCCTCGCGTCAGAAGGTGGGCAGCCTGCCCGCGCGCGAGAACCTAAACCACTACCACAGCTTCGCCATTCGCCAGGAGATCGAGAAGGCGTTCGGGCTGTGGCGCCAGGACGACGACGACTACTGGCAGGTCGAGAACAGCGCGATCGACGAGCCTCTGTTCGACGGCTCCGTTTGCCAGGATCCCTATCGTCGCCTCGTCTTTGGCCGCACGCCGACCGATCTGCACGAGGTCACGGCTGGGCTCGACGCGGTGATTCGTGCCGGTCTCGAAGCGGCGGATGTCTACATCCTCACCCTCGGGCTGATCGAAGTCTGGCGCAACAAACGAAGCGGTCTGATATCGTGCATGAATCCCGGCTATGGCGGTGGCGGCGGCGGCACGGAAACCGAATTCGTGAACAGCGGCTTCTCTGAAAACTACGACAACATGCGTCGCGCTATCGAGCTGCTTTTCGAGCACTTTCCCGAGCGCCAGGTTGTCCTGACCGTCTCGTCGGTGCCGCTGGGCGCCACCTTTACCGACGCCGACGTATTCGTTGCCAACATGGAGAGCAAGTCGACCCTGCGCGCCGTCGCCGGGCAATTGGCGGCGGAGTTCGACCGGGTGCACTACTTCCCGTCTTACGAGATATGCCAGATGGGCAACCCCTTCAGCCCGGACGGACGCCATGTGCGTTCCGACGTCGTGGCCATGATCGTCGCCACCTTCCTGCGCATGTTTGGCACTGCCGAGGCGGCCTGACGCCGTATCTTTCTGCCTGATTGTCCAAAAATTGGCTGGGGGAGTAGGATTCGAACCTACACTGGCGGAGTCAGAGTCCGCTGTCCTACCGTTAGACGATCCCCCAGCAGGGCTGATCGGACACAAATTAGGCGTCTGCGGGCGCATGTCAACCATACGCGAGGCCAACCGGGCCCAAAATGCTTGATCCTGGGCAAACGGAGCTTGCGGTGACGCGCCGGTCTGGGTGAGACTACTGGACTGCGCCACAAAACCGGTTGTCGGGGGCCATGACCGATCTGTCGCTTTCCAGGACACCATCGCGATCCCGCCGCAACCGCGCGGCGCGCGGCCCAGTCTATGCCGCCCTCGATCTCGGCACCAACAATTGCCGCCTGCTGATCGCTCGCTCCGCACCTGAAGGTTTCAAGGTGATAGATTCGTTCTCGCGAATCGTCCGGCTGGGCGAGGGCGTCGGCGCAACCGGGCAGCTCTCCGGCGAGGCGATGGAGCGTACCATCGACGCGCTTGACATCTGCGCGCGCAAGATGCGCCGCCGCGGCGTGATCCACAGCCGGCTCGTTGCAACCGAAGCCTGCCGGCGCGCAGGCAACGGCGATGTGTTCATCAGGCGTGCACAGGATCAGACCGGTCTCGCACTCGAAGTCATTTCTCATGACGAGGAGGCCGCGCTGGCGGTGCGCGGATGCGCGACGCTGCTTGATCCGAGTGCCCGGCGCGCTCTCGTGTTCGACATCGGGGGCGGCAGCACCGAATTGACCTGGCTCGATCTCACGGGGCCAGACGACCCGCAAGTGCTAGGCTGGACGTCGTTGCCTCACGGTGTCGTCACCCTTGCCGAACGTGTCGGGGGCGGCTGCATCGCGCCGGACGAATTCGACGCCATGGTCGTCGAGATCGCGGCTGAACTCGCACCCTTCGAGGCGGCCCACGACATCGCCCGCGACGTCGCCCGGGGAGATGTTCAAATGTTGGGCTCGTCGGGCACGGTCACAACACTGGCCGGGGTGCATCTGGGACTCGAGCGCTATGACCGCTCCCGGGTCGACGGCATTTATCTTGAGTTTGCCGATATCGAACGCTCCACCCGGGTGTTGTCGGACATGGATTGCGCCGAGCGTGCGGCCCAGCCGACCATCGGTCCGGGTCGAGCTGATCTGGTCGTCGCCGGTTGTGCGATCCTCACCGCGGTCATGTCGGTCTGGCCCGTCGGCCGATTACGGGTTGCCGATCGGGGTTTGCGCGAAGGTATTCTTCGGGTCCTGATCGAGGCTGAACGCCCTCCCGTCCGCGCGGGCGCCGCCTAAACGCCATGGCCCGTTCGCGCAAGGCCGGTTCGGCGGGACGCGCCGCCCATCAGCGCGTGCGCACAGCCAAGGGGCGCACCACGTCTTCGACCATTTGGCTCGAACGTCAGCTCAACGACCCGTATGTGCGCGAGGCCCGGGCGCAGGGCTATCGGTCGCGTGCCGCGTTCAAGCTGATCCAGCTCGACGAAAAATTTCACCTGCTGCGCAAGGGCGCGCGGGTTCTTGATCTGGGGGCGGCGCCCGGCGGCTGGACCCAAGTTGCCGTCGAGCGGGCGCTGCCGGGCGGCGTGGTCGTCGGCGTCGATCTCGCCGCCCTCGATCCGATCCCAGGCGCCGTGCTGCTCGAACTCGATATCTACGCAACCGATACGCCCGCGCGCATCGAGGCGGCGTTGGGTGGCACGGCCGATGTGGTCCTGAGCGACATGGCCGCCAAGGCGAGCGGGCATGCCGCCACCGACCATCTGCGCATCGTCGCCCTGTGCGAGGCGGCCTTCGACATCGCGCGCACCGGCCTCGCGCCCCGAGGCGCCTTCGTTGCCAAGGTTTTGAAAGGCGGCACGGAGCGCGAGCTACTGATCCTTCTCAAGCGTAATTTCCGCACCGTCCGCCATGCAAAACCCCCGGCCAGCCGCGCCGATTCGGCGGAAACCTATGTCGTGGCGACGGGCTTTCGCGGCGACGTCGCGGCCCGGATGGTCTGATCGTCGCGCTTCTCCGCTTGCCCCTTGGCGGGGCAATGAATTCATGTATAGTGACGCGCCAATGACAGACTGGCAGCGATGACTATTCGGGAAGCGCTCACTTTCGACGACGTGTCCCTCCGCCCCGCGGCGTCTGAAATTCTGCCTGCCCAGGCCGATCTGCGGACCCGCATCACAAAATCCATCGAACTCGGTATCCCGCTCGTCTCGGCGGCAATGGATACGGTCACCGAAAGCGCGCTGGCTATCGCCATGGCGCAGGTCGGCGGCATGGGTGTCATTCACAAGAACCTCGATCCAGAGCGTCAGGCTGACGAGGTGCGCAAGGTCAAGAAATTCGAATCGGGCATGGTCATCAACCCGGTGATTATCGCGCCGGACCAACCGCTTGCCGACGCCCTTCAGCTCATGGCTGATTACCGTATCTCGGGCATTCCCGTGGTCGAAACGGGGAGCGGCAAGCTGGTCGGGATTATCACTAATCGCGACGTGCGCTTCGCCGAAGATGTCGACCAGCCGGTTCGCGAGCTCATGACCAGGGACGACCTCGTCACGGTCGGCGAAAACGTCGATATGGACGAGGCGCGCCGCCTGCTTCACCGCCATCGTATCGAGAAACTGCTCGTGGTCGACGACGCCTACCGCTGCGTCGGGCTGATCACCGTGAAGGACATCGAGAAAGCCCAACTCCATCCCGATGCCGCGAAAGACGAAAAGGGCCGCTTGCGGGTTGCGGCGGCGACCGGGGTCGGCGAGAAGGGGCTCGATCGTGCCCGGGCTCTGATCGATGCCGAATGCGACCTGATTGTGGTCGACACGGCACACGGCCATTCGCGTGCTGTGCGCGACGCGGTCGATGCGATCAAGGTGCGCTCGAATTCGACCCAGGTGGTCGCCGGCAACGTGGCGACGCCGGAGGGTGCCCAGGCTCTGATCGATGCGGGTGCCGATGCGGTCAAAGTCGGCATCGGACCGGGCTCAATCTGTACCACCCGAGTGGTCGCGGGCGTTGGCGTGCCCCAGTTCACGGCGATCATGGAATCGGTCGACGCCTGCCACTCGGCGGGCATACCGCTGATCGCCGACGGCGGCATCCGTTATTCGGGCGATTTCGCCAAGGCGATCGCGGCCGGGGCGGATTGCGTCATGATCGGCTCGCTGTTGGCGGGCACCGAGGAAAGCCCCGGTGAGGTCTTTCTCTATCAGGGCCGTTCCTACAAGGCCTATCGTGGCATGGGCTCGCTGGGCGCCATGGCGCGCGGCTCGGCCGATCGCTATTTTCAGGAAGAGGTCGCGGATTCGTTGAAACTGGTGCCCGAGGGCATCGAGGGCCAGGTTCCCTACAAGGGGCCCGTGGCCGGCGTGATCACCCAGCTGATCGGCGGCCTGAGCGCGGCCATGGGCTATACGGGCAACGCAACCATCGCCGACATGCAGCGCAACTGCGAGTTCCGCCGCATTACGGCCGCCGGCATGCGCGAAAGCCATGTGCACGACGTTTCGATCACCCGCGAAGCGCCGAACTATCCCCAGCGGTCGTAACTGCGGCGAATCCGTGGAGGGCGCTGGGTTCCGCTGGAGAGGGAAGAACCGATGACCGTTCACCGAATCGCAATCGTCGCAGTCGTTCTGCTCGGATTTTGCGCGCCGGGCATGGCCGCGAGCACCTACACGACTCGCGATGACGACAAGGGAGCCGCGGCGTTCGAGGAGGGCATGGAAGAGGTCGCGCGCGGCGATTTCGACGATGCCGTCCGGGCCTTCGAAAAAGCGGCCAAGGCCGACGCTAAGAATGCCGACTATTTCAGCATGCTGGGCTATAGCTACCGCAAGCTGGGCGAGTACGACGCAGCCTTCGAGAATTATCGCAAGGCGCTCCGCCTCGATCCGGCCCATCGGGGCGCGCACGAATATGTCGGCGAAGCCTATGTCGAGACTGGCAACCTCGCGATGGCCGACCAGCACCTTGCACGCCTTGCTCAACTTTGCCCTTCGGGGTGCCCCGAATTCGACGAACTTGCCGCATTCCGCCGTGATTACGCGAGCCCGGCGGCGCAATAGCGCCCGTGCTTGCCCGACCCAAGGCCTGCGCTATGATGCCGCCTCGATTCATCTGCGCGGGAAGGCCACGCCCATCATGACGGCTTTGCCATCGTGACGGTTTTACAAGTCATCGCGGGCGGGCGGTCGTGAGCGAGCGCCTTCTCATCCTCGATTTCGGCTCCCAACTGACCCAGCTGATCGCTCGCCGGGTGCGCGAAAACGGGATCTATTGCGAAATTCGCCCCTTCAACATCGATGTTGAAGAGATCGCATCCTTTAAACCGAAGGCGCTGATTCTCTCGGGTGGACCCGCGTCGCTCACGGCGACGGAATCGCCCCGCGCCGATCCCGCCTGGTTCGGGATGGGCGTGCCTGTGCTGGGCATCTGCTACGGCCAGATGGCGATGTGCGCAGCGCTGGGCGGTGAGGTGGAGAGCGCCGACGAGCGCGAGTTCGGGCGCGCCTTCGTCGACCTCATCGGCGAGTGCACCCTGTTCGATGGCGTCTGGCACACGGGTGGGCGCGAGCAAGTCTGGATGAGTCACGGCGACCGGATCAACCGGCTCCCCGACGGCTTCGCGGTCGTGGCGACCACGGAGGCCGCCCCGTTTGCCGTGATTGCCGACGAGACGCGCCATTTCTACGGTCTGCTGTTTCACCCCGAGGTGGTGCACACGCCGCACGGCGCTGAGTTGTTGCGCAACTTCACCCACCGGGTCGCCGGGATGGCCGGCGACTGGTCAATGGCCGCGTTCAAGGAGACGGCGATCGCCCGGGTCCGCGAACAGGTCGGCTTGGGCCGGGTGATCTGCGGCCTCTCGGGAGGGGTCGATTCCTCCGTCGTTGCGGCGTTGCTGCGCGAGGCGATCGGCGATCAACTGACCTGCGTGTTCGTCGACACCGGCCTCTTGCGCGCAAACGAGGCGGGCGAAGTGGTTGAGTTCTTTACCGCTCACCACGGCATTCCCCTGGTGTCCGTCGACGCTGGCGACGAGTTCCTGGGCAAGCTCGCGGGCGTCACCGATCCGGAGGCGAAGCGCAAGATAATCGGCGCCACCTTCATCGACGTCTTCGAGCGCGAGGCCAGGGCTGCGGGCGGTGCCGATTTTCTCGCCCAGGGCACGCTCTATCCCGATGTCATCGAATCCGTCTCCTTCATCGGCGGGCCC
Organism: Alphaproteobacteria bacterium; assembly: GCA_965249645.1. Classification (GTDB taxonomy): domain Bacteria; phylum Pseudomonadota; class Alphaproteobacteria; order UBA828; family JAPUJA01; genus CAVOEB01. Next base: position 393,101 of record CBDFML010000010.1, read on the forward strand.
AGCGTCACCATCAAGTCGCACCACAATGTCGGCGGTCTGCCCGAGCGCATGAACATGGCGCTGGTCGAGCCGCTGCGCGAGCTGTTCAAAGACGAGGTGCGTGAGCTGGGGCGCGAACTTGGCCTGCCCGAGCGCATGGTCGGGCGCCACCCCTTCCCGGGGCCGGGTCTCGCGATCCGCATTCCCGGCGAGATCACGGCCGAGAAGTGCGACACGCTGCGCGCCGCCGACGCGATCTATATCGAGGAGATTCGCAACGCCGGACTCTACGACGCCATCTGGCAGGCCTTTGCGGTGCTGCTGCCGGTCAAGACCGTGGGCGTGATGGGCGATGCGCGTTCCTACGACAATGTCTGCGGGCTTCGCGCCGTCACCTCGAGCGACGGCATGACTGCCGATTTTTTCCACTTCGATATGGAATTCCTCGGCCGGGTTGCCAACCGTATCGTCAACGAGGTGCGCGGCATCAACCGGGTCGTCTACGACGTCACCTCCAAGCCCCCCGGCACCATCGAGTGGGAGTAGGGGCTGGGTAATGGGCCTCGTTGCGCGCTATCTCGTTCCGCCGCTCCTTGATCGAATCATGCAGAGCGAGCTGCTGCTCGACGAACGGCGAAAATGCGCTGGCGGCGCCCAAGGACGCGTGCTCGAAGTGGGCATCGGCTCGGGTCTGAATTTTCCCTATTATGGCGCCGCGGTGAGCGAGGTGGTGGGCGTCGATCCTTCCCAGGGGCTGCAGAAGCGCGCGAAAGACCGCGCCGAGGGTTTGAGCTTTCCCGTCCGCCATGTGGACGCGTCCGCCGAAGCGATGCCGTTGGACGATGCAAGCTTCGATACGGCGCTCACCACCTGGTCGCTCTGTTCGATTCCAGACCCAATCGCCGCGTTGCACGAAATCCGCCGCCTGCTCAAACCCGGTGGGCGGCTGCTCTTCGTCGAGCACGGGCTCAGCCCCGACCGAAGCGTCGCGCGCTGGCAGAAGCGGCTGAACGGGGCCTGGCGCTGCCTTTCCGCGGGCTGCAATATGAACCGCAGGATGGACGAGCTCATTGAGACTTCGGGCTTTGCGATCGACGGGCTCGAGACCGGCTACATCGAGGGGCCGCGCGTACTGGGATACCTCTACCGGGGCGCCGCGCAGCCGCGTTGAGCCGTACCGGGGTGCGTGCTATCCAGTGTGACGCCGCCGCGGGGGAGAATGAAAACAATGGACGCGCCGCTCTGGACGCCGACGCTCGAAGAGGTCGAGCAGACCCGTCTGACCGCCTTCGTCCGCCAGGTCAACGATCAGTGGGGCACGGCGTTTGCGGCCGACGACTATCCGGGGCTGTGGCGTTGGTCGGTCGAAAACATCGAAGAGTACTGGGTCAGCGCCTGGGATTTCTGCGCCATCATCGCCGAGACCCGCGGCGAGCGCGTGCTCGTCGACGGCGACAAGATGCCGGGTGCACGCTTCTTTCCCGACGCCCGGCTCAATTTCGCGCAAAACCTGCTGCGTCGGCGCGACGAAACCGACGCTCTTGTCTTCTGGTCCGAGGATGTCGACCGCCGGCGCCTGAGCTGGCGTGAGCTTTACGACGCGGTCTCGCGCCTCGTACCGGCGTTGCGTGCGCTCGGGCTCAAGCCCGGCGACCGCTGCGCGGGCTTCGTGCCCAACATGCCCGAAACCATCATCGCCATGCTTGCCTGCACAGCACTCGGCGGGGTCTGGACCTCGTGCTCGCCGGATTTCGGCAGGCAGGGCGTGCTCGACCGCTTCGGCCAGACGGAACCGCGCTTTCTGTTCACTGCCGACGGCTACCGTTACAACGGCAAAAGCCATGCGTCGCTGCCCCGCGTCGCCGAATTCCTGACCGAGCTGCCGAGCGTCGAAAAGACCATCGTCTTTTCCCTGCTCGAGGCCGAGCCCGATGTTTCCGGTGTGCCGGGTGCTATCCGCCTCGACGATCTCATGGGCCCGTATGAGGCGGGCGAGATCGAGTTCGAGGCCTTCCCCTTCCACCACCCGCTCTACGTCATGTATTCGTCGGGCACGACCGGCGTGCCGAAATGCATCCTGCACAGCGTGGGCGGCACCTTGCTCACCCATGTGCGCGAGCAACAGCCCTGCCTCGACGTTCGTGCCGGCGACCGGCTGTTCTTCTTCACTACCTGCGGCTGGATGATGTGGAACTGGCTGGCTTCCGGGCTGGCGGCGGAGGCGACCCTGCTGCTCTATGACGGCTCGCCCTTCTATCCTGGTCCCCACATCCTGTTCGATTATATGGAGGCCGAGCGCGCTATCCATATGGGTGTGGGTGCCAAGTTCATCGACGCTATCGCCAAACAGGGGGTCAGGCCGAAGGACAGCCATGATCTCTCCTCGCTTCGCGCGATCCTCTCGACTGGCTCGCCGCTGGCGCCCGAGGGCTTCGATTACATATACGAGAACGTCAAATCCGATGTCCGGCTTTCCTCCGTGGCGGGCGGCACCGACCTGATCGGCTGTCTCGTCGGCGCCAATCCCAACGGCTCCGTCTGGCGAGGCGAGATCCAGGGGCCCTGCCTTGGCATGGCGATCGATGTGTTCGACGCGATGGGAAGGTCGGTCTCCGGCGAGAAGGGCGAGCTGGTCTGCACCCGGCCCTTTCCCTCCATGCCGCTCGGCTTCTGGAACGACCCGGGCGATGCGAAATACCACGCAGCTTATTACGAGACCTTCCCCGATGTCTGGCGCCATGGCGATTTCGTTGCGCGCACCGAGCATGGCGGCTACGTCATCTATGGCCGCTCGGATGCGACGCTCAATTCGGGCGGGGTGCGCATCGGCACCGCCGAGATATATCGTCAGGTGGAAAAGGTGCCCGAGGTCGTCGAATCGGTGGTGATCGGCCAGGAGTGGGATCACGACACCCGGATCGTGCTCTTCGTCGTGCTGCGTGACGGGCTGGTCCTTACCGACGAAATTTGCGGCGAGATCCGCCGGGTGATCCGCACCAACTGCACGCCGCGGCATGTCCCGGCCAAGATCGTCCAGGTCGCGGCGATCCCGCGCACCAAATCCAACAAGATCGTCGAGTTGGCAGTGCGCGAGGCTGTCCACGGTCGTGCGGTCAAGAATCTCGAGGCACTCGCGAACCCGGAGGCGCTCGAGCATTTCCGAGACCTGCCCGCGCTGGCCGAGGCCTAGAGCGTCAGCCCGCCATCATGGTCGAAAAATACTTTCCACAGGACGAATACGAGGCTCGCTGGGCGCACGCGCATAGTGAAATGACGCGGCGCGGCATCGAGGTGGCGATCGTCTGGAGCCGCTCCGCCGGTTCCTACGACCGCGCCGCCGACGTGCTCTATCTCGCCAACTACTATTCGCCCGAGACCGGCCCCGACACCTTGAAATGGCGCGCCCAGGGTTATTACGCGGTGATCCTGCAGCCGGGCGAGACACCCGAACTGGTCGCCGACAATACCGAAATGCGCTCGGAGCATATCGCGACCCCACGCATCACGCGCTACGACAACCCGATCGCGGGCGTCGCCGAGCGGCTGGCAAAGCGGGGCATTGCGGGCGAGGTCGCGCTGGTGGGGGCCGACGTGCTCACGGTGAAGTACTGGCACGAGCTTAAGGCCGCAACGCCCGCGATCGCCTGGGTCGAGGTCGACGATTTGATCCGCATCCTCCGGCGCATCAAGAGCCCACGTGAACTGGATTGCTTGCGCGAAGGCGGCCGGATCGGTTCGGCGGCGCTCGACGTCATGATGAAGGCACTCGTCGTGGGCAAGCCCGAACGCGAAGCGGTGGCCGAGGCCGTGCACGAACTTTACCGGCGCGGCGGCGCGGGCTCCTACATCGCCACGAATCACGGTGAGACCATCGGCCACTGGGCGCGCGAGCCTCTGCTGGGGCGCAGCGTCGACGGTGCCGAACCGGGCGATTTCGTGCGCGGCTGGATGGATTCCAATTATCAGGGCTACTGGTTCGACCATGGCCGCACGGCGGTGGCCGGGAGCCGACCCAGCGCGGCGCAGCAGGCACTGATCGACGATTGCGCATGCATCGTCGAGGGTATCATCGCGGCAATCCGGCCCGGGGTGACGAACACCTCGGCGGCGGAAACCGGCGAGGCGCTGATTGTCGAGGTGGACGGCTCGGGCGGATCCTTGGCCGAGGTGTTCCCTGTTCTCGCCCATGGTATCGGGCTTTACTGGGAGTACCCCTATGTTGGCCGGCAAGCGACACTGGCCGAGGAAACGTTCGTGGCCAACATGGCTATGGGCGTCGAATATTTCCTCTCACGCGACGGGGTCGGTACCGTGGGCATCGAGCAGAACTTCATCGTCGGTGCAGATGACAACGAGCTCATAACCTATCTCCCCATCCAGGGCTGGTAAGCGCCCGACTCGTTAACCATTTTCCTGTGCCGTATGTATAGGGTGCTGCCCGGAGCGCCGAATGATTGAACGCTATTTTCCACTCGACGAGTACGAGGCCCGCTGGGCGCGGGCTCATGAAGCCATGCACGAGCGCGGGCTCGATGCGGCCGTGGTCTGGAGCCGCTCGGGCGGCACCTACGACCGTGCCGCGGACGTGCTCTATCTGGCCAACCGTGCCTCGTCGTCCTCGGGCCAGGAAACCGACAACCGGCTGAATACGGCGCGCGGCTACGCGGCGGTGATCCTCGTGCCGGGCGAAGAGCCCGCGCTCCACATGGATGATCCCTACGACCGGCGCAACCTGATCGCCACGCCGCACGTCGAGGGCCATCACGACCCGATCCAGGGGGTTGCCGACGCCCTGAAGGATAGGGGTATTTCGGGCGACGTCGCGCTGGTCGGCAGCGATTTTTTTCCGGTCAAGTATTTCCAGGCGTTGCAGGCGGCAACGCCGGGCATCGACTGGCGGTTTTGCGACGATCTTGTGCGCGGAGTGCGGCGGATCAAGAGCCCCCGTGAGCAGGACTGTCTGCGCGAGGGCGGCGCCATTGCCTCACGCGCTATGGAACGTCTGATGGAAGGGCTGGTCGGCGGCAAGACCGAAGCCGAAGCGGTGGCTGACGCGGTGCACATGCTGGTTGCCGCAGGTGCAACCTGCCAAATGATCCCGATCTCTCACGGCGCGGAAATCGGCTATTGGTGCCGCGATCCGCTGACCGGCTACACCACCGAGTGTCCAGAGCCGGGCGATCTCGTGCGAGGCTGGCTCGATTCGGCGATTTTCCAGGGCTACTGATTTGATCCCGGCTGCACCGCCGTGGCCGGCTCCAGGCCCAGCGCAGATCAAACCGCGTTGCTCGAAAGCTGCCTGTCCATCGTTGACGGCGTGATCGCGGCGATCCGCCCGGGCATGACGGCGATGGAACTGGCGCGGGCGGGCGATCGCCTGGCCGAGGCCGCGGGGTCGGGAAACAGCCAGATGAACGAGCAATGGCCGCTCTACGGCCACGGCACCGGGCTCTACTGGGAACATCCCTATATCGGTGTCACCATGTGCGAGCCCGACGCGACTATCGATTCCGGCATGGCACTCGGCATCGAGGCGTTCCTCGCGGTCGACGGTGTCGGCACCGCCGCCTTCGAACTCAACCTCATCGTAACCGATGAGGGCACCGAGCTGATCACCAATACCCGCATGCTCGACTGGTAGCCGCGTCACTGGGATCGCCCGGCGAGGCAGTCGTAGGCCAAACTCGTTCCGCCCCTCGTAAACCCGACGCTTCCCTGGCGTCAAATCCTTGCACCACCCGAACAACTTATATTGAGCAAAACAACGAAACCGCCGGATTCCGGCTGGGTATTGCGCCGGATCAGGCGTGAGGCTATACAATTCTTTTCTGATTGTCAGTGTTAAATCAATAGTTTACATGTTTTATAAATTAATTAGCTTACCAATTATCTAATTCTGCGCTATCCAGATCGAAGGGCAGTTTTCCTTCGAGATCGAGCCGTGCGATCTCTCGATCCATCCGTCCGGCCCACATCAGCGCGTACATGTGAACGTCTCCCATCAGACTCCACAACGGGTGGCGGAAGGTGGCCGGCCGGTTGCGCTCGATCAGCGCGTGGCCCAGCCACGCCAAGCCGTAACCCGCCACCGGGGCGAGCGCGAGAAGCCATAGCGGACCCGCCGTTACGGCGATGAGCACCAAACTGACGCCGCCGCTGGTTCCGCCAAAGTGCAACAGCCGCGTTCCCGTGCGCCGATGTGCGGCCACGTAATGGGGCCAGAATTCGCCATAGCAGCTTGGACCCGGTATCGCCATATCCGTCTTCTACCAGAGAACGGCACCGCGCGGCAGGGCCGCACGCGCCGCCGGCGCTCCGGTGCCCCGTGTCCGCGCGCATCGTGGTGACGCACTTCGGGCCTTGGTGTACACTCCGCCCGCCGCGTCCCGCTGTTGGGGCGCGGGGCATATTCGGAGCGGACCAGTGAGCGATATTTTCCGCGAAATCGACGAAGAGGTCCGGCGCGATCGCTTCTCGCAGATGGTGCGGCGCTATTGGAAATACGCCGCCGTGGTGGCGGTACTGGCGGTCGGGGCGGCGGTTGCCTACGTCGTCGTCGAACAGCAGGCGGACGCGCGCCGCGAGGCAGAAGGCGCGCGCTTCATGGCCGCGCTGGGCGAGCTCGAACTGGGCTATGGCGATGAGGCGGCAATGGCGCTTTCCCTGCTGGCTGCCGAGGGAGCAGAGGGCTATGCGGCGCTGGCGGGCTTACGCGAAGCCCAGGCGTTGCTCGAGTCAGGTCAGCGGAGCGCCGCTGTCGACTCCTACGATGCGCTCAGCCAGTCGCAGAGGGTCGAGCCGCTTTACCGCGAACTGGCGGCACTCTTTGCCGCCCAGCTGCGCTTCGACCTGGCGTCGCGAAGCGAGATAGACCAGCGCCTGAGCGCGCTTGCCCAGGACGGCCGGCCCTGGCGGTTCCTCGCCCGCGAGTTGATCGCTTTGGCCGCGCTGAAGGCCGGCGATCGGATTGCAGCGCGCGACGGGTTCGCGGATCAGGCCGAGGCGCCCGGCGCCACGCCCGCGTTGCAGGCTCGGGCGGCCGAGATGCTGGAACTTCTGGGCCCGTCCCCGGACGGCGGGCAATGATCGGCCCGCGGCCTCTCACTGTCCTGTCCGCTCTGGCCGTCGTCTTTCTGCTCGGTGCTTGCGCCGAGGAGGAGGAGCGCCTGCCCGGCGAACGAATTTCGGTCCTCACCTTCGAGCGCGCGCTCGAGCCGGATCCGAGGCTCGCCGGGCTGGAGGTTCGCCTGCCCCGGCCCCAGGTCAACAGTGAGTGGCCCCAGAGTGGCGGATATCCCCATCACGCGATGCATCACCTGGCGGCGCGCGACCGCCTGGGCGTTGCCTGGGACGAAGACATCGGCGAGGGCAGCGACGACGAGTTTCGCCTCCTGAGTGCCCCCGTGATCGGCGATCGACGGATCTTCGCGGTCGACGCGGCAGGCCGCGTCACCGCCTTCGCTGCGGCGAGCGGCGAGCGGCTTTGGCATATCGACCTGCGCCCCGAGAGCGAGGAGGACAGCGTGTTTTCCGGTGGCCTCGGCTACGCCATGGGCCGGCTCTACGTCACCACGGGCCACGGCGTCGTGTTCTGCCTTGAGGCGGCAAGCGGCCAGGTCGTCTGGCGGTTGCCGATCGGAGCGCCGATCCGTGCGGCGCCGACCATCAGCGGCGGGCGCGTATTTGTACTGACCTACGACAATCAACTGTTCGTGTTGGCCGCGGACCGCCCGGAGACCCTATGGAGCCACGCCGGTATCGTGGAATCGGCCGGATTGCTGGGTAGTGGCAGCCCCGCCGTCGCGAGCGGCATTGTCGTCGCGCCCTATTCCTCCGGTGAACTTTACGCGCTCGCTGTCGAGAGCGGCCGGGTCGTGTGGGTCGACACGCTGTCCTACCAGCGCCCGATCGGCGGCCTCTCGCTGCTCAACGACATTCGCGGCAGCCCGGTGATCGACCGCGACGCGGTCTACGCTATCGCCCACAACGGCAAGTTGGTGGGAATCGATTTGCGCACCGGCACCCGTCTGTGGGAGCAGGACATCTCGGGCGTCCATACTCCCTGGGTGGCGGGCGATTACCTTTTCGTCCTGTCTGCGGAAGGCGATCTCGTCTGTATTGCGCGCAATGACGGGCGCATTCGCTGGGTCACGACCCTGCCGCGCTGGATGGATCCGGACGATCACGACGAGCAACTATTCTGGAGCGGGCCGGTGCTGGTCGCCGACCGTCTGCTCGTGGTCGGTTCGAACGGTATGGTGCTCTCCGTTTCGCCCTACAGCGGCGAGCTGATGGGTCGGCTCGACGTTCCCGATCCGGTCAGTCTTGTACCGGTCGTTGCCGAGGGCACGATCTATGTTCTCACGGAAGAGGCGGAGCTGATTGCTCTGCGTTGATGCCATGGCGTTCACCGTGGTGATCTGTGGCCGGCCCAATGTCGGCAAATCGACGCTGTTCAACCGGCTGGTCGGGCGGCGCACGGCGATTGTCGACCCCACCCCGGGAGTCACCCGCGACTGGCGCGAGGGGGCGGCGGGACTTGGCCCGTTGCGCTTTCGCGTGATCGACACCGCCGGGCTCGAGGAAGCGGACCCGAGCAGCCTGGAAGCGCGCATGACGGCGCAGACTGCCGCAGCCCTCGAACAGGGCGATCTCACGCTTCTTCTGGTCGACGGCCTCTCGGGCCTTACGCCCCCTGATCGCCATTTCGCCGACTGGCTGCGCCGCCAGCGGTGCCCCGTGCTCGTGGTCGTCAACAAGTGCGAGGGAGCCGAAGCACAGGCCGGTGCGCATGAGGCTCATGCGCTGGGGTTGGGCGAGCTGGTTGCAATTTCGGCCCAGCACGGCGAGGGGATGGGCGACCTTTACGACGCGTTGGCGGAACGCATGCCCGAAGCCGATTCGGCGGTTGACGCGGGTGTGCCAGCGCGCGACGGCGAAACTCCTGAGGGTGACGAAGACGATGAAAACGAGATTGAGAGCAGTCCACTACGACTTGCGGTGATCGGCCGGCCCAACGTCGGAAAGTCGACCCTGATCAACCGGCTGGTCGGAGAAGAACGGGTTCTCACCGGCCCCGAGGCGGGGATCACCCGCGACGCTGTGGTGCTCGAATGGGACTGGCGGGGCCGGGCGGTGCGGCTGATCGATACGGCGGGCGTGCGCCGGCGCGCGAAAGTGACCGCTGCGCTTGAGAAGATGTCCGTGGCCAGCACTCTCGACGCCGTCCGCTTTGCCCATGTGGTGATTCTGCTTCTCGACGCCGAGGCACCGCTTGAGCGCCAGGACCTCTCCCTCGCGGCGATGATCGCCGACGAGGGGCGGGCTCCGGTGGTCGCGGTCAACAAGTGGGATCGCATTACGGCGCCGACGGCGCTGCTCAAGTCACTCCACGCCAGGCTCCTCGACGTTTTTCCCCAGGCGCGCGGGGTCCCTCTGGTGCCGCTCTCCGCCCTGACCGGCAAGGCGGTGAACAAGTTGATGCCGGCGGTCTTCGGAGCGGACGAAAACTGGAACCGGCGAGTGCCCACCGCCGCGCTCAACCGTTGGCTCGAGGAAGTGACCGCCCATCATCCGCCGCCGCTGGTCGCAGGCAGGCGCCTGAAACTCCGCTACATGACCCAGGTCAACATTCGTCCGCCCAGCTTCGCTCTGTTCGCGAGCCGTCCCAGAAAATTGCCCGAAGCCTACCGGCGCTATCTGGTCAACGGCCTGCGCGAGGTGTTCGGCCTCGAGGGCGTGCCGGTACGCCTGATGCTGCGCAAGGGCAAGAACCCCTACGCCAAAGGCTAATCCCGCGCCGCCTGCGCCTCGACGATTTGGCCGCTAATCGAACAGGCGGCGTCGGCCAGCGCCACGAAGGCACGGGCTATCTCTTCGGGCGGGGCCTGCACAGCCGGGTCTTCACCGGGCATGGCCTCTGCGCGCATCCGAGTCCGCGTGATGCCGGGGTCGAGCAGGTTGACCTTCACGGCGGTCTTTTCGAGTTCGCCGGCGTAGCTTTTGGCCAGCGCTTCGAGTGCCGCCTTGCTTGCCGCATAGGGCGCCCAGTAGGCCTTGATCCGGCGCGCCGCGCGCGAGGTGACGAAGATCGCCCGGCCTGCGTCGGAGGCGCGGAGCAGCACGTCCATGCTGCGGATCAAACGCCAATTGGCGGTCACGTTGAGCCCGAACACCTCGTCCCAGAGCTTGGGCTCGCAATGGCCTGCCGGCCCCAGGGGTCCGAGTATCGCGGCATTGCCGACGAGCACGTCGAGCCGGCCCCAGCGTTGGGCGATCGCGCCACCCAACTGGTCGATGGCTGCACCGTCCATCAGGTCGAGCGGCACCAGCGTTGCCTTGCCGCCGGCGGTGCGCACCCGGTCGTCGGTTTCTTCAAGGCCGCCAGTGGTCCGTGCCACCAGGATCAGCTCCGCGCCTTCGACGGCGAAGCGCTCGGCCACGGCGGCACCGAGCCCTCGCGATGCGCCGGTGATCAACGCGATCCGGCCGTCAAGGCACGCCATGGCGCCTAACGCCGTTCGTCGAGCAGCGAAAGCTGGGACTGATGCGAGCCGCCATCGAGATCGACCAGGGGGATGGGGTATTCGCCCGAGAAGCAGGCGTCGCAATATTGCGGCGCGTTGCTCGCCCGCCCCGGCAAGCCCATAGCCCGGTACAGCCCGTTCATCGAGATGAAGGCAAGGCTGTCGACGCCGATCAGGCGAGCCATTTCCTCCACATCGTGGCGCGCCGCCAGCAGTTTGGAGCGCTCGGGCGTGTTCACGCCGTAGAAGCATGAATGCGCGGTCGGCGGGCTTGCGACGCGCATATGCACCTCGGTTGCGCCGGCCGAACGCACCATCTCGACGATCTTGGTCGAGGTCGTGCCGCGCACAATGCTGTCGTCCACCAACACGACGCGCTTGTCGCGCAACGCGGCCTCGTTGGCGTTGTGTTTGAGCTTGACGCCCAGATGGCGGATCTGGTCGGTCGGCTCGATGAAGGTCCGCCCGACATAATGGTTGCGAATCAGGCCCAGCTCGAAGGGCAGGCCGGCGTCCGCAGCGTAGCCGATCGCCGCCGGTACGCCTGAGTCGGGCACGGGCACCACCACGTCTGCTTCCACGCCTTTCTCCCGGGAGAGCTCGGCGCCGATACGTTTGCGCGCCTCGTAAACGTTCACGCCCTCGAGGATGCTGTCGGGTCGCGCGAAATAGATATATTCGAAGATGCAGAAGCGCCGCGGCTGCTCCCCGAAGGGGCGCAGGCTGCGCACGCCGCCCTCGTCGATCATGACGATCTCGCCGGGCTCGACGTCGCGCACAAAGCGGGCGCCGATGATGTCCAGCGCGCAGGTCTCCGAGGCCAGGATGGGCGCCCCCTCAAGGTCGCCCAGAACCAGCGGACGCACGCCCAGCGGATCGCGCACCCCGATCATCGCGTCGTTGGTCAGCGCGATCAGCGAATAGGCACCCTCAACCTGCTTGAGTGCGTCGATCATGCGCTCGACCACGCTGGAAAACTGGCTCACCGCGATGAGGTGGACGATCACCTCGGTGTCCATGGTCGACTGGAAGATGCAACCTCGCTTGACCAACTGCTGGCGCAAAGTCACGGCGTTGGTCAGGTTGCCGTTGTGGGCGATGGCAAGGCCGCCGAAATCGAAATCTGCGAACAGCGGCTGAATGTTGCGCGTCACCGGGTCGCCGGTCGTCGAATAGCGGTTGTGGCCCAGCGCGGCGTAGCCCTTGAGGCGGTCGATTACCCGCGACTCGCTGAAATTGTCGCTCACCAGCCCCATACAGTGGTGATTGTAGAAATGCTCGCCGTCGTGCGAGACGATACCCGCCGCCTCCTGGCCGCGATGCTGCAGCGCGTGCAGGCCGAGCGCGGTGTGCACGCTCGCGTCTTTGTGGCCGTAAATGCCGAACACGCCGCACTCTTCGTGCAGCTTGTCGTCGTCGAAGGGATCGGTGATCGCGCCGATCCCGTTCCGCCCGATTGTGCTGCCGCCGTCGGTCATCATTCGATTGTCTCGATCACGCTGTCGAGCCCACGCCGTTCATCGGTCGAATAACCGGTTCCCTCCTCGTCGTCGCCGGGCTCGGGTGTGGGCTCGGGGCCGGTCAGCTCGCGCAGCGCCCGCTCGGCCTCGATCGCGGCCTCGCCCTTGCGCTTGATTTCCTCGCCCGTGTCCTCGCCCTCCTCGGCCCAGTGTTTCGGCACGACGGCTCGAATCACTTCTGCCCCCTGGTGCACCCATGGCATAAATCGAGCTTCCTCGATCCATCCCGGGCGATCTTCTTCCGGCACGGCCCACACCAGCAACATATAGGCCAGGCAGACGACAATGGCACCCCGCAGGAGACCGAACGCAAACCCGAGCGAGCGGTCGATGGCGCCGAGCCGGCTGCCCCGGATGCGGGCAGTGAGCAAGTGACTCAGCACGACCAGAATAACCAATGTGACGACAAAAATCGCGATTCCCGTGATCGCGTCGGCCAGCAGGGTCATGTCGATCCAGCTGCGCAGGTAGCCCTTGGCTTCGGGAAACGCGTAGAGGGTCGCGTAGGCGGCACCGATCCAGGCGCCGAGACCAAGGGATTCCCGGACGAATCCGCGGGCGAACGCCAGGCCCCCGGAGACCAGCAGAATCAGGACGATCAGGATATCGACAGGATTGACAGGGAAGCTTTCCACGGCCCCCTCTGGCTCTAGCCCGACTGCCGTGCCGCGGAATCGGGCGACTCGAAGCGGAGCGACAGATCGGCGACGGTTGCGATCTCCTCGACCGCGAGCCCGGGCACCCCCTCGGCCTTGTCGCCGCGACTCGTACAGGCCGGGGTCAGCGCATGGGCGAAGCCCAGTTTCCGGGCTTCCTTCAGACGCGCGGCGCTCTGTCCGACTGGGCGGACCTCGCCGCCCAGCCCGATTTCGCCGAACAGCACCGTGCCCTCGGGCAGCGGCGTGTTGGTCAGCGACGAGAGCAGCGCCGCGGCGACCGCGAGGTCGGCGGCGGGTTCCTGGATTCGCAACCCTCCGGCGACGTTGAGATAAACGTCGTTGCCGCCCAGCGCGACGTCGGCGCGGGTGTCGAGCACGGCGAGGATCATGGCGAGGCGCCCGCTGTCCCAGCCGACCACGGCACGGCGCGGCGTGCCGAGCGGCGAGGGCGCGACGAGCGCCTGAATTTCCACCAGCACCGGGCGGCTGCCCTCGATGCCGGCGAATACGGCGGCACCCGCCACCGGGCCGCGCTCGGGGTTGAGGAACAGGGCGGACGGATTGGGCACTTCGGCGAGCCCGGTGCCCGTCATCTCGAAGACCCCGATCTCGTCGGTTGGGCCATAACGGTTCTTGATCGAACGCAGAATGCGGAACTGATGGCCCCGTTCGCCCTCGAAATAGAGCACCGTATCGACCATGTGTTCGAGCACTCGCGGGCCTGCGATCTGGCCCTCCTTGGTAACGTGGCCGACCAGAAAAAGGATGATGCCGCGTCGCTTGGCGAAGCGGATCAGTTCCTGTGCGGCACTGCGCAACTGGGTCACGGTGCCGGGCGCCGAATCCAGCGAATCGACGAACATGGTCTGGATCGAATCGATGACCACCACGTCGCAGGCGGGCAGCGTCTCCAGGCTCGCCAGGATGTCGCGCACGCTGGTCGCGGCGGCGAGCTTTACGGTTGCGTCGCCCAGCCCTAGCCGTTGCGCGCGCATGCGGATCTGGTCGATGCCCTCTTCGCCCGAAATGTAGCTGGCGGCCAGCCCCGCGCCGGCCAGCGCGGCAGCCGCCTGGAGCAGCAGGGTCGACTTGCCGATTCCCGGGTCACCGCTCACCAGCAGCGCCGAACCGGGCACCAGCCCGCCGCCGAACACCCGGTCGAGTTCGCTGATCCCGGTGTCGTGCCGGGCAAGCTGCTGCGTCGGGCCGGCGAGATCCGCGAAGGCCAGCGCCTTGCCCTTGCCCCGGCCCAGACCCTTGGGTGTGGCGGCTTCTGCAATCTCTTCGACAATGGTGTTCCAGGCGCCGCAGGCATCGCAGCGGCCATTCCAGCGGGGGTGGACCGCCCCGCAGGCCTGGCAACTGAAGCGCGCCTCCGAGCGGGCCACCTAGGCGCCTATGGCCGGGTCGTCGCGCGTTGCCCGCCTCATGGTTTGAGCACCTGCATCTCGATCGGTCCCTCGGCCTGGCCGTGGATGAACTGCTCGACATAGGGATTACCGCTGTCGTCGATCGCCGAAACCGGGCCGCTCCAGATAATCTTGCCCTGATGAATCATCGCAATCCGGTCGGCGATCTTGCGCGCACTGATCATGTCGTGGGTAATCGAGATCGTCGACGCGCCCACCTGTTTGCGGCAATGGATGATCAGGTCGTTGATCACGTCGGCCATGATCGGATCGAGCCCGGTCGTCGGCTCGTCGAAGAAAATAATCTCCGGCTCGGTCGCAATCGCCCGGGCGAGACCGACGCGCTTTTGCATGCCGCCCGAGAGCTCTGCCGGCGACAGCTCGCCCACCTCGGGTTCGAGTCCCACCTGCGCCAGTTTCTCGAGCGCAATCGGCTTGGCCTCGCGGCGGCTCATGGCGCGTCCCTGGATCAGCCCGAACGCGACGTTCTCCCAGACCGACAGGCTGTCGAACAGCGCGCCGCCCTGGAACAGCATGCCGAACTTGCGGATCACCGTTTCGTGTTCGCGCGCTCGCATGGTGGTGACCTCCTGGCCGTCGATCTTCACGCTCCCGGAGTCGGGGATGAGCAGCCCGATGATCGACTTGATCAGCACCGATTTTCCCGTGCCCGAGCCGCCGATCACGACCAGCGACTCGCCGACATTGAGCTCGAGATCGACGCCGTCGAGCACGACCTTGGAGCCGAACGCCTTGCGCAGTCCGCTCACTTCGATTTTTGGTGTGCCACCGGTCATTTTGCGAAGAAGGCCTCGGTAATGATGTAGTTGAACACGAGCACGAGCATGGCGCCGCTAACCACCGCATTGGTCGTGGCGCGTCCGACGCCCTGGGCGCCGCCTTTCGAGTTAAAGCCGTGATAACAGCCCATGAGCGCGATCAGGAAGCCGAACACCGCGGCCTTGACCAGGCCCGAGATCACGTCGAAGGCCTCGAGAAACTCGAAGGTGTTGGTGATGTAGTTTTGGGCGTTGAAATCGAGCTTGTAGACGCCCACGAGATAGCCGCCGAACACGCCGACGATATCGGCCATGAGCACCAGCAGCGGCATCATGAGAATGCCCGCAATCAGGCGCGGTGCGATCAGGTATTTGACCGGGTTGGTCGACAGGGTGGTCATGGCGTCGATCTGCTCGCTCACCCGCATGGTGCCGATTTCCGCCGCCATCGCGGCGCCGACCCGGCCTGCCACCATCAGCCCCGCCATTACCGGACCGAGCTCGCGGGTCAGCGAGATC
This sequence comes from Alphaproteobacteria bacterium, assembly GCA_965249645.1. Taxonomy (GTDB): domain Bacteria; phylum Pseudomonadota; class Alphaproteobacteria; order UBA828; family JAPUJA01; genus CAVOEB01. The sequence goes on from CBDFML010000010.1 coordinate 408,492, forward strand.
ACCACGACCATGGGGATCGAGGCTTCCGCGGAAAAGCGCGAGAACCCGGTGTAGCTCTGCAGACACAGCACCATGCCCGAGAACAGCGCGGTCAGGCCCACAACGGGAAGCGAATAATAGCCCACTTCGATCATCTGGCGGAGGATCAGGCGCGGAAAATAAGGCGGGCGGATGCAATGGGACAGCCCCTCGATGCTGAACAGCAGCAAGCGACCCGCGATCTGCAAAAAACCGAACACCGCTCGGCCGATCGCGCCAAGGGGATTGAAGTTCATGCCGGCCCGCCTACGTAGCGGCGCGCGTAGCGGGCGCCGAGTGCGGTCAGGATTTCGTAGCCGATGGTGCCGGCTTCCGCGGCCAGATTGTCGACGGGGTGCTCGGCGCCGATCAGAGTCACGAGCGTGCCGGGCGCGGCGTCCGCGGGGGGCAGGGCCGAGACGTCGAAGCTCAGCAGGTCCATCGAAACGCGTCCTACCAGTGGAATCCGCTTGGGCCCGATAAAGCCGGCGGCACGATCGCTCAGGCTGCGCAGGTAGCCATCGGCATAGCCGACCGCAACGGTCGCGATTCGCTCGCCCCGTGTCACCCGGCGCGTCGCACCATAGCCAACGGTCCCATCCCTGTCAATCTCGCGCAACTGGACGATTTTTCCTTGTAATTGAACGACTTGCTCCATCGAATTGGATCGATTCGGGGTCGGATTCACGCCGTATAGCGCGGCTCCTGGGCGCACCAGGTCGCCGTGGTAATCGGACCCGAGAAATATGCCCGACGAATTTGCAAAGCTGGTCTCAAGCGGCCCGATTGCGGCGCTCAACAGCTCATGCGCGGCGCGAAACCGCGTCTTTTGTTCCACATTCATCGGATGGTCGGGATCGTCGGCGCAGGCCAGGTGGCTCATCATCCCGGCGAGCGCGATGCCCTTGAGGCGATCGGGCTCCTCGGCGAGGCGCGCCGTTTCGCTCGCCGACAGGCCAAGCCGATTCATGCCCGTGTCGACATGGAGCCAGGCGGGCGGTAACGCGGTTTGACCTCCGGCCTGCCGCCAGCGTTCGATCTGGCCTGGCTCATTGAGCACCGGACACAGCTCCGCGTGAGCGAACTGCTCGACCTCACCCTCGGCCGGCCCGTAGAACACGGCAATGTCGGCGTCGGGCAGCAGCTTGCGCAGCCTCAGGCCCTCGTTCAGATCTGCGACGAAAAAGCGCACACACCCGGCGGTGGCCAGTGCCGGGGCGACACGCTCGGCTCCCAGCCCGTAGGCGTCGGCCTTGACAACGGCGGCGCACCCGGCGGGCACGACTCGCTCGCCAAGCATCCGGTAATTCCGGACGATGGCGTCCAGATCGATGGTGAGGACCCCGCCGGTCGCCTCAGAAGGGCACATCGGGAAGGTGATCGTCCTCGACGAGGTCATCAAACTTGGTGGTCTGGTGCTCGAAGCGCAGGTTGAGGTGGCCGACGGGCCCGTGGCGCTGTTTGGCGATGATCACTTCGGCCAGGTTGGCCGATTTCTCGAATTTTTCCTTCCACCGCGTGTAGCGCTCGGCGAAATGATCGCCGCTTTCCTCGAGACGCTGCTGGGGCTCGTCGCGGCGCAGATAATATTCCTCGCGGTAGATAAACATCACCACGTCGGCGTCCTGTTCGATGGCGCCGGATTCGCGCAAGTCGGCAAGCTGCGGCCGCTTGTTGTCTCGCTGCTCCACGGCGCGGCTCAGCTGCGAGAGGGCGAGCACCGGCACGTTGAGTTCCTTGGCCAGCGCCTTGAGTCCCTGGGTGATTTCCGAAATCTCCTGTACCCGGTTTTCGATCCGGGTTGCCCCGCCCGCGCGCATCAGCTGCAGATAGTCGACCACGACCAGGCCCAGACCCTGGGTCCGTTTCAAGCGCCGTGCCCGGGTGCGCAGCGCTGGCACGGAAAGGGCGGGTGTGTCGTCGATGTAGAATGGCACGCGCGAGAGCTCCTGGGCGGCCTGAACTACGCGCAGGAATTCATCCTTGTTCATCTTGCCCCGACGCAGGCGCTCCGAGTCGATACCGGACACTTCCGAAACGATGCGGGTGGCAAGCTGTTCGGCCGACATTTCGAGCGAGAAGAACGCGACCTTCGCTCCATCGATCACTTGGGACTCGTCGTTTTCGTCGCTCTCTTCACGATAGCGGCGCGCGGCGGCAAACGCGATGTTGGTCGCGAGCGCGGTCTTGCCCATCGACGGCCGGCCCGCGAGGATCACCAGGTCCGAGGCATGGAGCCCGCCGAGCAGTTCGTCGAGGTCGCGCAAGTCCGTCGCGACCCCGGTCAAGCCCGACTCGCGCTTGTACGCCGCCTCCATCATGCGCACCGCTTCGGTCAGGGACTGCTCGAGCGATTTGAAGCCGCCTTCGGGACTGCCATCCTCGGCGAGCCGGAACAGGCGGTGCTCGGCATCCTCGATCTGGGTTTCGGCGGGCAGATCGTAGGGCGAATCGTAGGCCGTGTTCACCATCGCCTCGCCGACGTCGATCAGCGCCCGGCGCATCGCGAGATCAAAGATCGTCCGCCCGTAATGCTCGGCGTTGATGATGGTGATCGCGGCGCCCGCAAGGCGGCCCAGATACTGGGCGCCGCCGATTTCGGTCAGCGCGCCGTCCGCTTCAAAGTAGGTCTTGAGCGTGACCGGGTTGGCGATCTGGCCGCGCTCGGTCAACGCCTGGGCGGCGGCGTAGATGCGGCCGTGGACCGGCTCGTAGAAATGGGATTCGTCGAGAAATCCCATGACCCGGTTGAGCGCCTCGTTGTTGACCAGGATCGCGCCCAGCAACGCCTGCTCCGCCTCGACGTTGTGCGGCGCTTCGCGGTAGAGCGCGTCGTCCGCCTTGTCGCCGTCGATCGGGGTCAGATGAGGATGGGGGGTTTCCATGGCCCAACCTAACCCATCAATTTCGCGCCGTCGGCGCAAATCTGCGGGGCGGTGGTGAATAACCCGGGGATAAAAACCGTTCCCAGCCTGTGGATAGCGGGGAAGGCTCTCGCGCCGCGCTCAAGAGGTGCGGCAAACCTGTGGGCCGGCCCGCCCGCCGCATTTCTAATACTGGCTTCGTTGCTCATCAATGGGCGATGAGCCTACCAGATTTTGCGGGCTTGTGGTCCTAAATCAGCAGATATGGTGGGGTCTGGCGGACAGCCTCGTCCGGAGGCGGCCGTCTGTTGGCTACGGTTGGACGGGTTGTGGATAGCCGGGACAAATCGCTCCGCAGCCTGTGGCGGCCGGGAAAACTCAGGCGTTCGCCGCGCCCTCGGTCCAGTGGGCATGTTCCCACTCGTACATATAGTCGCGGGTCAACGGTACCGCTTCCTGGTCGCGGCAGAGCTGCATCTGCACGATCATGTGGTCCTGGCGGCGGAAAGCGGCTTCCGAGCCCGCGAGATAGAACTCCCACATCCGGCAGAAGCGCTCGTCGTAGATCTCCTTCACCTTCGCACGGTTGGCCTGGAAATTGCGCGACCAGTGTTCGAGTGTCTCGGCGTAATGCAGCCGGAGCACCTCCATGTCTGCCAGCTTCAGGCCGGTTTCTTCGAGCGGCGCGAAGACCTCGGAGAGAGACGGGCAGTAGCCGCCCGGGAAGATGTATTTGCGCAGCCACGGGTTGGTCACGCTGGGCCCGTCCCAGCGGGCGATAAAGTGGATCAGGGCAACACCGTCCTCGGTCAGCAGGTCGCGCACTTTCTCGAAGAACTCGCGGTAATGCTTGACCCCGACATGTTCGAACATGCCGACTGAGACGATCCGGTCATAAGGGCCGGTTTCCTCGCGATAGTCCTGCAGGCGGAAGCGCACCCGGTCGGCCAAGCCATCCGTTTTCGCGCGCTCCGAAGACACCTTCTGCTGTTGAACGGAGAGAGTGACTCCCGTGACGTCGGCACCCGATTCTTTGGCAATGTAAAGTCCCAGCCCGCCCCAGCCCGAGCCGATGTCGAGTACCTTGCAGCCGGGCTCGAGGTGAAGCTTTGAGGCGAGATGGCGCTTCTTGTCGATCTGGGCCTGCTCGAGGCTGCTGTTGGGGGTTGTGAAATAGCCGCAGGAATACTGCCGGTCGGAATCGAGGTACAGGTCGAACAGCTCGTCGGAGAGGTCGTAATGATGGGCGACGTTCTTCTGGGCGCGCCCGATCGGGTTGTGCTGCATGACCGGGCGCCACATCCGCCCCACCCATTGGCAAAACCGCACCAGCGGGGTCCGGTCGATCAGGTGAATGTTCAGCCCCACCAGATCGACGAACTCGCGGATCGTGGTGCCCTCTTCGAGGGTCAGCCGGCCGTCCATGTAGCCTTCGCCCACATGCAGCCGGGGGTTCCAGAACATCTGGCGCTCGAACCGCCGGTCGTGGAGGCGAATGGTGGCCGTTTTGCCGGGCTCACCGGCGAACACATGCAGCTTGCCCCGGGAGTCGATCAGCCGGAGCGTGCCCCGTTTCATTAGTCTCTTGAGCAGTAGCCCGACCAGCATTCGATCGACCCCCCTCTGATAGCAGCGTCCGTTGGCCGGTTAGCCGGCGTCGGGCGCGGTTTCTGCTTCGGCCGTGGTTTCCTCGTCGGTTGACGGAGCCGCGTCGGATCCATCGGCGCTTTCCTCCGCGGCCGCAGCCTCGACCGCCTCGGCCACTTCGGTGGCGGCGCTCGCCTCGAAGAGTTCTTCGATTTGTGGAGCTTGCTCTTCAGGCGCCGCGTTCTGGGCGCCTTCCGTTTCGCGCGGACCGGCTGGCCGGGCCGCCTGCAGCAGCGCCTCTTCGTCGGAGCGCGCGACGTTGACCGTCACCTCGATTTCGACTTCCGGGTGAAGCGCGATGGCCACGGGATAGACACCCAGTGCCTTGATCGTCGTGTCGAGCCGGACCTGCTGGCGCGTCACGGGCGTGCCGCTCTCGCCGATCAACTTTGCGATATCGCGCGCGGTGACCGACCCATAGAGCTGAAAGCTCTCGCTTGCCTGTCGGATTAGCACCCAGCTGGTTCCCGCGAGGCCCTGCGCTGCCGCCTCGGCGTCGGCGCGCTTGTCGTCGTTTGCGCGGATCAGCTCGGCACGGTCGCCATCGAAACGCTCGAGATTTCCCTTGGTCGCCCGAAGTGCTTTGCCCTGGGGCAGCAGGAAATTACGCGCGTAGCCGTCCTTGACGGCGACCACGTCGCCGAGCTGGCCGAGTTTGCCGATCCGTTCGAGCAGAATTACGTCCATTCTCTTGTCACTCCTGGCGTGTCAAATCCTGACCGGGTCCACCCGGTCCGCTTCCTCCACCGCCGAACCGGCGGCGCATATTAAACCATTGTTCCGCAAGACCCAGACCGGCCAACGCCATCATGCTGAAGGGCTGTGCGAATAACAATAAAGCATACAGAGCGATCAGCACAATGATGCCGGCCGAAAGTCTCCGCGCGAAGTTGTGCACCACGGTGATGCCGAGAAAGAAATAGGGCGCCCCAAAGGCGATCGCCACGCCGGCGCCGACGAAGCCGATCTGGTCGGGGGCGAACAGCCCGAGACTGAGGGCGGCGGCGAACACGTAGGCGGGCCAGCGGGGCAGCACCATCTCGGTGAATTCGAAGCTGGGTCGCAGGGTCTTGGAGAACCGGCGCAGCACGAGTTGGGCGAGCAACATGGAGATCGCCATGAACAGCACGCCCATGCCCGGCGTCCAGGTTACCGCGTTATAGGCAGTTGCTTGCAGCGCCGCTTCCGCGCTCTGACCGTCCGGTGCCGGAACGGCGCCGAGCGTCTCGCCGTAAATTGCCCGTACCTGCTCCGAGAACAGGCCCACCAGTCCGCCCTCGTGCCCGGCGAAGAGTCCTGCCGCGATCAGGAACAGGAGGCTGAAATAGATCGTGCCAATCACGAGCAATCGGCCTGTCGGATACCATTCGATGTTGCCCTGAGGGTCGGTACGATTGAGCAGCGCGTTGCGCACTATCAGCGCGACGGGGCCGAGAATGCCGAGGGCATAGATCAGCGAAAAGGCAAAGGATCCGAGCACCAGCCCGCCGAGCACCGCCGCCACGCCACCTGCCAGAAAGACCATCCGGTAACCGCGCGAAAGGCCGACGAAAAAAAGCGGCACGGGCGCGAAGGGCACGATCAGCATGGCGAGAAACATGTTCGCGCCTGCGACCGCGTAGATCAGCGCGGACGCTACGCCTGCCGCGATCGCGATGAGATAGTCTCTAAGCATCGCGAGCGGGCGCCCGCCGGGCGCCGGGTCAGTGTTCCGTGAAGGGCAGCAGCGCGAGGATCCGGGCTCGCTTGATGGCGCGCGAGAGCGCGCGCTGCTTTTTCGCCGAGATGGCGGTGATCCGGCTCGGCACGATTTTGCCTCGCTCCGAGAGGAAGCGTTGCAGCAGCTTTACATCCTTGTAGTCGACCTTCGGCGCACCCGCGCCGCTCAAGGGGCAGGTCTTGCGCCGCCGGAAGAACGGCCGGCGTGCGAAGCCGCCGCCACCGCCACCGCCCGACCGACCGCCAGAGTAGGCGCGGCCCCCATCCATGCTCATGTATCGTCTCCCGTCGCGGCATCGTTGGCCGTGTCGTCTGTCTCGGTGCTGGCGGCGTTCGTGTCGTCTGTCTCGGTGCTGGCGGCGTTCGTGTCGTCTGTCTCGGTTTTGGCGGCGTTCGTGTCGTCTGTCTCGGTTTTGGCGGCGTCCGCGTCGGCTGTCTCGGATTTGGCGGCGTCCGCGTCGGCGGCCTCGGTTTTGGCGGCGTCCGCGTCGGCGGTCTCGGTTTTGGCGGCGCCCGCGGCGCCGTTATCCCGGTCGCGTGGCGTATGGCTGCGTTCGCCTCGGTCTCCGCGCTCGCCCCGATCTCCGCGCTCGCCCCGATCTCCGCGCTCGCCCCGATCTCCGCGCGACGATTTCGCCTGCATCATGGCCGACGGGCCTTCCTCGAGCTCCTTGACGCGGATCGTGAGGATGCGCAAGACATCCTCGTCGAGGCTCATGTTGCGCTCCATCTCCTTGACCGCCGCTGAGGGCGCGTCCAGGTTGAACATGATGTAGTGACCCTTGCGATGTTTCTTGATCCGGTAGGCGAGGGATTTCAGTCCCCAGTATTCGGTCTTCTCGACCTTGCCACCGTTGTCCGTAATGATCCCGGCAAAGCGTTCGGCAAGTGCCTCGGCCTGTTGTCCCGAGATCTCCGGACGGGCGATGAACGTGCTCTCGTAGAACGCCATGCCGGTCTGTCTCCTTCATGCGTCCCGGGCGCTGTGGCGCAGGACAGCGCGGCGCGGGCAGCCGGGCTGCACGCGTCGCGTCTCACGGGTGAAAAAACGCGGCGCAAGATCGTGGCATAGCCGGGCCGAGCGCCTCAAGGCGCCGAACTATACAGCATTCGTACCCGCGCGCAAGCGCCGCTTGACAGGCGGATGCACCCCGCTTTCACTGGGCGCGCAAGGCGAAACAAGGCGGTGGGGGTTGTGTTGGTCAAGCGTGCATTTGTGTTTCCAGGTCAGGGCTCCCAGGAGGTCGGGATGGGCCGCGCACTGGCCGAGCAGTTTCCCGCGGCCCGCCAGGTTCTCGAAGAGGTTGACGACGCGCTCGGCGAGCATCTTTCCCGGCTCATGGCCGAAGGGCCGGGCGAGGACCTGATGCTTACCAGTAACACCCAACCGGCACTGATGGCGGCCTCGATGGCGGTGGTTCGGGTCCTCGAGCATGAAACCGAAACCTCGCTCGCCGTCCACGGCGCCTTCGTCGCAGGTCATTCGCTTGGAGAATATTCCGCACTATGCGCCGCGGGCGCGCTGTCCGTGACTGCGACGGCGCGGCTCGTTCGGCTGCGCGGCGAAGCAATGCAGCAGGCGGTGCCGCAGGGCAAGGGCGCGATGGCTGCGCTGCTTGGCGTCGACCTCGAGATCGCCCAGGCGATCGCCGCCGACGCGGCGGAAGGAGAGGTCTGTGCCGCGGCCAACGACAATGCCCCCGGCCAGGTCGTCATCTCGGGCTCACGCACCGCGGTGGAACGAGCGATCGAGCTGGCCGGCGAGCGCGGCGCGAAGCGTGCCATCTTGCTGCCCGTCAGTGCGCCGTTTCATTGCGCCCTAATGGCGCCGGCCGGCGAAGCCATGGCTGAGGCTCTGGCCGGGATTACCGTCGCGCCGCCCGCTTTGCCGCTGGTCGCAAACGTGACGGCCCAGCCTGTAACCGAGCCCACCGTCATTCGGCGTCAGCTTGTCGAGCAGGTCACGGCGATGGTGCGCTGGCGCGAATCGGTCCAGTATCTGCGCGCTCAGGAAGTCGAGACAGTGGTCGAGCTGGGCCACGGCAAGGTGCTGAGCGGGCTGACCAAGCGGATCGACCGCGAGCTTCAGCCGCTCTCGGTGGGCGATGTGGAGTCGGTCGAGGCGTTTCTGGGCACTCTTTAAAAATATCCGCGAAGCAAAACGAGGAATTGGAATGTTCGATCTGACGGGAAAGACGGCGTTGGTCACCGGCGCCTCGGGCGGTATCGGCGCGGCGATCGCGCGGGCACTCCACGCCCAAGGCGCGCAGGTCACCCTGTCCGGTACCCGCCGAGACGCGCTCGATGCACTGGCCAGCGAGTTGGGTGCGGGTGCGGGCTGCCTCGCCTGCGATCTCGCCGATGCCGCGGCCGTCGCGACTCTGGCCAAAGACGCCGAGGCTGCGATGGGCGGCCTCGATATTCTGGTCAACAACGCGGGCCGCACGAGCGACGGGCTCGCCATGCGAATGTCCGACGAGGATTGGAACGCGGTCCTCGAGGTCAATCTCAGTGCCGGATTCCGGCTTTCGCGCGCAGTCCTGCGCGGCATGATGAAGCGTCGCTTCGGTCGGATCATCAATATTACTTCGGTCGTCGCTCAGGCCGGCAACCCCGGCCAGGCCAATTATGTCGCCGCGAAGGCCGGGCTGACCGGCATGACCAAAAGTCTTGCGGCCGAGGTTGCCGGCCGGAACATCACCGTCAACTGCATCGCACCAGGCTTCATCGAGACACCGATGACCGATGCGCTGCCCGAAGAACGGCGTGCCGCGCTGCTCACGTCGATCCCTGCGGGTCGGCTCGGCCAGCCCGGAGAAATCGCGGCCGGCGCGGTTTTTCTGGCCAGCGACGAGGCGGCTTACGTGACTGGCGCGACGCTCTCGATAAACGGCGGAATGGCCATGATCTGAGCCGATTTGACAGGGCTGTGATCGTCTAGTCAAACGCTGGAAAGTGTGTTACCACCGCGAAGCGTCACGCCGCAGCCGAGGGGTATCGTTTCCGGTGCCGCCGAGGGTCCAAAACAACAGGATGTTCCCTGGAACGACCACTAGCCTGAAGGAAATTTGACGTATGAGTGATGTCCCGGATCGGGTGAAAAAAATTGTCGTCGAGCATCTTGGCGTCGAGGAATCCAAGGTCACCGACAATGCCAGCTTCATTGACGATCTCGGCGCCGACAGCCTGGATACCGTCGAGTTGGTGATGGCGTTCGAGGAGGAATTCGGCTGCGAAATCCCCGATGACGCCGCGGAAAAGATCCTGACCGTCAAGGACGCGGTCGAATACATCAAGGAACTCGAGGGTTAGCCGCCATGAGCGCGGGGACCCATCGGGGTCCCGGGATCGCTCGGGGGCGGACCGCCCGGTTGATGCCATGAGACGCGTAGTCGTGACCGGCCTTGGCTTGGTGACGCCGCTGGGGTGCGGTGTGGCCGGGGTGTGGGAGCGCCTCGTTAATGGCAAATCGGGAATCAGCCCGATCACCGATTTCAATGTCGACGACCTGCCCGCCAAGGTCGCGGGCCAGGTGCCTCGCGGCGAGGGTCCGGGCCAACTCAATCTCGAAGCGGTCGTCCCGCCCAAAGAACTCAAGAAGATGGACGACTTCATCCTCTTCGCCATTGCCGCGGCCGACCAGGCTGTGGCCGATGCCGGCTGGACGCCCGAGGACGAGGGCGCGCTCGAGCGAACCGGCGTGATGATCGGCTCGGGCATCGGCGGGCTGAAGACCATTGAGGCGGGCACTGTCCTGATGAATGAGAAAGGCCCGCGCCGCCTGAGCCCGTTTTTCATCCCCTCCGCGTTGATCAATCTCGCGGCCGGCCATGTCTCCATGAAATACGGCTACAAGGGGCCCAACCATTCGGTCGTCACCGCCTGCTCGACGGGCGCCCATGCGATCGGCGATGCCAGCCGTCTTATCGCGTTCGACGATGCCGACGTCATGGTCGCCGGCGGCGCCGAGGCGGTGATATGCCGGCTTGGGCTGGCCGGGTTTGCCGCCGCCCGGGCGCTGTCAACCGGGTTTAACGACACCCCCGAAAAGGCGTCGCGCCCGTGGGATGTCGATCGTGACGGCTTCGTCATGGGCGAAGGTTCCGGCCTTGTCGTGCTTGAGGAGATGGAGCACGCCAAGGCGCGCGGGGCCACGATTTACGCCGAAATCATGGGCTATGGCCTGTCGGGCGACGCCTATCACCTGACCGCTCCACGGCCCGATGGCAGCGGCGGCGAGCGTTCGATGCGCATGGCGCTCAAGCGGGCCGGAGTCGATCTCGGCGATATCGACTATATCAATGCCCACGGAACCTCGACGCCGCTGGGCGACGAGATCGAGCTGGGTGCCGTGAAACGCCTGTTCGGAGACGCGGCCTACAAGCTTTCCATGTCCTCGACAAAATCCTCCATCGGTCATCTGCTGGGCGCGGCAGGCAGCGTCGAATTGATATTTTCGATTCTCGCGGTGGTCAACGGCGTCGTCCCGCCGACCCTGAACCTCGACAATCCGTCGCCGGGTTGCGATATCGACCTCGTGCCCTATCAGGCCAAGGAGCGGCCCGTGCGTTACGCGCTGTCCAACTCCTTCGGTTTCGGCGGCACCAACGCAAGCCTGGTGATCGGTCGGGCTCCGTAATTCCATGCGGCGCACTGCCGTCCGCATTCTTCTTCCCGCCGTTCTCCTTCTCGCCGCGCTCGCTGCGGGCGCCGCGCTCTGGGGTTGGACGCAGTTCGGAGCCGAGGGGCCTCTTGGGGCACCCGCAACGGTGATTCTCGATCGCGGGCTCGGCCTGCAGGGCATCGCCCGGAGGCTGGAAGAACGTGGCGTCATTGCCAGCGCTACGGTGTTCTCCGTGGGGGTCCGTCTGACCGGTTCGCATGATCGCCTGCGGGCCGGCGAGTACGCGTTCGAGCCGGGCATTTCTCCCCGCGCGGTGATGGATGAGCTGGTCGCGGGCGACGTGGTGGTCCATCGCCTGACCCTGCCCGAAGGCCTGTCGAGCACCGAGATCGTCGCACTGATAGAGGCGGCTCCGGCGTTGACCGGTGAGATCGCCGGGCCGGTTACCGAAGGCTCGCTGCTGCCCGACACCTACCATTATGTCTATGGCGACGATCGTACGCGGTTGATTGTGCGTATGCAGGCGGCTATGCAGGGCGCACTCGAAGAGCTTTGGCCCGCGCGGGCCGACGGCCTGCCGCTCGCGAGCCCGGAGGAAGCGGTGGTTCTCGCCTCCATAATCGAGAAGGAGACCGGCCTTGCCGGTGATCGGGCGCTGGTCGCGGGCGTCTTCGTCAACCGGCTTCGGATCGGCATGCCCCTGCAATCCGATCCCACTGTCGTCTACGCGCTTGCGCGGGGCGGGGTCGTTCTCGATCGCCCGCTCCGTCGCTTCGACCTGGAGCTGGACGATCCCTACAACACCTACCGTCATCGCGGCTTGCCGCCGGGGCCCATCGCCAACCCGGGCCGGGCCGCGCTCGAAGCCGCCCTTCATCCGGCCGAGACCGGGGCCTATTATTTTGTCGCCGACGGCACCGGCGGTCACGCCTTTGCCGCGACTCTCGACGAACACAACCTCAACGTTCAGCGCTATCGCGACATGCTGTCGGGCGGCGTACCCTGATCCGGGAGTTGCTCCGCCCCCGAGGCGCGCCTTGCGCGGCGTATCGAGCCGGCCAGCGTGAGGTCGGCAAGGCCGGGCGGCAACAAGGCGAACAACAGGGTCGGCAGGTACAAACCCACTGGAAAGGCAATCCGCGCCGGGCGGCGGCGCAGCCGGCGGCGGATCAGCTGAGCGGCTTTGGGCGCCGTCAGGAGAAACGGCATCGGAAATCGGTTGCGCGCAGTGATCCGCGATTCAACAAATCCCGGGCAGATCACCGTGACGGCTATGCCATCCGGAGCCAGGCTCGGGCGCAGGGCTTCACCCCAACTCTTGACCGCCGCCTTGCTCGCCGAATACGCGGTGGCACCCGGCACGCCGCGGAACCCGGCGAGCGAGCTCATCAGCGCGATTTGGCCATGGCCGCGGGCGCGCATGCCTGGGATCACCGGAAGCACGGTGTTGAGCACACCGTCCAGATTAACCGCAAAGATCCGCCGTGCCTGCGCTTCGGTTTCGTCGTAGATGTGCCGGCCCCCCGGTGTCCCGCAGGTGCCGGCCGATACGCCCGCGTTGGCGATCACCATGTCGAGGGGGCGGGACGCGTCGCGCGCGGCGATCCAGGCCGCCATGGTCTCGGAGTCGGCGACGTCGAGCACGGCCATTTCGGTCTCGCTGCCACTTATGCAGCAGGCCTGGGCGACGCTCTCCAGTCGGTCGGCGTTGCGTCCGGTCAGCGCGAGCGATACCCCCGGGGCTGCGTAGAGGCGGGCCAGTGCCTCGCCTATCCCGCTGCTGGCCCCCGTGATCAAAATCGAGGTCGGTGCTCCATCGGCCATCGCGCGCGCCCTCCCGCCGATCGCTTGCTTGTTGGTCGACCCGGCCCGCGGGTATAGTGCCCGCCATCGGGCGCCGCGGCGGCGCCCGCCGGCCCTGACGGGCAGACAATACGAGGTGAGCGTGGCGGTTTCCAGCATGACCGGCTTTGCCCGCACCGATGGGATCCATGGTGAGGCGCGATGGACATGGGAGGTCAAGAGCGTCAACGGCCGGTCCCTTGAGGTGCGCTGTCGGCTGCCGCAGCGGATGGACTGGCTTGAGCCGGTTGCCCGAGAAGCTGCGAGCGCGCGCCTGAGTCGCGGCCATATAGGGATTGCGTTGAATTTCGACCAGGCCGACGTCCCCGCTGATTTGCGCCTCAACGAGGCGCTGCTCGAGCGATTGCTCGCCGTGGCCGCCGAATTCGCCGCCGACGGCCGCGCCGCGCCGCCGCGCATCGATGGTTTGCTTGGCCTGCGCGGGGTGGTGGAATCGGTCGTTCCCGTCGAGGACGAGGCTGCGCGCGAGGCACGCGATGCCGCGCTCGTGTCCAGCCTTCACGATGCGCTCGACAAACTCGCCGATGCGCGTCGCGCCGAGGGTGAGCAGATCGATGCCACCTTGCGCGACCAGCTTGACGAAATCGCGGTGCTGGCCGACCGGGCGGCCACGGCGCCCGCTCTTGCGCCCGAGGCGATCAAGGCGCGACTCGCCGAGAAGCTCGCCGCCTTGCTTGACGAGGGCACCGGGTTGCCGGAGGACAGAATCGCTCAGGAAGTGGCGGTTCTCGCAGTCAAAGCCGATGTGCGCGAAGAACTCGACCGGCTGCGTGCCCATCTGGTCGGTGCGCGGGAATTGCTCGACGGCGGCGAGGCGGTGGGCCGCCGGCTCGATTTCCTGTGCCAAGAATTCAACCGCGAAGCCAACACCCTATGCTCGAAATCGAACGATCTCTCGCTCACCCGGATCGGTCTCGACCTCAAGGCCGTGATCGACCAGTTTCGCGAGCAGGTCCAGAACGTCGAATGATCTGCGCTGCTCGAGGAGGCCGTCCCGCCATGCCCGTTTTGTCGATCGAACGCAGAGGCCTGATGCTTGTGCTGTCCTCCCCATCGGGCGCGGGCAAGACCACAATTTCACGCCGTCTGCTCGAGCTCGACGACAATTTGACCCTGTCGGTCTCGATGACGACCCGTCCGATCCGCTCCGGCGAAATCGACGGCGTCGACTACAAATTCGTCGATGAGGCAGTCTTCGCGGACATGGTAAAGCAGGGGGAATTTCTCGAGCACGCTCGCGTCTTCGATCATTACTACGGAACGCCCCGCGGTCCTGTCGAGACGGCGCTCGCTGCCGGGCGCGATATGCTTTTCGACATCGACTGGCAAGGCGCTCAGCAACTGGCCGAGGCGGTGCGCGACGATCTCGTGAGCGTGTTCATTCTGCCGCCGTCTACTGCCGCGCTTGAGCGCCGCCTCCACTCGCGGGCCCAGGATTCCGACGAGGTCGTAGCCCGTCGCATGGCCGAGGCGGCGGACGAGATGAGCCACTGGGATGCCTACAGCTACATCATTATCAACGACGATCTCGAAGAGAGCGTAGGCGGCGCGCGCGCCGTGCTGGCCGCCGAAAGGCTGTCGCGTCAGCACCAGATCGGGTTGGGGGAATTCGTCAAGCGGCTGCGCGGCGAACGCTGAACAAATTGCGGCTTACGCCCCGTCGAAGACAACCTCCCGGCGCGAGCGGGCCGGCAACCCCCTCGAGCGCCCCGGGCGCGAGTTCCAGAACCAGAAAGCGTTCGTCGTCGACGGCCTCGTCGAACACCAGATCATGCTGGCGCGCCGACACAAAGCCGAAGCGTCCCAGATAGGCGCGGGTGCCAATCGCAACGACAATGTCATGACCCGCTATACGCGCCGCTTCGATGCCGGCGGCAACCAGCCGGGCACCGATCCCCTGGCCTTGCTCGTTGGGATCGACGGCAATGGGGCCAAGCAGAATAGCGGCCACGCCGCCCGCCGTGATCGGCCAGAAGCGGATGGTGCCGACTAGGCGCCCATTCCTGTATGCGACGAAGCATAACCCGTCGAGAGGAGGACGCTCAGTGCGCAGGCGATAACTCGGGCGCGCCTGGCGTTCGGGCTCAAAGGCGCGATCGAGTAGATTTTCGATGGCGACGGTGTCTGCCGGCGTCTCGGGCCGGATGATAATCATAGGGATCTCCGGAAAAGCGAAAAAGACCGGGGCGTCTTCTTACGGCAGTTCGCATGATCGGGCAATACGGATTGTGTCACGAGCGCTCGGCCTCGGTGCGGGAACGCCAGGCCCGGGCGAGCGAGCAGAACTCCGCGACATCGAGTTCCTCGGCCCGCCGCTCGGGCGCAATGCCCGCAACAGCCAACAACGTCTGCGGGTCGGGTCCCAGACGTTTTAATGCGCTGCGCAGCATCTTGCGCCGCTGGTTGAAGACGGCGGCGACCACGGTTTCCAGCGCGTCCCAGTCGGCGGCAGCCTGAGGTTCGGCCAACGGGGCCAGGGCAACCAGTGTCGAGGTCACTTTTGGGGCCGGCACGAAGGCGCCGGGCGGCAGGTCGAATAACGCGCGGGGTCGGGTTCGCCATTGGGCCATAATCGAAAGACGGCCATAGGCTCCGGTGCGGGGCAGGGCCGTGAGGCGCGCCGCAACTTCCTTCTGGAACATCAGGGCCAGGCCCGTGAACAGCTCGATCTGCGCGAGCCATTTGACCAGCAACGGCGTCGCGACGTTGTAAGGGAGATTGGCGACGATGCGGCGTGGCGCGGGCACAAGAGCTGCTTCGTCGACGGTTCGGGCGTCGGCCTCGACGATTTCGAGTCGGCCGGGATACGCCGCGGCAAGTTCGGTCAAGGCGGCAACGCAGCGCGGGTCTCTCTCCACCGCGAGTACCCGTACGGCCCCGGCCTCAAGCAGCGCGCGGGTCAATCCGCCGGGGCCCGGGCCAATCTCAATCACCGTCTCGCTGCCAAACGGTCCAGCAGCGTCGGCGATGCGTCGGGCGATTGTCGGGTCGAGTAAAAAATTCTGGCCGAGCTTGCGTCGCGCGGAAAGACCGTGCCGGCGGATAACCTCGCGCAGCGGCGGCAGCGCGGGCCCGCTTTCAGGCCGGCTCAGACGCGCACCTCGATGAAGGACGCGGTCCGCAAGTCGCGCAGGTAGCGCCGGGCCAGCAGGTCGAGCCGACGGGCGACGAGATCCCGGCGGATCCTCTCGTCGTCGATGACCCGATCGCCGGTCTCGCGACGCGCGCATACCATCAACACGTGATAGCCGTTTATGGTGCGCACGGGCGCGCTCGGCTGGTCCACCGCCAAGCCTGCCACGGCCACGCGTATGGGGGTGGGTAGTTCGTCCAGCATCATGGTTCCAAGGTCGCCCGACAATTCGTTCCCCACGACCTGGGACAGCTCGCGCATATCGGCGCAGCTGCGCACGGTTCGCCCGACTTCCTGAGCCAAGGCGCGTTGTTCGTTGTCATGCACCGACCCGGGCTCTTCGGTGACGGGCAGAACCACCTGGACGAGTTCGACCGACACGTCGGCTGCCGCCGCATGGGGTTCCTGGCGATCGAGCACGGCGATGATATGGAAGCCTTCAACGGACCGGATTGGCTCGGATATGTTGCCCGGTTGCATGGTCGGCACCACGCGCGCGATTTCCGGTGCGAGTTGACCGACCTGCACCCAGCCGAGATCGCCGCCGACGGCGGCCGTTGCGCTCTGGGAGAATTGTCGGGCGAGCACCCCGAAATCGACCCCACCGGCCTTTAGCTGGGCGGCAAGCTGTCGGGCGTCGGCCGCGACGGCAAGCTCGTCGGATTGGTTGGGCACGCCCAGAAATAATTCGGCAATCCTGAAAATCGGCTCGTTCTGTCCCGCTTCCATCCGCTCGCGCGCGGCATCGATTTCTTCCTGGCCGACCACCACATTGGGCCCTAGCCTTCGACGCACGGCAGTGCCCCACACGATCTGCGCGCGGATCTGCTCAAGCGCTGTCTCCCGGTTTAGACCGCTCGCTTGGAGAAATTCGAAAAAACTGCCTGGCGGCGCGCCGCTGTCGTCTTCCAGTGACGCGACGGCGCGGGCCATCTGGTCCTCGGTGATCTGGATGCCCAGCCGTGCGCCTTCCTGAAACTGCAGTCGCTCGTTGATCAGGTTCTGCAGCACCTGGGGGGCGATGTTGCGGCGAACCTCGGGACTGTTCTGCAAACCGGTGGTCGCTACCGCCAGGTCGATTCGGATGATCAGATCGTAGACCGAAATGACCTCGTCATTGACCACGGCGGCGATGCGCTGCGAATCCTGGGCCCGGATGGCGGAGCCTGCAAACAGCAGGATCGTCACCGCGATCGCAACAATGATCCATTTCATGCGCACATCATGCCCGTTCTTGTCGTCGGTCTACCGAGGCCGTTTATAGCGGGTTCGGTAAGCCGGCCTCAAATTCTATTTGCACCTGTCAGGCCGGTTCTAGCCCAGATGCTTGAATTGGATGGTAAATAACACCGTGGTCTCGGACTCGACGTCCCGGTCCTCGGTGAATCGCCGGTTCGCACGCAATCGGAAGAGCAGGCATTCGTCCTCATAGATCAAGCTGCTTCCGGAATTCAGCGACCCGCCGTCACCGGTCAGGTCGCGCCGGTGGTCGAGCGAAAGCGTCCAGGACTTGGTCAGCTCGACATTGCCGACGAAGGAGATTTCCTCACGATTTGCAAATTCCGACTCCGTGTCGGCGCTGATTTCGGCGTCGAGCTGGATATAGGTTATCGACGTGTTGAGATAGGACGGCCCGATCGACGCATTCACTTCGTTGCGCTGGGCGGTGAAGCTCACCCGATCGAGGCGGAAGCGGTAGCTGATATCCAGGTAATCCGCCGGCGTGATGGCGAGGCGGCCGACATAGTCCGAAAAATTGCTCTCCAGACCCGTGCCCGTGCCAAAGGTCGAATCGTCTTTCAGACGGGCGCTCTGGCCCAGCAGTGCCGTGGTTTGTCCGCCGCTCTCGCCGTAGAGCCCCCAGCGCACCCCGTAATTGACCCGCGGTCCGCCCTCGACGCGGTCGAGCCCGGTGAAACGGTTCGAGCTGAACAGGTTGGTATCGTCGAACTCGAAGTCGACGCTGTCCTCGTTGGGAATCTGGTCGAGGTTTCCGCCGTAGGGACTGACGATAGCGGTGACGATCGGCTCGATCATCTGACGGACGCTTTCATGTTGGGCGATCATGGGATAGCGCCAGCCGAGGGTGACCTCGGGGATAACGCGTCCCGTCACGCCGTTGAGCGCGGTCGTGTTTGGGTCGGCGGGGTTCGCGACGTCGTTGACCCAATAAAGATCGCCACGCAGTCTGGCTGAAAAATTGTAGATATCGCCGGAAGCGCCGGTATATCGCGCGTGCCAACCGCCGGTGGTTGACAGGCGTCGGCTGTCGGCTCCCTCGCTGCGTGCCAGCAACAAGGTGTTGGCGTTAACACTCCACCAGGTTCCCGCAGAACTCGGGTCGCTGATGAACTCGTAGTCGAACGAAGGCAGGATAAGCGGAATCTTGCCCGGATCGTCATTCTCCTCCAGCCCTTGGAACCAGTAGCCGGCAAGCGATGCAAAGCGGCGACCGTCTTGTCCCTGCAGCCAGAGGTCGGTGGTCAACGTATCCTCGCCGCCGAACCCGTAGCGGCTGCGGTATGTGTCGTCGGTCGCGCGAGAGAGATCGAATCCCCACATCCAGGCCGGGCCCAGAGCGAATCGCCCGTCGCCTTCAATATGACCCCGGGTTTCCTCGCCGCCGATACGCTCCCCGTCATCGTCTCGCTGGTCGACATGGGTCCAGCTGCCACCCAGGCGATAGATTCCGTTTCCCGTATGCTCGCGGTATTCGCCGGCCAGGACGACGCCTTCCTTCGAGGTGAAAATCGGTGCGAACGTGAAGTCGCGCTGGGGTTGAATATTCCAGAAATAGGGCGTCGTGACGTTGAGGCCGAGGGTGCTCGAGCTGCCGTAGGTAGGGGCGAGAAAGCCGCTCTTTCTCTTCACCGTTGGATCGGGGTGTGCGAAATAAGGCAGGTACATGACCGGTACGCCGTAGATTTCCATGAAGACGTCGGAATATTCGATCATGCGGTCTTCCTGGTCGTGCTCGACTCGAATGGCTTTGAGTTGCCAAAGCGGCGCACTCTCCGGATCGTCGGCGCAGAGCGCACAAGGCGAGTAAATAGCCTTGCGCATTTCCGTTCGGTTGCCCGCGGAGCGCCGCGCGCCGTTGGCTGCCAGGCGCGAGTGGTCGGTCATCAGCAGACGGATATTCGTGACCACGCCATTTTTCATCTGGTTGGTCAGTTCGACCGCATCGGCGAACAGCACCTCGCCGTTGGGCTCGAGAATGCTCACATTGCCGCTGGCAACCACCCGGTCGCGCCGCTGGTCGTAGGTCACGCGGTCGGCCAGCAGGATGCGGCCGGACTGGGCAAGCTCGACATGGCCCTCCGCAGTGACGATTTCCGACGTCTGGTCGTGGGTCAACCAGTCCGCGCGTAGCAGCACGGGCGCATCGGTCGGCGCCTGGGCCTGCGCACCGCAGAGGGTCGTGACCGAAAGGCTGGTCGCCAGGACCAGGGCGATCACCGAGAGAATGCGGTGCATGGAGTTATCCGTCTTCAAGGTGGAACAGCAGGCCGATGCCCAGCAGGGTGCATATCCCCGCGGGCGTCCAGGCCGCCAGAGCAGGCGGAATTTTCCCTGAGAGACCAAGGGCGAGGACCACGTCGGAAAGGAAATAGAATACGAAGCCGGTCAGCACGCCGGCTGCAATCAGCAGCCCCGTACCGCCGCGCCGCGTCAGGCGCAGCGAGAATGTCGCGGCGATCAGCACCATGGCGCAGAACAGCAATGGAGCCGAGAGCAGGGCATACCAATGGATGCGGTGCTTCACCGCCGAGAAGCCGGCCTTCTCCAACACTTTGATGAAGCCCGGCAGCTCCCAGAACGACAGCGTTTCGGGAGACGCAAAGCTGTCCTGGATTTGGCTCAGGGTCAGATCCGTGGAAAGCTTGTAGCGGTCGGTAAACTCGGCTGGCCGGTCCGGCGCGGTCAGCACTGCATCTTGCAGGTCCCAATAGCCGTCCTCGAGCTTCGCGCTCGCCGCGTCGATCCGGCCGATGAAGCTGTCGGTGCCTTCGAAGCGAAAGATGATTACGTCGTGCAGCACCGTGTCGGGCTCGGTGACCCGCTGCGCATGGATCACCGATTCTCCGCTCTGGCCCGCCTGGCGTAGCCACAGCCCGGACGACGAAATCGCGAGCAGGCTCGCCTGCTTGCGCAGGTGGGTCGCTTCGAGTTGCTCGTAGCGCGAAACCATGGCCGAGGCGAGCGGGTTATAGATCGTGATCGTCACCGTGCCGACGAGAAAGGCGATAATCAGGGCAGGCAGCATGAATTGCCAGGCCGATACCCCGGCGGCTCGGGCGACCACCAGTTCGTGGCTGCGTGTGAGTTTCGAAAAACACAGGATACCGCCGATCAGGATGGCGAATGGGATCGCCTTTTGCGCCATAAATGGCAGCTTCATGAACGCCATCAACATCAGCGTGCCGACGTCTGCCGTCTCCTTCGACGCACCTCGGCGAAGCAGCTCGACCAGGTCGAAGACGAAAATGGTTGCAATAAACACAAGAAAGACGAGACCGACCCAGGTGAAGAACTGGCGACCGAAATAAACCGACAGCGTCGTCGACAACCTCATGACGCCTCACCCGTGTGTGCGCTCTTCTCCCGCAACCGCCAGAGCGGCCGCCGGTTAGTCGGCCGAACCATGACGTACCAGCCCAGCCCGATTGCCGCCGCGACGTTGAGATACATCAGCGGTGTCAGTATGGTCGATTTGGCGACCACGCTCACCAGGGCAAGGCCGATTGCCTCGAACAGGAAGGCCGACAGGATGGCGGCCAAGATGCGTCGCCACTGGCCGCGCCGCGAATACTCACCTGTCAGCAAAGCGCCGAGCGCCAGGCAGACGAGTGCCACGGAAAACAGCGGCGCAACCAGTCGCTGGTGGCCCACCGCCCAGAATTTCCCCTTGTTGTTTTGGTCGTCCTCGCCCCGGCTTGGGTTGAACAGCTCATGCAGGAAGCGCTCGCGCGCCTCGCGCCAACGTTCTTTGGGTCCCGCGGTGAGCTGGCCCAGATCGAGGGTATAGCGGTCGAAATAGAGTAGTGAGAGTTGACCGCGTTCCGCCTCGATCTGCTGACGGTTGCCGTTGATCATAACGAAACGCGGGCCGCTCTCGGTGTTCACCAGAGCGCCCCGTTCGGCCATCATGGTCACCGGCTCGCCGTAGATCCGGTTGTCGTGGACCAGGATGCCCAGCAGTTCGCCGTCGCTCTCGCGGGCTCGGACATAGACGGTCAAATTGTCGGCAACCGTGGTGAAAACGCCTTCCTGAAGCAGGATGCCGGAAAAGTCGCTGCGGATGTTGAACTGGCGGTCCTTGAAGTCGCGGAAGCTCGCCGGCGAGAAGTAGAGCGTCATGGAGTAGATCACCAGGGTCATGACTCCGGCGATCATCAGCGGCGGTAGGGCGAGTTGGGCATGGCTGATGCCGCTCGCCTTCAGGCTGATCAGCTCGCTGTCGTTGATCATCTTGTTGTAGACGTAAAGAACCGAGGCAAACAGCGCGATCGGAGCGATCACCGTGAAAAACGACGGCAGCAGCAGCAGCGTGAGGTAGAGAAAGGCGTCGATCGAGAGCCCTTTGTTGACGATCAGATCGACAAAGCGTAGAGACTGGGTAAGCCAGACTACCGCCGTCAGACCCAGCAGGATGAAGACCAGCGGTCCGACCAACTGGCGCAGGATGTACCAACTGTAACGACGCATGTCGGCGCAGTATAGCCGCCCGCAGGCATCCGGTCACAGCGTCAATATGCCCCGGGACGCGATCTTTTTTTACCGGCCGGCGCCTCGGCCGATGAGGACATCATGGACATCAATTTTTCTCCGATCGATTTGACTGCTCAGCCGACCCTCGTGGTTGGCGTGCTTGACGAGCGCGCACTCACCGCCAGCGCCGAGGCGGCCGACGTTGCCACAGACGGCGCCGTTCGCCGTGCGCTGGCTGTTGGCCGTTTTACCGGCAAAAAGGATCAGACCCTGTCTCTCGCCGCGCCCGCCGGTCTCGGCGTCGATCGTATTGTCCTGCTCGGCCTCGGTGCGCCCGCCAAGCTTGACACCCTGGCTGTTCAGGAAGTGGGCGGCGCGCTGGTGCCTGCACTCAACGCGCTAGGCGCGACCCAGGCGGCGGTCGCGCTCGATCCTCTCGACGGCTGTCCGCTTGAGCCGGCGCAGCTTGCGGCCAATCTCGTCTGCGGCGCGCGCCTGCGCGCGTATCGTTTTGACAAGTACCGCACCAAGGAAAAAGACGACGACAAGCCGACCCTTGCCGCTCTCACCGCCATGTGTGCTGACCCCGAGGCAGCCGAGGCCGGCCATGCGCCGCTTGCTGCCATTGCTGCCGGGGTCGAGTTCACCCGCGACCTCGTCTCCGAACCCGCCAACGTCGTCTATCCCGAGAGCTTCGCCGAGCGGGCCGACGGGCTGGCCTCGGTCGGTGTCGACGTCGAGGTCCTCGGCGCGGCCGCGATGAAAAAGCTGGGCATGGGCGCGTTGCTCTCGGTGGGCGACGGCAGCGCCCGCGAATCGAAGCTGGCGGTCATGCGCTGGAACGGCGCGCCCGACGCCGATGCGGCTCCCGTCGCCTTCGTCGGCAAGGGCGTCACCTTCGATACCGGCGGCATTTCGCTGAAACCCGCCGGGGGCATGGAGGAGATGAAATACGACATGGCCGGCGCGGGCTGCGTGGCCGGGCTGATGAAGGCTCTGGCCGGGCGCAAGGCGCGGGTCAACGCAGTCGGTGTCCTCGGGTTGGTCGAAAACATGCCGTCGGGCAACGCCACCCGCCCGGGCGACGTGGTCACCTCCATGTCGGGTCAGACCATCGAAGTCATCAACACCGATGCGGAAGGCCGCCTGGTTCTCTCCGACGCCCTTTATTATACCCGGACCCGGTTCAAGCCGCAGTTCATGGTCGATTTGGCGACGCTCACCGGTGCCGTCGTGGTCTCGCTCGGGACCTACCAGGCCGGGCTGTTTTGCAACGACGACGATCTGGCGGAACGCATCATGGGAGCGGGCAAGAGCGTCGGCGAAAACGCCTGGCGCATGCCGCTCGGCGAGCGCTACGACAAGGACGTCAACTCCGAGATCGCCGACATGAAGAACGTCGGCAAGGGGCGCGAGGCGGGCAGTATCACCGCCGCCCAGTTCCTCCAGCGCTTCGTCGGCGAAACCAAATGGGCCCATCTCGATATCGCCGGCATGGCCTGGTGCAAGAAGGAAACGGCGCTCGTGCCCCAGGGAGCCGCGGGTTTCGGAGTGCGCCTGCTCGACCGGCTCGTCGCCGATCATTACGAAGGCTGAGCGGCTCAGGCGATGACCGACGTCGGCTTTTACCATCTCACCGCGACGCCGCTTGAGCGCGCCCTGCCCAAGCTGCTGGAAAAGGTCCTCGAATCGGGTGCCCGCGCGGTCGTCCTCGCGGCCTCCGAACCGCGCATCGAATCCTTGGACACAGCGCTCTGGGTCTACAATCCCGACAGCTTCCTGCCTCACGGCACAGCCGGCGCTGGTGTTCCGGCGGACCAGCCGGTCTTTCTCACCGCTTGCGAAGAGAACCCCAACGACGCCGCCATTCTCGTGCTCGTCGACGGAGTCGAGTCGGCCTTTCTGAGCACGTTTGCCCGCTGCCTCGACGTCTTCGACGGCACCGACGAGGTTGCGGTTGCGGCGGCGCGCGAGCGCTGGAGCGCGCGCAAGGCCGCCGGCGATGACGTGACTTACTGGAAGCAGGCCGCCGACGGTCGCTGGGAGAAGGGGACGTGACGCGCGCGCGGGCCGGGGAGCACGCCCGATGATCGCGGTGCTCAACGCCGCCGCAGCACTGCTCGGCCTCGCCGCGCTGTTCGGCTTTCTCAACTATCGCTTTCTCAAACTGCCCCAGCCCATCGGCCTGGTCATCATTGCGCTGCTCGCGTCCCTCGCGGTGATCGGGCTGGATGCGGTCATCCCTGGTCTCGGCCTCGTGGCCGACGTGCGGGCCGCCGTGATCGAACTGCATTTCTCCGAGGCGCTGATGCAGGGCATGCTGAGCTTCCTGCTGTTTGCCGGCGCGCTCCATGTCGATCTCGGCGCGCTGGCGGCGCGCAAATGGGCGATCGGCACCATGGCCAGCGTCGG
The DNA here is from genome assembly GCA_965249645.1 of Alphaproteobacteria bacterium. Classification (GTDB taxonomy): domain Bacteria; phylum Pseudomonadota; class Alphaproteobacteria; order UBA828; family JAPUJA01; genus CAVOEB01. Next base: position 432,484 of record CBDFML010000010.1, read on the forward strand.
GGTTCTGATCTCGACCGCGCTGGTTGGTTTCGGCATCTGGGGTGTCTTCGCCCTGCTTGGCATTTCCATGCCGCTGATCTTCTGCCTGGTGTTCGGGGCGCTGATATCGCCGACCGACCCGGTCGCGGTGTTGGGCATCCTCAAGACGGCGAAGATCCCGAAAAGCCTGGAGGCCAAGATCGCGGGCGAGAGCTTGTTCAATGACGGCATCGGCGTCGTCGTCTTCATCATCCTCGCCGCCATCGCACTGGGCGGCGGTCATGGTGGCGAGGCGCTCAGCGCCGGCGGCATCGCGCTCTTGTTCGCGCAGGAGGCGCTGGGCGGTGCGGCGCTCGGGCTGGCCACGGGCGGGCTCGCATTTTATGCCATTCGCGCTATCGACCAGCACAATCTCGAGGTCATCATCACGCTCGCGCTGGTCATGGTGACCTACCAGATCGCCACCGTGCTGCATCTTTCCGGACCCATCGCCGTGGTCGTCGCAGGACTCCTGATCGGCAACCACGGCACCCGCCTCGCTATGAGCAAGACCACCCGGCTCCATCTGACCAACTTCTGGACCCTGCTCGACGAAATCTTCAACGCCGTGCTCTTCCTGCTCATCGGCATCGAGCTCCTCGTCATCCCCTTCCAGACCTCGCCGGTGCTTGCCGCCCTGATCGCCATTCCCCTGGTCCTGGCCGCGCGCTTCGTCTCGGTCGGCCTGCCGATCACCCTGCTCGGCACCTTCCGCGAGTTCACCAAGGGCGCGGTGCCGGTGCTCACCTGGGGCGGCATCCGGGGCGGCATCTCCGTTGCCCTCGTGCTGTCGCTTCCCAACTCGCCCGAGCGCGACGTGCTGCTTACTGTGTGCTACGGCGTCGTGCTCTTCTCCATCGTGGTCCAGGGCCTGACCATCGGCCGCTTCGCCCGGCGCATCGTCGGCGGCGGAAAGGATTAGCGCGAAATCCGCAGCGTCGGATTTGGCAAGCCGGAAACTGCCGGTCGCCGCAGGGTCGGGGTTGGCTTGAGGCGCGGCCGATCCCGTAAAAATGCGGCGTGAGCCTGCGCGACGCTTGAGCACGTAAAGAAAATTCTGTCCGGGCTTTGCGCGTGCTATCAATCGCGCGCCACGCTGTGGAATTCCAATTAGGGCATACAGCCCCTCATCGGAACCGGCAGAAAAGCTAGGGCACAAATTCTGATAGAAGCAGGCGACTGTTAGAACGGTGCCAAGACCAGCATGGCAATCGCGAGAGAATTTGGAGTGCAGTTCAATAGGGCAGGGCGAGGAGATTACGAGTGAATACGAACCATTGTGACGTTTTGATCATTGGCGGCGGACCCGGAGGGATCAGCGCGGCGAGCAAAATCGCAATGCAGGGGAAAAAGGCGATCGTCGTCAATGATGGACCCTTAATGGGTTACGGTATCGAGGGGGCGTTCAAATCGAAGGCTGGTTACGAGATTGCTCGCGAATATCTACACGTGAGCTACCGTGACGATGTTTTCGGTCAGATACCCGTGATGGATTATTCCGTGCTGCAGAGGGGTATCGAACGGTCTGCTGCCAGCTTGACGGCGATGCTGAAAACCCGGTTACAACGTCTCAATGTCAGAGTGGTTCAGGGCAAGGCGAGCTTCGTGGATCCTCACAGGGTGGTAGTGGGTAGTGAGGAATTTTCAGGCGACCATATTGTCATTGCCACAGGAACCCGACCGAGAATTCTCCCGAATATGTCGGTGGACGGGAAAAGAGTGATCACCAGCGATGAGGCTGTCAACCTGTCGGGTTCCCCAAAAAGCATCCTGATTTTAGGCGCTGGAATAATTGGCTGTGAATTCGCCACCATATTCAACGCCGTGGGGACCCGGGTTCACCTAGTCGATACCAGAGCTAAAATTTTGTCTAATGAAGACAAAGACATCAGTGATTTCATCCAAAACGCTTTCGACGCATTGGGCATCGATGTCATCCCCTCCAGCCGCTATCAACGCCATGAGCTACAGGACAACGGCGTCCGAACAAAGTTGTCCACTGGGGATATCAAAACCGAGGCGATATTGTTGGCCGTGGGACGAATACCCTGCGTGGACGAAATGAATTTGGCGGCCGCAGGCGTTGCCCTGGACAGCCACAATTATATTCAGATTGATGCGAATGCCCGGACCAATGTGCCTCATATCTACGCGGTCGGTGATGTCGGCACCAGAAATGTACCGAGCGATTTGTCGCTTGTTCATGTCGCTGAAGCCGAAGGAAGATGCGCCGCCGCTAACATTCTGGGTGTGGAGTATCCGCAAGGTTTAGATCACGTCCCCTATATTGTTTTTACCGTACCGATGTTGGCTGGTGCCGGCGTCACCGAAGCGTATGTTCGGGAACAATTCGGCGAAGTCCGGGTCGGCAAGTACCCCTTTGCGCGAAATCACCGGGCCCATGCCATTCAACCGCCAATCGGGTTTGTGAAACTTATCGTTGGCCCCCCCGGCGACGATCGGATTCTCGGGGTTCGCGTGGTCGGCCCAAATGCGGACGCGATTGTCGGTGCCGCCTCGATAATGATCGAACGGAACTTCCCCTATACCTACCTATTGGAATCGATTTTTCCCCACCCGTCCCTGCTGGAGGCCCTCAAGGGCGCGGCACATATTATTGCGGGAGATGCTCTTCAATATGAAGAAGGAGAGGAACTATCCGCCGCACAGGCGCTTGGTAGATGAGCTTGGCACCCCTGTTGTCATTACGTCCCCTGCCGGCATTCTCACGTTAACCGAGGGTGATTTGGCAATAAAGCGACCAAAGCTCTCGCGTGGCGAGACGGCGCCATTCAGCAAGTGCGATAACATGGCGGTATAAAAACAAGCCTCGGCAATCTCGATGTATCGTTCGCAAAATTTTAGATATGCCGTCTAGAATTTTGAGAAACGGAGGGGGGGGGGGGGGGGGACGCGGTGCGCCCACCAAGGGTTTCCCCCTCCCCTGGCGGCACTCGCGCGGCCGGGGAATCTTTGTGCAGAGGCGTCGAAAACGCACAAAAAAATGGCGGGGTGGCTTTCCGATCTTCAAGCCGCCCCCGCCGTTAGTGCGGAGAGTGATTGCGATGCCTCACACTATGCTCTCGTGGGTGACCTCCAATGCCGTTGCGTCTGTGTCGCTGCCCCGAGGGGCGGTTTGTGTTTCGTTGCTCGTCGATCGAGCATGGGAGTAGTATGCTTATAACGAATAATTATGTCAACAAAAAAATTCATATTTAGAATTAATTTTTTTGGGCTTTTTCGATAGCGTAGTGACATTTGCCTGGTGGGAGAGGCCGGCGCGGGCCAGGAGCTGGGCAACTCGATGGTGCGCGTCATAAAAAAATCGGCGGCGGGAGGGGCTTCGAAATTTTGAAGCCATCCCGCCGCCGACGCGGAGAGTCAGGTCGTAGGGGTTGGCACCTACGACTTCTTGCTGTTGCTGTTGCCGCTGCCGCTGTTGCCCGCATTGCCCGCACCGGCGTTTCCGGCACCTGCGTTGCCCGCACCGGCGTTTCCGGCACCCGCATTGCCCGCACCGGCATTCCCGGCACCCGCATTGCCCGCACCGGCGTTCCCGGCGCCTGCGTTGCCCGCACCGGTGTTTCCGGCACCCGCATTGCCCGCACCGGCATTCCCGGCACCCGCATTGCCCGCACCGGCGTTTCCGGCACCGGCATTCCCGGCACCTGCGTTACCCGCACCAGCGTTTCCGGCACCCCCATTGCCCGCACCGGCGTTCCCGGCACCTGCGTTACCCGCACCGGCATTCCCGGCACCCGCATTGCCCGCACCGGCGTTCCCGGCACCCGCATTGCCCGCACCGGCATTCCCGGCGCCTGCGTTGCCCGCACCGGCGTTGCTGGAACCTGCATTGCTGCCGCCGCTATTGCCACCGGCGTTGGTGTTGCCGGAGTTGCCGGAATTGCCGCTGCCGCTGCTGCCGCCCGCGTTGGCGTTGGCGTTGCCGGAGTTACCCGAATTGCCGCTGCCGCTGTTGCCGCCGGCGTTGGCGTTGGCGTTGCCGGAGTTGCCGGAATTGCCGCTGCCGCTGTTGCCGCCCGCGTCGGCGTTGGCGTTGCCGGAGTTACCTGAATTGCCACTGCCGCTGTTGCCGCCGCCGTTGCCGGAATTGCTGTTGGCGGAGTTGCCGCTGTTGCCGTTTCCATTCCCGGAGTTGCCGTTGTCGTTACCGTTCCCGGAGTTTCCGTTTCCGTTGCCGTTTCCGTTGTTGCCGTTGCCGTCGTCTCCGTCGTTGTTGCCGTTCCCGTCGTCGTCGCTGTCGTCGTCGTTTCCGTTTCCGTTTCCGTTTCCGTTGCCGTTCCCGTTCCCGTTGTTGCCGTTGTCATTCGCGGCTGTAACCGCGCTGGGCACGGAATTGCCATTGCCGTTGTTACCGGAATTGCCGGGGCCCGTTTCTAGGACGGTCGTGATCAGCCCGCTGGTCAGGCCCGAGATGTCGGCCGCGTTGGTGACCAGAACCGCGGTCAGGGTCGGAGTGCCGCCGACGATGGAATCGCCTCCGCCATAGCCGCCCTCGAGCGTCTCGTGCTCGACGTCCGAGCCTTTGGCCTCCTTGTTCTGACCCCTGGCGTCATCCTTCGCCTGCTCGGACTTGCCCTTGACCGGATCGGCCGCGCCGTCGGACGGGGTGTCGGTCTCTGTACTCGGAGCGCTATCGTCGACCGCGTCGGTCTCGACCGCATCCACGCTCGAGGGGCTCTCGCCCGGAGCGTTGCGAATATCCAGGCCCGCGCCGCCCGCGGAGGCGGCGACGGCCGTCTGACCGGGAACGATCAGCCCGGTCTGGCCATTGCTCGTCGCGGTCACCTGGACCGCGCCTTCGGTCACGTGCAGCGCAGTGCCGCTCATATTGACCGAGACCGTGAAGGTCGTGCCCTTGACCACGGCGGCCATGTAGGGGGTCTCGACCTCGAACTGGAACTCGGGCCGGGTCTCGACCTTGAACAGGAGAGTCCCGATCGTCTGGATGACCTCGGTGACGACGCCGCCGTCCTTGCGCACCGGAAGTTTCATCTGACTGTCGGGGGAGACGGTGATGGAATCGCCGTCGCGGACCATAACAACCCGCCCGTCGGCGCCCGTCTCGATCTGGGTGCCCGGTGCGACCGAGTAGCCGGGATAGACATCCACCGCCGAGATCAGAGCCTGCTGCGCCTGGACCCCGCCGCTGGCGGCCAACACCGTCCAACTGTCGTCGCCGGCCTGCGCGCTGCGGCCCGCAAACGTTACGAGCGCCGCCACTGCGAGAGCGACAACTAATGATCCGATCGAGAAACTTTTTCGGTCCGTGCGTACCTGCATCATGACCCGACTCCTATCCTGCTAATCGCCCGCTACCTGCGGACATGGTGCACAATATGCCGAAAAAGAATATATCTGTCAATATAAAAATGAATTTATGTCATATTTTATTCTCGGTGTTAACGCTGACGGGGATAAATCCGCAGAAATCGGGGGGTTTGCCCAATGCAGCAGCAAGCGCGGTTATGGGGAGTAGGGGCAGCGGCTGACCAGCGCGACGACCCGGGAATCCGGGCTGTGATCGCCACCGAAGCGTTAACCGATTTCGTGGAATCGGGGAGATCGACCGTCGGTCGAGGATTAGCGTGGTTTGTGCGCCGGGAAGGGCGTCAGTCGCCGGCTTTCTTGCGCAGCGCGGCGAGGAAACGCTCGCGGTCGGCTTCGCACTTGTCGAGGATCATGGTCAGCGCCGCCGCGACCTCGCGGTTGCGGCCCGCCTTGGCCCGGCGGATAGCCTCGCGGATGGCGTCGGTCAGGCGTTTGCCCGCGACGCCGGTCATGTCGGCCTTCGACGCCGAGCCGCCCCCGGCTTTGCCGGATTTGCCGTAATGAAAATCTCCGGCCGAGACGCTGGAGACTTCGGCGAGGCGGGCGATGATGTCCTGGCGGGGTTCGATCAGGCCGCGCTCCCAGCGCGAGACCAGCCCTTGCGTGACGCCCAGAAAGGCGGCGAATTTCGCCTGGGTCATGCCCAAACTGGTGCGTGCCGCCTTGATTCGGGCGGCGAGGCCGCTGGTACCCCGTTGGGCGTTCATCCCACTTTGCCCTCAATTTCCAAATCCCGGCCCCTCACAGGATCGAAGCCACCCGACCGCGATTTCCACTCACAAGCGGTAGTATGCCCCGACTATAGCGAGCGGCGCGGCGTCTGTCGCCGGTCTGTCATCGTGTCGGGGGTAATTTTACTAAAGCCCGGGGACGCGGTGCAAGGCCGTCAGGCCGATGCCTTGGCCGGGCCGGCCGCAAAGGCGGCCTCGCGCTCGTTTGCGGGACGTGCGGCGTCAAGGCGTCGGACCGGCCAGCGCGCCTCGTCGAGCCAGGCCGGAAAATCCGCTGAAGGCATGGGTCGGCTGATGAAATAGCCCTGACCCGTGTCGCACATTTCGTCCTCCAAGTGGTCCAGGTGGGCCTGTTCCTCGATACCCTCGGCGACCACCTTCAGGCCAAGATTGTGCGCCAGGTCGACGGTGGCGCGAACGATCACCGCGTCGCTTTCGTCTTCTATCATGTGAATGACGAAGGATTTGTCGATCTTGAGCTCGTCCACCGGGAGGCGCTTGAGGTAACTGAGCGAGGAATACTCGGTTCCGAAGTCGTCGATCGACAGCCGGACATTGAGGGCGTCCAACGCCTTCACGGTCTCGAGGGCCCGATCGGGATCGAGCATGATGGCGCCTTCGGTGATTTCAAGGGTAATTCGCGCGCGGTCGAGATTCCATTTTTCCAGCAACCCGTCGATCAGTTCGGGCAAGTCCTGATCGTGAAGGTTTCGGGTAGACAGGTTGACGGCGAGGTTGAGGTCGAGCCCCTGGTCGCGCCATGCGGCCTGCTGGGCAAAGCCGCGCTCGAGCACCCATTTGGTCAAGGGGCGAATCAGGCCGGTTTTCTCGGCAAGCGCGACGAATTCCTCGGGATTCTGAAACCCGTAGGTCGGATGTTCCCAGCGCAGCAATGCTTCGGCGCCCACGATCATGCCAGACGCGATGTCGATCTTGGGTTGGTAGTGAATATCGAGCCCGTTTTGGTCGATGGCGTGGCGCAAATCGCCCTTCATGGTCAGATTGCGAACCGTGTGGTGGTCCAGTTCGGCGTCGTAATGCGCGATATTTTCGGGCTTCTGTTTGGCCAGATACATCGCGACGTCGGCACACTGCATCAGCCGACTTGCCTCGTTCGCGTGATCTGGATAGAGCGCGATGCCGATGCTGGCGCCGATCTCGAGCGACAGGTCGTCGATCTCGAAGGGCTCGACGAGAATGGCGAGACAGCGGTCGGCAATGCATTCGGCCCAGTCCGGGCCGCTGACTTTGGGCAGAAGGATGGCGAATTCGTCGCCCCCGAGACGCGCAATGGTGTCCGATTTGCGCAACAGGCCGGCCAGGCGTTGTGCGACTGTCAATGGCGGAGCAAAAAGGGACCACCGTGGCGGTGTAAGAAGGGACCACTTGGCGGCTGCGGGCTTGTCCCCGTAGTCCATGGGAGGGCCCCGCGTGCGACGCGGCGTGCCCTCAACAGGCCGACGCGGCGGCGCGCGCGGGAGGGACCTGTGGGCCCACGGGGTCAAGCGTGGGCTGGGTGGTCGGTTCAGTTCGCCGTCGGGGTTTGACGCCTGCGGCTCTGGTTGAGCCTGTAGCTCTCGCCATTCATCTCGAGGATGTTGACGTGGTGGGTGAGGCGGTCGAGGAGAGCGCCGGTGAGGCGCTCGGAGCCGAACACCTCGGTCCATTCGTCGAAGGGCAGATTGGTGGTGACCAGACATCGGTTGACGCCGCGGCCGTGGAGGACCGCTTTCGCCAAGTGTAGGTGGCGCCCGAACTTCCCAAGGTTGCGGGTCCGATGGCCCTGCCGAAGCCGGGAGCGCCGAGGCTGGTCGTCGAGGAAATGGTGTTCGTGTTGACGGCGGTGGTCATCGAAGGCGTAACCGTCTACGAGGCCGCCGATCTGGCGCCGCTTTACGAGCCCTATCTCGCGCAGCGCCTGACGACGGCGGAAATCGAGGTGATCCTGACCGAGATCACCAACAAGTATCGTGACGACGGGTATTTCCTGGCTCAGGCTGTCGCTCCGCCGCAGGCGCTGGAGTTCGGGATCGTCACCATCAAGGTGATCGAGGGCTATATCGATAAGGTGACCTTCGGCAAGGAGATCCCCGGACGGCTCAGCCTGCTCGACTCGTTTGAAGAGAAACTGCGGACGTTTCGCCCGATACGGCTGAGCGAGCTCGAACGCTATGTGCTTTTAATGAGCGACTTGCCAGGGGTCGAGTTCGAGACCGCGATCCGTGCGCTCGACAGCGCCACGGGTCGGCCCGCGGGACGGGGACCAGGAAGTTCCGCCTACGAACTCGTGCTGCTTGGCGAGGCCGATTCGGTCAACGGCTATGTCGGGTTCGATAATCGCGGCACGCGGAGCGTTGGCCAGTTCGAAGGCGGCGGCGGGATCGAACTCGCGTCGGTGATGGGGTTGTTCGAATCGACGCGGCTGAATTTCTACACCATCCCGCTTCAGCCGCGCGAGCTGCTCTATTTCGAAGTTCAGCACGAGCAGGTACTAGGGCCGGAGGGAACCAGGGTGTGGATACGCGCGTCGCGCAGCGTGATCGATGGCGGCGCCGAACTGGACCCACGCCAGGTCGAGGATGAAGGCACAGGGGCCAGTCTCGGGCTGCGCTATCCGGTGATCCGCAGCCGGGAGGAAAGCCTCTACGTCGAGGCCGTGTTCGCGTATGCGGATCAGTCGGAAACCGAAGTCGGCAGCGAGGTATTCGACGACCGGCTCTGGGTCGGCCGACTCTATTCCCGCTACATGTTCGACGATACATGGCTGGGCTCGAACTACGCGGAGGTGGCGGTCAGCCGGGGGTTCGGCATCCTCAACGCGTCGTCGCAAGCGATGCCCAACAATTCGCGTATCGACGGGCGCAGCGTGTTCACGAAGGTCACGTTCGATGTCAGCCGTTATCAGGGGATCACCAAAGAGTGGGGCGTGTTCGCGGCGGCCATTGGCCAGTACGCGGCGAACCCGATGTTGTCCGCGGAAGAATTCCGGGTTGGCGGGTCTCGCTTCGGGCGGGCCTACAATCCCTCGGAAATTTCCGGCGATGACGGCGCGGCGCTGTTGGCCGAACTGCAATACGGCCGCTTCATCGAAAGTCCCGTTCTGCGTTCCTTTCAACTGTACGGCTACTACGATATCGGTGCCGTGTGGGACGAAGATCTGATTCAGGGGTCGAACCGGGACAGCGCGTCGTCGACAGGAATAGGTGCGCGTCTGGGTTTCGTTCACGATGTCTACGCGGGGCTCGAGGTGGCCTATCCGGTGAACAGCGACATCACCGGTCGAAAGGCGGAGCGCGACGGTCCCCGGGCGTTCTTCTATTTTTCCTCGAATTTCTGACGGCTGCGCCCGACAGGCTGCCAATTCGACTTGTCGGAGGGGGTGCGAATCCTATAACCTCTCAAAGGATCAATGAGCAGACCTTTTGCGCTTTAGGGGCCCGCGGTCGATCGCATGGGAGCGACGGAAGGCTCGGTCTCGGTCACGACCCGTTGCGGCCGGGCGTTTCAGACGGGGCCAGAGACCTCGCGATAAAACGAAGAAGAGGACCACATGACCAACACCAAGAACATCGATTTCGGGTTCGTCGCCACCGCGGTCGGCGCGCCGGGGATCACGGACGCCGAAGGCTATCGCGGCCTGATGGGAGATTGCGAACACAACCTCGAGTGCGGCTACAGCACGATCTGGATGATCGAGCATCATTTCAGCGATTATTTCCCGACGCCCAACCCCATGGGCATGCTGATGAATCTCGCGGCCCGCTTTCCGGAGGCCGCGCTCGGCACATGCGTCGTGGTGACCCCCTGGCACAACGCGCTGCGCTTCGCCGAGGACGTCAACCAGCTCGCCACGCTGACCGACCAGCCGCTCCATATCGGCATGGGTCGGGGCGTCGCCAAGGCCGAGTACGACTCGTTCATGATCGACATGGACGAAGCGCAAACCCGCTTCCGCGAGATTTGGGAGGTCGTCCAGCACGGCATGAGTGGCCGGAAATTTAGCTATGACGGCGAGCACATCAAGGCGCCCAAGGAGGTCTTGGTCCGCCCGGTGCTTGAGCAGGGCCGCGCCGACACGGTCAATTTCTACGGCGCCATCGGCAGCCCTGACACCGCGGTACGCATGGCCGATATGGGCCTGCCCCCGATGTGCACCACGATCGGCGATTACACCTACCAGGCCCAGACCATCACCAACTGGCGCAACCAGGCGATCAAGAACGGGCTGCCCGTAGAAGGCTTTCGGATCCCAATCATGGTCAACGCCATCGTCGCCGACACGGACGAAGAGGCGGTCGAGGAGGCCAAGCAATGGATGCCGCCCTTCATGCAGGCGCAGGTCGACCATTACGAGGGTGACAAGGACAACTGGCAGTACCTCAAAACCTACAAGGCCTGGAGCAAGATCTTCGCGGGCATGAAAGACCGATGCAACCCCGAGGTGATGCCCAAGTGGAGCGAGTACCAGTTCGTCGGCTCCGCCGAGACCGTGATCGGCCGGGTTCAGTCCTATATCGATGCGGGCTTCGACACCTTCCTGGTTCACACCGCGACGCCCGGCGTGCCCAACGAGCCGCGCCGGCGCTGGTGCAGACGGTTCGCCGAAGAGGTCATGCCGGCCTTTTCCGGCCAGGTCGAAGTCGGGCTCAAGCTCGCCTCGTAAAGCCGCAAGCGATCACGCGCGAGGCGGCGGGCGCGTTCATCAGACAGGCGGCGGGGCTCCGGGCGGGCCTCGCCGTCATTCTGTGCCAGGCGCCCGGCTTGACCGGACACCGGCGATTTCCTAAAGAGCGAAGCAGCGCCCGCTACACCGATTCAGGGAGACCGCCATGCAACCCCACCCCAAACTCCAGGAACTGCTCGACATGCCCGCCGATCCGGACGCCACGCCGGTCGAAGAGATGGCGCCCGACGACGCCCGTGCCGATTTCGATTCGGCGCTGGGCTCGGTCGATGGCGAGAAGCCGGCAATCCACGCGGTGCGTGACATCGAGGTGCCGGGCCCTGGCGGCGCAATCACCGTGCTCCTCTACGACCCGGCACCAGCGGAGGGGGCGCGGCCCCTGCTGGTTTATTTCCACGGCGGCGGTTACATCCGCGGCAATATCGGCACCCACGATTCCGGCTGCCGGATCCTGGCCAACAGCTCGGGCTGCCTGGTCGCCTCGGTCGAGTACTCCCTCTCGCCCGAGAGCAAGTTTCCTGGCGCAATCGAGGAGTGCTTTGCCGCGACCCGATGGCTTTCCAAAAACGCCGCCACGATCGGTGCGGACCCGTCGCGCCTTGCGGTGGGTGGCGACAGCGCAGGCGGCAACATGGCCTGTGCCGTCACCCTGATGGCACGCGACGCCGGCGGGCCGCCCATCAAGTTTCAGCTGCTGATATTTCCCAACACCGACATGAAAGCCGACAACGAGTCCATGCGCACCTACTCGAAAGGCTACTGGCTCGATTCGATGCCCTTTTACGTCGCGAGCTATTTGCGCTCGGAGGCCGACATCGAGAACCCGCTGGCCTCGCCCTTGCGCGCACCCGACCTCTCGGGCCTGCCGCCCGCTTATCTGATTACCGCGGGCTTCGACCCGCTACACGACGAAGGCAAGGCCTACGCCGACCGGCTGAGCGCGGCGGGTGTCGCCGTGGAGTATCGCTGCTATGACGACATGATCCACGGCTTTACCTTGCTGCGCACGATTCTCGACGAGGCCGACGAGGCGGTGGGTGCCTGCGGCGAAGCGGTCAAGCGCGGCCTGGACGCCTGACGTGGTCGGCAAGTCAGGGTTTGGCGACGGCGCGGGGTTTGGCGGGCGGCATTACGTGGTGAGCGGTGCGGGCCGGGGCATCGGCCTTGCCGTGGCGCAAGGCTTGCTCGCAGGCGGCGCCGACGTCACGGCGCTTTACAAGACGATCCGGCCGCACAGGCTCGACGCGGGGCCGGGCGGCGCCGCCGTCGTGCAGCTCGACGTGACCGACGAGGCGAGGGCCGCGGCGGTAATGCGCGAGGCCTATGAGCGAGTCGGGCGGCTCGATGGGTTGGCCAACGTTCACGGGATCAACATCTGGGACCGGGACGGCTCGATCCTCGAGGGCGACATGGACGGCTGGCAGGAGGTTCTCCAGACCAATCTGACGGGCATGGCCAATACGGCGCGCGCCGCCGTGCCGTGGATTCGCAAAACCGGGGCCGGCGCGATGGTTCATTTTTCGTCGATCCAGGGCCTGCGCGGCGATCATCAGCCCCAGGACGGCTATGCGGTCTCGAAGGCGGCGATCGTGGCGCTCTCGAAATCTCTCGCGATTCAACTGGCGGGAGAAAACATTCGCTCGAACGCCGTGCTGCCGGGCTACGTGGACACGCCGATGAACGATTTTCGCTGGATGAACGACGCGGGCCAGAAGGAGCGCTCGGCGCAGATGGTGCCGCTCAAGCGTGTGGGATCGCCCGAGGAGGTCGCCAACGTCTGCCTGTTCTTGCTCTCGGATCTGGCCGCTTACGTCACCGGCACGGAAATTATCGCCGATGGCGGACTGACCGCGCTGCCGGCGGTCGGGGCCTGAGGCTTCGCGCTAACCAAGCCTGACGACCGAGGCGCCGGGGGCGCCCGCGTCGGTCGCGTCGAGCATATATTGGCGGGTCTGGTCGCGCTGCATCCCCACATGGGCGATCATCTGGGCGGCGGCGGCCTCGGGGTCCTGTTGCTCGATCGCCCGGTAGATTGCTTCGTGGTGATCGTTGGCGTCCTCGTGGATGACGCGGAATAGCGCCGCCACCGGCATCCACATGGCCATGCGGACTTCTTCCACGGCGCTCACGAAGAACGGATTTCTCGAGGCCTGCGCGATGCCGATATGGAAGGCCGCATCGGCCGAAAGGAAGAGCGGCAGATTGGCCGGGTCGGTGCGGTTTTCGGCTGTGGCGGTCAATCCGGTCATCCGCTTGACCAGGGTATGGAGAGTATGCAGGTCGCTCTCGGTGCGGCGGCCCGCCGCCTGGCGCACGCTGGCCGCCTCAATGGCGAGGCGGTAGGCGCAGACATTCTCGATGGTGTCTTCCTGCTCGGTCAGCAGGCGATGGTACTCGCCGGCGCTGACCTGCTGGGCGCGGACCAGGGTGCCGCCAGTAGCCCCTCGGCGGATCTCGACGAAATCTTCGGCAACCAGAATGCGGATGGCTTCACGCAAGGTTGCGCGAGAGACGCTGAGCTGGCGCGCGAGCTCGCGCTCGCGAGGCAGTTTTTCGCCGGGCACGAAACGTCCCAGCATGATCGCGCGGCGTATCGCGTCGGCGACGATCTCGTAGGTGGCACTGGCGTTGATCGGCTTGAATTCAGACACGCTGTGGTTCCCGTCGATGGCCCGCCGCTTCCGGATGGCCCCCGGCGCGGCACATGGCATAATAGAGCATAACTCGCCGCAAGGGGCAGTCACCATGGTAAAGGCCGTCGAATTCGAGGTTCTCGGCGCGACCTTGCGGGGTCGCCTGTTCCGACCGGCCGGGACCGGCGACCCGGTGCCGTTGATCGTCATGTCGCCCGGCCTCACCCAGGTCATCGATATGAGCCTCGACGCCTTCGCCGAGAACTTTGCCGAGGCGGGCCTGGCCGCGCTGCTCTACGACCAGCGCAATTTCGGGCTGAGCGGCGGCGAGCCCCGCCAGGAGGCCGATCCCTGGGCGCAGGTCCACGACATGCGCGACGCCATCGGCTTCGCCCGCCGCTTGCCCGGTGTCGATGCCGAGCGGATCGGGTTGTGGGGCACGAGCTATTCGGGCGGCCACGCCCTGGTCGTGAGCGCGCTCGACCGGCGGGTCAAATGCATCGTTGCCCAGGCGCCCCTGATCTCGGGCTACGGCACGCTGCGAAGCTGGCTCGCGCCCGACGAGCTCGAAGCCCTGGTCGCTGACTGTCTGGCCGACCGCGATGCGCGCGGCGCGGGCGCAGCCCCGGTGATGACGCCGGTGGCCCAGCCGGGATCGGTCGAGGCGGCGTGGGTCGCGGCAACGGATCCCACCGGCGCCTTCGTCAACGGCCTCACCATGCGCAGCCGCGAGCTGATTTTCGAATACGAGCCGGAAGGCTTCGTTGCGCGGATCGCGCCGACGCCGTTGCTGATGATTGTGGCCTCCCAGGACGTGGTGACCCCGGTCGATGGACAGCGCGCGGCGTTCGTCCAAGCGGGCGAGCCCAAGCGTCTGGTCGAGATCGAGTGCGGCCATTTCGACGTCTATTCGAGCCATCTCGATCCGGCGGCGAATGCCGCGCGCGAATGGTTTTGCACCCATCTGACCGGCGCCCGGCCTTGACTCGGGGCCGTTCAGGCCAACAATACGCTGCAATGGTCCAACCTATGAGCATATGGTTTGGGTCGACTGGTTCTGTGATCGGCGGAAGTCGCAGGCGATCGAGCAAAGGGGAGATTTGTTGATGGCACAGAAGCGGGTTCAGGCCGGCAAGCCGGGGGGCATTTTCGCCCCGGCGAAATTGGCCGCGGAGCGGAAGAAGTTTGGCAGCGCAATCCGGAAGCTGAAGGCTAAGGGCGCCGAGTTTACGTACTACGAGATCATCAACTACCAGGGTCTGCCCCAGGGCAAAATGACCCAGATCGACCGGCTTTCGCCCTCCGGCGTCGGCTTCTCCAACGTCTATTTCGCTGTGACCTACGGCCCCGACGTGTTCGTCGCGCCCGATTATGCCAATTACGAAGACGGTTTTCCCAATATCTATGCCATCCCCGATCTCGACACCCTGTGCCAGTGGCCATGGGAGCCCCAGAGAACGTCGGTGCTCTGCGACGCCTATTACGAGGACGGTACGCCCAATATGTACTGCCCGCGCAACGTGCTCAAGAGCCTGGTCAAGCGTTACGACAAGTTGGGCATCGAGGTTCGTCTGGGCGTGGAATACGAGGTCTACGCCTACAAGATCGACGAGCAAAAGCTTCGTGAGAAGCGTTACGACGAGCTCGAGCCACTGGGCGCGATACCCGATTTCTGGTCGTTTCACAAGAATCCGAGCTACTTCCCCTACGCCGAGGAGTTCATGCGGCGGATGGAGGGGATCGGACTGCCGGTCGAGGTGTTCCACACCGAGCTCGGCATGGGCTCTCTGGAATACGCCATGCGCCCACAATCGGCGCTCAAGGCCGCGGATGCGGCGATGCGGTCCAAGCTCTACCTCAAGCAGATGATGGGCGAGGAGGGCTATATCATCACCTTTATGACGATGCCGCGCGCGGACGAATACGCCTGCGGCGGCCACCACCATGTCTCCCTGTGGAAGAACGGCAAGCCCCTCCTTTACGACCCCAAGACGGGCGACCTTTCAAAGCTCGGCGGGCAATTCGTGGCGGGAATATGCGAGACCTTGCCCGACTTCCATTTGCTCATGCGCACGACCATGAACGCCTACCGCCGGGTCGACGTCAGCCACTGGACCCCCGAATGCAACGCCTGGGGCTACGACAACAAGTGCTGCGCCATGCGCTTCATCAAAGGAACGTCGCCCTCGACCTACCGCTTCGAGAACCGCACGCCGGGCGCCGACGTCAATCCCTACCTCTCGGTCTCGGCGATGCTTGCGGGCGGGCTCTACGGCATCGAGAACAAGCTCAAGCCGAAGAAGCCCCAGGAGGGCACGCCCGATCTCAAGGACCCACGCTGGAAGCCCCTGTCAACGACCCTGAAGGGCTCGGCTACGGCACTGCGCAAGTCGAAGATCGCGCGTAGCTATCTCGGCGACGACCTGGTCAACCGCGTACTTTACAAGACCGAGGCCGAGCTCGAATCGTGGGGCAAGCGCAAGCTGGGCGATAAAGTCACCGAATGGGAGCTCGACCGCTATTTCCAGTCGGCGTAACAAACGATAACGAAACGGGCGCGATCGCCGCCGCCCATTGGGAGAGAGTGAAATGAATTTTGATGGTAAATGCGCCATCGTTACCGGTGTTGGCGGCGGCATCGGCGAGCAGGTCGGGCTCGATCTGCTCGAGGCCGGTGCCAGGGTCGCGCTGGTCGATATCAAGCCCGAGCCCGAGGGCTTCGCAAAGTTCGGCGATCAGCGGCTCTATATCCAGGGCGACCTGTCCGACGACGGGTTTGTAAATGGTCTGTGCGACCGGGCGGTCGCATTTCTGGGCGGGTTGGACTACGTCGCCAACGTTGCGGGCATCGCTTTCTTCGGCGGTGGCGACGGCGACGACGGCTCCGTGGTCGATCTGCCCTGGCCGGTCTGGGAGAAGACCATGAAGGTCAACCTCGAGGCGACGGCGTTGATCTCGCGTCACGCGGTGCCCCATATGCGCAAGCGGGGAGGCGGCGCGCTGGTTCACGTCGCCAGCGTTACCGGTGTCCGCTCCCACGACAACATGATGGAATCCGGTGCGCTCGACGCCTACCAGGTCTCGAAGGCCGGGGTGATCTCGCTTTCGCGCGCCATCGCGCTCTCGCACGGGCGCGAGAACATCCGCTCCAACTCCGTCTGTCCCGGTGCCATCTGGACGCCCATGACCGACGCCATCTACCAGCAGGAAGGGCGCATCGAGAAGATGGCGAACCGTACGCCGATCCACCGTGTCGGAATGCCCGAGGACATTTCCAACGCCTGTCTGTTCTTGCTCTCGGACGAGGCGTCGTTTATCACGGGCACGGAATTGATGGTCGATGGCGGCCTGATGGCCAAGCTATGCTGACCCGAACACCCAAACGGACTATTGAACGATGAGCCAGGTCGATCCGACCCTGAAGGCGCGCGACGACGGCCCGCTGGTCCATCACGATGGCTTCGGCGGATTAGTCCGCCACGGCGGTTGGGACGAGCAGGCTATCTCGACCTTCCGTCTCGCCGCGCAGGCGTTCGAGGACGGCCGTTTCGAGGATGCGGCGGATCTCGCGCGCTACACGGTGGAAGAGGCGGTCGAGGGTCATGAAATCTACGGCATGGGGATCGAGTCGGTCCCGGAATATATGCGCGCTCACGGCGTCGACGACGCGGTAATCGAGGACGAAGTTCGCCAGATCAAAGCGCTGCTCGACATGCCCGACGGCACGCCGTTCGATCCGGAGGCGGGCTGGCAGGCCTATCGCGACCTGATCGACCGCTTCGTCGCGCTATGCCGCGCGGGGGGCGGGGCCGAAGGGCTCGACCTGCTGGAAACCGCACGCGTCACCTGGCTTCAGTTCCACGATCGAAAGTGCGACTGGCTGTGCGGCCTGTTCGCGGCCGTTGCGCGCCATCTGGGCGAGGAGCACACCATCGTCATCTGGGACGAGTTGATGGGTTCCATGTACCCGGCCTACGCGCGCTTCGACATCGACAAGCGGCCGTGGGCGGACTCGCTGGATGAGATGTTGCACATGGCGGTGTTCGCGTTGCGCGGGCACCTCAGCGGGCCCGGGCGGATGGGCGATGTCAACATCGTCGAGGAAGCAGACCGCTGGCGTATCGAGTTCGACCCCTGCGGTTCCGGCGGGCGCACCATGCGGCCCGACCCGGACCAGAACCTGGCAGCGCGTATCGAGCCGCCGTTCAATCACGCAATCGCCGAGGAAGAGCACGATTGGGCCTGGAACCGCAAGGGCGTCTGCCTCTATTGCACCCATTGTTGCCAACTCGGCCAGCGCAAGCCGATCCAACTGCTGGGCTATCCCGCCCGCGTGATCGAGCCGCCGGTCTGGCCGTCGGACGATCCCAACCCGAAATGCGCATGGATCGTCTATAAAGACCCCACCAAGGTGCCCGAGCGCTATTACCGTGAAGTCGGCGAGGAGAAGCCGGACGAATTCGGGATGGCCGCGACCCAGCAACGCCGCGCCGCCGAGGAGCAGGGCTGACGCGAGCGTCGGCCGCTTATCCGGATCCAACGAACAAGGGTTATTATGTCGGAGAGTTACCCACTCGCCACCGTGGACGAGATCATCGAAGAGGCCCGCAACGGCCGGATGATCGTGCTTGTCGACGATGAAAACCGCGAAAACGAGGGCGACCTCGTCATCCCCGCGCAGCTCGCCACCCCGGACGCGATCAATTTCATGGCGAAATTCGGCCGTGGTTTGATCTGCCTGACGTTGACCGGTGAACGGGTCGGCGAGCTGGGCCTGTCGCTTCAAAAAGTGCACAACGCGTCAGAATTCGACACCGCGTTTACCGTGTCGATAGAAGCGCGCCAGGGTGTGACCACCGGGATCTCGGCGCCCGATCGTGCCCAGACTATCCGCACCGCGATCGATCCCAACTCAACCGCCGACGATATCACCACGCCGGGCCATGTGTTCCCGCTCGAAGCGCGCTCGGGCGGTGTGCTTGCCCGCGCCGGCCATACCGAAGCCGCAGTCGATATCGCCCGGTTGGCCGGGTTGGCGCCCGCCGGCGTGATCTGCGAGATCATGAAGGACGACGGCACGATGGCCCGCCTGCCCGAGCTCATCGCCTTCGCCCAGACCCATGCTCTCAAGCTGGGCTCGATCGCCGATCTCATCGCCTACCGGGCGCACCACGACCCGACCATCCGGCGTGCCGCGGAAACGACGATCCGGTCGCGCTTCGGCGGCGAGTTTCACACCATCGTCTATCACAACGATATCGACGCAACCGAGCACATCGCGTTGATCAAGGGCGATATCACGACGCCGGAACCCGTGCTCGTACGGGTCCACGCCGTCAACATTCTGAGCGACGTGATTTGGGACATGTTCGAGCATCGCGACGGCGACTTTCAGGCGGCATTGGCCGCGATCGGCGAGGAAGGCCGCGGCGTGGCGGTGCTGGTCTTCGAATACGATCCCTATCCGTCGGAGCGAATCCTGGGCCGCAACGGTGAACGCGACCGGGGGCCCGGCGAGTTGCGCGAGGTCGGCGTCGGCGCTCAGATCCTTCGCGATCTGGGCATTCATGAGATGGAATTGCTCAGCTCGTCGCCCAAGCCGGTTATCGCGCTGGAGGGCTTCGGCCTGCGGATCGTCGGCCATCGCGCCTATAAGGCGATCGAATTCTGACGCCCGGCGGGGCGAAACGGCGTGTCGGCGCGTTGACCCCCCTGATTAAAGGTGCAAAAGTTATACCTTTGATGCCTTTGACGGCCCTGCAAGCCACGAAAACCGGGGAAGAATGGTGGATTCAGCCGAGAATTCCGACGCGGTGGACGCCGACCGATTCCGCGGCGGCATGCGCCATTTGTGCACCGGCGTCACGATTATTGCGACGGGCGCGGGCGACGCACGCAAGGGGCTGGCAGCCTCGGCGGTCTGTTCGGTCTCCGATGATCCGCCCATGCTGCTGGTTTGTGTGAACAAGAGCGCGAGCGCCCACGATTCGATACTCGATAGCGGGGCTTACTGCGCAAATGTGTTGGCCCAGCCCCATTCCGAGCTGGCCAAAATATTCTCGTCGAGCAAGCGGGCCGCGGAGCGGTTTACGACCGGTGAGTGGATCACGCTGGCAACCGGCGCGCCCGCGCTGTCCGACGCGCTGGCCTGCTTCGATTGCCGGGTCCATCACACCATCGAGGCGGGCAGTCATACGATGATCTTCGGCGTCGTCGAAGCGATGCATCAGGGAGCAGAACGCCCGCCTCTGCTCTACGGTTACAGCCAGTTCGGCGCCTACGCGCCGTCCGGTTTCTAGTCGGACACCAAGTCGCGATTATTGGGGAGAACACCCAGTGAAGCAGATTGCAATTGTCACAGGCGGGCAAGGCGGTATCGGGCGCGCCGTCGACCGGCGCCTCAACGAGGCAGGCTACACCGTCCTGTCCGCCGACGTGATGGTCGATCCGGCCGATAACCGCAATGCGCGCGACGACATGCCGGGCGAAGTCGTGCTTCAGCATCTCGACGTGACCGACCCGGCGAGCTGCGAGGCGGCCTGTGTGGCCGCGGCCGAGCTGGGCACACTCAAGGTGGTGATCAACTGTGCCGGCGTCCTGGTCGCGACTTCCGTGGATGACTGGGACGAGGACCGGGTCCAGCGCATGTTCGACATCAATGTGCTCGGCATGGCCCGCGTGACCAGCGCCGCGAGCCGGCATATGCACGAGGGCGGCGCCATCGTCAATATCAGCAGCGTCAGCTGCCGCATTCCCTATGTCGAGTTCATGGCGCTCTACGGCGCAACCAAAGCGGCGATGGAAAGCTACACCCGGAACTGCGCGACCGATCTCGCGCCCAGGAACATCCGGGTGAACTCGATCGCACCCGGCATCATCGATGTCGACATGTCCGACGACATGCGCCGTCTCGCCGAGGCCGAGCACGGCCCGGTCAAGCGTATCCCGATGGGCCGGATGGGCACCGCCGAAGAGATTGCCGACGCCATCGAGTTCCTCGTATCGGATCGGGCCTCCTATATCACGGGGACGAACCTGCTGGTCGACGGCGGACTGTGTAACTATTAAAACACTTAGCGCAATCGATAGCGTTTGACGGTAACCGGGGGCTTGGGTTCCCGGGGTCCGCCCGGCTTACGCGGGCGGCATCGTGTCGCGGAGAGGGAGAAGCATCACCATGTCCAAGATCACCATCGATGAGTTGCGTCGCGCCATCGAAAGCAACGAGATCACCACGGTGGTCTGTGCGGCGACCGATCTGTGGGGCCGATTGGTGGGCAAGCGCCTGACCGGAAAGACGTTTCTCGAAACCGCGATCGATTCAGAGGGACTGCACGGCTCGCTCTACCTGTTCACGGTCAGTATGGAAATGTGGCCCCAACCGGGCTACGAGGTAACCAGCTTCGATACCGGGTTAAACGATTTCCAGTTCGTGCCCGACCTCGACACCATCCGTGTCACCCCGTGGGTTGAGCGGACCGCCATCGTGATTTGCGATCCCTGTTACGAGGGCACCGACAAGCCCCTCGAGATGGCACCACGCAACATTCTCAAGCGGGAAATCGCTAAGGCGGCCAAGCACGGGATAACTACCAAGTTCGCCTCGGAGCTGGAGTTTTTCCTATTCCAGGATTCCTACGAGGAGGCATGGGACAAGGGCTATCGCGACCTCAACCCGACCTCCAAGTTCAACGCCGACTATCACATCCTGCAATCGACCAAGATCGAGCCCATTATCCAGCAGATCCGCGACGGCATGTCTGCCTCGTTCATGGCCAAGCTCTGGAAGGAGGAGATCGGCTCGTCCTGCCATCTGCACGCCAGCCTGTGGGACGAGACGGGCAAGAAAGCGCTGTGCTGGGATGAAAGTCGACCCGGGCATATCTCCGAGCAGTTCGGTCATTTCATGGGTGGCTTGCTCGGCACGGCGCGGGAGCTGACTTGGCTCTATGCCCCAACGGCGAATTCTTACAAACGGTTCGAGCCGCTGTCGTTTGCGCCGATCCAGATCGTGCTGGGCGACGACAACCGCAGCTGCGGATTCCGCCTGTGTGGCGAGCGCGAGTCATTTCGGGTCGAGAATCGAATTCCCGGCGCCGACGTCAATCCCTATCTGGGGATTGCCGCGACGCTGGCCGCCGGCACCTACGGCGTCGAGAACAAGCTGCCCGTGCCCGAGATCTATCATGGCAATGCCTACGAGGATGAAACGTTGCCCAAGGTAGCTATGACGCTTTACGAAGCGATCGCCGAGTTCGGCAAGAGCACGCTCGCCAAGGAGATGCTGGGCGATATGGCGTACAATCACCTGCTTAATTTCGCCCGGGTCGAGCAGGCGTCGTTCGACAACGAAGTCCTCACCGACTGGGAGCGCAGGCGCTATTTCGAGCGGATCTGAGGCCGTCATCCCGCCGCAGCGCTTATAAAATCATTACTGGAATCAATCGGCCGGCCGCCTCTTTCGACTTGCCACGGGCGAGCCGCTTCGCCAGAGTCGCGCGCGGATAAGGGAGCCGACCGTCGATGACAAAATTCTCCATTGTCAGTCTCGCGCGCAACGCGCTCAGCCACCACGAGGGCTGGTCGGCGCAATGGCGCAGCCCCGAGCCGAAGCCGGCATACGACGTGGTGATCGTGGGCGCCGGCGGCCACGGCCTCGCCACCGCGTACTATCTCGCGAAGCACCACGGTGTGACCAACGTCACAGTGCTCGAAAAGGGTTGGCTGGGCGGTGGCAACACCGGGCGCAACACCACGATCATTCGGTCGAACTACCTGTGGGACGAGAGCGCCGCGATCTACGAACATTCGCTCAAGCTCTGGGAGGGGCTGTCCCAGGAACTCAACTACAACGTAATGCTGAGCCAGCGTGGCGTGCTGAACCTTTGCCACAACACCCACGACATCCAGGAGGGGGTCCGCCGGGTCAACGCCAACCGGCTGAACGGGGTCGACGCCGAGTGGCTGGCCCCGGTGCAGGTCAAGGCGGTCTGTCCGATTCTCAACATTTCGCCGGTTGCGCGCTATCCGGTCGAGGGCGCGACCTTGCAGCGGCGCGGCGGCGTCGCGCGTCACGACGCGGTTGCCTGGGGTTTCGCCCGGGGCGCGGATGCGCGCGGCGTCGACATCATCCAGAACTGCGAGGTAACGGGCATCGACATCGAGGCAGGACGGGTGATCGGCGTGCGAACCACGCGCGGCGCGATCCGGGCAAAGAAGCTCGCGATCGTGGCTGCCGGACACAACTCGGTGGTGGCCGGGATGGCGGGGCTGCGCCTGCCGATCGAGAGCCATCCCCTGCAGGCGTTGGTCTCCGAGCCGCTCAAGCCGGTGATGCCGACGGTGGTGATGTCGAACGCAGTGCATGTCTATCTCAGCCAGTCCGACAAGGGCGAACTGGTGATTGGCGCCGGCATCGACAGCTTCAACTCCTACGGCCAGAGGGGCGGTCTGCACGTCATCGAGGATCAGATGGGGGCGATCATCGAGCTGTTCCCGATCTTCAGCCGGCTGCGCATGATGCGGAGCTGGGGCGGCATCGTCGACGTCTGCCCCGACGCCTCGCCGATTATCGCGAAAACGCCTGTCGGCGGTCTCTTTATCAATGGCGGCTGGGGCACCGGCGGCTTCAAGGCGACGCCCGGCTCGGGCTGGGTGTTCGCCCACACTATCGCCAACGACGCCCCCCATCCGCTCAACGCCCCGTTTACCCTCGAGCGATTTTCGAGCGGCGCGCTAATCGACGAGCACGGCGCGGCGGCCGTGGCGCACTGAGGCGGGGCCATGCTCAAGATACCCTGTCCCTGGTGCGGCCTGCGCCCCGAAACCGAATTCCGCAACGGCGGCGAGGCCCATATCACAAGGCCCGCCGATCCGTTCGCGGTAAGCGACGCCGAATGGTCGGATTACCTGTTCATGCGCGCGAACCCCAAGGGCTGGCACCGAGAGCGCTGGAATCACGCGCAAGGCTGCCGGCGCTGGTTTAACGCAGTGCGCCACACGGTGAGCCACGAGATCGCCACGACCTATGCCATGGGCGCAGCCCAGCCGCCCCTGCCCGACGGCGACGGGGAGGGCTGAACATGGGCGCGGGCTTCCGTAAGATCGAAGGCGGGCGGATCGAGCGGGCGCGGCCTTTGCCGTTTACGTTCAACGGCCGCCGACTGGCGGGATTTGCGGGCGATACGCTGGCTTCGGCGCTGCTTGCCAACGGCGTTCACCTGGTCAGCCGGAGCTTCAAGTACCACCGCCCTCGCGGCATCCTGTCCGCCGGGGCGGAAGAGCCCTGCGCCCTCGTCCAGCTCGAGGAGGGTGCATGCACCGAACCCAACTTGCGCGCCACCCAGATCGAGCTCTATGCCGGTCTGAGCGCACGCGGGGTCAACGCCTGGCCGTCGGCTGCGTTCGACCTCGGTGCGATCAATAACCGGCTGTCCAAGCTGTTCGCCGCCGGCTTCTACTACAAGACCTTCATGTGGCCGCCCTCGTTCTGGCGAACGCTGTACGAGCCGGTGATCCGGCGTATGGCCGGGCTGGGCCGTGCCCCGGAGGCGCCCGATCCCGATCTCTACGACCGGATGAACGCCCGTTGCGACGTGCTCGTGGTCGGCGGTGGTCCGGCGGGCCTGGCGGCGGCGCAGGCGGCAGCGCGCAGCGGCGCGCGGGTGATCCTGGCCGATGAGCAGGCAGAATTCGGCGGCGGCCTGCTCGGTGCGTCCCGCACCGTTGCCGGCCAGCCGAGTGAGGCCTGGGTAGCGGAGGTGGTGGCCGAGCTGGCCGAGACGGAAGAGGTGCGGTTGCTACCGCGCGTCACGGTGTTCGGTTATTACGATCACAATCAGTTGGCGGCGCTAGAGCGGCGCACCGATCATCTCGATCCCGGCACGGCCGCGGGCCACGCGCGCCAGAGGATATGGCATATCGACGCCGCCCAGGTGGTGTTGGCGACCGGGGCCCACGAACGCCCGCTCGTGTTTGCCGACAACGACCGGCCGGGGATCATGCTGGCGGGCGCGGTGCGGACCTATATCGAGCGCTACGCCGCCGTGCCGGGACGCCGCGCGGTGGTTTTCACCAACAATGACGGCGCCTACGAGACGGCGCTGGCGCTCGCCGAAGCGGGCGCCGAGGTCGCCGCGGTGATCGACCTTCGCGCCCAAGCGGGCGGTCCCTTCGCCGAGCGGGTGGCGGAACGGGGCATTCCGGTCCATCACCGCTCGGCCATCGTGGCCACGGGCGGGGGGATGCGCGTTGCCGGTGTCGAGGTCAGGGCGCTGGACGGGGCGGACGAGGTTGCCGGCGGCGCGGCGCAATCCATCGCCTGCGATCTGCTCGCCGTCTCGGGCGGCTGGAGCCCGGCCGTGCACCTGTTCAGCCAATCCCGGGGGCGTTTGCGTTACGACGAGGAGAACGCCTGTTTTGTTCCCGGCGCCTCGGTCCAGGCGGAGCGCTCGGTGGGTGCAGCTCAGGGCCGCTTCGGTTTGGCCCAGGCCCTTGTCGACGGGGCGCAAGCCGGGGTCGCGACGGCCCGTGCCGCCGGGTTCAACGCGGTGGACATGGCGCCGCCCCCGACCGACGCGCCACCCGCCGGCGGAATCGAGGCGTTCTGGCTGGTGCCCGGCAAACGGCCGCTTGGTCACGGCCCGGCCAAACATTTCATCGACATGCAGGACGACGTGACCGCCGCCGATATCCGCCTCGCCGTGCGCGAGGGCTTCCAGTCTGTCGAGCATGTCAAGCGCTACACCACCGTGGGCATGGGCACCGACCAGGGCAAGGTCTCGAACCTGAACGCGCTGGCGATCCTGGCGGACACGCTGGGCCGTCCAATTCCCGAAGTCGGCACCACCACGTTCCGCGCACCCTATACGCCGGTGACCTTCGGCGCGCTGGCCGGACGCGACGTGGGCGGGTTTATGGATCCCGCACGCCTGACCGCAATCCATGCCTGGCACGAAGATCGCGGCGCTGTGTTCGAGAATGTCGGCCAGTGGAAACGTCCGTATTGGTATCCTCTGGCCGGCGAGGACAAGCAGGCGGCGGTCAACCGTGAATGTCGTGCGGTGCGCACGGGCGTCGGCCTGCTCGACGCCTCGACCTTGGGCAAGATCGACATTCGGGGGTCGGACGCAGGCGAGTTTCTTGATCGCATCTACACCAACAGCTTTTCGACCCTCCCGGTGGGAAAGGTGCGCTATGGCCTGATGTGCCACGACGACGGCATGATCTTCGACGACGGCACCACGGCACGCCTTGGCGACGATCATTTCCTGATGACCACCACGTCAGGCAACGCAGCCCATGTGCTCGATTGGCTCGAGGAATGGCTGCAGACCGAATGGCTGGAGCTGAAGGTTTATTGCAATTCGGTCACGGAGCAATGGGCGACCCTCGCGCTCGCCGGGCCGCGGACGCGCGACGTGCTGGCGGCCCTCGCCCCCGACGTCGATCTCGACGATGCGACGTTCCCCTTCATGGCCACGCGCGAGGGTATGGTTGCCGGCATGCCCGCGCGAATCGCGCGGATCAGCTTCGCCGGCGGCCTCGGCTTTGAACTCAACGTGGCGTGGGACCACGGCCTCGCCTTGTGGGAGGCGGTCATGGCCGCGGGCGCGCCTTGCGGCATCACGCCGTACGGCACCGAGGCGATGCATGTGCTGCGCGCGGAGGCTGGCTTCGTCATCGTCGGCCAGGAGACAGACGGCACGGTCACGCCGTTCGATCTTGGCATGGACTGGATCGTGAGCAAGAAAAAGCCCGATTTCATCGGCAAGCGGGCTTACCTGCGCCCCGATACGGCGCGCACCGACCGCAAGCAGCTGGTCGGCTTGCTTACGGAAAAGCCCCTCGAGGTTTTGCCCGAAGGCGCCCAGCTCGTCGACCAGCCCCACCATCCCAAGCCCATGCCCATGATCGGCCACGTCACCTCGAGCTATTACAGCGAAAATCTGGGCCGCTCCATCGCGTTCGCCCTGGTCAGGGGCGGGCGCGAGCGGCTCGGCGAGACGATTTACGCACCGCTCAAGACCAGGCAGGTCAAGGCTGTGATCACCAGGCCGGTGTTCCCGGAGAGCGGCAAGGCGGGCGGTCATGGCTGACGGGGCGCGACGAAGCCCGTTCGACGAGCTGGGCGAGGCGATGACGCAAGGCTCGAGTGCCTCGGTTCGTCTCTCTGCCCGGCCGGTTCTGAGCCAAATCGGCCTGCGCCTCGATCCCTCGGATACGGAGGCCATGGGCACCGTGGGTCGCGTTTTGGGCGTCGTGCTGCCGATCAAACCCAATTCCGTCGCGGGCGACGCCGACGGCGGCATCGCGGCATTCTGGCTCGGCCCTGACGAATGGCTGGCAGTGGCGCCCGAGGCCGAGGGCGAGCGGCTGCTGGCCGGGCTGGGCGACGCGCTCAGCAAGCGTCACGCCTCGGTGGTCGACCAGAGCGCGGCGCGGGGTGCAGTACGGCTTTGGGGCCCGCGCGCGCGGGACGTGCTGGCCAAAGGCTGCCGGCTCGACCTGCACCCAGGCGTCTTCAAGCCGGGCCAGTGCGCCCAGACGGCGCTGGCCCGGGCGCTGGTGCTGATGTGCGTGCTCGACGAGACGCCGAGCTTCGACCTTTATGTGCGGCCGTCTTTCGCGCACTACATTACCCACTGGCTGCTCGACGCCATGGCCGAATACCGCCTGCCCGGGCTGCCTGGATCTGTTCCTGGAGATCGCGCGTCATGACCGTCAGCCTGTTCGAGCTATTCAAGATCGGCATCGGGCCGTCGAGCTCCCACACCGTGGGGCCGATGCGCGCGGCACGGAAATTTCTCGAGACGCTTGAGGCCGACGGCACCCTGGACAAGGCAGCGCGCGTCGAGGTGCGACTCTACGGCTCGCTGGCGCTGACCGGTCACGGCCACGGCTCCGACACCGCGATCCTGCTCGGGCTAGCGGGCGAGCGGCCCGACGGGATCGATCCCGACGCCGTGCCCGGCATCCTGGGCGCAATCCGCAAGAACCGGAGCGTGACGTTGCTGGGCACGCGCACGGTCACGTTCGCCGAAAAGACCGACCTGATCTTCGAGATGGGCGAGATACTGCCCCATCACACCAACGGCATGCGCTTTACGGCGTTCGACGAGGGCGGGGCAGAAATCTGGAGCCACGAATACTACTCCGTGGGGGGTGGCTTCATCGTCAGCGCCGACGAGATCGAGGCCGACGCGGCTGCTGCCAGCACCGCCGCCGACCCGGTGCCCTACAATTTCAAGTCCGCCGACGAACTTTTAACCATGGGCCGGGTGCACAAGCTCTCAATCGCCGAAATCATGATGGAAAACGAAAAATCGCGCGCCGACGAGGCCGAAGTGCGCCGCCACATCCTCGAAATCTGGCACGTCATGGACGATTGCATCGAACGCGGCTGTAACATAACCGGCAGCCTTCCGGGCAAGCTCAACGTGCGCCGGCGCGCCCGCGACCTCAAGCGCAGCCTGATGCAGCTCAACCAGCGCAACGCCGCGCCGCCCAACGAGGTGATGGACTGGATTTCGATCTTCGCGATTGCGGTCAACGAGCAGAACGCGGCGGGCGGACGTATCGTGACCGCGCCGACCAACGGGGCGGCGGGCGTGGTGCCGGCGGTGCTGCGCTATTACAACGAGTTTTGCCCCGATGCCGATGAAGACGGCATTGTCGTTTTTCTGCTGGCAGCGGCGGCCGTGGGTGCGCTGGTCAAGCGCAACGCCTCCATCTCGGGTGCGGAAATGGGCTGTCAGGGCGAGGTCGGCACGGCCTGTGCCATGGCCGCGGCGGGCCTGGCTGCCGCGCTGGGGGGAACCAACGAGCAGGTCGAGAACGCCGCCGAGATCGGCATGGAGCATCATCTCGGCATGACCTGCGATCCCATCGGCGGGCTGGTTCAGATTCCCTGCATCGAGCGCAACGCCATGGGCGCGGTCAAGGCGGTCAACGCGGCCTCGCTGGCGCTCAAGGGCGACGGTTTTCATTACGTCTCGCTCGACAACGTCATTGAGACCATGCGCCAGACCGGCGTCGACATGCAGAGCAAATACAAGGAAACCAGCCAGGGCGGGCTCGCGGTGAACGTACCGGAGTGTTAGCGCGGTATCGGAGAGACGGCGGCTAGGCCTCGCCGATTTCGATATAGCCGTGCTTGAGCAGGAAGTCGAAGTTGCGCATGACCTGCTCGCTGCCCGCTCCCGTGGCACCGCCCGCAGCCTCAACCACCGCGCCCAGGGTCGAGGGGCCCTGGGCCATGCCGCCCATGATCGCCTGCATCACCGGGAATTTCAGCCGGTCCTTGAGCGCGGCATAAATAGTCGGCGTAAAGCCTGCTTCGGCGCGCGCAAAACCATAGGCGCTGATCGAGACCGGCGTGGTATCGCCCAACGTGCGGGTCGGGAAATGGCCGAACACGCGGGCAAAATCCGGGGTCAGAAGCGAGGGCGGTGTGGCCGGAGCGGGCGCACCCTCGGCGGCCTTGCGGGCGCTGAGCGCCTTGTCGCGCTGTTCGGCCCACATCGCCTCGTATTGCGGGATGATAGACGCCCAGCGGAACTCGCGGCTGGCACCCGCGCCCGCTTCGCCCATGGTGCGGCGCAGATCGGCGTTTTTCGCCAGTGCAACGAGGGCCTCGGCCAGGCGGCCCATGTCCAGGGCCACCTTCTGGCTGCGCACGAAGCCCAGCATGGAGGGGTCGAGCAGACCGGCGACGTCCTGCCAGGGCTCTTCGGAAGCGCTTGCAAACGTCGGAATTTTGAACACCGTCTCGTCTTCGGTTACCAGCTCGCGATAGCCGTTGAAATCGGAGACCACTGTGGGCAGGCCGTGGGCCATGGCCTCAATCACGGTTAGCCCGAAGGTTTCCTGGTGGTTGTCGGCGAGTGAGACGAACAGGTCGGCTGCCGCGTAGAGCTTGCACTTGCGATCGAAATCGAAATTCGCCTCGATCCGCACATGGGGCTCGAGGTTCAACGAGGCGACGAGATCGCGGGCCAACGCAATATCCGCCTCGTCGCCCCCGCCGGCCAGAATCAGGGTCAGCTTCGGGAGGTCACCGTTCGCGATCAAATTTTCCAGGCATTCGAGCAGCGGCGAGAGGTCCATCTTGCGCCGGACCGAAAAGCGCCCCAGCGAAAGCAGCACGAGATGATCGTCGGACAGGCCGAGCTGGGAACGGCTGGCGGCGCGATCGGGCGTGGCGTCGTACTCGTCCGATAAGCCCAGCGGAATATGGACCAGCTCGGGCGGCGCGGGCGGCGTGGCGGAGAAGCGCGCCGCAAAGCCCTCCGCGATCTGGCCGAAGCCCTCGGTCAACAGCGTGACCGCGCATTGGCTAGTGAAGACGACGCTGTCGAACTCACGCGGGGCCGCCATCAGGATCTGCAGCAGGCGGGTGTGCAGGTGGACCCGGTCGAGCGAATGGGTGATGCCCGAAACAGCAAACGCGCAACCATCGCCGCGCCGCGCGCGGTAGTCCATCAGGTAGGGGGCGAAATAGGTGAAGTCGCCCTGGTGGAGCACGTCGACGGCACCCTCGTTCGCGTCGTCCGCGAAATCGGCCTGGGTGGTAAACGCGATGCGCGAGAAATCGTCGTGGGAGAGCAGGTTTGAAAGCTGGTCGCGGCCCTGGGCCAGATCCTCGTCGTCGAGATAGTAAAAACGATAGCTCTCGTAGGTTCCGTGGGCGAGCAGGAAGTCCCGGTTGGCGATGGGCTTGCCCATCTTGTCCTGCCAGAATCCGTCCTGGACGAGAAAGCTGTCGAGGCTGGCCCACTGCATGCGCGAATTCCCGCGAAATTGGGGCGGGAGAGCCCCGCCGGATGCAGCGGAAAGCCTAGGGGAACGTGGTTAAGGAAGGGTTGCGTGGGCAGGTGCCGCTCACGCCATGCGGATCACGTCCAGATGCTTTTGGAAATCGTCGCG
This sequence comes from Alphaproteobacteria bacterium, assembly GCA_965249645.1. Classification (GTDB taxonomy): domain Bacteria; phylum Pseudomonadota; class Alphaproteobacteria; order UBA828; family JAPUJA01; genus CAVOEB01. The sequence continues at coordinate 462,828 of CBDFML010000010.1, forward strand.
GTTCATGATCGCCTGGCAGCGGGTGAAGCGGTCCATGGCGTAGTCCCAATAGCTCGCAAAGTGGTAAGCGGGCGTCGGGTTCTCGTTGATCTGCTGGAGTACGCCCCAGAGCGTCCAGAGCAAAAACGCCATGGCCTTGTAGACCACCATGCGCGCGCGCATGGACTCCGTCACCTCGCCCTTGCAGTAGGCGGCGAGGAACACCTCGTCCTGCTCGTCCGAGAAATCCGCCTCGATGGAAAAATCGGCGAGGTCCCAGTAGGGATCGTTGTTGCCTGCGAATTCCCAGTCGAGAACGTAGGCGCGCTTGCCCGTGTAGACGAGGTTTTCCGGCGCGGGATCGTTGTGACAAGGGGCTAGCGGGAAGTTGGCGGCATCAAGCACCGCCTTCACGATCAGCGCTTCCCTGGCAACCTCGTGATAGCCGTCGGGCAGGGTGGCGCCGCGCTTTTCAAGCACGTCGAGATATTCCTTCTGCTTGTCGAACATGTAAAAACGCCCGAGGAACGGCGTGCCGCAATTGTGCAGCCGGTAAAACGCTTCCGCCGCAAGACGGACCGCTTTCGGATCGGAGAGGATCTCGGGGTCCAGGGGCACCGAGCCCGCGATGAATTTCGTGACCTGGGTGCCGGAGGGGCGGTCGTAATAGAGCAGGGTCGGGCCGACATCCGCGTCCGAGGTGACGTGAGCGGCCTGCTGGTCGGCGTCGCGGTCGATATATTCCTCCGTTCCTTCGCCTGCGATGCGCAGCACGTAGCTCATCCCGTCGACGGTGATCTTGAAGTTGCGGTTGGTCATGCCGGCGATCTGCTCGATCTCGGCCCGGGCCGCCTGCTCGGCGGTCAGGACTCCGATTTCGACAATGCGGCTGCGGGCCTGGTCCAGCATACGGGGCTCTCTCTTCGGGTTCGTTGTATTATCCGAGAATGCGGCGTCGCGCAGGATCGTAGAGGGGCTCGGGCGCACGGGTTGCGGGAAAGCTCTCGGCGTAGGCTTCGACCTCGTAGTCGGAATGCCCGGCCTCCTCGGTGGGAACGTAGCCCATCACGATGGGCTTGCCGACGGTGTGGCCGAAATCCGCGCTCGTGGTCACGCCCAGCACCTTGCCGTTTCGTGAAATGCACTCGCCGCCGAAGACATGGGCATCGCGCTCGATGGTGAAGGTACAAAGCCGCTGGTCGGGCCCCGCTTCGCGAACCTTATCCAACGCCTCGCGGCCGATGAAATCGCCTTTCTTGCGCGAGACCAGCCCGCCCAGCCCGGCGTGGAACGGCGTGTAGTCGGGCGAGATGTCCGCGGCCCAGGCGATATAGCCCTTCTCCATGCGGAGCGAATTGAGCGCGCGGTAACCGACATTGGCGAGCCCCAGCTCCGACCCAGCGTCCCACAGGGTCTCGTAGACGTGGTTGGCGAATTCGCTGGGCACGTGCAGCTCAAATCCCAGCTCGCCCGAATAAGAGAGCCGCACGACAAGAGCGCGTGCCGCGCCGACGATGACCTCCTTGCACCGCGCGTAGGCGAGCGCCTCGTTGGAGACATCGCCGTCGACGACCCGCTCCAGAAGCGCGCGCGATTGCGGGCCGCAGACATGGAGGACGGCGAAGGCGGAGGTGGCGTCGAAGGTGGTGACCGAGCCGTCGCTGGGAAGGTGGCGGTGAATCCAGTCGAAATCGTGGGTGCCAAACGCGGTGCCCGTGACGACGTAGAAGCGGTCGTCGGTGAGCCGGCAGATGGTAAGGTCGGATTCGATGCCGCCGCGCTCATTGCAAAGCTGGGTATAGACCGCGGCGCCGGCGGGCTTGTCGAGATTGGCGGCGGCGAGGTTCTGCAGCGCCGCGAACGCGCCCGGTCCGCGCACGTCGAGCTTGGCGAACGAGGTCTGATCGATAATGCCGACGGCCTCGCGCACGGCGCGGCATTCATCCGCCACGGCGTCGAACCAGTTGCCCCGCTGGAAGGAATGGATGTCCTTGGGTTCGGTGCCTTCGGGTGCAAACCAGTTGGCCCGCTCCCAGCCTGCCTTGGAGCCGAACACGGCGCGCTTGTCCCTGAGCTGGGCGTAGAGCGGGCTCTTGCGGATGCCCCGCGCGGTGTCGTGCTCCTCGAGGGGGTATTTCAGCGTGTAGTGCTTGCCGTAAAGCTCGACGGCGCGCGGGTACATGAAGGTCTTAGCGTTGTGGTGGGGATAGAAACGGCGGATGTCGAGGGACCAGAGATCGAGGCTGGGCCGGCCGTCGATGATCCATTCGGCCATCATTTCGCCCGCGCCACCCCCGCCGGCGATGCCGTAGAGAAAGCCCGTCGAGACGAAGAAGTTGTCGAGCTCGTTGGCCTTGCCCATGACGAAGTCGCCGTCCGCGGAATAGGGGATCGGGCCGTTGAGCAACTGGCGCACGCCGACCTCGTTGATGATCGGGGTGCGCGCGGCCGCGCGCTCCGCCCAGGGCGAGAAACGCTCCCAGTTCTCGGGCAGGAGCTGCTGCGCGAAATGCTCGGGCACGCCGTTCTCGCCGAACGGGATGGTGTTGTCCTCCCAGGCGCCCACGACCATGCCGCGCACCTCGGGCTTCCAGTAGATCGAGATGTCCGGATCGCGTACCGAGGGCATGTTGTCGGGCAGCTCGCCGGGCAGCGGATCGGTAATCAGATACTGGTGTTCGAGCGCGCAGGCGGGCACGGCAACGCCGACCATGGCGCCGATATGGCGACCCCACATGCCGGCGCAATTGACCACCGTCTCGCATGTGATTGTGCTCTGCTCTGTGATCACCTCGGTAATGCGGCGATCCTTCACGGTCATGCCCGTGACCCGCACACCCTGTTCAATGGTGGCCCCGTGCATGCGCGCCCCGGCGGCCAACGCCTGGGTCAGGCTCGCGGGGTCGGCGGTGCCGTCGGAAGGCACGTAGATCGACCCCTCGACGCGATCGAGGCTCATGATGGGGAAGAGATCGAGAGTTTCCTGCGCTGTCAGCAGGTGCATTTCGAGGCCGTAGCTCTTGGCCAGGCTCATCTGGCGCTTGAATTCGAACATCCGCTCAGGGGACGAGGCGATGCGCAAACTCCCGTGGCGCTTCCAGTCGGTCGACTGGCCGGTCTCGGTTTCTAATTCCTCGTAAAGCGCGATGGAGCGCTGGAGCATACGGGTGGTGTTTCGCGAGGGGCGGAGCTGGCCGATGATGCCCGCTGCGTGCCAGGTCGCGCCTTGGGTAAGTCCGGCCTTTTCCAGCAGCAGGACGTCCTTCTTGCCCTTTTTGGCCAGGTGATAGGCCACGGAGCAGCCGATGACGCCGCCCCCGATTACGACGATTTCCGCTCGATCGCGCATGATCTCTCTCCCCTCGGACGCGCCGGAGCATTATCGCCCGCAATTTGGGCCGAGTGATAGCACACCGACCGGGCCGGGCCAATTGACCGGGAACATTCGAAGCGCGAAATTGCGGCTTTTCTAGCGGGTAAATTCCTTTACCCGCCGAGCGGTTTCGGGGTCGAGGAATGAGCGCACGGTGGCGTCGGTCTCGAGCGCGATCGCGCCTTCGACGTCGAGGCCGCCAGTGCGGTTGAGCACGCGTTTGAGGTCGCGCACCGCGACCTGGGGCAGCTCTGCGATGCGCGTTGCGGTCGCCGCAGCCTCGTCGAAAACGGCATCATCCGCGACGGTTTTCCAGGCGAGGCCCATCTCGACGAGCTGGGCGGCGGTGTATTTCTCGCCGAGCAGGAACATTTCGCGGGCCTTGGGCAGGCCGACAGCGCGGGGCAGCAGAGTGGTCGCGGCTCCGGTCGGGAACATCCCCCATTTGATCTCGGGAAAGAAGCAGCAGGTTGACTCGGCCAACACCGCAAGGTCGCAGTCGATCACCCATTCGAAGCCGCCGCCCACCGCCCAGCCGTGGATCGCGCCGACGACTATTTTTTCGCCCAGAACGAGATGGCGAGTGATGACCTGGATCGCGTCGACATAGGCCCGGGCGACCGCTTCGCCGCCAATCGGGTCGGTAAAATCCTTGAGATCGTCGCCGGCGCAAAAAGCTCGGCCTGCGCCGCGAATCAGGATCACCCGGACAGTTGCGTCGGAAGCTGCGGCCTCAAGGGCAGCGGCGAAATCGGCCAGCAGTTCGTCGTTGAGCGCATTCAGCCGCTCGGGCCGATTCAACGTAAGCGTGCGCACGCCGTTCGCGTCGTCGGTCAGTACCGTTCCCGTCATGGTCAGATTTCCTCTCTCTCAGATGGCGCGTGCCCGACCTTCCCAGAAGCGATCGCGGATCTTGCGTTTGAGCACCTTGCCGATATTGCTGCGCGGCAGTTCGTCCCAGAACTCGACGGATTTTGGCGCCTTCACGCTGCCGATCCGCTGCTTGCACAGCGCGATGATCTCCTCTGCGTCCGCGCGCCGGCCGGGCTTGAGTTCGATCACCGCCTTGACCGCTTCGCCCCATTTCTCGTCAGGGACACCGACCACCGCGCAATCCTGAACCGCCGGGTGCCCGAGCACGGCCTTCTCGACCTCGGTGGAGTAAATGTTAAAGCCGCCGCTGATAATCATGTCCTTCTTGCGGTCTACCAGAAAGAGATAATCGTCCGCGTCCTGATAACCAATATCGCCGGTCAGGTGCCAGCCGTCACGGCTCACGGCGGCAGTGGCCTCGGGATCGTTGACGTAGCCCGCCATCACGAGATCGCCGCGCACCGCGACCTCGCCCGTCTCGCCGGCGGCGACAGGATTGGCGTCGTCATCGACGAGCCGGAGCTCGACGGCATCGGTTGGGCGACCGCAGCTCCACAGCCGCTTCTCGCGTGCGGGGTCGCCAATTACAAGATGGTCGGCAGACGGCAGGATGGTCATGTACATGGGCGCCTCGGCCTGGCCATAAACCTGCGTCATGACAGGGCCGAAGATGTCGAGCGCCTCCTTGAGCTTGTCGACGGACATGGGCGCTGCCGCGTAGATGAAATATTCGAGCGAGGAGTAGTCGAACTCGAGCACCCGGGGATGGGCGAGCAGCATGTAGATCACCGTTGGTGGCAGAAACAGGTGGGTGACCCGGTGGTGCTCGATCGCCTGGAGGATGGCGAGGGGATCGGGGCGGGCCAGCACGACCAGGCTGCCCGCGGTCTTCATCAGCGGCCAGGAAACGGCACCGGCGGCGTGGGTCATGGGCGCGGCGACGAGATGGACCGGCGGCGTCTCGGTGGGCATGTATTGCCACTGGGTCCGGCCATAGCTCTCGCAGGTCCGGTTGGTCCAGGCGCAGCCCTTTGGCTTCCCGGTGGTGCCGCTCGACGAAAAGATGATCGCGACGCGGTCGGGATCGTCCGGCCGGTCGTCGAATGTATCCCCGCCGCGGGCGGCCAGCCCGTCGAGTGATGCCCGCTCGCCGTCGGGGCTATCGAGGCAGACGGCGTGACGAACGCCGGGTGCGCGCTCGAGCAGGTCCGCGACCTTGTCGGCGAAACTGCTGTGATAAAACAGCCACTCGCAACCGGTGCGATCGAGGAGGTAGCCGTTTTCCCCGACCACGTTGCGGGCGTTGAGCGGTACCCAGGCCGCGCCCGCGCGAAAGATGCCGAAGACCGCCAAGAAGGCTTGCAGCTCGTTCGGACTGTAGACGGCGACCGGCGCGTTATCGGAAAGACCCGTATCGGTCATTGCGGACGCGATCCGCCGGGAGAGCGCCGCGGCTTCGGCATAGCTGACGGCGCCGCCGCCCTCGGCGGCAATCAGCACGGGACGGTGCGGCGCACGTTGCGCGCCCGCATCGAGATAATCGATCACCCGCATGCCGTCTCCTGAGTTTCACCGGCGTCTATGCCTCGCCGTGACGAATCGAGACTAGACGGCGGGATGGACGCCATCAACTGTTCGATGGAGAGTTCGAAATTGGATGCAACGTGCCTTTGCTCGCAAGGCGGGCGACGGTGGCGGGGAGATCGGAGGGGACGGGAGCCGGAACTCCGCCAAGCATCTACTCGGCCGAGGAGAGTTCCGTGGCCTTGTCGCCGCGCTCTTCGCTTACGACCTCGTAGTTGATCTTTTGGCCTTCCGACAGGGTGCCCATGCCAGCGGCCTCCACCGCGGTGACGTGAACGAAAACGTCCTTGCCGCCGCCGTCAGGGGTAATGAAGCCATAGCCTTTGGTCGGGTTGAACCACTTGACCGTACCGGTTGCCATCGTCGCTGCCTTTCACGTCACTCGAAATCTGCATGCGGACCCGCCCGTGTGGGCGAACGGGTGCCGGAATGCACCGCCGCATGTCTGGGAAGGTCACTTTGCCAGTGCGGCGCGCGGCAAGAATGCTACGCCACCGGCGGAGGATCACAAGCAAATTATCGGGGCCCGGCAATGGCGGATTTCAACCGTGTCTTGCCCGGCGCGACGAACTCGCCATACTCGGATGGACTGTTGCCGAGCCAATGCGAACTAAAGGGCGATCTTCCATGAGCGTGTCATTCCCGCATCTCTTTTCGTCGCTAGACATCGGCGCCATGACTGTCAAAAACCGGATGTTTCTCTCCGGTCACCAGACCCTGCTGGTCAAAAACGCGGTGTCGGGGCCGGATCACGTCGCCTATTACGAGGCTCGTGCGGCGGGCGGCGTGGGGCTCATCATCATCGAGGTCGCCATGGTACACGACAGCATCGTTCATTTTGAGGGCGGCATGATCGATGCGAGCAAGGACGCCTGCACCGCGGGCTACCGGCTGATCGTGGACGCGCTGGCGCCACATGATTGCCGTGCCGTGGCGCAGTTGTTTCACCCGGGTCGCCAACTCTATGACAGCGTCGACGGCAGTGCACCGGTGGCTTATGCGCCCTCGGCGGTGCCCGACGAACGCTTCCACATCGTGCCCCGGCCGCTCAGCCGACCCTTGATCCAGAGCATCGTCGCGGGGTTTGGCGACGCCGCCCGGCGGGTCGAGGCGGGCGGCATCGACGGCGTCGAGATCGTTGCCTCGCATGGCTATCTGCCGGTCCAGTTTCTCAACCCCCGGCTCAATCTGCGGAGCGACGACTATGGCGGCAGTTTCAACAACCGCCTGCGGTTCCTGCGCGAGGTCATTGCGGACATTCGCGTCAAGACCGGTCCGGCGTTTATCGTGGGCATACGGATTTCGGGCGACGATCTGAGCCACGACGGTCTCGATCTCGAAGCGGTGACGGAGATCTGTGTGGCGCTCGACGGTGAAGGCGCGCTGGACTATTTCCACGTCACCGCCGGTACCGCGTCGAGCCTGACAGGGTCGACTCATATCGTACCGCCCATGTTTCACGAGACCGGCTATACCGCGCCGTTGGCGGAAGCGGTGCGCGCCCGCGTCGAGCGCCCGGTGTTTGTCGCCGGGCGGATCAACCAGCCCCAGATCGCCGAAGATATCCTCGTCTCGGGGCAGGCGGATATGTGCTGCGTGACCCGCGCAATGATCAGTGACCCGGAGATGCCGAACAAGGCGAAAGCGGGCGCGCTCGACGATATCCGGGCCTGCATTGCGTGCAACCAGGCCTGTATCGGCCACGCGCTGAGGGGCTTTCCGCTCTCCTGCATTCAGCACCCGGAATCGGGCCGCGAACTGGCCTATGGCCGGCGTGAGCCGGCGGATGCGCCGCACCGTGTGATCGTCGCGGGAGGTGGACCGGGCGGCATGAAGGCGGCCTGTGTCGCCGCCGAACGGGGCCACCGGGTCACGCTGTTCGAGCGCGCGGGCCGGCTCGGCGGCCAGGTGTTGCTGGCTCAGGAGCTTCCCGGCCGAGCCGAATTCGGCGGCCTCGTGACAAATTTTACCCGCGAGCTGGAACGAGCCGGGGTCGAGGTCGTGCTCGAGCGTGAGGTCACCCGGGCATTGGTCGACGACGAGGCGCCCGATGCCGTGATTCTGGCGACGGGCGGACGCTCCCGGGCCGCGTCGCTCGAGAGCGGTGAGGGCGCCCATGTGGTTGACGGCTGGGACGTAGTCGCGGGCCGGGCCAATGTTGGGCAATCGGTGGTTATCGCGGACTCCCGCGCCGACTGGATCGGTCTCGGTCTGGCTGAAAAACTGGCCCGGGACGGCTGCCGGGTCAGGCTGTGCGTCAACGGCTATATGGCGGGGCAGATGATCCAGCAATATGTCCGCGACATGTGGTTGGGCAAGCTGAGTTCGCTGGGTGTCGAGATCGTACCCATGAGCCGGCTGTTCGGCGCCGATGGTGGCAGCGTTTACCTGCAGCACACCACGAGCGACGAGCCTCTCGTCTATGACGATGTCGATACTCTGGTCGTGGCCGCGCCGGCGGAACCGAACAGCGAGCTGGAAGCGACGCTGGAGGGAATCGAGGCGGAGATCCATGTGATCGGCGATTGTCTCGCGCCACGCACGGCGGAAGAGGCCGTTTTGGAAGGGTTGCGGGCGGGTCTTGCCGTTTAGGGTACCCGCCGTCTCACCGGATCGCTCCGCCTGACCGTGCGGTGCGGCCTAGTCCTGTTGTGCCGGACCCCCGTCGTGGCCTGCGCCCCGGCCAGTGCTCTGCGGACGTTCGCGCGCCTCGCTGACGACGATGTCGCGGCCGCCAATGCTCGTGCCGTTAAGTGTCTCGATGGCCGTCTGCGCTGACCCCTCGGACTCGTACTCGACGAAGCCAAAACCGCGGGAGCGCCCGGATTTGCGATCGATAATTACCGTCGCCGACTGAACTGGACCATGCGGCTCGAACACTTCGCGAAGCTCGTCCGATGTATAGGCGTAGGGCAGGTTGCCCACATAGAGCTTGCGGTTCATGAAGGGTGTTCCATTGCTGCTGACAGTGTGGAGATAATCTCCTCGTCAACACCGGCGCTCCCCGCATGACCATGCCGTCGAACCGACAGGGGCCGAACCACGTCGGCTGCCGGACAACAAATCGCGAATGAGTCACCAATCCTGATCTGCAAAACATCTCCCCGCGCCGACCGGGCTGTGCGGTCGGGCCTGAGACGTCTGTAATTGGCGCGTCCCTTGAGGCCTTGGCCTTGAGTAAACGAACGCCAGATCGGCAAGCCAAAGATTACCATAATTTCCGGTCGAACGGCAGCCTTCCCGTCGCCGCCGGATCAGGCACCGGGCGGCGCGCGATTCCGGCCGGTCTTGTTGACGAGATAAAGACCGATCATCAAGGCCGCGACGGCCGCCCAAATCCATGGTGAATGACGCTCTTCGAAAATCAAAATTCCCAGACCGATGGCGCCGAGGGTTTCGATATAGGTGCCCGTGGACGCGAAGACGGCCCCGACGCGGCGGATGACTTCAAAGAAGAGCAGGTTGCTGACGGCGACGATCAAGATGACTGCGATCAAGGCCCATTCTCCGATCCCCACGCCCGACGGGAAGGCCCACCAACTGTCGGCGATAGCCATCGCAGGGAGCATGGCCAGCGCGCCGACGAACAAGCCGCCGGCGCACAAAGTGAGAGTATTGCAGTCCCGCGGCCAATAGCGCTCGATTAGGACGTTGTGGGAAGCAAGGATCACTGGCGCAATGAGCACCAGCAACACCCAGCCAACCATGGCGCGTTCCGGAAGGCTGGCATCGGGCAGTACGACCAATAGAACGCCGCCCAGACCGCACAGCAGACCCAACGCGCGAAGCAGGCGCAGGGGCTCGATCGCGAACAAGACGGCGAGAAAGAAGGTCAGCATGGGCTCGAGCAGGACCGTCAGGCTGACCACGCCGACGGGCAGATTGGGCGCGACGAAGGCATAGAAGCAGGAAGGCAGGCCCGTGCCCAAAATTCCGATAATGGCGTAAGCCCGCAAATGTGGGATATCGAGTGGCGGCAGGCGGCGGCGGGCCGCCGAAATGGCGAGCAGGATGATGCTGGCGCCCAACAACTGCCAAAAAACGAAGGGAATGAAGGGGATCCCTGACTCGGTCGCGAGCTTGTAAAGGGAATAGACGGCGGCCCACAGCAACGCCGCAACGAACAGCAGAAAAATCGGCACGAGCCCGAGCGTGGTTTCGCCGCGAAAGCGCAGGAGAGTTCGGAAGTCGCGTGGCGGCATGGGCGGCCTGACTGACAGGGGCAGGGTGTGTGTGTCGGGCAGCGAGCTGCCCGGCCGGGTCAGTGCAACGTGTCCCGGCAATCAGAACACGGGAATGATGTCTTCGGGATCGAAGGCGACGGTTTTGCCGTCGACGCCGATTTCGGGGATTGCGGGGAATTCAATGCCGTGGGGATCGAGTACGCCCTTGAGTTTGAGTACGGCGTCGCGCCAGTTCTCGCGGCGTTCATCGAGGGTCAGAATACCGAGGCCCGCATTGCGCGCAGTCTCTTCGAGCATGCGGTGGGCGGGGCGGAAGGTTTCGGGAAGCTCCCAGAAATCGTCGGGTGGTTCGTAGAGGATGCCTGAGAGAAAGACGTAGCCCGCGCGTATCTGTTTGGTGATCTGGGCGCGCTGCTCGTCCGTGATGAGCGGCAGGATCTCGCGCAGCACCGTCATGCAGATGCCCATGTGGCGCGCTTCGTCCTGGCCGACGCGGCGGAAGGCTTCCTTGAAGACGGAGATTGTCGTGCGCTGGTACATGGTGTGAAACAGGGTCGAGGAGGCGACTTCACCCATCAGGAACGCGGAAAACAGGATGGGGAGAGGAAACCTCTGGACGCCTTTCTTGAAACCCTCCCAGTAGCGACAACCGTTGTGGAAGTACCACTTGATGTTGTTGCGCGCGAGCCGGCCGAGCGGCGTTTCGGGCTCGTAGTCGAGCGGTCCGCGGGGAGTCAGGGTCTGGATCGCGAGCTGGCAGACCTCCTCGTGATTGACCTCGTCGCGAGTAATCGAGAAGAAGCATTTGCGCAACGGGTCTTCGGCGTGGGTCTCGTAGGTGTGAATCATTGCGCGGGCGAAGACCGCAGGGCCCGAGCTGTCGAACACGGAGAGCAAAGCAAACCAGTAGGTGAGCGCGTAGCGCTGGTCGAGGCTGAAGTCTTCGGGCCGCAGGCTCTCCCACGGCAAACGATTGGGTGCCCAGCCGGGGTCGCGCGATTTGTTGTAGAGGTCCCAGAGCTTAGGCGTCTCGGTGCGCCACTCGATAGGAAACACATTGTTGTCGGGAAACGGCGGAGGCTCCTTGCAGCCGTACAGGATGGCTTCCGGATCGGGTGCGGCCGATGGATTGCCGGGCGGCGTCTGCAATGCGCCCGCGAGGTCGCTCGCTGTGCTGTCCTGCTTTATACCCATGATCGATCACTTCCGTCCTGTTCGGTCCATCGGCCATCGCCCAGCGATTATAGCCCGTCTCCGAGGCTGTCACACGGCGTCGAATGCCGGGATCAGGCGGAGTCGTAGAGACTCACTTGAATCGGCGTCGGCATGCCTTCGTTGCAAGGGTTGTTAATTTGAGGGCAATTCGAGATCACCGCGAGCGCATCAGTCTCGGCGCGAAGCTCGACGTAGTCGCCCGCGACGGAAGCGGCGGGTTCGAATACCTGTTCCGTCAATTGGCCGTCGGGACCGACCGGTACCCGGCAGAAAAAATTGATATTTGGCACGATATCGCGCGAGCCAAGGCCGTAGGGCTCCAGAGCCTCGAGGAAAGTTTCACGGCAGCCGGGGCAGTCGTCGACACCGTAGAGCATCTTGTTGCTGGGTGCGCTGCAGCAACCCCCAATAGTGTCGTGCCAGCCGCAGCTATCGATTACCGTGAACAGCGGCCGGGCGCGATCGGAATAGAGCGTGTGGCCGGTAGTCAGGCGCAGGCTATGGGATGCCTTCAGCGTGTTCGGGGCGTGGTAACGCTCGTTGTGATCGTGGGCGTTGTAGCACAGGAAATCGACGCCTTGATGGCCTTCGAGATCGGTAATGCGCAAGATTTGTCCGTGCTGGACCACGCCGCTCCAGGGGCGACCGGGTGCAACGGTTTCGTCGTTGGCAGGCGCTCCGCGGTGATTGCTGGGTGATGCCATGGCAATTCTCCTCCCAAAGATTAGAGCGGGCGACGCCGGTCGACGACGCGTTGTGCCTTGCCTTGCGAGCGGTCCACGCTGTCCGGTGGGGCAATGCGCACGGTCGCGGTGACGCCAATGAGCGACTTGATGTCGTGGCGCAATGCGGCGGCAACCGCTTCGGTATCGTCGCTGCCGGCTGCCTCGGGCCGCGCTTCGACGACGACGTCGAGTTCATCGAGGCGGCTGTTGCGCCGAATTTCAAGAATGTAATGGGGCGCCAACGTTGGCTGCTGGAGGATCAACTCCTCGATCTGGCTGGGGAACAGGTTGACGCCGCGGATGATCAGCATGTCGTCGGAGCGGCCCGCGATTCGTTCGATTCGGCGCATGCTGCGGGCCGTGCCCGGCAACAGGCGTGTGAGATCGCGGGTGCGGTAGCGGATCAGGGGCATGCCCTCGCGGGTGAGAGTGGTGATGACCAGTTCGCCGCGCTCGCCGTCGGGCACGACAACATCCGTCTCCGGGTCGATGATCTCAGGATAGAAATGATCCTCCCACAGATGCAGCCCGTCCTGGGTTTCGAGGCATTCGCAGGCGACCCCCGGACCCATCAGTTCGGATAGACCGTAAATGTCGACGGCGTGGAGCCCCAGGCGGGTTTCAATCTCACGGCGCATGGCTTCCGACCATGGTTCTGCGCCGAAGACGCCGACGCGAAGCGAGGAGGAGGTGGGATCGAGGCCCTGGCGCTCGAACTCGTCGGCAATGGCGAGCATGTAGGAGGGCGTTACACAGATCACGGTGGGGCCGAAATCACTGATGATGTGGACTTGGCGTTCGGTCATGCCGCCGGACACGGGGATTACCGTGGCGCCCAGCCGTTCGGCACCGTAGTGGGCACCGAGCCCGCCGGTGAAGAGGCCGTAGCCATAGGCGACATGGACCACGTCGCCGGGTCTGGCGCCTGCCGCACGCAGAGATCGGGCCATCAGAGTGGCCCAGATATCGATGTCGCGCGCGGTGGATCCCACAACCGTCGGCTTGCCGGTGGTTCCGCTCGATGCGTGCAACCGGCTGATGCGCTCGCGGGGCACGGCGAACATGCCAAACGGATAATTCTCCCGCAGGTCGTTCTTTGTCGTGAAGGGGAGATGCGCGAGATCGGCGAGCTCGCGGATATCGCCGGGCGCGATATCGGCCGCATCGAACGCTGCACGGTAATGGGGCACGTGGTCGTAGGCGTGGGCCAGGGTGGCGCGCAGCCGGTCGATCTGGGTTGCGGTGATCTCGTCGCGGCTCGCGCGTTCGAGCGGATCGAGCGTTGCCGGATCGGTCGCGGAGGCCGTCACGGTTTTTCCTCGTCCGGCACTGAGTCGGGACCGGCGTCGAGAATGGTGCCCTTAATCTCGCGTGACTGGCCCCGAAACACGGCGATCTTTGTGCCGCCATCGTCGGTGACGGTGGTGTCGTAAATGCCGCTGCGCCCCGAGCTGGCGACTTCGGTGCAGCGTGCGACGAGCCGGCTGCCCGCGGCCGCGGGCTGGAGATAGGTGATCGTACAGGATTGCGCCACGGCCCGGCGGTTGCGGGCATTGCAGGCGTAAGCGAACGCGGTGTCGGCCAGCGTGAAGACGAAGCCGCCGTGACAAATGCCGTGGCTGTTGAGCATATCGTCGCGTACGGCCATGGCGAATTCAGCGGTGCCCGGTCCGATGGCAGTCAGCATTATGCCCATGGCCTGCGCCGCGACATCGTGACGGTAGAACTCGCGGCCCACTGCATCGGCCAGATGCTGGGGGTGTGACGTTTCGGGCGTGGCCATGAAAACCGCGAGATGTCGGACTAGCGGCCGCGAAAGACGGGCGGGCGTTTCGCCAGGAAGGCCGCGACCCCCTCGGCGTAGTCGTCCGTGGATGCGGCAATGTGCTGGAGATCGTGCTCGAGGTCGAGCTGGGCGTCGAGATCGTTGTTTGCTGACTCGTTGAGCGCGCGCTTGATCAGGCCGAGCGCCCGAGTGGGTTGCGCCGCAAGGTGGCGGGCAAGACCGCTCGCTTCCGTCATCAGCGCGTCGTCGTCAACGCATTTCCAGATCAGGCCCCATTGTGCAGCGGTTTCGCCATCGATGGCGTCGCCCAGCATTGCAAGGCCGGTGGCGCGAGCGGGCCCGACGAGCCGGGGGAGGGTATAAGTGCCGGCACTGTCGAGCACCAGGCCGATCTTGCAGAAAGCCTGGATGAATTTTGCGGATCGGGCCGCAATCACGATGTCGCAGGCGAGGGCGATGTTAGCGCCCGCGCCGGCCGCCACTCCGTTGACCGCGGCGACGACGGGCCGGTTGAGCGCGCGTAAGCGGCGAACCAGCGGATTGTAGTTGCGCTCAAGGAGATCGGCCAGCTCGCCGGCGTCGTCGTCTCCGGCGCTGTCCGCGCGGTTGTCGCCATCTGGCAGCACATCGGCCAAATCCTGACCGGCGCAAAATCCCCGGCCCGCACCGGTCAACAAAACGGCGCGAACGTTGGTGTCGCCTTCGATGGTGGTGAGCGCGTCACGCAACTCGGCATGCATCGTCTCATTGAAGCTGTTGAGCTTGTCGGGGCGATCGAGAGTGATGGTCGCGACGCTGTCGGCCGTCTCGACCCGGATCGTCGTGAAGCTCATCGAACTGCTCCTTGCGCGTCGCGCACAGGTCCGTGCGTTTCGGAATCGGGCAATCCTAGAGCAAGCGTCGAGAGCGCGCAAAGAGTCGAAGGACGCACGGCATGGAGCTGGCACCACGCATCGAACTCGTCGTCGGTCGATCCGGGCGGTCGTTTTTTGCGCTCACCGGATCAGGATGAACAGGGCTCCGGTCCCCCGGCGTACATTCAGCAGCAGAGAATCGTCGCCCGAGAGCGCGACCTCGAACAGCTCGGTCGGTGTCGTCACCGGTTGACGATTGACCGAGAGGATAATATCGCCCGCGCGCAGTCCCGCCCGCCAGGCGACGCTTTCGGGAGCGACCTCGGTGACCAGCACGCCTTTTACCTTGCCGAACATCGGCGAATCCGGCGGGATCTCGGAGAATGCGGCTCCGGCGAGTCGCGGTGCCGCATCGTTGGACGGCGCGCTCGCGAGCTGTTCGCCCGGCGAGCCCACCTCGGCAGTGAGCGTAATTTTCTCGCCCTCGCGAACCAGGGTCAGGTCGACCCGATCGCCCACACGGCGCAGGCCGATCTTGTTGCGCAGGTCGGCCGCGTCGCGGATCGATATGCCGTCGACACCGACGATGACGTCACCGGGCTGAAGGCCCGCAGTCGCGGCCGGTGAGCCGGGAACCACTTGGGTGATCACCGCGCCCTGCGCGACGTCGACGCCGAACGCTTCCGCGAGGTCGTGGTCTAGATCCTGAATGTTGACACCAATCTGGCCACGCTGAACTTCGCCGTAGTCGATCAGCTGAGCCATGACCTGCTCGGCCATGTCGATCGGGATGGCGAAGCCGATGCCGATATTGCCGCCGCCGGGGCCGAGGATCGCGGTGTTGATGCCGATCAGCTCGCCCCGAAGGTTAACCAGTGCGCCGCCCGAGTTGCCGGGATTGATCGATGCGTCGGTCTGGATGAAGTCTTCATAACCCTCGATGCCCAGCCCGCTGCGGCCCAAGGCGCTGACGATTCCCGAGGTCACCGTGTGTCCGAGCCCGAAGGGATTGCCGATGGCGATAACGAAATCGCCAACCTTGAGAGCACCCGAATTGCCCAACGGCAAGGCCGTGAGCTTTTCGGGGTCGATTCGCAGCACGGCGATGTCCGTCTCCGGGTCGGTGCCCACGAGTTCAGCCTTGAACTGGCGCTTGTCCTTGAGCGTGACGATGATCTCGTCAGCCTTGGCGACAACATGGTTGTTGGTGATCACATAACCTTCCCCGGCGTCGATGATCACACCGGAGCCGACGCTGTGGGCCTCGCGCTGCTGCGGGCCTTCGGGAAGGCCAAAGAACTTGCGGAAGAAGGGATCGTTAAACAGCGGATTCTCGGGCACCTCGACGGTGCCGGTGGTGGAGATGTTGACAACGCCGGGCGCGGTCAACTCGACCATGGGAGCGAGGCTGGGTAGTTCATCGCCGTCGATCTCGAGTGGCAGCACCGACGTGGCGTACGCTGGGACCCCGGTGACGAGCAAGGAAAGGCAGAGAGCGGCAAGGCCAACGAGGCGGATCATGCTTATCTCCATCGGTCGCAAATGTGATGCGGGTAAAACGGGATCGATACCCGCTCTATAGCGGGCGATCATGTCATCAATGTGGCGGCGGCGCATCGCCTTATCCCGGTCGGTGTCGCATCGACGACGCCGGCCCCCGGTGCGCCGGTCGGGGGCCGGTCTGTCTTGACGCGGGATGGTCCGCTCTAGGCCGCTTGGCCCTCAATTACCTTGGACGAGGCCCCGGACTTGCCCCCAATCGTGATTTGCTGGGGCTTCTTCGATTCTGGAATCTCAACCGCGAGGTCGATGATGAGCAGTCCGTTGTTCAATTTGGCGTCGGTCACCTTGACGTGATCGGCGAGTTGAAAGCGACGCTCGAACGCCCGGGTTGCAATGCCCCGATGCAGATAGGCAGTGTCATCCAGGGTTTCGTCACCGGCGTGGTTGCCCGAGACGACCAGGCCATTCTCGGTCACGGTCACGTCGAGGTCGGACTCGACGAACCCGGCGACCGCCATAGCGATCTCGTAGCGCTCCTCACCGAGGCGCGCGATGTTGTAGGGCGGATAGGACAACGTGCTTTCATCGACGCTGAAGGCGTTGTCGAAAATCCGGTTGAGCCGGTCGAAGCCGACGGACGAACGAAAGAGAGGGGAAAGATGGTAGTTGCGCATGAGTCACATCCTCCTTCATGAGCGATATGGAACCACGCGGCACGCCCGAAAGCCGCGCCGCATCACACAGTGTGCCGGGTCCAAGGAGTGGCCCCCGACATTGCCCATATGGGGTTGGATTGTCCCCAGTCAAGAGGGAAGTAAACTGTTGAGATATAAAAATAATTTAATATTCGCGATCGGAGAAGGGAACCCGCCCATCGGTCGTTCCGAGCCGTTCCATGAGCAACGGGGCCACGGTGCGGGCAACCGCCCTGAAACTGTAAAGCTCGGCTGCGCCGGCGGCGCGGCCCGACCATAACGTAAGATTGTCCCGGTTCTTGATGGCTGTAGTAATCTCGAAACGATAGCGGGTCATTCGCCCGCCTCCGCCCAACACCGGGACACCGATACCGACCCCGATATCGGATGAACCCGAACTTCCGATTGTGCCGGCCACGGCGATATCGGGAAGGTAACCGGCGAGCTCGTCGAGCGGCACGACGGCGGCGCAATAGGTGAGGCGCACCGAGGCCTGGTCGGAGGTCTCAATCTCAAGGCGCTCGAGTTCTTGTTCCAGGGCGAAACGCAGCTCGAGGGTGGCCGCGGTTTCGTCGCACGGCGCAAGTGCTACGAGCAACGCGTCGGGCAAGGGATGCTCGGCGAGGGTGTCGAGGGTGCCTGCCAGTGCTTCTCGCTGAGGCGGCGATGATGAGCAGCCGGTCAAACCGGCGGCAACGAGAAACACGGCAATGACAGTCAGGCGCATGGGCCCATACTTGAGGTCGACTTCAGGGCTGTCCAGAGGCAATCGGGCGATCCTCCCGGCGGACCGACCGTGCTATGGTGCGGA
The DNA here is from genome assembly GCA_965249645.1 of Alphaproteobacteria bacterium. Classification (GTDB taxonomy): domain Bacteria; phylum Pseudomonadota; class Alphaproteobacteria; order UBA828; family JAPUJA01; genus CAVOEB01. The sequence goes on from CBDFML010000010.1 coordinate 480,410, forward strand.
GCCGTTACTGCACGAGATTATCGCCATGAGCCCACCTGCCACCCTGATCGTCAGCCATCCTGTTTGCGTCGAGCATGACACCGGCACGGGCCATCCGGAATCATCCGACCGTCTGCGTGCGGTCCAGGCGGTGCTGGACAAACCCGAGTTTGCCGATCTGGAACGGCGGGAGGCGCCCCAGGCAACGGCCGAACAGATCGGGCGCGTGCACGAGACGGGTTATCTCGATGGGCTGCTGACAGCGATCCCGGCGAGCGGTCTGGGCGCCCTCGATCCCGACACGGTGATCTCGCCCCGATCCGGCGAGGCGGCGCTGCGTGCCGCCGGCGCGGTGTGCGCCGCCGTGGACGCTGTGGCGGCGGGCGAGGCGCGCAACGCGTTCTGTGCCGTTCGTCCCCCTGGTCATCATGCCGAACCGGGCCGCGCCAGGGGGTTCTGCCTGATCAACAACGTGGCGGTGGGTGCATTGCATGCCCGGGCAGTGCACGGTTTTACGCGCATCGCCGTGGTCGATTTCGATGTCCATCACGGCAATGGAACCCAGGCCGCGTTCGAACGCGATGGCGACCTGTTCTATGCCTCGACGCACCAGTACCCGTTCTATCCGGGCACCGGCGCAGAAGGCGAAGCCGGGCTAGGCAATATCGTGAACGCACCGCTGCCGGCGGACGCGGATTCGGCGGAATTCCGCATGGCGATGACGGGCCGTATTCTGCCCGCGCTGGCAGAATTCTCCCCCGAATTCCTGTTCATCTCGGCCGGGTTCGATGCGCACGAGGATGATCCCCTTGCGCAGATCCGGCTGGTTGAAGACGACTATCTCTGGGTCACGGGCGAGCTGCTCGCGGTTGCGCGGACGTGCTGTGCCGACCGCGTCGTCTCGGTGCTTGAGGGGGGCTACAATCTTGCGGCGCTGGCGGCCTGCGCCTATGCCCATGTCCGGGGCCTGATGATGGGCTGAACCTGTCGCCAGACTTGCCCGGCGCGCGCCGGTTGATACACTTCGGGCTGAGCCGAACGAGGGGGACCGATGGCAAAAGACACAGCCGCCGCGGACATCAAGGCGATGAGTTTTGAGCAGGCGCTGGCTGAGCTCGAAACAATCGTTGAGACGCTTGAACAGGGTCAGGGCGAACTCGACGGCGCGATCTCGGCTTACGAGCGCGGCATCGCGCTTAAGAGTCATTGCGAGGCCAAGCTGACGGAGGCGAAGCTCAAGGTGGAAAAGATCACGCTCGATGCACAGGGCGGGGTGACGGCCGAGCCATCGGACGAGGATTAGGCCATGGCTGCGATCGAACTGAAGCAGGCGCTGGGCAAAATTGCCGCGGACGTCAATGAGATCCTCGACGAACTGCTGCCGCCGGTGGAAGACGCACAGGCGCAGGTTTTCGAGGCAATGCGTTATTCGGCCCTGGCCGGGGGCAAGCGTCTGCGCCCGTTTCTGACCGTAGCCAGCGCCGATCTGTTCGACGTGCGGCGCATCTATTCTCAGCGGGCGGGCGCGGCCGTGGAGCTGATCCACACCTATTCGCTGGTGCATGACGATCTGCCCGCCATGGACGACGACGACCTGCGCCGGGGCATGCCGACCTGTCATAAAAAGTATGACGAGGCGACGGCCATACTCGTGGGCGATGGGCTGCAGAGCCTCGCGTTCGAAATTCTCGCGGACGAAAATACCCACCACGATCCACGAACCCGCTGCCAGCTTGTCCATGCGCTGGCGGTCGCGGCAGGCGGTCACGGTATGGTCGGCGGCCAGATGATCGATCTTTCAGCGCCGAACGAGGACTACGACATTGGTGCTATTACCCGGCTGCAGCAACTCAAGACCGGTGCGTTGATTGCGGTTTCTTGCGAGATGGGCGCAATCCTCGGGCACGCGACGGAGGAATGTCATCATGCACTGCGCGGTTATGCCCACGATCTGGGCCTTGCCTTCCAGATCGCCGACGACCTGCTCGACCATGAAGGCAACGAGGAAGCAATGGGCAAGGCGGTGGGCAAGGACGCGGCGGCCGGCAAGGCAACTTTCGTCTCGCTGCTGGGGGTCGATCGGGCGCGCACCCAGGCCCGCATGCTGATCGATCAGGCGGTCGCCCATCTCGACCATTTCGGCGAGAAGGCAGGACTGCTTCAAGAGGCGGCGCGCTACGTCGTCGAACGCAAGAGCTGAGCGACGCCAAACCCAAAAAGCTTCGTCTGGACCAGCTTCTGGTTGCGCGCGGCCTCGCAGAAAGCCGGGCCAAGGCGCAGGCACTCGTCATGGCGGGGTTGGTGTTCAGCGGCGAGGCGCGGCTCGAGAAGGCGGGACAGGCGGTTGCCGAAGACACGGCACTTGAGGTTCGCGGCGCGGACCACCCCTGGGTTTCGCGCGGCGGGCTCAAGCTCGACCATGCCCTCGATGTATTCGGCCTTACGGCCGAGGGCGCCGTAGCCCTCGACGTCGGCACATCGACCGGCGGATTTACCGACGTGCTACTGGTCCGGGGCGCGGCACGAGTCTACGCGGTCGATGTGGGCTATGGCCAGCTTGCCCACCGCCTGCGCGAAGATGCGCGTGTGATCGTGCTCGAGCGGACCAACGCCCGGCATCTGGACACCGAACTGATTCCCGAGCCGGTCGATCTGGTGGTCTGTGATGCCAGCTTTATCGGTCTGCGCACGGTGCTGCCGGCGGCGCTTGCGTTGATCCGCGCCGGCGGGGCGCTGGTGGCGCTGATCAAGCCGCAGTTCGAGGTCGGACCCGAGCGGGTCGGCAAGGGCGGCATCGTGCGCGATGCGGGGGCGCGCGCAGAGGCCTGCGAGGCGATTCGCGCCTGGCTCGCGGACGAGCTGGGGTGGGAGGTGGTCGGCCTAACGGAGAGCCCGATTACCGGGGCGCAGGGCAATGTAGAATTCCTGATCGCTGCCCGGCGGACGAGTTGAGGCCGAGCTAGTCCCTACTTCTTGCCTGCCGCCGGCGTCCGGGCGATCGCATGGTAGTCGGGATTAGGCCGCATGTCGATCGCCGAGGCAAGGCGATTGGTCATGTTGTAGAAGCCGGCGATCTCGGCGATATCGAAGATGTCCTCGTCAGAAAAACCCGCCTTGCGCAGAGCAGCGCGGTCGGCCCCGCCCATCCGGTCGGGGGTCTCGGTAAGTTTCCAGACGAAATCGAGCATGGCGCGCTGGCGGGGCGCCAGGTCGGCGGTGCGGTAGTTGGTGACCAGATGTTCTCCCAGCTCGGGATCGCTCGACAGGGCGCGCACCGCTGCACCATGGGCGATCAGGCAGTAATGGCAGTGGTTCACGCAGGAAACCACGACGGCAATCATCTCTCGCTCGAGCTTCGAGAGGCCGGACTCGCCCAGCATGAGAGCGTTGTTGTAGACGCGGAAGGGTTCGAACTTGGCGGGGCGCAGGGTGTAGGCGCGCAGCACGTTGGGCACGAAGCCGATCTTTTCCAGGCATTTCGCAAACACCGCCTTGATCGACGGATCGAGCCGCCGCTGGTCGGGCAAGGGCAGCGCCATGACGTCGTTGACGGCGGAGGATTTGCGTTTGCGGGCCATCGCGGTACGCCTCAACCGCACTGGGCCCGGTGGCGGAGCAATTGATCGGCCAGCACGCAGGCCATCATGGCCTCGCCGACGGGAACCGCTCGGATGCCCACGCAGGGGTCGTGTCGGCCCTTTGTCGAGATCTCGGTGTTCCGCCCGCCGGTGGTGACCGTCTTGCGCGGCTCGAGGATCGAACTGGTCGGCTTGACGGCGAAGCGGGCGACGACGTCCTGGCCGGTCGAAATGCCACCCAGGATGCCGCCAGAATTGTTCGACAGGAAGGCAACCTTGCCCTTTTTCATGCGCATCTCGTCGGCGTTTTCTTCGCCCGAGAGTGCGGCCGCCCCAAATCCTGCGCCGATCTCAACGCCCTTGACGGCGTTGATGCTCATGAATGCCGCCGCCAGTTCGGCGTCGAGCTTGCCGTAGACAGGCGCGCCAAGGCCCACGGGTACACCCGAAGCGACGACCTCGATAACCGCGCCCATCGAACTGCCGCGTTTGCGCGCAGCATCAAGCAAAGCCTCCCATTCGACCGAGACTTTCGCATCGGGGCACCAGAAGGGATTGCGTGCGGTTTCGGCCCAGCTCCAGCGGCTGCGCGCAATCTCATGATCGCCCATCTGCACGACGGCGCCGCGGATTTTGACCCTCTGGCCCAGGATCCTGCGCGCTATCGCGCCGGCGGCAACGCGCATGGCGGTCTCGCGGGCGCTGGAGCGTCCGCCCCCGCGGTAATCCCGCAGGCCGTACTTGGCCCGGTAAGTGTAGTCGGCGTGACCCGGGCGGAACTTGTCCTTGATCGCGGTGTAATCCTTCGAGCGCACATCCTGGTTTTCGATCATCAGGCCGATGGGGGTGCCGGTCGTACGACCCTCGAACACGCCGGAGAGAATGCGCACCCGGTCGGGCTCCTTGCGCTGGGTGGTGAAGCGCGAGCGGCCGGGGCGCCGGGCGTCGAGGAACGGCTGAATCCAGGCTTCGTCGAGGGCGAGGCCCGGCGGCGTGCCATCGACGACACAGCCAATCGCCGGCCCGTGGCTCTCGCCCCAGGTCGTGACCCGAAACAGCGTGCCGAAGCTATTGTCCGACATGGGAGGCGCTAGACGATCGAAATGTCCGGAGCATCCGGATGCTTCATGCCCACAATGTGGTAGCCGCAATCGACATGGTGCACCTCGCCGGTGACCCCGGTCGACAGATCGCTCGCCAGATACAACGCGGCGCCGCCGATCTCGTCGGTGGTGACCGTGCGGCGCATCGGCGAGTTGAGCTCGTTCCACTTGAGGATGTAGCGGAAATCGCCGATCCCCGAGGCGGCCAGGGTCTTGACCGGTCCGGCAGAGATGGCGTTGACCCGCACGCCGTCCTGGCCAAGGTCCGCAGCCAAGTAGCGCACGCTTGATTCCAGTGCCGCCTTGGCCACGCCCATGACATTGTAGTGAGGCATCCAGCGTTCCGCGCCCATGTAGGAGAGGGTCACCAGACTGCCGCCATTCGTCATCAGCGGTGCCGCCCGCCGGGCAATCGCCGTGAAGGAATAACAACAGATCTGCATGGTCAGGCTGAAATTTTGGAGGCTGGTATCGATGTAGCGACCCTTGAGCTCGTCCTTATTGGAAAACGCGATCGCATGGACAAGGAAATCCAGCCCGCCCCACTGTTTGCCGATCTTGTCGATTACGCTGTCGACGCTCGTCATGTCGGTGACGTCGCAATCCATCATCAATTGGGAGCCCACGGACTCCGCAAGAGGGATCACCCGTTTCGCGAGCGCATCGCCCTGATAGGTGAAACCGAGCTCAGCACCGTGGGTCGCCATCATGCGCGCGATGCCCCAGCCTATGGAGCGGTCGTTCGCCACGCCCATGATCAGACCCCGCTTGCCGGCCATGAGCGGCTGGGCGGCAGTGAGCGTGGTTGTATCGGCAGTTTCCTGCATGGCAAAAGGCCCGGGAAGGGTTGGGACAGCGTGTGCGCGCAATCCTACACCAAAGGCTTAAGGGGGCAAATGGCGCTGCCCGGGCGCCCGTCCGTTGCGCCCGGCGGCAGAGGATCGGCCGCGGACTCGGCTAGCTCTGGATCTGCCAGCTGCCGTCGGGCTGGCGGCAGGCCGTGCCGTAGGCGTCCTGGGTCTCGCCGCCGACGGTTACGGTGGTCTGGTATTCCCGGCAATACTGACCGTCGGTTGTCTGATAGGCCTCGGTAGGCGTCACCGTGCCGGAATTGCCCGAATCGGGGTTTGACCACTGGGATGTCTGGTTTGACGGGCTGTTTTCCAGCGCGTCCTGCGCGGTGCGCTCGGCATAGAGCTGGTCGGCCTTGTCGAGCGACTTACCGATTTCAGAGCCGAGCACGGCGCCGAGCAAGGCACCCGCGGCGGTTGCGGCAAGTTGGCCGCTGCCGCTACCGACTTGCGCGCCAGCAAGCCCGCCCAGCACCGCACCACCCAACGCACCGAGGGTTTCCTTGGGGCCGGCGCCTTCGCTACAAGCCCCCACGGTCAGGCCGGTTGCAGTTAGACCCGCGACGGCAATCTTGCTAAGGTTCATGATCGATTTATCCTTACTTCGGAATGACGGTGAGCGACCGAGTCGCCGAGCATCCGTGACCCTGTCATTATGACGCAACTCGAGCGTCTATGCTCATCGCTTCGATGATTAGATAGGAACAAAATTCGGCGGTTTAAAGGCCCCGCGCCGGCCGCGACGCAGCGAAAGTGCTGGTTTATGACCCTGAAGGCCGACCTCGATCCCATCGCTCTGTTCGCCGAGTGGCAGGAAGACGCGAACAACACGGATTTGCAACTGCCCACAGCCGTCGCGCTGGCGACGGCCACACCCGACGGCAAGCCGTCGCTGCGCATGGTCCTGTGCAAGACGGTGACGGATGCCGGGTTCGATTTTTATACCAACCTGGAGAGTCACAAGGGGCAGGAGCTTGCCGCCAACCCTTTTGCGGCGCTCTGCTTTCACTGGATGCCGCTGTCGCGGCAGGTTCGTGCCGAGGGGCCTGTCAAGCCGGTCAGCGGCGAGGAAGCGGACGCCTATTTCGCCAGCCGCGACCGGGGCAGCCAAATTGGTGCCTGGGCGTCGGACCAGTCGCGCCCGCTCACCGGTCACTTCGAGCTTGAGCAACGAATTGCCAAATTCGCGCTGAAATTCAATGTCGGCAAAGTGCCGCGGCCGCCTCACTGGTCGGGCTTTCGCCTGGTCCCCGAGCGGATCGAGTTCTGGCGCGAGAAGCCTTCCCGGTTGCATGAACGCATCGTCTATCTGCGCACGGCGGACGGCTGGACGATCGAGCATCTCTATCCGTGACCGGTTGGTCGGACCAGTACTCGTTATGACGCGACAAATCGAGCCCGATCGCGCCGCCCGCCTGATGCGTACGGCTACCTATGCGTCCGTGGCGCTGGCGGCGATCCTGATCGGCACCAAACTGGTCGCCTGGGTGCTGACCGATTCGGTGAGCCTGCTCTCGTCGATGATGGACAGCCTCATGGACATCGCGGCATCACTGATAAACTTGGTCGCGGTGCGCCATGCGTTGACCCCGGCGGATCGCGAACACCGCTTCGGCCATGGCAAGGCGGAACCGCTGGCATCTCTTGGCCAGGCCGCCTTCATCATGGGCTCAGGCGTGTTCATCGTGATCCAGGCGGTGCACCGGATTCTGCATCCAGCAACACTGGAACGCACCGAGGTCGGTATCGGCGTGATGGTCTTCGCCATCATCGCGACAGCGGCGCTCGTCGCCTATCAGCGCCACGTGGTGGCGCGCACGGGCTCGACAGCGATTCGGGCCGACTCACTGCATTACGTAACGGACGTACTGGTCAACGGCAGCGTCATCGTCTCGTTGTTGCTCGTCACCTATCTCGACTGGCTCTACGCCGATCCGATCTTCGCCATCGGCATCGCACTTTACGTTCTCTACAGCGCCTGGAAGATCGTGCGCGAGGCGCTGCGCCATCTGATGGATCGTGAATTGCCCGACGAGGAGCGCGAGAGGATCAAAGCCATCGTCAATGCCCATCCCAAAGTAACCAGTATGCACGAGCTCAAGACCCGACGGTCGGGCCTGCAGGCTTTTATCCAGCTGCATGTGGCAATGGATGGCGGGATGCCCTTGGCCGAGGCGCACGACGTGTCGGACGAGGTCGAGGCCGCCATCCTCGATGCCTTTCCCAACGCCGAGGTGATTATTCACTCGGATCCGGAAGGGCTGATGGAATCTCACCCAACCTACCCAGCCCATTAGACTATGCGGCGAGCTTCAATTCCAGCCGGATCCAGACGTCGCGTAGCGCCTCGACCAGATGGTCCATCATTTCGTCTGTGTGGAGCGGGCTGGGCGTCAGCCGCAACCGCTCGGTGCCGCGGGGAACCGTGGGGTAATTGATCGGCTGGACGTAGATACTGTGGTCGTTGAGCAGCAGGTCGCTTGCCTGCTTGCACAGCGCCGCATCACCCACCAGAACGGGCACGATGTGTGTCTCGGACGGCATGACGGGCAGGCCGGCCTCGGTCAGCCGACGCTTGCATGCGGCGGCGCGTTCCTGGTGGCGCTCGCGTTCGGCGCTGTTGGTCTTCAGGTGACGGACGCTGGCGAGTGCGCCGGCGGCGACCGCCGGGGGCAGCGCAGTGGTAAAGATGAAGCCCGGCGCAAAGCTGCGGATGACGTCGACCAGCGCTTCGGACCCGGTGATATAGCCGCCCATCACGCCGAACGCCTTGGCGAGAGTGCCCTCGATAACGGTCAGGCGATCGGCCAGTCCGTCGCGCTCGGCAATTCCTCCGCCGTGCTCGCCATAGAGGCCGACGGCATGGACTTCGTCGAGATAGGTGATGGCGTTGTAAGCATCGGCGAGATCACAAAACGCCTCGATCGGTGCAACATCGCCATCCATCGAATAAACCGACTCGAAGAGGATCAACTTCGGTGCGTCGGGGTCGGCGTCGTGCAGCAGGCGCTCGAGGTCGTCAGGATCGTTGTGGCGGAATATCCGCTTGTGGGCGCGGCTGTGGTGCACCCCGGCGATCATCGAGGCATGGTTGAGGGCGTCGGAGAAAATGATGCAGTCGGGCAGCAGGTTGGCCAGGGTGCCGATAGTGGCTTCGTTGGAGACGTAGCCCGAGGTGAAGACCAGGGCCGCGGCCTTGCCGTGCAGGTCTGCGAGCTCGCGCTCGAGCAGCACGAGGGGATGGGACGTGCCTGAAATGTTGCGCGTGCCGCCGGCTCCCGCGCCGAGGCGTTCGATTGTCTCTTTCATCGCGGCGCGAACCTCGGGATGTTGACCCATGCCGAGGTAGTCGTTGCTGCACCAGACCGTTACAGCCCGCTCGCCACCCCGCAGGTGGCTCGTCGCAAAGGGAAAGTCGCCGGCGTGGCGCGACAAATCGGCAAACACGCGGTAGCGTCCCTCGGTCTTCAGATCGTCGATGGCCTCTGCAAAAAAGGCGTCGTAGTCCATCTTCGTCACCCTGGCCTTCACTTCAGCCCTCCGACAGCATTGCCGATGCTAGCGCAGGTTTGCAAACTCCTCAATCCGGCTCCTGGAGATTATTGACTATGTGCCGGTGACTGGCCATTACGGGGGTCGGATCATGGCTTTGCTAGGTCGACGCGGCGAAATGTAGCGTAGCAATTGCGGTCGGTGCAGTAGGTGACGTCGATCACCCGATGGACCGCACGGAAACATCGCAACGCGAAGCCGTGTTGGGCGCATATCGGCGTTTAGAGTTTGCGGGCCAGTGTCAGCCCATCGGAGATGGGGACGAGGCTGAGATCAATCCGCTTGTCGTCTCGAAGCGCAGAGTTGAGCGCGCGGATGGCTTCGGTGTCCGCGTCTCGTGCCTCGGGATCCGCCACTTTGCCGTTCCACAGCACGTTATCGATGGCGACGATCCCGCCGGAGCGAATCAGGCGCAGGCAACGCTCGTAATAGCCGCCATAGTTTTCCTTGTCGGCGTCGATGAAGGCGAAATCGAACCGGTTTTCACCCTCTTCCGTCAGCAGGGCGTCCAGGGAGTCGAGCGCCGGCCCCAATCGCAAGTCGATCTTGTTTGCGACGCCAGCCGCTTCCCAGTAGCGCCGGGCCACCGACGTCCACTCGTCGCTGATATCGAGAGCGACGATCCCGCCGTCGTCTGGCAGGGCGAGGGCGATGGACAGCGAGCTGTAGCCCGTGAAGACCCCGACTTCGAGGGTCCGCCGCGCGCCGATGAGACGACATAGAAAGGCCATGAATTGACCCTGGTCGGGGGCAATCTGCATGCGCGCCATGGGGTCTTGGGCGGTTTCCTCGCGAAGCCGCACGAGCAGCGGGTTCTCGCGTACGGAGACGCGTAGGATGTAGTCGTGGATAGCGTCGTTGACCGAAGTGTATTTGGACATGACCGTCTCCCGCCTGATAGTTGCGCCTCGCTTGCGTCCCGCCGACATTTCATTCCAGTAAACAATATTTGCGGCCAGCAGAATTTTGTTGGTAGGATTCCCCCGTTACGACTGGTGTGACAGCATAACCGCGGACCGGACTATGCCCACAGAGGCAAATTCAAACGGGATGAAATTCCAGGATCCCCATGGCCTAAAAGAGGGCAGACACGCAACCCTCGAGAAGGCAATCGGGCACGAAGTGCGGCGCCTGCGCAAGCAACTCGATATGACCGTGATCGAGCTGGCCAATGTGGCCGGCCTGTCGTCGGGGATGCTGTCGAAAATCGAAAACGGGCTGACCTCGCCGTCGCTTGCGACCCTGCAGGCGTTGGCTGGCGCACTCAACGTGTCGATGAGCGCCTTCTTTCAGAAATACGAGGATCAGAAGGACGCCACCTTCGTCAAGGCGGGACAGGGACTGCGAATCGAGCGCCGGGGTACGCGAAACGGCCATCAGTATCATCTTCTGGGCCATTCCATAGGGCGCAAGATTGCCGTCGAACCGTACCTGATCGTGATCGAGGAACAGGCAACGACCTTCCCGTCGTTTCAGCATACCGGGCACGAATTCATCCATATAATCGATGGGCGGATGAACTACGTTCATAACGGTGTGGTTTATGAAATGGGAGCGGGCGACTCTCTGTTCTTCGACGGGGAGGCCCCGCACGGCCCCGAGCGCCTGATCGAGCTTCCGATCCGGTTCATTTCGGTCATTACCTACCCGAGCGACAATGAATCCCGAAAATAATAGATTGTTGATTTTATTTCAATAGCTTATGGTATTTTTAGCCTTCGAAGAAGTCAAAGGCACGCGTTCAAAAAATTTCATACCTAGAAACAAAATTAATTATCTTGCAAATTATGAAATGTTGACGTCGTGTTGATTGACGGGCTGACCCATCGAGCCGGACCGCGGGAGGCGACTCAGCTTGACAGTTCGACAAAACCGACAATATTGGCGTGACTCCGCGGCAGGGCCGGCTGTCTGACGGCAATATCTCAGGGAGATTCCGATGGCTGTTGATCTGGCGAAGATCGCCAAGGAAAGAAAGATCAAATATTTTTTGATCAGCTTTACCGACCTGTTCGGTGTGCTGCGCGCCAAGTTGGTGCCGGCGGCAGCGATCGGGGGGATGCAAAGGGACGGTGCGGGATTTGCCGCTTTTGCCGCGTGGCTCGACAGCACGCCCGCAGACCCCGACATGCTGGTGATCCCCGATCCCGATAGCCTGATCCAGTTGCCCTGGAAGCCCGAGGTCGGGTGGCTCGCCGGCGATTCCCATATGGACGGCAAGCAGATGGCGGACACGCCGAGGGTCATGCTCAAGACCCAGGTTCAGAAGCTGGCCAAGATGGGCTATTGCATGAAAACAGGAATCGAGGCCGAATACTTCCTGATCAACGACGACGGCAGTGCTATCGCGGATTCGCGCGACACCCAGGCTAAGCCCTGCTACGACCAGACGGCGTTGATGCGGCGTTACGATGTGATTTCGGAAATCTGTGACTGCATGCTCGAGTTGGGCTGGAAGCCCTACCAGAACGATCACGAAGACGCGAATGGCCAGTTCGAGATGAACTGGGATTTCAACGACTGTCTCGTCACTGCCGACCAGCACGTATTCTTCAAATTCATGGTCAAGGAAATTGCCGAAAAGCACGGTTTGCGCGCGACCTTCATGCCCAAGCCGTTCTCCTACCTGACGGGCAACGGCTGCCACGCCCATGTCTCATTGTGGGACAAGGCGGGAAGGAAGAATCTGTTCGATGATCCCAAGGGAGAGCTCGGCCTGTCGAAGCTAGCCTATCAGTTCCTCGGCGGCGCGGTTCATTCAGCCGTGGCGCTCTGCTCGATCTGGAATCCGACGATCAACAGCTACAAGCGGATCAATGCGCCGCGCACCACTTCGGGAGCCACCTGGTCGCCCAACACGGTGACCTTCGGCGGCAACAACCGCACCCACATGGTGCGGATTCCCGATCCGGGCCGGTTCGAACTGCGCCTGATGGACGGAGCCGCAAATCCGTATTTGCTGCAGGCGGGCATCCTGGTTGCCGGTATCGACGGCATCAAGAACAAGCGCGATCCGGGAAAGCGTCTCGACATCAATATGTATACGGACGGCCAAAAGGTGCGCGGCGCCAAGAAATTGCCGCTCAATCTGCTCGATGCCATTCGCTTGACCGAGAAAAACAAGGTTTTGCGCGACGGCTTCGGCGACTCCTTCATCGAGAGCTACGTCAAGTTGAAGCATGAGGAGTGGACCCTCTTTACCGCCCACCTGACGCAGTGGGAACGGGACAACACGCTCGACTGCTAGGAGCGTCCGTCGCGATCCGGTTTGCGCCGGCGCTGTCTGTACGGAGTCAGAATCGTCATGCCTTTGCGGCTGCTGAAATACGGCCTGTCAAAGACTCACCCGGCCGAGCGCCATTTCGCGCGCACGCTCGAGCTCAAGCCGAATTACGACGTGGTCATTATCGGCGGTGGCGGCCACGGCCTCGCTTGCGCCTACTACCTCGCGAAATTTCACGGGATCACCAACGTCGCTGTGCTCGAAAAGGGCTATGTCGGCGGTGGCAACACGGGGCGGAACACTGCCATCGTGCGTTCGAATTACCTGACCCCGGAGGGTGTGCGGTTCTACGATGAATCGGTGCGGCTTTACAAGAACCTCTCGGCCGAACTCGACTTCAACATTATGTACTCGGAGCGCGGTCATTTCACGCTCGCCCATACAGATTCGGCAATCCGGACGGCGCGCTGGCGGGCCGAGGTGAACAAGCATATCGGCGTCGATTCCGAGGTCGTCTATTGCGACGATTTGCGCCGAATGATTCCACTGCTTAACCTGTCGGAAGACGTACGTTATCCCGTCATGGGCGCACTCTACCACCCGCCCGGCGCGATTGCCCGCCACGATGCGGTGGCCTGGGGCTATGGCGGCAGGGCCAGCCAGCTCGGCGTGGAAATTCACCAAGGGACGGAAGTCACCGGGATCAAGCAAGGGGGCGGCCGGGTGACCGGCGTGATCACTAACCGCGGCGAAATCGGCTGCGGCAAGGCAATGCAGGCGGTGGCGGGGATGAGCTCGGTCATGGCCGCCAAGGCCGGGTTCAAGCTGCCGATCAGCTCGACCACACTTCAGGCCTGCGTCTCGGCGCCGCTCAAGCCGTTCCTCAACGACATCGTCGTCTCAGGCAGCTTGCATGTCTATATCTCGCAAAGCTCGCGTGGCGAATTGGTGATGGGTGGTTCGGCTGAGGGCTACTCTCGCTACAACACTCGCACAACCCTCGACCTGACCGAGGGCCTGATGGCGCATATGCTCGAACTATTCCCTTTTTTAGGCGAGGTGCCGCTGCTGCGACACTGGGCCGGGATCGTCGACATGACACCGGACTTCAGCCCGATCATGGGCGAAACACCGGTCGAGAACTATTACATCGATGCCGGGTGGGGGACTTGGGGCTTCAAGGCGACTCCAGTGAGCGGCAAGCGTATGGCAGAGACCCTCGCAACAGGCCGCGTGCCCGACATTCTCAAGCCTTTCCGGCTATCGCGGTTCAATGAGTTCGCGTTGGTCGGTGAAAAGGGCGCCGCAGCGGTGGGCCATTGAGGATGGCGTCATGAAAATCCTAACCTGCCCCCTGAACGGTCCCCGCAACATCTCGGAATTCGTCTACGGCGGAGAGGTGGTCGACATGCCGGATCCCAGCCGCTGCTCCGTCGACGAGTGGGCTGATTATGTGTTCCTCGAAAACAACACGGCCGGCGTGGTGCGCGAATGGTGGTATCACGCGCCGACCGCCTATTGGTTTATCGCCGAGCGCGATACGGTGAGCGAGGAGGTCATCCGGACCTACGACGCCGGAACCGTGTTCAAGGAGCGCATCGAATTCAGCAAGCCCGAACAGTCGGCGAACGCCGGCGCGCCGAAGAAAGACTAGGCGGCAATGGCGTCTCAATCCCGACGACTCTCCGAGCCCGCAGGGCTGCTGATCGATCGCTCGGTTCCGGTCAGCTTCTCGTTTGAGGGGGAACGCTACAGCGGCTTTGCCGGCGACACGATTGCCAGCGCTCTGGTTGCGAACGGCGTGACGACGATTTCACGTTCGTTCAAATACCACCGGCCGCGTGGTGTGCTCTCGATGTGCGGGCATGATGCCAACAGCCTGGTCCAAATCGGCCCCCGGCCCAATGCGCTGGCCGACAAGGTATTGATTGCGGACGGATTGGTGGTGCGCGGCCAAAACTATTCCGGCAGTCTGGAGAACGACCGGACCGCGCTGCTGGGCCTGCTCGGGCGGTTCATGCCGGTCGGTTTCTATTACAAGGCGTTCCATACGCCGAAGGCCCTGTGGCCGTTCTGGGAAAAGGTGATCCGGCGGATTGCGGGCCTCGGCAAAGTCGATCTCGGTCATCACCACGAATATTACGACAAGGAATACTTGTTTGCCGATATCTGCGTCGTGGGCGGTGGCCCGGCTGGGATGGCCGCGGCGCTGAAAGCCGCTGAATCAGGTGCTGAGGTCATTCTCGTTGACGATATGGATGCCCTGGGCGGCTCGCTCAATTACGCCCGGTTCGACGCCAAGGGCGAGGCGGGGGCCAAGGTCCGGGCCAAGCTCGTCACCGAGGTTGAGGCCCAGCCGAACATCCGAGTCATGACCCGGACCATGTGTAATGGCTGGTTTTTCGACAACTGGCTTCCCCTGGTCGGCGATCGCCGGCTCTACAAACTTCGGGCAAAGGCTCTCGTCGCCGCGACGGGCACCATCGACCAGCATGTGGCGTTCCATAACAATGACCTGCCGGGTGTGATGATGGCGAGCGCCGTGCAACGGCTGATCCGGCTCTACGGCGTGCGGCCGGGAACACGCGCGGTCGTGACGACGGCGAACGGTGATGGTTACGGCGCGGCGCTCGATCTGGTCGATGCCGGCGTCGACGTCGCTTGCGTCGTCGACATGCGGGCCGAACCCGTACCGGACGAGCGCTACGAGGCGGTGCTCCAGAAGGCGCATATTCCGATCTTTGCGAATTCGGCCATTCGTGAAGCGATCCCCTTGTCCGGAAACAAGGGCGTTCGAGCGGTCGACGTGGCGCGCATCGTGGGCGACGGCCAGTTGGCCACACAAAGCGACCGGTTCGAGTGCGATCTGGTGGCGATGGCGGGCGGCTACAATCCGTTTGCAGCACTCGTCTATCAAGCAGGCGGCCAACTGTCCTACGACGAGGATGTTGCCATGTTCGGGATCGCCGGGCTGCCGGAACACCTTTTTGCCGCAGGCTCCGTGGACGGAGCGTTCCGTCTCGATGCTGTGAACGAGAGCGGTCGAATCGCCGGCTGGGCGGCGGCAAAAGATGCGGGCTTCGGAGCTGGACGGAAGCCAGCGAGTCGCGCGGAAAAAGGCACGGCCGAGCAGAATATCGCCTGGCCGATGTTCCCTCATCCGAAGGCCAAGGAATTCATCGACTTCGATGAGGACCTCCAGATCAAGGACATCGTGAACACCATCGCCGAGGGCTACGATCATATCGAGCTGCAAAAACGCTTCTCGACTGTGGGCATGGGACCGTCCCAAGGGCGCCATTCCCTGTTGCCGTCGGTGCGGATCAACGCGCGAGCAAACGGGCGAAGTGTTGACGAGACGGGTGTGACGACCCAGCGTTCGCCGATCTCGCAGATTACGATCAGCCATCTTGCCGGGCGGATTTTCGATCCCGTACGCGAGACCTCGATGCATCACCGGCATCTCGAGCTAGGCGCCCGGATGATGACGGCGGGCACCTGGATGCGACCCGAATATTACGGCACGCCGGACAACCGAGCGGACAGCATCCTGCGTGAAGTGAAGAGCGTGCGCGAGAACGTTGGCGTGATCGACGTCTCCACCCTTGGCTCGCTGGTAATCCAAGGGCCGGACGCTGCCGAGTTTCTCGAACGGGTCTATACCTTCGCCTATAAGAAGCAGCCGCTGGGCCGGGCGCGCTATGTATTGATGACCGACCAAAGCGGCGTGATCACGGATGACGGCGTCGCGTGCCGGCTTCACGACGATCATTTTTACGTCACTGCGACGACTTCGGGTGCGGATGCGGTCTATCGCACCATGCTGTGGTTCAACGCCCAGTGGCGCCTCAAGGTCAACGTGATCAACGCGACCGCATCCTATGCCGCGGTAAACATCGCCGGCCCCAATGCGCGCAAGGTGTTGGAGAAAATCAATACTAAAATCGACTTTTCGAGCGAAGCGTTCCCCTATATGGGCGTGCGCGAGGGCCTGCTCGGAGACATCCCGGCGACGATCATGCGAATCGGCTTTGTCGGCGAACTCGGCTACGAAATCCACGTTCCCTCTGCGCAGGGCGAAGCCTTGTGGGACGCGCTGTTCGCGGCGGGCGCGGAGTTCGGGATCATGCCGTTCGGGATCGAGGCCCAGCGCCTGTTGCGGCTCGAGAAGGGCCACATCATCATCAGCCAGGACACGGATGGTCTGACGACGCCTCACGAGGCAGACATGGCCTGGGCGCTTTCTCGCAAGAAGCAATTTTTTGTCGGCGAGCGCTCAATTGAAATCCAGGCGGTACGTGGCCTAGAGCGCAAGCTTGTCGGATTTGAACTGGTCGATTCGCAGGCGACGGTACCGCTGGAGGCGCATCTGACGTTGCGTGGCAGCGAGATCGCCGGACGGTTGACCTCGGTGGGTCGCTCTCCGACGCTGGGCAAGGTTATCGGGCTGGGCTACGTGGCACCCGATCAGACCGAGCCAGGCACGGAGTTCGACATCAAGGTTGCCTACGGCGAGATCGTCAAGGGACGGGTAGTCAAATTGCCGTTCTACGATCCCGAGGGCGAGCGCCAGGAGATGTGAGATGAGCGTCACCCCGACGGACAGCAGCACCCGGAGCTTCATCTATCGCGAGCTCATCGCACTCGACGCCACGTTCGAGGATATCGGCGGTTGTGCGGCGGCCTTGACCTGCGGTGGGACGGTTGCGGCGGAGACCGAACAGGCCGCTTCGCTCGGCCTGTGTGATCTCAGCGCGTTACCACGTTCCGGCTACAAGGGCTGGAACAGCGTGCCCTGGGTGGTGAAGGGCGGCGCCAAGGTCGGGGATGCCCCGAACCGCGCCTACCCCCAAAAGGACGGAACGTTGTTTGGGCGCCTGGCTGTCGGCGAGGTGCTAATTCTGGGTCCGCTCAACGGCAAGCCGGGGCTGATCCAGTCGCTCGCCAAGGGATGGTCGATGAGCGGTGGCGAAGGCGCCTATCCGGTGCCTCGTCAGCACACCAACTGCTGGTACGGGGTGAGCGGCGAGCATGCGGCAGGTATGTTCGCCAAGATCTGCGGTGTCGATTTGCGGCCCAAAACGTTCGAGAACCATGGCATCGCGCAAACCTCGATTGCCAAGTTGATCGGCATTATCGTGCGCGACGATCTGGGGGCTGTGCCCAACTATCATCTGCTGAGCGACAGTGCTTCAGCGGCTTATCTTTGGACCTGCTTGCTGGATGCGGCCGAGGAATTCGGTGGTCGGCCGGTAGGACTTTCCGCACTCCGCTATCTCGCAGGCGGCAAGAAACGCTAGCCGGCTGAGCCTCGGCAGCGGCCTTGTTCGGGTTCTTTGCCGTCGGCTTGTTCAAACCGGTCGATCGCGGCGCTCAATCGCGCCAGTCCCGATGGTGGCCTGTACCGGTGGGGCGACAAGATCCGCGACAATCTTGTAGCGAGCCGGCTCGGTTGCCGGTGCCTTGTGCAGCGCCGCTCCTTGATACGCCGTTTCATCCTGCTCGCCGTTCGCTTTCGGACGTGGCCGCGAGCCAGAGCAATTCGCGACCGAGCGCGATGCGTAAGCGACGAAGCAGCACCGCTCGCGCGTGCACCGAGCGATAGTCCGGTGAGGCGCCAACGACCCGGTGAATGCGATGGCCGATGGCGCGGATCCGCCGGCAATAAGCCGCCCGCTCCTCGGCGCGTCGCACCGGCGCAGGCATTCACCGAAACCTTGGCGCCTGCGCAGTTACCGCGCGGGCAGCCCGGGCCCGGATCTCATGCCGGGCGATACCGCGGGAACGGCTTGCAAGTGAGAACGGCGGCGCAATAATCCCCCACTGAAGCGGCCGGTTGATCCGGCTGTGGCGGACCAAAATGGGACCGTCTATAGCCTTCTGTCAGGGTTGCTCTGACTGGAAGGCGGGGGGATGTATCGGGTGGAGTTGTACGCGCGGGTCCGGCGGGCGTGTCGTGTCGAGGGGATGAGCACCCGCGAGGCCTCGCGGGTGTTCGGGCTGGACCGCAAGACGGTGCGCAAGATGCTGTCGTTCTCGGTGCCGCCGGGATATCGCCGGAGCGTGCCGCGGAGGCGTCCGAAGCTGGACGCATTCACGGGGATTATCGATCGGATCCTGGAGGACGATCGGACCAGCCACCACAAGCAACGGCACACGGCGAAGCGGATCTTCGACCGTCTCCGGGACGAGTACGGGTTCACCGGCGGCTACACCATCGTGAAGGACTATGTCCGTGAGCGGCGGCTTCGGTCGCGCGAGATGTTCGTGCCGCTCGTCCATTCCCCCGGCCACGCCGAGGCGGACTTCGGCGAGGCGATGGCGGTGATCGGCGGTGTGGCGCGCAAGGTCCACTTCCTTGCCTTCGACCTTCCCCACAGTGATGGTTGCTTCGTGAAGGCCTATCCGGCGGAGACGACCGAGGCGTTCTGCGATGGCCACAACGCGGCGGTTGCGTTCTTCGGCGGCGTCCCCCGCTCCATCCTGTACGACAACACCAAGCTGGCGGTTGCCCGCATCCTGGGCGATGGAAAGCGGCAGCGAACGCGCGTCTTCACGGAGCTGCAATCCCACTATCTGTTCGAGGACAGGTTCGGCCGGCCGGGCAAGGGCAACGACAAAGGCAAGGTCGAGGGACTGGTCGGCTTCATCCGGCGGAACTTCCTGGTCCCCGTCCCGCGGGCCGAGAGCATCGAGGCGCTGAACGATGATCTCGCGGGACAGTGCCGCCGGCGCCAGGCGGCGCGGCTGCGGGGTCACAAGGAGACCATCGGCGAGCGCCTCGCGCGGGATCGCCAAGCTCTGCTACCGCTACCCCCGGCACCATACGATGCCTGCGACAAGCGTCCCGGGCGGGTGAGTTCGCTGTCGCTGTTGCGCTACCGCGGCAACGACTACTCCGTACCCGTGGCCTACGGCCACCGCGAGGTACTGATCCGGGGCTATGTCGACGAGGTGATGATCAGCTGCGGGGCCGAGGTGATCGCCCGGCACCGCCGGTCCTATGACAGCGAGGACCTGATCTTCGACCCGCTGCATTATCTGCCATTGATCGAGCAGAAGATCGGCGCCCTCGACCAGGCCGCGCCGTTGGCGGGCTGGGACCTGCCCGAGGCCTTCATCACTCTGCGACGCCTGCTCGAAGCCCGCATGGGCAAGGCGGGCAAGCGCGAGTACGTCCAGGTGTTGCGTCTGCTGGAGACCTTCCGGCCCGAGGAGGTCGAGGGTGCGGTCGGCGACGCCCTGCGGCTTGGCACGATCGGCTTCGATGCCGTCAAGCACCTGGTGCTGTGTCGGACCGAGCGACGGCCGCCTCGACTGGATCTCGACGTCTATCCGTACCTGCCGCGCGCCCGGGTCGCGATAACGTCTGCCAAATCGTACATGAGCCTGCTGTCGGGGCTCCGCGCATGACCGACACGCCGCAGGTGCTGCTCGTCCACCACCTCAAGAGGCTGAAGCTGCCGACGTTCCTGAGGGAGTACGACAAGATCGCCCGGCAGTGTGCCTCGGAAGGCGTCGACCACGTTCGCTATCTTCTGCGTCTTGCCGAGCTCGAGCTGATCGCCCGCGAGCGCCGCATGGTCGAGCGGCGCATCAAGGCGGCGCGCTTCCCCGTGATCAAGAGCCTCGACAGCTTCGACTTCAAGGTCATCCCCTCGCTCAACAAGACGCTGGTCCTGGAGCTGGCCCGCTGCGCGTACATCGAGCGCCGCGAGAACCTCATCGCGCTCGGCAACAGCGGCACCGGCAAGACCCACATCGCCCTCGGTCTCGGCCTGGCGGCCTGCCAGAAGGGCCTCTCGGTCGGCTTCATCACCGCCGCCGCACTGGTCCACGAGCTCATCGAGGCCCGCGATGACAAGCAGCTGCTGAGGTTCCAGAAGAAGCTCGCCACCTACAAGCTTCTGATCGTCGACGAACTCGGCTTCGTGCCGCTGTCCAAGACCGGCGCCGAGCTCCTGTTCGAGGTGTTCAGCCAGCGCTACGAGCGGGGCTCGACCCTGGTCACCACCAATCTGCCCTTCGACGAATGGACCGAGGTGTTCGGCTCCGAGCGCCTCACCGGCGCTCTCCTCGACCGCCTCACCCACCACGTCAACATCCTCGAGATGAATGGCGAGAGCTACAGGCTCAACCAGAGCCGCAGGCGTCAAACCCCGACGGCGAACTGAACCGACCACCCAGCCCACGCTTGACCCCGTGGGCCCACAGGTCCCTCCCGCGCGCGCCGCCGCGTCGGCCTGTTGAGGGCACGCCGCGTCGCACGCGGGGCCCTCCCATGGACTACGGGGACAAGCCCGCAGCCGCCAAGTGGTCCCTTCTTACACCGCCACGGTGGTCCCTTTTTGCTCCGCCATTGACATGCAAGGGATGCCGCAGCGGCGTCCATCGCGGCGCGGGTTGCATCGGAAGTTCTTGATGCCCCGCGGGCGGGAGCCTGTCGATTATGCATGGCGTCGATCCTCACTTAGGATGGCCTGAGATTACCATGTTGGTTGATAAAAAGCCAAGCAATTTCTTCCGATAAGGAAGACCTTGTACCGCCAAATTGGAAAATTTCCGGAAATCCCGGCGGTCAAACCGTGTAGGAGGCCGGCATTTGAATGCCAACAAGAGCATCGGCTGCCAACAGGCGACCGGGCAGGGGGCGCTTAGATTCGCTTGACCCAACGGACAGGGGCTGCCCATTGGATGACGACGTCCGCGATTTCCGGCGCGTTGTGTGAAAGCAGGGTGTAGAGGCCGGAAGCGGAGCCGCGGATTATACGTTTCACCAACATTCGTTCGTCAGCCAGACGGACGACGCATTCGCGCCCCAGATAGCTCGATTCCGGAGCGCCATCGGCGCCGTGATAGAAAATCAGATCGCCGTCGTTATAGCCGGGATACATGCTCTCGCCGCGCACGATGACAGCCACGATTTCGTCGCTTTCGCCGGGCGGCACCTCAACCTCGTCAAGGCCGTGACCCAAAGGATGATCGTCGAACGGGTAGACTTCTTCGCCGGCACCCACGTAGCCGACAACCGCGGCCCGTCTGGGTGCGGTATCGGGCAGCAGATCGGCCGGATGGCAGCCTAGCGCGCGCGACACGCGAACCATCCATTCATGTGTCAGGCGCCGCTTGCCGGTCTCGAGCCGGTGGATTTGCTGGTTGGTCGTATGGGCGCGCTGGGCCACCTGCTCAAGGGTCAGACCCTGGCGTTTGCGAAGTTCGCGCAACCGGTTTTCCATAGGCGATATTCCACCTAGTTTGGCGGAAAAGAGCAATTCCTATTTTGGTGAAAATCTTGTTGAATAATATACCTGTAATGGTGGATATTGACCGTTCGTATTCATCGAAACAAGTCCACGGGTGCCAGACGACGGCCCCGCAAAGCCACTTCGACGGATGGAAGGAAGCAAATCAATGGCAGACACGAGGAAACATCGATCCGAGGATCGACCGAACCAGACGTCTGCGACGCTCGATCGACGGCGCGCAGACGTCACGACCTCGAAGCCAGCGGCGCGTCGCAAGGCGGCGAGCTTCGGGTCGAGGACCGCAACCGGGGTGGGGCGCCGCCGGCTTTCGAGTACAGACCACGCAGGACCTACTGCGGAAACACTTGCCAAGCTACGACCTGATCCAATCGTCTTGCTGGCTTTGCGGGGCGATCTTGGGCGTGAACACCGGGTTGCCGTTCAGGAAATCCGGCAGGCGGTGGCGGTCGTCACCCAACCCGTAGCACTCCGCGTGAGTAATCCGCTGCGCGTTGCCGGCCCGACCCACCCGCTCGAAAGGGAGAGCGAACGGAATGCGCGACTCAAACGCCGCTATCTCTCCTGGATCGACGAACTCGGTCGCCGGGAAATTCCGACCTGGCCGGTGTTCGACGTGGTGATCGACGAATTGTCGTGTCGACAGAGCGATCGTGGGCGCCGCAAGCGGGCGGGAACGGCGCGTCGGTTGCTCGTGAGCGCATTGGATGTTTATTGCGAATTGTCCGGCTGGCCGACGAAAGGCGGCAAGACGAATTAAACGTTCTAATTGCAGCGTCGTTAACCATTGATCAACCAAATTTTCCGATCTTAACAGCACGTAATTTCGTGGCGTCGACTGCGAAACATCCTCGGATTCCCGATTGGTGGATCGCGCCGCAAAGGAACAAAACATTTGGTCAATTTGACCCTGCCCGGAGAGAACGCCTCACCTGACGTTGTCGAGCCGGACCAGGGCCCCAAAGTTCCTGTGCCGTCGCCGACCGGTTCCCCGGGAGAACTCATCCATTATCTGCCGGTTCCCGTGTGTATCGAGGACTGGTCGCGCATGCACGAGATGGTGGCCGGTCTCCAGTCACACAGCGTCAGCGACTGGGAGAATTTTGTCGCTGCCGACCAGCCTGGCGCCGAGACCCTCGAATGTGCCGTCCGGGTTGTCGATGTTAACGACGCGGGCCTCCGGTATTTCGGCGTGCCCGGCAAGTTGGACCTGACGGCCCGTTCCGGTGGTGCCCTTGGCTGGAGTGATAGTGGGCGTGCCATGCGAGCGGCGGCCGTGGCTGCTTTCGCACGCGGCGAGACCGTGTGGGAAGGACAGGGCGATGTCGCGATCGGCGAAAGCAGTCACCGCCCGGTTCGAATTACGGCGACTCTGGACGATGTGACGAAAGGCGACTGGGCTCGCGTCATCGTGACAATTCAGGATCTGGCCGATGGGGCTCATGCGGCGAGCGACGAGAACGACACCGAGGCCGCGTTGCGCGAGAGCGAGGTACGCTTTCGGACGATCGTGGAGAACCTGCCTGGCACGGTCTATCGCTCGACCTTCGGCGATGACGGCACGATGGTTTATCTTAGCCAGGGGATCGAAGATCTGACCGGCTACCGGGCCGACGAATTGATCGGTCAGTCCAAGCAAAGCTATAAAAAGCTGATCCATCCCGAGGATTGGCCGCGTGTTCGCGATGCCTTTAACACCGGCGGCGAGCGGAGAGAACCGGTCGAGGCGCAGTACCGGATCCGGCGCCGAGATGGGAGCATCCGCTGGGTCTCTGAACGCGGTCAACCGATCTACGACGACGATGACAACGCCTTGTGGTTCGACGGCGTGGTCTTCGACATCACGGAACTGAAAGACGTTGAGCAGGATCTGGCCAGCGCTCACGTCAAGCTGCGAGAGAGTGAGTTCAAATTCCGCGCCATGATCGGGAACGTGCCCGCCGCCATCTATCAGGCGCTACCCGATGAAAACTGGACCGATCTTTTTATCAGCGACGCGGTGGAAGATATCACAGGCTATCCGGCGACGGACTTCATTGGCTCGCAGGTGCGCACCTGGAGCAGCGTTATCCATCCCGACGATCGGTCCCGATACCACGTAAGCGGCACAGAGGAGCTGAAAGCGCAACAGCCCTACCTCGTTGAATACCGGATCTGTCATGCCGACGGCAGCGTGCGTTGGGTCCGCGAGCGCGTGCGCGGCATTTATTCGGACGACGGCGAACTGCAGTGGATGACCGGTGCGATCCACGACGTCACCGAACAGGTGAAAACCCAGGAGGCTCGGCGCGAGGATGAGGAGCGGTTCCGCGCCATGGTGGCAAACGTGCCCGGCGCCATTTATCAGGCTGTTCCCGATGACGAATGGACAGACGTCTTCATGAGCGATGCGATTGCCGAAATCACCGGCTATCCCGCATCGGATTTCACCGGTGCCTGGATCCGGAGCTGGTCGAGCATCGTGCATCCGGACGACTAGTCACTTTATATGATGTCAGGCTCGCACGAGCTTGAGAATAAAGAGCCCTATACCGTCGAGTATCGGATTTTCCACTCTGACGGCAGCATGCGCTGGCTGCGCGAGCAAGGTCGAGGCATTTTCGACGACGATGATAAACTCGTGTCGATGACCGGCGCGATTTTCGACGTGACCGAACAGGTGCGTAACCGGGACGCCCGGCGCGACGAAGAAGAGCGGTTCCGCGCCATGGTGGCGAACGTGCCTGGTGTGATCTACCGAAGCGCCGCCGACAAGGACTGGACGGTTGAATACATCAGCGACGCTGTTCGGGATCTCACGGGGTATCCAGCCGGCGACTTCCTCGGCGACCGAGTGCGCAGCTTCGCCAGCGTGATTCATCCCGACGACACCGGCCCGGTCGAAGAAGCGGTGGCCGAGGCCCTCGCGGTGCAACAGCCCTACATCATCGATTACCGGGTGGTCCATGCGGACGGCTCGCTTCGCTATGTTCACGAGAAAGGGCAGGGGATCTTCGACCCGTCCGGGGAGTTCAAGCACCTCGACGGAGCGGTGTTCGACGTGACCGAACACAAGCAGACCCAACTCGCGCTCGAAGACAGCTTCGAAGAGATCGACGCCATCCTTAATTCGGCGGTCGATCCCATCATCACCATTGACGAGGTTGGTGCGATCGAGCGCTTTAACCCGGCGGCGGAGAACGTATTCGGCTATTCCGCCGAGGAGGTGGCAGGGCAGAATGTGAAGATGCTGATGCCCGAGCCTTATCGCTCGGAACATGACGGCTATGTTGCCGCCTACCTGACGACGGGGGTGGCCAAAGTGATCGGCACCAGCCGCGAGGTTACAGGCACGCGCAAGGACGGCAGCGAATTTCCGCTCGATCTCGCGTTGGGCGACATCCGCATGCAGGAGTCTCGGAAATTCGTCGGAACCCTGCGCGATATTTCCGAGAGGAAGGAAGCAGAGCGGGCCTTGCTAGAAAGCGAAGCGCGTTTTCGCAGCATGGTCACGAATGTGCCCGGGGCGTTCTACCGCACGGAGCTTGATGGACGGACGCTGTTCATGAGCGATGGAATTGAGACGATCACCGGCTACGCGGCGGGTGAGTTTCTCGACACCCCGATCCAGCAAGGCCGGCATTTTCTCTATGAAGAAGATGCTCCCTTGGTCGAGGCGGCGCTCAATGCATGCCTGCGCACGGGCGAGCCGTTCAGCGTGGAATACCGGATTCGCCACGCCGACGGCTCGATGCGCTGGCTTCATGAGCTTGGCCAGGCCATGCCTGATCCGGGCAACGGGCAACCACGCTGGATCGATGGGTTCGTCCTCGACATTACCGAGAGAAAGACTGCCGATGCCCTCGTCCATGCCGCGCGCGACGAAGCGGAGCGGGCAAACAAGGCCAAGAGCCAGTTCCTTGCCGGAATGAGCCACGAATTGCGCACGCCTCTCAACGCGGTGATCGGCTTTTCCGAAGCGATCCGCACCGAGATGGTCGGCCCAATAGGCAACCCGAAATACGTCGCCTACGCCAAGGACATCAACGATTCGGGCTGCCACCTGCTGGAGCTGATCAACGACCTGTTCGACATGTCGAAGATTGAAACAGGGCACACCGAACTGATTGAGGAACATGTCTCGATCGAGGAGCTGGTTGGCGCTTCGCTCAGTATGCTGCGCCAACGTGCCGAGGAGAACGGCGTGACGCTGGAATCGACGCTGCCCGAGAACGCGCCGAACCTCTATGCCGACCGACTCAAGCTCAAGCAGGTGTTGATCAACCTGCTCACCAACGCCGTGAAGTTCACGCCCGAGGGCGGTACCGTGCGGCTCGACGTCATCGAGGATATCGACGGCGGTATCGAGTTCCGGGTCTCCGATACGGGCATCGGCATGGCGCCGGAGGAGATTCCGATGGCGCTCGAACAGTTCGGCCAGGTCGACGGCTCCAAGCCCGGTACCCGCGAAGGCACCGGCCTCGGTCTGCCGATCTCGAAGTCGCTTGTCGAGCTGCACGAGGGCCGATTCGAGATCGAAAGTGCGCCGGGCGAGGGCACCACAGTTCGCGTCATTCTGCCCGGGCAGCGGGTGTTCGATGCCAGTGTCGAGATGCCCCAGACGGTGAACCGGCGCCAGGTTTCCTAGCCGTCGTCGGGGCTAAGCAGCGCGTCAAAATCTTTTCCGTCCGCCGACCAGGCGAGATAGTTGGGCTCGGCCTCGCCGACCTTGGCGTAAAAGGCGTTGCCGATGGCGTTGTCTTTTTTTGCCATCCAGGTGAGGTATTGCCCCCCGGTCGCGGCGTTCTCGCGCGCGATCGCGGCCATTAGCCGGCGGGCAAGACCCGTGCCGCGCGCCGCAGGATTGACCCAAAGATCCTCGACGTACGCGCCGCGCCGGCCGCCGAGCGCGTCGTACTCCGGATACCAAAGGGTGTAGCCGACCAGCGAGCCCGCCTCGTCCTCGGCGACGAAGACACGAAACGCCGGGGAATCGGCAAAGCCGTCTCGGCGAAAGCGTGCAGCGTCCATCAGGACGGGCGCGCGCTTGTCGTGCTCGTTCAGAGCAACGGTCATGGCGACTACGGCGTCGGCGTCGTCGAGGCGGGCCGGATGGTGTAGGACATGGCGAAGCTCCAGCAAATTTCGGTGGGGGCATCCAACTTTTTTTACACGGGTCTTGCAAGTGCCTGAATCGGTAGGAAAAGAAAATCCAACAAAATGGTTGACAAATGGGGATCACTGGATGTATGCTTCAGACATCATCGCAACAGGTGACAGAGAGGCGACCCGCTGAGTCCCGAGGGCTGGCGGGTTTTTTGTTGCAGTATTTTCAATAGCTTAAAGAATTATCGGCGACGAGCCGCATCACGGGGCGGTTCGTTGGGCGGCTCAGTGTATCTCCACCGAATCAGGGGACTGGTAGAGCGGTTACAGGCCTGAGGCTGGAAGCCCGGGCGGGCGGCAAACGAAATTATTCAACGAGGGAAGGGCAAGGAGCGGCCATGACAGGACGGGCATCGTTTTGCGCGACCGAGGAGCAGCGCCGCACGGTGCGCGCCATGGCGGGCTACGGCATTCCCCAGGACGAGATCGCGCGGGTGGTGATCAACCCGGCGACAGGCCGTTCGATCACGCGCAAGACACTCGCTCGACATTGTGCCGACGAGATCGCGACGGGAGCGACTGAGGAAAACGCAAAGGTTGCCCAGTCGCTCTACCGTCAGGCGGTCGACGGCCATGTCACCGCGGCGATCTTCTGGTGCAAGACCCGGATGGGTTGGCGTGAGACACCACGCGGAGCGGCGGCCGTTGGAATCGAAGCTGGAGGGCTGGTGATCGAGAGCCGTATTGAGCTTGGCGGCGACGGTCCATCCCATAATGGCGCGGGCGATGGCGGCGGTTCTCGCCAACAGACGCGGGGCGATCAGGGCGGCGCAGATGAGGAGCCGGCGGCAGGGCAGGAGAATTAACCGGCGACACGACCTGCCCGCGCGTCGCACGGGCGGCCGGATCAACATTAAAAGGATGGGAGATGCACAAGGTGCGGCTCGATTACCGGCCGGCTGGACCGACGCTCGCGCGCTTTCACCGCTCCGAAGCCTTCGTGCGCACGGTGATGGGCCCGTTGGGTTCGGGCAAGACGACCGTGTGTGCCGTCGAGATCTGGCGGCGTGCGATTGCGCAATCGACTGACTGCGGGGGCGTGCGCCGGTCACGCTGGCTGGTGGTGCGCTCGACCTATCCGGAACTGGAAACGACGACGATCAAAAGCTGGCGCGCACTGTTCGACGACCGCTTCGGGCCCATGAGCTGGGGTCATCCGCCGACCCATCGGCTGACCGCTCAGCTCGCCGACGGCACGCGGCTCGACGCCGAGGTGATCTTCATGGCACTCGACGAGCCCGACGGCGCGGAGAAGATCCGCGGCCTCGAGCTGACCGGCGCCTGGTTCAACGAGGTGCGCGAGATTCCCAAGGCGATCGTCGACATGGCAACCGGCCGGGTTGGGCGCTATCCCGCGCGGCGCGACGGCGGGGCGGACTGGTTCGGTGTGATCGCGGACTCAAATGCATTCACGTCGGACGAGGAGAAGGCCCAGGCGCAGGCGGTGCTGGCGAAGATTGCCCAGCAGCCCCACATCCTTCAAGCCGAAATCAACAAGATCGAGGCCGGGCACCGCTCCATTTTCGTGGCGGGTTGGCGACCGTTCATCGGCTGGGTATGTGGTGCGGCCCTGTTCTATCACTTCATCGGCTACCCGTTACTCGATTGGGCTTTTGCCCTGTGGGCGTCGAGCATGAATACTCCCACGCTCGTGGGAACGGAGAGCCTATTCGAGCTCGTGCTGGCGATGCTGGGACTTGCCGGTTATCGGACGTGGGAGAAGCTGAGAGGGCAGGCCAAATAAGCTGCGTTGCACTCGCCCTGTTCTTCGTGACCATCAGGATTAAAGCCCAAGCGGTGTGGTACAATCGGTGGGAGATCAACAGGTGAAGGTTGCCAGATCGGGTATCCTCGAATGCCCCCCGATTGAACTGCCTTTTTTTGTCTCATTCTAACTAGGCCAGCGATATCTCCAGCTGCTACCACCGCCCTCCCTACAGCCGGCGCCACAGTGACGCCGGTAGCAGTTCCGCCTTGTCACCACCCTTGCGAGACCCCAGTTGCTCGACCTAAGCTTTCAAAAATTAGAATGAAGAGCAAGCCTCCCCGCCGGTTACGCTGTATCGAGTGGGACAAGGCTGGGCGTTAGGAGAACATCGACTATGCGTCTTGGAGATGCAGCCGCGCCCGTGTCGCCGCGCGTTGCCAAAGCTTACCGAAGCAACGGCACGCTTTGGCAACGCCTCAAAACTGCCTGCCCCGACCTTTGGGATGGATATCTCGGGACCGACTTCATCTGGAGCCTGGCCGAGGGAACACTATCCGATGACGCGTTCCGCCACCACATCACCCAAGACTACCTCTACCGCATCCATTACGCCCGGGCCTACGCGCTAGCTGCCTACAAGGCTGACACCGTCGCAAATATGCGAAAGTTCCTCGACAGGATGCTGGCCGTGCTGGATACAGAATTCACATTGCATCGCAGCCTGCTCGAATCCTGGGGCATTTCGATGGTGGAACTGGATACTGTTCCAGAATCAAGCGCTATTGTCGCCTACACTCGCTCCATTCTCGACTGCGGTGCCGCCGGTGACCTGCTCGACCTGCACACCGCGCTCTCGCCCTACGTCATCGGGCGTGCCGAGGTCGGTCGACTTTTGATCGACCACGAACGGACGGTGCTAGAGGGCAACCCCTTCCGAGGCTGGATAGAGCAATACGCCGGCGACAATTACCAAGAGGTCGCACACGCCGCGGAAACCCATCTCGACGAGGTTGCGGCGGGCCGGCTCAGCGAGGAACGCTTTGCCCAGTTGGCAAGTATCTTTGCACAGGCCGTGCGGCTCGATAATAAATTCTGGGAAACGGGTTTCCGGGCAGAGAATTAAAATGGAACTGGTGCCGCCGGAGTGGATCGAACACTCGGCCTCGCCCTTACCAACGCTTTTTGTCATTGCTTCGAGGTGAACATCGGTGCACCGTAGTAAACGAATATATCAATTCGATCAATGAGTTATAGGAAACCGAGTGTCATGGCGGTATAACCCGTTTCAGGGTCTTTCACCGAGCTTGCACTTACAGTGCACTTACGGGCGCGCGAGCCGGGTTCACTTAAGCGCAGAAAGAAGGTGACACATTCAAGCCGTCATCAGCCACAGCCTGATCACGAATCTCAAGCCCGGGGATCGTCCCTTCGAGGTTCGAGACATGCGATTGAAGGGACTGTTGCTGCGCGTCCAACCGAGCGGCGTGATGACCTGGTACGCGGAGTTCGCGCGGGGCAAACGCATCAGCTTGGGACGCGTCGATGCGATCAAGCCGGCCGAAGTCCGCGACGAAGCCAAGAAAGTGCTCTCGGAGGCCTACGCGGGCAGGGATCCCATGGCGAAGCGCCGTGCCGAGCGCGTCGAGTCCTTCCGCTCCTTTATCGATACCATCTATGCACCGTGGGCTGAAGAACACATTCGGACTCACAAGGGAACCCTGGGGCGCTTGAGAGGGAGATTTCCTGAGCTGCATAAGCAGAAGTTCAAAGACATCACTCCTCTGCTGGTCGAGAAGTGGCGTCTACGGCGGCTCAAGGAAGGGGCTAAGCCTTCGACGGTCAATCGCGATCTCAATGACCTGAAGTCCTGCCTCCATAAGGCGGTCTCGTGGGGCATCTCGAGGCGTCCCCTCTCCAATTGGTCCGCGGCATGCGAGTCGATGCCATGCCAGTTGTGCGTTTCCTCAGTGACGACGAAGAGCGTTGTCTACGCGTCGCACTCGATCAGCGTGGAAAGCGCATTCGCCAGGAGCGTCGAAATGCGAATGCTTAGCGTCAATGCCGAGGGTACGAGCTTCTGCCCGACCTCGACGAAGCGCCCTTTGTGGATCATCTCGAACCGATGGTGATCGTCTCGCTCAACACCGGTATGCGTCGGGGTGAGATCTCAAATCTGAGGTGGGCCGATGTGGATCTTGATCAAGCGCTCATCACCATCCATGGACATTCTGCGAAGAGCAATCGGACCCGATATATTCCGCTCAATGACGAGGCCTGCGCCGCCTTGCGGGATTGGCGGGGCGCGCGATTTGATTGGGATGGCTACGTCTTCCCAGGCCGCTTCGGCGACCGCCTCGATAATGTGCGGACCGCCTGGGAGAGGGTGCTTGCGGACGCGGGCATCGATCAGTTTCGGTGGCACGATTTGCGGCACACATTTGCGTCGCGCCTCGTGATGAAGGGTGTCGATCTCAATACCGTCCGAGAGCTTCTCGGCCACGCGCCTTATCAAATGACGTTGCGCTACGCCCATCTTGCACCGGAGTAAAACCCGGGCGATTCCAGCTTGTCGGATTCCGCCCCAGGGGCTATTCGGCAGCTTCGGTCTTTCCGCCCGTGATCTCGAGGAATTCCTCGGTCGGCTTGGCGATTCCCTGACGGATGAAGCTCTCGCGCATGGGGCTGCCGTTGCCCGCGTGGGCCACCATCTGCTCGGGCGGTGTCGGCTCGGCTACCTCGGGCCAGATGCCCGGCTGGGGCTCGGCCCCCTCGGCGACAATCGCCATCGGTTCGTCGTCTTCCATCGCGGGCATCACCAGGATCTCCATGCAATCCCAGGTGATCTCCAGGGGAATGTTATTGGGGTCGAAGAAATAGATCGACCACATGGTGCCATGATCCACGGCACCGCTCACCTCGACGCCCGCCGCCTCGAGCTTGTCCTTGTAGGCGAACAGGTCGGCGCAACTTGCGACCGTGAACGAGACGTGATCGAAGCCCAGCGGCTTCGTCGTCGGCACGCCCTGAGACTTGCGCTCCATGGGCTGCGCGCCTTCATACTCGAAGAACGCCACATGGGTGTCGCCGAAACGGAAGAAATAGTGGCGATAGCCGTCATGACCGATGCCGGCGGACAACGCCATGTCGAGCAGGTCCCGATAGAACCGGATGGTCTTCTCCATATCCTCGGTGATAAAGGCCAGGTGATTGATGCCCGTGAGCTTCATGATTCTCCTTTCCGCACCGCCCGCGTACGGGCTTTGGTCAGCGCGTTCTGTCAGAGTCGCCCGCAGCATACCCGAATCATCGTTCCGGTTATAGGATAGCGGGGATGATGACTTTCGTTCACGACAACCCGATCGGCCGGGTCGTCTTCGGCGTCGGCCGGCGGACGAGCCTCGGTGAAGAAATCGAGCGGCTCGACCTCGCGCGGCTGTTGATCTTGTGCAGCCAGAGCCAGCGGGTCCGCGCCGAGGAGGCGGCCCACGCCCTTGGCTCCACGGCGATCGGGGTGTTCGGCGAAGCGGTCAGCCACATCTCCCCCGTCCTCGCCGCCCGGGCCTCGGCCGAAGCGGCGCACGCCGAGGCTGACGGCCTGGTCGCAATCGGCGGCGGATCGGCCGTCGGCCTGGCGAAGGCGGTGGCCCGTGAGCGGGGTCTGCCGATTGCTGCCCTGCCGACGACCTACGCAGGCTCGGAGATGACCCCGGTCTGGGGCCTGACCGAAAAAGGCGTCAAACGCACTGGACGGGATCCGCAGGTGCTGCCGAAGCTGGTGATCTACGACCCCGAGCTTACCCTCGATCTGCCGCCGGGAATCGCCGCGGCCTCGGGCATGAACGCCCTCGCCCATTGCGTCGAGGCGCTTTATGCGCTGGGCGCCAGCCCGATCGTCTGCCTGATGGCCGAGGAAGGAATCGGGTCGCTCGCTCGCAGCCTGCCTGGGGTTGTGGCCGCGCCCCGGGATATCGACGCGCGCAGCCAGGCGCTCTACGGCGCCTGGCTGTCGGGCGCGGCGCTGGGCGGCGTCGCCATGGCGCTGCATCACAAGCTCTGTCATGTGCTGGGCGGGCGATTCAGCCTGCCCCACGCCCAAACCCACGCGGCGGTCCTGCCGCACGCCGCCGCCTACAACCGCTCGGCCGCGCCCGACGCCATGGACCGCATCGCTGAGGCGCTGGGCTGCCAAGACGCGCCGGGCGGACTCTTCGAACTGGCTTGTGCGACAGGCTGTCAGATGGCGCTCGGGGATTTCGGCCTCAAGGAATCCGATCTCGACGAGGCGGCGGACCTCGCGACCCGGGATCCCTACCCCAATCCGCGGCCTCTCGAGCGCGCTGCCGTGCGCGCATTGCTCGCGGACGCGCTCAACGGCCGGCGGCCACAAACCGCCTGAGCGAGACCGGTACGTGCCTAAATGGCGCGTTAGAGCATTTTCTGAGAGCACAGCTGCACCATCGTCCGGAAAAAACAACTTCCCGATAAGCGAGCCTTTGCCTCTCGTCGTTAGGACCGCTTGTGGCTATCAATAGACATCGCAGCAGGGGCACCGGCACCTCCGCTTATGACCCAACTCGGACATTTGCGGCTTCACTAGTCCACGATTGCCAAGAGCTCTGTTCGCTGAGATCCTGCGTCTGATTAACGGGCTGCGGCCAGCCCCTCTACCGCCATGACAGCGACCGATCCAGTAGCATCCAGGTTGCGCGATAGGACGGGTGTGTGCGGCGCGGGCCGGGGTACGCTCTCACAGCGCGAAAAAGTCACTGGCCGGGCTTTTGATCGCCAAATCGGCTCGACGAAGAGGGGAGATCGCTATGCAGACTGCTGGATCAGGACCGGGAGCGCCTTCGACCCCTTATTTGCTACTCTACCAGTGACCGCAAGTGGTCATCCGGGGAATCTCGGCTTAGACGAGGGTCCCGCTCTGGCGCACCGCCCGGCCCGTGCTGTTGACCAGATACACCGCCACCAGCAGAAGGGCCAGCGCCGCCCAGACCCACACCGAATGAACCTCGCCGAACAGCAGAATGCCCCACCCCACGCCCGTCAGCGTCGCCAGATTATCGACGATCGACAAGTACACGGGCCCCGACAGGCGGATCAGCTCGAGCAGGACGAACCACATGGCCGCCTGGGAGAGCGTGATGCCGATTAGCGCGCCGTCGCCGGCGTCCAACGGTGCCCCAAACCACCACCAGCTGTCCGTCGCCGCGACGATCGGCAGCATCAGGATCGCCGAGGCGCTCAGCGTGCCCGCCGCGAGTTCGAGCGAACCCATCGTCGGAAATCGCAGCCGTGCGATGCCGACCGCGCTCAGCGAGAATGAGGCTGGCGCCGCCAAGGCGAGCACGACCCAGCCCACCATGTCGCGGCTCGGCAGGCTGGAATCGGGCAGCACGATCAACAGCACGCCGGCGAAGCCCAGCAAGATGCCGAGCAGCCTGATGAAAAGAAACACTTCGAGCCGCGTGCCGAGTGCGAAGACGTAGGTGAACAGGGGGACCATCGCCAGTGTCAGACCGACGATCCCCGCGGGCAGCCTAGGCGCGACGAAGGCATAGATTTAATAGGGCACCACCATGCCGAACACCGACATACCAAGATAGATCCAAAGCGCGCGCCGGTCGCAGCGGGGAAACCGGTGATGGAACGCGCCGTAGGTGGCGAGCAGCAGAAGCGCCGCGCCGGCGCACTGCCAGAAGACATAGGCGATGAACGGGATGCCCGCGGTGATCCCGATCCGGTTGAGCGAGAACGACAGGCCGAAAATCGCGGCCATGAAGGCGATGATGCCCAGCGGCGCGAATCGGGACCGCCGATAGAGCGGTGCGAAACCTGAAGTGTCGATGCCGGGGTCTCCCATCGCTCGGCTGTAACATTCATCGCCCATAGGAACAATGAGCGATCCGACCAAAGAGGGTCATCATGGGCGGAAAAACGATGCCGATTACCGGCGGACGCGCGTGCGGCGCGATCCGCGACGAGGCAACCGAGCCGCCACAAGAGGTTGGCTATTGCCATTGCCGGATGTGCCAGAAAGCTACCGGCAACCTATTCTATCCGTGGGCCATGTTTGGGAGCGACGCATTTCGGATAACAAAGGGCGAGCCGACGTTCTATAAATCCTCGGCCTTGGCGGAACGCGGCTTCTGTGCGAATTGCGGCACGCAAATGGCTTTTCACTATCTCAGTGACCGCGTGTTCCGGGCGTCTATCGGTAGCCTAGATCATCCGGAAGATTGGCCGCCGAGTGTCCGTGCTGGCGTTGGAAGCCAGATACCGTGGTTGACCATCCATGACGACCTTCCCCGCATGCGCACCGAAGAGTGCCCCGAGTTCGCCGCGGCGAAGGCCTCAACGCTCACGGGGGTTTTTAGATCTCCCCAATCGGCCGGTACGTCGATAAGTCGGCCCTGACGGTAAGTATCCGGGGTCGCGAAGACTTCGCCTCATTTCCTCAAAGCCCACCAATGCGGAAGTCCGGGGCAAAGCGGTTCCGCATATCCGGGATAGACCCATCCTCCGGACCCCTCCATGCCGGTCAACCCGAGCACTTCGAGTGTCCCGTCGTCGACGCCCTTAAAGTACCCCTCGCCGATGGTCACTTCCCATATCTCCAACGCCGCCGTCAGATCGCCCTCGCCTATGGCTGTGAGCTGGGGAATGTAACCGGCTGTAATGTATTCGATGTTGTAGCCCATCTTCGTGAGCAGCTTGCCGGCGATTGTCGTGATGATGATCTGGCTGCTCCAGTCATTCATCGCGAGTTTGATCGCATCGCCGGATTCTGGAATGTCGGTAGCCTGCGCTGCCGCCACGCCAACGGCGCTCGTCGCCAACGCAAAACACAGACAGGCCGACGCAATCGAACGCCGAATGACGCTCTTCATTTCGACCTCCCTATTAATTGATTTGTTCTTCCAATCCACCCACTCGGCGGCCGCTGCCTGACGCACCGGCCGGTGGATTACACAAAGCGTTACCCCACGGCGATAATTTGGGTTGCGCGTGCTTGCAACTACAAGACGCTTCCTGACGCGCCCTCTCTGTGCAAAAGCTCGCCCTATCAAGTATCAATGTCGGTGATTGTCTGTTCGTCGCTCTCAGGCAAGCTAATGTTCAGATCCATACCTCACTGCGCTCTCCATAGCGCCGCCCATTGCCTTTAGCGGTCGCTATGGTGAGCCAAATTGCATTGCTACGGCCCGAAATTTCGTGATCCAGACCTCAGGATTTAATCTTGGCACAACATCGCGCGGCGCATGAACTACAGGGCCGCCTCATCGATCCAGACGCTCCAATTCGCCTCGTTGTCCGCAATCCACTGGTCGGTCAAATCATCCAGGCTCTCGCCGCCCAGTTCAAAGGCATGCATCATCGCGATGTCGTCCTCGGTCGAGATCTGGAACGCCTTGAGGAACCGGTAGGCTCCGGGCCACTTGTCCTTCATCCCGGGCCAAGCCACCTTTGTGATCGGCAATGCTGCTTCCGTGCAGTCGTAAGCGAGGTCGGGATTGGGACCCCAGGAGGGATCTTCCCAGCACGCGTCTTCGTATGCAGGCTCATCGAGGTGTTGCAGATCGTATTCGGCAAAGACCCAGTGCGGCCACCACAGGTAGATCAACAAGGGCGTCTGGGACTGGAAGGCTGCCTTGACTTCGGCCATCATCGCGCCTTCGCTTCCTCCCTTAACGACCTGAAAGTCTATTTCATAGGCCGCAACGCGTTCGACGGTTTTGAAGTCACCCCAATCCGACGGTTGATCGATGACACGGCCTTGCGGGTAGGTATCGGGCGTGGCGAACACTTCGGCACAGTCTTGCAGAGC
Source organism: Alphaproteobacteria bacterium (assembly GCA_965249645.1). Taxonomy (GTDB): domain Bacteria; phylum Pseudomonadota; class Alphaproteobacteria; order UBA828; family JAPUJA01; genus CAVOEB01. The sequence goes on from CBDFML010000010.1 coordinate 516,643, forward strand.
CCGAATGTCGGGAAGCCCGGGGCAAAGCTCCTCGGCGAATCCCGGATAAACCCAGCCGGCCGCCCCTTGCATGCCGGTCAACCCGAGTATTTCCAGCTTGCCTTCTTCAATGCCCTTAAAGTACCCCTCGCCGGCGCTGACCTCCCACATTTCCAGAGTGGCCGTCAGATCACCGAAGCCGATTGCCGTCAGCTGGGGAATATAGCCCGCTGTGACGTACTCGACGTTGTAGCCCATTTTCGTAAGCAACTTTCCTGCAATCGTCGTTATAAGGTTCTGACTGCTCCAGTCATTCATGGCGAGAATTACGGGGTCGTCTGACTCCGGAATGTCGCCGGCCTGTGCGGGCGCCACACCGGCAACGGCAGTGGCCATCAATAGCGAAAACCCAACGGCTGCGATCGAATTCCTGCGGAAACGATTTTTCATCTCATGCTCCCGAATAGTTTCGTTCGGAAAGCCGACGTTTAGCGACGTACCCGATGAATTAGTACTTCGGGTGCTCGCCCCGCTCGCCAGTGTCCGCTGAATCGGATTGCAGCAGGAATTGTGTAGCGTTACCCCAAGAGGACGTGGCGAAATACGTGGAAGCGATGGCGGTCGTCTCCGCCAGAAGCATCATGTCAGACTCTCCCTCGAGAGGCTGCGCGGTTCCCTGAGCTCGTCTGATTCCAAGAGCCGAGCTTACCCTTTAATTGTTTGAGCCGAGCTTACCCTTTATTCTTTTTTTTGAAAGTATAGACCTGAATTCTTGATGGGCGCAAGAATGATTCATCGAATTCGGGATCGAACCCGGATTGGAGGGGGAGATCAGCTTGGCTCAGACCGCTGCCACCCCGAATTTTGACAACCGCGCCGCGATGGGCTGGCGCTGCTCCTGGCTCGTCCAGCGGGCCTCGATCCATGGATGACGACAAAAACATTGTTACGGTAAACGAATGGTTCCGTCTTCTTGCCGAGGGCGAATATGACGCCATGCACGCGCTGCACACCGACGATATCGTCTGGGAGGTGATCACGGGCGGGTCGGAAAAAATCGTGCCGTGGCTGGGACGTTTCGAAGGGCGTGAGGGCGTTGACGATTGCCTGCGCCTGTTTGCCGACGCCGTCGAAAGCGAGAAATTCGACACGGGGGAGGTCATGACCGGGGCTAACGGCCTCGTAATAATGCTGGGCACGGTCGATCTGAGGGCCTATCACAACGGTAAACGGTTTCGCATCGAGATCGCCGAGCTCTTCCGCTTTCGGGATGGCAAGATTGCGTTTGTGAAGGTATACGCAGACAGCGCTGCAGCGCGGGTTGCGTTCAAGGATCGCTGAGACCCGCAGCGAGTTGAGGAGCAACGCTACGCGAGCCGCACGATTTCACGAGCCGGGCAAACCGCTCATCATCGAAGAGATGGCGGATCCCGAACTGCAGCCGGGCACGGCTATCGTTCGCGTGCTAGCCGCTTTCGTGCCGCCCTACTGCGCAGAGATGTTCGACGGTCGGGCGTTTTATCCCCTTCCGCCACTGCCCTTTACACCAGGCATGGACACCATTGGCGAGCTGCTCGAGGTTGCCGATGACGTCTCTGGTCTCGAGGTGGGCGAACGTGTTTTCTGTGATCATTTTTACAATGCGGTGAATGTCGGAGGCCGGGCGGAATCCTGCTATATCGGGGTATTCGGCAAGGGCGAGCGGTCTCAGAAAATTCTTGCCCGTTGGCGTGATGGCAGCTTCGCCGAAAAAATGATCCTGCCCGCCGAGTGCTTCATTCCGTTAGGCGCGGCCGCTTCGGTCGATCCCGCAAAGCTCGTGCGCATCGGCTGGTTCGGAACCTGCTACGGAGCGATGATGCGCTCGACCTTCCGGCCGGGCCACACGGTTCTGATCAATGCGGCGACCGGGCTGGTCGGGTCAGCCGGCGTGCTGCTGGCACTGGCCTTGGGAGCGGGCCGCGTCGTCGCGCTCGGACGCAAGCAAGCCGTACTCGACGAACTCTGTGCGCTCGATTCCAAACGGGTCACGGGGCTCGCAATATCCGGCGCGCCGGCCGACGCCGAGGCGATTATCGAGGCGGTTGGCGGCGGAGCCGATATCCTGCTCGATTGCATAGGACATGTTCCCGACCCCACGACAACCCAGAACGCGCTTGCTGCGCTGGCACCTTATGGCTGTGCACTTTTCGTCGGAGGCTGCGTCGGCGAACTCGCTATCAGCTACAAATGGGTACTCGATAAGCAGATCACGATCCTGGGCTCGAGTTGGTACCCCCGTGAAGGCAACGCAGAAATGTTCAGCATGATTGGCACGGGCGCCCTCGATGTGGAAGCGCTTCGCGCCCGGGTATTTTCCCTGGATGAAGTCAACGAGGCCGCCCAGTGGGCAGAGCACGGTTCGGGTGGCCTCGAGCACGCTGCCTTGGTACCATGAGCGCCGCTATTGTCGGGGGCCCTGAGGCAGGGTGGCGCGCCCGATCGGGGAATTCTTGGAAAATATCGTGGCGGGCACCGTCTCATCCGTCATCATTGAGAATGGGGCAACGCCCTAGGATAAACAGTGCGGTAAGATAGCCTTAAAATATGCCGAGAAAGGAGGCGTCCGATGGAAGTCACAGAGGCCGATACGGCACGGAATTTCACGCCGCCGCCGCCCGCTCAATTCGTGAATCTGGAACGTGCCCGGTCGGTCATGTCCGAGCTACGGTTGGACGCCCTCGTCGGCACCACTGACGAAAACCTCTACTACCTATCCGGCCACGCGCCGGACTCGGTGCTGGCCCATTTCTGGGACACCTGGGCGGCTGCCATCTTGCCCCGCGAGCGAGACGCCGCGCCTTGCCTCGTGGTTTCCGAATACGACCTTGCCTATTGCGTCACCCATCCCACCTGGATGCCGGAAGTGAGGACGTATGGCGCAAGTTGGAGCAGCGCCGCATCTTTGCTGGACAAGATCAACGAGGGGGTTGGAATCGATACCGACATCCGGGAAGCGTTGCGGACGCTCTATCGTCAAACCCAGGAGAACAAGTCGCCGGACCTCGTCGATGCAATTGCGCGCTATATCAATAACGAGCTTTCATCAGGCTCGTTGCGGGTCGGATTCGACGACCTTCGGGTAGCTGCTGCTGTGGGTGAGCGCATCGGCAATCGGCTTGAGGTCGTCGACGGACTGCAACCGCTCCGCAAAATTCGTCAGGTGAAGACGCCACCCGAAATTGACTTGTTACGCAAGGCGGCTCAGATTAACGACGAAGCGCTCAACGAAGTGGCGGCGGCCATCTCCGAGGGGAGGCCCTTGTACGATATGGTTCGGGCATACCGCGAGGGGGTAACCAAGCGGGATGCCAAGCCGATGGGCGAACACGGCATGCTGTTTAGTGCGGGGCCTGATGGCGGTTTCGTGCTCGATCACAACTACATTGAACGCAAGCGGTTTGCCAAAGGCGACGCGGTCGTGCTCGATGCAATTTGCACCTACCGAATGTATCACGCCGACATGGCCAGGACGGCGACCGTGGGCGAACCGCGCAAGCGTCACCTGGAGCTTCATGAGGCGGTAAAGACGGCGCTGGAGATTGCCGAAGATCGGTTACGACCTGGCGCGCGAACCGTGGACGCGGTGGAAGCCGCAGCCGACGTCCTCCGTAAACACGGGCTGGATCCAGACGCAATGACGCTGGTGTTCCACCCGATCGGCTTGAACATATTCGATTACGCATCGCCAGAAGACGGATTTGTGGGCTGGGTCATCGAATCCGACACGGTAATGAATTTCGAGGTGTTCAATCGTGATCCCGAATTTGGCGGCATGCATCTCGAGGATACCGTGCTGGTGACAGATCGCGGATTGGACCATTTTTCGACTTTTCCGCGGGAAATCGTCGTTGCGGCAAATTAGACCGGATGGCTGCTCCGGTTTTTATGAACTGGATTCTGCCACGCCAAGCAATGACTGGAAGAATGTGTATCCCAGTCTGTGACAGTGGGGATTGATCTCAAGGTGGCAACGGGAAATCGAGTTTCGGGAAACGCTCCGACCGATCTCTTGCCGGTGTCCGTGCTGACGGGTTTTCTGGGAAGCGGCAAGACGACAATATTGTCCCGACTTCTCCATGATCCGGGCATGGCCAATACCGCGATTATCGTCAACGAATTCGGCGAGGTTGGACTTGATCACCTTATCGTGGAGAAGGGCGAGGAGGACGTCGTGCTCCTCGACGCGGGCTGTCTCTGCTGCGCTGTAAGCGATTCTCTCAGCGATACGCTGACCAATCTCTTTTTCCGCCGTGTGCGCGGCGATGTTCCCTCCTTCGAGCGCGTAATAATCGAAACGAGCGGCCTCGCTGACCCGGCTCCGATCCTCCACGCTCTGGTAATGGATCAGTTCGTGTCATCCCACTTTTTCCTGGATGGAATAATTGCGACCGTGGATGGCGTCCACGGATTCAACCAGTTGGATGACCACGAGGAGGCCGTCAAGCAGGCGGCCTTCGCCGAGCGTATCGTCATTACCAAGTCCGATCTCGTTGCACTCAATGACATCGCGGCCTTGCGCGAACGATTGAACGGAATGAACGATGGCGCGAGGATTCTAGAGGCCGCGAAGGGACACGTGGAACCCGCTTGCATATTGAACGTCGGTCTTTTCGACCTGAGCAAGAAATCCGCCGACGTGCAGCGATGGTTGCGTCAAGAAGCCGTTGGGGGCCATGGCCACGACACTCGAGATGCCGCTCACGGAAACTCCGAGGAACTGAGTGAGCATGCGGGATCGCGGAACCACAAGTCCGGGCGTCACAACGAGAAGATTCAAACCTTCTGCGTCGACTTCGATTTCCTCGTGACCTGGGCCAGCTACGCCGACTGGGTCGCTTCAATGGAAAGGATTCCGAGTGAAAATCTCCTGCGCGTTAAGGGTCTGATCGGCATCGCAGGCAGCGACCGACCCTACGTCATCCAGGGGGTACGGCACATCTTCAGCCCGCCGATCAGGCTGAAGAGCTGGCCCCAGGACATTCACGAATCTCGCCTAATCTTCATTACCTACGATTTGGATCGTTCTCTCGTTGAGGCAACGCTGGGAGCGCTCAGGGCGCCCGAAGGATTACAGGGCACCGGCATGCTCGAAGACGCCCTTAAAATATGAGGAGAGCCGCTTCGAACGCACCGGTCGGATTCGCTAGTGGTGCGCGGACCGGTCGGTCCCGGTCACCCATTCCCGTGGCCTTGCTCGAGTAGGCGGCCGGTGCCGTGTATGCCTGAGCTCGGTGATCGCTCTGTTGAATCGCCGAGCGTGCAAAGGAAAAGTAGTTTACTGATCGAGTGAAGGAGGTTTCGATGAATTTCGATTGTATCGTCGAAAACGGCACCGTCGTCTTTCCTGAGCGCGGAGAGGTCGAGGCCGACATCGCCATCCGCGACGGCAAGTTTGCTGGTATCCTTCGACCGGGCGAAGAGGCGCCGGGCACTGCCGAAAGAATCGACGTGGCGGGTAAGCACGTATTTCCCGGCATCATCGACGCCCATGTCCATTTTGGCTTCGCCGAGCCCCTGACCGAATACAGTACCGAGACGATGACGGCGGCGATCGGCGGGGTGACGACCATACTCGCATATTTTCTCAACAATGAATCTTACAGGGACGTCTTCGCGGATCAGCTTGGCGAAGTGGAATCCCGTGCCTACGTCGATTTCGGCTTCCACTTCTCTACGGCGAAGGACATCCACTTGGATGAGCTCGAAAGCTACGTGAAGGAGTGCAACGTCACCTCGTTCAAATATTTCATGAACTTCAAGGGCGAAGCAGGGAGGTATCTAGGCCTTGACGGCACCGACGACGGCTACATGTATGACCTGCTACAGGAAGCAGCGCGCATAAAGGACATCGTCATTGTCATTCATCCCGAGAACATCGAGCTCGTCAATCGCTTCCGGCAGCGTTTCATGGAAGAGGGCCGCGAGGGCTTGCGGGCATATAGCGAATCAAAACCGGACTTTACGGAAACCGAGAACACCATGCGGGCCATGGCATTCGCGGAACATCTAGGCGCGCGCATTTATTTCCCCCACGTGAGCTGCTCCTCAAGCCTAAGGGAGGTTCAGCGTTTTCGCGAACGCTATGAACATGTGCACCTTGAGACCTGCCCCCACTATCTGACCCACACCATGGACGCGGACTTGGGGAGCATCGGCAAGGCTAACCCGCCGTTGCGCACCCAGCAGGATGTCGACGCCCTTTGGGAGGGCTTGGCTGATGGATCGATCGATGTGGTCGCTTCGGATCACGTTCCCCGCAAAAAAGCGACCAAGGAAAAATCGATCTGGCAGGCTTCCCAGGGTTTCCCCGGGACGGCAATAATACTTCCGGTTCTTCTGAGCGAGGGCTACCACAAGGAGCGCCTCACTTTGCAACGCATCGCCCAGCTCGTGACGGCCCGGCCCGCCGAGATTTTCGGCATTGAGAAGAGGAAGGGTCGCATTGCCGAGGGGGCCGATGCGGACCTGACCATCGTCGATCTCGACCTTGAGCGCAAAGTGCACGCCGAGGAATTGGCGTCCTATTCGGACTACACGCCGTATGAAGGGTGGACCCTTAAGGGCTGGCCTGTCCTCACCATGGTCCGTGGCGACGTGGTTATGCGGGACGGCAAAATCGTTGGGAAAAAAGGCTACGGACAATATTTGCGCCGTCCTTTAACGTAACGGTGAATCTCGAGGAACCACGAGCGGATCGCTCAATTAAGCGAAAGCAAGAGAGCCCATCGTGGCACAGAAAAGCCGCACTCTGAGCACTGCCTTTAAGGAGACCGTCCAACGTCGGCAGGCGCTGATCGTCCCCGGGGCGCCAAATGCCTTGACGGCCCGGCTGATCGAAGATCTGGGGTTCGAGGCTGTTTATATAACCGGCGCCGGCGTGACCAACATGCATCTGGGGGTGCCGGACATCGGATTGATCACACTGACCGAGCTCGCTGATCACGTCGGGGCAATCCACGATGTGGTTTCCCTGCCGCTGATCGTCGACGCCGACACGGGCTTCGGCAATCCCGTTAACGTGACTCGCACGGTAAAGGTTTTGGAACGCAACGGTGCCAACGGGATCCAGCTGGAAGACCAGGCGTTTCCAAAACGCTGCGGGCACTTTTTGGGGAAAAACGTCATTCCCGTCGAGGAGATGGTTCAAAAACTCAAGGCTGCGACGGACACCCGGCGGGATCCGGATTTGCAAATCATCGCTCGTACCGATGCCCTGGAGAAGCTTGGGATCAATGCCGCATTAGATCGCGCTGCGGCATATGTGGAAGCGGGGGCGGACATTACCTTCGTCGACGCGCCGGAAAATATCGGTGAGTTGAGAGCCATAGCAAGCGCTCTGAAAGTCCCGCAGGTGGCGAATATGGTCGTGGGCGGAAAAACGCCGCTGGTCGGCCGGTCCGAGCTCAGCGAGATGGGTTTCGCCGTCGTGCTCTATGCGAACGCGGCCTTGCAGAGCGCCCTATACGGCATGCAGGCTGTGCTATCGGAGCTTTACAAAGAGGGGTCTCTCGAGGCCGTCCGTGAACTGCTTACTCCGTTCGGTGAGCGCCAGCGGCTTGTCGGCAATTCCGAATTCGATGCTTTGGAGGAGAAGTACCAGACGGAACCTGGGGCGAAATAGTCACGCTCCAGTATGGAATTAATGTGGTTGGCCCCGAAGGGGGCGTATGAAGCGGGCCCTGAATAACCAGCCAGGAGACTTTCATGCGACCATGGGATGGGATTATCAGCGAGGAAGAGCAAGAAGCCTATCGTGCCGTCGGATTCGGCAAGACCTCGGGTATCGGCAGCTGTCCCGCCTTGCTCATCATCGACGTTCAGTACCGGACGGTTGGCACCAAACCGCAGCCCTTTTGGGAGGCCATCAAGGAGTTTCCCACTAGTTGCGGCGATGTGGCGTGGGAAGCCGTCGAAAAAATCAAACCTCTTCTAGCGACGTTCCGGGAGCAGGGCTGGCCGGTGCTCTATCCCCATGTGGCGCCAAAGCAAAGCCACGATGCCGGACGGCTGGCCGAAAAAGTGCCCGCGATTATGACGGTCTCGAAGAAGGGTTATGAATTCGTGGCCGACATCGCGCCGGTTGAGGGTGAAATCCTCTTGCCCAAGAAGCATCCAAGTGCGTTCTTCGGTACGCCGTTGGCAAGTCACCTGATCGACCTGGGAGTCGACACGTTGTTCATTACCGGCTGCACCACGAGCGGCTGCGTTCGCAGTACGGTCGTTGATGCCTTCTCCTATAACTTCAAATTGGTTGTGCCGGAGGATTCCGTCTACGACCGCAGCAAGGTTTCCCACGCGGTCAATCTGTTCGATATGTCGGAAAAATACGCCGATGTCATGCCGCTGACGGACGCACTGTCTCTCTTGGCAAAATTGCCAGCAAAGAATACGGCCGGCTGAATTGCCATGCTTAGGGGCTAATCGACCCAGAGTCCGCCGTTTATGTCCATGATTTCACCGGTTATGTAGTCCGACCCTTCGGCGGCAAGGAAAAGAATTGCTTCGGCCACGTCTTCGACCGTGCCCATGCGGCCAACGGGGATGAGTTGTTTCAGGCTATCGGGGAACGTTGTCGTCATCTCAGTGGCGATCGGTCCAGGAGCCACGGCATTCACGGTTATCCCGTCTGCGGCTAGTTCCTTCGCCAAGTACAGTGTCATCGCATGAACGCCGGCCTTCGAGACCCCGTAGGCTATGTTGGCGGCTTGCTCCTGTTCCTCCCGATCCAGCCACGGACGCGCGTTGCCTCCACTTTTCCCTGTGACCGATCCGATGTTGAGGATCCTTCCATAATGTTGGGCACGCATCGGCGGAATTACCGACCGACAGCACAGGAAGGTGCCCTTCAGGTTGACGGCAAGCACTCGGTCCCATTCCTCTTCCGAGAGATGTTCGGCCGCGCCGTGCGACACGACGCCGGCAACGTTCACCAGGACATCGACACGGCCGAATTTATCCAGCACTTCGCCGACCGCCGCTTGAACCTGACTGCTGTCGGTAACGTCCACTTCGATGCTTGCGGCCCGCACGCCCGCTGCTCGAAGGTCTGTGGCGAAAGACTTCGTCGATTGCTTGTCGATCAGCGATAACGACGCGTCTTCACGGGCAAAAGCGCGCGCCGTGGCAGCACCTATTGCACCGGCTGCCCCAGTAACAATTACGACCCGGTTACTGAACCCCATCTCAATTCCTCATCTGGGCATCGAAGATTCTCCGCAGCGCAGTCAGTCCCCGTGGAGAGGGAGGCACCTTTCGTCGGTCAATGAGAGAGCTATCCCAAGAGATGCCGTCTTCCGCTGACAGGCATTGTCGCATGATTCGCTTCTTGGGCGATGCTATGTCTCAATTCAAGCCCGGCGCTCTTGCTACGACCACGGCAGTAGAGGAGCTTTTGCCGGTCATCGTAGGTCGTGAGAGTCTATTGCCGGTAAGCGACGACGGTCGGATAATCGGTCAAATCACACCGTCTTGCATGATTAAGCCTCTTTCACGTCATCGAAGTGGAGCTTGCCCAGATGGACGACATTGGCACTCGCGTGACGACAGCCGATGGCTAGTCGAGACCATCTGCGACCGAGGTTACGTTGATGCTGACCAGCGGCCGCTTTACCCGACGCATCGAACGCGAGTTCTATCCCTGGATCCTTGTCGGCCTGGGCGTATTCGTGTGCTTCCTGCTTCGAGATGAAGTCAGTTGGCTACTCACCTTTCCGAACGGTATCCAACTTCCCATCTCCGACTGGATCAATGTCTTTATGGATTGGTTCGTCGCAACATTTCGCTGGTTGTTTCGCGCAATTTCATGGACCCTCGGTTGGCCGATGACCTGGCTTCAAGGCCTGTTCCACTGGTTGCCCTGGCCCGCCACGATCACGATGCTGGTTGCGTTCGCCTACGCGGCCAAGGGCTGGAAGCTTGCGTTGTTTACGGCCTGCGCGCTGCTCTACATGGTCGTCATTGGATACTGGGAAGAAAGTATGAGGACGCTGGCATTGGTCGGCGTTTCAGTGCCTCTCTCGGGCCTGAGTGGAGGCGCAGTGGGGCTACTCGCGTTTCGATACCGCCTTGCCCGCAAAATCATCGAACCCCTTCTCGACCTTATGCAAGTCGTCCCAACCTTCGTCTATCTGATTCCCGCGTTGCTGCTATTTGGCTTTGGTCCCGTGGTCGGAATTATTGCCAGCGCTATTTACGCGGCTCCGCCAATGGCCCGCAACATGATATTGGGATTGAGCCGCGTGCCAAAGGACGCCGTAGAATCGGGTCAAATGTCGGGCGCGACGAACCTGCAGTTGCTCTGGTGGATCCAGATCCCTTCGGCGATGCCAACTATCATAATTGGCATCAACCAGACCATCATGGCCGCGTTCGCCATGGTAATCATCGCGGCGGTCATCGGCGGTTCGGCGGATATCGGCTGGGAAGTCCTGAGCTCTATGCGCCGGGCGCGTTTCGCCGAGAGCTTGCTCTCGGGCGTCGTTATCACGTTGATGGCGATGATCATGGATCGAGCCAGCCGTGCTTTTGCCGAACAGCGGGGTAAATTGCGCCTCAAGACCGACTCGTTCTGGCAACGCCATCGAAATCTCTGTATTTCGATTGCTGTTGTCGGGGGCATGATCGTTCTCGGCAAGTTCATCGATCCGATGCGCGCCTGGCCCGAATCCCTGGTGTTCTTTCCGACCGAACAGATAAATAACGGGCTCCGATTTCTTATCGAAAATTACAGCTTCGTCTTCAACACCATCAAAAAGTGGTCTCTGTTCTATTTCATGATGCCCATACGCTTGGGACTTGAAGGATCGGTTCGGCCACATTCTTGGGGATTTGAACTCACCCTGCCAATCAGTCTGGCTTACGCCGGCGTGATAACGACGTTCACTCTTGTCGGGCTGAAATTCTACGGATGGCGGGTTTGCGTCAGCATCGCGGTCATTGGTGCGATGCTCTATTTCGGGATCACAGCCACTCCTTGGCCGGCCTTTATCGCCGTCGTCACGCTCATCGCCTGGCAGACTGGTGGCTGGAAGCTCGGCGTCGGAAGCCTTCTGGGGTTGGCCTTCATGTTGCTCACGGGAGTGTGGGAACAGGCGATGCTTTCGGTCTATCTGTGCGGCGCGGCCGTGTTCCTTTCGTTCGTCGTGGGCTGCTCGCTTGGCGTCTGGGCTTCGCACAACGATAGCGTCTCGGCCTTCCTGCGGCCGATCAACGACACATTTCAGTCGATGCCACTTTTCGTCTTCCTGATTCCCGTCGTCATGTTCTTCAAGATCGGTGATTTCACCGCATTGCTGGCGATCGCCGCCTACGCCATTGTCCCGGGAATTCGCTATACAGAGCACGGCATCCGAAATGTCCAGCCCGATATTGTTGAAGCGGCCCGGGCACTGGGATGCACCAAGCGCCAGATTTTCTGGCAAGTCGAGCTCCCGCTTGCCCTCCCGGAAATAATGCTGGGTCTGAACCAAATCGTCATGTTCGCTCTCGCCATGCTCGTTATCACCTCTCTCGTGGGCACCAAAGGGTTGGGCATGTTGGTCTACGTGGCGCTCAGTTCGGCGGATGTTGGCAAGGGTTTCGTCGCGGGGCTATCCATGGCGTTGATCGCCATCATTATCGATCGCATCATTCAATCCTGGAGCAATAAGAAGAAAGTCGAACTCGGGCTGGCCTAGCGTGCTGGCTACGGCTTTAACGGCGGATCGTTCCATCGTCAAGGCTCACCGCGCGGCAGCCGGCGCAAAAGGGGGGAACTGGCGCAGGATATCGGCCGCTCACGCGGCGGCCGCACAAGCAAGGTTCACGCCGTAGTCGATGAACACGGTCGTCCCCGGCGCTTTGTCATCACCGGCGGTCAGGTTCATGACGGTCAAGTCCTGCCGGATCTTCTCGAAAGCGCCGCTTGCCGTCGTCGCCGACAAGGCTTACGGCTCACGCGCCATCCGCCAGTGCACTTACAGTGCACTTACGAGCCGCTTGTAGGAATTGGGAATTTAGCTAAGTCATTGAAAGTATGGTGCCGCCGGAGTGGATCGAACACTCGGCCTCGCCCTTACCAAGGGCGCGCTCTACCACTGAGCTACGGCGGCACGGATACGGAGGGCGGAACTTGCCACACGCGAGTCTGCCGGGCAAGCATTCAGCCGAAAATTCCTTGACGAGCTGTGAGCGAATGCGCTTGCAATGGGCATTGATTCCTTTTTGGTGCGTGGGTCGGCATTGAAAAAATTCTCAAAACGCGAGTCGCGTAGCAAGCTGGATGCTGCTTCAAGCCGTGACGCGCATGCCCGCAAGCAGCGCCAAGCCGAATCGTTACGGGAAAACCTGCTCAAGCGAAAGCGCCAGCATCAGAACCGTTCGGATAGGCAATCCGAAAAGACGCCAGACAGAGATTAATCCACTTTGCAATGGCAGTTGGGATGTCACTGTCTACCTCTATTACGTTGACGATTTGTCTCGCCAAAGCTTCCTTCCTGACCAATCCCTTTCCACGAATTACGTCATTCTAAACTCATTCATTTCCGACGACCTGTCGATTTCGGGTCCATAAGGCTCGCACGTCTCGTTGAGTTGAGGTAGAAGAGCCAGCCAACGACAGTGGATTCAAGGCTTCGAGCGTGACCGTCACTTGATGGCACGGCACGGGCCGTGTCGCGAGACGTCATCATGGACAAGATTCGTATTATCGGCGGCCAGCCTCTCGAAGGGCAAATCGAAATCAGCGGTGCTAAGAATGCGGCACTGCCGCTCTTGGCGGCGAGCCTTCTTACGTCCGAAATCCTTACCCTCTCCAATCTGCCCCATCTTGCCGATATCACTATGCTGGCGAATTTGCTGACCAAGCTTGGCGTGCGGATTTCCATGAACGGTGTGGCCCCGGTCGGTGGAAATTCTGGGCGCGTTCTGTCTCTCGATGCGAGCGAGATTGAGTCGACAATAGCTCCCTACGATCTTGTGCGAAAAATGCGAGCGTCGATCCTCGTGCTTGGCCCGTTGCTCGCCCGAGAGCATGAGGCGACCGTCTCGTTACCCGGAGGCTGTGCAATCGGAACCCGACCGGTCGACCTCCATCTTCGGGCTTTGGAGGAGCTGGGGGCTCAGATCGACATTCGCGACGGCTATATTCACGCTCGAGCTCCGGGAGGGTTGGTCGGTGCCAACGTTCGTTTTCCCACGGTAACTGTTGGGGGCACGGAAAATATACTGATGGCGGCATGCCTTGCGGCGGGCGAGACTATTTTGTCCAACGTTGCACAGGAACCTGAAGTTTCCGATCTGGCAAATTGCCTCGTGGCCATGGGAGCTGAAATTGAGGGCATCGGAAGCGATACGCTGTGCGTGCGGGGAGTTCCCACTTTATACGGGACAAATTATGAAGTTTTGCCCGACCGGATCGAGGCCGGTACCTACGCCATGGCTGCAGCGATCACGGGTGGTGATGTGGAGCTTGTAGGGGCGAGCCCCGGCCTTCTTGCGTCAGTCAATGATAAGCTCGGTGATGCGAATATAGACGTGACCACGACGCCAAACGGGCTTCGCGTGTCTCGACGCAATGCCCCAATCGGGGGTGTCGACGTAACGACCCAGCCTTATCCCGGCTTTCCCACTGACCTTCAGGCGCAGATGATGTCCCTGATGTGCGTCGCGTCCGGGGTATCCATGATTACAGAGACTATCTTCGAGAACCGCTTTATGCATGTCCCAGAGTTAGTGCGGATGGGAGCAAATATTTCTGTGCAAGGTGGATCGGCAATGGTGAGAGGGGTCGGACAACTACGGGGTGCGCCCGTAATGGCGACGGACCTGCGAGCGTCAGTGTCGCTCGTTCTAGCAGGATTAGCGGCAGAAGGTGAGACGATCATCAATCGCGTCTATCATCTCGACCGAGGGTATGAACGGCTCGAGGAGAAACTTTCCGCCTGTGGCGCGGAGATTGAACGAATTACATGAAGGATGCGCGCGAGACCGGCCAAACGAGCATTGACCGTGCCTCGTTCGACGATGAAGGCCGATGACGACAAATGACGAGCTTATTATTGCGTTGCCCAAGGGACGGGTGCTGAAGGATCTGCGTCCGCTCATGACGGCTGCGGGGTTAGAGCCGGAATCGGCGTTCGATGACCCAAATTCCCGCCGACTTAGCTTCGAGACGAGCCTACCAGGGGTTCGTATCATTCGCGTGCGAAGTTTCGATGTAGCGACGTTCGTCGCGTTCGGAGCGGCGCAGATCGGTGTCGCCGGGCGAGATATTCTCATGGAATTCGATTATCCAGAGATTTATGCGCCGCTTGATCTAGGCATCAGCAAATGTCGCCTAATCGTTGCTGAACCAGAAGATCTTGCCCAGTCGGACGATCCCGAGCGCTGGAGCCACGTACGCGTAGCGACCAAATACCCGGAAATCACCCGCCGGCATTTTTCTGCGCGGGGTGTCCAAGCTGAGTGCATAAAGTTGAACGGCGCCATGGAACTTGCCCCTAGCCTCGGGCTCTGCCGTCGTATTGTCGATCTCGTCGATTCAGGGGAAACGCTGAAGGCCAACGGTCTCGTCGAGGTGGAGCATATTGCGGATATTAGTGCGCGCTTGATCGTCAATCGATCCGCGCTCAAGACGCGTCCTGACTTGATGTCGGCGTGGATCGAGCGCTTTCGGAAAGCTGTTTATGCCCAAACGACTTGACGTTACCGATCCGGGATTCGCGACGGCATTCGAGCAACTAGTCTGGGCAAAGCGCGAGCAAGTCGCAGATGTAGACGGTCAGGTCATGGCAATTCTCGACGACGTGCGTCTGCGAGGGGATGCGGCGGTCATTGAGTATACCCGGAGGTTCGATCGACTGGACCTTACGTCTACCGATTTTCGCGTCACTGCCGAAGAGATAGGCGCTGCCGGTCCCAGGTGCACTTCGGAAGCACTCGACGCCCTGGCCCTGGCTGCGGAGCGGATCGAATCCTTTCATCGGCGCCAGATGCCCGAGGATGAATTCTACGAAGATCCACTGGGCGTCGGATTGGGTTGGCGTTGGACCGCTCTGAAGGCAGTGGGCCTATATGTGCCTGGTGGAATCGCGACCTATCCCAGCTCGGTTCTCATGAATGCGATTCCCGCAAAAGTCGCTGGTGTTGAGCGGTTTGCGATGGTGGTGCCGAGCCCAGACGGTGTGCTCAATCCTCACGTCCTGGCTGCCGCGTCAATCGCCGGTGTTGACGAAATCTACCGCATCGGCGGGGCGCAAGCAGTTGGCGCTCTGGCCTACGGAACCGCTACGGTCGAGCGAGTCGACAAGATCGTAGGGCCTGGAAACGCCTATGTGGCAGCGGCGAAAAAATTGGTGTTTGGTACCGTGGGAATCGACATGATCGCGGGCCCGTCGGAAGTTCTCGTAGTGGCCGATGGCGACAATGATCCGGACTGGATTGCTGCGGATCTTCTTGCCCAAGCGGAGCATGACGAAGCGGCTCAAGCCGTCTTAATCACCGACGCACCCGCGTTCGGCGATGCCGTAGCAGACGCTGTGGATCGCCAACTCGAGACCCTTGAGCGCAGAGAAATTGCGGCAGCCAGTTGGCGAGACCACGGCGCAATCATCCGGGTGCGTGATTTTGCTGAAGCGCCGGCTCTTGTGGATTGCCTGGCGCCCGAGCATCTCGAGGTGGCACTTGATAATGCGGATGACTTCGCGCAGCACGTGCACAATGCCGGTGCAGTGTTTTTGGGTCGCTACACGCCGGAAGCCATCGGCGATTACGTCGGGGGAACCAATCATGTGCTGCCCACTGATCGTAGCGCGCGCTTCTCTTCCGGCCTCTCCGTGTTGGAATTTCTGAAACGGACGTCGCTGCTTCGTTGCAACGCGGAATCTCTCGCAGCAATCGGTCCCGCTGCGGTGACGTTGGGGCGAACGGAAGGACTTGGCGCGCATGCGCGTTCCGTGGCAATTCGGCTCAATATCGGGCGGGATGATTGACTTCAATGCCGGACGATCCGCCCGTTGATCCTGAGCGGATCATCAATGTGACCTTGGACGAACGCAGTGTCGTTCGCCGCAGTCCCGAGATCGAGCATGAACGACAGGTCGCGATCTTTGATCTGCTTGAAGAAAATCAATTCTCTCTCGATGACGCATTTCGAGGTCCCTACGACCTGTTTCTGAGCATCGAGGAAAACCGCCTGCTTATAGATGTACGCGACGAATTTACCAGTACGCTGACTGTAGTGCCACTCCCGTTGACGCCATTTCGTCGAATCATCAAAGACTACTTCAAGGTCTGTGAAAGCTATTTCGAAGCAATAAAGCGGGGTTCGAACGCTCAAATCGAAGCGCTCGACCAGGGAAGACGCGGCCTTCACATAGAAGGCTCGGAGCTTCTCAGGGACCGGCTAGAGGGCACGGTCGCACTTGATCTGGACACAGCGAGGCGTCTGTTCACCTTGATATGCGTTCTCCACATCCGGGCTTGATCGCCCAATGAGCGACTTGCCGTCGAGTGTCCTGTTCGCCTGCACTTGGAATGCCGTGCGTTCGCCGCTTGCGGAAGGCGTCGCCAAGCGCCTGCTGGGAAAGATGGCGTTCATCGATTCCGTGGGGGTTCACAAGAAGGAAATCGACCCATTCGTCGTGGTCGTGTTGGGCGAAGTCGGAATCGATGTCAGTGGCCACAAACCAAAATCCTTTGATG
This sequence comes from Alphaproteobacteria bacterium, assembly GCA_965249645.1. Classification (GTDB taxonomy): domain Bacteria; phylum Pseudomonadota; class Alphaproteobacteria; order UBA828; family JAPUJA01; genus CAVOEB01. Next base: position 533,344 of record CBDFML010000010.1, read on the forward strand.
AGCTGGACGACTCGTCATTTGATTTGGTGATCTCATTGTCTCCGGAAGCGCAACATCAGGCAGTCGAGATGACGCGAACCATGGCCTGCGACGTGGAGTTTTGGCATACCTTCGATCCCAGCATTATCGAAGGTAACCGGGAAACTCGGCTGGATGCGTATCGTCAAGTCCGTGATACGCTGCTTAGGAAAATCGAGGAGCGCTTTGACGTGAGCGGCATGCCTGCGGTCTAAGTGTTGCCGACGAGCGAGAGAAGTGATCGGACTTGAGCAGATCACCACATAAGACCGAATTGGTGCTGGCGTCGGCGTCGCAGCGACGGGTTACCCTGCTGGCGCAAGTCGGCATCGTCCCGGATGCCATCGATCCGGCGCATATCGTTGAAACTCCGGAGCGCGGCGAACTACCGCGGGACTTTGTTCGCCGCATCGCCCGGGAAAAGACGCAGGCCGTAGCTGTGCGTCACGAAAATGCATTCGTTCTCGGTGCTGACACTGCGGTGGCTCTGGGCCGTCGGCTTCTCCTGAAACCCGATACTCCAGATAAAGCCCGAGCTGATCTTGAAGCCCTTTCGGGCCGGCGACATCGTGTCCTGACCGCAATTCATCTCATATGTATGGGGAATGTCGCGCGGTCTCGCGTCGTCGAAACCACAGTCTCTTTCAAAAGATTGTCGACCGAAGAGATCTCGACCTATGTCGAGACAGGCGAGTGGCGGGGTAAGGCAGGCGGATATGCAATTCAGGGGTTTGCCGGAGGCTTCGTGACTAAGTTGAATGGTTCCTATAGCAATGTCGTAGGGCTGCCGCTTTACGAGGCCGTTTGTATGTTGATCGGCGCCGGTTGGTCAGGGGATTGCCCTCTGAAGTTTCAACACTAGGGCTGGAGCATTTTTCGCCCGTTGTCTCACTACGCGCCCCCGGTTATGTAGACGCTGGCTGCTATCTCGGCGTTTGGCTCTTCGCTGAATGGCGCGCCGCGAATTACAGGATAATCTCGATGATTGCGCTTCAGCTAGTTGGCGGCTTTCTCCTGCTCTTGGTCGGTGCCGAGGCGCTCGTGCATGGTTCCGTAGCACTGGCGCGCCGTTTGAAGGTTACGCCCTTCCTGATCGGCCTCACGGTCGTCGCCTATGGCACTTCGGCACCCGAGTTGCTCGTGAGTTTGCAGGCTGCGTTGCTTGATGCGCCCGACATGGCGATTGGCAACGCCATAGGGAGCAATATCGCAAATATCCTGTTGGTGTTGGGCACAGCGGCGGTGATCTGGCAGGTCGACAGTGATCGCCGGCTGCTTCGGCGCGACCTGCCCGCCCTTGTTTTGACCGGTATCCTGTTTGTTGTGCTGGTGCACGAGCGTCAGTTGGTACTTTGGCACGGAGTTTTGATGTTGGCCCTCGTCGGAACTCTGACGGTCTATGCCTATTTTGCTGAACGTCGGCATCATTTCGCCACTGGCGAGATGTATGAGAATGAAAGCGAGGAAGTCGGGCGTATCCCCCGTTCGATCTTTATCGAGGCAATTCTCATCATCGGTGGTCTTGCGGCGGTAACCTTTGGGGCCGAATTTCTCATCGAGGGCTCTGTCGCCCTTGCCCGAATGGCGGGGATTTCCGGAGCGACCATCGGACTTACGCTGCTTGCGGTAGGCTCGTCTCTTCCCGAACTTGCCACCGCGGTGATTGCAGCCTACCGGCGTCACAGTGAAGTCGCCCTTGGCAATGTCATTGGCAGCAGTATTTTCAATATTCTGGGAATCATGGGCGTGGTGGCCGTGATCACACCCATGGCGGTGTCGCCCAAATTTCTTCAGTTCGACATTTGGGTCATGATGGGCGTCATGACCATTCCCTTCATTGTCACCGTTGCGCGTATACCAATGAGGTGGCCGGTGGGCCTGGTCTTTTTGGGTGCCTACACGGCTTATGTCTGCCTGCAGTTCTTATAACGAACCAGATGCTGCCTGTGGGCCCGATCATCGTTTGCTCAGGTCTCGACAGTGCCTCGAGAATCCCCTATCAATGTGCGCCCTATCCGGTGCCCAGGTAGCTCAGTTGGTAGAGCAGCGGACTGAAAATCCGCGTGTCGGTGGTTCGATTCCGCCCCTGGGCACCATTTATTTGTTATATATCATCAGGTTACTGTGGTGCCGCCTCCCGGTGTCAATCCAACTGGCGCGCGGTGCCAAACCATGTGGGGCGCTACACCAAACTTGTCCGTAGGACCGCAGCTTGCCAACCTCAGTCCATCACCTCGCCACGGTCGCAATGTACGGTCTGGCCAGTGATATTGGCGGCCGCTTCCGATGCCAAAAACAGATATGTCGCCGCCATGTCGACGGGCTCCAGCATGCCGGGCAGCGCTTGGCGGCTGAGCGCCGTGTCAATAAGTTCATCCTCGCTGATGCCGAGGCGCTTGGCATCGGCTTCGACCTCGTCCATCGCGCCGGCGGTATTCACCCAGCCTGGGCAGACGCCGTTGACCGTGATCGCTCTCGGCCCCAACTCCTGGGCCAGGGAGCGAAGCAAACCCAATACCGCGTGCTTCGAGGCACAATAGCCGCTGTAACCGGACACGGCCGTCTTGCTCCACACCGATGCCGTGAACAAGATGCGGCCACCAGATTCCATACGTGATAAGGCCTCGCGAGTCACATAGAAACTCCCATTCACATTGACGTCTATGACCCGGCGAAATCGATCCTCGACTGCATCGCCAGCCTCGTCTATCGGCGTGAGGTATTGCAACCCTGCATTGTTCACCAGGACGTCCAGATGCTCGATCTGCTCAAAAGTGCGTGAGACGGCGGCGCGGTCGGCAATGTCGCAATGCATCGGTACGACGGAGCGGCCCGACAACGCCTCCAGCTCTTGCGCAGCATCTGCGATCGAAGCGTCTTCCGACAGAACCATTAGGTTGGCGCCTGCCCGCGCGAACTCCTGGGCAACGGCGAAGCCGATGCCTCGGTTTGCACCGGTCACAAGCACGGTTTTGCCCTCGAATGAAAAGGTTGTCACGATTGTTCCCTCCCACCCAGTTACTGTAGTCTGACACTATTATCTTTGCGGACGCGCCCAAGGTCGATTGTTACGGGCCGCGTCCGACGATAATTTGAGGATATCGTCGTGATCGATGAAGCCGGTGTCACCGAGCTGAAAATCGCGTTAAGACAGAAACTCGACGCTCAGATAAGCGAGCGGCGGAGCGCCGAAGGAGAAAGCGGATCTATTACCGATTCGCGCCGCCTGCTGGACGAGATCGTCGAAAAAATGACCGTCGAACTGCAAGAACAGCAGGACGAGTGCCTGAATCGCAATGAGGACGAAGCGGCGAGGTTGTTTCAAGCGATGCGGGAGAGGTTGCTCCCACAGGTTGCATCAGAAATCGCCGAAAATCTGTCCGACTAACGGTTAGCCGGCCCGAACTTCGTCGGCAGATCGACCCGTAAGGACCGTGTAAACATCGGGGTCGGTCGCTCCTTCCGTACCGAAAAGCTGAACAATCGAGTATTCATCAATATCGAGCATCTGGCGGAGCTCGTCGCAATCAACCGCGTGTAGCAGTGCGACCAAGCCCGCAACGGCTGATTCGCCTGCCACGACTGGGATATCACCTGCTTCACCCTCCCCAAGTCGCCGCATAGCCTCGGCAACCCGGTCATCGGGTATGGCCAATCCGTCGTCGGCCCCTCCTTTCAGTACCTCCCACGCCAGCAACGAAACCTCGCCTGCCGACAGCCCCGCCATCGCGGTTTCGAGATCGCCCTCCACGGACACGGGTTTTCCCAACTGAAGGCTTCTGTAGATACAATCCGCGTTCATCGGCTCGACGAGGACGAAGCGTGGCCGAGTGGCGCCGTATTCGCGCCAGTAGCGTGTGCAGACCGACGCAGCCAGGCCGCCGACGCCGCCTTGAACAAATACATGGGTCGGCGGAGTGCCATCGGGCGTCTGAGCGATAGCCTCGGACGCCATTACCACATAGCCCTGCATTACGTCGCGCGGCACGTCGACGTAATCCTCGTAAGACGTATCGGAGATCACGAACCAACCGTTCCGATCAGCCTCCGCCTGCGCATGACGGACAGTCTCATCGTAGTTGCCCGCAACGCGTGTCACCACGGCGCCATAATGCTCGATTGCCTTGACGCGTCCCTCGCTCACGGCCGTGGGCACAAAAATTACGCAGTTGCAGCCGAACAACTGCGCTCCCCAGGCCACGGAGCGTCCGTGATTTCCATCGGTTGCCGAGCAAACCGTGACTGTTCGCGTAATTTTGGAGAAATCGCCGGCCATCAGACTTGCAGACGACACTGGGATGTCTTCTCCTCGTACTGCTGTCATTGCGGCAAGCAGGCGGTAGACGGCGTAGGCCCCGCCTAATGCCTTGAAGCTTTTCAATCCGAACCGCTCGGATTCATCCTTGTAGCGAAGTGTGCCTATCCGCAGCCGTTCGGCCATTCCGGGAAGCTCGACCAGGGGTGTAGGCGCATAGCCAGGCCACGAAGTAATCTCCTGCCACGCGTGTGCGGACCCTGCCGGATCGAGCGTGTCGGGTGTCGGTGCATCACGCAGCGCCGGATCGTCTGCGTACGCGTTATGGGTATGGCGAACATCTGTCATCTTGTAACCTTTGCCTTCCACATTGTCCCGATACCGTTGCGCTGAACATATCCTTGCAGCGCTCTCAGCCGAGTTACCCGAAGGCCTCTTCTGCCCGTGAAATTCTCACGCCATTATAATAGGATGCACGCCAAATGCGGGCGACGGACAGCCCCAGGACAATCAGTGTCCGGCGGCACGCCGCTTCGCCCCGTTGGAGGAAAGACGAACCGATGAAATGCTTTGTTCTGGCCGCACTTGCTGCAGCGCTGCTCCTGACTGATTCTGCCCGCGCCCAGTCTGACGCCCCGGCTGACGACAACCCTGTACTCATAACCGTGAACGGCGAAGACGTCTTCGTGTCGGACGTCATCATGCTTCACGAATCACTGCCGGCACAATATCGCCAGCTGCCGATGGAAATGCTCTATCCGCAACTCATAAACACTCTGATCGATCGTAAGTTGATCGCGGCAAAGGCTCGGGAGCAAGGACTCGAAAGTGAGGCCCAAGCGCAACAGCGCATTGCGTTCGAAATGGAAACGATCCTCGAGGAGTTGTACCTGGCCCGATTTATCGATGAGTCCCTGACCGACGAACGCCTCCAAGCCGCCTACGAAGGGTTTCTCACGACCTGGGAGCCGGACGAACAGGTCCGCGCTCGCCATATTTTGTTGGAAACCGAGGAAGAGGCGGTGGCGGTGATTGCGGACCTCGGCGAAGGAGCCGACTTCGAAGAGTTAGCGCGCACCAAGTCAATCGGGCCGACCAGCGTGGATGGCGGCGATCTCGGTTTTTTCCGTCGCGAGGGCGATATGCTTCCCGCCTTTATCGAAGCGGCATTCGCTATGCAGCCGGGCGAGGTGTCTGCAACCCCCGTCCAGACTTCTTTCGGCTGGCATGTCATCCGGGTCGAGGAACGGCAAATGGCGCCGCCACCTGAGTTTGCCGAAGTGGAGCCGGACTTGCGGGCTCAGGAAACGGAATCTCTCGTCATGGAGCTGTCTGGAACATTGCGTGAGGGCGCGACAATCGAATCACCGGCCGCGCCGCCCGAGCAATAATCCGGGGGCGGATTATTCGGCCGAACCGGCCGCCATGGCCTCGTGCAATATGTCCAGAAGCGCTCCGTGGTTTGTCGTAATCGCGTATTGCGCGGCACGGCTCACGTCTTCTTCGAGCGTATCCCACTGAATCGCGTCGAGTTGCGCGAGCGTGCATCGGTCGAATACGGCTGAGTCGCCCATCTGGGCGATCGGGCTGCAGGTATCCGTGCCAAACGCGAACGCATAGGCGATTTCCGGCTCGAGAACGAACTCCAGAAAATCTGTTGCGTGGGGCGAGGTTTCCGCATGCTCGAGAATTGAGGTCACCTCGAAAAACGCGATTCCCCCCTTGCCATCGATTGGGCCGCACCGGGGTGTGATGCATCGTATCTGGCTATGACCGTCAAGGCGCGCTGCAGCCGCGGTGAAAAGACCTCCGGATAAGTAAAAATCAATCTCGCCGTCGAGCAGGGCCTGATTGAGGATCACATGATTGCTCGTCACTCGGGACGCGCCGGCAAACCACGCCCGTGCGGTTTCCCCGAAAAGCTCTTCGTCGTCGCGGTCGAGAGGTTGGAAGGGATTGAGCCCGGCGTCGATGCAGATATGATGAATGTTGAAGTCGTCATAGGCCAGCACGGCGTAGCGGCCTCGATGTGCATCGTCTCGGCGCATTCCGAAGCCTTCGTCTTCGGCACGAGCTCGTGACAGGCGCTCTTCGTTGATCACGATATTAAAGGGGCCGAAGCGCTGCCCAATCCCGATCCGCTCCGTTCCGTCCGAACTCAACGTCCAGTGCAAGTGATCGACAAGCCAGGGCAATAACCCGTCAAACCGGGGCTCGAAGCGATCCCGGTCCAACGGCTGGATCAGCCCACGGGGATAGAGTTGGTCCCGGGAGAACGGGTTGTTCAGGTTGAGAATATCCCAGTTGAACGCATCGCCATCAGCAATGCGCGCAGACGTAGCAGCGTCGGATACAAGTGTTTCGGCATGGCTGGAAAGGTTTCGCTCGTTGGCAAATCGACCGAGAACGGCCTCGGTCTCGTAGCCGTCCCAGCATAATACGTTGAGATCAGCCCGTCGGTTCATGGCGCGTCTATCTCACTGCCAGGCTTACTCGCCGCGGTAACCAAACCGGATAAGTCCGGTTCGCATAAGCACATAAAGAATTGCAAAGACGATGAAGACAAAACCGTTCACCAGTGCCGTAAGCGCAAGAAGCTCGTCCTTCACACCGAAACGAAGTGACCCCCAGGCAACCGAGGGCAGAGTGGGGATGGCGCCAAGATTGTAAAACGAGATCTCGAGGTTGTTGAAGGCAAGCAGAAAGCTGATCAAAAAGGCCCCAAGAATCGCCGGCCAGATGTTGGGTAGGGTGATCTCACGAAACACACGGGACGGTGTGGCGCCGAACACCATGGCGGCGTCGTCCATGCGCCAGTTGTAGCGAACAAGTTGTGTGAGAATGATCAGGAAGCCAAAGGCGACACCGTGAACCGCGTTGGCAAGGATCGCCGAAACCATGTTTCCCGGCAACCCGAGGACCTGCTTGTTGAACATCAGGGTAGAAATACCAATCAGAAGTTCGGCGACAAACAACGGGGAGATGAAAATGATACCGAAGAGGCCGCGCCAGCGGGACCGGTATTTAAGCAGCGCGATGCCGCCCATGGTGGCGAAGAGTGCCGCGAGAGCGGCTGCACCGAACGAAAGCAGCAAACTATTCCATAGTGCTTGTTGGTAAGCCCTATTGACCGACAGATCTTCATAGGCATGGAGGCTGAATTTCCAGGGAAACGGCCACATCGTGTCGGACGCGAACGATGTGTATATTATGTAGGCGATCGGCGAATAGAGAAATAGGTAGAGCACAAGAAGCAGCAAGGCCATGCCGCTCCAGCTCAACCGGTCATCAAGCCGCATTCCTGCCATGGCTACATGCCTGCCCCGGTGAAGCCGCTTCGCCGCAGATTTACCGTTCGCCACATAATAAGAATCACAATGAACGAGGCGATGAATAAAATGACACCCATTGCCGATCCCTTAGCCCAGGTTCCTGTTTCGGCGAATTGTTCACCTAGAACCAATCCGAAGAGCGCCCCATTTGCCCCACCCAGAAAATGGGGTGTTACCGACGATGCGAGGCAGGGAATAAATACCAGGACGAAGCCAATGGCGGTTCCGGCCCAGTTCAGCGGCCAAGTAATTTCAAGGAAGGCGCGCCAGGGTTTTGCGCCGTTCACCTTGGCGACGTCGAGCAAACGGAAGTTGAAGTTGAGCAGAGACAGGTAGATGGCGACCACCATGAACGGCGCATAGAGATAGAATAGGCCGATTCCGGAGGCGACTTTCGTGTACATGATGAATTGGATCGGCGCCATGCCGAGATCCATCATGAGCATGTTAATGAGTCCGAGGGGACCCATAATGGCTTGCAGGGCAGCAAGGCGAAGAATTATTCCCGTGAAGAAGGGGGCCGCGAGGGCAACCACTAGAAGTAACCGATATCGCCCGCCAAGCTTTGCGATGAAATAGGCGACTGGCCAGGAATAGACGAGACACGCGACCGAGACGATCAGGGCCGTCAAGAACGACCGAAGCAAGAAAACCATATAACTGCCGTCGCCCAGCACTTCCGCGTAATTGTTAACATTCCAGTCGGCATAGAGTTCATAGCTCTCGGTGCGCCAGAAACTGAAGACGAGGATCGAGATGATGGGGATAAGAAGGAAGAGGACGACAAAGAGGACACCTGGAACTGCGAGCAGGGCGAACCTTGCGCCTGGCCGGTAGAGGATATTCGAAAAGCGATTGTGGGCAGCCATGTCAATCGCGCTGCGCCGAGAAGCAATTACCGGCCTCGGCCGGCCAGCTCAGTATGACCCGATCCCCGGCCTTGACTTGTGGAATTCCTGAGGCGTCGCTGACCGCAATTTCGGTTTCGTTCTCCAGCACGACAATGTAGTCCGCCGTCTGGCCCTTGAAGATGACATCGCGCAGGGTGCCGGCCAGCTGATTTTCGTTCGAACCGGCCGCCGAGCCACCGTCCGGTTGAATCTGAATATGCTCGCATTTTATAAAATACAAGATGTGATCGCCGTCGCCGGCATCCGCCGGGCAGGGAACGATGAGAGGTATGCCGTTCCAGTCGATCCGCGCGAGGCCGCCGTCGACCGAGCCGATCCGCCCGTCGATGCGGTTCGAATGCCCGACGAAGTTCGCGACGAAGGGAGTGGCCGGCTTCGTGTAAATTTCGAGCTTCGGCGCCACCTGGTCGAATTTGCCCTCCTGCATCACCGCAATGCGGTCGCTCATGGTGAGCGCCTCTTCCTGGTTATGGGTGACGTAGACGAAGGGGATGCCAAGTTCGATCTGATAGCGGCGGACTTCGACCTCCATCTCTTTGCGTAGCTCCCGATCGAGGTTCGCAAGGGGTTCATCGAGCAGCAAGAGCACGGGGCGCGAGATCAACCCGCGCGCGAGCGCGACACGCTGCTGCTGACCACCGGATAGCTGGCTCGGGTAACGCTTTTCCAGTCCGTCGATGCGCAGAAGCTTGACGATCCAGTCAAGCCGTTCCGCTTGGTGCGCCTTGTTTGCACCCTGCATCTTCAAGGGAAACGTGATGTTCTCGCCGACCGTCTTGTGCGGGAACAATAGGAAATCCTGAAACACCATGCCCACGCCCCGGGCGTAGGGCGGCAGACGCGTCACGTCCTCGCCGTTGATCAGGACACGCCCTTCGTCCGGCGCTTCGAGACCCGCGATAATGCGCAGCAGCGTCGTTTTTCCCGAGCCGCTCGGTCCCAGCAGGGCAAAGAACTCGCCCTGTTCGATTTCGAGGTCTACCCGATCGACGGCCGTGACCGTGCCGAACCGCTTGGTCGCCCCTTCGATCCCGATTGCGACATCTGCCATCTCTCACCCTGTCTGGAACGTGCCACGCCGGAGCAAAAATGACTCGGAGACGGCACGTCTGGCCGTCTCCGAGATCTTCGCTTTTCCGATTTGGATCGAGTCAGGCTGCCTCAACCTCGGCCCACACCTTCTCCCATTTCTCCGGAGAGGACGGTGCGTTGAACATGTAGAGGCCCTGAAGTGCGTCGGTCTGATCCATCAGTAGGTCGTCTTGTTCTTCCTGCGACATCCGGTCACGAACATCGACCACCGGCGCCAGACCTTCCTCGCGGGCTACGATCTCCATGTTGTCCTTTGTCAGGAATCGGTTGATCCAGTCATGGCACAGCTCGTATTTTTCGCTGTCCTGGACGCCCGAGCTGATGAGCCAGTTGTCGACCCAGCCGAGCCCGCCTTCTTTGGGGCGAAGAACGTGCTTGGCCCGCCAATCGATCTCGCCGGCGCGATACATTGAGAGCAATCGCCGATACGTTAATGCCCATTCGGGCGTTGCCCAGACCGTGCCTGCGATCATCAGGCGATCGACTATGTCGTAATCCACATATCGGGTCACCAGCAACGGTTTCTGCACGATCAGCAGGCGCTTGACTTCCTCAAGCTCCGCGTCCGTCAGAGTATACGGATCGAACGATTTGCCGTCGGGACGAGGATCGTTTTTCGTGCCCATCTGCTCGGCGGCCAGAATGCCTGTCAGGGCTATGTTCTCCTCGAAGCGGGCGCTTGTGAGCAGATGGCCTGCATACTTCTCATTGTACAGCAGAGTGAGGGTGTCGGCATCCTCTGGAGCGACCTTGCTCGTGTTGACCGTGATTCCATAGCCACCCCAGCAATTCGGACAGGCAACATTTACGTCACCACCGTCAACGTCCTGGTTGAGATTGAAAATAGGTGCCAGAAAATTTGGATCGGTCGTTGCGAGATTGGGAATTTTATCATAATCGACATGCTGGACGAGGCCCTGGGAATAATAGGTCCGCCCCCAATGGCCGTCCGCCATCACCAAGTCGAAATCCTCGGTGCCGCCGGCTTTCATCTTGTTGAAAGCTTCGGAGTTGCCGTCGAAGAACGTCGGCGCCCAAATTGCGCCTGTTTCCTCTTCGAATTTAGCTACCGTCGATTTGATGTTATAGGGCTCCCAGATCAGCGCCCGCAGTTTCATGGTTGCTGCCGACGCGTTGCGGATGAATGGGCCCGTGCTTTTCATCGTAAATCCGGCCGCGGACGCCGCCGCTACGCCGGTCAGAACAGTCCGCCGCGTAACTTTGGCTTTACTCGTACTCTTGGTTTTTTCGCGTTTTGGCATTGAAACTTCTCCCTTCGCTGATCCTCTTCGGCGACAGCCGCAAGAGTCTATTTTTTAGAACCAACTTGCTTGATTGAACGGACTTCAGTTGCCGTTATCAACCTGTTCGCACAACTGCATTTTGTTTGCCTTGGCGTCCGATGGCCCGATCGGCAGCAGATCAAAACATCTGTCCTGGGTCGAGTCAAGCAATGGCCGACTGAGAGCGAGGCTTGCTAGCAATCGCTGGAGTGGCCATCATCCTTTCACGCGCTCCACCCTCCGTTATTTCTCAACCTCTTGGTTTCACACATGACGACTCTAGCGCCCGACCCCGTTGAGCGGGACCAGCCCATTCGGTTTCTCAATGCGGAAGGGCAGGGACCCGGCCTGATCATCTGCGACCATGCTTCCAACCGAATCCCCGAAAGCCACAGCAGCCTCGGGCTCGACGAAGAGTCTCTTCGGGATCATATCGCGTGGGATATCCGGGCCGCAGAACTCTCGGAAGCGTTGTCCACTCGTCTTGACATGCCGGCCATTCTCTCCGGCTATTCCCGTCTCTTCATCGACTGCAATCGCACGCCCGATCACCCGGAACTTGTACGGGCGGAAAGCGACGGGCGCCGGATTCCCGGCAATCAGGAGCTCACGGCGCAAGAAATCGACTCGCGCCGTAAGCACGCCTACGAGCCCTACCACGCGGCGATCGAGCGCTGGCTGGACGAACGGCTGGCATCGGGCTCGATCCCGGTGGTGTTGTCGGTCCACAGCATGACCCGCCACCTCGAGGGGCAGCCGGTTCGGCCGTGGCAGGTTTGTATTCTGTGGAATCAAGACGGCCGGCTCGCTCAACCCTTGCTCGCAGCTTTGCAGGTGCAGGCCCGTTTTGTGATCGGCGACAATGAGCCCTATTCAGCGAAAGTTTTGGCGGGCGCAACGCGATCGTGGCATGCCGAATTACGTGGTCTCCCCCACGTCATATTCGAGATCCGCAACGACTTACTTGCCACCACTGCCGGAATCGACGCCGTCGCCGACGTCCTTCACGCTGTGCTTGAGCCGGTGCTTGCCAGTCCCGAACTCTACACCATCCAGCATTTCTAGACGGTTGTATCCGGATCCCGGTCTGCCGGGGTGGGCATGCTGGTATCTCTGGTCTACCGTGTGATCCCGGCGGAAGGGAGATCCGAATGAAACCCGAACAGGTACGCACCGCGGATGATGCGCGGGCAATCATCGAGGAGCACAATCCCGATATGGTGACAATCGGGATGGTCGATATGCAGGGCCTCCTCCGCGGCAAGTACATCTCGAGGGAAAAGATTCTGAGCGCGCTTGATGGCGGTTACGGAATGCCGCTCTTGATCCACGCGCTCGACCCTCACGACGTCATGCTCGACAGCTCGATTGCAGACGGTTCCGACGGGTATGCCGACTACGATGCGCGCATTTTGCCCGAGACCTGCCGCGAACTGCCTTGGGAGCCCGGCCACAGAAACCTTTTCTTTCTCTCGGAGTTCGCAGGGCAAGCCGAATCGGTTTGCCCGCGAGCAATTTACCGGCGGGTTTGCGAACGAGCTGCGAGCATGGGATTCGTGCCGGATCACGGCCTCGAATATGAGTTCACTCTGTTCGACGAAACCTCCCGATCCGCGGCGGAAAAGAACTATCGCGGTCTGCAGCTCGCGACCGAGTTCAAGACTTACGACGTGCTTCTTCGCCAGGCCGTGTGGTCGGAGTTCTATTCCCAGTTGCTCGATTGGTGCCGCACGGCGCGGATCGTTATCGAGGCAGCCCATGAAGAGATGTCCCCTGGCTTCATGGAATGTTCGATCCGCCACGGCACAGGTGTCGACATTGCCGATCAGGGGGCCTTGTTCAAGCTGATGGCCAAGACCGTTGCGCAGCGCCGCGGGTTGCTTCTGACCTTCATGGCGCGGTGGAGCAATCAGGCCGACGGCCAGAGTGGCCACGTGCATATCTCGTTAAGCGGGACGAACGGCGAAACCGTTTTCCACGATGCGGCGGGTGACCGGGGAATGAGCCAGAACATGCGTAATTTTCTGGGCGGCATGCAGGCTCTGATGCCTGAGTTGTTGCTCATGCTGGGCCCCAATATCAACTCGTTCAAACGGTTCGTTCCCGGCATCTTTGCACCGACCGTTGCGGGCTGGGGCTGGGAGAATAGATCTTGTGCCTTGAGGGTAATCCCGGGTTCGCCGAAATCCCAACGGATCGAATGCCGAACCCCGGGGGCGGATACGAATCCGTATCTCTCTCTCGCCTGTCTTCTCGGCGCCGGTCTGCACGGCGTCGAGCAGAAAATCGAGCCGACTGAACCGGTCGAGGGCGTAATTTACGGTCGTGAGCACGAGTTACCCGATCGTCTTCAATTCCCGAAAACCTTCAGCCAAGGTATCGAACGATTTGCGTCATCGACGGTGGCCCGCGATTTGTTTGGCGATGAATTTGTCGATGTCTATGCCCAGACCCGGGCATCGCAGGAACGGGATTTTCGCGGCCAGGTCACGGATTCCGAACTCGTGCGCTTTTTCGAGCTCATATGAACAATTGCGTTTGACACAGTTCAAGATAACGGCGCGCCAGTCAGCGCGGCCTATGTTTCCGCGACGGTCGACTATTCGTCGAGGCTTTCGGCACTTTCTTCGCGCATCATGTGGAGAACATGGTGATGCAGCTCGTTGTAGCCCGGGCTGTCATACATCTCCTCCTTGCTGCGTAGGCGCCGGCCCTTCTTGAAATCAGGGATGATGTTCTCGCGGACCCGTCCCGGGTGGCGGGACATGAAGATAATACGATCGGCAAGGAAGATAGCTTCCTCGATATCATGGGTGACCATGATGACGGTTTTCTTCGAACTTTCGAGAATCTCGAGCATCAGCTCCTGCATATGCCAGCGGGTTTCCGCATCGAGCGCACCGAAGGGTTCGTCCATGAGCAGGATTTCCGGATCGTTTGCAAGGGTCCGGGCGATGGCCACGCGTTGTTTCATGCCGCCGGACAGCTGTTTCGGATAGGCATCCCTGAACTTCGTCAGGTGCACGAGATCGATATAATGTGCAGCCCGTTCGGCGCGGGTCGACTTCGGAACTCCGTTCAACCGCATTCCATACTCGATGTTCTGTTGGACGGTCAGCCAGGGAAACGAGGTGTAGCCCTGAAACACCATTCCTCGGTCGCGTCCTGCTGCGAGAATTTCCTCTCCTTCGAGAAACACGGCGCCACCCGTTGGGTCTTCAAGGCCCGCAATGATTCGCAGCAATGTGGATTTACCGCACCCCGATGGTCCGAGCAGGGCGCAAAGCTCATTCGACATCACATCGAACGTGATGTCTTCGATTGCACGGATCGTAGCGCCCTTTTTTAAGTCGAAATCCTTCGTCAATGCCTGTGACGACAGAATTATCTCGTCGCGCGTCTGCGTATTACTCGGAGCCGTCTCGTTCATGGCGTCGCCCTCGCTCACTTCGTCGCTCTAAAAGAACCGCATATATTCTTCCTGTTCCCATTCAGAGACGGTGGTGTAGTAGCGATCCCACTCGTCCTGCTTGTAGGTCAGCCAACAATCCAGCAGCGTCTCGCCCATCACCTGTTTTGACATGGGATCGGCCCGGATCGCATGAATCGCGTCCTGAAGCGTTGCCGGAGTACGCTCAACACCCGCCTTCCTGAGTTCCTCCTTGTCCGCCTCATAAAGACTTATATTGGTCGGCTTAGGAGCTTTCATCTTCTTGGTGATGCCCTCCAATGACGCGGCGATGTGCATGGCGAACGCCATATAGACGTTCATCGTCAGGTCAGCTGCCCGGTTCTCGATGGCGAACCTCGTCTGGGGCAATCGGTACATGGCCGAACGGTTGTTGGTGCCGTAGGTGATATGGGTCGGCGCCCAGGTCACCGTGCCGCCCTCGAATCCGGGCACGTAATCGACCAGGCCCTTGTACGAATTCACGGTCGGACAGCTGACCCCGCAGATCGCCTTGCCGTGCTTGATCAATCCCCCCAGCATGTTGAAGGTCACGTCGCTCCAGCCGCCGTCTTTGGCCTGCAGGAGGTTCTTTCCGGCGCCCTTCGTGCTCTGCACGCTGGTGTTGATGTGCGAAGCACTCCGCCAGTCGCCTGTCGTGGGCTTCGGCATGAAGGTCGCGATCAGGCCGTGTTCCTTGGCAAGCTCCTTGAGCAGGATGCGCAGGAAGATGAACCGATCCGCCGTCGTCAGCATGTCAGAATAATCGAAATCGAGCTCGATCTGGGAATAGGCGCCCTCGGCGACGACGTCTTTCACGCCCCAGCCGAGGCTGTTCAGGATATCGATCACTTCGCTCACATACGGCATCTGGTCGAGGGTGAACTCGACGTCGTAGCCGTAGGGCTGCCGCTTGGGTCGAAATCCCTCGCCCGGCAAGGGATCGTCGTCAAACGCCTTCCACAGTTGGCCGTTTTCGAGCGGCCGCATGATGATGAACTCCGGCTCAAAGCCCGTGAAGAACTTGTAGCCGGCGTCCTTTGCTTTCTTGATCTGGCGGCGCAGCACTGTGCGCGGGCACATGCGGTAGGGCTTAGTGTCCCCGTGATAAAGATCGGCAATGACCCAGCCGTAGCGGTTGTCCCACGGACAGACTTCGGCCGAATCGAGATCCGGCACCGTGATCTGGTCCGGATCGGCCGGACCCGCGTCGGGCACCATGGACACCGAATGCACCGCGAATTGGGGGCCCTTGCCGGCGCATAGACCTTCCCATTCCTCGATCGGCACAGGCTTCGTTTTCGGAATGCCGAGCATATCGATCCAGCAGCACAGCACGTATTTAACACCCGACTTCTCGAACTTCTTGCGGACATCCGCCACGCGCTTGGCGGACGGCAGCGCTTCCTGGATGCTTTCGGGAAAATCTTTGCTCATCGTCTTTGGTCTCCGTTAATGCGGTACGGCCCGGTAGGGGCGGTGCGATTGATAGCAAGGGTCTTCAAATTTGGCCGCTTCTAGCTTTCTCTCTCGTCGAGGTATTTGAACAGTACCCGGTGCAGGTAGCGGAACATAAAGTCGAACATCAGTCCCAGGATGCCGATCATCAGGATGCCGGCCATGATCTTGTCGACATGGATGAAGCGTTTGGCCTGGATCATCATGGCGCCGATGCCGTCGGTCGCGGCGACGATTTCGGCGATCACGAGATAGGTCCAGCTGATCGCCAGCATCTGGCGCATCGCGGTGACAACGTTGGGCATGACGCCTGGTACGACGACGGTCCACAGCACCTGCCAACGGTTGCCGCCAAGCGTGACCGAGGTTTCGATCAGTTCGTTTCGTACCGCCTTGGTGTGGTCCATGATCAGTGTCAGCATGAACCAGATGGCGCCGAGCACGAGAAGCGCGAGCTTTGATTCATCGCCCGAGCCCAGCCACATCAGCAGCAGTGGGATCAACGACGGGGCCGGCAGATAACGCCAGGCGGACACTAGCGGATTGAAGAATTTTTCGACTGTCTGAAACGACCCCATGAGGATGCCGAGCGGCACCGCGATCAGGCAAACGAGGCCGAAGCTGACGACGATCCGATAAATACTGACCAGGACGTCGATGATGAACTCGTCGTAGGCGTACAGCTCGTAGAGTTTGACGATGACGGTCTGGGGCGTCGGCAGTAGCAATTCCGACGACCAGCCGGCCAGGTTCACAAGCTCCCACAGGGCAAAAAAGATTATCCAGACGGTGACCCCGAGCACGACGGCCCGGGTCATCGGAATGGGTTTCTTGAATTCGAACAGCCGTTGCCGGCGCTTTGTCTGCGTGCCGGAGGCCGTTCGGGCCGAATCATCGCCTGTTTGGGGTACGCTCATCGCAGCCTGTTTTTACCAACTGTTGCGCGGAAATGCCTGGGCGTTTGCCGGCTTATCGGTTCAACGTCCGCCAGAAAATCAAACCGCCAAGTTGGCGTGCGTGCCACTTTTCACGCGTAGACCGTGCAACGGTGTTGTAACTCCCCAATCGCCTTCCGGGTGCGCGGATCGCGCGCCGGCAGTGATTTTTTTCTTTGCCGCGACCGAGGGCGGAGCGGCAGCGCTACGTTATAGGACGCTGTCTTGAGCCGCAATCCGAAAAACTAGTTATCGGAAAGCGCTTTGTGCCTCATGCGCTTGCCCGTTGACGATGGAGAATCTTGCGTTTCGGGGCGGTTGGGCTAGGCTGCCGCCGCACGGTCGTTGGTGAACGATCGAGAGCATTTCGGGGAGCGATTGCATCGTGACAGATCGGTTTTCACTGGCGAGTCGGCGGGCCCTTGTGACCGGCGCGTCGAGCGGCCTCGGCCATCAGTTTGCACTCGTTCTGGCGAATGCGGGCGCCGATGTGGCAATCACTGCGCGCCGGGTCGACCGGCTCCAAACCGTGGTATCCCAGATCGCTGAAACCGGCCACAAGGCCACTGCCATCGAGATGGATGTGCTCGATTTGGCGAGCATCGATCATGCCGTGGCAAAAGCTTGGGACACCCTCGGTGGCATCGACGTGCTCATCAACAATGCGGGCACCGCGGCGGCCCGTCCTGCGCTCAAAGTTGAGGAAGATGATTGGGACGCTGTCTTGGACACCAATCTCAAGGGTGCCTTTTTCGTTGCGCGCGACGTGGCGCGGCGCATGGTCGTGCGGGGGCAGGGCGGCAGCATCGTCAACATCGCCTCGACCATCGCCAACCGAACATCCCGGAGCCTTGCCAGCTACGCCGCCTCGAAAAGCGGCCTGGTTCAGCTCACCCGGACCATGGCGCTTGAGCTGGCGAGCAAAAACGTTCGGGTCAACGCTCTCTCGCCGGGCTACATCCTGACCGAAATCAATCAGGAGTTTTTTGAGTCACCCGACGCCGATAAAGTTGTCCGGCGCGTGCCCCAGAAGCGTGTCGGGCGGATCGACGAACTCGACGGTCCGTTGCTGCTACTCGCGTCCGAGGCCTCCTCCTACATGACCGGCGCCGTGCTCACGGTGGACGGGGGATATCAGCTGGGCTAGCGGCTCGCACCAGGGAATCAGAAGCCATGGACTATTCACTGTCGCCCGAGATCGAGGATTACCGCCAGCGCATCAAGACGTTCGTTGATGAGCGCGTGATCCCGCTCGAAAAAGACCCGGCCAGCTACGACGAGTATGAGTACATCAAGGAAGAGGTACTCGAGCCGCTGCGGGCGGAGGCGAAGGCACAAGGGCTCTGGGCGCTCGGCATGCCCAAAGAACGCGGCGGCCAGGACCTGCCCATCATCGCCATGGCGGCCTGCTACGAAGAGATGAACCGCTCGATCTTTGGTCCCGCCTGCTTCAATTGCCAGGCGCCCGACGACGGCAACATGATTCTGCTCAACAAGGTCGGCACCGAAGAGCAGAAGGCACGTTGGCTACAACCCATCATCGACGGCGAGGTACGCTCGTCCTTTGCCATGACCGAGCCGGCGCCCGGCGCGGGTTCCGATCCCGCGGGCATGATGCTGACCAAGGCCGAGAAGGTCGGAAACAAGTGGGTCATCCACGGCCGTAAATGGTTCATCACCGGAGCCGACGGCGCCAAACATTTCATTCTCATCGCACGGACCTCCGACCATCCCCGGCGCGGCCTTTCTGCTTTCCTGTTCCATGCGGATCAGCCCGGCTGGAAGATCGAACGGCGGATCGAAATCATGGGGCCCGAAGAACATGGCGGGCACTGCGAAATCACTTTCGACGGGCTCGAGGTTGAGCCCGAGAACATGCTGATGGAAGAGGGCGACGGCCTCAAGGCGACCCAGGTTCGCCTCGGCACGGCGCGCCTGACCCACTGCATGCGTTGGCTCGGCATGTGCAAGCGCGCGCTCGAGATTTGCATGCCCTACGTCAAGGAACGCGAGGGCTTCGGCATGAAGGTGATCGATCACGAGGTCGTCCAGCAGATGCTCGGCAAGTCGGCGATGGACATCCATATCGGCCGCCAGCTCGTGATGAACGCGGCCTGGATGCTCGATCAGGGCGATTTCGCGCGCAAGGAGGTTTCTGTCGCCAAAGTGTTCATGGCCGATACGCTCTACAGCACCGTCGATACGGCCATCCAGTTGATGGGCGCGCGCGGCTATTCGAAGGATGAGGTCCTCGAGTGGATGTATCGTTATGCGCGCCTGGCCCATCTGGCCGACGGCACGCGCGAGGTACACATGATGGTGTTGTCCCGCTTCCTGGTAAAGGACGGCAGCGATTTCTGGGCGTGGTCCGTGGCCGATAACTAAAGACGGGTGACTTGATGAGCGACCTGGTTGTCTATGAAAAACGCGGTGCGATCGGCCTGATAACGGTCGATAATCCGCCGGTCAACGCGCTTTCCGTGGGCGTGCCCCAGGGCATCATGGACCGGTTAGACGAGGGCAATGCCGACCCCGAGGTTATTGCCTTCGTGCTGACTGGCGGCGGGCGCACCTATATCGTGGGCGCTGATATCCGCGAGTTCGGCAAGACCCCCGATCCCAACGCCAAGACCATCCACGACCTGATCGCGGCGCTCGAAAATTCGACCAAACCGGTGATCGCTGCGCTTCACGCCAACGCCTTGGGCGGCGGGCTCGAAGTCGCGCTCGCCTGTCACTATCGGGTCGCCGCGCCGGGCACGAATATCGGCTTTCCGGAGGTCAAGATCGGCCTCCTGCCGGGCGCGGGCGGCACCCAGCGCGGGCCGCGGGTTGCAGGCATCGCGGCGGCGCTTGAACTCATCGTAAGCGGCGACTTCATCAAGACCGACCGTGGCCTCAAGCTGGGGTTCGTCGACGAGCAAATCGAGAGCGATCTGATCGAGGGCGCACTCGCCTATGCCGAGCGGATTGTCGCCGAGGGCTGCCCACTGCGTCGGGTGCGCGACGAGACGGTCTCGACGGACGGGCTTTCGGACAGCTGTTTCGACGACTACCGGGCGAAAATAACCCCCAAATCGCGTGGTCAAATCGCGCCATTTCGCTGCATCGACTGTGTCGAGGCGGCGGCGAGCCTGCCGTTCGACGAGGGTATTGCTGTCGAGCGCAAGCTGTTCCAGGAATGCCACGATTCGCCCCAGTCCAAGGCACTGATCCACGCCTTTTTCTCCGAGCGTGGGGTGGCGAAGATTCCCGATGTGCCCAAGGACACGCCCCGAAAAACGATTGAGCGCGCGGGCGTCGTCGGTGCCGGCACAATGGGCACCGGCATTGCGATCTGCTTTCTCAACGCGAACCTTCCGGTCCATCTCGTCGAGATCGATCCCGAGGCGCTTGAGCGCGGTCTTGCGACGATCGAGAAAACCTACGCTCGTTCGGTCGAAAAGGGCCGCCAATCCGAGCAGAAAATGGCCGTATGCCTTGGCTTGCTTTCGAGCGGCACTGCGTGGGACGGGCTTGCCGACGCCGACATCGTTATCGAGGCGGTGTTCGAGGAAATGGACATCAAGAAGCAGGTGTTTGGCCAGCTTGAACAGATTTGCAGAACCGATGCGATTCTGGCGAGCAACACTTCGACCCTTGACGTGGACGAAATCGCGGCAAGCGTGGCGGATCCCTCGCGCGTCGTTGGCACCCATTTCTTTAGCCCCGCCCACGTCATGAAGCTGCTGGAGAATGTACGCGGGGCGAAATCCTCGGTCGAGACCATCGCGACGGTGATGGACCTGGGCAAGCGTCTCGGCAAGATCGCGGCGCTGGTTGGTGTCTGTGACGGCTTCGTCGGCAACCGCATCCTCTACACCTACCTGCGTGAGGCAAATTTCCTCCTTGAGGAAGGCGCGCTGCCCCAGGACATCGACCGCGTGATGGTCGAGTTCGGCATGCCCATGGGACCGTTCACCATGGGCGATCTCACGGGCCTCGACGTGGGCTGGCGCATTCGCAAGGGCCGCGAGGCGACCCGGCCCAAGCATCTGCGTTACGCCGCCGTCGGCGACAAGATCTGCGAGATGGGCCGTTTCGGCCAGAAGACCGGCGCTGGCTGGTACCGCTACGAGCCGGGCGATTACACGCCCCACCCCGATCCCGAGGTCGAGGCGCTGATCTTTGCGGAATCCGAGCTTCTGGGCATCGAGCGACGCGCCATCGACGATTCCGAGATCCTCGAGCGTTGCGTCTATCCCATGATCAACGAGGGCGCGAAAATCCTGGAAGAAGGAATTGCGCTTCGCTCTAGCGACATCGACGTCGTCTGGCTAAACGGCTACGGCTTTCCCCGCTGGCGGGGCGGCCCTATGTTCTATGGGGATGAAACCGGCCTCGATGTCATCTACGACGTCGTCCGCCGCAATTTCGAGGCCCATGGCGAATGGTGGGAGCCCGCACCCCTGCTGGCCCGGCTCGCCACCGAAGGCAAACGATTCGATCAAAGCTGAGGACTTAAGAACCATGAAACAAGCCGTCATCGTCTCCACCGCCCGCACGCCCATCGGCAAGGCCGCGCGGGGCGCGTTCAACCGCACCCACGGTGCGGTCATGGCCGGCCACTGCCTGAAGAACGCCGCCGAGCGCGCAAAAATCGATCCCGGCGAGATCGAGGATTGCATCATCGGTTGCGGCGATCCCGAAGGCGTGACCGGCCAGAACATCGCGCGCCTCTCCGCCATCCGGGCGGGATTCCCGGTGACGGTCTGCGGTACCACGGTCAACCGGTTTTGCAGCTCCGGTCTCCAGGCCGTCGCTATGGCGGCGCACAGGGTCATGGTCGACGATGTGCCCATCATGGCGGCGGGCGGTGTTGAATCGATTAGTCAGGTGCGCCTGAAAATGGACGTGAAGCGGTCGCACGAGGATTGGCTCGACGAGAACAAGCCCGAAATCTGGATGCCCATGATCGAAACCGCCGAGGTCGTCGCCAAGCGCTACGGCGTTAGCCGCGAATATCAGGACGAGTATTCCCTCCAAAGTCAGCAGCGCACCGCTGCCGCCCAGCAGCGCGGCGCCTTCGACGACGAGATCGTGCCCTTGAAGACGGTCAAGGACGTCAAGAACAAGGAGACCGGCGAGGTGACCCAGGAAGAAGTCTGCCTCGAGAAGGACGAGGGCAACCGGCCCGATACAAACATGGAGGGGCTCGCGTCTCTGGAGCCCGTCTACGGGGCCGGCCATTGCATCACCGCGGGCAATGCCTCCCAGCTCTCCGACGGCGCGTCCGCCTGCGTCGTTATGGATGCGGATGTCGCCGAGAAGAAGGGCCTCGAGCCACTCGGAATCTTCAAGGGCTTCACCGTCGCGGGCTGTGAGCCCGACGAAATGGGCATTGGGCCGGTGTTCGCCGTGCTCCGCCTGCTCGAGCGCCAGGGTCTGAAAATCGACGACATCGATCTGTGGGAGCTCAACGAGGCGTTTGCCGTGCAGGTGCTCTACAGCCGGGATCAACTCGGCATCGACAACGAGATCTTCAACGTCGATGGTGGCTCGATATCGATCGGCCATCCCTTCGGCATGACCGGAGCCCGCCAGGTCGGGCACGTTCTGATCGAGGGCAAGCGGCGTAACGCCAAAAACGTCGTCGTCACCATGTGCATCGGCGGCGGCATGGGTGCAGCCGGCCTGTTCGAGGTCTGCTAGCCTCGCCGGCTCCCGGTCGGAGCCGGTTTGCCTCGCCCGCACCGCCCCGTCATTATGACCGGCGGGAGGAGCCATGAACGATAAACTCGAGGGGCGCGAGGGCCGGATCCACCCCGAAATTTCCCGGCTGGCGGATGAGCTTGCGGCGGGCCGTCTCGACCGGCGCGAATTCCTTCGTTTCGCGACCCTGCTCGGGCTATCGGCAGGCGCGGCCTACGGCCTCGCGGGTCTCCGACCCGCCGCCGCCGATCAGGCGGCGCCGAAGCCGGGCGGCAGCATGCGGATTTCGATGCGCGTGCCCGTATCCCGCCACCCCCATACCTTCTCCTGGGTCTACGATTCGAACCTGGTGCGCCAGGTCAACGACCATCTGACCCGCACCGGGCCCGACAACGTCACCCGGCCATGGCTGCTCGATCATTGGAGTGCGAGCGACGATCTGAAGACCTGGATCCTTTACCTGCGCACCGACGTTACCTGGAGCACCGGCGAGTCACTTGTGGCCGAGCACGTAATCTGGAACATCCGCCGCTGGCTCGATCCCGATGTCGGCTCTTCGATTCTCGGCCTGATGAAGGGCTACATGCTGGACGATGTCGAGAGCGAGCGGTTCGATGAGGCAGGCCGGCCGATCCTCACGACCCGGCTGTGGGATGCCCACGCCATCGAGCAGCTTGACGACCACACCATCCGGCTTAACTGCAAGACACCCCAGGTCGCGGTGCCCGAGCATCTCTTTCACTACCCTGCGTTCATCCTGCATCCCTCCCAGAACGGCGAATGGGGCGAGGACGCCATCGGCACCGGCGCCTTCCGGCCTGTGGAGATCGCCACGGGCAAGCATGCGGTCTTCGTACGGCGCGACGGCTATTGGCGCGACGGCCCCTGGCTCGACGAGATCGCGTTCATCGATCACGGCGACGATCCGGCGGCTGCGCTCGCGGCCATTGCGTCGAAGCAGGTGCACGGCTTCTACGAAGGCTCGACCCTGCAATACCATGCGCTGCAAGCGCTCGATCATGTCGAGCTTCACAGCCGGGTCACCGCGCAAACCGCGGTCGCGCGTATGCAGCCGGCGCATAAGCCGTTTGACGACGCGCGGGTGCGAAAAGCGCTGCGCATGGCGCTCGATTGCGAGAAGTTGCTCCAGATCGGTCATCTCGGCCTGGGCGCGCCGGGCGAGCATCATCACGTCGCACCCATCCATCCCGAATACGCCGAGTTGCAGCCACTCGGCCCCGATGTTACGGGCGCCAAGGCGCTTCTCGCCGAAGCCGGTTACCCGGACGGCTTCGAGACCGAGATCGCTTGCAAGAAGGATCCCGCCTGGGAGCTGATCACCGTCCAAGCTATGGTCGAGATGTGGAAGGCCATTGGCGTGCGCGTCGCCATCAAAGTCATGCCCTCGGCCCAGTACTGGGACGTCTGGACCAAGGTGCCGTTCGGCTTCACCATGTGGACCCACCGCCCGCTGGCGGTCATGACCCTGCCGCTGGCCTATCGCTCCGGCGTGCCGTGGAACGAAAGCGGCTGGGCCAACGCGCGCATGGACGAATTGTTGACCCAGGCCGAAGGCACTCTCGATCTCAATGCGCGGCGCGAAATTTTCCGCGAGATCGAACTCCTGATGCAGGAGGAAGGGCCGATCTGCCAGCCGCTCTGGCGTAGCGTCTTCACGCCCATGGACAAGCGGGTCAAGGGCTTCACGCTCCATCCCACCTATTACCTGTTCGCCGAGGAATGGTGGCTCGAGGACTAACCCCAGCGGTGCTGCCGTGAGCGCCTTCTTGCTCCGCCGTCTCGGCTTTCTTCTGATCACCCTGCTCGCCACCTCGTTCCTGGTCTTCGCAATCAGCGAATTCGCGCCCGGCGACGTCGCAACCAAGATCCTCGGGCCCTACGCGACCGCCGACCAGATTGCGAGGTTGACCGAGGAGATGGGGCTCGACCGTCCCATGCCCGTGCGCTATCTCGACTGGCTGGGCGGCGTGCTGAGCGGCGATCTCGGCACCTCGACCCTGTTCAAGCAGCCGGTCAACGAGATCCTCTGGGGCCGGCTTGCCAACACCGGCCTGTTGGCCGGTATCGCCTTCGCGCTGATTGTGCCGCTTTCTCTCGTTCTCGGCGTTGTCGCGGGCATGCGCGAGGCGAGCCTGCGCGATCGCTCCATTTCTGTCGCTAGCATCATCGCCACCTCGGTTCCCGAATTCGCCTCCGGCGTTTTCCTCGCCAGCATCTTCGCGGTCTGGCTCGGCTGGTTGCCGGGCACATCACCGCTCAGCCTGGGCGGCGACTGGTCGGTCGCCCAGCAGCTCGTCCTGCCTGTCGCGGTCATGGTGCTCTACGACCTGGGCTACGTCGTGCGCATGGTGCGCGCCTCCATGGTCGAGGTCATGCGCGCGCCCTATATCCGCACCGCCGTGCTCAAGGGGCTCACCCGCTCCGAAGTAATCTTCCGCCATGCGCTGCGCAACGCCCTGATCGCGCCCTTCACGGTGATCCTGCTGCAGATCAATTATCTGATCAC
>CBDFML010000011.1:0-711605 GCA_965249645.1 Alphaproteobacteria bacterium
AACCCGATGGGGTCCTCGGCGGTGACCAGCGCGGTCGTCGCCTCGCGCGATGCGGTCATGAAGCGGGCGGGGTCGTGCGAAGGCACGCCCTTGGTGCCGCGCACCACGATCGCCTTGAGATTCTTCGAGCCCATCACCGCGCCCACGCCCGAGCGCCCGGCGGCGCGGTGCAGGTCGTTGACGATGCAGGCGAAGCGGCAGCCGTATTCGCCCGCCTCGCCGATCGAGGCGACTTTGGCCTGGGGGTCGTGGCGTTTTTGAAGCGTGGGTTCGGTATGCCAGACGGAGGTGCCCCACAGATCGTCGGCGGGAAGGATTTCGACCTCGTCGTCGCGGATCAGCAGGTAGACCGGCGAGTTCGCCTTGCCCTCGACGATCAGCAGGTCGTAGCCCGCCATCTTGAGCTCGGCGCTCCACTTGCCGCCCGAATTGGAACAGGTGATCGCGCCCGTGAGCGCGCCCTTGGTGATGACCGTGTGACGCCCGCCGGTGGGCGCGAGGGTGCCGGTGAGTGGGCCGGTGGCGAAGATGATCTTGTTGCCGGGGTCAAGCGCATCGACCGTGGGGTCGATCTCTTCCATCAGGTACTTGCTGCCCAGGCCGCGGCTGCCGATATAGCTCATCGCCCACTCCATGTTGAGCGGTTCGGTGGCCACGGTTTTCTTGGTCAAATTGACGCGCAGGGCCTGCTTCTGCCAACCCATGAGACTTCTCCCTTAAGCTCGGTTACGGCCCCACTATAGGCAAACCGGCGCCCCGGTGGGAAGTTCTTCGCGCTCTGCCGAGCAGGCTTGCCTAGAGACCGAGGCGGGCGAGGGTCGCGTTGCTGGGCACGCCGTCCGTCGACCAGCCGCGCTGTTCGTAATAGGCGGGCAGCATGGCATCGAGCGGGCAGACCGCGCCCTTGGCGGAACCGCTGGTCAGCGGCTCTTCGAGGATGCGCCGGGGCAAGGTATCGTCCGCCGCGCTCAGGCCCGCTTGCAGGTTGAACTGGCGCTCGAGGGTCCAGATTCGCTCGCCGGTTTCGCGCAGGCGGTCGAGATCCCAGCCGCCGCCGCAGGCCGCCTCGAGATGGGCGGCGAGCAAGTCGTGGGGCCAGCCGTTATAGAGCGCAAACACGCAGATACCCGAGGAGTCCACCGCCGCGTTCCAGTCCTGGGTGGATTTAACGATACCGGGCTTTTCGTCCAGCGGACCGGCCGCGAAATCGCTCGCAAATGGGGTCGCGCGCATGTGACAGGCGCCGCGATTGCTGGTGGCGTAGGCGAGCCCCATGCCGGGCATGGAGCGGCCGTCATAGCCGGCGAATTCCTGGCCCTTGACAGTCATGGCGAACTCGGGCCGGTCGTATTTCGCACAGAGCCGCGCAGCCCCCATCCCGACCTCGCGCCCGAAGCCCTCGGCCCGGCCCGCGGCTTCGGCGAGCTGGACCAAGGCGTGGGCGTTACCGAAATGCAGGTCGATGCCACCGGTATGCTCCGTCGTGATCACGCCTTCCTCGAACAGCTCCATCGCCGCGGCAATGGAGCCGCCGAGCGAGATCGGGTCCATGCCGTGCTCGTTGCACATGAAGCCCGCGAAGGTGGCCGCGTCGAGGTCGTCGACCCCGACCATGGCGCCCAGCCCGTAGACGGATTCGTATTCCAGCCCGCCCGAGGCGATGTGATATTCGGGCCGATCGCGAACCGAAAAATGCTCCGGATGGATATGGGCGATGCGCCCACAACCTATGGTACAGGCAAAGCAGGCCGAGTTTGTTACCAGGTTGCGATGGCCGTCGGGCAGGCGCTCGGCGATCGCTTCGGCCGAGATGTTCTCGACGCCCTCGAACTGGACATCGCGGTTGTTGCGCGTGGGCAGGGTGCCGAAGGAATTGGCGACCATCGCCATGCGCGAGGTGCCGGTCTCGGTCAGCTCCTGGCGCCGTTCGCTCGACGCCAGAGCCGCGTGGCCTTCGGCGACGACGGCGCGAAAGGCGGACGGATTGCGCAGCGGCACGCCCTTCGTGCCGCGCACGGCGATCGCCTTGAGGTTCTTCGAGCCCATCACCGCACCGACGCCCGAGCGCCCCGGGGCGCGGTGCATGTCGTTGATGATGCAGGCGATGCGGGATGCGGCCTCGCCGGCAGCGCCAATGGACGCCACTTTCATCTGGGGATCGTGGCGGCGCTGGAGCGTGGTTTCAGTGTGCCAGACCGTGGTGCCCCAGAGATCGTCCGCCGGGAGCAATTCGGCCTCGCCGTCGTCGATCACGAGATAGACGGGCGAGACCGCGCGGCCTTCGACGATGACCATGTCGTAGCCCGCGAACTTGAGCTCCGCACCCCACTTGCCCCCCGAGTTGGACGCCGCGATCGCGCCCGTGAGCGCGCCCTTGGTGACCACCGTGAAACGCCCGCCTGTCGACGCCGCGGTGCCCGTGAGCGGACCGGTCGCGAAGATCAGCTTGTTGCCGGGAGCGAGAGGATCGACGGCCGCGTCGATCTCTTCATAGAGGTACTTGCTGCCGAGACCGCGCGAGCCGAGGTAACGTTCCGCCCAGTCGCGGTTGAGCGGCTCGGGCGCGCATCGCCCTTCGGTGAGGTTGACGCGCAGAATCTGCCCTTGCCATGCCACGATCGCGTGCTCTCCGGTTACCGGCGACGCCGCGCGCGGAATCAGTCGAGGCCGAGGCGGGTCAGCGTCTGGCTGGCGGGAACGCCCTCGGGATCCCAGCCGCGCAGCTCGTAATATTCGGGCAGCATCTCGGGCAGGCGGGAAGTCCCGCCCTTGGCGGTGCCTGATTTACGCGGCTCGTCGAGGATGCGCGCGGGCAGACTGTCATCGGTGATGCTTAAACCCGCCTTGAGATTGAACAGACGCTCAAGGTTCCAGATCCGCTCACCGGTCTCGAGCAGGCGCTCGGCGCTCCAGCCGCCCTCGCAAGCGGCGTCGATCTGGGCGGCGAGCATGTCGGCCTCCCACCCCGAGAGCACCGCGAACAGGCAGATGCCCGTAGAATCGACAACCGCGTGGAAGTCCTGGGAATTCTTGACGATCGAGGGCTTGCCCTCGACCTCCTGGCGCGCGAAGTCATCGGCGTAGGGGTTGGCGCGGACGTGGCAGGCCCCGCGATTGCTGGTCGCGTAGGCCAGCCCCATGCCCTGCATGGAGCGTCCGTCATAGCCCGCAAACTCCTGGCCCTTGACGGTCATGGCAAACTTGGGATGGCCGTATTTGGCACACAGCCGCGCCGCGCCCAGCCCGATATCGCGACCGAAGCCCTCGCCCTTGCCGATCAGCTCGGCCATCTGGCAGAGAACTTCCGCACTGCCGAAGCGAAGCTCGATGCCGTCGGTCTGTTCGGTCGTGATGATGCCCTCCTCGAACAGCTCCATCGCCGCAGCGATCGAGGCGCCGAGCGAGATCGGGTCCATGCCGTGCTCGTTGGCCATGAAGCCCGCGAAGGTCGCGGCGTCGAGGTCGTCGACCCCGACCATCGCGCCGACCCCGTAGGCGGTTTCGTATTCCAGCCCGCCCGACGCGATGTGGTATTCGGGCCGCTCGCGGACGGAGAAATGATCAGGACGGATGTGGGAAATCCGGCCGCAGCCGATGGTGCAGGCAAAGCAGGCGCCGTTGGTAATCAAATTACGGTGGCCGTCGGGCTGGGTCTCCATCATCGCCTCGGCGCCGATGTTGTCGGCGCCCTCGAACTGGCAATCGCGGTTGTTGCGCGTGGGCAGGGTGCCGAACGCGTTGACCACAGCGGTCATCGCGTTGGTGCCGTAGGTGGTGAAGCCCTCGCGGCCCTCGCTGTCGGCCAGGAATTGCTTTCCGGCCTCGGTAGCGGCCATGAAGGCCTTGGGATCACGGGTCGGCACGCCCTTTGTGCCACGCACGGCGATCGCCTTGAGGTTCTTCGAGCCCATCACCGCGCCGACGCCCGAACGCCCCGCGGCGCGATGCAGGTCGTTGACCACGCAGGCGAAGCGGCAGCCCCACTCGCCCGCCTCGCCGATCGAGGCGACCTTTGCTTGCGGATCGTGACGGTGCTGGAGCGTGGTTTCGGTGTGCCAGACCGTGGTGCCCCAGAGATCGTCTGCCGGGAGCAGCTCGGCCACCTTGTCGCGCAGCAGCAGATAGACGGGCTTTTTCGCCCGGCCTTCGACGATGATCATGTCGTAGCCGGCGAACTTGAGTTCCGCACCCCATTTGCCGCCCGAGTTGGACGCCGCGATCGCGCCCTTGGTGACCACCGTGTAACGCCCGCCGGTCGACGCAGCGGTGCCCGTGAGCGGGCCGGTCGCAAAGATCAGCTTGTTGCCCGGATCGAGCGGATCGACGGCAGGATCGATCTCCTCGTAGAGGTACTTGCTGCCCAAGCCGCGCGAGCCCAGATAATCCAACGCCCATTCGCGGTTCAGCGGCTCGGCCGTACAACGACCGGCCGTGAGATCGACCCGTAATATCTGCCCCTGCCAGCCCATTGTCCTAAACCCCCTCTGTAATCCAGACTGTCGCGTCGGCCGCCGCCTTGCGAATGGCGAGCGGTGCGGCGTATTCGGGCGAAGCGTACCACGCGGCGGCGCGCTCGAAGCTGTTGAATTCGATCACCACCACGCGCTCGCCGAGCGGGCCGCCCTCGACGGCCTCGGTTTGACCGCCCCGCGCGAGGAAGCGCCCGCGGAACGCGGTGATCGCCGCGCCGGCCCCGGCCTTGTAGTCCTCGTAGCGGGTGGCATCGGTTACGGTGATCTGGGCGATCACGTAGCCGGCCGCGCCGCCGGTGGGTGCCTGGTCGGTGCCTTCGACGGCGAAGATGTGGGAGCGGGTGGCGGCGAGCCTAATCTTAAGCAGTTCGGCGTAGCCGGGCGATGCGTACCACGCGCGGAGTTTCTCGAGGCTCTCGAATGCGACGACGACGAGGACGCCGTTGGGCGAAGCCCCCTCGGGCGCTTCGGTGCGTCCCGCCCGGGCCACGACCCGGGCGCCGAACGCATCGAGCGTGGCGCCGACCCCTTGGACGTAAGTGCCGAAACCCTCGGGATCGGTGATCTCGACGTCGCCGATCAGATATGCCGTCATGGTCGTTTCCTTCGGGTGAGGGTTAGTCGATAATACCGGAGCCGCGCAGGAAATTCGCCAGCATGCGGGGCGCGTCAGGCAGTGGCCGGAAGCGCTCGATCGCCTGCGGGTTGGTCTCGTAATCGTCGGCCATCATGATATCAATGGTCACCTCGGGATGGAACTGCGCGGTGACCCAGCCGCCGCCGTGATCGAGCGCGCCCGCCTCGTACCACTCGGTGGTGGCGAGCACGGTCGTTTCGGGCGGGATCTCGACAACGTGATCGTAATGGCCGAAATGGAACTCGGGCGCAACGCCGTAGCCGGCGAAGAGATAATGGTCGCGGCCCGCCTCGGTCACAGCGGCCTGGTAGCTGCCGTGGACCATGCCGTGAGCGTTGGGCTCGACCCGCCCGCCGCGCATGACGCTGACCATCTGGTGGCCGCCGCAGATGCCGAGCAGGGGGCGCCCGGTTTCGCGATACTCCGCGAGCCAGTCCATTGCGGTCTTTTGCCAGGCAAAGCCGTCGTTGATCGACGGATAGCTGCCGCCGACGAACACGGCATCGGCCACGCCCGGGTCGGGCAGGGATTCGCCGCGATAGACGTCGATGCTGACGAAATCGAGCCGATCCAGCAGGCCGAGTTCGCGCAGGCGGTTGGTGAACCACACGCCGTCATAGCCCGAGCCGTCGTCGAGGGGCTCGAAGCGCGCCGGGTCGAGCTCGGGGTCTTCTGAGTTGATCGAGACATGCAGCAAGGTGGGGACAGTCATGATTGTGCTCACAAAATACCGGTGCCGGTGAGGAAATTGACGAACAGGCGCGGCGCGTCGGGCAGGTCGCGGTAATAGAGGTGGGGCTCGGGCACCTCCTGGGACACCGCGGCCATGCAGCCGTCGGCGGTCATTTCGGGATGAAACTGGGTGGTCACCCAATCGTCGCCGTGGTCGATGGCCGCGGCCTCGAAGATCTCGCTCGACGCGAGCAGCGTCGCGCCGTCGGGCAAACGCTCGACATGCTCCTCGTTGCCGAAATGAAAGTGCGGGGCGTCGTCGAAGCCCTCGAAGACGAAATGGGCGCGCCCCGCCTCGGTCAGCTCGAGCGGCTTGCTGCCGACGAAGCGTCCGCCGGGCAAGGGCGCCACCTGACCGCCATGCATGTGGCTGACCATCTGATGGCCGCCGCAGGCGGCAAACAGCGGCCGGCCGGTCGCGCGGTATTCGGCCAGCCACGTCATCATGGAGGTCTGCCAGTCGAGACCGTCGTTGATCGAGGGAATGGAGCCGCCGACAAAGACGACGTCGTAATCTTCAGGATCGGGCAACGCCTCACCGTGGGCGACGTCGACGCTCGTGTAGTCGAGCAGCTCAATAACGCCGAGCTCGTTCAGCCGGTTGGCGAACCACACCCCGTCGTGATGGGTGTCGTCGGAGCCCGCGTAGATCGCGATCATCTCGTCGAGATCGCCGCCGGTAATCGAGATCTGCAACAGCCGCTTGCGCGCCATCGGTTCGTCGTCCCTCGCCCTCGCCTCGCTCTTGCGTCGAAGCGGAGGAAACATTCGGACAAAACGGCGGCGGCGTAAAGCCGGAACATGACAGGGCCAGGGGAACGCGCGGCAGACGAAAAGCTTGCATCGCCCCCGTCTGAGGATATTCAATGTCTCTTGCGTCTCATCGGAGCGGTGAGGCCGGTACCCCCAGTTATAAAACAAACACTTGAACCTCGTAGGGAGACGTTTCCGATGGCAGGCTACATACTCACCGACCCCAATTTCAGCGACGGCACGCGCGAAGAAGTCATCGAGCAGATCATGGATCAGCTCCGGGGACGCGACGGCGTCAAGCTTATCGGGTACGAGCCCGACGCCGATTTCGATCGTCTGCCGGCCGAGGTGCTCGGGCGCCCCGAGGCGGTGCGGGACGCGCTGCTCGATGCCGCCGGCAAGGCCTACGAGCTAATCGACATGGATCAGCAGCATGGCCGCCATCCGCGTATCGGGGCCGTGGACACCATCGAGATCTACCCGGCCAAGGGCATCACGATCGAAGAATGCGTCGAGTTCGCCGAAGAGTTGGGCCAAGAGCTCTATAAGCGCTACGACGTGCCGATCTATTACACCGGCAAGAACGCGCGCCGCCCCGACCGCGAAGGCCTGACCGCCATCCGCAAGGGCAATTACGAGGGGCTCAAGGAGTCCGTCCTGGTCGATCCGGAGCGGGCCCCCGATATCGGACCCGCGAAGCTCCATCCGACGGCGGGCGCCACCATCGTCGGCGCGCTCGAAGAACACGACGCCTATTTCAACGTGGTGCTGGATACGACCGATCTGGATATCGCGAAGAAGCTCGCCCGCGCCGTGCGCGGCAAACACGGCGGCTTCTTCAATATCCAGGGCGTGATCGGCCTGCCCCAGACCCACCGGCGCACCGGCCAGGCCTGCACGGTGGTGTCCTGCGAGATCAGCAACCCTCTGCAGACCCCCATCCACCGCGTCTTCAACCTGCTCAAAGCCGAGGCCGCCCGCTACGGGGTCAACGTAATTGCCGGGCAGGTTTGCGGCACCATTTCGGCCGAGGTGCTTGTCCAGACCGCCGAATGGTATCTGCAGCTCGAAGCGATCAACGGGCCGTGGGATTACAAGACCCAAATTATCGAGAACCACCTCTTCGAACTCGATAATTAGGCTGTTCCCGCTTCCTTGGTGATGGCCCGGCGTCGCGCACGGGAGCGTGCGCCGGGCCATTCCGTGCGGGTTAGCGCAATACAAGGAGGACGATAAAATGCTCGTAGAGCTATCGGTAGAAGAATTCAGCCAGGTGCTTGGATCCGATTCCCCGGCGCCCGGCGGTGGCAGCGTGGCGGCGCTTTCGGGAACCCTCGGGGCCGACCTGGTTTCAATGGTTTGCCAGCTGAGTATCGGCAAGAAAGGGCTCGAGTCCTTCGAGAGCGAACTCGGAGAGATTCTCGACAACGCCCGGGCCCTCTCGAAAAGCCTGCTGAAACGGGTCGACCTCGATACCGAGGCGTTCAACGGCGTGATGGCCGGATTCAAAATGCCCAAGGAGACCGACGACGAAAAGGCGGCGAGACGAGAGGCGATCCAGGCCGCCTACAAGGAGGCGGTTCAATCACCCCTGGGGATCGCGAGCGAATGCCTTGCCGTTTTGAGACTGGCCGAAAAACTGGTCGGCAAGTCCAACCCCAACACCCTGAGCGACCTTGGCGTCGCATCACAGCAGGCCTATGCGGGGCTGGAGGGGGCGATCATGAACGTGAATATCAATTTGCCCTCGATAAAGGACGGGGATTTCGTAGACGCAATCACGTTGGAAACGTCAACTTTCCTCGAGGACGGCGGTAAAATCAGGGACGTTGTTCATAAATTTGTCGCGGAAAACAGCGCTTAACGAGCAGAGACTGGCCTCGGCGAGAGGCCGCCGGCACGGTCGATTTATCGTGTCATTTCTCTCTGCTTCCGGGTAGAACAAGCCAAAATTCATCCGCCTTCACAGGCGGCGGAAATCCACAGGGGAGAAACGACCATGGCCAAACGGCTCAGCAAGGAAAACCAGGCACTCTTGGACCGCCTCAAGAAACAGGGGGTGCGTTACCTGATCCCGTCCTATGTCGACATGCACGGCATCTCGAAGGGCAAGACCGTGCCGATCGAGCATTTCGACCGCATGATGTCGGGCTCGGAATTGTGCACGGGCGCGGCGCTCGACGGCGTGCCTCAGATGGTCGAGGACGAGGAGATCGCCGCCCATCCCGACCCGAAATCGGCGACCATCCTGCCCTGGAATCCCGAGATGTGCTGGTTCGCCAGCGACCTGTGGTGCGAAGGCAAGCCCTTCGAGCCCAACGGCCGGCTGATCCTCAAGCGCCAGCTCGAGGCCGCCGCCAAGATGGGCTTTACCTTCAACGTCGGCATCGAGTGCGAGTTCTTCGTGCTCCGCGAAGACGAGAACGGCGAGCATATCGCGGTCTCAGAGCTCGACGAAATCGACAAGGCCGCCTACGACACGCGGCTTACGCTGCATAACTACGCCTGGCTCGACGAAATCGTGAGCTCCATGAACGGGCTCGGCTGGGACGTCTTCTCGTTCGACCACGAGGACACCAACGGCCAGTGGGAAATCGACTTCGCCTACGCCGACGCGCTGACCACGTCGGACCGCTTCACGTTCTTCCGCCTCATGCTCAAGGAGATCTGCCGCGAGCACGGCCTGCTGGCGACCTTCATGCCCAAGCCCTGGAGCAATCGCACGGGCTCGGGTGCGCATTTGAACATGTCGCTCGCGGACAAGAAGACGGGCAAGAACCTGTTCGAGGATGCCAAGGACAAGCGCAAATGCGACATGTCGAAGCTTGGCTACAAGTTTATCGCCGGCATGCTCAAGCACGCCCCGGCGATCGTCTCGGTGACCTGCCCGACGGTCAACAGCTACAAGCGCCTGACCGTGTCGGGCAGCATGACCGGCTACACCTGGGCGCCGGCGTTCGCGTGCTACGGCGGCAACAACCGCACCAACCTGCTGCGCGTTCCGCTGGGCGGCGGCCGGGTCGAGTGCCGGGGCGCCGACATCGGCATGAACCCCTATCTGGGCACGGCGCTGGCTCTGGCGGCCGGGCTGGAAGGCATTCGCGAGAACGCCGATCCGGGTGAGCCGCATATGGAGAACGTCTACGAGAAGAGCCCGGGCCAGCGGCGTCGTGAAAAGATCAAGGAACTGCCGCGCACCCTGGTCGAGGGCATCGATGCGGTAAAGCGCGATCCCCTGGCCGAACAGGTGTTCGGCAAGGAGATGTTCGACGCCTGGGTCCAGTTCCGCGAGCAGGAATGGGCGAGCTACCACAATCACGTTTCCGACTGGGAGCGCGATCACTACCTCAAATTCTGGTAGGAACGAGTGGGCGCAACGGGCGCTCAGCGACCTTTTCGGTGTGCCGTCGGCCCGGAAGGACCGGCGGCACACTTTTTTTGACCGGATCATTGGCCTAATTTCGTCGTATTATCCCAGAATCCGAGGATAATCCGGAAAACCGGGCAACCGTGGTGCGAGGCCGACCATGACGGAGACGGACGAGCTTAAATACAACATGGCGCAAATCCTGACGTCGATGGACTTCTTCATGAAGTATTCCGCCGTCTGGCAGGCGGAAATCGGCGAGGAATTCTTCACCCGCGACCATTGGTTCGTGTTCAACGAATGCTGCCGGTCCAAGTGGGAGGGACGCGCTTTTACGGTCTCCGACGCGATCCGCACCATGCCCTGGGTCGCGCCCGCAGTGGCGCGCACCCGCATCGAGGAGGCCGAAACGGCCGGGCTGCTGCAAATCGTTCCGAGCGAGACCGACGGCCGCATCAAGCACGTTCTTCCCAGCGAAGTTCTTGAAAACAAAGAAAAAGACGTGTTCGTGGCGACGGTCGACCTGTTTCGTGAAACGCTCGAGGACCTGGCCGACGAGGGGCCCCTGCCCAAACGCTGAGCGAGCGAAATAGCCTGAAAATCGAGACTAGTTTTCGCGCCAAATTCGTTTGAGCGAACGGCGCGATTTGCGGAGACTTACGCCAGCGCTCCGCCGCGACCGGGGGTATGTGGGAATCGGCCTTGCGACGCGAGTTCGGGAAACCTGTCCCAACCATTCACGAGGATGACATCATGAAGCTCATCAAAGTCGCACCCTTCGCCGTGGCCGGGTTGCTTGTCGTGGCCGGCTGTTCGCCCGACGCGGGCCTCAAGGAATCGCTCGGCACGCTCGGCGGCGCCGCGTTAGGCGGGCTCGCCGGCGCCCAGATCGGTGACGGCACCGGCCAGCTTGCCGCGACCGCCGCCGGCGCCCTTATCGGCGCCGTGGTCGGCCGCGAGGTGGGCAGCTCGCTCGACAAGGCCGACCAGCTCTACGCCGAGCGCTCCGCCCAGAACACGCTGGAACACAATTCCTCGGGCGTCGCCGGACAGTGGTCGAACCCCGATTCGGGCAATTACGGCACTGTGACGCCCCAGCCCGCCTACCAGACCGCCAGCGGCCAGTATTGCCGGGAATACCAGACCACGGTGATCGTCGGCGGCGAGGCCCAGGAGGGTTACGGGACTGCCTGTCGAATGGAAGACGGCAGCTGGCAGATCCAGAGTTAGGGAACCGACCGCCCCCCCCGGACCTATCTCTCCCCTGCTGGCCCGGGCCGGCGTCGACCCCCGCGCGCCCGGGCCGGCGGTTACCGCCGCGTCCGGGCGCGGTGCGTTCAGCCTTCGTCGTCGCTCTCGGTTGAGTCGTAGCCGCGCTTGTGGCTGAGATAGACCAGCCGCATGAGACCGATGCCGACGACCAGGGTCGCCGCAACACCTAGCCCCATGGCCATAAGGCCGTGCCCCGAAACCTCCACCTCGCCCATGTCGATCCAGGTGTAAACCGCGCCGCCGGCGGCCAGCGCCAGCAGGCCGAGCAGCACGGCGATCGCGAGCCAGCTTTTCATCGTCGATCCATCCCGATCTGTCCGCACCCCGGCGTGCGCGCCCGGAGCCTACTCCAGGACGGCGCCGGTGCCATCCCCGAATGTGCCGGCCCCGAATGCCCCGGTATGAGAATTTGCCGCGCGGCATTTCGCGACTAAGTTTAGGGCGACGACGAGTTCTGGCCGGGAGGCCGAACCGAAACCGGAGGTCTGCGATGATCGAGCTCTACACCTGGTGCACGCCGAACGGCTTCAAGGTCAGCATCCTGCTCGAAGAGCTGGAGATGCCCTACCAGACGATCTCCATCGACATGGGCAAGGGCGACCAGTTCGCGCCGGACTTCCTGGCAATCAGCCCGAACAACAAGATCCCCGCGATCGTGGATACCGACGGCCCGAACGGCGAGCCGTTGTCGGTCTTCGAATCCGGTGCGATCCTGCTTTATCTCGCGGAGAAGACCGGTCGTTTCTTTTCAACCGAACCCCGCGGGCGCGTCGCCGGCCTCGAATGGCTGATGTTCCAAATGGGCGGGATCGGGCCAATGCTCGGCCAAAACCATCATTTTCGGCTCTACGCGCCGGATCCCATCGAGTATGCCATCGCGCGCTACACCAACGAGGCAAACCGGCTGTACGGCGTGCTCGACCGGCGACTCGACGGTCGGGACTTCGTGATCGGCGACTATTCGATCGTCGACATGGCGATCTTTCCCTGGATTCGGAACCACAAGCGCCAGGGCATCGATCTTACCGAATTTCCCCATGTTCACCGCTGGTTCGACGCCATCGCGGCCCGGCCCGCGGTGCTGCGTGGCCTGGCCGTGCCGCCCGACCCACGGCCCAAGGGCGGCTATAAGCAGGACAGGGCGGCCTGGGACACCCTGTTCGGCGCAACCCAGTACCAACGACGCTAGCCAGATAGCCAGGCAGCGCCAATCGATCGATTAGTGGAAGCCGGGCGGGATCGATTAACGCTTTGGCAACCAGAATCGATGTTTCTATAGGGATAGGGGCCGTGCGCTGCACTTGAGAGGCGGCGCGCGACCGGCGGAACCGAGCCTGGGCGCAACACCGGCGGCTCGCGAAACGAAGGACATTAGAAACGAAGGACATTAAAGGTGACGAGCAAGCCGTGACCCCGCAGAACTTGACTCATATTCTCGAGCAGCATGCCCGTTGGCTGCGCAACGACGAGGACGGTGCGCGCGCCGATCTGTCGTTTCAGAACCTCGCCGGCCTGCAGCTTCCCTACGCGCTGTTTCGCCGCGTCAAGCTCGCGGGCGCGAACTTTTCAAACGCCGATCTCACGGGCTCGAATTTCAGCGAAGCAGATCTGTTCGCGACCAACCTGGAGGGCGCCATCCTGCGCCAGGTTAACTTCCGCGGCGCCGATCTGCGTGGCGCACGGTTCGGCAACGCCGATTTGAGCCAAGCCATCCTGTGTGATGCCGACATGCGCCAGGGGCGCTTGATGAAGTCGGGCGCAGAAACCTCGCAACCTCATCTGGCCATCGCCGGACAGGGCGCATGCAACTTCGAGAAAGCCACCCTGCACGGCGCCGATTTGAGCCGCGCCAACATGACAAAAACGTCGTTCGTGGAAGCCGATCTTTCGGGGGCCTGCCTCCATGGGGCGCGGATGCACGAGGCAGATCTCGACGGGGCCATGCTCAAGAGCGCGGATCTTAGCAGCACCGACCTGTCGGCTGCACGTATCTCGGGCTGCAATATGCAAAACGCCAACATGGCCAACGCCATTGTCCGCGAGATCGATTTCAGCGAAGCCAATATGCGCGGTGTCAACCTCGAAGGCGTCGACATGATGTTCGCCAACAACAAGCCGGGCTCCACCGAGGTCGACGACGAGTTCGATTCGATCCTCGATCAGCACACCACCTGGGTCGAATCCTCGGGCCAGACGGGCGAACGGGCAATTCTCGACGGCCGCAACCTGACCGGCGTCCAGCTCGCGGGCTTCGACCTGTCCGGTGCCAGTATGCGCGAGGTCAACCTGACCCGCGCCATGCTGGTGCGCACCAAGCTCACCCTCGTCGATCTCTCAGGCGCTACCCTGCTCAACGCCCGGCTGGCGCGCGCCGACCTGTCGGGGGCTAATTTGACGGGCGCCCGACTGGACGACGCCAACCTCGAAGCGGCAACCCTTCGGCCGCAGGAAATCAAGGACGCGAACGGCGAGTCGACCGGACGCGATTGGCCCGTCAACCTGACCGACGCCAGTTTCCTGCGTGCCCGCATGCGCGGCGCCGACCTGTTGAAGGCACAGCTGGCCGGCGCCAATTTCGAGCAGGCCGACCTGCGCGACGCCAGCCTGCAGCAAACCAATCTCGAGACCGTCAACCTGCGCCGCGCACGGCTGACCGGCGCGGCGATGCCGCTGACTATGAAGGTTCTGGGCGCCAGCGCCTGACCCAGCCGCCGGTCCCGGCGGGGCGGACCGACCTCTCTTCCACTGCCTTCCTGCACTCCCGACGGCTTGCGCCGCCCACGCCGCGCAGACGGATCCCCGATCTAGACAGTCAAATCACGATCTGATTTAAGATGCCCGTCATGGCAGCCCGGTCATCCTTGCCCGCCGCCCTCGAAGAAGCGTTCGTCGCGGTCGATCAGCCCATCGAGCACGCCGTCGGCCTGCCCAACGAGGTCTATACCAGTCCGGATTTTTTCGCCCGGGAACGTGAGGTGTTGTTTGCCCCGAGCTGGACCTGTGTCGGATTCGCGAGCGACATTCCCGAGCCGGGAGACGCACGGCCGGTCAATCTTCTGGGTGTGCCGCTTTTCGCCGTGCGCGATGCCGCGGGCACCATCAACCTGTTCCACAACGTCTGCAGCCATCGCGGTCATCCCCTGGTCGAATCTCCGCGCCGGATCGGGACGCGGTTGCAATGCCCCTATCACGCCTGGTCCTACGATTTCGACGGGCGTTTGCGCACCACGCCGTCGATCGGCGGCCCGGGCGTGAACGAGGTCGCCGGCTTCGACAAGCGCGACCATGGCCTCAAACGAGTGCGCAGCGCGACCTGGCTCGACCTGGTCTTCGTCAACCTGTCGGGCAACGCACCGCCACTCGAAGACACTCTCGCGCCGGTGACGGAGCGCTGGCGGGATTACGATCTGACGGCGTTCGCGAGCGCGCCGCGCGGCAAAATCATCGAATTCGACGTCAAGACGAACTGGAAACTCGCGATCGAGAATTACCTCGAAGCCTACCACCTGCCCTGGGTGCACCCGGAGCTGAACCGCTATTCCCGACTCGAGGACCACTACATCATCGTGGAAGACGGCTACGCCGGACAGGGCAGCACTGTTTACGACCCCACCCGAGTCGATGGACCGGTGCTGCCCCGGCTGCCCGGTCTGCCCGAAAACCGCGCGCGTCACGCGGAATACCTCGCCCTCTATCCGAGCCTGATGCTGGGCGCCCATGCGGATCACTTCTACGCCGTCGTGCTCGAAGCGACGGAGCCGGGGCGGGTTCGCGAGCGAATGGCGATCTACTATGTGGGCGATGCCGCGACGGCCGACGCGTTCGCGCCCACCCGCGCCTCCGTTGCGGCCGGCTGGCGCTCGATCTTCGCCGAGGATCTCGGCGTCGTCGAGGCGTTGCAGCGGGGCCGCCATTCCCCGGCCTTCGACGGTGGCCATTTCTCGCCCGTGTTCGACACCCCGACCCATCACTTCCACCGCTGGGTGGCCCGACGGTTCGCGGCCCACGAAATCACGGAGTAACGCCGCCGCCCGTTCAGCTTGATGCATCCGGATTACCCCGTGCTAATCTTTGCGTCCGAATGCACGGGGGCCGGGGAGAGCGACATGGCGGCAGGCAAAGAGGTGGACTACATCATCGTTGGCGCTGGCTCGGCGGGTAGCGTGCTGGCCCACCGGCTGAGCGAGGATCCCGAGGTTTCGGTGCTGCTGATCGAAGCCGGCGGGCGCGACGATTCGATCTTCATCCACATGCCGTCGGGCATGCTCTACCCGATGCACAATCCCCGCTACACCTGGAAATTCGAAAGTGAGCCCCAGGCACGCCTGAACGGGCGGCGGATCTATACGCCGCGCGGCAAGTGCCTGGGCGGATCGTCCTCGATCAACAGCATGGTCTATGTCCGCGGCCACGCCCGTGACTTCGACCGCTGGGCAGCCGAGAGCGGTGCCGCTGACTGGGACTACGCTCATTGCCTGCCCTACTTCAAGCGGGCCGAGACCTGCCGGCGCGGTGCGGACGAGTATCGCGGCGGCTCGGGTCCTTTGCAGGTGACCACCGGAGGCGACACCCCGACACCGCGAAACCGCCTCGACGAGGTCTTCCTGGAGGCCGGCCTGCAGGCGGGCTATCCGTTGTCGAGCGATCCCAACGGCTATCAGCAGGAAGGTGTGAGCTGGCAGGACATGACCGTGGGCGACGGGCGGCGCAGTTCGACCGCGCGGGCGTATTTGCGCCCGGCAATGGGGCGGCCCAACTTGACTGTCATAACCCACGCGCTGACGCGGCGCGTGATCGTCGAAGGGAACCGCGCCGCCGGAGTCGAGATCGAACGCAACGGGGCGGGCGAGCAGTGCCGCGCGCGGCGCGAGGTGATCCTGTCGGCGGGCTCGATCGGCTCGCCCCATCTGCTCTGGGTTTCCGGCATTGGCGCGGGCGGCGAATTGCGCGAGGCGGGCATCGACGTGGTCTGCGATCTGCCGGGCGTGGGCAAGAATCTGCAGGACCATATCGAGGTGCTGGTGCAGTATGAATGCACCCAGCCCATCTCGCTGGCCAAGGCTATGACCCCGTGGGGCAAGGCGAAGCTGGGGCTGGAATGGATCCTGTCGAAGAAAGGGCTGGGTGCTACCACCCACTTCGAGGTCGGCGGCTTCATCCGCACCCGCGACGACGCGCTCCACCCCGATCTGCAATACCACTACCTGCCGCTCGGCATCACCTACGAGGGCGCGCTGCATAAAGCGCATGCCTTCCAAGCCCATCTCGACACCTGCCGGCCGACCAGCCGGGGCCGGCTCAGCTTCACCTCTCCGGACATCGCGGTGGCGCCGCGGATCGACCCCAACTATCTCGATACGGAGGAGGACCGCCGGGATTTTCGCGAAGGGATACGCAAGACCCGCGAGATCATCGCGCAGGCCGCCTACGACCCCTATCGCGGGCGTGAGCTGGCGCCAGGCAAGGACGCCACCTCGGACGCCGATCTCGACGCCTTTTGCGCTGCCCGCGGCGAGACCGCTTATCACCTCAGCTGCACCTGCCGCATGGGCGAGGATCCGATGGCCGTGACCGACCGCGAAGGCCGGGTGCACGGGATCGAGGGCCTGCGGGTGATCGACGCCTCGATCATGCCGTCCATGACCAGCGGCAACCTCAACGCGCCGACCATCATGGTGGCCGAAAAGCTGGCCGATGCCGTCGCCGGACGCGAGGCGCTGGCGCCGCTGACCGTTCCCGTCTACGACCCGAATGCCGCCGCCTGAACGGGCAAAAGAAAACGCCCGCGCTGACCAGAAGCCGGCGCGGGCATGCTAAGCAGAAATTATAAAACTAGAGCTTCTTCGGATTGCCCTCGAGCATCTCGCCGTCCTCGCCGTCGTCCGTGCCATCGGGCTTGTACCAGTGAAGTTTGTTGCCATCGAAAAGCTGGACGTACCAGCAGCCGTCATAGCCGGTGCCCTGGTAGTCGAGGCAGAACAGACTATTCGAGATGGTCCACTTGCCGCGATACTTGTCGCGGTCCCACAGACCCTTGAGCGAGCCGTTGGGCTTGTAGTACTCCCAGTACTTCTTGCCGTAATCTAGGTCGAACAGGGTGTTTTCGACGAACACCTCGGTGAGCTCGGCGTCGTCGAGTACGTCCACCCCTTCCGGCGGTGTCGCGTCGGCCGGCGGCTTCGCGCTGCCCGCCTGGGTGGGGTTGAAGGCCAGCATGCCCGCCACGAACGCCGCGACCGCGATTGCTCCAATAAGTCTCATTGCGTTGTCTCCCTCAAATTCGGGCCCTCATGCGGGCCCCTGCCGGATCAGAACCCGGCTTTGACCTCTTCGAACATCTGAATGAGCGCCTCGTAATTGTCCGGCATGCCCCGATCACGGCGTTATTCAGAAATGCTGCCTGGTCCCGCGGCAGGCCGATGTCGTCGAGATCCTCGCCCGCGAACATCTCCGCCGTCTTGCTGTTCGAATGGCCGTAGCCGTACTCGGTCATGTTGTAGGCGCCCGAGCGCGGGTCGAGACGGGCATCGAGCAGATCGTAGGCCCGGTCGGGATGGGGCGCGTCCTTGATCATGACGTAGCCGCAGGCCCAGACGAGAGCGCCTTCCTTGGGCTCCATGTAGCGCACCGGGACATCGTCCCAGCGCAGATTGATGGGGCTGTCGTTCCAGGTCAGTGCGGCGACCAGCTCGCCCGACGCCAGGCCCTGCTCGACCGACGAGAGATCGTTGGTGTACATGCGCAACAACGGCTTTTGCCTGGCCAGCAGCTCCTTGAGCTCGGCGATCTGATCAAGGGTCATGTGGTAGGGATCCATGCCCGCAAAAATCGCGGCGATGAAGCCCGTATCGCCCACGGCGTCGATCACCGCCAATTTGCCCGCGTAGCGCTCGTCCCACAGCAGACTGTAGGATTCCTCCTCGATGTCGACCAGATCGGTGCGGTAGGTTATCGAGGTCCAGCCCCAATCCCACGGCACGAAGTAATGCTCGCCGCCGAAGATGGTGCCGGGCAGGTTCTGCATCATCGGGTAGAGGTTCGGCCAGTTGGACAGGCGCTAGACGTCGATCGGCTGGATCAACCCGGCGTCCATCCATTTCTGGATGATCGAGCTGCACGGATGGGCAAGGTCGGGCTTGAAGCCCGCCGCGACCTTGGCGAACGCTTCGTCCTCGTCGCCGAACAGGCTGAAATCCGGCGATTCGCCGTATTTCTCGATATAGGCGTCGTCGAAACCGGGCAGCTCGTAGCCGCCCCAGGTGAACATCATGGCATGGTCGCTGGCCGCCCGGGCAGTTCCCGGGATCAGGGGCATGGCGGCAATCCCGATACCCGCGGCGCCCAGCGCCATCATCTCGCGCCGCGTGTGCCCCATCGGCCCGGCGCCGCGCGCTCTGCGATTCCTGATCATGTGCGTTTCTCCCTTTGGCAAGGTTCAGAATGGCTGATTGCACACAGCTAATTTGACGGAATGATGGCAGATTTCGAACCCCTGCGGCAAGTGCCGCGCCATAACCCGCAAGAATCGAGGAGCTTCAGCGCCAGGTAACGGGGTAGAAGGTATCTTCGGACCAGAGCTTCTTGGGCCGCTCGCTATCGATGGTGTAGTTGGTCTCGCGTATCTCGAACAGGCGACGGCCCAACGCGTGCGCCTCGCCCACGGGGTTTGAGGGATCTTCCAGGGTGTC
Organism: Alphaproteobacteria bacterium; assembly: GCA_965249645.1. Lineage (GTDB taxonomy): Bacteria > Pseudomonadota > Alphaproteobacteria > UBA828 > JAPUJA01 > CAVOEB01. The sequence continues at coordinate 18,922 of CBDFML010000011.1, forward strand.
GCCGCGCGCGTTGCCCACGCCCACGACGAAGCCGACGAAATCGTGACGCAGGTAGCGGCAGAGCTCTTCCATGTGGGCGAGCACGCCGAGGCGCGCGGGCAGGTTGTTTTCCTCCGCGCTCATTAGCACGGCGCACTTCTTGTGCTGGAAGTCGCGGATCACCCGCTCGCATTCGGGATGGCCGGCCGACATACAGCAGAACGAGCGGTCGAGCATATTCTTGAAGATGCCCGAGACGCCGTACCAGTAGAGCGGCGTGGCGTAGACCCAGGCGTCGGCGGGCAGCATCTTTTCAAAAAACATTTCTTCGAAGCGGTCGCCGATGGCGCAGTGGCCGTCGGGCTTGCGACACTCCTTGCAGTCGCGCAGCATGCCGTCGACCCAGTCGGGAATGTGGATCAGTTCGGTTTCGTGACCGGCTTCTCCCGCGCCCTCGCACAGCGCATCACCCAGGCGGCGCGCATTGCCGTTGCGTCGCGGACTGCCGCACAGCACCACCACCTTTCGTGGCGTGTTGGGTTGGCTGGTCATGGCGTCCACCATATGGTTGCATCGCCGTCGCGCTGGTGCCGCGTGCAAGACTCGAACTTGCGACCCCAGCATTACGAATGCTGTGCTCTACCAACTGAGCTAACGCGGCAACGCGCTCCGGCGCCGGCCGGTTCGGCCGGAGACGTCGCGAAAGCTAGCGCCGAGGGCATTAACCGTCAATGAAGGTTATTAAAAAGCCCTATCCCGCCGCGCGCTGCTTGAGGGCGGTTTTTTCTTGGCCCTACCGCCCGACCGTTGTTCGCCCTACCGCTCGCACACGTTCGCTGCTTGAAGGCGGTTTTTTAGTTAGCCCTACTGCTATCGCTACATGAGGGCGGATTTTTTTCTTGGCCCTATCGCTATCGCTACATGAGGGCTTACTCATTCCGCAAAAACGAATCCGGGTCTTCGGGCAGGATCTGGCCACCGTCGACGACGATCGCCTGGCCGGTGGCGAACTTGGCCTGGTCGGAGGCGAGATAGACCATGGCGTAGGCGATATCCGCCGGCTCGCCCAGATGGCCCACGGGAATGTTGCGCTCGACCACCTTCACGCCCTCCTCGCCGTAAAGCTTGACCAGGCCCGGGATCATGATGTTGCCCGGACTGACCGCGTTGACCGTGATCCCGTCCTTGGCAAGCTCGAGGGCGGCCGCCTTGATGAAGGCGTTCACGCCTCCCTTGCTTGACGCATAGGCGGTGAGCCGCGCCTGGGCGACATCGGGGCCGGTGATCGACGAGGTGAACAGGATGCGGCCCCAGTTCTGCCTGCGCATGATCGGGATGCACGGCTTGGTCAGCAGGAAACACGAGCGCAGGTTGGTGTTGATGGTGTCGTCCCAGGTCTCGACGGGCATCTCCTCCATGGGCAGGTCGGGATAGATGCCCGCGTTGTGACAGAGAATTTCGAGCCCGCCGTATGTTTTTGCCGCGAAGGCGACGAGCGCGTTGCACTCGTCTTCGTCTCGAATATCGGTCTGGCGATAGACCGCATCGCCGCCCGCTTTGCGGATCGCCTCGGCCACCGCTTCGCCTTCGTCCACCGTGCGCGAGGCACAGACCACCTTCGCGCCTTCGGCGGCGAACACCGTGGCGATGCCCTCGCCGATGCCCCGGCCCGCGCCGGTCACGATGGCAATCTTCCCCTCTAGATTGATGCTCATGTCTCTCGATCTCCTGTTTTTAAGAGTTTCGCCTTATCGCTCACTGCCACTCGTTGCTTGAGGGCGGTTATTTAATTGCCCTAGCGCGCTTTGCGCTGCTTGAGAGCAGTTATATATTTGCCCTATCGCGCTTTGGGCTGCTTGAGGGCATGGCTACGTCATTCGTGCGGCACGCTCGGCAGGCGTTTCGCCGGCTTTCTCCTTCGCCCGCCTGGACGGGGGCTTCTTCGGTGCCGCCTCCGGCTTCGGCGGCAGATCGGGACCGGTCTCATCGCTCGCGGGCGCGACGGCTGCCCGGGGTGCGGGCGGGCTGCGCCACTCGAAGCGGTCGAACGCACCACAGGCGGGACAATGCATCGCCCACGCCGCCGCCGGCGCGGCGCATTCGGCGCAGACCCAGACGGGGTCGGGTGCGGCGCGACTCGCCTCGAGCAACCAGCGCCGCCCCGCCTCGAGGTCGCCAGTGTCGCCCTCCTCGAGGTCCGCCTTCAAGCGAAAGATTCCCGCGCTGGACCGGACCGCGGCGGCCGCGTCGAGATGGCGGCGCGCCTGGCCCCACAGACGGGCATCGAGCGAGGCCCGGGCTAGCAGCAGGTGGCTCTCGACGTGGTCCGGATTGTGGGCGACGACCTTTTCGACATGGCCCGCGCGTTCCGCCGGGGTGGAGTCCACAACGGCATCGAGCAACAATGCTCCCAGCTCGGGGTGTGGTGCGCTCTCCCAAGCCTCGGCAAGGATTTTTTGCGCCCGGCCCGGCTGCCCTGCCTCGATCTCCAGCTCGGCGGCCAGCGCGGCAGCCGGCACCAGATCGGCGGCGAACTCGCGGGCGCGCCCGGCAAAGCGACGCGCATCAGCGGGGTTGCCCGCGGCTTTCGCAGCCTGTGCCCGGCCCAGCATCACCAGCGCGCGCCGGCGGGTGCCGAGCGCACGATCGAGGACGCGGTGCTTGAGCGCCGCCTGCAAGGTGGCCTCGGCGTCGATCCATTCGTTGGCTCGCATCTGCAGCTCGAGCAGGGTGGTCAGCACCCAGGGTGTGTGAGGGCGCAGGCGATAGGCTTTTTTCACCAGCTCCAGCGCGCGCGCACGATCGCCCGTCTTGGTCGCGTCGACGAGCAATCCGCGCAGGCCCAGGAACTCGGTTTCGGGACGCGCCAGCATGGCCTCGAAATAACTCTTCGCCGCGCGCTCGTCGCCCTCGAGCTGGGCGGCCTGGGCGGAGAGCAACAGGGTGAGCGGCGGCTCGCTGAGCAGCGAATCGGCGCGTCGGGCAAGCCGCCGGGCGCCGCGGGCATCGCCCGCAGCCGCCGCAACCAGGCCCAGGGTCAGCGCGCGATAGCCGCGTTGCTCGCGGCGCCTCCGGCGCGCCGCACGAAACCCCGCGGGGCCGTGCCAGATCATCCGCACCCCTTCGAACAGGGCGACGCTCAACGCCGCCGCCAGCGCCGCCGCGCCGACCAGGACCGCGACGGAAGTCTCGATGCGGTAGGCTTCCCAGTCGAGCACGACCTTGCCCGGGTGATCCGCCACCCACACGGTGACGAAGGCAGTCGCCGCAATCGCCAGGCAGAGCAGGAACAGCCGGGTCATGGCGCTCCGGCCTCGTCGGGCGCGGTCACAAGCGATGCGGCAACAAGGTGCCCCAAAAGGGCCAGCGCGTCTTCCGAGTCAAGCCGGGTGCGGGCGTCCGAGAGCCAGTCTCGCGCAGCCTCGCGTGCGGCGCCCTCGAGCCCGTCAAGTTCGGCCACTGCGCCCGCCAGTTCGCCGGCGGCGAGCCGCACCTCGGCGCGGGCCACCCGGGCCTCGGCGGAATTGCCCTCGATGCCGTCGCCGGTGCGCCGCACCGAGACGACGCCCGCCAGCTTCTGCAGGGTTTCGTCGACCCAGCCCGCCCCTTCGGGCGCCAGCGCCGCGGTGACGACGGCGCGCGCAAGGGCCGGAAAGCGTGCACGCAGGGCCTCGCGGGTGGGCACTCCGTGCTCCGCATGAGCTTCCAACGAAGCAAGCGCCGCCGGGGCGTCGGGCTGATCGGCCAGCAGGGGAGCAATGCCGGCGAGCTTCGCGGCAAAGGGTGCGCCCCGGGCGAGTGCGTCGCGCAATTGGGCGAGCCCCAGCACGAGGGCCAGGGACTCGATGCCGGGATCGGGCCGGGCGGCCCGCTGCGCCTCCAGCGCATCGAGGCGAATGCTGAGCGCCGCGAATGTCTCGCCCAGCGCCGCAAGCTCGGTGACCAATGCTTCGCTTAGGGCGGCGCCTGTCCCGTCGCCCGCCACGCCGGCGCCGAGCGCGAGGCGAGCGTCGATCTCGTCGAGGCGGGCGGCGAGGAGCGCGGTATCGGGCGACGCCATTGCTGCGCCGGCCGCTTCAAGGGTCGCAATCCGTTCGGTCAGCGCATCGACCGCCGTCGCCTGCGGGACCGCGAGCCCGGCCAAGTTCCGTTCGATAGCGGCAAGCCTCGCGTCCAACCCCGCACTGTCGGTCGCGGACACCGGGGGTGAAATCTCCGGGAGCGGAGGCTCCGGGGCAGACGTTTCCAGAGGAGCCGGCTCGACCGGCGGGCCGGGGCGAACCCCCTCCATAATCAAAGGCCACAGGCCGTAGAGCGCGGCGGCCACGACCACGCCCGTGAACAGCAACACGCCCACCAACCGGGTCCGGCGCCGCTTCGGGCGGGCGCCCGCGAAGAGCGCCGGATCGGCCTCGGCGCCAGGCGGACGGGCTGCGTCATCGGGCCGATTTGCGGTGCCTGGCCGGGCCGGCTTGCCCGGTTTTGCCGCGCCGGCCGCGCCTTTGACCGGCGGCGAGGTGCCGGGGGATGGCCCAGAAGAAGCGGCGCGGGTCTTGTTGCTGGATTTGGAGCGTTTGCGCTCGGCCATGACCTGTTCAGTTCCTCGATCCGCCGGAGCCCGACGGGGTGCGGGGGGACCCCGTGTCGAGAAGTGCCAGAACCGCCTTCTGATCCAGACGCTCGGCTACCGCCACCCGCCGCCAGGCAACGCCGCCGGCTGCCTGCGCCACCGCGTCGCTCAGGCACAGCGCGTCGAGCGATGCGGCGCTTTGGGCCAGGCCCGCCGCGTTCAAAAGAGTAACAAACGTGTCCGCGCTACGGGGAGAGAAAAAAAGCACCGCATCCAGGTCTCGCGCCGTCAACGAGGTGCGCAAACCGACCGAGAGCGCGGTGGCGGCACGCGCCTCGTAGAGCACCTCGCGGCGCACGGCAAAACCCTCGGCGCCGAGCGCGCCCGCAAGATCTCTGGCAATATGATCGCCCGCGGCATGCACCAGCGGCCCCGCGTCGGGTCGCAGCCGCACGCACGCCAGCGCCGCCAGCGCCGCGACGTCGCCCGATGCGGCGCAGACCTCGGCAAAGCCGCAGGCTTCGGCCGCCTCGGCACTCGCCAGGCCGACCGCGAGCAGCGGCAGATCGCGGCGCGAACTCGCTTGAGCAAGCGCGCGCACGCCGTTGGCGCTGGTCACGAGAATCGCCTGGACGCCCTCGAGATCGAGCGGCGCATCGAGGGAACGGGGCACGATGTCGAGCATGGGCTCGACCAAGGCCTTGACATCCTGCTCGGCGAGCCGGCCGGCGAGGAGCGCCGCATCCTCGCGCGGCCGGGTGATGACGACACGGCGGATCATTTTTGGTCGGCGCCAGCTCCAGTTTCGTCGGCGAAGAAATCGGGCCCGGCTTTTTCGCGCAATTCCATGCCGAGCTCGGCGCCCAACTGGCGCGCGTGGCCTCGCGGGCCGTGCCGCGAGCCGGCGTGCGCAGCCCGTCCGTCGAGCGTGACGAGCAGGGCCTGGATGAACAGGTAATCCTCGCCGTCGAGTTCGGCCAGGGCGGCGATCGGGGTTTGGCAGGAGCCGCCGATGGCGGCGAGGAGCGCGCGCTCGGCGGAGACCCGGAGCCAGGTCGTCGCGTCGTTGATTGGCGCAAGCAGCGCCTGGGTTGCCCGGTCGTCGGCGCGACACTCGACACCGATTGCGCCCTGGGCGATGGCCGGCAGCATCTCGTCGATCCCGAGCACCGCCACCGCCGCGTCCGCCCGGCCCAGCCGCTTGAGCCCGGAGATGGCGAGCAAGGTAGCCTCGGCCTCACCCTCGGCAATCTTGCGCAATCGGGTCTCGACATTGCCGCGCAGGCTGACGATCTCGAGGTCGGGCCGGCGCATCAGAAGCTGGGCGGTGCGGCGCGGCGACGCGGTGCCGACCCTGGCGCCCGGCGCCAGATCGGCCAGCGAGCGTGCGCTCCGGGCAATCAGCGCGTCGCGCGGGTCCTCGCGCGGCAACAGGCAGGGAATGATCAGGCCCGGTGGCAGCCAGGCCTCCATGTCCTTCATGGAATGAACCGCAAGGTCGATGGCACCGTCGAGCAGGGCCGTCTCGATTTCCTTGACGAACAACCCCTTGCCGCCGATTTCGGTCAGCGGCCTGTCGAGCACGAGATCGCCGGTGGTCTTGATGGCCTCGATGGCGATGGCGTCCTCGCCTGCGAGCTCAGGGTGAGTCGCCGCCAACCGGGTGCGTACCTCGCGGGCCTGGATCAGCGCCAGCGCGCTGCCCCGGCTGCCGATGCGAAGGCGGGGTGCCGCGCTCACGGGTGCAGAGAAGCAAGGGGGCCGATCATGGGTGCAAGGCTTAGCACAGCTCGAGGCTGGCGGACAGCCGCGCGCAACGCTAAAGTCGCCCCGCGTTCCATTGCCGCACAGACGCTTGAGGCGCCCGATGAATATGCTCGGTATCGAGACCAGCTGCGACGAGACCGCCGCGGCGATCGTGACCGAGAAGAAGCAGATCCGCGCGAGCCTCGTGCTCTCGCAGATCGACGAGCACCGGCTCTATGGCGGGGTGGTGCCCGAGATCGCCGCGCGCTCCCATATCGACCATCTCGATCGTCTGATCGCCGCCGCGCTGGACGAGGCGGGACTGGCCAGCCGTGAGCTCGACGCCGTCGCCGCGACCGCCGGACCCGGACTGATCGGCGCGGTCATGGTGGGCCTGACCACGGGCAAGGCCATCGCCGCGGTGCACGAGCTGCCCTTCGTCGCGGTCAACCATCTTGAAGGCCACGCGCTCTCGGCCCGGTTGGTCGAGGAGCTCGACTACCCCTATCTGTTGCTGCTGGTCTCGGGCGGGCATTGCCAGCTTCTGGGCGTCGAGGGGGTGGGCGACTACCGCCGGCTGGGGACCACCATCGACGACGCGGTCGGCGAAGCCTTCGACAAGGCGGCCAAGCTGCTCGGGCTGGGCTATCCGGGGGGCCCCGCCATCGAGCACTGTGCAGGCACGGGCGATCCGGCGGCAATCAAATTGCCCCGGCCGCTCAAGGGCCGCCCGGGCTGCGATTTTTCGTTCTCGGGCCTGAAGACCGCGCTGCGCCTGGCGGTCGAGGCCGCCGGCGGCGTGACCGCGAGCGCCGGAGAGCTCGCGCCTAAGACGACCGTGTCCGAGGCGTTGACGCCCCAGGCCCGCGCGGATTTCGCGGCGTCGTTCCAGGCGGCGGTGGGCGACGTCTTGATCGAGCGCACCGAGGCGGGCTTGCGCCTGTTCGCGGAGACGACTGGGCAGGCAGCGCCGGCACTGGTGGTGGCCGGCGGGGTCGCGGCCAACGCGCATTTGCGCGAACGCCTCGGCGTGCTCGCCACCGCTCACAATGTGCGCCTCGTGTTGCCGCCACTCTCTCTCTGCACCGATAACGCGGCGATGATCGCCTGGGCGGGCATCGAGCGGCTGGGCCGCGGCCTGACCGACGGGCTCGACGCAGCCCCCCGCGCCCGCTGGCCGCTCGACCCCGACGCCGCCCCGCCACCGGGCATGGGCCGGCCCGGCCGGCTGGGGGCGCGGGCATGACGGCGATCTCAACGCTCGGCATCGCCGGCGCCGGCGCCTGGGGCACAACGCTGGGCGCGCTTGCCGCGGCGGCGGGCCGCGACACGCTGATCTGGGCGCGCGAGCCCGACGTGGTCGAGGCGATCAACGCTCGACACGAAAATCCCCGATTCCTGCCCGGCCTCGGTTTCGACGCGGGCTTGCGCGCCACGGCCACGATCGGCGAGCTTGGCGCCTGCGACGCGCTTCTTCTGGCCGCCCCGGCCCAGCACCTGCGCGGCGTGGCCACGGCGCTCGCCCCGGCGGTCGAGCCGGGCACTCCTACGGTGATCTGCACCAAGGGCATCGAGCAGGACAGCCTCGCGCTGATGAGCGAGGCAGTGGCCGAGAGCCTGCCCGAGCCTTTGCTCGCCGTGTTGTCGGGCCCGACCTTCGCCGCCGAGGTCGCGCGCGGTCTGCCCACCGCAGTGACACTGGCCTGCTCCGACGCCGAACTTGGCGCCGAACTCGTCGCCCTGCTCGGGAGTGCGACCTTTCGACCCTATCTCACGGACGACGTCGTGGGCACGCAAGTCGGCGGCGCGGTCAAGAATGTCCTCGCCCTCGCCTGCGGTATCGCGCAGGGACGGGGCCTGGGCGACAACGCGCGGGCCGCCCTGATCACCCGCGGCTTCGCGGAGATGGCGCGGCTCGGCGCGGCGCTCGGCGCCCGGTCCGAGACGCTGACCGGGTTGTCGGGGCTGGGCGATCTGGTACTGACCTGCGCTGGCGAGCAATCGCGCAACATGTCGCTGGGCGTCGCGCTGGGCAGCGGGCAACCGCTCGCCGACGTTCTGGCGCGGCGCGATTCGGTGGCCGAGGGAGTTGCAACGGCACAGGCCGTCAGCCGCCTTGCGGCACGCCACGACATCGAGGCGCCGATCTGCGCCACCGTCGATGCCATCCTCCACCGCGGCGCCGATATCGATACCGCGATCGGAGCGCTGCTCGCCCGGCCGTTTACCGCCGAGGCCGGCGCCCGACCGGCCGGCTGACGCCTTGGTTCGAGGAGACACGCCATGACGCTTCGCATGCCCGACGAATTCACTCACCACGCAGACGAGCTTTCGAACGTGACGCTGCACTACATGCGCGAGGGCAGCGGACCGCCGCTGCTGCTGGTGCACGGCTGGCCGGGATTTTGCTGGGAATGGCGCAAGAACATCGGACCGCTGGCCGAGCATTTCGACGTCATCGCACCCGACATGCGTGGCTTCGGCGATTCGACCAAGCCGCCGCTGGACCGGATCGACCTCTATTCGACGGAGCATGTCATCGACGACTTCGTCGAGCTTCTCGACCGCCTCGGGCTGGAGACGGTTTATCTGTGCGGCCACGACTTCGGCTCGGAGGTGGTGCACAAGTTCATCCGCCGCCACCGCGACCGGGTGAGCGCTGCGGCCATCCTCAACCCGGCGGTGCCCGGCTGGGGCGAGCGCTATATGCAGCGCTTCGAGGAAGCCTGGTATTTCATGTTTCACCAGCTCGATCTCGCGGTCGAGCTGGTGGGCTCGAGCAGGGAGGCCTGCCGGGTCTATTTCAAGCACTGGCTGTCCCACTGGTCGGCGGATGCGGAGTTGTTCACGAACCGGGAAATCGATGTCTATACAGACACCTTCATGAAGCCCGGCAACCTCCACGGCGGGTTTAATTTTTACCGGATAAAGGATTTCTGGAAACCGATCGACTGGACGATTTCGGATTGCCCGATGGTTTTCCTCCAGGGCATGGCCGACCCGATTGCGCCCGCGGCTTGGACCGACCTGATCCCCCGCTGGTACACCGACTTCACGATCGAGTATGTTGACGGCGGCGGACATTTCCTGATGTGCGAAAAGCCTGAGATTGTGAACGACCGCCTGATCGAGGGCTTCCTCGGCGGCGGAAAAAAGACACCATAGCGGCCACGAACGGGAGAATTCCATGGCACGGCTGGCGGACAAGACGGCGATCATCACGGGCGGCTCGGGCGGCATCGGCCGCGCGGCGGGCGCGCTGTTTGCGAAGGAGGGTGCTAACGTGCTGCTCGTCGACATCAACGAGGACGCGCTTAAATCCGCGGTCGAGGAGGCGGGCGGCAATTCGGTCAGCTACGCGCTCGCCGACGTCGTCGACGAGACGCAAACGCAAGCCTTCGTCGCCTTGGCCGTGGAGCGTTACGGCGGTATCGACATCGCCCTGCTCAACGCCGGCATCGCGGGCACATCGGCGCCGATCACGAAGATGAAGGTCGAGGACTTCGACCGGGTCATGGCGGTGAACACGCGCGGCGTGTTTCTCGGCATGAAACACACCATGCCTGCAATGGCCGAGCGCGGCGCCGGGTCCATCGTGATCACCTCGTCGGTCGCAGGCCTGATCGGCACGCCGAAGATCTCCGCCTACACTGCGAGCAAGCACGCGGTCGTGGGGCTGATGCGCTCGGGCGCGCTCGAAGGCGCGCGCAACAAGATCCGCGTCAACACGGTCAATCCCGCGCCGGTCGCCACCCAGCTTGCCCGCGACCTCGAGGAGGGCTTCAACCCCGACGACCCGGCCAAGGCCCAGGAATCGATGGTCCGGGCGATTCCGCTGCGCCGCTACGCCGAGCCCCCGGAAATCGCCGATCTGATGCTGTTTCTGGCGTCCGACGAAAGCCGCTACTGCACCGGCGGCGTCTATACCGTCGACGGCGGCCTGACGACCTATTAGATCGGTTCCATTTTACCTGGAACCGATCTAGGCTTTTCTCGCTCACGGCAGCGGACCCAATGGTCCGCGCCTGCGCGGGCGCGCCGGAGTGCCGGCGGACCGCAGTCACGGCCTTACGCAATCTTAAATCGAGTTCGACGGCTAGAAAGGATCACCATGCATTTCATCGCCCGCTGCCTCGACAAATCCGACGCCGGCACGTTGCGCGCCGAGACCCGGCCTGGTCATCTCGAGTGGATGGCGACCCAACTCGACGCGATTGCCGTCGCGGGTCCGATGCTCGACGACGAGGACGCGCCCCTCGGCTCGCTGCTGATCGTCGAAGGGATCAGCCGCGAGGCGGTGACAGCACTCCTCGCCGAGGACCCTTACGCCAAGGCCGGCCTGTTCGCTTCCGTTGAGATCACTCCGTGGAAGTGGGTGGTCGGCCGGCCCGAAGACTAGAGCGGGAGAATTTGCGATGAACTACTGGCTGATGAAGGCCGACCCCGAAACCGACTGGTCGTGGGACGAACAGGTCGCCGACGACGTCACCTACTGGGACGGCGTGCGCAACGCGCAGGCCCAGAACAATATGAAGGCGATGAAACTCGGCGATAAGGTGTTTTTCTACCATTCCCAGAAAGAGAAGCGGATCGTCGGCATCGTGGAGATCGTCAAGGAGTTCTATCCCGACCACACGGACGAGGCGGGCAAATACGGCATGGTCGACATCAAGACCGTCGGTCCGCTGGCCAGTCCCGTCACGCTCAGGCAAATCAAGGAAGATGAGCGCCTGGGCCATCTCTCGCTGGTGCGCCAGTCGCGCCTGTCGGTTAGTGCGATCGACGCCCGAGCGTGGAAAATCATCTGCACCATGGGCGGCGTTTCGGCATGAGCCTGTCCGAATCCGACCCCCGGACCGCCGCGATCCCGGCGGGCGAACCGCTCTGCGCGCTCGCCGAGCTTGCGCCGGGCCATTCGAGGGGATTTCGCGTCGAGGGAGCGGAGACGCCGGTGCTGATATTTCTGGTTCGCCCGATCGACGCGCAGAATGGCGAAATCTACGGTTACGTCAACCAGTGCGCCCACCGCTCCATGCCGCTCGACTGGGTCGAGGGCGAGTTTCTCGACGCGGAGTGCAAGACGATCGTTTGTGCGACCCACGGTGCGGTGTTTCGTATCGAGGACGGCGTTTGCATCGACGGCCCCTGCCCTGGCAAGAGCCTGCAGGCGTTGAGCCTGGAGGTGCGCGACGGAAGGATTTATGTGAGCGTGCCGCCCCGCTACCGCTGAGCCGCCCGCACGCGCCGAGACCCGGTCTTGCCGGGGTCACACGAAGGGCCGATAATTACCCCCGCCAAGACGGCGCGCAAGACGCCGGCGGACAACCTTCCAGCTGGTGAGAAGCCTGTCATGTCCCATCCCGATATCGTCCCCGTGCCCGTCGATCTGGCCAAATCGGCCTGGTGCAACGAGGCCGCCTACAACGAAATGTATGCCCGCTCAATCGCAGATCCCGAGGGGTTCTGGGCCGAGCAGGCAGGCCGCCTCGATTGGATCGAGACCTGGTCGAGCGTAAAGACCGTCGATTATCGCGGCGACGTGACGATCCGCTGGTTCGACGGCGCCAAGCTCAATGCCTGCGTGAACTGCATCGACCGCCATCTGCCTGCGCGGGCCGACCAGACAGCAATCATCTGGGAGGGCGACGACCCGGCGGACGACGCTGCGATCACCTACGCGGAGCTGCACGAGAAGGTCTGCCGGCTGGCCAACCTGCTGAAGGCCCAAGGCGTGGGCAAGGGCGATCGGGTGACTATCTATATGCCGATGATCCCCGAAGCGGCTTACGCCATGCTCGCCTGCGCCCGGATCGGCGCGGTCCATTCGGTGGTGTTTGGCGGCTTCTCGCCGGATTCGCTCGCCGGGCGGGTCCAGGACTGCGAAAGCAACTGCGTGATCACCGCCGACGAGGGAATACGCGGCGGCAAGCCGATCCCGCTCAAGGCCAACACGGACAAGGCGCTGGAAAGCTGCCCGACGGTGAAATCCGTGATCGTGGTAAAGCGCACCGGGGGCGAGATCGACTGGGTCGAGGGCCGTGATGTCTGGTACGAGGAGGGCACGGCTGCCCAGTCCGCCGAGTGCCCGGCCGAGCCGATGGACGCGGAGGACCCGTTGTTCATCCTCTATACCTCGGGCTCGACGGGCAAGCCCAAGGGGGTGATGCACACCACCGGCGGCTATCTGCTCTACGCCGCCATGACCCACCAGTACGTCTTCGACTATCACGACGGCGATATCTACTGGTGCACAGCGGATGTCGGCTGGGTCACGGGCCACACCTACATTGTCTACGGCCCGCTCGCCAACGGGGCGATTACCCTGATGTTCGAGGGCGTGCCCAACTATCCCGACACGTCGCGCTGCTGGCAGGTGGTCGACAAGCACAAGGTCAACATCTTCTACACCGCGCCGACCGCGATTCGCGCGCTGATGCGCGAGGGCGACGGGCCGGTGACCAAGACCTCGCGCACATCGCTCCGCCTGCTGGGTTCGGTGGGCGAGCCGATCAATCCCGAGGCCTGGATGTGGTACTACCATGTGGTCGGCGAAGAACGCTGCCCGATTGTCGATACCTGGTGGCAGACCGAGACCGGCGGCATCCTGATCACGCCGCTGCCCGGCGCAACGGCGCTCAAGCCCGGCTCGGCAACCCGACCCTTCTTCGGGGTTACGCCGCTGATCGTCGACGCCGAGGGCAAGGAACTTTCGGGCGAATGCGAAGGGCTGCTCTGCCTGGCGGATTCCTGGCCCGGTCAGATGCGTTCGCTCTATGGCGATCACGACCGCTTCATAAGCACCTACTTCTCGCAATTTCCCGGGCGTTACTTCACCGGCGACGGCTGCCGGCGCGACGGGGACGGCTATTACTGGATCACGGGGCGGGTCGACGACGTGATCAACGTCTCGGGCCACCGCATGGGCACGGCGGAGGTGGAAAGCGCGCTGGTCGCCCACCCCTCGGTTTCGGAAGCTGCCGTGGTGGGCTATCCCCACGACATCAAGGGCCAGGGCATCTATGCCTATGTGACGCTCACCGAGGGCGTCGAGACCTCGGAGGAGCTGCGCGCCGAACTGGTCAAGTGGGTGCGTAAGGAGATCGGCCCGATCGCGACCCCCGACCTGATCCAGTGGGCGCCGGGCCTGCCCAAGACCCGCTCGGGCAAGATCATGCGCCGGATCCTGCGCAAGATTGCCGAGAACGACTTCGGCAATCTGGGCGACACCAGCACGCTCGCCGACCCCTCGGTGGTCGAACATCTGGTCGAAAACCGGATGAACCGCTAGCGCGCGACCACCTTGCAATAGAGATTGGCCGCGACGAGTTCGGAGCAGAATCGTTCGGCGGTTGCGCGGTCCTCGAAGGGGGCGGCGAGCAGGCGCACAAAGCCCTCGCCGTCGGCCTCGCCCAGTGAGACGCCGTCGAGCCAGGGCGCGAGATCGCTAAACAAGCCGCCATGAATGCCCGCCAGCCGGTCCCATTCGCGCGCTGCCGCTTCCGCGGTGCGGAAGGAGGCGAGATGGGCGGCAAATTCAGGCGCGGGATCTGCCGGTGCCGGCTGGTTCGGCGCTTCGATGGCGGCACTCGTCACCGCGCCCGGATCGACCGACGGCATGGCGGACACGGACGCATCGAGCCTTTCGAGAAGCTCTCCCAGGGGATCGGCGGCGGGATCGGCCGCCGGCGGCGGAGCAATCTCGCCGATCACGGCAAGCGCGCCAACGAATTCATCGCCGTCCTGTTCGACAGGCTCGTCACCGGGCGGCTCGACGGGCAACGCCTCGGGCGGCGGCTCGCCGTATTCGGCGCCCTCGCGCCCCGTGGCGAAGGCCGCTTCGACAGGATACTCGGCACGCGCGGCCCAGGTGGTGCGCGCCGCCTCATACCAGTAAACCGCGGCGGCGTAATCCTGGGGCACGCCCAGCCCGTGCTCGTAGAGGTGAGCGAGGCTTGCCTGCGCCGAGTCGTTGCCGCGCTCGGCGGCAACGCGGTACCAGTGGGCGGCCTCGGCATAGTCTTGCACGACCCCAACGCCGCGTTCAAAGAGCGCGCCGATCTGGAACGGCGCAAAGGGATCGCCGCCTTCGCTCGCCCGCTCGTACCAGCGCATGGCCTGATCAATGCTCGCGCGCACGCCCAGACCCTTTTCGTAGGCTTGGCCCAGCGCCGCCTGGGCACCGGGATCGCCGTCCTGGGCCATTTCGGTGAGCTGTTCGAGGGTGCGCATTTCATGGCTGGGCGGCGACGCGCACCCGCCCAGCATCAGCGCGATAATCGCACCGCACAGCGCCGCACTGCTTGCGACGCGCCGGTAAAGGTGTGCCCGGATCATTGCCGCGGTTCCTGCAGGATCGGGAATCGAGCCTAGAGCAAAATCCGTCCGAATAGAACCGCGTGCGTTCTTTTCAATCGGACGACAATTTACCGTGCGGCGACGGGCTCGGCCGGTTCGGCCCCGGTTCCGTCTGCTGCGTTCGCCTCATTGCACTAGGCCATGCGGCTGCCGCCGTCATTGGCGCGCCCCAATCCGGCGGCGATCAACCCGGCAGCCAGATCCTCGCCATGGGGCGTTGCCACCCGGGCCACGACACGGCCGGCATATTTGCCGTATTCGATAGCAACGAGCCGCACCTCGGCGCCCTCGATCCGCGCGGCGAGATATTCGCGTGCCTGCACCGCCAGCGTCTTCTCGAGGGCGTAGCCGCCGCGCAACTCCGGTGCGTCGACCCCCGCAAGACGCACCAGGGTTGAAATATCCTGGCCCAGCCAGATGCGGGCGCGAACCTCGATGGTATCGCCGTCGACCACCCGCACCACCTGGGCCCGGACCGGGCCGGCCAGAACGTCGCCCGCGCGGACAGGTTCCAGACCGGGGAGCCGGACGACCGCTGCGAGCGCCGCGAGTAGCAGGACGCCGGACAAAACGCCTGAACTGCGGGAGCGGCGAGACCCGTTGCGGTGCGACCGCGAAATCCCGTCCTGAGAGATGCGCATGGCCGATTTCTACGAAAAGAAGGGATTTTGTTTAATGCCGGCATTATAGAGCCTAGTCAGTACAAAACAAGAACGATAAAAGTGCGAACAGCTTCGCGCCGAAGCCTGGCCCGCGCGGCTCAGAAGTCAGTGGTGCGTCCCTTTTGCTGCCAGTCACCGTAGCGGGTCGGCTCGGGCCCCTTGGGCCCGCCGACCTCGCCCGGCGGCTGACGTTTGAGCGCTGGTTTGGACGGCGACGGCTGGGCGTTGGGCGCGGGCTTTGGCGCTTCGGTATCGGGTTTGGATTTTGATTCGCGGGCCATCCTAGTCGGCTCTCCCTGAATTGCCGGCGGCGTCGGGTTAAAGCTCCATCGGGTCCTTGTCGGGCAGGGCCTCCCACTCGTTCCAACCTGTCTCGCGGCCGGGCCAGCCGACCCGCTCGAAGTGGAACGGCCAGGCGCTGCGCACCCACGCGCGCGTCCAGGCGTAGAGCGCGGCGTCTAAGCCTCCCTCGACTTCGCTCGCGCGGACCCAAAGATGGCCCTGCGCTTCGTAGCCAAATTTGAGCGACGGATAGACGTATATGCAGGCCCGCTCGACGCTTTCGTCGGGCGTCATGACCGCGTAGGAGAACGCCGCACGAAAGCGCCAGCTCTGCTCAACCCAGCCGATGTCGATGATGGCATCTTCCAGCGTCGAGCCTTCGGGCCAGGAATGCCCGGGTGCGGCATGGCCCTTGAGATGCTCGACGCTCGACATGTAGGCGTCGTAATCCTTCATCATCAGCGGATAGCCCAGTGGCACGAGCTTGAAGCCGTCGGCCTCGACCACGGTGGGCACCTCGAAGCTGTCGGGCACGAGTTTTCGGGGCAGCATGGCGATCTCCCTTGCCTGGACCGGGTCAGTGCCCGGCGACGAACGTCGCGAGGTCGGCGCGGCGCAACGTGCAGTCGACGATCTGCCAGCGGCGCAGAGCGACGCCCGGGCGGGCGACGAATTCTTCGTCGACCGTGTCGAGTTCGCGATTGTAGCAGAGCGCGCCGGGATCGAAGGCCAGCGCACCCTCGCGCGCCGGGATGGTCGAGAGTCCGATGCGCCAGGCCCCGCCCCGCCCCGTGCGCCGGCCATAGGCGAGCTCGCAATCGAGATAGGGGGCGAGCGCTGCTGTTTCGAGCTCACCCGCGAGATCGGCGAGGTATTTTCCCCGGGGCAGGGTCGAGACGCGGTCGCGCGCGATCATGAAGCGGTCGCCGCAAACCACGAGAATGCGCTCAGGCGCACCGGGGCCCGCCTCGCAGCGAAGCGTGAGATATCGCCCGGCCCCGTCATAGACGCGTTGCCATTGCTCGACATAGGCGCCGCCCGGCTCGGCTTCGATCATTTCCGACCCGTTGAAGCGGCAAACTCCGACATCGAGCTCCACGGCGGCGCCGCGGCCCTGCTGATAGTCGAAATGGCGGTGCCAGGTGACCCGGTTGCCGGTCATGGTGGTGTGGCCGGTAAAGCCCCTACGCCCCATGAGCGCCCGCAGGTTCGCCGCGGATAGACCATCGAGCGTCGCGCCCTCAGGAAAGCGCTTCTGCCCGGGGGGCAGGCGCAGATCGGCAAACAGCGTCGGGCCCTGCATGTAAAAGACGCGCAGGGTGGTATTGCTGGTGCCGTCGGCAAAACGCATCCAGTCGCGCCGCCACAGGCCGCGCAACCGGGCGGGCACGGGCCTTGTTGCGAAGTTACTCCGCGGCAACGGCGCTTTCCAGCCCAACCCGCTCGCGCCGGGGATAGGCGCCGGCATCCGGATCGTCGAGCTCGCGGGCAAAGAGATGACCCGACCGGGTTGCGGCCTGGATCGGCCCCGGCGCCCGGCAATCGCCGAGCCGTGAGAGGGTGCGGATACCCGCCGCTTCGAGTGCGGCCTTGTCGGCGGCGAGCGCCTTGTAGAGCCCATCGTCGGGCAGCCTGGAGGCGACCACCACGACGGATTTGCAGGCCAGGGTTTCCGTCTTGCCGGTATAGACGCATGCCAGCTCGACACCGTTGCCGCCGATATTCGCGATATTGCGGTGGCACATGATCTCGATGCCCAGTTCGAGCATTTGGGCCTGGATCGCGGGTTGCTCGAGGGTCAACTCGGTCCACTTGCCGACCTCGTCCTCGGGCGTCACCAGCGTGACTTCCTTGCCCTCGGCGCGAAGCTGCTGGGCGATGACGCCGCCCATGTAATAGTGATCGTCGTCGAACACGAGGACGGGGCCTGGAATATCGACGCCCGAGAACACGTCGTCGGGAGTGAACACGGTCTCGCCGTCGGAGCCGGGAAGCGTCGCCAGGTTGCTGTGGGACACCCCGTCGCGCCGCCAGCGGGAACCGGTCGCGATCGCCACCACCTCGGCGCCGTAATCGAGGACGCCCTGGGTCGAGAGCTCGGTGTTCAGATGAACCTCGACGTTCTTCAGCTTGCCGATCTGGATGTCGCGGTAGCTCACCACTCGACCCCAGGCAGCCAGGCCCGGCAGGCGGGATTCCTTGGCGACCCGGCCGCCGATTTCGCCCGCCGCCTCGACCAGATGGACGTTGTAGCCGCGCTGGCCCAGCGCCCGGGCGGCCTCGAGCCCCGCCGGACCCGCGCCCACGATCAGCACGCCGTCGTCCGAGCCCTTGGGATCGATGTTCTCCGGATGCCAGCCGCGCCGCCACTCCTCGCCCGCCGCGGGGTTCTGGGTGCAGCGGATAGGCGCGCCCGCGAATTCCATGGCAATACAAATGTTACACCCGATGCATTCGCGGATGTCTTCGTTGCGCCCCTCCTCGATTTTTTTGGGCAGGAACGGGTCGGCGATCGAGGGCCGCGCCGCGCCGATGAAGTCCACGATGCCCCGGTTGACCTGATCGACCATGGTGTCGGGCGAGGTAAAGCGCCCGACGCCGACCACGGGCTTGGTGGTCTTTTGCTTGACGAATGCGACGTAGGGCTCCTCGTGGGCCTCGGGAAAAAGCCGAGAGGCCGCGATTCCCTGGGTCCAGTCGCTGACGGTGACGTCCCAGATGTCGGGCACTTCGGCGAAGCTCTCAACCACGGCAACACCCTCTTCTTCCCAGGCAACCCCGAGAGGGCCCAACTGGTCCTCGACGCCGAAGCGGAAGGCGAGCGCCGTATCGTCGCCGATTGCCTCGCGGGTGTCTTCGAGCAGCTCGCCGATGAGACGCATGCGGTTTTCCACGCTGCCGCCATATTCGTCGGTCCGGTGGTTGGTGCCGCGGCTCAAGAAATGATTAGGCAGCGAAAACATGTGGGCGCTATAGACGTAGACGATATCGAAGCCCGCGCGCACCGCGCGCTTGGCCGCGTCGGAATGCCAGCGGCGCAGCTCCCGGATGTCTTCGAGGTCCATTTCCTGGGCCATCCAGGGATCGTAATCATGCATGGTCACCTGGCTCGATGGTGCCAGCGGCGCCTCGCGGGAAAAGCGGTTCGAGACCCCCCGGCCGTTGTGACAAAGCTCGACCCCGGCCAGCGCGTCGTAGTCGTGCACCGCTTCAGTAAACAACGAGGCCTGGCGGACATCGTCGTCGTTCCACAGCCGCACCTCGGGCAGCGGCCAAGCGTCGGAGGTGGGGTGGATGGAACATTGCTCGGTGTTGACCACCGCCCAGCCGCCCTCGCCCTTGGTGCGCCGGAACGCCGCGTCGGACTGTGGCATGTTGTTGCCCATGCCGTCGCAATGGGGCACCTGATAGAAACGATTTTTCGCCGTCTTCGGGCCGATTTTTACCGGCTCGAAGAGGATGTCGTAGCGCGGGTCGCGGGCCATCTATCCATCTCCCCTAGCTGCGTTTTATGACCTTGACGATAGCCCCCGCGGGGCTGCGAGTCGATGGGCGGACACGAAAAAAAGGCGCCGCCCGTTGAGGCGGCGCCTGTCCTCCGCGCTAACGGGGGAAGCGGGTTACGCGACGGTGACCTCGTGCTCCAGCGCGACGCGTTCTAGCTTGTACGAAACGTCGGGCTGCGGGCCGGCATCGAGCTCGCGGGCGAATTTGTGCCCGGCGTGGGTCGAAACCTGGATCGCGCCCGGTGAGAAGCAATCGCCGATCCGCTCCAGCGTCGTAATCCCCGCCTCCTCGAGCGCGCCCGGGTCGGCCGCAAGCTCGCGGTAGAGCGCATCGTTGGGCAGCCTTGAGGCGACCAGAACCGTCGATTTGCACGGGATCGTACGCTCCTTGCCGGACGTGTAGAGGTGGGCGATATCGACGCCGTTGCCGCCGATATTGGTGATGTTGTGGTCGGTGATGACCTCGATGCCGAGGCCATGGATGCGCTCCATGGTGAACTCCCATTCGAGGGTGTTCTCGCCCCAGCGCGCGAGCTCCATCAAGGGGGTGACCAAGGTGACTTCGTTGCCCTCTTTATGCAGTTTCTCGGCGATCACCGCGGCCATGTAGTAGTGATCGTCGTCGAACACCACGACCGGGCCCTTGACCTCGGCGCCCGCCATGACGGCGTCGGGAGTGAACACGTTCTCGCCGTCGGAACCCGGAATCTCGTGCGCGTTGGTGTGCGAGCAGCCGTCCTGGCGCCAGGTCGAACCGGTGGCGCAAACCACCACCTCGGCGCCGTATTCGAGGACATCCTTGGCCGAGAGCTCGGTGTTGAGATGGACCTCGACATTTTTCATCTTGCCGATCTGGATGTCGCGGTAGGATGCGACCCGGCCCCACTTGGTCAGGCCCGGAAGCTGGGCTTCGCGGGTCACCCGGCCGCCCACTTCCGCGCGCGCCTCGACGAGATGGACGTCGTACCCCCGCAGGCCGAGCGCGCGCGCCGCTTCGAGGCCCGCCGGTCCGGCCCCGATGACGAGCACGCCGTCCTCGTTGCCTTCGGGCTTGGGGTCGATCTTCTCGGGGTGCCAGCCGCGGCGGAATTCCTCGCCCGCGGTCGGGTTTTGGGTACAGCGGAAGCGCCCCGAGGTCGTCTCGGACGCGACGCAGATGTTGCACCCGATGCATTCGCGGATGTCCTCGTTGCGTCCTTCCTCGATCTTCTTGGGCAGGAACGGATCGGCGATCGAGGGCCGGGCGGCGCCGATAATGTCGAGCACGCCGCGCTTGATCTGGTCGACCATGGTGTCGGGCGAGGTGAAGCGCCCGACGCCGACCACGGGCTTGGTCGTCTTCTCCTTGACGAAGGCGACGTAGGGCTCGTGGTAGCCTTCGTCGAAATAGCGCGAGACGCCGGAATCCCATTTCCAGTCGCTGATGTTGACGTCCCAAAGGTGAGGCAGCTCGGCGTACATCTCGACCACCGCCTGGCCTTCCTCCTGCCAGGTGATGCCCTCGGCGCCGATCATCTCGTCGGTCGCGAAGCGAAATGCGACGCAGGACGTCTCGCCCACTGCCTCGAGAGTGTCCTCAAGCATCTCGCCGATCAGGCGCGCCCGGTTCTCGACCGAGCCGCCGTACTCGTCGGTCCGGTGGTTGGTGTGGGGCGAGAGGAAAAACTGGCCCATACCCAGGCCGTGGGCGGCGTAGACGTAGATGACGTCGAACCCGACGCCCTGGGCGCGCTTTGCCGCCTCGACCTGCCAACGGCGCAAATCCCGGATATCTTCGTGGTCCATCTCGCGCGCGGCGACGGGGTCCCAGTTGTAATGGACCGGGGTCGACGAGGGGGCGAGCGGAATT
Organism: Alphaproteobacteria bacterium; assembly: GCA_965249645.1. Lineage (GTDB taxonomy): Bacteria > Pseudomonadota > Alphaproteobacteria > UBA828 > JAPUJA01 > CAVOEB01. The sequence continues at coordinate 39,871 of CBDFML010000011.1, forward strand.
TCGCGCGACATGCGATTGGAAAAGGCATAGCCGTTATGGGCCAGCTCGATACCCGCCAGCGCGCCGTGCTCGTGCACGGTGTCGACCAGAAGGCCGAGTTGTTTCGCGTGGGTATCGTCCCAGATCCGCGTTTCCGCGTAGGGCGCGGCGTCGGAGGTGGGGTGGATCGAGCATTGCTCGGTGCAGATAACACCCCAGCCGCCCTCGGCCTTCACGCCGCGATGCGAGGCGTCGCCGTAGGGCATGTTGTGGCCGTGGGCATCGCAGTGCGGCACCTGGTAAAACCGGTTCGGTGACGTGACCGGGCCGAGCTTGATCGGCTCGAACAGAATGTCGTAACGCGGATCGCGTGCCATCTCCCTGACCTCTTCCGTTGATTGATCGTATGTGTCGGCTTGTTTGCAGCCCTTGCGCACCTGTGGCGCCGATGCTACTCCCCGCCAGACCGCTCCGGCAACCGCTCGAACCGAACCAAGCGAGAGGCGAGCGGCCTCGGGCCACCCACCTCTTCACATTTGTATGGGATCGACCGAGCGCGGATTACGCGGCCGCGACTTCGCCGTCGATGTCGTGGATGAAGAAGATCTTGCGGATCTTTTCGACCACTTCCCAGTCCACGGTCTCGCCCTTGACGGTGAAGAAGGTATCGCCCGCCTTGTACTCGTGGACCGAGCCGTCCTTCTCGGTGACGCGGATGTGACCCTCGAGCAGGGTGCAGATCTCGTCGCCCGGATAGGTGTATTCGAACTTGCCCGGGGTACATTCCCAGACACCCACCATGGTGCGCGCGCCAAAACCGCCCTGGTCGAAGCGGCCCGAATGCTGCGGGTTGCCCTCGGTCGTGGTGACGAACGGCAGGTCGTCGAATGGCGGCCAGGGGTCGACACCTTCCCAAGCTTTCAACTTCGTATAATCGAGCATATCTCCCTCCAATTCCCTTGAAATAACGATCCGGATCACATCTCTTAACGAACCCAACCCACCTGGCATTCGGATCGTCTTCACCCCCGGCGGGTTTGCGTTTGTCGTAACATTTGTCTATTTTTTGGTCAATTGTTTTTCCGGCTTCGGACCCGCCTCATACGGCGCCCGGAGAACCACAGGATCGCACCCCATGGCTGACGCTCCGAAGCCCAAATCGAGCGCGGACAATCTGCGGATCGAGAAGCTGCCTGCCTATATCCAGGTCGCCGACCAGGTTCGCCGGGCGATTCAGTTGGGCCAGTACGTCTCGGGCGAGCGGCTGCCGCCCGAGGTCGATCTCGCCCAGCAGATCGGTGTTTCGCGCACCACGCTGCGCGAAGCGATCCGCCAGCTCGTGGGCGAGGGCTATCTCAAGTCGCAACCGGGCGCCCATGGCGGGTTGTTCGTCACCCAAAGCGACGACGACGCGGAAAGCGAGCTCAGCCGCCTGCGCCTACACTGGGACGACATCGAGCATTTCTTCGATTACCGGATCGCCGTCGAATGCGCGGCGGCCGCGCTTGCGGCCAGCCACCGCGGCGCGAAGGACCTCAAGGCGATGGGCCAGGCCAACGACGACATGGCGCAAGCCCAAAACCACTCCGAATCCCGCGCCGCGGACGCCGCCTTCCACCTCATCATCGTCGCCGCGACAGGCAACCCTTACTTGCGCCGGGCGGTAGAGGATGCACGGGCCGGCATGTTCCGCCCGCTCGACGTGTTCGGCTTCGCCCACGAGATGTGGGCCGGCCAGCCCGACGAACACACCCGCGTCCTCGACGGCATCGCCGCCGGGGACGCCGACGCCGCAAGCGACGCCATGCGCGAGCATATCGAGGGCGCACGGCGCAAGATCCGCGTCATGATCTGGGGCGAGAAAAGCGCTGCGGCGTGCAACCGATAACCAATCCGAAGGAGACGACCCGATGTCCTTTACACGCCTGATTTCGGCAAGCGCCCTGCTCGCCGCCGTCCTTTGGCTTGGCGCCGCGCCCGCGCAGGCGGACGACGCCGAACCCCCGCTCGCCGTCGAAATCCTGTTCAAGCAGGCGCTGGGCGATCTCGGCGAGCGCGAGTTGCTCGTGCTCGAAGTGACCGTCGCACCGAGCGGGCATTTCGATCCGCATCTTCATCCCGGCCCGACCTTCCTCTACGTGCTCAACGGCGCCGTCGAACTGTCCGTGGACGACGGTCCGGCCGGAACCTACGGCCCAGGCGATTGGTTCTACGAGCCGCCCATGAGCATGCACGCCACGACGCGTAACCCAAGCAACACCACCCCCGCCCGCGTGGTCGCCTTCATGATCATGGAACCCGAACAGCCGACAACCATCATGGAGCCGTAAGACCCGCGCCGGCGAGCGCATCGACAAGGTCGCCCTTGCGGAGTACATCAAGAAACATGCCCCAACCCCCTGTCGTGCCACGGTCCTACGCGCTGGACATTCTTGGCAGCGTGCTGGACCGCCAGACCCCCCTCGGCGAGGCCCTGGAGAACCATAAGGGCCTGGGGGAACTCGATCGCCGGGACCGGGCATTCGTCCGGCTGTTGGCCACCACCACGCTGCGTCATATGGGTCAAATCGACGACACCCTGGGCATTGCCCTGCACATGCGCCGGACCAGGCGCAAGCCCGAGATGCGCAACCTGATGCGCGTGGGCGCGGCCCAGCTCCTGTTTGTCGGCACGCCGCCCCACGCGGCCGTCAATACCACTCTGCAGCTGGCCGATTGGCGCGGCATGGGCGGCTTCAAACGGCTGATCAACGCGGTGCTGCGCAAGATCGCCGCGGACGGTGAGGCGATGGTCGCGGCGCAGGACGCACCGCGGATAAACACACCCGACTGGCTGTGGGACTCGTGGGTCGCGGCCTATGGCGAGGCGACGACGCGGGCCGTCGCAACGGCCCATCTCAGCGAGCCACCCCTTGATCTGACCTGCCGCACGGCGCCCGAGTTGTGGGCCCAGCGGCTCGACGCCGACCTCTTGCCCGGCGGGTCGATCCGCCTGACCAAAGCGGGGCGCGTAACCGAGATCGCGGGTTATGACGAGGGCGCCTGGTGGGTGCAGGATGCGGCCGCCGCGCTTCCAGCGCGCCTGCTGGGCGACGTCGCCGGACAGACCGTGGTCGATCTGTGCGCAGCACCCGGTGGCAAAACCACCCAGCTCGCGGCCGGCGGTGCGATGGTCATGGCGATCGACCGCTCGACGAAGCGGCTTGCGCGGCTTCGCGAAAACCTGGACCGACTGCGGCTCGCTGCCGAGCTTGTCGAAACCGATGCCGCCAAGGGCAATCCCGACAAACCGGCGGACGCCGTACTGCTCGATGCGCCCTGCACCGCGACGGGCACGATCAGGCGCAACCCCGACGTCGCCTGGCAGCGCACGCCGAAGGACATCAAGCGCAACGCAGCCGTGCAGAACCGGCTGCTGGCCAACGCCGTGACCATGCTCAAACCCGGCGGACGGCTGGTCTATTGCGTCTGCTCGCTCCAGCCCGAGGAGTGCGAGGTACGGATCGAAGCGTTGCTAACCTCCGGCGCACCGGTCGAGCGAATCGCGGTCACGGCGGATGAAATCGGCGGCCTGACCGAGGCCATCACGCCCGCGGGTGACCTGCGCACATTACCCTGCCAGCTTGGCGATCGGGGCGGTCTCGACGGCATTTTCGCGGCGCGCTTGCGGCGCCTCGCTTAAGCTGATACGAGACTCTCATGGCGCCGCCCATACGCATAGCGCCCTCGATTCTCTCGGCCGACTTCGCGCGGCTCGGCGACGAGATATGCGCCATTGAAAAGGCCGGCGCCGACATCGTTCATGTCGACGTGATGGACGGCCATTTCGTTCCCAACCTGACCATCGGCCCACCGATCGTGGCGGCGCTTCGGCCTCATTCGCCATTGCCCTTCGACGTTCATCTCATGATCGATCCGATCGAGACCTATCTCGACCCGTTTATCGAAGCGGGCGCCGACTGGATAACCGTCCATGTCGAGGCAGGAAACGATGTTGCCGGCTGCCTCGCCCGGATCCGCGCAGCAGGCAAGCGAACCGGGCTGTCGCTTTGTCCGGGCACGCCGGCCGCAGCGCTTGCGCCCTATCTCGGCGCTCTCGACCTGATCCTGGTCATGACCGTCGAGCCGGGCTTCGGCGGCCAGAGCTTCATGGCCAACCAGCTCGATAAAATGCGCGAGATTCGCGCCATGATCGAGGCCGCTGCCCATACGATCGATATCGAGGTCGACGGCGGCATCAACCGCGAAACCGCACCGCTTGCCATCGAGGCGGGCGCGACCATCCTGGTCGCCGGCTCTGCGACGTTTGCCGGCGGCGAGGCGAACTACGCCGCGAACATCGAAGGCTTGCGCGGCCCCGTGCCCATCGCCCGGGCCGCAACGCCGTGACGGCGCAGCCATGAGCGCGCGACGCAACCCGTCCGGCGCCGGCGGCTTGCGCGCCGCCTGGTATGCGAGCCTCCTCTACCGTCTGGCGCTGTCCGGAGGCGCGCCGGAGGCGCCGAGCGCGCGGCCCATCGACATCGTGCCCGGCGATCCGGCGCGCGGCGCCGGGCTGATCGACGGGCAGTTCAATTTTGCGGGCGAGGATGTGCGCGCGCCCGGAGCGTCAATCTGGCAGTCGCCCGGCGGCGGGCCAGCCTGGCAGGACGAATTCGAGAGTTTCTCTTGGCTGCGCGACCTGCGCGCCAGCGCGACCGCGCCGGCACGCGGCCGGGCACGCGAGCTGGTCGAGAGCTGGCTTGCCCGTCACCGCGACCCGGACCCTCACGCTTGGCGGCCCGACCGTCTGGGGCGGCGGCTGACTGCCTGGCTCATCCAGGCGGAGTTCCTGCTCAAGGACGCCGAGGCGGAGTTTGCCAAGGCCCTCATGACCGGGCTCGTCCGCCAGGCCCGCCATCTCGCCAACACTGTGGGCCGAGCACCCGACGGCGCAAGCAAGCTCGCGGCGATTCGCGGGCTGATCGATTCCGGGCTGTGCCTGCCCCAGGGCGAGAAGCGCATCGAGCAGGGGCTGCGCCTGCTCGACGCCGAGCTTGGCCGCCAGGTCTTGAGCGATGGCGGCCATGTCGAGCGCTGCCCGTCGGTCCAGCTTAGGGTGCTGCGCGACCTGGTCGAGTTGCGCCAGACAATGCTAGCGCTGCACCGCGCGCCGTCGGCAGCGCTGCTCGGCACCATCGACCGCATGGCGCCGCTTTTGCGTACCTTCCGCCACGGCGACGGGCGCCTCGCGCTGTTTCACGGCGGCGTCGAGGAGGAGAGCTGGCTGATCGACCTCGTGCTGACCCAGTCCGAGGCCAAGGGGCGCCCTCTCGCGGCCGCGCCCCATTCGGGCTTTCAATGGATACAGGCGGGCCGCGCGCTGGTGCTGACCGACGTGGGCGCGCCACCGGTTGCAGGCGCACGCGGCCATGCGGGCACGTTGAGTTTTGAGATGAGCCTCGGCAAGGAGCGCCTGATCGTGAACTGCGGCGCCTATCTTGGGCACAACGGCGAGTGGCGCGAGGCGATGCGCGCGAGCGCGGCGCATTCGACCCTGGTTGTCGACGAGCGCAACTCGGCGGAGCTGATCGAGGGCGGCGGCATCGGGCGGGGACCGCGCCAGGTTTCGGCCGTGCGCAAGGAAGCCGAGGGCAGCGCCTGGATCGAGGCCAGTCACGATGGCTACCTGCCGGCCGCCGGCGTGGTCCACCATCGCCGGCTCTATGTCGGCGCCGAGGGCACCGATCTGCGCGGCGAGGACCGCCTGGTGCGGGGCGGCGGGCGGAGCAGGGGCGAACATCGCTTCGCCGTGCGCTTCCACCTGCACCCCGACGTCCAAAGCTCGCTGGTCAAGGACGGCTCCGCCGTTCTGTTACGGCTAAAAAGCGGTACGGGTTGGCAGATGCGCGCCGCGGGCGGTCGGCTATCGCTGACCGAGAGCGTCTATCTGGGGGTTCCCGGCCAGCGCCGACGCACGGAGCAGATCGTTGTCGACGGCCCCATCGAGAGCGACGAGACAGTCGTTAAATGGGCCTTTCACCGGGTACCGGAAGGCTGAAGGTCTTAACCCGCTATAGGGTTAAGCGCGGCGTTACAGCTCCATCAACTCGATCTGGCGCGCGATGATCATGCTCTCGTCATAAACCTCACGCGCCCGCGCGAGGCCCGCGGCGCCCATGCTCGCACGCAAAGCCGGATCGGTGGCGAGACGCGACAGCGCCTCAACGAGCGCGGCCACGTCAGCGACGGGCACGAGCAGCCCGGTCTCCTGATCGATCACCTCTTCGCGCGAGCCCCGAATATCGGTGGCAACCACGGGCAGGCCGCCAAGCATGGCCTCGACGATCGAGCGCGGCATGCCCTCGCGGTGCGACGCCAGGACATAGAGATCGGCCGCGCGGTAAAGCGCGGCCATGTCGGTGCGGTGGCCGAGAAAGCGGATGCGTGCGCGCAAATCGGGATCGGCCTCGACCCGGGCGATGGCCGCTGCCACCGAGCCCGCGTGATCGCTGGGCAGCCGCTCGCCCGCGACCCACAACCGGGCCTCGACGCTGCGCATCGCGTCGAACAGCTCGGGGAAGCCCTTTTCCGCGACCAGCCGCCCGGCGGCGAGGATGACCGGGATCGCATCATCGGCCACACCCAACTCCGTGCGGAGCGTTTCTCGCGCGGGGTCTCCCGCCGGGGCGGGGTGGAAGATGGCGGGATCGGCGCCGTTGCCGATCGCCTCGATACGGCCCGTGCGGCATAGGCCGAGGCGCCGGGCCAGGGCGGCGTCCTCGGCGGACTGGGTCATGAGCAGGTCGGTCTTGCGCCCGCCCAGCCATTCAAGCGCAACGAAGGGCGCCGCCTTCCAGCCCGGCATGCGCTCGTGGAAATAAAAGCCGTGGGCGGTGTAGACGATCCGCGGCACGCCCGCCCGGCAGCCCGCAAAGCGGCCGATCAGCGCGGCGATGGGGGTATGGACATGGAGCAGGTCGACCCCTTCCGCGCGGAGCAGAAGGAGGAGCCGGCGATAGGCGCGGGCGTGGGCGCAGAGATCGAAGGAACGCGAGAAGGGCACCGGCTCGACGCGGAAGCCCTCGGCGCGGAGCTTTTCGGCCAACGGCCCGTCGGCGCAGATGCCGACGACATCGTGGCCCGCATCGCGCAAACCCCGCATGAGTGGCGCAATGAAGTGGTAAAGCGTAAAATCGACGGCGCAGAGTTGGGCGATTTTCATGCCATCGCCTCGCCCGCATAGCCGAAGCGCTCGGCCCAGCTCTGAAAGCAGATCAGCGTCCACAACGCCTCCGAGGTGTCGCGCCGCTTCGCAGCCAGATCGTCGTACCAGCGGGCGGGCAACTCGGGGCGGAACAGCCCCTCGCGCGCAAGCCGCACGGGGTCGATGGCGCGCCTGGTCAGATCCGAGAGCGGGCCGGTCAGCCACTCGGCGATTGGGATCTCGAAGCCCTTCTTGGGCCGTGCAAAGACCTCCGCGGGAAGCCGATCGGCAAAGGTGCGGCGCAGGATGCGCTTGCCCTCGCCCGACACGAGCTTGAGCGGACCGGGCAGGGCGGCGGTCCATTCGACCACGCGGCGATCGAGGAATGGGCAACGCACTTCCAGCGAGTTGGCCATGCTCATGCGGTCGACCTTGACCAGCATATCGCCCGCGAGCCCAATTTCGAGATCGGCGGCGAGCATCGCGTTGATCGGATCGGCATCGTCGGCGCGTGCCCGCGCGGCGCCGTAGAGCGCGTCGAGATTGGGCGCAGGCAGGGGTGCGGCGAACAGCTCGGCGAGTTCGCCAGCACCCAGAAGGCACGCCCAGCCGGCCTGGCGCGCGATCGGCGGCTTGCCCGCATGAGCGAGGAAGCGCTGGGCGCGCCGGAAGCGTTCAAGCAAAGGCTGGCTCTTGCTCTCGGGCAGCAGGCGGGCGGCAGGCTCGATCAAGCCCCGGCGCAAGAGGGCAGGCAACGCGCGGTAGCGTCCTGCAGCAAACTCGCCCTGATATTTGCGATAGCCGCCGAACAGCTCGTCGGCGCCATCACCCGAGAGAGCCACGGTGACGTGACGCCGCGTCTCGCGGGCGAGCAGGAAGGTCGGCAGCGCCGAGGAATCGGCAAACGGCTCGTCGAGCCCCTCGAACATGCCGTCGAGCGCCGCCAGCGCGTCGGCGGGCGCGATTGCGACCTCCGTGTGCTCGGTACCGAGATGGCGGGCGATGGCACGCGCCGCGGGGCGTTCCTCGTAATAATCAGCGGCGCCCTCGAAGCCCACGGTGAAGCTTCGCACGGGCGCACCGCTCGCCGCCATGGACGCGGCAACCAGTGCGGAATCGATGCCGCCGGAGAGAAACACGCCAAGCGGCACGTCGGCCACCAGCCGGTCGGCCACCGCTGCGTCAAACCGCTCGCGCAAGCCAGCTTGCGCCGTCGCCTCATCGACAGGCGGCGCCGTGCGTTCGGCGGCCAGCGAATACCACCGCTCAACGACCAGACCCGAGCCGTCGAAGGTGGCGAGATGGCCGGGGGGCAGTTTCTCGACGCCGGCGAGGATCGCATGGGGTTCGGGCAAGTAGCGGAGTGAGAAGAGCAGGCCGAGCGCTGCCCGGTCGATCTCGCCGCGACGCTCGCCGAGCGCTTCGAGGGCCGCGAGGTCGGACGCGAAGGCGAGGCGGCGTCCGGCGTGACGGAGAAGAAGCGGCTTCTTGCCCATGCGGTCGCGCGCCAGCACCAGGCATTTCGTCTCGGGCATCCACAGCGCGAAGGCGAACATGCCGTTGAGCCGGGGCAGCAGGTCGCGGCCCCACTGATGCCAACCCGCGAGCAGCACCTCCGTATCCGAACGGCTTTCGAAGATGCAGCCCAACGCCTCGAGCTCGCCGCGCAGGGCCGCGAAATTGTAGATTTCGCCGTTGTAGACCAGCACGGCGCCGTGGCGCGCCATGGGCTGAGCGGCCGCATCGGAGAGGTCGATGATCTTGAGCCGGGCGTGGACGAAGGCTGCGTTAGCGTCGCTGTAGCGCGCTTGCGCATCCGGTCCACGGGGTGCCAGTCGCCCGGCGGCGGAATCGAGCCGGGGACGCAACGCGGCACCGTCCAGTCCGTCGAGATCGACTATGCCGGCAAGACCGCACATCGGGTCAGTTCAGGGATTCATAGAGTTCGTCGTACGCTGTCTGGCAGCGGCCGATCGAAAATTCGGCGTCAATCCGAGCTCGCGCGGCCCGTCCCCGCTTGGCACGCTCCGACGGCGATTCGGACAGCAGCACGCAGACCGCCCTGACCAGCGCCTCGACGTCGCCGGGCGGCACAACAAGGCCTGTGTCACCAACGATCATTCCGGCGTCGCCGACGTCGGTCGCAACGACAGGCAGGCCGCTCGCCATGGCCTCGGCAATGGCGTTGGAAAAGCCCTCGCCGAACGCAGAGGAGGAGACGAAGAGATCGCAGGCGGCGAGCAGACGGGGCACGTCGGTCCGCCGGCCCAGATTATGGACGCCGGGACGTGTGGGCAGCAATTCCGTCCCCGCGCCAATCAGCAGAGCCTCGACCTCGGGCAGGCGGCCCAGCGCCGCGAGAAAACTGGTGTGATCCTTCATGGGATCGACCCGCGCGACATGGGCGATCAAGGCCCGCTCGGAATCGACGCCCAGTGCCCGGCGGATGGCGGCACGGCCTTGTTCGTCGGGGTGAAAGCGCGCCGTATCGATGCCGTTGGGAACCACAACGAAGCGCTCGGCGTTGTAGCCGAGCCCAAGATGGTACGTCCGGCCCGCATCGGAGTTGGCACAGACCGCGTCGGGGCGACCTGAGCGCCGTACGCAGGCGCGGATCACCCAGCGCAGACCGCGACCATAGCGGACGGCATCCATATCGGAGCAACGGATGCCCCAGACCAGCCGTGTTGCACGCCGCCGCCCGCTCAGGCGAAGCGCCATGAGCGCCATGAAATCGGCATGGTAGAGCCAGCTCTGGATGATTGCTGGACGGTGGCGCCGGATCAGCCAGATCAGCCGCACCAGGCTGCGCAGGCTGGGCCGACCCCGTACCATGCCGAGATCGACCACGCGGATGCCAGCGGCCCTCAATCGTTCGGCCAGACTGCCGCCCGGAAGCAGGCTGACGACAAAGGCCTCGCCCGACGCGCGGGCATCGTGGCACAGCAGGTTGGCGAGCTGGGTTTCGGCACCGCCGGTGTGCAGGCCGGTGATCACATGCATGACGCGTACCGGTCCGTCTGCTACCGTCGGGCGCGCGGCCTCGGACGGCGCGGCACGCTCGGCGGGTGCGTCGTTGCGGGCGGGGTCGGCAGGCGAATCGGTCATCCGGAGAAAACAGCGTCGTGTCGATCGCGGGTCTGGTCAAGCGGAGTATCGCGCTCACCTGCGCGTGGTACCTGCTCGACGATTGGCGGGCGCGTCGCCGGTTGGCGGCGGGCCGGCTCGAGACCACGTCGGGCGCGCGCCACGCCGCGCTCGATCTCGCTGCCTCGCTTGCCTACATCGATCGTGTGCACGCGGATTACCTTGCCTACGCGGGCATCGACCGGTTCACAGGAACCGTTGCCGAGATCGGGCCCGGCGATAATTTCGGGGTTGCCCTGCTGTTTCTGGCGGGCGGAGCCGAAGCGGTGCACACCATCGACCGCTACCGGCCGCGGCGCGATGCGGTCGCGCAGGCGGCGATCTACGGCGCGCTCGCCCAACGTCACGGGCTGGCGCATCTGTTCGACGGGCCGCCCGGCGAGGAAACCATCCGGGGTGTCGTCGCCCATGCGGGCGAGCCGGCAGAAACTTATTTTCGCAATCGCGAACTTGCGTACGACGCCATCGTCTCGCGCGCCGTGCTCGAACATCTCTACGACCCCCTGGGCGCGCTCGACGACATGACAGGCGCACTCAACCCGGGCGGGCGCCTGGTTCATCGCATCGACCTGCGCGATCACGGCATGTTCGCGGGCCATCACCCGCTCACCTTCCTGACCCCGGGCAACCGCCTGTATGGCCGCATGACCCGCGGCGCGGGCCGGCCCAACCGGGTACTGGCACCAGGGTATCGCGACTGGCTGGCAGGCTCAGGGCTAAAGGGCGAGATTCGCGTCACCCGCCTGGCCGGGGTAGCGGGCGAATTCGAACCTGTGACGTGGGATGCCATCGCGCCCGCCAGCCGCGAGGCGGCGCTCGCCACGGTGCGTCGGATCCGGCCAAAGCTCGCGCCGTCGCTTCGCAGCGTGGCCGACGAAGACCTTGCCATCAGCGGGATCCTCCTGACCGCGCAATTCCCGCAACCTGGAGCACAATCTCGTTGAGCCTTGCTGCCAACGCATTGGGCTCGTAGCCCGCGGGCAGCAGGCTCGGGCGCAAGTCGTCGGCCGAGCGGGTCCCGACCGCGGTCATTGCCGCGACGAAGGACGGGCCGGCTTCGGCGAGCGTCACGTCACCTGACGCAGCGCCCCCTGCAAGCTCCCCGATGCCGCCGGCCTCGGGCGTGGCGATCACTGGGGCGCCCAGTGCCAGCGCCTCGAGCGCGGCATTGGGCATGCCCTCCCAGCGCGACGGGAGAAGAAAGGCGTCGGCGCCCGCCACCGCGGCCCAGGGAGAAGCGGAGAATCCAGCGAGATTTACCCGTGCGCCAAGCTGGAGCCGATCGATTTGGGCCTTAAGCACAGGGCCGTCGGGACCCTCGCCGAAGATCGTCACACGCGCATCAGACGGCAGGGACGCGGCCATATCGATCAGGCGGTCGAAGCCCTTTTGGCGAACGAGCCGGCCGGACGCGACAAAGCGGGCGCCGGGGCCCGGTTCACGCACGATAGGCAGCGCGGCGGCACGCAGGCGATCGGCATCGACCGGGTTGGGCAGATGGACGAGGCGGTTCGACGCGACGCCAAATTGCTGCGCGATCTCGTCCACCATCAGCCGGCTATTGCACAGCACCGCGTCGGCGCGCGGCATGAACCGGCGATAGAGCGCGCGCATCAGCCGGGGATGGGCGGTTGCGCCCAGGCTTCGGCTCGGCGTGTTGGCCTCGCGCAGGACCAGGCGGGGGTGCCCGCTCAGCAGCGGTCGCACAGCCAACAGGGCGAGATTGACGTGTACCATCGTGCCCAGCACCACGTCGGGCTGGGTTGCGCGCAGAGCGCCGAGGAGCGCCGGCAGCGCACGGCGCAGGCGGGGCCGCGCAAGATCGTGGACCGGAACATCGCCGGGCAGGAGTTCGCGCAACGGTCCGCGCCCGTCGAGCACGATCAGACGGGGAGCGATGAGCGCGCGATCGAGCCGGGCGAGGTGGCTCAGCATCACCCGCTCGGCGCCGCCGCCGGCGAAGGAGGGCAAGACGACCGTGAGATTACTGCGCGGCGCCATGAGCCGGCATCCTGGATGCACAGACACAAATAGTGTTGATTTTCACAGCCTCGTCGACCACCTTAGGCGGTTCGATCGAAAGCGCGCAAAATCAAGGGTTTCAGCTGAATTGATGAAGTTGGACAGTCGATAGGTCATGGCTTCCTCCCAAGCGGATACGACGTCAGTCGACGAGTCCCGGAATTCGGGCGCCGAAACGGTTGACCCCATAGTTTGTGCCTGCACCAACCTCACTCTCTCGCAGCTCACGCGCTTCATCGCGGAGGCGAAGAACAACAACTTCGAAAGCCTCCTGGCAGCGACCGGTGCCGGCCAGACATGCACGGCTTGCCTGCTCGATCTCGAATATCATTACAGCGCAATACCCGTATCGACGCCGAGCGCCACACTCCCTGTCGCGGGCGACGTGACCCGGGGAACAGACCGTCCGAGCCCAAAACAGCGACTCTGGTCCTTGCTCGACCGCCTTTCTCCCCCCGTTTCCTGGCGCGGCAAGCAGTGCTTGCCCGTCGTATCGGGGGAAGGGATCGAAACCCGCGTCTGCGTCGCCAATCATCCTCTCCTGTTCAGCGGAGCTGTCGCGCCCCCCCTTCTGGTGCGAGTCGAATTCTGGGACGAGGAAGGCGGCCTCGTGCTCGACCGGAAATCGAGCGTCGCGCCGGGCCAAGAATTTCGCCTGCCCCTTAAGCCCGGCCACACATCCGCCGACAAGCCTCTTTCGGTCGGCAGCGCACGGATCACGTCGCGTGCCCTGACCCCGGGGCCACGCGGCACGACACGCCCCCAGATCGAGTTGCTGTCTCCGGCCGGGGCCTGTGCCGTCCATACTCAGGCCGCGACCGGTCCCGGCATTATCTGGTTTACGACACAATGGCGCCCGGCCGATGAAAGGCTGTTCCTGAGTATCATCAACCCGTCGCATGAGCCTCTGACCGCGACGGTCAGCTACCCGCATGCTGGCAGCGCCGAGAAGGGGGCAATCCAGTGCTCAATCTCAATTCCCGCCATGGGGGCGCGGCTTCATGAAGTTCGGTTCAATGGGAAACTCGAAGCGATCGCAGACCCGACCTTCAAAATCCGGATCGCCTGCGATCGCATGAACAAGGTTCACCTGCTCTGCGCAACGCCGTCACTCGATCGCTTCTCCATAGACCACCAATAAACCCAACATGCTTTACAACTACATGATTCCCAGCATCTCGTCGTTGCCTGCGGGTTACGACTGCACCTTGCCCGCGCCCGTGGAACGCCTGGGAAATTACATCGCAGGTGGAACGGCTTCGGTCACGCATCGCTGCACGGTCTATCACGAAGGCGAGGCAATCAAGACCAAAACGGTGCACTACAGATTTCGGGATCGTCGGATCGACGAGCCTCAGGTTATTCCTTTCGTCTGGCGGGATCGGCCCGACGATTGGCAGGGCGGCTTTGTCGAAAGCTCGTTCACCATCGACGACGGCGAGCCTTTGTTTGCCACCAACCAAGTCGTTCCGTTTTACGCGATCTACAACAAGCCGGGAAAGAAGTCGTTTTTCTCCGACAACGCCTACCGCTACGCGTCGCCCCAGGTCATTACGCAAATCGCTGCATTCGGAAAATATGTCGATACCTACTCCGTGGTTCATATCGACCAGGAACGCGACTTCGGTGAAAGCATTATCTTCATCAACCCCTACAACAAGCCGATCAAGGCCCGCATCATGACCCCCCACGACCGGCATATTCGAGGCATTCGCGTGCCTCCGTTGAGCACACGCGTTGTCCGGCTTATCGAATTGCTGACCCCGAATGAAAGCCGCTGGACGGGGCAGATTCAGATTACAGCCACGAATCGCGTCATCACCTTCGACGTCAAACACTCGCTCGCCGATCCCCGGATCATCAACGATCATGAACATCTCGATCCGTTTCGCGGCGAGTCGACGCACGTCCCCGCGTTTCGGTGGCTTCGCCTACAATTCGGGGAGTGGCGAAAATTTCATCGCCCGCGTGCTTAGTCGGTTTTGCGGATGCCGCGCAAGGCCAGGATTTCGTCACGTTGCTGATAAATATGCCCGAGCAACCGGTCAATGACCGGACCGGATGCGGGGTCATCCTTGATATCGACGAGTTCACGCGGATCGGTGCCCCGATCGTAGAGATTGCTGACGGCCAGGCTATTTCCCGATAACACGGCCATAAGCCTGTGCTTCGGTGTCGTCACCGTGAACGACAAATCGCTGCTCGCTAAATCCGCGCCGATGCCGTAGGCGCATTCAGAAATTACCGCCTCACGCCGGCCACGCAGGGCGGAAATTCCCCGGAAGCTGTTGTGCGGTACGACATTCAACGCATCAAGCATGGTCGCCGAAACGCCCATGCTGTCGATCAGGCCTGTCTCGTCGTCGGATGCGGACGGACCTGCGTTGACCAACAGCAACGGCACCTCGATATCCTCATAGAACATCCGTCCGGCGACGGGCATCTTCGGGCGCGGGCTTTCCGCATACCACGAACCGTGATCGCCCGTGACCAGGATCACCGTATTATCGAATTCTCCGGACCGTTCGAGCGCGTCGAGCAACGTGCCCAGCACTTCGTCGACGTACATCAACGCCGAATCGTAGATAAAACGCCGTCGAGTGACTCCGTGCCTTCGAGCGCGCCACCAGCGAGGAAGATAACGAAGCCTGCCCAACATGTTCCAGGGACGGTTGACGGCGCGGCAATCATGGACATCCATCATATGCGTATACACGAAACGCGGCCCGTCGCCAGACGTCAGCACCTTTACGACCTCGGGCACGATTTCGCCGGCAAGCGCCAAATAGTGATCGAGGGTGAGGAAAGGGAACCAGCTTTGCCGTGCGATATATTTTCGCCACCGCCACGACAGGCCCGCGAACAGCCGATGGACGAGCAACTGCGGCAAAAATACGTGGTGCGCCCCAAGGTAATGCCAGTAGACGCCGGGCGGGATCCGGTCGAGCTTGTGAAGCACCGTTTCCGGCTCATCGCGCAACACGGCCCGCTCGGCGGCGCAGCCTCGCGCGATCCGTTGGTTGATCGCCGCCAGGCGCGGGGGCCATAGACTGGTGTCATAGTCCTGATAATGCTTCTCTATGCTCGCAAGCTCGATATCGAGTTCGCGCTGTATCAGGCTGATCGTCTCCGAACGCTCCATTTCGCCGCGCTTCATCCGCTCGAGATAGAACCGCAGGAACCGCTCGATCCGGATTTGCAGGGTGGTTCGGAAATCGATCGTCGTGCGGAAATCGTCGAACCCCCGGTCGTAACCCTGGCTTGGGCCGATCTGGTTGCATGACCCCACCATATGCGTGCGGTAGCCGCTCTCGCGCAGCGCTTCGACGAAACTCTTCGGCCTGTTCCGGATGCCGGTGTTATAGCCGCCGTGATCGAGCGGATAACTCTGGCTGAACAGCGCCGGCATAACGAACTGGGTCGCCGGCGCGTTGGTAACAACCCGCCGGACCCAGCCCTTATCGACCAGACGCGAAAGATTGGGCAGCAGCTCACGCACGCCATCGGGATCCGCCAGCGTCTCGTAGCGCAGCGCATCGATCAGCACGAACAATCCGTTCTTCCGCACCTTTGGGTCGCTCACGTTATCGGTCATGGCCGGTTGCCGGTTCTTGAGTCGATGGAAACAAAGCAATCAAACGGCCCCGATTCGGGACTCCTTGATAGCAAATTTTCAAGGGCCGCCATAGCTGTGTGCCCGAGCACGCTCGCCCGTAGCCCCGAGATCCGATCCGCTTTGACTGGCGTCATGGAGTTTTCTTTCAGTGCGGGCTCGGGTCGGCCCGCTCGACGGTTTGCCGCCAGACGTCGAGCAGCTCGCTCGCCCGCAAGGGCCCGTGGCACAGATCCCGAACGCGTCCCCGTGCGGCGCGCCCCAGTCGTGCGCGAAAGTCGGGTTGATCGGCGATTCGGAGAATGTCGTCGGCAAAGCCCTTCGGATCGTAGTTCGGGTGAATGATGCCGGTCTCGCCGTCGGCCACGAAACGATCATAGGTTCCGACGGTTATCACCGGTTTGCCCGCGGCCATGGCCTCCAGAATATCGCGCCCCCACGGATTATCCTCCCGGGTCGGCTTGGCCAACGCATCGCACGCTGCAAGGACCCGCTCGGGCTCGGCGACATGGCCAAGAAAGAGGAACATATCGGACAGCCCGCACCTCGCTACATAATCGCTTAGCGTGCCGCCCCGACGGGCAATCCGGCCGAGTTCTCCAGGCAGGGAACGAGGCAGAGTCATGGTTCCCGCCATGACGAAAAGCACATCCCGGCGATTCATGGCGGAAATTGCCGCGGCGATGTCGACGAGCCGGTCGAGTCCCCGTACCCAGGCGTAGTTGTTGAGCGAGGCGACCCGGAAGCGATCGTCGGTCGGGACGTCGGGATGAGGCGAGGGCCACACCGACGGCGGCGTAACGATGTTGTAGATCACCGAACCCGCCCGGGCCTCTCCCCCGAACCGTTCGAAGGTCGCCTTTTCGTTCTCCGTAATGAAGACCACATGATCGATCGCGCGGGCGATGGTGCGCGTCTGCCAGCGCGCGAATGCCGTATCTATCATGTTGGTACGAACGTGCATGGTAAACGGCACGTCCGTCCGAGCTCGAAGCCAGCGGGCCAGCAAAAACAGCGCCTCGTGATTGAAGTGGACGCAATCGAATCGTGTATCGACCGCGCGCTTCAATTGGGCGCGGAATTTTCGCGCACGCCAAAACTCAAGCGTCGCCTTTCCGTACCCATAAAGATTGCGCGACAGGCGGGGCAGGGAACTCACCTTGGGCATGGTGGGAACCACCCGGCATTCGACGTTCAGCGCTGCGTAGCGTTCCTGGATCGGTCCCCACCGTCGGCACCAGACCTCCACCTCGAGCGCGGCTCGATCAAGGTGGCGGATCGATTCGAACAGGCTGCGCGACGAGCCGCCGTAACCCCCTTCGATATCAAGGCACAGAATGCGGAGTGGAGCGGTAGTGCCCAAGTCAGGAAACAGAAGCGGTATCGGGCTGGGGCACGGTACGCTGCCATGCATCGGCGCTCAGCGGGTCAGCGGCATCGATGAAGATGTCGTGCCAGAGTTGCAACTGGGCAAGGGAAAAGACCATGTTGAGATTTTGCATCGACCATTTTTCACGCCCCTCCGGCATTGCGCGTTGCGCCTGGAGCGGCGAAAGGTCGACGAGCGAGCCAAGAAATTCGTCATTCATCCGATCGATATAGCCACGCCACCAGTTGTCGTCGGAACACCAGTCGCCAAACGGCGAGGAGAATCCGATTTTCTCGCGATAGACGAAGGTGTCGTCGAAATAGCGCTCGGCCAGACGCTTGACCGCCAGCTTGCCAGTCTTGCCATCCTGGATTTCGCTGTCGTCGCGAGCAAAGCGCGCCTGAATAACCTCATCGGTGCAAAACGGTGGCCTGCCCTCGATAGAGTGGGCCATGAACATACGGTCATGCCGCGCAAGCAACCCGTGCAGGACTGTCTCGATCGTCACGACAGAACTCTTCTGCACGGGTGACATGCCCGCCAGGCGTGCCGACCCGGCAAGCGCAAGCCGCTTGGCGGAAGCCTGTTCCTGACCGGCGGACCCCAACAACTGCTCGAGCATCGGCTCGCCGATAAAGTTCTTGAACAGGCTGTGAGGCGATTCGTCGAACGTCCAATCGGCGAAATAGCCAAGGAAGATATCGTCGGCCCCTTCGCCGGTGAGCAGTACCGTGACCTCGTCGTGAATTTCACGCGCAAGAAGCATGTAGAGGCACGTCGAGGGCCCGTAGAGTGGTAACTCATGGTGCCAGATACTCTGGGCGAGCGCCGGGCGGACATCCTCGGCGGGGAAAAGATAGGATTGGTTTTGCGCGCCGAACTGATCCATAACCTGACGTATCCAGCGTTCCTCGGAACGCGGTTTGTAGTGACGGATTGCGGCATCATCGAACAGCACGAAATAGGTCTGAAGGTCGCGTTTCCCCAGCCCATCGTGGCTCATCGCGGTGATCAGGCTGGAATCGACCCCGCCGGAAAGCTGGATTCCGACCTGCCGGTCCGCATCCCAAACCCGGTTCAGCGAAACGCTCAGCGCCTCGTCCACGCTCGGCGCGTTCGGATTGCCGATGAGCGAGCTGTCGATCCGCCAATAGCAGATTTCGCGGGGCGCAGGGTCCCGTTCCAGAATCATTTCGATGCAGTGGCCAGGCCGCAAAACTTCGATGCCCTCGAATAGCGTGTCGGGTGGCATGACGTGCTGATAGGCCAGGAACTCGGGCACAATGTCGCGGTTCAACTTGCGCGGCACGTCCGGGTGGGCAAGCAGGGGCTTTATTTCTGAGGCGAAGACCACCCTCTCGGGCGAACGATGGACATAGAGCGGCTTGATCCCGAGCTTGTCGCGGGCGATGAGCAAGCGGCGCGCGTCCCGGTCGTACCAGGCAAGAGCGAACATCCCGCTCATGCGCCCGAGGGCATCGATTCCCCATTGGTCTATTGCCGAGAGGACGACTTCGGTATCGCAGGTGGTGCGAAATTGGCGACCCAGCGCTTCCAGCTCCGTGCGCAGATCGCGGTAGTTGAAAATTGCCCCGTTGAGGATCACCACCCGGCGTCCGTCCTCGCTGAATAGCGGCTGGTCCGCGCGGGAGTCAAGATCGTGGATACGCAAGCGCCGAGCGCCGAGCGCCAAAGGCCCCTCGATGAAGTGTCCGCCAGCATCGGGACCCTGGTGGACCAAGGCGGCGAGCCCCCGCTCCAACCAGCCGGCCAGCCGGGACTCTCCTTCGGCGCGAGTCGACAGTTCGACACCGCCCATGATTCCGCACATTTATCGGCGCGTCCTTACAACCCGCGCCGGAACCCCGAGCGCCACCTTGTCCGCTGGCACGTCGTCGAGAACGACGGCGCCCATGCCGACCTGGGCCCCGTCGCTAATCCTGACATTCTGTAGCAAATTGGCTCCCTGACCGATCCAGCAACCTTCGCCGATCGCCACCGCGCGCCGCCACGCCGCACAGCGACATGACGAGGGAAATTCGGCCTACGGTGACCGTGTTGCCGATCATGGCGAGGTCACCGATCCGACATTTCTCGGCCAAAACGGTTTCGCCAAGCACACCGCGGGCGATCATCACGTTGTTGCCGATTTCGACGCCATCGCCGATCCGAACGCCGCCTGCGGCAGGAAATCTTTCGCTCTCGCCATCCGGCCCGAAGCCGAAACTGTAGGCTTCTTCGCCGATCACCACGCCGTTGAACAGGCGCACGCCCGACCCCAGCACAACGTCGTTGGCTAGAATATTGTTGGCGCCGAGCCGACAACCGTCGCCGACCGTGATCGAACCTCTCAGAACGCACCCCGGACCAATCGACACGTCGTCTCCCAGCACAACATCCGGCTCGATGACCGCGCTGGGGTGAATCGCGGGCGGCGCAACCGGCTCCATCAACGCACGAACCGCGCGGGCGGTATCGAATTTGGGGTGGTCGCTTGCGATGACGGAATACCCTACGTCACGCAGCTGCGGCGCAACGGCAGGAAGCGTGATTGCGAGAGCATGATCTGGTGCCACCGGAACGACGTCGAATTCCCGTGCACAGAAACTCAAGCTGCGGGGCGCCTTTGCTGGGAAACTGTCCAGGCGTTCGACTCTCGTATCGGGTCCTTCAAGTGCAAGTCCGAGAAAATTGGCAATTCTGGATGCTTGAGCTGCGCGCAACATTGATTAACCGGCGAATACAATTTTGGCAGTGACAAGTGACGTCGAGACTGACGTCCATACAGGAACGGCGTCGCATGCCTTTCCTTTGACGACATGCGCACCGCCCAGCGCTGCATCGTGCCAGTGGGCGAGCTGCGCGCGACGTTCAACCTCGTCTGCGTGACAGAGCAGTTTGCCAAGCGGCCCCGCCGCCTGGATCATATCGAGGCACAACACGCGCAAGCGCGTCGCGCTATTTGCCGCGCCAGAACTCAAACGAGGGTTCATCCTGACTCGTTAGAATTTCCCGGGCCTGGGGCCCGACACAGAACAATAGATCAACGATGCTGTTTCCCGGCTGGAACGGTAACTTCATAGGCCGGTACTCCGGATGCGTGAAGCGCTGATAGGCGAGCGAGAGTCCGGCTTGCTCGTAGCAATGCTCGTGCCCGCCGATATATGACTTCGCACCGATTCCCGAAACGTAAATGTCGCCTTCGCAGGCTCGTGTGACGTCGATGAGAAGTTGATTGCCGGTCGCCGATATTCCGAGCTCGGATAGACGGACGAATCGTGACGAGACACCGAGATAGCCTGCGAGTACGGTAATCAGACCGATATTAAAATCCGCGAGGTCGGTCTCGCCGACCGCATAATGAGGTTCAAGCAACGCCATGATTTCGTCGAACCACGGCGACTTCTGATAGGTGAAACGCAAGGTCGCTAGATGCTTACGGGCAAAACGTCTGGTGTCGATCTGGACTTCATCGATCGGCCCGTCCCAACGCTCGGTTCGAACCGGCACGCTCAAGCGAACCCGTTCTTTGCCTTGTCGAACGTAGCTGCGGTTGATGTAAGTATGAGACGAATACTGAACCGAGTCGAGAAACACGAACATGTCGCTGTAAGTCATTTTGTGAAAGTAACCGAGCCACGGAAGATAATTCGGCTGATGTATGCTGACAACCGCCGCCATCTGCTACCGCCAGGCAGTCGGTGGCGAGAAAAAGCGCCGCCCTGGCCGGTGCCGCGCAACACGGAGAGAGCCCAACGATCCCGCCCGCTTGTCCCAACTCACCGGAGTCATCTGGGCTCTTCCGGCGTTACAAATTTAATCATTCTCAGATAGTCGCCCTCGCAAGAATCGTTCCGGAATCCATGACGCGTGTAAAATTGCTGAGCGCCGACATTCGCTTTGGCAACCTTTAAAGTGAGGCGGCGACATTTCATCAGTGCGCCACGGCGCTCAGCCTCGCGAAGCATCCCTGCGCCGAGCCCTTCGCCGCGAAGCTCCGCGGCTACCATGAAGTGGTGGATATGCGCATCGCGCTCCTTGCACGACAGAATGGCGTAAGCAACCGGCAGCTCTTCTGCCGACCAAAGGGCGAAGGAGAGATCCCACTTTCCGGGCAACTCCCAGAGAAAATTTTCGCAGCCCCACTGTTCCCCCTCGACGTCTGCGGCGATCGCGAGAATCGCATCGAGATGAGCGCGGACACCATTCGCCGACAGGGTGCGGATGGCGTAACCCGCCGGCATCGCGTCAGGCACCAGGCTCGTATCCCCATTCGTGCCATTTGCCGAACCGATCGAGTGTTTTGCGGCAGATATCCTTGGTCTGCTCGACGAGAAACCGTCGGTCGTCCTCGGGAATCGCCCTCTCGTAGGCAGCTTTTTCGTTCAACCGAATCAGAAATTCGACCCAGCGGGGGCGCAGATGCGGGGTATCAAAAAACCGCTTTCCCCGCACATGACCGAAGTAGCTGACCAGGATTTCCATCACGAGAATATGCAGCAGCCGGCTGCGGTAGCGGTATTCTATGTAGTACCGACGGGTCATCGCCGTCGGCCGGAAGCTGGGATCAACTCCGAGGAAGCGGTAGATCCCACTGAGCGTCGTCGCCGGATCGGCGGCGAGGTTTTCGTAGCAATAGATATGCACGAGATCGGGCGGCAAGGCGTCGAGCGCGTCAAGCGTAACATCGAGCCAGACCTGCTCGCCCAAGGGCAGGATGATGCGGTTATGATAGTCGCGGTAATCGTCGTACCGGCCACCCGAGCGTAGTTCGTGGGTGAAAGCCGAATAGAACATGCTCACAGGATTGCGGATACCGCAGAGAAGCCGCGCATTCGGCAGCGCTTCATGAATCGCCCCGATGCAGAGCGGTGTGGTGTAGGTGGTGGAAAATTCGCCGCAGACCTTCCCGTTGCCCAATCGGATTGCGGCCGCATAATCCTCGGCGATCATCCAGGTCACGGAGCCGCTCCACACGTTGAATTCCTTCTTTGCCCGACCGCCCGACTGCTTGGTCGTCATGTAAATTTCGGGGTGCTCCTTCAACATTTCGAACAGCCAGGTCGTGCCCGCCTTGGCAAAAGCCAGGCCGATGAAATCGAGACGCGGCGCCCTGTCGGTATCGCGGAAAGCCTCGATGAGCTGTTGCTGGATCGGGAGGTAGGTCAAGCTGAATGCACCCTGGTTACGGCCGAAGGCGGATCAATCCCATGAGTCCCACAACGCCACAAAGCAGGCTCACAGCACTCCAAAGCGGCGGCATAGCAACCTCGAAGCAATGTCAGCCAGCGCGCTCGTCCCGGACGCGGCTGATCACCAGCGTGTTCAGCGCGAGGTGATCGAGGTCCGAGCGAAGGAATACATCCACCGCCTCGGCCGGTGTGTTGACGATGGGAAAGCCGTGAAGGTTGAACGAGGTGTTCAGGACGGTGCCGCGTCCCGTCCGGTCCTCAAAGCATGTCAGCAACCGGTGGAAATCGGAATTGGTGGGCACATCCACCAACTGCGGCCTGACGGTGCGATCGGCAGGATGGCTGCCGGCGACGAGATCGGCGTACCCCTCGGCGCGCGCCTGGTAGGCGAACGTCATGAAGCGCGGGTCGAGCTTCTTGGGGTCGTCGAAATAGCGCGCCGCACTTTCCGCCCGGATCGACGGGGCAAAGGGCATCCAGAAATCCCGCAGCTTGATCATGCGGTTGATTCGGTCGACGGTTCGCCAATCCTGCGCACTGGCAAGGATGCTGCGGTTGCCCAGCGCGCGCGCGCCCCATTCCATTCGCCCCCGGCAGCGGGCAACAACATCGCCGGCGGCAAGCAGCTCTGCGATTCGATCTTCAATATCCTGGGGCTCCTCCCAGACGAACCCTGGCATATCCTTGACCGCGTTCAGCGCCTCGCGCTCCTCTGCGCCATCATGGTCTGGTCCCAGATAAAGATCCGGCCAACGCCGAGCAATTGCAGCGCCCGGGTCAGCCACTGCGTGGTGACGGTACAGACAGGCGCCGATCGAAAGCGATTCGTCTGACGCGCTCGGCATAACATAGATCGACGCCACTTCAGGCAGCGCGGCGAGCAACATGTTTGCCTTCACGTTCATGAAAACGCCGCCGGCGCACACCAAATTCGCGATGCCAGTGGACGCGACGCAGCCCCGAACCCAGGTCAGCAGCATTTCCTCTGTGAAACGCTGAGTGGCTCCCGCGACAACGTCAAAGCGGACCCGTTCAAACTCCCGACACAGGTATTCGTAGGCATAATTTGTCGACAGTTCACCAACCTGCTCGAAGCGTAGTCCGTCGTCGGAGACCCGGAGCAATCGACGCAGCGAATTGGCTGCCTGTTCGCAGCGCTCGGGGCTGGCATACGGCGCCAATCCCATCAGTTTATATTCGTGCTCCCACGGCTGCATTCCCATCATCAGGGTCACTCGGGAATAGATTTTCCCCAGCGATGCATGCCGATCCGTCTCGGCGATTCGTTCGATCCGGTTGCCGCGGCAGACAGACACCGTTGCGGCCAGCCCATCGCCGGCGCCATCGCAGGTCAGGCCGAGCACAGGACCGTCAACCGTCACATTGGGCGCCGTGTAGTAAGCCGCCGCCAGATGGGCCAGGTGATGCTCGACAAAAACGACGTGCGATTCGGGCAATCCGAGATGGGAGCATACGGTGTCGACTCGTTCACGTCGGCGGGCCTCGAAAATGGTCTTCCGGTAATCGCCCGGCTCGCTGAGCACGGCTCGTTGTTTCTCGATCCCGACGACGTACCACGGCTCGAGGTCGCGCAGGTGATCCGGCGAATGCATGAAATTGGACGCGTAGGCGACTTCGCTTAACGTCGTGGAATCGACTCCCCCAAGACGCAATACTTCCTCAATCGTTTTGCGGGGATACCCCACCTCGTTTTTGGTTCGGGTCAACCTTTCCTCAGAGACCGATGCGACGATCGCACCGTCAGCGGACAACGTGGCGCCACAGTTGTGGCCGTCATGGATGCCGAGAATATAGCGGGTCGATGTCATGAGGGATCCTTGCCATCGCGATAAACTTGATTGTTCGCCGCCAGTTCGTCGCGAACCGTGCGGTCGCGTGTCTTAACCAGGCGATCGAGCTTCTCGCGAGGGCTTTCGCTCTCGTCCCCGTCCCACCAGATCGCATGGGTCAGCAACTGCAACGCCCGACCCTCAACCACAGCGGTATTCTCAAGCGGATGATCACGATGCCAGCCCCCGCGCGAATCCGAGCAATAGCCGATCTCGTCGATAAACCGGCTTTCGTAGCTGTTCCGCCGGCCTGCCAACGTCCGGTCGCACGGCACCAGCCCCGGCGCGGGGCGATGAAAGCTGATGGTCTCGACGGGACGTCCGAGCAGCGATTCGAGCAGGGCGCATTCCCTGGCCGTCCCCTCTTCGATCGCTTCGAACGCGCCATCATAGAGCGCCGAATCGAGATGCAGACCGATTTCGTGTCCGCCCTCGATTATACCCTCAAGTGCGGCGACACTGGCGGGGGCAAAGGGGTTGTACATCTCGCTGCGCAACAACACGAAATAACTGGCGCGCCATCCTGCCTCGCTTTCCAGCGAAGCTAGACGCGCCGCACTCTGCAACGACTGATCGACGTCGTGACGCAGGACGAGGTGGCGCATGTTTGGTTCGACATCCGCAAAACTCCTAACCTCGTAGCCTTGAGTGAGCAAGGAGCCGACCAGGGTACGGTAGCCATCGAACGTGAAGGGGATGTTTATGGCACGTCCTTTACAGCCGCACCGAGCGGGCGGCCGTCGAGCTTGAGCCCCTTTGCACGAAGATAGGCCTCGTTGTGATAGGCGAGCCCATTTCGTCGATCCCGCGAGTCGGAAACGGCGCGGCTGTAAGGAAGCACGGCATAGGTGCACAGATTGTCCATCCAGTAGCCGAAGACCCGACGCTCGAAGCTATGCCAACGCTTGCGGCCGAGCGGTGCGTGAGCAATCTTCGCGGCGAAACGGATCGGTTTCAGCCAACGGGGACGGATGGTCTTTGCGTTGACCGGAATACCGCGCCAGACACCGCCCCAGTTTTTGGTCTCGAGCATCTCAACAAACAGACTTTGGCCAATTTTTGTATCGAGCGGTGCGGCCTGCCAGAAATCGAGATAGTCGTCGGCCCAAAGAGGCAAGCGCCAATCATGGCCGAAATGTTCGTAAACCCGTTGACCGTTGATGACGTACTTGCTTTGGCGATCCTGGAATTCGCACCATTCGTAAATCCCGTGATCTCCCGACGCGTCTGCCGGCATGCCTCCAACAGCCTCGATCTCCTGCTTGAGACGCGTCCCGATCCGCGCGAGGTGGTCCGGAGCTTGAAGAAAGTTCCACTGTTGATAATGCTTGGCCACCAAGGCGCCGATCACCCGTGCCCGCCGAGCCGCCGGAGACGCGTCCGGCGAGCGCTCGCGCAGCGCTTCGGGCACATGATTCCCGGTGATGAAATCGCCCGATTGGCCGTTGACGATCAACGCGTCGTCGGGCAGGAAACCGTCCCGCTTAAGCTCGCGCAGCGCCAGGTAATCCTGGGGGAAATGAATACCGGTCAGGCTGTCGGCGGAATCGACGTAGGCGCCGTAATCCTCGCTTTGGAAGACGTCTTTCATCCGGCGGGGCGAATAGGGCACGAACCGCCAATCCAGGCCGAGCGTTTCGGCGACCCGGCGGCTCGTTTCAGCTTCGTGGTTGCCGGCTAGACCGTAGGCGAAGCAAACAATGTTCCGATAACCGAGGTGAACCAGGCTGCTGACGACGAGGCGCGAATCCCGCCCCGCGCTCAACGGCACCGCGATTGGCCGACCGTCCGCTTCGTCGATGAGGCGAGAGAAAATTTCGAGCGTCACGTCAGCGAGGCCGCGGCGCAATGACTCGCGCTCGGCCGCGCTCGGCCGCCAGGGCATGAAGCGATGATAACGACCGAGCTCCAACTCGGCCGTCCCGTCCGACAGCAGCAGAAACTGACCGGGTCCCAATTGCCGAACGCCGCGGTAAACCGTGTCGTCGCCGATGGTAAACCCGGACATCCCGACAGCCATCGAGGCGACGGAATCCGCGTCATCGGGGCCGAGCCCGAGTGCGTCGACGAGGGGCGCCGCTTCCTGCGCGATGACCGCGCCCTCCGCCGTGCGGCCCCAAATCAGAGGGATCGAGCGGATCCGGTCGACCGCGGCAAACGCCCAGCCGGGCGCACGCGCGACAATCGCAAAATGGCCGTGCAGGCCCGCGAGCCACCGATCCAGCGCGCAAGCGTCTGGCGGGTTGCGCCAGGACCCGACCACTTTGGCGAGCCCGGCAAGGCTCGTTTGTTCCGGCCATCCCTTGAGCCAAAGCTCCACCGGCCCGGTCCGGTGGCACTGCCAACCGCGCCGCTTGGTGAGTGCAATGCGGACGCGAGGTGCAACATCGGCGAGGCCGACAGCCCGCCCCGCGAGCGATTGGGATGTCATGGAGTCCGCCATGCCCTAGCTCGCCCCATCGCCCATCAGCAACGCCCGGACTTCGCCGGGATCGATCCGCAACCGGCCGCCCCGCAGAGCTTCCTCGAGTTCGTCCGGCTCGATATGCGGCCGGTTGCGGTGATCGAAACGCGCCCGGATCACCCGACATCGGCGCTCGATCATCGCGCGTGCTGCGTCGCTGAAGGCCGGATTGCCCAAATCGATGAACACGATCGGACGATCGGTGCACAGCGCCTCGGCAAATGTCGTCGATTGGCCGTAGTCGAACAGAAACGCGTCGGCTTCGGCGATATGACTTTCAAACGGCGCCGCGCTCGTGGCCGCGACCGCGCCGAGCGGGTGCGGCTGGCCGCGCAGCAAGCCTTCGGGATGTGGCTTGCAGCGGAGATCGAGTGGCATCGCCTGCACCATCTCGACGAGCCGGAACTGCCAGTCGAGATAAATAACATCCGGGAGCAGCGGCGGCAGGAACTGACGAGCGCCGCGCAAGATCGTCGGGGCGTAGATCACCCGCCGACACGCCGGCTCTGCGCGCAATGGTGCGTCGAGCTCCAATGCGTTAAGCGGCGATGGCCCGTCATGCCCGACGATTTCGACCGCCGTGCTTCGCGGCATCAGGGACGCGGCGCCTGTCGATTCCAGATTGCGCGCCGCGCCGGAGGTTTCAGCAACGTAGCGGTCGCTCACCGCCAGGTCGCTGAACGCGAAGGCCTCGGGCAGCCCCGTCATCGCGGCAAACCACCCGTGCCCGAAACGGGTGACGTGCCCGCCGCGCCTCTGAACTTCGAGGCCGACCGCGCGACTCGGATAATAGCCGCCCGATCCCGACCACAGGCGCCGGGGCAGAGCCCGGAGTTGTTGAAGTCCCGCGAGGTCAATCGCGGCGCGGCCCAGGGCCGGGGGGATTTTTGGCCTTACGAGAGCATACAAACGATCTCGGTAGGGCTCATCCAATCCCGTGATTCGGCTAATCGCCCGCGCCAGAGTTTCCGCAATGTCGTCGATCTGTTTGGCCAAATCGCCATCGGACAGGCCCGCGCGTGCGCGTGCCGCAGCAAGAATCATCTCCGCATGCCGAAACCCGACCCGCTGCCTCGCCGCTCGCGCGGCATCGATCAGCAGCTCGTTATGGCTGACTGCGGTGATTTCCGGAGCCGCCAGGGCGGCAGGCACCCGCCAGAACGGCGTCCAACTGGCAACCCGCGCTGTCCGACGCAAGAAAACGCCGCGCGGATGGGATATCGGCTTGAACGGCGAAGCGGCTACCGCGCCGTCTTCAGGCGCCTCGCCCCGGAACCGGGCGCGCGACGCGGGCCCCCCCACCAGACAGGTGCCCTGTCGGACCTCCGCCTGGGCGACGAAGGCCATTTCGGCCAACGCACGAGCCTCGGCCATGACCGACCCCAGACCGAGCAAGGCGGCGCGGTGCAGGGTTTCGTCGGCAATGGCGTCACAGACCGCGAGTATTTCCGTCGTCACGTCCCGACAAATCCGAAAGCTCTCACGGTACGACACCGGCCAAAACACCGCGTCGCGCCAACCCGGCAGCGCCCCGCTCGCCTCAAAGTCGAACGGGGCTCCCTCGGTTCGACGGGAAGCGACACGAGTCACGGACATGACGGCACGCTCAGTCATCCACATCCGTCCGGGAAAGCGGCGTTCCCCTGACCAACGGACGCCGGGTGCGCCGACCCAGCACCTCCGGCAGGTGCTTCGGCGCGAGACCGAAACCGGGGCGTATCGAGCGGACGTTTTGTGGCGTGACCATTTCGCCCTCGGCAATATCGCTCACGACATAGAGCGAGCGCCGGAATACGGCGTTATCGGCTTCGCTCGGCGCCGGTTGGTATGTGATCCGGCCCAGGGACTGCCACGCGACCCGACAGGCTTCGACAAGCGACGCCAACTCGTCCGGCTCAAGGGAAAACGCCGCATCGGGACCGCCATCGTCCCGACACAGCGTCACATGTTTTTCGACGATCGCCGCGCCGAGCGCGATCGCTGCGACGGATACAGCGATGCCCGGGGTGTGATCCGAGAGACCCGTCACGAGGCCAAAGCGCTCCGCAAGATCCGGAAGCGTCCGAAGATTGCTGTCTTCTGGCGGCGTCGGGTAGCTGCTGGTGCAATGGAGCAAGGCGATGGCGATGGCGCCGTCCCGACGCGCAGCCGTGACGGCATCAGAAATTTCGCCGACGTTGGCAAGACCGGTCGAAAGGATGAGCGGCTTGCCGGTCGTTGCGACCCGCTCGATCAACGGCAAATCCACGATTTCGAAGGAGGCGATCTTATAGGCTGGAGCGCCGAGCGTCTCAAGGAAGTCGATCGCCGTCGGATCGAACGGACTGCTGAAGACGGTCAATCCCAGTTCGCGACCGCGCTCGAACAGGGCCTCGTGCCACTCCCATGGCGTATGCGCCTCGTTGTAGAGTTCGTACAGCGTACGGCCCTGCCACAAACCGCTTTCGATCCGAAATCCGGGACCGTCGTGATCGAGGGTGATGGTATCGGCCGTGTAGGTCTGGATTTTTGCCGCGTCCGCACCGGACTCCTTGATCGCATCGAGCAATGCCAGCGCCCGGCCGAGATCGCCGTTGTGGTTTCCAGAAAGCTCGGCAACGACATAGGGAGGTGCATCGCGGCCGATTTCGCGACTGTCGATCTCGACGACGGGGCCGTTCATCGAACCGCTCCAGTGCCGCGGTCCGTCGCCACGACATCCAGCGGTCGAGTGGCCTGACGAAATATTGCGGCGGGCCGACTGACATAGCCGCCATTCTCGACACCGTAGCCGGCCCGCTGGAACAGAGCATGCGATGCCTCGTTTCCGGGCAGCACTTCGGCCCAGAACACGGTCTCGGGAAGGAGCCGGCGGATCAGCGTGAGTGCAGCAGACCCCAGCCCCTGGCGCATCCGATCCGGCGCGATGAAGATCGACACCTCGTAATCCTCTTGCGCCTCCCGCCGATCCAGCCTGACGACGCCCGCCGGTGTCTCGCCGTGGAGCACGATATTGAAGATGCAGCAGGGAGCGGCGAGACGAGCGGCAAACCAATGCGCGTGGTCGTCCGAGGTGGGCACGGAGGGATCGCGCGCGAACTGTCGCGTGCTCGGGGCCTGCTGCCAGTCGAGCAGCCGGGCCTCGTCGGCAGCCACCACCGGCCTCAAACGAACGGCACGGCCGTCTCGCGCCCGGAGGGGAGCGACCGCCTGCACGATTCGCGCAGCACCCAGCCCGTCGCACAGCACGCTTGCGGCACGCGTCATGCAATCGCGCTCGTCGGGATCGGCAAGAAGTCTGCCCAATCCCTTGGCCATCGCATCGACGCTGGCACCGGATTCATCACCCACGACATGCGCCGCCCCGGCGGCAGCCAAGCCCGCCGCTGTCGCGCGTTGATTGGCTGCGGTGCAGGCCACCACGGACGGCAAACCTAGGCAGCACCGCTCGAGCGCTCCGATGCCGCCGGCTCCAAGCGCGAGATCGCTTGCCGCGAGGAGAGGAACGACATCATCGAGCGCCTCGTGCAGGACCGCGCGGCTCAAGGACGTCTCGGCAAGAGCCCGGACCGCCCGGACATGAGGCGCGCCGCGGCCCAGCAGGATATCGACCGCACAGTCGATGCTCGCACCGGCAACCGCCTGCAGAGCGTCGGCTGTGACATTGTCAGGATCGGTGGCGCCAAAGGAAACCAGGATACGGCGCGGCGTCCCGCCAGCGCCACGCCGGGACAAAACCGTCTCGCGGGCGCGCGCAAAGCCCGGGCGCAGGGGCAAGTAGGCGGGCCCCAACAACCGCAGGCAGCCGTCCGGCACGATCCGGGCGTAATCATCGCCACCGCGACCAGGCGCCGGGTCGACAAGAAAGTCGCTATCGTGAGTTCGGTCAAGCAAGTCGTCGAATACGAGGATTTTTGCCGCCCACGGTCGGCAGGCGCGCTCGAATTCGGCGTCGCGGCCATAGTTATCCACGACGAGAAGGTCGCACCCCCCGGGCCACCGAGCCGCCATCGCGACCGCTTCGTCCGTCGCTGCGACATCCAACGTGACAAGGTCCAGCCGTTGCGCTGTAAACGCGGGCATCGCGTCGCCGCCATCGCGACCGATGGCTATTGCCGTGTCCCAGCCTTCTTGCCGCAGCCGTTCGGCGAGGGTCAAACAGCGCATAACGTGGCCGGCGCCGATTTGCGGCGTCGCGTCGGCCCGGAAGACGGCGAGGGGCTTAAGCCTCACTGTCGAGAGACCCCTTTACGCAATAAGCTGTCGGTGTCGGGCTGCTCGCGAGCAGTTTCAGTCGGGGCGGCTGGTCAAGCCGACTCAACACTTCGTCCACTGCATCGGACTCGCCCCAACGGCCAACCGCATATTCGTCGAAGACGGCGATACCGCCCGGAACAATGCGCGGCCACGCCGCCTCGAGCAAGCGTACCGTCGGCAGATAGACATCAAGATCACAGTGGAGAAGGTTGATCCGGAAACCCGGATTTTCTCCAAGATACCGTGGCAAGGTCTCGACGATATCGCCCTTGACCAGTTCGACCCGATGCGTGAGTTCGAGACGTTCCAGTGCGGCCGTCAGGCCGTCCAGAGCGGTTTCGTCATAACTTGTCTGATGCAGCGCGACGGCCTCTTCCTCATCGACGCGCGCGTGCGTGAACTCTTCCCCGAAGGTATCGAATCCAACTACCTTGGAGCGGGAATTCGGCTGGTAGGTTTCCAGCAGATGAGCCCAGAGAATGCTGCTCGTTCCCTTATAGATCCCGGCATCGACGATATCGCCGGGTAGATCGGCGACCATCCGATACAAATCGACTCGGGCGAACATTTTCTGAAAGCGATGCTTGTCGCAGTAATAATGGAAGTTGTGGTAAATCTTCCACATGTCCTCGGCAAACGAGTCGGTCTCTTTGGTCATCGCGACCCTTTCTTCAGACATGACGGCCCGTTTGCGGCATATCTTGAGCTAACTCGCCTCCGCGCACGGAAATACCGACAGTGCCTAACGTTATCCTGTTGATCGTCGATACCCTGCGCTACGACCGGCTGGGGGTTTCGGGGTATCGCCCCGCTGTCACCCCGCACCTCGATGCCCTCGCGACGGGCGGCGTCAACTGCCCGAACCATTTCGCCAACGGCTGCGTCACAAGCGTGGC
Organism: Alphaproteobacteria bacterium; assembly: GCA_965249645.1. Classification (GTDB taxonomy): domain Bacteria; phylum Pseudomonadota; class Alphaproteobacteria; order UBA828; family JAPUJA01; genus CAVOEB01. The sequence continues at coordinate 71,825 of CBDFML010000011.1, forward strand.
GTTTCCGAGCATATTTACCTCGTCTCTGCCGTTCGACTATGGCGGCTACGACGAAGGCATTCGAAATCGCCCCGTTTCCTTCCCCGAGCTTTTGCGGGACGCCGGCTACGAGACCTGGGGCGTCGTGACCGGTCATCCCTGTTCTTCTCATTTCGGCTACGGCCGGGGTTTCGAGAATTTGCTCGATCTCATCGATCTCTATCAATGGTTCCGCTCGGTCTACATCGCGTCGCTGCGCGAACTTCGCGAACTTCGCCACTCCCGTGAGATCACCGAGTCCGAGCTGATCGTCCGCTTCGCGCCGAAGTTCCGTCGCGTACTCGATGACTCCGAGCGTTTTATCGACGAGTTGGACCGGGTCAAGGCGCCGCGAAGTGGCCGACCCCGACAAACGCTGCGGGCGATGGTGCGTGCCGAGCGGATCGTCTTTGAAAGCGATCCGATGGCGAGTTGGACGAAAATCGATGTGCTCGGACCCGACTATCAGTTCGCCCTGGGCGAAGCGGTGCTGACTCCCAACCGGCGACACCGCATCTTCCGTCGCAAGTCGCTGTTCGCGCGTATCAACCAGCGGATTCACCTCGTATCGAACCGGCGCGCATTCGATGCGGGAGAAGTCAACCGGCAATTTGGACAATTCCTCGCAAAACGCACGAATCGCCCGTTTTTTGCACTTCTGCACTATTTCGACTTGCACGAGGCCAAACTTCAAGTCTCCCGCCTGTTGGCCGGACCCACACCAGGGCGCATTTTAGACATGGTCCGCGCCTACCGGCGGATTCGACGCGGCTGGCCGCCCGGCCAACGGGGCCTTCTTTATGATCTCGGGCTTTCCCAGGTCGACGACAAGGTCGGCGAACTGCTCCAGATCCTTCGTCGGGCTGGCTTGGCCGACGATACGGTGCTCGTGATCACCGGTGATCATGGGACCGAAGCCGGCAACCCTCACCGCGGTCTCGGGAGCGACCTCGCACGATTGTTCTACGACGAACATCTCCATGTGCCATTTATCGTCAACGGCCCCGGGATCGGAAACGAGACGATCGATTCTTTGATGAGTCACCTCGACCTCGCCCCGACGATTCTCGACCTCGCCGGGGTCGCGGTACCCGAGGTCTTTCAAGGTCATCCCGTCTGGGCCCGGCGCGACAATCCGGCAGCCGTCGTCGTGAGCGAAAACGCCGGGCGCGGGCTTTGCCGCATCGGCGAAAAGCCTCTCTTCCTGGCGGTGCGTTCGCGTTCTCACAAGACCATCGCGCGCGCGGAGAACTTCGAGCCCGAAATTCTCGAATTCTACGACCTGTCCCAGGATCCGTTCGAATGCAACAACCAGGCGGGATGCGCGGGGCATGAGGAAATCAGGCGGGAGCATCTGACCCAAATCCGCGCGCGTCTTTCGAGATTACGGACTGAGACCGACGCCAGCGAGGGGCGTGAGCGCCTCGTTGCGCCCGCCACCGAGGACGAGCTGTCCGACTAACCGCATTCACTCGACGAACACCGGTCGCCCTGCCGCGATCTCCGCGCGGAGCATGGACTGGATTTCCTCACGCATGAACCAGCCCGGCAACGCGCGCTGCTCTCGCAGAGCCTGGCGAACCTCCGTCCCGCTAATCGGCTCTAAAGCGCCGTCCCGATCGAGCGGACCGTAACTCTCGCTCTGCGAATCATAGCCGATTGCTTCGAAAAATACAGGCTCTATCCCGATATCGCCCAGTTGCTCGAACAAGGCAGGCACGGCACCGGCAGGATAGAAATCGCCCACGCCCGTATGGTCACGGCCGACGATGAAATGCGAACAACCCATGTTCTTGCGGCACAGGGCCGTAAACACCGCTTCGCGGGGTCCGCTGTAACGGGAATAGGTCGCAAAACTGCCGAGCACAATACGACCCTCCGGATAGAGCCGGTTATCCATCATGAGCTGGTAACTCTTCATGATCAGATCGGCGAGAAAGTCACCGGGCTTTTTCGGCCCGATGACCGGGCTAATATAAAGTCCGTCGGCATTGGTGCGCTCGAGCGCAGAAAGTTGAATACGTTCATGAACCCGATGGATGACGTTGCGGGTATGAAACCCGACGACCCGGGTCCATCCTTTGTGCGTGAAGATGAATCGGGGTTGTGCGGGGGTCAGCTCGAACGGCCGGTGAGCCGAAGGCAGCCGAGTGACCAGCGTGACGTCACCCCCTACGAACCAGCGGCCGCCGGCGACTAACTGCGCTACACCGGGGTGGTCGATCGAATTGGTCCCGAACCAGCTGCGGGCGGTTGTCTCAAGATCGACTGTATAGACCCGGGCGTTATCGAGCAGCGCGTGGACCGTTCCGGACGCCGCCAGAAGCAAGATCCGTCCGTCCGTCGCGACGGTGCGCGCCTCCTCTTCGGAAATCTGAAGCACTATCGGTAGCGGCCAGGCCGTACCATCCGCCAGCCGATTCTGGTTCAACACACTTTCGAGCGTGTCGCGGTCCATGAAGCCGGTCAGTGGCGAGTAGGTCCCGTGCGCAATCTGCTGACAATCCATCAGCGAGCGGTCGTCGACGACGAGGCGCGGCAAACCGTTCCACTCGATTTGATCGATACCAATTTGTTCCCGATGAACCAGCTGCTCGCCGTGCGGATCGATGAGGAGTGACAAGGGATCGAGATCGTATTTGCCGCTCGCGGTCTCGGATCCGGCTTCAAATTCCCGGATCAGCTTGACGATCATGCTCGCACAGGCGATCGGGTTCTTGCCGATGGCGGTCTCGGCGGCAAGCACCAAGCCGTCGACCCCGTCGATCAGCGTGTTGTAAACGTCGTTGACCTCGGCACGCGTGGGTCCGGGCGCCGAGATCATCGATTCCAACAGGTTCGTCGCGACATAGACTTTTCGCCCCGCCGTCTTGGTCCGCTGGATGATGCGCTTTTGCAGCGCCGGAATGCGCTCGACCGGAAATTCACGGGACAGGTCGCCACGGTCTATCAACAGCCCGTCCGACTTCGCGGCAATCGCCTCGAGGTTGGTTAGCCCGTTGCGGCACTCGATCTTGGAAATGACAAACGTGTCGTCACCGACGATCTCACGAATCGCGTCGACGTCCTCGCGCCTGTTGGCGAAGGAAAGCGCGGCATGACGCAGGCCCTTCGCCCGACCGATTGCGAGCGCCTCCCGATCTTTCCCGGTCAGCGGCGGCATGGCGATCGGCCGCTCCACCGTCACGGCCTTGTTGCGCCCGATCCTGCCGCCATTCAGAACCCGGAGAAGCGCACCTGCGGTTGTGATATCGACGACCTGGACCAGGACTGCATTGAAATCGATACTGATGAAATCCCCGATCTCGAGGGCGTCGATGATGCCGTCCGGATAGAAATTAAACGCTTCTCCGTCACCGGGCACGGGCTCGCGCCGGGCATAAATCAGCGCATTCTCGTGAACGTCCACTGCCTCTTGCACCAGATTGCCGGTGCGGATCTGGGCGCCTTCCGTGTCGAGGCAGACGGGCACGGCACTGTGCTGTTGGATGAAATCGATCACCTCCGCAACGTCGGCCGAGGCGGTGTGAGACAAGTTGATCCGGAACAAGGTTGCGCCAAGATCTTCGAGGCGCGCAAGAACCCGCGCGTTCATGGACGCGGGGCCCAAGGTACAGAAAATTTCTTTCGCCATCATCGTGTCAAAACCCGTTTGTGAGGAATGCCGTCAAAGATCCCGTCGTCATCAACCATCGCGCTCGACACGGGCCCAAAGGCTGCCGCAGCGGTTGCGCCGTGGCGGTTGCGGTTGATTTCGACGATCTCGGGATGGGCAGCGAGCACCGCAAGCGTCTGGCCCATCGCGTAGCCGCTCTGGCCGCCGGGGAGATGAGAATACAGCGCGTCGAAGAAGGCATAATCTTCGGGGTAGTCGAGCGTCCAGCGGGATTGCGCGGGCAAACCCGGTGGCGCTTCAAGGTTGGCGCGCACGACATCGGGGCTCGTTCTCATCCAAGGCGTGACATGTTCCCGCTCAAAGGGGTCTGTGGCCTCGGAATCGGCCCGACACAGCGTCTCGAGCGTGAACACCTCGCAATCGAGACCGTGAGGCCAGCTGGGGGGCATGTTGTTAGCGGCATAGCCGGCACCCGATTCGGTGCGCAAGCGTACCAGCACACCGCAGAGGGCGGGGTCGATGGCCGGGCAATCGCTGGTCACGCGCAGAATTACGTCGGCGTTCTGTTCCCCCGCAGCGTCGGCATAACGCGCCAATACATCGTCGACCGGCCCGCGGTGGACCGTCGCGCCGCAGTCTGTCGCTTCCGCCGCAACCGCGTCGTCAGCGGCGAGTATCGTTGTCGCGCAGCAAACCATATCGACGCCAGGCACCGCCGCGCACCGCGCAAGCACATGGGAGAGAACGCTGCGCCCCCCAAGCGTACGCAGAACCTTGCCGGGCAATCGGGACGACCCCTTGCGCGCCTGAACTACTGCAACGGTTCGGGTCATCGCACCACGTCGAGTACGGCCTCGACGACGCGATCGCAATCGGCATCGCTCATGGCCGGGAAGAGCGGCAAAGTGATGGCCGCATCATAAAAGCCTTCAGCTTCGGGAAAATCTCCCCGTTTTGTGCCGAAACGATCCCGGTAGTAAGGCAGAAGGTGAAGCGGAATATAGTGGACATGCACTCCAATCTTGCGTGCGCGCAGGTCCTCGAAGACCTGTCGGCGACTAACCGCCAAACGCTCGATCCGAAGCCGCAGCATGTAGAGATGCCAGGCACTCTCGCGCTCGGGCTCCTGATGAGGCGTGACAAGCAGCGGCGAGGCGTTAAACCCCTCGTCGTAACGTCGGGCCAAGGCTCGCCGGCGATCAAGAAACCCGTCCAGCTTCTTGAGTTGGCTTAGACCCAGCGCGCATTGCATATCGGTGATGCGGTAATTGAAACCAAGCGCCTGCATTTCGTAATACCACGGAGCGCGGTCATCGGGTCCGCTTTCGTCGGGCCACGGCCCCTCCTTATCGGCCGCCTGGACCCGCAACTGCATTTGCGTTCCGTCGTTGGTAATCCCATGAGTGCGAAACAGGCGCAACCGATCGGCGAGGTCGTCGTCGTCGGTCGCGATCAAGCCGCCCTCGCCCATCGCAATATGCTTGACGGGATGAAAGGAAAATATGCTCATCGCCGCAAGCGAACCGACCGGACGGCCTTTATAGGTCGCGCCCAGGGCATGGGCCGAATCGGCGATGACGACGATACCGTGACGCCCAGCGATGGCGTTGATCTCATCCATATCGCAGGGCTGCCCGGTATAGTCGACGGGAATAATCGCCTTGGTCTTCGTTGTAATGGCGGCCTCAAGTTTGGCCGCATCGAGGCAATAGGTATCGGAGCGGACGTCGACGAAGCGGACATCCGCGCCCAGGAACAAAGCGCAATTTCCGCTTGCGGCAAAGGTGATCGGCGCCGTGATGATTTCATCGCTCGGGCCCACACCGGCAGCGTAGCAGGCGCAATGCAGCGCCGCGGTGCCCGTCGCTACCGCGACCCCATGCTTGGCGCCCACCCGCTCGGCGATAGCCTGCTCAAAAGCGGGGATGGCCGGCCCCTGCGTCAACCAGTCGCCCCGTAGCACCTCAACGACCGCGGCGATGTCGTCTTCGTCGATGGTCTGTCGGCCGTAGGGTAGAAAGGAATCGCTCATTGTATGCTCACGCCAAGGGATTACTCGAAGGCCAGACCCTGGATGGTCTGAAGATTGCTGAATTGGGCTTGATCGAGATCGCCGAAATCGCCGCTCTCCAGCGCCGCCTTGAGTTCTCTCACCCCATCGGTCACCGTTCTAGCGGTCTCAAAATCCAGAACATCGGCAATTTTTTGGCAATCCACCCGATAGTTGCGCGGATCGACGTCGGCGTTCTTTCGATTAATGACCAGGCTTGGAAATTCCTTGGCAATGAGGCCTCCCAAAGCGTTGACCGTGAAATTTTGCTCCGTGCTGCCAACGTTGAACAGTTGAGCCCGCACCCTATCGAGCGGCGCATCGAGCACGGTCCGGATGGCCAGCGCGACGTCGTCGACATGGACATGGGGGCGCCATTGTTCACCCCCGAACAAATCAATCGCCCCGCAGGTGGCCGCGTTCTTAGTCAACGTGTTCACGACCAGATCGAAGCGCGCCCGTGGTGACGCACCATAAACCGTGCCAAGCCGAAGGATGGTCGGTGCAAATAGCTGGTTCGGCCGGCGCGCCATCGCCAAAACGGCCTCCTCGACCAGCAGTTTGATCTTGCCATAGAGGCTGACCGGCGCGGTGGGCGATTGTTCGGTTAGCAATTCGTCGGGCGATTCGCTCGCGCCATAAACGCTGCAGGACGAGGTATAGACGAAGCGGTTGATGTTTAGATACTCGCACAAATGAGCCAGCGCGGTGACGGCAAGATAGTTTGTCTTGAGCGCAGTCTGCGGTGCCTGAGACACAGCCGGGTCGCCGACCAGCTCCGCGAGATAGACCACGGCGTCGACCGCATCGACCACGTCGACGAGCGTGTCGATGTTCTTCGCATCGCCGGCGAGAATTTCGATGTCGCCCTCGAGGCCTTCGAGGCTCTGGCGGCCATAGAGGAAAAGGTCGAGCACGCGAACTGACCAACCGTCCTCGAGCAAGCGACGGGTCAATACCGAACCGATATAGCCCGCCCCGCCCACGACCAGCGCACGCCGGTGACGCGGAGCGAAATCAATCTCGGGCGCGCGACGCAACAAGGACTGTACGTCAATTAATCCGACAGGGCGCCCTGTCAGGTCTGTCACCGGCACCTGCACATGCATTCGCTCGACGGCGTAAAGCGCCTTGAGCCGGCCGAGGACAGCATGCACGCTGGCTTCCTTGTCGAGCTCGTTCTCACGCAGGGAAATGGGATTGCGATTCATGACATCGTGCAGCGGCGCGCCCACCGCCGAGCCATTTAATATGGCCTTGCGCAAATCGCCTGACGTAACGATTCCCGCCAATGCCCCGGCGGCATCAACTATCGTGACGACGGCACCGTAGCGATCCCCTAGCATCTGCAACCCGTCTCGGATGGTCGCGTCGGGCCCCAAAATCGACGCGGGAACAAGTGGCAAAGCCGTCACATTCGCCGTCATCGCGGCACGACCGCCCAGGGATTCCAGGTATCGAAAGGAAAGCGGAAATCGTCATCCAGACTCTCGCCCAGCGCGGCGCTTGAAAAGAACATGAGCCGTGTGTCTGGCTGCAAGGTCATGAACCCGTGAGCGAAACCACCCGGAACATACAATACGCCCGGCTTCTCCTCGGCCATCACAAATCGGCTGATCTCTAACTCCGATGCCGGGGCCTCCCAGTCGTCGATACGCACCGCGCAGACCAGCGCTGCCCCGGAAGCGACATAGACGAATTTTTCCTCGATCTTGTGTCCGTGCCAGGCCCGCACAAACTGGGGTGCATGGTTCGACACTACGTAGAAACGGCGAACCGCAGACATGTCGAAGTCATTGCAGAATTGGAGTTTACCGCGGTCATCGACAGCGAGGCCCCCCGCGATAAAGTTGATGTCATTGGACATGAATCCCGTTCTTTCTTCTGCTTTATGCCCGCTTTGTGCGCCTCAGGCCGTCAGCGCTGCCTGAGCCGTCCGCACCGGCGCCTGTTGTTTGTCGAAGGCTTGTGAATACCATCCGTCGTGTCCGAGAAGCTCCTGATGGGTTCCGATGTCGATAACCCGACCGTCCTCGAGCACGATGATCTGGTCTGCGATGGCCACGGTCGACAGGCGGTGACCGACAACAATCATGGTCACGTCTGTTTCTGAACATATTCTCAGAAGGGCGCGGCGAAACGCATCTTCCGCATCCGCATCGAGATTGCTCGTCGGCTCGTCGAGAACTACAATTGGCGTCCCGCCGACAAGCGAGCGTGCTAGGTCGAGCCGCTGGCGCTGCCCCCCAGAAAGGCGAATACCGTTCTCACCGACCGGCGTCTCGTATCCCTCGGGCAACTTCTCGATAAATTCGTGTGCTCCAGCCAGTTTCGCGGCGCAAATAATTTCTTCGGCCGTCGCGTCGGGACGCCCGTAGGCGATGTGTTCCGCCGCGGTGGCATTGAACACCTGGGGAGTTTGCGGTGCGTACGCGAAACCGGCCCGCAACTGACTGAGATCGAAATCTCGCAGCGGTATGTCGTCGAATCGAATCTCACCGCTCGTCGGTTCGCGCAACCGCGGCAACAGGTCTATCAGCGTCGATTTTCCCGCTCCGGAGGGGCCGACCAGGGCGATCATCTTGCCGGCCGGAATCGTCAGCGTGACGTCTCTCAGCGCCGGAGCCCCTTCCATTCCATAGTCGAACCCAACGCCAAGAAATTCGATTGCAATATGGAGGCCGGTGAAGGATCGAGAACCACCCCGCTCTTCGCGCGCCGACGTCATGGCGTCGAATCTGGCCTCCAAGGCATCGAGACTCCCGACGAACGACATGAGGGTCTGACGTGTACGCATCAATTCTTTGACGCGTGGCATCAACCGAAGCATTGCTGCGAGGAACAGCCCAATTTCGCCGAGCGAGAGATTAAACGTCGAAAAACCCAGATAGAGAAAGCCGAGAATAGCAACCACCCCCAGCACCTCGATTGACGCCGCCACCCTCGCACCCAAGGTGAGAATGAGGAGGTAACGCGAAAATTGACTTTGGGTGAGCTGTTCCATCGCCGCGCGCTCCGCCCGTTCGGTCCCTGCCAGGCGAATAAAACGGAGAGATCTGAGACGTTCGACCAGAAACCGCCCGAGCAACTGATTCGATTCCGTCACCTTCTCGCCCGCCTCACGGCTGCGCCGGATCATGCCATGCACGACAACCACGGCGACGACGACAATCGGAAACACCAGTAATGTCATCGGGACGGATACCGCGAAGGCCAGTCCGATATAGGCCAGGATCAAGAGCAGGGCGCCGACGAAACTGAGAACCTGAAAGACGCAGCTGCTTCCCCGCTCGGCTTCGATGGTGAGATCGTTGACGGCGCTGCCGAGCTCGTCGTTCTCGGAAAATGAGAGTCGGACACCGAGATATTGGAGGAACGCCCGGTTTCGGATATTGCGGATCAGCGTGTAGCGCGCGTGTCCGGCATAGATCGTCCTGCCATAAACCAAGCCGATGCTGATCCCGAGAAACACCATCGAAGTGATGAGCAAGGACGGCAACGTGATGGGCAGCCCCACGCCGCTATACACGCTTACGATCGTGGACCAGAGCGGCGAGCCGGCGGCAAGGGCCTCCAGATCGCCGCCGACGTCGAAGAAATCGACGATCGGCAAGATCATGCCTATCCCGATCCCTTCGGTCAGCACGATTGCCAGGTCGAGGAGCAACAGAGCAAGGGCCGTTCTGCGGCCAAGACCAAGCCGTGCACAAGCCTGAAAAAACCGACGCGGGCTCATTGCCCCAACTCCGGCGATCTGAGCGGCGCATCGGGATCCGGGCTTGTCAAAAGCGCATGCGCAAGCCGCCAATCCGCTTGCGTATCGATATCGATTGACGAAACGGCGTCCATTTCAAGCGGCAGGCTCAACGGGGGATACAAGGTTTCGTGCTTGCGCAAACTCGCGCTGCGAATCAGGTAGAGTGCGCCATTGGGCACGAAAAGAGCCGACGAATCCGGCTTCTCGGACAGCGTCGAGAGCATGCCCGACGGGCTATGCCGAAACACCCGGGAGGGCCCGACGCTCAAGCGCCGAACGCCGAGCACCGCTTGAATGTCGTCCCGCCCCTCGAGAAGCCTAGCCGCCTCTCGCAGAACCGCGCCGCCGCGCAACGGCGAGGTCGCCTGCAACAACAACACGCTCGCCGGATCGGCCCCCGTCTCCTGACGGTGCCAGTCGAGAGCATGAAACAAAACAGGCAATGTCGGTACGTCGTCGCCGGCGAGAGTTGCCGGCCGCAGAAAAGGAACCCTCCACCCCAACGCCCGGCCCCGCTCCGCGATTGCCCGATCGTCGGTCGTCAGCAGAACGGGTGCATCAAGCCCGGCCTCGACAATGCTATCCCGGGTCCGCTCGAGCAGATCACGACCGGCGAGCGGGCGTGTGTGCTTGCCAGGCAACCGCTTGGAGCCGCCGCGCACGGGAACGACGATCAGAAGATCCGTCATGTCACCTTGTGCCTGAGCGCCCAGCCCACGTTCGTCTTTTCCCACAGGTGGGACGAACGGAAGCTGTCGGCAATCTCGAAGAATTCGGCCTCCTCCAGGTTCAGGTGCTCCAGGAACTCGGGAAAGAATTTCCTGGGAAATTCTTCGTCGTAGCGATGGACGAGGGCAACCGCCTCTTCGCGATCGATATGGTGATTACGAATTTCCTGGCTCGCGTCGTAGGTCACGCGACCGATGCCAAATTTGACGAGCGTCGTCCAGTAATGAAACGGATCGGTCTTGTCGTCGATGCTGTTGTATTTGGAATAGGTGCCCTCGGTGCGCTCGCTGTTCGCCTCGAAGCCGCAATGCTCGACGGAGTAGTAGTAGTTTTGCTGGGGCATCCATTTCAGGTAGTAGCCGAGATAGTGAACCTCGGTGCCGGCCGCCTCGAGGGCGTCGGGGTCTGGCGGCAAGTAGGGCTCCAGTTGGGCGGGCTGGATGCCCAGGGCTTCCATCTCCGAGAGCGCGACGCCGCCGAGATAGAGCGAATCCCAATCCTCCTGGGCGGCCGCGAAATAATCGAGCTTTCGGCGCGCATCGGTGTTTTCGCCTATCGCGTTGCCGTACTCCGCCTCGTTCTCGCCGTAGAACACGAGCGGGAGGCCGAAGCGCAGCGCCATCTTGGGCGCGAAATTTTTCTGACCCAGGATGAACGGCTGGAAGGGACGCAGGAGATTGACGAAGGCCAGCCGCGTCAGGGTCCGGTGGACCTCGCCGTTGGGCGTAAACAGGTAATTATCGAAGCCGCCCTTGTGGATCCAGTTCTGGAAGTTGCGCCAGCCGACATCGGTATAGAGATGGGGCGACCAGGTAACGGTAAGCGGGTGCATGCCGTATTTGGCCTTGAGAATATGCGACGCAAAGACCGAATCCTTGCCGCCCGACCCCGGGGCGAGGCAGTCGTAGGCGCCGTTGCGCGAACGGAAGCGCTCGCACAGCTCGCGCAAACCAGCCTCGCGCTCCTCCCAGTCGACCTCCGCATCCTTTCTTTCCGCGTAGCGGCAGGCGTCGCAAATGCCCTCGTCGTCGAAGGCGATCGTCACCTTTTTCGAATCCGCCCGGTGGCGGAATTCGACAGCCGAGGATGGCCGTTGATTCGAGATCACACAGCGCTTGCAAAAGCGGACCTCGGGCGGCAACCCGTATTTCGCCTCAAGACGCTCGTCCGCCTTCTCATTCATCGTCGCAAGGCCCTCGCTCAGGATGATTTAGGAAATTTCCGGTACGGGTCCGGCGGCTGCAAAATTCAGAAACCGCTGCAGGATATCGAGCCCGGCCGGGCCGCTCTTTTCGGGGTGGAACTGGTAACCCACGACGTTGTCGCAGGCGATCACGGCAGCGACTCGGGCGCCGTTCACCGTGATCGTCGCCGCGAGATGCGCGGTATTGTCGACCACCGGCGCGTAGGAGTGATCGAAATAGACCATGACGCCAGGGTTGAGGCCCTCAAGTACGGGGTGGCGGCCGTACGGTTCGAGCCGGCGCCATCCGACATTGGGGATGCGAGTCGCGTCCGGCCCGCCATCGCCCTCGGGCAATCGCCGTACCGTACCGGGTATCAGGCCGAGGCCGTCACGGCCCTCGAACTCCTCGCTGGCGTTGGTCAGCACCTGCATGCCCAGGCAGATGCCAAGAAACGGAACGCCTCGCGACGCCGCCTCGCGCAACGCCGCCACCAGGCCGCGCTCGGCAAGCCCATCCATGGCATCGGCGAAGGCGCCAACACCGGGCAGGATAATTCGGGCCGCCGAGGTGATTCGCGCCGGATCTTCGGTGACGTCGTGCTCGGCGCCGAGATGACGAAGCGCCTGGGACATGCTGAACAGATTGCCCCGGCCGTAATCAACTACCGCGATCACAGCCGCACGTCCCGGCCCTGGGTCGCGAGATGCCGCTTGAGATCGCCGATCGTGCACTCGCCGTAATGAAAGATCGACGCACAGCAGACCGCCTCGGCGTGAACCTGATCGAGCATGGCCGAGACATGATCGCGACCGCCCGCGCCGCCGCAGGCAATGACGGGCACCCGGACACGCGACTGGACCGCCTCGATGAGCTTAACGTCATAGCCCTGGCGCGTGCCCTCGCAGTCGACGGAGGTGATGAGGATCTCCCCGATGCCGAGCGCTTCTGCCTCCGCGACCCAGTCAAGGACATTGCGCCCGGTGCGTTCGCGCCCGTTGTCGCTAAGCGCTTCCTACTGCCCCGTCGCGCGCTCCTTGGCCTCGGCCGAGAGAACGATGCACTGGCTGCCGAAGGCATGGGCCGCCTCGCGGAGAAAGTCCGGCTGCAGCGTCGCGGCGGTGTTGATCGCCACCTTGTCCGCCCCGCTGCGGAGCACGGCGACAATGTCGTCGAGCGTCCGGATGCCGCCGCCGACGGTCATGGGCACGAAGATATCGCGGGCGGCGGATTCGACAATGCCCAGGATCGTGTTGCGGCCGTAGAGCGAGGCCACGACGTCCATCAACACGATCTCGTCCGCACCGTCGGCGTAATATTGCTGTGCCAGGGGGCCCGGCGTTCCGACAACGCGCAGACCCTCGATATGAATGCCCTTGATCACGTTGGGCCCCTTGATGTCGAGGCGCGGGATGATGCGAATCGGGGGCATGACGGCACGCCCGTTCAGGCCGCCCCGGCGGCAGAATCGAGGATCGTCCGCAGCCGCGGCTCCGCGCGGCGCTTGAACAACAGGCGATCGCCCGGCAGGAGAAGAAACTCGAGATCGGACAAGGCGAGCGTGCGGACCGCGTCGGCCACCGTATAGTTCATCGGCTCGCCATGCAGGTTCAGCGAGGTGTTCAGCAGCGCCGCAATGCCCGTCGCCGCGCGAAACGCTTCGATGAGCTCCCAGTAGCCCGGGTTGCTTTCGCGCACGACGAACTGCGGGCGCGCCGAATGGTCGGCAAAATGCAACCCGCCGACGATATCGCTCCGCCGCGCGGGGTTCGATCCGTAGCCGATCGTCATGTAGGGCGAGGGCACACCTTTCGGGTTGTCGAGGTAATCCGAAGCATGTTCTGCCAGGATCGACGGCGTGAAGGGCATCCAGAAATCGCGCTGCTTGATCGCCTCGTTGATGTGCTTCACGTTTTCCGGATTCGACGGATCGGCAAGGATCGCCCGGTTGCCGAGCGAGCGGGCGCCGAATTCCGCCGGTCCGACACAGCGGGCGAGAATGCAGTCCGCCGCCAGCAACCGGGCGGCCGCATCGGCGTCGACGCGCTCGCGCATGCCAAAATCGGCCTCGCCCATCGGCGTCTCGCCGAGCCGGGCCGTCCATCCGTCGCTATCCGCGGGACAACCGAGGCAAACATGCGCCATCGGCTCCACCGGCCGCCCCGCTCCCTGTTCATGAGCGAAGCAGGCGCCGGCGCAAAGCGATTCGTCGCCACCCGACGCGGGCACGCTGAGGTGATCGACCTCGGGCAGGTTCAGCAGGTCGCCGTTGATCCGGATGTTCATCGATAGCCCGCCGGAAAAGCACAGGCGCCGGCGGCCGGTTCCGCGCAGCCAGTGCCGCGCCCAGGCGCAGGTCAACGACGAGGCCCAGTTTTGCAGTGCGGCCGCAATATTGTCGAAGCGATGACCCTCGAGGCGGTCCTTCAGGTCGAAATAGGAGTCTGCAAGCGGCCGATCGCTCACGAAGGCACCGTCCCTGAAATCGAGCACCTCGAAAAATACCCGCTCGCTCGCCTCGACGTGGCGTCGCAACCGGCTGTAGGGCGCCAGGCCCATGACCTTGTATTCGTGCTCGTTGGGCTTCATGCCGAGAATGAGGGTGACGAACTTGTAAATCCGGGAGACCAGATGCTTGGCGCCCGAGGCAACCGGCTCCAGGCCGTTGTCCGCAGCGGGCAGCCACGCGCTCCAGTTACGATCCTCGCCCCAGCCGTCGGCGGTTAGCACCAGTGTGTCGCCATAGCCCGCCGGATCCTGCGCGCTCCCGTAAAGCGCGTAATAGGCATGGCATTCATGGTGGTCGATCCGGGCCGTCGGCCCGCTCCAGCCGAGATGACGGGTCAGGGCCGCCGCGCGTTCGACCCGGTTGAAATGCTCGACCGCGTCGTCCCAGGCCATCGTGCGGATAAAGTCGAGATCGTGGTTATGATCCCGGTTGAGAAAGCGCCCGGCAACAAACTCATCCTGCCAATAGCTGCGGTCGGTCGCCACCTCGTCATAAAAATGCGGATGCCAATAAGCATGTTGCTCAGCCACATGATCGGCAACGGAAAATTCGCAGAACCGGTCGAGCGCCATCGCGTAAGGGTTGATCGTCCGATCGGCTAGCACGATACCGTCGAGGCGGGTCGGATCGCCGTCCAGATGCCCGTCGATCAACGCGTCGATTGCGCGCTTCGGACAGGCGACCTGATTTTTTCTCTTGGTCAGTCGCTCCTCCTGGATCATGCCAACGATCCGGCCATCCACCATCAGACAGGCCGACGAGCAATGGCTTTCCGCGATACCCAGCTGGATCATGGCGTCGCGGCCTCGAATTTGGAGTCGCTCATTCGCATTACTCTGCCGCGGCTACGTCTTCGCGAGGCGACAGGCTCTCGAGCAGAGAGCCATAGGCCGTCTCGATCGTGGCGGGATCGAAACGATCCAAATCGACGAGGTCGAATTCACCTAGGTCGAAAGAGGTCGCCTGCACCGCGGTGAGGAAACGTGCGCCGTCGCGCACCGCGCGTGCGGGATCGATTTGCCTGCCCAGGGCCGCTGCGAGATGGCTCTTGAGTTCGGTTTCGTCGGTCACGCACAGCACATGCGCCAGGAAGTTATAGATGTTGTGACGGCCAAAACTGATTACGGGCTTGCCCATTACGGCCGCCTCGAAGCCGCCGGTCCCCGTAATCGTCGCGACCGCGTCGGCGCGCCGGATAACCTCCGGACCCAGCTCCATCATCTTGATCATGACGACATTCTTGAATTCCCGGATCTGCGCGTAAAAATCCGTCGGTCGGCGTCCGACGCCGGCATAGGTTTCCTTCACCGCGAGCCGTACGCCTGCCGGCAGATCGCGTGACAGCGCGGCGATGCAGGAGAGCTGGTAAAAATATTCCGGCGAAAACGCCTGAAGCGCGGTTTCCGGCTCGGTGTGCAGCGGGTAATAGACAATTTGTCCCCAACCCAGATCCGCCACGCTCAGCGCCGAAGCTCCGTCGAGTTTGCGAGTGTCCCGCCACTCACGCCAGCAGAACGCCAATTCGTCCTTCAGAAAATAAGCTTTCGCCTTCTCATAGCGCCGCAGGCGCCAATAGGCTTTGCGCGCCGTCAAGTGGCCCATGCGACGCGCGAGACCCCACAGGGTCGTGTCGCGAAGGAACTTCTTGCGTAACGACATATGTGACAGATATGGGTCGACATCGCCGCTCTCGGGTGCGTCCTCGAGCGCGTGATAGGCCGCTTCGACTTCGGGCGTCTCGTAGAATTCGTTACGGCCCCAATAGTAATAATTCTCGTAGCGCGAGCCGATCATGCCGCGCACGGGAATCCCGTCCGCCTTGGCGAGCAGCTCGGCAACGAGTCCGCAGTTGACCATGAGAGTGGGGCGTTTTTCCTCGATCTCGCGCGCCCAGAAATCGACCAGCTCGTTATAGCCGTGAACCATCTGGAGATAGTTCGTCTGCTCGGAGTAGCGCGATCGGGGATGGTGAAATCCGCCCAGAGCATAGCCCCGCCCGAGATGCCGATCGGTGACGGCAAGCCGGTTGATGGTGGTGCCAAGTTGCGCTTCGAGCGCGAGCGCGCGGGAGAGTACGGTCTCCTCGTCGAGATCGCGCCGGACGATCGCCTGGTAGAGAACGGCCGTCCGGGTGATCGAATCGACCAGGCCCGAATTCAGGTACAGCGCGTAGAACTTCGCATCCTGTTCGGTGTTGCAATAAAGATGTATCACACAGTCGTGACGCGCCCGGATGGTTTCGAGCAAGGCGAGATAAATATAGCGAAATGCCGAGGCCGGCTGAATCGCGATACGGGAAAAGCAATCGGTCATCGTATCATCGGCCCCGGTCATGACCGCGCCGCGCGCGCGGACGCAGGCTCGTGCCACGGAGCGGTGAAGTGTACGGGCGCATCGAAAAACCGTTTGTGCAGCAGTGCTGCGCGCCCGGGCAAGTGCTCCACCAGCGCGGCAATTCGCTCGCTCGCGCGGCCGTCGCCGTACGGTGTGTCGATGCAGCGCGCGTCGGCACTCGCCAGTTGCGCGATCGCCGCCCCGATCGCTTCGGGCTCGGCAGGGAGATCGTGCAGGTTGCGGCCCCGCACGCGCCCTTCTTGGCGCCCACCTACATTGATCACCAACAGCCCGAACAGGCCCGCCTCGATGATCCCGCTCGACGAATTGCCAAGCATGACGGCCGCGTGACGCATGGCGTTCGCATAGAGAGGCGTCCCCAGGGTGTCGTGAAACACCGCCCACGGCCGCGCTTTTACGAAGGCAATAATTCGCCGCCGGCACTCCGCACCCCCCGGGTCCGAGTTGGGTGCCGTAATCAGGGTCGGCGCCGGTGACGCATCGAGCGCGGCGAGAGACGCGTCGAGCGGCGCCAGCGGGTCGGCGGCATTGGTTTCGGGATGCACGGTCACGAGCCGCAACCCGGCAACCTCCGCCAGCCCGACCTCGCGGGCGAATTGTTCGGGCCCCATCGCGGGCGCCGCCATAAGCGCGTCTAGCCCCGGCGCGCCGGTCACATGAATCCGCCACGGCTCTTCCCCCATGCGCGCGAGCCGCTCCGCCGCATCGGCCAACGCAACGCAGTGCAGATGTGCCATTTTCGACATCGCGTGGCGCGCCCGTTCGTCGACCGCCCCGTAGCTTAACTCGCCGCCGTGGATATGCAGGACCGGAAGGTTGAACGGCAGGCTCGCCACGACGCCGGGAATCATGTCGAGCCGGTCGCCGATGGCCATGACGAGATCGGGCTCCATCGCCGCCATCACGTCCGCGCTAGCCGATGCGATAGCCGCCATGGCGTGGGCTGCGTCCGGCGCGCCGGCGCCGGCCAGATCGAGGCCGCCCCGATGCACAGATGCCGCACGCGGAAGCGCGGGCTCGGGCGCGTCCTCGAGTCGGTGCATCCCGGTCAGAAGGATATGAAGCTCGACCTCGTCGACGGCATCGAGCGCGGCCCAGACCGGCGCGAGAATTCCCGCGTCCGCCCGGCTGCTGGAGAGGCTGAGAACCCGAGTCACGACGTGTGCCCCGCCACCAGATCGGCTTTCCGGATCGGGGCGTCGGCCGGACAGGCGACGGCCATTTGGCGCCCGACAGGCGACTCGTCCGGCGCCAGCCCGGTTGCCGGCCGCTTGAGGCAAACATCCTCCTCGGTTAGCCGGTGACCGGCCTCGATGTTGTGCGCCGCGTGCCAGCTTCGTCGAACCAGCGCCGCCATCGTAACCTCGTCCGGGGTCGGCGCCTTGACGCCGTCGCCGAGCGCGCCAGCCGTTTCGTGCAGACGACGAACCATGGTGGCAAACGCATTCGGCTCAAGCGACGCAGCGTGGTCGGGACCGGGCGCGTTGGCATCCAGGGTCAGATGCTTTTCGACGACACGGGCGCCGAGTGCGACGGCAGCGATGGCAACGTGATCGCCCAGGCTGTGATCGGAATATCCGACCGGCCGGTCGAAGGCCTCGCGCAGAGTGACCATGGCGCGCAGGTTGATCGCGTCCATGGGGGCCGGATAGAGCGAGGTGCAATGGAGAAGGGTTATGTCGTGCCCGCCCGCGCGGCGCAGCACGTCGAGCGCGGCGCGCACCTCCGCCAACGTCGCCATTCCTGTCGACAGCAGGATCGGGCGATCCAGCACCGCCGCGTGTTCCAATGCCGGCCTGTTGGTCAACTCGCCGGACGCGATTTTGATGCAGGGCATGCCCATGACGACGAGATCGTCGAGCATGGTCACGTCGAACGCGGTGCAGAGAAACCCTATCTTCAGCGCCTTGCAAAGCTCGGCCAGCGCCGCAAAATCGTCGAGATCGAGCGCCAGGGTTTCGAGCAAATCCCGCTGCGACGCTGCGCCGGCGCGCGCACGCTGATAGTGCGCCGGCCCGGCCGCACGGTTGGCGATTTCCTCGGCTCGAAAGGCCTGGAACTTGACCATATCCGCCCCTGCGTCCGCGGCAGCATGGACCAGCTCGCGCGCGCGCGCCAAATCGCCGTCGTGATTGACCCCAGCTTCGGCGATAACGGTCAGGCTCTCCGGGGCTGTCATTTTACGGACTCGGCCGCGGCAGGAAACCGTGTCGCGGCAGCAACCAGTGTGCTGTCGGGTACCCGGCTGTCAGGTAAGACCACCGCACCCGCCCCAACCATGGCGCATCGGCCCACGCTCACTGCGCCCAGCAGGATCGCGCCCGGCGCCAAATGGCTGCCTGCACCAAGCCGTGAATCATGCTCAACGATCGCGCCGGTATTGACGATCGCGCCGCTCTCGACCACCGCGTCGGGTTGCACCACGGCGCCGGCCAGCACGATTACGCCGTCGCCGATCTGCGCCGACGGGCAGACCTGTGCACCGGGGTGAACGACCGCCGGCGCCGGACAGCCAGCCGTCCGGTAGCGCTCGAACAGGGCGAGGCGGCGGGTCAGGGCATCGGGCGAGGCGCCGCCCAGCCCTAACACGATGGGCCGCACCGCAGTGTCCGCCAGCGCGATCTCGTCATCGGGAAGCTGCATGGCCGCAAGCCAGCTTGCCGGTTGCGGATCGACATAGGCGTCGATGGTGATCCCCTGTGCGTTCAACGTATCGACGATCGCCTTGGCGTGGCCGCCCGCGCCAACCAGAAGAACCGGTGTACTGGTCATCCCAGAGCATCCCCGCACCAGCCGTCGATCGCCTCGATGACCCGCGCCTGATCGTTCTGGCTGAGGTTGCTCGAACTCGGCAGCACGACCACACGGCCCGAAATTTCCTGCGAGACGCCGGCAAGCTCCGCCGGGCAACCCGCATAAGGGGCCTGCCCCGACAAGGATTCCCAAAAGACGTTTGCCTGGATCGAGCGTGCCGCCAGATGATCGACCAGCCCGCGCGCGGCCTGGGCGGACGCACAACACACGCCATAGAGCCAACAACTGCTGTTCGCCCAGTCACACCGGGGCATAGCGGCCAGGTCGCCGCGCTTCGCAATCGCCGCATCGTATCCCGCGGCAATCTCTCGCTTCGCCGCCAGCATCTCGTCCAGCCGTTCGAGTTGAGCCATGCCGACCGCGGCGTTGAGGTTGGTCATGCGATAGTTGAACGCCACCGCGTCGTGGCGGTAGGCTGGCGCCTCGCGCGCCTGGGTCGAGAGGTGGTGCAGCCGATCGGCCGCGGCGCCGTCGTCGGTCACGACCATGCCGCCGCCGCCGGCCGTGACCGTCTTGTTGCCGTTGAAGCTGAACACTCCGAAGTCGCCGATGCCGCCGGCAGATCGATCCTTGTAGCGGGCGCCAAGCGCCCCGGCCGCGTCCTCGATCAGAGGGATGCGAGCGTCGTCGCACAGCTCACGCAGCGGGTCGAGGTCGGCGGGATGGCCCAGCGCATGGACGGCGATCACGGCGCGTATGCGAGCCCCGGGATCCGCGAGCGCCTTGGCCACGAGGGTCGCATCGAGGGTCCAGCTCTCGGTCGTGACGTCGACAAAGCAGGGTTCCGCGGCGGCGTGAAACACGGCGTTGGCGCTCGCACCGAAGGTCCAGTCGGGCACGATCACGCGGTCGCCGGCACCGACGCCCGCCGCGACGAGCGCCAGATGAAGCGCCGCCGTGCCGTTGACCATGGCGACGCCATGGGCCCGCCCGGTCAGCCGGGCGAGCCGGGCTTCCATCTCGACGACGAAGGGACCGGCGGACGACACCCAGTTGTCCGCGACACAACGGGCCAGATAGGCCGCTTCGTTACCCCGAAGATCCGGCACCGAGAGCGGGATGCCCGGCTCAGCGCTCACGTCTCGTCCTCCACCGGAATGGCATCGATTTGGCGACGGAGCGAGTAAGGCACCGCGACGCGCTTTGCCGGGACCGCGTCGAGCAGCCACTTGTGGGCCGCCCGCGCGGAATCGTTCTCGGCGAGGATCCAGCAATCCGGTTCGTCCGCGCCGTCAAGCTCGATGACGGGGATCCCCCGCACCGAGGACTGGCGGCCGGAGGGGTTCCAGATGCCCACGATCTCGACCGAGGAATTCAGGCTGCACAACACGGCGATCTCGACGAGTTCGCCCCGGCCGCACAATCCGGCAGTCTTGACGCCCCGCGCTTCGAGTTCGGCAAACAGCCGGTCGTAGCTCTGCCGCCAGCGGCGGAACGCCGTAAAGGAGTCGCTGAAAAACTGGGCGGTAAGCCGGCTTTTCTCGGCGAAGCCGTGAGGCGTGAGGTAATACTTGTAGCGCCGCGCCGGGGCCTGGGAAACCTTGATCAGTCCCTTGCCGATACAGCGCTTGATGTAGGCATTGGTCAGGCCGAGAGCGATGCCCAGATCGTTGGCGAGGCGCCGCTGGCTGACGGCCTCCGAATCGTCGATCCGTTCGAGCAGATCGAGCACGATGCTGTCTTCGCGGGAATTGCGATTTACCACGATATCAGGCCGCTCGAGCGGTCACGCCGGGCGAACCTCAAACAGGCAATGCTCGGCGCCGCTGGCCCGGCACAGAGCTTCGCGCGAGGTCAGCGTGAACCCCCGGCCCGTCGCCTGGCCCGCCCATTCGAGCGAACCGGCGAACCAGCCGGCATACATGTAGCAAAGCTTGCGCCCGGTATCGGTGCCGCAATGTTCGACAAACACCGAATGGTCGAGAAGGACATCCGCGGCCCCGCTTTCCCCGTCCACGGAAACCACGGTGAATTGCCCCCAGCCGCGCTGGGAAATCCGCCGCATATAATGATGAAACACCTCGAGGCCCTCGAGATTGTGGGTTGCGGCCTCCGTTTCGCACCATACCCAGGCCGATTTGTGGCCCGCATCGTAAAGCTGGCGGGCATAAACCGCCTCGCCGAGCGCCGCTTCCACTGCAAGGTGATTGTTCACGAAGAAGTGCCTGGGCATGTAGATCATGGGCAGGCCGTCGGTCGACCAGACGCCGGTTGCGGGATCGACCTGGATTGGGATCTCGGGCTTGACCATGCCTCAGCGATCCTTTCGGGCGGGGAAGGCTATGGTGAGAGGCGCTTCATTCCCCGGGCCGGCGCCGGGCTCGGCATGGTCCGACTCGGCAAGCTCCAGATCGTCTGGCTGGCCGACGTCGATCCAGTATTCGTGTACCGGAAACACACCGACCCTCAAACCCGCCCGGTGCGCGAGGTCGAGCAGTTCCGGCATGTCGATGGCGCGGCCTTGCGGGACCTGAGCGCGAAACGGGGCACTGAGATAGTACATTCCCGCGGCGATAAACTGACTGAAGGTGGGCTTTTCAACGATGCTTTCGAACAACCCCTTCTCGTCATGGCGCACGACGCCGTAGGGAATGTGCATGTCGTAACGCGAGACGCCGATGGTCGCGTCGAGATCGCTCGCCGCGTGAAAGTCGCGCAAGGCCCGATAGTCGACCCGGGTCACGACGTCGCCGTTCACGAGCAGGATGTCGTCCTGAACCGACGGAGGCAGCAGCGCCAACGCTCCCGCTGTACCCCGCGGCTCGCTCTCGCGGATGAAGTGCATCCGCGCCCGGTTCGTTCGCTCGCCGATGAAGCGCTCGATTTTTTCGCCGAGAAAATGCACGGCGATGTGGATATCTTCCACCCCGACATCTTCGAGCTGTTCGAGAACCCGGTCGAGGATCGCCCGCCCGCCGACGTTGAGTAACGGCTTGGGAAGGTCTTCGGTTCGCGAACCCAGGCGACGGCCGTAGCCTCCCGCCATGACCAGCGCGTTTCCGATCGCGCCATGGGGCACCTCGGTTGCCAGGATGTCGACCAATCGTCCAGCGTCGCCGAGCATCGGCAGAAACCGGGTCTCACGAAGCAAAGAGCAGTTGAGCGCATCGTCACCGGGCCGGCCGGTCTTGGGCGTTCGGTGCATGCACTCGCTGACCGGGTCTTCAAGCGTCACCCCGCGCAGGATGGCGCGGCGCACGTCACCGTCGGTGACCGTACCGAGCAACCGGCGCTCTTCATCGACGACGAGCTGAAACAGGTGTACGGGCGAATCGTTGATCCGCGCAAGAACGTCGCGAATCGACAGGCCGGGCCCGCACAGTAATAGGTCGATGTCTTTGATGCGATACATGGGAGCTGTCGAGGCATTCACGCGTGGCAGCGGCACTGCAACTGTTCCACGCTACCGCACTCCGGGTGAGTCTCGCTCTCCGGAAATGCGGCTATGATCCGGGATTCAAAGGACGAATCAAGGATTCTTGGCTATCTGTTCACAGCATGAACATATGGTCAAGCGGTAGTGTCCTAATTTGAGGGTTTGAATTCACAAGAGTGTTCAAAACTTGAACATAACCAGTAATTTAGCGGGAAAATATTTTTTTGAGGCTTAGTAAGGTAGGGGGGTTTGTTAAGAGGTTTGGACTTGAATTGGGTCCACACACAACTGAAGTATGTTGCTAAGAGAATGCTAATGTTGGTATTATATGTTTGGGTGAATTTACGCTTGCGCCACAGGCGATTCGCCCTAGCGGCACGTAGCTGCGTTGGAGAATGTCCGACGGGAGTTGTCGCGTGCGCACAATAACAGTTCGTTGTCTAGCCGAAGGCCGAGACGGCCAGTGGCAAGCAATCTGTCTGGATTTTGATGTTGCGGTTCAGGGGACTTCATTCAGGGATGTTTATGAATCCCTGGACACATCAATCGAGCTTTACCTAGATACGGTAGCCGATCTGCCCGAAAAGGATCAGGTGCGTCTGCTTCATCGTCACGCGCCATTAAGCGTACGCTTAAAATATCTGTGGGCGGTTATGGTTTCGCTGTTCCATGATTCTCGCGGAGACGACGGGCCAACAGAACGCGCCAATTTCGTTATTGACCAGTCGGTACACGCCACTAGCTCCTAAATAGTTTTTTCGGCAAGCCGGACTGACGCTTAATTGAACTAAGCGTGTCTGGATTCACGTCCTCGCTACCTTGTGAGAACGCGAGCTGCACAATCTGGACCTTGCCTCCGACCATCCCCTTGTAGGTCTTGTGGCTGCCCTTCTGTCGGTCGAACTTAAATCCATGTTTGTGTAGGATTTCTAAGACATCGCGATATTTCATTACGGCCTCGTGGGGGATCAAGCGCTCTAAATCCCAAATTGTATCCGCAACTCCGGCTGCCATAGCTGGAGTAACTCGAAGCGTGGCATGTATTCTGCAAAAGTTGTAATTAGCAAAATGCAAAGACGTGGCGGCTTTCAAATTATCTAATTTTTTACTGAACCCATTCGTTAGTCTCGTAAGCCTTCTCATGCTCATACGCACGGTCAGATTTTGCCGTTCAATGAGACTGGTTGAAATCTTGTTGTGGTCAGGCTCGCCGAAGATCGGATATTTGCGGCAACTTACTACCCCGCCCGGTGAGTAGCCTTCACGCACCGGGCGGGGCCTTGCGTGTATCTTTTTGACGAGTTGGGCGAAATCGACATTGCGATTGTAGGGTGTTGCATCGAACGCGGTTGCGACCGCATTGAGATATTCACCGAAACCGTCTGTGCTGATTTGGGGGCAACCAACCAAACGTTCGCGCAGGTCGGCCATAAAGCCATAAGCGACCGGCCCCTCGCGCTTTCCAATGCGAAAGGACGGAACGAGTTTCGTGTCGGCATCCATTGCGATGAAAATGAATTGAGATCCAAGTTCGGGGTTGTGGCGCTCGCGATCCTTTAGCTGCTTGTCTTTCTTACCGACGTAACACCAAATCTCATCGCACTGGATTGTCCCGGCGGGAATATCGCGCATTACGTCGTCCATGATGGACATGCAATGCTCGCCAGTACGGACCATCAATCTCGTGACGGTGTCGCGGTGGACATCAAACATGCGCTCGCAGCTGCGGATTGAGCAGCCTTCGACAAGCGCGTTGATGACTTGAATTTGCTTTTCGCGAGGTAGGCGATTCATTGTCTGGTCCCTTGAGAAAATCAGGGATCGGGTGCCTTGCAGATATCTGTAAGGACTGGACGAATCGCCCCAGAATCGCTATATTAGATGTGCTGGTCATAGCTTAGGGGCTCAATCCCTGAGTGTTGATCCAAGGGCTTGGTGGCTGTTAGCGCAGTCATCAGCCCCGATTTAAAGATGGTCCCGGGTCTACGATTCGAACGTAGGTCTCCGCACGTGTAAGGAGGGTGTCCTACCACTAGACGAACCCGGGTCCACTAGTTTCCGAGCCGCTTGTACCAACAGGCGGCTCGGTTTCGTTTGACGGCTCGTTATCTCCCTGGCCGTCTCGATTGAGCTTCCAAACGTTGTGCTCATTGATAATCTCGCCGTCATTCTTCAGGCGCGTGAGCTGCGGCGAAAGGCTCGTGCGTTCTAGGCCAGCGTTCCAGCGGACCCGGATGTTTTCTAAGAGTTCGCGCGCCGTATAGCCCTGCGGCCAAGTCTCTTGGAGCAGCTTGACGACCATTTTCTTGATGGTCTTGGGTTGAGTTTCCGTGACTGACGGCATGATAAGCGGCAGATAAGTCTGTTCGCTCTTTTCCCCATCGGAAAGCTGGCGAAACAAACGCTCGGCTATCTCAATGTCGGCCAGTTCCCGCTTCAACTGGAGCTTTCGTTCGCGGAGTTGTTTCAGAAAATCTACCATGAGTCCAATATAGGGACTCCAGACTTCGTTGTCAACAATATTCTGACAACAACTGTTATCGATAACGACTCACTGATGGGGGTTGGCGCAAGAGGGTCGGCGCGTCAATAGGGGAATTCGTCAAATTAGGACACTACCCGTCAACGGTTTTGTTCATTTTTTGAACACTGCCTGACCGAGGCGCCTAACAGCTCATTTCCCAGGCCATGGGCGTTCCCGGGTGCCATTTGAAATTCCCGCCCATCGGGTTCTATTACTTTGCCTCGCGTCAATCGCAACAATGAATTATGGTCCAACGCTGAGAAAATGAGAGAAGGAACCCGCGTCGCATTATGACGGTTGCGCCAATCTCCTCTGGTAACAAGCAGGTTTCGCTCAACGACGACACGTCGAAGGCGAGCCGCCTGCATGCGCTTCTGACGGCGCCTGAGCTGGGCTTTCTCATGGAGGCTCACAACGGCCTCTCGGCGAAGATCGTCGAGGAAGCGGGCTTTGCCGGGGTCTGGGCGTCGGGCCTGTCGATCTCCGCGGCGCTTGGCGTGCGCGACAGCAACGAGGCGTCCTGGACCCAGGTCCTCGAGGTCCTCGAGTTCATGTCCGACGCCACGACCATCCCGATCCTGGTCGACGGCGATACGGGCTACGGCAACTTCAATAACGTCCGCCGCCTGGTGCGCAAGCTTTGCCAGCGCCGAATTGCGGGCGTCGCCATCGAGGACAAACTCTTTCCCAAGACCAATTCCTTCATCGGCGAAGGTCAGCCCCTGGCCGACGTCGACGAGTTCTGCGGCAAGATCAAGGCCGGCAAGGACAGCCAGACCGACCCGGACTTCTGCCTGATTGCGCGCACCGAGACGTTGGTCTCGGGCTGGGACGTGAACGAGGCACTCGACCGGGCCGCGGCCTATCACGAGGCCGGGGCCGACGGCGTGCTCGTCCATTCCAAGCATCCCACGGCGAACGAGGTGCTGGCCTTCATGGCGCAATGGGAGCACCGCTGCCCGGTGGTCATCGTACCCACCATGTATTACCGCACCCCCACGTCCGTCTTCGAGGATGCCGGGATCGCGATGGTGATCTGGGCCAACCACAATTTGCGCGCCTCGATCGCGGCCATGCGCGAGGCGAGCCGGCGGATTTTCGAGGAGCAAAACCTGACCGGCGTGGAAGGCCGCATCGCCAGCGTCAAGGATGTCTTCCAGCTCGCCGGCAACCAGGAACTGGCCGAGGCGGAACGCCACTATCTCGCGCCCAATCGTCAGTCGCAGCGCGCTATCCTGCTCGCCGCCTCGCGCGGCGCGGCGCTCGGCTCGCTCACCGAAGAGCAGCCCAAATGCATGGTCGATATCCGCGGCAAACCCCTGCTCAACCATCTGGTCGACACCTTTGGCCAGTCGGGCATCGCCGACGTCACGGTGGTGCGCGGCTATAAGAAGGAAAAGATCGATTTCGCCTCGATCAAAACCGTCGACAACGATGCCTTCGAGGAAACCGGCGAGGTCGCCTCGCTCGCCTGCGCCGCAGACCGCCTCACGGGGCCCTGCTTCGTCAGCTATGGCGATATCCTGTTCCGCAACTATGTCCTCGACGATCTGCTGGATTTCGCCGACGACATCATCGTAGTGGTCGATGCCAACTGGCGTGAGCGCGAGTTGACAGGAACCGACACCGCCCTCGACCTGGTTAGTTGCTCGCGGCCCTTCACCGGGCGTTATCTCGACGACGATGTGGTGCGTGCCACGGCGATGGGTCCAGCCGTCGCTCCGGCCTCGGCCGACGGCGAGTGGATCGGCCTCGTCAAGCTGACCGACGCGGGCGCGAAGCAGGTTGCCCAGGAAATCGAGACCATGGATGCTGATGGTACGGTCCGAACGGCCGGCCTGCCCGAGCTGTTCGGTCGTCTGATCGCACGGGGTGTATCTGTTCGGGTGATGTACATCGCGGGCCACTGGCTCGACATCGATGACCTGTTCGATCTGGCCAACGCGCGGAATCAACTGTGATTGCCGCCGACGAGTTTCTCGAACCCGCGCGTGAGCGCGGGTTCGATTTCTATACCGGCGTACCCTGCTCATTTCTCACCCCCATCATCAACCGCGTAATTTCCAATCCCCGGCTCGACTATGTCGGCGCCGCCAGCGAGGGCGAGGCCGTCGCCATCGCCGCCGGCGCCTGGCTTGCCGGGCGCAAGACCGTGGTGATGTGCCAGAACTCCGGGCTCGGCAACACGGTCAACCCTCTGACCTCGTTGAACTATCCGTTTCGCATCCCGACGCTGCTGATCGTGACCTGGCGCGGCCAGCCGGGCCTCGCCGACGAGCCGCAACACGAACTGATGGGCGAGATTTCCCCCGATCTGCTTGCCCTCATGCGCATCCCTTACTGGCGATTTCCCGGAGCGGCGAACGAGGTTGCCGAGGCAATCGAGCAGGCCGAGGCCGAGATGGACCGGAGCGGATTGCCCTACGCCTTTCTCATGGAGAAGGGCGCGGTGCGCGACGACGGGCTCGACGAGCCCGCACCCGGCGACGCTCTCGAAGGCGAGATCGAGGATCGCTGCGCGCACGGCGCGCCGCCGCGCCGCGCCGAGGCGCTTGAGCGGGTGCTGGCCGCCGTACCGGACAGCGCCGCGATCGTCGCCACCACCGGCAAGACCGGGCGCGAGCTTTTCACCCTCGCCGACCGGGCGCAACATCTCTACCAGGTCGGCTCCATGGGCGGGGCCTCGGGCTGCGCGCTGGGGGTCGCGCTCAACATCGAGCGCCCGGTCGTGGTGCTTGACGGTGATGGAGCGGTGCTGATGAAGCTGGGCACCCTCGCCACCATCGGCGCGCAGCGGCCCGCCAACCTGATCCATCTGTTGCTCGACAACGGGGTCCACGATTCGACTGGCGGCCAGCGGACAGTCTCGGCCACGGTCGATTTCGCCAGCCTCGCCCGTGCGGCCAATTACCCGAGTGCCTGGCGGGCCGATTCGCTGGACGGGCTCGACGCCGCGCTGCGCTCCGCGCTCGCCTCGCCCGGCCCCCATTTCATCCATTTACGCATCGCGCCGGGTTCGATGAGCCGGTTGGGCCGCCCCACCGTCGCGCCGCTCGAGGTCGCCCGGCGCTTCAAGGCGTTCCTCGCCGGCAATTAGGGTGTGCTGGCGGATTTGACCGATACCGTGTCGAGCATCACGAAGTTGCGTAGCAACCAGCCGGCCATCCGTCCCAGCAGCGGCAGGCGCACGAGCATACCGATGAATCGCCGCAATCCACGGTTCTCTTTTTCGTAGTCATCAAGATTGGTGACGCCCACCAAGCGTTCAACTGTTCGATCCTCGCAATTGCCGATAGCGAGCGTAATCTCCTTGCGGTGACACCAGGGCCAACGCAACCAGAGAATTGACTCGATGTAGCGGGGATCATTACCTGAGAGACGGTAAAACGGACGACGGAGAAGACGCGGCAGATAGTGAATCAACCAGGTGCGAGAGTGGGAATCGTAAGGCACGAGACGATGAGGCACCTGGTGATATGCGAGACCTCTTGGTTTAAGGACGCGTGCTTCCTCACCGTAATATGGCTTCAACAACTGTGGTTGCACATGCTCAAGAACCTGTTGGCTGAAGATCACATCGACACTGTCGTTGTCGAGCGGCACGGTCAGACCGTCATAGCGCCAAAAGCGCGGCTCGACGATGCCACATTCGGCGGCGAGCAATCGGTTCCAGTCTTCACAGGGGGAATTGGGATCGACGCCATAGATGCCGCGAAAACCGATAGCGAACAAGTAAAGAAGGGTCAGCCCGCCACCGCATCCATGATCGAGAATGACAATCTCGTCGCGTTGTCGACCCTGTTGCACCTCGCGCAGGACGGCAAGGATAAGCCCGAGATGTGCGGGAGGCCGGACCTCAGAGGCGCGCGCCGCCGAGACAAAGGATTCCCAGAGAACCGTCAGCGGCTGGCCCGCTTCATTAGCGTTTCGAAGCTCGAGGATGAGTTGTTTGAGCTGCGGCCAGCCAATGGGCGGCGGCGGCGAATTACTTGTCATTTCCGCCATACGTCAGACCGCCTCGATGTCGCTGCCCGGAACCGTGACGCGCACCTCGCGCCCCATCAGCCGCAACAGGATCATGACCCGATCGGCGTCGCTCGCCGCCTGGAAGATACCTTCAAGTTCGGCGAGCGGGCCTTCAAGGATGCGCACCTTGTCGCCCGAGCGGAAATTCTCCACGCCGAGCTCGAAATGACCGTCGGGACCCGCCCGCGCCGCCAACGCGTCGACCACCGTGTCGGGCACCGGGCTCGGGCCCTCGTCGCCGCCGATGACGTGACTGACCCCGAAGGTCGAGAGGATCGGCCGCCACGGCTCCGCCTCAAGGTCAACACGAACAAACAAATAGCGCGGGAAGAGCGGGCGCAACACGGTGTCTATACGGCGGGCATGACGCCGCTGGCGTCGCACCAAGGGCAACCACGCCTCGAAGCCCTGGCGTTCGAGGTTTAACAGCGCCCGGGATTCTCCCTGGGCCAGGGTATGGACGACGTACCACTGCTTCATGCGCCCCCCGCGGCAACTCCGTTATGCGCCATCCTAGCGCCGCACGCGCGCGCCGTCATGATCGGGATTAGTCGAGCAAGCGTGCGAGATAGCGACCGTAGTCGGAGTTTTTCTGGGTCTTGGCCATGCGGGCGAACTGGGTGCGCTTGATCAGTCCGCGGCGCCAGGCGATTTCCTCCGGGCAGGCGACGAGACCGCCCTCGCAACGCTCGACGTCCGCCACGTAGTTCGACGCGGCCAGCAACGCATCCGCCGTGCCCGCGTCAAACCAGGTGACCTCGGGGCCAATCAGCTCGACCTGCAGCTCCCCCGCGTCCAGATAGACCCGGTTGACGTCGGTGATCTCAAGTTCGCCCCGTGCCGAGGGTTGCTGCCCGCGAGCGATTTCGACCACTCGGCCGTCGTAGAAATACGACCCGGGCACCGCATAGGACGAGCGCGGGCGCGTCGGTTTCTCCTCCAGGCTGACCGCGTTGCCCTTCCCGTCGACTTCGACCACGCCGAACTGGTCGGGGTGGTCGACCGGATAGCCGAACAGCGCCGCACCGCGTTCGAGCGACGCGGCGTGTGCCAGAAGATCGGGAAACCCGGGCCCGTGAAAGATGTTGTCGCCAAGCACCAGCGCCACCGGTTCGCCGGCAATGAAGGATTCACCGATCAGCAGCGCCTCGGCAATCCCGCTCGGCGTGATCTGTTCGCCATACTCGATGGCCAGACCCCATTGCGAGCCGTCGCCCAGCAGAGTCTGGAAATGACTGCGTTCCTCAGGCCGGGCGATCAGCAGCACTTGGGTAATGCCCGCCTGCATCAGGGTGCAGAGTGGGTAATAGATCATCGGCTTGTCGTAGACTGGCAGTAGCTGCTTGCTCATGCAGAGCGTCGAAGGGTAGAGCCGGGTGCTTTCGCCTCCGGCCAGGATGATGCCTTTCATGATTGCGCGGCTACGACCGGATCCGCGACCCGTCGGCCGAGGCGTTCGCCTTGATAGCCGCCCTTGCGCTGAACCGCCTTACACCAATCGCCGCTTTCGAGATACCACTGCACCGTCGCCGCCAAGCCGCTCTCAAAGCTTTCCCGCGGCGCCCAGTCAAGTTCGCGGCGGATGGTGCCGGAATCGACGGCGTACCGCCAGTCATGCCCCGGCCGGTCTTCGACGAAGGTGATTTGCTCCCCATAGGACCGCCCATCGTCACGTGGGTGGGTCCGATCAAGCAGCATGCAGATCGCCTCGACCACCTCGAGGTTCGTCTTTTCCTCGCCCGCACCGATCGGGTAGACGCGCCCGACCGTGCCCTGCTCCGCGACGAGCCGCATCGCCCGGCAGTGGTCGTCGACGAAGAGCCAGTCGCGCACGTTCTTGCCGGTGCCGTAGATCGGCAACGGCGCGCCGTCGAGCGCGTTGAGAATCATCAGAGGAACGAGTTTTTCGGGATACTGGTAGGGCCCATAATTGTTCGATGAGTGGGTCGTGACCGCGGGCAGGCCGTAGGTCTTGTGCCAGGCACGAACCAGATGGTCGGATGCGGCCTTGCTCGCGTTGTAGGGCGAGTTTGGCCGATAGGGCGATTCCTCGTCGAACAGACCCTCGGCGTCGAGCGAGCCGTAGACTTCGTCGGTCGAGACATGATGGAAACAAAACGGCACTTCCCGTTGGGCTCGCGCCCGCCAATAGTCGAGCGCCGCCTCGAGCATCACATAGGTGCCTTCGATATTGGTCTCCATGAACACTGCCGGGGTGTCGATTGAGCGGTCGACATGGGTTTCCGCCGCAAGATGAAAACGATGTCGGGCTTGGTCCGGGCAAACAGGTCGCGCACCACGCGCGCATCGCAGATATCGCCCTTTTCGAAGTGATAGCGGGGATTGTCTGCAACGGACTCCAGCGAATCGAGGTTGCCGGCGTAGGTTAGCTTGTCGAGCACGACCACTCGGGCGTCGGTCTCGGCAATCAGCTGGCGGACCAGCGCCGAGCCAATGAACCCGGCGCCGCCGGTCACCATGTAGGTGCCGGGCGATGGCGTCGTCATGTCGTTCGCACTTCGTGTTTCAGGCTTGCGCGCATCGGGCCCGCTCCCTCGTCTGATCGATGCTCGAGGCCCCACGCCCCCTGCCGCGATCGTCTCTTCCCCGAAAGGTCGGCGCGGATCATAGCGCGAAAGACACTCTTGCCGGAAGATACGCCGTTTTGTACCGCCGTCGCGGCGCCATCGCACGCCCGGCTATGCTATTCTCTGGTCGCAGAGCCCGCCGGGCCGGCGACGCGAAGACGACGGGAGCGACGGGATGACAGATTATCGGGGGCGGCGCGTTCTGGTTACGGGTGCGGACGGGTTCATCGGCTCGCACCTGGCCGAGGCCCTGGCGGCGGAAGAGGCGCAGGTGACCGCACTGGCGCTGTACAACGCCCACGATCATTACGGCTGGCTCGACGATATCGATCCCGATCTGCGCGCCAACATCGCCTGCGTGCGGGGCGACGTGCGCGACGCCGGGTTCGTGACCCGCCTCGTCGCCGGTCAGGACATCGTCTTCCACCTCGCCGCACTGATCGCCATTCCCCACTCCTACGATGCCCCGCAATCCTACGTCGACGTCAACGTCACCGGCACGCTCACCCTGCTCGAGGCGGCACGCGCCGCCGGTGTTTCACGGATCGTGCAAACTTCAACCAGCGAAGTTTACGGCACGGCGCAGGTCGAACCGATCGATGAGAACCATCCCCTGCAGGGCCAGTCGCCCTACTCGGCGAGTAAAATCGGCGCAGACATGATGGCCGAGGCGTTCGCCCGCTCGTTCGACTTGCCCGTTGTTACGCTACGACCCTTCAACACCTACGGCCCGCGCCAGAGTGAGCGTGCGGTCATCGCCAGCGCCGTCCGCCAATTGCTCGACCCGTCCTGTGAGACGATCCGGCTGGGCGACCTGTCGCCGCGCCGCGACTTCACCTACGTCGCGGACAGTGTTGAAGCGTTCCGCCTCGCCGGCAGCGTGGACGGGCTCGAGTTCGGCGCCCCCTACAACGCGGGCACCGGTACTGCCGTGACCATCGGCGAGATGATCGAAGCCCTGTTCGCGATGACCGGTAGCAACAAGCCCGTCGAACAGGAAACCGCCCGGTTGCGCCCGGCCAATTCCGAAGTGTGCGCTTTGTTGGCCGATGCCCGCCGCTTCGCCGACGCTACCGGCTGGGCGGCCCGGATCTCCCTGGAAGAGGGCCTGACCCGGACCGTCGCCTGGTGGCGCGAACGGCTCGGGGCAGGCCGGGTTCGCACCCGCGCTGATTACGTCATCTGATGGCGTCGGGCTCACGCCTGTGGCTGGCCGCGCCGGAATCGACGCGCTAAACTCAGGCCGTTCATCCCCGGCCCCGCTCTGTCTCTGACACGTTCGGCACAATCTTTCGCATGCTCAAGACTTACGTCTTTTTCGCACTCAAGCTGGCGGTCTCCGCCGGCCTGATCTGGCTGCTCGTAGAGCGTATCGAGATTGGCGTCGTCGCCGAGCGGTTGACCCAGCTCGCACCGGGCGCCATCGCCGCGAGCCTGGCGATCCTTCTTGTCCAATCGGTCTTGGCAAGCTTGCGCTGGCGGATCGTTTCGCAGCGGGTCGGCGTCCCGCTCGACTTCGGAGCCGCTCTTCGCTTCTTGTTCGTCGGGCTGTTTTTCAACCAGGCCTTGGTCTCCAGCATCGGTGGCGATGCGGTTCGCATCTGGTTCGTCCGTCACCTGGCTGACGGCATGGCGGGGGCGTTCCGCAGCGTGCTGATCGACCGGCTCGCGGGGCTCGCGGGATTGTTCCTGATCGTCGCAGCGTCGCTGCCGGCGTTGTTCAACCTCGTCGCCACGCCGGCGGCGCGAGCCGGCGTGCTCGCGGTTCTGAGCGCGGGCATCGGTGTGCTCGTCCTGCTTCTCCTGCTCGATCGCCTGCCCCTTCTGCCCCGGCGCCTACGCCAGGCGGGCGCGCTCGACGAGTTCGCCCGGGCCTGCCGGCGGGTGCTGCTCGACGCGCGCACCGGTCTTTCGGCCCTCGGGCTGTCGCTTTTGATTCACCTGCTCTCAGCGTTAACTGTCTTCGTTCTCGCCCGGGGTATCGGTGTCGAGGTTTCGCTCGGACAGATGGTAGTGCTCGTGCCGCCGGTGATGCTGGTCGCAACCCTGCCCATCTCGGTAGCCGGCTGGGGCGTGCGCGAGGGCGCTATGGTCACGGCGCTGGGTTTTGTGGGTGTTGCCGCCGCCGACGCCTTTGCCGTCTCGGTGATCTTCGGCCTCGCGCTGATCGTGGTCGCCTTGCCGGGCGGCGCCGTCTGGCTGATCGGCCTGCGCCGGCGCACCGGGCCAGCCCCGCCGCCCAGAGCAGCATCCAGACCATGACGGGCCCGACCAGCAACGGTTTGTCTCCGCGCAAAACGCGAATCCGCGATCTTGCCAACCGGCTCGCGCCCGGGCGCGCCGGCTGGATCGCGAAGAACGCCTATTATCACGAGCGGGACTGGGGCTATATGCGCTTCCTCGTGCCGCCGGGGTCACGCGTTCTCGATTTGGGTTGCGGCACCGGGCGACTGCTCGCCGAACTTTCTCCCTCCCGCGGCGTGGGCATCGATTTCAGCGACGCCATGATCGAGGTCGCCCGCGAGGCTAATCCCGAGTTCGAGTTACATGTCGGCGACATCGAAGACCCCTCGGTCCTGGCCGCAATCAAGGGCCCGTTCGACGCGGTGATTTTAGCCGACACGGTAGGTTCGCTCGACGACGTGGAGACCTTGCTCACGACCCTTCGGCCGCTGGTGGGTCCGGAGACACGCCTGATTGTCTCCTACTACTCACAGGTCTGGAACCCGCTGCTTCGTCTGGCCGAGCGATTCGGCGGCAAGATGCCCCAGGAGCCGCAGAACTGGCTCTCCTCGGAGGATATCGAGGGGTTGCTCAGGCTCGCCGGCTTCGAATGCATCAAGCGCGAATGGCGCCTGCTCCTGCCCCGTTTCATGCTCGGTCTGGGCCCTCTGCTCAACAACACGCTGGGCACCCTGCCGATGATCCGGCGCGCCTGCTTGCGCAACTATCTGGTCGCCCGCAGCACGGAAAATCAGCGGCGCGACAAGCTCTCTGCCACGATCGTCATCCCGTGCCGCAACGAGCGCGGCAATATCGAGCCGGCCGTCGCCCGGCTGCCTGCTTTTTGCAACGACATCGAGATCCTGTTCGTCGAGGGCCACAGCGAGGATGGGACGCTGGACGAGATTCGTCGCGTCATCGCGACCTATCCCGACATGGACATCAAGCTTCTGGTGCAGGACGGTCACGGCAAGGCCAACGCGGTGCATAAGGGCTTCGCGGCGGCGCGCGGCGACGTGCTCATGATCCTCGACGCCGACCTCACGGTGCCCCCCGAAGACCTGCCCAAATTCTACGATGCGCTGGCCAGCGGCAAGGGCGAGTTCATCAACGGCACGCGTCTCGTCTATCCCATGGAAAAGGGTGCGATGCGGGCGCTCAATACGGTCGGCAACCGGTATTTCGCCAGCCTGTTTACCTGGCTGCTTAACCAGCGCTTTACCGACACCCTGTGCGGCACCAAGGTGCTCACCCGAGAAAGCTACGCAAAACTTGCGGCCAACCGGACCTATTTTGGCGATTTCGACCCGTTTGGCGATTTCGACCTGATCTTCGGCGCAGTCAAGCTCAACCTCAAGGTGATCGAGGTGCCGATCCGCTATGCCGAGCGGACCTACGGCACGAGCCAGATCTCGCGCTTTCGTCACGGGTTTCTGCTGTTGCGCATGTGTCTGTTCGCATTCTTCAAGCTCAAGGCATTTTGAGCGTGAGCGTCAGCCATCTCCTGGACTACCGGGATATCTGGCAAAGAAAACCTGTGTTGCGTGCGCTCTACGACGACTATCACCGGCGTATGGCGGCGGCCTGCCGGCCGGGGCGCACCCTCGAGATCGGCGGCGGCGCCGGGCACCTGAAGGAGCTTCGCGACGACGTGCTGTCGAGCGATATCCAGCACGCCCCCTGGCTCGATCTGGTGGCTGACGCCCAAAGCCTGCCCCTGGCTGATGCCAGCCTAGACAACATCGTCCTGCTAGACGTCCTCCATCACATCGAGCGCCCGCGACGCTTCTTCGAGGAAGCGCGGCGAACTTTGCGCCCGGGCGGGCGAATCGTCCTGCTTGAGCCGGCCATGACCCCGCTCAGCATCCTCGTCTACCGCTTCGCTCATCCCGAGCCCGTCGACATGGCCGCCGACCCCCTGGCCGACGCAAGCCCCACGCCGGGGCGCGATCCCTACGACGCGAACCAGGCTATTCCCACCCTGCTTTTCCGCCGAGCGCCCGAGCGCTTCGCCCGGGCGTTTCCCGATCTCGCGCTGCGCCGCAACCACCTGCTCAGCCTGTTCGCTTTTCCGCTCTCTGGAGGGTTTCGCGCCTGGAGTATTATCCCCGCCGCGCTGGTGCGCCCGCTGCTTGTCCTCGAAACCGCACTTGCACCCCTGCTTGGACCGCTCATGGCGTTTCGCCTGCTGGTCGTTATCGAGCGGCGTTGATCCAATGATTTTCACTCCCTCCGCCGCGCCCGCGCTGTCCAACCGTCTCTTCTGGCTCGTCTTCACCAGCGCCCTTGTCATTCGCTTCGCCTATGTACTCGGCTTCTACCTGGGAATCGGACCCGATGCCCTGACCGCAAACGATTCTATCGCCTACGCATCCAGCGCCAGTCAAATCCTCGATCAGGGCGTGGGTGCCTGGCAGGTCGATCTGATGCCGCTTTATACGCTGTTCCTGGCCGCGCATTACGCGATCCAGGGCTCGATGGACCCGCTGTTTCCCGTGCTCACCCAGTGCGCGCTTGACGCGCTCACCGCCGTCATGGCCGGGCTGATCGCGGGCCGGCTCGACCGTAAACTGGCATTGCCTGCAGGCCTGTTCGCAGCGCTCTGCCCCAGCCTGATTGTCACAGCCGGAATTATCTACACCGACAGCCTATTCCTGTTTTTCGCTACCGCCGCCCTGCTGGCCGCGCAGCGCTGGCTGCAGCGCCCCGGCTGGATTTGCGCCGCCGTCCTCGGCGCCGCTCTCGGCCTTGCGCTGCTCACCCGGGTGATGGTGGCGCCCTGGGCTGTCGGGTTGTTGGCCGCCCTTCCCTTCGGCGCTCTTCTGCTTCGCCGTTTCAACTGGCGGGCACCCCTTCAGATGGGGCTTGTCGCCCTCTTATGCGCCGGCCTGCAAACCCCGGTGCTGGTGCGCAACGCAATCGAGTTCGACAGTTTCGGCCTGACCGCCCAGGGCGGCAGGCATGCGCTTTACTGGATCGCGCCGCTGGTGCGTGAAACCGTGGACGGCACACCCCAGGATGCGGGCGCTGATGACCTCAGGCAACGATTCGATGCCACCGAGGCGGCGACAGAGACCAATCCCTTCCGCCGCTCGAACGCGATGAGTGCGTACGCCCTCGACGAGCTGGGCCGCCTCGGCCTCGGCGCCATCGCGAAGAGCTGGACGATCGGCGCGGCGATCAATTTGAGCGCCCCCGCCACCATCCTCTCCCCGCCTGTCGCCGCACTGCCGCGCACCGGCTTCTATGACACCCCGGGCGCCGGCAAGGGCGAGAAGATCGTCAATTTCCTGTTCGCCAACGACAACCCGACCTACGCCTGGATTCTGCTGGTCTCGCTCGTCGGCCTGGTGCTCTCCCGCCTCGTTCAGCTTGGCGGCGTCGTCTCGTTGGCGCGCCGGAGCCGCGAGGTGCTCGTCGCCTTGCTCCTGCTGCTCGGCTGGATCGCGTTCATCCTGCTGATCAACGGGCCCATCGCCTCGGCCAAATACCGCCTGCCCATCGAGCCGGCGATGGCCGTTTTCTTCGCGCAGGGTTTTCGGGTATTCATTGAACGCTGGCGTGGGCGTTCGCGCCCCATCTTTCGGCGCCGCTTCTGAACTAATCGTCGAGCAGCACGCGCAGACCTGGCGGAATTTCCGCCTCGGGCCACTCCGCCGGAAAGAACAGGAAGTTGAAGACGTAATCCTCGCGCGGGCATTTGGGCCCGTGATGGCGTGCCGGATCGAGCGTCGCAATCGGGTGCAGCCGGTCGAGCAGGTAGAAATAGGCGCGCATAGCAAACTCCCGCTCGATCCGCCCCACCGCCTCGGAAATCGGCAGCTTGGTGTGGATCTCCTCGATCTCGACCAGCAAGATCGGGCGGTCGCGCGCGATGGTTTTAGCCGCACCTTTAAGCAATTCGTATTCGAAGCCCTCGACGTCGACCTTGATGAAACCGATGTCGGACAGACCCTCGTCGTCGAGCCGGCGGGTTACGACCGCGACGGCATCGAAGCTCGACGCCACGGCGTCCTCGCTCAGGCTCGCGCGCTGGTTGGAATAGCCCTTCGCACCCCGCGGGATCCGGAGCGCCGCCTCGCCGCTTTCGTCCGACAGCGCTGCAGGCGAGACGGTCACCTTGCGCCCCATGGCGCGAGCCAGCTGGCGATAGAGCGTGGGGTTGGGCTCATAGGCATAGACTTGCCGCGCGGTGCGCGCCATCCAGGTTGAATAGACCCCCTTGTTTGCGCCCGCGTCGACCGCACTGCGCGCGGGATCGACGAGGGCGGGCAACAGGCGAATCTCGCGCTCGCCGCGGACGCGTTCACGACGCGCCCGAAACCATGCGTAGAGGCGGGGCGGCACGAGCACATCTTTGAGCTTTTCCTCGAACGTCGAGGTCGGCTCCCAGCCGCGCGGCTTCACAATCCGGCCTTTCCGGTTGGCCGGGCCGCCAGCACGAAGGCCAGCAGCAGGAACAGCACAAGCTGCCACCAAGCCGACCAGATGGAAAAATTAAAGAAGGACGAAGACCAGAAGGCTGCCGTCAAGGCGAGCCCCGCCGCGCCCGCTGCCCGGTCCGCCGCGGCGAGAGTGAGCAGGCGGCGACCCAGCAGCACCAGCGTGGCGAGCAGCGTGAGTGTGCCAAGCGCGCCGGTTTCGAGAAACATCTCGAGCAGCCAGTTGTGGGGATGGCTCGGAATGAATTCCTGGTTGAACTGAAGTATCACCGCGTTTGCGCCGGGCAGGCGGCTCGCCATGTCGATGCCGTGGCCGAACCACGGCGCCTCGAGCGCCCGGTCGCGGGCAAAACCCCAGATCGCCTGGCGGTGGGGATCAAGCCAGCCGGCCGGCGGCGCCAGGTCGGCCGCGGCGATCACCGGCGCACCGCCCAGGGCATCGGGTTCGGGTATTGCCGGAAGCTGGGCCAGTGCAAGGCAGACAATCCCCACCGCCGCCGCACTCAGGATCGAGACGAGTCCGGCACGCAACCGCCCGAGCCCAGGCCGCCCCAGGGCGAGCATGCCAAGCCCGACAACCGCGCCCACCGCAAGGCCGACCATTCCGGCCCGACTGTCGACGGCCAGGATAAGGAGCACGCTGGCGGGCAACAAAGCGAGCCCAGCCCAGCGCCAGGCGCCGCCCAGCCGCCAGCCCGCCCACAGCCAGAGCGGGACGAGGCAGGCGACCGCGGAGCCGTAGCTCTTGAGCAACTTGGCGGCCAGTGTCTCCTCCCAGCCGAGGCCGTGGAACAGGCCGTAGAGCGGCGAGTGGACATAGATGCCGAGCAGCGCGATGACGAGACAGACGAGCCCGGCGCCGATCAGAGCTTGGAGCGTGAGGCGGTGGGTGCGCTCGTTTTGCCCGAGGAAGGCGCCGAACAACGCGCCGCCCGCAAGTAGCCCGATCATACGGCCCCAAACGCCGATCGAGCGGCCGATGTCCGCCGAGAGCAGCGTGCTCACAAGCCAGCAGGCGAACAGGGCGATAAGCGCCGCCCCGAGCGGCGTGCGCAGTCCCCGAGCGGCAATGCGCAGGGTTTCGACGCGTTGGGGATGGAGCAGGACGAGAATGAGGCCCACCGCCAGCACGACACCCAAGACCGCGCGGCCCGACGCCAACAGCGGCAGCGCAATCCCCGCTAGCACCGCAGCCGTCACGCCGAGCCAACACGAAAGCCGGTTCACGCGCCCTCCGCCTTGCGAACCAGCAGCTTGATGCCGGGCTTGAACGCGAGCCGCCGCGTAACCACCGCAAGGCCGTGCCGGGCGAGCAGGCGCGCAAGGTTGCGCGGGTTGAAATAGAGGCAGTGGGACGGCGGATCTAAACCGTCCCAGGCGGTCAGCTCGCGGGGCCGGCGCCAGTGGCCGATGTCCGGCGTGGTCAGAAACAACACGGCGCCGGGTGCCATGACGGCGGCAATTGCCCCGACAAAGCGGTTCACGTCCACCGAATGCTCGATCACCTCCGAGCAATAGACCGCATCGAAAGGTGCGCCGTCCGGCTCGAAGCTCTCCGCCGTGGCAACGACGAAACCGTTCTTGGGGAAATGATCGCGGGCGTAGGCGATAGAGACCGGGTCGGGGTCGAGCCCGACGGTCTCGAAATCCCGCTCGCGCATGGCCTCGGTCATAAAGCCGCCGTTGCATCCGACGTCGAGAAAGCGCCCGCGCCGGCTCCGGGCGGCGAGCCAGCCTGCACGCCTCCGGCAGCGCCGCATCTTGGAATCGACCTTGCCGAAATAGCCTTCGGTCGCACCGCCGTAGGCATCGTTATAGATAGTGTCGATCGTGGCCGCGTCGGGCATGGGGTCGAGAAAGACAAGGCCGCAGTCCGGGCAACAGAGCAAACGGTGGCCGCCGTGCTCGAACCAGGGCTCGCCACTGGCGCCGCACACCTGGCAGATCGATCCGTCGCTCAAGCGTCGTCCCTTTCACGCAACGGGGCCCCGCGGCCCCGCGCTTCCGTGGTAGCCGAGTGCGTCGCGCCCGGCAAGGAGTTCCTGCCGCTCACCCGCCAGGTTTCCGGATCTCGACAAGGAGTGCGAATTGGAGTCGAATGCGCCATCATGAAGGGATGCCTTTCCTCCCGGCCATCGGGTCGGCCATGAGCGGGCCGCGCGTTCCCTACGGCCAGAGCGTTCACGGCGAAGCCGAGATCGAGGCGGTCGTCGAGGTGTTGCGCAGCTCGACCCAGATGGGCGCACGCACCGAGGCGTTCGAGGCTCGGGTCGCGGCGCTGTTCGCCAAGCGTTTCGGTCTGATGGTCAATTCCGGCAGCTCGGCACTCTACCTCGCCATCGAGCTTCTGGACCTGCCCGAGGGTGCTGAGGTCATCACCCCGGCGCTGACCTTCGCCACCACGGTCGCGCCCCTGGTTCGTGCCGGCCTGGTGCCCGCGTTCGTCGACGTCGCGGAAGGCACCTACAACATCGACGCGGCTTGCATCGAGGCGATGATCACGCCCAACAGCCGCGCTCTCGTCGTGCCCAACCTGATCGGCAATCTGCCCGATTGGGATAGCTTGCGCGCGCTCGCGGATAGCCACGACCTCGTCGTCGTCGAGGATTCCGCCGACACCCTGGGCGCGACGCTCAAGGGAACGAGTACGGGGGCACGCGCGGACCTCTCGGCCACCAGTTTCTACGGCTCGCACATCATCAACTGTGCGGGCAACGGCGGGCTGCTGGCGCTCGACGATCCCGAGCTTGCGCGCCGCGCCCGGCTGCTGCGGAGTTGGGGCCGAATCTCGTCCGTGTTCGGCAAGGACGAGCACGAGACCATCGCGGCGCGCTTCGACATCGAGCTCGACGGCATCGAGTACGACCGCAAGTTCGTTTTCGAGGAGTTGGGCTTCAATTTGGAACCGTCCGAGATCGGCGCCGCCTTCGGGCTGATCCAGCTTGACGGACTGGAGGCCAACATCGAGGCGCGGCGCGCGAACTTCACGGCCCATCTCGATTTCTTCCGCGGCTTCGAGGACCATTTCATCCTGCCACGCGAGCCGGACGGCACGCGCACCGGCTGGCTCGCGTTCCCCCTGACGATTCGCGAGGGCGCGCCGTTCACGCGGCGCGAATTCCAGGTCCATCTCGAAGAGCGCAATATTCAGACGCGGCCCGTCTTCACAGGCAACATTCTGCGTCAGCCCGGCTTTGCGGGCATCGCGCGCAAGGAAACGCCCGACGGCTACCCGCAAGCCGACCGCGTGATGCGAGGCGGCATCCTGCTCGGCTGCCATCAGGGTCTCGACACGACCCAGATCGCCTGGCTGCACGAGACCGCCTGCGCCTTCCTCGAAGCGAGGGGCTGAGTGTGGCGGAGGCGCTGGTCAGCGGGGCGGCAGGCTTCGTCGGAAGCCACCTAGTTCATCGGCTGGTGAGCGAGGGCACAGCGGTCCACGCGCTGCTCCGCGGGGAGACCGACGCGGGTCCCCTCGCCGGACTCGACGGAGCTGTCACGCTTCACCGCCACGACGGCACCACCGACGGGCTCCTGCGCATCCTCGACGAGGCCCGGCCCGAGACGGTCTATCATCTGGCGGCCCGTTTCGTCGCCGAGCACCAGGCGGCCGACATCGTGCCCCTGATCGGATCGAACCTGCTCTTCGCCACCCAGCTTGCCGAAGCGACGGCCGCCACGGGGGTACGCGATTTCGTAAATGTCGGAACCGCCTGGGAGCATTTCGAGGACGGCGACGACAACCCGGTCTGCCTCTACGCCGCGACCAAGCACGCTGTCGAATCCATCCTCCGCTTCTACGTCGAGGCGCGGGGGCTGCGGGTCGTGACCCTGAAGCTGTTCGACAGCTACGGGCCGAGGGATCCGCGGCGCAAACTTTTCGCCCTGTTGCGCGAAGCCGCGGCAAGCGGCGAGCAGCTCGCCATGTCGCCCGGCGCGCAGCTCATCGACTTCGTCTATGTCGACGACATCGTCGAGGCGCTGCTCGTCTCAGCCCGGCGCTTGACCGATGGCGAGGTCGAAGGCTTGGAACGCTACGCCGTCTCGTCGGGCAACCCGCTCCCGCTCCGCGAGCTGGTCGAGACCTGGGCACGGGTCACGGGCAATGTGCTCGACATCGAATGGGGCGGGCGCCCTTACCGCGCGCGCGAGGTCATGGTGCCGTGGCGGACCGGCGCGCGGCTGCCCCGCTGGCGACTCGCCGTGTCGCTCGAGGACGGGATTGCACGCATGGAGGCCGAGCCTGTTTGAGATTGTCGAAACCGCCATTCCGGGCATGTACAAGTTGCGCGCGAGCGTGCGTCCCGATCCGCGCGGACTTTTCGTGAAGACCTTCCATGCCGGATTCTTCGCCGATCACGGGCTGGCTGTGGAATTTCGCGAGCAGTACTACTCGGTCTCGCAGGCGGGTGTGCTGCGCGGCCTGCATTTCCAGGCACCGCCCGCCGATCACGCCAAGCTGGTGTTCTGCACCGCGGGCGCGGTATTGGACGTGACGCTCGATCTGCGCCGGGGCTCGCCCGCCTATGGACGCCATGTCGCCCTCGCTCTTTCGGCGGAGAATGCTGCCCAGATCTACATCCCGCCCGGTTGCGCCCACGGCTTTTGCGTCACCGAGGGGCCGGCAACCCTGGTTTACGCCACCACCACCGTATACGCGCCCGAGCTTGAAGCGGGAGTCTTGTGGAACTCGGCGGGAATCGAGTGGCCGATCGAGGCGCCGCTCCTGTCCGAGCGCGATGCGGGTCTGCCGCCCTTGAGCGACTTCGCAAGCCCGTTTCGCTTCGAAGCGTAATCGCGCCTAGAGCGCCTCGTAGCGCTCGATCTGCGTGCCAGTGATCGCCGCCGCGTCGCCGCCGTCGGCCAGCGCGCGGTACCATTCCACCGTCCAGGCGAGACCCTCCGCGATGGCCAGCTTCGGCCGCCATCCCAGCGTCCGTTTCGCGGCGCCGGCATCGAGCGCGAGGATGCGTTTCTCCGGCAGCTGGGGCGCGGGTTCATGGCTCCAGCCGGTGGTCGAGCCCAGCGCGTCCAGCATGCGTTCCGCGATGACCGAAACGGACAGTCCGGCCTCGTCACCGGGACCGAAATTAAGCGCCCGGGGTAGCTCGGCGCCCGGGCCGCCGGCCAGGCTCTCGGCGTAGCGCAGATAGCCCGCGAGCGGGTCGAGCACGTGCTGCCACGGCCGCGTTGCGTCGGGGTAGCGCAGCATCGGCGCACGGCCCGCTTCGTGCGCTCGCCAAATATCGGGAATCAACCGGTCGGCGGCCCAGTCGCCGCCACCGATCACGTTGCCCGCCCGTGCTGTAGCCACCGCCACGCCGGTAGCATCGAAAAAGCTGCGCGCCCAGGCGTTGGCGGCCATCTCGGCCGCCGCTTTCGAGGCGCTGTAGGGATCGTCGCCGCCCAGGGGATCGGCTTCCGTGAACGGCGCACCGCTATCCCGGTTGGCGTAGGCCTTGTCGCTGGTGACCACCAAAACCGCTCGCAGACGCTTGCATCCGCGGAGCGCATCGAGCAAATGTACGGTGCCCATCACGTTGGCAGCGAAGGTCTCGACCGGGTTTGCATACGAATGGCGCACGATCGCCTGGGCGGCGAGATGCAGCACGATCTCGGGGCTCGCCGCCTCGACAGCGGCAGCCACCGCAGACCCATCGCGCAGATCGACGATGCGCGAGTCGACGCCAAGCGAGCCTGCCGCAAGCGCAAACAGATTGGGTTCGGTCTCGGGCGCGAGCGCGAGGCCGGTCACGGTTGCGCCGAGACGCTCGAGCCAGAATGCCGCCCAGGCGCCCTTAAATCCCGTATGGCCCGTGAGCAGAACCCGTTTACCGCGCCAAAAACCCGGGTTCATGGCGCCCCCCGTTCGGGCCGGGCGCGCCGGGTAGTGCGCGAGGCGGGCCGACCCAGCAGGTAGGCGAGGCTGCCGCTGGCGCGCGCGCCGTCGCGCACCGCCTTCTTCATCTGGCCGATCAGGGCGTAGCCCATCGCCTTGACGGCGAAGCGAAGGGCGTTGCCAAACGCCGTGGCCGGGACTCCGTCAGCGTGCCCGAATTTCGCCTCGATATAGAGCCGGGACCACGCCATGTGGAAATACTTCTCCCAGTGGCTCGCCCAACCGACGCGGATCGAGCCGCCGCCCAGATGTTCCGCCGCCGCCTCGGGCACGAGAACCAGAGAATAGCCCGCGGCGCGCAAC
This sequence comes from Alphaproteobacteria bacterium, assembly GCA_965249645.1. Taxonomy (GTDB): domain Bacteria; phylum Pseudomonadota; class Alphaproteobacteria; order UBA828; family JAPUJA01; genus CAVOEB01. The sequence goes on from CBDFML010000011.1 coordinate 116,238, forward strand.
CGCAGGCAGATATCGTCGTCTTCATAGTAGAGAAAGATTGCGGGGTCGTAGCCGCCGCAGGCGCGCACCGCGTTCACGCGCAGCAGGAACACCGCGCCCGAGAGGAAGCCGGCACAGAGCGCGCCCTCGGGCGCCGCCTCGCCGGCGCGGTGCGGATCGAGACGGGCGCGGGCGAACAGCCCAGCATCGTGGGAAAGCTCGAGCGAGCCGTCGGGATTGTAAATGGCGGGTCCCAGCATGGCGGCGTCCGGATAGGCGTCCGCCGCCGCAACCAACGCGTCGAGCGCGCCCGCGCGCAACACCGCGTCAGGGTTGATGACAAGCGCGAACTCGCTCACCACCCGCTCCAGCCCCTGGTTTACGCCGTTGCCAAAGCCCAGCCCGACCGGGTTCGCAACGATCTCGGCCGCCGGCGCGTTCTCGCGCACCCGGGCGAGGCAGTCGTCGCGGCTCGCGTTGTCGACCACGACGATCGTCGCGGCCTGCGCAACGGAGGCGAGGCAGGGGCCGATGACGTGACTGCTGTCGTGGGTCACCGCAACGACGCTGGTACGCGCCCAGGCGCCGCGTTCCGCCGCGGGTGCCCGCGCCGCCGGCGCAGGCGTCACACCCAGACTTTCCACGGCGCTGTGCCGCTCGCCCACAACCGCTCGAGCAGAATTTTCTCGCGCAGCGTATCCATCGGCTGCCAAAAGCCGTTATGGTTGTAGGCGGCGAGTTCGCCGCGCTCGGCCAGGCCGCGCAACGGCTCCTGCTCCCAGATTGTATCATCGCCCTCGATGGTATCCAGCGCCGCGGGCTCAAGCACGAAGAAGCCGCCGTTGATCGCACCGCCGTCGCCTGCGGCCTTCTCGACGAACCGCGTAACCTTGCCGTCGTCGATCTCGGTCGCGCCGAAGCGCCCGGGCGGACGGACCACCGTAACCGTCGCCGCCAGGCCCGCCTCGCGGTGGCGCGCAAGCAACGCCGCGATATCGACGTCGCCGACCCCGTCTCCGTAGGTCATGCAGAAGCTCTCACCCGCGTCGAGATAGGGCGCCGCCCGCTTGAGCCGCCCGCCGGTCTGGGTGTCGGCACCGGTCTCGATCAGGGTCACCCGCCAGGGCTCGCTCGCGCTGTTGTGGTAGGTGATGTCGTTGCTCGTCAGATCGACGGTCACGTCCGAGCGATGGAGCACGTAGTTGGCGAAGTACTCCTTGACCACATAGCCCTTGTAGCCGAGGCAAACGACGAAGTCGCAAACCCCGTAATGGGCGTAGAGCTTCATGATGTGCCACAGGATCGGCCGGCCGCCGACCTCGATCATAGGCTTCGGCCGGAGGTGCGATTCCTCGGCAATACGGCTGCCGACGCCGCCGGCGAGAATGACGACTTTCACGGTGTGGGCTCCGCCTGTTCGCACAACGCTGTGGCGCGGAGCTTAGCGTAAAGCGGCGACCAAGGCGAGCCGACGGTCTGCCCCGCAAACGCGCCGTGACCGCGCAGGCACGAGCGGCTATAAGCTGGACGGGTGATGTTATGGACGACGGTCAGCGGTGTTGCAGCGGGCGTCGTGGTGGTCTCGGCGGCGGGCACGGCGCTGCTCTGCCGCGCCCTTCGCCGGCGCGCCATCCTCGACCAGCCCAACGAACGCTCAAGCCACAGCGCGGCGACGCCACGCGGCGCGGGTCTCGCGGTGATCGGTGCGCTGCTCGCGGGCTGGCTTGCGCTTGCATCGATTTACTCCGGCGGCGGGGTGTGGCTGATCCTCGGCGCGGGCGCAGCCCTCGCGGCATTCTCCTGGCTCGACGATCTTAGGGGCCTGGGCATCGGTCCCCGCCTCGCGGTGCAGGCCAGTGCCGTCGCCGCCGGGCTGTTCAGCCTTAGCCCCGATAGCCTGATCTTTCAGGGCACCCTGCCGCTCGTCGTCGACCGGCTGCTTGCCGGCCTGGTTTGGTTGTGGTTCGTCAATCTCTACAACTTCATGGATGGTATCGACGGCATTACCGCTGTCGAAACCGCGGCGATCGCAGGCGGCATGGTCGTGCTCGGCGCAGCAATCGGTACGACTCCGATTCTGGGCGGCTTCGCTCTGATCGCGCTCGCTGCTGCCGTCGCTTTTCTACCGTGGAACTGGCATCCGGCGCGGATTTTCCTGGGCGACGTGGGCAGCGTGCCGCTGGGCTTTCTCATGGGCTGGCTGCTCCTGGCACTGGCCGCGAGCGGCCAGTGGGCGGCGGCGTTGATCCTGCCGGCCTATTACCTGGGCGACGCGACCCTGACCCTTGTCCGGCGCGCGATTCGCCGCAAGGCGGTTTGGCGTGCGCATCGTGAACATGCCTATCAGCGCAGCGTGCAGGGTGGTCGAAGCCACGACCGCACCGTCGTCATCATCGGCGTCGGTAATTTGGGCCTCGTCGGGCTTGCCGTCGCGAGCGTCCTGTGGCCGGGCGCCCCGGGACCCGCGCTGGGCGCCGCAGCGGTGTTGACCGGCGCTCTCTTGTGGTATCTTCCCCGCCCGATGACGCGGTCGAGTGATGGCTGAGAAACGCGCGGATTTCCGCATCAAACGCAACTACCTGGTGACCGTCCACGATCTCGTGATGGCGGCCGTATCGTTTCTTGCCGCGCTGATCCTGCGTCGCGGGTTTTATGACTTCCAGCCCGAGACCATCACAACCACGCTGTGGGGCCTGCTGCTGTTCACAGGGGTTTGCGCCTTCGTCTTCTGGCGCCTGCGGGTCTATCGCGGGGTCTGGCAATACGCCTCGGTAACCGACCTGATCCAGGTCACCAAGGCGGTCTCCCTTGCCCTCCTGGTTTTCCTGCCGTTACTCTTCATCGTCACCCGGCTCGAGACCTTTCCCCGCTCGGCTCTGGTCATCAACTGGTTCATCCTGCTCGCTTTGATGGGGGGCGCCCGGTTCGCCTATCGACTCGCCCGTTATCGCAATCTGGGCGGCGCGTTCGACGCCGCGGCGCGCAGCGTGCGCATCCCCGTCTTGCTCGCCGGCGCGGGCGACGGCGCCGAGGCTTTCATCCGCGAGATGGCGCGCAATCCGAGCGCAAACTACCGCGTACTCGGGCTGCTCGACGACGACCGTCACAAGGTCGGACGCGACATCCATGGCCTGCGCGTGTTCGGACGGCTTGCCGACCTGCCCGAGGTCGTGGCCAAGCTCGAGCGCCGGGGTGAGCGGGCGCAACGGCTGATCGTCACCGACGACCGGATTACGGGCGAGCCTCTGGCCGAGCTGCTCGAGAGAGCGGACGAGCTCGGTCTCACACTCGCCCGGCTGCCCAAGCTCACCGACTTTCGCCACGGCGACGCCCCCATCGAGGCGCGCCCCGTCGCCATCGCGGATCTGCTGGGCCGGCCTCAGGCGGCGCTCGACCGCGCAGGCATGCGCGCCCTGATCGAAGGCAAGCGGGTACTGATCACGGGAGCCGGCGGCTCCATCGGCGGCGAGCTGTCCCGCCAGGCGGCGGGCTACGCGCCAAAGCAGCTGATCCTGTTCGATAACGCCGAGCACGCGCTCTACCAGATCGACATGGAGATCGCCTCTCGCTATCCGGAGATGGCGCGCGAAACCGTCCTGGGCGATGTGCGCGACCAGGCACGGCTCGATCAGGTGTTGGCCCGCGTACGCCCCGAACTTGTCTTTCACGCCGCCGCCTTCAAACATGTCCCGATGGTCGAGGCGAACCCGAACGAGGGCGTGCTGACCAATATCGCGGGCACCCGCAACGTGGCCGAGGCGTGCCGGGACGCCGGTGTCGGCGCCATGGTGCTGATTTCGACCGACAAGGCGGTCAACCCGTCGAGCGTGATGGGCGCGACCAAGCGGGTCGCCGAACTTTATTGCCACGCCCTGGACGCGAGCCGCGACGAGGCCGGCTGCCACTTCGTCACCGTACGCTTCGGCAACGTGCTGGGCTCGACCGGCTCGGTGGTGCCCCTGTTCCAACGCCAGCTCGCCACGGGCGGGCCGCTCACGGTCACCCACCCCGAGGTCACGCGCTATTTCATGACCATCCGGGAGGCGGTCGAGCTGGTGCTCCAGGCCTCGGTGCTGGGCGTGGATGAGCCTTCGGGCGGCAAGGGCGTCTACGTGCTCGACATGGGTGTCTCCGTGCGCATCGCCGATCTCGCACGCCAGCTGATCCGCCTCGCCGGCCTCAAGCCCGATGTTGATATCGCGATCGACTATATCGGTCTGCGGCCCGGCGAAAAGCTGGCAGAAGAGTTGTTTCACGACGGCGAGCCGCGCTTGCCGACCGCTCAGCCCGGTCTGATGTGCGCGGCCACACGACCCGCCGAGCTGACCCTCCTGACCGACACCATCGACCGCCTCGAGGCGGCAGCGCGTGACCGGCGTACGGCGGAGGCGCTGGCGATTCTCCGTGTCCTCGTGCCCGAATATGTCACCCCTTCGTCCCAGGCAAGCGAACGTCTCGAAGCCACTCCGTAACCTTTTCCCGATAGTCTCAGTTCCTGCCTACAAGGAAACCGCCGATCATGTCCGAGCCGTCTGCCCTCCGCCCCGTCCGCCGCGCCCTGATTTCCGTGTCCGAGAAGGCCGGCATTGCCGAGCTGGGCCGTTTTTTCGCCGAACACGGCGTCGAGGTGCTGTCCACGGGCGGTTCGGCCAAGGCGCTCGCCGAGGCCGGCATCGACGTGACCGAGGTCTCGCGCCACACCGGCTTTCCCGAAATCATGAACGGGCGCGTGAAAACACTGCATCCGATGATCCATGGCGGCATTCTCGCCAACCGCGACAAGGACGCGCACATGGAGGCCCTCGACCATCACGGTATCGCGCCGATCGACCTCGTGGTGGTCAACCTCTACCCCTTCGAGCAAACCGTCCGCGCGGGCGCTGTCTTCGATGACTGCATCGAAAACATCGATATCGGCGGTCCCACCCTGATCCGCGCCGCGGCCAAGAACCACGGCTCCGTCGCTGTCGTCACCGATCCCGACGATTACGTCCGGGTGATGGACGACATGCACCACAACGACGGTGCCACCAGCGGCACGCTCCGGCGCGAACTCGCTGTGACGGCGTTTGCCCATACCGCGGCGTACGATGCCGCCATCGCCGCGTGGTTCGCCCGCCAGCAGGACGAGGCCTACCCCGAGCGGCTGATCGTCTCGGCCGAGCGTCGCCAGCTCTTGCGCTACGGCGAGAATCCCCATCAGAGCGCTGCCTTTTACACCGTCGCCGAGCCCCGCGCCGGCGTCGCGACGGCGCGCCAGCTCCAGGGCAAGGAGCTCAGCTACAACAATCTCAACGACACCGACGCCGCCTTCGAGCTGGTCGCCGAATTCGCCGACGATCCGGCCGTCGCGATCATCAAGCACGCCAATCCCTGCGGCGCAGCCCTCGGCGCGAGCCTTGCCGAGGCCTACCGCCGGGCACTGGCCTGCGACCCGGTGAGCGCGTTCGGCGGCGTAATCGCGCTCAACCGGCCGCTCGACGACGAAACCGCAAGCCTGATCGCCGAGCTGTTCGCCGAGGTCGTGATCGCGCCCGACGCCGACGCCGACGCCCGGGCCGTGCTCGCCGACAAGAAGAACCTGCGCCTGCTGGTGACCGGCGCCATGCCCGATGCGAACGAACACGCGCCCGTGTTGCGCGCGCTTGCGGGCGGCTATCTGCTGCAGGACCGCGACGGTGCCGTGGTCGACGAGGACGCGCTTCGCACCGTCACCCGGCGCGCGCCCGACGAGGCCGAGATGGCCGACCTGCGCATCGCCTTTACCATTGCGAAGCACGTCAAGTCGAACGCCATCGTCTACGTCAAGAGCCGCGCGACGGTGGGCGTCGGCGCGGGCCAAATGAGCCGTGTCGATTCCGCGCGCATCGCAGCGCAAAAGGCCGTCGAGGCGCAAGCCGCGGCCGGCGAAAGCGACAGCCGAACCGCCGGCTCGGTCGTAGCCTCCGATGCCTTCTTCCCCTTCGCCGACGGCCTGGTCGCAACCATCGAGGCAGGCGCGCGGGCGGTGATCCAGCCGGGCGGCTCGGTCCGCGACGACGAGGTCATCGCCGCGGCCGATGAGGCAGGCATCGCCATGGTGTTCACCGGCATGCGCCACTTTCGCCACTGAGGCACGACATCGCCATGCGCCCTCACCTCGCTCTCCTGGTCCTTGCCGCGGCGCTTCTCGCCGCCCTGCCGGGCGCTGCAAGGGCGGGCTTCGACGAGGGGCTTGCCGCCTACAACGAAGGCCGTTTCAAGGCGGCCGTCGACGAATTTATCCCGCTTGCCGAGGAGGGCGACGCCTGGGCGCGGTTCTATCTCGGTCATATTCTCTATTTCGGCTACGGTCGCGAAGCCGACCCGAACGGCGCCGCCAACCTCTATATCGAGGCGGCCGAGCAGGGCCATGCGGTTGCCCAATACAGTCTCGGGCGCCTGATCTTTAACGGCGAGGGCGTGACCCGCAACATCCAGCGCGGCGCCCACTGGATGCGCCGGGCCGCACAGCAGGGTCTGGGCGAGGCTCAGTTCAATCTCGCCCTGCTTCACCGGGTCGGCGACGGCGTTCCTTATGATCTGGGCGAGGCCCACTTCTGGTGCACTTTGGCCGCCGGGAACGCCGCCGGGCATACCAACGACGAGCTGGCGGCATTGATCGGGCCTCCGTGCGCGGAAATCGCACTCCGTCTCGATCCCAAGGCCCGCTTCGAGGCCGAAGAGCGTAGCTGGCTGTGGCAACCCCAGCTCGAAAATCCCGCGGTCTGGCCAAGCCGCGCCGCGCCCTGAGGAAGTAAGATCAAACTACTGCACATTTGTTCCCTCGACCGCTAGCGGAGCTTTGGTGTCTAGCCTAAATTCCGAGGGAAGATCGTATTCGAGATAAATTCAGTTCGTCGTATGTGAGTGACATTATTGGTGTGCGTCCTCGAATTCCATTTCTAAGACTGCTCGGCACTACGGTGTAGCTCGATGAAGATTTTTTGCCCTTTGGTTGCGGCTTCAGTGGACAGATGCTGCGTTCACGCGATACGGGAACGAGATAAAATTCCCACTGATTAGGGTCGCGGTGGTCCGCAATGTCGATATCATCCACAGGGTGGTGACAAAGAACATAAATGTCGCATAAGTGCCCGTAGTTCTCACACGGCACATTCTTGTTATATTCCTCGAAATAAAAAGGCTTTGGCCCCATCGGAAGCACCCATTTGCAGTCGGTGAGGTGATTTGTGTATCGATACCAAGTTTGGAGGCGCGCAGTGTTCTTCACTTGAATCCGTATGCGTTCCGGAAACCTGTCTTGATTTCGCCCGATCTGCAAATCCCACGGGTGCCCACCTGCTCCCACGACAACGCATTCCTCCCCTATCGCTTCTGCGACCATATATTCGGCCCAAACGCCGCGGAACAGGTTCTCAATAAGCTTCTGGCCAAAAATTTCTTCAGCAAGCTTTTAGGTGATTCGATTTGTAACGCTAACGGTATCCATAGCCTCGCCTCATAACGCAATTGTGCCCGTTCGATTGGCGCATCTTTGGACGCTTCATTGTGGGAAGCAAAGAATAGAGAACGTGACATTGTGGCCCTGACCGCCACGCGGCAAAGCTACTGTCAGCGGACGATCAGGCTGCGGATTTGCCGATTCGCCACCGCGAGCATGGGCAAGTCGAGCGCCAATCCCGTCTTGATGTCGTCGAGCAGGGCCATTGCGCTTTCGACCAAGGGCCTGTTTACATCGATCCAGCTATCGATCGCGGCCTCGCCCGATGCGCCCGCGGCGGTCTTGAGCACGGACGCGGTCAGGGCGGTCTGCTGGGAGTAGAGATCGTCGACGATAGCGTTGACCGCCCGCCGCTGCCAGTGGCTCCGCGTGAGCAATCCTTCGGCGTTGGCGCGCAACCAGTCGAACTCGAGCCGCACGCCGATCTCGAAATAAGTTTGGGCGACATCCTCGAGGTTCAGGTCGAAGCCCTGTGCGACATCGACGATGCCGCAGGCCGGGATCAGACCGTCGACCGCCGCGACGCGACGCGCCAGGGCCTCGGGCACGTCGGCTTCGGCCAAGCGGGCTTTGACCGTCTCGACCAGGACCAATTCTTCCTCCGCGAAGATGGTTTCGAAGTTCTCCGCGATCACGCTCACGCCCGGCGCGTAGTCGGCAATCGTCTCGGCAATTTCGAGCGGTTGCGGTCGGTTGCGCAAAAACCATAAGCAGCCGTGCTCAACGAGCCGATGGGCAATAGCGAGCATTTCGATTTGGACCGTCGTAGCTACCGCATTGTCCAGCGCCTCGATCTCGCTCCAGAAGCCGCGCATATCGAAGACCTGCCGAGACGCCGCGTAGGCCCGAGCGATGTCGCCGGCGTTACGGCCGGTTTCCTCCGAAAGCCAATGGACGAAGCTGGGACCCGTCCGGTTGACCAGGCTGTTCGCCACTGAGGTCGCAATAATTTCCCGACGCAGGCGATGTTCGCCGATGTTGGCGGCATAGCGTTCGCGCATGGGCTCGGGAAAATAACGCACGAGATCTTCGCCCAGGTAGACGTCTTCGGGCACGTCGGAGTCGCGCAGTCTGGCAAACAGGTCGTTCTTGGCGTAAGCAAGCAACACTGCGATCTCGGGCCGGGTAAGACCGTCGCCTGTCTTGGCCCGTTCCGCCAACTCTTCGTCGTTGGGCAAAAACTCGACCGAGCGATCGAGTAGCCCGGCCTTTTCGAGCGTGCGCATGAGTCGGACGTGATAATCGAGATGCGCAGACGCCAGGGCCTCGGCTATGCTGATCGCCTGAGCTTGCAGATAGTTGTCGCGCAGCACCAACCGGGCAACCTCGTCGACCATGGTGCCGAGCAGCACATTGCGCTGCTTGAGCGTAAGATCCCCGGCCGCCAACACCTGGTCGAGCGCGATCTTGATATTGACCTCGTGATCCGAGCAGTCCACACCCGCCGCGTTGTCGATCGCGTCCATGTTGATGCGCCCACCCTTGGCCGCATACTCGATGCGCGCCCGCTGGGTGAGACCCAGATTGGCACCCTCACCGACAACCCGGGCACCGAGCTCGCGCGCATCCACGCGCAGGCTGTCGTTGGCCCGGTCGCCCACCTCGGCATGGCCCTCTCCACCGGCCTTGACGAAGGTGCCGATGCCGCCAAGCCAGAGCAGATCGATCTCGGCGCGCAACAGCGCGCGAATCAGTTCGGTCGGCGTGAGGCGGTCGGCGGTAAGTCCGAAGCGATGCTTGACCGCCTCGCTCAACACCACCGATTTTGCGCTGCGCTCGAACACGCCGCCGCCCGTGGACAGTGCCTTGGGCTTGTAGTCGGCCCAGCTCGATCGCGGCAGCCCGAACAGCCGCTTGCGCTCCGCGAAGCTTGCCGCCGGGTCGGGGTCGGGATCGAGAAATATATGCTTGTGGTCGAATACGGCCAGCAGCTTGATGTGCCGGGACAGCAGCATACCGTTGCCGAACACGTCGCCGGTCATGCCGCCGACGCCGACCACGGTGAAATCCGTCTTCTGGATGTCGGTGCCAAGTTCGCGGAAATGACGCTTGACCGATTCCCACGCGCCGCGCGCGGTAATCCCCATCTTCTTGTGATCGTAGCCGGCGGCGCCGCCCGACGCGAAGGCGTCCCCCAGCCAAAAGCCGCGCCCGGTCGAGATTTCGTTGGCGATGTCCGAGAAGGTCGCCGTGCCCTTGTCGGCGGCAACCACGAGATAGGGATCGTCGCCGTCGTAGCGCATCAGATCCGGCGGCGGAACCAGTGCGCCCTCGACCAGATTGTCGGTCAGATCGAGCAGGCCGTCGATCAACATGCGGTAACACGCGATGCCTTCCTCCTGCTGGGCATCGCGCCCGGCATCGGCGGGCATCTGTTTGCACACGAACCCGCCCTTCGCGCCCACCGGCACGATGACCGCATTCTTGACCATCTGGGCCTTCATCAGACCAAGGATCTCGGTGCGAAAATCCTCCCGCCGGTCCGACCAGCGGATGCCGCCGCGCGCCACCGGACCGCCGCGCAGATGGATACCCTCCATGCGCGGTGAATATACGAACACCTCGACATGGGGCCGCGGCAGGGGCAGCTCGTCCAGCGCCTGGCTGTCGAGCTTGAACGAAAGATAGGGCTTGAGCCCGCCGTCCGCGGCGGTCTGGAAATAGTTGGTCCGCAAAGTGGCTTCGATGGCGGAGAGGTAGTGGCGCAGGATGCGGTCTTCGTCGAGACTGGCGACGGCATCAAGCCCGTCGTTAATCTCGGCGATCAGCTCGTTGACCGCTTGCTTGTTCTCGTTGCCCGCGCGCGCCGGATCGAACCGCGCCAGGAACAGCTCGACCAGGGTGCCTGCGAGGCCCGCGTTGGCCGCCAGCGTCCGCTCCATATAGTCCTGACTGAAGGTCACGCCGGCCTGGCGCAGATATTTGCAATAGGCGCGCAGGATCACAACGTCGCGCCAGGTCAGCCCAGCCTCGAGGACGAGCCGATTGAACCCGTCGTTTTCGACTTCGCCCAGCCAGACCCGCGCGAAGGCGTCGTGAAATTGTTGTTTCACCGCGACCAGGTCGATTTCCTCGATCTCGCGCGTCACCAGATTGAAATCGTGCATCCAGACGGTGGCGCCCTCGGCGGTCTGAATCTCGTAGGGACGCTCACCCAGCATGCGCAAGCCCATATTTTCGAGCGGCGGCAGAATATCGGAGAGCGGCACGGGATTGCCTGACCGGTAGAGTTTGAACTTGAGCAGCCCGGGCGCCTGGTCGCCCGGGCTGTATAGGTTCATGGCGAATCCCGCGTCGTCGTCGTCGATACTCTCGATTTTCTCGATGTCGAGCACGGCGATCCGGGCGCTGAAATCCTCTCGATAGGCGGTTGGAAACGCGTCGCGAAAGCGGTTGAGCGACGCGATGCCCCGTTCCTCACCCTGGTGCTCGATCAGGCTGTGATGCAGCCCGTCGTCCCAGGTCTGCACGGCCGCGACGAGGCGCCTCTCCACCTCCGCGGTATCGATGTCCGGGATCTCCCCGGGCGTGGTCTGGATGATGAAGTGGATGCGCGCCAGCGGCTCGTCGGCGAGCTGGGTCGTAAACGACGAGCGGCTACCCGCGAAGGCCGCTTCCAGGATCGCTTCCATGCGCAGGCGCAGGTCGGTGTTGAAGCGGTCGCGCGGCACATAGACCAGGCACGAGACAAACCGCTCATACGCGTCGCGCCGGGCAAACAGGCGGGTGCGCTGGCGTTCCTGCAGATGCAGGATTGCAAGGCTCATCTCGAACAGCTCGTCACTCGAAATCTGGAACAGCTCGTCGCGCGGAAAGCGTTCGAGAATATTGAGCAGCGATTTGCCGTCGTGGCCGCCCGGCGCGAAGCCGGCGCGCTCGATGGTCCGGCTGACCCGGCGGCGCAACAGCGGAATGTCCATGGGCGAGCGGTTGTAGGCGGCGGAGGTGAACAGGCCGACAAAGCGCCGCTCGCCCTTGACCCGGCCCGCTTCGTCGAAGGTCTTGACGCAGACGATATCCATATGGACCGGGCGATGGACGCTCGAGACCGAGTTCGACTTGTTGATCATCAGGATGCGTGGCGCGTGAACGAAGCTGTTCACCTCGGGCGGCAGGGCACCGTCGCCGGTCTGGCTGGTAATCGAATCCACGCTGTCGTGGCGCAGCAGGCCGAGGTCGCTGCTCTTGACCACCCGGTAGCCGATCTCGCCAGCCTTCTGGGTCAGCGCATATTCGCGAAAGCCCAAAAACGTAAAGTGATTGTCGAGCAACCAGTCGAGAAAGGCGATCACCTCCCCGACCTGGTCTTCCGGCAGGTCCGGTGCGCTGTCGCTGAACCGCTCGGTGGTCCCGCGCAGCTTCGCCGTCATCTCTTTCCAGTCGTCGACCACCGCGCGCACGTCACCGAGCGTATGCTCCAGCGCACCTGTCAGCTCGTCGAGAAACGCATCCGCCGAATGCTGATCGACCTCCACATGGATCAGGGATTCACGCCGCGCACCCTCCGCCGCGCCGTTGGTTCCAGCGATTCCCGTCAGGTGATCGGCCCCGTCGCGTGTCACGCCGAACACCGGATGGATGATCAGATGGACCATCAGGTCGTGCCGATTAAGCTCAGCGCTCACGGAATCGACCAGGAACGGCATGTCGTCGTTGACCACCTCGACGATGGTGTGAGCCGACTGCCAGCCGTGATCCTCCAGGGTGGGATTGTAGACCCGGACCTTGGGCCGACCGGCGGATCGAACTTGTGCGAAGCTCCAGTGCGAGAGCGCAGCCCCGTAGAGATCGCCCGCGCTGCGGTCGGCCAGATCCTCCGGCGGCACCGTCTCGTAATAGCGGCGCACGAAGCGTTCGGCCTCATCCCAGCGATCCGGCTCCAGCCGGTCGTGCAGCAGGCCGACGACCCGCTCGACGAGTTCGACCTTTTGCTCCCGTGCCCTGGTCAGCATGGCCCTTCCTGCACCCGGGTTCCGCCTGCCGGCGGAGCCTCGTTGCCCTGATCGCAACCTATGCGAAACCCGACGCCAATAAAAGAACCGAAACGCCCGGGTGCGACCTGCGAGTCTTTGGTGACGCCGTAGGGATACCCTGTGATAGACTTTGCCCCAGGTCCGCAACGGTGCAACGCCGGGACCCAAGAAATCGGCGGCGATAGCGGCCGAGCCGTCCGGCGTCCAGCGCCAATGAAAATGTCAGGTTTGCCATGGGCAACCTGACGCTAAGAAGGGGGAACACCACCATGTCCAAAGCAGCTGTAAGCGATTCCAAGACCAAAGAGTACCTCGCCCGCTATATGGAAGGCGTCGAGAAGCGCAATCCGGGCGAGCCCGAGTTTCACCAGGCGGTCTACGAGGCGGCGGCGACCATCTTCCCGTACATCGCCGACAAGCCCAAATATCACGAGAACCAGATCCTCGAGCGCATGGCCGAGCCGGAGCGCGTCATCTACTTCCGGGTGCCCTGGACCGATGACGAGGGCCGCGTACGCACTAACCGCGGTTTCCGCGTCCAGTTCAACAGCGCGATCGGGCCCTACAAGGGCGGTGTGCGTTTCCACCCGAGCGTCAACCTGAGCATCCTGAAGTTCCTCGGCTACGAGCAGACCTTCAAGAACAGCCTGACCGGCCTGCCCATGGGCGGCGGCAAGGGCGGCGCCAACTTCAATCCGAAGGGCAAGTCCGACAACGAGGTCATGCGCTTCTGCCAGTCCTTCATTACCGAACTCTACCGCCATATCGGCGAGGACACGGACATTCCCGCGGGCGATATCGGCGTGGGCGGCCGCGAGATCGGCTACATGTTCGGCCAGTACAAGCGCATCACCAACCGCTTCGTCGGCGTGCTGACGGGCAAGGGCCTCGAGTTCGGCGGCTCGAAGATGCGCACCGAGGCGACCGGCTACGGCGCCATGTTCTTCCTGCGCAACATGCTCGTGCAGGCCGGCGACGGCATGGACGGCAAGCGGATATCGATCTCGGGCTCGGGCAACGTCGCGACCCACGCGGCGGAAAAGGCCCTCCAGCTCGGCGCCAAGCCGCTCACGCTGTCCGATTCGGGCGGCTTCATCCATTGCGCCGACGGCCTCTCCCAGGAGCAGATCGACTGGGTCAAGGAGCTCAAGGGCGTGCGCCGGGGCCGGATCTCGGAGGCGGCCGACGAGTTCAACAACGTCGAGTTCCATGAGGGCAAGCGGCCCTGGGGTGTCGAGGTTGACTGTGCCATGCCTTCGGCTACCCAGAACGAGGTCAACGCCGAGGACGCAGCGACGCTGATCAAGAACGGCGCCAAGGCCGTCGCTGAAGCCGCCAACATGCCCTGCGAGCAGGGTGCGGTCGACGCCTTTGTCGAGGCCGGCGTGATGTTCGGCCCGGCCAAGGCGGTGAACGCCGGCGGCGTCGGGGTCTCCGGCCTCGAGATGAGCCAGAACAGCGCGCGCATCGCGTGGGACACGGATCACTTGCGCACCCTGCTCGAGAACATGATGCGCGACATCCACGACAGTTGCGTCGAATACGGTACCCAGAAGACCGGCCCGGTGAACTACCTCGGCGGCGCCAACATCGCTGGCTTCATCAAGGTCGCCGAGCCCATGCTGTCCTACGGCCACGTCTAGGCGGCGGCGCCCCTGATCGGGCACGTCGCACCGGCCTTCGAGGGCGCCGGCGGGAGACCCCGCGGCGCCCTTTTTTTCGGAACGCCGCCATGATCGTCGTCTTCGGTTCGATCAACATCGACTTCATCGTCTCGCTCGAGAGCCTTCCGCGTCCGGGCCAGACCGTGCTCGGGTCCGGCTATCGAACCCTGCCCGGCGGCAAGGGCGCGAACCAGGCCGCGGCGGCTGCCAAGGCGGCCGCGCGGGTACGCTTTGCCGGCGCCGTGGGCCGCGACATGTTTGCCGAGGTGGCGCTGGCCGCGCTCAAGGTGGTTGGCGTCGATACGATCGGCGTACGCCGCACCGAGGATGCGGCCACAGGCGCTGCCTTCATCTGCGTCGATGCGGCAGGCGAAAATCAGATCGCCGTCGCCTCGGGCGCCAACCAGCAGGCCCGGGCCGAGCACGTGCCCGACGACTGGCTCGCGCCCGAGACCACTTTACTGCTTCAGATGGAACTGCCCGCGGCCGAGAGCTGGCGCCTGGCCGAGCGGGCGCACGCACGCGGCGCCCGGGTAATGCTCAACCTGGCTCCGGCGCTGCCCATCCCCGACGGCGTGCTCGACAGCCTCGACGCGCTAACGCTCAACGAGGTCGGGGCAATGGCGTTGGCCCGCGACCGGGGCATCGATGCGGACGATCCCGTAGCAGCCGCCCGGGCGCTGGCCCGGGCGCGCGATCTGTGGGTGATCCTCAGCCTCGGTGCCGAGGGCGCGCGCGCCTTCACCCCCGAAGAGGAACTTTGCGTGGCGGCGCTCGCCGTTACGCCGCTCGACACCACCGGCGCGGGCGACGCCTTCGTCGGCGTGCTGGCCGCCGGTCTCGATGCCGGAGCGGGGCTTTCGGACGCGCTGCACTATGCCAGCGTCGCGGGCGGCCTTGTCTGCGAGAGTGAGGGCGCCCTGCCCGGCCTGCCGAGCCTGAAGCAGATCGAGGCACGGCTTTCCGAGCTGGCACCGCCCCGATCGCTCTAGCCGCCGTATATGCGGCGAAAGCCTGAGTGGCGACCGAACCCCGTTTCGCTTCGGCATTCGCGAAGCGAGACGGGAAAAATCTACCCGATCGGCACCACCGGCAGAATTACGTGGGAGGGATGCTCGGGGTCGTGGAAGACCCTCTGGATGGCCGCAAGCGCATCCATATAGGTCGCGTCCTTGGCCGGGTGGAAGACGTTGAGCGAGCGCTCGAATTGGGGAAAGTTGCTGCTCGAGATCTCGACGCGGATGCGGTGGCCCGCCATGAACCGGTTGGCGATATGCCCGACCCGGAAGGCGTAGCGATAAATCCGCCCCGGCTCGATCGGCGTGGGCGCTTCGTTGCCGTCCCGAAAGCTCGCCCGCAGAATGCCGTCGACCAGGTTGATCGCCGTGCCGTCCGCGTGCACGTCGACCAGCTTGACGGTGAAGTCCGTATCCTCCGCGCTTGACGCGGCGAACAGCACCGCATCGACCGGGCCCGCGATTTCCATCGCGCGCTCGAGCGGCTCGCTCGTATAGACCAGCACGCCGGGTTCGTTTTCCACCGGGCGCTGGTCCTGCGGCCCCATGGGCGCGCGGTCCGGCGGGCAGCAGCTCCGTCCGCCCAGCGAGCCGATCGGCGCGAACGGGTCGTAGGCGTAGATATCGCAGGGCTCATGGCCGGGCGGCGCCTCGGAAAGCGTGCCGTTGCCGCCCACGGAGTTGGCCCGGCCCGCACTGTGCAGATGAAACGCAGCCGGCCGGGTTTCGGGAAAGGGAAAGCTCGGTCCGCTCCGCCAGGTATTCGCACCCATGACGAAAACCGAAACCGCCGGCTCCTCCATCACGCCGTTTTCCTCGCCGCGCAGCCAGTGGTCGTACCAGCGCACCGTGATCTCGTCGACATTGCTGCCCGCGGCGGCGCCCAAGTCCAGATCGCCCATCGCCGGGCCCCAGGGCTGGTGATACCACGGCCCCATGACGAGCTTCTGAGCGGCGCGGGCATGCTCGCTGCCGGCTCCGGCCGAGAGGCCCTGGAAGTTGCGGATGGTGCCTTCGGCAAACAGGTCGTACCAGCCGCCGACATGGAGCGCGGGCACCGCGATGTCCCTGTAGCGCCCGGCCAGTGCCCATTGCTTCCAGTAGTCGTCGAAGACGGGATGCTCGAGCCACTCGTAATAAAACGCCGCGAACGCGCGGGGCAGCAGGGGATGGTCGGTCAACGGCAGATGGTCGTAGTCGCAGGCGATATGGTTGAACTGCTTGAGCGCGGGCCGGATATCGGCCACAGCGCCACTGCGGAAGACCTCGGGCAGTTGCAGCTCGGTCACCCAGGACTGGATGAAGGCGAGGCGCAGCGCGCCGTTCTGGTAGGTCCAGTCCTCGTAGAAGCCGTCGCCCGTCATCATCGGCGCAATCGCGGCCAGGCCCTCAGGATTTTGCGTCGCCGGCAGCAGCTGGGTCATGCCCGGATAGGAAAAGCCGTACATCCCCACCTTGCCCGACGAGCCGGGAAGCCTCGCGCATTGGGCGATGGTCTCGACGCCGTCGGCGGTCTCATGATGGTAGGGCGCAAACTCGCCCTCGGATTCGAAACGCCCTCGGGTGTCCTGGCTGACCACGATGTAGCCCTGGCGCGCGTACCATTCGGGCAGCATCAGGCAGAACGCCTCCGAGGTGGCTTTGTCGTAGGGCGAGCGCAACAACAGCACCGGGAACGCCTCCTCGCCCACGGGCCGGTAGATGTCGGCCATCAGCGCGACGCCGTCGGCCATGGTCATGGCAACGTTTTGGTCGACCGCGACGTCGTAATATTTCCGCCCGCTCATGGCTCGTCTCCCTCCACCGGCTGCCCCGCTCGGTAGCGCTCGAAGCGGGCCAGCACCTCGGTCATCTGTTTTTTCGAGAGGTTTTTCGGTGTCCCCGCACCCAGCGCCGCCAGATATTGCGCCGCCAGGGTCTCGACCTCGACGGCCAATCCCAGCGCCGCGTCGAGATCGGCGCCCAGCGCTATCACCCCGTGATTGGCGAGCAGGCAGGCGCGCCGGGCCGCCAGCGCCTTGAGCGCCGCGTCCGAAAGCGCCTGGCTGCCGAACACCGCGTAGGGCGCGCAGCGGATCGAATCGCCCCCCGCCACAGCGACTATGTAATGAAACGCCGGAATCGGCCGTCCCAGGCAGGCCAGCGCAGTGGCCTGGACCGAGTGGGTGTGCACAATCGCCCCCGCGTCCGCCCGCGCGGCATAGATGTCGTGATGGATGCGCCATTCGCTCGACGGCACCCGCACCCCCTGCGCCTTGCCGGCGGCGGAAATTTTCACGATGTCGCCCGCGCCCATCGCCTCGTAGGTCATTGCCGAGGGCGTAATCAGAAAGCCCCGGCCCGCGCGGGCGCTGACATTGCCCGACGCGCCCTGGTTGATGCCGAGCGCGTTCATCCGCCGTGCCGCCGCGACGATCCGCTTGCGCAATCCCGCCTCAGCCACGGCGGCCCGCCCTTTCGGGATAAAGCGCGGCGAGGCCCTGCAACGATGCGTCGCAAACGCCCCTCTCGGTCACCAATGCCGTAACCAGGCGCGCGGGCGTCACGTCGAAGGCGGGGTTCGCGGCCGCCGTGCCCTCGGGCGCTATGGCGACCTGCGTCACGTCGCCCTCCGCCGTCCGCCCGGCCACGTCGAGCACCTCGTCAGAACTCCGTTCCTCGATGGGGATTTCCGCGAGCCCGTCGGTGACGGTCCAGTCGACGGTGGGCCCCGGCAGGCAGACGTAGAACGGCACGCCGCAATCCTTCGCCGCCAGAGCCTTGAGGTAGGTACCGATCTTGTTGCACACGTCGCCGACGGACGTAGTGCGGTCGGTGCCGACGAAGCACAGATCGACCTCGCCGCGCTGCATCAGATGGCCGCCCGCGTTGTCCACGATCACCGTGTGGGGCACGCCGTGGCGCGCCAGCTCCCATGCGGTGAGCGCCGCGCCCTGGTTGCGCGGGCGGGTCTCGTCGACCCAGACATGGACCTCGATGCCTTTGTCAAACGCCTTGTAGATGGGACTGAGCGCTGTACCCCAGTCGACCGTCGCAAGCCAGCCCGCGTTGCAATGGGTCAGCACATTGACCGGCCCGTCGCCCGCTTTGGCCTCGCGCGCCCGCTCGATCAGGCCCAGCCCGTGATCGCCGATTGCTTCGCAGATCGCTGCGTCCTCGTCGGCAATCTCGCCCGCGCGCCGCCACGCGGCATCGGCCCGCCGCGCGGGTTCGGTGTTGCGCAACACGGACGCCATCTCGTCCAGCGCCCAGCGCAGGTTGACCGCCGTGGGCCGGGTCGCGATCAGGGTCCCGTAGGCGTCCTCGATACTCACGTCCGAGGCGTCGGCATCCATGGCGAGCGCCATGCCATAGGCGGCCGTGGCGCCGATCAACGGCGCGCCGCGCACGCGCATCACCGCGATCGCTTCGGCCGTAGCCGCAACACCGTCGAGCCGGCGGATGGTGAGCGCGTGGGGCAGCGCAGTCTGGTCGATAATCTCGATCCCCCGGCCGTCTTCCGCCGGCCAGATCGTGCGCATGGCAATGTCGTCGACCTTCACGAACTCCTCCGCTCTCCCGCAACGCGCGAGCACGCTCAGGATAGCGCAAGTCGGGAACCGGACAAGCGGCGGGCTCGTCGACAGTGCCGGGAGTGCGTACCGCGCATGTGCGTAGCTTGGCTTAGAATTTCAACTAAAACTGCGCCTTCAACGTTCCTGCTCGATCAAAAGTTAAAAGGTCGAACTTCAACGTCATGCGTTAGCTTCGGTCGCCAACCCTAATATCGAGTTGCATTGTTGCCCGGCTGGATAGCTCGAATCACAAGTGCTATATCTTCAACTAGGAGGTATTGGATGAATGGCGCTCAAGGTAAATTGGTCGGCGTAGGGCTTTACTCCTTTCCAGAAGCTGCCCGTCTAACCCGTGTTCCAACCCGAAGCATTCGTCGCTGGATCGAGGGGTATGCTTACAAGCGAGAAGACGATACACGCCGGATGGCTCCTATCTGGGCAGGAGATCACCCAATAGTCGATACTGAAATCGGAGCGAATTTCCTTGACCTAATCGAAATACGGTTAGTCCAAGCGTTCCGCGGCGAGGGAGTTTCGTGGCCCACAATTCGAAAAGCTGTCGAACGATTGTCTCAGTTGTTCGGCTCTTCTCATCCTCTTGCCACGAGTAAGTTTCTCACCGATGGACGGGGGATATTTTTGGAACTTGGTGAAAAGGGGAATCCGAAACTAATCGACATCGCCAAGAACCAATACAATTTTCGCAAGGTTGTCAGACCTTTCTTGAGAGATGTCGCATACGCGAGAGACATCGTTGCCTGCTGGCATCCGCTCTATCCCAACAAATCCGTTGTTATTGATCCCGAGAGGTGCTTTGGACGACCGATTACTTCGGAAAGTGGAATACCGACAGAGGTTTTGGCAGCTGCAGCGACAGCGGAAGGATCCGCGCGGAAAGCGGCACGTTGGTATGGCATACCGGCAAAAGACGTAGAAGCCGCCCTACAATTTCAAGAACGCTTGGCAGCGTGAAGTTTTTCTTTGATGCAAATTTATCTCCAAACTTGGCGCACGCAATAGCGTCCACTTTCTGCCTCAGAAGAAGCAGAGATTGAGGTTATTCACAAATTCGATCTCTTTAAACCTGCAACACCGGACGTGGACTGGATGGACGCATTAGGCACCACCGGGCCATGTAACATCATCTCTCACGACCGTTTCACAAAGAACCGTTTAGAGGTGGAGGCACTACGTAGACACGGGTTTACGGTGTTCATGCTCAAGAAAGGCTGGGCGCATCAGACACATTGGCCAAAGTCCGCCCAACTCATTCGTTGGTGGCCGAGAATAATTGAACAAGCAGGGCTCGTTACCGGGGGCGGTGCTTTTTTCGTACCTTTCCAATTTTCAGGGCGGGGACGATTTGAAACCATTCGCCTCTAAGAAGTTGCGAATTTCTTAGCCTATTTTCGAGAGCATTCCATATCGATCCGTGTTGTCGGCCGCGCCTCACGAGCGAGTTGAATTAACACGCACAAAATCCAAATTGCTTCGCACCCGGCGTTGAGCCGCGGGAAAAAACTGGAGCGGGCGATGGGATTCGAACCCACGACCCCAACCTTGGCAAGGTTGTGCTCTACCCCTGAGCTACGCCCGCCCGAGCGCGCGCGATAATACGCCTTGGCGCTTCGATTGCAACAGGGCGCCATCAAGAATCAATTAACGCCTTGAGCCGGCGCAGCTCTCGGGTATGGTGCCGCCATGCCTGCCAGCCGAGCCGACCTGTTCGCCAAATTCGAGGCGCTGGGGATCGAGACCGCCACCGTCGAGCACCCGCCCGTTTTCACGGTCGAGGAGTACGAGCCCGTCCTTGCCCACTTGCCCGGCGCGCACTGCAAGTCTTTGTTTCTCAAGGACAAAAAGGGTGGTCTTTGGCTTGTGGTCACGCGCCAGAGCCGCCCGCTCAATATCAACAGGCTGGCCCGGGGAATCGGGGCTGCGCGCTGCTCGTTCGGCAAGCCGGAGCTGTTGTGGGAGGTCCTCGGCGTCAAGCCGGGTTCGGTCTCGCCCTTCGGGTTGATCAACGACACCGGGCGCCTCGTTACGGTCATTCTCGACGCCGAGATGATGACCGACGACCCGCTCAACTATCACCCGCTGGAAAACACCGCGACCACGGCGATTTCCGCGCCAAATTTGCGCCGCTTCCTCGCCGCCACCGGCCAGGCGGTGCGCGAGATCGACCTCGACCCCTTCGCGCCCGACCCCGAATAGGGAAACCGCCCACAGCGAAGCGGAGCCGAGACTTGCCAGAGCCTATTTGAAGTGCCATTTACATCGAGGGTTAAGAGGAGCCGGATAGCAAGATGGAAACCATCATCGGAGAAGGCGGCGCCGGCGGCGCCGACCTCGTCAAGGACGCTACGACCGAAACCTTCATGGCCGACGTCATCGATGCGAGCGCCGAGGTGCCCGTCATCCTCGATCTCTGGGCCGAGTGGTGCGGCCCGTGCAAGCAGTTGGGCCCGGTGCTCGAGGCCGCGGTGCGCGCCGCCGGCGGCAAGGTCAAGCTGGTCAAGCTCGACGTCGACAAGGCGCCCGAGATCTCGCAGCAGCTTCGGGTCCAGTCGATTCCCGCCGTCTTCGCGTTCCATAAAGGTCAGCCCATCGACGGCTTTGTAGGCGCCCTGCCGGAAAGCCAGATCAAGGCCTTTGTCGACAAGGTGATCAAGGCCAGCGGTGGCGGCGCGGGCGTCGACGAGGCGTTTGCGCGAGCCAAGGCGGCGTTCGATGCGGACAATATCGAGGCCGCGCTCACGATCTGCAACGAGATCTTCGAACACGACGCCGGCCACCTCCCGACAATTGGCCTGCTTGCGCGCTGCCATATTGCCGCAGGCGAGCTCGACGATGCCGCCGAGCTGCTCGACGCGCTGGAGGAGGAGGCCCGGTCCGACCCCGAGATCGCCGGCGCGCTGGCGGCACTCGATCTCGCGCGCCAGGCCGGCAGCGTGGGCGGCAACGCCGGCGAACTCGAGGCCCGCATCGCCGCCGACCCCAACGATCACCAGGCGCGTTACGATCTGGCGCTGGTCCGCTACGGCGCCGAAGACCGCGAAGGCGCGGCCGATGTGCTGCTCGATATCATCGCGGCCAACCGCGACTGGAACGAGGGCGCGGCCAAGGCCAAACTGCTCGAACTGTTCGAGGCGTTCGGCGCGGACGACGACGTCACCCTGGCCGGACGCCGGCGGCTCTCCTCGATCCTGTTTTCCTGAACCGCGGACCGCGCGAGCTATGACCGACGACCCCCTTCCCCCCCAGCCCGGCGAACTGCCGAACTCCCTGCCCATCTTCCCGCTCGCCGGTTGCATCCTGCTTCCCGGCGGACAGCTGCCGCTCAACATCTTCGAGCCGCGCTATCTCGACATGTGCCGCAACGCCATGGCGGGCGAGCGGATCATCGGCATGGTCCAGCCGACCGACCCCCAGGACGCGGCGGAATGCCCGGCGATTTATTCCACCGGGTGCGCCGGGCGCATTACCGAATTCGAGGAAACCGACGACAACCGCTTCCTGATCACGTTGACCGGGCTATGCCGGTTCAACATCGACGAAGAGCTGCCCATGACCCACCTCTACCGCGAGGTTCGCGCCGCCTGGTCGCCCTTCGCCCGGGATCTGGAGGCGTGCCCCTGCACCCTCGATCGCAGCGAGCTGATCCCCACGCTGGAAACCTATTTCGGCTGCTGCGGCCTGACTGCCGACTGGGAGACGATCGCCGGAACCCCGGACCACTGTCTGGTCACCTCGCTCGCCATGATCTGCCCCTTCTCGGCCACCGAAAAGCAGGCGCTGCTCGAATGCCGCGATACGACCGAGCGCTCGGCCTTGCTGGTCGCGCTGATGGAAATGGCGGCCGCCGCCGGCGGCGATGCGCCGGTCACGCGGCACTAACTCGACAGGACGAGGACCATGGCCGAGAACAAACCCGGCGTCGATCCCAAGTTGCTGGAGATTCTCGTCTGCCCGCTGACCAAGGGGCCGCTGCGCTACGACCCCGAAGCTCAGGAACTGATCAGCGACCAGGCGGGGTTGTGCTACCCGATCCGCGACGGGATTCCGATCATGCTGGTCGACGAGGCGCGCCCGATCGACACGCCGCGCGAGACCGGCGGCGGCGCCTGAGCCCCCGGCATCGCCCGTGAGCGACGAATACGACACCAGGCACTGGCCCAGCGAGATTCGCCTGAAGCAGGCGGAAAAGTGCCTCGAAATCGATTTCGACGACGGCACCTCGTTCAGCCTTCCGGCCGAGTTTCTTCGGGTCGAGAGCCCGTCGGCGGAGGTTATGGGCCACGGGCCCGGCCAGAAAAAGGTCATCCCCGGCCGCCGCCATATCGGCATCGTCAAGCTCGAGCCGGTGGGCAATTACGCCATCCGCATCGAGTTCGACGATCTGCACAACACGGGCATTTTCTCGTGGAATTATCTCTACGAGATCGGGCGGCGCCAGGACGAGCTGTGGCAGGCCTATCTCGACAATCTCGCCTCCCACGGCCTCTCGCGCGATCCCTGACGGTCACGAAACTCCGGGCGCGGATTCCGCGATCCGCCCGGCCCAGGCGCTAAATTCCGAACAGATTTTCGAGGTTCTTGCCGATTTCCTCGATCGCGTCCGCGTCGCCCGCTTCGAGGTCCTTGAGCGCATCTTCGAGGTGACCATCGACGAGACCTTCCAGCGCGGCGGGAAGCTCCTCGATGCCTTCGAGCACACTGCTGAGATCGAGGTTTCCAACGAATCCGACGATCTCGCCGGTCAGCGCTTCCATGATGATTTCCGTGACCTCTTCCGGGGTCGCACCGCCCTTGTCCTTGCCGATGTCGGCAATATGGATGTCGGGCAAGTCTGCGTCCATGGTGTCGCCGCCAAGCAGCGCCGCGCTGACGCGCACCACGCCGCCCCGGATGTAAAGGTCCTCGATGATGACCTTGCGCTTCTCTTCGTCCGACGACGATGCCTCGCCCGACGCCCCGCCGCTACTGCCCGAGCCGCCGCCGTCGGAGCCGCCGGCGGCGTGGCTCTTGTCGTGGCTCTCGACGTTGTCGCGGATGACGTCGATGTTGCTGCCGCCCTCCTCGTCCAGCTCGTAGGTCACCTGAGGCTTGGTCACGACCACTTCGTGAACGAGGATGGTGTCTTCGGTGATCGAGCCGATATCGAGGGAGACGCTGATCTCGCCGAGCGCGAAGGCGCTGTCGGTTTTAAAGCCCGGCGGGTTGCCCACGGTCAGCCCGCGCAGCACAGCGGTACCCTTGGTCGGCGAGACATCGGCCTCGTCCAGCGTGACTTCGACCTTGGTCACTTTCGTTCCCGCCCGTTCGACGGCGACCTTCACGATGTCGTCGAGTCCGACCAGCACGACGATGACGACGACGACAACGATGCCGACCAGCGCCGCGCCGCCGATCAACAGGCCTTTCTTCGCGGAAATCTTCATGAGCATCTCTCCCATCCCCTCTTGATCTTGAGTCGGCGCCACCCGCTTCGAGGCGGGCCGCGAAATGCGCCGCGACCTTTGCACCGACCTTTCCTACAGTAAGTGACAGAAATCACTTCAACACCACCATGACGTGGTGGTTTGCCTATTTTCGATCGTCATTCGACGGATGCTGCGCGGGGTGCGGAGTGGATCGCCCGGGTTGCCCTAGAGCGGCTCGCCGCGCGCCAGGCGCGGCAGCTCGCCCATTGCGCCCATGGCGTGACGCATGAAGACCCGCTTGAGCGGCGGCGCCTTCTCGACCAGCGCAAGGCCCACGTCGCGGGCGAGGCGGACGGGGCCGAAGTCGTTGGAAAACAGCCGGTTGAGCCCGTCGGTCACGGCCCCGATCGTTACCGCGTCGAAGCGCCGCCAGCGGGCGTAGGTCTCGAGCAGGTCGGCGGCGCCGGGATCGAGTCCGAGGCGGGCGGCATCGACCAGAACCTCGGCCAGCGCCGCGACGTCGCGCAGGCCCAGATTGAGCCCCTGGCCCGAGATCGGGTGAATGGCGTGAGCCGCGTCGCCGACGAGGACAAGACGGATGTCGGCATAACGCTTCGCGTTGAGCAGAGAGAGGGGATAGCTCCAGCGCTCTCCCACCACCTCGAGCCTGCCCAGGAAGTCGCCGAAGCGGCGCTCCATCTCGGCGCCGAAGCCCGCGTCGTCGAGGGCCAGGATGGCGGGTGCGAGGTCGCTCCGCTCGGTCCAGACGAGCGACGACCGGTTGCACGTCATGGGCAGGATCGCAAACGGGCCCGCGGGCAGAAAACGCTCGAAGGCGACGCCCCGGTGGGGCTTCTCGTGGGCCACGGTGCAGACGATGCCGGTCTGGGCATAGCGCCAGGTCAGCACGCCGATACCGGCGGCTTCGCGGGTCGCGGATGCGCGCCCCTCGGCGACGATGACGAGCCGCGCGGCGATGGTGCGCCCGTCGTTGAGCGTCGCGCGCACGCCCGCGGCGTCGCGCTCGAGATCGGCCACGGCGGCGGGCGCGAACCAGGCGAGTGCGCCCGCTGGAAGCGCCGCCAGCGCCGCCATCAGGGCGCCGCGGATATGGCGATTTTCGACGATATGGCCGAGCGGCTCGTCGCCGACGTCGCGATGGTCGTAATGCAGGAACAGCGGAGAATCGCCGTCGACCACGCGGATCTCGTTGATCGGCTGGGCGGCGCCCGCCATGTCCGCCCACACACCCAGGCCTTCGAAAATTCGCCGCGAGCCGTAGGCGATGGCGCTGACCCGGCCGTCGAAACCGCGATCGAGCATGGCCGCGGGGTCGGCGCGGTCGAGCAGCGCCACCGACAGCCCGGCGCGGGCGAACGCCTGCGCGAGGGTAAGCCCGATCATGCCCGCGCCCAGAATGAGCAGGTCGACGGTCGTGCTCGAGATCTCGGCGGATCGTGACATGGCGGCAGGATCGGTCCCGCGCGCGGGCTTGTCCAGCCCGAAGCGGCGTTCTACGGTGGGCCGGAAAATATGGTTTTTACCCACTATAAAAAAGATGGGTCCCGCGGCGGGTAAAAATGGCATCGCGCGGGCGCGGAGAATGAGGATCATGGCAGCGTGGCACGAGAGCACAGCGCTCGACCTGGGGGCGGGGATCGGCGCAGGTGAGATCGACCCGGTCGAGCTTGCCGAGCATTTCATCGCCCGGATCGAGGCGAATGACGCGCCACAGCGGGTCTATATCGGCCGTCTGTTCGAGCGCGCGCGCACCGATGCGACAGCGGCGGCAAAACGAGCGAAGGATGGCACCCGCGCCGGGCCGCTCGATGGCGTGCCGGTCTGCTGGAAGGATTGCTTCGACCTCGCCGGGCTCTCGACGACGAACGGCTCGAAGACCCTGGGTCACCGGATCGCGCCCGAGGACGCGGCGCTGATCACCAGGGGTGCCGCCGCGGGGCTGGTGATGCTGGGCAAGACCAACCTTACGGAGTTCTGCTACAGCGGGCTGGGCATCAATCCGGCCTTCGGCACCCCGGTCAACGCCTGCGACGACACCGTCGAGCGGGTTCCCGGCGGCTCGTCGTCGGGCACCGCGGTCGCGGTAGCGAGCGGCCTGGCGGCGTGTGGCGTGGGCACCGACACGGGCGGCTCGGTGCGCATCCCCGCGGCGTGGAACGGGCTGGTCGGTCTGAAGACCACCTTCGGCCTGCTGCCGGGCGAGGGCTTGCTCAATTTAAGCCCCCGGCTCGACACCGCCGGGCCGCTCGTAAAATCTGTCGCCGACGCGGGCGCAATGCTCGCGGTCATGGCGGCACGCCCCGCCGCCGAGCTGGCGGGCGCATCGCTCCGGGGAATGCGTCTCGGCGTGCCCACGGCAACCCTGTGGGACGATCTGGGGCCCGGCATCGAAGACGCGGTGCGAGGCGCCCTGGACCGGTTTGCCCGGGCGGGCGCGAGGCTCGTGCCCATCGAGATGCCCCAGCATGCGGAGCTGCTCGATCTGTTGTCCGACATCGGCACCCCCCTTGCGAGTGACGCCTGGGGCCAATGGGGCGAGCATGTAAGCGCGGTCCGCGAGCTTGTCTACGAACCCGTGCTCCGGCGCCTGGAGGCAGGCAAGGCACTTTCCGAGGCGGACGCGGAACGGGTGCGGGTGCGTGCCGGGGAGTTGGCGGAAAGCCTGTGCGACAAAATGGCCCGGGTCGACGCGGTGGCCTATCCGACCGTGCGCGTGGCGCCGCCGCCCATCGCGGAACTCATCGCCGGCGGCGCACCCTACGACGAGGCCAACAATCGGTCCTCGCACAACACGCGGTTTGCCAACTTCTTCGGCCTGTGCGCCCTGACCCTGCCCTGCGGCCATGACGATCTGGGTCTTCCCGTGGGCCTCCAGCTCTCGGGCCTGCCGTTCACCGAAGACCGCCTGCTCCGCGTTGCCAAAGCCGCGGAAGATTGCCTTTCCGACCAGGCCTGACGCGCGCGGCGGGCTTGTCCGGGCCGGTTCGGCAATCTAGGTTCTGAACCCAATTTAACCTATTGATTCATAGTGTGGAAGTGTGATTCAAGCTTCTTGGAAAGGAGTTTGATCATGCGCTTTGATTTGTCAGACGAAGAATGGGCGGTGATCGAGCCGCTTTTGCCCAAGGGCGGACGTGGTCCGAAGCGTATGGACGATCGGCGTGTTTTGAACGGAATTTTCTATATTCTGCGCACCGGCGCCCCGTGGCGCGACCTGCCCGAGCGCTACGGCCCGCGCACCACCATCTACAACCGCTATGCGCGCTGGGCACGGCGCGGCATATGGAAGGCGATCTTCGATGGGCTTGCCGAACACTCCGGCGACAGCCTGTTCTTCATCGACTCATCCATCGTCAAGGCTCACCGCGCGGCAGCCGGCGCAAAAGGGGGGAACTGGCGCAGGATATCGGCCGCTCACGCGGCGGCCGCACAAGCAAGGTTCACGCCGTAGTCGATGAACACGGTCGTCCCCGGCGCTTTGTCATCACCGGCGGTCAGGTTCATGACGGTCAAGTCCTGCCGGATCTTCTCGAAGGCGCCGGAGCGCCGCTTGCCGTCGTCGCCGACAAGGCTTACGGCTCACGCGCCATCCGCCAGCTCATTGACGATGACGGGGCTCTGGCGGTCATTCCATCAAAGAGCAACGCCAAAGAGCCCATCTCCCATGACGTCGGTCTTTACAAAATGCGCAACATCATCGAGCGCTTCTTCTGCACCATGAAAGACATGCGAAGGCTCGCAACACGCTTCGAAAAACTCAGCCGCAACTTCCTCGCCATGATCCACATCTTCGCGATAAGACTATGGATCAATTGAGTCCACACCCTAGTTTGAACGGAACAACAAAATCGCAGGCGGGAGAGCGAGACCCATGACGGAATGGCACGAGAGAACGGCGCTCGACCTGGGCGCTGCAATCGGTGCAGGTGAGATCGACCCGGTCGAGCTGGCCGAGCATTTCATCGCCCGGATCGAAGCGCAGGATACGGAGCACAAGGTCTATATCCGCCGTCTGTTCGAGCGCACCCGCACGGAGGCCGCGGCCGCGGCGGCGCGGGCCGGGGAGGGCCTGCGGAAAAGCCCGCTCGACGGTGTGCCGGTGTGCTGGAAAGACTGCTACGACGTTGCAGGGCTTTCGACCAGTAACGGCTCGAAGACGCTGGCGGGCCGCATCGCGCCCGCGGACGCGACGCTGTTTGTGCGTGGCGTCGAGGCCGGCCTGGTGACGCTGGGCAAGACCAACCTCACGGAGTTCTGCTTCGGCGGGCTCGGCGTCAACCCGGTGTTCGGCACCCCCGTCAACCCGTTTGATGCGACGACGCCGCGCGCGCCGGGCGGCTCGTCGTCGGGCACGGGCGTCGCCATCGCGAGCGGGCTGGCGGCAGCGGGGTTCGGCTCCGACACCCGCGGCTCGGTGCGCATCCCCGCCGCGTGGAACGCGCTGGTGGGATTGAAGACAACCATCGGCCTGCTGCCCGGCGACGGGCTGCTCAATCTGAGCCCGTCGCTCGACACGCCCGGTCCGTTGGCGAAAACCGTGGCCGACGCCAACGCGCTGTTGGCGATCATGGCGGCAAGCCCGCCCGCCGACCTCGCGGGTGCGACGCTCAAAGGCGCGCGCTTCGGCGTGCCCAAGGAGCTGGTGTGGGACGACTGCGAGCCCGGCATCGCCGAGGCGGTGCGCGCGGGCATGGATAAGATGGCGGCGGCGGGTGCGAGCTTCGAAGAGGTCTCGATACCGGAATTCCTTAAGCTGCGCGACCTGCTGGGCAAAAGCGGCAGCTTCGTCTCCGGCGAGTGCTGGGCGCTGTGGGGCGAAACGGTGGAGGCCGCGCCCGATCTGGTTTTCAAGCCGGTCTATGACCGGATGCGCGCCGGCGTCACCATGTCGTCGGCGGATTCTGAAATGATCCGGCTGCGCACCGCCGAGATGGCCGCCCGGGTACAGGCGCGCATGGCGGAGTTCGACGCGTTGGTGCACCCGACCGTGTGTTTTGCGCCGCCGCCCATCGCCGAGCTGGAGAAAGGCGAAGAATTCTACGTGGAGTCGAACCTCAAGAGCCTGCGCAACACGACACCGGGCAACTTCTTCGAGCTGTGCGGCCTGACCCTGCCGTGCGGGGTGGTCGGCCAGGGACTGCCCGTGGGACTGCTGCTCACCGGCCTGCCGCGCACGGAAGGCAAGATATTGCGCCTCGGCCAGGCGAGCGAAGCCGCGCTGGCGGCCTGAAGGTCCGAGCGGACAGGAGCAATCGATGGATTTTGCGCGGACCGATGAACAACGCGCCATCGTCGAGGCCGTGGCCGCGGTGGTGGCGCGCTTCGACGAGGCCTACTGGCTGGAGCGCGAGCAGACCGCGAGCCAGCCCAAGGAATTTCATGCCGCCATGGCGGAGGCCGGCTGGCTCGGCATTGCCATGCCCGAAGAGGTGGGCGGCGCGGGGCTCGGCATCCTGGAGACCGCGTTGGTGATGGCGACGGTCGCCGATTCGCCCGGCGCCATGGCCGCGGCCTCGGCGATCCACATCAATATCTTCGGCCCCCACGCGATCTGCGTGTTCGGCACCGAGGAGCAGAAGAAAACCCTGCTGCCGCCGATTATCGCGGGCGAGGTGACCTGCTGCTTCGGCGTGACCGAGCCCGATGCCGGGCTCGAGACGGGCAACATTACAACCCGCGCCGAGAAGACCGGCGATGGCTGGCGCATTTCGGGGCGCAAGATCTGGACCTCGTCGGCGCAGAACGCGGATCGGATCGTGCTGCTGGCACGAACCACGCCCAAGGAGGACTGCGCGCGCTCGACCGACGGGCTGACGCTGTTTTTCGCCGACATGGACCGGGCCACGGTGGAAGCCCGGGTGATCCCCAAGATGGGGCGCGCCGCGGTGGATTCGAACATGCTGTTCATCGACGGCCTCGAAGTGCCCGACGAGCGGCGCATCGGCAAGGTCGGTGAGGGCTTCAAATGCCTGCTTCACAGCCTCAACCCGGAGCGCATCCTGGTTGCGGCGGAAGCGCTCGGGATCGGCCGCCAGGCGCTGGGCCGGGCGTCGGATTACGCCAAGGAGCGGGTCGTGTTCGGTCGTCCAATCGGCCAGAACCAGGCGATCCAGCACCCGTTGGCGAAATGCTGGGTGGCGCTGGAGGCCGCGGAATTGCTCACGCTGCGCGCCGCGTGGCTGTACG
Organism: Alphaproteobacteria bacterium; assembly: GCA_965249645.1. Classification (GTDB taxonomy): domain Bacteria; phylum Pseudomonadota; class Alphaproteobacteria; order UBA828; family JAPUJA01; genus CAVOEB01. Next base: position 146,537 of record CBDFML010000011.1, read on the forward strand.
ATCAGGGCGAGGAATGCGGTGCTGCGGCGAACGCGGCCAAATATTTCTCCGCCGAAGCGGGCTTCGAGGCGGCGGAACAGGCGGTGCTCACGCTGGGCGGCATGGGTTATGCTCAGGAATATCACGTCGAGCGGTTGTTGCGCGAAGCCTGGATCCCGCGCCTCGCGCCGGTCACGGCCCAGCTCATGCTGTGCTACATCGCCGAGAAGGTACTCGGCCAGCCGCGGTCCTATTGAGCGCTTTATAAATAATCACATTATGATGGGATTTTTTTGCTTCTTGAGCCGCGGGAGCGCCTGAAAGCGACCATTTATCAGGGTGTTAACCAGAACCGAGCGGGAACGATTAGCCGATTCGACCTGACGAACGTCACACAAAATTCGTGGTTTCCCCCTTAATTAAAATGAGTTAGACTTTATCTTGCATCCTATCCGACAAGAGTCGGGGGTAAGGCTATGAGCTTTGTCCGCCGCCGGGCGGGCGAGGCAGCAGGCGCTGCGTGCCATGACGGGCGCGGCGGGGAATTTAAGCGAGCGGAGGCGCGCGTTTAGATGCGGGATTTCGAGCGAGGGTTTTCATGGTAGCGGCAAGCCGCACCGAGCGGAACCGCGCAGGGCGCGCCAAGAAAGAGACCCGCCGGCCGTTGCTGCCCGCGGGCGTGTATGCGGGCCTGCGCCGGCGTGCCGCAGAAATCGCGGGCGCGTTGCTGATCGTGCTGGCGGGGCTGATTGCACTGTCGCTGGTGACCTACGCGCCGACCGACGAGAGCTTCAATTCCGCCGGCGCGGGCTCGACGGCGAACCTCGCGGGGCTGCCCGGCGCCCACGTCTCGGACCTGATTCTCCAGGGCACGGGCATCGCGGGCGCGGTGATGATCATCGTCTATCTTGCTTGGGGTTACGCACTGATCACCCAGCGCCGGCTTTCGCTCTATCTGTTGCGCTTCGCGCTGCTGCCGCTGGGCGTCGTGACCATGGCAGCAGGCTTCGCCGCCCTGCCCGCACCCGGCTACTGGCCGATCGCGAGCGGCATGGGCGGCTCGGTCGGGATCATCGTCTCCGGCGCCATCCTGCCTCATGCGGCCGCCATCGGAGCTCCCGCCTGGGCTTACTCCGCGCTCTTCTTCCTGCTCGCCGCCGTGACGCTGTTTGCCGCCCTGGGGCTGACCGTTGCGCAGCGCCGCGCCCTGTTCGGCTTCGCCTGGCGGGGCTCGCGCCTTGCCGCGCGCGTCGCCTGGAGCGGTCTCGTCTGGCTGTGCCGCAGCCGCGCCGCGGCCGCGATCACCGCGGGCGCGGACGAGAAACCTAAACCGCGCCGGGCCAGCGCCGTGCCGCGCAAGAAACTGCGCGAGCGGCTCGAACCCCGGTTGTTCGGCGGCAAGGCCGAGCCGGTGGAAGAGGACTTCGTCTCCGATCCGGTGCCGCCGGTGCGCCTGATCGAGAAACGGGGCAGAAAACCCAAGCCCGGCAAGCGCGCCGCCAAGGAGCGCCAGGGAACGCTGGATCTGGGCCCGACGCTGGAATACCACCTGCCCGCGCTCGACCTGCTCGCCGCGATACCGGCCAAGCGCAAGAAGAGCGGCGCAGACGACGGGGCGCTGGCGCAGAACGCGCGGCTGCTTGAATCCGTGCTCGACGACTTCGGCGTGCAGGGCGAGATCGTCAAGGTGCGCCCGGGCCCGGTGGTCACGCTCTACGAACTCGAAGCCGCGCCGGGCACCAAGTCGAGCCGGGTGATCGGGCTGGCCGACGACATTGCGCGCTATATGAGCGCCATCTCGGTGCGCGTCGCCGTGGTGCCGGGGCGCAACGTGATCGGCATCGAGATCCCCAACGCAAGCCGCGAGACGGTGTTCCTGCGCGAGCTGTTCGCCACCGGCGCCTACGAGGCCACGGCGCACCGCCTGACCCTGGCGCTGGGCAAGGACATCGGCGGCGAGCCGGTGATGGCCGATCTTGCCCGCATGCCGCACCTGCTCGTGGCAGGCACCACGGGCTCGGGCAAGTCGGTGGGCATCAACTCGATGATCCTGTCGCTGATCTACCGGCTCTCGCCCGACGAGTGCAAGTTCATCATGATCGACCCGAAGATGCTCGAGCTCTCGGTCTATGAGGGCATCCCCCACCTGCTGACCCCGGTGGTGACCGAGCCGAGCAAGGCGGTGGTTGCGCTCAAATGGGCCGTGCGCGAGATGGAGAGCCGCTACCAGGCGATGTCGAAGCTGCGCGTGCGCAACATCGCGGGCTACAACAAACGCCTGGCCGAGGCGAAGACCAAAGGCGAAACCCTCACCCGCACGGTGCAGACCGGGTTCGACGAATTCACCGGCGAGCCCGTGTTCGAGGAACAGCCTCTCGAGCTGGGCCCGCTGCCCTTCATCGTCGTCGTGGTCGACGAGATGGCGGATTTGATGCTGATCGCGGGCAAGGACGTGGAAGCCTCGATCCAGCGCCTCGCCCAGATGGCGCGGGCCGCGGGCATCCACCTGATCATTGCGACCCAGCGGCCCTCGGTGGACGTGATCACGGGCACCATCAAGGCGAATTTCCCGACCCGGATCAGCTTCCAGGTGATCTCGAAGATCGACAGCCGGACGATCCTGAGCGAGCAGGGTGCGGAACAGCTGCTGGGCCAGGGCGACATGCTCTACATGGAGGGCGGCGGGCGGATCACCCGGGTGCACGGGCCGTTCGTCTCGGACAACGAGGTCGAGCGGATCGTCAAATATCTCAAGACGCAAGGATCGCCCGCGTATCTCGAAGAGGTCACCGCGGAGCCGGAATCGAGCGGCCCCGGGCTTGGCGACGCCGGCGCGGACGACCCGCTCTACGACCAGGCGGTCTCGCTCGTCTGCTGCGAGCGCAAGGCCTCGACCAGCTTCGTCCAGCGCCACCTCCAGATCGGCTACAACCGGGCGGCGCGGATCATCGAGCGGATGGAGGCCGAGGGCGTGGTCTCTGCCGCCAACCATGTGGGCAAGCGCGAGGTGCTGGCGCGCAACATCGACGATATCGCGAGCTGAGGGCCACCCCGCTTGCGCGGCGCCGTGCGAGCGCCTACATCAAACCTATGACACGCCGTACCCTTTGGGCGCTTTGCGCCGCGTTTGTGCTTGCCGCCGGCCTTGGCTTTGCGCCCACGGGCGCGCAGGCGCTCTCGGAGGAGGACCGGGCGGATATCGCGCGCATCGAGAGCTATCTCGACGCCATCCAGAGCTACCGCTCGGCGTTTTTCCAGATCGCGCCCAACGGCATGGTGACCGAGGGGCATTTCGTGATGGAGCGGCCCGGGCGCTTGCGCTTCGAGTACGACCCGCCGAGCCCGCTCGAGATCGTCGCCGACGGTAGCTATCTGCACTATTACGACCACGAGCTGGGCCAGATCAATTCCTTCGCCATCGAGGACACGCCCATCGGCGTGCTGGTGCAGGAAACCATCCGCTTCGACGAGCTGGTCGACGTGACCGAAGTGAGCCGCGACCCCGGCGTGATCCGCGTGACCCTGGTTGACGCCGAGGACCCCGCCATGGGGAGCCTGACGCTGGTCTTCGTAGACCACCCCCTGGAGCTCCGCCAATGGCAGGTGAAAGACGCCCAGGGGCTGGTCACGACCGTCGCCTTCCTCAACGGCACGCTCAACCCGCCGCTGGACCCCGCGCTGTTCGTCTTCGACGACCCGCGCGGCGCCATCCGGCCCGGCAAGGCGGCAAATTAGGAAATTTTTGGTTCCAGGCAGGCGTGGGTTCTTTTCGCGCTTAGGCGCCGCGCAGGCTCACGCCGCGTAAGCAGCGGCCCCCCAAGCAAATTTGATTGGCCGCGTCCGCGGCCGGCGCGGGCTTGAAGACGTCGCGCAGGCTGGCGCCGCATAAACGCTAGCCTGCTTTTGAAAACCTTTCGCCGCACCCGTGCCCGGTCTAGAGTCGAAAGCCGGGAGGCCCGTCATGGTCCAGAACGGCGATCTGCTCAAGCGACAGGGACGGCCCCTGCCGGCGGCCTTCGACCGGCGGCTGGCCGAGCTTGCCCGCCTGATCGACGCGCACAACGTTGGGAACGCGCGCACGGATTCAGGCACTGGGGCGGATCTTGCGAGCTTTCTGCTGCTGTTCGACGCCTGCGAGGTGACGGCGAAGCTGATTCAGGGCGCGCGCGACGGCTTCTCGATTATGCGCGCACTCAAGCCCGATCACGGCGTCAACCTGCACAAATTGCGCGCGGCCTGCGCTGAATTCGCCGTCGCGACCGCTTACGCGCGGCTGCGCCGGGTGTTCTCGAGCGATGACGTGGAAGCGAAGCGCATGTCGGCAAAAATGCTCTGCCAGAAGGCGGTCCTCGAACTGTCCCACGACTATATCTATGAGGTGAACCGCCGCGGACCCAGGCTGATGGACGATATGCGCGGCTTCCTGCACGACGTGCGCAACCGCGGCCAAGCCTGATCCTCTTCGTGATGGAAATTTTACGCGCTCAATCGCCGCGCAGGCTTACACCGCCGGTCTTTCACGGGACCGGCCGCCCTGAGCCAACCCCGGTCCTGCGGCCCGCAGTCGCGGGCTCCGCATGCGCGGTCGCCACGGCAATTTCGCGCGTGGACATGATCCGGGCGAACCGGCTTTGACGGACTCTCCTTCTCTCCCGGCCTGGCGGGACCGGGCGCTGCACCGCCAGGTCTGGCGCCTCGCGCTGCCTATCGTGCTCTCGAACATGACCGTGCCGCTGTTGGGCCTCGTCGATACGGCGGTGATCGGCCATCTGGATGCACCGGTCTATCTCGCTGCGGTGGCGGTCGGCGCGCTGATCTTCACCTTTCTCTACTGGACTTTCATTTTCCTGCGCATGGGCACCGGGGGGCTGACCGCGCAGGCATTCGGCGCGGGCGACGGCGAGGAGATCCGCGCCGCGCTGGCGCGCCCCATGCTGGTGGCGGGCGGCCTCGCGGCCGTGATGCTGGCACTCCAGCTGCCCATCGCCTGGGGGGCGTTCGCCATCGTCGAGGCGGGCTGGGAGGTCGAGGCGCTGGCGCGCGAGTATTTCTTCATCCGCATCTGGGGCGCACCCGCGACGCTTGCCAACTTCGTGCTGCTGGGCTGGTTTCTCGGCATGCAGAATTCCCGCGCCATGCTGGCCCAGATGGTCTGCGTCAACGCGGTCAACATCGCACTCGACCTTATCTTCGTCCTCGGCCTCGAAATGGGTGTCGCCGGCGTCGCCGCAGCCAGCGCGATCGCGGAATATGCCGGGCTGGCACTCGGTCTCGTCATCGCGGCCCGGATTCTCAAGGCGACCGGCGGGCGCTGGGAGCGGGCGCGGATCCTCGACCCACGCGGTTTACGTCACACGGTGGCAATCAACCGCGACATCTTCGTGCGCACGGTACTGCTGATCGCGGCGTTCGCCTATTTCACCATGCAGGGCGCGCGCCTCGGTGAGCTGGTCCTCGCTGCCAATGCCGTGCTGATGAACTTCTTCACCATCTACAGCCACGCCGTGGACAGCTTCTCCCACGCTGTCGAGGCCATGGTGGGGCGCGCGCTCGGCGCCCGCTCGCGCACCGATTTCAGGCGCGCGGTGACCGCCTGTGGGGTCTGGGCGCTGGGCGTCTCGATCCTCGTGACCGTAATCTTCGCCGTCGCCGGGGGGCCGATCGTGCGCGGGCTCACCGACCTTGCGGAGGTCCGCGCGGTGGCGGGCGAGCATCTGGGCTGGCTGATCGCGCTGCCGCTGGTGACCGTGGCGGCGTTCGTGCTCGACGGCGTGTTCGTCGGCGCGACCCGGGCCCGCGAGATGCGCAATTCAATGATCGTCTGCTTTGCGCTCTACATGCCGCTCGCCTGGTATCTGCCCACGGTGTGGGGTAATCACGGGCTGTGGGCGGCAATGCTCGGGCTCATGGTGCTCCGCGGATCGACGCTGGGCTGGCTGTTTGCGCGGATCGAGCGGCGCGGGGAATTCGTGAAGAGTTGATTTGAAACGGCTCGCGTTTCCACGGGAAACGCAAGCCGCGTTCAAGTGCCAGGTAGGCATTGTCGCGCTCAAGCGCCGCACAGGCTGGCACTGCATAAGCGGTGGCCCCCAAGCAATATTGATTGGCCGCGTCCGCGGCCGGCGCGGGCTTGCAAGGTGGAAATCGGCATGCTAGCGAGGAAGCCATGAGCGAACCCGAGCTTAAGCCCCTGGTCGGCATCCCCTGCTGCCTGCGCCGGATCAACATCTACGACTATCACGTGGTGGGCGAGAAATACGCCCGCGCCATCGTGCGCGCGGCGGGTACGATCCCCGTGCTGATCCCGGCGATGGACGACGCGCTGGAGCTGCACGAGATTCTCGAGCACCTGGACGGCGTGTTCTTTACCGGCAGCCCGTCGAACGTCGCCCCCCATCATTACGACGGCCCGGCGTTTCGCGAGGGCCTGATGGAAGATGCGCGGCGCGATGCGCTCACCCTGCCCCTGATCCGCGAAGCGGTGGAGCGCGGCGTGCCGACCTTCGGGGTCTGCCGCGGCTACCAGGAGATCAACGTCGCGCTGGGCGGCAGCCTGCACCAGCATGTCCAGGAAGTGCCCGGCATGCTCGATCACCGCGAGGACGAGACGCTGGAGCGTGCCGCGCGCTACGAGCCGGTTCATCCGGTGGCCCTGGCCGAGGGCGGGCTTCTGGCCGGGCTGCTCGAAACGGCCGAGATCGAGGTCAACTCGCTGCACAACCAGGGCGTGAGCCGGCTGGCGCCGCCGCTGGTTGCGGAAGCAACCGCGCCCGACGGGCTCATCGAGGCGTTTCGCGTCGCCGACGCACCCGGCTTTACGCTCGGCATCCAGTGGCATCCCGAATGGGAGGCGATGGACAACCCGGACAGCGTAAAAATCTTTGCGGCCTTCGGCGACGCGGTGCGCGAACACGCCGCCCGGCGACGGAGCGCGGGACGCCCGGCGCGTACCCGGCCTCTGGTGGGTGCGACCTGCGACGTCACCACCATCGGCATCCACCCCTTCGAGGCGGTGGCCGAGGTCTTCCTGAGCGCGGTCCACGACGCCGCTGACTGCCTGCCCGTGGGCATTCCTTCGCTGCCGGGCGAACTCGATTACGACGGGCTGCTCGAGCATCTGGACGGGATATTCCTGTGCGGCGGCGCGTCGATGGTCCACCCCGCACATTACGGCGAACAGCCGTTCGAGGACGAGATGATCCTCGATCCCCTGCACGACGAGGCGATCCTGCCGCTGATCCGCGACGCGGTCGCGGGCAGCGTTCCCGTGTTCGGCGTCTGCCGCGGCATCCAGGAGCTCAACGTCGCCTTTGGCGGCTCGCTTCACCAGGAGGTCGCGAACGCATACGGGTTTGAGAACCACCACCCGAACTTCGGCACGCCGCTCGACGAGCGCTTCCAGCCGGCGCACAAGCTGATCATCGAGCCGGACAGCCTGCTGGCAACGCTCTCGGGCGAAACCGAGACCATGGTCAACTCGGCGCACCGCCAGGGCGTGCGCGAGGTCGGCCGCGGCCTTGTGGTCGAGGCGCGCGCCTCCGACGGCATGGTCGAGGCGCTTCGGGTCGCGGAGGCCGCCGCCTTTGCCTACGGCGCGCAGTGGCATCCCGAATACGAATGGCGCCAGAGCGCCTGTGCGCGGGGGCTGTTTTCGGCCTTCGGCAAGGCGGCGCGCGAACGGGCGGCGAAACGCGAGGCCGGGACAACTCGCGCGGCGTGAACGGGGGAGGTTGGAGATGGCTGACGAGCGCTACTTTCCGCTCGACGAGTATCACGCGCGCTGGGCCCGGGTGGAGGCCGAGATGGCGCGTCGGGGCTTCGAGCGGGCGCTGGTCTGGGGCAAGTCGGCGGGCACGTACGAGCGCTCCATGGACGTGCTCTACCTGACCAATTTCTATTCCAGCCTGTCGGGCCAGGAGCCGGATTCGAGCGCCTGGAACGCACGCTCGTTCTGCTGCGTGATCCTGGAGCGCGGCCGCGAGCCCGAAATCGTCCACGGCGAGGTCAATCCGAGGCCTGAGCGGCTAGCAACCCAGCACCAGCACGATCACATGGACCCGATCGCCGGGCTCGCCGAATGCCTGAACGCGAGGGGCGTGAGCGGACCGGTCGCCTTCGTCGGCGCCGATACCCTGCCGGTCAAATATGCGCGCCAGCTCGAAGCTGCGACGCCCGGGATCGACTATGTCGACGAGGACGACCTTGTCGCGACGGTGCGCCGGATCAAGAGCGCGGCCGAGCTGGAGCTGTTTCGCGAGGGCGCGGAGATCGCCGACGCCGCCCTGATCGCCCTGATGGAGGCGATGATCGCCGGCCAAAGCGAAGCCGCGGCGGCGAGTGCAGCGGTGGCCGCGCTGTTTGCCCGGGGCGGCTATTTCCAGCGCATCGCGATCGCCCACGGCGAGACCACGAATTTCCTCGAAAGCACGCCCATGCACGGCTTTTCGACCAAGGTCCCGGAGCCGGGCGACCTGTTTCACGCCGACATCCTGGGCCCGCCGCGCGAAGGCTACTGGCTCGATCCCGCGCGCACCGCCGTTGTCGGGGGCAAGCCCTCGGCCGAGCAGCGCCGCCTGATCGAAGACTGCAACCGGATCATGACCGACGGCATCGAGGCCAACGTCAAGGCGGGCGTGAAGATCAAGGCGGTGGCGGAACAGACCAAACACCTGCGCGACGAGATCGGCGGGGATTTTTCGGAGTTCGACGCGAACTGGCCCCAGTTCGGCCATTCGAACGGCTGCATGTGGGAGGCGCCCTATATCAGCCTCGTCGCCACCGGCGACGACGAGGTGTTCGAGGAGAACATGGTGTTCGGCGGCGAGACGTTCCTGACCCGCGAGGGCGTCGGCACGGCGGAGGTCGAGAACAACTGGATCGTGACCAAGGCCGGCATCGAGCTGCTGACCAGGACCCCGCTCGAATGGTGCTAGACCCCGCCCGGCGGCGCGCCAGGCCAGCCAGAGGACGAGGCCGGCGGCATCGCGCGGGCTCGGGCCAGAAGGCCCGGACGACAGGGGTGGTCCAGTCAGACGAGAGAATATTGCAACGCAACATCGATTCGAAGGAGCCGGGACCCGGCGTTGCACCAAGCTTGGACAGAGCAGGAAATAGACTGAAAATCAAAGAATAATATCAAAATTTCTGAAACTAGTTAATAAGTTGCGTAAATTATGGCAGCATAGTTGTCATATTCTGACCGATCCTGTGTCGAGTCGTCGCTGGACCCCTTGACAGAGCCGGACTCAAACCCTAAATATTGCGTTGCAGTGTAATTTTCGCACCTGCAGCATGTTGAGCTTCAACCGTCGAGCGCCGTGCGGCCTAGCGCCCGACGGCCGGACCCTGAAAAAGTCCGGAGGCCGCCTAATTCGATCCATCGAGTGGAGTGACACATCATGATCGACTTTCGCCTCAGCGAGCGGTTCCGGCGGTGGCGCGCCCGGACCGGCCTTCGCTCCGAGCTTTGGTCGATGGACGAGCGGCAACTCTCGGACATCGGCATCACGCGTAACGACATCGAACTCGTCGTGCGCGGCCAGCTAAGCAACGACCAGCGCCCGACCCGCCTGGTCGCTTAAGCGCCAGATCACGCTGCGGCCGGTTTTCTCCCTGTCCGGCCGTGGCTTGCAGGCTGCGCGGTCCGGTGCTCTCCCTCCGGGCCGCGCCGCTTTGTTTCGAGGATCGATCCATGCTTCCCGTTCTGCTCCTGCCGGTTATTATGCTGGCCGTCCAACAGGCGCGTTTCCTGGCGCCCGCGCCGCGGGACATGGGCGTGTGGCTGCACCGACGCTTCGTGCCCATGGCGGCGGGCGGACCTGCGGGTAGGGGGGAAAATACGGCATGCGGCTTCGAGTCACGACCTGGAACGTAAACTCCGTCCGGCTTCGGCTCGACCATCTGCCTGCCCTGATCGCCGCCCACGACCCCGACATTCTCTGCCTCCAGGAAACCAAAGTGGTGGACGAAGCGTTTCCCCGCGACGCATTCGCCGCGGCGGGCTACAGCCATCACCAGATCCACGGCCAGAAAAGCTACAACGGCGTTGCCATCCTTTCGCGCATCCCGTTCGAGCCGCTCGAGCCCCGCGACTGGTGCGCCAAGGGCGACTGCCGCCACGCGGCCGCTCGCATTGGCGACGGAATCGAGCTGCATAACTTCTACGTTCCGGCGGGCGGCGACGTGCCCGATCCCGAGGCCAACCCCAAATTCGCCCACAAGCTCGACTTCCTGGCCGAGATGACGGATGCCTTCGGCCAGCGCAAGGGCAAGCGATCGAGCCGGATGATCCTGGTCGGCGATCTCAACATCGCGCCGCTCGAGACGGACGTCTGGTCGCACAAACAGCTTCTGAAGGTGGTGAGCCACACGCCCGTCGAGGTCGCGGCGCTGGGCGCGGTGCAGGCGGCCCACGGCTGGGTCGACGCGGTGCGCAGCATCATCCCGCCCGAAGAGAGGCTTTATTCCTGGTGGTCGTACCGGGCGCGGGACTGGTCGGCGGCGGACCGGGGCCGGCGCCTCGATCATGTCTGGGTGACCCCGGCGCTGGCCGGCGCCGTGACCGACGCCCGGGTGCTGCGCGAGGCGCGCGACTGGAAACCGCCCTCGGACCACGCGCCGGTGACGGTCACGCTGGAGGTTTAAGCGGTCATGCCGCGCTCAAGCGCCGCGCAGGCTCTCGCCGCATAAGCGGCGGCCCGCCGAATTTAATTTGATGGCCGGGTCCGCGGCCGGCGCGGGCTCGCGAAATCCATATTCACGTCAATGCGACAATGTGATCTCCGCGGATCTCGCGCCGGGAAAGCCCTTCACGGGCGAAGCACCATGCCTTCGCGCGCGATGCGCGAGCCGGGCCGCGCTGCCTCGAGCGCGCGAGCGACATCGTCCATGAAGCCGTCGCCGTGGCCCGGATCGTGGTGAAACACCACGAACGTCCGCACGCCCGCCGCGTCGCACAGGCGCATGCCTTCCTGCCAGGTCGAGTGGCCCCAGTTGACGCGATCGGGAAATTCCTCATCGGTGTAGGTCGAATCGTAGATCACGATATCGGCGCCCTCGATGAGGTCGAGGATCGCCCGGTCGGGCGTGCCGGGCACATGCTCCGTGTCCGTGAGATAGCAGATCGAGCGCCCGGCGTGCTCGACCCGGTAGCCGGTCGCGCCGTTCGGGTGGTTGAGGCCCGCCGTGCGGAGCGTAATTCCCGGGTGGGGCTCGAGCGTCTCCCCCGCGTGGAAGTCGTGCCAGGTGAGCTGGGCTGCCACGCGCTCGCGCGACACCGGTAGCCCGGGCTCCGTCAGCACGCGATCGAGGACCTTTTCGAGCGGCCCGTCTTCGGGCGCGAGATGCCCCGCCCAGAGGTGCAAGCGACAGGCGGGATCGAGCAGGGGCAGGAAATGATTCCAGCCCCAGACGTGATCGTGGTGGGTGTGGCTGAAAAAGAGATCCGCATCGAGCGACGCGCAACCCTGGTTGGCCTGAGCGTTTGCGAACGCAACCAAGCCGGTGCCCGCGTCGAACAGCAGCCGGCGCCCGGCACAACCCATCTCAAGGCAGGCGGTGTTGCCGCCGTAGCCCGAGATTGCCGGTCCGGGGCAGGGGATGCTGCCCCTAACCCCCCAGAAGCGGACGAAGAAGCCGTCCCGTTTCGCCATCGCACTCCACCGCTCGTTGCCGTCGCTCGACCAGTCTGCCTCAAGGGGAGGCGGCGCAAAAGGGGGCCGCGCCTGAGGGCTCGCGAAATCCGGACGATTTGCTTTCACGGGCTTTCGCTTTAGCCTAGCCCGCCATGACCACGGACCATGCCAGCCTGCTCGAATCCGGTGCTGTGCGGCTCAAACGCACGCGCCACGGCTATATGAGCTACCTGATCTCAGACCGTTATATCGGACGTTCGTTCGACCGCTACGGCGAATTTTCCGAGGGCGAAATCGAGCTGTTCCGCCAGATCGTGCAGCCCGGCTGGCTCGCCGTCGACGGCGGCGCCAACATCGGCGCCCATACCCTGCCCTTGAGCGCGCTGGTCGGGCCGACGGGCACGGTGATCGCCGCCGAGCCCCAGCGGATCATCCACCAACTGCTCTGCGCCAACCTCGCACTCAACGGCGTGACCAACGTGCGCGCGATGCACACGGCGCTGGGCGCAGAACCGGGCCGGATCACGATCCCCGCGATCGATTACGATGCCGAGGGAAATTTCGGCGGCCTGGCGCTGGGCGCACATGAGAAGGGCGAGAGTGTCGCGGTGGCGACGCTGGATTCCCTCGAACTGCCGGTCTGCCATTTCATCAAGCTCGATGTCGAGGGCATGGAGGCGCAGGTGCTGACGGGGGCGGCACGCACCATCGAACGCCACCGGCCGGTCCTCTATGTGGAGAACGACCGCAAGGACCGCTCCGAAGCGCTGCTGGGCACCCTGCTCGGGATGAACTACCGACTCTACTGGCATTTGCCGCCCCTGTTCAGCCCGAATAACTTCTTCGGGGAAGCCGAGAACCTGTTCGGCAACATCGTCTCGGTCAACGTGCTCGGCCTGCCCAAAGACGCCAAGCAGGACATCAAGCTGCCCGAGATCCAGGCCGCCACCGACAACCGCCCGGGCGGCGCGACGGCCAAGGGAAAGGGCGGAGCAGGTGATGGCGGCAAGCAAGCCGGGGAGACGATCGGGGAGGACAAATAGGGGGCTCGCGCGGGCTCCCGGCTTTGCGCCCGAAGCCCGCTCGGCTATAGTCGGCGCGCCCCGATATCCCGCCACGAAGCAAGGCGCTGGCCCATGAGCTTTAGTGACGACGAGCGCGCCCGCCTGCTGGCGCTGATCGCTGAAAAATCCTTCAATCGCGCGGACGAGGGCGGCGGCTTCGAACTCGCCTCGGGTTCGACGAGCACGTTTTATTTCGACATGAAACCGAGCCTGCTCGACCCCGAGGGCGCGGCACTAATCGGAGCGGCCATCCTCGACCGGCTGGCGGAGACGGAGTTCGACGCCATCGGCGGCATGGCGGTCGGCGCGATTCCCATCGTCGCCGCTGTCTGTGCGCTGTCGTGGCCCGCCCGGCCGATCCCAGCCTTTTTCGTACGCAAGGACGTCAAGGAGCGCGGCCTAGCGCGCGCCATCGAGGGCAACATCGCGGAGAACTCGCGGGTGGTGCTGGTCGAGGACGTCACCACCACCGGCGGCTCGGTGCTCAAGGCGGTGGACGCGGTCGAAGCGCGGGGCTGCACGGTGGTTCTGGTGCTGACCCTGGTCGACCGGTGCGAGGGCGCAGGCGCGGCGCTCGACGCGCGCGACATCCCGCTCGACGCGCTCTACGTCCGCGCCGACTTCGGGCTGGACGAGGCGTAAGCGCCGTCATGGCCGACATGCTGAGCTTTGAACGCGCCGGCGCGCGCGGGACCATCACGCTCAACCGTCCCGACAAGCACAACGCGCTCGAGGTCGACGACCTGCCCGCGCTCGAGGAGCTGCTGGTCCGCGCCGACGCCGAAGAGGGTCTGCGCGTTCTCATTCTGACCGGAACCGGGGAGAAGAGCTTCTGCTCGGGCGTCGCTATCGGTGACATCGCGGGCACCGACTGGCGCGAGATCCCGCTCGGCCGGCTGACCGCCCGGCTGGAACGGGTGCGCGTACCCACCATCGCGGCGCTCAACGGCGGGGTCTATGGCGGCGCCGTCGACCTCGCGCTGGCCTGCGACTTTCGCATCGGGGTCAGCGGCATGGCGCTCTCCATCCCACCGGCCAAGCTCGGCATCGCCTATTACGCCGCTGGCTGCCGCCGCCTGATCGACCGGCTGGGATTGACGGCGGCAAAGCGGCTGTTCCTGCTGGCCGATCGGCTCGACGCCGAGGAGCTGCTCAGCATCGGCTACCTTGACGAGCTGGTCGCGCCGGGCGAGCTGGCAGCGGCGACGGACCGTTTGGCCGCGCGCCTCGAAGCGCTGGCGCCGATGTCGCTGACGACGATCAACAAAGTGCTCAACGACATCGCCCGGGGCACGCTCGACGAGGACGAGGCCGCCGACATGATTGCTGCGTGCTACGATTCGGAAGACGCAAAGGAAGGCATCGCGGCGTTTGCCGAGAAGCGTAAGCCCGCCTTCAAGGGGCGCTAGGCGAATACAGAAACACAACATTTATGTTGTATGTTCTGCACAAAGCACGTATCTTTTTTTCCCAACTGGATCGATTCGGTTCGGTTTTTTACTGATGCCCCGCGGTTCCGGGGCTTCCCGCCGTCATCTTCGCGACGGCTTAAATCGAGAAAGGTACATCATGGCAAGGCATTTGAACTGCAGCCAAAATTGGCGACGCCCGATAGGGGTTCATACTCGAAATGAACGCGAATCAATTCCTCCGGTATCTTCGGAAGCACGGATGCACGCTCAATACGGAGAAGGGTAAGGGCGGTCACGTCTTGATGGAGAAGAGCGGGCATCGCGCGACGATTCCGACCCACGGGGGGCGGAAGGAACTCGGGCCCAGCTTGATCCACCGCATCTGCAAGCAACTTGGAGTGCCCAAGCTGTGAGCGGGGTACGAACTGCGAAACGGACGACGTCGAATGCTGGACTATCCCATTATCCTCTCGCCCGACGACAACGATACGTTGCTCGTCGAGTGCCCCGACCTGCCCGAGGTCCTCACCTTCGGCTCTGACGAGGCGGATGCCCTCGATCGCGCACTCGACGCCATCGAGACCGCGATCATCGGGCGCATGGCGAATAAGGAAACCATCCCCTCGCCGTCGAAACGCGTGCGCGGACAGAAGAGCGTACGCCTGCCCACCCTCACGGAGGCCAAGGTCGCGCTTTATGAGGCCATGCGCGAGCAGAAGGTTCGCAAGGCCGATCTCGCCCGCAAATTAAAACTCCACCCGCCGCAAATCGACCGGCTGCTCGACCTGCATCACAAGTCGCGGCTCGATCAACTCGACGCTGCGCTCGAAGCGCTGGGCAAACGCCTTGAACTAAAGGTTCGGGCCGCCGCCTGAGACGACAGCACGACTCGACCTCCAAAATCACATCGTTCGGCGATTTCGCCGGTGGGCTGTCAATGGCGGAGCAAAAAGGGACCACCGTGGCGGTGTAAGAAGGGACCACTTGGCGGCTGCGGGCTTGTCCCCGTAGTCCATGGGAGGGCCCCGCGTGCGACGCGGCGTGCCCTCAACAGGCCGACGCGGCGGCGCGCGCGGGAGGGACCTGTGGGCCCACGGGGTCAAGCGTGGGCTGGGTGGTCGGTTCAGTTCGCCGTCGGGGTTTGACGCCTGCGGCTCTGGTTGAGCCTGTAGCTCTCGCCATTCATCTCGAGGATGTTGACGTGGTGGGTGAGGCGCTCGAGGAGAGCGCCGGTGAGGCGCTCGGAGCCGAACACCTCGGTCCATTCGTCGAAGGGCAGATTGGTGGTGACCAGGGTCGAGCCCCGCTCGTAGCGCTGGCTGAACACCTCGAACAGGAGCTCGGCGCCGGTCTTGGACAGCGGCACGAAGCCGAGTTCGTCGACGATCAGAAGCTTGTAGGTGGCGAGCTTCTTCTGGAACCTCAGCAGCTGCTTGTCATCGCGGGCCTCGATGAGCTCGTGGACCAGTGCGGCGGCGGTGATGAAGCCGACCGAGAGGCCCTTCTGGCAGGCCGCCAGGCCGAGACCGAGGGCGATGTGGGTCTTGCCGGTGCCGCTGTTGCCGAGCGCGATGAGGTTCTCGCGGCGCTCGATGTACGCGCAGCGGGCCAGCTCCAGGACCAGCGTCTTGTTGAGCGAGGGGATGACCTTGAAGTCGAAGCTGTCGAGGCTCTTGATCACGGGGAAGCGCGCCGCCTTGATGCGCCGCTCGACCATGCGGCGCTCGCGGTCGATCAGCTCGAGCTCGGCAAGACGCAGAAGATAGCGAACGTGGTCGACGCCTTCCGAGGCACACTGCCGGGCGATCTTGTCGTACTCCCTCAGGAACGTCGGCAGCTTCAGCCTCTTGAGGTGGTGGACGAGCAGCACCTGCGGCGTGTCGGTCATGCGCGGAGCCCCGACAGCAGGCTCATGTACGATTTGGCAGACGTTATCGCGACCCGGGCGCGCGGCAGGTACGGATAGACGTCGAGATCCAGTCGAGGCGGCCGTCGCTCGGTCCGACACAGCACCAGGTGCTTGACGGCATCGAAGCCGATCGCGCCAAGCCGCAGGGCGTCGCCGACCGCACCCTCGACCTCCTCGGGCCGGAAGGTCTCCAGCAGACGCAACACCTGGACGTACTCGCGCTTGCCCGCCTTGCCCATGCGGGCTTCGAGCAGGCGTCGCAGAGTGATGAAGGCCTCGGGCAGGTCCCAGCCCGCCACCGGCGCGGCCTGGTCGAGGGCGCCGATCTTCTGCTCGATCAATGGCAGATAATGCAGCGGGTCGAAGATCAGGTCCTCGCTGTCATAGGACCGGCGGTGCCGGGCGATCACCTCGGCCCCGCAGCTGATCATCACCTCGTCGACATAGCCCCGGATCAGTCCCTCGCGGTGGCCGTAGGCCACGGGTACGGAGTAGTCGTTGCCGCGGTAGCGCACCAGCGACAGCGAACTCACCCGCCCGGGACGCTTGTCGCAGGCATCGTATGGTGCCGGGGGTAGCGGTAGCAGAGCTTGGCGATCCCGCGCGAGGCGCTCGCCGATGGTCTCCTTGTGACCCCGCAGCCGCGCCGCCTGGCGCCGGCGGCACTGTCCCGCGAGATCATCGTTCAGCGCCTCGAAGCTCTCGGCCCGCGGGACGGGGACCAGGAAGTTCCGCCGGATGAAGCCGACCAGTCCCTCGACCTTGCCTTTGTCGTTGCCCTTGCCCGGCCGGCCGAACCTGTCCTCGAACAGATAGTGGGATTGCAGCTCCGTGAAGACGCGCGCTCGCTGCCGCTTTCCATCGCCCAGGATGCGGGCAACCGCCAGCTTGGTGTTGTCGTACAGGATGGAGCGGGGGACGCCGCCGAAGAACGCAACCGCCGCGTTGTGGCCATCGCAGAACGCCTCGGTCGTCTCCGCCGGATAGGCCTTCACGAAGCAACCATCACTGTGGGGAAGGTCGAAGGCAAGGAAGTGGACCTTGCGCGCCACACCGCCGATCACCGCCATCGCCTCGCCGAAGTCCGCCTGGGCGTGGCCGGGGGAATGGACGAGCGGCACGAACATCTCGCGCGACCGAAGCCGCCGCTCACGGACATAGTCCTTCACGATGGTGTAGCCGCCGGTGAACCCGTACTCGTCCCGGAGACGGTCGAAGATCCGCTTCGCCGTGTGCCGTTGCTTGTGGTGGCTGGTCCGATCGTCCTCCAGGATCCGATCGATAATCCCCGTGAATGCGTCCAGCTTCGGACGCCTCCGCGGCACGCTCCGGCGATATCCCGGCGGCACCGAGAACGACAGCATCTTGCGCACCGTCTTGCGGTCCAGCCCGAACACCCGCGAGGCCTCGCGGGTGCTCATCCCCTCGACACGACACGCCCGCCGGACCCGCGCGTACAACTCCACCCGATACATCCCCCGCCTTCCAGTCAGAGCAACCCTGACAGAAGGCTATAGACGGTCCCATTTTGGTCCGCCACAGCCGGATCAACCGGCCGCTTCAGTGGGGGATTATTGCGCCGCCGTTCTCATGGGCCGCTCAGGGCACCAGCCGGTAGCCGCCCGCTTCGGTGACCAGGATCTGGGCGTTGGTGGGATCGGGCTCGATCTTCTGGCGCAGGCGGTAGATGTGGGTTTCCAGCGTGTGGGTTGCGACCTCGGAGTTGTAGCCCCAGACTTCGTCGAGCAGGACCTCGCGGGTGACGACCTTTTCGCCCATCCGGTAGAGATATTTGAGGATCGCGACCTCTTTTTCGGTCAGCCGGACCTTGACGTCGCGTTCTTCGTCGACGAGCTGCTTCGCGCTCGGCTTGAAAACGTAGGGACCGATGGTGAAGACCGCATCCTCGCTTTGCTCGTGCTGGCGGAGCTGAGCGCGGATGCGGGCCAGCAGGACGCCCAGGCGGAACGGCTTGGGCACGTAATCGTTGGCCCCTGAATCGAGCCCGAGAATGGTGTCGGCCTCGCTGTCCGCGCCGGTCAGCATGATGATGGGCACCTTGACGCCGGCGCGGCGTAGCAGGCGGCAGACCTCGCGACCATCGAGGTCGGGCAGGCCGACGTCGAGCAGGACGAGATCGGGCGCCTGGGCCTTGGCGGACTCGAGCGCCTCGGCACCGCTGCCCACGCCCACTGCCTCGAACTCTTCGTAGAGCCCCAACTGATCGATCAGCGAGTCGCGCAAGGTGTCGTCGTCGTCGACCAGCAGAATGCGTTTCATGGTTCCGTCCGGCGGTTTGATCCTCGAACCCTAGCGGGATCATGCTACAAAAAGGAAAGAAATTTTCCTAGGTTGTCGCTATATAGTGGCACAGACCTGCGCGCACTTGGCGCCCTATGAGTGCGGACCTAATTTCAATGACCGAGCACGCCTCTCCTTCCTCGCAGCCGGCCGCGTGGCCGACGCGCCGCTTTGCGGTCGAGCGCGCGCTCGACGATCTGCGGCGCGGCCTGCCGGTGGCGCTGATCGACGGCGCGCAGGGCGGTTGGCTCGTGCTCTCGGCGGAACTCGCGGACCCTGACAATCTGGCCCAGTTCAACCGTGTTGCGGACGGCCCGCTCAACGTGGTGCTGCCGGCGCGGCGCGCCCAGGCGCTGAAGCTCGACATCGGCGACGCAGAGATCGCACGGCTCGGCCTGGGGTCGGGTGCGAATGCGCAAACCGTGCGCAGCCTCGCCGAGCCGGGGCCGGATCCCGCCCGGCCCGGTCCTTTGCGCATCCTGGAGAACGACCAGTCGGAAATTGCGCTGGCGCACCAGACCATCGACCTGATGAAACGCGCCCGCCTGCTGCCCGCAGCGTTGGCGGCACCCTTGCCCGCGAGTGCGCGAGCCGAGCCGGTGCGCTGGGCCACCCAGCACGATCTGAGCGCGCTCGGTGTCGACGAACTCGACGCCCACCGCGACATCGAATCGACCAGCCTTCAACGGGTTTCCGAAGCACGCCTGCCGCTGGCCGACGTCGGCGAGGCGCAGATCGTCGCTTTCCGGCCCGTAACCGGCGGCGACGAGCATCTGGCGCTGATCGTGGGAACCCCCGATGCGTCCGCGCCGCTGACCCGACTGAATTCGCAATGTTTCACCGGCGACGCACTGGGCAGCCTGCGCTGCGACTGCGGCGACCAGCTGCGCGGTGCGATCCGCGCCATCGGCGCCGCGGGCGGCGGAGTTCTGCTCTACCTCGCCCAGGAGGGCCAGGGTATCGGGCTGGTCAACAAGCTGCGCGCCTATTCCCTGCAGGACCAGGGCCTCGACACGGTGGACGCGAACGAGCAACTGGGCTTCGAGGCGGACGAGCGGGCCTATGCCCCGGCGGCCGAGATGTTGCGCCAGCTGGGTTATTCCCGGGTTCGCCTGCTGACCAACAATCCGGCCAAGGTCGCCGGCCTGGAGAGCTTCGGCATCGAGGTGGTCGAGCGGGTGCCCCACGCGGTTCCCGCGGGCGACCACAACGAAAAATACCTGGCGACCAAGGCCGACCGCCTGGGCCCTCTGTTCTAGGCGACGCCGGATCCTGCCCTCACCGATCTGGGGCTCTCGGCGGCAACGCTCGAGGGCGTAGGATTGCGGCACGCGAGCGCTGAGCTTGCCACCCGACCCGGCACAAATTGCCGGGCTGGACCCCTAAATCGGTCCGATTCGGGCTCCACCGGGCCCAATCCGGGGCTCTGTGATGGCAAGCACCTTGCATGAAAAGCCGTGGGAAACACAGATGTCGATTGATCCGAGCTTTACCCCGGTCACGCCGGGCGTGCCCCTCGGGGCCGTGCCCGTGCCGTTGCCCCAGACCCCGGCTCCCAGTGCGCCCCTCGCGGACGCGGACGCCGCAGCCGACGGCGTGGCGATGTTCGACGGCGAGGGCTTTTCCTTCAGCGACATTCTCGACCTGATCAATCCGCTGCAACACCTGCCCGTAATCTCGACGCTTTACCGCGACCTGACCGGTGACGAAATCGGCGCCGGCGCACGGGTTCTGGGCAGTGCGCTCTTCGGCGGCATTCCGGGGCTGGTGGGCTCGCTGATCAACGTCGCGATCGAAGACGAGACCGGCAAGGATTTTGGCGAGCATGTCCTGGCGCTGTTCGACGAGCCGACGGGCGAGGGGTCCGAGACGGCTTACGCAGCCGTCGATCCGTTCGAGGTCACACCGGGGACCAAGGGCGCCCGCGCGCGCACTGCCGCACGGGCCACCGATTCCGCCCCCGCCCTGGCGTTGGCGTCAGCTCCATTACCCGCCGTCGAGGTTGCGCCGATCCGACTCGCCGCGGGCAAGGCGAACTGGAATCGTAGCGCACCGGACGCCGTGAGCCGGCGCGCCGAGCCACCCGCTGCACCCGCGGCCACAACGCTGATGGCAGACAATCTCGCGGCCCGATCTCTCTTCATGGCCGATATCGCCCACGACGCCTATCGAGCCGCCGACGCCGCGCGCACCAGCGGCACGGCACGCACCGGGGGGTACGCCTGACGATGGCCGCCGCCCCGGCGATTTGCGCGGACGCTCCAGCTGCCATCGATCCTCTCGTCACGCCGGACGGGCGAGTTCGCTGGCAAGGCCGGGAATTTGCGGCCGTGCTGGGCATGGGCGGCGTCTCCGCCGCCAAGCGCGAGGGCGACGGCGCGACTCCGGCGGGCGCCTTTTCGCTGCGCCGGGTGCTCTACCGCCCCGACCGGTTGGCACCGCCCAGAACCCGTCTTCCCGTCGCCCCTATCGGGCCGCGAGACGGCTGGTGCGACGATCCCGGCGATCCGCTCTACAACCAGCAAATCCGTCAACCTTTTGCCGGCGGTTTCGAGTTGCTGTGGCGCGACGATCACCTCTACGACATCGTCGTGGTGCTCGGCGTGAACGACAGCCCGGTGGTGCCGGGTGCGGGCAGTGCGATCTTTCTCCATATCGCCGCGCCCGACCTCTCACCCACGCAGGGCTGTGTCGCGCTCGGCCAAAACGACCTGCTCGAGCTGCTCAAGGGCTGCGACGCGCGCGCCCGGCTGTGGGTGCTGGAAGAGAGTCCGAGTTAATCCACCCGAGCGTTCATGATCTTTTTGGACACGCTTTGGCGATGTGCGGCCTCTGTCAGCATAGGCGGCGGCCCGCCGAATATCAGCAAGCGGCCGCGGCCGGCGCGGGCGCGCAAACTCCATGTAAGGTGCTCTCGCCGGATTTTGCGCTACGGTTTCGGGCGCTCGCCGAATATCGCGCTGCCTACCCGCACGCTGGTCGCACCGGACCCGACCGCGATTTCATAATCGCCGCTCATACCCATGGACAGCCCGGGCAACCCGTTTCGCACCGCGATCTCAGCGAGCAGGGCAAAATGCAGTCCCGCCTCGTCCTCGACCGGGGGAATGCACATCAGCCCGGCGACATCAAGATCGAGCTCGTCGCGGCACAGCGCGACCAGGGCGTCGGTCTCGTCGGGAATAACGCCCGCCTTCTGGGCCTCCTCGCCGGTATTGACCTGGATATAGACGCGCAGCCGCCGGCCGGTTTTTTCCGCCGCGCGAGCCAGCGCCCGGGCGAGCTTTTCGCGATCGACGGTTTCGATCACCTCGAACAGCGCAACCGCCTCCTTGACCTTGTTGGTCTGAAGCGGGCCGATCAGGTGCAGCTCGACATCGGGGTAGCGTGCCTTAAGCGCGGGCCACTTGCCGTGGGCCTCCTGCACCCGGTTCTCGCCGAATACCCGGTGGCCCGCCGCGAGCGCCGGTTCGATCCGCTCGGGCCCGTGCACCTTGGTGACCGCGACGAGGACGACATCGCCGGCCTCGCGCCCGGCATTGCGCGCCGCGTCGTCGATACGCGCGCGGACAGTGGCGAGATTGGCGGCGACGTCAGGCGGGGCGCCGGTTTGCGGCTCGGGTGCGGCCATGTCAGTGTGCCTTGCAATGGCTGAGAACGGGCGAGCAACCCTAGCAAAGACGGCGCGCAGGCTCAATTTGCGTTGTTCGGCCGCGCGCGAGCTGCCCGCACTCTGGCTGGTGACCGACGCGCTGCGCCTGCCCGATCCCGTGGCGGCGGCAGCCCGCCTGCCGCGCGGCGCGGGGGTGTTGTTTCGCCATTACGATCACCCGGCGCGCGCCGCGCTCGCGGGCCGTCTCGCCGTGCTGTGCCGGCACCGGGGTCTTGTTTTGCTGGTGGCCGGCGACGCGCGGCTTGCCATGCAAGTTCGCGCCGCCGGACTGCATCTGCCCGAAGCGCGGATGAAGGAAACGACGGGCGAGGCTGCGAGGGGCTGCGGTCTGATCACCGCCGCCGCCCATTCGCGCGCCGCGCTTGCCCGGGCCGCGGCCCTCGGGCTCGACGCGGTGTTTCTCTCACCGGTCTTTGCCACCCGGAGCCATCCGGGCCGGGCCGGGCTGGGCGCGGCGGGCTTCGCGCGGCTCGCGCGCGGCGCGCGGCTTCCGGTCTATGCCCTGGGCGGGATCACGCCGGCCAACGCGCACGAATTGACCGGGAGTGGGGCGGCGGGAGTGGCGGCGATCGGTGCGTTCTACGAGCGGATAAAACACCGCTCCACATAATCGAGCAGGACGTCGACGCAGGCCTCGACGCTTTCGCTGTCGGTGCCCACTGTGAGCGCCGGATCGATCGGCGACTCGTAGGGCGCCGAAATGCCCGTGAAATCCGCGATCTCGCCGGCCCGGGCCTTGCGGTAGAGCCCCTTGGGATCGCGACTCTCGCAGGCCTCGAGGCTGGCTTCGATATAGATTTCGTGAAATTCGCCCGTGCCCCGTTCCATGACCGCGTCGCGCGCGCGGGCGCGGTCGGCGCGGTAGGGCGAAATGAAGGCGCTGATGACGATGAAGCCCGCATCGG
This sequence comes from Alphaproteobacteria bacterium, assembly GCA_965249645.1. GTDB lineage: Bacteria > Pseudomonadota > Alphaproteobacteria > UBA828 > JAPUJA01 > CAVOEB01. The sequence goes on from CBDFML010000011.1 coordinate 169,413, forward strand.
CGAACAGGGCCGCAACTTCGCCGACGCGGCGGATGTTTTCCGCGCGGTCTTCGGGCGAGAAGCCGAGATTGGCGTTGAGCCCGCCGCGCAGATTATCGCCGTCGAGCAGGTAGACCTGATGGCCGTCGGCGAACAGACGGCGCTCGAGCTCGACCGCGATGGTCGATTTGCCCGCTCCCGACAGGCCGGTGAACCAGAGCACGCCGCACTTATGCCTGTTGCGCGCGCGGCGCAGCTCGTCCGTTACGCCGTGGGCTACGTCGGTGACGTTCGAGGCCCGCACGGTGATCTGCCCGCGCTGGTCGGGATAGCCTTCCATGCTGACGATGCCGCCGCCCGCGATATCGTCGCCGTCGATCAGCACGAAGCGGCCGCCGCGCGGCAGCCGACGGTATTCGTCGAGCGCGAGGATGCGACTGGACTGCAAAACGACCTCGCCGACGCCATTGCGCTCGATGGCGCCACCCGCGAGCGCCGCCAAATCGGTGGGATCGATCACCCGTTCCACCGACTGCACGGTGACGGGCAGCTCGGCGGTGTTGAGTTTCAGCGTGTAGCTTGCGCCCGCCTCGAGCGACGTTTTGCCCAGCCAAAAGAGATTGGCGCGGAACACGTCGGTCTCGACGGGCGCCGTCTCGACATGGCTTGCCACATCGCCGCGTTCGACGAAAATCTGCTCGTCGAGCGTGATACCGACGGACTGGCCCGCGCCGGCGCTTTGGGGTGCGGGCGAGACGTTCCACGCCTCGATGGTTTTCACCCGCGCGGTCTTGTTGGACGGCGAGAAAAGAAGCGTATCGCCCACTGCGAGCCGGCCGCTTTCGATACGGCCCACGACGATGCGCCGGGCGTCGAATTTGTAGACATCCTGCACCGGCAGGCGAAGCGGCGCGTCGAAAGGTGCGGGCGGCAGGGTGAAGCCGTCCAACGCGTCGCCGACCAACGGGCCATCGTACCAGGGCATGCGGGACGACGGGTTTGCGATATTGTCGCCCTCGCGGGCGGAGACGGGGATGACGGCGGCGGCCTCGATGCCGAGCCCGCCGAGGAAGGCACGGATGTCGCGCTCGACCTCGGCGAAGCGCGCCACGTCGTAGTCCACCGCATCCATCTTGTTGACCACAACGCCAACCTGCCCGATGCCGAGCAGGTGGAGCAGATAGCCGTGACGGCAGGACTGTTCGCATACGCCTTGCCCGGCGTCGACGACGAGCAGCGCAGCATCGGCGCCGGCGGCGCCGGTTACCATGTTCTTCACGAACTCCTTGTGGCCCGGTGCGTCGATGATGACGTAGCCGCGCTTTTCGGTGTGAAACCAGGTTTGCGAGGCATCGATGGTGACCGCCTGGTCGCGCTCGGCCTGGAAGGCGTCCATCACGAATGCCCATTCGAAGGGCATGCCGCGCCGCGCACACATGGCGTGGATCGCCTCGACCTTGCCGTCAGGCAAGGCGCCCGTGTCGTGGAGCAGGCGGCCGATCAGACTCGACTTGCCGTGATCGACATGGCCGACGACGGCGACCCTGAGGCGTGCCTTCTCGGACGAGTTTGCGGGCGTGCGGGTGCGCGCGGGGGCGGGAGAGGCGGCAGGGGTCTGGGAGCGTGCCATCGACGGGCTCACATATAGCCGTCGGCGCGCAGCCGTTCGAAGGAATCCTCCGCCTCGTGGTCCATGGCACGCCCGGCCCGTTCCGGTACCGAGGTCGCCTCGAGCTCGGCGATTATCTCGTCGATGGTGGCGGCGTTGCTCTCTACCGGGGCGGTGATGTCGGAATCGCCCAGCGAGCGATAACGTTTGCCGTCCTTGGCGAAGTAGAGCGGGACGGTCGGAATGTTTTCGCGCTGGGTGTAGCGCCAGATGTCGATCTCGGACCAGTGGAGCAGGGGGTGGATGCGCAGGTGGGTGCCCGGCGGGAAGTCGGTCTTGAACTGATCCCAGAACTCGGGCGGCTGGTCGCGAAAGTCCCATTGGCCGGCAGCACCCCGTGGGCTGAACACCCGTTCCTTGGCGCGGGTGCTTTCCTCGTCGCACCGGATGCCGGCGATGACGCCCGTAAAGCCGTTCTGCTCGATCAGGCGCTTGAGCCCGGCGGTCTTGCGCGCCGCCGAGCGCGCGGCGGCGGGCAGGCTGGGATCGATCTCCTCGACCGGCGGGCAGTCGCCCGAGATGAATTCAAGGCCCCAGTCGACGGCGTAGCGATCCCTGAACTCGTACATCTCGGGAAACTTCCGGCCGGTGTCGATATGGACCGCGGGAAAGGGCACGGTGCCGAAAAACGCCTTGCGGATGAGCCACAGCATGACGTTGGAATCCTTGCCCAGCGACCACAGCACGCAGGGCTTCTCGAGCTTGTTGAACGCCTCGCGCAGGATGAAGACGCTCTGGCTTTCGAGAGCGTCGAGCGCATCGAGGGACGCGGTATCGCGTGGGCTCATAAACCGCTCCGGACGTAGGCGCCGCGCCATGGCGGCAGGTAGGGTTTCGCGGATGGTCCGTGTTCTGTCAAGCCCGGTTCCCGAAGGCGCGAACGGTGGTGATCGGAATGACATATTTTCTCGGCATTTCGCTTACGGATCATGCTATAGAGGGCAGCGTATTTGCCTGTCACACGAGCATCCCCATCCGTTGAAAACCTTTGCTTTCCTTCCCGCACCCCGGATCGCCGCCGCCGCCGGCCTGGCCCTGCTCGGCCTGCTCGTGCTCGGCGCCTGCGACGATCCTCTGGGCGTCGCCGATGTGCGCGACAAGGGCAAAATCGTCGGCCAGGAAACCAATCCGGCGGGTGGCGTCGAAAACGTCATCGGGGTCAACGCGTTTCTCTGGCGCGCCGCGCTGGACACGGTCTCGTTCATGCCGCTGGCCGCGGGCGATCCCTTTGGCGGCACCATCATCACCGACTGGTATGCGCCACCGAGCACGCCCGACGAGCGCTTCAAGATTACCGTCTACGTACTGGGCCGGGAGTTCCACGCGAGCAGCCTGAAGGTCGCGCTGTTCCGCCAGGTCCGCGACGCCCTGGGCTCGTGGGTCGACGCACCGGCCAATCCCGGGGCTGCGCTCAACCTCGAGAACAAGATCCTCGAGCGGGCCCACCGGTTGCGCCAGGCGAGCTTTGCCGACGACTAAGGCGTCCGGCCCCGCTGCCCGCCCGCGACAACCGCCTCCGACTATCCGAGAATTCATTTGCACACGCTCTCGCCGTGCGCCACGGCCACGACCGGTTGCGGCGTAGCGGACAGGGTTGCCGGCCGATGAATGCCGCATTCGGTCTTTTCGAGATCCGACCAGCGCCCCGCCCGGTGGGAGGCTCCGGACGGGACGCTGCGGGTACAGGGAGAGCACCCGATTGAGGCGTAGCCCTCGCGCTCGAGAGGGTGGCGCGGTAAATCCCGGGATTCGTAGGCGGCCTCGATGTCGGCTGCGCTCCAGCCGGCCAGGGGATTGAGCTTGATCCGCCCGCCCTCGGCCTCGATCGTCTCGATCCCGATCCGCGTGTCGCCCTGGAATCGTTTTCGGCCGTTGACCCAGGCGGCGAACTCGACGAGGGCGCGTTGCAAGGGCAACACCTTGCGGATGTGGCAGCACAGGTCGGGATTGGTGCGCCACAACCGCCCGCCGGCGTCTTCGTCGGCGAGGTCGAGCGGGTCGGGCGCGATTGGGCGCACATCCACAAGCCCGAGCCGGCGACTGAGCGTCTCGACGTAGTCGAGGGTTTCGCGAAAATGCTTGCCCGTCGCCAGGAAGATCACCGGCGTCGCCGGATCGATACGCGCGACCAGATCGAGGAGGACAGCGGATTGCGTGCCGAAGGACGACACCACGGCGAGCCGGCGTGGAAATTCGCGCCGGATCATCGCGTCGAGGAGCACGGGAGCCTGGGCGCCCCCGTAGCGCCGGGCCAGGCGCGCCGCCAGAGCCGGGGCATCGTCCCGGCCGACACTCGCGGCGGGCGGGAGGAACCGATCGCGCACGGCGGCAAGCAGGCGGCGGCCGATCACGACACACCTCCAAGCGCGCGCACCGCCTCGCCTTCGAGCGCAACGGCGGCCAGCGCGTCGCAATCGTGGCGCGCGCAAAAATCGCCGAACCGCTCGCCGGGAGCGCGGGCGGCGGCGAAATAGCCAAACAGGGCGTCGAGCCGGACGATGAGTTCGTCGTAGGGCACCCGGTCGAACAGGCGGCAGCCCAACCGCGCGCCCTCGAAGCTGCCCCCCACATAGAGGGCGTAGGCGCCGGGAACCCGCCCGACGATGCCGATCTCGGCGCTGTAGGGTCGGGCGCAGCCGTTGGCGCAACCGGTGATGCGCAACGCGATCGCCTCCTCGCCCAGACCGTGACGGGTCAGCGCGGCGGCGAGCGCCGCAACCAGAGGCTCGCGTACGCGCTCTGCCTCGGTTAGCGCCAGCGAGCAGCTGGGCAGCGCGGGGCAGGCCAGCGACCAACGGTCGAGCGGCGTGATCTCATCGGCCAAGGCAATGCCGTGGTCGCGGAGCAACGCTTTGAGGGGCAGACGGTCCTCCGCGGCCAGGTTCGAAAGCAGGATATTCTGATCGGGCGTGAGAACAGGGTCGGCGTCGAAGCGCTCGACGGCGGCGCGCAGGCCCCAGCGCAGGCCGCAGGTGCCGCTATCGGCGATCCGACCGCTGGGCACCGGCACACCCAGCCAGAAACGGCCGTCGCCCTGGGCGTGCCAGCCCAGATGATCGGGAACCGAAAAGGACGGCAGCGCGGGCGCTGGGGCAAGGGGATGGCCGAGATCGGCTTCGAGAGCTGCGCGAACCCAGTCTATGCCGCGCTCGTCAACAAGATATTTGAGCCGGGCGTGCTTACGGTTGAAGCGCTCGCCATGATCACGCTGCATCCGGACCACGGCCTGCACCGCGCTGAGCAGGCCATCGGGCGCAACGAAGGCGACCGGGGTGGCAAGCCGCGGATAAGTCGCCGGCTTGCCATGGGTCATACCGAGCCCACCGCCCAGCGCGAGGGTGTAGCCCGTAAGCTGGTCGCCGTCGAACAGGGCAATGGCGGCCAAATCGTTGGTCAACACGTCGACGGAGTTGTCCTCGGGCGCGGCCAGGCCGATCTTGAACTTGCGCGGCAGGTAGGTCTCGCCATAGAGCGGCTCGGCGTCGGCAACGGCCGCCGCGCTATCCACGCGCGCGCCGTCGAGCCAAATCTCGTGCCAAGCGCGGCTTTTCGGCAGGAGAGCACCTGAGAGCATGGCGGCGTCTGCCGCAAGGCGGTGATGGACCGCATCGGCGAGCGGTGCGGGGGTGGTGATCACATTGCGCACGACGTCGCCGCACGCGCCGAAGGTGGTGAGCAGCTCGCCGTCGATAGCGCCGATGGCGGAGCGCAGCTCGTCCTTGAGCACACCGTGGAATTGCAGGGTCTGACGGGTCGTGATGCGCAAACGGCCATCGCCGACCTGCCCGACCAGGTTGTCCAGCCGAGCGTATTGCGCCGCCGTGAGCTTACCAGCCGGCACACGCAGGCGGATCATGAAGCTGTGCTCTTTTTCCAGCCCTTTCTGCTTGCGCGCCGTCGCGCTATCGCGGTCGAACTGCTGGTAGATGCCGTGGAACTTGAGGAGTGTGGCGTCGTCTTCGACGAAACCGCTGTCGGGCGCGGCCAGACCTTCGCCGATGGTACCGCGCAGCTGCCGGCTGGTCCGCTTGACGATCTCGATGCCGGATTCTCGGAGGTCGGATTGGGGGGGTGCGGGGCGGGTCATATGGCAATCTCCCTTAGGAGGGGTTGTGTTTGAGCGTCGAGCGATCGGTCTGTCGCAAGCGCCGCGACCGGGCCGACGACGATCAGCGCCGGGCCGTCGAGGGACGCTGAGGCGACGAGGGCGCCAAGGCCGTCGAGCCGGCCGGAAAAAACACGCTGCTCGGGCAGGGTGGCGTTCTCGATTACCGCGACGGGAGTGTCGGGCGGCGCCCCGGTGCCGGCGTCGTGGCCGGTAACGAAGGTGACCGCGGGCGCAACACCACGCAGCGTTAGCGGCACGCCGGCGGCGGCAGCGGCCCCGGTTGCCGCGGTGACGCCCGGCACCAGGTCGACGGCGATGCCCGCCGCCTCGCAAAAGGCGAGCTCCTCGCCGCCGCGACCGAAAACGAATGGATCGCCGCCCTTGAGCCGAACCACCGCGAGGCCGGCGCGGGCGCGCGCGACCAGGAGCTCGTTGATCGCGGCCTGGGAGAGGGCATGGCGGCCCGCCCGCTTGCCGACATAGACACGTTCGGCCCCGGCGCGGACATAGGCCAGAATCTCGGGCCCGATCAGCCGGTCGTAAACCACCACATCGGCACAGACGAGGCGCTCAGCGGCGCGCAGGGTGAGCAGGCCCGCGTCACCCGGCCCGGCGCCCACAAGGCTGACCCGCCCGAGTGCAGGGGAGACACGGCGGACGGGGAACGGGATCGGTGCGGGGTCGTGCGAAGGGGAAAGTTGGTCTGTCACAAGGCGTGCTCCCGCGGCTCTTTTCAGTGGGCCCACGGAGCACTTCCCCGTGGCGCTTTAGCACTTGATGACGCGGATGCAAGCTGCCCTTCAAATCCCGCGAGTCCATTGAGGGGGACCAGGCCCAATAAAAAACCGCCGCGGCTTGCCGGGCGGTTGACCACCTCTTTAGCCGCATTTTTAAAGCGCCCGCAAGCTGATAATCAAATCGGCGCTATGAGAAGCTATCTAAGTCGACGGCCCGAAGTTGTCAAGCCGCCAACGACCGCGACGACGAATTGTTTGTGTGCCCGACCGTGCCGGGTGCGACGGCCGTCTGGAATTTGCCTCGTTTCATGCTATAGGATCGGGGCCGTGCAAACCCCGTCCTGACCGCTCTTCGCCGAAGGCCCGCCCCGCCCATGACCGAGCGCTACAACGCCAAGGAGATCGAGGCCGCGTGGCAGGCGATCTGGGAGGAAGAACGCTGTTTTGCGGCCGACACAGACCCCGACCGGCCCAAATACTACATCCTCGAAATGTTCCCCTATCCCTCGGGGCGCATCCATATGGGCCATGTGCGCAACTATACGCTGGGCGACGTGGTCGCGCGCTTCAAGGCGGCGCAGGGCTATAACGTGCTCCATCCGATGGGCTGGGACGGGTTCGGCATGCCCGCCGAGAACGCGGCGATGGAGCGCAACGTGCACCCAGCAACCTGGACGTTCGAGAACATCGACACCATGCGCGGTCAGCTCAAGTCGATGGGCCTGTCCTACGACTGGAGCCGCGAGCTTGCCACCTGCACACCGGACTATTACCGCCAGGAACAGAAAATCTTCCTCGATTTCCTCGCCAACGGGCTGGCCTACCGCAAGGAATCCTGGGTCAACTGGGATCCGGTCGACAACACGGTGCTGGCCAACGAGCAGGTGATCGACGGCTGCGGCTGGCGCTCGGGCGCACCGGTGGAGCGTCGTCGCCTCGCCCAATGGTTCTTCAAGATCACCGATTATGCGCAAGAGCTACTGGACGGGCTGGAGACGCTGGACGGCTGGCCCGACCGGGTGCGCCTGATGCAGAAGAACTGGATCGGACGCTCGGAAGGCTTGCGCATGAGCTTCGAGCTGGACGGCCCCGGTGCGGACGCGCAACCCGGCCTCGAGGTCTACACCACCCGCCATGACACTCTGTTCGGTGCCAGCTTCTGCGCCCTCTCGCCCAATCACCCGCTGGCCGAGGCATTGGCCGCGAGCGATCCCGCACTGGCCGAGTTCATCGCCGAATGCAACCGGCTGGGGACCAGCGAGGAGGCCATCGAGCGGGCCGAGAAGCGGGGCTACCTGACGGCGCTGATTGCGCGCCATCCCTTTGTCGAAGGCAAGACCCTGCCGCTTTATGTCGCGAATTTCGTGCTGATGGACTACGGCACCGGCGCGGTCTTCGGCTGTCCGGCGCACGACCAGCGCGACCTCGACTTCGCCCGCAAATACGGCCTCGACGTCGTCCCGGTGGTCGCCCCCGCCGACGCCGATCCGGCCGGCGTTACAATCGGCAACGAAGCGACGACGGGCGAAGGCGTGCATATCAACTCCGATTTTCTCGACGGCCTTTCCGTTGCGGACGCCAAGGAAGAGGTCGCAAAAAGGCTCGAAGCGCGCGGCACCGGCGCCCGTCAGGTCAACTATCGGCTGCGCGACTGGGGGGTTTCGCGCCAGCGCTACTGGGGCTGCCCGATCCCGGTGATCCATTGCGGTGCCTGCGGCGCCGTGCCGGTACCCGAAGATCAACTACCGGTGACATTGCCCGAGGACGCGACCTTCGATCAGCCCGGCAACCCGCTCGAACGCCATCCGACCTGGAAGGACGTGGACTGTCCATCGTGCGGCGCGCCGGCGCGACGCGAAACCGACACCTTCGATACGTTCGTCGATTCGTCGTGGTACCCCATGCGCTACTGCTCGCCCGGCTCGGAGCAGCCCTTCGAGCGCGACGAGGTCGCCTACTGGATGCCCGCCGATCTCTATGTCGGCGGTGTTGAACATGCGGTGCTGCACCTGCTCTATTCGCGCTTTTTTACGCGCGCGCTGCGCAAATGCGGCTATCTCGAATTCGACGAGCTGTTCACCGGTCAACTCTCCCAGGGCATGGTCTGCCACGAGACCTACCGCCACGCCGACGGCCGCTGGCTGATGCCGAGCGAGGTCGAGCGCGTTGGAGAGGATGCGGTTCGCGCCATCGAGGATGGCGCCGCGGTGGAGGTCGGACGCTCGGAGAAGATGAGCAAGTCGCGCAAAAACGTGGTCGACCCGACGGCCATCATCGACGCTTACGGCGCGGACACGGCGCGCCTTTTCATGCTCTCGGACAGTCCGCCGGAGCGTGACCTGGATTGGACCGCACAGGGGGTTGAGGGGGCGTGGCGATACGTTCAGCGGCTTTGGCGCATGGTGTCGAATCCGGCCGTGCCACTGCCCGAACCGGGCGGGCGACCCGGCGACAGCGGCGATGAGGCCCTGCGCGAGCTGCGGCGAATCATTCACCGCACCATCGCCGGCGTGACCGACGATCTGGAGGGATATCGGTTCAATCGGGCGGTCGCGCGGGTGCGCGAGCTTACCAACGCGCTAGGCGACATCGCGGACGACGACGCGGCAGCCGGGGCCGTATTGCGCGAGGGGCTGGAAATTGCGGCACGGCTGATCGCACCGATGACGCCTCATCTTGCGGAACAGATGTGGCGTGCGTTGGGCCATGACACCGTGCTGGCGACGACGCCCTGGCCCGAAGCGGATGAAAGATTGATCGAAGAGGAGGCGGTCACTCTCGCCGTCCAGGTCAACGGCAAACTGCGCGCTACGGTGACCCTGGCCCCGAACGCCGGCCCCAAAGCGGCCGAGGCGGCGGCGCTGGCCGAGCCAAATGTGCGCCGGGCGATCGGAGAGAAGGTGATCCGCAAAGTGATCGTGGTACCCGAGAAGGTGATCAATGTTGTGGTCTAGACGCGCCACCCTGCTGCTCGCGACGGCGTTGCTGACGGGCGGGGGCTGCGGCTTTCAGCCACTTTACGACGGGGGCGCGCGAAACCCGACCGTGGCCGAACTCAACCTCATCCAGGTCGGCCAGATCCCGGAACAGGTCGGCCAGGAGCTGCGCAACAACCTGATCGATCGGATGTCCACCGCGCCGACGGGCACCCCGGCGCTCTATCATCTTTCGGTCGAGATCATTCAAAGCCGGTCGGCGCTGGCGATTCAATTCGACGACAGCATTACGCGCTACAACCTGGCGATGAACGCCGCCTTCACGCTAACCGAGCTCGCGACGGGTCAGGTGATCTACCAGAACGGCGTCCGTGCGACGGGGTCCTATAACGTGATGGACTCCGACTACGCTACGCTGGTTTCGGAGCATGACGCGGAAAAGCGTTCTGCGCGCGAGATCAGCGAGGAGATCGTAACCCTGATCTCGGTTTTCTTTTCGCGGCGTTTGGACGGCGCCGGCTAGGGCGCGGCCAATGGCGAAGATTGCCGCCGGCAAAGTCGATCCGTTTCTCGCCAACCCGGCGCCCGACTGCCGCGGGCTGCTGCTTTACGGCCCCAACGCCGGGTTGGTGCACGAGCGGGCCGAGGGGTTCGTTGCCCGGGTGGTCGACGATCCCCACGATCCGTTTCGGGTCAGTGAACTGACCCCGGCAGCGCTCAAGGAAGATCCGGCACGGCTGATCGACGAGGTTGGTGCGCTGTCGCTGACCGGGGGGATCCGGATCGTGCGGCTGCATGACGCAGGAGACGGCCAAACAGGGGCGCTCGAAGACGCGCTGGGCGCTGCGGAGAAGACCGGTTCCGTCATTTTGGTGGAAGGCGGAGATCTTGGGCCGCGCTCCAGCCTGCGACGCCTGTTTGAAGAAGCGAAAAACGGTGCCGCACTGGCGTGCTACGGCGACGAGGGACATGACCTCGACGAACTGATCGGCACATCTTTGGCCGAACACGGCCTCGCTCTCGACAACGACGCCCGCACAGTACTGCTCGACCGCTTGAGCAGCGATCGCAGCCAGATTCGCGGCGAAATCGAGAAACTGGCGCTCTACGCGCAGGAGCCCGCCGGTAGCGGACAAAAATCGCTCGGTTACGACGATATCGTCGCCTGTATCGGCGATTCTGCCGAACTTTCCCTCGAAGCGGTTAGTTTTGCGGTAGGCGGCGGCGATGCGGCCGCTATCGAGCGAACCCTTGTCCGCGCCTTTCGGGAAGGCGTCGCACCGGTCAGCCTGTTGCGCGCCGTGGGCCGGCATCTCCAGCGCCTCCAGCTGGCGGCGGCAAAGATAGAAGCGGGCGCCTCGGACAAGGCCGCGATGGATGGCTTGCGCCCCAAGGTGTTCTTTAAACAGGCACCGGCCTTCCGCCGCCAGCTTGGGCTATGGAACACGGCGCGGCTGGGCCATGCGCTGGGTCTGGCGCTGGACGCGGAGATCGACTGCAAGCGTACCGGTGCGCCGGCCCAGACGGTGTGCGGGCGTGCCCTGTTTCGGATTGCCGCAGGATCGCGGCGTGCCCGCGGGCGATCATGAACCAGCGGGCCTGAACCGGCAGGCAAAGCCCGCTGCCATCACATCAAGCTGTGAATTGCTGCCTGTCAGCCGCTTTGGCCGGCCGATTTTCGCGCCGCGGCGTAGTCAGAGCTCGGTTTTGGGCTCGTTGCGGCTCAGGCGGTGGAGCAGATCGTCGAGCTGCTCAAGGGTGCGGTAGCTAATTATGAGCTTGCCGCTCTCGCCGTGATGGGCGATCGAGACCGCGAGGCCCAGCTTGTCGCCCAGTTCGCGCTCGAGCGCCGCGATATTCGCATCCTTTGTCTGCGCAGGGCGGGTTTTGCTGCCGGGCTTGGCGGTGGCGGCAAGGCGTTCAGCCTGGCGCACGTTCAACCCCCGCGCGACGATGGTCGAGGCGAGTTTTTCCGGCTCCTTGGCGCGCAACAGGGCACGGGCATGGCCCATGGTGAGTTCGCCTGCGTCGATCATCCCTTTGACCGCGTCGGGCAGGTCGAGGAGCCGGATCATGTTGGCGACATGGCTTCGGCTCTTGCCTACCGACTCGGCCACGGCTTCCTGGGTGCGCCCGAAATCGGCCATCAGGGCGCGGTAGCCCTCGGCTTCCTCAAGTGGATTGAGGTCCGTACGCTGGATATTCTCGATCAGCCCGATTTCCAGGGCCTGGTGATCGGAAAGCTCCCGCACGACGACGGGAACTTCGTGGATCCGGGCCTTTTGAGCCGCGCGCCAGCGGCGCTCGCCGGCAACCAGCTGGAAGCGCTCGGGTCGCGTTTTGTCGGGTCGCACGAGGAGCGGCTGAAGAATGCCCTGAACCTCGATCGACGCGGCGAGAGAGTCGATTTCCGCGGCGTCGAACAGGCGGCGCGGCTGGTTCGGGTTGGGATCGATCATCTCGATCGCCACGCGACGCTCGAAACCGCCGGGAATCGGCGCACCGGGCGGCGCATCGCCGATCAACGAGGAAAGACCGCGCCCCAGGCCCTTGGGTTTGCTGTTGCCTAAACTCATAGCCTTGCCTCCCCGCGTTCGCGGCGCAGCATTTCGCCCGCCAGATGGATATAGGCCTGTGCCCCGGCGCAGCGGTGATCGTAGATCAGCACCGGTGCGCCGTGGGACGGAGCCTCTGAGACCCGCACGTTGCGCGGGATCACCGTGTCGTAGACCTTGCGACCGAAATGGCTGCGCAGGTCGGAGGCGACCTGGTCGGAAAGGTTGTTGCGTCCGTCGTACATGGTCAGGACGACACCCTCCATCTCGAGGCTCGGATTGAAGTTCTGGCGCACCCGATCAACGGTTCGCAGCAGCAGGCTGAGCCCCTCGAGGGCGAAAAATTCGCATTGCATGGGAATAATGAAGGAATCTGCCGCCGTCAGGGCGTTGACCGTGAGAAATCCCAGCGCCGGCGGGCAATCGATCAGGATGTAGTCGAAGCGGGCGGCAACCGCCGCCAGCGCGTCGCGCAGTCGGAATTCGCGGCGCGTCACCTCGATCAACTCAACCTCGGCGCCGGCGAGGTCGACGGTTGCCGGCAGCAACTTGAGATTGTCGATTTCGCTCTCGATCACGGCGTCCTCGACGGGCAGGCCCTCCATCAGCACGTGATAGCTGTTGCGCCCCCGCAACGCGAGGGGAACGCCCAGCGACGTGCTCGCGTTGCCCTGGGGATCGAAATCGAGCAACAGAACGCGCCGCCCCGTGGCGGCAAGCGCGGTGCCCAGATTGACCGCCGTCGTGGTCTTGCCGACGCCGCCCTTCTGGTTGGCGACAGCGATAACGTGGGCCCGGCCCGAACGGCCCAATGCGATGGGGCCGGCACCGTGCGGAGTTTCAGGAATCGGGTCCATGGCGTACCACCTCGTTGAGCATCAGGATCGAGCCCCGGGGATCGGAGAGGCTGGGCAGGCGGCGCGATTTGAACCGCCAGATAGCCTTTGCCGCCTCGATTTCCCCTTCCAGTTGGGCACCTTTCAAGAATATACAATATGTTGAGGGTTCGATAAAGCGATAAGCCATATCTAGTAATTCCGGCAGGGGAGCCAGGGCACGGGCCGTAATCACGTCGGGGGCGCTCAAATCGAGCTCTTCGATGCGGCAATCATGCACCGTCACGGACAGCTCGAGGCTCCGCGCGACCTCCCGAAGGAAGACGCATTTGCGTCGATCAGCCTCGACCAGATGGATGCCGGACACACCCATCGCGGCCAGCACGAGGCCGGGAAATCCACCCCCAGATCCAAGGTCGAGAAGACCGCCTTCCAGCTTCGGGAGATGCTGGGCGAGCTGGGCAGAATCTAGCATATGACGGCACCAGAGGTGTGTCATACTTCTGTCTGACACAAGATTTAGTATCTGTTGCCACTTCGTCAGGAGTGCCGCGTAGGCCTCCAGGCGGGCCATTGTTTCACGTGAAACATCAAGCCGCGCGGCCAGCTCGGCGGGTCCGAAAGGCTCCGTCAAGCGGCCCGCTCCGCGCCACTTTTTGTTCGCCCGCGCCGCTTGACGTGACCCAGCAGCGCGACCAACGCGGCCGGGGTGACACCCGAGATACGGGCCGCCGCGCCGAGGGTTGCGGGGCGGGCCCGGGCGAGCTTTTCGCGCGCCTCGCTGGACAGGCCCCCGATGGCGTCGTAGTCCAAACCATCGGGCAACGCCAGCGCTTCGTCGCGGCGGTAACTTTCGATGTCGGCGCGCTGGCGATCGAGATAGGTGGCATATTGCGCCTCGACCTCGACCTGCTCCGCAACGTCGGGACGGAAGGTTCCCAGCGCCGGCCACAACCGGGCAAGATCGGCGAGACCGATCCCCGGATAGGAAAGCAGCCGGGCGGCGCTGCGCCGCGCCCCGTCCAGATTGACCGCGAAACCCGCCCGGCGAAGCTCGGTTGGGGTCGCATCAAGAGCGGCCAGCGACTCGCGTGCCGCTTCCAGGGCGGCCGCCTTGGCCTCGAAGCGAGTGCGCCGCTCCAGCCCGACGCAGCCCAGCACCATGGCGCGCGGCGTGAGACGCAAATCGGCGTTGTCGGGCCTGAGAAGCAAGCGGTACTCCGCGCGCGACGTGAACATTCGGTAGGGCTCGCGGGTGCCCAGCGTGACCAGATCGTCGATCATCACCCCGGTGAGCGCTTCGGCCCGGTCGAGCCGGAACGGTGCGCCGCCGCCCGCAGCCAGCGCCGCATTGAGCCCCGCAACCAAGCCCTGGGCGGCGGCCTCTTCATAGCCCGTGGTGCCGTTGATCTGACCGGCGAGATAGAGCCCGGGCAGACGGCGGGTTTCGAGGCTATGGCGCAGTTCGCGCGGGTCGACGAAGTCGTATTCGATGGCATAGCCCGGACGCAGCATCCGGGCACGCTCAAGCCCCGGGATTGTTGCGAGCAGCGTCTGTTGAACGTCGCGCGGCAACGAGGTGGAAATGCCGTTGGGATAGACCGTCTCGTCGTCCAGCCCCTCGGGTTCGAGGAAAATCTGGTGGCTGTCGCGCTCGGCGAAGCGCACCACCTTGTCCTCGATCGAGGGGCAATAGCGTGGGCCCGTGCCATCGATCCGTCCGCCATAGATAGGCGAGCGATGCAGATTGGCCCGGATCAGCGCGTGACCCGCAGGCGTCGTTCCCGTCAGGTGGCACATGATCTGCGGCTGCGCGATGGTCTCGGTGAGAGTTGAAAAGGGTACCGGAGGATCGTCCGCCGCCTGGGCCTCGAGCCTGCTGTAATCGATGGTCGAGCCGGCCAGGCGGGGTGGCGTTCCGGTCTTCAACCGGCCCAGCGCGAAGCCGGCCCGCTCGAGGGTTCTGGCCAGGCCCAGCGCCGGCGCATCGCCGACCCGGCCCGCGGCAACCCGCTCATCGCCAATGTGGATCATGCCGCGCAGGAAGGTGCCCGTGGTGAGCACCACCGCTGCCGCCGAAATATCTTCGCCCCCTTCGGTGCGCACGCCCACCGCACGGCCCAGCCCATCGAGCAACAGGTCTTCTGCAGAGGCCGCGCGAATCTCGAGCCCCGGCTGGTCGGCCAGCGCCCCCTGCATGGCCTCGCGATAGAGCTTGCGATCGGCCTGGGTGCGCGGGCCGCGCACGGCGGGGCCCTTGCTTCGGTTGAGCAGGCGGAACTGGATACCCGCGGCGTCGGCGACGCGGCCCATCAGGCCATCGAGCGCATCGACCTCGCGCACCAGCGTGCCCTTGCCGAGACCGCCGATCGCCGGGTTACACGACATCTCGCCAATGGTCTCGAGGCGATGGGTAAGCAGCAGGGTGCGCGCGCCGAGCCGCGCGGCCGCCGCGGCCGCCTCGCAGCCCGCGTGGCCGCCGCCGATCACGATGACATCGTAGCCCCTGGTCATGACGTTCTCTCCGGACCGCACGAGGCCCCTCGACGCGACACCTTCGGGCGCGACGCCCCGGGGCGCGTGTCTGCGCCGCGGACGTTACTCGATCGGCTCGATCCGGTCAAAGCCCCAGGCCAAAATGTTTCACGTGAAACATCGAGAGTCGTTGCCCTAAACGGGTCTATTTACCGATACAAAACTCGCGAAACACAACATCCAGTATGTCCTCCACATCGACCCGGCCGGTGATCCGGCCCAGCGCCCGGGCGGCGAGGCGCAAATCCTCCGCCACCAGCTCCGGCGCCGATGCGGCCGGCGCCAACTGCCCGCGCGCCCGCGCCACGGCGCCGGCGCAGTCCTCCAGCGCCTGGCGATGGCGCTGACGGGTCAAGCCCGGAGCCTCGCGAGCGCCGAGCATTGCCGCGCAGCTCGCTTCGAGCCGTTCGAGCAACTGATCGAGCCCCGCGCCGGTATGGCACGAAAGGCGCAGCGCATCGTGGGGCGCCGCAGGACAGCTCGAGCCCTCCTGCAACAGGTCGGTCTTGTTGAGCACTATCACAGTTTCGGTATCCTCGCCCCCATCTTCCACTATATATAGTGTGTCATCGAGAGTGGCAGTCGGATCCGAGGCATCCAGCATGACAATCCGCACATCGGCCGCCGCCGCCCGAGCGCGGGCCCGGCGCATGCCTTCCTGCTCAATCAAATCGCCCGGCGTATCGCCCGGCTCGCGCAGGCCCGCAGTATCGGCGAGTATCACGGGATAGCCGCCTAGATCGAGCATCACCTCGATGACGTCGCGGGTGGTGCCCGCTTGCCCGGAGACGATCGCCGCGTCGCGCTTCGCCAGGCGGTTGAGCAGGCTCGACTTGCCCACATTGGGCGCCCCGAGGATGGCAATGGCCAAGCCGTCGCGCAGGCGCTCGCCGCGGCGGGAATCGTCCAGGTATTGTAGGATCTCAATTTCGATTTCGCCTATCTTGTAGCTCACCTCCCCGGACATGTCATCGGGAACCGGCTGGTCGGAGAAGTCGATGCCGGCTTCGAGCCACGCCATGGCCTCGATCAGGCCGCTGCGCCAGGCCTCGATGGTGCGGGCGAGGCCGCCGTCGAGCTGGGCCAGCGCCTGTCGCCGCTGGGCGGCGGTTTGCGCCGCGATCAGGTCGGCGATCGCTTCGGCCGCGGTAAGATCGAGCTTTTCGTTACGAAACGCGCGCTCGGTAAATTCCCCGGGCCCCGCGGGTCCGACGCCTTCCATCGCGCCGAGTGCGCCAAGCAGCCCGTCGAGCACGGCCGCGCCGCCGTGAAGCTGGAATTCCGCCATGTCTTCGCCCGTGTAGCTGGCGGGGGCGGGAAACCACAGGACGAGCGCACGATCGATGGGCGCGCCGCCAGCTGGCTCGCGCAAGGCCCGCAGGCTCGCGCACCGCGCTGGTGGCAGGGGCTGGCCGGTCAGCGCCACGAGCGCGGCGCCGGAGGCCGGGCCCGAAAGGCGCACGACACTCAGGGCAGCACGGCCTGGCGCGCTTGCGGGCGCGAAGATGGTCTCGAAATCGCTCAATCGGCCACCGGCTCCTTGCTCGGCGGGCACTGGTCGGGGCAGAGCATCAGGCGGGCGACCCGTTCGCCCCGTTTCAGGTGGCTCTCGAGGATCTCGTCGAGATCGTCGCGACTGGCATAGCCGTACCACACGCCCTCCGGGTAGATCACCATGGTAGGGCCGAGCTCGCAACGGTCGAGACAGCCCGAGTTGTTGATCCGCACATTGACGAGCCCTTCCTCTTTTACCCTCTGTTTCAGGTAGTTACGAAGATCCACTGAGTCTTTCTCCGCACAGCAGCCGCGCCGGTGACCCTTGACCCGCCGGTTGGTGCAGCAAAACACGTGGCGGGCGTAATAGGGCGCCGGATCGCTCACGACGTCTCCCCGCCGGGTTTTGTTCCACTGCCCGGTCGCGCGGCATCGGCCAAGCCCGACCACAATGCCTTTTGCCACTCCTCGACCCCCTTGAGCCCTTGTGGCAGCCAGGTCTTGACCAGGGTTTCCGCGTCCATGCCGCGCACCGCGTCCCCGAGTCGTTCCCCGGCCGCCGCGAGAACCTCCTTTTGCAGGGATTCCATGTCGGGCAGACCAAAAAACGCGCGGGCTTCGGTGGGGCTGCAGTCGATATCGATGGAGATTTTCATCACTTGACCTCTTTTATGGGGCGTTTTTAGGCAGTTCACGCCGTAAATGGTCTGTATGCATCCATTTTAACCCTGATTCGCCGTTCATATGCCCAATTTCGAGGGGTTTTTAAAAACCTTTCTGTGTCTGCACGGGCAGCGGGGAAATCCGGTTTTAAGCTCTGGCTACGCGGGCGTCGCGGCTTATATTAGGTCAAAATACGGTTTGGCACGAGAATTCCGCCGCCCACCGCACGCATTCCGGGGACAGCGCACCCCGCGTTACCAAGGTTGTCCCCCCGATGGCAAACCGCCTGGCCAACGAAACCAGCCTCTATCTCGCCCAGCACAAGGACAATCCCGTGCACTGGCAGCCCTGGGACGAGGCGGCGCTCGACCAGGCCCGGCGCGAAAACAAGCCGATTCTGCTCTCGGTGGGCTACTCCGCGTGCCACTGGTGCCACGTCATGGCCCACGAATGCTTCGAGAACGACGGAATCGCCGCCCAGATGAACGAAAACTTCGTCAACATCAAGGTCGACCGCGAGGAACGCCCGGACCTAGACGCCATCTACCAGCTTGCCCTCGCGCTCACCGGGCAACAGGGCGGCTGGCCATTGACCATGTTTCTTACCCCCGGCGGTGAGCCGTTCTGGGGCGGCACCTATTTCCCGCCGACCCCGCAGTTCGGCCGGCCGGCATTCCCCCAGGTGCTCGACTCCGTCGCCGAAACCTTTGCCACCGCGCCCGACAAGGTCAAGCAGAACACCGAGGTGCTGAGCCGCGCCATTGCTCAGAACAGCGCCAGCGTTGCGGGCGAACGGCTCGGGCTTGGCCATCTCGAAGCGGGTGCGCGCCGCCTCGACGGCGAGCTCGACCGCCGCCATGGCGGGCTTGGCCTGGCTCCCAAGTTCCCCATGACCAGCGCGCTGGACATGATCTGGCGGGGCGGCTGGCTCAGCGGCGAAGCGGAACTCAAAGAGGGCGTCGCGTTTTCCCTCGCGCGAATCTGCCAGGGTGGAATCTACGACCATCTGGGCGGCGGCTTTGCCCGTTATTCCACGGACGAGCGCTGGCTCGCGCCTCATTTCGAGAAGATGCTCTACGATAACGCCCTTCTGCTCGAGCTGATCGGCCGGCTATGGCTCGACCAGGGCGACCCGCTGTTCGCTACGCGGATCGAGGAGACAGTCGATTGGCTGCTTCGGGAAATGATCGCACAAGGCGGCGGCTTCGCCAGCGCACTGGATGCGGATTCCGAAGGCGAAGAGGGCCGCTTTTACGTCTGGACCGCCGAAGAGATTGACGGACTGATCGGTCCGCAATCCGAATTATTCAAGCAAATCTACGATGTTACGCCAAATGGAAACTGGGAGGGCCGGACAATTCTCAACCGTCTGGCCGAGCACGGCCTGGGCGAACCGGCGCTTGAGGGCGAGCTTGCCACCGCCCGCGCGGTGCTGCTCGAGGCGCGCGGCGTGCGGGTCCGCCCGAGCTGGTCGGATGCGGTGCTGGCGGACTGGAACGGCCTCGCGATCGCGGCCCTGGCCCTGCTCGCACCCCCGTTCGCGCGCGACGATTGGCAGGCGGCAGCAATTGGCGCCTTCGATTACGTGGCCCAGGTCATGGGCCGGAGCAATGCCGGCGGCGCGCAACGGCTGTCTCACTCGGCGAAGGGCGAACGGGTCAAGGATGCCGAGTTCCTCGACGATTACGCCGCCATGGCGCGGGCCGCGCTGATCCTCTTCGAAACCACTCAAGAAGAGCGCTTTCTGGACCGGGCAAAGGCCTGGACCGCGAGCGCCGACGCCCACTACTGGGATAGCGCCGCGGGCGGCTATTTCTACACCCCCGACGACGGCGAAACCCTGATCGCGCGGACCAAACAGGCACGCGACAACGCCACTCCGGCGGGCAACGGCCTGATGGTCGAGGTTTTGGGCCGGCTCTATCACCTGACCGGCGATGGAGCCTATGCAACCCGCGCCGAGGCGCTGCTGTCGGCGTTTTCCGGTGACGCCGGCGAGAATCCCATCGCCTACGCCAGTCTGATCAACGCCTCGGGCTTTCTCGATCGACCGGTGCAAATCGTTATCGTCGGCGATGCGAAGGATCCGGCCGGCGACACCTTGTTCGACGCAGCCCTGCGCAGCCCCGAGCCATGGCGCATCGTCCAGCGCGCGGACCCCGGCGCGGCCCTGCCAGAGGGCCACCCCGCGCATGGGAAAACCACCGTGGAGGGCAAGGCTGCCGCCTATGTCTGCACCGGTCCGGTCTGCTCGCTGCCCCATACGGACCCCACGAGCTTGCGCGATGCCTTGTCGCAACGCCCGGCCTCGGATAAACCTTAAGCAACGACGCATTCGGGGAGTACGGGACGATGCCGTCCCTGGTCATGGACAGCCCTTCGGGCCGGATCGGGCTCAGCGAAGAGAACGATGCGATCACCGCGCTCGACTGGACCGCCGCACCGGCGGACTCAGCACCGCCGAGCCCGCTGCTGGCAGAGGCGAATCGCCAGCTCGAGGATTATTTCGCCGGCCGGAGGAGTGCGTTCGACCTGCCGCTGGCCCCTCAAGGCAGCGAGTTCCGCTGCCGGGTATGGCAGGCGCTTCGCGCGATTCCCTACGGCGAGACCCGCTCGTACGGCGAGATCGCCGCCTCGGTCGGTTCAGCACCGCGCGCCGTGGGCGGAGCGTGCGGCGCCAACCCTATCGCCATCATCATCCCCTGTCACCGGGTGGTGGGCGCAAACGGCTGGCAGGGCGGTTTTTCCGGCGGCGTGGGGATATCAACCAAACAGGCGCTTCTCGAGCTCGAAACCAGACAAGGGAGATTGGCATGGCCGGAACCGACATCGTAATCGAGCTGGGCGGCGGCGAGAGTTTCGGCGCCTATGTGGCGACGCCCGAGGGCGGCGCGGGCGCGGGCGTGCTGGTGCTGCAGGAGATTTTCGGCGTCAACGCCGTGATGCGCGCGATCTGCGACGGCTACGCCGCAAAGGGCTATCTGGCACTTTGTCCCGAACTGTTCTGGCGCCAGGAACCGGGCATCCAGATCACCGATCAGACCGAGGCCGAGTGGGCGCGCGCGTTCGAGCTACACCAGGGCTTCGATGAGGCGCGCGGCGTCGAGGACACGATTGCCGCGCTTGAAGCCTTGCGCGCCCAGCCCGGTTGCTCGGGCAAGGCCGGGGCGACTGGCTACTGCCTGGGCGGCAAGCTGGCCTACCTGATGGCAACCCGCTCGTCCATCGATTGCTCGGTCGGCTATTACGGCGTCGGCATCGAGGCGGCGTTGGACGAAGCGGGCAACATCTCCCGGCCCCTGATGCTGCACTTCGCGGAAAAGGACCAGTTCGTGCCCCCCGATGCGCAGGCGCAAATCAACGAGACCTTAAGCGCCAATCCGCTGGTCACGATCCACAGCTATCCGGACCGGGACCACGCCTTCGCGCGCATCGGCGGCGAGCATTACGACGCCGACGACGCGGCACTTGCGAATTCCCGCACCGCCGCCTTCTTCGAGGAGCATCTGTCATGATCAAGGCCGTTCGCATCCATCGCATCGGCGGCCCCGGCGAGCTGGTCTACGAGGACGTCGCCCTCGACGCCCCGGGACCGGGCGAAGCGATCGTCCGCCAGGCGGCGATCGGGCTGAATTACATCGACACCTACCAACGCAGCGGGCTCTATCCGCTGCCCGAAATGCCCTGGGTGCTGGGCATGGAGGCTGCCGGCACCGTCGAGGCGGTGGGCGAGGGAGTGAGCGAGGTCGCCCTCGGCGATCGCGTCGCCTACGCCTGCGCCCCGCCCGGCGCCTACGCCGAGGCGCGCCGGATACCCGCGGCCAAGCTGGTGACCCTGCCCGATGCGATCTCCCCCGAGCAGGCCGCGTCGGTGATGCTCCAGGGCATGACCACGGAATACCTGCTCAACCGCTGCTATGCCGTGCAGCCCGGCGATACGGTCCTGATCCACGCTGCCGCCGGCGGCGTCGGGCTGATGGCCTGCGCCTGGGCCAAGGCGCTGGGTGCCACGGTGATCGGCACGGTCGGCTCGGCCAAGAAGGCCGCGCTCGCTGCAAGCCACGGCTGTGATCATCCGATCAACTACACCGAGGAGAACTTCGCCGCCCGGGTCATGGAGATCACCGATGGCGCGGGCCTTCCCGTGGTCTACGATTCCATCGGCAAGGATACCTTCGAGCGCTCGCTCGAATGCCTGCGCCTGCGCGGCGTGATGGTGAGCTTCGGCCAAGCCTCGGGCCCGGTGCCGCCGCTCGATCTGTTCAAGCTTTCGCCCAGGGGGCTGTACGTCACGCGACCCTCGCTGATGCATTACACTGCGACCCGCGAGGAGCTGGTGGCCAGCGCCAACGCGCTGTTCGCCATGATTGAGTCGGGCGTGGTCGACGCCGAGCCCCGCCAGCGTTATCCGCTCAGTGAGGCTATGCAGGCCCATGTCGATCTCGAAGCGCGCAAAACGGTGGGCTCGACGATCCTGCTGCCTTAAGCCCCGGTCGGGGTAATGACTCCCCGACGACCAAGCATCGCTGGCGGTGCCAGGCTTACGTGTTCATGGATTCGAAGAAATCGTCGTTGTTCTTCGAGCCCTTGAGCTTGTCGAGCAGGAATTCCATGGCATCGACCACGCCCATCGGGTTGAGGATGCGGCGCAGCACCCACATCTTGGCCAGCACGTCCTTGGGCACGAGCAGCTCTTCCTTGCGGGTGCCCGAGCGGGTGATGTCCATGGTCGGGAAGGTGCGTTTGTCGGTCAGCTTGCGGTCGAGAATGATCTCGGAGTTGCCGGTGCCCTTGAACTCCTCGAAAATCACCTCGTCCATGCGCGAGCCGGTATCGATCAGCGCGGTCGCGATGATGGTGAGCGAGCCGCCCTCCTCTATGTTGCGCGCGGCGCCGAAGAAGCGCTTGGGCCGTTGCAGGGCGTTGGCGTCGACGCCGCCGGTGAGCACCTTGCCCGAAGAGGGTACGACGGTGTTGTAAGCGCGCGCAAGGCGGGTGATGGAATCGAGCAGGATGACCACGTCGCGTTTGTGCTCGACCAGCCGCTTCGCCTTTTCGAGCACCATCTCGGTGACCTGGACATGACGCGTCGCGGGCTCGTCGAAGGTCGAGGCGATGACCTCGCCCTTGACCGAACGCAGCATGTCGGTGACTTCCTCGGGGCGCTCGTCGATCAAGAGGACGATGAGGAAAACCTCGGCGTGGTTGACCTCGATGGCGTGGGCGATGTTCTGCAGCATCACGGTCTTGCCGGTGCGCGGCGGGGCGACAATCAGCGCCCGCTGGCCCTTGCCCTGGGGCGCGACCAGATCGATCACACGACAGGTCAGATCTTTCTTGGTCGGGTCGTCGACGTCGAGGTTGAGCCTCTCATCGGGATAGAGCGGCGTCAGATTGTCGAAGTGGACCTTGTGCTTGACCGCTTCGGGTTCCTCGAAATTGATTTCCTTGACCTTGAGCAGCGCGAAATAGCGCTCGCCCGCCTTGGGTGAACGGATCTGCCCCGACAGGGTATCGCCGTTACGCAGGCTGAAGCGGCGGATCTGGCTCGGGCTGACATAGATGTCGTCGGGCCCCGGCAGGTAGTTCGCCTCCGGCGAGCGCAGGAAGCCGAAGCCGTCGGGCAGGATCTCGAGCACGCCGTCGCCGAAGATCGCCGTATCCTGCGCCGCCAGCTGCTTGAGAATCCCGAACATGAGATCCTGGCGGCGGAGCGAGTTCGCGTTTTCAACCTCTAGATTTTCGGCGAAGGCCAAAAGATCTGTCGGGGATTTCTGTTTGAGTTCTTGAAGATTCATGGCAACCACTCGAAAGCGACGACGGCACGCGGAAGCGGAAGAGCGAAACAACCCGAAGAACTCGGGCCGGAACAGGAAGGGACTGGAAAATCGCGGGTTTGTTGGAGTCCCGCTTGGCCGGCAACCGGTTAGAGCCGGCTGGTAGTCCGATGGTTATCCAAACTACCGGGTCAAGTCAAATACCAAATTCGCAGCCGATCAGAAGGGCTTGACCACGACAAGGGCGACGATTGCGATCATCAGGACCGTCGGGGCCTCGTTGACAAAGCGGTAGAAGCGCTCGGAATGGCGGTTGGCGCCAGCCGCGAAATGGCGCCGCCAACGCGCAAGCAGGCCGTGCAGTACGGTCATGGCGGCCACGCAAGCCAGCTTGACGTAGATCCAGCCTTCGGACCAGTCGACGATACCGGGAACGAAGATCAGCGCGATGCCGAGACCGAACGACGCGATCATCGCCGGGTTGATGATGGCGCGGAGCAGACGCCGTTCCATCGACTTGAAACGCTCGGATTCGGGCGAGCCGGGCTCAATCCGGCAGTGATAGACGTAAAGCCGGGGCAGATAGAGCATGCCGGCCATCCAGGCAATCACCGCGATGATGTGTGCCGCCTTGAGCCAGAGATAGGCGTCCGCCATGACCCGATACCTCCTGCTGTCAGTCCGCCGGCAGCGGGCAGCCGCCGAACGGGACCGGACAGCCGCGCGCGCCGTCCCGTGAGGCGAGACCGGGTTCGCGCGCCAGGGCAGCGCGGACGAGGTCGGCCAGCGCCGCGATGAAACCCGCATCGCTACACAGCGCCGGAACCCGGAGATAGAGTGGCACGCCGGCGGCCTCGGCCAGCTTACGGTACTCGATATCGAGCTCGACCAAGGTCTCCGAATGTTCCGAAACGAAAGCGATGGGCACAACCACGAGGGAATGCCCATCGGCGCCGGCCTGCGCGATTTCCGCCCCGGTCGACGGCCCGATCCATTCGAGCGGCCCGACCCGGCTTTGATAACAGATCCGCCAGTCCAACCCGGGTATCGCCAAAGCGTCCACGATGGCGTTGGCGGTCTGTTCGACCTGCCATTGATAGGGATCGCCGCGCTCGACGAATTTCCTGGGCAGGCCGTGAGCCGAAAACAGCAGCCGCGCCCGGGCAGGACCTGTGGCCGCCTTGTCGAGCGTGTGGCGGATCAGCCGGGCCTGGGCCGAGACGAAGTCGGGCTCGCGGAACCAGCAGCACAGGCCGATGCTCGGGGCGTGGAGATCCGCAGCTTTTGCTGCACGCGACCAGTCGCTGAGCGACGAGCCACTCGTCGTGGTCGAGAATTGGGGATAGAGCGGCAGCAAAACGATACGGTCAGGCGCGAAGGCGGCAACTTCGCGCGCGGCCTCGTCGGCGAAGGGGTGCCAGTGGCGCATGGCGACGAACACCCGAACGACGTGACCGTCGTTGCCGTCGAGGACCGCCTCTAGCGCATGGGCTTGCGCCAGGGTAAGATCGAGTAGCGGAGATTTTCCCCCGATGTGAGCGTAGATCGCGCGCGCAACGGGCGCACGCCGGGTTGAAATCAATTTGGCGATCAGCCAACGGATCGGTAACGGCGCCCCGATGATGGCCGGATCGTAAAACAGGTTGAAAAGAAACGGCCGCACGGCCTTGGGCCCGTCGGGACCACCGAGATTGAACAGAACCACCGCCGTGCGCGCCATGGCGGCGAAGCATGCCCGAGGGCTGCCGATTAATCCAGCGTCACGGGATCGACCGAGGCGACCGCTTCCGGGCATCGCCAATCGCGGATCAGAGCGGCAAGCCGTTCGACATTCTCGGGTGGCGTTTCCGGTACGAACCCGTGACCGAGGTTGAAGACGAAAGGCCGCTCAGCCAGAACGTCGAGAATATGCCGTGCCGCCGTCTCCATTGCTGCGCCGCCCACGACGGCGAGTTGGGGGTCGAGATTGCCCTGAAGCACGATTGTCTCGGGCAACACGTCGCGCGCCCAATGCAGCGGCACGGTGGTATCGAGGCTGAGCGCCTGGACGCCGGTCTCCAGAGCGACCTGGGCGTACAGGGGCCCCGCACCGCATGGAAACGCGATAACGGGGGTCTGGGGCGCCTCTGCGTGCACGGCTGCGACGATTCGTTGCGCCGGCTCGACGCACCAGCGGGAAAACTCGACCGCCGGAAGCACGCCCGCCCAACTGTCGAACAGCTGCACCGCCTCAGCGCCGGCCTCGATTTGGCGAATCAGAAACTCCGCCACTGCGTCGCTCAGCACGTCGATCAGGCGTGAAAAGCCTTCTCGATCGCTGTAGGCCCAATGCTTGGTCCGGGCGAAATCGCGGCTGGGCCCGCCCTCCACCATATAGCTCGCAAGGGTCCAGGGTGCGCCGGCAAACCCCAACAGGGTCACGTCGTCGGCCAGATCATCGGACAGCCGGCCCAAGGTTTCGTAGACAGGAGCCAGATGGCTATGGAAGGCGTCACGTTCGAGACGCGGTATTGCAGTCGCCTCGCGCACCGGCTCGAGGACCGGTCCGGTTCCTTCGATGAAACCGACATCGATCCCGAGTGCATCGGGAACCACGAGAATATCGGAGAACAAAATTGCGCCGTCGGGTGAAAAACGGCGCACCGGCTGAAGTGTCGCCTCGACGGCAAGATCCGGCGTATAGCAGAATTCGAGAAAGTTCGGTGTCTTGGCCCGGAGCGCGCGATATTCGGGAAGATAGCGTCCCGCCTGGCGCATGAACCAGAAGGGTACGGTTTCAGAAGTCCGTCCCCTCAGCGTGGCGAGCAGGGGTTTTTTTGAAACCGACTGAGACATGGAACGGGGGGTCCGGGAATGGGTTACGGGATATCGGTTCTACAATATAAGATTCTATAGCTAGGTTGTGGTGGATAGTGGATGGCTGTGAATCGTGGGGATAAGAACTCGTACACGATCGATCCTCAAGCACCGGGGGCGGCAGAGCAACAGCGGCTAAACTGTGTGGACGATCTTCGTCGGGGCTGACGTTCCCGGTGTTGCGGCGCGCCACCAAGAACGGGGATATCCCATCTCGCGGCCGGCTGTGCTAAGGGTTACCCCGGCAACGCCGCGCGGCGGGATAAGGTTATCCCGAGGGAACGCTCGGCGGGAGGCAACAGAGGCCAACGGGGGCAATTTTGGCGGCGTGCTCCGAAGCGCCGGGTTATCCCCGCTATCCGTAAAAATGTCATGAAGAGCTTTCACCTCCATTTGATCTCCGACGCCACTGGCGAGACCATAATCAGTGTGGCGCGCGCAGCGCTTGCCCAGTTCGAGGAGGTGGATGCGACCGAGCATTTATGGTCCCTGATCCGAAGTCCGGCGCAGGTGGAACGGGTTTTGACCAATATCGAAGCGAACCCCGGGGTCGTGATGTTCACCTTCGTCAATGCCGAGCTTCGCAAGACCCTCGAGGACGGCTGCCGGTCGCTTCAAGTGCCCTGCATCCCTGTGCTCGATCCGGTGATTGGGGCGCTCTCGATGTATCTCGGCGCCGAAAGTCAGGGCCAGCCGGGCCGCCAGCATGTTCTGGACAACGAATACTTCAACCGGATCGATTCCATGAATTTCGTGCTCAGTCACGACGACGGCCAATTGGCCGGCGACCTGGAAGAGGCGGATATCGTAATTATAGGCGTCTCGCGCACGTCGAAGACGCCGACCTGCTTTTACCTCGCGAACCGGGGCCTGAAGGCGGCAAACATTCCCATCGTGCCCGGAGTGCCCATGCCGCGCGAACTCGACCGCCTAACCAGGCCTCTGATCGTCGGCGTCACCCGCAACCCCGAAAGCCTGGTCCAGATCCGGCGCAACCGGCTCGACATGCTGCACCAGGACGAGGAGACGGATTATGTCGATCTCGAGCAGGTCCGCGACGAGGTGATGGCGGCGCGCCGGCTGTGCACCGAGCGCGGCTGGCCGGTGATCGACGTCTCGCGCCGGTCGATCGAGGAAACCGCGGCGGAGATCCTCCAGCTCCATACCGAGCGGCTCGAAGGTTGATGACCGCATCTCCGGAAGCGATGACCGTCGGGGCACCCGCGATCGTGCTCGCGTCCGCGTCTGCGAGCCGCGCGAAACTGCTGGCAGCGGCGGGGCTGGCGATCGAGCAACGGCCCGCGGCGGTCGACGAGGCGGGCCTGCGCGACACGCTCAGGGCCGACGGGGCCAGCGCCGAAGAGGCCGCGATGGCGCTGGCCGAACTCAAGGCCGGAGCGATCAGCGAGAACGCACCGGGCGTACTGGTGATCGGCGCCGACCAGATCCTCGAAGCCGACGGCCGTTGGTTCGAAAAACCGGACAGCCGGGAGCGCGCGCGCGACGAGCTCCGCACCCTCAGTGGCCGGGAGCATCGTCTCGCCACGGCGGTGTGCGTGCTGCGCGACGGGATGAGGTTGTGGGGCTGCGCACAATCGCCGCGCCTTGAAATGCGCAAGCTGTCGGACGAATTTCTCGACGCCTATCTCGACCGGGTCGGCGACGCGGCGTTCACGTCGGTCGGGGCCTACCAGCTCGAGGGCGCCGGGGCACAGCTGTTCGAGCGAATCGACGGCGATTTCTTCACCATCCTCGGATTGCCGCTGCTGCCGCTGCTTGATTTCCTGCGCGCACAGGGCGCGCTCCAGTCATGACGGCGTCGGGAACGACGCGTCTGGCCGGGGTGATGGGCTGGCCGGTCAGCCATTCGCTCTCGCCGCGTCTGCACGGCTGTTGGCTTGAACGCCATGCTATCGACGGGGCCTATCTGCCCCTGCCGGTGGCGCCCGAGCATTTCGGTCAGGCGCTCCGCGTTCTGAGCCATCTGGGCTTTGCCGGGGTCAACGTGACGATACCGCACAAGGAGGCTGCGCTGGAGGCGGTCGATGAGGCAAGTGTGCTGGCAATGCGGGTCGGAGCGGTCAACACGGTGATCCGGCGCGACGACGGCAGCCTCTATGGCGAGAACACCGACGGGTACGGCTTTCTCGAAAATCTGCGCGCCGCGGCCCCCGCCTGGCGGCCGGACGCCGGCCCGGCGGTGGTGCTGGGCGCAGGCGGTGCCGCACGCGCCGTGGTCGTGTCGCTGCTCGGTGCCGGCGTGCCTGGCGTGAGGCTGGTCAACCGGACGCTCGAACGAGCCGAAGAGCTGGCCCAAGCAATCGACGGACCGATCAGCGTGATCTCGTGGGTCGGTCGCGAAAACGCGCTGGCGGAGGCAGACTTGCTCGTCAACACCACCGCGCTCGGCATGGACGGGCAGGAGCCGCTTGAGCTTTCGCTTAACGCGTTGCCGGCGCATGCGGTCGTCAACGACTTGGTCTATGCACCACTTGAAACGCCGTTGCTGGCGGCGGCCCGCCGCTCGGGCCGCACCGGCGTCGACGGGCTCGGCGTGCTGCTGCACCAGGCTCGACCGGGGTTTGCCGCCTGGTTCGGCGTCGAGCCGGACGTCGACGACGCCTTGCGCGCCTTCGTGCTGGCCGGGCGGGACGCGGTGCGGTGATCGTTCTCGGGTTGACCGGGTCGATCGGCATGGGCAAGAGCTTCGCGGCACGGGCTTTCGCACGCGCCGACGCCGCAGTGTTCGATGCCGATGGTGCGGTGCACCGGCTGACCGGTCCCGGGGGCGCTGCCGTCGGGGCGGTTGAGAAAGCCTTTCCCGGGGTTGCCGACGGCCGCGGGCGCGACCGCCGGATCGACCGGACGCGCCTGGCCGCGCGCGTATTCGATGCGCCGGCCAAGCTTGAAAAGCTCGAAGCTGTTTTGCATCCGAAGGTGCGTAACGAAACACAGAACTTCCTCACGGCAGCTGCCTCGCGCGGCGTTCGGCTCGCGGTGCTCGAAGTGCCCCTATTGTTTGAGACCGGCGGCGACGCCCGGTGCGATGTGAGCGCCGTGGTCTGGGCGCCGGCGCGGGTACAGCGCGCGCGCGTGATGGGCCGGGCAGGCATGACGCTCGCGAAGTTTGCTGCCATCCGGTCACGCCAGATGAGCGAACGGGAGAAATTCCGCCGTGCTGATTTCTTCATTCCGACGGGGGACGGCGCATGCGCAACCTTGCGCGAAGTGCGCGCCATCGTCAGAATCCTCAAAACCCATACCAGCCGATGCTGGCCGGACTGCTGGGAGTAAGACAACAATGCGAGAGGTCGTTCTCGACACGGAAACCACGGGTCTCGAGCCCGCGGAGGGACACCGGATAGTGGAAATCGGTTGCCTCGAACTCGTCAACCACGTTGCGACGGGTCGCGACTGGCAGGTCTATATCAACCCCGAGCGCGAGATGCCGGGGGCGGCCTTTGCTGTGCACGGACTGTCGACGGAATTCCTGGGCGAGAAGCCCGTATTTGCCGAAGTGGTTGCCGATTTCCTCGATTTCGTCGGCGACGACCCGCTGGTGATCCACAATGCGGCGTTCGATCTGGGGTTTCTCAATGCTGAACTTAAAAATCTCGGCTTCGCGCTGATTGATGCGGGGCGCGCCGTGGACACGGTGCAACTCGCGCGCCGGCGCTTCCCCGGCGCGCAAGCCAGTCTCGACGCGCTGTGTCGCCGCTTCGGCATCGACAACTCGCATCGTACCCGCCACGGCGCGTTGCTCGACGCCGAACTGCTGGCCGAGGTCTATCTCGAGCTGGTGGGCGGCCGTCAGCCGGGTCTCGCGCTAAGCGCACTGGCTGCGAACAATGGGGCGAGCGCGGACGAGCCGGCCACGGCGGAGACGCAGCCGAGGCGCGAGCCCCGGCCCCACGCGCCAAGCGCGGACGAGGCGGCCGCGCACGCAGCATTCGTCGCCACGTTGACCGATCCGATCTGGGAACTGGAGGACGAGCCGGGGGACTGAGTCTGGCGGGCCGTCGGGCTCGCGGCTAGTCCTTGGACTTCTTGTCCTTGGCTTTCTCGCCCGTGGCCGGTGCGGCCTCGGCGGGGGCGGCCTCGCCTTCGGTGGCCTTGGCCTTCTGCTGCTCAAGACCCCGCCGGTAGAGTGCCACGAAATCGATAGGCGCGAGCATTATCGGCGGAAAACCGCCGTCGCGTGCGGCATCGCTGATGATCCGGCGGGCGAAAGGAAATAGCTGGCGGGGCGCCTCGATCATCAGAACTGGCTGAAGTGCTTGGGCTTCGATGTTGGCGAGGGTCGCGACCCCGGCATAGACCAGGTCGACGATGAACATCGGATCGTCGCCCGCCTTGGCCTCGACTTTCAAATGCAGCGCTACCTCGTAGGTGTTTTCCTTCAGCGGCTTGGCCTGAACATCGACGGCGAGGCGGATATCGGGGCGCTTGTCGTTGGGTGCCAAACTCTGCGGTGCCCGCGGGTTCTCGAACGAAAGATCCTTGGTGTACTGGGCTTCCAGCGCCATGGACGGGCGCTTCGCCGGATCCTGAGCGGCTCCCTCGGGGGCTGCGCCGAGCGCTGTGTCGGCGGCGCCGACGGGCACGTCGAGAGTTTCTTTGTCGGCCATTGGCTGCCTCCTGAGGTTGGGGTTTCAGCAAGTAGCACGGACCACCGTGCCAGACAAGGTCAGCCAGGCGCCGGGCGGCGTGCGGTATGGGTTTATCCGCCGCGCGGCGGTGGCGGCAGGCGGTCGTCGTCGGACCGGTTCGGCTCGTCCGGCGTGACGTCGGTGAAATCGCCGTCGATCACTCTATCGTCGCGCGCGGCCGCGAAGCCCGAGCCCCGCGCGGCGGCAATCCGCACCTCGAGCAGGCGCACGGCGCGGCGCAGGACAAGATGGCGCAGCGCCGGGACGAGCAGCACGCAACCCAGCGCGTCGGTGATATAGCCCGGTGTCAGCAGGAGCAGCGCGGTAACCAACAGCGCCAGGCCGTCGAGCATCTCGGCGACGGGCATTTCGTGGCGTTCAAGCTGGGCGCGCGCGCGGCTCAGGGTGGCGAGCCCCTGGTGGCGCAGGATCAATCCGCCAAGCAGCGCGGTCCCGAGGATCGAGCCCAGCGTCGGCCACACGCCGATCAGGCCACCGACCTCGATAAATAGCAAAATTTCGCCAGCGAGCAGACCGAGAAACAGGAGGAAGGGCATGGTGGAGCTTGAGGTTTTTCCAGCGAAGGGCTATTTAACAATTGAGACGACGATATTTTTCCGACCCAGGCGGCGCGTCAGCGTGTCGTGAGGTTGTAGAAGCATGTCCGGCGGATTTCAATTCTTCGACATTATCCTGTTCGCGATGATTGCGATCTTCATCGTGCTGCGCCTGCGCAGCGTACTGGGACGGCGGACCGGGCAGGAGGAGCGCGACGCCAATCGGTTTTCGCGCACCAAGCGCTCGGTGAAACGGCCCGGCAACGTCATTAATCTACCCGATCGCAGCGACGATCGCGAACCCGAGGAGGCCGAGGCCGAGCCCCGGAAAGCGAAACCGCACCAGGCGGAACCCGAGCCTGCCAAGACAACCAAGTCCACCCGCGGTGGCTCGTCGGTCGATCTCGGCCTCACCCAAATCTCCATCGCCGATCCCGAGTTCAACCGTCGGGATTTCCTGCAGGGCGCGCAGGCCGCCTTCGAGACGATCGTCGAGGCTTTCGCCCGGGCCGATTCCGCGGCGCTGCGTCCGCTGCTGGCGGACGATGTTTACGATCAATTCGTCCAGACCATCCGTGAACGCCTGACAGAAAAGCATACCCTGGAGACGACCCTCGTCGGCGTTCGCGGCACCGATCTCCTGGAGGCCGTGCTCGAGGGACGCACCGCCAAGATCACGGTCAAATTCGTTACCGAGCAGATCAACGTCACGCACGATGAAAACGGCGATATCGTTGCCGGCGACGAAACCAAGGTCGCGCCGGTCACCGACATCTGGACATTCTCGCGCAACGCCCGCTCGCGCGACCCCAACTGGCTGCTGGCCGAAACCCGCTCGCTCACGTGAGCGCGCGCGCGCGACGGCTGGTTCGCCGGGGGCTCGGGCTCGCGCTGGGCGGCGTGCTGTTGCTCGCGGGCTGTGTCGAACAGCCCTCCGCGCCGGGTGTGGTCGCGCTCGAGCGGGTCGAGTTCACCGATCTAGCCGGCTGGACGGAGGACGAGCCCTCGGGCGCGCTCGACGCATTTGCCCGAAGCTGCGTCGCCATCCTTGCTCGCGACCCTGCGCGCAGCATGGGTGGAGCGGGGTTTGCGGGCACTGCCGGCGACTGGCAGCCGGGCTGCGCCAAGGCGCGCGCCCTCGCCGCGGCGGGCGGGGTCGACGGGCCGAGCGCTCAGCGATTCTTCGAACACGCGTTTGCACCGTTTCAGATTTTCGAAAACGGCACGCCCGAAGGGTTGTTCACCGGCTATTACGAGCCGGAGTTGCGGGGCGCGCTCGAGCCCGGCGGGGTCTACCGGGTGCCGCTCTATGCTCGCCCGTCCGACCTGGTCGAGGTCAATCTGGGCGCGTTTCGCGACGAGTTCGAAGGCGAGCGTATCGCTGGCCGCGTCGAGGGCGAACAGTTCGTGCCCTATGCCGACCGCGCGGCGATCTCCTTGGGCGCGCTGAGCGGCAACCAGCTTGAGCTGGTCTGGGTCGACGATGCGGTGGGCGCGTTCTTCCTGCATATCCAGGGTTCGGGCCGCATTGCCTTTGAGGACGACTCGATGCGCCGTATCGGCTACGCCGCGAGCAACGGGCATCTCTACTACGCGATTGGCCGCGCGCTGGTCGAGCGGGGTGCGCTCACCACGGACGAGGTTTCGTTGCAGACCATCCGCGCCTGGCTTGGTGCCCATCCCGACGAGGCGACGGCGGTGATGGCGCTCAACCCGTCTTACGTGTTCTTCCGCTGGCTGCCGGGCGACGGCAGCGAACCGGGACCGCTGGGGGCGGCGAATGTGCCGCTCACGCCGGGCCGTTCGCTCGCGGTGGACCGCCGAATCGTGCCATTGGGGGCGCCGCTCTGGCTGGTGAGCAGCGCGCCGCTGCCGGGCGGCGGCGAGGCGCCGTTGCGCCGTCTGGTCATTGCCCAGGACACCGGCGGGGCGATCCGGGGCGCCGTCCGCGGCGACCTCTTTTGGGGCGCGGGCGCAGACGCCGAATGGGTTGCGGGCCATATGCGCGAGACCGGAAGCACCGCCGTGCTGCTGCCGCGCGCCCTCGCCGCGGTGCTGGGCGATCGGGTGGAGATCGTGCAATGACCGGCCCGGGGACGCGTCCCGGGGCTTGCCCCGGCGGTATTGCCTCGCCATGCTCCGGGCTTCTAGCCCCGGTTTGTGAAAGGCTCCACCCATGACCGACGCCGTTCCCCGCATCGGACTGTTCGTTACCTGCCTGGTCGACCTGATGCGCCCGAGTGTCGGTTTTGCCGCGGTCAAGCTGCTGGAACAAGCGGGGTGTCGTGTCGAGGTGCCCATGAACCAGACCTGCTGCGGCCAGCCGGCCTACAACTCGGGGGCGCGGGCCGAAACCATGGCGATCGCCCGACAGGTCATCGAAAGTTTCGAGGGCTTCGACTATGTCGTCGCCCCTTCGGGTTCCTGCGCCGGCATGATCCGCGAGCATTATCCGCGCCTGTTTGCGGCCGACGCCGCGTGGAGTGCGCGGGCCGAGGCGTTGGCGGCCAGGACCTTCGAACTCATTGGCTTTCTCGTTGACGAACGCGGGCTTACGGCGGTCGAAGGGCGTCTGAGCGCGCGCACGACCTATCACGATTCCTGCTCCAGCTTGCGCGAGATGAAGGTGCATGCCCAGCCCCGTGCGTTGCTCGCGTCGGTCGAAGGGCTAGAGCTCGTCGAACTCGCGGACGCCGAGGCCTGTTGCGGCTTCGGCGGCACCTTTTGTGTGAAATATCCCGACGTCTCGACGAGCATGGTCGACAGCAAGCTCGACGATGTCGCGCAAACCGGTGCGGAACTTCTGCTCGCCGGCGATATGGGCTGCCTGCTCAACATGGCAGGAAGGCTCAAACGCCAGGGCTCGCCGATCAGGGTGCGTCATGTCGCCGAAGTGCTGGCGGGCATGGCCGACGGCCCGGCAATCGGCGAAGCGGACGGGTGAGGCCGCGATGGAGCCCACCAGCCGCGCCTTCAAGGAAAACTCGCGAGCCGCCGTCAACGACGCGCATCTGCAGCAGGCGCTTTCCAACATGCGCAAGGGGTTCGTCGACAAGCGCGGCAAGGCCGTGGACAATCTGCCGGAGTTCGAGGCCCTGCGCGACGAGGGCCGCGACATCAAGGCCCACGTTCTTGAAAACCTCGATTTCTACCTCGAGGAGTTCGAGGCCCGCGTGGTCGAGCAGGGCGGCCGGGTCCACTGGTGTCAGACCGGGGCGGAAGCCCGCGCGACGATCCTTACGATCTGCCGCGAGGCGGACGCGAAGACGGTCACCAAGGGCAAGTCTATGATCGGCGAGGAAATCGAGATCAACGAGTTCCTCGAGGCCAACGGGATCGAACCCGTCGAGACCGATCTCGGCGAATACATCATCCAGCTCGCGGGCGAGCCGCCCAGCCACATCATCGCGCCCGCGATCCACAAGACCCAGGACGATGTCGCCGACCTGTTCGTCGAGCATCACGCCCGCTACGGCAAGACCGAACGGCTGGACGAGGCCCGCGCACTGGTCGACGAGGCGCGCCAGATCCTGCGTCAGAAGTTCATCGACGCCGATGTCGGCATCACCGGGGCCAACTTTCTGGTCGCCGAAACCGGCAGCGTGGTGGTGGTGACGAACGAAGGCAACGGCGACCTGACACAAACCCTGCCGCGCACCCACATCGTAACCGCGTCGATCGAGAAGCTGGTGCCCACCCTGGAGGACACCATGACGCTGCTCCGCCTGCTCGCACGCTCGGCGACGGGCCAGGAATTTTCCACTTACACCACGTTCTCGACCGGACCGAAGCGCCCGGGCGATCTCGACGGGCCCGAGGCGTTCCACGTCGTGATCCTCGATAACGGTCGCAGCGCGGCGCTGGGCGGCGAGTTCCACGATCTCCTGCGCTGCATTCGCTGTGCCGCCTGCCTCAACCACTGCCCGGTCTACCGTGCGATCGGCGGCCATGCCTACGGCTGGGTCTACTCGGGCCCGATGGGAGCGGTCTACACGCCGCTGCTGCTCGGCATCGAGGAGGCGGGCCATCTGCCCAACGCCTCGTCCTTCTGCGGCCGCTGCGAGGCGGTTTGCCCGATGCGTATCCCGCTGCCCCGCATGATGCGCCATTGGCGCGAGCGCGAGTTCGAAGGCCGCTACAGCGCACCGGCAGTGCGCCGCAACCTCCGGCTCTGGGCCTGGCTCGTTCGCCATCCCGCACTCTATAACCGGATGACCGCGCTGGCCGCGCGCGCTCTCCGGCTGCTCGCGGGCCGCCGCGGCCGGCTCTCTCGCCTGCCGCTGGCGGGCGGCTGGACCGTCTCGCGCGATTTGCCGGCCCCCGAAGGCCGCAGCTTCAAGGCGCTGTGGGACGCTGGTGTCCGCCCGGGACGCGGGCGATGAGCGATTCCCGGGCTGCCATCCTGGCAACGATCGCCAAACGGCTGGGCCGCGGCCCACTCGACGAGGCCGCGCGCAACGTGCTTCGCAATCGCCTGCGCGACCATGCGCCGGGCCTCATCCCGGCCCGTGCGCAACTCCCCCACGACGAGCAACTCGCGCTGTTTCAAGAGCAGGCCGAAGCGGTTGCGACGACGGTCGAGCGGCTCGATGCGATGTCGGACGTGCCCGGGGCGGTGACCGACTATCTGGCACGCCACAACCTGCCGAGTGAAGTGGTGATGGCGCCGGACCCATCACTTGATGGCTGTCCCTGGGGCGACAAGCCGACGTTGCAGATCCGCCGGGGCGCTACGGCGGGTGACGATCTCGCCGCAGTC
Organism: Alphaproteobacteria bacterium; assembly: GCA_965249645.1. Taxonomy (GTDB): domain Bacteria; phylum Pseudomonadota; class Alphaproteobacteria; order UBA828; family JAPUJA01; genus CAVOEB01. The sequence continues at coordinate 205,523 of CBDFML010000011.1, forward strand.
ACCGGCGCCTTCGCGGGTATTGCGGAGACCGGTTCGTTGATGATGCTTTCGGGACCGGATACGCCGACGACGCTGAATTATCTGCCCGACAACCATATCGTCGTGCTCCGCGCGGAGCAGGTCATGGGAACCTACGAGGAGGGCTGGACACTGTTGCGCAGTGCCGGCGCCATGCCGCGCAACGTGAACTTCGTGACCGGGCCGTCACGCACCGCGGATATCGAACAGAAAATCCAGCTCGGGGCTCATGGTCCGCGCCGGCTCCACATCGTGATCGTGGGTCCCGCCCAGGAGGACAAGTGAGCGGGCGTACGGGCGAGCGCGGCCGGCGAGCCAGCCGCGATGAAAGCACGTTGTTCCGCACGGCGATGCGCGACGCGGCACCCCGGCGCGCGGATGCGCCCCTGCCCGATGCCGCGCCACCCGCGAGCGGCGCGCGCGCCCGGGAGACGCCGGCGATTGCGCCGGCTCCGGCCGCCCCGGTGCCTGTGGCTCCAGCCTTGCCCGACCTGGCACCCGGCATCTTCGCCGGGATCGACAAGCGCAGCGCGCTCCGCCTGAAACGCGGCCAAACTCCGATCGAAGATCGCCTCGATCTGCACGGCATGACCCAGGCCGAGGCCCACCGGGCTCTGAACGGCTTCGTGGCGGAAGCCGCGGCGATTGGGCACCGCTGCGTGCTGGTGATTACCGGCAAGGGCCGCGCCGGGTCCGAGGGTGTGCTTCGGCGCATGGTACCCCACTGGCTCAACCAGGCGACGCTCCGGCCACTGATTCTGGGCGTTGCCCGGGCCCAGCCGCGCGACGGCGGCTCGGGTGCGCTTTACCTCCTGCTTCGCCGGCGTCGCTGAGCCGCAATCTCTTGGTGGCCGCCAAAATCGACTTGCGAATCCCTCAAATATCTATATGTTGTGGTTTTAGACGCACATACCGCAAGACTTGGATAAAGGATCGCCGACATGACCTGGACCCCCGAACGGATCGCAGAAGTCGAGCGCCTGTGGAATGAGGGACTGACCACCAGCGAGATCGGGCGCCGGCTCGGCATCTCGAAAAACGCGGTGGTGGGCAAGGTCCACCGCATGGGCCTGCCGTCGCGTCAGTCGCCGATCCAGCGCAAACCCTCGAAGATCGTGCTGGTGAAGGGGCCAACCTGCCTGTGGCCGATCGGTGATCCGGTTGAGGAAAATTTCCATTTCTGCGGCAAGGCCGTGCTCGAGAGCCGACCCTATTGCGCCGAGCATTGCGCCAAGGCCTATATCACCTCTGCGCCCAAGCGCGGATCCAGGGGCATCAGGGCCGCCTAAGCGGCACTCCCACCACGATGTGAAAGCGCCGGGGCTTAGCCGAGTGCGCGAAGCGCTTCCTGGACCACGGCGTTCAGGCGCAACCGGTCGGGCATGATCTTGGCCCCGACTCGCAAGCCGTTCAGGGTGGTGACCACAAAAACCGCGAGTGCGCGAACGTTGTGCCCGGTTTTGATTTCTCCTGCCTGCCGGGCGCGCTCGAGCGCCCGGGCGACGGCGTCCTCGAGCCGCGCAAACGCCCGGGCAATGCACTCCCTCGCCGCAGCATCCCGGGGACCCCTCTCCATCGCCGCATTCGCCATCAGGCAACCGCGCTGGTCGCGATAGATCGAGTTGTTCGCGGCCGAGACGAGCAGCGCGACCACGGCTGCGCGGGGCAGGCGGGCATCGTTCAGGCGGGCCACCAACTCTGCCATAACGGTCTCGTCGTAGCGTTCAAGTGCGGCCAGGAAGAGCGCGTGTTTGCTCGCAAAAGTCTCGTAGAGACTGCTTTTGGAGAGCCCCGTGGCGGCGAGCAGGTCGGCGAGAGAGGTGGCTTCGTAGCCCCGGCTCCAGAACAGCTGCATCGCCTGTTCCAGCGCGGTTTCTGGGTCGAATTCCCGTCGTCTAGCCATGCTCTGTCCGATTTATGGACCGATCAGTTCACTAAACATAGCACGACGAATTCGCCGCTTGAAATTAATTTATATGGACCGGTTGGTCCACTAACACCCGGTTCGTACATGGATCCGAGTTATGGGATCGATCCACTGTTGCTGAACCACCATATCCCGCAGGGCTAGTTTTTTGTCCGCCTGCCGAGCATCGTGAGCCGATGTCGGGGCTGGCCATTCCGTTCTCGATGTGGCAGTGTGCCGGTCATGGCGACGCTGCCGGCCCAGGATTTATCCGTTGATTTGCGCGCGGTCACGGTGCGCCCGACCTGGGGCGCGCAGGAGCACCGGCACTGGGACCGGCTGGTGGCGGAGCACCACTACCTACCGTTTCACGGCGTCATCGGCAAAGGCCTGCGCCATGTCGCGGTGCACGGCGAGACCTGGCTCGCACTGATCGGCTGGCAGCCCGGCGCGTTCAAGCTGGCCGCACGCGATCGCTGGATCGGCTGGCCGGCGGAGCAGCAGTTCCGGCGCCTGCATCTGATCGCCAACAACTCGCGCTTTGTCATCCTGACGCCTGGCCGGGTGCACAACTTGGCCTCGCGGGTGCTGGGGCTGAGCCTGCGGCGGCTGTCGCAGGACATCCAGGCGGTGCATGGATATCCCGTCTTTCTGGCGGAGACGTTCGTGGATGTCTCGCGCTTTGTCGGGACCTGCTACCGCGCGTCGAACTGGCGCTCGCTGGGGCTGACCCGCGGCTTTGCCCGCGAGCCCGGAGGCTCGGCGCGCTGGCGCCACCACGGCCAGCCCAAGGAGATCTTCGTGTTCGAACTGACCGACGACGCCGCCGAGGCGCTGAGCCGGACCGAGGTGCCGGCACACTGGAACGCTGAGCAACACACCGAGCCAATGGCGGCGCCGCGGCTGCGCAGCCTGTTCGAGTGTCTGGGCGAGGTGCCCGAGTGCCGCCGTGACCGGGGCAAGCGCTACCCGCTGAACACCGTTCTGGCGATCGCCGTCGCTGCCCGTCTGGCCGGCTACCGAGGTGTGAACGCGTTCGCCCAGTTCGCCGCCCTGCTCTCCCAGGAGCAGCTCGAGGCAGTGGGTGCGTTCTGGAGCCCGAGCAAGCAGCGCTACACCGCGCCCGCAATCACCACCTTCCACAACATCCTCGCCGCGCTGCCGCCCGAGACCCTGGACAACGCCATCGGTCAGTGGACCGGCCAGCACAGCACGGCACATGCGCCTGTCGCCATGGACGGGAAGGACCTGCGAGGTGCCTCGAAGCAGACCGAAGACGGGCGCCGGATGATGGTCGCGGCGGTGGAACACGACTCCGGCATGGTCCTCGGGCAGGTGGAGGTCGACAGCAAGAGCAACGAAATCCCAGCCGTACGCGAGCTCTCCAGCAGCCTCGACCTCGCAGGCCGCATTGTCACCGTCGATGCGATGCACGCCCAGCACGAGACGGCGCGCTGCCTGCTCGGGCGCCGCGCCGACTACGTGATCAGCGCCATCAAGGACAATCAGGAAACCATCCTCGAAGACCTCAAGGCGATCGACTTCAGCGACGCGCCCTGGCACGAAACCGTCGACAAGGGCCATGGCCGCATCGAGCGCCGCCGCTGTGCCGCCGTCGACCTCTCCGGCGCCGAATGGGACGGCTACGCGAACCTCCACGGGCGCCGCCAGGCGATGCGCATCGAACGCGAGCGCGAGATCCTCAAGACCGGCAAGAGCAGCATCGAAGTGACCTGGAGCCTCACCTCGCTCGGCACAGACCGCGCCGGGCCCGAGGAGCTTCTGGCCCTGGTCCATAACCACTGGCACATCGAAAACCGGCTGCACTACGTGCGCGACTTCACCTACGACGAAGATCGCTGCCGGGCGTATGTGCGTCACCTGCCCCGCAATCTCGCCTGCCTGACCAACGTGGCCATCGCCATCGTGCGTTGTAGCGGCCGCTTCCGCTACCTGCCCGAGGCCAACCGCCACTATGCCGCCCGCGCGCAGGATGCCCTCGACGCGATCCTGATCGCGCCCACCGCATGATCCCGCAGGCGTAATCGCATAGCAGGGGGCGCAGAGACGCGCCGTCGAGCGGCGCGGTCGGACTGTCGTGCCCGCCGGGCCAGAAAACGCCGCTCGGCGGAGTCAGGCGGCTCTCATGACGTCGTCAAGCCAAGCTTGGAAACGACCCAAATCACCTTCAGCAGGTGCGCGCTCCCTCATCTCGCACCTTCAGCCCGGACAAAAAATTGTTCCTGCCATATCCCGCAACCCATTGTCATCGAGCGAGAAATGTCATAAACTGTCAACCTAAGTTTGCTCGAATTACCAGCTTTGGGGCGTTGCGATTTTCCGGCGAGCGCGCCCCGTCAAGACCGGATTATCCGGTTTCGCTCCGTCGGCTGCCGGAACACCGCAGGAGGGCTCCCATGCCGGACCGATCCAACCGAATTGTAAACCTCGAGGCCGTCTACCGATTGCTCAGCCGGCCGGCCATCGCCCTTGCACTGGCCGTGTTGCTGGTCGCAGCGGCACCGATGGGCGGCGCGCTGGCTGCCACCAACGTCGGTGACGCCTATGTCGTGGTCAATGAAGTGACCGGCACTGTCGAGGGCGGCACCCGCACGATTGAGACCAACGCTCCGGTCTACCAGGACGAAGTCATCGTCACCGGCTCCGCCGGCGCGACCGAGATAGAGTTCCTCGACGGCTCCATCCTGACCCTGGGCGAAAGCTCCTAGATCGAGCTCACCGATCTAGTCTTCGACCCCGACCCGGCGTTGGGCTCGATGGTGCTGACGATGACCACTGGCGTCATGTCCTTCGTAACCGGCGAACTCGATTCAGGCGCCTACATCGTCAACACGCCCTCCGCAACCATCGGCGTTCGCGGCACGGCGTTTACAGTCGTGGTCTTGGCCAACGGCTTTGTCTCGGTCACGGTCACGGCGGGCACCGTCAGGGTCACCGCTGCGGGCGTCACCGTCACGGTCGGCGCGAGCGGCTTCCGGTGGTCTCGGCGCGGGCGCCACGGTTGGTGCCGGCGTCGCGGCTGCGGTCGGCGTGGGAATTCAGGCAGTGACCACCGAAGAAGAAGAAGCGGTGCTGAGCACCACGACCACCACGACCACGACGACGACCCAGTAGCCGCGTCCTCGGATAAGCGGCAGCAAGAGACTGCGCGGGGGGATTACCGGCCGTTAGGCGGGTTTCATCACCTTAGCCCGGTGGCCAAGCTTGCCTTCGATCACCATCGAGCCCAGCGCCTCGAGCATGAGACGGCAGCCGAGCTGGGCGGTGTTGTCGTTGACGTCGTAGGGCGGCGCGATTTCGACCACCTCCATGCCGCATAAGCCTTCCCTGGCGATGATGCGGACCATCTCGATCGCTTCCCGAGGCTGAATGCCGCCCGGCTCGGGCGTGCCCGTACCCGGCGCGAACGCCGGGTCGATTGAATCGATGTCGAACGACAGAAATACCGCCTTGGCCCCCTTCCAGGCGATGTCGAGCGCCATCTCGGCGGCCTTGGCCGGGCCCAGCGCCATGATGTCTTCCATGGTCATGATCTGGGTGCCGCGCCGGTGCGCCACAGCCGCCGCCGCCCGCATGCCGGCCCAGCCCCCGATACCGACCTGAACCAGATTTTCCGGCGGGCAGTTGGGCAGACCCACATCGTGCATGTGGGCGTGGCCCTGATGGGTCGTGGTCGATGGCTCGTGCACGGTCCAATACCACGATGTCCCGTGCATCCGTTCGTCCATTTGCTTGGGCTCGCAATCGAAGTGACGGTCGATATGGATGATGCCGACATTGCCGTCGATGTGGGGCGCGATCGCCCGGACGTTGGGAAAGCCCAGGCTGTGATCGCCGCCGCAGATCACCGGGAAAACGCCCGCCGTGTAGATGTGCTCGATCGCCTTGGTGCACTGATCGAAGGTCTTCTCGATATTCGACGGAATCACGTGCACGTCGCCCATGTCGCAGATTTTGAGCTCCTCCTGCAGGTCGACCGCGCTGTCGAGGTTATAGCTGTCGTAGAGCGCTGAGATGCGGCGCACCGCCTGGGGCGCCCAGCGCGCGCCGGGACGGAATGTGGTGCCCCCGTCGTAAGGCTCGCCGATGAAGGCGGCGTCGTACTGGCCGACCGCGCTTGCGTCCTCGCAATAAGGCGCCTTAAGGAAGGTATTGATGCCCGCGAAGGCCGGTGAATAGCCGCGGGCGAACAGGGGGATCGTGCGGTCGCCAATCGAGTCGGCGGCTTCGAGCCCCAGCCGCAGGACGCGTTCGGTCGTCGCGGTCTGGTAATCCTGGGAAATCCGCGAGAGCGCCTCGAGGTTTTCCGTTCCGTGAAACTTTCCCTTATGTGGATCGGCCATGGTGTTCTCCCTGAAACGGCATCGTGGTGTGCCGGTTATTCGTCGACCGCGACCTCGACCAGACTGTCGGAAAAGGTCGGTGCCCGGCCCATGTCGGCGTAGGTTGCCGAATGAACCGCGGCAACGGTGAGCCCGTCCTCGCCGTCGGGCGAGGCGTTGCGCCAGTAGCCCATCGGCGCGCAGACCAGCCCTGTGCGCAGATCGCCGCTGACCTGGGCGACGGCGGCAAAACTGCCGCGGTCGTTGAACACCCGAACCGTGGAGCCTTCGCCGATGTTGCGCGCCGCCGCATCGTCGGGGTGGATCATGAGGATCTGTTTCTCGCCCGCGTGGTGGCGCTGTTTGGGCAGGTTGCCAAAGCTCGAATTGATGAAGGCGTGGCTCTTGGGCGAGACGATGTTCAGCGGATAGCGTGCCCGGCGCTCGAGGTCGTTCGATTCACTCGGCGCAATGAAGTGGGGCAACGGGTCGACCGGGTCGCCCGATTGGTGTTCCTCAGAGCCCTGGCGCAACCCCGCCAGGACGAAATCGCCGTTTTCGGCCAGCGAGGCGCGAAGCTCGCACTTGCCCGAGGGCGTCGGAAAATCGCCCTCGGCATGGGGGGCGACGCCCAGGGTCTCGGGCATGGTGAGCTTTGCGAAGCCCATCTCGCGCAGGCCCTCGAGCGTAATCCCCTCCATCTTCGGATCGTCCCAGTCGATGCTATCGCGCACCATTTGCTCGTCGCTGCGTTGGAACTGTGGGTCGTCGAAGCCCATCGCACCGGCAAGGCGGCGGAAAAACTCCGTGTTGGGAACCGCCTCACCGAGGGGCGCGATCGCCGGCTCGTTGATCGAGAAATAATATTGGCCCCAGGAACCGACGAGATCGAACTGCTCGAGCTGGGTGGTCGCGGGCAGCACGAGATCGGCATAGCGCGCCGTATCGGTCAGAAATTGCTCGTGGACGACGGTGAACAGATCTTCCCGGGCGAGTCCGGCCAGCACCTTGTCCTGCTCGGGCACGACGAGCACCGGATTAGCGTTATAAACGACGAGAGATTTGATCGGCGGATCGAGCGCAAGCTCGCCGGTCAGCGCCCGGCCCAGCCGCCACTGGTTGATCACCCTCGTACCCGGGCGAATCCAGTCGGGCCGCATGAGCGCGTCTCCCTTGACCGGGAAGGCGAACTCCGGCATCGCCATCATGCCGCCTCCGATATGGCGCCACGCGCCGACCAGCGCGGGCAGGCAGGTCATGGCGCGCATCGCCTGGCCGCCGCCGGGGTGGCGTTCGATTGCGACGCCCGGGCGGATCAGTGCGGGCTGAGCGGCCGCGAACTCCCGGGCCAGGGCGCGGATGTCCGCGGCCGGCACGCCGATATCGTCGGCGACCGCTTCGGGCGGGTAGTCACGAGCCCGGATCGCGAGATCGTAAAAGCCCAGGGTGTAATTTTCCACATAGTCGTGATCGACCAAGTCTTCTTCGATGATGACGTTGATCATCGCCATGGCCAGTGCCCCGTCGGCACCGGGCTTGATCGGCAGATGCCAGTCGGCCTTCTTCGCGGTGCGGGTCCGGATCGGGTCGATCACCACGACCTTGGCGCCGCTGGCTTGCGCCTCGGCGATGAAAGGCCAGAGATGCAGGTTGGTGCTGATCGTGTTGGTCGCCCAGAGCACGATGTATTTCGCATGGACGATCGTCTCGGGATCGACGCCGGGGGTCGCGCCCACGGTCATCGTATAGCCCGTTGAGGAGCCCGAGCCGCAATAGGTCCGCTCCGCGATCGAGGCGCCCAGCCGGTTGAAGAAGGCATCGCCCGAAGACAGGCCGTTGAGCACCCCCATGGCGCCTAAAAAACTATGAGGCAGGATCGCTTCGGCGCCGAACTCGTCGAGGATCGCGGTCCAGCGGGTTGCGATCTCGCCCATGACCGCATCCCACGTGATGGGTTCGAATTTTCCGCTCCCCTTGGGTCCGGCGCGGCGCAGTGGGGTGAGCACCCGTTCGGGGCTGTAGGTGCGATCTTCGTAATTGTTGACCTTGAGGCACAGCCCGCCGCGGGTGAATGGATGGTCGGGGTTGCCGCGCACGCCGGTCACCCGCCCGTCCTCGACATCGATCAGCATCGAGCAGGCGTCGGGACAGTCCTGCGGACAGGTGCCGAGCACGGTCGTCTTGGCCATGAAATCCTCCCGGGACCGGTGCGGCTCTTGACGGGACCGCGTGCGATGCGTTGCGAATAGGGGATGAAAGTGTACGCCCCCGCGCCGTGCCCTGTCCATGCGGGCGGGGGCGGTGGACGGCGGCGCTAGAGGATAAATTTCGAGAGATCGGCGTCCTTGGCGAGGTCGCCCACATGCTCGCGCACGTAAGGCTCGTCGATCACCACGGTTTCACCGCCGCGGTCAGAGGCCGCGAAGCTGATCTCTTCGAGCATCCGCTCCATCACCGTATGCAGGCGCCGGGCGCCGATGTTCTCGATCGCCCGGTTGACCTCGGCGGCAAGGTTTGCGATGGCATCGACGCCGTCGTCGGTGAATTCGAGGGTGACCTCCTCGGTGCCCAGAAGCGCGACGTACTGCTTGATCAGGCTGTTCTCGGGCTCCGTGAGAATGCTCTTGAGGTCGGCTTCGCTCAGCGCGCGCAGCTCGACCCGGATGGGCAGCCGACCCTGCAGCTCGGGCAGCAGATCGGCGGGCTTGGCCAGATGGAACGCGCCCGAGGCGATGAACAGGATATGGTCGGTCTTGACCAGCCCGTGCTTGGTCGTAACCGTCGTGCCCTCGATCAGCGGCAGCAGATCGCGCTGTACCCCCTCGCGCGAGACGTCGCCGCCGACCCGCTCCGAGCGGGCGGTGATCTTGTCGATCTCGTCGAGGAACACGATGCCGTTCTCTTCGACCGCTTCGAGCGCGGTGCGCACGATCTGGTCCTCGTCGAGCAGCCGGTCGCTTTCCTCGGCGATCAGCAGGTCGCGGGATTCGCCGACGCTCACGCGTTTCTTGACCGTGCGCCCGCCCATCGCCTTGCCGAAGATGTCGCCCAGATTGACCATGCCCATCTGCGCCCCGGGCATGCCCGGGATATCGATGGTGGGAAGCCCGCCCGCGCCGCCGCTCTCGGAGACCTCGAGCTCGATTTCCTTGTCGCCGAGCTGGCCCTCGCGCAGCATCTTGCGGAATTTCTGGCGGGTTTCCTGGCTTGCCTTGTCGCCGACCAGCGCGTCGAGCACGCGCTCCTCGGCGGCCAGTTCCGCCTTGGCCTTGACGTCCTTGCGCAAGGTTTCGCGGGTTTGGTTGATGGCGATCTCGACCAGGTCGCGCACGATGCTCTCCACGTCGCGCCCGACATAGCCGACTTCGGTGAACTTGGTCGCCTCCACCTTCAGAAACGGCGCGGCGGCAAGGCGCGCGAGGCGGCGCGCGATCTCGGTCTTGCCCACACCCGTCGGGCCGATCATCAGGATGTTCTTGGGCAGCACCTCCTCGCGCAGGCCCTCGGGCAGCTGCTGGCGCCGCCAGCGGTTGCGCAGGGCAATGGCCACGGCGCGCTTGGCGTCGTTCTGGCCGATGATGAAGCGATCGAGTTCGGAGACGATCTCGCGTGGGGAAAAGGCTGTCATGGGGGGTCAGTCTTTCGGCAATCGCTCGATCGTCACCGAGCGGTTGGTGTAGACGCAGATGTCGGCGGCGATCTCCATGGCGCGGGTCGCAATCGCCTCGGCCGAGAACCCCGGCTGGTCGATCAACGCGCGCGCGGCGGCCAGCGCGAAGTTGCCGCCCGAACCGATGCCGATCAGCCCGTCCTCGGGCTCGAGCACGTCACCGGTGCCCGTGAGCACCAGCGAGACGTCGGCGTCGGCCACCGCCATCATGGCTTCGAGGCGGCGCAAATAACGGTCGGTGCGCCAGTCCTTGGCGAGTTCGACGCAGGCCCGGGTGAGCTGGCCCGGATGCTCGTCGAGTTTCGCCTCGAGACGTTCGAACAGGGTGAAGGCGTCGGCGGTCGCACCCGCGAAGCCCGCGATGATCGAGCCGTCCGACGACAGCCGGCGCACCTTGCGCGCGTTCGATTTGAGCACCGTGTTGCCGAAACTGACCTGGCCGTCGCCCGCGATGACCACTTCACCATCGCGCCGGACCGCCAGGATGGTCGTGCCGTGCCATTCGTTCTGGGTCTGCTCGGCCATCGGATGAGGGACTCCTCGCGCGGCTTGGGCATGCCGGCGGCACGCCTATGCGACACGATGTGGCGACGATCGGCGTTCGATCAAGCCCCTTGGCGAGCGTGCGTTGCCCGGATGCCGTAGGGGGTGGCGGTTTGCACCGTCTCCTGCTATCAATGCGCGCGCGCAACGACGTTCATCCCGATGTGAAAGTCCGCTCGGCGCAAGGGTGGAAAAACGTCACATCTGGAGGGGGCCGCTCTTGAACGACACAACTTAATGTGATTATCTGACGCCATGTCACTCGACGCCACTATCGACCGAATTCGCGCCTTTGCCGAGGCCAAGGGCTGGCGGCCCTCGCGCCTCGCGCGCGAGGCGGAGCTGCACGCCAACACGCTGCGCGACTTCGCGAAACCGGAGTGGAACCCGTCGCTTGAAACCCTGCGCAAGCTCGAAACCATCGTGCCGGCTGGATTCGGGCCTGCGGGCATCGACGCCGACGGCGCGGGTCCTACGCGTGCCTCGCCGCCCGGTGCCCGCCCGGCGCCCGAGGCGTCGGCGGCTGTTGCGCCGGTGCGTCCCGTGAGCCTGGTGCCGCCCGGCGGAGGGCGGCGCGGGAGCGTCGAACGCCTGACCAAAGAGACCCGCATCGTGGTGGATATCGAGCTTGACGGCACCGGGGCTTTCGATGTGAAAACTGGCATCGGGTTTCTCGATCACATGCTGGAGCAGTTTTCCCGTCACAGCCTGATCGATCTTCGGGTCCGCGCCGAGGGCGACCTGCATATCGATTTCCACCACACCACGGAAGATACGGGCATCGCGATCGGCGAGGCGGTCTCCCAGGCACTGGGCGAACGGCGCGGCATCGTGCGCTACGGCGCCGCCGTGATTCCCATGGACGAGACCTGCACCCGGGTGGCGCTGGACGCGAGCAACCGGCCCTACCTGATTTGGAAGGTGGCTTTCACGCGGCCCAAACTGGGCGAGATGGACACCGAGCTGTTCAAGGAGTGGTTTCAGGCCTTTGCGCAAGCCGCGGGGCTGACGCTCCATGTCGAGACGCTCTACGGCGAGAACAACCACCACATGGTCGAGTCCTGCTACAAGGGCCTCGCCCGCAGCCTCCGCCAGGCCATCGAGATCGATCCGCGCAAGGCGGGCGAGGTGCCCTCGACCAAGGGCGTGCTCGGCGGCTCGATGACGGTCTGAACCGATGAGCTGCCGCATAATCTGCACCGGGCGCGTTTGCCCGCGCGAAGGACGTGGTTCATGACCGTCGCCATCGTCGATTACGGCTCGGGCAATTTGCGCTCGGCGGCCAAGGCGTTCGAGCGTGCGGCGGACGAAACCGGCTTTGCGGGCGAGATTCGCGTGACCTCGCAGGCCGCCGACCTCGAAAGCGCGAGTCACATCGTGCTGCCCGGCGTCGGCGCGTTTGCCGACTGCAAGCGCGGTCTGGTCGCGCTCCCCGGCATGTGGGAGGCATTGAGCGATCAGGTCATCGGCCTGGCTAAACCGTTTCTCGGCATCTGTGTCGGCATGCAGCTGATGGCCGAGGCGGGGCACGAGCATGGCAGCCACGAGGGACTCGGCTGGATTGAGGGCGAGGTGGTGCCGCTCGAGCCGGCGGACGATGCGCTGAAGGTGCCCCATATGGGTTGGAACGAGTTGTGCTTCGAGCCGGGCGCCCACTCCCTGCTCGCGGGCATCGCACCGGGCGAGCATGTTTATTTCGTCCATTCCTACGCGTTCGTCTGCGCGCGCGAGGGCGAGCGCGTCGCCTGGGTCGATTACGCCGGTCCGGTGACCGCCTTGATCGGGCGCGATAACCTGGCGGGCACCCAGTTCCATCCCGAAAAGAGCCAGCAGACCGGTCTACGGCTGATCGCCAACTTTCTCGGCTGGAGGCCCTGACCCGTGAGCGTCGAACTCCTTACCAAGCTCTCCAAGCGCGACCTCAACGAGCTGATCGACGCAGCGGAAGCGGCAATTACCGACGGCAGCGGGCTGGGCTGGGCCACGCTGCCGCCCCGCGCTACCCTTGAGCGCTACTGGAAGGGCGTGCTCGTGGTGCCCTCGCGCCAGCTTTTTGTCGCCCGCTTCGAAAAGGTCATCGCGGGCTCGGTCCAACTCGTCGAGCCACCCAGCCAGCGCGAGATGTGGGGCTTTGCCGCCGGGCTCGACATGCATTTCGTGGCCCCCTGGGCACGCGGTCACGGGCTTGCGCGTAATCTGGTCGAGGCGGCGGAGGCCGAGGCCCGCGAGCGCGGCTACAAGGTGCTCAACCTGAATGTCGCCGAATCCCAGAAACGCGCAATTGAGCATTACGAGCGGTTGGGCTTTGCGCGCTGGGGTGCGCACCCGAAATATGCCCTGGTGGGCGGCAAGATGATCAAGGGCTTCTACTACACGAAAGATCTCTGATGTGATCCTGTTTCCCGCCATCGATCTCAAGGAGGGCGCCTGCGTGCGGCTGCTCCGGGGCGCAATGGATCAGGCGACGGTGTTCAACGAGGATCCGCCCGCCCAGGCCCGCGCCTTTGCCGACGCCGGAGCCCAATGGCTTCATGTGGTCGATCTCGACGGCGCCTTTTCCGGCCGGCCCGAGAACGCGGCTGCCGTGGAGGCCATCGTCGCGGCGCTCGATATCCCCGTCCAGCTCGGTGGCGGAGTACGCGATTTCGCGACCATCGAGCGCTGGCTGGCGGCGGGTATCGCCCGGGTCATTCTCGGCACCGCCGCCGCGCGCGAGCCCGCCCTCGTCAAGGAGGCCTGCGCCCGCTGGCCCGGCAGGATCGCAATCGGGATCGACGCCCGCGACGGGCAGGTTGCCGTGGAGGGCTGGGCCGAAACCTCGGACCTCGGCGCGGCCGATCTGGCGCTCCGTTTCGAGGACGCCGGCGCCGCCGCGATTATCCACACCGACATCGCGCGTGACGGCGCCATGGCGGGCATGAATGTCGAGGCGACCGCGGCACTTGCGGCCCGGCTCACCACCCCGGTGATCGCGTCGGGCGGGGTCGCCTCGCTCGACGACCTGTGCGCGGTCAAGGCTGCCGCCGGGTCGGGCATCGTCGGCGTGATCGCGGGCCGTGCGCTCTATGACGGGCAGATCGACCTGACCCGGGCTCTGGCCCTGCTCGGCGATTGACGCCGCCATGCTGAAGCCCCGCATTATCCCCTGCCTCGACGTCCATGACGGCCGCGTCGTGAAGGGCGTGCAGTTCGTCGATCTGGTCGATGCCGGCGATCCGGTCGAGCAGGCGCGCATTTACGATACGCAAGGAGCCGACGAGCTGTGCTTCCTCGATATTACCGCCTCGTCCGACGAGCGAGCCACCATCATCGACGTGGTGCGCGGCACCGCCGAGGTCTGCTTCATGCCGCTTACCGTGGGCGGCGGCGTGCGCACCGTAGAAGACATCCGCACCCTCCTGCTCGCCGGCGCCGACAAGGTCTCGATCAACACCGCGGCGGTATCGCGCCCCGAGTTCGTGGCCGAGGCCGCGGAGCGCTTCGGTACCCAATGCATCACCATCGCGGTCGACGCCAAGCGGACCGGACCGGGGCGCTTCGAGGTCTTCACTCATGGCGGGCGCAACGAAACCGGACTCGACGCGGTTCAATGGGCGTGCCGCATGGCGAGCCTGGGCGCCGGTGAGATCCTGCTTACCTCGATGGATCGCGACGGCACCCGGGAAGGCTTCGACCTCGAGCTTGTCCGCACCATCGCCGATTCCGTGCCCATTCCCGTGATCGCCTCGGGCGGGGTCGGCAGCCTCGACCATCTGGCCGACGGTATCGCCAAGGGCCATGCCTCCGCCGTGCTCGCAGCCTCGATCTTTCATTTCGGCGAGCACACCATCGCCGAGGCCAAGGCCCATATGAAATCCCGCGGCATCCCCGTGCGCCTCTAGGCGCGCGCAGGGGCTGCGTGATATAGCTTCCGGCGAAACAATCCCGTTGCCCGAGGCGCACCCCATGTCCGAGCTGTTCGACGCCATCACGTTCGATTCGAACGGTCTCGTCCCCGCGATCGCACAGAGCGCCGAGAGCGGCGAGGTGCTCATGGTCGCGTGGATGAACCGCGAGGCCGTCGAGGAGACCCTGGCGAGCGGGCGGGTGTGCTATTTCTCGCGTTCACGCGGCGCGTTGTGGCGCAAGGGCGAGCGTTCGGGTCAGACCCAGGCGCTGGTCGAAATGCGCATCGATTGCGACGGCGATGTCCTGCTGCTCCGGGTTGAACAGACCGGGGTCGCCTGTCACACGGGCCGGCGCTCGTGTTTTTTTCGCGCGGTGCGCAAGGACGGCGGGCTCGAGACCATCGCCGAGGTCGAGATCGATCCGGAGGAGCTCTATGGCACCGACAAGTGACTTCGCCTTTCTCGACGAGCTTCTCGCTGTCATCGACGCGCGCAGGGGAGACGATCCGAAAACCTCCTATACCGCCAAGCTGTTTGGCAAGGGCACCGACAAGATCGCGCAGAAACTGGGTGAAGAGGCGGTCGAGCTCGCCCTTGCCGCGGCCAAGGGTGAGCGCGCCCGGACCGTGGCCGAAAGCGCCGATCTGCTCTACCACCTGCTCGTGCTCTGGGCGGACGCGGGAATCGCGCCCGCCGAGATCGCGGCAGAGCTGGAAAATCGCCGTTCCCAATCGGGTCTCGCGGAGAAGGCGAGCCGGCGGGACGGCTGAGGCTGTAGCGGCAAGCGAACGGGGGCATCATGGCCTACGATTCCGATAACATCTTCGCGAAGATCCTGCGCGGCGAGATTCCCAACGACACCGTCTACGAAGACGACGAGGTCCTGGCCTTCCGCGACATCAACCCCCAGGCGCCGGTCCATGTGCTGGTGATCCCCAAGGGCGCTTACGTCTCGATCGACGATTTCGGGAGCGACGCAGCCCCCCAGGCGGTCGGCCGCTTCTTCGCAGCTGTTCGCGCCATTGCCCGCGAGCTTGGCCTCGCCGAGCCGGGCTACCGCGTCATCGCCAACATCGGCGGCGACGGCGGCCAGGAGGTGCCTCACTTTCACGTCCATATCCTGGGCGGCCGGCCCTTGGGCCGTATGGTCGCGAAGCAGTCGAACTGAGCACGCCCCCACCCTTGCCCGACGCCGAGAAGGGCGCGGCACTCGGCATCGCTTTCGTGCTTGGCGCAGCAATGCTGCTCTCGTTCAAGGGCATCTTCATCAAACTCGCCTACGCGGAAGGGGTCGGCGTCGTCGCGCTGCTGTGGCTGCGCTTTGCCATCGCGCTGCCCTTTTTCTGGGCATTCGCGTTGTGGCGGCTCGGTCCCGAGGGCATTTTCCGCATCGAGCGCCGCGATTTTCTGGCCGCGCTGATCGGGGGCGGCGTGACGAGCTGGGGCGCTTGGATTGCGGACTTCACCGCGCTCTCGATGATCGACGTCAGCCTCTCGCGGATCATCCTGTTCAGCTTTCCGGCCTTCGTCCTGCTTTTCGATTCGCTCCGCCGCGGGCGCGCGCCCCCGCTTCGCCAATGGGCAGCGCTGATCCTGATCGAGGCCGGCGTGGTGCTTTCGCTCGGCGGCTTTGATGTCGCCTACATGGTAGCGAACCTCGAGGGCGCCGCCTGGGCGATGCTCTCGGGGTTGGTGTTTGCGGTCTACATCATGATCAATCGGGAAACCACGACCCGCACCGGCTCGATCCGCTTCACCCTGTTCGCGGTCACCGGCGCCTGCGCCGTGCTCACGGTCCATTTTTTCGTTGCCCGCCCGGTCGCCGAGCTCGCCGTCAGCCCCATGGGTCTGCTCTGGGCGGGGATGATCGCGCTGTTCGCGACCCTGCTGCCCTATTTCATGTTTTCCGAAGGCATCCGCCGCGCGGGCGCGTCGCGCGCATCCCTGGTCAGTGCGCTGGGCTCGCCCGCGACCATCGCGCTCGCCTTTGTAATTCTGGGCGAGAGCATGGGGCCGATCCAGCTGATCGGCGGCGCCGTGGTCATCCTCGGAGTCGTCGCACTCGAGGCGCGCCGGCGCAAGCCCGCGATCAGCCCCGACACCGAGTGACCGCGCCCTCTGGCTTGCACAGACGCGACGCTGCGGGCACCATCGGCCCGCCGGACACCAGATAAGGGAGAACTCATCATGGCCGCAACCCCGCTGATCGCCGCCACCGCCGCCAAGGCGCAGGACGCTCTGAAACGCCGCAAGGTCCGTTTCGTCCATGTCGGGCTGTTCGACTATGACGGCTGCTTTCGCGAGCGCCGCCTGCCGCTGGATCTGGCCAGACTCGCGTTCGACGGCAAGCTCGAATGGTGCAACAACGTGCGCGGCTGGGACAGCGCCGACGCCATGTGGGATCCGCGCACAGTCGTGGGCGAGCCGGTCAGGATCGATCCCACCAGCGGGCGCGATTACGGCTTTGAAGAAGATGCGGCGCTCTATGTCGCCGACTATATCGGTGTCTCGGCCGAGGTTTCGCCGCGCAACCTGCTGGCAGCCCAGATCGCAAAGGCCGACGCCATGGGTTACGCGGTCAAGGCCGCGTTCGAGTGCGAGCTGTTCATCCTCGACGAGACGGCGGCGACGTTGCGCGAGAAGAACTTCGACAATCTCGATTTCTTCGCCGTTGATAATCGCTGCTGGGACGCCATGCCCGCGGCCGAAAATGCCGGCTTCATTGCCGATCTCGACGCCGCCATGGCGGACATGGACATCCCGATTTACGCCTTCGGGCTCGAGCTCGGCCCGGGTTGCTATGAGGCGACGCTGCGCGCGCGCGCCGCCATGCGCGCCGCCGACGATGCCGCACTGTTCAAGGTTTTCACCAAGGCGTTTTGCCATCGGCACGGCCTGACCGCCTCGTTCATGGCCCAGATGGACGCCTCCGTCGCGGGTCTCTCGGGCCATATCCATCTCTCGCTCAGCGACAAGAAGAGCGGCAAGCCCGTCTTCTTCGACAAGCGCAAGCCCGACAATGTGAGCGTTGCGATGCGCCATTTCACCGGCGGCATGCTCGCTCACATGGCCGAACACACGGCGCTTTCGGCCCACACGGTCAACGCCTACCGGCGTCTCGTGCCGGGCAACTGGTCGCCGCGTACGCCGACCTGGGGGATGGGCAACTATTCCGTCGCGGTCCGCGCCATCGCAGCCCAAGCCGACACCGCGCGTCTCGAATTCCGCGTGCCCGCGTCCGACACCAACCCCCATCTCGCCATGGCCCAGATGCTGGCCACGGGCCTGTGGGGCATCGAAAACAAGACCGAGCCGCCCAAGCCCGTAGACGGCGACGCCCGCGGGCTCAAGTTTGCGCGCAAGAAGGCGTTGCCGCGCAACCTGCTCGACGCGGCCGAACGGCTGCTCGCCTCGAAATCGGCGCGCGCGCTCTACGGCGACGCCTTCGTCGAGCAGTTCGGCACCTCGCGGCTTAACGAATATACCGTCTGCAGTCGCCAGGTCGGCGCCTTCGAGCGCGGCCGCTATATGGATGTGGTGTAAGAGAGGGCGTTAGTCCGCCGTGCTCGCTCCGGCTCGGCACGCCAATTCGGCGGGAAGCTTAGCGCCCGTTGCGCAGGCAGCTCCAGCGTCCGGCGAGCACCTTGGCGACGGCATCCCAATTCATTTGAGCCTCGGGGCGCTGCCCCATCACCTGCTGGTAGAGATCTTCGGGTCTCGCGCCGTTGCGGTGCCAGGCCAGGCATTCTTCGATGGCGACGCTCTCGGCCTCGATGGCGAATTCGAACGCGGTGAACTGCGGGTTTTCGCAATGCATGGCTCGTCTCTCCGTATGCCGGCCCGTGGTGGGTACGCTTTGTTGCCGCTCCATCATGGAAACAATATTACATAGCCCCCGATGCGGGACTGTGACGGGCGGCACCCGGTAGGGGACTATTCTCTCCCCTATTTGGTGAAAATTTCCTGAACAACCGCTGTATCTGGTTCTCTTTGTATTGAGGGGCTGCATAAGCCCGCGCCCGCGCCCGCCGCGGCCGAGGCCTTCAAAATTTTGCTTGGGGGGCCGCCGCTTATGCGGCGTGAGCCTGCGTGGCGCCTGAACGCCGCTTGGCTTTAATGCGCAAAGCCAAGCGGATAAGGCCCTAGAGAAAGACGATCAGGTTGATCAGGTAGTGGATCACGATGACGAGCAGCAGCGAGCGCTGCCACATGTAGATTACCGTCAGCACGGCGCCGAGCACGAAGGTCTCGCCCAGCGCGCCCAGCCCGCCGGCCCAATGCATCGCGGCAAAGAGCGTCGTCGAGACGAGCAGCACGCCGATCGGCGGCAGGCCGAAGCGCTCAAGCACGCGCACCGCGACACGCCGGCACAGCAACTCTTCGGACACAGCCACCAGCAACAGCCCGCCTGTCAGGTCGAAAATATAAAGCCAGTAGGGGCCCGGATCGGGGTAGGCGAACAGCGCCCAGCCCGGCGCCAGATCGTGGAGCGCACCGAAAAGATAGCCGTCGGTCAACAGCGAGATGCCGACCCCCGCCCCGATAAGCAACGGCGCCAGCCACAGGGTCAGTGTCCGGCGCTCGCCGGGCGCCGCCAGCGCACGCAGTGCCGGGATCGCAAACAGCAGCCCGATCCCCAGCACCTGACTGAGGTAATCGGCGAGATAGACCGGCCAGCCGGCCTCGCCGGCGGCAAGCGAGATGAACAGGAAATCGTTGAACCAATACGGCGCAAAGCCAAGCGCGAGAAGCGCCGCCAGCATCATGGGGCTAACCCCTGCACGTGACATTGCCCGCAGCACCTCCCTAGCGCTTCGGCGCGATGCGCCGATACGATAGCGCCTCGCCCACATGGATTCTCGAGACCCCGTCCGCACCCTCCAGGTCGGCGAGCGTACGCGCGACGCGCAAGACCCGGTGATAGCCCCGGGCCGACAGGCCCATCTTTTCCACCGCTTTGCCCAGCATAGCGCGGCCCGCCTCGTCGGGCGCCGCCACCTTTTCAAGCAATTTGCCGTCGGCCTGGGCGTTGGTGCGAATGACCGTCGCGCCGGATTGCTCGGCGTCGGTCAGGCCCGCATAGCGGGCGCCCTGAACCGCCCGCGCGGCGGCGACCCGGGCGGCCACTTGTGCCGAGTTCTCGGCGGGCGGCGGCAGGGAGAGGTCGGCGGCGCTCACTTCGGGGACCTCGACGTGGAGGTCGATGCGGTCGAACAGCGGCCCCGAGATCTTCGCCTGATAGTCCGCCGCGCAGCGCGGCGCGCGCGAGCACGCCCGTGCCGGATCGTCGAGATAGCCGCAGCGGCACGGGTTCATTGCGGCGATGAGCTGAACCCGCGCAGGGTAGTTCACATGGGCGTTGGCGCGCGCCACCATGACCGCCCCGGTCTCCAGCGGCTGGCGCAGCGAATCGAGCACGCCGCGACCGAATTCCGGCAGCTCGTCGAGGAACAGCACGCCGAGATGGGCAAGCGAAACCTCGCCCGGCTTCGCGCGCAAGCCCCCGCCCACCAGTGCCGCCATCGAGGCCGAGTGGTGCGGGTCGCGAAACGGACGCGCCCGGGTTAGCCGGCCGCCCGCGAGCTGGCCCGCGACGGAAGCGACCATGCTCACCTCCAGCGCTTCCGACGCGTCGAGCGGCGGCAGGATGCCGGGCAGGCGCTGGGCCAGCATCGACTTGCCCGCACCCGGCGGGCCGATCATCAGCAGGTTGTGACCGCCCGCGGCGGCAACCTCGAGCGCCCGCTTCGCCGTCTCCTGGCCCTTGATATCGGCGAGATCGGGATAGGCCGCGTCACTCTCGGCCAGTGCTGCGTCCGGGGGGGTGAGCACCTGGCTGCCCTTGAAATGGTTGACCAGCGAAATCAGCCCGGCAGGGGCCAGCACCTCGGCGCCGCCCGCCCACGCCGCCTCGCCGCCGTTGTCTCTGGGGCAGATGATCCCGAGCCCCGCCGCGTGCGCCCCGATGGCAGCCGGCAGCACGCCCGCGACGGCGATCAGGCGGCCGTCGAGCGCGAGCTCGCCCAGCGCCGCCAGGCCGGCAAGCGCATCCTCGGGGATCACGTTCATGGCCATGAGCAGGCCCAGCGCAACGGGCAGGTCGAAATGGCTGCCTTCCTTGGCGAGGTCGGCGGGCGCAAGATTGACGGTGATGCGCTTGGGCGGGAACGCGAGCCCCATGGTGCCAATCGTGGCACGCACCCGCTCGCGGCTTTCGGCCACCGCCTTGTCGGGCAGGCCGACGATCGTAAAGGCGGGCAGGCCCGACGCGATCTGGACCTGCACGTCGACGGGCACGACGTCGATGCCCTGGAAGGCGAAGCTGTTGATCCGGGCGACCATGGGCGAAGTGTAAAGGGCGCGCGCCGCGCACGCGAGAATCTAATCAACGATAAACAACTTCGCCCCGCCCTCGGTCACCGAGCGGTGCGCCCGGGTGTCGTCGGCTACCTGATAGCTCTGGCCGGGCTTGAGCGTCACTGCGCCGCCATCCTCGAACTCGGTGACCAGCTCGCCGTTGAGGATCAGCAGGATATGGCCCTTGTTGCACCAGTGATCGGCGAGGTAGCCCGGCGAATACTCAACCATGCGCACGCGCAGCTCGCCGAACTGTTGAGTTCGCCAATACGCCACGCCGGTCTCGCCGGGATGCTCCGTCGGCTCAACGCTCGACCAGTCGGTCGTTCCGAACGGGATGTCGGTCATTTTCATGGCGCATTCCTCCCCTGTTTTGCTACCGCCCCAGTCTAGAGCGCACCCCCGCCTCGCGCCAAATGGCTTTTTCGGGCCCAAGGGCCCCCGCGGGGGCTTGGCGATGGCGTGCCCCCGGCCGATACTGGGGTGAACAGCGAGGGGAGGCACTCATGACATCGGGCATGACATCGGACTGGCTCGGCTCATCGATCATGGCCACGCGGGGTGTGGCCAAGGGCGCCGTGGGTGCGACCCACGAGCTGACGGAGGAAAAGCAGGGCACCTATCACTACACCATGGGGCCTTATTCCGAACCGGTGCTTGAGATCGCGCCCGGCGACCGGGTCGTCGTCGAAACGCGGGACGCCTTCGAGGGCAAGATCACCTCGGAAGCGGACATGCCCTCGGACGTGCTCGAGATGCCATACGTCAATCCCCAGAACGGGCCAATCCTGGTCACGGGCGCGGAGAAGGGCGACGCGCTCGCGGTCCATATCGAGACCATGAAGCCCCGGGGCGAAAACCCGTCGGGCACCTGCGCCATGATCACCGAGTTCGGTGCGCTCACGGGCACCGCCTATACCGCGCTGCTCAACGATCCCTTGCCCGAAAAAGTGCGCAAAATCCCCCTCGACGAGGAGAACGTCTATTGGAGCGAGCGGGTCACGCTGGCCTACAACCCCCATATCGGCACACTGTCCTGCTCGCCCGAGATCGATTCCATCAACTCGCTGACCCCCGATTACCACGGCGGCAACATGGACCTGCCCGACATGGGGCCGGGCAGCGTGACCTACCTGCCGGTCAATTCGCCCGGCGCGCGGCTCTTCATCGGCGACGCCCACGCCTGCCAGGGCGACGGCGAGGTCTGCGGCACGGCGGTGGAATATCCCTCGCTCACCACTCTGCGGATCGATCTCGTGAAGGGCTGGACGATTCCCTGGCCGCGCCTCGAGCGCGAGGATTTCATCATGGCGATCGGCAGCGCGCGCCCGCTCGAAGACGCGACCCGGATCGCGTACCGCGAGCTGATCCGCTGGATGGAGGCGGATTACGGCTTCGACAAGTGGGACGCCTACATGATGCTGAGCCAGTGCGGCCGCGTCCGCCTCGGCAACTTCGTCGACCCGAAATACACCGTCGGCGCCGGGATCAAGAGAAAATTCCTCGCCGAGTAGGCGCGCACGCCAGCGCGATTTTTGACGCGCTCAGGCGCCGCGCAGGCTCGCGCCACATGGGCGGCGGCCCGCGGTCGCGGGCTTAGCGTATCCAGAACCCCGTCGGCGGCCGAATGCCGGCTCGCTTCATTAATTAAAGCGAACCGGCTCGCGCGCTACCGGTTCGGCTGCGGCGTAGTGCGGAAATAGGGCCGCTTCTCGTCCCAGCCCTTGGGGAATTTCTCCTTCATGACCTCGGGATCGGTCAGCGAGGGCACGATGATGCAGGTGCCGCCGTCGGTCCAGTTCACCGGGGTCGCCACCATGTACTCGTCGGTCAGCTGCAGCGCGTCGAGCACGCGCAGGATCTCGGCGAAGTTCCGGCCGGTCGGCGCCGGGTAGGTGATCATGGCGCGGATTTTCTTTTCCGGCGAGATCCAGAACACCGTGCGCACGGTGAGCGTATCGAGCGCCTTGGGATGGATCATGCCGTAGAGGTCGGCGACCTTGCGGTCCGGATCAGCGAGGATCGGGTAGTTGGGCCGGGCGCCGGTGATCTCCTCGACGTCGTCGGACCATTTGACGTGATCCTCGACGGAATCGACGCTGACCGCGATCACCTTGCAGTTGCGCTTGGCGAACTCACCCTTGAGCTTGGCCACCTCGCCCAGCTCGGTGGTGCAGACCGGCGTGAAGTCCTTCGGATGCGAGAACAGGATGCACCAGCCGTCGCCGATATAGTCGTGAAAGCTGATCGATCCTTCGGTCGAGTCTTGGGTAAAGTCGGGGGCAACGTCGCCCAGTTGCAGTGCCATGGTTAAATCTCCCTCGGCAGTGAGTTTTCGAACATAAGCGGGCATCTCCGCACCCGGCTTGTGGTCAACTATAAACCCGACCCTGCGCGAATGGGAGTCGCGGGTGGCTTGCGGGCGGTCACTTTTTTGCGATCTCTGCGCACCCGTGCCCGGAAGCGGGCCACCGCCAGGCACGCCGGTGGGTGGCTCCGGTTCAGTCGTCCAGCCCCTCGAACAGCAGGGTCGTGATGTAGCGCTCGGCAAACGACGGGATGATCGCAATCAGCAGCTTGCCAGCGTTCTCGTCGCGCCCACCCACCTTGGCCGCCGCCGCGATCGCCGCCCCCGACGAGATGCCGCCGGGCACGCCCTCGATGCGCGCCATCAGACGGGCCATATCGAGCGCCTCGTCGTTGCTCACCTGGACGATTTCGTCGATCACGTCGCGGTTGAGCACGTCGGACACAAAGCCTGCGCCGATCCCCTGGATCTTGTGGGGACCGGGATCGCCGCCCGAGAGCACCGGGCTGTCCGCAGGTTCGATGGCGACCATCTGCAAGCCGGGGCGGCGTTCTTTAAGCACCTCGCCCACGCCGGTGATGGTGCCTCCCGTGCCGATCCCCGAGACGATGTCAATGGCGGAGCAAAAAGGGACCACTTGGCGGCTGCGGGCTTGTCCCCGTAGTCCATGGGAGGGCCCCGCGTGCGACGCGGCGTGCCCTCAACAGGCCGACGCGGCGGCGCGCGCGGGAGGGACCTGTGGGCCCACGGGGTCAAGCGTGGGCTGGGTGGTCGGTTCAGTTCGCCGTCGGGGTTTGACGCCTGCGGCTCTGGTTGAGCCTGTAGCTCTCGCCATTCATCTCGAGGATGTTGACGTGGTGGGTGAGGCGCTCGAGGAGAGCGCCGGTGAGGCGCTCGGAGCCGAACACCTCGGTCCATTCGTCGAAGGGCAGATTGGTGGTGACCAGGGTCGAGCCCCGCTCGTAGCGCTGGCTGAACACCTCGAACAGGAGCTCGGCGCCGGTCTTGGACAGCGGCACGAAGCCGAGTTCGTCGACGATCAGAAGCTTGTAGGCGGCGAGCTTCTTCTGGAACCTCAGCAGCTGCTTGTCATCGCGGGCCTCGATGAGCTCGTGGACCAGTGCGGCGGCGGTGATGAAGCCGACCGAGAGGCCCTTCTGGCAGGCCGCCAGGCCGAGACCGAGGGCGATGTGGGTCTTGCCGGTGCCGCTGTTGCCGAGCGCGATGAGGTTCTCGCGGCGCTCGATGTACGCGCAGCGGGCCAGCTCCAGGACCAGCGTCTTGTTGAGCGAGGGGATGACCTTGAAGTCGAAGCTGTCGAGGCTCTTGATCACGGGGAAGCGCGCCGCCTTGATGCGCCGCTCGACCATGCGGCGCTCGCGGTCGATCAGCTCGAGCTCGGCAAGACGCAGAAGATAGCGAACGTGGTCGACGCCTTCCGAGGCACACTGCCGGGCGATCTTGTCGTACTCCCTCAGGAACGTCGGCAGCTTCAGCCTCTTGAGGTGGTGGACGAGCAGCACCTGCGGCGTGTCGGTCATGCGCGGAGCCCCGACAGCAGGCTCATGTACGATTTGGCAGACGTTATCGCGACCCGGGCGCGCGGCAGGTACGGATAGACGTCGAGATCCAGTCGAGGCGGCCGTCGCTCGGTCCGACACAGCACCAGGTGCTTGACGGCATCGAAGCCGATCGCGCCAAGCCGCAGGGCGTCGCCGACCGCACCCTCGACCTCCTCGGGCCGGAAGGTCTCCAGCAGACGCAACACCTGGACGTACTCGCGCTTGCCCGCCTTGCCCATGCGGGCTTCGAGCAGGCGTCGCAGAGTGATGAAGGCCTCGGGCAGGTCCCAGCCCGCCACCGGCGCGGCCTGGTCGAGGGCGCCGATCTTCTGCTCGATCAATGGCAGATAATGCAGCGGGTCGAAGATCAGGTCCTCGCTGTCATAGGACCGGCGGTGCCGGGCGATCACCTCGGCCCCGCAGCTGATCATCACCTCGTCGACATAGCCCCGGATCAGTCCCTCGCGGTGGCCGTAGGCCACGGGTACGGAGTAGTCGTTGCCGCGGTAGCGCACCAGCGACAGCGAACTCACCCGCCCGGGACGCTTGTCGCAGGCATCGTATGGTGCCGGGGGTAGCGGTAGCAGAGCTTGGCGATCCCGCGCGAGGCGCTCGCCGATGGTCTCCTTGTGACCCCGCAGCCGCGCCGCCTGGCGCCGGCGGCACTGTCCCGCGAGATCATCGTTCAGCGCCTCGAAGCTCTCGGCCCGCGGGACGGGGACCAGGAAGTTCCGCCGGATGAAGCCGACCAGTCCCTCGACCTTGCCTTTGTCGTTGCCCTTGCCCGGCCGGCCGAACCTGTCCTCGAACAGATAGTGGGATTGCAGCTCCGTGAAGACGCGCGCTCGCTGCCGCTTTCCATCGCCCAGGATGCGGGCAACCGCCAGCTTGGTGTTGTCGTACAGGTGGAGCGGGGGACGCCGCCGAAGAACGCAACCGCCGCGTTGTGGCCATCGCAGAACGCCTCGGTCGTCTCCGCCGGATAGGCCTTCACGAAGCAACCATCACTGTGGGGAAGGTCGAAGGCAAGGAAGTGGACCTTGCGCGCCACACCGCCGATCACCGCCATCGCCTCGCCGAAGTCCGCCTGGGCGTGGCCGGGGGAATGGACGAGCGGCACGAACATCTCGCGCGACCGAAGCCGCCGCTCACGGACATAGTCCTTCACGATGGTGTAGCCGCCGGTGAACCCGTACTCGTCCCGGAGACGGTCGAAGATCCGCTTCGCCGTGTGCCGTTGCTTGTGGTGGCTGGTCCGATCGTCCTCCAGGATCCGATCGATAATCCCCGTGAATGCGTCCAGCTTCGGACGCCTCCGCGGCACGCTCCGGCGATATCCCGGCGGCACCGAGAACGACAGCATCTTGCGCACCGTCTTGCGGTCCAGCCCGAACACCCGCGAGGCCTCGCGGGTGCTCATCCCCTCGACACGACACGCCCGCCGGACCCGCGCGTACAACTCCACCCGATACATCCCCCCGCCTTCCAGTCAGAGCAACCCTGACAGAAGGCTATAGACGGTCCCATTTTGGTCCGCCACAGCCGGATCAACCGGCCGCTTCAGTGGGGGATTATTGCGCCGCCGTTCTCAACGATGATGTCGACCTGCCCGTCCGTGTCCGTCCAGATCTCCTCTGCGGTGGTGCGCCGGTGGACGGCCGGATTGGCCGGGTTGGCGAACTGCTGGGGCATCACCGCGTCGGGTGTGCCGGCGACCATCTCCTCGGCGCGGGCAACCGCGCCTTTCATGCCCTTGGGCCCGTCGGTGAGCTCGATTTCGGCGCCCAGGAAGCGGAGCATCTTGCGCCGCTCGATCGACATGGTCTCGGGCATGGTCAGGATCAGGCGGTACCCCTTGGCGGCGGCAACGAAGGCCAGCGCGATGCCGGTGTTGCCGGAGGTCGGCTCGATCAGCGTTGTCTTGCCCGGCGTGATTTGGCCCGCCGCCTCCATCGCCTCGATCATCGAGACGCCGATGCGGTCCTTGACCGAGCTGATCGGGTTGAAGAATTCGAGCTTGCCGACAAGCTGCGCCTTGCAGCCGATCTCGCCTGCGAGCCTGTCGAGGCGCACCAGCGGCGTGTTGTCGATGGTCTCGAGAATGGACCCGAAGATACGTCCCCGCGAGGGTGTGGTGGCGGCCGTGGCCATGGCCGGGTTCCCTTCCAGCTGATTGTCCGTTCTCTCCCGAGCGCGCGCTGCGCCCCCGGTTTGGCTCCGGCGGCTGCGTCCTAGTCTGGTCGGCCGGTGTGGTGGCGGCGTTCGATGGCGTCCCAGATGTCCGCCTCGAGCGCGACCCCGTCGAAGCGGTTGATTTCCTGGATCCCCGTCGGCGAGGTTACGTTGATCTCGGTCATGTAGTCGCCGATCACGTCGATGCCCACGAAGATCAGGCCGCGCTCGGCCAGCGTCGGGCCGATGGCGGAGCAGATTTCCCGGTCGCGCTCGGTAAGCACGGCCTTTTCGGGCACCGCGCCGACATGCATGTTGGCACGCGCCTCGCCGGGCGGGGGGACGCGGTTGATCGCGCCCGCGGCCTTGCCGTCGACCAGGATGATGCGCTTGTCGCCCTGGCGCACCGCGGGCATGTAGCGCTGTACGATGATCGGCTCGCGGTAGAGCTGGGTGAACATTTCGAGCAACGCCGTGAGGTTCTCGTCCTCGGGCGCGATGTGGAAGACGCCCGCGCCGCCATTGCCGAACAGCGGCTTGACGATGATGTCCTTGTGCTCGGCGCGAAACGCCAGGACCTCGTCGCGGTCGGTCGTGATCAGGGTTGGCGGCATCAGCTCGGCGAAGTGGGTGACGAACAGCTTTTCCGGGGCGTTGCGCACGTGAACCGGATCGTTGACCACGAGGGTTTGGGGATGGATATGCTCGAGCAGATGGGTCGCGGTGATGTAAGACATGTCGAACGGCGGATCCTGGCGCATCAGCACCACGTCGACACCCTCCAGGTCGAGGGTCTCGAAGCTGCCAAGCGAATAATGGTTGCCCGCCTCGCGGCGCAACTCGAGGGGCCGCGCGCGCGCGATCACCCGGCCCTGCTTGAGCGAGAGATCGCCCGGCCCGTAATGGAACAGCGTGTGGCCGCGCGACTGCGCTTCGAGCGCGAGGACAAAGGACGAATCGGCGTCGATGTCGATGGTCTCGACCGGATCCATCTGGATGGCGACCGCAAGGCTCATAATGGGGCGTCCTTCAGTTCAGCGAGGCGCGCAGCTTTTCCAGCAGGCGGTTGACCCGCGCGCGCTGCGGGTCGTGGGCATCGAGTTCGAGGCAATGTTCGAGCGCCGAAATCCCGCCCTTCACGTCGCCCAACCGGGGGCGCAGCACGCCGAGCTCGCGCCAGCTGTCGAGGGAATCGGGGGCGAACAGCACGATCCGTTCGAGCACGGTGATGGCCCGGGCAAGGTCGTCGCTCTGCAGCGCGCGGGTTTTGATGTTGTTTTGCAGGCGCATCAGGATTTGGCGGTCGGAGACCGGCTCGTAGATGTCGGGGGTCAGCTCGGCGCCGACGCCGGCGACGCTCTTGAGCAGCTCGCGCAGCTCGACTGCGCCGAGCACCCGGGCGCCGGCGAACGGGTCGAGGATGGCGCGCTCGCCGCCCTCGTCGAGACGGACCAGAAAATGACCCGGAAAGCCGAGTCCGACCATCGACCAGTTCTGTGCGCGGGCGATATGGATCAGCAGGATGCCCAGCGTTACCGGCAGGCCCTTACGCGTGTCGATTACCCGCACCAGGTCGGCGTTCTCGGGGTCGTCGTAGGTTTCCAAATCCCCCGCATAGCCCGCCTCGCCATAGACCACCCGGGCAAGCGCCTCGAGCCGCTCGGTCAGGTTTTCCGCGCTCGCGGCTTCCCCCGCGACGTCGGCGCAGAGCTGGTCGAGATGAAGCCGGTAGGGGTCGAGGGAGGTGCTCACCCGGTCGAGCCCGGCCAGCGCCAGCGCGCCCTCGGCGAGCTCGATCGGCACCTCGCCCTGCCCGGCCAGCGTGCGCAAACGGGCTTCCAGATCGGCGCGGCTCACGGGCCTCCCTCGCGCCGCGGGTCGTCCTTGAGGCGGACATGGTTGACCACCTGTCTGACCCCGGAGATGGTGCGCGCCCGGTCGATCACCCGGTCGAGCTCGGCCTGGTCCTGGGCGAGGCCGATCAGGTAGACGATACCGTTTACGATCTCGACGTTGTAGTTGATCGACGAGATCTCCTCGTCGAACAGCAGCTCGGTCGAGAGCTGGGCCGAGATCCAGGCGTCTTCCGCGCTGTCGAGCAGATCGCTGGTGTCGTCGACCTGCAGCTCGTTGATCACTTCGAGCACGCCCTCGGCCTGCCATGCCGCCTCGAGCGCGATGACCCGGTCTTGCGGCTTAGCCACATCGCCGGTCAGCAGCACCCGGCCCTCGATCACGTCGATCGAAGTGTCCAGATAAACGTCCGCGTCGGCCTGGTAAAGGTAATGGTTG
This sequence comes from Alphaproteobacteria bacterium, assembly GCA_965249645.1. Lineage (GTDB taxonomy): Bacteria > Pseudomonadota > Alphaproteobacteria > UBA828 > JAPUJA01 > CAVOEB01. The sequence goes on from CBDFML010000011.1 coordinate 234,581, forward strand.
ATCTCGACCCGGATCGTCGCGTCGTCGATGGCATCGCCCACCGAACGTTCCTGGGCGATCACCGTGCCGCCCGTCGCCGCCGCCCCGATCGCCGTGCCGGTCGCCGTGCAGCCCGAGACAACGAGCCCCGCGACGCACAGCAGCGCCAGCGCCCCGGCCACGCCGAGCGGGTTCGGGTGAGGCAGGCGCCGGGGGGCGGCGCGAACGGTCGTGCGGGGCATGGGTCCGTCCTCCTGGTGTGCCGGCGGCTTACGGGCGCCAGGCATCGGGAATATGGCGCGGCCAACGCCCGGGGGTGACAACCACGACGTCGAATCGCGCGTCTAGATTGGCAAATTTTGGATGCTGCGCCAAGAAGCTCGATGCCGCGCGGGCAATTCGCGCCCGCTGACGCGCGCTGACCGCCTCGAGCGCCTCGCTCGCCGTGTTCCGCGCCTTGACCTCGATGAAGGCAATCAGCCGCCCGCGGCGTGCCACCAAGTCGATCTCGCCCGCTCTCGAGCGCCAGCGCCGGTTCAGGATCCGCCAGCTCGAAAGGCGCAAGGAAAACGCGGCCAACGCCTCGGCCCGGTGCCCCCGCCGCTCGGCGGCACGCCGGGCAGGCGGGCTCACGGCGCGTCCTCGCTCGCATCGCGGCGCGCCAGCGCCAGCGCCCGCTGGTAGACCTCGCGGCGCGCCCGCCCGCTCGCCCCCGCCACCGCGTCGACCGCGTCCTTTAACCGATGTCGGGTCAGCGCGTCACGCAGCGCGGTGTCGATTGCTGCGTCGTCCATGCCCGCTCCGGCACCTGCCATGGGCGGGCCGGCGACGATCACCACCTCGCCCCGGGGCGGTCCGGCGGCGGCGTAATGGGCGGCCAGCGCATCGAGCGTGCCGCGCCGCGCTTCCTCGAAGGCCTTGGTCAGCTCGCGGGCGACGCACGCCTCGCGCGGGCCCAGCCGCGCCGCCATGGCGGCCAGCGTTTCGGGCAGACGGCGCACGGATTCGAAGATCACGAGGCTCGCAGGCACCGTCGCCAATTCGTCCAGCGCACGGGCGCGCGCCGCCGCGCGGGGCGGCAGGAAGCCCGCCATCAGGAAGCGGTCGGTGGGCAGGCCGGCGACGCCGAGCGCCGCCAGCACGGCGCTCGCCCCGGGCAAAGCGTTCACCGCATGGCCCGCCGCGATCGCCGCACGGACCAGCTTGAAGCCCGGGTCCGAGACCAGCGGAGTGCCCGCATCGGAGACCAGCGCCACCACCTGGCCCGCCGCCAGCCGGCGGAGAAGCCCGGGGCGGGCGCGCGCGGCGTTGTGCTCGTGGTAGGGCGTGGTCGGCGTCGCGATGGTGTATTTCCGGAGCAGCCGGGCGGTGGTGCGGGTATCCTCGCAGGCGATGACGTCGGCGGCTGCCAGCAGGTCGAGGGCGCGCAGCGTGATGTCGCGCAGATTTCCGATCGGGGTCGCCGTCAGGTAGAGCCCGGTGGCGAAGCCGGGGCCCGCCGGTTTACTTCGCCCTGGCTCCTCGCTAGGCTGAGCGCCGGTTGCGACTGTTTCCCCGGAGGTGCGCCGTGGCCCTGTTGCCGTCCCGCCGCGTGCGGCGGGGCTCTCTCGTCGGGATTTGCGTTGCGCCATGGTTGCTCGCGCTGCCGCTGCTGCTTGCGGCCTGTCAGGAAGGTACCAGCTTACCGGGTTGGCTTTCCGGGACGCAACTGCCGCCTGAGCCGGAGGCCGCGCCCGAGCCTGCGCCCGAGCCCGAACCGCCCCTTGTGGTTGCGCTCGCGCCGCAACCGCCGCAAGAAATCGACGTCGCCCCAATCGAGGAGGTCGTCGTTGGACCCGCCCGCGTCGGTTTCCTGGTGCCGCTCACCGGTCCCGCAGCGCTCCAGGGCCATGCCCTGCTCGATGCCGCCCAGATGGCCCTGTTCGGTGTCGGTGGCGACATCATTTTGCTGCCGCGCGACACCCGAGGTCGGCCCGAGACCGCCGCCGCCGCCGCCGCCGAGGTCATCGACCAGGGGGCTCAGCTCCTGTTGGGCCCGCTGTTCTCGGACTCCGTCGCCGCCGTGGCTCCGCTTGCCGACGAAGCCGGCATCCGCGTCGTCGCCTTCTCGACGGACCCGCGCGTTGCGGGCGACGGACGTTATCTGATCGGGTTCACGTCGGCCCAGCAGGTCCACCGGCTGGTGATGTATGCCGCCGGTGCCGGGATCGAGCGCTTTGCGCTGCTTGCTCCCGACAGCGCCTATGGCCACGCCGTGGCGGCGCAGTACGCCGAGGCGGTGGCTGCCGCCGGCGGCCGGCTCGCCCGCGCCGAATTCTACGCCCCCGACGGCAGCGACGCCCAGGCCACGGTGCGCCGGCTGGCCGATTACGACCGCCGCCACGCCGCCCTGGTCGAGCAGGTTGCACTCCTCGAGGCGCGCGACGACGAGCTCGCGCACCAGTCGCTGGCCCGCCTCAAGGGCCTGGACACGCTGGGCGTCGCACCGTTCGATGCACTGCTGATCGCCGACGGCGGCCAGGGCTTGCGCGCGGTCGCACCGATCCTGCCCTATTACGACATCGATCCCACCGAGGTTCGCCTCATGGGCACCGGGCTGTGGGACGACCCCCAAACCCTTGCCGAACCGACGCTTGCGGGCGGCTGGTTCGTGAGCCCTCCGCCCGAGAACCGCGCCCGCTTCGTCACGCGCTTCGAGTCCATCTACGGCGTCACGCCGCCCCGTCTCGCCACCCTCGCCTACGACGCCACCGCATTGGCAGGCGTGCTGGGCAGTCAGCCGCTGGGCGCCGATTTCAGCGACGCCGCGCTGCTCTCGCCCAATGGCTTTGCGGGCGTCGACGGGGTCTTCCGCTTCGGCGACGACGGCGTGGCCGAGCGCGGCCTCGCGGTGATGCAGGTCATGCCCGAAGGTGTGGCGGCGGTGCTCGATCCCGCGCGGCGCAGCTTCCAGACTGTCGCGGCACCGTCCCAGGAAAGTGCCGCGGAACCGCCCCCACCGGACACCGCCGAGCCTCCCGCCCCTGAAATGGTCGAGCTGCCCGTAACCCCCGGCCTTACGCCGACAGCGCCGCCAGCACCGAATTGAGCAGGCGGCGGCCCTCGGGGCTCGCCCGCAGGCCCGCGTCGTCTTGCTCGATCAACCCTGCGCCGGCCAGCCGCTCGGCTTCTGCGTTGTCGATAGCGTCGATGAGCATTACCCCGGTGTGCCGTGCGAACCGGGCCGCGTCGATCCCGGCGTCGAGGCGCATTCCCATGATCAGGGCTTCCTCCGCGCGCTCGCTTGCGCCCAGCGTCCGGTCCTCGATCAGTGCGCAACCCGACGCCTCGACGCGCGCCAGCCAGTCGGCGGGCATGTGCGCGCGGCGCTGGGCGCGGCCTCCAACCCGACCATGGGCGCCCGGACCGACCCCCAGATAGTCGCCGTAGCGCCAGGTGACGAGGTTGTGGTGGCATTCCGCGCCCGGCTTCGCATGGTTCGAAATCTCGTAAGCCGGCAGGCCGGCGGCGCGGGTCATCTCGTCGGTTGCGTCGAACAACGCCACTGCGTCCTCCTCGCCGGGCAGGGTAAAGGCCCCGTCCCGCTCGGCGGCGAAGAACGGCGTGCCCTTTTCCATTGTCAGCTGATAAAGCGAAAGATGCTCGGTCCCGAAGCTCAGTGCCCGGGCCAGTTCGTCGCGCCAGCCCGCTTCCGTCTGGCCGGGGCGGGCATAGATCAGGTCGATCGAGACCCGCCCGAACGTCGCCATCGCGATTTCGAGCGCCGAGAGTGCCTGCGCGGCGGAATGCTCGCGGCCCAGAAAACGCAAGCTCTCGTCGTCCAGCGCCTGAACGCCGAGCGACAGCCGGTTGACCCCGGCATCCGCGAGCGCCGCAAAGCGCCCGGCCTCCACCGAGGTCGGGTTCGCTTCCAGCGTTACTTCCAGCCCGTCGCCCGCCGGAAAGTGCTGGCGCGCCCGGGCGATCAGGGCGCCCGCCGTCTCGGGTTCCATCAGCGAAGGCGTGCCGCCGCCGAAGAAGATCGAGGCAAGCGGGCGATCCGCGCAGCCGCTTGCGCCATGATCCAGCTCGGCCAACAGGGCCGCGCGCCAGCGTGCCTGGTCGATCGCACCCGCGACGTGGCTGTTGAAGTCGCAATAGGGACATTTCGACCGGCAGAACGGCCAGTGGATATAGAGCGCGAGGGGCGCGAGCGCGGCGCCGGTCATGGCGCCGGCGCGAAGCATGCCGCGATCAGCTTGGCGAAGGCGTCGGCGCGGTGGCTCATGGCGTGCTTTCGCTCGGGTTCCATCTCGCCGAATGTAATCTCGTTGCCGTCGGGCCGGAAGATCGGGTCGTAGCCGAAGCCCCGCCCGCCCCGGGGCGGAAACGCGAGCCGGCCTTCGACGCGGCCTTCGACGCTCTCGCAATGGCCGTCCGGCCAGCACAGCGTGAGCGCGCAAAAAAAATGCGCGCGCGCGCCGCTCGGCTCCGTGTCGCGTGTGTTCAATTCCTGACACACCCGTTCCATGGCAAGGGAAAAATCCTTCTCCGGCCCCGCCCAGCGCGCAGAATAAATTCCCGGCGCGCCGTCCAGCGCGTCGACCGCGAGCCCCGAATCGTCCGCGAGCGCGGCAATCCCCGCGCCTTGCGCCGCCGCGCGCGCCTTGAGCTCGGCGTTGGCGGTGAAGCTCGCCCCCGTCTCCTCGGGCTCGGGCAGGCCGAGGTCGCTTGCCGGGCGCACCGCTACGGCGAAGCGCTCCAGCAAGGCGGCGATCTCGCGCACCTTGCCGGGATTGTGGCTCGCGATCACAAGCTCCGGGGCGTCGAAGCGGCGGCGCGCCGGATCCATCGCCGGTCTCAGCTACCCAGCGCTGCGCGCTGCAGGGCGGCAAGCTCGGCGATGCCCCCTTGCGCAAGCTTGAGCAGCGCCATGAACGCCGCTTCGGAAAACGGCGATTCCTCGGCGGTGCCCTGGATCTCGACGATGCCGCCCGACGCGGTCATGACGAAATTCGCGTCCGTCTGCGCCCGGCTGTCCTCATCGTAATCGAGGTCGAGAACCGGGGCCCCGTCGACGATACCGCACGAAACCGCCGCGACCTGGTCGGAGAGCGGCGTGCGTTCGATCTCGCCGTCGCCCAGAAGCTTCGCGAAGGCCAGATGCAGGGCGACGTAGGCGCCGGTGATCGCGGCGGTCCGCGTGCCGCCGTCCGCCTGGATGACGTCGCAATCGACGGTGATCTGGCGTTCGCCGAATCCGGTCAGGTCGGTCACTGCGCGTAACGACCGCCCGATCAGGCGCTGGATTTCCTGGGTCCGGCCCGATTGCTTGCCCCGCGCTGCCTCGCGCGCGCCCCGTGTGTGGGTGGCCCGGGGCAGCATGCCGTATTCCGCGGTCACCCAGCCCTTGCCTGAATTGCGCAGGAACGGCGGTACGCGGTTTTCGACGCTCGCAGTGCAGAGCACGCGGGTGGCGCCGAAGCGGGTCTCGCACGAGCCCTCGGCATAGGGGTTGGCGCCGGGCATCAACTCGATGTCGCGCAACTGGGACTCGGTGCGGCCGGACGGGCGCATGGCGCAATCTCCCTCGTGTGGTGAACGGGTCGGCGGCTCAACCTAGCGAGCCCCCGGCGCGCGGTCCAGCGTTCCGGCGCGAGGCTTCCCCGCGTGCCCGGCGTTGACGCTCTTCCGGGCGCTCACTACATTGAAAGCCGCTGCACAACGACCATATCAAGGGATCGACCGGCGCTGAGAGGGCCGTCCATCATGTCCATGCTCCAGGAGCTGAACGGGCGATCGCGCGAGGTTTTGCGCCAGATCGTCGAGAGTTACGTCGAAACCGGCGAGCCGGTCGGCTCGCGCGTCCTTGCGCGCCGTTTCGAGCCGGCGCTCTCGCCCGCCACCATCCGCAATGTGATGGCGGATCTGGAAGATCTCGGACTGCTTTTTTCGCCGCACACCTCGGCGGGACGCCTGCCCACCGAGACGGGCTTGCGGCTGTTCGTCGATGGTCTGCTCGAACTGGGCAATCTTACCGAGGATGAACGCAAGAACATCGATGTCCACTGCCAGACCACCGGCAACAGCGTCGAGGCCATGCTGTCCGAGGCCACCGATGCGCTCTCGGGCCTGTCCCAATGCGCCGGGCTGGTCTCGGCGCCGAAGTCCGAACAGCCGTTCCGGCATATCGAATTCGTCAGCCTCTCACCGGGCCGCACCCTCGTGGTCATGGTCACCGACGCGGGCATGGTGGAAAACCGCCTGCTCGCAACCCCGCCCGAGCTGCCCGCGAGCGCGCTGGTTTCGGCGGCGAATTATCTCAACTCCCGGCTTACGGGACGCACCCTCGCCGAGGCGCAGAGCGCGATCGAGCGCGAATTGCAGGAGCATCGAAGCCAGCTCGACGAGCTGACCCAACGGGTGGTCGAGGACGGTGTCGCGATCTGGTCCGGGACGGGCAAGAAGGCGTCGCTCATCGTGCGCGGACAGTCCAACCTGCTGGGCGATCTCCCGGAGGCGGGCGATCTCGAGCACATCCGGGCACTGTTCCAGGCGCTGGAGACGAAGGAAGAGCTTTTGCATCTGCTCGACCGGGCCGAAGAGGCCGACGGCGTGCAGATCTTCATCGGCGCAGAAAACCCGCTGTTCGGGCTCAGCGAGTGCTCGATGATCATTGCGCCCTACCGCGACGGCGACGCTCAGTTCGTCGGCGCCATCGGTGTCGTCGGGCCGACGCGTCTGAATTACGCCCGTATCATTCCCATGGTCGATTACACCGCCCGGGTGATCGGCAAATTGATGGGCGGCTCCACTGTAACCCCGATAACGAGACGGCATGGCTGACGAAAAGACTTCCTCCGCGGCGTCCAACGAGGCGCCCGATACCGACGACACGACACCCGACGAGTTGGCGCCCGACGAGGCGGCGCCCGGTGAGGCGGCGTCCGGCGAGGCGGCGCACGAGCTGTCCGAAGCTGATCAGGCCCCGGACAACGGCGACGCGGCCCATGCCGCGGGGCTGGCCGGTCTCGTGCCCGGCGTGGCCGACGCGGAGCCAGGACCCGATTCGGGCGGGGACGCGGCGGAGCTCAAGGAAAAGCTCCTGCGCGCCTTGGCCGAGCTGGAAAATCTGCGCCGCCGCGGCCAGCGCGAACGCGAGGATGCGACCCGCTACGCCATGACCAACTTTGCGCGCGATCTGCTCACCGTGGCCGACAATCTGCACCGCGCGCTCGACAGCGTGACGGGCGGCTCGCCGTCAGAGCCCTCGGAACCGGCGGACGGGCTCAAGACCCTGACCGAGGGGATCGAGATGACCGAGCGTGAGTTGATGAACCTGTTCGAGCGTTACGATATCCACCGAGTCGAGCCGGCGGGCGAGAAATTCGATCCGAATTTTCACCAGGCCATGTTTGAGGTGCCCGATTCCGGGCAGGCTCCGGGCACCGTGGTCCAGGTCATGCAGCCGGGCTACGTCATCGGCGAGCGCCTGTTGCGTCCTGCCATGGTCGGCGTCGCTGCGGCCGCCGCGGGGGACGAAGAGGGCGAGAGCAGCGGCGCGGGTCGGGGAAGCCGCATCGACACCACGGTTTGAGGCCGAAAATAGCGCGAACGCGCATGGTTGCAGGGGCTTGACGGGCTCCCTATATATGCAGCGACGTCATGGCCCGACCCGGCCGGATTCGGCAGGATGGGCGGCAGGTTAAGGAATTTTTCACCCCCGGGTGTCGACAACGAACCCGGCAACAGGCTTTGGCCGGCGTCGCCGGCAAAGAGGGAAGAAGACGCGATGAGCAAAGTCATTGGCATCGACCTGGGGACCACCAACAGCTGCGTTGCGGTGATGGAAGGCTCCGATCCCCGCGTGATTGAGAACGCGGAAGGGGCGCGCACCACACCGTCGATCGTGGCCTTTTCCGAAGACGGCGAGCGGCTTGTCGGCCAGGCGGCGAAGCGCCAGGCGGTCACCAACCCGGAAAACACGATATTTGCCATCAAGCGCCTCATCGGCCGGCCCTTCAAGGATCCGATGACCGAGAAGGACATCAAGATGGTGCCTTACAAGATCATCGAGCACGCCAACGGCGACGCCTGGGTCGAGGCGCACGCCGAGCGCTTCAGCCCGAGCCAGATCAGCGCCTTCACCCTGCAGAAGATGAAAGAGACCGCCGAGGCGTTCCTGGGCGAAGAGGTTGCCCAGGCGGTCATTACCGTCCCCGCCTATTTCAACGATTCCCAACGCCAGGCGACCAAGGATGCGGGCCAGATCGCGGGTCTCGAGGTGCTGCGCATCATCAACGAACCGACTGCCGCCGCGCTTGCCTACGGGCTGGACAAGAAGGAAGGCGGCACGATCGCCGTCTACGACCTGGGCGGCGGCACCTTCGACGTCTCGATTCTCGAGATCGGCGACGGTGTGTTCGAGGTCAAATCGACCAACGGCGACACCTTCCTGGGCGGCGAGGATTTCGACCTGCTCCTGGTCGACTATCTCGCCGACGAGTTCAACAAGGACAACGGCATCGATCTGCGCAACGACAAGCTGGCGCTCCAGCGCCTCAAGGAGGGCGCCGAGAAGGCCAAGATCGAGCTGTCCTCATCGATGCAGACCGAGATCAACCTGCCCTTCATCACCGCGGATCAGAGCGGGCCGAAGCATCTGACCATCAAGCTCACCCGGGCCAAGCTCGAGGCGCTGGTCGACGAGCTGATCCAGCGCACTATCAAGCCGTGCAAGGCGGCACTCAAGGATGCCGGCTTGAGCGCGGGCGAAATCGACGAGGTTATCCTGGTCGGCGGCATGACGCGCATGCCCAAGGTGGTCGAGACCGTCAAGAGCTTCTTCGGCCGCGAGCCCCACAAGGGCGTCAACCCGGACGAGGTCGTCGCCCTGGGCGCGGCCATCCAGGCCGGTGTGCTGCAGGGCGACGTCAAGGATGTCCTCCTGCTCGACGTGACGCCGCTTTCGCTCGGCATCGAGACCCTGGGCGGGGTGTTCACCCGCCTGATCGAGCGCAACACGACCATCCCGACGCGCAAGAGCCAGGTGTTCTCGACCGCCGAGGACAGCCAGGCGGCGGTGACCATCCGGGTTTTCCAGGGCGAGCGCGAGATGGCGGCGGACAACAAGCTGCTGGGCCAGTTCGACCTGGTCGGCATCCCGCCGGCGCCGCGCGGCATTCCGCAGATCGAGGTCACCTTCGACATCGACGCCAACGGCCTGGTCAACGTCTCGGCCAAGGACAAGGCGACGGGCAAGGAACAGCAGATCCGCATCGAGGCGTCGGGCGGCCTGTCCGACGACGAGATCGATCGCATGGTCAACGAGGCCGAGAGCCACGCCGACGAGGACAAGCAGCGCCGGGAGCTGGTCGAGGCGCGCAACCACGCGGAAAGCCTGATCAACACCACCGAAAAGACGCTGAGCGAACACAGCGACAAGATCGGCGACGACGAACGTCAGGCCATCGAGACCGATATCGAGGGTTTGCGCGCCGTCGTGAGCGGCGAGGATACCGAAGCCATCAACGCCAAGATGGAGGCGCTCGCCCAGTCGTCCATGAAGCTTGGCGAAGCGATGTACAAGGCGAGCCAGGAAGAGGCCGCCGCGGGTATGGACGACGACGCGGAGGCCGACGCGGACGCGGACGCCGCCGCCTCGGGCGACGACGAGACAGTGGTCGACGTCGATTTCGAGGAAGTCGACGACGACAAGCAGGACGACAAGCAGGACGACAAGCCTGCCTGAGGTCCGTGAGCGAGGGCATCGGGATGAGGGCTGAGGAGAATTGAGGAGCCGCCCCGGGCGTAGCGGGGCGGCTTTCCTGTGCACGGGCGCAAGCGATGGCAAAAAACGATTACTACACGACCCTCGGGGTCGATCGCGGGGCGAGCGAGGCCGATATCAAGAAGGCCTACCGCAAGCTCGCCATGCAATATCACCCCGACCGCAATCAGGGCGACACCGCGGCCGAGCAGAAGTTCAAAGAGCTCTCCGAGGCCTATCAGGTGCTGTCGGATGCGGAGAAGCGCGCGACCTACGACCAGTTCGGCCACGCTGCCTTCGAGGGCGCGGCCGGCGGCCCCGGCGGCGGCTTCGATTATCAGTCGAGCTTCGCCGACGTGTTCGACGACCTGTTCGGCGAATTCACGGGATCCCGGCGCGGCGGCCGGGGCGGAGGGCGCGCATCGCGCGGCGCCGATCTTCGCTTTAATTTCGAGATCAGCCTCGAAGAGGCGGTCGCCGGCAAGCAAACCACCATCCGTGTGCCGACCTCGACCGGGTGCGACGCTTGCGCGGGTTCGGGCGCGACCGAGGGCGCCAAGCCCGAAACCTGCTCGACCTGCCAGGGCGCGGGCAAGGTGCGCGCCCAGCAGGGCTTTTTCACCATCGAACGCACCTGCCCTGCCTGTCGGGGCGAGGGGCGGACGATCTCCAACCCGTGCAAGACCTGCAACGGCTCGGGCCGGGTTGCCAAGGAAAAGTCCCTCTCGGTCACGATTCCCGCGGGCGTCGAGGACGGCACCCGGATCCGGCTGTCGGGCGAAGGCGAGGCGGGCCTGCGCGGCGCGCCGGCGGGCGATCTTTACATCTTCCTTTCGGTCAAGCCCCACCGGCTGTTCCGGCGCGACGGCACCAACATTTACTGTCGCGTGCCGATCCCCATGACCCGCGCGACACTGGGCGGCTCCATCGAGGTGCCGACGCTCGGCGGCGGGCGTGCCAAGGTGACGATCCCGGGGGGCACCCAGTCGGGCCATCAGTTCCGTCTCAAGGGCAAGGGCATGCCCATGGTTCGCGGTGCGCGCAGCGGCGACATGTACATCCAGGTCACTGTCGAGACCCCGGTCAACCTCACCAAGCAGCAAAAGGCGCTGCTGGCCGAGTTCGAGAAGGGCGGCGGCGAGGGAACCAGCCCCGAATCCGAGGGCTTCTTCGCCAAGGTCAAGGACCTCTGGGAAGACCTCAAGGACTAAGCCGTCGGCTTCACGCAACACTTAATTATGTCGAATCGACGCAAAAAGTGGGATGGATTTGGGGCTGATTTTGCAGCCAACCATCGCCCACATGCGGGTCATTTCTCGTACGAGACTAACCGTTCGATTGAGGAAAATGGCGTGATGAAGGAGTTTGAGGAAGCTTTGGCATCCTAAGGCGAGGAATTCTTCTCTGATGTGCATCACCGCGGCCCCGGTAACGATCCGCCCGATTGTCAGGCGTTAGATTTCGCGGGTAATCAAATAGGAATCGAAATCACTGAACTCGTCGATTCGAATTCTGCGGCGGCGGCACGCCGTGAACAAAATTACGATTGGAAAGATTGGCGCGAGGATCTTATTCCGGCTCTGGATCAGATCCTGCGGAAGAAAAATAAGCCGGCCGCACTCAAGGGAGGGCCGTACTCCGAGTATGTGCTCGTAATCTATTCTGATGAGCCATGGTTAGAGCTGAAACGAATTAGTGAAGCGCTGGCCGGTCATTCATTTCCGGCAACTTCCCTCATCACACGGTCGTATCTGCTTATTTCATATGATCCCCCTGAAAAGAGGTATCCGCTCGTTCGGTTCAATATTGATCAGCGTTGAATTTTGTTCACAGCTTGAAACGTTCAATTCGTGGACAACCCGTTGCCGACGAATTTGAATTGCCGCTTCCTTCACCTGCTAGCCCGGATGGTGTAGCCTCGCGGGCCTCGATCACCCGCGCGAGGCTCGTCCCGTGACCGTTTCTTCCGACATGACCTTCGCCGTAGCCGGCTGCGCCGGGCGCATGGGACGCACGCTCATGGCCGAGGTTCTGGCTGCCAAAGGCTGCACGCTCGTGGCGGGGTCCGAATCGCCCGGCCACGAAGCGGTGGGGCGCGATTTGGGCGCTCTCGCCGGCGCCGGGACGCTGGGCGTCGCCTGTATGGACACGCCCGACGCGCTGTTTGCCGCCGACGCGGTGCTCGATTTCACCACCCCCGCCGCCTCCCTCGCCCATGCCCGCCTCGCCGCCGCTCAAGGCCGCGTTCTGGTCATCGGAACCACCGGGATCGATGCCGCCCAGGCGGGCGAGCTGGAGGCCGCCGCCGCTGCCGCCGCCATTGTCTGGGCGGCGAACATGAGCGTCGGCATCAACCTGCTGCTGGGCTTGACCGAAAAGGTCGCGGCCCTGCTCGACGAGAGCACCGACATCGAGGTCGTCGAGATGCATCACCGTCATAAGGTCGACGCCCCGTCGGGCACCTCGCTGGCGCTGGGCCGTGCCGCCGCCGCCGGGCGCGGCGTCGCGCTCAACGACGTCGCGGTGCGTAACCGCGACGGGGTCACCGGCCCGCGGCCCGCGGGCGCCATCGGCTTTTCCAACATCCGGGGTGGCGACGTGGTCGGCGATCACACGGTAATCTTCGCCGGCACCGGCGAGCGTATCGAACTCACCCACCGCGCGAGCGACCGCGCCATCTACGCGCAAGGAGCCTTGCGTGCCGCGCGCTGGGCAAAGGGCCGCGCGCCGGGTCTTTATTCCATGAAGGACGTGCTGGGGCTGGGCTGACGCACGCCCGGCTTCGTTGCTGTGGATGACCGTTATGGCCACCATCGAGCTGACCGACGAGGAACGAAAGCTTGCGCGCGACGAGGCGGGTCCGGCCGTGGGCCTCGCCATGCGGGTGGTCGCCGAGACCGCCGGCTGGCTCGGCGCGCGCCGCCTGCTGCCCATCGCGTCGGCCCATATCGACGGCTGCCTCTATCACGGCGATTCGGGTGTCGAGTTCGCGCGCCGGCTGGTGGCCGACGGCGCGCGGGTCGCTGTGCCCACCACGCTGAACGTCGGCGCGCTCGATCTCATCCACCCCGAGCGCGTCCGTGCCGATCTGGACCGCCGCTCCATGGCCAGGGCCCTGATGGATGCCTATGTCGCGATGGGCTGCGCGCCGACCTGGACCTGCGCACCCTACCAGGCGGGCCACCGCCCGGCCGCGGGCACCGACGTCGCCTGGGGCGAGAGCAACGCCGTGGTGTTCTGCAATTCGGTGCTGGGCGCGCGGACCAACCGCTACGGTGATTTCCTCGATATTTGCTGCGCGCTCACCGCCCGGGCCCCCGACGCGGGCCTCCACCGGCCCGAAAACCGGCGCGCCCGCGTCGTCGTCGAGACCGACGGTCTGTCGTCTGCGTTGCGTGACGCCGACGCCTTTTACCCTGCGCTCGGCGCCTGGCTCGGCGCCGAGCTGGGCGAAACCGTAGCGGTGATCACCGGCTTGCCGGCCAACCTCGCCGAAGACCGGCTCAAGGCACTGGGCGCGAGCGCCGCCAGCGAGGGCGCGGTCGGGCTGTTCCACGTCGTGGGCTCGACGCCCGAGGCGCCCGACGTCGAGACCGCGCGGGGCGGAATTGCGCCCGAGCGCACCATCGCGCTCACTCCCGCCATGATCCGCGCCGCACGCGATGCGCTCTCGACCGTCGCGGGCGACGGTCTCGACGCCGTGGCGCTCGGCAGCCCCCATTTCTCGACCACGGAGTTCGCCGCCTTCGAGCGCCTGCGCGCGGGCCGCCGGTTTACGCAGCCGGTCTATATCTGCACCGGGCGGGGCGTTTTGGCCGAGCTTGCAAGCGCGGGCCAGGACGAGGACATGCGTGCCGCCGGGGTCGTCCTCGTCGCCGACACTTGCATCGTGGTCACGCCGATTCTGCCGGCGGGCGGCGGCGTGGTGATGACCAGCTCGGGCAAGTTTGCCCACTACACCCCGGCCAACACCGGCTACGAAGTGGTCTATGGCAGCCTGGCCGACTGCGTCGAATCGGCGGTCGCCGGACGCATCGTGCGGGACGAGTCGTTATGGAACTAACGCCGCGCCGGGTTCTTGTCGCCGGCCAGGCGGCGGCGGCGCTGCTCCGGCTCTCCGCTCCCATCAGCTTTTGGGGCGGGGTCGATCCCCACAGCGGTGCCATCGTCGATCCGCGCCATCCCGATTGCGGGGCCGAGGTTGCGGGCACGGCGCTGGCGCTGCCGTTCGCCATCGGCTCGAGCAGCTCCAGTGCGGTGATGCTTGAGCTGTTGCGCAACCACCGTGCCCCGGCGGCGCTGCTGATGGGCCGGATCGACGCGATCCTGGCGCTTGGCGTCGTGGTCGGGCGCGAGATGGGTTACGGCGCGATTCCCGTGCTCGAAGTGGATTTCGACGAACTCGTGCGCCTGCCCGCAAATGCCCGCCTCAGCATCGATGACGGCCGGATTTTAGTGTCCTAGCGCAAATTCCTGTAATCTCGGATCACGGAAAAATTGCGAGCTCGCAAGCGCGGGCCGCCGCTTATGCGGCGTAAGCCTGCGTGGCGCTTGAACGCAGTTTCGCTTTGCTTCTAGCGAAACGAAGCGGGTTCTTAAATCTCCGCGCCGGGCGCGATGCGCAAGTGCCCCAGCTCGCGGCGGAGCGCGTTCGCGAAGTCGAGCCGCTCGTCCGGCGAAAGAAACCGCGCGATGGCGAGCCGCTGGCCGTGGCTGATCAGGGTCAGCGGGCTGTCGGGCTTGGGCGGCTCCTCGATCCGGACCTGGAGCCAGTAGGGCTCGAATTCCCAGACCTGTTCGCGCCCGCCGGGCTGGCGCTGACATACGGTCAGGCGGCGCTCGGTCAGCTCGACGGTCTCCGAGAGCCGCCCGCTGCGGTAGCTGAGCCGGAAGGCGACGTAGATGAGGATCACGTCGAGCCCGAAGAAGCCCATCATCGGCCACGCGCCTTTGAGCATAAAGGCGATCCCGGCTGCGAAGCTCACGCCGCAGACCAGCGCCATGACCAGGAGAAATCCCAGCCCGCCGAGCGAGCGGTTGGGCGTCAGCACGGCGCAAAAGTGCGGGGGGTCGGTCTCCGCGGCGATCTCTCCGGTGCTCTGCGTCGGTGTCATGGCGGCGATCATAGGACGCGGACCCCGGTCCCTCCAGCGAAAATGCCGCCGCGCGGGCCTTTCGCGAAACGCCGGCGCGCGTTATCAAGGGGGGTGATGAAAAAAGCCGACATCGAGAACTTCTTCGCGCGCCTCGCGGAAAAGATACCCGCGCCCAAGGGCGAGCTGGCGCACGTCAACCCCTACACCCTGCTGGTTGCCGTCGTGCTCTCGGCCCAGGCGACGGATGCGGGCGTCAACAAGGCGACCGGGCCGCTTTTTGCGCTCGTCGACAGTCCCGGGAAGATGTTGGCGCTGGGCGAGGCCAAGCTCAAGGCGCACATCAAGACCATCGGCCTGTACAACACCAAGGCCAAGAACGTCATCGCGCTCAGCCGCATCCTGGTCGAGCAGTATGACAGCACGGTGCCGGCCGATCGCACCGTGCTCGAATCCCTGCCCGGCGTCGGACGCAAGACCGCCAACGTGGTGCTCAATATCGCCTTCGGCGAGCCGACCATCGCGGTCGACACCCACGTCTTCCGGGTCGGCAATCGCACCGGGCTCGCGCCCGGCAAGACCCCGCTCGCCGTCGAGCAGGGTCTCGAGCGCCGGGTGCCCGCGCAGTACAAGCAGCACGCCCACCACTGGCTGATCCTGCACGGGCGTTATGTCTGCAAGGCGCGCAAGCCCGATTGTCCCGCCTGCGTGGTGGCCGAGCTGTGCGCCTTCAAGGGCAAGACCCTGGCGTCCTGAGCCCGGCCGGACAGGTGCAAGGGCATCGCAGGCCAGTGCAGGGCCGGGGTTGGCTTGGGCCGCCCGGTCCCAACAAAGACAGGGCGTCAGCCCGCGTGGCGCTTGAGCCGCGCCAGCCCGCGACCGCGGCCCGCCCCAACAAAGATAGGGCGCGAGCCTGTGCGGCGCTTGAGCGCATCGAAGACCCCTAATACCCGCGCGCCGCCAGAACGAGCCCGGTAAAGCAGCCGCTGGGAACCGGCGCATCACCGGTCGGGCGCATCTCGAAATAGACGGTCTGCATCGCCCCGTCCGGCCCGTCGGGGTAAAGAAACAGGTCGAGCACGCAAGCCCGTCCGGCATATTGCAGCACCCGGGCCGGTGCCTCGTTGCGGGTGTAGTGGGCGGGGCCCAGCAGGGCGGTGATCCCCGCCTCGTCCAACCCGAACAAGTCGGAGGGCCGGGCGTCTATTTCGGGCGGCTTGGGCGCCGGGGTTGCCGCGCTCGCCGTTGTCGTTTCGGGCGTGTCCGCCTCGCTTGGGGGTGCGCTGTCCTCGTCCGCCGGCGATAGCGCGGCGCTCTCGTCCGTCGCCGGTGCCGGGGCGGCGTCGAGCGGCGGGGCCGGATCGGGTGTCGCGCTTACCTCATCGCCCGGGGCCGTGCTTTCCGGTGCCGGTTCGCTCACCGGGCTCGGTGCCACGGGGGGTGCCGCCCCGGTGCCGGGCAGCGCGCCATAGGTGGCGGCGTAAAGGTCGAGCACGTCGGAGGGTGGCACGGGCTTGCTCGACGTGCCCGAGCAGCCCGCAACCACGAGGACGAGCGCTGCGAGCGAGAGCGTCGCGGCCCTCCGTCGGACACACCGGTCAATCGAAAGGATCGTCATTACGCCGGCGCCCGGGCTGTTGCGGGCCGTACTCAGCCCTGACCCGACGAGGCGTCGTCGTCGCCGGTCCCGCTGGTCAGCGCCGCGATCTCCCCGCCATGGCCGTCGCCGACAACGAGCTTTCCCGTGATTTCGCCGCCCGGCTCGACCTCGATCTTGCCGTAATGGATTTCGCCGTCGACTTTGCCGCCGGCGCGCACGATCAGGCGCTGGCGGGCGACCAGCCGGCCGGAGAAGCTGCCCGAAACGTCGGCCTCGTCGACCTCGGCCGAGCCGATGAAGCGGCCGCCCCGGGCGATCGAGACTTCGCGGCCGTTGCGCAGGTTCGCGTCCATCGTGCCCTCGACGATCAGGGTGTCGCAGGCGGTGATATCGCCCGACATCTCGATTTCCTTGCCCACCGTGAGGCGCTTGTTTTCGGTCCGCGAGACCGAACCGTTATCGGACGGGCGCGAGATCGGCGGAATGTCGGCGAGCCGGCGGGAAATCTCGGGCACTGGCGGAATTCCGGGCGACGCCGGCGGCGGCGAGGCGGGCTCCGTCGCGTAGGCCGGCTTTTCCGCGTCGTCCTGAGCGGGAGGCTCGGCCTCGGTCGGTTTGGCGGCCTCGACCGGGGCCGGCTTTGCGGCGTTGCCCTCGTCCTTTTTTCGGCCCAGCATTCGTTTCGATCCTTTCGTGTGCCCGTCTTGGATGCGTGCCGGCGCCGCTTATGCGCCGTCGGGCTCGGCGACGCCGGCGCCCCGCGATCCCGGGCGGCGGCCCTGCATGCCGTGATAGAGGTGAACCATATAGGCAGTGGCAAGCACGGGTGCTATCAGGTTCACCACAGGCACGGTGAACAATAAGGCGATGAGCACCCCGCCCACAATGATTTTGACGCGGTTTCGCCGCCTCAGCTCGCGGGTTTTCTCGAACGAAATCCGTCGCGGCGCCACGATTTCGAGAAACTCCCGGCCGAACAGGTGGCCGTTTACGCCATAAAAGATCACCGGGTAGATCACGTTGAGGAACGGGATCAGCACGATCGGCAGCATCAGCAGGTTGAGCGCGAGGGTGACGATCTCGAAGCGGATCCCCGCCTTGGTGTAGCGCCACCAGGATTCTTCCTTCGCGGGCGCGAGGCCCGGATAGCGCCGCGCTTCGATCTTGGCCGCCACGGAATCCGCGAACGCGTAGGCCAGAATCAGCGCAAGGGCCGGAAACAGCAGCCAGGCCAGGAACGCGGCGGCCACGCCCCCTAACGCGTCGATCGTCGTATCGAGCCAGCCCAGATCGACCAGCTCGATTGCCGAGAGCACCCCGCTCACCACCGCGATCAGCGCGCCCGCGATGGCCAGCGACAGCAAAAAGACCAGCAGCAGGATGCGCCGGATCTTCGCGTCCGCGAGGTCGCCGAAGGCATAAAACAGGGCGGCAATCATGGCTATGGTCTGCTCCGGTGGAATCGCTCGATGGGCCCGGTTTTAAGGCTTTTGCGGGTCATGCGCAACGGCCCGTTGCGCATGACCCGGCAAGGCTTGAGATGGCGCGCGCCGCTGCGTATAGTCGGTGCCCGCGCACCCGCGCGCGCCGTTAATAACCCCGAGGCCCCCGATGAGCGCTCCCACCCTCGACGTTGTCGGCATCGGCAACGCCATCGTCGATATTCTGGCCCACGCCGATGACGATTTCCTGGCCCGGCTCGAGATCGCCAAGGGCTCCATGAACCTGATCGATGCCGCGCGCATCGACGCCATTTACGAGCAGATGGGTCCGGCGGTGGAATGTTCGGGCGGCTCGGCGGCCAACACCATCGCCGGCGTCGCAGCGCTCGGCGGGCGCGCGGGCTATGTCGGCAAGGTTGCCGACGACGAATTCGGCAAGCTGTTCGGCCACGACATCCGGGCGATGGGCGTGCACTTCGAGGGCGCGGCGCTTCAGGGCGGTGCGCCGACAGCGCGCAGCATGGTCCTGGTCACTCCCGACGCCCAGCGCACCATGAACACCTATCTCGGCGCCTGCGTCGAGCTTGGCTCCGACGATGTCGACGACGATCTCATCGCGTCCGCCGCCGTCACCTATCTCGAAGGCTATCTGTGGGATCCCCCGGCAGCGAAACAGGCGTTCCGCCGCGCGCTTGGCGTTGCCCACGGCAACGGCCGCAAGGTTTCGCTCACGCTCTCGGATTCCTTCTGCGTCGAGCGCTACCGCGGCGAATTCCTCGAACTTATCGAGCACCATATCGACGTCCTGTTCGCCAACGAGGCCGAGATCACCTCGCTCTACGAGGTCGGGAATTTCGACGACGCGCTGCAAAAAATTCGCGGCCACTGCGAGATCGCGGCGCTGACCCGGAGCGAAAAGGGCGCGGTGATCGTCTCGGGCGACGAGATCCATGTCATTGACGCCGCTCTCGGCGGTCCGGTGGTCGACACCACGGGTGCGGGCGATCTGTTTGCCGCCGGTTTCCTCTACGGCCTGACCCACGATCTGGGCCTCGCCCGCTCGGGCCGCCTCGGCGCGCTTTGCGCGGCCGAGGTCATCAGCCACCTGGGCGCCCGGCCCGAAGCCGAACTCGCCGCCTTCGTCGAACAAAGCGCGTAAGGCCCGATCGGGGAGGGTCAAACCCGACGGGCAGGACTCACTCGGCTATAGCGAGACCGTCACGGCCGCGGATGCGGCCTTTTGTCATTAGCGCTGCAGCCGCTGCTTATGCGGCGAAAGCCGAGGTGGCGTTTTGGCCTGACGTCCGCTCTGTTTGAGCCGTCGCTGTGACAGCGTTCTGAATTACGCGCTCACGCGAAGCTTGCCCTGCCCGCGGTTACCCCACCCTCGACCATCAACGCCGTGCCGGTTATCAGCGAGGCATCGGCCGAGGCGAGAAAGGCGATGGCGGCCGCAACCTCCTCGGGCCGTGCGATGCGTTTCATGGGCGTGTACGCGGCGAGCGAGTGCCGATACGCGTCGGGGTCTTCGGCCTTCGAGAGGGTGTCGTCGAAGATGCGGGTATCGGTGGGTGCGGGACAGACGCAGGCGACCCGCACGTCGGGCACGAGCTCCATTGCGAACGCACGGGTCAGGCCCATGACGCCCGCTTTCGAGGCGCAATATGCGGAGATCAGCGGCATACCGATCTCGCCCGCTTCGGACGAGACGTTGACGATCACGCCCTTGCTGACTTTAAGCGCGGGCAGCGCGGCCCGGCTCGCGAAGAAAACGCCCTTTAGATTGACGTTCATCACCGCGTCCCAGAGCGCCTCGTCCGTCTCGCCAATTGAAGCCTCGCGATAAATGCCGGCGTTGTTAATCAGCACGTCGAGGCCGCCAAGCCCGTCGAGGGCTCGGGTCACGGCCGCCTGCGCACCGGCGACGCTCGAAAGGTCGCCCGGGGCGGCAACCAGCCCGTCATCGCCCAGTTCGGCGATGGACCGTTCCACGGCGTCTGGTGTGATGTCATTTATTGCAACGCGCGCTCCCTCGTCCAAAAAAACACGGGCCACGGCCTGGCCGATGCCCGTGCCCGATCCCGTCACCAGAATTCGTTTCTCGTCGAACCGCGCCATCTCTCTCTCGCCTGACTGCCGCCCCGCTGTCGAATCGAAGGGCCAGGAGAGCACACACCATTATCCGGGCTCCAACGACCGACCGGGGTCATTCTATCCGAACCGACGTTTGAATAAAATTGGCGGCTGCGGAGGGCTTCGACATTCGCAAGCCCCGGGCGCAGACTATGTCCTCTGCGCGGTTCGTTCGCGAACCGGATCGCTGATGGGATCTGGAACATGGCAAGGCTGAAAGGCAAGGTCGCGCTCGTAACGGGTGGCGCCCGCGGCATCGGCAAGGCCGAAGCGGACCTCTTCGCCCGCGAGGGCGCGCGGCTCGCGGTGACCGATATTCGCCGCGAATCAGGCGAGGAGACGGTTGACGAGATTCGCGCGAACGGCGGCAACGCCATCTTCGTGGCGCACGACGTGACCCTGGAGGCCGAGTGGGAGAACGCCATCGCGACGACGCTCGACGCGTACGGTCGCCTCGACGTGCTGATCAACAACGTGGGCGACGATGTGGTTGCCTCGGTCGAGGACGTGACGCTCGAGCAATGGCGATGGGTGACCCGCGTCAATCTCGACAGCGTCTTCTTGGGCACCAAGCACGGCATGGCCGCCATGAAAAAGAACGGTGGCGGATCGATCGTCAACACCTCCTCGATCTACGGCCTGGTCGGCGCGGCGGAGGAGGCCGCCTACTGCGCCACCAAGGGCGGCGTCACCAACTTCACCCGTTCGGCGGCGCTCCATGGCGCATCCGACAATATCCGCGTGAACGCGGTTCTTCCGGGCTTCATCCGGACCCAATGGGTCGAGGACTACCTGGCGGAGCTGGGCGATCTCGAGGAGGAAGTCGCCCGGATCGCGGAACTCCATCCCATCGGACGCGTCGGCCGGCCCGAGGAGGTCGCCTACGCCGTGCTCTACCTCGCGTCGGACGAATCGTCGTTCGTCACGGGCTCCCAGCTGGTCATCGACGGAGGCTATACGGCCCAGTAGGGCGTTCGTTCGAGACGGCGACGGGATGGGGCGGGCCGTCGGGACCATCTGGAACGCGACCCGATCACTCAGCCGTTAAGGGCAGAGCCCTGATTGATGTAAGCGTCGAGGAAGGGCGTGCGGCGACCATCCTCGGTCCAGAGAATGGGAAAGAAATTCTCGTCCATCTCATCGTCGCAAAGATGCTTGTAGCGCGAGAAGACGCCCCCCAGACGCTCCTTGACATGGTCCGGGCTGAAGCGGGCGTGGGCAGCGCAGCAAGCCGAGGTGACGGTTCGACGTTCCAGGGTGGCGTTGGGATGGTCGCCCGAGCCGTGCCAGATTAACCCGTGGTGGAAGGCCGCGCCGCCCGCCGGAACCTCGATCGATACAATCTCCGGCTCCGCGCCCACGGACGCCGCCGCGGCCCGCATGTCTCGCTGATAGTCTTCCGAGTCGTAAAGCAGCGGTGTGCCGACGGGAAACGCACCCCACTTATGGGAGCCGGTAACATATTCGATGGTACCGGTCTTCGCCGAACTCGGGGTCAGCGCGACCCAGCAGACGACGAGCTCGTCGGGCGTGATCCAGGGGTTGAAGCTGTTATCCTGATGGAGCGCCACGGAGCGGGAGCCTGGAAGCTTCCAGATGAGATCGCTCTGGTTGAGCCTGGCGCCCGACCAGCCGGCGAGGCGGGCACACCAGCGGCCCGTTTCTTGCCGCAAGACGACGCTCGCCATCGTGTAATCGCATTTCCAGCTGTTGCTCAGATGGCGATTCAAGGGCTGCGCATCGGGTCCGTCTTCCCAGTTATAGATGTCGGGGGCCACGCCGGTCTCGAAGTTGTCGTCGAAGAGCCGTTCGAATCGCTCGCCGGCCCGGCGTGCGAGGTTGGGATCTATGAATTCCTCGACGACAAGGAAGCCATCCTCGTCAAACTGATCGAGCTGAGACTGAGTAATCTCCATAACGGCTGCCCACAGGCGAGAAAAAGGCCGTGAACGAGAGGGAGCGGCCATCGCCATCTCTTCATAAATCATAGAAGATATTCTCGTTTGACGCCAATGGCGTTGCCCGAACGCCGCTCGCCTGACCGCCAGCCCGGACAATGACGCCCAAAAGGCTGGGGAGAATTCGTGGCTCGATTGCTGAGCCACCATTAGACCGCTTCTGGCTAAAAGAGGACTATATCGCCACGCTATAATGACGCCCGCGTCAGGAGGTAAAGCAAAACGGCTAAGCCGTCAGGCGAGCGCCTTTCGCATCAGCAAAGCGGGCAGGAACACGCGCTCGCCGAGACGCACCGCAATCCGGCGTTTGCGCGCAAAGCCCAGCGCGCCGTAGAAGCCTTGCGAATTCAGGCTCGCAAAGACCTCGAAGCGCCGCAGGTCGCGCCTTAGCGCGTCGCGCTCGCAGGCCGCAAAGATCGCGCGGCCCACGCCCTTGCCCGTCCGCTCGGGATGGGTCGCGAACTGGCGAATATGGCCGACCTCGCGCTTGATCTGGCCGCCGCCCGGCGGCTCCAGGGTCCAGCCGCCGCAGCCCACGATTGCGTCTTCGTCCGTCGCCGCGAGATAAAACGTCCCTGAATCGAGCAGCGCGGGCGGGACGCGCACCATGCGTGGCAGTGCGCGCGCGAGCGTGTCCGCGTCGTACGCCTCGCGCATGAGCACCGGATAACAGGCATCGAGCAGCCCGTTGACCGCCGATTCGTCGGCGCGCACCGCAGTCCGAAGAGAATAATCGGGCGCTGTCATCCTGTTCCCCCTCGACTAATCCCAGGGGCCCGTTGCCGCCGTGACAAAGCCATCAAGAATCATGGCTATTTTCATGATATTCTATACCGATATGGTATAATAATTTCGTCTGGTCCTGAGAATTTTATGAAGCTCGACGACGTCAGAACCTTCGTTGCGGTGGCCGGAGAAGGCTCGATCCAGGGCGCGGCCGCCGCGCTCGGCATCACCCAGCCCGCCGTGACCCGCCAGATCCAGCGGCTCGAGCGCGCGCTCGACGCCGATCTCCTCGACCGGCGGACCAAGCCGCCCACTTTAAGCGAGGCAGGCACGCGCATCCTCCCCGCCTGCCGCCGCCTGCTCAAATCCGCTGCCGACGTCGCGGCGCTCAGCCGCGACGCGGCCGCGCCCACGGGCGAGCTTCATCTCGCCGTCGCCCACGGCATCGAAGACATCGCGCTGGGCGCGCCCCTCGACGAACTGCGCGCGCGCTTTCCCAAGCTCACGGTCCGGATTTCGACCGGCTCGTCCCTGCCGCTGCTCGACCAGGCTTCGAGCGGCCGGTTCGACGTCGTGGTCGTCCTGCTGCCTTACGGCCGCACCCCGCCCGAGGCGTTCAATGCCCACCTGCTGGGGCGCGATCCCCTGACCGTCGTCGCACCCGAATCCTGGGCGGTTGAACCGGGCCCGCCGGGCCGCGGGGTCGGCGAGGCCGGCTGGGTGCTCAACGCCGAGGGCTGCGGCCACCGCGCCACGCTCGAGCGCGCGCTCGGCGCGCTCGATGCACCCTTCACGGTCAATGCCGAGGCGTTCGATGTCGGGGTCCAGCTTTCCCTCGTTGCGCGGGGTGCCGGGCTGGGCCTGGCTTCGCGCCGGGCGCTCGCAGCCAGCCCCGAGCGCCACCGGCTCAAGCCCGTCACCCTTGAAGGCGCCGATCTCGCTGTTGGGGTCTGGCTCCTGGCCGATCGGGCGGGCGAATCGCTGCGTGCCGCCATCGAGTGTTTCGAGACCGCGCTTAGCGCCGCGCTCCACGCAGCGCCCGAAAGCAGCGCCCGAAAGCAGCGCCGCCTGAAGCGCGGCGTCTAGCCCTTGAGCCGGTCTTCCAGCAGATCGTCTTCCTGGGTGCTGCGGAAGGGCAGGGTGTCCGGGTCGGCGAGCGCAGCTGAAACGTCGGCGACCAGCAGCGCCTCGTGCTTGAAGCCCGCGCGCGCGAGATCGAGGCCGTCGGGCCCCACGATGACGCTGCCGCCCGTGTAGGTCAGGTCGCCCTCGGCGCCGCTCAGGTTCGCGTAGCCCACGCAGACGCCGTTTTCCAGCGCGCGGGCACGCACCAGCGTGGTGGGCACCTCCGTATAGGGCATCATGTTCGCGGTCGGCACCACGATCACGTTTGCCACGGCGCGCGCCAGCGCCCGCGCGGTCTCGGGCAGCTCGATATCGTAGCAGATCACGAGGCCGACCTTCCACGGCCCGAGCTCCACCACCGGCACGCCGCGCCCGACGGCAAAGGCCTGGGGCTCACGGTCGCCGAACAGGTGGATCTTGCGGTAGTGGGCGGCAATTTCGCCCGTCTCGTCGATCAGCGCTGCCGAGTTGTAGAGCGTCTCGCCGTCGCGTTCGGGATAGCCCGCCGCTATGGCGATGCCCTCCTCCCTCGCAATGGCGCGGACCCGCTCGATCATGGGGCCGTCGACGGGCTCGGCCAGGTTGTGGGCCTGTGTGACGATATTGTAGCCCGTGAGAAACAGCTCGGGAAACACCACGAGCCGCGCACCCGCAAGGCGCGCCGCGCGGGATATGCGCTCGACGGTCGCAAGGTTCGCCGCCTTGTCGGCAAACGCGGGCTCGCCCTGGTAAAGCGCCAGCATGGCTGCGTTCTCCCCTGTCCCTGTTCCATCAAACCTCGGGCGGCTTGGGCTCGAAGACGCGCCCGATCTCGCCGGCCTCGACCATGTTGGCCGCGGGCCATTCCCGGATCACGGCGCTAACGAAAGGCCGCGGCGAGCCCAGATGCTCGTGCACCACCTCGACGATGCGCGTTACTAGGTTGTGTTTCTGGGCCTCGCTGAGCCCTGCCTGAAATTCGCATTGGATGTAGGGCATGATCTTCTCTCCTTAGATCTCGTCCGACGAGTCGGCGTCGGGGAGCACGCCGAGGCGGCGGAGTTGGGCTTCGGCCGCGAGGTCGGCGGCACCCTCCTCGTCGGGGCCGTAATCCACGTCGTGCTCGCCGAATTCGAGGAAATTAAAGCCCGGCGATTCGCTGATCTGCACGACGACGTATTTCGACGGGATCCCTGTCGTCTCCTCAACCGCGTCGGCGAGCGCGCGCATGAACGCGCTGAGCTGCTCCGGACCGCGTCCGCGGCGGATTTCGCAATGGATGTAGGGCATGGTCGCCTCCCGCTTGTGGCCCGATGGTTGCTGGATATTATATGTAAATTTGTTATAATACTAGGAATAAATATACCTTATTTGTGAATCAAGTTTCTCCTGCAGCCCTGCGAAGCCGAACGGCTGATTTCCGGGATTGTTATGCGACAAAGCCGGACCATCTACCTTGGGAGCCCTTTTTTATAGTGGATAGTAGTGAGGCCCGTGATGATGACGATCCGGCCCGCCGCCGAGCGCGGCGCGACAAAGATGGACTGGCTCGACAGCCGCCACAGCTTTTCCTTCAACCGCTATGACGATCCCGCGCATGCGGGTTTCGGCGAGCTGCCGGTCATCAACGACGACCGGGTGGCGCCGGGCGCGGGCTTCGAAACCCACGGCCACCGCGATATGGAGATCCTCACCTATGTCCTCGACGGCACCGTCGAGCACCGCGACACGCTCGGCACCCGCTCGGTGATCGGCGCGGGCGAGGTTCAGCGCATGACCGCGGGCACGGGCATCCAGCACAGCGAGTTCAACCCCTCGCCCGATCAGCCGCTGCGGTTTCTTCAGATCTGGATTCGCCCGGACGCCGCGGGCCTCGCGCCGGGCTACGAGCAGCACCGCATCGATCCCGCCAGGCTCGATGGCCGTTTTGCCCTGATTGCCGCGCGCACGCCTGTCAACGGCGCGCTCAGCCTGCATCAGGACGTGAACCTGTATGCGGCGCGGCTGGCGGCGGGCGGACCTATCGAGCACCAGGTCGCACCGGCCCGGCGGGCCTGGTTGCAGGTCGCAACCGGTCGGTTGGCTGCAAACGGCGAAACCCTGGGCGAGGGCGACGGGCTGGCGCTGGAGCCCGAGGCGGACGGCGGGCCGGCGCGCCTTGCGCTCGAGGCGCTTGAGCCGGCGGAAGTGCTGCTCTTCGACCTCGCCGGCGCGAACGCGACCTGAACGACGGGAAGGGACGAAACCATGGGCCTGATGGTGGACGGCGACTGGCACACCGAGGACAGCCTGACCACAGAGGACGGTCGTTACGTCCGAACCGAGGCGCCGTTTCGCGATGCGATCACCGCCGACGGCTCGTCAGGCTTTGCGCCTGAGGCCGGACGCTATCACCTCTACGTCTCGCTCGCCTGCCCCTGGGCCCACCGCACGCTGATCATGCGCGCGCTTAAAGGGCTCGAGGAGGCCGTCTCGGTTTCGGTGGTCGATCCCTTGATGGGCGAGGACGGCTGGGCGTTTCGCGCCGGGCCGGGAAATCTCCCCGACAGCGTCAACGGGACGAGCCGCCTAAGCGAAGTCTACCGGCTGGCCAAGCCCGACTACACCGGTCGGGTTTCGGTGCCGGTGCTGTGGGACAAGCGCCAGGCCCCCATCGTGAATAACGAATCGGCCGAAATCATCCGCATGTTCAACAGCGCGTTCGACGCTCTTTCCGGCACCGCTGATCTCGATCTTTATCCCGAGGCGTTGCGGGTCGAGATCGACGCGCTCAACGAGCGGGTCTATCACTGCGTCAACAACGGCGTCTACAAGGCCGGCTTCGCCACCGCGCAAGGCCCTTACGAAGAGGCCTTCGACGCCCTGTTCGAGACCCTCGACTGGCTCGACGAGCGCCTGGCCGGTCAGCGCTATCTGTGCGGGGCGCGGATCACCGAGGCCGACTGGCGGCTGTTCACCACGCTGTTCCGCTTCGATCCGGTCTATGTCGGCCACTTCAAGTGCAACCGCCGGCGTATCGCCGACTACCCCAACCTCTCGGGCTATCTGCGCGAGCTCACTCAATGGCCGGACGTGGCGGCGACGTGCAGTCTCGAGCATATCAAGCGGCACTATTACGCCAGCCACCGGGTGATCAACCCGACGGGCATCGTGCCCAAGGGCTCCGCCCTCGATCTCGACGCACCCCACGGCCGCGATCGCTTCTAGCGCCACTGCCCGAGCCCCCGTATCATCGGCGCGCCCGCTTGACCGCACCGAACCCCCGGGGATTGCCGCCGATGGAGCGCTGGCTCACCGCCTTGGCTGTCTACAAGGACCCGCGGATGCTGCGCATCCTGCTGCTGGGGTTTTCGAGCGGCCTGCCCCTGCTGCTCACGCTGTCGACGCTCTCGGCCTGGCTGGCGACGCAGGGCCTGAGTCTCAAGGCGATCGGGCTGTTCGCCCTGGTCGGCCTGCCCTATTCCCTGAAGTTCGTCTGGTCGCCGGCGATGGACGGCCTCAGCCTGCCCTGGCTGACCCGCCGGCTGGGTCAGCGGCGCGGCTGGGCGCTGGCGACTCAGGCCGGGCTGGTGGGGTCCATGCTGTTCCTGGGTTTTACCGATCCTGCGGAAAACATCACGCTCACGGCGATTGCCGCGTTGCTCATCGCCTTCTTTTCGGCCAGCCAGGACATCGTGGTCGATGCCTACCGGGTCGAAATCCTCAAGACCCGCGAGCAGGGCGCGGGTGCGGCCGCGATCCAGCTGGGCTATCGCCTGGGCATGCTGGCGGCCGGGGCGGGCGCACTGTTCATCGCCGACTATCTGGGTTGGTTCGCCGCCTTCGCCGTGATGGCCGCGCTGGTCAGCGTCGGCGTTGCGACCATCCTTGCGAGCCCGGAACCGGCGCATCCCGAACCGGCCCTCGACCCGGCTGGCGCGGAGGCTCCCGTCGGTGACCGGCTCTTGGCGTGGCTGCGCGCCCATGTGATCGAGCCATTTGCCGACTTTGCGCGGCGCCAGGGCTGGGTCACCATCCTGCTCTTCATCCTGCTTTATAAGTTCGGCGACGCGGTGGCCGGGGTGATGGCCAACCCCTTCTATATCGACATGGGCTTCTCGCTCACCGAGATCGCCAGCGTTTCCAAGATCTTCGGCCTGATCGCGACGCTCTCGGGCGTCGCCGCTGGCGGGGTGATCTGCGCGCGCTACGGCCTGTTTCGCGGCCTGCTCGCCTGCGGCATCCTGCAGATGGTCTCCAACCTGATGTTTGCGGTCCAGGCCAGCGTCGGCCACGACATCGGGTTGCTCATGGTCACCATCGGCATCGAGAACTTCTCCGGCGGCATGGGTTCGGCGGCATTCGTGGCCTATCTCTCGAGTCTGTGCAACGTCGCCTTTACGGCGACCCAGTACGCGCTGTTTTCGTCGTTTGCCGCCACGGGCCGAACCCTGCTCTCGTCGTCCGGCGGCTGGATGGCGGAAAGCCTCGACTGGATGATGTTTTTCGCCGTCACCACGGCTCTTGCCCTGCCCGGTCTTTTGGTGCTGCTCTGGCTCGCGCGCGCCTATCGCGAGAGCGCGGGCTTCGCGGGGCCGGCTGCGTCGTCCGCCTCGGGCGCGACAGCCAAGGATTCCGATTGACTTTGAGCCCCGGCTGCGTTGAATTCCGGGCGGAAAGTCATGATTGTCCGGGCCGGGGACACGGGCGGTTCAGAATAACAAGCCACAATACAATGTTGAGGGAGATGTGCGGATGCTTATCGGCGTTCCCAAGGAAATCAAAGTGCATGAGTACCGGGTCGGAGTGACCCCGGCGAATGCGGGCGAGCTCGTCCGGCGCGGCCATGAGGTCATGATCGAGACCAACGCGGGCCACGAGATCGGTTTCGACGACGAGCAGTATGCCGCCGACGGGGCCCGTATCGTGGACGCGGCGGAAGAAATATTCGGCAAGGCCGAGATGGTGATCAAGGTCAAGGAACCCCAGCCCAACGAGCGCAAGATGCTGCGCGAGGGCCAGGTGCTCTATACCTACCTGCATCTCGCCCCCGATCCCGAGCAGACCAAGGATCTGGTCGATTCCGGCTGCATCGCCATCGCCTACGAAACCGTGACCGACGATCACGGCCGCCTGCCGTTGCTCGCACCCATGAGCGAGGTTGCCGGGCGCATGGCGGCCCATGTCGGCGGTCACTGCCTTGAGAAGGCGCAAGGCGGCCGCGGTGTGCTGATGGGCGGCGTGCCCGGTGTGGCGCCCGCCAACGTCGTCGTCATCGGCGGTGGTGTCGTGGGCACCAACGCGTTGCAGATGTGTATCGGCATGGGTGCGCGGGTCACAGTGCTCGACAATAACCAGACGCGGCTCGAGGAGCTCGATTTCCGCTACGGCGGCGAGCTCAACACCATCTATTCCACGGGCGCGGCGCTCGACGAATACGTGCTGGCAGCCGATCTCGTGGTCGGCGCGGTGCTGATTCCCGGCGCCGCGGCGCCCAAACTGGTAACCCGGAGCATGATTTCGCAGATGCAGCGGGGCTCGGTGCTGGTCGATGTCGCAATCGACCAGGGCGGCTGCTTCGAGACCAGCAAGGCCACGACCCACGCGGACCCGACCTACGTGGTCGACGATGTGATCCATTATTGCGTGGCGAACATGCCCGGCGGCGTGGCGCGAACCTCGACCATGGCGCTCAACAACGCGACCCTCCGCCATGCCGTAGCCCTTGCCGACAAGGGTTACCACCAGGCGATGATGGACGATGCCCACCTCAAGAACGGGCTCAACGTCTTTGAGGGCAAAGTTACCTACGAAGCGGTCGCCCGGGACCTGGGGTACGAATACCATCCGCCGGAATCGGTCTGGGGCTGAGCCCACGCCCGTTCGGGGCCGATTATCCCGCGCGGCACAACAAAAAAGGCGGCGCCCATCGGGTGCCGCCTTTTTCCTTTGCCGTTCGGCGATCCGGACCGCGGCCCGGATCACCCGACTATCTCTAGAACTCGTCGCCCGCCGCTTCGTCCTCGTGTCCGAACAGGCGTGAGAACAGATTTCCGCGTCGGCGTTTGTTGTCGGGCACCGGCCTGTGGGAGTGCCGGACCAGAGGTTTGACGCCCGGCTTCGTGTGGGTCCGGGGTTCAGTCGCCTGCGCAGGCGGCGGAGCGGGGGCGGGAGCCGCGGCTTCGCCTTCGCGGCCAAACAGGCTTGAGAACAGGCTTACGAGACGGTGTTTGTTGTCGGGCTCCGGCCTGTGGGAGTGCCGGACCAGAGGTTCGATGCCCGGCTTCGTGTGGATCCGTGGTTCAGTCGCCTGCGCAGGCGGCGGAGCAGGGGTGGGAGCCGAGGCTTCACCACTCGCCGGGATCGACGATACCGGAGCGGGCGCCGGGGGCGTCGTGGCCACGTCGGTTGAGGCTGGAATGGGTGCCGGGGGCACGATCACGGTGTCGGGCACGGCGTCGGGTGCGGCCGAGCCCTGCGCCGGCGGTGGCGGCGGCGCGGCGGTCTCGGTTGGGGCCGGAGCGGGTGCCGGCTCGACGGCCGGGCTCTCTGAGCTGTCGATCTCGGGGGCCGGTTCGGCCACGCCGGAGACCGGTTCGTCGTCACGCTTTGCGTTTTCGATGGCCCGCTTGTTCAGGGTCTCGAAATCGAAGCGCGCCTTGCGCTTTTCCTCGCTGGGTACGGTGGGTGCCAGATTGGGCTGCGCCGCCGCCTGGGCAGACGGCAGGTTGGCGTCGCTTCCCGGCGCCGCCACCGGCTCGGGCATCGAACCGGGAGCCTCACCGCTCGGATCCGCCTGGCCGGCAGGCGGCGTGAAGGGCGGCGGCGGAGGTGGCGGACCGTAGCCGGTCGGTGTCGGGGGTGGAGTGCCATAGCCGGGCGGTTGCGCACCGTAGCCGGGCGGCAACCCGTATCCGGGCGGGGCCGCATAGCCATAAGGCAGCTGGGCGCCGGGGGCCGGTGGTGGCGGAGGCGGCGGTGCGGATGCTTGAGGCGCCGTCCCCTCCACCGGAGCAGGCAGCGTCCGGTTGACCACGTTCGCCAGCATGTCGAGCGCGCTGGTCATCTTGTTCTCGTTCGCCTTCGAGCGTTCGGCGAGGTTGTGCATGATGAGCAGCATGCTGCGCTCGCGCCGGTCGCGCGATTCGAAGTCGCGGGCAAGGTCGACCAGGGTCTGGCTGCGCTTGTCGATTTCGGCGACCTTGGTGCTGATGTCTTCCATCAGTCCCTGGTCGGCCGGTGCGCCGGCGTCCGGATCGATCATCGCGGTCGCGCTCTCGGGCATCGGTGCAGCCGACGCCGTGGTGCGCAACTGGATGATGTCGTCGGAGTCCGACGGCGCCGGTGCGGCAGGCGCCTCGGATGCGGGACGGGTCTGCTGACCGTGGCCCGCGATCAGCTCCTCGTTGGCGGCTGCGATGAGCGCACTGTCGACCCACTCGCCGATCGTCATGCGCCGCCGCTGGGCCGCCTTCGCGGCCTTCGCCCGGGCCTCCAAAGAAACGCCCCGGATCGATCAGGGCGAGGGTGATTTATTTTTGTCCGACATCTGTCCGACCTACCAATTGGGCGGCGAGGCGACCGGATTTTTTTCAGCGCGGGAGGTGGGCCGCATCAGCGGCGATCGGTCCTCTCACGCGGCTCGGCTCTTGCCGCTCTCTTACCTGTAATACTCCCGTCAAACAGCCGCGAAATGGCACCGTAATGCCTCTCATACGCAGCCTTGAAATTCGGTCCAATATTAACACTAAAACGCTCAGATTATTAAGCCCTGTCGGACACGCTCCAAGGGTACCGATACAACTAATTGTAAACATTTATAAAATCTATGTATGACAGAGTCACCAGTGAGGCTCGATTTGTATGCCCTGTACGACAAAATCTGTCATACAGCGGGATTTTGTCTGACAAAGGAGATCCCGGTCGTTTTGCCCAAGACCCGGCTCGGGTGGCTACAGGCGGGTCTGTTTGCGACCCGAATCGCCCGCTTGCGAGAGCTGTATATCGGCGCCCGGGACGGGGCGGCGGGGTGTCGTTATGAGCCCCGCGGCCGGGCTACGACGCGTAGGCGCCGGCACCGGATTCGAAGGCGTATCCGGCGGCGCGGACGGTGCGGACGAGGTCCGATTCTCCGGCGTCGTTGAGCGCCTTGCGCAGGCGCCGGATCGAGACGTCGACGGTGCGCGGATCGACGAAAATATCGGCGCCCCAGACCGCGTCGAGAAGCTGCTCACGCGAGAACACCCGGTCGGGATGTTCGAGGAAATGGCGCAGCAGCCGGAACTCGGTCGGGCCGAGATGAACCTCTCGATCGTTGCGCGTCACCCGGTGGCGGGAGAGGTCCATCCGCACCTCGCCCGCGGAGAGGGTCTCCTCGACGAGGGCGGGGCGGATGCGCCGAAGCACGGCGTTGATTCGGGCGATCAGCTCGACCGGCGAGAACGGCTTGGCGACGTAATCGTCGGCGCCGCATTCGAGCCCGCGTACCCGGTCGGCCTCTTCGCTGCGTGCCGTCAACATGATGATCGGTAAATTGCGGGTCGCGGGATTGCGACGCAGCTGACGACAGATTTCGATGCCGGAAATGCCGGGCAACATCCAGTCGAGCAAAACCAGATCGGGGATGCGCTCGGTGATGATCGTCAGGGATTCGTCACCGTCGAGTGACTCGCCAACCTCGAAGCCGGCCCGCTCAAGATTGTAGCGCAACAGGGTGACGAGGGCCGCCTCGTCCTCGACGATGAGAATATAGGGCGTCGGGTTCACGACGGATCCCCGTCCGGTGTCGGCACCGGTTCGGCCGGGAAGATCGCGGTGGTGTCCGCCTTGGTCCGGTCGCCCAAGGTGCGGGTTCCGTTGACCAGAAAATTGATCATCTCGGCAATATTGGTGACGTGGTCGCCGATCCGCTCGATGTTCTTGGCCACGAACAGCAGGTGCGTGCAGGGCGTAATGTGGCGCGGGTCTTCCATCATGTAGGTGAGCAGCTCGCGAAACAGGCTGTTGTAGATCTCATCGAGCTCCTCGTCGGCACGCCAGACGGCAATCGCCTTGTCCACATCGCGCTCGATATAGGCGTCGAGCACATCCTTGATCATGCCCTGGGCGTATTCGGCCATCCGCGGCGTGATGGTGTAGACGGGACGGACCGGCGACATCTGGTTCATGGCGATGGCGCGCTTGGCAATATTGGCCGCGTAATCGCCGATCCGCTCGATATCGCTGGATATCTTGAGTGCGGCGGTGGCGGTGCGTAGGTCGATGGCCATGGGCTGACGCAGCGCGAGAAGGCGCATGCCGCGCTGGTCGATCTCGTCTTCGAGTTCGTCGACCCGATCGTCCTCCTCGACGGTCTGGATCGCGAGCTGGGTATCGCGGCGCACCAGGGCCTGAATAGCGTTGGCAAGCTGGGCCTCGACCGCGCCTCCCATGCGCACGATGGTGTTCGACAGCGCGTCGAGCTCGTCGTCGTATTTCTTGACCGTATGTTCATGTGCCATGGCGAAATCCCCTGCGGGCCTCTAAAACGGCCTAGCCGAATCGGCCGGTGATGTAATCCTGGGTCTTTTCTTCATTCGGGCTGGTGAATATCAGCTCGGTGTCGCCGTATTCGATCAGGTCGCCGAGATGGAAAAAGGCAGTTTTCTGCGAAACGCGGGCGGCCTGCTGCATATTGTGGGTGACGATCACGATGGTGAAGCGGGTCCGCAGCTCGTCGATCAGCTCCTCGACCCGCGCAGTGGCGATGGGGTCGAGCGCCGAGCAGGGCTCGTCCATCAAAATCACCTCGGGACTGACGGCGATTGCCCGGGCGATGCACAGGCGCTGTTGCTGGCCCCCGGACAGGCTGGTGCCGGGTTCACCCATCCTGTCCGCGACCTCATCGAGCAATCCGGCCCGCTTCAGGCTGATCTCGACAATTTCGTCGAGTTCGCTCTTGCTCGCCGCGAGGCCGTGAATCCGCGGCCCGTAGGCGACATTGTCGAAAATCGACTTGGGAAACGGATTGGGCTTCTGGAACACCATGCCGATCCGGGCGCGCAACTGCACCACGTCGACCGCCGGGGCGTAGATATCCTCGCCGTCCAACGCGACCGAGCCGGCGACACGGCAGCCCTCGATGGTGTCGTTCATCCTGTTGAGACAGCGCAGATAGGTCGATTTGCCACACCCCGAGGGGCCGATCAGCGCCGTCACCCGGTTCGAGGGAATATCGAGGTCGACGCCGAACAGCGCCTGGGCCTCGTTGTAAAAGACATCGACGCCGCGCGTCGACATCTTCGCGTCCCCGCGCTCCGGCGCGTCGGGGCCGGGCTCGGGCGTGGGCGAAACGCCGGTTGTCTTCTCGGTCATCGTCGTCTTCCCGGCTGCGGCTGTCGGTCGCACAGGCGGCTGGACAAGGTCCGTCACCGTTTATCTCCCTCTGGGCACGATATTTCTACCATCTGTTTTCAAACCGCTTTCTCAAATAGACCGCAAGGGCGTTCATCACGATGAGAAAAACGAGCAGCACAAGGATGGCCGCGGACGTCTTTTCGAGGAAAGCCCGTTCGGGACGGTCGGCCCACAGGAAGATCTGGACCGGCATCACCGTCGAGGGATCGAACGGCCCGCCTGGAACGTCGACGATGAACGCGACCATGCCGATCATCAGCAACGGCGCGGTCTCGCCCAGTGCCCGGGCCATGCCGATAATGGTGCCGGTCAGGATGCCGGGCATGGCCAACGGCAGGACGTGGTGGAGCACAACCTGGAGCGGCGAGGCACCGAGGCCGTGAGCCGCTTCGCGAATCGAGGGCGGAACCGCCTGGATTGCTGCCCGGGTGGCGATGATGATCGTCGGCAGGGTCATGATCATCAGGGTCAGGCCGCCGACGATGGGAGCCGAGCGGGGCAGGTGAAAGAGTTGGAGGAAGATGGCCAGGCCGAGCAGGCCGAAAATGATCGAGGGCACCGCGGCCAGATTGTTGATGTTGACCTCGATAAGGTCGGTCCAGCGGTTCTTGGGTGCGAATTCCTCGAGATAGATGGCGGTCGTCACACCGATCGGAAAGGCGAGGACGAGGGTGACGAGCAGGGTGTAGAACGAGCCGACCACGGCGCCCCAGATACCGGCCATTTCGGGATCGCGTGAATCGCCGTTGCTGAAGAAGCCGGTGTTGAACCGGGTTTCGATGGCGCCCGCCGCCTCGAGCGCGTCGATCCAGCCGATTTGCCGGCCGCTGAGGCGACGGTCGGATTCCGGCACGTCGCGGGGGATCTGGCCTTTTACGAACATATCCAGATCGCCCGAGGCCGCCAGCCACACGGTCTGGCGAGTGCCGATCAGGGACGGATGGTCGAGCACGCGATCGCGCAATTCGAAGCGCGCCGCCCGGCTGACCAGCCTGGCGAGATCGCGCTTGTCGTTGCGCTTGGTCACCTCGGGGAAGACGCCGACCAGACTCTGCTTGATCAGCTTGCCGAAATTGGCGTTGCCGACGACCTCGGGATCGCCCGTGCCGGTGGGGTCGAGGATTTCCGGGTCGTAGTACACCTCGAGCCCGACATGAGTGAGCACGAAGGCCGAGTGCCCTTTTACGGTAATGCTGCCGAGCAGGACGCCCAGCACCGCCAGGGCGAGGACCACCGCTGTGAGGCCGTAGACGCGGAACCGCCGCTCGGCGCGATGCCGCCGGCGATTGCGTCGCGCGGCGCCGGCCGATCTCTGCCAGATTTCAGGCGCAGGGGGTCGATCAGTCATAGCGGTCCCGATATTTGCGCACGACATAGAGCGCGACGACGTTCAGCCCCAGGGTAATCAGGAAGAGCGCCAGCCCGAGGGCAAACGCTGCGAGGGTCTTGGCGCTGTCGAACTCCTGGTCGCCGACCAGCAAGGTTACGATCTGGACGGTGACGGTGGTCACGGCCTCGAGGGGGTTGGCGGTCAGGTTGGCCGCCAGGCCCGCGGCCATGACCACGATCATGGTTTCGCCGATTGCCCGCGAAATCGCCAGCAGGCAGGCGGCGACGATGCCCGGAAGGGCGGCCGGAAGCACGACCCGAACGACGGTTTCCGACTTGGTTGCGCCCAGGGCGAGGGAGCTGTCGCGCAGGCCCCGGGGCACGGCGACGATGATGTCGTCGGACAGCGACGAGATGAAGGGAATGATCATGATCCCCATCACCGCACCGGCGGCGAGCGCGCTCTCGGAGGCGACGTCCAGGCCGAGGGTGACGCCCGCCTCGCGGAGCGCGGGCGCTACGGTGAGCGCGGCGAAGAAGCCATAGACCACGGTCGGGATGCCGGCCAGGATTTCGAGCGCGGGCTTGACGATGTCGCGCACCCAGGGGCGAGCGTATTCCGCCATGTAAATGGCCGAAAACAACCCGATCGGCACGGCCACGGCCATGGCGATGGCGGTGATCAGCAGCGTGCCGGTGAACAGTGGAACGGCGCCGAACGCCCCGGAGCTGCCGACCTGATCCTCGCGCAGCGCGGTCTGCGGGCTCCATTGCAGTCCGAACAGGAATTCATGAACCGGAACGATGGAAAAGAAGCGGATCGATTCGAAGAGCACCGAGAGCACAATGCCGATGGTGGTGAAAATCGACGCGGTCGACGCGATGACGAGCAGGATGCGCACGGTCCGTTCGACCGACACCCGCGCCCGGAACGCCGGCGCGATACGATGGAAGGCGAAGACGAACCCGGCGATCCCGAGAGCAAGCCCGACCCCGACGAGGCTCCAGTGGGCCAGCGATTGCAGGCGCTCGTAATGGGCGGCGGCGGCCTTGAGCTCCGGCGTGATCTCGCCCGCGACGATGCCTTGCGCGATGTTGCGGACATCGTTCATGAACAGGCCGAGCAGTTCGGGGGACTGGTCCGCCATGGTGCCGGGCAAGGCGGCGATCACGAGGTTTTCGAGAACGCTGTCCTGGAGCGCGACCCAGACGATCAGCGTGAGCAGCGCGGGCAGGCCGCACCAGAGCGCGACGTAGTAGCCGTAATAGCCGGGCAGCGAGTGAAGCGGTTGGCCTGCGTTTCGCACGACGGCGCGAGCGCGCCGCCGGCCGAGCCAGTAGCCGCCTGTGCACAGGAGCGCCAGAAAGCCGATCAGCAGGGCGGCGCTCATGGCGTGTGGCCGTTTGGTCGGGTCGGTGACGGTTTCGTGACTCGTCCTCCCGGGTTCGCTCGGCCCCGCGCTCTATTCGAGCGGCCGAAACGCCCGCGCGCTCTCGCGCATGGCGGCGCGCTCGTCGTCGGGGAGCGGGATCAGACCCAGCTCCATCAACAGGCCGTCCTCGCCCCACACGGATTCTTCGGTAAAGACCCGGACGAACTCCTCGATCCCCGGCACGGCGCCGAGATGGGCGTTCTTGACGTAGAAATACATCGAGCGCGAGATCGGATAGCTGCCGTCGGCGACGGTCTCGAATTCGGGCGCGACCCCATCGATCAGGCTGCCCTGCATGCGGTCGAGGTTCTGGTCGAGGAAGGAGAACCCGAAAACGCCCAGCGCGTTGGCGTTGGTTTCGAGCTTCTGGACGATCAGGTTGTCGTTCTCGCCCGCCTCGACGAAAGCGCCGTCCTCGCGAATCGAATGGCAGACCGCCTTGTAGGCATTCTTGTCGGTGGCCTTGAGCGCGGCGATCTCGGGAAAGCCCATGCAGCCGCCTTCCATGGCCAGTTCGACGAAGGCGTCGCGGGTGCCCGAGGTGGGCGGAGGACCCAGCACCTCGATGGCCGCGTCGGGCAGGGCGGGGTCGATCTCGCTCCAGCGCTCATACGGGTTGTCGATCAGTCCTCCGGCGCCGTCGGGCACCTGTTTGGCCAGGGCCAGAAAGATTTGGGCGAGGCTGAACGAGAGCTGAGGTGTGGCTTTGCTGTTGGCCAGCACGATGCCGTCGAAGCCGATCTTGACCTCGGTGATCTCGGTGACGCCGTTTGCCGCACAGCTTTCGATTTCGCTTGGCTTGATGCGGCGCGAGGAATTCGCGATATCGGGATCCTCGATCGCGATGCCGGCGCAGAACAGCTTCAGTCCGCCGCCCGAACCGGTGCTCTCGACGACCGGGGTCTTGTGCCCGGTCATGCGGCCGAATTCCTCGGCCGCCGCTGCCGAGAAGGGAAACACCGTGGACGAGCCGACGATGCGGATCTGATCGCGCGACGCCGCACCAGCGCCCGCAGGCGCGAGACCGGCGGCGAGGGCCGCCACGGCCGCGAAAGAAACCAATCGGTTCATGGAGTGCTGTCCCGACGCTGTGCGGGCGTCGTTCGGGCCCGGAACGACGCTGGAAAGGTAGGGGTTCAGGAATACGCCAGTAGCGTGACAGTTTGATGACAAGCCGGCCGGAACCCGCCACCGGGTCGAAAAAATTTCCGGCCCGCGCCAGCGCCGAGCGATCCCGGATGATCGGAAGTCGCTCTAGAACTTGACCCGGGCGCCGGTGGCGACGACGAAGATGTCTTCGAGGCTGAGCCCGGTGCGCTCGAGCTCGTGGTTGCGGACCCCGACATAGAAATCGGTGCCGATCTTGGGAACCTTCTGCACCGCCGCGAGACCGTAGGCGGTGCTCTCTTCGCCCGCCACGCCCTGGTCGTTGCTGGTGTAGTAGTCGATCGAGAACGCGGTGGCGCCGAACCGCGAGATATCGTCTGTCAGGTAGCCGAGCTTGACGAAATAAAGGTTGCGATCCTCGCGCGCCGCCAGCTCGTCGTCGAAGGAATCGCCCGCGTAGGAGACGCTGATGTTGCCGCCGAAGGGAAACAGGATCGAGGCGGAGGCGTTGACTCGCGCGAAATTCGAGCCGGTTGCGCTGGCGTCGCGATAACCCAGACCGGCCTTGAGCTTGGTCTCGCCAAACGCCCCGCCGTAGCTCAACCCGAGATCCCAGGAGTCGCCGTCGCTGTGGGAGGCGGAGAATTTGGCACCGTAGAACTTGGGGGTATCGTAGCGGATGCGGTCGGCGCGCCCGCCGCCGTCCATGCTGTCGAAGGAATCGCCGATCTCGATGCCCGAGCTGACTCCGATCACGGAATTGCGGAATTCGAGGCCGCCGGCCAAATCTTCGACGTCGACACTGGAGACCACGAGGGTGCCCGAGAGGTCGGCCTCGCCCGCGCCGTCCGAGGCGGTTTGGCCCTGACCGAGCCAGACGCGGCCCAATGCGGCATGGTCGAAATAGACTTCGATCTTGCGCTCCGTGAGCGTCGAGCCGGTGTTGTCTTCGCTGTCCTGGCCGATCTTGATATCCGAATTCGAATTGTTCGAGCGGAACTCGAACTCGAACTGGGCGCCCGCGGTCACCTCGTCCAACCCGGCCTCGCCGACGATCCTGAAGCGGGTCGAGGAGTTGTCGTTGTCGGCATGGAAGAAGCGCGTTTCCTTGCCGTCGTCGCCGTACAACACTATGCGGTTGACCTGGCCCGACAGCTCGACCTTGGCGTTGGTCCCGCCCGAGGCGACGACGCCGGGCGCGGCGGCCGGAGCCTGGGCCGCAGCCTGGGCTGGAGCGGGCGCGGCGCTTTGTGCGGCGAGGGTCTCGAGGGTCTGCTGGTTCGTCGTCATCTGCTGCTTCAGGCGGGTAACTTCGCCGATCACCGCCTCGAGCTGCTGGGCGAGCAACGCGTTCTGCGCCTTCAGATCGTCGATCTCGCCCGCCCGCGCCGGCGCGCCGGCCAGCACGATCGCCAGTGCCGCCGCGCCCGCGACGAGCGTCCATCCCGAAACCCTGCTGCTGTCCATAATGCCCTCCGCGTTTGGCTGTCGTTGCATCGGAAAGTCAATGTCATTGCCCGCAAAGTTGCGCAAATTATCCCTCCGTCCATTTCCTGTGCGACACCCCGGTACGATCGCGGTGCTCGCAGGTGGGGAGATTTTAAATTCGCTTCGTAACGGTTTGCAGTCCGGACGGTGGCGGTTTCGTGACGCAACCATGGCATGCCGGCAGCATGTATTAACGGACCCCGTCCAGGCAGGACATCCGGGCCGCAGCGCGTCAGTCGGTGGAGTAGATGAGCGCGCCGTCCTCGCCGCTGACCAGGCCCGGGCCGGGCGGGATCTCGCCGGATTCTTCAACCTCGTTCTCGGCCAGCGGACGGCCGCCGCAGGCGGCGAGACCGATCAGCGCGGCCAGCAGCAGCGCCGGGCCAATGGCCCGCGCGACGGTTGGCCCGTCGGCGATGGTTCTCATCGTCATGTCGAATTCTCCTGCTCCGCCGCCGGGCGCAAATAGACCGTAAAGCTGCTGCCCCGGTCCAGTTCGCTGTCGATGGTCAGGCTGCCGCGATGACGCGCCACGACATGCTTGACGATGGCCAGCCCCAGCCCGGTGCCGCCGAGCTCGCGCGAGCGGGCGGTATCGACGCGGTAGAATCGCTCGGTCAGGCGGGGCAGGTGCTCGCGCGCGATGCCCTCGCCGTCGTTTTCCACGGCAACGCAAAGCGCGGCAGCGACGTCCGCGGGCCAGCGCAGCTCGGCCGGCGGGGGTGCCGCGCTGCGGCCCGCGACGCGGATGGTGCTGCCCTCGCGGCCGTACTTGACCGCATTGTCGAGCAGATTGTGAAATACCTGCGACAGCTCGCTTTGATCGCCCTGTGCCAGCAAGGGTGCGTCGGGCAGGTCGAGCGCAACCGTCATGGCGCGGCGCTCGGCCTCCCAGGCCACGTCCTTGGCGACGGCTTCGAGCAGCGGTCCCAGCGCGACCGCGCTCGCGGGCGCCTCGTGCTCCTTGACCTCGATCCTGGAGAGCGAGAGCAGGTCGTCGACGAGGCGGGCCATGCGCCGCGCGTTCTGCTCCATGATGTCGAGAAAACGGCCTTGCGCTTCGGTGTCGTCCTGCGCGGGCCCGCGCAGGGTCTCGATAAAGCCGATCAGGCTGGTGAGCGGGGTGCGGATCTCGTGGCTCGCGTTGGCCACGAAGTCGGCGCGCATTTGTTCCGTGCGCTTGGTCGCGGTGACGTCGTGCAGCGTAAGAAGGGTTGCGCCCTCGCCGTCGTCGCGCCGGGGGCCGGGCTCGATTCGGGCAACGAAATCGCGTTCGACGGGCTCGGCTATGGAGAATTCGACGGTTCGCCCTTTTCCCGAGTCGCGCGCGGCGTCAAGCGCGCCGAGCACCCCGGGATTGCGCACCGCAGTGGCGAGGTCGCGGCCTTCCAGGGGGCTGCCGAACAGCTCGCCGGCGGCGCTGTTCGCCCGTGCGATACGCCGTTCGCCGTCGACCAGGAAGAGGGGGTCGGGCAGGCTGTCGAGCACGCGGTCGATCTCGCGAATGTCGGTTTCGAGGTCCTGGATGCGGCGGGCGCGGCTGCGGTTGAACCGGTCGAGCCCATGGGCCAGTTCGCGCGCCAGCGAGGAGACGCGAAAGCGCGGCGGCTGGGCGCCCTCGCGCTGGAGCAATTCGTCGAGATAGTCGGTCAGCGCATCGAAGTCGGCCTGGCGGATCAGCATGGCGGCGAAGCTGAGAAACGCGATCGCGAGAACGGCGACCAACGCGATCAGAGCCCCGATATGACCGAGTGCGGCAAGCACCACGAACAGCACCGCGCCGGGCAGGGCGATGGCCAGGGCGGGAGTGATCGCCCGGCTGATGTGAAGCGGTTCGCGTGCCATGACAGGCCGTTCGGCTGGGTCTCAGTGAAGGCTCCCTAAACAAGCCTCTTGCGGACGCGCCGTCAAGCGGCGCAAATCGTCCGCGCTGGCCCGTTTGCGGTGTTATGGACCGGCAGCGCGCGCCCGGTCCCTGTGCTACGGTGGCGCCATGGCGCAGCAGAGCGAACGGACGGAAAGGGCCAAGCCGGCCGTGACGGCGGCGCTGCCGGCAGAGGCCGAATCGACCGCGCCCGCGCCCCCGGCCGAGGCATCGGGCGCCGCGCTAACACCCATGTTCGCCCAGTATTTCGAGATCAAGGAGGCCCATCCCGAGCATCTCCTGCTCTATCGCATGGGCGACTTTTACGAGCTGTTCTTCGACGACGCGGTGGCCGCGGCGGCGGCGCTCGATATTACGCTGACCAAGCGGGGCAAGCAGGGCGGCGCCGACGTGCCCATGTGCGGCGTGCCCGTCCACTCCCACGAGGTCTATTTGCAGCGGCTGATCCGGCGCGGCTTCAAGGTAGCGATCAGCGAGCAGGTCGAGAATCCTGCGGACGCGAGGAAGCGCGGGGCGAAGGCGCTGGTGCGCCGCGAAGTGGTGCGGGTGATCACGCCCGGCACGCTGACCGAGGACGCGCTGCTCGAATCCCGCGCGCCCAACTATCTCGTCGCCCTCGCCCGCGCCGGGCACGGGACGGCGCTGGCCTGGCTCGACATGTCGACCGGTGCGTTCGAGGCTGCGGAACTGCCGCCCGACGGCGTCGGCGCCGAGCTTGCGCGCCTCGCCCCGGGCGAAATCCTGCTCTCGGAGCGGCTCGTCGAGGAGCCCGATTTATTCGAGTGTCTTGCCGAATGGAAGGATGCGCTCACACTGCTGCCGCCGGCGTGCTTCGACAGCGGCCGCGCCGAGCGCCGGCTGTGCGAGGTTTTCCGCGTCACAGCACTTGACGCTTTCGGTGCGTTCTCGCGCGCCTCGCTCGCCGCCTGCGGCGCGCTGGTCGATTACGTAGCGCTCACCCAAAAAGGCAAATTGCCTCATTTGGCCCCTCCCCGGCCCGTCG
Source organism: Alphaproteobacteria bacterium (assembly GCA_965249645.1). Lineage (GTDB taxonomy): Bacteria > Pseudomonadota > Alphaproteobacteria > UBA828 > JAPUJA01 > CAVOEB01. The sequence continues at coordinate 276,983 of CBDFML010000011.1, forward strand.
CCGTGGGGGCGACGCTTGCCATCGACGCGGCGACCCGGCGCAATCTCGAACTGACCGCCTCGCTTTCGGGCGAGCGATCGGGCTCGGTGCTGGGCATCATCGACCGCACGGTGACGGGTGCGGGCGGCCGGTTGCTTCTGGCTCGTCTTGCCGCGCCGTTGACGGACGCAGGCGCGATCAACGCACGGCTCGACGGGGTCGTCTTCTTCGTCGAGCAGCCGGACTTGCGCGAGCGCTTGCGCACCAGGCTCAAGCGCACGCCCGACATCGAGCGCTCTCTTTCGCGCCTCACGGTGGGCCGGGGCGGGCCGCGCGACCTGGCGGCGATCCGCGACGGGCTGGCCGGCGTGCCCGACCTGCGCGCACTGGTCGAGGCGGCGGAGACGCCGCTGGGGTTGCCCGAGGCGGTGACCGCCTCGCTTGGCGCCTTGGGCCAGCACGCTCCGTTGACCGATCGGTTGGCCGCAGCACTCGTCGCCGAGCCGGGCTTGCTGGCGCGGGACGGTAATTTTGTCGCCAAGGGGTATGCCTCCCAGCTCGACGATCTGCTCGCCTTGCGCGACGAAGGCCGGCGCTTCGTGCTTGATCTGGAAAGCCGCTATCGGAACGAGACCGGGGTCGGCTCGCTCAAGATCCGCCACAACAACGTGCTGGGCTATTTCGTCGAGGTCACGCCGACCCACGCGGAGAAGATCGCCGAGCCCTTCATTCACCGCCAGACCCTGGCCTCGGCGATGCGCTACACCACCGTCGAGCTGGGCGAGCTCGAAGACCGCATCCGTTCGGCGGGCGACAAGGCGCTGGCGCTGGAACTCGAACTGTTTGCCGATCTTGTCGGCGAGGTGACGGCGCGGGCCGACGACATCGCGCGTGCTGCCCGCGCCCTGGCCGAGCTCGACGTCGGCGCGGCGCTGGCCGAGCTTGCGGTGGCGCGCGGTTACACGCGCCCCCGCATCGACGACAGCCTTGCGTTTGCCATCGAGGGCGGGCGCCACCCGGTGGTCGAGGCGGTGGGCCTGGCCGCGGCGGACGCTTTCGTCGCCAACGACGCCGATCTGGGCGAGGCCAGCCGGCTGTGGCTGCTGACCGGTCCCAACATGGCGGGCAAAAGCACCTTCCTGCGCCAGAACGCGCTGATCGCGGTGCTCGCCCAGACCGGCAGCTTCGTGCCGGCAAGCGCCGCCCATCTCGGCGTCGTCGACCGGCTTTTCAGCCGGGTCGGCGCGGCGGACGATCTCGCGCGCGGGCGCTCGACCTTCATGGTCGAAATGATCGAAACCGCGACGATCCTCAACCAGGCGAGCGAACGCTCGCTGGTAATCCTCGACGAGATCGGTCGCGGCACGGCGACCTTCGACGGGCTGTCGATCGCCTGGGCGACGCTCGAACATCTGCACGAGGTCAACCGTTGCCGCGCGCTGTTCGCGACCCATTATCACGAGCTCACCGCGCTCACGTCGTCGCTCGACGCGCTCTCGTGCCGCACCATGCGGGTCAAGGAATGGAAGGGCGATGTGGTCTTCCTGCACGAGGTGGCATCGGGCACGGCGGACCGCTCCTACGGCATCCATGTGGGCCGCCTTGCGGGCCTGCCCGATGCCGTGGTCGGGCGCGCGGAAGAGGTGCTGGCCTCGCTCGAAAGTAGCGAGCAGGCGGGCAGTCTGGCTGCCCTGGCCGACGACCTGCCGCTGTTCTCGAGCGCACCGCGCCCCCGGGCGGGGAATCCGAGCGGCCCATCGCGCGGCGAGGCGCTGCTTGCCGAGATCAACGCCGACGAGCTCAGCCCGCGCGAGGCGCTCGAGCTGATCTATCGCCTCAAGGCGGTGCTGGCGGAGGGTGACAACCCGGCCGGTTAGCTGGTGCGAAAATAGCCGTGCAGGAAGCGCCCTCGCCCGAGCGGGTCGGTCGCGGCCAGCAACGCCCGAACGGCCAGCCCCGGCAAAACGGCAAGCGGCCCCGGCAGGCGAAGATAGGCGCTCACGGCGTCGATCGCAGGGCCGCTTGGCAGCACGCTCGGCGTTTCCAGCCGAACGGTCCGAAGGCCGTGATCGGCGGCGGCCCGAGTGAACGACGCCCTGGTGAAGAAGTTGATATGGGTGGGCGGGCAGATGTTGCCCTCCCGTGCGCCCATGGCGGCGACCAGCAGCGAGCCGAAGTTGGGAATGCTCGCGAACAGCACGCCGCCGGGTGCAAGCAGTGTGGAAGCACGCGTGAGCCAGGCACCGGGCTCGACCACGTGCTCGAGAACCTGCGAGATCACGATGGCGTCGAAACCCAGCCCGCCGTCCGGCTGCCAGACCTCGAAGGGCTGGCGCACCACAGATAGCCCGGTCTCGTCCTCGATACGCCCGGCCAGCAAGGGATGGATTTCGAGCGGCGTAACCTCGAAGCCCGCCGCCTGGAAATGGGCCGAGAAGCGCCCCACGCCGGCGCCGACGTCGAGCAGCCGGCCGCCGGTTACACCGAGACGGGCGAGGCGCCGCGCGACAAAGGCGGGCTCTTCGCGCCCGGCGCGTGCGCGCCGCCGGTAGCTCTCGGATTCGAGCGCGTCGTCCAGCGCCACGTCCATGTAAAAGCGGTTCGTCTTGATGCGCGAGGGCCGGGGCAGCGCGAAACCATGGCCGCAGGTCGGGCATTTCTGGACGGTAAAGTCGCCCTTGAACGCCCACCGGCGGGTGGGCGCGGCGCAGACCGGGCAGGCGTGATCGTGCTCCATTCCCTCTAGGCTACGGCTGGGTCGGTGGCGGGAAAAGGGAATTCCGCGGAACCTTTGCGATGGCTTATCCGTTTGGCTTTCTTCAAGTGAAAGCCAAACGGGTTTAGTCGCCACGGAGGCTCTCGCCGCCTAAGCGGCGGCCCGCATTTGCGGGCTGGCGAAATTCGGATGATTCCACCACAGCGAATTTCGCACTATGCTCCCAGCCGCCATGGTGTTGCTGTTCAAAAGCCATCTCGATTCGCCCGAAGACTGGAGCGCGGCGCTGGCCGAGATCGCGCCCGATCTCGAAGTCCGCGTCTGGCCCGAGACCGGCCCGGTCGAGGAGATCGCCTACGCGCTGGTCTGGGAGCCGGGCACGGGCGAACTTGCGCGCTACCCCAATTTGAAACTCATCGCGTCGCTGGGCGCGGGCGTCGATCACCTGCTGACCGACCCCGAGCTGCCCGCGAGCGTGCCCATCACGCGCATGGTCGATGCTCAACTTACGGCGATGATGAGCGAATATTCGCTCTTCTATACCTTGCGCTTTCATCGCCAGGCCGGGGACTACGAGGCGCAGCAGCGCGCCCACAACTGGACGGTCCTGCCCCAGCCGCTCGCCGGCGAGCGCACTGTCGGCATCCTCGGGCTGGGCGAACTGGGCGGCGATCTGGCCGGTAAGCTGCTTCCCTTGGGATTCAAGGTCGCCGGCTGGAGCAAGAGCGCCAAATCGATCGCGGGCGTCGAGAGCTTCCACGGCCCGGACGGGCTGGCGCCGTTCCTGGCTGCGAGCCATATTCTCGTCTGCCTGCTGCCGCGCACGCCCGAGACGAAGGGTATCCTGAACAAGGAGTCACTGGGGCAACTCCCCGAGGGCGCCTATCTGATCAACGCCGCGCGCGGCGACCACCTGGTCGAGGAGGATCTCATTCCGCTGATCGAGTCCGGCCATCTGGCAGGTGCGGCGCTCGACGTCTTTCGGACCGAGCCGCTGCCCGGCGATCATCCGTACTGGGATCACCCGAAAATCCAGGTCACGCCCCACGCGGCGGGCATTGCAACGCCCTGGTCGGGTGCACCCCAGGTGGTCGAGAACATCCGCCGTGTCGATGCGGGCGAGCCGCTGATCAACCGGGTCGATCCCGCCAAAGGCTACTAGACGACGCGGCGCCCTCAGCTCATCGCGATCTCGAAGCGGGTTTCCGCGGACAGCGGGGTCGAAATTTCGAGCCTGGTCTCACCGGTCCAGCGGCTTGATGAGCCGTCCGCGCCCGCCGCGCCGAGATCGGTGCCGTCGCGCACCACACGCCAGGGTTTTGCGCGGTCGAGCTGTTCGATACGAAAGCTCGTGCGATCGATCGCTCCGGCGCTGGGCTCGACGGCGAGGGTGAGTTGCTCCGTGAGCGCGTCGAAGGCGGCCCGGCGCACGAGGACGGCGGGAAAATCGATGCCCTCGACGGTGGGCTCAGCGAAGTGGGCGTCGTCCCACGGGTCGTTGTAGAGCCGCCAGAGGCCGTCCGCTACGTTGAGCCGCGCCCAGGGCAGCAGCGCGTTGCCGATCAGGCAGGTGACGTAGTTGTCGGTGCCCATGGCGTCGTTGCGCGGGTAATAGAGGCAGCCCTCGCGCCGATCGGGGGCGAAATACTTCTCGGCGTAGGCCAGCATGCCGGTCAGGGTCTCTGCGTCGCCCATCTCGGACGCCGCCAGCGCCATCAGCCCGAAGGTCTGCACGCCGAGCATGATGGGATCGACCGCGAGGTCGCCGACCTCGCTGTCGAGCGAGCGGTTATAGACCGTGTCGTCGACGCCCAGCGTGCCGTCGGGCATGGGGCGGACCAGTCGCTTGCGCACGTTGGGATAGACGCTCTCGGTATAGTCAGGCTTCCAGGGGTGCATCATGGCGCACCACCAGGCATCGGTCAGCCCGCCCTCGAGAACCTCCTCCTGGCGCACGGAGATATAGACTGGCAGTTCCTCGCAACAGGTCGATTTGAAAAGGTTGGAGCGTTTCTTCCAGGCCTCTTCGAATCGCTGAGTGAGGAACGGGGCGATCTCGGTGCCGTGGACGTGGTCGTGGTGGTGAAAGCCCAGCAGCGGGGTCTGATTGCAGACCACGAAGATGGCGTTGGGCTCGCACTCGCAGCCGAGATAGTCGTTGCGCTCGAATTCCTTGAGAATCGCCTGACCCAGGCTCTTGTGATCGTAGGCGAAGGTTTCGGGCCCGACACCCCGGAACACGGGTTTGAACTCGAAGGAGAGCGAACCGGGCGCGTTGTAGCGGCCGGTGCGGTAGAGCATCTCGTAGAGCCCGACCATCTTGAACAGATGGCCGCTATACATGATGTTCTGGCGCACCACCGGATCGAGCCAGCCCTCGCCCAGCTCCTCGAGGTCGGGGTCGAAGACCTTGCTGCCGCGCGACGCGGTCTCCCAGTAGCCCCAGACGTCGAAGCGCAGCATCTTCTCGATCAGCTTCTCGAAGACGCTGCGGTAGAGCTCGCGCCAGGCGGGCGTGCGGTGGTACTGCGCGGCCCCGATGGCGTAACTCATCATGGCGAGCTGATAGCGCAGCGCGTCGTCGCCCTCCTGGCCCGGCTCGAAGGTCCCCATATGGGCCCAGTCCCCGGGGATCTGGTCGGCGAGACGCGTGAAGTGACGAAGATGCGCGATCTGCTCGTCGTCGAGCCTTTGTTCGTCGTCGCTGGCATTGCGCCGCGAAGCCGCGACACTCGACCGCTCGTCCTGGACCATCGGCCCGCTCCCCGGTTTGGCTGGACCGTCAGGCTAGCACCCGACCGGCGGCCCGGCAATCGCGACCCGGCCGATCAAATCGACAGGTGACCCCGAGCGCGGTCTCGGCTATGAATCCCTTCAAGAGGCACTCAACGCATCAGTAGCTCAGGGAGACGAAATTTATGGTTGAACGTTATTTTCCGCTGGAGGAATACGAGCAGCGCTGGTCCAAGGTCGAGGACGAGATGAAGAAGAAGGGCCTCAACGCGGCCATTGTCTGGAGCCGCTCCGCAGGGACCTTTGACGGCTGCGCCGACTCGCTGTACCTGGCTAATTTTTATTCGACCAACTCCGGAACCCAGCCGGATTCGACCAAGCATCACGGCATCGGCTTCAACGCCGTCCTGTTGCAGGTCGGCGAGGAGCCGGAGCTGATCTGCGACGAGCCGCCGCCCGAGCATCTGATCGCGACCACGCGTCACCGATGGAGCCTGAACGTCATCCAGGCGGCCATGGACGCGATGCGCGAGCGCAATATCGGCGGCAGGGTGGCGTTCTGCGGCACGGAACTGTTTCCCATGAAATACTGGGCGGAGTTCCAGACCGGCCTGCCCAACATCGACTGGCAGTTCGAGGATCACCTGACCGAGAATGCGCGACTGATCAAGAGCCCGCGCGAACTCGATGCGTTTCGCGAGGGCGGCGAGATCGTCACGTCCGCACTGAGTCTGCTGATCGGCGGGCTGGTCGTGGGCAAGAGCGAGGCGGAGGCTGCGGCCGACGCGGTGGCCGAGGTGACGCGCTACGGCGGGTCGGTCCATATGATGCCGGTCAACCACGGCGAGCTGATCGAATTTTTCTGCCGCAATCCGCTCGCCGGCTATTCGACCGACGTGCCCCAGGAGGGCGATCTGGTGCGCGGCTGGGTCTACGGCCCCATCTGGCAAGGCTACTGGATCGATCCCGGGCGCACCGCGGTGTGCGGCGGCAAGCCGACCCCGGAGCAGAAGGAGCTGGTCGAGGCCTGCGGCGGCCTGATCACGGAGCTGGCGGAGATGATCAAGCCCGGTGTGCGGGTCGGCGATGTGGCGCGGCGCGGTAACGAAATCGAGGCCGAGTTTGGCGGCACGCTCGATCAGGCGCACCAGAAATGGCCGCTGTTCGGCCACGGCAACGGCCTGTTCTGGGAGCCGCCCTGGCTGGCAGAAGACCTGGGCCATGAGGACAGGGTCTACCAGGAGGGCATGGTCGCAAGCACGGAAGCGTTCCTGTCGCGCGACGGTGTCGGGTCGGCAGGCTTCGAGAACAACTTCATCGTCACCGCCGACGGCATCGAATACATCACCAACACGCCGATGTATTTCTGGGACTGAGCCCGCGCGCACGGAAGCGGGGAGGAAGACCATGACCCGCCGGTTCGTCATCGCCATGATGAAGCACGAGACGAACACGTTTTCGCCCGTGCCCACGCCGACCGAGCGCTTCGGCGCTCACGGCCCCGCCTTCGGCGCCGCCGCGCGCATGGAATTTCAGGGCACCAACACGCCGCTGGCCGCCTATCTCGATCTGGCGAACAAGGCCGGCGCCGAAATCGTCACTCCGGTGGCCGCCGACGCCCTGCCCTCGGGCCCGGTCTCGGTCGACGCCTACGAAACGATTACCGGTGTGATTCTGAAATCGATCGAGGCGGGCTGCGACGCCTGCTTCCTCGACCTGCACGGCGCCATGGTCACCGAGACCAACGACGACGGCGAGGGCGTCCTGCTCGAACGCATCCGCGCATGCGCGCCCGGCCTTCCGATCGCAGTGGCGCTCGACCTGCACACCAACCTGACGGCGCGGATGGTCGAGAACTGCACCTCCATGGTCGGTTACAAGACCTATCCCCATGTCGATATGTACGAGGCGGGCGAACGCGCGGGCAAGATCCTGATCCGCGCGCTGGACGGCGAATGCGACCCGGTTATGGCGTGGGGCACCCGGCCGCTGATGCCCCACACGCTGTGCATGGGCACGGATTCCGGCCCTATGGCCGAGTTGGTCGAGCGCTGCCGGGCGGAGGAGGCCGCCGGCCTGCCCGCTGCGACCGTGTTCGGCGGCTTTCCCATCGCCGACATCGAAAATGCGGGGCTGTCCTGCGTCGTCGTCGCCGACGGCGACCGGGCGGCGGCGGAGACGTTGCGCGACGCGCTGCTCGACGAGGCCTGGGCGATGCGCGCCGACTTCGTTTACCGCTCGGCGCCGCTGGAGCAATCGGTGGGCGAGGCCAAGGCGCTGAACAAAGGCCCGATCCTGCTGATCGACCATGCGGACAACTGCGCCTCGGGCGGCACCCAGGACACCACCGCCGTGCTCGCCGAGATTATCCGCCAGGAGCTTGACGACGTCGCCGTCTTTGCGATCTGCGATCCCGCCGCGGTGACGCGGATGATCGAGGCGGGCGTCGGCAACGAGGTCACCCTGTCGCTGGGCGGCAAGGTCGATATGCCCGCGATCGGACGGATCGGCGAGCCGCTCGACGTGAGCGGCCGGGTGCGCCATATCTCGGACGGCGAATTCATTGTGCGCGGACCCATGTATACGGGCGTGCGCGCGGCCATGGGCCGCTCGGCGGTGCTCGATACGGGCCGCGTCGAGATCGTCGTGATCGAGCACAATCACGAGCCGTGGGATCTGGGTTGCTTCCGCTCGGTCGGCATCGAGCCGACCCACAAACGTTACCTGATGCTCAAATCGCGCATCCATTACCGTGCCGGCTTTGCGCCCATCGCGAAGCATATCGTCGAATGCGCGGGCGTCGGCGTGACCTCGTCGGACGTCACGCTGTTCGACTTCAAGAAGCTGCGCCGGCCGATCTACCCGCTCGATGGCGACGAGGCGTTCAACTAGCTCCCCTCCCACGCTCAGCTAGAGCGGCGGACGGTATTTGGCGCTCGCGTACCACGGGTTAAGCCGCTCGAACGCCGAGCCCGCGCGGAACACCGAGACGTCGTCGTAGGTTCGCCCGACGATCTGCAGGCCCGTCGGCACGCCGTTCGACGCCCGACCCAAGGGCACGCAGAGCACCGGGCAGCGCGCCAGCATGTTGAACGGCGGCGTCATCGCCCAGTCGAGATAGGCGTCGACCTTGACCCCGTCGATCGCAAAATCAGGATCGCTGACATCGTGCTCGGCGCCGACCGAGGGCACCGCGAGGGTCGGGCAGAGCAGCAGGCGGTAGGTCTGCAGGATCGGTCCCAGGGTCTCGTACATGCGGCCTTCAAGTTCCATGGACTCGACCAGGTCCGCAGGCGTGGTGGTCGCGGCGCGGCGCAGAAACTCGCGGGTATAGGCGCATAGCCGCTCGTCGTCGGGCGACAGGGAGCGCAGGGAATCCGCACCCATGATCGCACCGAAATGATCGTAGACCCGGGTGAGCAAATCCCGCGACCAACCGAGATCGACCTGCTCGACGCTACACCCCAGTTCGCGGAAGGCGTCCACGGCCGCGAGCGTGTTCGCGCGCACTTCGGGATCGACCGCATAGACCCCGAGGTCGAGCGAATAGGCGATCTTCCAGCCCTTGATATCCTTGAGCATCGGCGGAATGCGCAACTTGGGCCGGAGCGAGACGATGTCCTTGGGATGGGGTCCGGTCATGACGTTTTGCAGCAAGGCACAGTCGGCGACGGTTCGGGCGAGGGGGCCGGAATGGCAGTACCAGTCGAGATTGTAGGGTGCGAGATCCGGGTTGCGCCCGAAGGGCGGCTTGTAGCCCACCACGCCCGAGGCTGATGCGGGGATGCGGATCGAGCCGCCGATATCGGTGCCGTTGGCCAGCATCGTCGAGCCTGCGGCGAGCGCCGCACCCGCGCCGCCCGACGAGCCGCCCGGCGTAAAGTCCAGGTTCCACGGGTTGCGCGTCACCCCCCAGAGCTTCGAATAGGCGAACCCCGCGCAGGAAAATTCCGGCGTCGCGGTGCGGGCGTGGACGATTCCCCCGGCGCGCAAAATCCGTTCCGGCGCGGGGTGGGTTATCTCGTCGACGATACCCTTGTAGAGCAACGAGCCGTTGGGCGTGCTCTTGCCCTTGATCGGGGTCTCGTCCTTGATCGCGACGGGCAATCCTTCGAGTTTGCGCAACCGGGCGCCAGGCTTCATATATTTGGCTTCCGCCCGCTTCGCCGCGTCGCGCGCCGCGTCGAAATAGGTCATGGGAAAGGCGTTTATTGCGGGCTCGACCGCCTGGGCGCGTGCAATCACCGCGTCCATCAACTCGACCGGCGAAAGACTGCGTGACTTGTACCGGGCAAGAACCTCCGCGGCGCTCAGATAGCAAAGCTTGGTATCGCTCATGGGTGTCTCTCCCAGACAGGGTTGCCAGCCGCTTAGAAGCCGATCCAGCCCTGGCCCGAGGCGCCGTCATAGAGCAGCTTGAGCCCGGCCAGGAACAGCAGCCCATAGAGTATCCGGTAAAACGCCTCCTTGGGAATGCGCTGCTGGAAGCGCACGCCCAGCCAGATGCCGAGCGGCGCCATGGGGCTCAGGATCAGGCCGGTCAGCAGGGTCTCGCCGGTGAACAGGCCGAGCACGCCGTAGGGGATCAGCTTGACGTAGTTGACCACGAGGAAGAACACCACCGTGGTGCCGACGAAGATGTCCTTGTCCATTTTCTGGGGCAACAGATAGAACTGCACCGGCGGGCCGCCCGAATGGGCGATCATGCTGGTAAAGCCCGAGGCCGCGCCCGACAGCCCGCCGGTCACGATATGGGGGCTCGTGGTACGCGTCGCCGCACCGGGCGCGAGCAGGCGGTAGAGCGGCACCGCGATGGCCAGCGCGCCGATCATCAGGCGGATTGCATCGTCGTCGAGATAGCGGAACGTAAGCGCGCCCGCAACAATGCCGAGCAGTGCGCCGGGCAGCATGATTTTGAGGTTTCGCCAGTCGCGCGCCTTGCGATAGGCGTAGAGCCCGGCGAGATCCATGACGCAGAGCAGCGGCAGGATGATGGCCGCGCTCTGAATCGGCGAGATCACCAGGGCGAGCAAGGGGGTCACCATGATGCCCGCACCGAAGCCGCCCTTGGAGATGCCCATGAGCAGCACAGCGGGCACGGCGACGATATAGAACAGGGGATCGACGAGCGGCATCGGATGGGGCCGAAGGGTTCAGTATCGACGCAAAGCCCGCGGCCGCGTCAGGCGGCGCGGAGCGCGAGATAACCGTCGCACAGCTCGATCATGCGGGCGCGCCCGAAGCTGGGCTCGTGGCCGGCATGAACCACCGAGACGGGCATCTCGCGTAAGCGCCGGACGGTCTCGATATAGACCGCGATGTCGGAATCCTCGAGTTCGTCGAGCAGGGGCCCGTCATAGAGCGCGTCGCCTGAAAAAAGCGTGCCGCTCGCCGCCTCCCACAGCCCCATGCTGCCCGGCGAATGGCCCGGCAGATCGACGATTTCGAAGGCTCGGTCGCCGGTGTCGACAACGTCGCCCGCTTCGACCGTGCGCGTTGCCGGCGCGCCCTCGATGCCGTAGGCGTCGGGATCGTAGCCGGCACGGGGCAGGGCGGTAATCAGCAACCCGGGCAGGGTGTAGCCCGCCCGTTCCATTTTCTGTACGAAGTCCTCGCCGAATCTGGCGGTGCGCAGTGCGGCGAAGCTTTCGCCCTCGGCCAGCAGCTGCGCCTCGCGCCGATGGATGATGCGCTCGTCGAATTCGCTCATGCTGCCCGTGTGATCGTAATGGTAGTGGGTCGCGACCGCGGTGACCGGCTTGTCCAGAATGTCCTTGGCGAATTCGGCGAGGTTGCAGATCCCTAGCCCGGTGTCGATCAGCAGATCGCGCGCAACTCCGCGCACATGCCAGATGTTGCAGCGGATGAAAGGATGGACGTGGGGCTCGTAGATGAGCGTAGTCGCGTCGTCCACGCGATGGGCTTCGAACCAGTGATCGGCGATGTGCAGAGCCATAGGCTTCCTCCTCACGCTGGCGGGCGTGTTGGGCACGACGTCCTCGGACAAGTTTTAGCACACGCCGCCCGGGCCGTGCACGCGCCGCGGCTGTGGTTCGGACACGGCCTGTTCACGGCTTGTTGAAGGAGAAGTGTGATGAATTCGCGCGCACAGTTGGGTATATCCATTCTCACACGCACGGCGTGGCTGATTTTGAAAACAATGATTTTGAACAAGGAGACCTCATTATGAACCGTCGCAGTTTTGTAGCCGCCACCGCTCTTGCCGCCCTCGTCGCCGCCGGTGGTGCCGGCGTCCTGTCGGGTCCCGCCCATGCCGGCGATGTCGATTTCGAGAAGTGCTTCGGCGTTGCCAAGGCCGGGCAGAACGACTGCCAGACCGCGACCACGTCGTGCGCCGGCACGTCGAAGGTCGACGACCAGGCCGACGCCTGGATCTTCGTGCCGGAAGGCACCTGCGGCAAGATCACCGGCGGCAGCACCTCCGCAGGATAAGGGCCGCGGCGCATTCCGGTCCCCCTGGGAACCCCCGATGGTATCCCCCCGCCATCCAGTTCCCGCGACCCCGATCCCGGCCTCCCAGGCCGGGATCGGATTGCGCGCGCCCCACCACCGGGTGCTGGCCGAGACCCGCGCGCCGGTCGGCTGGCTCGAGGCCCACAGCGAAAACTATCTCGACGGCGAGCCGAACGCCTGCTTGCTCGAAAATCTTCGGGCCGACTACCCGATCAGCCTGCACGGGGTCGGGCTCTCGCTCGGCAGCGCCGAAGGGATCGATCGTGCGCATCTCGCGCGCGTTGCCGATCTCACCTCCCGGATAGAGCCCGCCCTGGTCTCCGAGCATGTCGCCTGGTGCGGCACCGCCGAGGCCTTTCTGAACGATCTGCTGCCGCTGCCCTGGACCGAGGAGGCGCTTAAGCCCCTGGCCGAGAATATCGATGCCATGCAGACCGCACTGGGCCGCCCTGTTCTGGTCGAAAACCCGTCGAGCTACATGGCGTTCGCGAATTCCGCGATGGCCGAGTGGGAATTTCTCACTATCCTGGCCGAGCGCACGGGCTGCGGCCTGCTGCTCGACGTCAACAACGTCTATGTCAGCGCGCAAAACCTCGGTTTCGACCCGCGAGACTACCTCGCGGCGGTCCCAGTGGAGCGGGTGGGCGAAATTCACCTCGCGGGCCATCACGTCAATCGCCTGGAAGACGGCGACGTTGTCTTGATCGACGACCACGGCTCGACGGTCGCCAATCCCGTGTGGGAGCTGTTTGCCGAGACCGCCGCGTGCTGCCCGCTGGCCCCCGTGCTGATCGAATGGGACATCCGCATTCCCGCCCTGGACATCCTTGTCGCCGAAGCCGCAAAGGCCGACGCGATCATCGATTCCGTCCGCGGCCGGGAGGTTTGCCATGCCGGCATGGCCTGATTTGCAGCGAGTGCTGGGCGCCGCCGTGCGGGCGGGCCCGGGCACACCGCTCGCGAGCGGGCTGGCGAACGCGCTGGTCGATCCGGCGCGTTTCGAGGTTCATCGCAATCACTACGTCATTACCCTGGTCGAGGCACTGGAAACCACCTTTCCCGTGGTCCGCCGGGTGGTGGGAGAGCATTTTTTCCATCAGGCGGCGCGCGTATTCGTACGCGCCGAGCCGCCGGTCCGACCCTGCCTGTTCGAGTATGGCAGCGGTTTGGGCAGTTTTCTGAGCACTTACGGTCCGGCGGCGGAGCTGGTCTACCTGGCCGATCTCGTGCGTCTGGAATGGGCCGTCAACGAGGCCTGGCACGCGTCGGACGCACTGGCGTTCCAGCCGGAGGAACTGGCCGGGCTCGGCGCCGGGGCCCTCGAGGCTCTTGCGCTTGGTCTGCACCCGCGTTATCGGCTCGTGGTTTCCCCTTGGCCGGTCGACCGGATCTGGCGTGGCCATAGGGCGACCGAGGGCGAACCCGAGACGATTGCGCTCGATGCGGGGCCGGCGCGGGTTTTGGTGCGCCGCGCCGAAGACGATATCGAGCTCGCCGAGTTGGGCGAGGCCGAGGCGGCGCTGCTTCTGGGCTTGGCCCGGGGGGTGCGGTTGGGCGAGGCCCTCGAAGCCGCCGCCTCCGCCCACCCCGAGACCGACCCCGGGGCCTCTTTCTTGCGCCTCGCCGCGCTGGGCGCCCTGGTTCGCCGAACGGCCCTTGCGCCGTCGCATTCCCATCATCATCCCCATTCGTCAGCCGACAGGGAGTCACACTCATGAGCCAATCATCGTCCGGCCTGCCCGTCGTTTCCGGCCTTGCCGCGCTTTACCAATCGATCGTGTCCATGCTTGAAGCCATGCCGCTCTCGCTCGCGCAGCTCCTGCTGCGCGTCGGTGTGGCGAGCGTTTTCTTCAAGTCCGGCTATGTGAAAATCCAGAGCTGGCAATCCACGGTCATGCTGTTCGAGTACGAGTACGACATTCCCGTCCTGGGTCCCGAGACGGCGGCCTATATCGGCACCATATTCGAACTCGCCATGCCGATCCTGATCGGCATCGGCCTGTTCACCCGCCTCGCTGTGCTGCCGCTGCTCGGCATGACCATCGTCATCGAGATATTTGTTTATCCGCTGAACTGGTCGGAACACCTGATCTGGTTCGCGATGCTGTTCTTCCTGCTGATCCGCGGTCCCGGCGCGATCTCGCTCGACCATCTGCTCGGGCCCACCGTGTCCCGCTGGCTGGGGGTTTCCCGCTAGGCCTGCGCGCCTGGCCGCGCTGGGCGCCGCCGTCAGCGCCGCCTTCATGGGTTTTCAGCTGGCCCGCTTTGCGGGGCTTTAGGCCGCTTGCGCCGGCCCAAAAAAAGACCCGGCCAAGGGGGCCGGGTCCTGATCTGAAACTGGTGGAGCCGGGGGGAATCGAACCCCCGACCTCTTGAATGCCATTCAAGCGCTCTCCCAACTGAGCTACGGCCCCGTTTTGGCCCGGGCGGAAACCCGCCGGGCGGTCGGTGTCGCTGAAAATTAGGGTCGCGGTCGCGCCGGTGCAAGGAAAAACACCCCGCGTTCCGCTTTGTCGCCGGGTCGTGGGCCCAGCTAGGCGCTGCCCGCGTCGTCCTTGGTCACGGCCCCTTCCAACACCTCGGCCATGTCGTCTTCGTCCTCGCCGAGTTCGGAAGCGTCCTCGATCGGGTCGTCTTTCTTTTCCTCATCGTCCGTCGAGGCGTCCGCCTTGGTGTCATCGATAGCAATGGTCTCGACTGCCGCGATATCCTCATCGGCTTTGACCGGCGTCACAGCCGGTACTTCGAGGACCGGCGCGACCGGGGCCGCCTTCGGCGCGGGCGCAGGGCGAACACGGCGGGTCTTGGCGGGTGGCGGCGGCTCGAACACTGTCTCGCATTTCGGGCAGACAATCGGTTTGCGTTGCAAATCGTAGAAGCGGGCTGCGCAACTCTGGCAGGTTCGCTTCGTGCCCCATTCCGGTTTAACCACGCTGTTTATCCCCATGGTTGCACGCCGGCGCCGCAGATATTTGCAACGCCGCGATGCAAAAAAATGTGACCGCCCAATTGCCATGATCGTCACTCCCTGTCAAAACCAATTTTCCCATGTCCGCGCCCGGCCCCCCATCGGTGTCCGCGTGGGCGAGGGTGGAGGATGACCATGACGAACCCTGCCCAGCAGTGTTTCGGGACGGAGTGGCGGCCGTGAAACCACTCATCTCGACCCCCGTCGAATCGTTCGGTGGGCGCGTCCGCGTGCCGGGCGACAAGTCGATCTCGCACCGCGCGGCGATCCTGGGCGCGCTCGCCGTCGGTGTCACCGAGGTGAGCGGTTTGCTCGAGGGTGACGATGTGTGCTGCACGCTGGCTGCCGTGGCGGCGCTGGGGGCGGGAGTCGAGCGAGACGAGCCCGCAGGCGAGGCGACCCTGTGGCGAATTTCCGGGGTCGGCGTGGGCGGTCTCGCTGAGCCGGAGGGCGTGCTCGACCTGGGCAATTCCGGCACCGGCGTGCGCCTGCTGATGGGTGCTGTGGCGAGCCAGCCGATCACGACCTTCTTTGCCGGCGACGAATCGCTGAGCCGCCGGCCCATGGCACGCATTGCGGAGCCGTTGGAGGCCATGGGTGCGCGCATCGTGGCGCGCAGCGGTACCCGCCTGCCGCTTTGTATCAACGGTGCATCCGAGCCCCTGCCCATCGAGCATCTCTCGACGGTGGCCTCGGCCCAAGTGAAGTCGGCGATCCTGCTCGCGGGGCTCAACGCGCCGGGCATCACCCGCGTGGTCGAGCCCGCGCCCAGCCGCGATCACATGGAATTGATGCTGCGCCACTTCGGCGCCCGGGTCGACGTGGAGGACCGGGACGACGCAAGCCGCGCCGTGGCGGTGCACGGCCAGCCTGAGCTCCTCGCACGGGCCGTGAGCGTGCCCGGCGACATCAGCTCGGCGGCGTTCCCGCTGGCGGCGGCATTGCTCGTGCCCGGTGCCGAGCTGGTGATCGAGAATGTCGGCGTCAATCCCTTGCGTGCGGGCTTGCTCGAGACCCTGGAAGACATGGGCGCCGAGATCGAGTTGGCCGGTCGCCGCGAGGCCGCGGGCGAGCCGGTCGCCGATTTGGTGGTGCGTGCCGGGCGCTTGCGCGGCGTGAGTGTGCCGGCGGAGCGTGCGCCGCGCATGATCGACGAATATCCCATCCTCGCAGTGCTTGCGGCCTGTGCCGAGGGGCGAACCGAGATGCACGGCCTCGCCGAGCTGCGGGTGAAGGAAAGCGATCGGCTGACCGCTATCGCGGACGGGCTGGCGGCCTGCGGGGTCGGCGTCGAGATCAGCCAGGACGGCCTCGCCATCGATGGCGTGGGCGCTCCGCCGCCTGGCGGCGGTACGGTGGAAAGCCGCCATGACCACCGGATCGCCATGGCGTTTCTGGTCCTTGGGATGGTCGCCCGCGCGCCCGTTGCGGTCGACGATGGCGCAATGATCGCCACCAGCTTCCCCGGGTTTGTGGCTCTGATGAACCGGCTGGGCGGAGCGATCGGCGATGGCTGAGGCCGCCGGATGCTTCGTCATCGCCGTCGACGGGCCGGCGGCGTCGGGCAAGGGCACGCTGGCACGCCGCCTGGCCGACCATTGGGGCCTTGCCCATCTGGATTCGGGCGCGCTTTATCGGGCTGTGGCCGTCCGGGTTTTGCGCTCGGGCGGCGATCCGGGCAATGCCGCGGATGCCATCGCGGCGGCGCAAGCTCTGGAAACCGGCGACCTCGAGGATCCGGCTCTGCGCGACGAGGCCACGGGGCAGGCCGCCTCGAAGGTGGCCGCGGTTCCGAAGGTGCGCGAAGCGCTGCTCGACTACCAGCGCGCGGTCGCCGCAGCTGCGCCCGGCGCGGTGATCGACGGGCGCGATATCGGCACCGTCGTATGCCCCGGTGCCGACCTGAAATTCTTTCTCACCGCGCGCCTCGAGACGCGTGTCGCCCGGCGCCTTAAGGAGTTGCAGGATCGAGGGGCCGAGAGTATACATACCGGCCTTGAGCGGGAGATGGAGGAGCGCGACCGCCGCGATGCGGAACGGGCCGTGGCTCCCTTGAAACCCGCCGACGACGCGATCGAACTCGACACGACGGACCTGGATGCCGACGGTGTGTTCCAGGCCGCGTTATCGTATGTCGAGGCATCGGGACGTGCGCCACGGACCGGTTAGGGAACGCCGCGCGGCTCGGGTATATGCAGATTTGTCGATCCTCCGGGTGTGCGCGAGCGAGGCAGTGACCTCGGGCCACGGGGCCGGACGGGTCGGAAAGGACTGAAGGATATGAACGACAAGACCACGACCGACGGCGCTCCGGCAACGGGCGGCGACGCGCCGCCCGCGATTACCGAGAGCTTCGCCGACATGATCGAGGAAACGCTCGGCTCGTCGACGCGTTTCGAGGGCTCGGTGGTGCCGGGCAAGGTGCTGAGCATCCAGAACGACATGGTTCTGATCGATGTCGGGCTCAAGGTCGAGGGATGGGTCGCGCTCAAGGAATTCGGCGCCGCGCCGCCCGGTGTGGGCGACGAGGTCGAGGTCTTCATCGACCGTATCGAGAACCGCCGCGGCGAAGCCGGGCTGAGCCGCGAGAAGGCCCGGCGCGAGGAAGCCTGGACCCTGCTCGAGAAGGCGTTCGAGAACTCCGAGCGCGTCACCGGCGTCATCTTCGGCCGGGTCAAGGGCGGCTTCACCGTCGACATCAACGGCGCGTTCGCCTTCCTGCCGGGCAGCCAGGTCGACATTCGCCCGGTGCGCGACATCACGCCGCTGCTCAACACCGAGCAGCCGTTCCAGATTCTCAAGATGGATCGCCGCCGAGGCAATATCGTGGTTTCGCGGCGCGCGGTGCTCGAGGATTCCCGCGCCGAGCAGCGCGCCGAGTTGATCGCGGGCCTGGCCGAGGGCCAGGTGCTCGACGGCATGGTCAAGAACATCACCGACTACGGCGCCTTCGTCGACCTGGGTGGCATCGACGGCTTGCTCCACGTTACCGACATCGCGTGGCGTCGGATCAACCATCCGACCGAGGCGCTCTCCATCGGCCAGACCGTCAAGGTCCAGGTCATCCGCTTCAACCCGGAAACCCAGCGCATCTCGCTGGGCATGAAGCAGCTCGAGGCCGATCCGTGGGAAGGCGTCGAGTCGAAGTACCCGGTCGGGACCGTGTTCAAGGGCCGTGTCACCAACATCGCGGACTATGGCGCCTTCGTCGAACTTGAGCCGGGCGTCGAGGGCCTCGTCCATGTCTCCGAGATGAGCTGGACGAAGAAGAACGTCTACCCGGGCAAGGTCGTCTCGACCAGCCAGGAAATCGAGGTAATGGTACTCGACGTCGATCCCCAGAAACGGCGCATCAGCCTGGGCCTGAAGCAATGCATGGCCAACCCGTGGGACGCCTTTGCCGAGAAGTACCCGGTCGACGTCGAGATCGAGGGCCAAATTCGCAACATCACCGAGTTCGGGTTGTTCGTCGAGCTGCCGGGCGAGATCTTCGGCATGGTCCATCTCTCGGACCTGGACTGGAACAAGTCAGGCGAAGAGGCGCTCGCCGAATACAAGATCGACGACACGATCAAGGCCAAGGTGCTCAACATCGAGGTCGACAAGGAGCGGATTTCGCTCGGCGTCAAGCAGCTGACCGGCGACCCTTTCGCCAACAGCATGGGCAAGCTCAAAAAAGGCGACAGCGTGACCTGCACGGTGACGGCGGCGCAGGATTCGGGGATCGAAGTGTCTGTCGCCGATGGCGTGCAAGGCTTCATCCGCAAGTCCGATCTCGCACGCGACCGCTCGGAACAGCGCCCCGATCGCTTCGCCAAGGACGAGAAGATTGACGCCAAGATCACCAACATCGACCAAAGCAACCGGTGCGTCACGCTGTCGGTCAAGGCGCTCGAGGTCCAGGAAGAGAAGCAGGCGATGGCCGAATTCGGCTCCGCGGACAGCGGCGCCAGCCTGGGCGATATTCTGGGTGCGGCCATGAACAAGAAGGCCGAGGAAGCCAAGGAAGAGGTTGAGCCCGAAGCCGAGGAGCAGCCCGCCGAGGCGGAAGCGAAGCCCAAGGCCAAGACGAAGTCCAAGGCCAAGGCCAAGGCCAAAGCCAAACCCGAGGCGGAAGCGGAGCCCGAGGCCAAAGCGAAACCCGAGGCGGAAGCAGAGCCCGAGGCCAAGGCGAAATCCAAGGCCAAGGCGAAACCCAAGGCCAAAGCCAAGACCAAGGCCACGGGCGCGAAAAAGAAGACTGTCAAGGCCAAGGACGCTGACGCCGGCCAAGCGCCTGGCGAAGACACCCCTGCGCAAGACGGCGAAGAAGCACCCGCCGCCGCCGACAGCTAGGGCTGCCCGGGGCGGGATTTCCGACCGATCGGCGTGCCGCTGGATCGACCCGGGGCTGGAATACGACCCGAGCCTGTCGGCGAGTGTTCCAAAAAAACCATTTTCCCAGAACGACTTGTGCTTGACGGTGCGGGGCCGGTTTGGCACCCTTGCGGCTAGGAACCGGAACCGGCAGGTCTACGCAGCAGATGGTGGCGCAACACCGCATGCGAACCTCGCAGGGTGCCGCTCCGTTGTGCAGCTCGCGGGGGAGGGCTTGCTGAGATGACGAAATCCGAGTTAATCCAGCGGCTCGCAGAGATGAATCCGGGCCTCAAGCATCAGGATGCGGAACGTATCGTCAGCGCCGTGTTCAACGAGATCTCCGCAGCGCTCGCCCGGGGCGACCGGGTCGAGTTGCGCGGCTTTGGGGCCTTTTCGGTGCGCCCGCGCGCAGCCCGCATGGGGCGCAATCCGCGCACCGGCGAGGCGGTGCATGTGGGCGAGAAGTATCTGCCCTTCTTCAAGACCGGCAAGGAGCTGCGCGTACGCCTGAACGGCAAGGACAGCTAGTCCGGTCTGCCCGCCCGACGCCGGGCGGCGGAGTGCTCGCGGCGCCTGCCGCGTGGAACGTCATATGAAGATCATTCGCTGGACAGCCGCGGTCATCGCGCTGGTGATCGTCGTGGCCTTCGCGGTGGCCAATCGCGACACCGTCGTCGTTCGCTTCGATCCGCTGCCCTTTCTCGTCGATATCCCGCTCTACGCCTTGGCGCTGGGCGCGCTCGGCGTGGGTTTCTTCGTGGGCGTCGGGGTGCAATGGTTGTTTGCCGCGCGCTGGCGCCGCCTCGCGCGCGAGCGCAAGCGCCGCATCGGTGCGCTCGAGGCCGAGACCGAGACATTGCGTGGCGCGCTGGCGCGCAACGAGGCGGCCCCCGACGAGGTCCAGATTCCCCTGCCGCCGCCAACCGACGAGGAGTAGGCTGCCGGCTGCGCCGGTTTCGGACGGTCGGGTTCTGGAGTAGACTGCGCCGCAGCGCTGCCTGGCGGGCCGGCGGAGCGCGCGGGAGAGACTTTTTATGGCCGAGACCGGAACGGCGAGCCGCCTGCTCGTTGCGATCGACACCACCGACTTCGAGGTGGCGCGCGATTTGGCGCACGCTCTCAAGGGCGAGGTCGGCGGCGTCAAGCTCGGTCTCGAATTTTACACCGCGCATGGGGCGGAAGGCGTGCGCACGCTCTCCGATGCGGGCGCGCCGGTCTTTCTCGACCTCAAGTTCAACGACATCCCCAACACCGTGGGCGGTGCGGTGCGCGCCTGCGGGCCGCTCAATCCCTTCATGCTCACGGTCCACGCGCTGGGCGGCGCGGCCATGTTGCGCGCCGCCATGGCTGCGGCGTTCCGGCTGGGGGATGCGGCGGGAGGCGAGCGCCCCCGGGTGGTCGCGATCACCGTGCTGACCAGCATGGACGCCGCCGACCTCTCCGCGCTCGGACTTTCGGGCACGGTCAGCGACGCCGTCGGACGGCTGGCCGGGATCGCACAGGAATGCGGCCTCGACGGCGTCGTAAGTTCGGCCCACGAGGTCGAACGGCTGCGTGCCCAGTGCGGCGTGGATTTCCGTCTCGTGGTGCCCGGCATCCGGCCGGCCTGGAGTTCGACCGACGACCAGAAACGCATCGTCACGCCAGGCGAGGCAATGGCACTGGGGGCCGATTATCTGGTGGTCGGCCGGCCTATCACCCGGGCGGACGAGCCGGTCGAGGCGGCGCGCCGGATCGTCGGCGAGATGGCGGCGAGCGGCGGATAGGCCCGAAGCAATGAAGCTCGATGTCAAAATTTGCGGGCTGTCCACGCCCGAAACGATCACCGCGGCTGTCGTGGGCGGCGCGCGGTTCGTGGGCTTCGTCTTCTACCCGCGCTCGCCACGCAACGTCAGCCCCGAGCGCGCCCGTGCCCTCGCCCGTGCGGTGCCCGAGGGGATCACGAAGGTTGCCGTGGTGGTCGATCCGGTGGACAACGTGCTCGCCGAGATTTGCCCGGCCGTCGACATGCTTCAGCTTCACGGCGATGAATCGCCTGGCCGGGTGGCCGAGATTCGCGCCCGCTTCGAGGTCCCGGTCATGAAGGTGATCAAGATCGCGCAAGGCCCCGATCTCGAAACAGCCGCGCCCTATTCGGACATCGCCGACTGGCTGATGTTCGACGCCAAACCCCCGGCCGGGCGCGCCGACACGCTGCCCGGCGGCAACGCGGTCGCCTTCGACTGGGAGATTCTACGAGCGCCCGCGAGCGGCAGCGGCCCGGCCCATGGCCGGCCGTGGATGCTCTCGGGCGGGTTGAGCCTCGACAATCTCACCGAGGCGGCCGAGATCAGCGGCGCCTCGGTGGTTGACGTTTCGTCCGGGGTCGAGGAAAAACCGGGTGTGAAAAGCGTCGAGCGGATTCGCGCCTTCCTCGAAGCAGCGGGCGCCGCACGCGCGTAGCGGAACAGAGGAGACCTGGCTTGAGCGACAGCCTCAACACCTACCGCGCCGGCCCCGACGACACGGGGCATTTCGGCATCTATGGCGGACGCTTCGTGGCCGAAACCCTGATGCCGCTGATCCTCGAGCTGGAGACCGCCTACAAGGCGGCGCAGGCCGATCCCGCCTTCCAGGTCGAACTCGACGATTACCTCGCCCATTATGTCGGCCGGCCCAGCCCGCTCTATTTCGCGAGCCGGCTGACCGAGCATTTCGGCGGCGCCAAGATCTATTTCAAGCGCGACGAGCTCAACCATACGGGCGCCCACAAGATCAACAACTGCATGGGCCAGATCCTGCTGGCGCGGCGCATGGGCAAGACGCGCATTATCGCCGAGACCGGAGCAGGCCAGCACGGCGTTGCGACGGCCACGGTCTGCGCGCTGTTCGGGCTGCCTTGCACCGTCTATATGGGCGAGGTCGACATCGAACGCCAGATGCCCAACGTCTTCCGCATGAAGCTGCTGGGCGCCGAGGTCGAGCCGGTCAGCTCCGGCTCGCGCACGCTGAAAGACGCCATGAACGAGGCCCTGCGCGACTGGGTGACCAATGTCGAGAACACCTTCTACATCATCGGCACGGTTGCCGGCCCGCACCCCTATCCCCAGCTCGTGCGCGACTTCCAGTCGGTGATCGGGCGCGAGGCGCGCGAACAGATGATGGCCGCCGAGGGCCGGCTGCCCGATTCGCTGTGCGCCTGCATCGGCGGTGGCTCCAACGCGATGGGCCTGTTTCACGCGTTCCTCGACGAGGAGAGCGTGCGCATCGTCGCCGTCGAGGCGGCCGGGCTCGGCCTCGATTCGGGCAAGCACGCGGCCTCGCTCACCGGCGGCAGCCCGGGCGTGCTGCACGGCAACCGGACCTATCTGCTCCAGGACGACGACGGCCAGATCATCGAAACCCACTCGATCTCGGCGGGACTCGACTATCCGGGCATCGGTCCCGAGCATGCCTGGCTGCGCGACCAGGGGCGGGTCGAGTTCGCCACCGCGACCGACCAGGAGGCGCTCGACGCCTTCCAGCTCTGCTCCCGGCTCGAAGGCATCATCCCGGCGCTCGAACCCAGCCACGCGCTGGCCCATGTCGCCAAGATCGCCCCCGACCTGCCGGCGGATCATATTTTGCTGATGAACATGTGCGGGCGCGGCGACAAGGACATCTTCACCGTCGCCGAGCATCTGGGCGTGAAGCTCCGATGAGCGGCTCGCCGGAGCGCATCGAAAATCGCTTTGCGGCGCTTGTCACTGAGGGCCGCGCCGCGTTGGTCACGTTCGTCATGGGCGGTGATCCCGACATGGAGACCGGTGCCGCGATCCTCGAGGGCTTGTCTGCCGCCGGCGCCGACGTCATCGAGCTCGGCATGCCGTTCACCGATCCGATGGCCGACGGCCCCGCGATCCAGGTGGCCGGTCAGCGGGCGCTTGCCTCGGGTGCGACGCTGAAAAAGCTGCTCGCCCAGGTCGCCGCCTTCCGCCAGATCGACGCCGAGACGCCGGTGATCCTGATGGGGTATTACAACCCGATCCACCACATGGGCGTCGATGCCTTTATCGCTGCGGCGCTCGACGCCGGGGTCGACGGCCTGATCATCGTCGACCTGCCGCCCGAAGAGGACGGCGAGCTCTGCCTGCCGGCGCTGGCCGCGGGCCTGCGCTTCATCCGGCTTGCTACGCCCACCACCGACGACGCCCGCCTGCCCGCGGTGCTCGCGTACACCAGCGGCTTCGTCTACTACGTCTCGATCACCGGCATCACCGGGGCGGCGCGCGGGAAGACCGGCGCGGTCGGCGAGGCGGTCGCGCGCATCAAGCGCCACAGTGCTCTTCCCGTCGTGGTCGGCTTCGGCATCAAGACGCCCGAGCAGGCGGCCGAAATCGCCAAGATCGCCGACGGCGCGGTGGTCGGCTCGGCTCTGGTTTCGGCCGTCGCCGAGGGCTTGGACGAGCAGGGAAACGCCGCACCCGGTTGCGCCGCGCGGGTGCTCGATCTGGTCGCGGCGCTGGCCCAGGGCGTGCGCGGCGCGCGGAAGGGGTAAGCCCGGTGAACTGGCTCGAACGTTTCGTGCGGCCCAAGATCAGGGCCTTCGTGCGCAAATCGGACATCCCCGAGAATCTGTGGGACAAATGCCCGGCCTGCGAGCAGATGCTGTTTCACCGCGATCTCGAGGCGAGCCGCTTCGTTTGCTCCGCATGCAACCATCATCTCCATTTTCCGCCGCTCAAGCGGCTGGCCGAGCTTTACGACGAGGCGGCGTTCGACCGCCTGGAGCTTCCCGACGTGGCGGCCGATCCGCTGCGCTTCCGCGACCTCACGCGCTAT
Organism: Alphaproteobacteria bacterium; assembly: GCA_965249645.1. Lineage (GTDB taxonomy): Bacteria > Pseudomonadota > Alphaproteobacteria > UBA828 > JAPUJA01 > CAVOEB01. The sequence continues at coordinate 301,012 of CBDFML010000011.1, forward strand.
AGCGAGCGGCTTGCCAAGGCGCGCCAGAAAACCGACGAGCCCGATGCCCTCGTCGTCGCCTCGGGCCGGATCGGTGGCCGGAACGTGGTCCTGGCGGTGCTCAGCTTCGAGTTCATGGGCGGCTCCATGGGCCAGGCGGTGGGCGAGGGTTTTCTGACCGCCGCGCGCCGCGCCGTGGCCGACGAGGCGGCGCTGATTGCCGTCGTCTCGTCGGGCGGCGCGCGGATGCAGGAGGGGGTGCTCTCGCTGATGCAAATGGCGCGGACCACCATTGCCGTCGAGGAGGTCAAGGAGGCGGGCCAGCCCTACATCGTGGTGCTGGCGAACCCGACCACCGGCGGCGTGACCGCCTCGTTTGCCATGCTCGGCGACGTGGCGATCGCCGAGCCTAACGCGGTAATCGGTTTTGCGGGCGCCCGGGTGATCCAGGAGACCATCCGCGAGACCCTGCCCGAGGGCTTCCAGCGGGCGGAATACCTGCTCGAGCACGGCATGGTCGACATGGTCGTTCACCGCCACGAGCTGCGCGATGTCCTGGTCCGTCTGCTGGGCCTCCTGGCGGGTGCGCCGGGACCGGCGTCGCAGCCGGCCGTGGGCGCGGGCGCCGATGGCGCCCCTTAAGCAAGTCGACCGCATTCTTGCCCGCCTGAGCGCGCTGCATCCCAAGGCGATCGACCTCGGCCTCGACCGGGTCGAGGCGCTGCTCGAGCGCCTTGGCGCGCCGCAGCGTGCCCTCCCGCCGGTGGTCCATGTTGCGGGCACCAACGGCAAGGGCTCCACGATCGCCTTCCTGCGCGCCATACTCGAGGCGTCGGGCTACCGGGTCCATGTCTATACCTCGCCCCATCTGGTGCGGTTCGCCGAGCGCATCCGCGTTGCTGGGCGGATCATCCCCGAGGCCGAGCTGGAAGCGCTTTTGGTCGAATGCGAGCGCGCGAACGGCGAAACCCCCATCACCTTTTTCGAGATCACCACGGCGGCGGCGTTTCTGGCCTTTGCCCGGGAACCGGCCGATATCCTGCTGCTTGAAACCGGCCTGGGGGGCCGGCTCGACGCGACAAACGTGATCGAGCGCCCCGCGCTGACTGCGATCACCCCGGTCTCGATCGACCATATCCAGTATCTGGGCAAGGAGCTGGCGGGCATCGCCGCGGAGAAGGCGGGAATTCTCAAGCCCGGCGTGCCTTGCGTCGTCGGCCGCCAGAGCGCGGAAGCGGTGGTGCCTATCCTTGCCCGAGCCGAGGCGCTCGGAATCCCGGTGGCTCTGTTCGGTCGCGAGTGGGAGGCCGGGAGGAACGCGGCCGGCAGGCTTGTCGTGCGTGACGGCGCCGTAGAGGCCGCTTACCCGGCGCCGGGCCTGTTCGGTCCCCACCAGTTCGAGAACGCGGGGCTGGCGGTTGCCTGTGCCCGACGGCTTGCCGGCTTCGAGCTGGGCGAGCCTGGGTTCGGTGCCGGCTTGCGCGATGCCGATTGGCCCGGCCGGCTGCAGCATTTGACCCGGGGAACCCTGGTCGCGCGCCTGCCCGCGGGCTGGGAGTTGTGGCTCGACGGCGGCCACAACGCCGGTGCGGGGGCTGCGTTGAGCCGGGCGGTTACCGCCTGGAGCGATGCGCCGCTTCATCTCGTGATCGGCATGCTGGACAGCAAGGAGCCCGAATCCTTCGCTGCACCGCTGGCCCCGCACGCGGCCACCATCGCCTGTGTCCCCGTGCCCGACGAACCCGCCGGGCTCGCGCCCGAGGCGTTGTGCGCCCGGCTTGCCGGGCTGGGGCCTTCGCCGGAGCCCGCTGCCGGCGTTGCCAAGGCCCTCGACCGGTTGGCCCAACGCGCATCTCGGGAAAGCCGGGCGCGGGTTCTGGTCTGTGGCTCCCTGTACTTGCTGGGCTCGGTTCTGGCCGAAAACGAAGCCCTGTCCGCAACCGCCTGATTCCGAAAGATTCGGCGCTTGCGCCTTGTTTGGATACTGTCTTGACGGTGTCCGCGAACGCCATGGAATCGAAGCGTGATTCGGTCGTCTTCCCGCGTGGGCTCGGGGGTTCGGGCAGCAAAAACCCCGCTCGAGGGCGGGGATGTTCGATTCCGCTTTGTTTCGAACCGGCTAGATCGATTCGCGCACCCATTCGTAGAGCTTGTTCTTGGGCAGCGCGCCGACCTTGGTTGCGGCGACCTCGCCATTCTTGAACAGGATCAAGGTCGGAATGCCGCGCACGCCGTACTTGCCCGGTGTGCCGGGATTCTCGTCGACATTGACTTTGGCGATGGACACCTCGCCCTCCATGTCGGTAGCAAGCTCTTCGAGCGTCGGCGCGATCTGCTTGCAGGGGCCGCACCATTCCGCCCAGAAATCGACCAGAACCGGGCCGCTTGCGTTGAGCACGTCGCTATCGAAGGAGGTGTCGGTGACTTGGAAAATCGCCATGAAGTCGGTCCTCTCGCTCTCTCGTTGCCAGTTTGGCGCGATGGGTTGTAAATGCTTGACCGGCCGCCGGCGGGCGCGCCGAGGGTCGGGATCGCCCCTCGAGGCCATCGAACGGGTACTGTCGAATTTAGGGACGGGGCGTGCCCCCGTCAAGGCGCGAAGCCGTCGAGCAGCACATCGGGCAGCGCCATGAGGCGCGGCCCGTCGGTCCACAGCAAGGCGCAGCGCACCGGCCGGTCGGGAAAGATACGCGCGAGCGCCGCGCGATAGGCCGCCATTTGCGCGAGATAGGCGGCTGCCACGTCGTCGACCCGCTCGGGCGGCGGCCGGTTCGTCTTGTAATCGACCACGAGCACGGCCTCGTCGGTCACCACGAGCCGGTCGATCTGCCCTGCGATGACCCGCTCGTTCACCAGCGCGGCGAGCGGCGCTTCCGCCCGGCTGCCCGGCGCGAAGAGAGCGGCGAATTCGGGCGCTTCGATGACGCGACGGGTCTCGGCCGCAATTTCGGCGGCCGCCGCGGACGCGAGGCCATGGCCGGACTGCGCCAGCGCGCGCGCGCAGGCCTCCTCGCGGGCCTCGAGGGCCAGTTCGGGCAAAATTTCGAGCAGGCGGTGGGCCAGCCGGCCACGGCGGAAGACATCGTCGTCTACGCTCAGGGGCGAGCGCCGCGCCGGCTCGTCTGCACTCGCGCGCGACGGCGTCAGCGGCCGCGCGGGCTCCGGTTCGGGCTTGGGCGGGCGTTGGGCGAATTCGGGCAGGAGCGGGGGCCTCTCGCTGCCCACGACGGCCCGACCGTCGCCTGCGGGTGCCGCCTCCTGGGGACTGGTGAGGCGCAGGCCCTCCCCGCTCCAGCCCTGCGCCGCCCGCTCGCCGAGCTCAAAGCTCACGCGCTCCGCAACCGGTTCCAGCGCGCGCCGGACGAGATCGTACCAGCACCCCTCGCGTAATCCCCGGCGGCTTTCGTAGCCGGCCACGTAAAGGCGGTCCTCGGCGCGGGTCAGTGCGACGTAGAGCAAGCGCCGGTACTCCTCGTCGCGCCCCTGCTTCGCCCGCTCGCGCGCCGCCCGGCTTGCCAGATCGTCGCGCGTCGCCCCGCCCGGCCAGAGCAGGCGGGTTTCGCCCTCGATCTCGTCCCACAGGAGCGGCGAAAGGCGGTCGGGTTTACGCACGGTGTCGGGCAGGATGATGATCGGCGCTTGCAGTCCCTTGGCGCCGTGCACGGTCATCAGGCGAACCTCGTCGCGCCCCTGCTCGAGATCGCGTTTGATCTCGCCGCCGCCCGCCTCGACCCAGGCAAGAAAGCCCTGGAGCGAGGGCGCGTGCTGGCGCTGATAGGCCAGTGCCAGGTCGAGAAACTCGTCGATCGGATCTTCCGCTTCGTGGCCGAGCCGGCCGATCAGGGCGCGCCGCCCGCCGCCCGCGCCCAGCAGCTCGGCATAAAGCTCGAAGGGCGGGCAATAATCGGCCCGGGCGAGCAGGCCCGCCAGTCGCTCGTGGGCCTCGGCGAAGCGTTGCGTCTCTCTTCGTTTCGCGCCCAGTGCGCGCCAGAGCGATTGGCCCCCGCGGTTTGCCGCGAGGTCGAACAGCTCATTCTCGGAAAGTCCGGCGAGCGGGCTCTTGAGCAGGGCGGCCAGGGTCAGGTCGTCGTCAGGCAACAGCAGAAAGCGGCCCAGCGCGATCAGGTCCATGACCGCGATTTGCTCGGTCAGCACCAGCCGGTCGATACCGGCGACGGCGACGCCCGTCTTCTTGAGCGCGCGGGCGAGCTCGTCGAGAAAGCCCGTGCGCCGTTGCACCAGGACCATGATGTCGCCGGGTCGAATCGCGCGCTCGCGGGATTCGAGCCGCTCGCCGGTCTCGATCCAGGCGTGAATTTGCCCGGCGATGGCGGCGGCGAGACGGGCGGAAGGCGTTGGCGGGGCGGGCCGCGCGAGCGGCGGCTGCCACGGCGCCGGATCCTCCGCGCCCTGCGGTGCGACCGTGGGCCACAGCTCGACCACGCCGGCCTGGCCGGCACGGTGGGCCTCGTGGCGGATCGGCGCGCCCGAGAGCGAAACCCCTGCGGCCGCCTCGGGCAGGGCGAACACTGCGTCCACCGCGCGCAGGACCGCCGGGGTCGAGCGGAACGACAAGTCGAGCGGCACCTGCTGCCAGGGCCCGCCCGCTGCCTCGACGCGCGCGGCGAAATGCTCCCGCATGCGGTCGAGCGCGTGGGGTTCGGCGCCCTGGAAGCTGAAAATCGATTGTTTCTCGTCGCCGACCACGAACAGGCTGCGCAGGCCGTCGCGCGCACCGGCGCCGGCGAAGAACTCTTCGCACAGCCGGGCCACGATGTCCCACTGCCCGGGTGCCGTGTCCTGGGCCTCGTCGAGCAGAATGTGATCGAGCCCGCCGTCGAGCTTGAAGAGCACCCAGGCGGCATCCGCCTGGTCGTCCAGCAGCTCGCGCACCAGCTCGATCTGATCGTCGAAATCGAGCACGGCGCTGCGCCGCTTCGCCTCGTCGTAGGCGCTCACCAGCCGCCGCCCAATCAGAAGCAGCGCAGCGGTGCTGCGCGCGACGCTCAGGCTCGCGCATACCAGCGCCACGGCGAGCATGCGCTCTTGCTCTGCTTCCAGCGTCTCGAGAACCGTTGGATCGGTCGCCAGGGCTTTTTTGGTGATGAGCTGCTTGCGCGCGGCCGGCGGGGCGGCCTGGGTGACGAACTGCGCGCAATACTCGTCGAAGCCCGCCGCGCGGATTTGCGCATCCACGTCCAGCCAGCGCGCGATTGCCCGACCGCGCGCCTGGTCGTTTTCCGAGCCCTCGGCCAGCGCCGTGCACGCCCGGCGCAGCGCCGCGTCGTCTGCACCGCCGGACGCGCAGGCCGCGGCGATAGCGCCATCGACCGTCTCGACCGGATCGAGCCCCAGCCAGCGCGACGGCGCGGCCATCAATTCACCGTCGTCGATCCCCGTCTCCTCGTGCTCGCGGCCCTCGATCACCCGGTCGACGATGCGGCGCAGCTTGCTCCGATCGCGTGCCAGCTCCGACAGCAGGTCGAGGAAATCGAGGTCGTTGACGTGCGAGCTCACCTCGCGGAAGGCGTTCGCCAGCACCGCATCGCCGCCCGCCTCGCGGGCCCGGCGCAGCACCGAGTCGCGTGCCCGGCGCAACAGTTCGGCGGCGTCGCGCTCGTCGGCGACGGAAAAGTGCGGCGCGATGCCTGCCTCGAGCGGAAAACGCCGCAGCAACGACTGGCAAAAGCCGTGGATGGTTTCGATCTTCATGCCGCCCGGTGCGTCAAGCACGCGGCCCAACAGGGCGCGCGCCCGGGGGATCAGCTCGGGTTCGAACGGGCCCCCGACCAGTGTGCCCAATGCCTCGACCAGTGCCGCGTCGTCAAGGCCCGACCAGTGGGCCAGCCGCCGGCCCAGGCGGATGCGCATTTCGGCCGCCGCCGCCCGAGTAAACGTCAGGCAAAGCAGTTTTTCCGGCGCTGTGCCGCCAAGCAGCAGGCGCAGGACCCGGTCGGTCAGCACCGTGGTCTTGCCGGTGCCCGCGGAAGCTGCGACCCAGGCCGAGACGCGCGGATCGGCGGCGCTGCGCTGGGCGGCGGTCATTCGTCGTCGCCCGAATCCGACGTGCCCCACTCGCCGATTCGCGCGAGGTGGTCGTAGTCGTCGCCGGCCGGCGGTGTCTCGGGCCGGGGCCGCGAGGGGTAGGGCGTTTGGGGATCGTCGAACCGGGCGATCAGCTCTGCCAGGCCCGCTCGCGCCTCGTCCGCGAGCCGTCCGGCGTCGGCTTTGACGGGGTGGATTTTGCCTGCCGGCTTGCCGCCAGAGAGCCGCCAGTAGGCGAGTTCCGCGACGGGCGCGGCGGCGATATCTTCGAACCCGCCGGCCTGCGCGATGGCCGCTTCGAGCGGCAACTGGGGCGATAGGCCGCGCGCGAGCAGCGTTTCGGGCGGCGGCGTGCCCGTCTTGTAGTCGATGATGACCAGCTGGCCTGCTTCATCGCGGTCGATCCGGTCCGCCTTGGCCGTGAGGGCGAAGCGCCCGCCCGGGGCGTCGAACTCGAGCCGCCCCTCCACCTCGGCGCCCAGCGGCACGATGTGGCCGCGTCGCGCCCCCTCCTCGGCAACGAACCATTCCGCGATGCGCACGAAGCGGGGCCACCAGAACGCTTCGACCCCCGGTCGCTCAAGCGCCTCGCCGAACGCCACGCGTCCGCAGGCGAGCAGGCGGGCCAACGCATCGTCAGGCCAGCGCTCGCGATGCGCCGCACCAAACAGCTCGAGTGCCCGGTGGATGACACTGCCGCGCTCCGCCGCACCGGGCTCGGCGTCGATTGCATCGAGGGCGCGCAGCTTGAGCACGTAGCGCGCATAGATCGCGTAAGGGTCGCGCATCCAAGTTTCAACCCCGGTCACCGAAAGCCGGCGCGGGCGGGCTTCGAGCGGTGGGCGGGGCGCGGGCGGCTCGGCCAATACCGTTTCAGCGGGTGCATTCAGCGCGCCCTGCCAGGCGAGCCAGGCGGCTGCGTCGCGGTTTACCTCGTCGCGAGCGCCCAGCGCGTCGAGCACGATGTCGAGCCGGGTCAACCAGCGCGACGGCACGGTCGGCGTGCCGCCCACCTTGGTGGCGCGGGTCAGCACCACCTCGGGCGACGCGGCGCACTGGGCGAAATCGTGGGCCGACAGGCCGATCCGTCGCTCCGGCGCGGGCAGCCCGAATTCCTCGCGCATAGGCCGGCTCATCCAGGGATCGACGGGCGGCTCGGCGGGCCAGCTGGCCTCGTTGAGCCCGCCCAGTATCATCCGGTCGACCTGCTGCAGGCGGGCTTCGAGCGGCCCCCAGATGAACAGCCGCGGATGGCCGCCCCCGGCGGGGCGCACGACCTCGCCGGCCATCAATGTCTCGATCACGGCCGCGTAGTCGGCGCCCCGGATCGGCGCGGCGCCATCGGCGCCGTCGAGCAGCTCGGCGAACAACGCGGCGGCGGCCTCGCCCGCCTCGCCGGCCCACAGCCGGCTCGCCCCGGTTTCCTCGGCGCTGGCCGCAAGCGCCTCGGCGGCCGCCAGATGGATGCGCAATAAGTCGCCAAGCTCGGCCCGGTTTGCACCGAGCGCCGCCTCCAACGGCTCAGCCAGCCGGCGCAGGTCGTCGAACCAGGCGATCAGGTCGTCGTCGGGTCGCGGCCCGCGCGAGTCGGGGTCCTTGGCGCGCTCTGCCAGCGCGCTGGCGACGCCGGCCAGTCCCGGCGCGGGGCGGGGCCCGCGTAGCACGGCCCGCTCCAGCCGGCGCGCCCGCTCGCGAAAGGCGCCGGGCGCCATTCCCCCGGCGGCCAGGGGCTGCTTGAGCGCCGCCAGCAGCGCGACGGGCTGGGCGCGATGCGCCGCCATCTCGGCGCTCAGCCGCAGGAAGGCTCCAGGCGGTGTCGCGCCAAGCGGTCGGCCGGCGGAATCGTCGAGGCTGACGTCAAAGCGCTTCATCTCGGCGGCGACCCGGCGTGCGAGGTCGCGGTCGAGCGTCACAAGCGCGGCGCGCTTTTCCGGGATTTCCAGGGTTTCGCGCAGCAGCAGGGCGATGACGGCGGCCTCTTCGCGTGGGCCGGGGCAGTCGATCCGGCGCAGGCCGTCGATTCCGGCGCGCAGGCGTTTCGCATCCTCGTCTCCGGGCAATGGCCGGGGCACCGGGCGTAGCGTTTCGGACAGCAACCGGACCCGCCCGCTCGGCTCCTCGGCGGGGGCGCCGGGCGGCCACTCCCCGACTGCCTCGCGGGCCGCGCCCAACCGGTCGAGCAGACGTTTGAGGCCGTATTGCGGGTGGTTGGGGGCAAGCTGTTCCCAACTTTTTTCGTCAAGGCCGTGGTCGAGGCCGGGCAACACCACTACGCCCTCGGGCAGCCCGGCGATCACCTCCAACAGGTCGGCGGTGGCGGGCACGCTGCCCGTCGAGCCCGCCGCAATTACGGGTGTCGCGGGGGGTGCCTCGCGCCAGCGCGCCGCCAGCCGGTCGAGCAGCCGGTTGCGTCGCTCCGCCGCGTCCAGTCCGCCGTCGGCCGCCAATACCGTTGGCCAGCCTTCGGTGACGACGGTCAGGAAGTCGAGGGTCGTTTGCCAGTGTCCCGCGTAGTTGGTGGGCACCAGATCGCGCAATCCCTCGAAGGACAGCCGCTCGGTTGCCACCTGGTCGATTAGCCGGGCTAATGCCTCGGCGAGGCGGACCGCCTGCTCCGCGGTTACCGGCGCACCGTTGCGCTCGCCGTGGGCCTCGATCAGCCGGGCGAGAAGGAGTTGGCGGCGTCGGGGCGGAACGGCCGGGGCAACCTCGTCCGCGGCCGGATCCTCGAGCGCAAGCTCATCGTCCTCGACCTCGCCCAGCGGGCGCAGTGTCGGCAGCAGCAGCGCCGCCCCCTCGGAACGCCGCAGGAAGGCCTCGAGCAGGGCGCGGCACGCGCGCCGGGTGGGCAGCAGCACCGTGGCCTGGGCGAGGCGCAAGGGGTCGCCCCCGGCCTGTTCCAGCAGGCCGTCGGCCAGGCTGTCGAGAAACGGACGGCCCGGCGCGATCGTGTAGAGGCGCCGGGCCGGGCTCATCCGCTGTACCTCTCTCCAAGGAACGCGTTCGCCGCCGTGAGTCCCTCGGGCGTGCCCACATGCAGCCACCGCCCGTCATGGACCATGCCGTAGAGCCGTTCCGCCTGTTCCGCCCTGTCGAACAGCCGGTTGAGCGAAAAGGCGCCCTCGGGAGCGGTCTGGAACAGCCGGGAATGGAGGATATGGACGCCGGAAAACAGGAACGGCGCGACCTCGTGCCAGGCGCGCCGCCGCGCCACGCCGGCGGCGTCGAGCATAAAGTCGCCCTTGCCCTCGAACTGGCCGGCGCGGACCATCTCGTGCATCAGCAGCAGGGCGTCCATGGCCTCGTTGCGCCACGCGGCGGTCAGGCGCGCCAGCGTGTTCTCCGGCCCGTCCAGCCACAAAACGTCCGTGTTGGCGACGAGAAATGGCCCCTCGCCCAGCAGGGCGAGCGCGTGGCGTACCCCGCCGCCGGTATCGAGCAGGTGTTCCTCGTGCGAGATCGCGATTTCGATGTCGCGCCGGTTCGCGAGATGGGCCTCGAGCTGATCGGCCCGGTAGTGGCTGTTGACCACGACGCGTTCGACACCGGCAGCGACCAGCCGGTCGAGCGCGTGATCGATCAGCGCCCGGCCGGCGACCTCGATCAGGGGCTTGGGGCGGCTTTCGGTGAGCGGGCGCAGCCGTTCGCCCTTGCCGGCGGCCAGCAGCATGGCGCAGCGCAACGGCCCGGTCATGCGCGGCACTCCCGGTGCGCGGGCGGAATTTCGCGCTCGATCCAGTCGCGCAAATTCGCCAGTGCGGGGTGGGCGAGATCGTCTTCGAGCAGCCGCCAGACCCGTGGCAGGTAGTCGAGATAGGCGGGCTTGGCGTCGCGCACGCAGAGCCGGGTGAAGATGCCGACGATCTTGCAGTTGCGCTGGGCGCCGAGAATCGCGTACGCGGTGCGAAAGGCGGCGGCATCGAGCTCGGGGCGGCGGCCGAGATAGGCGGCGATCCCGGCCTCGGCGGTGGCCAGGGCGACATCGCGTCGGGCGTCCTCGAGCAGCGAGACCAGATCGTAGGCCGCACTGCCCGTGAGCGCGTCCTGAAAATCGAGCAACCCGACCTTTGCCAGGCCCGCGCGCTCGGGCAGCCAGAGCAGGTTATCGGCGTGATAATCGCGCAACACCAGCACCGGATCCCCGATTTCGCTTTGGGGCAGTATCTCGCGCCACACCGCCTCGTACTCGGTGCGCAGGCCCACATCGGGGCCCGCGTCACGCTGGCGGGGAATGTACCAGTCGACCAGCAGGTCGGCCTCCTCGAGCAGGGCTGCCTCGTCGTAAGGCGGCATTGCGGGGGGTGGTGGAAGGCGGTGCAGATCGGCCAGCAGGGCGATGGCCGGGCCGTAGAGGGTCATCTCCCCGGGCGCGCCCGCGCCGGCGAGCAGCCGGGTGTAGAGCGCGTCGCCCAGATCCTCGAGCAAGAGCAGGCCGGCCGCCTCGTCGGCGACGAGAATCGCGGGCGCGCTGTAGCCCAGGCCGGCGAGAAAGCGCGCGATTGCGACGAACGGGCGAACGTCCTCCTCGGGCGGCGGCGCGTCCATCAGCACGGCTCGCGCGGCGCCTTGCTCGAGCCGTTCGTAGCGCCGGAAGGAGGCATCGCCCGCGAGCGGCGCGCGCGCCGCCTCGCCCCAGCCGTGGCGAGAGAGAAACGCCTCGATCAGGGCCGCTCGCTCAGCCATGGACCGCCTCGCCGCCGGTTTCGCGTTCGACATCGTCGAGCCGCTCCGCCCAGCGTCCGTGGCCAATCAGCAGGGCGCGCCGGGCCTCGGGGCTGTCTCCCGCCAGCAGGCGCAGCTCCAGCCAGTCCGCGGCCATCAGCGCGCCCAGCCGTTCGGGCCATTCGATCAGCGAAATCCCCTCGGCGAAGGCGTCCTCGATGGCCAGCTCCAGCGCTTCCTCGGGCGCGGCTAGCCGGTAAAGGTCGAAATGCCACAGGGTGACGCCGTCCAGCTCGTACGTCTGGACCAGGGTGAAGGTCGGGCTCGGCACCTCGACCGGTCCGTCCAGCGCGCCGATCACGGCGCGGGCGAATTCGGTCTTGCCCGCGCCCAGCGCGCCCGCCAGTCCGACCACGTCGCCGGGCCGCAAGACCGCGGCCAGCCGCGCCGCCAGCCGGTGCGTGGCGGCAAGATCGTCGAGCGCGATCGGGCGGGCCGCGCGGTCGGGCGAAGCGGACGTCATGGGCCGGGTTGTAGCGCCTCGGCCGAGGGGCGGCAAGCGGTCCGCGTTCGCCGCCGGCGGCGGTGGACGGTCCCCGGGGCACATGCTAGGAGAGAGGCCGACATGAGCGAGCCCCAGGTTACCGATATCGCGATCATCGGGGCGGGTCCGGTGGGCCTGTTTGCGGTGTTCGAGGCCGGCATGCTCGAGATGCGCTGCCATGTGGTGGACGCCCTCGATGCGCCGGGCGGTCAATGCACCGCGCTCTATCCGGAAAAACCGATCTACGACATCCCCGGCTATCCCGAGATTGGCGCCGGCGGGCTCGTCGAGGCGCTGCTTGCCCAGGCTGCCCCGTTCGCGCCGAGCTACCATTTGGGCCATAGGATCGAACGCCTCGCGCGGCTTGACGGCGGCGGCTGGCGTCTGGAGAGCGACAAGGGCCTCGTGCTCGAGGCCCGCGCCGTGATTGTCGCGGCCGGGGGCGGCGCGTTCGGGCCGAACCGCCCGCCGCTTGCCGACATCGAGGCCTATGAGGGCACTGCTGTGTTCTACGCCATTGCCCGGCGCGAGGATTTCCGGGATAAACGTCTGGTGATCGGCGGCGGCGGCGATTCCGCAGTCGATTGGGCGATCAGCCTGGCGGAGGTCGCGACGAGCGTGCAAATTGTCCACCGCCGAGCCAAATTCCGCGCCGCACCCGAAAGCGTCGCGCGCCTGCACGCACTGGCCGATGCCGGACAGGTCGAACTGGTCGTGCCGTACCAGCTGGCCGGCCTCGAGGGCGCCGAGGGTCGCTTGAGCGTCGTTCTGGTGCGCACGCTGGACGGCGAGGAGCGCCGCCTGCCTGCCGATGTCCTGCTGCCGTTTTATGGCCTTTCCACCGAACTCGGTCCGATCGCCGAATGGGGTCTTGAGACCGAACGCAACCTCGTGAGCGTCGATCCGGCGTGTTTGGCCACCAGCGCCCCGGACATCTTCGCGATCGGCGACGTCGTTACCTATCCGGGCAAGCTCAAGCTCATTCTGTGCGGCTTTTCCGAAGCCGCGATGGCGGCGCAGGCGATCTATCCGCTGGTCCATCCCGGCGAGGCGCTGCATTTCGAATATTCGACGACCAAGGGCCTGCCCGTGTAAACCGCAAACTCGGCCGGGGCGGGGCCGCGCGGGCTCAGTTTTCCGAGACCAGGCGGATCGGTGGTACCAGCGTCTCGCCCTGGGGCGGGCGGCGCGGGAAATGGCAGGCCACCGTCGTGCCCTCGCCGGGCGTCGAATCGATTTCGACCCGGCCCCCGTGGAGCTCGACGAAGCTCTTGACCAGAGCCAGCGCCAGCCCCGGTCCGGCCCGGCCTCGGCTGCGGTGCTCGGCGGTATAGAATTTGTCGAAAATCCGCTCGCGATCGGATTCCGGGATGCCGACACCGCTGTCTGCGACCCACAGGGCGGCGCCGTCGTCCGCCGCGCGCCGCGCGCCGAGCACGACCGTGCCCGCACGCGGCGTGAACTTGAGTGCGTTGCTCATCAGGTTGAACAGGATCTGCTTGGTCCGGCGCTTGTCCATGTCGATGCTGCCTATGTCCTGCGGGCATTCGATGGACAATTCGATCTGCCCGCCTCGCGCCCGCTCGGTGAACAACTTGGCGACGCCCTCGAGCAGGGCGCGCAGCTCGACGGGTTCGACTTCGAGTACCACGTGGCCGGCCTCGATCGACGCCAGGTCGAGCATGTCGTTGATCAGGGCCAGAAGCTGCTGGGATGATTCGAGAATGCCCGTGGCGTACTCGGCCTGGCGCGCGTTGAGGGACCCGAAGAACTGGTTCGCAAGGATCTCCGTGAATCCGATCATGGTATTGAGCGGGGTGCGCAGCTCGTAGGAGACGTTGGCGATAAATTCCGACTTCAGCCGATCGGCGTGTTCGAGTGCCTCGTTGCGCTCGCGCAGCATGCGTTCGACCTCGATGCTGTCGGTCACGTCGATGTAGGTGTTCAGCGTTGCACCGTCGGGCAGGGGCACCGAGGCGAAATCGAGGACCGAGCCGTCGCGCCGTTCGAAACGCTCCGCCTGGCGCGAATGGTCGACCGTGCGTCCGATAAGGTCCGCGCGATAGGTCTCCCAGTCGCCGCCATCGTCGAGCAACTCGCGGCTGGCGTCGACAATCTCGGCGATGTGCGGGCGAGTCTCGAGCAGGCTTTCGGACAGATTCCAGAGCCGGGCATAGACCGGATTATACAGCCGGAGCCGGCCGTCGCCGCCAAACACGGCAACCCCTTCGTACAGATTGTCGAGGGTCGCGCGCTGTACCGCGTTCAGCGTGTTGAACGAGGCTTCCAGCGTAAGCCGGTCGGTGACATCCTCGCAGATGAACATCAGGCCGCCGAACGGGTGGGGCGTGACGATTTCGCGCAGCGCCGTGCCGTCGGGCAGATGGATCAGACCCTCGCGCGGCTCGGTCAGCGAGGTGAACAGCTCGCTTTGCTCGTGCTTGAACGCCGTGAAGTCGGCCTGTTCGGGAATCCGGCGGTTCTCGCGCATGGCGTCGATCACCTCGTTGATGGTCGGACCGTTCTCCAACTGGGTCTCGTCGAAGCGGAACATCTTGGGAAACACGCTGTTGTAGTAGGTCAACCGCTGGTCGGGGCCGTAGATCTCGATCGAGCTGCCCAGGGTATCGAGCACCTGGGCGTGGGCCGCGATATGGCGGGCGAGCTCGTCTTGGCTCTCTTCGAGCGGGGTGACGTCGACGGCGAATCCGACCGTGCCGTCGCCTGACGGCGCGGGTGTTTCGGTGATCTCGAGCAGACAGCGTGCACCCCGGATGACCGCGTGGCGTCGCCCGCGGCAGGTCTCGCCGCTTGCCAGCGCCTCGCGGGCGATGGGTGCCGCCAGGCTGGGCGCGTAGACGGGAGCCAGCTCCACGCCGTTCGCGACGGCATCCTCGGGCGTTGTTTCGACCCGCTTCGCGTAAGCCCCGTTGCACCACACGAGTTCTCCCTCGGCGTCGCGCTCCCAGACCGGCAGCGCTACGGATTCGAGGCGCGTGCGGCGCGCCTGAGCCAGCCCGTCACGTTCTTCGAGCTGTCCGGAGAGCGCCTTGATTTCGCGCCCGCGCGCGGTGATGTCGTTGATCCACAGCGCGCTCGTTTGTCCCGACCCGCCGCCGACGGGGGTGCCGTGAACCTCGAGAAGACGCTCGCCGGACGGGTCGCTCACCATGCCCGAGAACGGCACGCCGTGGCTGCGCAACGCTTCGACCTCTTCGCTGAGACGCTCGAAATGGGCCGCGGCGAGATGTTGGGCGAGATCGTCGAAGCTACCGATGCTGCCGGGCTCGGCGCCCAGCAGGTGGGTCAGTCCGGGGGTAACGGTGGTTCGCGCGGCGTCACGCTTGCCGCGCCAGACCATGGCGCCGCCGGGCAGGGCGTCGAGCAGAGTGGTCAGCTCGTCGTCGATCAGCTGCCGGGATGCCTGCTCGACGATCGTGCGCCGACGTTCGCGCCAGTACAGGACGGCGGCGAGAACCATGGCCGCACCGGTCGCGGCCAGTCCGACGAAAAGTCCGGTGATCAGACCGCTCTCGGCACCGGGCGGGGCGTCGGCGGCGGCGGCGGGCAAGGCAAGCACCGTGCTTCCCAGGGCGGTTAACCCGGGGGCGGTGCTCCGCACGAAGGTTCGCCGTTTCGTCACTCTCGTCGTTCGCCTGCCCGTGCACAGGGCTGTTAGCGTTCCACCCGATTGGCCCGGTGACCCCGGCAGGGTGGTCCGACGGCCATCAATACCGGTAATGCTCCGGCTTGAACGGACCGTCCGCGCTGATGCCGATATAGTCGGCCTGCTTCTTCGACAGCGTGGTCAGCTTGACGCCGAGTTTGTCCAGATGCAACGCCGCAACCTTTTCGTCGAGATGCTTGGGCAGGACGTAGACCTGGTTTTCGTACCTTTCCGGATTGCTCCATAGCTCGATCTGGGCCAGCACCTGGTTGGAGAACGAGGTGCTCATCACGAAGCTGGGATGACCCGTGGCGCAGCCCAGGTTCACCAGCCGGCCTTTGGCCAGCACGATGATGCGCTTGCCGTCGGGGAACTCGACCTCGTCGACCTGCGGCTTGACCTCGTCCCAGGTCATGTTTTCGAGCCCCTCGATCTGGATCTCGCTGTCGAAGTGGCCGATGTTGCAGACGATCGCGCCGTGCTTCATGGCGCGCATATGGTCGACCGTGATGACGTCGAGATTGCCGGTGGCGGTGACGAAGATGTCGCCCTCGGATGCCGCGTCGTCCATCGTGGTCACCTCGTAGCCTTCCATCGCCGCCTGCAGCGCGCAGATCGGATCGATTTCGGTGACCTTCACCCGGGCGCCCTGTTCCGCCAGGCTCTGGGCGCAGCCCTTGCCGACGTCGCCGTAGCCCGCGACGACGCAAACCTTGCCCGCGACCATGACGTCGGTGGCGCGCTTGATACCGTCGATCAGGCTTTCGCGGCAGCCGTAGAGGTTGTCGAACTTCGACTTGGTTACGGAATCGTTGACGTTGAACGCCGGCACCCGAAGGGCGTCGGCCTTGACCATGTCGTAGAGCCGGTGCACGCCGGTGGTGGTCTCTTCCGAAAGACCGCGCACTTCGTCGAGCAGTTCGGGGTGTTCCTCGTGGATGACCCTTGTGAGGTCGCCGCCGTCGTCGAGGATCATGTTGGGGGTCCAGCCGTCGGGGCCTTTGAGCGTCTGCTCGATGCACCACGTGTATTCCTCTTCCGACTCGCCTTTCCAGGCGAACACCGGAACCCCCGAGGCCGCGATTGCTGCGGCGGCCTGGTCCTGGGTCGAGAAGATGTTGCACGAACTCCAGCGCACGGTGGCGCCCAGCGCCGTCAGGGTTTCGATCAGAACAGCGGTCTGAATCGTCATATGCAGGCAGCCCACGATGCGCGCACCCTTAAGCGGCTGACTTGTGCCGTACTCCTCGCGCAACGCCATCAGGCCGGGCATTTCCTTCTCCGCGAGGGTGGTTTCCTTGCGGCCCCAGCCGGCCAGCGAAATGTCGGCAACTTTGTAGTCGGTGAATTCAGCCATGGTCTCGATCTCCTGGCGGCGGGCGCCTGTCAGTTGTCCGTGGGGAAGATGGTGCGCCGGGCGGCAATTGCAAACCCGGCGCTCTAATAGCAGCGCGGGCGGATTCTCTCAAGGGGTGCCCGGTCTCCTCAGGGCCGCTTGCGCGACACGATGAAGGACTCGTCGTTGAACCACAGCCCCCCGTGCTTATGCAGCACCTCGCGGGTGGCTTCGATATAGCGCCCGTCGGCGAGCACCGGACCGAGGCGCTCGTCCTCGATCTGGGCGACGTAAACCGCGGCATTCCACGCTGCCATCAGGGTCGAGGTGCCGATTGAGGCGTCGACCTCCGAGGGCAGGGTGTGGAGGTGATAGCGAAACACCGAGCGAGCATCGGTGAGAGCCTGGTAGTTGAGGTCCGGCTCGCTCCGGCCGATCTGCTTGCGCAGCGCGTCCAGCATGGCGCGCCGGGTCGTCTGAAACGGTTTCTCGTCGGGCCAGATGCGGTTGATGATTTCCATCCCGGGATCCTTGCCGCGGTCCTGGATCACAATCATCCGACCGCCGGGCGCCACGGCGCGGGCGAGCGGGACCAGAACGTTGCGTGCCTTGATTTCGGCGGGCATGCGCACGCGATAGGGTTGTGAGGCGATGATCAGGTCGTAGGCGGCGTCGATCCCGCCCCGGTTCGGAATGAACGACTTCATCGAAAAGGCGTGGTCCTCGCGGTAGAGCACCATCACCGAGGGTCGCAAGTAAAGCGGGTTGCCCGATTTTTCGCTCGGGCGCGAGCGCCAGCCTTCGGAGAGCATCGGCTGCAGATCGAGGATCTGTTCGTCGAACTCGTGGGCGGTGGTGCCGCGCAACGGCACGTCGTACCAGTTGAGCGCGACGTCCTCGGCGGCCTTGCCGGGGATCAGCGAGGGCGCCTCGCTGTAATACATGTTGGTTACGGCGATCACGGTCTGGGGGTGTTCGACGAACCGATCGGGCAGCTTGTCGAGGCACAGGCGGACGTCCTCGAGGCTGATTTCCTTGGCCACGACGAGCAAGGGCACGGTCGGGAAGCGGCGATGAACTTGGCGCATGACCCGGGTCAGCACAGTGCCGTGGCCGACCCCTGCGTCGAACATCTTGAGCGCCGGCGGGGTCGGGTGAAGATGGCGCAGCTCCTGGCCGATGCGCTCGGCCACCACCCATTTCTCGCTGCAGGTGGTCACGAACAGCAGGTATTTCTCCCGGTTGTCGAAAAACCGGAAATGACGGGTCGCTTGCCGTTCGCCGATATCGGCTGCGCGCGCAGCGGCGCTTTTGCGCTTGCGCGTCTTGCCGCTCGCCATGGTTCCTCCTCCACTCGCGTGGGTCGGATTTTGCCGGGGGGCGCCGCAGATGCCGGGCAACTGGGCCACGCGAGCTTATATCTATTATTCTTTATATGGCCGGATCATCGGGGCCGAGACGGAGTTTGTCCACGGCTTTTTGGTGTCCCGGCGCGCCGGGTTCAGGTAAAGGCGTTGAAGTCGTCGAGCAGGGCGGCGATGCGGCCCCGGTCGGACTGCTCCATGATGCTTTGCGCGCGTTTGATCGCTTCGGCCAGGTCGAGGCCGAGGATGCGCTGCTTGACCCGGGGAATGCCGGTCGCCGACATCGACAGGCTGCGCAGGCCCAGCCCCAGCAGAAGGGCCGTGTAACGCGGATCGCCCGCAATCTCGCCGCACAGGTTGAGCGGAATGTCGGCGCGTCGCGCGGCCTCTGCGGTGAACTGGATAAGCCGCAACACCGCAGGGTGCAGGGGATCGTAAAGTGCCGCCACCTGCTCGTCGCCGCGGTCGATCGCCAGGGTGTACATGGTCAGGTCGTTGGTTCCCAGCGAGAAGAAGTCGCACGCCCTGGCCAGCCCGTCGGCGGCCAGCGCCGCGGCCGGGGTCTCGATCATGACGCCGACCGGGGGCAGCGGATTGGCGATGGCCACTCCGGCGCGGTTCAACCGTTGCGCGACTGTCTTGAGAATCTCGCGCACCCTACGGACTTCGCCCGTGGTCGTGATCATCGGCAACAGAATGCGGATCGGGCCATGCGCGCCGGCGCGCAGCATGGCAGCAAGTTGGGCTTCGAGCAGCGGGCGAACCTTGAGCGAGAGCCGGATAGCGCGCAGTCCCAGTGCCGGGTTGACCGCCGGCAGGACATGTTCGCCCAGTGAATAAGCCAGCTTGTCGCCGCCGACGTCGAGGGTGCGCATCGTCACCGGCCGACCGTTCATGCTTTCGACGATCTGGCGCAGCAGGACGTATTGCTCGTCTTCGCTGGGCGGCGCTTCGCGGTTCATGAACATAAACTCGCTGCGCAACAGCCCGATGCCTTCGGCGCCCGCGTCGCGCGCCATGATGAACTCCACCGGCAATTCGAGATTGGCCTGCAGAGCGATTGCGACCCCGTCGCGGGTCTGGGCGGTCACATCGCGCAGGCGGGCGAGCTGACGCTGCTGGCGGGCGTGCTCGGCCATCCGGGTACGGTATTTGGCGACGGTCTCGGGCGCCGGGTCGATCACCACCCGACCGGCCGACCCGTCGATCACGACGGTTTCGCCCGAGCGCGCCTGCTGGCCCAGCCCCGGAATGCCGAGCACAGCGGGAATCCCCAGCGAACGCGCAAGGATCGCGGTGTGGCCCTCGGCGCCGCCCAGGGCGGCGGAAAAGCCGCCGACCCGGCGCGGATCCATCAACGCGGTGTCCGCCGGGGTGATCTCCTCGGCCAGGATGATGGTGCCCTCGGCGAGGTTGGAGAACGCCTGGTAGGGTGCCAGGGTCAGGTTGCGCACGAGCCGCGCACTCACCTCACGCACGTCGTCCACCTTTCCCGCCAGGTAGGAATCGCCCATTGCTTCGAACGCCACGGCGATCTCGGCCAGCTCCGCATAAACCGCGGCCTCGGCATTGATCCGATCGCCGGCTATGCGTTGATCGACGCCACGCACGAGGCGCGAGTCTGAGAGCATCTGCATATGAGCTTCGAGCAGATAGCCGATTTCCTCCGCGGCGGAACCGGGCAGGCTGGTCGATTTTGTCCGCAGCTTCTTGATCTGCTCGCGCGAATTCGCGACGGCACGGGCGAAGCGTTCCCGTTCGTCGGCCACTTGGTCCGCCGCGACAGCGTACTCGGGAATGTCAACCAGGCCGAGTTCGAGCACATGCGCCGGGCCGATCGCAATTCCCGGCGAGACGCCGTGTCCGGTAAACACCCGCTCGTTCGCGCCCGCGCCCGTCTCGACCGCGCCCGTCTCGACCGGCGCCTCAATCTTCATGGAAACGCTCCTCGATCAGCCGGACAAGTGTGTCGAGAGCCGCATTCGCGTCCGCCCCGTCGGCCCGCAGGACAACCTCGCTGCCTGGGCCGGCGGCCAACATCATCAGGCCCAGGATCGATTTTCCCGACACCGACTGGCCGCCCTTCTCGACGTCGATCTCGCAGGCAAACGCCGATGCCGCCTCGACGAACTTGGCTGCCGCCCGGGCGTGCAGCCCCAGCCGGTTGCCGATGACCACACTCCGGGTCTGCGCCGCCGGCGCACCGTCCGCCTCGTTTGTCCGGCTCACCCGCCCTCGCCCTCGAGTAACCGGCTTGCGACGTTGATGTATTTTCGACCCGATTCCTGCGCTGCCGCGACCGCCTCGGTCAGGCTTGCGCTGTCGCGGATGCCGACCAGCTTGATCAGCATCGGCAAGTTAATGCCGGCGATGACCTCGACGTCGGCGCGTTCCATCACCGAAATCGCCAGGTTTGACGGCGTGCCGCCGAACATGTCGGTCAGCAAAATCGCACCGCCATCGTCACCGACCTCCTGGACCGCCTCGAGAATATCCGCCCGGCGGCGCTCCATGTCGTCGTTGACCCCGATACAGATCGTGCGAATCCGCTCCTGGGGTCCGACGACATGCTCCGTGGCCGCGACAAACTCCTCGGCGAGTCGACCGTGGGTGACGAGCACGAGACCGATCATTCCCTAGTCCTCCTGAAGCGGCGCGGTTGAGTGCGAATCGAGGTCCCGGTGGCGCACGGTCACGCGCCAGTCCGCCTCGCTCAAGCTGGCGGCCAGACGCTCGGCCACGAATACCGAACGGTGACGTCCGCCGGTGCAGCCGAGCGCGACGGTGAGGTACGACTTGCCCTCCCGCTCGTAGGCCGGGAGCAGCTCGGTGAGCATGCTGGCGAGCCTATCAAAAAATGGCGCAAACGCCGAGTCGGCCGCGATGAAGCGGGCGACCGAGGGCTCGAGGCCGGTGAGCGGGCGCAAGCCCTCGTCGTAATGGGGGTTGGCTAGGAAGCGGACGTCGAACACCAGGTCCGCATCCCGCGGCAGGCCCAGCGGGAAGGCGAAGGACGTGACGAAAATGGCAAGGCCCGTACTCGACTCGAGCAGATAGTCGCCACTCAGCAGCCGCTTGAGATCGGCGATCGCAAGGCGCGAGGTGTCGATCACCCGGTCGGCCCGGGCGCGCAGCCAGCCGAGCACCTCGCGCTCGAGCCGGATGCCGTCGATCACCGGGCGGTCCGCGGCCAACGGATGGCGCCACCGGGTCTCGGTAAAACGCCGCTGGATGATCTCGTCGTCGCAATCGAGAAACAGCACCCTCAGGTCCAGCTGGGCCCGGCCCGCCAGCGCGTCGAACACGGCGTTGAAGTGGTCGATGTCGAGGTCCCGGGTTCGGATGTCGATGCCCACGGCGAGCGCCTGGCGCTCGTCGCCGCGCGACGCCGCGACGCTTTCGAGCAGCGTCAGGGGCAAATTGTCCACCGCTTCGTAGCCGATGTCTTCGAGCGCTTTGAGCGCGGTGGTATTGCCCGCGCCGGAAAGGCCCGACACGATCACCAGGGGTACCGCACGCCCGGTGCTCATGACGCCGCCGCGAGACGAAGTTTGGCCGGGGCCGAGGGCTCGAACGGGCAGAGCCGGACCAGCGGCAACGCGACCCCCTCGAGCGCGCAGCACAGATCCTCCTCGGGCATTCGCTCGACCATGGGGGCGTCGACCAGATCGACCACCAGGCCGAGCCGGACCCGCGCAAGCGCGGGCAGGCGACGAATTCCCATACCGCGCACCTCGATCAGGCCGTGCAGCGCATCGGGTGCACGGGCATAAAGCTCGCCGTCGCCGGCTTCCAGGGCGACCCGGTCGTCGGCGACCAGTCGCGCCCCGCCGTCGATCAGGCGCAGCGCGAGATCCGACTTCCCCGCCCCCGACGGCCCGCGTAGCAGGACGCCGACGCCGGCAAGTTCGACGCAGCTGGCATGGATCGAGGTGCTCATGGCGGCCCTGAAAATGAGCTTGTGGGCCGCGCCTGTCAACGCTTACGGCGGATCGTCGAACCCGCTGGCGCGGTGCTGTGCGCAAGCGCAGAGTCCGTAGCACGTTCGTCGTCTTCGATTTTGTCTTTGGAGAGCGTCATGTTGCTTCTCTTACGCGTTGCGGCGGCGCTGTTCTTCCTTGTCGGTTCGATCTCGGGGGTGCCCGCGGCGACGGCAGACGAAGATCTCGCACGGGGCGAGTATCTGGCGCGGATCATGGATTGCGCGGGCAGCCCGACTTCTCGCGCTACCTTGGCGGCGCCGATATCGGGTTTGCCACGCCGCTGGGGATATTTTTCGGGCCGAACCTCACTCCGGAACCCGAAACCGGGCTGGGTCGCTGGACCATCGACGACATCGTCGCCGCCCTGTGCACCGGCGAGCGCCCCGACGGCCGGGAGCTTGTCCCGATCATGCCGTGGAAATCTTACGCCGCCCTGAGCGACGAGGATGCGCGCGTCTTGGCGCTGTATTTGAAAAGCCTGCCGCCGGTGAGCACCCCGCTACTCGGGTCGTACGGCCTGGACGAACCCGTGCCTGCACCCTATTTGGCACCGGTTCTGCCGGAATTGCGCGATTCGGTTAGGCGCGCGTGCTAGGCCGCGTGGCTGGCGGCGGGTTCGGTCAGCAGTGCATAGAGCGCCTCGGCGCGCGAGGCACCGCGCAGCTTGGCGCAGATCGTGTCGTCGCGAAACAGGCGCGAGATGCGGGCCAGCGCCTTCAGATGGTCGGCGCCCGCCGATTCCGGAGCGAGCAGCAAAAAGATCAGGTCAACCGGCTCGTCGTCGATTGCCTCGAAATCGATGGGCTGGGTGAGTCGGGCAAAGACACCGTAAAGCTTGTCGAGTTCGGCCAGCTTGCCGTGGGGAATGGCGATGCCCTTGCCCACGCCGGTGGTGCCCAGCCGCTCGCGCTCGAGCAGCACGTCGAAGATCTCGCGTTCGTGAATTCCGCAGCGCTGCGAGGCCGTGGTCGCCAGCTCCTGGAGCGCCTGTTTCTTGCTGGTTGCTTTGAGCGTGGGGACCACGCCGTCGAGACCGATGAGGTTGGAAAGCTCCATTGCGTTCTCCCTTAGCTTCCGTTGGACGCCAGGCGGGGGTCGATCCACCCGATGCTGCCGTCGCGGCGCTGATAAACCATATTGAGTCCGCCATGCGCGCTGTTGCGAAACATCAGCGCCGGCAGGTCGGCCAGGTTCATGTGCATGACCGCCTCGCCGACGGTCAGGGCTTCGATCACGGTGGTTGTCTCGGCGACGATCACCGGGTTGAGCGTCTCGGGCTCCTCCTCTTCGCTCTCGTGAGATTCGCCCGCGAGAGTGTATTGCTGGGCGGCGAGCCGTTCCGCGTCCTGCTGGTCCGTCTTGTGGTGATGGTTGCGCAGCCGGCGTTTATAGCGGCGCAGCTGCTTCTCCACACGTGTGGCGGCGGCATCGAAGCTGGCGTGGATGTCTTCGTGCGTGGCGTGGCTCTGGGGCGTCACCCCGGCCAGCGCATGGACCGAGATGGTTGTCTCGAAGCCGCGCCCCTCGCGCGAAAAGATCACCTGCGCCTCGATGGCGTCGTCGAAATACTTGTTTACACCGCTGGACAGCCGATCCGCGACATAGGTGCGCAACGCGTCACCGACTTGGACCTGCTTGCCCTTGACCAAGACTTGCATGCTGCCCGCTGATTGTGTGGCGAGATGTCGTCCCGACGCGACCGTGCACCCGCTGAACGAAGGGCTGGAAAATAGGTCCGGGGGAAGCCGAAGTCAAGGCCCGCGGGCTAGCGGGCTTTAGGCGCCGAACGCGGCCTGTTTTTTCAGCCGGCGGCGCGACATTGACGACGGAATACGCAGCGATTCGCGGTATTTCGCCACGGTGCGCCGGGCGATGTCGATGCCGGCGAGGCGCAGGATTTCGGCCAGTCGGTCGTCCGAGAGGGGGTGCGACGGGTCTTCCTGCTCGATCAGCCGCTTAACGCGCTCGCGCACCGCTTCGGCCGATACCGCGCCGGCGCCCGTCGAGCTGCTCAGGCTGGCGCTGAAGAAGTATCGCAGTTCGACGATCCCGCGTGGCGTCGCCATGTACTTGTTGTTCACCACCCGGCTGACGGTGCTCTCGTGCATTTCGATCGCGTCGGCGATGTCGCGCAACACCAGCGGGCGCAGCTGTTGGACCCCGTGGACCAGGAAACCCCGCTGCTGGCGCACGATTTCGCGCGCGACCTTGAGCACCGTGCGGGCGCGTTGGTCGAGGGATTTGACGAGCCAGGTCGCCTGGCTCAGTCGCTCAGCCAGGTATTCGGGTTCCACCTCGGTACGCACGGCGTGGCTGACCTCGGCGTGATACTGGCGATCGACCAGGACCCGGGGCAGGGTTTCGCTGTTCAGCTCCACCTACCAGCCGCCGTCCGGCGTCGGGCGGACGAACACGTCGGGCACCACGGGCTGGGCGATTTCGGCCTCGAAGGCCTGCGCCGGCTTGGGGTCGAGGGCTCGGATCTCCTTGATCATCTGGGCGAGATCCTCGGTTTCCACGCCGCACCGCCGGAGCAGCCCGTCGTGGTCGCCGGCGGCCAAGCGGTCCAGATTGTCGAGCAGCGCAGCCATCGCCGGGTCGAGGCGGTTGCGCTCAGCCAGCTGCAGGGCGAGACAGTCCGCCAGATCGCGGGCGAACAGGCCGGCGGGGTCGAACTGGCGCAACCGGGCGAGCACCGCATCGACGCGCTCCGGCGGACAGTTGAGCCGCTCCGCGATTTCCGCCGTCTCGCCGGCGAGATAGCCCGAGCTGTCCAGCATGTCGATGAGGGCCAGACCGATCAGCCGGTCGATGGGATCGGCGATGTCGAGATTGAGTTGGTCGACCAGATGGCCGCGCAGGGTCTCGGGCTTGCTGAGCGTATGCTCGAGTCGGTTCGCGGGCCCGGCCTCGGCCGTCTCGCCGCGCACCGGCGCGTCCCAGTCGTCGAACCGCTCCTCAAGCGCCGCCGTATCCTCACCGTCGTTGTTTCCCGCCTCGTCCGCCGGCCCGTCCGCGGTGCCGGCGGGCTCATCCGAGGTGTCGTAGGCGTCCGTGAACGCGTCCTCGCTTGCGTTCTCGCCATCGGCGGGGGCGCCGTCGTCGAGCGTGGTCAACAGCGGGTTGTCGCCCAGTTCCCGGGCGACCACGTCGAGCAGGTCGAGATGGCCCAACTGCAGCAGCTTGATCGACTGCTGAAGCTGGGGTGTCATGACCAGCTGGGTGCCCTGGCGAAGTTCGAGCCGAGTGCGAAGCGTCATGGCACGAACCTTGCACCGCAAATGGCTAAGGCCCGGTTAAGCGATAGACGTATTATCGATGGTGGGGGGGACGGGCTCCGAATAACCCCACCCAAGAGGCCCCGGCCCGTGCCGCGACGCACCGGATTCCCGGAAACCGGGTTCCTACAAGCTGAAGCGTTCGCCGAGATAGACCCGGCGCACCTCTTCGTGGCTGACGATGTCGTCGGGCGGGCCTTCCATCAGCACCGTGCCCTCGTGCAGGATATAGGCGCGGTCGACGATCTCGAGGGTTTCGCGGACGTTGTGGTCGGTGATCAGCACGCCGATGCCGCGATCCTTGAGATGGCTGACCAGTTCGCGGATATCGGCGACCGCGATGGGGTCGATGCCCGCAAGCGGTTCGTCGAGCAACATGAAGGCGGGCTTCGACGCGAGTGCCCGCGCGATCTCGACCCGGCGGCGTTCGCCGCCCGAGAGGGCCAGCGCCGGGGTCCGGCGCAGATGGGTGATCGAGAACTCGGCGAGCAGGTCGTCGACCAGCGATTCACGCTTTTCCGCGATCGGCTCGGCAACCTCGACCACGGCGCGGATGTTGTTCTCCACGGTCAGCCCACGGAAGATCGAGGCCTCCTGGGGCAGGTAGCCGATGCCGAGCCGTGCGCGGCGGTACATGGGCAGCTCGGTGATGTCGTGGCCGTCCAGCGTGACGGTGCCGTAGTCCGGGGCGAGCAGCCCGGTCACACAGTAAAAGCAGGTCGTCTTGCCGGCGCCGTTGGGTCCGAGCAGCCCGACCACCTCGCCGCGCTGCACCGAAAATTGCACGTCGCGCAGCACCGGTCGCTTCTTGAAGCGCTTGCCCAGGTTGTGGGCCGCGAGGCCGGGATTCTCGGCGACCAGGCGAGGCGTTGTGTCCTGCGGGGCCGAGGTTTCGGGGGGCGTTTGATCCATGGTGTCGCCTAGTTCCCTTCGTCCTTCTGCTCGGGTATGAAAATACTCTTGACCCGCTCGCCGTCCACGCCGGCGGCACTTTCCACCCGAGAATAGCCGGTGTTCAGATCCATCACCAGATGGTTTCCCTTGACCACGTTTTCACCGCGCGTCAGAACCACGGCGCCGGTCAGATCGATGACGCCTGCGTTGATGTCGTAGATCCCGACGTCGCCCTGCGCCGTTTCGGTCGGCGACGAGACGAACACGTCGCCGGTCGCGTCGATCTGCGAGATTGTCGTGCCCTCGCCGCTCGCCGCATCCTCCTGGTAATGGACGACCAGGGTCTGGGCGCGCAGATGCATATCGCCCTGCACCGCGAGCACGTCGCCGCGGAAGATCGCGAGGTTCTGTTCGCGCTGTACCTCCAGGCTGTCGGCTGTGATCTCGATGGGCAGGGTTGCATCGTGGGTCCCCGCTTCGGCCGCCTGCGCCCGTGCGGATCCCGCCGCCAGTGCGAGCCCGACGACCAGCGCGAGCGTGGCGAGCCGCAGACCGGCGGCGCTCACCGGCCGGCTCCTTCCTGGCCCGGATAGATCACCAGGCGCACCGGACCGCCGAACCGGATGGCCGCGCCGCCATCGATAAACTCGAAGCCCACCGCGTTGAGCACGCCGAGCGGCCCTTGGCCCTCCACGGGCAGGCTGCCGCTGGCGCGGCCCTGGGCCAGCTCGATACGCGCCGCTTCCGTGCGCATCTCGAAGCCCTCGTCCGAGAAGCTGTTGACCCGGCCCTCGAGATCGAGGATTTCGTCGCCCCGATAATAGTTGCCGCGGTCCGCGGTCAGCGCGAGCCAGCCGTTGTCCGACAGAATGATATCGGCCTTGGGCGTGATCAGCTCGATCAGATCGGCCTCGGCGCTTTCCTGGATCGCCTGCTCGGCAATGACGGTATAGCTCTGGTTCCTCGAATCGACGCCGATATAGCGTGCATTTTCCATCACCAGCGGCCCCGAATCGATCGGGTCCGCGGGGCCGAAGCTCAGCCGGAAGCCGTCCTCCCGCCCCGAAATCAGTGGCCAGACGACGACGATGGCGAGCAACACGACCGCGACCATTGGCAGGGCGTAGCGCATCAGCCGGGCGAACAGCGAATAGCCCTCGCCGATATTGATGACCGCCGCGCGGTCGCGCGCGTCGATCGCGATTAGCCGCTCGCGCTTGTGCTCGCCGTTGGTCACGGCGCCCGGGCCGCTCATGCCATGCCCATGCGCAGGCAGTCGTGAATATGCACGATGCCCACGGGCCGGCGCATCTCGTCGACGACGAACAGCGCGGTGATGTTCTGCTCGTTCATCAGGCGGAGCGCCTCGGCGGCGAGCAGATTCTCGCGCACGACCTTGGGGTCGGCCGTCATGATCTCGCCGGCGGTGCGCTCGAGCAGGCCGTC
This sequence comes from Alphaproteobacteria bacterium, assembly GCA_965249645.1. GTDB lineage: Bacteria > Pseudomonadota > Alphaproteobacteria > UBA828 > JAPUJA01 > CAVOEB01. The sequence continues at coordinate 328,210 of CBDFML010000011.1, forward strand.
GTTCATGTGCCGGCGAAGATCGCCGTCGGTCACGATCCCCGTTAGACGCCGATCCTCGTCGACCACGCCGAGACAGCCGAAGCGCTTTCCCGTCATGACGATCAGGGCGTCGGCCATGGCGAGATCGGGCGCGACGAGCGGTATTTCGTCGCCGTCGTGCATCAGCTCGCCCACCCGGATCAGCATGTGACCCAGCTTGCCGCCGGGGTGGAGCAGGTGAAAGTCGTCGGTTGAAAACCCCTTGCGCCGCAGCACGCAAATCGCCAGAGCGTCGCCCAGCGCCAGCATCATGGTGGTCGAGGTGGTCGGTGCCAGCCCGATGGGGCCGGCTTCCGGGCTTGCGGGCAGGATCAGCGCCACGTCGGCGGCGTCTGTGAGACTGGCCTTCTCGCACCCGACGATCGCGACCAGCGGGATGGCGAAGCGCCGGGTGTAGGCGACCAGATCGGTCAGCTCCTGGGTCTCGCCCGAGTTGGACAGCGCGAGCACCGCGTCCTCGGGTGTGATCATGCCGAGATCGCCGTGGCTCGCCTCGCTGGGATGAACGAAGATAGCCGGGGTGCCAGTCGAGGCGAAGGTTGCCGCGATCTTGCGGGCGATCTGGCCGCTCTTGCCCATGCCCGTGACGACCAGGCGTCCGGTGATGCCCCAGAGAATGTCGGTCGCCTGGGTAAAGCGCGTATCCAGAGCCTCGGCGAGCGCGAGCACGCCGTCGGCTTCGCAGCGCAGCACCTCGCGACCGGCGTCGAGATCGTCGGTAGAGCGTTCCCGCGAGGGCTCGGGGGGTGTCGCGGCGGCGTCAGGCATCGGGGCCGGCGAGAATCCGTAAAATGGGAGCGCGATCAAGCGCTTGATCAAGTATGTGCACTGTAAAGGTTAAACGTCAATGATGACCGCGATCGAGCCGGCAAAAAAGCTGCTGCCGGGCGCGGCTTTGCCGCATCAGTGCGCGAAGATATCCGTGTCGGGCCAGCCGCCGAGGTCGAGCGCCACGCGGGTGGGCAGAAAGTCGAAGCAGGCCTGCGCGAGGGCGGTTCGGCCTTCGCGGGCGAGCATCTCGTCGAGCACCTCCTTGATCTCGTGCAGATGAAGCACATCGGTGGCGGCGTAGCCCAACTGTGCCTCGCTGAGCGTCTGCGCGCCCCAGTCGGAGGACTGCTGCTGCTTCGAGATCTCGACCCCGATCAGGTCGCGGCACAGGTCCTTGAGCCCGTGGCGGTCGGTAAAGGTGCGCACCAGCTTGGACGCGATCTTGGTGCAGTAGACCGGGGCGCAATCGGTCTCCAGGTAGCGCCGGATCATGGCCACGTCGAAGCGCGCGAAATGAAACAGCTTGAGCACGGCCGCGTCGCCCAGCAGGGCGCGCAAATTGGGCGCCGCGTAGTCGTTCTGGGCAAGCTGCACCAGGTGGACCTCGCCGTCGCCGGCCGAGAGCTGCACCAGGCAAAGCCGGTCGCGCTCCGGGTTGAGCCCCATGGTCTCGGTATCGACCGCGACCGAGGCACCGAATCTGACGCCCTCGGACAGGTCGCCGCGATGCAGGTGGTTGCTCATGGCCGCTCGCCTCCGCCGGCTCGGGGGGCGACGTAAAGGGAAGGTGGTGCCCAGGAGAAGACTCGAACTTCCACGACCTGTCGGTCACTAGAACCTGAATCTAGCGCGTCTACCAATTCCGCCACCTGGGCCCCGTTCCTCGCGTGGAGTAGCCCCTCGCGTGGAGTTGAGTAAGCACCGGACGCGGCGATGTCAACCGTTCTTGCGCCTGCCTGAAGCGGGATTTGCGCAAGAATGTCTTGCGGCTGTGCGGGCGGAGGGGTAGAGCTTTCGCCATGAAACAGCGTATTGTCACGGTTTTCGGCGGCTCGGGATTTCTGGGCCGCCACCTGGTGCGCCATCTGGCGCCGAGCGGCGTTCAGCTGCGTGTCGCGGTGCGCGATCCCGAGGCCGCCAAGTTCCTCAAACCCCTCGGCGAGGTCGCCCAGATCGTCCCGCTGCACGCGCATTTACGCGATCCCGCCTCGATCGAACGCGCCGTCGCGGACGCCGATGCGGTGGTCAATCTGGTCGGCATTCTTCACGAGCGTCCACGCCTCTCCTTCGAGCATGTCCATCACGCGGGCGCGGCCAAGATCGCGGCGGCCGCGACCGCCGCCGGGGTGGCGCGGCTGGTCCATGTCTCGGCGATCGGCGCCGATCCCGCGTCCCCTTCGGCCTACGCGCGCACGAAAGGCGAGGGCGAGGCCGCAGTGCGCGCAGCCTTTCCCGGGGCGGTCATCCTGCGCCCCTCGGTGGTGTTCGGGCCCGAGGACGATTTCTTCAACCGCTTCGGCGCGCTGTCCCGGCTCGCGCCCGTTCTCCCGGTGTTCTTCGATGGCCTGCCCCGGATCGACCTGATGGCGAATTTTCCCTGGCCGAGCGCCGAGTTCCATGCCGGCGAGAGCCGCATGCAGCCGGTCTTCGCAGGCGACGTCGCCGAGGCGATCGTGCGCGCGCTTGACGCCCCGCACGTTGCGGGCGAGACCTACGAGCTGGGGGGTCCGACGGTCTACAGCATGGCCGAGCTGATGGCCTTCGTGCTCGAGCAGACCGGGCGGCCCCGCTGGTTGCTGCCGATCCCCACCTGGTTGGGCCACCTGATGGGCTTCATCTTCGAGCAGGCGGTTGTTCCCTTCGCCTTGATCGGCAAGTTCCCGGCGCCACTGCTCACGCGCGACCAGGTCAAGATGCTGAAATCGGACAACGTGGTCGGCGCGGGTGCCAAGGGCCTGGGTGATCTGGGCATCGCGCCGCTTGCGGTGGAGGCGGTGGTTCCAGATTACCTCTCACGCTTTCGCTCGGGCCCGGCCCGGCCCTCGGAGAACGCCGAGCAGAGCTAGTTCACCTGCCGGATTGATCGCGGCGAACCCACGACAAGCCTCAGATATACAGCCAGACCAGCAGGCCGGCGCCGAGCAACACGCGATAGATGACGAACGGCGTAAAACTCGCCCAGCGGACGAACTGCATCAGGAACCAGATCGCAAGCAATGCAATGCCACAGGCGAGCGCGGCGGCGATGGCGGCCTCGCCGGTGACTTGGGCGTCGCCCGTCCGGTGCAGCTCCCAGCCCGCCACGGCGCCGGCAGCGATAATCACCGGGATAGAGAGCAACATCGAAAAATGTGCCGCCGCGACTCGCTCGAAGCCCGCGAAGCGTGCGGCGGTCATGGTGATGCCCGATCGGCTGGTGCCGGGAATGATCGCCAGCATCTGGAAAATCCCGATGAACAGCACCGAGCCCAGGGTCATGTGCTCGATGCGGCGCACGGTGATGCCGTAATGGTCGGCCAGCCACAGGAGCAGGGCGAAGCCGATGGTCGTAGCCGCGATCAGGGTCGGATTGCGTAAGGCATCGCCTGCATGGAGATGCACCATGGCGCCGGCGAACAGTACCGGGACGGTGCCGATCAGCAGATAGAGCAGCAGGCGCCGGCCGGGCCGGCGCCCGGAATGGCCGCGTTTGGGCGGACGCAGCGTGTCGCTCACGATCGACCACAGGTCGCGCCAGAAATAGAGCATCACCGCAACCAACGTGCCGATATGGACGGCGACGTCTATTTTAAGGGTCTGGTCGGGCCAGCCCACCAGCTTGCTGGCAAGGATCAAATGGCCGGACGAGCTGATGGGCAGGAATTCCGTGATGCCCTGAACGACAGCGAGAACGACCAGTTGAAGTAAGCTCAAGTGCCTACCCTGTTTTGATTTTTTCGCTTATACCATGTCCGCCAGCGATCCCCAAACGGACTAATAGTCTTATTATGGTACTAAATTTTCAAGGTTTTTACCCACAACGCCCGGGATTTCGTTGAATCTCGTTTCATTTGACCTTATAAGTAAGCAACGCTGACCTTTTAACCCGGCCCCGGCGGTCAAGAAGGCCACGATAACGCGCTGCGCCGATGTCGTGCAGACCGGGAAGGGATATCCGAACGTCATGGCCGACAAGATGTTGAAATTCGTCGATCTCGCTCAGGCGATGCCCGAAAAGCGCGTCGCCGAGGCGCGGCGCACCGATTTCGGTGAGATTTACGGCCAATTCGACCAAGACGCGGCATCGGAGCAGGCCGGGCGCTGTTCCCAGTGCGGCGTGCCGTTTTGCCAGATCCATTGCCCGCTCTCGAATAACATTCCCGACTGGCTGATGCTGACCGCGGAGGGCCGTCTCGAGGAGGCCTACCGGATTGCCTCGGCGACCAACAACCTGCCGGAGATCTGCGGTCGCATCTGCCCCCACGACCGACTCTGCGAGGGCAACTGCGTGATCGAGAAGGGCTTCGAATCGGTCACCATCGGCGCGGTCGAGAAATACATCACCGAAACCGCCTTCGAGCAGGGCTGGGTCTCGCCGGTCCGGCCCCGCGCCGAGAAGCCGGAGAGCGTCGCCATCGTCGGCGCCGGCCCCGCAGGCTTCGCCGCCGCCGAGGAGCTCCGGCGCACGGGCTACCAGGTTCACGTTTACGATCGCTACGACCGCGCCGGTGGCCTGTTGATTTACGGCATCCCCAACTTCAAGCTCGAGAAGTGGCTGGTCGAGCGGCGCGCCCGGCTGCTGACCGATTCGGGCGTCGTCTTTCACCTCGAATTCGAAGTCGGGCGCGATGCCACGCTGGCCGAGCTGCGCGAGCGCCACGACGCGGTGCTGATCGCTACAGGCGCCTATGCCGAGCGCGACATCGCCGCCCCCGGCGTAGGGCTGAACAACATCGTCCACGCCATGACCTACCTCACTGCCAGCAACCGCAAGGGGCTGGGCGACGCGGTGTCCGCGTTCGACGACGGCATCCTCGATGCCCGCGGCAAACGCGTGGCGGTGATCGGCGGCGGCGATACCGCGATGGACTGCGTGCGCACCGCGGTGCGCCAGGGAGCCGAGGCGGTGCACTGCCTTTACCGGCGCGACCGGGCCAACATGCCGGGCTCGCTCCGCGAAGTGAGTTACGCCGAGGAAGAGGGCGTCGATTTCGTCTGGCTCTCCGCGCCCGAGGCGTTCGAAGGCGAGGGCGGGGTCGAGGCGGTGCGCGCCGTGCGCATCCATCTGGGCGTCGCCGATGCCAGCGGCCGCCAGACGCCCGAGCCGATCGCGGGCTCCGCCTTCCGCATCGACGCCGATCTCGTGATCAAGGCGCTGGGCTTCGACCCCGAGGATCTGCCCACCCTGTTCGACGCCCCCGACCTGCCGGTCAGCCGCTGGGGCACGATCACGGTCGACTGGACGAGCATGATGACCACGCTGGACGGCGTGTTTGCTGCCGGCGACATCGTGCGCGGCGCCTCGCTGGTGGTCTGGGCGATCAAGGACGCGCGCGACGCGGCCGTCGGCATCGACACCTACCTGCGCGTCAAGGCGGCGAACCTCGCCATGGCCTCGTGACCCGGCCCATGACCCGAGCAAATTCCCGACCCTCCGAGAGCGCCGTCGCCGAGCTTGCCCGCTGGCGCCGCGACGCCGGACGCCTTGAAGCCGAAGGTCTCTACAATCCAGCCGACGAGCATGCGTCGTGCGGCGTCGGGCTCGTCGCGTCGATCGACGGCACGCCGCGCCGCGACGTGGTCGAAGCGGGCATCAACGCGCTCAAGGCGGTCTGGCACCGCGGCGCGGTGGACGCCGACGGCAAGACCGGCGACGGCGCCGGCATCCATGTCGAAATCCCGCAAGACTTCTTCCGCCAGCAGATTGCCGAGACCGGCCACCATCCCGAGCCCAGGCGCATTGCCGTGGGCATGGTCTTCCTGCCCAAGACCGACCTCTCCGCGCAGGAGACCTGCCGTTCCATCGTCGAGAGAGAGATCCTCGATTTCGACTACGGCATCTTCGGCTGGCGCCAGGTGCCGATCGACGCCACGGTGATCGGCGAGAAGGCCAACGCCACGCGCCCCGAAATCGAGCAGATCATGATCTCGAATGAACGCGCTGTCGCCGACGACGAATTCGAGCGCGAACTCTATCTCATCCGCCGGCGGATCGAGCACCGCGTGCGCGACGCCCAGATCGCCGATTTCTATATCTGCTCCCTGTCCTGCCGCTCGGTCGTCTACAAGGGCATGTTCCTTGCCGAGCAGCTCACCGCGTTCTATCCCGACCTGCTCGATCCGCGTTTCGAATCGCGCTTCGCCATCTTCCATCAGCGCTATTCGACCAACACCTTTCCGACCTGGCGGCTCGCCCAGCCCTTCCGCATGCTCTCTCACAACGGCGAGATCAACACCATCAAGGGCAACGTCAACTGGATGGCGGCACACGAAACCCGCATGGTGAGCGGCGCCTTCGAGGGCAATCACGACGTGCTTTTCCCGCTGATCCCCTCGGGCGCCTCCGATTCGGAGGCGCTGGATTCGGTGTTCGAGGCGCTCGTCCATGCCGGGCGCGAGGTGCCGCTGGTCAAGCTGCTGCTGGTTCCCGATGCCTGGTCGAACAAGATCGAAATGCCCGAGGCCCACCGTGCCCTCTTCGCCTATTGCAATTGCGTCATGGAACCGTGGGATGGGCCCGCCGCCCTCGCGGTGACCGACGGACGCTGGATTCTCGCCGGCATGGACCGCGCCGGCTTGCGCCCGATGCGCTACACCGTCACCGCCGACGGCCTGCTCCTGGTCGGCTCCGAGACGGGCATGGTTCCCGTCGACGAGACCACAGTGGTCGAGAAGGGCCGCCTCGGTCCCGGCGAGATCGTCGCCATCGACTTCGATGCGGGCCGCCTCTATCACGACCGCGAGCTCAAGGACTGGCTTGCCGGTGGTCAGCCTTACGGCGAGTGGATCGAAAACATTACCGAACTAGGCAGCCTGATCCGTGCCGATGGGCCGCCACCCGCGACGTTTCCCGTCGACGAGCTGCGCCGGCGCGAGCGCCTGTTCGGCTGGTCCATGGAAGACCTCGAGCTGATCCTCCGCCCGATGGTCGACGACGCCAAGGAGCCGACCGGCTCGATGGGCGACGACACGCCGCTGGCCGTGCTCTCCGATCATCATCGAGGGCTGCACCACTTCTTCCGCCAGAATTTCAGCCAGGTCACCAACCCGCCGATCGATTCCCTGCGCGAGCATGGGGTGATGAGCCTGAACACCCGGCTGGGCAATCTCGGCAATGTGTTCGATCAGAGCGCCGAGCAGACCTCCGATCTGCTGCTGCTGCCCTCGCCTGTGCTCTCCTCGGCCGAGTTCGAGGCAATGCGCCGCCACATGGGCGAAACCGCCGCCCGTATCGACGCTCTGTTCGAGGTCGAGGGTCCGGCGACGCTGAGCACCGGGATCGGGCGCATCTGCCGCGAAGCGGAAGACGCGGTGCGGGAGGGCTGCACCCACATCGTCCTGACCGACGAGTCGGTCGACGAGAGCCACGCGCCGATCCCCATGATCCTCGCCACGGCAGCCGTGCACAGCCATCTCGTGCGCCAGTCCTTGCGCACCTTCACCTCGCTCAACGTGCGTTCGGGCGAATGTCTCGATGTGCATTATTTCGCGGTGCTGATCGGCGTCGGCGCCACCACGGTCAACGCCTACCTCGCGGAAGGAGCAATCGCAGAGCGCCACTCCCGCGGCCTGTTCCCGGGGCGCGGGCTCTACGAGTGCGTTGTACGCTACAGGGAAGCGGTCGATCAGGGCCTGCTCAAGATCCTCTCCAAGATGGGCATCTCGGTGATCAGCTCATACCGGGGCGCGCGCAACTTCGAGGCGGTGGGGTTAAGCCGCGCCATGGTCGCCGAATTCATGCCCGGCATGCCGACCCGCATTTCCGGCATCGGCACCAGCGGCATCAAGCGCCGGGTGCTCAGGCTGCACCGTGCGGCGTTCGCCGAGGATGCCGCCGTCCTGCCTATCGGCGGCCTCTACAAGTACCGCAAGTCGGGTGAGGTCCACGGCTTCGACGGCCGCCTGATCCACATCCTGCAATCTGCAGTCGCCACGGATTCCTACAAGACCTACAAGACCTACGCCGAGGGTGTCCAGGCGCTGCCCCCCGTCTCGTTGCGCGATCTGCTGCAATTCAAGCCGCTGGGCCCGCCCGTGCCCCTCGACGAGGTGGAGTCGGTGACCGGGATCCGCAAGCGCTTCCAGAGCGGCTCCATGTCGCTGGGCGCGCTCTCGCCCGAAGCCCACGAGACCCTCGCCATCGCCATGAACCGCATGGGCGCCACATCCTGCTCGGGCGAAGGCGGCGAGGGGGCCGAGCGCTACACCCCGCGCTCGAACGGCGACAGCGCCAACTCGGCGGTCAAACAGATTGCCTCGGCGCGCTTCGGGGTCACCGCCGACTACCTCGCTCATTGCCGCGAGATCGAAATCAAGATTGCGCAGGGCGCCAAGCCCGGCGAGGGCGGCCAGTTGCCCGGCTTCAAGGTCACCGCCGAGATCGCCCGCCTGCGCCATGCCACGCCGGGCGTCACCCTGATCTCGCCGCCGCCCCACCACGACATCTATTCCATCGAGGATCTTGCCCAGCTCATCTACGACCTCAAGCAGATCAACCCCGAGGCGCGGGTCTGCGTGAAGCTGGTGGCCCAGTCCGGGGTCGGCACCATTGCCGCCGGGGTGGCCAAGGCCAAGGCCGATGTCATCCTCATCTCGGGCCATTCCGGGGGCACCGGGGCGAGCCCCCAGAGCAGCCTCAAATACGCCGGCATCCCCTGGGAGATGGGCGTCTCCGAGGCCAACCAGGTGCTCACGCTGAACCGCCTGCGTCACCGCATCGTGCTGCGCACCGACGGCGGCATCAAGACCGGGCGCGACGTTGCCATCGCCGCTCTGCTCGGCGCCGAGGAATTCGGGGTCGGCACCGCCGGGCTGGTTGCGATGGGCTGCATCATGGTCCGCCAGTGCCATTCCAACACCTGCCCGGTCGGCGTCTGCACCCAGGACGAGCGGCTACGCGCGAAGTTCGAGGGCACACCCGAAAAGGTCGTGAACCTGTTTTCCTTCATCGCCGAAGAGGTGCGCGAAATCCTGGCTTCCCTGGGCGCCCGCTCGCTCGACGAGATCATCGGGCGGAGCGACCTGCTGCACCAGAAGAGCCGCGGTCACGAGGATCTCGACGCGCTCGACCTCAATCCTTTGCTGGTCCAGGCCGACGCCGGGGGCGAAGCGCGCCATTCCACCCTCGAAGGCCGCAACGAGGTGCCCGAGACCCTCGACGCCCAGATGATCGAGGACGCCCGCGCCGCGTTGGAAGAAGGCGAAAAGATGCAACTCTCCTACACCGTGCGCAACACCCAGCGCGCGGTGGGCACCAAGATCTCGGCCATGATCACCCGTCGCTGGGGCATGGCCGGGCTGCAGCCGGGCCACCTTACCGTGCGCCTGCGCGGCTCGGCAGGCCAGTCGCTCGGCGCCTTCGCCGTGCAGGGGCTCAAGCTCCAGGTCTTCGGCGACGCCAACGATTATGTCGGCAAGGGGCTCTCGGGCGGCTTGATCGTAATCCGTCCCACGGTATCGAGCCCGCTCGCGTCGAACGAAAACACCATCATCGGCAACACCGTGCTCTACGGCGCCACCGCCGGCCAGTTGTTCGCCGCCGGCCAAGCGGGCGAGCGGTTCTGCGTGCGCAATTCGGGCGCCGAAGCGGTGGTCGAGGGCTGCGGCTCGAACGGCTGCGAATACATGACCGGCGGCGTCGCAGTGATCCTGGGGCCGGTGGGGCACAACTTTGCGGCCGGGATGACCGGCGGCATGGCGTTCGTCCTCGATTCCGATCGATCCTTCGCAACCCGCGTCAACGACGACACCGTACTCGTCCGTCGCGTCGCGTCCGCTTACTGGGAAGAGGTCATGCGCGCCCTCGTCGAGGCCCATGTCGAGCACACCGGTTCGCGCTTCGCGGAAAAATTCCTCAACGGCTGGCGGCGCAACCTCGAACATGTCTGGCAGATCTGCCCCAAAGAGCTCGCCGACAAGCTCGCCCACCCGCTCTCCGACGAAGATGCAGAGCTCACGGCGTGAGCGATTGAAGACTATCTGAAAATCGCTTGTGGCAGCACCCGCGCAGGCGCGGACCGTCAGGTCCGCTGCCGTGAGCGCGAAGCCTTCGTGCCCTACGGCCCGGCCCGCTCGTAGATCCAGGTCTTCCGCTCGCTTTGAGTCGGCGCGCAATCCATGAAGCCACCAAGCATCTGGCCCAGCAGCCCCATGCCCATTTCGAACGCAAACATATTGGGGTCGAAGCCGCCGCCTCCACCTCCACCGCCGCTGTCGCAGGCGAAATAGCTGCCGTCGTAATCGACGCAGATGCCGGTACTGCTGCCTTCGATCTGGGCGGACACCGGGCGCGGGCTAGGCGATGGCGGCGATGGTCTGGACCTCGATGATGAAATCTTCCTTCACCAGCCGGTCGACCATGAGCAGCGTGTTCGGCGGGTAGGCCCCGCTGGGGAACAGCTTGGGAAATTCGCGCAAGCGATACTCCATCAGCTTGGGGATGTCGCGGCTGTTCACGAGATAGGTTGTGAACTGCACGATGTTGGAAAAATCCGCGCCCGCCGAGTCGAGCGCCGCGCCCAAATTGGCAAACACCTGGCCGGCCTGGGCGTCGAAATCGCCGACCCCCACCACGGTACCGTCCGGGGCCGCCGAGAGCATGCCCGCGATGAACAGGAACTCCGTGGCCTTCACGCGGGTGACGTGAGTGTACTGGCCGAGCGGCGCGCCCAGCGCGTCGGGGTTATAGATTTTCATCTCGAGGCTCATGGCAGGCTCCTTGAATGGCTTCGGCGATCAGCCGAAAAAATCGAACGCGATGGACAGAAATGTCTCGGGCCGCTCGGCGGCGGGGCCGTGGCCGCAGGCCGCAAGCGCGAACAGGTCCGCCTGGGGCAGGGCGCCCGCCAGCACGGCTGCGGTCTGCTCGTAGGGGAACGCCGCGTCGGAGCGGCCATGCACGATCGCGATCTCGCAAACGACACGCGCAAGCTCATCCGCCGCGAGCACTGTCGGCGCGATCAGCGCGTTTTTATCGCCCCCGAACATGGCGGCGAAATACTCGGGATAGCCGTCGGCGTTGAGCACGGTGAGGCGGTCTTCGAGCATGGCATCGGTCACGAACGAGCTGTCGAAAAACAGCACGTCGAGCGAGCGGCGCAAAGCCGGCAGGTCGCCGGGAAAGCTCCACAGGGTCTCAAGCGCGGCGTTGCTCGCCATCGGTGTGCCCATGGCGCCGGTCAGCAGCAGCTTGGTAACGTCCGCGTGGTGGCCCGCGAGCCGCATCGCCAGCGTCGCCGAGATCGAATGGCCGAGAATTCCCTTGGGTCCGTCGGGCAGGGAGCTAAGCACGGCTTGCGCCTGTTTGAGCCAGAGCGGATAGTCGAAATAGGGCGGCCCGGATTTTCGCCCCGAGGCGCCGAAGCCGATCAGGTCGGTGCCGAAGACGTGATAACGCCGGCTGAGCGGCTCCAGCACCCGGCCGAAATTGACCGGCACGCAGGTGCCCGGCCCGGCGCCGTGCATCAGCAGGATAGGAAAGCCCTCGCCCGCTTCATAGACGCGCGCACCAATGCCTTCGACCTCGATGTCTCGCTCGATCGGTTCCATCTCACGGTTCCATCGCCGGAACCCAGTAGTCCGGCTCGCCCAACGGGATATCGTCGGGCCAGTGCCAGATCTCGAAAGTGGTGTGCGCCGCGTCCAGCGTATCGAAATAGCACACCCTCACCCCGTTCCAGAGCAGCTCCTGGACCGGCTCGAAGCCGCGCGCAATGAACTCGGCGCGCGCCGCGTCGAAACTGTGCGCACCGTACGAAAACGCCGCGTGCTGCACGCCATCGCCGTTGCGCTCGAGAAAATCGCGGTAGACCGTCGGGCCGTCCAGCGGCTGGATAACCTCCCACATCAGATCGCCTACCCAGGCCAGCGCCAGGCGCATGGAAAACGGCGTCTCCGCGCCGCGGATTTTGGTCTCGGTCATGGCAGGGGCCTTCGCGTCCTGCACCCACCAGGGCCCGATGCCCAGTCGCTCGGCGTAGCGCCGGACAGTGGCGTCCGCATCGTGGGTGACGACGCAGATTTGCAGCGTCGCGTCGAGAAAGCTGTTGCCAAGCCGGCTGCGCCAGTAGTCGTCGGGCGTCACACTCTCGCCTCCCTGTGCGGTCCGGTGCTTCGGTTCGTCTTGTGGACGCGCGTAACCCACGGTAAACTTAGTATAAGCAACAACACGACCGAAGGCACCATGACCTCGGACGGTTCGGGGCAGGGCCTGCGGCGATATCTCCTGGGAAGGAGACCGCGATGGCTATCAAGACGGCGCCCAAACAGCGCCCAGTCAAACCACTGGCGACCGATGCGCAGAACAGCCCGACCCTGCCGGGAACCTACTATTACGATCCCGCGATTTTCGAGCAGGAAAAACAGAAGATCTTCTACAAGAACTGGCTGTTTGCCTGTCACACCTCCCAGGTCTCCAAGCCCGGTGATTACTTCGCCACCACCCTGATCGACCAGGACATTCTCGTCGTTCGCGGCAAGGACAAGAAGCTCCGCGCCTTCTTCAACGTCTGCCCCCACCGGGGCTCGCACCTCTGCGCGAACGGCAGCGGCAACAAGAAGACCTTCGTCTGCCCCTACCACAACTGGACCTTCGACACGACGGGCTTTCTCAAGGATGCCAACGGCGCCGATTTGATGCCCCATTTCAATCCCAAGGATTACAGCCTCGCCGAAATGCGCGTCGAGGAGTTCGGCACCCACATGGTGTTCGTGAATTTCAGTGCCAAGGGCCCCTCGCTCGAAAGCATAGCGGGCGGCATCGTCGACGAGTTCCGCGAGGCCGTGCCGGGCTACGACGATCTCGTGCTCACGGCGTGCGACCCCTTCGATCTCGAGGCCAACTGGAAAATCGCCATTGGCAACTTCGCGGAATGCTACCACTGCCCCTTCGCGCATCCCGCATTCATGGGTTCCAATTCGTCGCTGTTCGCCACCGAGGCGTGGGAGAACAAGACCGCCGAGTATTATTCCAGCCACGTCGTTTTCAACGCCCGGCCCAAGAATCGCGCTTACGGCTTCGACCTCGAGAAGGCCGATATGGTCAACGGCTATATCTGGGCGCTGTGGCCCAACACCCTGTTCATGGCTTGGCCGCCGTCGAGCAATTTCATCGTCTTCAAGGTCGATCCCAAAAGCCCGGAGCACACCTTCGAATCGCTCGACTACTATTTCAAGAACGACCCGCCGACCGAGAAGGAGGTCGAGGTCGTCAAGTATCACTCCGACGTGGTCAACGAGCAGGACATCAAGGTCATCCTGGGCGCCCAGCGGGGTTCGCACTCGCTGGGCTACGGCCAGGGCCGCTACGTCGTCGACGACTACAACAGCTGGCGCTCCGAGCACGGCATCCACCACTTCGAAAAGATGGTCTGGGACGCGCTCCACGAGAAAAACTAGGCGCAGGGGTTTAGGCTCATTGCCGCGAGCGAGTCGAGAAACACGAGCGGCGATAGTTTGTTATGAGCTGCTTAAGGCCGCGACCGCGGCCCGCCGGTTATCCGGCGCCCACGCGGAGGCGCGGGCATTCAGGCCCGCTGCCGTGAGCGAGTTGAGAAACACGAGCGGCGATAGTTTGTTATGAGCCGCTTAAGGCCGCGACTGCGGCCCGCCGGTTATCCGGCGCCCACGCGGAGGCGCGGGCTTTCAGGCCCGCTGCCGTGAGCGAGAAAGAGGACATACCCATGGCCAAGCACATCCGTTGCGGCAAGCTGTTCACCGGCCTCGCCGACAAGGCGCTCTCCGATCAGACCGTCGTCGTCGAGGGCACCGCCATTGCCCACGTCGGTCCGACGGCGGAGGCTCCCGAGCCTGCCGCGGGCGACAGCGTGGTCGATCATTCGGGACATTTCGTCATGCCGGGCCTGATCGACGTCCACGTTCATCTCGCTTACGGCAACGCGAAATCCGAAGAGGACATCGACCTCTTCGCGCCTGTCGAATTCCGTGCGCTGCGCGGACTCGAGGCGGCCCAGCGGGTGCTGCTCGCGGGCTATACCGCGCTGGCCGATCCGGCGACCACCGGGCTGGTAACGCCCTCGATCCGCGACGCCATCGACGCCGGTCTGTTCGCGGGACCGCGGATCACCGCGTCGGGCAAGCAACTCACCAACCGTCAGGGGCTGTCCGATTGGTACCCCTCCTGGATCGGCGTGCCCGAAACCTCCCTCGGCGAGCTCGCGCGTAACGCCGAGGAGGGAATCAAGGCGATCCGCCTGCAGGTCAAGAACGGCGTCGATTTCATCAAGATCGCGATGGACGGCGATTCCATGAACCCGTCCACCGACGTGCTCGTCTCGGGCTACGACCAGGAGGAAACCAGCGCGATGATCGGAGAGATCCACCGCCTGGGCAAAAAGGTGGTGGTCCATGCGCGCGGCGCCGAGGCGGTCAAATATTCCGCCCGCGCGGGCGCCGACCTCATCCTCCACGCCTCTTGGATGGATGGGGAAGGGCTCGACGCGGTGCTCGAAAACGATTGCGCGCTCTGCCCCACCTTCAGCCTGGTGGTCAACGACATCGAGTTCACCCGGCCGGGCGACGGCTGCTATCCCGCCTTTCCCGACGCCCACAAGAAGGAACTCGAAGCGGCGCAGGAAAACCTCGCCCCGGCCAAGCAGGCCGGCGCGCGCTTTTTGGCGGGCTCGGATGCGGGCTTCGCGGTCACGCCCTACGGCGAGTGGCACGCCCGCGAGCTCGAACACATGACCCGCTATCTGGGCTTCTCGAACGCGGAAGTGCTCAAGATCACCACCGTCAATAACGCGGGCTTCGTCCGCGAAGGAGCAAGCATCGGCGCTATCGAGGCGGGCCGCGAGGCGGACATCCTGTGCCTCGACGCAGATCCCCTGGCCGATATATCGGTGCTCCAGGACCGCTCGCGGATTGCCGAGATCTTCCTTGCGGGCGAGCCGGTCCGCGCGAGCATCAACGAAAACGCACGCCGCTTGCGCTCCGAATTCTCCTACGCCATGTGGGCCGACGTCTACACCCAGGCCAAGGTCGCCGAGGTCGGTCTCGCCGACGGCCGTTCGCTCAAAGGCCCCCGCGAGGCGGCCGAGTAGCGTACCCGGTAGGGCGGGCGTATGGTTTGGCGTGTTACAGCAGTGCCCGCAACTCTCGCCCAATGAGCTATGGAAACCGTTCGCTCAAAAGCATATTTTGTACATTGATTTAAAAGAGCTAATGCCCGCAGGTGAACAATCCTGGGTCCGAACTGAAGTCGTGTGAATAATAATGTTCTAGGAAAATGATCGATGTCCACGAAGCATGGAAACGCAAAACTAAGAACTCGATCCAAGAGCGGTGGTTGGTCCGTATACCGCGAAGGTAAGGATCGTCATGGCAACGACTCGTGGAGAATCGTCGATAGGTCCGGTAAGGAAGTTCGTAGCGTCATCACATCGTCAAGCTCCTCAACGGCAATCGATCTCATTGCGACCAAGCACTCGAAAGCTCTGAAACGGCTTGCCGACAAATAAACGGCATTACATCGTCAATTTGGGTGATGCGATTAAGGCGCATGATCGTGCTCTCAAGGAGTCTGGCGGCCGCAAGGGAATCCATGATCTCGGATTGATCGAAAGCGCTCTCGGTCGTCCCTACAATGGCTATTACCGACGAATTCACCGTAAGGCAGCGGCGTTAATCCATTCTGTGGCTGGTAATCACGGTTTTGTTGACGGCAACAAAAGGACCGCCCTCATATTATTTCACCTGTTATTGGAACGGAGCGGCTATCGTTTCAATCAGACCTCCACCAGGGAAAATGAAGACGATATCGAGCATCTAATTCTCGATCTGACCACCAAATTTTTGGACGTTGAGGAAGCGACCGTCTGGCTCAAGAAGCGTATTCGCCCCAAGGCCTAGATCGCTTGCGCGCCTAGTTCACCGGTGCGAAGGGTCCGTCGCCGCGCACCGCGTGGGCGATCATCCTGTGGAAATGCGCCGTGCCGCCGTCCCAGAAGGGCGCGAACCGGCCGCCGTCATAGGCGGCGCTTTGGCGCCCCAGCTGCATCCGGGCGCAGACGTCCTCGTCCTCGACGTTGAGCTTGCCCCATTCGGCCGCAACCTCGTCGCGGGCGCCGGCGTAGTCCGGCTCATGGGCGGCATCGCCCACATAGTAGAACCAGATGTTCATAACGCAGCGGTCGGGTGCCACCGGGTCGAAGGTCACGAACTGGGCGTTGTTCGGATACACATTGATTGCTGCATTTGGAAACAGCGCGATATAGGTCATCAGGTTCTTCTTGTCCGGGGCCAGATCGGGCTGATCGGGCAACGCGGGCGCGTTGCTCTCCGGCGTGATGCCGCGGCCCTCCGTGGCGAGGGGATAGAAGTTTATCAGGTGGCGGCCCTCGATCTGCATCGCCTGGCGGTAGTCGTGGTCCATCATCTGGTGCAGGGCGGGATGAACCGCGTAGACGTGGTAATAGTCGCAATAGTTCTCCACCGAGAGCTTCCAGTTGCTGGCAAACTCGTATGATTCGTGGCGATCGCAGCGAAACGAACCGATGTTGTAGCCCTCGAAACGCGTGAGCGCTGGCCCCAGATAGTCCTCGAAGCCGGGCGCTTTTCCGTCGATATTGACGAACACCCAGTCGTGCCAGACATGGCTGCGCACGGAAAACAGGCAGGCGTCGTCGCCGCCCGCCTCGCCCGCGTCGTGCTTGTTCAGTCCGTGATAGTGGGGCCGGCCCCGCAAGGCCCCGTCGAGCTCATAGGTCCAGCGGTGATAGACGCAGGTCATCGCCCGGACCCCGTTCACGGGCTCGGCCAGCAGCCGCGCGCCCCGGTGCAGCCAGACATTGTGGAAAACCCGGACCTGCCGGTCCTTGCCGCGCACCAGGATCAGCGGATGGCCCGCCACCTCGACGGGCCGGGCGCCGCCGACCTCGGAAATCTCTCCCGCCCGCCCGGCGAAAACCCAGCCCCGGGGAAACAGATGCTTCTTTTCGAGATCGAGGAACGCTTCGCTAGTAAACGCCTGGTTGGGCAGCCCGCGCACCGCTTCGGTCGGTCCCTCGAGCCTGGCCAGCACATCGTCCGAAACGGCCGTTTGCGCCGCATCCCAATGGGCTGTCTGGGTCGTGTCGGTCATGGCAACGCCTCGCTTGGGTCCGGGGTCGCGACCCTAGCGCGTTCGTTTGGGCGCTGCAACGCAACCCGCCGGGCGGCGGTGCAACGGCCGGATGGGAGGGGCGGAGGGAGAATCGCGTCCCGCGTATTGATGACACCATTACTACGCGCTCCTCTCCGTGAGACCGGCGCGAGAACGGGCGCGGCTTACGCTCGGAGGTCTCCTACGCCATGTGGGCGGATATCTAGACTCAGGCCAAGGTCGCTGAAGTCGACCTCGCTGACGGACGGGCTCTTGGCCGTCCCCGGGAGTCGGCCGAATAGACCGACGCGCTTAGTTCACCGGTGCGAAGGGGCCGTCGCCGCGCACCGCGTGGGCGATCATCTTGTGGAAACTGGCCGTGCCCTGGTCCCAGTAGGGCGCGAGCCGGCCGCCGTCGTAGCCTTCGCAGCGCCGCCCCTGCTGAATGCGCCGGCACACGTCTTCGTCTTCGGCGTTGAGGCTCGTCCATTCGTTGTAGACCAGGTCCCGGGCCGTCTCGTGCTCGGGCGCCTCGGCAGCGTCGCCCACGAAGTAGTACCACATACGCATGACGCAACGGTCCGCGGCGACGGGCTCGAACAAGATGAACTGGAGGTTCCCCGCCGCGATCACAATCGTCACGTTCGGAAACAGGTTGACCGTCACTTGCGTTGCCATCAGCTCGTCGGCCAGGCCGGCAATCGCGGGCAGTCCCGGGCCTTCCGGATCCAGGGTCAGACCGCGGCTGGGGCCCACCATCGTGTTCGTTATGAGCAAGTGAACTCCGCCGGGGAAGGCCATGGACCGGTCGTCGTTGGTGTACGTCCGGTCGAGTTCCGGATGCACCTTGAACACGTGGTAGGTGTCGCAGAAGTTTTCGACCGCGAGCTTCCAGTTGCACTGAAACTCGAACTCGTCGTGATAGGCAAAATTGAATTGCGTCTCGTCCCACTCTTCGAAGTGCCCCGCCACCGGCGCGATATAGTCCTCGAACGCCGGCGCCTTGCCGTCGATGTTCACGAAAACCCAGTCGTGCCAGGTAACACTGCGAACCCCGAACAGGCAGTCGCGGTCGTTGTCGCCGCTGTTCGCCCGATCGTGCTTTTCGGGGCCGTGGTAATGGGGCCGGGAGGCAAGGGTTCCATCCAGTTTGTACGACCAGGCGTGATACGGGCAGGTCAGCGCTGCCGTCCCTCGCAAGGCTTCGGTGACCAGTCGGGCGCCGCGGTGCAGACAGACATTTTGAAACACCCGGATTTGTTTGTCCTTGCCGCGGACCAGGATCAGCGGGTGGCCCGCCACCTCGACGGGCCGGGCATCGCCCGGCTCGGAAATGTCGCTCGCTCGCCCGGCGAAGACCCAGCCTCGCGGAAAAAGGTGTTTCTTCTCGAGTTCGAGAAACGCGTCGGAGATAAACGCCTCGTTGGGCAGGCCGCGGACCGCCTCCGTTGGTCCCGCGAGCTTTGCCAGCACATCGTCGGAAATCGCAGCGAGAGCCGCGTCGTAGTCGCTCGACGGGGTCGTATCGGCCATGGCAAGGTTACCCTCAGGTTTTGCATCATGACTCTAGCGCGATAGCTCGGCGTTGCGCAACGCATCCCGGCGATGGATCGGCGTTACACAACAAAAAAGGGCCCGGTTTCCCGGGCCCTCCTTTGTTCGAGCGTTTTGCCGTGAAGCGGTCTAGCGGCCCCGAATCTCGTTTTTCTGGCGGCCCGGACGGGCCCGGTGGCGGGCATTGGCCTCAATCGACGGGGCGGTGGCGATGCAGGCCATGGGAGAAAGAGTGCCGAAGAGGATCGCGAAGATTGAGGGCTGATGGGTCATTTATCGTCTCCTTCGGGGTTGTCGCGAAAGCCGCCTTGGCTTTGCGTGTGTTCATGGGTCTCTTTTACCGGGCGCCCGTGAATCCCCTGTTCGACGGTCGTGAAAAGACCGGGGAAAGCCCTTTTCCTATCGTGAAAAAAACGTTAAAAACGGCTTAGGGCGTTAAATTTGGGCAGATAAAAAGCGACAGGGGTAGAAGCAACCGTGGCATCCGTCGAAATCAGATTGCTCGGCGGCTTCGAGGCGAAGCTGACGGGCGGAGCCTCTATCGAGCTCCCGATCCGCAAGGCCGAATTGCTGCTGGCCTGTCTCGCGTTCTCGCCGGGCCGGCCCAAGCCGCGCGAAAAGCTGATGGCCCTGCTCTGGAGCGGGCGCGACGATTCCCAGGCGCGGGGCAGCCTGCGCCATGCGCTCAGTGCCCTGCGCAAGGGCTTCAGCGAGATCGAGCCCTCGCCGCTTCTGAGCGACCGCGCAAGCGTTGATCTCGATCCCGGGGCGCTTGACGTCGATGTTCTGCATTTCGAGGCGCTGGCGGTTGAGGCCACGCCCGGGGCGCTCGACGAGGCGGCGGCGCTCTACCGGGGCGATCTGCTCGACGGCATCCCGGTTCGCGATCCCGAGTTCGAGGACTGGCTGGCGGCCGAGCGCGCGCGGCTTCGCGACGTGGCGCTCGGCGTGTTCGCCCGGCTGCTCGATCACCAGGCGGGGCACGCAACACCCGATCGGGCCGTTGCCACCGCGCGCCGGCTGCTCGATCTCGATCCTTTGCGCGAGGCAAGTCACCGGGCGCTCATGACACTCTTTGCTGCGTCCGGCGAGCGGGCGGCCGCGCTCCAGCAGTTCGAGACCTGCCGCGCCCTGCTCGAACGCGAGCTGGGCATCGCGCCAGACCCCGAAACCGAGGCGCTGTGCGAGACAATCCGCGCGGGCGACGCCCCGGCTTCGTCGGCCGGGAGTTTGCCGCCCGCCTATCCGGCGTCGCCGCCCGAGCCGTCTGCCCCAGCCGCGCCCGCTGAAACGGCGGAGCCTGCCGAGACCCTCAGCGTGGCCGTCCTCCCTTTCCGCAACCTCACCGGCGATACGGGCGAGGAGCATTACGTCGACGGCTTCACCGAAGAGGTCATGAACCGCCTCTCCCGGTTCCGCCAACTCGACGTCTCCCCGAGCCGGTCCGCGTTTGCCTACAAGGACAGGGCCCAGACCGTGCCCGAGATCGCGCAGGAACTCGGCGTGCGCTATGTCGTCGAAGGCACCGTGCGATTGGAGGACGATCGCCTGCGCGTGACCGCCCAGTTCGTCGACGCGGTGGACGACCGACAGGTCTGGGCCGAGAACTTCGATCATGCGGCGGCGGAGCGGTTCGTCGCGCGGGACACGATCGCGGGCCGGATTGCGGCTTCGCTCGGCGCCATCAAGGGCGGCGTGGTGTCCCGGACCGCGCTGGGCCGATCCCGCCGCAAGGCGGAAGAGAACCGAACCATCGACGATCTCTACGTGCTCGGGACCGAGCATCAGATGCGCTATACGAAGGCCGACATCGAGATTTCCAGAGCGTTGTTCGACAAGGCCCTTATGCTCGATCCCAGTGCGGAGAAAGTCTTGATCGGACAGGCGTGGAACGACGTCATCGAATGGCGTTCCGGTTGGACCGAAGATCGCGAAGGCGCTAACGCGCGAGCCCTGATGCTTGCCGACAAGGCTGCCGCTCTTGATCCTTCGGATCCCGAAGTCATTTGGCTTCGGGGTGCGATCGCCTTGTTCGTCGGTGGCGATTTTGACAGCGCCGCCCGTCACTATCGCGAGGCGATGAGGCTCAATCCGAACGCGGCGGAAATCCTTGCCCACTGGGGATTGGCCCTCGGCTACGGCGGGCGGGCGGAAGAAGGGATCGCCGCCGCTCAGGAAGCGATCGCGCTCAATCCACTTCATCCCCTCCGGTTTTATTGGGCGCTCGGCATTCCGGCCTATGTGGCGCAACGCTACGACGACGCTATCGACGCGCTCGAGCATGCCGTCTCGGGCGGCAAGACAGGGCCGATAGCACAATATTATCTGGCGGCGAGCTACGCGCAGGCAGGGAGGCTCGACGAGGCGCGCTCGCTCGCCGGTGCCCTGCGCGCGGAGCGCGCCGAATGGACGGCGGAACGGCTGTCGGATCGCGAACCATTCAAGTTCGACGCCGATCGCGAGCACGTTTTGGAGGGCTTACGCAAGGCGGGTCTGGGAGAGGTGGAGGGGCCCACCCTATCGCCCGGCCCGCCCGCCCGACCGTCCGTGGTGGTGCTGCCCTTCGCCAACCTCTCGGCGGATACGGAGCACGACTATTTCGTCGACGGCATGACGGAGGACATCACCACCGAGCTCGCCCGCTTTCGCACACTGACGGTGATCGCGAGCCAGTCGGCCATGACCTACAAGGGCCGCGCGGTCGATCCGCGCGACGTGGCCGACGAACTCGGCATTGCCTACGTCGTGCAAGGATCCGTGCGCCGCTCAGGCGAGCGCATCCGCATCGCCGCCCAGCTCGTCGATGCGCTCTCGGGCGAGCAGCTCTGGAACCAGCGTTACGACCGCAAGCTTGAAGACGTCTTCGCCATCCAGGACGAAGCCGTCCAGACCATCGTCTCCACGCTCACGAGCCATCTGCGCCTGGCCGAGGAAAAGCGCGCGAAACGCAAGCATCCGGCCAGCCTGCAGGCCTACGATTACGTGCTCCAGGCGGGCGATCCCTTTGTTTGCAAGAATGCACGCGAGACGGCAACCGTTCGCGGGCTCTGCGAGAAGGCCCTCGATCTCGATCCCGAGTATGTCGAGGCCGCTGTAGGCATCGCGGGCAGCCATATCCACGATCACGAATTTTGCTGGACGCCGCCCGAGGCGAAATCGCTGGAAAAGGCGTTCGACTGGGCACGGCGCGCCGTCGAGCTCGACCAGAACAATGCCAGTGCCCATCACGCACTCGGCTATGCCTATCTGCATGCGCATGACTATGACCGTGCGGAGGTTCATTACGAACGGTCCGTCGCGTTTAATCCCAGCGACGTGTCTGTAGCCGGCGACATCTGCTTTCTTCATGCCATGCGCGGCCGCGTCGACGATGTCATCGACGTTTGCGATCGCGGACGGCGGCAAAACCCCATGGCGCCCGACTGGTACGCCTGGAATCTGGCGTGTGCTCACTACATGGCAGGTCGTTTTACCGAGGCCCTTGCGGCCTTCGATCAGATCGCCGAATGGCAAGCGGAGGTTTACGACTTTGCCGCGGCCTGTCATGCCCAGCTCGGCAACGATGCCGAAGCGCGCCGTCTCATGGCGGAGTTCCATCGCCGGGTGAAGCCCATCGTCGCGGTCTATCCCGGGACCGATCGAGAGGCGTGGCGGCGCTATTACGCGACCGGCTACCCCTTCGAGTACGAAGAGAATCTCGAGCACCTGTTGGAAGGCCTCGAGAAGGCCGGGCTCTACGATCTCGCCTGAGCGTCGGGCGGGCCAGTGCCATTAATACCCACAAAACGGCCCCCTTTTTTTATAGTGGGTAAATAAGCCGTCGTTCGAAGAAGGATGCCGCCCTTGGCCCAACCCGTTCGCGTCACGCTAATGATCCGCGCCGTCGAGCGCGTGCTGGCGCTTCTGCTCGCGGTCTCGGTCGGGCTTGCGGTCGTTGCCTGGGGGCTCGAACATCTGGGTGACGAAACCCTGGCCACCGGTTTCGTGTACCAGTTCGGCTACGAGTACGAAGAGAACGTCCAGACCTGGTACGCCGCCCTTCTGCTGCTGGCCTGCTCGGTGACGCTGTTCTTCATTGCCCACCAGGCCAAGGCGGACGGGGGCGCGTTTCGTGCGCCGCTGGTTCGTCCTCGGGCTGATCTTTTTCTATATCGCGACCGACGAAGCGGCGGTGATCCACGAACTGATCAACGGGATATGGCTCGAAGGCTATCGGGTGAGCGGATTGTTCTTCTTCATGTGGATCTACCCGGCCGCGGCCCTGCTCACGGTGTTCGCGGTCGCGTACTGGCGGTTCTTTTTTGCACTACCCGCCGGGATACGAGGCCGCGTGGCCGCGGCCGGCCTTATCTTTGTCGGCGGCGCGCTGGGCACCGAGGTACCGCTCGGCTTGTGGGCGTCGGTGCACGGCTATGAGAACTGGGTCTACGGCGCGGGCCAGACCGCGCAGGAGACCCTCGAGCTGGCCGGGACCTCGCTCTTCCTCGCTGCCCTGCTGCGCCACCTGGCGCGAGGCGAGGCGGGCGTGGCGATCTCGGTGGAGGCGGTTCGCTAGGCGGCCGCGATGGTGCGCAGCACGTAGTTGAGGATGCCGCCGTGGCGGTAGTAGTCGGCCTCGTCCGCCGTGTCGATGCGGCAGTCGAGCGTCACCTCCTCGCTCGAGCCGTCGGCCCGGGTGATCCGGCAGGGCACCGCCATCTGCGGTGTGACGCCCGCGGCCAGCCCGGTCAGATCGAAACTCTCCGAGCCGTCGAGCGCCAGGGTCTGGCGCGTCACGCCCTCGGGGAACTGGAGCGGGAGGACGCCCATGCCGACCAGGTTCGAGCGGTGGATGCGCTCGAAGCTCTCGACAATCACCGCGCGCACGCCCAGCAGACGGGTGCCCTTGGCCGCCCAGTCGCGCGAACTGCCCGAGCCGTATTCCTTGCCGCCGACCACGATCAGCGGCACGCCCGCCTCGCGGTAGGCCGCCGCGGCCTCGAAGATCGACATTTCGGCGCCGTCGGGCATGTGACGGGTAACCCCGCCCTCGGTGCCCGGCGCCATCTCGTTTTTCAGCCGCACGTTGGCGAAGGTGCCGCGCATCATGATCTCGTGGTTGCCACGCCGCGAGCCGTAGGAGTTGAAATCCGCCGGTTCGATGCCGCGCTCGATGAGGTAGGCGCCGGCGGGGCTGTCCGCCTTGATCGCGCCAGCAGGCGAAATGTGATCGGTGGTGATCGAATCGCCCAGGACTGCGAGCGGCCGTGCGCCGGTGATATCGCCCGACGCGTCGGGTTCGGGCTTCATGCCCTCGAAATAGGGCGGGTGCTTGACGTAGGTGCTGGAGTCGTCCCAGTCGTAGGTCAGCCCGCTTGCGGTCTCGATCGCCCGCCAGGTGTCGTCGCCCGAGAAGACGTCGGCGTACTGGGCCTGGAACATCGCCGGGGTGAGTGCCCGGTCCAGCGCCTCGCGGATCTCTTCGTTCGACGGCCAGACGTCGCGCAAATAAACCGGAGCGCCGTCCGCGCCCGTGCCCAGCGGGTCCGTGGTCACGTCGATGCCCAGCGAGCCGGCGATGGCGTAGGCCACGACGAGCGGCGGCGAGGCGAGATAGTTCGCTTTTACGAAGGCGCTGATCCGGCCCTCGAAATTGCGGTTGCCCGAGAGCACCGCGCCGACCACGAGGTCGCCCTCGGTGATCACCTTCTCGATCGGTGCGGGGAGCGGCCCGGAATTGCCGATGCAGGTGGTGCAGCCGTAGCCCACCAGGTTGAAGCCCAGCGCGTCGAGGTCGTCGGACAGCCCGGCGGCGTCGAGATAGTCGGTCACCACCTTCGAGCCGGGCGCCAGCGAGGTCTTGACCCAGGGCTTCACGGCGAGACCCTTCGTGCGGGCATTGCGCGCGAGTAGGCCGGCGGCGACCATCACGCTCGGGTTCGAGGTGTTGGTGCAGCTCGTGATCGCGGCGATCACCACGTCGCCGTGGCCGAGGTCGTGATCCGCGCCATCGACCGCGACGCGGTCCGCGCGCCAACCCGCAGCCTTGCCGAAGGTCTCGTTCATGACGCCGTCGAAAGCGGTGGCCGCGCCCGAAAGCGCAACCCGGTCCTGCGGTAGTTTCGGTCCGGCAAGGCTGGGCTCGACACTCGAGATGTCGAGCTCGAGGCTGTCGGTGAACACCGGGTCGGGAGTATCGGATTCGCGCCACAGCCCTTGCGCCCTGGCGTAAGCCTCGACGAGGGCGACCCGGCCGGGATCGCGCCCGGTGAAGTCGAGATAGCGAATCGTCTCGGCGTCGATCGGGAAGAAGCCGCAGGTCGCGCCGTATTCGGGCGCCATGTTGGCGAGGGTCGCGCGGTCGGCCAGGGAGAGCGAGTCGAGCGCGGGGCCGTAGAACTCGACGAACTTGCCGACCACGCCCTGGGCGCGGAGCATCTGCACGACGGTGAGCACGAGGTCTGTCGCCGTCGCGCCCTCGGCCATGTGTCCGGTCAGCTTGAAGCCCACCACCTCGGGGATCAGCATCGAAATCGGCTGGCCGAGCATCGCAGCCTCGGCCTCGATGCCGCCCACGCCCCAGCCCAGGACCGCCAGTCCGTTGATCATGGTGGTGTGGCTGTCAGTGCCGACCAGGGTATCGGGATAGGCGAGCGGATTGGGTTCGGCGTCTCGGGTCCAGACTACCTGGGCGAGGTATTCGAGATTGACCTGGTGGCAGATGCCGGTGCCCGGCGGCACGACCCGGAAATTCTCGAATGCCTGCTGGCCCCAGCGCAGGAAGGCGTAGCGCTCGGCGTTTCGCGTCATCTCGATGTCGACGTTGGTCTTGAACGCGCCGGGGCCGCCGAAGGCGTCGACCTGCACCGAATGATCGATCACCAGATCGACGGGGGCCAGCGGGTTGATTCGCGCCGGTTCACCGCCCATCGCGGTCATCGCGGCGCGCATCGCGGCGAGGTCGACCACGCCGGGCACGCCGGTGAAATCCTGCATCAGCACCCGTGCCGGGCGATAGGCGATCTCGGTCGCCGAGCGGCGCTCGACGAGCCAGCCGGCCAGGGCGCGGATTTCATCGGCGGTGACGCTGCTCCCATCCTCGTGACGCAGCAGGTTTTCGAGCAGCACCTTGAAGGAAAATGGCAGGCGCCCGATATCGCCCAACCCGGCGTCGGCGGCGTGGGGCAGGCTGTAAATAGTGTAGGCGGCATCGCCCACATTCAGGGTCTGACGGGCATTGAAACTGTTCAGTGCGCTCACGGGATTCTCCTTCGTGGACGGGGCGGGGCGATCTTGACGCTCAGAGGTTGCCAAATCGTGACCCGTCGGGGCGGCGAACCGATACGGTTACTTTTACTTCGCCGCGTGCGATTCTTCCAGTGCTGCGCTATCTATCGGGTAGCGCTGCGCTATCTATCGGGGCGCATCGAGGCGACGAAAGGGCCGGCACGAGAATCATGGCGGCGAGCGAAGCGACTACTGCCCGTTTCGAAGCGCGTGCGCTCGACTGCGAACGCGGCGGGCGGCGCGTCTTCGCGGGGCTCGATTTCGCGCTTTCCGCGGGCGGTGCGCTGGTGCTGCGCGGCGCAAACGGCTCGGGCAAATCGAGCCTGCTGCGCATTCTGGCCGGCCTGCTGCGCCCTGTCGGTGGCACCCTCGAGTGGGCCGGTGAACCCGTGGCTGAGGATCCCGACGCACACCGCGCGCGACTGCATTATGTCGGCCATCTCGACGCCCTGAAGACGACCCTCACGGTCGGCGAGAACCTGGCCTTCTGGGCGGGCTTGCGCGGCTCCGTGGAGGGGGTTGGTGCGGGGCTCGATCACTTCGGGCTGGGCGAGCTTGCCGATATGCCGGCGCGCTATCTCTCGGCGGGCCAGCGGCGGCGTGCCAGCCTCGTGCGGCTGGTTGCCAGCGAGGCCGCGCTGTGGCTGCTCGACGAACCGACGGTGACCCTCGACGACGCGTCGGTGGCGGCCTTGGGCCGCGCCATGGAGGCGCATCGGGCGGCAGGCGGGATTGTCGTGGTCGTGACCCACGACGCGCTCGAGATTGCCGAAGCCCAAAGCCTCGACATGAGCGGCTTGGGCCCCCGCCCGGAGATCGAGCCGTGACGGGGTTTTTTCGTATCGTCGGTCACGAGCTGCGGCTTTCGGTGCGCGGCGGCATCGGCAGCCTGGTGGCGCTGATATTCTTCGTCGTCACGGTGGCGTTGTTTCCTCTCGGCGTGGGACCGGAGCTTGAGGTCCTGGGACGCATTGCACCGGGCGTCGTCTGGGTCGCCGCCCTGCTTGCCGCGATGCTCTCGATGGAGCGGCTGTTCCAGACCGATTACGAGGACGGCACCCTGGAGCTGCTGGCGCTCTCGCCCCTGCCTCTCGAGCTCGTGGTGCTCGCCAAGTGCCTGGCCCACTGGCTGTCGACGGCGCTGCCGCTGATTATCGTCTCACCGGTGCTGAGTCTGCTCGTCAACATGAGCGCTGACGGACTGGTCATGCTGATCCTCGCGATGCTTCTGGGGACGCCCACGCTCAGCCTGATCGGCGGCGTCGGCGCCGCGCTGACCGTCGGCGCGCGGCGCGGCGGGGTGTTGCTGGCACTGCTTGTCTTGCCGCTCTATATCCCTGTGCTAATTTTCGGGGTTGGCGCCGTCGAGGGCGCGATCGGCGGCTACGGCAGCGCAGCGCCCCTGATGATCCTTGGCGGGCTGCTTTTGGGCGCTCTCGTGCTGACACCGTTTGCGAGCGCCGCGGCGCTGCGCCTCGCGCTGGAATAGACCCTACTGGAAGAGACCATAGCGACCATGACCGACCGAGCGACGAAATACCTGCATTGGCTGGCGAATCCCGCGCGTTTCCTGCGGGTTGCTCGCGCGGTCTATCCCTGGTGCGCCGGGATCGCCGCACTCTCGCTCGCCGCCGGCCTCGTGCTCGGGCTTTACGTCGCGCCTCCCGATTATCAGATGGGCGACGCCTACCGGATCATCTTCGTCCATGTGCCGGCGGCGTGGATGGCGCTGGTCGCCTACGCTGTGATGGCCGTGGCCTCGGCCATTGCACTGATCTGGAGACACCCGCTGGCCGATCTCGTCGCCAAGGGCAGCGCGCCGGTGGGCGCCGGCTTCGCCTTCATCTGCCTGGTCACGGGATCGCTCTGGGGCAAGCCCATGTGGGGCGCCTGGTGGGTGTGGGACGCACGCCTGACTTCGGTGCTGATCCTGTTCTTCCTCTACCTCGCCCATATCGCACTGACCAACGCGTTCGACGATCCCCAGCGGGGCGCAAAGGCGGGCGCCATCCTGGCGCTGGTCGGCGCGGTCAACCTGCCGATCATCAAGTTTTCGGTCGACTGGTGGAACACGCTTCACCAGCCCTCCTCGATCACCAAGCTCGACGCGCCCTCGGTCGATCCCTCGATGCTGCCCGCCCTGCTGCTCATGGCGCTGGGCTTTACCGCGTTCTACCTGAGCGTGCTCATCCTGCGCGTGCGTGCCGAGATCATCGCGCGCAAGATCCGGAGTTTGCGCATGATGCAGGTGGCACGCTAGCGGCGGGCGGGCGCAAGCGTTAGGTGGTGCGCGCGCCGTACAGGATGATTGCGGCGCCAATCAGGCAGAGGGCGGCACCCGCGGCATCGAGCCGTCCGGGCCGCATCCCCTCGACGGCCCACATCCAGCCGAGCGAGGCGACGATGTAGACCCCGCCGTAAGCGGCGTAGGCGCGACCCGCGAAGTCGGAATCGATGCGTGTGAGCAGCCAGGCGAAGAGGACGAGGCTGAGCATACCCGGGACCAGCCAGAGCGGCGATTTATCGAGGCGAAGCCAGGCCCAGAAGGCGAAGCAACCGCCGATCTCGGCAAGCGCGGCACCCACATAGACGAGGGCCGAGAGGATCATCCGCCGGTCACCGCTTGGCCGGGTCGGAGCCGCTGTAAAGCGCCTCGACAATGGGACAATCCGGCGTCCTCTCCCCTGCGCAGGCTTTGGCCATATCGTTCAGTACACGCTCGATTTTGCGTAGATCGGTAAGCTTGCGCCGGACATCTTCGAGATGATCGAGGGTAACGCCCTTGACCTCGGCGCAGGTAAGATCGCCGCCGTCGACGAGCGCCAGAAGCTCACGGATCTGGCCGATGGAAAAGCCGAGTTCGCGGCTGCGGCGGATGAAGCCGAGACGCTTGAGTAGATTGCCGTCGTAGATCCGATGGCCGCCGGCGCTGCGCGCGGGCTCCGGCATCAGCGCGACGCGCTCGTAGTAGCGGATCGTCTCGATGTTGCAGCCGGTGCGTTTCGAGAGTTGCCCGATCGTGAAGGACGGATCGGCATCCGGTCGAGCCACGAAAAAAATCCTTGAATCTGTAGTTGCTACGGGTTGTAGGGTAGGGCCATGAACTGCCTTGCGCAACGCTTGATCGACCCGGCGGCGCCCGCCGGCGCGAAGGAGGGCGGCACGAGCTGGTTTGCCGCTGCCGGCGGATTGCTCGGCGGGCTCGGCGCGGCGAGCTGCTGCCTGATCCCCTTCGCGCTGTTTTCCGTCGGCGCGGGCGGGGCGTGGATCGGACGGCTCGGCGCGCTCTCGCCCTATCAGCCCTATTTCGCTGGATTCGCGGTGGCCTGCCTCGGCGCCGGTTTCTATTTCGTCTACCGCAAGCCGAAGGCGGTCGAAGGTGCCCTGGATACCGACTGCGCCCGACCGGGCCGGCGCCGCGGCGTCAAGATCACCCTGTGGGCCGCAACGGCCCTCGTTGCGGCCGCACTTGGCTTCCCGTACGTTTTGCCCCTGCTGGTTTGACGGAGGAGAGGATGAGGGATGCGAAATTCCCGACAGCTGATTCGGAAACCTGGGGCTGGTTGCGTCCCGGCGTCGCTTATCCAGACTGGAGCGCGGCATCCTCATCTGCTGCGCGCGCAGCGCTCGGCGCCATCGTCGCCGCGACCGGCGAGGTCGAGGGCTGGTGCGGTTGCGGCGAAAGCGCGGACCGGGTGCGCCGCGCGATCCTGACGGGCTACGCCGAGCTGGGCCGTGCCCCGTCCTTATCGGAATTGCGGCGGCAAACCGGCTTGTCTTGCGATGCGCTCGGTTCGGCGCTCGATGAACTGGGGGCGAGCGACATGATCGTGCGCGACGGCGCGAGCGGCGGCGTCACGGGGGCCTATCCCTTTACGGATAGCGAGACCGGTCACCGGGTGCTGTTCGACGGGCGGTGTGTGAATGCCATGTGCGCCGTCGATGCGCTGGGCGCGGCCTCGATGCTCGACCGCGACATCACCGTGGAAGCCGTCTGCGCCCGTTGCAGTCGTGAAATTCGAATCGAGACTGCGGCGCGGGGCCGGCGTATCGGCGATGTCAGGCCAGACGGTGCTTGCGTGTTCGCGGGTGCGTGTTGTGACGGCGCGGCGGCGACCTCGCTGTGCCCGACAATCGTGTTTTTCTGCTCGGCGGAACACCGGACCGCGTGGCGTGCGTGCGGTGACGCGGGCGAGGGGGTCGTTCTTTCTCTGAACGAAGTCCTGGAAACCGGGTGTGCCCTGTTTTCGCCGTTGCTCCTCGATGCGCGACCCGAACCCCGACAGACAACAAGGAAGGACACGTCATGACACGTTCTGCAAATCGGATTTTGCCCGTGCTGATCCTCATCGGTGCATTGCTGTCCGCTCCTGCGGTCTTCGGAGGCGAGGGCGCGACAGGGTCCGCTCCGGCGCTCCAGACGGTTACTCTCGCCGTCGACGGGATGGTGTGTTCCGCCTGCCCCTATATCGTCCGCAAGTCCCTTCTGGATCTGCCGGGTGTCCGCGCGGCGGAAGTTTCGGGCGAGTCCGGCAGGGCTGTCGTGACGATGGACCCGGCGGTCATAGACCCCGAGCTTCTCGTGACGGCGACGTCGGACATCGGTTTACCCTCGCGTATCGTCGAAACGACCACACCGTGAGCGGTGGCCCGGCGCCCGCTACGCCCGAAACCGTCTCGATCCTGACCTGCCCCGAGTGCGGCCTTGCGCGGCCCGAGACCATGCCCACGGACGCCTGTCAGTTCTTCTACGACTGCACGGGCTGCGGCGCGGTGCTCAAGCCCCTGCCCGGCGATTGCTGCGTGTTCTGCTCTTACGGCAGCGTGCCCTGCCCGCCGGTGCAGATCGTGCGGGCGCATGCTTGACCGGCAGGGCGGATTCTCCCACTGTGGCGCCGCGCTGGAACTCCGGGAGAGACATCATGGCCAACGTCATCGACAAGAAATCGATTTCCGCCGCGCTCGCACAGGCGATGGTCGAGGCCGCTGCCAAGGAGGCCGAGGCGATCGGCGTGCCTATGGCGATCTCGGTGTGCGACGAGGCGGGCCATCCCAAGGCCTTCCTGCGCATGGACGGAGCCGCGCTGCTCGTGGTGGGCGTGGCGATCAAGAAAGCGCGCACGGCTTGCGCCGGCGAGGAGCCGACGGATTTTTGGGCCGCCTATATCGAGGAGCACGAGCCCGAGCTTGCCGTCTCGATCGCCCATGTCGAGGACATGATGATCATCGGCGGCGGCTTCCCGATCATGGTCGACAGCCAGATGGTGGGCGCCATCGGGGTCTCGGGCGGCGCCGTGCCCGAGGATATCCAGTGCGCCAAGGCAGCGCTGGCGCTGGTCGATTAGCCGAGGCCATGGCGGGCATCCGGATCGGGCCCCTGGCGTGTGCCGTGCTGCTGTGCGCCGCCCTGCTGGCGCCGATCGCGGCCGAGGCGGATGAGACCAAGAGCGCGGTGGTCCGCGAAATTATAGCCGTCACAAAAACGGACGCGTCGCTTAAGGCGATGTCGGATGCGGTGATAGCCGAGACCCGGCGGGGTTTGTCGCTCAATTTTCCGGATACCGATCCCCGCGCATTCGATATCATGCTCGAAGTTATGGACGAGGCGCTGGCGCCGCTCTATGACGAGTCGGTGGAGCGCTCGGCCGCGGCGATGGAGCAAAATTTCAGCCTTGCCGAGTTAGAGGAGCTGCTCGCTTTCTACCAATCGTCGGCGGGGCAAAAATCCATCGAACTGATGCCCGCACTGGCTGCGGAAAGCGTTGTCTGGGGCCAGGCTCGCGCGATGGAGTTGTTGAGCGCCGCCAAGCCCGAGATCATGCGCCGGCTGGAAGCCGAGGGCTTCGAGGTACGCTAGAGCGGCGCAGGACGCGGCGGCGCTGTCGCGCGAACTGGTCCGGATCATGGGCATGTCAATGACCGTCGAAAGCATCGAGGTGACGGTCTCGGACCAGTTGACCGGCCCGGTCGACCCCGCGCTGCCCGACACCGATACGCGGGCGACGGAGATCGGACGCGGGATGTTCGCCGACGAACTCATGCCCGTGTTCGACGCCATGGCGGGGGGCGTGGAAGCTGTGCTCATGGCCCGGTTTACGGTGGCGGAGCTGGGCGAGCTGCTGGCCTTCTATCGCTCGGAGGCGGGGCGCAAGACCATTACCCTGATGCCCGATATTCGGATGGCCATCGAAAACGCCTTGCAGACCGGCGTCGGAGCCGCCGCCCAACGGGTGCTGCCCGCGGTGATGGACCGGATGCGTACCGAAGGTTATCCACTGAGCATCGAGGAAGCGGAGTGACCCCGATCACGGCTCTGTGCGGGCATTGCGCACATAATCGACAACCGCTCTCACGTTAATCCGCATCGCCAAGGGACCGGGGTCGAACGCGGGCGATTCTCGCCGGTGTGCCGGCCGCCGTATGGTACCTTACGCGGCTCGGTCGAACCGGACGATTCGCGGCGGGGGCTGGACCCGACGCGCCGTGGCGGCTATATCGCTTCTCGGGCCCCGGCGCCCCCGGGCGAATCAAGGCAGAGGCATGGCGTGACCTTCTCTGAATTCCTGGCAATGGGCGGCTATGCCGCATATGTCTGGCCGGCCTTCGGGATCACGGCAGCGGTGATGATCGCCATGCTGTGGGCCAGCCGGCGCGCGTTGAAATCACGCGAGGCGGAACTCGACAAGCTCGACCCGCGGCGCGGCAGGGCGGCGGCCAAGCGCGCGGACGAACCGGGGGCCGAGACATGAAACGCAAGCATCGCCGGCTGCTCGTCGTGGCCGGCAGCATGGCCGCCCTCGGTCTCGCCGTGGGGCTGATCATCACGGCGTTCGAGGACAATCTGGTGTTCTTCTACAGCCCGAGCGAGATTGCCGAGAAGGTCAAGGGGCCGGACCAGCGGGTCCGCCTCGGCGGGCTGGTCGAGATGGACAGCGTGACGAAAAGCGACGACGGCCTGACCGTGACCTTCCGCATCACCGACATGGCCGAGACCGTTCCGGTCACCTTTACCGGATTGCTGCCCGATCTGTTCCGCGAAGGTCAGGGCGTGGTGTGCGAGGGAAGTCTGCGCGCCGACGGCGTGTTCGAGGCCGCAACCGTGCTCGCCAAGCATGACGAGAACTATATGCCGAAGGAGGTTGCCGACGCGCTGAAGGAGGCGGGAATCTGGCAGGGGACCGGCGAGAAAGGCAGCGGCCTGTGATCGCCGAAATCGGCCATTACGCCTTGATTCTGGCACTGGCACTGGCGTTGGTGCAGGGCATCGTGCCGCTGATCGGGGCGAGCCGCGACGACGCGGCCTGGATGGCGCTGGCCCGGCCGGCGGTGGCGGCGCAATTCTTCTTCATTTCGACAGCGTTTGCCTGCCTGATGTACGCCTTCGTCGTCTCGGATTTCTCCGTCTCGAACGTGGCGAACAATTCCCATTCCTCGAAGCCGTTGCTCTACAAGTATTCCGGCGTGTGGGGCAACCACGAGGGCTCGCTCGTTCTCTGGGTCTGGATCCTGGCTTTCTATGGCGGGCTGGTCGCACTGTTCGGCGGCAACCTGCCGCCCGCCTTGCGCGCCCGCGTGCTCTCGATCCAGGGGCTGATCGGGGTCGGCTTCCTGGCCTTTATCCTGATGACCTCGAACCCGTTTCTCCGGCTCGATCCGGCGCCGTTCGACGGCAACGACCTCAACCCGTTGCTCCAGGACCCGGGCCTCGCCTTTCACCCGCCCCTGCTTTATTTCGGCTATGTCGGGTTTTCCATGGCTTTCGCGTTCGCCATCGCTGGCCTGATCGAGGGCCGGGTCGACGCCACCTGGGCGCGTTGGGTGCGGCCCTGGACGCTGCTCGCCTGGTCGTCGCTGACGCTGGGCATCGCGCTGGGCAGCTGGTGGGCCTATTACGAGTTGGGCTGGGGTGGATTCTGGTTCTGGGACCCGGTGGAAAACGCCTCGTTCATGCCCTGGCTCGCGGGCACGGCGCTGCTCCATTCGGCGATCGTGTGCGAAAAGCGCGGCGCGCTGAAGAGCTGGACGGTGCTGCTCGCGATCATCGCCTTCTCGCTCTCGCTGCTGGGCACCTTCCTGGTCCGCTCGGGCGTGCTCACCTCGGTCCATGCCTTTGCCACCGACCCGGAGCGCGGCGTGTTCATCCTGGGCTTTCTGATTCTCGTGGTGGGCGGTTCTCTCACGCTTTACGGGGTTCGCGCGCTCAACCTGCGCAGCGGCGGTCTGTTCGCGCCGATCTCGCGCGAAGGCGGCCTGCTGCTGAACAACCTGTTGCTGTCCACGGCCTGCGTGACCGTGCTGCTAGGCACGCTCTATCCCGTCTTTCTCGACGTGCTCGGCGGCAGCAAGGTCTCGGTCGGCCCGCCCTATTTCGAAATGACCTTCATCCCGCTGGCGTTGCCGCTGCTCATCGTGACCGGCATCGGGCCGTTGCTCGCCTGGAAGCGCGCCGATCTTGCGGGCGCGCTATACCGGCTCAAATTCGCCGCCCTGGGGGCACTCGCGGTGTTCGTCGTGGTGCTCGCGGTGCATTCGTTCGCCGACGTCATGGCGGCGCTGGGGCTGGGCGCGGCCGCCTGGCTGTTCGCGGGGGTGATTACGGAGATCGCCGAGCGGCTAAAACTGTTCCGCGTGAGCTTGCGCGAGAGCGTGGCAGGCGCCATCGGCCTGCCGCGCCAGGCCTGGGGCATGAGCCTCGCCCATGCCGGGGTTGCCGTGGTGGTGACCGGCATCGTCGCGACCTCGACCTGGCGCACGGAAGGCATCCAGAACATGCGCCCCGGCGAGAGCGTTGCGCTGGCGGGCTACGAGTTCACGCTCAACGAGGTTAGTTTCGTCGAGGGCCCGAACTACATGGCCCAGCGCGCCGAGTTCGCTGTCACGACGGACGGGCGCGCGGTGACACTGCTCTACCCCGAGAAGCGGCGCTACCAGGTGACCGGGCAGGACACCACGGAGGCCGGGATCCACACCACGATCCTCGCCGATCTCTACACCGTGATCGGCGAGCCCGACGGCACGGGCGGCTATGCCACCCGGATCTACCACAACCCGTTGGTGCCGTGGATCTGGCTGGGTATCCTGATCATGGTGACCGGCGGTGCGGTTTCGCTGACCGACCGGCGCCACCGGGTGGGTGCGCCGCGCCGCGCACGCCGTCCCCGATCCGCCGTCCGGCCGCAGGAGGGCTGAGCGGCGATGAGCGAGAATGGAGCCGAGGTCCCGGTCGCGGGCCCGACCCGGGGGCGCCGGCTCCGGTTTCTGATCCCGGCGGTGGTCTTCATCGGGCTTGCCGCCGGGCTGGGATTCGGCCTGTCCAAGGACCCGAGCGTCGTGCCCTCGGCGCTGATCGACAAGCCGGTGCCCGAGTTTGCGCTCGGGCCCGTGCTGGGCGCGGAACGGGGCCTGTCGGCGGATGATTTGCGCACCGGCGCGGTCTCGCTGGTCAACGTGTTTGCCTCATGGTGCGGGCCGTGCCGCGCCGAGCACCCGCTGCTCATGAAGCTCGCCGAGGACGGCACGGTGGCGCTCTTTGGGATCAACTACAAGGACCGGCCCAAAGACGCGCGGGCCTGGCTCGACCAGCTGGGCGATCCGTTCGAGCGGATCGGCGCGGACCTCAACGGGCGGGTCGGCATCGACTGGGGGGTCTACGGCGTGCCCGAAACCTTCGTCATCGATGCCACCGGGCGGATCCGCTACAAGCATGTCGGCGTGCTGACCGCGCGGGACCTCGACGAAACCATTCTGCCGCTGCTCGAAAGCCTGCGGCCATGATCGCGCGTGCGCTGCTCGCGGCGTTCGTCCTGCTGGCCTCGGTCGGCTCGGCCCACAGCTTCGAGACCGACGAGACCCTCGCCGACCCGGCGCTCGAAGCGCGCGTGCAGGATATTGCGCAAGACTTGCGCTGCCTGGTCTGCCAGAACCAGTCGATCGCCGATTCCAACGCGGATCTGGCCAAGGACCTGCGCCGGCTGGTGCGGGAACGGATCGCCGCGGGCGATACCAACGACGAGGTGATCGCCTTCATGACCGCGCGCTACGGCGACTACGTGCTGCTTAAACCCCCGGTCAATCCGGGGACCTACGTGCTCTGGTTCGGTCCACCGGCGCTGTTTGCGATCGGGCTGCTCATCGTCGTGCTCTATGTTCGCCGGGTGCGCGCGCAGCGCGTCGCCGCGGCGGCGGGCGATGGGCCGGAGGATGCCGGCGCCGTGCCGCTCAGCGCCGACGAGCGCGAACGCCTCGCCCGCCTGCTCGACGAGGATTCGGACCGCGCATGACCCTGTGGCTCGTTCTTGCCGCCATGACCGCGGTGGCGTTGGCGGCGCTGCTGGTGCCGCTGGCGCGTCGGCGCCCGCGCGCCCGCGCGCGGCGCGAGTACGATTTGCAGATCTTTCGCGACCAGCTGCGCGAGCTGGCGAGCGACGTCGAACGCGGCGTGGTCAATGTCGGGGAGGCGGCCGCGGCGCGCACCGAGATCGAGCGGCGCATGCTCGTGGCGGGCCGCGAGGCCGAGGCCGGGGAAACGCCCGCGCAGGCCGACGGGGCGCGCGGGCGTGTCTTGAGCGGGGCGGTGCTGATCGGCCTCGGGCTCGGAGTGCCGGCGGCGGCGGTGGCGCTCTATCTGGTCCTGGGGTCACCGGGGCTGCCCGGCCAGCCCTTCGCCACCCGCGCGGGCGCGCCAACCATGATGGCGGGCGGCGAGGCCGAGGATCTGAGCCTCATGATCGAGAACCTCTCGCGCAAGCTGGAAGCGGAGCCCGAGAACCTGAGCGGCTGGATGCTGCTGGGCCGCTCGCATCTGGTGACCGGGCATTATCCCGAGGCCGTAACGGCGTTTCGCCGGGCCCAGGCGCTGGCGGGCGACGACGCGGTCATCGCTGCCGAGCTGGGCGAAGCGCTGGTGCTGGCCGCGGGCGGCACGGTGACGCCCGAGGCGCGCACGCTGTTCGAGCGGGCGCTGAGCACGCTGCCCGACGAACCGGCGGCGCGGTTCTATGACGGGCTGTTCGAGGCGCAGCGGGGCGAGCCGGAGGCGGCGCTCGACATCTGGCTCGCGTTGGCGGCGGAAACGCCCGTGGACACGCCGTGGTACGGCCAGCTCAAGCGGATGATCGAGGAGGCGGCGGTGGAAGCGGGCGTTGAGCTGGCCGCAATTCCCTCCGCGCCGCCGGCAGCGGCGGTGCCCGCATCCGACGCGCCGGGGCCCAGCGCAGAAGACATGGCGGCGGCCCAGCAGATGGATGCGGAAGAGCAGGCGGCCATGATCGGGGGCATGGTCGAGCGCCTGGCCACTCGCCTCGAGGAGGAGCCGGACGACCGGGAGGGCTGGCTGCGCCTCGCCAACGCCTATTCCGTGCTGGAGCGCTACGGCGACACGGCGGCGGCCTACGCCCGGGCGCTTGCCCTCGATGCGGCGGACCCCGAAACCCTGGCCGCGTTCGGCGAGGCGCAGGTGATGCTGGCGGACGGCCGGGTGAACCAGGACGCCTTCGACACCTTTGCCGAGCTTGCCCGGCTTGATCCCGAGAACCCGATGGCGCCGTTCTATATGGGGCTGAGCCGCGCCCAGGACGGCGATTCCGCGGGCGCGATCGAAATCTGGTACGACCTGGCCGCACGCTCCGATCCGAGCGCGCCCTGGATGGTCCAGCTCCGCGTCCTTGCCGCGGCGGTGGCCGAACGCTCGGGCCTGGCGCTGCCCGGGGCGCTCAGTTCGCCGGACGCGCCCGCGCCTGCGCCGGACGCGGCCCCGGGGCCGTCTGCGAGCGACGTGGCGGCGGCGTCGGAGATGAGCGAGGACGATCAAAACGCCATGATCCGTTCCATGGTCGACGGACTCGCGGAACGTCTCGAAGACGACCCCGACGACCTCGACGGCTGGCTCCGGCTCGGGCGCTCCTACGGTGTACTGGGCGAGCTCGGCCCGGCCAGCGCCGCCTACGCCGCTGCGGCCGGGCTGGCGCCCGATGACGTGAGCGTGCTGCAGGCCTATGCCGACGCGCTGATGGCCGAGGCCGGAGCGGATGCGGCTCCGCCGGCGCCGGCGGCCGCGGTCTATGAGCGTATCCTCGAGATCGATCCCGGCCACGTCGACGCGCTCTGGATCGTCGCCATGGCACGCGCTGAATCGGGCGACCTGGAGGGCTCGATCGATTTGCTCGAGCACCTGCTCTCGGCCCTGCCCGCGGGCAGTGAAAGCCACACCACGATCCAGGACCTGATCGAGGAACTTCGCCCCTAGGCGGGACGTGTGGGCCGTCTAATGACAGCCGGGCCGTACGGTGCAATAATCGATCCGTTACAGACCCGGATGGTTCCAACACTCCGACGAAAGGCTAGATGGCGGCCGGCGCTGCCAACGGCGCCGCCGGTCGTCGGGAAAGGGGGTAGCCGTGAACGTCGCACGAATACTCGAGGGCAAGGGGCATCAGGTGATGACCTCGCCGCCGACGGCGAGCGTGGCGGAGGTCGCGCGCCGGCTGAAGGACGCCGCGATCGGTGCGGTCGTGGTTCAGGATGAGGACGGGCGTATCGTCGGCATCCTTTCGGAGCGCGATGTCGTTCACGCCCTGGTCGATTTCGACTCCGACCTGCCGACCCAACCGGTGGCCGCTCTGATGACTCGCGAGGTGCAGACCTGTACGCCCTCGGACAAGGTGCACGAAATCATGCACCAGATGACCGAGAGCCGGATCCGTCACCTGCCGGTGATCGACGACGGCGCGCTGGCGGGCATCATCAGCATCGGCGATATCGTCAAGCACCGGCTCGAGGAGCTGGAAGAGGAAAGCGACGCGCTGCGCGACTACATCGCGAGCGTGTAACCGGCGACGGGTTCGGTGTGCAAGGGCAAACAGCGGCCCGGGCAAGTGAATCGGGGCGCCCGATTGAACTCTGCCGGTCGCTGGGCGGCGGGGGCAACGGCGCGGCCGGATCAAGATGATGGGAAGTGGTGGAGCAGAGGGGAATCGAACCCCTGACCTCGACGTTGCGAACGTCGCGCTCTCCCAACTGAGCTACTGCCCCCCGAGGTCGGTGTGGCCGGGATAATGTGGTTGCGCCGCCGCCGCTGTCAAGGAGCGTGGCGCCGCGGAGACCGAGCGGCCATTCGGGGCTGATCCCCGGCACGATCTGGGCTATACTCGGCGCGCAAGACCAACCACGCCAACCACACAGCCGGTCCCCATGCACGCCCTCGCCACCCTGATCGACACGGTCATCACGGTTTATATCTATCTGCTCATCGGCTCCGCGATCCTGAGCTGGATGATGGCGTTCAACGTCATCAACGTGCAGAACAAGGTGGTCTACACGGTGGTCTCGTTCCTCTACCGCATCACCGAGCCGCCGCTCCGTCCGATCCGCCGCATCGTGCCCAACCTGGGCGGTATCGACATCTCGCCGATCATCCTGATCCTGCTGCTCTACTTCATCCGCGACCTGATCCTCGACAACCTGTTCTACTAGGCGCATGTTCCCCGTCGCCGCGGAAGCGGGGCTGCCCTTCGTGCGCACGCCGCGCGGGCTTCGGCTCAAGGTTAAACTCACGCCCAAGGCCGCGCGCGATCGGATCACGGGCCTCGAGCGCGATGCGGCGGGCGCTCTGTGGCTGGGCGTGACGGTGCGCGCCATCCCTGCGGGCGGCAAGGCGAACGCGGCGCTCATTCGCCTGCTGGCCAAAACCTGGCGCCTGTCCGCCTCGTCGATCGCGATTGCCTCCGGGGCCACGGCGCGGCGCAAGACGCTTGACCTCACGGGCGATGCGACCGACCTTGCGGCCACGCTTTCAAGCTGGATGAGGGAGAACCATGTCTGACGCGACGATCATCGACGGCAAGCAATTCGCCGCCACTCTGCGGGCCACGGTGGGCCGCCAGGTGACCCGGCTCAAGGATGCCCACGGCGTTACCCCGGGCTTGTCCGTGGTGCTGGTCGGCGAGGATCCGGCGAGCCAGGTCTATGTGCGCAACAAGGGCAAATCGACGCTCGAGGCGGGGATGAACAGCCAGCAGTTCGACATGCCCATGAGTGCGTCCCACACCGAGGTTCTGGCCAAGGTCGAGGAGCTTAACGCCGACGCCACCGTGCACGGTATTCTGGTCCAGCTTCCCCTGCCCGATCAGGTCGACGAAACCGCGATCATCAACGCGATCGATCCGGACAAGGACGTCGACGGCTTTCACGTCATCAGCACCGGCCAGCTATGGACCGGCCAGGACAGCATGGTGCCGTGTACGCCGCTGGGCTGCCTGCTCATGCTGCGTCATTACGTCGGCGATCTCGCGGGAAAAAGCGCCATCGTGGTGGGCCGCTCGAACATCGTCGGCAAGCCGATGGCCTCGCTGCTGATCAAGGAGAGCTGCACCGTGACGGTTGCCCATTCCAAGACCCGCGACCTGCCCGGCGAATGCCGGCGCGCCGACATCGTGATCGCCGCCGTCGGGCGGTCCGAGATGGTGCGCGGCGACTGGATCAAGCCGGGGGCCACGGTGATCGACGTGGGCATCAACCGGATCGAGCGCGACGGCAAGACCAAGCTGGTCGGCGACGTCGCCTTCGACGAGGCGAAAGCGGTCGCAGGCGCGATCACACCCGTACCGGGCGGAGTCGGGCCGGTGACCATCGCCTGCCTCTTGCGCAATACGTTGCACGCGGCGTGCCGCCAGCACGGCGTCGAGGTGCCGGCGGAGGACTAGGGGCGCCGCGCCATGGAAACCAGCCTCGGTTGCGTCGGCGCGACGGGCGCTCTGTTTCTTGCGACCCACCTGATCCCCTCGGTGCCGGGTCTGCGGGCCATGCTGGTGCGGGTTTTGAGCGAGCGGGGATATTTGGGCGGCTTCGTCCTCGTTTCATTCGCGACTCTCGGGCTGTTCGCCTATGCGTTTGCCACCGCCGGATATGTCGAGTTGTGGAGCGCGCCCCTCTGGGTACGGCATAGTCCGCTGATCGTCATGCCGTTTGCCTTAATCCTGATCGTCGCGGGCTACTCGACGAAGAATCCGGGCGCGGTGATGCAAGAAAACGCGATCAAGGCCGCCGATCCTGCACCCGGTATGCTCAAGGTCACCCGTCACCCGCTGATGTGGGGGATGGCGCTGTTCTCGCTCTCCCACGGTCTCGCCAACTGGGACGGCGCAGCAGTGATCTTTTTTGGCATCATCGGCGGGCTCGCGCTCGCGGGCATGCCGCTGATGGACGCGCGCAAGCGGGCGCGGCTGGGCGCGGACTGGGAGCGCTTCTCGGCCGCGACCTCGGCGATTCCTTTCGCCGCAATGCTGGCGGGCCGGGCACGGCCGGACCCGAGCGAGATCGGCTGGTGGCGGATCGCTCTGGCGCTCGGGCTCCACGCGGGCCTGCTTTTTGCCCACGAGCCCGTGCTGGGCTTCACGGCGTTTCCGGCTTAAGAGAGCCGCCCGCGCAGGCGCAGGCGGAGCGCGTTGAGCTTGATGAAGCCCTCGGCGTCGCGCTGGTCGTAGACCGTGTCTTCCTCGAAGGTCGCGATGTCGGCGTCGTAGAGGCTGGAGCCGGAACGCCGGCCCTCGACAATGACGTTGCCCTTATAGAGCCGCAGCCGCGCCGCGCCCTCGACACGGGCCTGGCTTTCGTCGATCGCGGCCTGGAGCATCTCGCGCTCGGGCGAGAACCAGAAGCCGTTATAGATCAGCTCCGCGTAGCGCGGCATCAGTTCGTCTTTGAGATGCGTCGCCCCCCGGTCGAGCGTCAGGCTCTCGATCGCCCGGTGGGCGGTGAGCAGAATGGTGCCGCCGGGGGTCTCGTAAACGCCGCGCGACTTCATGCCGACGAAGCGGTTCTCGACCATGTCGACCCGCCCGATGCCGTTTGCCCCACCCAGACGGTTAAGCTCGGCGAGCAGGGCTGCGGGCGAGAGGGCCGCGCCGTCGATCGAGACGGCATCGCCCCGCTCGAAGCCGATCTCGATCGTGGTCGGCGCATCGGGCGCGGCTTCGGGCGAAACGGTCCATTCGAACATGTCTTCGTCGGGCCCCTCCCAGGGGTCTTCGAGCACCTTGCCCTCGTAGGAGATGTGGAGCAGGTTCGCGTCCGTCGAATAGGGCGCCTCGCCCCGCTTGTCCTTGGCCACGGGGATCTGGTTGGCGTCCGCATAGGCGATCAGCCTGGCCCGGGAATCGAGGTCCCATTCGCGCCACGGCGCGATGACCCGGATATCCGGGTCGCACGCGTAGTAGCCGAGCTCGAAGCGGACCTGGTCGTTGCCCTTGCCGGTGGCGCCATGGCACACGGCGTCGGCGCCGCTCTCGTGGGCGATCTCGATCTGGCGCCTGGCAATCAGGGGCCGCGCGATCGAGGTGCCGAGCAGGTAAACGCCCTCGTAAAGGGCGTTGGCGCGAAACATGGGAAAGACGTAATCGCGCACGAACTCCTCGCGCAGATCCTCGATGTGGATGCCTGCGGCGCCCAACATTTCGGCCTTGGCCCGCGCGGGTTCGAGCTCCTCGCCCTGCCCGAGATCGGCGGTAAAGGTAATGACCTGACAGTGATAGGTCTCCTGCAGCCAGCGCAGGATGACGGAGGTGTCCAGGCCGCCGGAATAGGCGAGCACGACTTTCTCGATGTCGCCGGACATCGCAAGCGCTCCTTCGGGTTCGAACAAGGCCGCGCAGTATAGGCCAACCGCCCGGTGCGGCAAGCGCCTGCGGTCAGGGCGCGGCGGGGGAGACGGCTGCGTCGGCGCCGGTTTTCTGCCCGCGCCCGCGCACGCTGGCGGATTTGAGTTGGCCGCAGGCGGCGAGGATGTCGCGCCCGCGGGGCTGACGGACGGGCGCGGAATAGCCCGCGCGGTTGACAATCGTGGCAAAGGCCTCGATCGCCTCGGGCTCGGAGCAATCGAACGGCGCGCCGGGCCAGGGATTGAACGGAATCAGATTGACCTTGGCGGGGATGCCTGCGATCAGGCGGACGAGTTCTTTTGCATCCGCCGGCGAATCGTTCACCCCCTTGAGCAGCACGTATTCAAAGGTGATGCGCCGCGCATTGCTCGCACCCGGATAGGCGCGACACGCGTCGAGCAACTCGGCGATGGGGTGTTTGCGGTTGATCGGCACCAGCTCGTCGCGCAGCTCGTCGCGTACCGCGTGGAGCGAGATCGCAAGCTGGACGCCGAGCTCGACCCCGCAACGCTCGATCATCGGCACCACGCCGGAGGTCGAGAGCGTGATCCGACGCCGGGAGAGGGCGATGCCCTCGTTGTCCATGGCGATGTGCAACGCCGCAGCGACGTTATCGAAATTGTAGAGCGGCTCGCCCATGCCCATCATGACGATGTTCGAAATCCAGCGCCGGCCCCGGGGCGTGGGCCATTCACCGAAGGCGTCGCGGGCAACGAGAATCTGGGCCGCGATCTCGCCGGCGGAGAGGTTGCGCACCAGTTTCTGAGTGCCGGTGTGGCAGAACGTGCAGGTCAGCGTGCAGCCGACCTGGCTCGAGATGCAAAGCGCGCCGCGGTCTTCTTCGGGGATGTAGACGGTTTCGACCTCCTGGCCGTCGGCAAACCTGAGCAGCCACTTGCGCGTGCCGTCCTCGGATACCTGCGCGCGCACGATTTCGGGCCGCGCCGCATGGTGGCGGACGGCGATGGCCGCACGCAGCTCCTTGTCGATGCTCGTCATGGCCTCGAAGTCGGCGACGCCGCGGTGATAAAGCCAGTGCCAGAGCTGCTTCGCGCGCATGCGGGCCTTCTCCGGGCGTTCGCCCAGCGCCGTCATGCGCGCGGC
Source organism: Alphaproteobacteria bacterium (assembly GCA_965249645.1). Classification (GTDB taxonomy): domain Bacteria; phylum Pseudomonadota; class Alphaproteobacteria; order UBA828; family JAPUJA01; genus CAVOEB01. The sequence continues at coordinate 371,893 of CBDFML010000011.1, forward strand.
CAGCTCGGCCCGCGAGAGGCCGATCAGGGATTCGCGCACAATCGGGCTGTCCGCGGGCACGGCAGGGGAAGGGCTGTCCATGAGGGAGATATACGCCTCGGACGGCACTTTTCCAAACCGCGCGGTGGATTAGTCACAGCTGTTTCCGTTTCGCTTTACGGAATAAAGCGAACCTTGCTTGTGCGGCCGCCGCGTGACGCGATATCCTGCGCCAGTTCCCCCCTTTTGCGCCGGCTGCCGCGCGGTGAGCCTTGACGATGGATGAGTCGATGAAGAACAGGCTGTCGCCGGAGTGTTCGGCAAGCCCATCGAAGATCGCCTTCCATATGCCGCGCCGTGCCCAGCGCGCATAGCGGTTGTAGATGGTGGTGCGCGGGCCGTAGCGCTCGGGCAGGTCGCGCCACGGGGCGCCGGTGCGCAGAATATAGAAAATTCCGTTCAAAACACGCCGATCGTCCATACGCTTCGGACCACGTCCGCCCTTGGGCAAAAGCGGCTCGATCACCGCCCATTCTTCGTCTGACAAATCAAAGCGCATGATCAAACTCCTTTCCAAGAAGCTTGAATCACACTTCCACGCCATGAATCAATAGGTTAAATTGGGTTCAGACCCTAGTTACAGCTGTTTCCGTTTCGCTTTACGGAATAAAGCGAAACGGCGTTCAGTCGCCACTCAGGCTTTCGCCGCATAAGCGGCGGCCCGCGCTTGCGGGCTCGCGAAATCCAAACGATTCCATTGACGGAGATTTCGCGCTAGTTGCCGCAGCTCGTGCGAATCTCGTTGAGCGCGGCGGTCACGCCCGAGAGGGAATAGGTGTCGAGCGAAAATGTGCCCTTGGCCGAAGTGCCGTGCACGGTCAGGGTCGAGCCGGCGCGCATGGCCTTGACCAGCGTCGTGTCGTCGTCGGCCGACTTGGTCCAGCCTTTCTCGCCGTCGACGAAGAGCATGACGGTCGCGTCCCCGATCTTGACCTCGACCTCGCCGCCCTGCTTGTAGGGGTAGCCCGAGGTGACGCTGACATACTCGGAGCCGTCGGGGCGGCGGATGACAAGGATGTAGGGCTCGCCGCGGCGCGTGTAATTGCCGCTCTGCTCGACGGGCGTGCTGTGGACGTAGCAATTGCGCTTGCCGTTTTCGACGTAGCCGATGACGTTCCAGTCACCAAACTTGCCGAGGAACTCGGTGTTTCCCTCCGCGCCCGCGGCGCTGCCGGCGGCACTGCCGAGAAGGGCCGTGGCGAGGAAAAGCATCGCTACGATGCGTGTCGCGATATTGCGCATGTCGGTTCCGTTCTGATCCATCGGTCTCGTCACGGCTGCCGGGCGTCAGCCCCGCCCCCGATAGGCGGGAATGGCCGGGTCGGGAATCCAGACACCCTCGGGCGGCGGTCCGGACTGGTAGAAAACGTCGATCGGGATGCCGCCGCGCGGATACCAGTAGCCGCCGATCCGAAGCCAGACCGGGGAGACCGCCTCCTCGATGCGCCGGGCGACGAGCAGGGTGCAGTCCTCGTGAAACGCGCCGTGGTTGCGGAAGGAGGCGAGGAAGAGCTTGAGCGACTTGCCTTCGAGCAGCCACTCGCCGGGCAGGATGTCGATCACCAAATGGGCAAAGTCGGGCTGACCGGTGACCGGGCAGATCGAAGTGAATTCCGGGCAGGAAAAACGCACGACATAAGGGGTTTGCGCGTTTGCGTTGGCAACCCGCTCGAGCACCGCCTCATCGGGCGAGGCGGCGATCGGGCTGTCCGCGCCGAGGACGTGAAGCCCGGAGTACCGGTTTTCGTCGGTCATGAGGCGGCCTTTCGGGAACGCGCGCGGGGCTCGCCATAGACATGGTCGGCATCCGGCTCGGGCAGCGCCAGCTCGGAGACCGGGCGGGCGGCGTGCCGGCCCAGGGTGAGGATCCGGTCGTACATCACGATCGCACCACATACTCCCAGGTTGATGCTGAATTTCGTCGGAATTTTGACCAGCTTGTCGCAGCGTGCCAGCAACCCGTCGGAGAGCCGGCCGCGCTCGGGCCCGAGAACGTAAGCCGCGCGCGCCGGGTGGCGGAAGGAGGGCAATTCGTCCGCGTCGTCCATCATTTCGATACCGACCAGCTTGCAGCCGTCGGGCAGGCGCAGCTCAGCCGCGCTCGCGAACCGATAGAAGGGTAGCTGGCCCGGCGTCTTGGCGGTATCTGACGAGGTGTGCTCGGGATCGTAGCAGGCGTCGATAGTGAACACGAAACTCGCATCGAAGGCGTGCGCCGAGCGAAACAGGGTGCCCACGTTCATCGCCTTGCTGATGCGCTCGACGCCAATTCCGAAATAGCCGCGCATGACGCCAACTTGCCGGGGCGTGCACGCCGAGGCAAGGAAATTCGCATCGGCCCGGGGCTCAAGAAAAAACCATTATAAATCAGTAGTTTGAAGTTCAAACGGCGGATGGCGCGTGATCGTTCTCCGATACCGGGCAAGGACCGATTCGGCTTGAGTCTCACGGGGATTCGCCCCGGTTCTGAAATTCGACTCGCGAGTCGCGGGAAAAAAGCCTGAGCCCCCTGCCTTTCGGTGCGGAAATAACGGCGCGCGGATCGGGCCGGCGACGGTCTGATCCGCGCTGTCCGGGTTGCATTGGATGCGGGTTGCGTCCCACAGTGGGGCATGGCGACACTCAGGCGAAAACGCCGCATTCTCGATGGCCGGGAACTGACCCGCGCCCTTGCGGAAGCGGGCCCCGCGCGGGGCCGCCGGCTCGGCGTGCTGAAGGCGGCACTGAAACACGGCCAGGCGGAGGTGCGCGCGCGCCTCGAGGCAGGCGAAAGCGGTGCGGCGGTGGTGGCGGGGAACAGTTACCTGGTCGACGGCCTGCTTCGCGCCGTGCTCGACCGCGAGGCCGCGGCTGCGGGGCTCGAGAAAACCGGACTTCCTCTCGCGCTGGTCGCGGTCGGCGGCTTTGGTCGGGCCGAGCTCGCGCCGGCGTCGGATATCGACCTGCTGTTCCTGTTCGAGCATGAGCCGGACGAGGTCGCGCGCGGGCTGGTCGAGGGGGTGCTGCACATGCTGTGGGATCTCGGGCTTACCGTCGGCCACGCGGCGCGCACACTGGAGGACTGCCTGGCGCGGGCGCAGGCCGACATGACCATCCGCACGAGCCTGCTCGAATCCCGGCTCCTGTGGGGCCGGGCCGAGCTGTTCGAAAGGCTGCGCGCGCGCTTCTTCGACGAAATTGCGACGGGCAGCGAGGTCGAGTTCATCGCCGCCAAGCTCGCCGAGCGCGACACGCGCCATCGCAAGACCGGCGATTCTCGCTACGTGCTCGAACCCAACGTCAAGGAGGGCAAGGGGGGTTTGCGTGATCTGCACACGCTCTACTGGATCGGCAAATACATCTACCGGGTCGAGCGTTTCGCCGAGCTGGTCGAGCGGGGCGTGCTGAGCAGCGCGGAATGGCGTCGCTTCGCGCGGGCCGAGGATTTCCTGTGGCGGGTGCGTGCCCATCTGCATGTGCTGGCCGGACGGGCCGAGGAGCGGCTCTCCTTCGACGTCCAGCCCGAGGTGGCGCGCCGGATGGGCTACGCGGCGGCTAGCGTCAATGAGTCCGTGGCGCGGTTCATGAAGGATTATTTTCTTGCCGCCAAGAACGTCGGCGATCTCACGCGCATCCTCTGCGCCCAGCTCGAGGCCGAGCACCGCCGCGCCGCGCCGGGGCAAAGCGTGGGTGCCGGGTTGGGGACGGCAAATGCGGACGGCTTCGTTGTCGAGCAGGGCCGGCTGTCGGTTGCGGCCGAGGATGTCTTCGAACATCGCCCGGCGCGTATCCTGCGCCTCTTCCACCTGGCCCAGGAACTGGGCATCGACATTCATCCGCGCGCACTGCGCCTGATTCACCGAAACCGTCGGCTGGTGGGCCGGGCTTTGCGCGCGGACGCGGAGGCCAATCGCCTGTTCGTCGAGATCCTGACCTCGCCGGCCGATCCGGAAACCGCGCTTCGGCGGATGAACGAGGCGGGCGTGCTGGGCCGCTTCCTGCCCGATTTCGGCCGCGTCGTCGCCCAGGCGCAGCACGACATGTATCATGTCTACACGGTCGACGAGCACAGCATCCGGGCGGTCGGTGCGCTCGCGGATATCGAGCGGGGCACACTGGCGGACGAGCTGCCGCTGGCGAGTGAGGTGACCCACAAGGTGATCTCGCGCCGCGCTCTCTATCTCGCGGTACTGCTTCATGATCTGTCCAAGGGCAGCGGCGGGGATCATTCGGAGGCGGGCGCGCGGGTGGCGCTTCGGGTCGGCCGGCGGCTGGGATTTTCGGCGGAGGAGACCGAGACGGTCTCGTGGCTCGTGCTCCATCATCTGCGCTTCTCTGACACCGCTTTCAGGCGCGACATCAATGACCCCAAGACCGTGAGCGACTTCATCGCCACGGTGCAGTCCCTCGAACGGCTGCGCCTGCTGCTGGTGCTGACCGTAGCCGATATCCGGGCGACCGGGCCGGGACGCTGGAACGGCTGGAAGGGCTCGCTGTTGCGCGAACTCTACGCGCGGGCCGAGGAGGTTCTCTCGGGCGGCCACGAGGCGGCGGCCAAGGGCGCGCGGGTGGCGCGGGCGAAGGACGCGCTGCGCGAGCGCCTGGCCGACTGGTCGAAAACCGAGATCGAGGCGCATTTCGCGCGGCTGCACCCGCCCTATTGGCTGAGCGGCGAAGCCGCCCGCCAGGAGCGCCACGCCCGGTTGCTGCGCAGGGCGGCGGCAAACGAAGCGCCCTTCGGGTTCGACGCCCAGGCCGACGATTTTCGCGACGTCACCGAGGTCACGCTCTACGCCCCCGACCATGCCGGGCTGTTCGCCGAGATCGCCGGCGCCATGGCGGCAAGCGGGGTCAGCATCGTCGATGCCCAGATCTTCACCACCGAAGACGGCATGGCGCTCGACAGCCTGTGGGTCCAGGACGCGGCAGGCGGCGCGTTGGTCGAGCCCGCGCGGCTCGAGCGGCTGCACGATAATCTCGCCCACGCCCTGGCCGGAAAGCTCGACGTCGCTGACGCGCTGCGCCGCCGGCGTCGCGCCCGCGGCCGTGCGCGCGCGCTGTTCGCCGTCGAGCCCCGGGCGCTGATCGACAACCGGGCGAGCCAGCGCCACACCCTGATCGAGGTCAACGGGACCGACCGGGTGGGATTGCTGTTCGACGTCACCCGAGTGCTGAGCCGAATGGGCCTGTCGATCGTGACCGCCCATGTCACAACCTTCGGCGCTCGTGCGGTGGATGCCTTTTACGTCAAGGACCGGTTCGGCCTGAAAGTGACCCACGCGGCCAAGATCGATGCGCTGCGCGCCCGCCTGCTCGCGGCGCTGGCCGACCCCGAGGCGGCGACCGAAACGGCGAGCGAAGCGGACACGGCGATTGCCGGCTGAGATCGGGGGCGTGCGCGTCCCACTTCCCCGGCGGCGAAAAATCCTTTAGATCAGGGCCATGGCGCTGCTCCGCTTCACAGCCACCGTCGGCGGCTACACCATGGCGTCGCGCGTTGTGGGCTTTGCGCGCGACATCCTGATTGCCGCCATGGTGGGCGCCGGCCCGGTCGGCGACGCCTTCTTCATTGCGTTCAAGATTCCCAACCTGCTGCGCCGCCTGTTCGCCGAGGGCGCGTTCAACCTTTCCTTCGTGCCGCTCTTCGCCCGCCGGCTCGAGGAGGACGGCGCGGAGGCCGCCCGGGAATTCGCCAACTCCGCGCTCGCGGTGCTGCTGTGGTCGCTGGTCGGGCTGGTCGGGCTGGCCGAGCTGACCCTGCCCTGGCTGATGTACGGCCTGGCGCCGGGCTTCGCCGATGACCCCGAGAAATTCGCCCTCGCGGTCGAACTCACCCGCATCACCTTCCCCTACATCCTGTTCATCTCGCTGGTTTCGCTGATGGGCGGGGTGCTCAACTCGCTGCACCGCTTCGCAGCCCCCGCAGCAACGCCGATCCTGCTCAACCTGTGTCTGATCGGCGCGCTGCTGGGGCTTACCGATTCGCTCGAAACCCCGGGCCACGCGCTGGCCGTGGGGGTCTCGGGGGCGGGCGTCGTGCAACTCATTTGGCTCTATGCCGCCTGCCGGCGGGCGGGGGTCTCGCTCGCCCTGCGTCGACCCCGGTTGACCCCTGCGGTGCGCCGCCTGTTCGTGCTGATGGCGCCGGTAGCGCTCGGCGCGGGCGTCGCCCAGATCAGCATCCTGGTCGACATGATCTTCGCCTCGCAGATCGACGGCGCGGTCTCCTGGCTCTACTACGCCGATCGGGTCAACCAGCTGCCGCTCGGCGTGATCGGCGTGGCGCTGGGCACCGCGCTCCTGCCCATGCTGAGCCGCCAGCTTCGTTCGGGCGACGTCGAGGCGGCGCGCGAAAACCAGAATCGCGCGATCGAGCTTGCCTGCCTGCTGGCCCTGCCCGCGGCGGTTGCACTGATCGTTATCGCCGGGCCCATCATCACGGTGCTGTTCGAGCGCGGCGCGTTCGACGTGCAGGCGAGCGGGGCCTCGGCCTGGGCATTGATGGCCTATGCCGGGGGCCTGCCCGCTTTCGTGCTGATCAAGGTGCTGGCCCCGGCCTTCTTCGCGCGCGAGGAGCCCAGATCCCCGGTGCGCATCGCGATTGTCTGCGTGCTCGTCAACGCCGCGCTCAACGGTGCGCTCATCTGGCCGCTGGGCCATGTCGGGGTGGCGCTCGCAACCTCGATTTCGGGCTGGCTCAACGTGGCTCTGCTGATCCGTGCCCTGCGTGTGCGCGGCTACCTCGCGGTCGACGAGCGGCTGGTCTCGCGACTCGGTCCGATCATGCTGTCCGGCGCGGCGATGGGAGCGGCGCTGTGGGCGTTGAGCTGGGCGCTGGACGACGTGCTGGCGAGCGGCCAGGGCTTGCGCATCGTAGCGCTGCTTGCGCTGATCGTTGCGGGTCTGGCGGTCTATGGTGGCGTAGGACGGCTGACCGGGGCGTGGCGCGCCGACGAGCTTCGCCGGCTGATGCACCGGCCACCGGATTCGGGCGGCGCTTGACCGGCCCGCACCCCCGCGCGATAACAGCGCCGCCGCGGCACGCGCGGGACGGAAAGATATCCATGGGGCGAGTGTTATCGGGCGTTCAGCCCACCGGGAACCTGCATCTCGGCAATTATCTGGGCGCGATCCGCAACTGGGTGCGGATGCAGGACGAGTATGACTGCCTGTTCTGCATCGTCGATTTGCATGCGCTGACCACCGAGCTGGAGCCGGTGTCGCTGCGCGCGAGCACCCGCGCGATCGCCGCCGCCTATATTGCGGCGGGGATCGATCCCGAGCGCAGCGTGATCTTCAACCAGAGCCAGGTCCCGGGCCATTGCGAGCTTGCCTGGCTGCTCGGCTGCCTGACCCCGCTGGGCTGGCTCAATCGCATGACCCAGTTCAAGGAGAAGGCGGGCAAGCACCGCGAGAACGCGGTCCTGGGCCTGTACGGCTATCCGGTTCTGATGGCCGCCGACATCCTGCTCTACAAGGCGACCCATGTGCCCGTGGGCGAAGACCAGAAGCAGCATCTGGAGCTCGCGCGCGACATTGCGAACGCGTTCAACCACCGCTACGCGTGCGACGCCCTGCCGCCGCCCGAGCCGATTATCGTCGGCACGGGCACGCGGGTCATGTCGCTGCGCGACGGCACCAGCAAGATGAGCAAGTCGGACAGCTCGGACTATTCGCGCATCAACCTGACCGACGATGCCGACACCATCGCCAGGAAGATCCGCAAGGCGAAATCCGACGCCGAGATGGGCATGCGCTACGACCTGGAGGCGCGGCCCGAGGCCTCGAACCTGTTGAGCATCTATGCCGCGCTGGCCGACGAGTCGCTTGACGCGGTCTGTGCACGCTACGCCGACGCGTCGTTCTCCGACTTCAAGGCGGCGCTGACCGAAGTTGCGGTCGACATACTGGGTCCGATCGGTGCCGAAATGACGCGGCTGTCGGCGGACACCGACTATCTCGACGGCATCCTGCGCGACGGTGTCGAGCGCGCGGGCGCATTGGCCGAGACCACCTTGCGGGAAATTCAGGACACCATGGGCTTGCTTCGCCCCTGACGTCCGCGCACCAGAAGGCCCGGTGATCCGAGCACGCCATGGACATCTACCTGCCGATCGCCGAACTGCCCGTCAACCTGTTCATCCTGCTTGCGCTGGGCCTTGCGGTCGGCTTCCTGTCCGGCATGTTCGGGGTCGGGGGCGGTTTCCTGATCACGCCGCTGCTGATCTTCATGGGGATCGCGCCGCCGATTGCGGTGGCGAGCGGTGCGGCGCAGCTGGTCGCGACCTCGTTCTCGGGCCTGTTCGCCCATTGGCGCCGCGAGAACGTCGACTTCAAGATGGGCGCCGTGGTGCTGGTGGGCGGCGCGGGCGGCTCGTGGCTTGGGGTCTGGCTGTTCGAGCGGCTGAGCGCGATCGGTCAGATCGATCTCGTCATCCTGCTTTGCTACATCACCTTCCTGTCCCTCGTCGGGTTGCTGATGGGGATCGAAAGCCTGCGCGCAATCCGCCGCCGCGTCCGCGGCCGTGGCCGGCGCAAGGCGCACAGCCACACCTGGATCCACGGCCTGCCCTTCAAAATGCGATTTCCCAAATCGCGGCTCTACATCAGCGCCCTGCCGCCGCTAGCAATCGGCTTTACCATGGGGCTGATGGCCTCGGTCATGGGGGTCGGCGGCGGCTTCTTCGTGATTCCGGCGATGATCTACCTGCTCGGCATGCCGACGGTCCTCGTGGTGGGCACCTCGCTGCTGCAGATCACTTTCGTCGCCGCGGTCGCGGCGTTCTTCCACGCCGGCAACAACCAGACCGTCGACATCCTGCTCGTCCTGCTGCTCGCGGTGGGCAGCGTTGTCGGCTCGCAATTCGGCGTTCGCATGGCGATGCGCCTGCGCGCCGAATATCTGCGCGGGTTGCTGGCTTTGGTTGTGCTGATCGTGGCCGGTCGGCTGATCTATTTCCTGGTCGGACCGCTCGACGAGGAATTCTCGTTTACCTTTCTGGGGGTGTTCTGATGGCGATCCCGGGAGCCACGGTGCGACGGGGAGCTGCGGCGCTGCTGGCCGCGTTGGGGCTCGCCTGGGTGGTCCACGGCGGCCCGGCGGACGCCGGGCCGATCGTCTCCGGGCTGTCGGACTACGTGATCGAGGTCGATGCCCGCTTCACGGGCAGCGAGGTGCTGCTGTTCGGCGCGACCGAGCGCGAAGGCGACATCGTCGTAGTGGTGCGCGGGCCCTGGGCCGGCGTGGTGGTGCGGCGCAAGCAGCGTATCGCGGGCTTCTGGATCAACACCGAATCTGTGGGGTTCGCCGGCATTCCCCGTTACTACGCCGTCGCGTCGACCCGCCCGCTCGACGAGATCGCGGGGCCCGAATTGCTGGCGGATAAGCAGATCGGCCTCGAAAACCTGGTCTTTCAGGCGTTCTACGCCGATAGCGCCGAGGGCACGGCACCGTTTCGCGACGCGGTGTTGCGCGGCGAACAGCAGGAACGGCTCTATCCCGCCGAGCCCGGCGCCATCGAGTTTCTCGGCCAGCGCCTGTTCCGGGTCGCGATCGACCTGCCGCCCAAGCTGCCTATCGGGCGCTACGACGTGGACATCCATGTGATCGAGGCGGGCGCGATCGTTGCCAGCCAGAGCCTGCATTTCGAGGTACGCAAGACCGGTCTCTCGGCACAGATCGAGGGCTTCGCGCATAACCAGCCATGGCTTTACGGCCTGCTTGCCATCGCTTCAGCGCTAATGGCAGGATGGCTGGGCAGCTATCTCTTTCGAAGGGTGTGACGGCGAATGGCGCGGAAATCAAAGAAAAATGCCGAGCCGGGCGGGCAGAGCCACGTCGCCGGCGAGGTCAAGTTTCTGGTTTGCGTGGGCCACGACCCGCACTCCAGGGTCGCCGTCCATTTCGCCTGCTTGCGTGCGACAAACAGCGGCGGGCGGGTAGCTCTGCTCCACGTTCTGCCGCCGCCCGAGTTCCAGCACTGGGTCGCGGTCGGTGAGATCATGCGCGAGGAAACCCGCGAGGAGGCCGAGGCACTGCTTCGCACCATCGCGGGCGAGGTTCAGGAACGGCTCGGGTTTATGCCGGAAATCAACGTTCGTGAGGGCGAGATCGGCGAAGAGATTCTCAATCAGGTCGACGAAGATCCTAACATCGGCATCCTCGTGGTCGGCGCCGTGCCCGGCAGCGAGGGTCACGGCAAGCTGATTTCATGGTTGGCCGGCCAACTCGCGGGAAAGCTCAACATTCCCCTAGTCATCGTGCCGGGAAACCTGACCGACGAGCAGCTGAGCAACATCACCTGAGGGTGCCGGGTCGACTCGAAATTTCAGATATTCTGGTAATCGGTACTGTGCGCTTCCCGCGTGCGTAGCGGAATTAACTTTCTAAGCTCTTGTAGGGTGACGGTTTTTCAGAAAGACCGCCAGGAAGGCTTGAAATCCGCGAATTCGTCAGCCATGTTTCCGGTAGTTAACGAGCGGTTAACGCTCGCTCCTGAGGAGCGTCAACGATGTTCATCCAGACCGAACAGACGCCAAACCCTGCCACCCTGAAATTCCTTCCCGGCCGCGGCGTGATGGCAGAAGGGACGATCCATTTCGGGGACGCGGAGGCGGCGAAGCGCTCGCCGCTGGCGGACAAGCTGTTTCGTATCGAACAGGTGGAGGCGGTCTTCTTCGGCGCCGATTTCATCACGGTGACGAAGCGGGACGACGCCGACTGGAGCGTGCTCAAGCCGGCGATTCTGGGCGGCATCATGGAGCATTTTGTCTCGCAGCAGCCCCTGCTGACCGACGATCCGGAGGACGAGGCAGCGAGCGACGCGGCGGATGAGGGCGAAAACGCCGACATCATCGCCCAGATCCGTGAGCTGATCGAGACCCGGGTTCGCCCCGCCGTCGCCCAGGACGGCGGCGATATCGTCTATCGCGGGTTCGAACGCGGGGTCGTCCTGCTGGAGATGCGCGGCGCATGCTCGGGCTGCCCAAGCTCGACCGCGACGCTCAAGATGGGAATCGAGAACATGCTGAGGCACTACATTCCCGAAGTTATCGAGGTTCGTTCCGTCGTTTGACAAAGAAAAGCCAAATTCGGCGGCAATAGTTCGCCCGCGGCAACGATATTAAGGGCCGGGGGACAGATACCAAAAGGCGAAGACGACGGGGCCGGGAGACTCCGTCAATGATAATCGGGGGGGAACCTCCGACAGGAAGATGAAGACAATCGGAGGCCACTTGATGGCGAACAAGAGACGTCGCCGCTCGTCGCGTACAGGTTGGGGTGTCAGCATTATCAGTTTGCTGGTGCTAGGCCTCTTCGGGCTGGTCCTGGCTGACCCTCAGGGCATGATCTTCGGGTCACACTCGGTGGCGAGCGCAGGCACGGTGCTCCGGGTGACGGAGATCGAGGCGGAGCATGACGACGGGCTTGCGGGCGCGCCGTCGCAGATCGTGCTGCCCAACAGCAGCGTGGCGCTGCTCGACGAGTTCGAGCAGCTGGACTACGAGCTTGCCGGCGTGCGCGCGGGCAACCACGAAGTGCCGCGCCTCTACCTTGCCAGCCTGCCGAGCGACCTGACCGACATCGACGCGGCGGTGACCCGCAAGCAGCTCTTCATCCAGACCATGCTGCCCCTTATCCTGCGGGCCAATGAGACCGTGCGCGCCGAACGCGACCTGCTGATCGATATCGTCGACCGGATCGATGCGGCCTTGGCGCTTTCGGACAGCGAGAGCGACTGGCTCGATAACCTGGCCGAACGTTACGGTACGGAGCCCGGCGATACTGCTGAGCTGTTGGTCCGCGTTGATGTCCTGCCGCCATCGCTGGCCATCGCGCAAGCCGCCGTGGAATCCGGGTGGGGCACGTCGAGGTTCGCCCGCGAGGGCAACGCGGTGTTCGGCCAGCGGGTGTTCAGGGAGGGCGCCGGAATCGTGCCCGAAGATCGGGACGAGGACGGCACCCACGAAGTCCGCGCGTTCGACAGCCTGTTCGATTCTGTGCTGGCTTACTTGCGCAATCTGAACAGCCACTGGGCCTACGAGGATTTCCGCGCCAATCGTGCTGCCATGCGTGCGACTGATCAGCGGCTGCAAGCCGGCGATCTGCTTGTCGATCTTGTCTCCTATTCAGAGGAGCGGGAAAAATACCTGCGCATCCTCAAGCGAGTGATCAAGGAGAACGATCTTGAGCAGTTCGACCACGCCCGCCTGCAGCTGGTCGCATTGGAGCCTGTCTATTAACAAACCGCTGGCGGGACCGCCAAACGCAAAAAGGCCCGGCTCAGCCGGGCCTTTTTTTATCCGGGCTCGCGAGGCTCTCGGCGAGCTAGGGCGCGGCGACGATGAACTGGTGGCCGAACCAACGCCAGCGGCCGTCACTGGCCGGCATGGTGCAGTTGATTCGCGAGCGGCCAAGCGGCAACGGCTCGTCGAGCCTAATTTCGATACGGCTGGAGCCGAGGCGCTCGATTCGCGTCTCGCCCTGATGCGAGGCGAAGCAGGCCAGCGCCCCCATGTCGTTCAGATGCGCCGTAACCGTAAAGCCGAAGGCCGGCGGATTAGGCGATGTAATCAGAGGATCTGCCGGAGTGACGTCTGTGACCGGCAGCGGCAGCGTGCCGACGACCAGGCTGAACCGGTCCATGCCACCGAATCGCTCATTGAGCGCGAAACGCGACAGGCCCTGAAAATCCGCGCCCGGATGAACCGTTCCCGAATGCTGGCCGAACGCGGCCTCGAAATCGAAGTCGTGTACGACCTGGCGGGTTGGCAGGTCGAATTCTCCATAGGGGTAGGCGAAAAGGCTGGGCGTGAGGCCGAGCTCCTGCTCGAACCGGCGCTCGGCACGGGCGATGTCCTCGCGGACGGATTTGGGGTCGCCTTGCCAGAGGTGACCGTGAGAGGCGCCGTGGTTGCCAATGGTAACGCCCGCCGCGGCGAGCTCACGCAGCTGGTCCCAGCTCATGGTTCCGAACGTGCCCGTATCGACCGAGTCGGTGGCGACAAAGAGCGTGAAGGGGAACCCAGCCTCGGCAAGGCGCGGCCAGGCTTCGTCGTACACCGAGAGGTAGGCATCGTCGATGGTAATGCCAACGGTCCGCTCCGGCAACGGCGTCCCGGCGCGCAGGGCCGCGATGATGTGGGGCACGGGCAGCACCGAATAGCTGCCTGCCTTGAGATGGGCCAGATGTTCCTCGAACTGGGCGAGCCCTATGTTGGTCGCCGGGTAATTGTTCTCGCCGAAACGGTGATACATCACGACGATGGCCGAGTCGGCGCCGTGTGCCGGCGCCGCGATTGGAAGGGCAAGGATAAGTCCAAGGGCGAGCGTGGCCAGGGCCACCGCGCGGCTTCGGGAAAGGCGTCGAACGAGGCTTAGCATTGCGGCATTATAATTCAGAAAAATTCAATAGTTACAATAATTTATTTGAAAATTTCCCGGCCGGTTCCAGGCTCGGGGCGGGCTAGCCCATAAGACGGGTGCCCGCGGCCTTGTCGCTCAGCGCAGGATAGCTGCGGGGACGGAAAAGCTGGTAATGCCACCACTCGTTCATGTAGAAATCCCAGCCCGCCGCGCTCATCAGCCCGAGCAGGAGATGGCGGTTGCGCTGGGCGGCGAGAGGAACGTCGGGGCTGCCGTGATGGGACTTTGGCGTCAGTGCGTCGAACGGGGTTCCCATGTCGAGGGGCGACCCGTCGACGTCGATCAGGGTGAGATCGATCGCGACCCCGCGCGAATGAGGCGAGCCGCGTCGGGGATCGGCGATGTAGTCCGGGTCAGGCGTGTGGTCCCACAGGCGCCATTGCGCTTCGGTCGGGCGAAACCCGTCGAACAGGCGAAAGCGCAGGCCGAGCCGTGCCGCGAGCCCGACGGCGCGGGCCAGACGGTCGGCGCCATCCGGGTGGAGAAAACAGGCGGACCGGGTATAAATCGGCTGGCCGGTAAAATTTTCGGGCCCGGCATAGGCCAGATCGAGCTCGACATCGAAGTCGGGAGGCGCAATGGAAACCAGCAGCATGACAAGCGTCGGGTCGACGGTCGACGGGATGACGACGATGTCCCAGTGTAGCACGCTCCCGGGGATCACCCTATGAAGTTGCTGGCGCTGGATTGTGCGGGCCTGGGTTGCTCGGCCGCGCTGTGGCGCGACGGGTCGATCGCCGCGGAGCAGGTCCGGGAGATGGTGCGGGGCCATGCCGAAGCGCTGATGCCGATGATCGACGAGGTCATGGCGGCGGCGGATGAAAGACTCGATACTCTCGATCGTCTTGCCGTGACCGTCGGGCCGGGCAGCTTCACCGGCATTCGGGTCGGCTTGGCGGCGGCACGCGGCCTGGCGTTGGCGATCGGTTGTCCCGTGATCGGGGTGGGAACGTTGGCGGCGCTTGCCGAAGGGACCGACCCCGCAGAGCGCGTAAACCACACCGTGCTTGCGGTTCTCGACGCGCGCCGCGGCGAAGTTTACGCGCAGGCCTTCGACGAGAGACTGGCACCGGTGACAACGCCCCGGGCATGCCCTGCAAGCGAGGCGCTCGCCGGGCTTGTGCCGCCCATCCTGCTGGTGGGCAGCGGCAGCGTGCTGATCGCGGCAGCGCATGAGGGCACCCGCCTCGCCCGCGCCGGCGCGCCAGAATTTCCGGAGGCCTCCCGGGTGGCCGCTCTGGCGGCGCGCCAGGACGGGAGGGCCCGGCCCGGCCACGACGTTGCCCCGCTTTATTTGCGCGGCCCCGGGGCGCATACGCCGGACGCGCCGCCATCCGGCTGAGAGCGATGACCGATCAGGGGATTCAAGTCGCAACGGTGGGGCCCCCGGCCTACGGGGTAATTTCCACGCTCTACGCCGAATGCTTTGACGACGCGTGGAGTGCCGCAGCCATTGAACGGGTGCTCGAGCCCTCGGGCAGCTTCGCTCTGCTGACCCGCCTCGGGCCGCGACCTCTCGGGTTTCTGCTTTGCCGCCTGATTCTCGACGAAGCCGAAATCCTGTCGATCGGCGTGCATCCCGACCACCGCCAGCATGGTATAGGCGGAGTGTTGCTGGCTGCGGCGATGGCCCGGGCCGAGGCTCGCGGTGCCCAGTGGATGTTTCTCGAGGTCGCGGAAGACAACATGGCGGCGCGGGCCTTGTATGGCGCGGTGGAGTTTGAACAGACCGGCTGGCGGGCGGGCTATTATCCGCGCGGACAGAGCCAGAGTGTTTCGGCGGTGCTGATGAGCCGCTGCCTCGGCCGTTGAACGGTCAGATCTTCTTTCGAATCAGCAGGCGGTGCACGCCGTCGGGCTCGTCTTCGGGTTCGAGATTGACCACCTCGTGACCCTCCTCGCGAACCGAGCGCGGCACATTTTCAAGGGGCTCGCCGGCGTTCAGCCGAACCTCGATCACCTCGCCGCCGGCCATCCGCTCGATTTGCAGCTTCGTCTTGACGAATGTCATTGGGCAAATTTCGCCGGTGATGTCGAGAAAGTAGTCGGGACCGTCAGTCATAAGCATCACCGAGGAGCAACGAGTCGTCGAAAACAGAAAATCAGACTCGTTATTTGGGGTTTGAAAAGACTAAGACAAGATTATATATAAACCGTCTAATTATTGTGAAAAGGATGGATGGCCAATGTCAGATGAAATCGATCGCGGTGAGCTGCTCGCCCTGACGACGGAAATCGTCGCGTCTCACGTCGCGAACAATGACGTGCCGGTGAGCGATCTGCCCCAGCTCATCAAGCAGGTCTACGGCACGCTCTCGAATCTCTCGAGCGGAGCGGCCGCTGCCGAGGAGGCGCGACCCCAGCCCGCGGTATCGATCAAGAAATCCGTGACGCCGGACTACATCGTCTGTCTGGAGGACGGCAAAAAGCTCAAAATGCTCAAACGTCATCTGATGACCAGTTTCAAATTGACGCCGGACCAGTACCGCCAACGCTGGGGACTGCCCGCGGACTATCCCATGGTGGCGCCCAATTATGCGAAACAGCGCAGCCAGCTGGCCAAGAAAATAGGCCTTGGGACCCGTCCGCGCCGCCGCTAGATGCCGACGACTGGACCTCGTCACTTCGTCCCCTATAGTTTATCCTGATCGTCAGGGTAACGACGCGGATTTCAGGTGAGCGGTGAGTCGACAACCGGCCCCTTCCCGACTGGAGCAGCTCTGCATCAGCCAGGGATTGAAGATGACCGAACAGCGACGGGTGGTTGCCCGAGTGTTGTCGGACGCGCGCGATCACCCCGACGTGGAAGAGCTCTACCAACGCGCCACGGTGATCGATCCCAAGATCAGCCTGGCCACGGTCTATCGGACGGTTCGGCTGTTCGAGGATTCGGGCATGCTCGAGCGGCACGATTTCGGCGACGGCCGTGCGCGCTACGAACAGGCGGACGATGTGCACCACGATCACCTGATCGACATGAAGACGGGCAAGGTCATTGAATTCGAGAACGCAAAGATCGAAACGCTTCAACGCGAGGTGGCACTTCAGCTCGGTTATCGCCTGGTCGATCACCGGCTCGAGCTCTACGGCGTGCTGTTGTCCGACGACGATGAATGAGCGCAGGGATGTCGCCGTGTTCCTCTTCCTAGAACAGCCGATCCCGCAGTGAGCCGCGAACCCATTCAGGATATCCAGGCCGGTAGCCTCGAAGTGCGCCTGGCGCGCTCGCCCGACGAGATCGAGGCGGCGCTGTCGTTGCGCTATCGCGTGTTCTACGATGAAATGGGCGCCAAGCCGAGCCCGGAGATGGCGGCCCGCCGACAGGATTTCGACGCCTTCGACGAGATTTGCGACCATCTGCTCGTGATCGACCACGACCGGACCGGTGCGGACGCCGTGGTCGGGACATACCGGTTGTTGCGCCGCTCGGTGGCCGAGCGTCACGACGGGTTTTACACGGCCGACGAATACGACATCGGCGCCGTACTCCGGCTGCCGGGTGAAATTCTCGAATTGGGACGCTCCTGCGTCGATGCCGCCTATCGCAACCGCGCCACCATGACCATGCTGTGGCGCGGCAATGCCGCCTACGTGGCGTTCTACGACATTACCCTGATGTTCGGTTGCGGGAGCCTGCACGGGACCGATCCCCAGGCGCTGGCGCTGCCCCTCTCCTATCTCTATCATCAGCACATGGCGCCGCCGGAGTTGCGCCCGGTGGCTTTGCCCGAGCGCTACATCGACATGAACCTGACGCCAGCGGACCAGATCAATGCCAAGGCGGCGCTCAAGACGCTGCCGCCCCTGATCAAAGGATATCTTCGCCTGGGCGGGTTTGTCGGCGACGGCGCGGTCATCGACCAGCAGTGGAACTCGGTCGACGTGTCGATCGTGGTCAAGACCGATCTCGTGACCCAGAAATATCGCGACCACCTCGCTTGAGCCGCCCCGACATTATGCGCGCCTTCATCAACGTCGTGCGTTTTCTCGTCTGGACCTTCAGCCTGATGCCCGCCCAGATGGTGCTGCTCGCGCTGAACTCTCGGGCGGCCCGCCGTCTGCCGATGCTCTACCATCGCGGAGTCTGCCGGATCATCGGCTTCCATGTTGTCATCAAGGGCGAGCAGAGCCGGACGGCGCCGGTTCTGTTCGTCTCCAACCACAGCTCCTACCTCGATATCATCGTTCTGGGTAGCGTGCTCGAGGGGTCGTTCGTCGCCAAGTCCGAGGTCGCGAGCTGGCCGCTCTTCGGTCGTCTCGCCAAGTTGCAGCGCACGGTCTTCGTCGACCGCCGGGTCTCCCGGACCGCGCGCGCGCGCGACGCCATGATTGCCCGGCTCGAGGCCGGCGACCGCCTTGTGTTGTTTCCCGAGGGCACAAGCAACGACGGCAACCGGGTGCTGCCCTTCAAGAGCGCTTATTTCGGCTTGGCGGAAAAGCCGGTCGGCGGCAAGCCCCTGGCTGTGCAGCCGGTATCGGTGGCTTATACCCGCCTCGATCACATGCCCATGGGACGGCGTTATCGGCCAGAATTTGCGTGGTACGGCGACATGGAGCTGCCGGCCCATCTGTGGAACGTGTTCGGGATAGGGCCGACGAGCGTCGAGGTTCGATTTCACGAGCCGGTCACCATCGAGCGGTTTCGCTCGCGCAAGGAAATGTCGGCCTATTGCCACGACACGGTTGCGGCGGGAGTGGCGACGTCGCTGGCGGGCGAGCCGTGGCGCGGCGTGCAGAAGAAAAAGACGCGCTTTCGCCGCCTGCGCGAAGCGGCTGCCGCAGTCAGGCGCTAGTTTGACAGGGAACCGCCGGGTGCTAGAGTCAAATCGTGATTTTGCAGCATTTCCAGATGTTTCTTGGACAGCCGTGCGCGTGATGGCGAATGGACCGGGACGCTGATTGTGTCGAAGTTGCTCTTCATCAAGAGTTTCGGCTGCCAGATGAACGTTTACGATTCGGGGCGCATGGCCGATGTGCTGGCGCCGTCGGGGTATGATCCGGTGTCCGATGCCGCCGAAGCGGACGTTGTGATCCTCAACACCTGTCATATCCGCGAAAAGGCGGCGGAGAAGGTCTATTCCGATCTCGGCCGGCTGCGTCTCCTCAAAGACCGGCGCCGGGCGGCGGGCCGACCGATGGTGCTTGCGGTTGCCGGCTGCGTCGCCCAGGCCGAGGGCGAAGAGATGATCCGGCGCGCGCCGCAGGTGGATATCGTGCTCGGGCCACAGACTTATCACCGCCTGCCCGACATGGTTGCCCGCGCGCACGCGGGCGAGCGCGCGATCGTCGCGACGGATTTTCCCGTGGAGGAAAAATTCGATCATCTGGCCGCGGTGCGGCCGGCGCGGAGCGCGAGCGCGTTTCTCACCATCCAGGAGGGCTGCGACCGGTTCTGCACCTTCTGTGTCGTGCCCTACACCCGGGGCGCCGAGATGTCGCGCCCGGTGGCGGCGGTGCTGGACGAAGCAAGGCGCCTCGTCGAGGGCGGGGCGTGCGAGTTGATGTTGCTGGGTCAGAACGTCAATGCCTATCACGGGGCCTATTACGGGGCCTATCCCGGGACGGACGGCGAGGCGGAGGCCACGTTGGCGCAACTGCTGGGCCGTCTGGCCGAAATCCCGGGCCTGGCCCGACTTCGTTACACCACCTCCCATCCGCGCGACGTGACCGACGAGTTGATTGCGGCACATCGCGACCTGCCACAGCTTATGCCTTCCCTGCATCTGCCCGTGCAGTCGGGATCGGACCGGGTACTGGCGGCCATGAACCGCCGCCACCGGACAGCGGATTATCTCGATACCATCGAGCGGTTGCGTGCGGCGCGGCCCGATCTCGCCCTGTCGTCGGACTTTATCGTCGGCTTTCCCGGCGAGACCGAGGCGGATTTCAAGGCAACCCTGGGGCTGGTGCGCCGAGTCGGCTATACCCAGGCCTATTCGTTCAAATACAGTGCGCGACCTGGAACGCCCGCGGCGGAAATGGACGCCCAGGTCGACGAACCGGTCAAGGCCGAGAGGCTTGCGCGCCTGCAGGCGTTGCTCGATGAGCAGCAGCGCAGCTTCAATGCAGCGGCGGTGGGGCGCACGATCGACGTGCTGTTCGAGCGCCGGGGACGGAACGCCGGGCAGCTTGCGGGCCGCAGCCCCTGGATGCAGGCGGTCCACGCCGAGGCGCCGGTAGAGGCGTTGGGCCGACTCGAGCGGGTCGAGATCACAGCTGGTCATGCCAACAGCCTGAGCGGCCGGCTGGCAGCGGCCGGCGCGGGAGCTTGCGGGTGAGCGGTTCGCTCGATCCCCGCGCAGGCGCCGACGAACCCCTCGTCCTGCGGTTCGACGACAACGCACTGCTTTCGCAGCTCTACGGCGAATACGATCACAATTTGATCCGCATCGAGCAAGAAATTGGCGTGCACGTCAACCCGCGCGGCAACGAGGTTGCGATCACGGGACCGAGCGAACAGGTGGGGATCGCCCGCAACGTGCTGACCGGGCTTTACGACCAGCTCAAACGCGGTCTGCCGGTGGACCGTGGCGAGGTTGACGGCGTCATCCGCATGGCCCGCGAGGCTTATCAGGCGGGGCTCGAAATCGACACCGCGATGCCCGAAATCGTCAAAACCCCGCGTCGCCACATCCAGGCGCGCTCCTTGACCCAGGCCGCCTATCTCCGCGCCCAGCGGGAGAGCGAGCTGGTGATCGGAACCGGCCCGGCCGGCACCGGCAAGACCTACCTTGCCGTTGCGATTGCCGCCTCAATGCTGGCCTTGGCCAAGATCGACCGGATCATTCTCTCGCGCCCCGCGGTCGAGGCCGGTGAGCGGTTGGGCTTCCTGCCCGGCGACCTGAAGGAAAAAGTCGACCCCTATCTTCGCCCGCTCTACGACGCGTTGCACGACATGATGCCCGCCGACACG
The DNA here is from genome assembly GCA_965249645.1 of Alphaproteobacteria bacterium. Lineage (GTDB taxonomy): Bacteria > Pseudomonadota > Alphaproteobacteria > UBA828 > JAPUJA01 > CAVOEB01. The sequence continues at coordinate 392,250 of CBDFML010000011.1, forward strand.
GTCGCGAAAGGGCTGGAGACGGGGCAGATCGAGATCGCGCCGCTCGCCTTCATGCGCGGGCGGACGCTTTCGAACGCGTTTGTTATCCTCGACGAGGCCCAGAACACCACGCCGGTCCAGATGAAGATGTTCCTGACCCGGATCGGCGAGAATTCGCGCATGGTGGTGACCGGCGATCTGTCGCAAATCGACCTGCCACCGCACACGGCCTCGGGGTTGACGGAGGCGGTCAACGTGCTGGACGGGGTTGCGGGGGTGCGCCTGATTCGGTTCTCCGACGCGGACGTGGTGCGCCACCCGCTGGTGGCCCGGATCGTCCAGGCCTACGACGCGGCCGACGCCCGGGTATCGACCCCCCCGCCGTCGGATCGAGGAGAGCCGGCGTGAGCGGACTTGCGATCGAGGTGGCGCTGAGCGATCCGCGCTGGCGCGAGGGCTTCGGCAATATCGAGGCGCTGTGTCGCAGCGCGGCCGTCGCTGCGTTCGCGGTGGCTGGACTGGTCCCGACGATGGAGCAGGAGCTCTCGATTCTGCTCACCGACGATGCCGAATTGCGCCGTCTTAACCGGCAGTTTCGCGGCGTCGACAAACCAACCAACGTGCTGGCATTTCCCGGCGAGGACGCCGGAGAGGATACGGTCGGCGGCCACTTGCTGGGCGACGTGGCGCTGGGTTTCGAGACAGTTTGCCGGGAAGCGCGTGAGCGGGAAACGGCGGCGGATCATCTTGCCCACCTTGTGGTGCATGGTTGCCTCCATCTTGCGGGCTACAATCATCACGAGGTTGCCGACGCGAAACGCATGGAAGCGGCGGAGGTTGCTGCGCTGGCGCGTCTTGGTCGGCCCGATCCCTACAACCCCGACGCGGCTGCACCGGCGCCGCAGGCGGCCGATCTGGTGCCGCGACAGACGGTTCGATGAGCGACCGCCCTCCATCTCCACCGCCTCGCGATGACGGGGCCGACCCTCCGATATCTCTTCTGAAGTCGATACGCCAGTGGCTTAAGAATGTGAAGCGCGGGCGCAATGGCGAGTCGTCGCTGCGCGAGGAAGTCGAGGAGGCGATCGAGACTCTCGACGAGGCCTCCGGACAGATCGACACCCATGAACGGGCGCTGCTCGCCAATATACTCGAGTTCGGCAACATCCGGGTCGAGGACGTTATGCTGCCGCGCCCCGATATCGTCGCCGTCGAGGCCGGCGACGGAATCGAGGACATCGTCACTCTGGTCAAGGAGAAGGGCCATTCGCGTCTGCCGATCTACCGCTCGTCGCTCGACGACGTGCTCGGGCTGGTCCATATCCGCGACCTGCTGGGCCAGATCGGGTCGGGCGAGCCTCACAAGATCGCAAACCTGATTCGCCCGATCCTGTTCGTGCCGCCATCGATGCGGGTGCTCGACCTGCTGGTCAAGATGCGCGATTCGCGGATCCACATGGCGGTGGTGGTTGACGAGTACGGTGGCACCGATGGACTCGTAACCATCGAGGACATCGTCGAGGAAATCGTCGGCGAGATCGAGGACGAGCACGACGAAGCCGAACCCCCCGGACTGACCCAGGCGGCGGATGGCACCATCGTGGCCGATGCCCGTACCCGCCTCGCCGACCTCGAGACGATTCTGGGCCTGACCCTGGTCAGCACCGAAGACGATATCGATACCATCGGCGGGCTGGTGTTTACGCTGATCGGCCGGATTCCGCTCAAGGGCGAGCTGATCTCCCACGCGAGCGGGGTGGAGTTCGAGGTGCTCGAGGCCGATCCGCGCCGCGTTAATCGCCTGCGCGTGCGCCGGCCGGTGGCGGCCGACCCCGCGTGACCCGGCCGGCAAGCGGGCTGGCCGGGCTGGGGGGGCGGATTGCCCGGCTTTCGGGTTGGCGTCGCGCGTTGCTGGCGGCAGGCCTCGGGGTTGCCGCCGCCGCTGCCCTGCCGCCCGTCCATGTTTTACCGCTGCTGATTGTCGCCTTTACGGGCCTCGCCTGGCTGACGACGGGAAGCCGCTCGGTGTGGGGCGCCTTTCTCGTTGGATGGTGGTTCGGGGTCGGCCATTTCCTCGCCACGTTCTACTGGGTCGGCACCGCGCTGCTTACCGATCCCGAGCGCTACGGCGTCGTCGTGGTGCCCGTGGTCCTGGGCTTCGCGGCAGGGCTGGCGCTGTTCGTCGGGGCGGCGGTCACGTTGGTCCATCTCTCGCGGGCGCGCGGCGCAGGACTTGCGTTGGCGCTCGCAATCGCCTGGTCTCTCGCCGAATGGCTGCGCGGCCACATCCTGACCGGCTTTCCCATGACGCCGCTCGGCACGGCTTGGGCACCGCTCGACGCGATGCTCCAGCTCAGCGCGTTGGGCGGTGTGTGGAGCCTCGGGTTGATCACCGTGTTGGCGGCCGCGATGCCGTCCTGCCTGGCGACGGGGGGCGGGGCGGCACGGCGTTGGGGACCGGTCGCGGGTGCGGCAGCAGTGCTGGTAGCTGCGGGCCTGTACGGTGCCGTGCGCCTCGCGGACGCCTCCGAGGCGAGCGTACCGGAGGTCAGGCTACGGCTAGTCCAGCCCAGCATCGCGCAGGAGCTGAAATGGCAAGCGGGGCAGCGTGAGCTGATCGTCGAGCGCTATCTCGCGGCTTCGGCGAATGCGGCGGCCGAGGGTGTTAGTCATATCGTGTGGCCGGAATCCGCGCTGCCCTACCGGATTGCCGAGGAGCCTGAGCTGCTCGAGGCGATCGCGCGCATCGTCCCGCGAGGCGGCCTGCTGTTCACGGGCTCGGTGCGCAGTGTCGCCGCGAACGGAGGGGAGAGGCGCTACTGGAACAGCCTGTTTGCCGTCGATGCGCAAGGCATGCCGGTGGCGGTCTACGACAAGGCCCATCTGGTGCCGTTCGGCGAGTACATGCCGCTGCGCAGCTTGATCAGCGCGGCCAAGCTGACCCACGGCGCAGTGGATTTCTCTGCCGGGCCGAGTCCCAAGACCCTGGTGCTGCCCGGTCTGCCGGCGGTCAGCGCCCTGATCTGTTACGAGGCGATCTTTCCCGGCGACGTGGTGGCTGCCGGCGAGCGGCCCGGATGGCTGCTCAACATCACCAACGACGCCTGGTACGGCGTCACGTCGGGGCCTTACCAGCATTTCGCAAGTGCTCGGCTGCGCGCCGTCGAGGAAGGCCTGCCGCTGGTGCGCGCAGCGAACAACGGTATTTCGGCGGTGCTCGATGCCCATGGCCGGATCACCGCACGACTTGGCCTGAACGAACAGGGTGTGCTCGACGCCCCGCTGCCCGTCGCGCTGGCGGTGCCGCCGCTCTATGCCCGGTTTGGCGACGGGCTTTATTTCATCTTGTTGTCGGTCGGCGCGGTGGCTGTCCTGACCCTCAACTACAGGTCACAAATGTTGAATAAGACATAGCACTAAAGTTTCACAACTACCGGCTTATGGACATAACCGGGTGACTGGCAGTACGTGGTATAGTCCTCGCGTTCCGCATCCAACGACAAAACTCAAAGGGTCAAGTCGATGCCCACGAAATTCCGGATAGCGCGCTTTAAGACGGGATGCGCCCGGCGCCCCGGCTGCAACTGAGCCATGCCGGCACAGCCCCATCCGGTGGACGTGCATGTCGGATCCCGGGTCCGGCTGCGCCGCACGTTACTCGGTATGAGCCAGCAGAAACTCGCCGAGGCGATCGGCCTGACATTTCAGCAGGTGCAAAAATACGAGAAGGGTGCGAACCGGATCGGCTCGAGCCGGCTTTATCAGCTGTCCAAGGTGCTCGATATTTCCATCGCCTATTTCTTCGAGGACTTTCAAGGCCCGGCGTCGATCCGCCAACCCGGCCTCGCCGAGGCGCCGCCCGAGGGCTTTCGCCACGATCCCCTGATGCGGCGGGAAACCCTCGAACTGGTGCGCGCCTATTACAAGATCACCGACCCGTCGGTGCGCAAGCGGCTCTTCGACCTGACCAAGTCTCTGGCCGAGATCGCCGACCAGGACGCGGGCAATCCGAAGCCCCGCCGACCGCGAAAGCCGCGCTGACCGCCTGACCATCCCCCGAGCCGGAGTGGCTTGACCCGCGCGGCGTTCCTTGCGACAAACAGCACCCCTGCCATAGGGTGGATCGCGCAGTCCCCGAGGGCGGCGGGACGGCGTGATCGGGCACATCGAGGGAGAAATGCCGTGACGCGACAGAATTATCTGTTCACCAGCGAATCCGTTTCAGAAGGCCATCCCGACAAGGTGTGCGACCGCATCTCCGATGCGATCGTCGACGCTTACATCACGGTCGATCCGTTCGCGCGTGTGGCCTGCGAAACCCTGGTGACGACCAATCGCGTCGTCGTGGCGGGAGAGGTGCGCAGCGCCAAGCCGATCGAGCAAAACGCCATCGAGGCGATCATTCGCGAGGTGATCCGTCAGATAGGCTACGAGCAGGACGGCTTCCATTGGCAGACGGCCAGAGTCGATATCTATCTTCACGAGCAATCGGGCGATATCGCCCAGGGCGTCGACGCCCGCGACAACAAGGACGAGGGGGCGGGCGACCAGGGGCTCATGTTCGGCCACGCCTGCCGTGAGACCGACGCGCTGATGCCTGCGCCAATCCATTTTTCGCATCAGATCCTGTTGTCTCTCGCCGAGGCCCGCCACAGCGGGTCGGTGCCCAGCCTGCTGCCCGACTCCAAGAGCCAGGTGACGCTGGAATATGTCGACGGCAAACCGGTGCGGGCGACTTCGGTGGTGGTCTCGCACCAGCATGTGGAAGCGGCCAGCCAGGATGACGTGCGCGAGATTGTTCGCCCCCACGTGGTCAATGTTCTGCCCGATGGCTGGATGTGCGACGAGGCGAATTTCTACGTCAATCCGACAGGCCGCTTCGTGATCGGAGGCCCGGACGGCGATACCGGCCTGACCGGGCGCAAGATCATCGTCGACACCTACGGCGGCGCCGCGCCTCATGGCGGCGGGGCCTTTTCGGGCAAGGATGCGACCAAGGTCGATCGCTCGGCGGCCTATGCGGCGCGCTATCTGGCCAAGAATGTGGTCGCCGCGGAGCTGGCGGAACGCTGCACCATCCAGCTCGCCTACGCGATCGCCGTGGCCGACCCGTTATCGGTCTATGTCGATACCCATGAAACGGGGCGGGTTTCCGAGGCCGAGCTCGAAACCGCATTGCGCGAGGTAATGGATTTGCGCCCGCGCGGCATTCGCGAACATCTCGGCCTGAACAAGCCGGTTTTCGCGCGCACCGCGGCTTACGGGCATTTCGGTCGCGCGCCCGATGCAGACGGCGGGTTTTCCTGGGAGCGCACCGACGCCGTCGACGCGCTGCGCGCCAAGTTCGGCTAGGAGCCTTCGTCTGCCCGCGGGTCGTGCGGGGACGCATCATGAACCAAAAGCCCCCCGACACGCGCCGTTCGGCTCACTACGGCCGCCGGCACGGACACCGGCTGCGCGTGGGTCGCGCCCGGCTGCTTGCCGAGAGGCTTCCCGGATTGAGCGTCGAGGTTCCGGCGCCGGGTGCGCCGCCGCTTGATCCCCTGACACTGTTTGCGCCGGAGATCCGCGCGGTTTGGCTCGAGATCGGATTCGGCGCGGGCGAGCATCTCGCAACCCAGGCGGCGTCTCACCCCGAGATCGGGATCATCGGCTGCGAACCGTTCATCAACGGGGTCGCCGCACTGCTTAGCCAGGTCGACGAGCAAAGTCTGGCCAATGTTCGAATTTATCCGGACGACACGATGGGTCTGATCGGCGGTCTCGCAGAGGCGAGCATAGCGCGGGCTTTCATCCTGTTTCCCGACCCCTGGCCAAAGACACGCCACCACAAGCGTCGGCTGGTGCAAGAGCCGGTTCTTGACGCGCTTGCCCGTCTCTTGATCGATGGCGCCGAATTGCGGCTTGCCACCGACCATCCCGGCTATGCGCATTGGATGGTTGATCGCTGCCGGCGGCACGCGGCGTTCGAGTGGACCGCGCGGCGCGCAGACGACTGGCGGATCAGGCCGGTCGACTGGCCGGAGACTCGTTATGAGGCGAAGGCGCGCGCTGCCGGGCGGAACGGGATGTTTCTCACGTTTCGCCGCCGGCCCAGGAACTAGACGCGTCGCGACCCGTGAAGCTCAGGACGGGTCGGAATCAGTCTGCGCGTCGCCAGGGTCAGACTGTGCGGCGCCGGATTCTGCTTCCGCGTCGTCGGCATTCGGGCTTTCGGCATCGTCGGCATTCGGGTTTTCGGCATCGTCCGAATGGGCGATTACCTTGGCGGCCTGGCGTCCCTTGGGTCCGTCAACCACCTCGAACCGAACCTCCGCGCCACCTGCCAGTGTGCGAAAGCCGTCCATCTGGACGGCGCTGAAATGAACAAACACGTCGCCATCGTCGTCCTGGGGTTCGATAAAACCGTAACCCTTCGCGTTATTGAACCATTTGACCGTACCACGGAGCATGGCTGCTTCCTCCCCAAGCTATTTTTAAATTAGAAAGATTTTAAAAACAATCCGCAAATCAATGGTCGATGTGCGACAAAACACTTGATGCCGCTTCGCGGATGGCTATATTCAGGGCGAGAATAAATGGCTCCGGGAAATCGGGAGTTCGCGAAAGTGGGCCTGTTGCCCACTTTTTTATTTGTGCCGACGGTTTGAAGAGCCGACATGGAGTTTGAAGCCCGTATCGAAGCCCTGGTGGCGCCGACCCTAGCAGCGATCGGCTACGGCGTCGTCCGGGTGCGGTTGCAGGGCACCAAGCGGCGCACATTGCAGATCATGATTGAACGGGCGGACGGGAACGAAATGACGGTGGATGATTGCTCTGCGGCGAGCGTGGCGGTTTCCGCCTTGCTCGATGTCGAGGATCCGATCGGGGGCGCCTACCAGCTGGAATTGAGCTCGCCGGGAATCGACCGGCCGCTGGTCAGGATGGGTGATTTCGAACGCTATGCCGGGTTCGACGCGCGGATCGAGACAAAACAGCCGCTCGAAGGGCGCAAGCGTTTTCGGGGCCGGCTCTTGGGTGTGACGGACGGCGCGGTCCGGTTGCGTCATGACAACGGTACTGTGGCGATCGGGTTGGAAGAGATCGCGACAGCCCAGCTGCTGCTGACGGACGAGCTGATCGCGGCAACGCAGCGGAACAGGACGTAAAGCGAGATGGACATCGATATGGATGCCGGCGCGGGCCGGATTGAAATTCTGCAGGTCGCCGATACGGTAGCGCGGGAAAAGGGGATCGACCCCGACATCGTGATCGATGCGATGGAGCAGGCAATTCAACACGCCGGCAAGCGCAAATACGGGCAAGAACACGACATTCGCGCGGAGATCGATCGCAAGACCGGTGCGATCACGCTGATGCGCTACCTCGAAGTGACCGACGAGGTCGAGAACGACGCGATACAAATCTCCGTCAATGAGGCGCGCGAGCGAAACCCCGCAGCGCAGGTCGGCGATTTCATCTCGGATCAGCTGCCGCCTATCGATTTCGGGCGGATCGCGGCGCAGACCGCGAAGCAGGTGATCGTGCAGAAGGTCCGCGAGGCGGAGCGTGAACGCCAGTACGAAGAATACCGCGACCGTGTCGGCGAGGTGGTCAGCGGCCTGGTCAAGCGGGCCGAATACGGCAACGTCACCGTCGATCTGGGGCGCGCCGAGGCGATTTTGCGGCGCGACGAGGGCCTGCCTCGGGAGAATTACCGATTGGGCGACCGGGTGCGGGGTTATATCTACGATGTCCGGCGTGAGCCACGCGGACCGCAGATTTTCCTGTCGCGCTCGCATCCTGCCTTCATGGAAAAGCTGTTCGCGCACGAGGTGCCCGAGGTTTACGACGGCATCATCGAGATCAAGGCGGTGGCCCGCGACCCGGGTTCGCGCGCAAAGATTGCTGTTATTTCCAACGATTCCGGGATCGATCCGGTAGGCGCCTGCGTCGGTATGCGCGGGTCCCGGGTCCAGGCGGTGGTGAACGAGCTGCAGGGCGAAAAGATCGACATCATCAACTGGTCGCCCGATCCAGCGACCTTCATTGTCAATGCCCTGGCGCCCGCCGAAGTCACCAAAGTGGTGCTCGACGAGGACACCAAGCGGATCGAAGTGGTGGTTCCCGACGATCAGCTCAGCCTCGCGATCGGACGCCGCGGCCAGAACGTTCGCCTCGCTTCGCAGCTTACGGGTTGGGATATCGATATCCTGACCGAGGCGGAAGAATCGGATCGCCGGCAGGAGGAGTTCCACGCGCGCTCGAAAACGTTTATCGAGTCGCTCGATGTCGACGATGTGATCGCCCATCTGCTCGTGACCGAGGGATTTTCTTCAATGGAGGAGGTCGCGTTCGTGCCGATCGAGGAACTCGCCGCCATCGAGGGCTTCGACGAGGACCTGTCCGACGAGCTGCGCAATCGGGCGCGAACCTGGCTGGAGGAGCAGACCGCTCGGATGAATGCCCAGATTGCCGAGATGGCCATGGCGGAGGAGCTGGTCTCACAAGAGGCCCTGACCCCGTCCATGCTTGTCGCGCTGGGTGAGGCGAGCGTAAAGACACTCGATGATCTTGCCGATCTCGCAAGCGACGAGCTGATCGAAATTTTGGGCGCCGGCGTGCTCGATGAGGAGGAGGCGAACGAGATAATCATGGCGGCGCGTGCCCACTGGTTCGAGGATGAGGAGACACCGGAAGCGTCCGAGGATTCCGAACCGGTCGAGCCCGACGCGCCGTCGGCCGAGAGCGCGGCGGCTGGGGAGGGTGACGAATCGGTATGATGGCGCAGCCGGAAGCGGTGACGATGGCGAGGCCGAAGCGGGCGAGTCGGCCGGCGGGCCTGCGCGAGGCAGGCGCCGAGCGTCGCTGTGCGGTGACGGGCAAAATGCGGCCCGTTCACGAGATGCTGCGTTTTGTGGTCGGCCCCGAGGACCTTGTGGTGGTCGACGTCGCTCGCGATCTTCCGGGCCGGGGAATCTGGTTGTCTGCAACCCGGGATGTGGTAAATACGGCGTGTGCTAAAGGGCGATTCGCGGCGGCGAGCAGCGGTCGAGCCCGGGTTTCGGAGGCGTTGGCCGACGAGGTTGAGCGCCTCCTTGCGCGCCGCTGTCTCGACAGTTTGGGACTGGCGCGCCGGGCGGGCGACGCCGTCACTGGTTTCGAGAAGGTCAAGGCCATGTTGGCCGGCGGTGCGGGGGGCGTTCTGCTTGGCGCTGTCGACGGCGCCGATGACGGTCGTAACCGTTTGCGTGCCCTGGCAGGCGGCGCAACGGTATTGGATTTGTTTACCAATGCCGAGCTCTCCTCGGCCCTCGGCCGCGAGAATGTGGTTCATGCGGCGATCCGGGAGGGCGGGTTGGCGCGGCGGGTTGTGCAGGACAGTGCACGGCTCGCAGGATTTCGCCGACCCGACGTCGTCAGGCAACAATGATGAGTGATATGAGCGAATCAGACGACCAGAAAGACGAATTGGCGGCAGACAAGAAGCCTCTGAAGCTGTCCAAACCGGGCCGACTCGAACTCAAGAAAACGATCGACGGAGGTCAGGTGCGACAGAGCTTCTCGCACGGTCGAAGCCGGGCCGTCGCCGTAGAGGTCAAGAAGAAGCGGACCTTTAAGCGGGGCGAGGCCGGAGGCATGTCGGAGGTCGAGCCAGCCAAGCCAGCCAAGCCAGCACCACCGGCCGCCGAGACGGCGCCACCGCCACCGCCACCCGTCGAGGAAGTGCCGCTGCCCGAGGAAGCGGAAAAATCGACTCGCGGCATCGTGCTCCGGTCTCTGACCGAAGACGAGAAGGCTGCTCGCGCGCGCGCTGTCGGCGATGCGCGAAAGGCCGACGAGGATGCCCGCCGGCGTGCCGAGCTCGAGCGCGGGCAGCGCGCCGAGGACGAAAAACGACTGGAGCGCGAAAAGGCCGAAGCGGAGCGTCGCCAGACCGAAGAGGACGACCGGCGCAAGGCGGAAGAGGAAGCCCGACGCAAGGCGGCGGAAGAGGCCGCGCGGCGGCTTCCGGTCGAGCCCGATGCCACCGGCGCCGGCCGTGAGCCGGGCGCCGCCGACGAAGAGGGTCGCGGTCGCGGCCGACGCGGCCGAGCCGAACCGCGCCGCCCGACGCTGGGCGCGCGGCGTAACGAGCCACGCCGGCGGAGTGGCAAGCTGACGGTGACGACCGCGCTGGAAACCGATGAGCGGGTGCGCAGTCTGGCAGCGGTGCGCCGCGCCCGGGAACGCGAAAAACGCGCTGCGCAGGCCGGTGAGGACGCGGAAGGCCCGCAAAAAGTTGTGCGCGAGGTTGTCGTCCCGGAGGCGATGACCGTTCAGGAGCTCGCCAACCGGATGGCAGTGCGCGGTGCCGATGTGGTCAAGGTTCTGATGAATATGGGAACCATGGCCACGATCAATCAGACCATCGACCCCGATACCGCGGAATTGCTGGTGGCCGAGTTTGGCCACCACGTCAAGCGCGTAAGCGCAGCGGACGTCGAGGTGGGACTCAAGGGGACCGAGGACGACGAGGGGGACATCCGGCCCCGGCCACCGGTGGTCACGGTGATGGGTCATGTCGATCACGGCAAGACCACCCTGCTCGACGCGCTGCGCGAAACCGACGTGGCGGGCGGCGAAGCGGGCGGTATCACGCAGCATATCGGCGCCTATCAGGTTCGTATGGTGAACGGCTCGCTGATTACGTTCCTCGACACGCCTGGCCACGAGGCCTTTACGTCGATGCGCGCACGCGGGGCGAGCGTGACCGATACGGTGGTCCTCGTGGTTGCCGCCGACGACGGCATCATGCCTCAGACCGTCGAAGCGATCGATCACGCGAAGGCGGCGGGTGTGCCGATCATCGTCGCAATCAACAAGATCGACCGCCCCGACGCGGATCCCAACCGGGTTCGCCAGGAGCTGCTGAACCACGAAATCGTGACCGAGGAGATGGGCGGTGAAACGCTTGCGGTGGAGATCTCGGCCAAGGAGAAGCTCAATCTCGACAAGCTCGAGGAAATCATCCTGCTCCACGCGGAGTTGCTCGATCTCAAGGCCAACCCCAACCGGCCGGCCGAGGGCATCGTGGTCGAGGCGAAGGTCGATCTGGGGCGCGGCGTCATCGCGACGCTGCTGATTCGCCGCGGCACCCTGCGAGTCGGTGAAATCGTAGTGGTGGGCAACAGCTGGGGCAAGGTGCGCGCCATGCTCGACGACAAGGGTGGCGTGATCGAAGACGCCGGTCCATCCGTGCCGGTCCAGATTCTCGGCCTCAACAATGCCCCCGAGGCGGGCGATGAGATGTATGTTGTCGAGAGCGAGAAACGAGCCCGCGAGATCACGGAATTCCGCGAGGAGCGTGCCCGGAACGCGCGCACCGCCGAAGGCGTGCGTGGCTCTGTCGAACAGATGTTCGCCCAGATTGCGGATGGCGAGCTCAGTGAGCTGCCCCTCGTGATCAAAGCCGACGTGCACGGCTCGGTCGAAGCGATCGTCGGTTCCCTGAGCAAGCTCGCGACCGACGAGGTTGCCGCGCGGTTTCTCCATACCGGGGTCGGCGGAATTATGGAATCGGATGTCAGCCTGGCAGAAGCATCAAGCGGCCTGATTCTCGGCTTTAACGTCCGCCCCAACAAACAGGCGCGCGACGCCGCGCGACAGGCGGGCGTCGAGATGCGGTTCTACTCGGTAATTTATGAACTGATCGACGATGTGCGCCAGATGCTCTCGGGCATGCTTGCGCCGGCGCGCAATGAAAAGGTGCTGGGCAGCGCGGAGATCCTGGAGGTCTTCAACATCAGCAAGGTGGGCCGGGTGGCTGGTTGCCGGGTTACGGAGGGCAACGTCCGGCGTGGGGCGCACGCGCGCCTGGTGCGAGACAATGTCATCGTCCACGACGGTAGTCTCAGCACACTCAAGCGCTTCAAGGAGGAGGTCAAGGAGGTTCGCGAAGGCAACGAATGCGGCATGGCCTTCGAGAACTACCAGGATTTCCAGCCCGGCGACGCGATCGAAATCTACGAGATCGAGGAGGTCGCGCGGTCGATTTAGCGCGGCGACCGCGCGCGTCGCCGAGCGGCCCGACGGAATGGCGAAAAGAACCGAACGAGCGGATGGGGCCGAGCCCCAGGGTCAGCGCCAACTGCGTGTCGGCGAAGCGTTGCGCCATGGCCTCGCGGAGCTGCTGGGCAGTGGTACGTTGCGCGACCCGGCGTTGCGGGACGCCTCGATCACGGTGACGGAAGTGCGCATGAGCCCGGATCTGCGTCGGGCGAGCGCGTTTGTCATGCCGCTCGGCGGCGCAGCGCGCGACGAGGTGATCGAGGGGTTGCACCGGGCGGCACCGCATCTGCGCGCTCGATTGGCAAAGCTGGTTCGCCTGCGCTTTGCCCCGGAGCTCGAGTTTGTCATCGACGATACATTTGACCGGGCGGAGCGCATCGATTCGCTGTTGCACACGCGCAAGTCGGATGGCCAGGGTTAAACGGGCGATCCACGGCTGGCTGGTGCTCGACAAGCCGGTGGGCCTCAGCTCCGCCCAGGCGGTGGGCCGCGCGCGCTGGCTTACGGGCGCGGCGAAGGCGGGCCATGCGGGCACCCTCGATCCCGCTGCCAGCGGTGTGCTGCCGATAGCGTTCGGCGAGGCGACCAAGACCGTCGGCCACGCCGTCGACGTGACCAAGAGCTACCGGTTTACGGTCCGCTGGGGCGAAGCGCGCGACACGGACGACGCCGAGGGCCGTGTCGTCGCGCGCTCCGACCATATGCCCGACGCGAGCGCGATCGCAGCGGCGCTGGACCAGTTTCGGGGCGAGATCGAGCAGGTGCCACCGGTCTATTCCGCGGTCAAGGTGGACGGCCAGCGGGCCTACGTCCGGGCGCGACGGCACGAACAGCTCACCCTTGCGCCGCGCCGGGTGCGGGTCGATGCTCTTGAGCTGCTCGAGGCGATCGGACCGTGCGCCGAGTTTCGCCTCGATTGCGGCAAAGGCACCTATGTGCGGGCGATTGCGCGCGATCTTGCCGCGGTGCTGGACACCGTCGGCTATGTGACACAGCTGCGCCGCACCCAGGTCGGTCCGTTCGTCGAAACCGATGCGATTTCCCTAGAAAAACTGGAAGAGCTGGTGCATAGTGCGCCGCTGACGGAGCAACTGCTTCCGGTTGAGGCGGCGCTGGTCGACATCCCGGCCCTCGCCTTGACTGATATCCAGGCAGAGCATTTGCGACAGGGCCGCGCGATATGTGTAGAGCATATCGGTGATGGTCCGGTTTGTGCGATGGCGTCGGGACGACCCGTCGCACTGGCCGAGGTGGCAGACGGCGAAGCCCGTCCCGTTCGTGTTTTCAACCTTTAAAGCGGTCGTAGCCGGCCGAACGAGGAGCGAGAGATGTCGATTACTCCGGAGCGCAAATCGGAGTTGATTGCGCAATATGGCGTTAAGGACGGTGATACGGGATCGCCCGAAGTTCAGGTCGCAATTCTGACCGAACGAATCGCCAACCTGACAGGCCATTTCAACGATCATAAGAAAGATCATCACTCCCGACGTGGGCTGCTCAAGATGGTCAGCCGGCGCCGGCGTCTGCTCGACTATCTGAAGCGGGTCGACTCGGAGCGATACAACACGATCATTCAGAGTCTCGGGCTGCGGAAGTAAACGGCGCGGGCGGGCGAAGCGCCGCGTGCCTTTTGGAAGGTGCCTGCCGTACCCGGCGGTGGGCACAGGTTGGTGGAGGACGGTAATTTTGGCAATGGCACGCCGGGTAGTTCACGACATCGGAAACGGTGCGGCACCCGGCGTTGCCGAGGGCGGGCGGAAGGCCGTTCGCTTTTTGGAGGAAGGAATAATCCATGTTTGACATTCATCGTAAAGAAATTCAGTGGGGCGATGCGACCCTGACCCTGGAATCGGGACGGGTTGCGCGCCAGGCCGACGGGGCGGTTCTCGTCACCTACGGCGAAACCGTGGTGCTCTGCACCGCGGTCGCCCAAAGGACACCCAAGCTGGGAATCGATTTTTTCCCCCTCACGATCAATTACCAGGAGAAGGCCTTTTCCGCGGGCAAGATTCCCGGCGGCTTCTTCAAGCGCGAAGGCCGCCCGAGCGAGAAGGAGACCCTCGTCTCGCGGCTGATCGACCGGCCGCTCCGGCCGCTCTTCGCCAAAGGCTTTCGCAACGAGACCCAGGTCATTTGCACGGTGCTCTCCTATGACCTTGAGAACGACGGGGACGTTCCCGCGCTGGTCGGCGCCTCGGCGGCGTTGACGATCTCCGGAATTCCGTTTCTCGGCCCGGTGGGCGGCGCGCGGGTTGGCTATATCGATGGCGATTATGTGCTGAACCCGAGGATCGAGCAAAGCAAGGACTCGGCCCTCAACCTCGTTGTCGCAGGCACCGCCGAAGGGGTTTTGATGGTCGAATCGGAGGCCGATGAGCTGTCCGAGGAGGTTATGCTGGGCGCCGTGATGTACGGTCACGAACAGATGCAGCCGGTCATCCAGGCGATCATCGAGTTTGCCGAACAATGCGCGAAGGAGCCGTGGGAGCCCGCGGCGGCGCCGGACAATCTGGCCGACGTCGAGGTGCAGGTAAGCAAGGCCGTGGGCGACGAGTTGCGCGATGCCTACAAGCTCACGGTCAAGCAGGAGCGAACCGAGCGCTTGTCCGAGGTTCGCAAACGCGCGATCGAGAGCTTCGCTGACGACGACGCTGCGGGCCCGCTGGTACCGGGCGTGTTCAAGAATCTGGAAAAGGACGTCGTGCGGGGCGCAATTCTCGAGACGGGCGTGCGGATCGACGGTCGCGACACCAAGACCGTTCGCCCGATCGTGGCCGAGGTCGGCATCCTGCCGCGTGCTCATGGCACCGCCTTGTTCACGCGGGGTGAGACCCAGGCGCTGGTCGCGGTCACGCTGGGTACGGGCCAGGACGAACAGATCATGGACGTGCTCGAGGGCGAATTCCGCGAGCATTTCATGCTGCATTACAATTTTCCGCCCTTCTCGGTCGGTGAGGCAAGCTTCCTGCGGGGGCCCGGCCGGCGCGAAATCGGGCACGGCAAGCTGGCCTGGCGGGCGATCCATCCGCTGCTGCCGACCAAGGAATCCTTCCCCTACACCATTCGTGTGGTCTCGGATATCACCGAGTCGAACGGCTCGTCGTCCATGGCGACGGTGTGCGGATCCTCCCTCGCTCTAATGGACGCGGGCGTTCCGTTGAGCAAGTCCGTGGCGGGCATCGCCATGGGCCTGATCAAGGAGGGCGACAAGTTCGCGGTGCTCTCGGATATCCTCGGCGACGAGGACCATCTGGGCGACATGGACTTCAAGGTCGCGGGAACCAACGACGGCATTACCTCGCTGCAGATGGACATCAAGATCACCAGCATCACGCGGGAGATCATGAGCATCGCGCTCGATCAGGCGCGCGATGGCCGGTTGCACATTCTGGGCGAAATGGAGAAGGCGCTCGACCATTCGCGTGGCGATGTCAGCGCCCACGCTCCCCGGATCGTCACGATCAGCGTGCCCAAGGACAAGATCCGCGAGGTCATCGGCACGGGCGGCAAAGTGATCCGCGAGATTTGCGAGGTCACGGGCACCAAGATCGATATCGACGACGACGGCACGATCAAGGTCGCCGCGGTCGACAGCGATGCATCGGACAAGGCGATCGAGATGATCCGCAGCATCGTCGCCGAGCCCGAGGTGGGCGTGATCTATAACGGCAAGGTTGTAAAAGTGGTCGATTTCGGTGCCTTCGTGAACTTCATCGGAACCCGCGACGGGCTCGTCCATATCAGCGAGCTGACCTCGGAGTTCCGCCCCGACAAGGTGACCGACGTGACGAACGAGGGCGACGAGGTGAAGGTCAAGGTGCTGGGCATCGACGATCGCGGCAAGGTCAAGCTGTCGATGCGTGTGGTCGACCAGGACTCTGGTGCGGACATCACCGAGGAGGCCGACGCACGCAAGCGCGATCGGCGGAGCAAACCCAAAAGCAACGAGGTGTCCGCGGAGTAGCGAACGGACCCGGCGGGCGCGCTCCGTTGCGCCTTGCCGGGGAGCTCGCTCGGGGCCGCCGCTTGTCAAGCGTGCTAGAAACACTTACATCAACAATGAAATTTCCCGATTGCCGGGTGTGCGCGGACGAGACCGCCCGCGCAGCCCGGCGTTGCTACGCAGAGGCCCGACGGGACGGAGGATTTCATTGAAGCCACTCAATCCGGTCATCATCTCGGGGCGTGAGGTCCTGCCGCTTGTCGAGGGCGGCAAGGGGATCTCGATCAGCAACGGCGAGAGTTCCGGAGCCTGGGCCGCCGCCGGAGGGGTTGGAACCTTTTCCGGGGTCAACGCCGACGACAGCGACGAGCAGGGCAACCCGATTCCTCAGGTTTACCACGGACGCACCCGGCGCGAGCGTCACGAGGAACTGGTTGTCATGGCGATTCGCGGCGGCATTACCCAAGCGCGGATCGCCCATGAAAGCGCCGGCGGTCAAGGCCGTATCCACATGAACGTGCTGTGGGAAATGGCTGCGTCGGAACGGGTGTTGCACGGCATCCTCGAGGCGGCCGGCAGCATGATCCACGGGGTCACCTGCGGCGCCGGCATGCCGTACCGCATTGCTGAAATCTCGGCCAGCTACGACGTCTGCTATTACCCCATCGTCTCGTCGGCACGAGCCTTCCGGGCGCTTTGGAAGCGCGCCTATCACCGGTTTTCCGACTGGCTGGGCGGGGTGGTCTACGAGGATCCATGGCGGGCGGGCGGCCACAACGGGCTGTCCAACAGCGAGGATCCCGAGGAGCCGGAGCCCGCCTATCCCCGCGTGCTCGAGTTGCGCAAGCAGATGCGCGAATTCGGCCTTGACCAGACCCCGATTCTGATGGCCGGCGGCGTCTGGTACCTGCGCGATCTTGAGGACTGGATCGACAATCCCGAACTGGGACCGATCGTCTTTCAGTATGGGACCCGGCCGCTGCTGACGCACGAGAGCCCGATCTCGGACGCCTGGAAGAGAAAATTACTGACGCTCAAGCAAGGCGACATCTCGCTCAACCGGTTCAGTCCGACCGGGTTTTATTCCTCGAGCGTGCACAACCAGTTCATCGAAGAACTGCACGGGCGCAACGAGCGCCAGGTGGCCTATAGCCTGGAGCCTTACGGCCAGCACGACACACCGTATCCCGTCGGGGCGCGCAAGCGCGAAGTCTATCTCACCGCAGCCGACAAGCAGCGCGCCGTCGCCTGGGACGGTGAAGGCTATAACACCGCGCTCAAGACACCGGATTCGACCCTGATATTTGTGACCCCTGAGAGAGCCGAGGAGATCCGCGAAGATCAGATCAGCTGCATGGGCTGCCTCTCGGCGTGTCGATTCAGCAACTGGGCGTGCAATGAGCAGGGTTCGACGGGCAAGAAGACCGACCCCAGGAGTTACTGCATTCAGAAGACCCTGCAAACCATCATCCACAGCGACGACATCGAGAACCAGCTGATGTTTGCCGGACATGGCGCCTTCAATTTCGGCGACGACCCGTTCTACGCCAACGGCTTCGTTCCGAGCGTCAAGGAGCTGGTGGAGCGAATCGGTACAGGCGATTGAGTCCTGCCCCATTTAACAGGGGCGAACAAAAACCATATTTGGTGTAAGATTAGTTCTGGGTAGAGGGTGAAAGGACCGAATCCGTGACCCTGAGCGAGACACAACAGAAAGCCGCGCGGGCACGATTGCGCCGGGTGGGGTTGCGTCCGACCCGTCAACGCGTCGCGCTGGCCGGGTTGCTGTTCGGCGGCAACGACCGCCATGTCACGGCCGAGCAGTTGCACGGCGAGGCAATGGCGCGGGGTATCAAGGTCTCGCTGGCCACGGTCTACAACGCGCTCCATCAATTCAACAATGTTGGTCTGTTGCGCGAGGTGGTCGTAGACCCCAGCCGGTCCTATTTCGATACCAACATCAGCCACCACCACCATTTTTATTTCGAGGGGGAGAGCCGGTTGCAGGATGTGCCGGGCCACGAAATTGCGATCGACAGCCTGCCCGAGGCGCCTAAAGGCTCCGAAGTCAGCCGGGTCGACGTCATCGTGCGGCTTCGCGCCAAGCCGGGCAACCCGGATCGCTAGGTCTCGGCGCTGCGCCCAAGCCGGAGTCCGGGTGGGACGCGAAGTTAGAATAATTCCAATAAATTGACAGGCGACAAGCCCGCCACCATATTGTCGGTGTAGGGACATCCAAATTAGCGAGTCTGGGGAGGCTCGCCAACAAACCAAGTTACGCCACGATTCAATCAGAGGAGAGAAACATGCCGGCTCTTAAATCGTCGAAGACGGAGCAGAACCTCAAGGACGCCTTTGCAGGCGAATCCCAGGCCAATCGCCGCTATCTGTATTTCGCGCAAAAAGCCGACGTCGAGGGCTACAACGATGTCTCGACGGTATTTCGCTCAACCGCCGAGGGCGAGACCGGTCATGCGCACGGTCACCTGTCCTATCTCGAGGAGACTGGCGATCCCGCGACCGGCGAGCCGATCGGCGCGACGAGCGACAACCTCAAGGCTGCGATCGCGGGCGAGACCCATGAATACACGGACATGTATCCCGGCATGGCGAAGACCGCACGCGACGAGGGTTTCGACGAGATTGCCGACTGGTTCGAAACCCTGGCCAAGGCGGAACGCTCGCATGCCGGCCGCTTCCAAAAGGCGCTCGACTCGCTATAGGCGACGGACCGAGCGGACAATCCAGACGGGAGACCCGGCGCGGGTCTCCCGTTTTCGTATCCGGGGGCAGACATGACCGAGAGGACGAGTGGTGACAGCGGAGCGCCGGTGCGCCATCCCATCGACTGGTCGAATCCGGAGTTTTACGACCGAGAGAAGCTCGACGCCGAAATGCGCCGGGTGTTCGATGTCTGCCACGGTTGCCGGCGGTGCTTCAATCTGTGCGATTCCTTTCCGCGCCTGTTCGATTTGATCGACGCATCGCCGACCTTCGAGCTCGACGGTGTCGAGAGCGCAGATTTCAAGCCGGTCGTGGATGCGTGCACTCTGTGCGACATGTGCTTTATGACGAAGTGTCCCTACGTGCCGCCCCACGAGTTCAACATCGACTTTCCCCACCTGATGGTGCGCTATCGGGCGTGCGAGCATCGCGAGGGCAAGGTGGGGTTCGTTGAGCGCCGGCTGGCGGATACCGACGGCAACGGCAAGCTTGCGGGAAAATTTGTGTCGTTTGCCAACTGGGCGAGCAGCAGGCGAAACAGGATCACTCGCCGCCTGCTGCAGATGCTGGCGGGCGTCCACGCCGCCGCCGAGTTGCCGAAATTCCGCACGCCCAGTTTCGAGGCCCGAGCGCGCAAGTCTACGCCCGCGGTCAACCGCGCCGCGCCCGCCTCTGAGCGCAAGGCGGTTCTCTACGCCACCTGCTTCGTAAATTACAACAACCCCGGAATTGGCGAGGCGGCACGGGCGGTGCTTGCGAGAAACGGCGTCGAGACCGAGGTGGCCTATCCCAACTGTTGCGGCATGCCACAGCTCGAACAGGGTGATCTGGCCCGCGTCGCGGCAAACGCGCGCAAGGTGAGCCGGGAGCTTCTCGGCTGGGTCGACAAGGGGTACGACGTCGTCATTCCGGTGCCGAGTTGTGCGTTGATGGTCAAGTTCGAGTGGCCCCTCATCGTGCCCGACGACGATGCGGTCAGGCGGCTATCTGAGGCCAGCTTCGACGTCAGCGAGTATGTCGTCCATATCGCAAAGACCGAGGGTCTGGCCGACGGGCTGGGGCCGTTGCCCGGTGGCGTCACGCTTCATGTCGCCTGCCATGCGCGTGCCCAGAATATGGGAATCAAGGCGGCGGACATGCTGCGCTTGATCCCGGATCTCAAGCTCGATGTTATTGAGCGCTGCTCGGGTCACGGCGGCACGTGGGGTGTAAAGACTAAATTTCATGAGGTTGCGCTCAAGGTCGGCCGACCGGTCGCAAAGCAGGCGTTGGAAAAGGCCAACCGGCATGTTGCGTCGGAATGTCCGCTGGCAGCGAGCCACGTGGTGCGGGGCATGGAAATCCTGGCGGCCGACAAAACCGACGGGTTGCCCGAGGACAAGACGGCACGCCATCCCATCGAACTTCTTGCCGAGGCGTATGGCCTGCATGGTGACGGAGCGTCCCGATGAGCGCACGCCGGTTGACCCGGGCCGATATCCTGCCCACGGACGATTATCTTGCAGTTCGCGACGGGCGACGCGCGGAGATCCGGGTGCGCAAGGCCGACCGGCGTGTCTCGGTGGGACCGTACGCGACCTTTTATTTCGAGAACTTCGAGACTATGTGGCTGCAGATCCAGGAGATGCTCTATATCGAGAAAGGTGGCGAGGAACAGATCGAGGAGGAGTTGGCGGCTTATGGCCCGCTTGTTCCCGACGGGGACGAGTTGGTGGCGACCCTGATGTTCGAAATCGACGACGAAGCGCGCCGCGCCCGAGAGCTTGCCAAGCTCGGCAGCGTCGAACAGACCATCACCCTCAAGATTGGCGATGAGATCATCGCTGCCAGCCCCACCGATGACATCGAACGTACCAACGCCTCGGGCAAGACCTCATCGGTTCATTTTCTGCGCTTCGGCTTCACACCTGCCCAGATCACGGCGTTTGGCGATCCGGAGACCGAGCCGTTGTTAGCGATCGGCCATGCGGCCTATCCCCACATTACGGTGCTCTCAGGACCTGTGTGCGCGGCTCTGGCGGCGGATTTTCACGTGCAGCAGTGAAGCGTCGCGACGGGGACTAGTTGATTTGTTCGTCGGCGTAAACGCCCCAGATGTGAGAGCGCGGGATGAAGGCGCGCACATCGCCGATGGCAACCCGGCACCACGACCCCGCGCAGCTCAGGAGCGTCCCCTGCACGCCGGGCTCGGCGCGCAGGATGGCGCGCGAAGCGGTGTCGGGTTCGTCGTAGAGGGTGCGGGTATCGCCCGCCACCAGGACCGTGCGCTGGCCCGAGAGCAGGCTGCGGTGAACCCAGCCGGTGGTGCCGTCGAATTCGCGAATGCGCCGCCAGTTGTCGTATTCGGCGGTAATTTCCACGGGCAGACCGCGCCGGATATAGACCCACTCGATGGGATAGCGCGTGCCCGGACCCGAACGCAGATTAACCTCGTCGGCGCGAAGCGATACGAAGCGGGGAAGCGGAAGGTCCGTGACGCCGCCGTTCTGGGCGGGCGCCGGGCTCGCAGATCCGAGCAAGGCCACGATCAGTAAAAGGCCAAGCCACGGCAGCTTCTTGCGCGCGCGCGTCAACCCTCGTTCGTCAACTGTCATGATGCCTTGCTCGACCACCGGAATCGAGTCTAGGACAGTCTGCCCTGTGTGCAAGGGCGGAATGATGCCCGCGGGCGGGTGCGCCATCCGTGAGTTCGTTGTATCGGGACGGGTCATTTGATAAACAATGAGCCTCTCGTGTGTGCGACCGGTGCCCGTGGTCTCGGTCGCCGTGTCCGGTGGGTTTTATGGCATCGAAGAAAAAGAAAAAACCAGTTGTCGTCATCACGCGCAAGCTGCCGGAGCAAATCGAGGCGCGGATGATGGAGTTGTTCGATGCGCGGTTGCGCGACGACGACGTGGCCATGACCAAGGCGGATCTCATCGCGGCAGTCAAAAGCGCTGATGTCCTCGTTTCCACGGTCACGGACCGGATCGATTCAGGCATTCTCGCCCAGAGCAACCCGAATCTCCGGCTGATCGCCAATTACGGCGCCGGGGTCGACAATATCGACCTCCAGACCGCCCGCCAGCGCGGTATTACCGTGACCAACACGCCGGACGTGCTGACCGAGGATACCGCCGACATGGCAATGGCGCTGATTCTGGCCGTCCCGCGTCGTCTCGTGGAAGGCGAACGCCTCGTGCGCTCCGGCGACTGGGCCGGCTGGGGCCCGACCACCATGCTGGGCCACCGTATCTGGGGCAAGCGCCTGGGCATTGTCGGACTGGGGCGGGTCGGCCAGGCGGTCGCGCGCCGTGCCCGGGGCTTCGGCCTTTCGATTCACTATCACAATCGTCGCCGGGTGACCGATGGGCTGGAGCAGGCGCTCGAGGCGACCTGGTGGGAAAGTCTCGACCAGATGTTGGCGCGGGTCGATATCATTTCGATGCACTGTCCGCACACGCCCGCTACCTATCACCTGCTCTCGGCCCGCCGTCTCAAGTTACTGCGCGAGCACGCTTACGTCGTAAATACGTCGCGGGGTGAGGTGATCGACGAGAATGCGCTGACCCGGATGCTGCGCGCGGGCGAGCTCGCGGGCGCCGGCCTCGACGTCTTCGAGCACGAACCGGCGGTCAACCCTAAGTTGCTCGAACTAGAGAACGTCGTTCTGCTGCCGCATATGGCGTCGGCGACCATCGAGGGGCGAATCGATATGGGCGAAAAGGTGTTGATCAATATCAAGACCTTTGTCGACGGTCATCAGCCACCGGACCGGGTGATCGACGCAACCCTCTAGCAGGGTTCGCTGCCGTCAGATGAAGAGCATGGCGCCACCGGGCGCCGCATCCCGCAGGAAGGTGACCAATCCGCCCTCGGCGATCTCGAGATCGCCGCGCAGGTCGGCGGGGCGAAGGCCCTCGGCGCGCAGGCCCATCTCGCAGACCATGACCGTCGCTCCGAGCGCGACGCAAGCCTCGAAAAGCTCCTCGAAGTCGCCGATCCCGTTTGCCTTGAATGCCTCATCGCGCGCGGCGCCGTCGCCCGAGCCGGCCTCAGTCGGCAAGCTCTGCCATCCAGGCCGGCCGTCCGCGTCTGGAGCGAGCAGCGCGCGAATCGCGCCCATGGTGAAAAACAGCGTCACCGGAGCGTTGATCGACAGCGCCGCGGCCGCGGTGGCCAGAGCGTAATGGACCCTGTCGTAACTCGCGGAAAACACCACGAGGGAAAGCCTGGTGGGTCCGCCGTCAGGCGGGTTCGCAGATATCGTCATCGGTGACACGGTGGATCGAAAGATCGGTGATGCTGGGTGCGTCGCCGCACAGAGGACAGGCGGGATCGCGGCGGATCCGGACGTTGCGGAAACTGGTAGCGAGCGCATCATAGATGACGAGGGTGCCCGACAGGCTGTCGCCGATACCGAGAAGCTCCTTGATCACCTCAACCGCCTGAAGCGACCCCATGGCGCCGGCGATCGCCCCCAGCACGCCGCCCTCGGCGCAGGAGGGCACCATACCGGGCGGTGGTGGCTCACGAAATATGCAGCGATAGCAGGGGTGGTCGGAACCCTCGTGGGGCTTAAAGGTGGCAAGCTGGCCGTCGAACCGGAGGATTGCCGCAGAGACCAGGGTCTTTTTTGCAAAATAACAGGCATCGTTGATCAGGAACCGGGCCGCGAAATTGTCCGTGCCGTCCGCGACGATGTCGTAATCCGCGAGCAGGGCGGCCGCGTTCTCGACGGTAATACGCTCGTCGTGGCGGATGACCCGGACGTCGGGGTTGATCCGGGCGATCGCGTTCGCGGCGCTTTCGGTCTTCGCGCGGCCGACGTCTTCGGTGCGATGGATCACCTGGCGCTGAAGATTGGACAGGCTGACCTCGTCGTCGTCGACAATGCCGATGGTGCCGACGCCCGCGGCCGCCAGATAATGCAGCAACGGCGCCCCCAACCCGCCGGCGCCGATTACCAGGGCCTTCGATGCAAGCAGGCGGGCCTGACCCGTCCCGCCGACCTCGGGCAGGATGATGTGCCGCGCGTAGCGTTCGAGTTGCGTGTTGGAAAAATCGAAGTCCATGCCGGATCGTCCGAACGGGTTGCCTAGGCTCCCGTCGAGCCGAAACCGCCCCCGCCACGCTCCGTTGTCGGCAGATCGGTTACCCGTTGCAATTCCGCGCGGGTTACCGGAGCGATGATGAGTTGGGCGATGCGCTGGCCGCGAATGATTTCGTAGCTCTCGCGGCCGTGATTGATCAGGATGACCTCGATCTCGCCACGGAAATCACTATCGATGGTCCCCGGCGCATTCAGCACCGTGACGCCGCCGCGAAGGGCGAGGCCCGAACGCGGCCTGATCTGGCCTTCATAGCCGTCGGGCAGGGCCAGGGCGATGCCCGTCGGCACCAGAGCCCGTCCGCCGGATAGGAGAAGCAAGTTGTCGCTCACCGCCGCGCGCAAATCCATGCCGGCGGCTCCGGCTGTCGCGTAGGCGGGAAGTTCGAGATCGCTGCCGTGAGGCAGGGTTCGGATCGGTATGGTGACAGAGCTCATAGGTCAAATTCCTTCCGTAGCAACCAGCGCATCCGCGATGCGCGCCGACAGGCGTTCGGCCACGTCCGTCTTCGACAGCGCCGGCCAGTCCTCGACGACCGGGGGATCACCACCGGTCAACAAATGCACCCGGTTGGTATCCCCGCCGAACGTGCCGGTCACAGGCGAGACGTCGTTGGCGACGATCCAGTCGCAGCCTTTGGCGGCGAGCTTGCGGGATGCGTTTTCGATCAAATCCTCAGTTTCCGCCGCGAAACCGACGACAAGGCGCGGCCGCTCCGGTCCCGGCCGGCTCAGCGTTGCGAGAATATCGGGATTCTCCACGAGCTCGAGGCGCGGCAGGTGGTTGGCTCCGTCGCTGGGGGCACCCTTCTTGAGCTTCTGTACGGCTGCCCGATCGATTCGCCAATCGGCGACCGCCGCAGCGCACACGGCGACATCAACGGGCAAAGCTCGCTCGCATGCCACCAACATGTCGTTCGCGGATTCGACTCGTACAACCTCGACCCCCTCGGGGTCGGGCTCGACGCTCGGTCCCGAGACCAGGGTGACGCCGGCCCCAAGGCGCGCGCAGGCCGCGGCAATGGCGTGGCCCTGCTTGCCCGAGGACCGGTTCGCGATATAGCGCACCGGGTCGATCGCCTCGATGGTGGGGCCACTGGTGACCAGGGCGTGCCGGCCCGCAAGCGGTCCCGGTTGAGCGAAATACGCCTCGATGGCAGCGACAATATCGGCGGGCTCGGCCATCCGGCCGGGGCCGCTCTCGTTTTCGGCGAGCGCGCCATCGGCAGGACCGATACGCTGCACGCCATCGGTTTCGAGCCGGGTGACGTTGCGCTGCGTGGCCGCGGCCTGCCACATCCGGCTGTTCATGGCGGGCGCGACCAGTACCGGCCGGCCGGTCGCCAGCAGCGTCGTGCTCGCAAGGTCGTCGGCGATGCCGTTCGCCATCTTGGCCAGAAGATCGGCGCTGGCCGGCGCGACCACCACGAGGTCGGTCTCGAGCGCGAGGCGTAAATGGCCCATTTCGCTCTCGGCGGTGAGCGAGAACAGATCGGTGTAGCAAGTCTCGTGGGCCAGGGCGGCGACCGAGAGGGGAGTGATGAACTGGGCGCCGCCCGCGGTCAGGATTGGACGCACGCGGACACCTCGCTCGCGCAGGCGCCGGATCAGCTCGAGGCTCTTGTACGCCGCGATCCCGCCGGAAATTATGAGAAGCACGCGTCGGCCGTTCAGCAAAGCGCTTGATCCCGAAGCCGATTTCCCTTGAATAACCGTAACTTACTAAATGTAGGGATGCATGGACGGGCTGGCAAGACCGGCGTTGGTTGAGTGTCGTTCTAGAGGCTGAGCGCGAGCAGCGCGGCGAGCAGCCCGGCGATCGCCCAGAGCGCGGCAGTCGCGGCCCGGGGCCAGGCCGGCCTTGCGGGCGGACGCAGCGCGGGTTCGGGGCCCGAGGTCGCGCGACCTTCGGCGATGGCCCGAAGCGCGGCATCGGCATTTTCGACCAGTTGGGGCAGTCGATGCAGGATCTGAAACAGATCGCGCACTGCCTCGCGCGCCCGTGCTTCGGGACCGAGATTGTCGCGCACCCAGTCTTCGATCAACGGCTGGGCGAGCTGCCAGATATTGCCTTCGGGGGCGAGCGTGCGCCCGAGTCCCTCGGCGATCAGCATGGTCTTTTGCAGCAGGAGAAGTTGCGGCTGGGTCTCCATTTCGAAGGTTTCGGTAATCTGGAAGAGTTGGGCCAGCAACTGGGCTATGGAGATCTCGTTGAGCGGACGGCCCAGGATGGGTTCGCCAATCGAGCGGCAGGCCTGGATGAAGCTGTCCTTGGACTTGCTTGCCGGCACATAGCCGGCCTCGAAATGGACTGCGGCAACGCGCTCGTAATCTCCGCTCAGAAATCCCAGGAGCATTTCCGCGAGATAACGCCGGGTGTCGGCATCGAGGCGGCCCATGATACCGAAATCGACCGCGACGATGGTGCCATCGGCCTCAACGAACAGGTTGCCCGGGTGGAGGTCGGCGTGAAAAAAGCCGTCCCGGAACACCTGATTGAAAATCGCCTGCGCCGCAGCGGCGGCGAGCGCCTCGGGGTCGTGCCCGGCCTCGATCAACGCGTCGCGGCGGTCGATGCGAATGCCCGCGATGCGCTCGAGGGTCAGCACGCGACGCGCGGTGCGGCTCCATTCGATCGCGGGCACGCGAAACCCCTCATCACCGGCGAAGTTGGTGCGCAGCTCCGACGCGGCGGCCGCCTCGAAGCGCAAATCCATCTCGATCGCGACGCTGTCTGCAACCGTGCATACCACCTCGACGGGCTTGAGTCGCCGCCAGGCGGGCTGGGCGCGCTCGGCCAGTTCAGCAATCCAGTAGAACAGGTCGAGATCGCGGGCGAAGGCGTCTTCGATCCCGGGGCGCAAGATCTTGACCGCGACCTCCTGGCCGTCGGCAGTGACCGCGAAATGCACCTGGGCGATCGATGCGGCGGCGACCGGCTCGTCGTCAAACCGGCTGAACAGTTCGTCGATCGGACGGCCAAGCTCGGCCTCGACGATGGCACGGGCCGTGGCGCCGGGGAACGGCGGCAGGCGATCCTGCAATTCCGAAAGATCGCGGGCGATCTCCTCGCCCAGCAGGTCCGAGCGCGTCGAAAGAGTTTGGCCGAACTTGATGAAGCTGGGTCCCAGGCGTTGCAGGGCCTGGGCGAGCCGCTGGCCCGGCCGGCCCAGGCCGTGCCGGCGTGGCGCGAGCCGTGCGATCGTAGTGACGGCGGGAGCGGCGTGGATCGCTTCGAGCAGAAACAGGGCGTCGTAGCGCGCCAGGATCCAGGCGATCCGGAGCAGCCGCCAGACGTTACGGACAGCGCGGTGCATGGGGCTCAGAGGCGCCAGGCCGAATGCAGCGCAGCGACCCCGCCGCTGAGCCGGCGAACCTTGACGAGGTCGAGACCCGCCGCCTCGATTAGGGCGGCGAAGCGATCGGGCGCAAGAAAGCGCCGGATGCTCTCGGCGAGATAGGTGTAGGCGTCGCGCTCGCCCTGGACGACCCCGCCCAGCCAGGGTAGCACGCCAAAGGAATAGCGTTCGTAGAGCGGCGCCAGCAGCGGGTCGACCTCGGGGCAGAACTCGAGACAAAGAAAGCGTCCGCCGGGCCGCAGTACGCGCCGGGCCTCGGCGAGAACCGCATCGATATGAGTGACGTTGCGGATGCCGAAGGCGATAGTCACCGCGTCGGCCGACGCGTCGGCCAGCGGCAGACATTCGGCGTCGGCGCAGATCCAGTCGATGCCTTTGACCAGGCCCCGGTCCCAGGCACGGGTTCGCCCGACGGCGATCATCTCGCTGCTGAGATCGCACACGCTAACCCGGCCGTGGTCGGGCCTGCCGATACGATCGAGCACGCGAAACGCGATGTCGCCGGTGCCTCCGGCGAGATCGATCAGATGACACCCGGGCTGCGGTGCCAACCAGTCGATCATGGCGCCCTTCCACAAGCGGTGAATGCCGCCACTCATCAGATCGTTCATCAGGTCGTAGCGCCCGGCGACATTGTCGAACAGATCGCGCACGAGCGACGGCTTTTCGGATTCCGGCACCCGTCGAAAGCCGAAATCCGTGGTGTCATCGGGGGTTGGCCCCGGATCGGCCGGTCGGTTCACCATAGCGACGTCACCATAGCGCAGGGCTGCAGGTCAAGCTACCTTACGCCACCATGCCCGAGTTGCCTGAAGTGGAGACGGTTTGCCGGGGTCTCGCGCGCCGATTGATCGGTCGTCGGATCGCGCGGGTTACCCTGCGCCGGCCCGATCTGCGCATTCCAATCCCGGACGGCTTTGTCGCCGCGGTCGAGGGGCGGCGGATCGATCGCATCGAACGGCGGGCCAAATATGTCCGCCTCCATCTCGACGGCGGTCCGGTGGTAATTCTTCATCTAGGCATGTCGGGGCGGTTGATGATCACCGAGGGCCCGAGCAATCAGGCCGAGCCCCACGATCATGTGGTGTTCGAGGCGGACGACGGCACCACGGTCACGTTCAACGACCACCGGCGTTTCGGGTTGCTGACGATGTGTCCGGCGGAGACCCTCGACGACCATCCGCTGTTTGCTCATCTGGGTCCCGAGCCGCTCGATCCTGCGTTCGACGGGCCGACGTTGGCCCGGAGGCTTACCAAAAAGCGTACGCCGATCAAGGCAGCGCTGCTCGATCAGACGGTGGTCGCGGGCGTGGGCAATATCTATGCCTGCGAGGCGCTCTTCGGAGCGGGCCTCTCGCCGCGCCGGCACGCGTACACGGTGCAAGGCAGACGGGCAGACAGGCTGGTTGTCGTGATCCGGAACGTGCTCGAGGCCGCGATCGAGGCCGGCGGGTCGAGCCTGCGCGATTACGTCCAGACGTCGGGAGAACTCGGCTATTTTCAGCATCGCTTCGCGGTCTACGATCGCGAAGGCCAATCCTGCCCCGGTTGCGACTGTCCCGGTGCGATCCGGCGGATCACGCAGGCCAACCGGTCGACGTTCTTCTGCCCGCGCCGTCAACGCTGAACGCGGCGGGGGCTTGTGCTAGGGTCGCGCCCATGAGGTGCTTCTCGATCGCCCGACTGGCCCTGTGTTTCGCCCTGACGCTCTCGGCTCTCGCGCCGGCGTTGGCCCAGGCCCGCTTCGTCTCGGGCACCGAGGACCTGCCGCTGATGACGGGGCTGGCCGAAGTCGAGGACGGCGGCATGGTGTTCGATACACCGGCGGGCCGGCTGGTCGAGGCCCGGGCCGAGGGCGCGATTGCGGCCTCGGCTGTGCGCGAATTCTATGCCCAAACGCTGCCCCAGCTGGGCTGGCACCCCCTGGAGAGCGGCGATTATGTTCGGGAGGGCGAAATTCTGACGATAGATATCACCGAGGGAAACGGCCGCCTGGCGGTTCGCTTCGCCCTCACCCCCCAATCCAAATGATCCGGAGCCGGCAAACCCGCGAGCAGGGCCAAAAATTTTCCAAGAGGAGATCGTGAGATGGCCTATGAACTGATCCAGACGGAAACCCACGGCCCGGTGGGCCTGATCCGGCTCAACCGGCCGCCGGTCAACGCGCTGTCCTCGCTGCTGATCGCCGAGCTCAACCAGGCGCTCGATTTCTTCGAGGACGACCCCGCAATCGGTTGTCTAGTGATTACCGGGAGCGAGAAAATCTTTTCCGGCGGCGCCGACATCAAGGAGATGCAGCCGAAAAGCTATATCGACGCCTGCACCGGTGATTTCATCGGCCCCTGGGAGCGCATCAGCCGCCTCAGAAAACCGATCATCGCCGCAGTGGCGGGCGGCGCGTTCGGCGGCGGCTGCGAGACGGCCATGATGTGCGACTTCATCCTTGCGGCGCCCAGTGCCAAGTTCGGGCAGCCGGAGATCACCATCGGCACGATCCCGGGAGCGGGGGGCACCCAACGCCTGCCCCGCGCCGTGGGCAAGGCCAAGGCCATGGAAATGTGCCTGACCGGCCGGGTCATGGATGCCGAGGAGGCCGAGCGCTCGGGTCTGGTCAGCCGGATCGTTCCAGCCGACCAGCTGATCGAAGAGGCGCTCGTTGTGGCAACCCGTATCGCCCAGTTGTCGGCGCCGGCGGTGGCCAAGGTCAAGGCAGCAATCAATCGGGCCTACGAGACCACGCTCGGTGAAGGGGTGCGGTTCGAGCGCGAAAGTTTCTACGCAACTTTCGCCCATGCGGACCGCGCCGAAGGGATGACCGCCTTCATCGAAAAACGGGAGCCCAAATTCCGCAACGAGTAGGCGTGCCGGGAGCCTCGCTCACAGCACGCGGAGCGTCGAAAAATCCAAGAGTTTTGGGGGGTTCCCGTGGGTTTCGATGGTTGACGGCTACCCGGCCGAAGGGCTATAAACGCGCCTTCCGCGGCACGTGGCCAGTATCGGTCGCGCCGTGGATTTCGGAGGAGCCCGATGGCCAACATTCGCTCGGCAAAGAAACGGATCCGTCAGACCGTCAAGCGGACGGGGTTGAACCGTGCCCGGACCAGCCGGATCCGAACCTATGTCAAAGAGGTCGAGCAGGCGATCCTTGCGGGCGATAAGAGCGCGGCCGAAACCGCGCTGCGTCGGGCGCAGCCCGAACTCATGCGCGGGGTCACGAAGGGCGTTCTGCATCGCAATACAGCGTCGCGCAAGATGTCCCGCCTAAGCAAGAGGGTCAAAGCGATGGACTAAGTGCCCGAAACGCAACCGACCTTCTCCGCTGACTTTCAATCCCATGATCGAGCCGTCGGGGCGGCACTGTCGCCCGGGCGTTTAATGACGTTTGCTGCCGTTCCGACAAGAAAATTCAACGTTCCGTTTTCGGACCCGTTGTCTGACGGCGACGAGCGCATTACTCTGCCTAAATCGGGTTTCGGAGGGCCACTGCCGGGGCCGGTATCTTGAGGGAAACGAGTCGTCACTATCCTGTTAGCCAACCTGTAAATAGAGGGTGGGCTGGATGTCGGCGCTTCGAAATGCGGATTATTCAGGGAGAACAGGGTCAGCCGGCCAGTGACAAAAAAACTCTAACCGGCTGAATCAGTTCTATTTTTTCTGGAAATCCTGCAAGCGCTACGAAGAAGGGGGGCGCCGCCGTGACCAGCGATTCTTGTGAACGACGGATAGGAGATGCCGTCGTGAACGGAGTGGGCAGGTTGCCTGTCGCGCTCGCGTGTCATGGGGTTCGGGCATGAACGCCAACGCGGAACGGGCGGAACTGGCGGCAACTTGGGAGGCGGTTCGCGAGGGGCTGCGCGAGGAGTTGGGCGAGGTTGCCTATCGCAACTGGTTGGCGCCACTGGGATTTGCGGGGGCCGACGACGGCCGGGTTACCATGACGACCCCGACCCGATTTCTGCGCGACTGGGTTCTTCAACAATACGCCGATCTGATCCGTGCGACCTGGCAGCGCGAGAATTCGTCTGTCCGGGCGATCGATATCGTCGTTGATCCGCTTGCTCCGGCGGCGGCTGGGGCGCCATCGACGGCCGAGCCCTCGCAGGGCGTCGCACCGACAGCGCGCCGGCCGCTGAATTTGCGCCCCGGTGCAGAAGTTGACGGGCAGGATGCCAGCGCTCCCCTCGATGCACGGTTCACCTTCGACAACTTCGTTGTCGGTAAATCCAACGACCTCGCTTATGCCGCGGCCCGGCGGGTCGCGGAAGCCGAGCAGGTGGCGTTCAACCCGTTGTTTCTTTACGGCGGGGTGGGGTTGGGCAAGACCCATTTGATGCACGCGATCGGGTGGCATATCCGTTCACTGGATCCGTCACGCCGGGTGCTCTATCTCTCGGCGGAAAAGTTCATGTACCGATTTATCCGGGCGCTCCGCTACCGCGACACCATGGCGTTCAAGGAACAGTTCCGCTCGGTCGACGTTCTGATGATCGACGATGTCCAGTTCATTTCAGGCAAAGAAAGCACGCAGGAAGAATTTTTCCATACTTTCAATGCGTTGGTCGATAACAACCGCCAGATTGTGATTTCGGCGGACAGATCGCCCTCGGATCTCGACGGACTCGAGGAACGGCTGCGCTCTCGCCTGGGATGGGGCCTGGTGGCGGACCTGCACGCGACGACTTACGAATTGCGTCTGGGAATTCTCCAATCCAAGGCGACACGAATCGAGGGCGTCGATATTCCGTCGGTGGTGTTCGAGTTTTTGGCCCACAAGATTTCGTCGAATGTGCGTGAGCTGGAGGGTGCGCTAAACCGTGTCGTTGCACACGCCACGCTGGTCGGGCGCGCCGTCACGCTCGAGATGACCCAAGAGGTCTTGCATGACCTGTTGCGGGCGAACGACCGCCGAGTGACTATCGAGGAGATTCAGAAACGGGTCGCAGAGCACTACAATATCAAGTTGCTCGAAATGTCTTCGCACCGGCGGGCCCGGGTGGTTGCCCGGCCACGACAGGTCGCGATGTATCTCTCCAAGCAGCTCACCCAGCGCTCCCTGCCCGAGATCGGGCGCAAATTCGGCGGCCGGGATCACACCACGGTGATGCACGCAGTGCGTCGGATCGAGCAGCTCCGAGAGACCAACGCGGAGGTGGCCGAGGATGTCGAATTGCTGCTCCGCATGCTCGAGACCTGATCGGGGCGAGCAGCGACGACGCCTGAAAAAAGTTAAAGATTCGGCGGCATTTTTGGTAGACTAGATAACCGTGTAGAAAGGCCCGTTCGCGCCTACCACGGTCTATCGCGCACTGCCTCAGTGTGTGTTTAGTTCTTGACCGAAAAAGAGCCGACAACAGGTCTGCTGAGACGATGAAACTCACCATAGAACGAGCGACACTTCTGCGGGCCCTGGCCCATGTCCAAAGCGTTGTCGAGCGACGCAATACGATTCCGATCCTCTCGAATGTGCGTCTGGAAGCGAAAGATTCTAGCCTGCGCCTGACGGCGACCGACATGGATCTCGCGATCGTGGAATCGGTGTCCGCCGACGTCGGTCAGGAAGATGCGACAACGATTCCGGCTCACACGCTCTATGACATCGTGCGTAAACTGCCCGAGGGCGCGCAGATCGAAATCGACGACGCAGCCGAGGACGGACGGGTGGTCGTGCGCGCGGGGCGCTCGCGTTTCACGCTGGGCAGCCTGCCCGTCGAGGATTTTCCCGTCATGGCCGAAGGCGATCTGCCCCACGGTTTCAGCCTTGATGCCGCGTCGTTGCGCCGGCTAATCGACAAGACGCGCTTCGCGGTCTCGACCGAAGAGACGCGTTATTATCTCAACGGCATTTATATCCATGCCGTCGCGGACGGCGCGCGGGCGCTACGCGCTGTGGCGACCGACGGACACCGGCTCGCCCGGGTGGAAATCGCCCTGCCCGACGGCGCCGGGGAGATACCTGGGATCATCGTGCCCCGCAAGGCGGTGGGCGAACTGCGCAAGCTCATAGAGGAGGCGGATGGCGATGTTGCCGTGCAGCTCTCGGATTCGAAAATCCGATTCGCGTTCGGCGAAGTCGTGCTGACCTCGAAACTGATCGACGGCACGTTCCCCGATTACGAGCGCGTGGTCCCCGCCGACAACGACAAGACGATGACGGTGGTGACCAAGTCTTTTCTTGATGCGGTCGATCGGGTCTCAACCATCTCGACCGAGAAATCACGGGCGATCAAGTTGATTGTCGAATCGGGCAAACTCACCCTGACGGCGACCAGCCCCGAGGAAGGCTCGGCCACCGAGGAAATTGATGCCGATTATGCCGGTGAGCAGATCGAGATCGGCTTTAATTCGCGCTACGTTCTCGATATGACGCAGCAAATCGAGGGCGACTCTGTCGAACTCGTCATGGCCGACGGAACCTCGCCCACGTTAGTTCGCGACACCGGCGACGAAGGGGCTCTTTACGTCATCATGCCGATGCGGGTGTGAGAGCCGGGGTGTTGCTGTCGAGTCCCAGTATCGCGACAGATCCCCGTGAGGCGGGGCTCGCTAAGGCCGATCATTGGGTCAGCCGTCTGCACCTGACTAATTTTCGGTCCTACAATCAGGTTGAGCTTGAGTCGTCGGATGGAGGGCTCATCGTGCTGACCGGCGCAAACGGCGCGGGTAAGACGAATCTTCTCGAAGCGTTGTCGATGCTTGCGCCCGGTCGCGGCTTGCGTGGTGCACGGCTGTCGGACCTCGATCGCCGCGTGGTCGGCGATGCAGATCCCGCACCATGGGCCGTGGCGGCGCATATCGAGGCACCGCCGGGGCGGATCGAGCTTGGCACCGGCCGCGCTCCCGAGCCTGGGCGTGAGCGCCGCATCGTGCGCATCGACGGCAAACCCGCCGGATCCCAGCAGGCGCTGGCCGAAGCCCTGGCCGTGGTCTGGCTGACACCGGAAATGAGCCGCCTGTTCACTGATGCGCCCGCGTCGCGGCGGCGCTTTCTCGATCGGCTTGTGGTGGGCTTCGACCCGGCCCATGCGACGCGAGTCGGCGCGTTCGACCGGGCGAGAACCGAACGGGCGCGACTCTTGCGCACTGGGCGGGTCGATCCAGCCTGGCTCGGCGCGCTCGAACAAAGCATGGCGGAAAAGTCGATCGCCATCGCGGCAGCTCGGCTCGACGTGGTATCGACCTTGAACGCGACGTTCGACGACGGTGTCGACGCCTTTCCGCGACCACAGCTGCGGGCGACGGGTTGGCCGGAGGAACTTCTCGAGACAATGCCGGCACTTGCCGCGGAGGAGACATTGTGTGCCGCGCTGGCGGAAGGCCGTGCGCGGGATGCCGAGCAGGGGAGAGCGGTTGGAGCTCATCGCAGCGATTTGGCGGTGGCTTACGCGGCGACGGGTATGCCCGCCGATCAATGCTCGACGGGAGAGAAAAAAGCGCTGCTTATCGCCACTTTGCTGGCCTATGCGCGTCGCCTGGGGCGTCATCGCGGGGCCATGCCCGTGCTCCTGTTCGACGAGGTCGGTGCCCATCTCGATGCAGCGCGGCTTGCTGCCCTGTTTGACGCGTTGATCAATCTGGGTTGCCAGGCCTGGCTCACTGGCATCGACCGTGCGGACTTTACGGCGCTGGATGGGTGCGCCCAATTTTATTCGCTGACCGATTCGACTTTGACTGAGGAGATAAAAGCGTGAGCGATCCGATTCCCGAACCGGCGGACGATACAATCGCATCCGAGAAGAACGACGAATACGGCGCGGAATCAATCAAAGTGCTGCGCGGCCTCGATGCCGTGCGCAAGCGTCCGGGCATGTATATCGGCGACACCGATGACGGCTCGGGTCTCGCGCACATGGTGACCGAGGTCGTCGACAACGCCATCGACGAGGCGCTTGCCGGATTTTGCGACAGCATCGAGGTTTCGCTCAATCCGGACGGCTCGGTAACCGTCACGGACAACGGGCGGGGCGTTCCGACGGGGATCCACGAAGAAGAGGGCGTGTCGGCTGCCGAAGTCATCATGACCCGGCTCCACGCCGGCGGAAAATTCGACCAGAACATCTACAAAGTCTCCGGCGGCCTGCACGGCGTCGGCGTCTCGGTTGTCAACGCTCTCTCGGAATGGCTTGAGTTGCGCGTTTGGCGTGAAGGAAAAGAGCATTTCATGCGCTTTCGCGACGGCGAGGCGGAGGCGCCGCTCGAGGTCGTGGGCGAGATCCAGGAAAAGACCGGCACCCAGGTGGTGTTCATGCCGTCGACCGAGACCTTCACAGGCGTCGAGTTCGACTTCGAAAAGCTGGAGAACCGGCTGCGGGAACTGGCTTTCCTCAATTCCGGCGTGAGCATCAAGCTCTCGGATCTGCGGCCGTCCGACCCCGTAATAGTCGAGTTGGCCTATGAGGGGGGCATCGAGGCGTTCGTCGATTATCTCGATCGCGGCAAGACCCCTCTGCATGCACCACCCATCACATTCAGCGGTGAAAAGGGCGACATCGTCGTTGACGTCGCTCTGCAGTGGAACGATAGCTATTACGAAACCATGCTGTGTTTCACGAATAATATCCCCCAAGGCGACGGCGGCACCCATCTTGCGGGGTTTCGCGGGGCGTTGACGCGCACCGTCAACACCTACCTCGCCGATAGCGGGCTGGCCAAACGCGAGAAAGTCTCGATGTCGGGCGACGATGCGCGCGAGGGGCTCACCTGTGTGCTCTCCCTCAAGGTGCCCGATCCGAAGTTTTCCAGCCAAACGAAGGAGAAGCTTGTCAGCTCGGAGGTCCGCCCCTTGGTTGAAAGCGTCGTCGGCGATAAGCTCGGACAATGGTTCGAGGAACATCCCAACGAGGCCAAAATCATCATTGGCAAGGTCATCGAGGCGGCCGCCGCACGGGAGGCTGCGCGCAAGGCGCGCGAGCTGACCCGGCGCAAGGGTGCACTCGATATTTCAAATTTGCCGGGAAAACTGGCGGATTGTCAGGCCCGCGATCCAGCGCGTGCCGAAATTTTCCTCGTTGAGGGCGACTCCGCGGGCGGTTCGGCCAAGCAGGGTCGCGACCGCGCATTTCAGGCGGTTTTGCCCCTGCGCGGCAAAATTCTCAATGTCGAACGCGCACGGCTCGACCGGATGCTGAGTTCGGTTGAGATCGGCACGCTGATTACGGCGCTGGGCGCCGGCATCGGACGGGAAGACTTCGACATCGAGAAACTGCGCTATCACAAGATCATCATCATGACCGACGCTGATGTCGACGGCGCTCATATCCGTACGCTTCTGCTCACGTTTTTTTATCGCCACATGCCAGAGCTGATCGAGGCGGGTCATCTCTACATCGCTCTGCCGCCGCTCTACAAGATCAAGCGCGGCAACTCGGAGCTCTACCTCAAGGATGAGAAGCGCTTTCAGGAATATCTGATCGATGCGGGCCTTGAGGATGTGGTGCTCGCAGTGCGCACCCACGACGCGGCAAACCCGGGCACGCTTCAGGAGCGCAAGCATTCCGGCACCGATCTGCGTGCCGTTGTCGAGGAGGCTCGGGATATCTCGGGACTGGTCAACGCTCTGACCCGTCGGATCGACCGTTCTGTCGTGGAGCAGGCGGCGATTGCCGGCGCTCTCAACGAAACGGTGATGGGCGATGCGGAACGGGCGCAAGGTGCGGCGACCTATATCGCCAAACGTCTCGATGGCCTTGCCAACGAGATGGAGCGGGGTTGGAAAGGCGAGGCGACCCCGGAAACCGGCTTTATTTTTTCGCGCGCCATTCGCGGCGTGACGGAGTGTCATGTGATCGATCAGACGCTGGTCCACACGCCCGAGGCCCGCCGGCTCGATGCTCTGGCGGACCGGTTGCAGGAAATTTACCTTCTCCCACCGACGCTCAGGCGCAAGGAAGACAGCAAGGAGGTCAACTCGCCGACCGCGTTGCTCGATGCCGTGATGGAGACCGGACGCAAGGGCCTGTCGGTACAGCGCTACAAGGGCTTGGGTGAAATGAATCCGGGTCAGCTCTGGGAGACTACCCTCGACCCAAATATCCGAACCCTGCTTCAGGTGCAGGTCAAGGACGCGCAGGAAGCGAACAGCCTGTTCGAGACGCTGATGGGCGACGAGGTCGAGCCGCGTCGGGAGTTCATCCAGGACAACGCACTCAAGGTGACCAATCTCGACGTCTAGATACCGCCCCAGACCCTCCGTGTCGCGGTGAATTGCCATACCCTTGCCGCAATGTTGCTAGACTGTGGGATGCGGCGTGCCCGTAGTGCCACGCACACGCTATGACCCGCAAGCCCCGCACCCCGCCATCCCGCCCGCCGCACCCCGAGCACAGCGGCGATCCGCCTGATCGGGTGTCGTGGCTTCGCCGCCTTGTCAAATGGGCCGCGGTGGTGGTCATCTGGATCGGCGTCGTCGGCGTTGGCGTCGTGGCGTATTTTGCCTATGACCTGCCGGATATCGACGACCTGGGCGGACCGCCGCGCAATCCTGTCGTGCGTGTCCTCGCTGTCGATAAATCGCTGCTCGCTGAATTGGGCGGTGTCTCGGGCGATTTCGTGCCGCTCGACGCCCTGCCGGCGGTTCTGATCGACGCGGTGCTCTCGACCGAGGATCGCCGCTTCTACTGTCATATCGGAATTGATGCCAAAGGCATTGGCCGGGCGGTGTTCGCCAACGTCAAGGCCGGCGGGGTAGTGGAGGGCGGCAGCACGATCACCCAGCAGCTTGCCAAAATCGCCTTCCTGAGCCCCGAGCGGACATACCGACGAAAAATCCAGGAGGTGCTTCTGGCGTTCCAGCTCGAAATGAAATTCAGCAAGGACGAAATCCTCGCGCTCTATCTCAACCAGGTCTATCTCGGCGCGGGAGCCTACGGTGTGGACGCGGCGGCACGGCGCTATTTCGGTCACTCGGCCCGCTGGCTGAGCCTCTCCGAGGCCGCTCTTCTGGCGGGGCTTCTCAAGGCACCTTCCCGCTATGCGCCGACCCGCGATCTCGAGCTTGCCCATGCCCGGGCGGTGGAGGTGCTCGACAACATGGTCGAGGCCGAGCGCCTGGATGTCGACCAGGCCGTGCAGGCCAAGGCTGCGCCAGCGATGCTCGGTGCTCGGTCAATGGGCGGTCCGGGTGCCCGGTATTTTGCCGACTGGGTGCTTGAACAGCTGCCAGGATATGTCGGCCCCACCCGAGGCGATCTGACGGTGCTGACGACGCTCGATCCATTTGTCCAGAGAGCGGCCGAGCGCGCAGTGGCGGCAGCGCTGGCCGGCGAGGGGGTCGAGCGCAACGTCGGCCAGGCGGCGTTGGTTGCGCTCTCGCCCGGTGGCGAGGTACGCGCCATGGTCGGCGGGCGCGATTACAGCGAAAGTCAGTTCAACCGGGCGGTTCAGGCGCGCCGACAGCCGGGCTCGGCGTTTAAGCTCGTCGTCTATCTCGCCGCCCTCGAAGCGGGCTACGATGTGCTCGACGTGATCGACGATGCGCCCGTCACCGTGGGCGAGTGGAGCCCGTCGAACTATGACGGCCGTTATCGCGGCCCGGTTACGCTCAACGAGGCGTTCGCCGATTCCCTCAACAGTGTCGCGGTAAGGATTTCCCATGACCTCGGAACCGAGCGGCTGATCAAGATGGCGCGGCGCCTCGGAATCACCGTCGATTTGCCGGACGATCTCAGCCTTGCCCTGGGGAGTGCGAGCGTTCCCGTCATCGAGTTGACCCAAGCTTACGCCGCGATAGCGAACGGGGGCGTACGGGTCCTGGCTCATGGGATTTCGGAAATTCGCGATGCCGGCGGGCACAGCCTCTATCGGCGTGAGGGCTCCGGTGCCGGCGTCGTCGCAACACCGGGTGCCGTGCGCGCGATGACGTCGATGCTGGCCGAGGTCGTGGCCACCGGCACAGGCCGCGCCGCAGCACTGCCGTTGGGCTCGGTGTTCGGCAAGACCGGCACCAGCCAGGATTTCCGAGATGCCTGGTTCGTGGGTTTCGCGGAAGGGCTGGTTGCCGGGGTCTGGACGGGTAACGACGACGCAACGCCCATGGCGGGCGTGACGGGAGGCGGCCTGCCTGCCCGGCTCTGGCGGGCGTTCATGCTCGAGGCCGTCGGAGGGCGCTAGAAATAGCTCTGGATATTAGCCAACAGGTCGTCCGGTGCGATCGTTCGGTCGAAATGGGTGACGTAACGGCCCTCTGGATCAATCAGGAAAATGGGGCTGCTCTCCGCGCCGCCCTCGATATCGATGCCGTAGGCTTGGGCGGCCTGCACCACCTGGGTCGGGCTTCCGGTCAGCGCCGACAGGCGCGGATGGACAGTAGCGGCAAAGCGCGCCAGGGCCGCAATGGAATCGTGCTCGGGATCGGTGGTGATGACGATCGGTGTGATAGCTGTGGTGTCCTGCCCGATCCGGTTTACTGCGGCGGCAATGGTGTTCAACCCTTGTTCGCACTCGCCCGCACAACGAGTTGAAGCGAAATAGACCAGCGTGTAGCCGCCCAGATAATCACGGTCGGTGACCGCTTGCCCGGTGTGATCGATCAGCGAAAACGGGCCGCCGAGGACATTGGGTTCCAGATCGCCGTCCGCACTGCCGGCATCCTCCTCGGCGCCGCCCTTGCGGCCAAGAAAAGCAGCCTCGCCGTCCATCCACATTTGGGCTTTCATCTCCAGGGCCTGTCTCACCAATTCGTCGGGTGCCTTCGTCGGGCGAAACAAAATGACCAGCGCGATGGCCACGGCAAGGCCGATCCAGATGCCGAATTTCGGAGGTTTGGGAAGGGCCATTATTTTGCTGTTCGTTGTGATCTGCCGGCGGGACGTCACGGCGCGCAATTCAGAGAGCGTCAGCTTACACGGCGCGAACGGTGCTGCAAATCGTGCGATTCGGAGGGAGTTTTTCCGGCCGCGTGATAATTGACGCCCCCGGATGGTGAGTCCATGCTCGCGCGATGTCCGAGTTCGCCCTGTGGGACATCGACCACTGGTCGCTCGACGGGCTGGCCGCACTCGATTGGTGGGCCGGGCCTGGGCCGATCCTGTTGTTGCTCGTCGCCCTCCTGCTCCACCTTGTCGTTGGCGGGTTGATACCCCGTTGGATGCGAGGTCCGCTGGTTCTGGTGGAGATGGGCGGAGGGTTTCTCGAATCCCGTCTTAATTGCAAAAGCCGTGGTGAATCCGCGCGGGTGATTCGTGGTTTGTTGAGCGTTGCTGTCATCGCAGGGTCCATTGCGGTGACAGGCTGGGTCGTGGTCCGATACGCCCAACCCGTGGCCTATGGCTGGATTATCGAGGTCACAATCCTGGCGTCGCTGTTTGGCGTCTGGAACGGGATACGTCTCGCCGCCGCCGTTGCCCGGGCATTGGGACGCGCTCGTCCCGATGACGCCCGCCGGCTGCTGGCGGAACGGGCCAAAACCGCGCGGGATTACGTCGACGACCATGCGCTCGCGCGTAGCGCCATCGAAGAATGTGCGCGCAGTTTGCTCCACGGGCTTGTCGGGCCCGTCTTCTGGTATTTGCTGCTGGACCTGCCCGGAGTGCTGGCTTACCGGGCCATCGAGACCATCGATGGCATTGTCGGCCGGCGCGACCCGTCCCGTGTAAATTTCGGCCTGACGGCGGCGCGGCTCGACGATGTCGCAAGCTGGTTGCCGGCGTGGCTGACAGGGATGCTGGTCTTGCTTGCCGGGGCGTTCGTTCCAGGTGGCTCGCCTCTGCGGGTCTGGCGAGCGATCCGTGCGGCCCGCTCCGACGGCGCGGCCTCCGGCGCCGCATGGACGGTCGCCGCCGTATCCGGCGCGCTGGGGCTTTCTTTGGGCGGCCCGACACGTTGGAGCGGGATTTCCGTTGCGGCGCCCTGGCTGGGCGATGGACGCGCGCGGGCGACTCCGGCGGACCTACGCCGAGCCGTCTGGCTTGTCGCGGAAACCACCGTCCTGGTAACGGCGGGTCTGGTGTTGCTGGCTGCAACGCGCCTTCTGCTATGACCCGAGTTGCTTGAGTTTAGAGCGGGTTGGCACCGCCCGCGATCTCCGTAAGCAGGTCGCGAAGCGTCGAGCTGCCCGGGTGGCTCAAGGCCCGGTCCACGATGATTTCGCGGCTGCCTACGCGCTGGCCGTAATAGGCCTCGTTGCTTGCTTCGTCGGCGAGCAGGAGGCTGCCCTCCAGCGAGAATCCGCCGAACAGTCCGCGGCTGTAAGAAAACGAGAGAATATCCTTTTCCAGGGCCGGACTCGTGGTTGCGGTTTCGCGCTCGCCGCCGAATGTGCCCAGCGCCAGTCCCGCTTCCGCACCGAGTGCGACCTTGTTGGTCAGCAACGCGTTGAGGGCTTCGGGCGTAAGGATGACGAGCACAATTTCCGAGACCTCGGCGCCGATCTGCAGGCCGAAGCTCGCTGCGCCGATGTTGACGAAAGCGGGATCGGTCCAGTCGTTGGCTCCGACGTCGTGGGCCATCATCACACCGGCTCCGCCGGCACCACCGATAAAGAATCCGGCCTTGACCATGTCGGGAACCACGATGATGCCCTTGGCGGCACTGAGAAGCTCGCGCATCTGGGCAAAGGCAGGATCGTCTTTCATGCTGCGCAACGTGGTTACGGCCTTGTCGATGAGCAGCTCTTCGTCGTGGCTCTGCGCCGGGGAGGCGGTCGCATAAAGCGCGCCCAGGAGGAGGCCAAACAGAGCAGAGATCAAAAGGCGTTTCATGGGGCTGTATCTCCCTGATTGGATTGGGGCGGGCGGCACGCTTCGGGATGAGTCGGTCCAGCATCGAGGCGGCGCCAACCGGTTCCTTCGTGGGCAAAGTGGAACCGGTTCGGGTGAAGAAGCTCGGTCAGGATTTCCACCGATTCAACGAGACGGGGTCCGGGCCGATTAAAGAAGTGATTGCCGTCCGTGGCATAGAGGGCACCGGTTCGCACCGCTTTGGTCTCGCTCCAGCCAGGCGTGGCGAGCAGCCGCTTGGCATCGGCGGCGGTGCGCTCGAGGCCAAACCCGCAGGGCATAAAAACGATGACGTCCGGCTCAGCGGCGAACAGATCCGTCGCACTGATCCACGGTGCATGAGTGCCGGCCGTGCCGAACAGGTCGATCCCACCCGCCAGGTCGACAATCTCAGGCACCCAGTTGCCGGCTGCCATAAGAGGGTCACACCATTCGATGCAGGCGACGCGTGGTCTTTCAGCATCCGGAGTTTGCTCGCTGAGCGCACGGATCGCGTCAAGGCGATTTGCCAGGGCATCCGCTGGAGCCGTATC
Organism: Alphaproteobacteria bacterium; assembly: GCA_965249645.1. Taxonomy (GTDB): domain Bacteria; phylum Pseudomonadota; class Alphaproteobacteria; order UBA828; family JAPUJA01; genus CAVOEB01. The sequence goes on from CBDFML010000011.1 coordinate 434,618, forward strand.
GACATCGAAGACGCGGGCAAGGCGCCGGACGTCCTCGATCACGTCGCCCAGCTGCATCGGCGCCAGGGCAATGATCTCGGCGGGCTGGCGAAGACAGGCGGCAGCCGCCGCCTCGACGTCGCTCAGCGCGACGGCGCAGACGTCGCATTGGGTCTGGGTCACGATATGGGTCGGCTGGAGTTCCGCGAGGAGCGTCGCGTCCAGATCGTAGATAGCCAGCGCGTCGCGCAACAATTCTTCGACCGAGCGGTGGATTTCGCCGCCGGAGGCCTGCGGGTCGAGTCTCGGGCGGGTCAGCACAGGCCGGCTCTCAATCTCTAGCGGGTAGTCGCACTCGTGTGAGCGGCCGACGATCCGGTCAGTCAATCCGAGAAGATCGACGATTTCGGTTGCCGAGGGGATGAGAGTAACGATGCGTCGTGCCGGCGTTGTCATGGGCCAACCTGACTTTGCTGCTATTCGGGCGGCAGGTTGACGAACAAGACACGCCAGTCGTGCCCCTCTCCCGGTCCGTCGACCCGTTCGAGGCGGGTCAACGAGAGATGACCCACCGACAGACTCAGTGCCGCCTCGGGGTGCAGGCCCAGTACGTAGCCGAGCGCCGCGCGGATCGAGCCACCGTGTGCGACGGCGACGATGTGGTGGCCCGCATACGCCGTCGTCAAACGCTCCATCACTTCGCCGACCCGTGCCACGACGTCTTCAAAGCTTTCACCGCCTTCGGGACGATGGTCCGCAGGCGCGAGCCAGTAGCGGTGAAAAGCGCCGTCCTTTGCTGCCGTCAGTTCCGCCTGGGTCATGCCTTCCCAAACACCGAGATGTTGTTCGGCAAGCCCCGGTTCGATGAGCATTTGGGGCGCGGCGATGCCTTCATCGATCAACGCCTGAGCGGTCTGTAGCGTGCGGCTGAGATGGCTGCGCGCCCAGACGGCCTTCTCGGGGAGGCGGCGGACGAGTGCCCGAAAAGCGGTGCGGTCGGAGGTGTCTGCCGGATGATCATTCTGGCCGTAGATACGGCCGCCATGACCGTGCACCGGTGCATGGCGTATCCACCACCAGCCGGTCTTGGTCGTTTGGTCGGACATTACTTAAGAGCTGCTATGACTACGAGGAACGCCACGTCGGCGACGATCTGCACACCGCCCAGAACCTGTTCAGTATGGCCGCCGATCTGGCGTTTGGCCAGGAGGGCCAGCAGAACGGCGGCAACGCCTGCGATGAAAACGGCAAGCAGACCGGCCCCGCCCAGAGCAATCAGGGCGACGAGCAACGCGAGCCCGCCCGCGACTATGACGTCTTCCAGGCCAGGTCGTCCGCCCGGCGACGGATCCGTTGGCGCGGGATCGACATAGCGGACCACGAGGGGTACGACAGCCCGCGAGACGGCGCCGGCCCCCACCATGGCGGCAATCACAAGTGCCACATTGCCAATATCCGCTACAGCACCAACCTTGGCGCCGATGACGAGCACAAGCGAGATAACGCCGAGCGCACCGATCCCGCGAGCGCGCAGGCTGTCCAGCTTTTGCTCCAGCGGGGCAGGGCGCCCGAAGGCCTCCGCCAGACGACTCGCGAATTCCTCGGGACGGGCGCCGGTTACGAGGATCATTGCCCCGACACCCAACAAGGCAGCCAGGAGAGGCGGGAAGCCCAGCAATGCTCCCAAGCCATAGGCGAGGCCACCGGTCAGACCGAGGGCAGCACCGATCAGCGGGAACGCCCGTGCTGCCGTCACGGGTGCCGACGGCACAGCGTCCGAGGCCAGCCGCGCCGGATGCAGGCGGGTCAAATACCCAATCGCGCCACGGATTTCACTCCACCACAGGCGGTGATTAAACAGGTCCGAACCGGGCTGTCGTCCCGGACCGGGAGAGGAGCCCATCATCGGTTGATCGAAGGCGACGTGTTTCGCACCGCTATAGGATATAGGACCAGAGACATCCGGCACCAAGAAATTGCCTCGATGACCAAATGTGTCAATGGCGGAGCAAAAAGGGACCACCGTGGCGGTGTAAGAAGGGACCACTTGGCGGCTGCGGGCTTGTCCCCGTAGTCCATGGGAGGGCCCCGCGTGCGACGCGGCGTGCCCTCAACAGGCCGACGCGGCGGCGCGCGCGGGAGGGACCTGTGGGCCCACGGGGTCAAGCGTGGGCTGGGTGGTCGGTTCAGTTCGCCGTCGGGGTTTGACGCCTGCGGCTCTGGTTGAGCCTGTAGCTCTCGCCATTCATCTCGAGGATGTTGACGTGGTGGGTGAGGCGGTCGAGGAGAGCGCCGGTGAGGCGCTCGGAGCCGAACACCTCGGTCCATTCGTCGAAGGGCAGATTGGTGGTGACCAGGGTCGAGCCCCGCTCGTAGCGCTGGCTGAACACCTCGAACAGGAGCTCGGCGCCGGTCTTGGACAGCGGCACGAAGCCGAGTTCGTCGACGATCAGAAGCTTGTAGGTGGCGAGCTTCTTCTGGAACCTCAGCAGCTGCTTGTCATCGCGGGCCTCGATGAGCTCGTGGACCAGTGCGGCGGCGGTGATGAAGCCGACCGAGAGGCCCTTCTGGCAGGCCGCCAGGCCGAGACCGAGGGCGATGTGGGTCTTGCCGGTGCCGCTGTTGCCGAGCGCGATGAGGTTCTCGCGGCGCTCGATGTACGCGCAGCGGGCCAGCTCCAGGACCAGCGTCTTGTTGAGCGAGGGGATGACCTTGAAGTCGAAGCTGTCGAGGCTCTTGATCACGGGGAAGCGCGCCGCCTTGATGCGCCGCTCGACCATGCGGCGCTCGCGGTCGATCAGCTCGAGCTCGGCAAGACGCAGAAGATAGCGAACGTGGTCGACGCCTTCCGAGGCACACTGTCGGGCGATCTTGTCGTACTCCCTCAGGAACGTCGGCAGCTTCAGCCTCTTGAGGTGGTGGACGAGCAGCACCTGCGGCGTGTCGGTCATGCGCGGAGCCCCGACAGCAGGCTCATGTACGATTTGGCAGACGTTATCGCGACCCGGGCGCGCGGCAGGTACGGATAGACGTCGAGATCCAGTCGAGGCGGCCGTCGCTCGGTCCGACACAGCACCAGGTGCTTGACGGCATCGAAGCCGATCGCGCCAAGCCGCAGGGCGTCGCCGACCGCACCCTCGACCTCCTCGGGCCGGAAGGTCTCCAGCAGACGCAACACCTGGACGTACTCGCGCTTGCCCGCCTTGCCCATGCGGGCTTCGAGCAGGCGTCGCAGAGTGATGAAGGCCTCGGGCAGGTCCCAGCCCGCCAACGGCGCGGCCTGGTCGAGGGCGCCGATCTTCTGCTCGATCAATGGCAGATAATGCAGCGGGTCGAAGATCAGGTCCTCGCTGTCATAGGACCGGCGGTGCCGGGCGATCACCTCGGCCCCGCAGCTGATCATCACCTCGTCGACATAGCCCCGGATCAGTACCTCGCGGTGGCCGTAGGCCACGGGTACGGAGTAATCGTTGCCGCGGTAGCGCAACAGCGACAGCGAACTCACCCGCCCGGGACGCTTGTCGCAGGCATCGTATGGTGCCGGGGGTAGCGGTAGCAGAGCTTGGCGATCCCGCGCGAGGCGCTCGCCGATGGTCTCCTTGTGACCCCGCAGCCGCGCCGCCTGGCGCCGGCGGCACTGTCCCGCGAGATCATCGTTCAGCGCCTCGATGCTCTCGGCCCGCGGGACGGGGACCAGGAAGTTCCGCCGGATGAAGCCGACCAGTCCCTCGACCTTGCCTTTGTCGTTGCCCTTGCCCGGCCGGCCGAACCTGTCCTCGAACAGATAGTGGGATTGCAGCTCCGTGAAGACGCGCGTTCGCTGCCGCTTTCCATCGCCCAGGATGCGGGCAACCGCCAGCTTGGTGTTGTCGTACAGGATGGAGCGGGGGACGCCGCCGAAGAACGCAACCGCCGCGTTGTGGCCATCGCAGAACGCCTCGGTCGTCTCCGCCGGATAGGCCTTCACGAAGCAACCATCACTGTGGGGAAGGTCGAAGGCAAGGAAGTGGACCTTGCGCGCCACACCGCCGATCACCGCCATCGCCTCGCCGAAGTCCGCCTCGGCGTGGCCGGGGGAATGGACGAGCGGCACGAACATCTCGCGCGACCGAAGCCGCCGCTCACGGACATAGTCCTTCACGATGGTGTAGCCGCCGGTGAACCCGTACTCGTCCCGGAGACGGTCGAAGATCCGCTTCGCCGTGTGCCGTTGCTTGTGGTGGCTGGTCCGATCGTCCTCCAGGATCCGATCGATAATCCCCGTGAATGCGTCCAGCTTCGGACGCCTCCGCGGCACGCTCCGGCGATATCCCGGCGGCACCGAGAACGACAGCATCTTGCGCACCGTCTTGCGGTCCAGCCCGAACACCCGCGAGGCCTCGCGGGTGCTCATCCCCTCGACACGACACGCCCGCCGGACCCGCGCGTACAACTCCACCCGATACATCCCCCCGCCTTCCAGTCAGAGCAACCCTGACAGAAGGCTATAGACGGTCCCATTTTGGTCCGCCACAGCCGGATCAACCGGCCGCTTCAGTGGGGGATTATTGCGCCGCCGTTCTCACTTTCCGAATTGACGACGATCGCGGCGGCGCGGCGCGCCGAACGCGGATAGCTCATGCGCCGGAAATGCCGCGAGAGAAAGGGCAGCTGCTCCGGTGTGGCAAAGGCGTGCATGGTTTTCATGTGCAGCACCAGCGTCCAGGGATTGATCGCCGGGGCGATCCCCGTATCGAGCAGGTCGACGCCTCCCAGCGGCAAACGGATCGGCGCCCAGAACTGTTCCGCCAGCGTGCGCAGGATGCGTCGTTCGTTCGACCAGGGAAAGGTGATGTAACGGGTTTGCGGTCCGTAACCCTGATAGAGATGCCGGTTGGCGGGACTAACCATGAGCACCAGTTCTTCGCCTTGGTCCAGCCGCCGGTCCATTTCGGGGATCAGATGGGTCCAGAACTGGACCGCCCCCGTCGGCTCGTAGGGGCTGTCGTTCAACAGGTTGATTGCAGCGCGCACGTGGGCAGCTCTGGGTACTCGATCAGCGCGACTCAGAATTTCCGCTGTCTAACGAGATCGCTCTCCATCCGCGTCAGGCGCAGATACTGGGCGAGCATGTGCATGATTGACTGGTGCGTGTCCTCGACGACGCCGTAATTGTCGCCCTTCACATGCAGATGGATAGTCGCCAAATCCGCCGAGCGGCCACCCGAAAAGCCGGTCAGAGCGATGCCGGTCACATCGTTTTCGCGCGCCCAGGCCAGCGCGCGCACAACGTTTTCCGAATCACCGGACGAGCTGATGCTCAACAGCAAATCGCCTGCGTGCGCCGCAGTTCTGAGCTGGTAGACGAACACGTCGTCGTAGGTGATGTCGTTGGCGATCGCGGTGATGATCTCCAGATTGGCACTCAAGCTCATGACCCGAGGCAGCACGCCGGTATCGGTCTGGATGCCCTTTGCAAAATCGCATAACAGGTGGTTTGCGATCGCCGCAGAGCCGCCGTTCCCGCAAGTAAATAGCCAGGCGCCGCGGTCGAATGCCGCTGCCAGCGCCTCGGCGGCGCGGACCAGCGCGCCGCGGTCGATCGAAGCGCTGGCCTGTGCCAGCTGGTCGACATAGGCGTCGCAAAACGAGCCGATCGAATCGTGCGGACGGTCGGGAAAGGTCACGGTAACTCCGTTCTGCTGGATGGGGACAAGACGATCATGTAGGTCCGCTTGCGTCCGGGTGCAAGCATATCGTCCAGCCCGGCTATGGGTCGAGCGCGTCGAGTTGGTTCATCAGTGCATCAAGGTCACGGTCCACGATGACGTCGAAGTCCTTGGCGGCCAGCGCACGCGCTTCGTCAACGTCGCGGCTGCCGTAGCCCGTCGGCATCAACCAACCGCAGGCGAGACCCGCACGCTTGCCCGCTTCGATGTCGCTGACCGAATCGCCGGCGATCCAGCTCGCCTGGAGCGCGATGCCCAAGTCGTCTGCGGCGCGTAGCAACATGCCGGGATTAGGCTTGCGGCAGGGCGGTTCCTCGCCGGGTTCGGGTTGCAGTGCGCCCGGCAAATGTGGGCAGGCATAAATTGCATCGAGGTGTCCCCCGATGTCGGCCAGGGCCCGGTCCATGCTCGCCTGCACCGCCGCGAAGTCGTCCCACCCGAAATAGCCACGGTCGATGCCCGACTGGTTGGTCACCAGTACGACCGGAATGCCGCGCCAGTTGGCGGCCGCGATCAGCGGACCGGCGGCTTTAATCGGACGCACGTCAGCCGGGTTGTGAATATAGTGCACCAACTCGATGATCGTGCCGTCCCGGTCGAGGAACAACGCACCCCGATCGGCCGTCGACGGCCGTGTGGTTCGCAGCTCGTGCCAGATACCGTCGGCATCGATCGGGAGGCCGCCGGGCGCGGCGCTTACAAGGCGTTCCTGTTTCACGCGGCGGCCTTCCTACGCCCTGATCTCGTCGCGTTCTAGGGCGTTCCGGTACCATGCGTAGGTCTGGCGCAATCCCTCCCCCAGCCCGATCGATGCGCTCCACCCGGCGGCGGTGAGGGCAGAGACATCGAGCAGCTTGCGCGGTGTTCCATCGGGTTTGCTTGCATCGAAGGCAAGACGCCCTTCAAATTCCACGACCCGGCAGACGGTTTCGGCCAGTTCGCAGATGGTTACGTCTTCGCCGGTTCCGACATTGACGTGCGGTGCGTCGGAATAATTCGTCATGAGATGGACCATGGCCGCTGCGGCGTCGTCGACATGAAGAAACTCGCGCCGCGGCCTACCGCTACCCCAGACGTTCATCGAGGAGTCTCCGTCGAGGCGGGCGCGGTGCGCCTTGGACATAAGTGCCGGTACGACATGGCTCGAGGTCAGATCGAAATTGTCGCCCGGTCCGTATAGGTTTGTCGGCATCGCCGAGATAAAATCGCAGCCGTATTGCCGTCGATAGGCCTGGCACAGCTTGACCCCGGCGATTTTGGCCATGGCGTACCACTCATTGGTCGGCTCGAGCGGGCCGGTCAGCAAGTCGCTCTCCCGAATCGGCTGGGGCGCGAACTTGGGATAAATGCAGGACGAGCCCAAGAGCAGGAGCTTTTCGACCCCGAGCCGGTAAGCCGCATCGATGACGTTCGCCTCGATCATCAGATTGTCGTAGATGAACTCAGCGGGGCGGCTATCGTTCGCCTGGATTCCGCCAACCCGGGCAGCCGCGAGAAAAACCGTCTGGGGCCGCGATTCGGCCATCCAGCCCTCCACGTCAACCTGGCGGCGAAGATCGATAGGCTGTTCTGGACCAGTCAGAAGCTCGCAGTTTTCGCGCTCGAGGTGGCGCATAAGTGCGCTTCCTACCATGCCGCGGTGTCCGGCAACCCAGACCCGCTTTTCCGCGAGCGGATAGAGAACGGTCAACCGATCAGCTTTCGGTGTTACGCGGTTGTTCGGGCTTCATCGCAGTCAAATCCGCGTCGACCATTTCGGCAACGAGTTCGCGAAAACTCGTGTGGTGTTGCCAGCCCAAGGCGCTTTTTGCCTTGCTCGGATCGCCGAGCAGATGATCGACTTCGGTGGGGCGGAAATAGCGCGGATCGATCTCCACCAGAACATCGCCCGTCTTGGCGTCCATTCCCTTTTCGTCGAGTTTGGCGCCTTGCCATTCGATCGCCCGTCCCACTTCGGCGAAGGCGAGTTCCACGAACTCCCGCACGCTGTGGCATTCACCGGTCGCCAGCACATAATCGTCGGGGGAGGTTTGCTGGAGGATCAACCACATGCCCTCGACATAGTCGCGGGCATGCCCCCAGTCACGCTCGGCGTCCAGGTTGCCCAGATAGAGCCGTTTTTGCCGGCCGAGTTCAATCGCCGCGACGGCACGCACAATCTTGCGGGTAACGAAGGTCTCGCCGCGGGTTGGCCCCTCATGGTTAAACAGAATCCCGTTCGAGGAGTGGAATCCGTACGCTTCTCGGTAATTGACCGTGATCCAATAGGCGTAGAGCTTTGCTACCGCGTAGGGGCTGCGCGGTTGAAACGGAGTCGTCTCGTTTTGGGGCGATTCGACGGCCTTGCCGTAAAGCTCCGAGGTCGAAGCCTGGTAGAACCGCGACCGCTCGCCCAATTTAAGGATGCGCATGGCTTCGAGCAGGCGCAGGGTACCCAGGGCGTCCGAATTCGCCGTGTATTCAGGCGTCTCGAAGCTCACCTGGACGTGGCTTTGGGCGGCAAGATTGTAAATCTCGGTTGGCTGGATCTCCTGCATCAGGCGGATCAGATTGGTTGCGTCCGTCAGGTCACCGTAATGCAGGTGAAAGCCAACCTCCTCGTCATGCGGATCGTGATAGAGGTGGTCCACCCGGCCAGTGTTGAACGACGAGGAGCGCCGCTTGATGCCGTGAACCTCGTAGCCCTTGCCGAGTAAAAGCTCGGCCAGGTAGGCGCCGTCCTGACCGGTAACGCCAGTGATCAATGCGATGTTGCGGGCCATGATTCTCCGTTTTCTGTTGGTCGGTGGCGTGTGTCAGTTTCCACTACAGCTACCGCACGGCGGGGTGAGCCCACCGTGCAAATTCATCGTTTTGCAACCCTTGGGTTGCCGGAAGGGCTGATATCCAACCATCATCCTCCGGATTTGCTCGCTGCCCGGCCCCGTCCGGAATTGGCTGCTGGCAAATACCGGCGGTGAAATTATAACCTCTTGATTCATTTTGTCTTATGGGTATGTGAATCTTGAATTCTGGGTTTGGTCTAGGGTCGCCTGAGCAGGTGTGACGCCGGTCATCGGTCCGGAAAGCCAATCGGAGCTACGCTTGGCCTCGTGGTAGCGATCGAAAATATGCATACACATAATTTTTTGTTGTAAATAATATTTTAATATGGTATAAATATCGACTTGAGTGAGGAAATCAACAGAACGCCGCTTAACACAATCGACGAAACACGGATCAAAATTTTCCTATTTCAAGATGTTGTTCTATAATGATAAATTAATTTTAGACGGAGCCGAAAGGATACCAGGATGATGAGACGATGGCTCGATCGCGCGGCGGGGCTCGCCGCCATTGCGGTTCTCGCCGGGGGACTCGGCGTTTCTGGTGCATATGCTCAGGACGGGAGCGAAGTGGCTGACGAGACCGACGCCCAGGCGACGGGAATGAGCCGCATCGAGATGCTTCTCGAACTCGCCGCCGGCGGGTCGCCTGAGGCGATTGCCGAAATTACGGCCTATCTCTATTCCGAGGGCGCCAACCAGTCCGAGGTCAAGGATCGGGCCATCCAGCTCATCCGCGCGTTGGACGGCGACATGATGACAGTCCAGGCAGCGGCCGAGAGTATCGCCCAGGCCACCGAATACGCCCTGGCAAGCGCTCAGATCGAGCGCTTCGACATCGACAATAATTACCGACCGACCTCAGAAGCCTACGCGTACGATTTCGGCACTGCGGACGCGGTGTTGCCTTCTGGCTTTGAGCGTGTGACCGACGGCGATGCGCGGGTCCAAGGCTTCGACGGGTTGCAGTCGTTGCGCCGGCCGTCGGACAAGCCGGTAATTTCCACTGGCATCCTGGGCATCAAGAAATTTAGGACTGCGGTCACGCCGGGGTTTTACCGCATCATCATCATGACCGACGATCTGGGCGAGTGGAAACAGCTCAACAACCCGCTGGGCAGGTTTATCAAGATCAATGGTATGAAGCGGGCGATCACCACCGATAACCCGAGCAAATGGACCGGGCAAAACTTCCTCGGCAACTACGACCAGGCGTCGTACGACCCCTCGCGTCCCATGAGCGGCGGCATGATCGTGATCGAGATCCAGATCACAGGCTCGTTCTTCGAACTTGAGCTGTTCGGCGACGAACAGACCTTCCTGGCCGGCCTGTTGCTTGAGCCGATCGAGGAGGAAGAGTTCCGCGATTTCAATCCGGAACTAGGGTCTGAACCCAATTTAACCTATTGATTCATAGCGTGGAAGTGTGATTCAAGCTTCTTGGAAAGGAGTTTGATCATGCGCTTTGATTTGTCAGACGAAGAATGGGCGGTGATCGAGCCGCTTTTGCCCAAGGGCGGACGTGGTCCGAAGCGTATGGACGATCGGCGTGTTTTGAACGGAATTTTCTATATTCTGCGCACCGGCGCCCCGTGGCGCGACCTGCCCGAGCGCTACGGCCCGCGCACCACCATCTACAACCGCTATGCGCGCTGGGCACGGCGCGGCATATGGAAGGCGATCTTCGATGGGCTTGCCGAACACTCCGGCGACAGCCTGTTCTTCATCGACTCATCCATCGTCAAGGCTCACCGCGCGGCAGCCGGCGCAAAAGGGGGGAACTGGCGCAGGATATCGGCCGCTCACGCGGCGGCCGCACAAGCAAGGTTCACGCCGTAGTCGATGAACACGGTCGTCCCCGGCGCTTTGTCATCACCGGCGGTCAGGTTCATGACGGTCAAGTCCTGCCGGATCTTCTCGAAGGCGCCGGAGCGCCGCTTGCCGTCGTCGCCGACAAGGCTTACGGCTCACGCGCCATCCGCCAGCTCATTGACGATGACGGGGCTCTGGCGGTCATTCCATCAAAGAGCAACGCCAAAGAGCCCATCTCCCATGACGTCGGTCTTTACAAAATGCGCAACATCATCGAGCGCTTCTTCTGCACCATGAAAGACATGCGAAGGCTCGCAACACGCTTCGAAAAACTCAGCCGCAACTTCCTCGCCATGATCCACATCTTCGCGATAAGACTATGGATCAATTGAGTCCACACCCTAGTCGAGATCGCGGAAGAGATAGGCCAGGTGTTGGCTGAAACCATCACCGAGGCCGGCGAGGAAACCCCGGTCGAAGACACAGAGGTCAGCCCGAGCTGACCCACCACGCCCGCGTTGGAGAGCGGGCGGCGCGGAGGCGCGGCATGAGGGGCGAGCGAAGCGGTCGCGGCGGGCGATCCCGTGCACGTGCACTACGGCTATTTTCGGTGGGTGCCGGCCTTGTGGTGTTGGGCCTTGTGGCTTCTGCGGACGAAAGCGTCGCCCAGACGGCGCTCGCCGAGGCGGTGGCGCTGCAGAAGCGTCCCGAATACGACCCGATCGGCGTCCAGCCGGACTTCTTGGGAAGCTTCATTCTCTTTCCTAAATTTGTCTCGACCCTCAATTTCGACGACAACGTCTTTCGCGCCGACTCCGACGAACTCTCCGACTTCTTTTACACCCTGTCTCCCTCCCTTGCCCTGCGCTCCGACTGGGATAATCACTCGTTCGTCCTGTCGGGAACGGGAACGGCGGGACGATATTTCGACAACACGAGCGAAGATTTCAACGACATGACCCTGACTGCGGCGGGCCGCGCGAATATGCTGGTGTCGAGCAATTTGAACGGTTCGCTCAGCCACTCCCGTTCCCATGAATCACGTGGCGCACCCGACGACGTCGGCGGCGCGGAGCCGTCAATATTTTTTCAGTCGACCGGCAAGGTGGGCGTGCTCTACGGCGAAGGCGAGATTGGGCTGAAGCTCGATTTTTCCGCCGACAAGTTGAATTATCGCGATAACGACGGGATCAACAACGACGACCGCGATCGCTGGGAATACCGCGTCGCCGGTCGGGTGAATTACGAGGCGGTCGAAGGCACGAAGCTGTTTGTCGAGCCGTCCTACAACTGGATCGAATACGAAGACACGTTCGACGATACCGGCTTCGAAAGGGGCAGCGAAGGCTACGAGATCGAAGTGGGCCTCACTCTTGACTATTCCGCTGTCAGCTTCCTTGAATTCGCCGTCGGTATTCTCCAGCAGACTTTCGACGATGCCCGGCTTGCCGATGCCGACGGGTTGTTTGGGCGCGGTAAGTTGACCTGGAACCTGACGGATATTTCGACCGTCACGGCTGAGTTGGAACACCGGGTCAATCAGACCACCGCCAACGACGCGTCCTCGACGATCAACGACGAATTCGACCTTCGATATGACCACGAACTGCTCGAAAATCTCCTGTTTGGTCTCAAGGGGGGCTACGAGGTTATCGAGTTTGTCGGCATCACTCGGGAAGACGAGACCTTGAATGGCGGCTTATCGGTCAAATATCTTATGAACGAATATATGATCTGGGAGTTTGGAGCGGATCATGTGCGCAAGACCTCAAATGAGGTCGGTGAAGAGTTTGCCGCCACCACTGGGCTGATCAAACTCACCTTGCAGCGCTAGGAAACCGGACGGGATGGCGATGGTGACGACGGCGATACGAGACGGCAGGCGATATCCGACGATGCCTGTATTGCGGCGCTTTGCTGCGGTTTGCCTGCTGCTGGTCACGGCGATTCTGGTTGCCGGTCGATCCGCGCCCGTCGATGCGCAGAGCCTTGAGGAATACCGGCTGGGCTCGGGAGACCGCCTGGGTATTCTCATCTTTGGCCATGCCGATATCTCCGGCGAGTTCCAGATCGACGGGCTCGGACGGATTTCCATGCCCTTGCTGGGCCAGGTCGATGCCAACGGCAAGACCGTCGCCGAGCTTCAGGACCTCGTCACCCAAATGCTGGATGCTGATTTCATCGTCAACCCGCGGGTCAGCATCGAGGTCCTGAACTACCGGCCATTCTTCATATATGGCCAGGTGAACAAACCGGGCAGTTACCCTTTTGTGAGCGGCATGACAGTGCGCCAGGCGGTTGTTCTGAGCGGAGGTTTCACCAAACGGGCCCGCGAAGCGCCGGTCATCGTCATTCGCCACGACGAAAACGGCCAGCAGATGCGCTACGACGCTTATCTCGATGCCCCCGTTCTGCCGGGCGATACCATCGAGGTGGAACGGCGGTTCTTCTAGCCGCCTGCCCGCACGTTCCGTACCGCTTTATTCAAAATATTTGATCGCGAGGACGGCGCGTTTCGCGCGGTTCCGGGGAAATGTTGTCTCGTCACAACGAAACGGACAGTCCCCATGGTCGGAGTTCGTCGATCAAGCGTTGACTTAAGAAACAGGTAAAAACATTTGCTTTTTTTAGCTTTTTTTCGTTTTCTGGTTTTCGTTGGTGGTTTTCGGGCTGCCCGAATGGGTGAATTCGGCCTGGACGGGGTGTGGGTAAGAGGCCATGAGGCGCTTACCTGGTAGGCTTGGAAACGGTGGCATTCGCGTGTGCCGGACTGTGATGGCGGTCAATAGACGCTATGGCGAATTTTCGACATATTTCAGGCGCCAAATCCCGTATTCGGGCCATAACCCGCATTTGGGATTGACGGAACGTCGTGGGTTTGATGCCAATCTTACACCGTAATCGCGGCCAGACTGCCGATGCCGAGCGCTACGGGTTCGTGCCGGGCGAGGAGGCCGATGTCGCACGTCCGGGCGGTGGTGGCGGTCGGGGTGGGCAACAAGACCTGCGCACACTGCTGGCGATGTTCTGGCGCCGTAAGGCGTTGATCATCGGCGTCACGGCAATCGGTGCCACGCTTTCCGTTCTCATGGTCAATCGCATGACGCCCGTTTACGAGGCCGAAGCGCGGCTCGTGCTCGAGGCGGGACGGAACAGTGTGACGGCGGGTGCCATCGAAAACGTTGTCCAGGGCCTTAATCCCGACTTCTTCACGCACGAGACCGAAGCCGAGATCATTATGTCGCGTAGTCTGGCGACAAAGGTGGTCGACAAGCTTAATCTGGTTGAGGATCCGCTGTTCAATCCCGACCTGAGGCCGCCCAGCCGCAGCCTGATTGGCTCGTTCAAGGATCTCATTCCCGACGAATGGCTGAGTATTCTCAAGAGTGACGACGAAGAGGTTGAGGAAGTCGTGGCCGAGGAGGATTATCTCACGCCGGCCGAATACGACGCCATGATCCTGGATTGGGTAACGGAAGATTTCATGAGCGGTCTCTATGTCGATACCGCGCTTCGCTCGAACGTTCTGTTCGTTAGTTACAGCTCGACCGATCCGGAAATGGCGGCCAAAGCGGCGAACGCCGTGGCCGATGTCTATATTCTGGACCAGCTCAACGCCAAGTACGAGGCGACGGAACGGGCTAATGCCTGGCTTAGCGATCGCGTCAACGAGTTGCGTCAGAGGCTCGAGAACTCGGCGCAGGAACTGGAAAATTATCGACGCCAGGCCGGCCTTCTCGAGATTGATGGGTCGACGATCTTTACCCAGCAATACGCCAAGCTGAGCACCGAAGCGGCCGCAGCGCGCACCCGGCGGGCCGAGGCCGAGGCCCGCTATAATCAGGTGCAGCAGCTCCTCGGTTCGGATTCGGGTATCGAGTCGGCGGCCGCCGTGCTTGATTCGCCGCTCATCCAGCGTCTGCGCGAGCAGGAGGCCGAAGTGCTGCGCAAGCTTGGCGAACTCAAGACCCAGCTGCGCGAAGGCCATCCGCAAATGGTTTTGGCCCGCACCGAACTTGAGGATCTCCAGGAGAAGATCAACAGCTAAGTTCACAAGATCGTCACCAATCTTGGCAACGAGCTGGAGATTGCCCGGGTAAGAGAAGATAATCTGAGGCAGGAAGTCGGTACACTCGGCACACGGATTACCGAACAGAATCAGGCGGAGATTACCATTCGGGAACTGGAATCGGTGGTCGAGACTGATCGTGAACTGTATGAAACGGTGCTGACCCGCTTCAAAGAGATCGACGTCCAGCAGGCCGACGTGATCCAGCCCGACGCGCGCGTCATCTCATACGCCACGGTACCGGGCAGCCCATCCAAACCCAACAAGCGCATGTTCGTCGCGGCCGGTGTGATTTTGTCCCTGATCATCGGCATCGTGTTGGCCTTTGTCCGGGAGCAACTCGATACGGGCTTCCGCACACTTGAGCAGATCGAGGATGCCACGGGTGTGCCGACCATCGGCCTTGTGCCGCGGATCGGCCGGGCGGGGCGCAGCAGCGGCCGGGTGGCGACGTTCGTCGTCGACAAGCCGAATTCGGCCTTTGCCGAGTCCCTGCGCACGCTGCGCACTGCGCTGTTGCTCTCCAATGTCGACCGCCCGCCCAAAGTGATCATGTTTACCTCCGCCGTGTCCGGCGAGGGCAAGTCGCTGACGGCACTCTCGACTGCGCGGGCCGCGGCGATGTCGGGTCAGAAGGTTCTGGTAATCGATTGTGACTTGCGCAAACCCAGTCTTCAGGATCTCCTCGAGGTGCCGAACGACACGGGCATCGTCGAATGCCTTTCGCTCGAAAAAGGCCTCGAGGACGTCATTCAGATGGACTTCAAATCTGGGGCGCACTTCATTCTCGCGGGCCCTCAAGTGCCGAACCCGACTGACGTGCTGGCCTCGGAACAAATGCGCGATCTGCTTGCCGCGCTTGCCGACGCCTAGGATCTGATCGTCCTCGATACGCCGCCGGTCATGGCCGTCTCGGATTCTCTGGTGCTGAGCCGGATGGTCGACAAGACGGTCTTCTTGGTGCGATGGGAACGGACCCGGCGCGAGGCCACGGTGACGGCCGTGCGCCGCATCCTCGAGTCTGGTGCGGAACTGGCCGGTATCGTACTCACGCAGGTCGACGCCAAGCGACACGACCGTTATTACAACCAGGCATCGGGCTATTACGGTGAGACCAACAAATATTACTCCGACTAGCGCCCGAACATGATCTGGCGTCGACACATCTCCAACCTCAGTGTCATCATCGTTGTCGGTCTGGCGGGCGCGCTGCTCGTATCCATGGCGCTTCCCCGCACCGTCGGCGGCTTCGCCTTGTTGCGCGGCAATCACGTCTATGACGCCCTGCAGGCGGGGCGCGAAGCGGCGGTCGACGATCTTGAACGTCTTGTCGAAAGCCGGGAGAACGCACTCGCCTCCCGCAACGACGCAGCGCTCTGGTCGGAGCTCGCGCTGGCAACTCTGGCGCTGGCCCGGGCTTTGGGTGAAGACGAGGCGGCGCGCCATGATGCGTTGCTTCAGGCCAGTATCGAAGCGGGCCGGCAAAGTCTGCGGCTCAATCCGGCGAACGGCTATAGCTGGGTCCGGCTGGCCCAGGCGCGCGTCTTCGGAACCGGCACGGACGAGGCGACGGTGCGCGCGTTGGAAATGGCGTTGCGCACGGCGCCTTACGACCGTCAGATCGTGTTTCCCAAAATCGAGCTATGCCTGCTGCTCTGGTCGCGGCTTGACGAGGAGATGCGGGCCCTGGCGCGGGCCCAGATGCATTACGCTCTGAACCGAGATGAGGTTCGTCTTGTGAAGCTCGCGAAGCGCTATCTTGCGGCTCCAATCGTGCGTCAGGCACTGTCCAGTGTGCCCGATCATCTCCGCCGCTTCGACGAGCGCTACGCCAAGCTCTAGGCGGTGCGCACCCGCCACGATTGGGCAACGCCCAGTCCCAGAAGCAGACAGAATGTTACAGCGACCGCCGGAATCTGCAGGCTGAAATCGACCAGCGCGTGGGTCCCTGCCAGGGCGAGCACGGCCAGGGCCAGGCTCGGAAATATCACGTCGTGTTGCCGCATGAACGTGCCCCGCAGGCAACAAAGGGCGATCACCGCAAACAACGTCATCATTGCCACGAACGCCGGCAGTCCCGCGCCCACGGCCAGCTCCAGATAGCTGTTGTGGGCCTTATCGTAGAGGCGTCCGAGGGTCGCGTCCCGGTTCAGCGTGAAGATCCATTGGAAGTTGCCCAACCTCGATCCCGTCAACGGCGCGTCGACGATTGCCTCACCAGCCAGCCGGTAGATTCGAAAGCGTTCGTTCGACAAGGTCGCGCTCTCGTCGATGCGTTGCAATGTCACCGTGCCGCTGATGATGATCATCAGAATGGTGCCGGCAATGAACAGGCCGGCATAGGCCACGGCCGTGCGCAGGCGCACCCGGTGGGCATTGGCCAGCGCGAGAATCAGGACGAGGATACCGATCAGGGTGCTGAGAAATCCGCCCCGTGAATGGGTCAGCAGCAGTGCGGTCAGAACCGTCAACACCATCAACGCAAAAACCCAACCCCCGGCGCCGAAGCTGTCCATCATTCGCGACATACCACTGCGCGAGAACGGGTTGACCAGATTGTCGCGGCTGTAAACAACGATCACCCCGAGGGTGGACAGAAATCCCATGCCGGCAAAAGTCGCGTAGCTGTTGCGATTGACGAATGTGCTGGTGATCGAACTTTCGTAGGCCCACTTGTCGAACCACAGAATCGTGTCATTGCCCGTCGCCTTGACGATCAAGCCGTAGAGCGCATAGAGCACGGCGCTGCCCGCAACCGCCCAGAGCAATTGGCGGGCCCGATAGATATTGCGGCCGAACTGCAGAGCAAGCCAGAACACCGCGCCGTAACCAAGAAGCCGCATTACCGCCTCGCGGGTCGCGCCCGGGTTGACGCTGATCGAGCTGTTGAGCGGCTCGCCCAGGGCTTCTGCTGCCTGGGTCCACAAGGGGTGGTGCCAGCCAGAGGGTGCCAACCCGCTGGATTGCAGCAACGACCACAGGACCACGAGGCCGAACAGCGCGAGAAAGGGCCAGCAGCGCTTGATCGGTACGGCAATCCGTCCGCGGTCGAGTACGGTCGATGCGACCCAGAGCAAGGTCACCGCGCCCAGCAACAGGCTCAGCAGGCTCCACGACCAGGGCCGGTTCGCACCGAAGGGCAGCGGTGCGACGATGACGATCACGAGAAACGCCCAAAAGGCGACGCGCCCGAGCGGGTTCAGTCTGCGAGTGGCACCGTCGTCCGTGTCTGCGCCGGCTCCAGCGCCCGGGGCTGCCGTCATGACGCCCCCCAGACGGTGCGCAACCGCTCGCGGTTGAGCGCCAGCCATTGCACGGCGATCATCAGGCTGGCCACGTTCACCGGTCGCTCGGCGATTTCGGCCAGAGCGTCCGTGAAGGGCAGGGCGCGCACCCTGATGTCCTCGTGCTCGGCGGCAAGCCCGAAGATGCCGCCGGCGCCGGCGGCATCGACCCGGCCGCAAAACAGCGAGATCCGCTCCGAACAGCCGCCCGGGCTCGACAGATAATCGCAGATCGGTTCCAGCGTGAGGATTTCCCGACCGGCTTCCTCGATGCTTTCGCGCTTGGCCACGTCGGCAGGCGATTCGCCCGCCTCGATCACGCCGGCGACGATCTCGAGCAACCACGGACCACCGGGAACATCGAGGGCACCGACGCGAAACTGCTCGATCAAAATCACCTCGTCGCGCACCGGGTCGTAAGGCAGCACCGCGGTGGCGTGGCCGCGTTCGAACAGTTCGCGCGTCACCTCGCCGCTCCAACCGCCGCCGAATAGCTGATGGCGCAGGCGGAATAAATCGACCTTGAAGTGTCCGTCATAGACGCGCCGACGCTCCAGAATGTCGAAATCACGAGGCATCGGACACCATATCTAGCGCCAGCGCCCGGGAAAAACATTGACAAGCGTCACGTCCGAAACAGACGAAGATCAGTCGCTCCAGAGCGCAGCCTGCCGAAAGATGCGCATCGGCGGTCGCGACCGCGAGCCGGGCAGCCCGCTCCATCGGGAAGCCGAATGCTCCCGTGCTGATGGCGGGAAAGGCGATGCTTCGGGCACCCGCCTGCTCCGCCAGTTCCAGGCTGTTGCGATAGCACGCGTCGAGCAGCGCGTCTTCATTCGCGCTGCCGCCCTGCCAGACCGGACCCACCGTATGGATTATCGAGGCTGCCGGCAGGTTGTAGCCCTTTGTGAGCCGCGCCTCGCCTGTTGGGCAGCCTCCCAGCCGTCGGCATTCCTCGCGCAGGCCCGGTCCCGCGGCCCGGTGGATCGTGCCATCGACGCCGCCGCCGCCCAGCAACGAACTGTTCGCTGCGTTGACGATGGCGTCGACGATGAGGGTGGTGATGTCGCCGTCGGTGAGCTCGATCCGGGAATCCATGGCCCATCCCACAATTAGGAGACCGTGCGATCGGGAGGCCGTCTGATTCTAAGGCCCACGATTCTTCCTGCCAATTGCTCATTTTGCGGGCTCGTCTGGCCCCCCGGTCCGGCCCGGCGCATACTCGGCCGGCATAACGAAGGGATCAGGATTGATGCGCGATTTTCAAGCGGGTGGTCGCTCGCCCACCTTCGGCACCGAGGGCATGGTGGCCACGTCGCATCCAGCGGCCAGCTTGGTCGGTCTCGACGTTCTGCGGGCCGGCGGCAACGCGATGGATGCGGCCGTTGCGGCGGCGGCCGTACTGGCCGTGGTCGAGCCCCAGTCGACGGGCATCGGCGGCGATGTGTTTTGCCTCTTCAGCCCGAAGGGCGGAGCGGACGTTCTGGCTTATAACGGTTCGGGGCGTGCGCCCGGCGCAGCCGATGCGGATGCGTTATGCGCCGCCGGCCATGAGACGATCGATCTGGAAAGCCCCCATGCGGTGACCGTGCCCGGCGCGGTCGACGCCTGGGCCCGGCTCGCCGCCGATCATGGTCGGCTGGGGCTCGACCGGCTGCTTGCGCCCGCTATCGCCCTGGCCGAAGAGGGCGCGCCCGTCCATCCCCGCGTCGCCTACGACTGGGCGCGTAGCCGCGACAAGCTCGCCCGGCGTGCCGCCAGCGCAGCGCTCTTTCTGCCCGACGGTCAGGCTCCCGCGCCGGGTGCGCGCCACCGCCAACCCGCTCTGGCGCAAACCCTTCGCCGCATCGCGAGCCATGGACGCAGCGAATTCTACGACGGGCCGGTGGCCGCCGACATGGTTGCAGCGCTCACCGCCGAGGGCGGCGTGCACACACAAGAAGATTTCGCCATCGCCGCCGGTTCCTATGTCGAACCGGTGCGCACCGCTTATCGTGGCTACGAGATCGTCGAATGCCCTCCCAACGGTCAGGGACTGGTTGTCCTCATGATGCTCAACCTGTTGGCGGGCTTCGATCTGTCCGTTCTCGATCCGCTGGGACCCGAGCGGTTTCACCTCGAGGGCGAGGCGGCGCGTCTTGCCTATCGCGACCGCAACGCACTGATCGCCGATCCCGATGCGCAATCCGTTCCCGTGACCGATCTCCTGAGCGAGCACTACGCTGCCGGCCTGCGCGCCCTGATCGCGCCCGAGCGCCGGCTCGCGACCCTGCCACCGGCTGGTGCGGTCCGTCCGGCGGATACGGTCTATCTTTGCGCCGTCGATGCCGAGCGCAACGCCGTGTCCTTCATCAACAGCCTGTTTCATAGTTTCGGCAGCGGCATCCTAGCGCCCGGATCGGGGGTCATGCTGCACAACCGGGGCGCGGGTTTTTCCCTTGCGCCCGGCCACCCAAACCGGCTCGCGCCGGGAAAGCGGCCGCTCCATACGATTATTCCCGGCATGCTGATCGAGGGCGCTCGAACGGTCATGCCCTTCGGGGTCATGGGCGGACATTTTCAGCCTGAGGGCAACGTCCACCTGCTGACCAACCTGATCGATTACGGTTTGAACCCCCAAGCCGCGCTTGATCTTGCCCGCGGCTTCTGCACCGAAGAGGCTTACGAACTCGAGCAGGGTGTGCCCGACGCTACCGCTCGGGCGCTCGCCGAGCTGGGTCACCGGGTGGTGCCTGCCGACGAACCTCTGGGCGGCGGACAGGTCATTCGCATAGACTGGCAGACCGGTGTTCTTATCGGCGGCTCCGATCCCCGCAAGGACGGCTGCGCGCTGGGTTATTGAGTGTGCACTTCATAACAGGGAGACAGCCATGTTCGATCGTTTCAACCCCGACAGCATCATGGAACCTTACGGCGGCAACTACAGCCACGGACTGGTGATTCCACCGGGTGCGTCGTTGATGTTCGTCGCCGGCCAGATCGGCGAAACACGGGACGCGACCATCCTCGACGGTATCGAGGCGCAGAGCCGCCAGGTCTGGGAAAACATCCAGACGGTGCTGGAAACCGGCGGCTTTGCGCTGGAGGATATCGTCAAGGTCACGAGCTACCTCGCCCGGCGCGGTGACTTTCCCGCCTACGCGGGGGTGCGGCGCGAGTTCATCGGCGATCTCAAGCCGCCCATGACCGGCGTCATCGTCGAGCTGGCGGACGAAAAGCTGCTTGTCGAGGTCGATGTAATTGCCGCGAAATTGCCCTGAGCGGGCGTTTGAGCCCGCTCATGCGGGGTAGCAGCCAGCCTCGATAGCGCGCCGGCGCGCGAGCGCGAAGACCATGTCGATCAGCGGCGTTTCCGTGCCCGTCAGCCGGCCCAGCTCAGCCACGGCGCCGACCAGCGCGTCGAGCTCCATCGGGCGGCCTGACTCGAGGTCCTGGAGCATCGAAGTCTTGAACGCTCCGATGCCTTCTGCGCCGGCGACGCGCTTGGTCATGGGAATCGGCATGGCGACACCGAGCGCATTCGCCACCGCCTCGCCTTCGCGCATCATCGCCTCGGCGACAGCCCGGCAGTCCGGGTCGGCCAGAAACTCGTCGAGCGTGGAGCCGGTCAGCGCGCTTAAGGGGTTGAATGTGAGGTTTCCCCACAGCTTGACCCAGATGTCGGTGCGGATATGCGGACGCACCGGTGCCTTGAAACCGGCACCTTTGAGCGCCTCGTGGAGCGCCAGGATGCGCGGCGAGCGGCTGCCGTCGGGCTCGCCAATGGGCATTCGGTTGCCCGATTTGTGAGTGTAGACGTCGATCAGCCCGGGCGCCGCAATCGCGACGGCGGGGTAGAGCACGCTGCCGATCGCACGTTCCGGTCCGATCCGGTCCCACAACCGCCCCTGTGGGTCGACCGAGGCGAGTCTGTGCCCCTCCCACGGCCCACCGGATTTATAAAAGTACCACCAGGGCACGCCGTTCTGGGCCGTAACCACGAACGTTTCCGGACCCAAAAGCGGTTGCATCGCCTCGCAGACGTCCGAGACGGCGGTGGCCTTGATCGCGAGAATAACTCCATCCTGCGGGCCGAGCGCGGCCGCGTCGTCGGTCGCGGGAATCGTAAGGCGCCGGGTGACCCCGTTCTCGATCAGGCCCAACCCGTGTTCGCGGATCGCGCTCAGGTGGTCGCCGCGGGCGATCAGGCTGACCTCGTGGCCGGCTTCGAACAGCCCAGCGCCGATCAGCCCGCCGATCGCGCCCGCGCCGATGATGGCGAGCTTCATGATGCGCCGTCTGCCGTGGCGTCACCGTCGACGACCACCAGCAGGTCCTTGGCCTCGATTTCCGTGCCCGGTTCAACCAGCACCTCCGTGACCGTCCCAGCCTTCTCGACATAGACCGTGGATTCCATCTTCATCGCCTCGATGACGACCAGCGGATCGTCCGGCGAGACGTTCTGGCCGGCCTCGACGGCGACGCTGACCACCCTGCCCTGCATCGGCGCGCCGACCTCGCCCGCCGCACCGTCCGTCACCTTGCGGCGACTTTCGATGCTGCCGCCCAGCTTGGCGTCTGCGACGCTGACGGTGCGCGGCTGGCCGTTGACTTCGAAAAACAACGTCCGCCTGCCCCGTACGTCCGACTCGCCCAGTGCCAGATAGCGCACGATCAGGCGGCGGCCCCGTGCGATGTCGATGTTGAATTCCTCACCGCTGCGCGGGCCGTAGAAAAATATCGATGTGGAGAGCAGACCGACGTCCGAAAAACGCCGCCGATGCGCCGCATAGTCGAAAAAGACCTGGGGATACATAAGATAGCTCGCCAGGTCGTGGTCGCTGACCTCGCGGCACAGTTTGTGGGCGAGCTCCTCGCGCGTCGCTTCCAGATCGGCGGGCGCGAGCCGTGCTCCGGGCCGCTGGTTCATCGGTGCCGTACCCCGAAGCACCTTCTTCCGCAAGGCGTCGGGAAAGCCCCCGGGCGGCTGACCGAGATCACCGCGAAACAACGCTACGACCGAGTCGGGAAAGGCAACATCGTGCGCCGGGTCGAGAACCTGCGCAGGTGTCAGCTTGTGCGAGACCATGAACAACGCCATGTCGCCCACGACCTTCGAGCTCGGCGTCACTTTGATGATGTCGCCGAACATCCGGTTGACCTCGGCGTAGGCGCGGATCACGTCCCGCCATTGGCCTTCGAGGCCCATGGCGCGCGCCTGCTGTTGCAGGTTGGTGTATTGTCCGCCCGGGATTTCGTTGCCGTAGACGTCCGCCGTGCCCGCGCGCATGTCGCTTTCGAAGGGTCCGTAATAGCGGCGCGCGAGCTCCCAGTAATGCTCGATCCGCGCGATGGGCTCGCGGGGCAACCCGGAATCGCGGGGCGTGCCGCGCAGGGCCTCGACGATCGAGCCCAGGTTTGGCTGCGAGGTCAGACCCGAAAGTGGGCCCATGGCCGCGTCGACGATATCGACGCCCGCGTCCGCTGCGCTCAGCACGCTCGACGCCGAAATACCGCTCGTGTCTTGGGTGTGGAAATGGATCGGCAACCCGATCTCGTCACGCAGTGCGCCGACCAGGCGGCGCGCCGCCTCGGGCTTGCACAGCCCGGCCATGTCCTTGATCGCGAGAATTTGCGCGCCGGCGCCTTCTAGGTGCTTGGCGAGGTCGACGTAATAGCGCAGGTCGTATTTGTCGCGCGTCGGGTCGGTGATGTCGCCGGTGTAGCAGATCGCCGCCTCGCACAGCATGCCCGACTCGCGCACCGCATCGATTGCAACCCGCATGTTCTCCACCCAGTTGAGCGAATCGAAGACCCGGAACAGGTCGATCCCCGCCTCTGCCGCCTGGGCGATGAATAAGCGCACCACGTTGTCCGGATAGTTGGTGTAGCCCACCGCGTTCGAGCCGCGCAGCAACATCTGAAACAGGACGCTGGGTATCTTTTCGCGCAAATCCGCCAGCCGCTCCCAGGGGTCTTCCTTGAGGAAGCGCATGGCGACATCGAATGTCGCGCCGCCCCACACCTCCATCGAAAACAGGTCCTTCAGTCCGTTCTCGTAGGCATCCGCCGAGCGCAGCAGGTCGTAGCTCCGTACCCGGGTCGCGAGCAGAGACTGGTGTGCGTCGCGAAATGTGGTATCCGTCAGCAGCAAGCGATCCTGCTCGCGAATCCAGCCGGTGAATTTTTCGGCGCCCAGCTCGCGAAATAAGTCACGGCTGCCCCGGCCCTCGATGGCGGTCACCGTGGGGGGCTCGGCGATTACGATGCGCTCGGGCCTCTCATGGCCGGCGACTTCCGGATTGCCGTTGACCAGCACCTCACCCAGGAAGGTGAGAAGCCGCGTTACCCGATCTCGGCGCGGCGGAAAATGGAACAGCTCCGGTGTTTCGTCGATAAAGCGGGTGGTGATCTCGTCGACCTTGAATTTTTCATGGCCGATGACGGATTCGAGAAACGGTAGGTTCGTTTTCAGACCCCGGATACGGAATTCCCGTAAGGCCCGGTCCATCCGGGCGATCGCTTCGCCCCGCGACGGAGCCCAGGCCGTGACCTTCTCGAGCAGCGAATCGAAATGCGCCGTGATCAGCGCGCCCGAGAACGCCGTGCCGCCGTCGAGCCTGATGCCAAAGCCGGTGGCGCCGCGATAGGCGGTGATCCGGCCGTAGTCCGGGATGAACTGGTTTTCGGGATCTTCTGTTGTCACCCGGCATTGGATGGCGTAGCCCTTGCAGGCGATGTCCGCCTGGCGCGGGACACCGGTAACGCCGTCGCCGATGCTGCCGCCTTCCGCAATGCGGATTTGCGCCTTGACCAGATCGATCCCGGTGATCACCTCGGTCACCGTGTGCTCGACCTGGATGCGCGGGTTGACCTCGATGAAATTAAAATTGTTGGTCTCGTCGTCGATCAGGAACTCCACGGTGCCTGCGTTTCGGTATCCCGCCGTCCGGGTCAGGCGCACCGCCGCATCCCACAGCGCCTCGCGCGCTGCATCGGGCAGCGCCGTGGCTGGGGCGGTTTCAATCACTTTCTGGTGACGCCGCTGGATCGAGCAGTCGCGCTCGAACAGGTGAACCACCTCGCCCGTCGCGTCGCCCAGGATTTGCACTTCCACATGGCGCGCCCGGACAACCAGTTTTTCGAAAAACACCTCGTCGCGCCCGAACGCCGCGCGGGATTCGCGCCGCGCGGCATCAAGTTCGCCTGCCAGATCGCTCGGCTCGCGCACGATCCGCATGCCGCGCCCGCCGCCGCCCCAGCTCGCCTTGATCATGATCGGATAGCCGATGGTCTCGGCCAGTGCCGCGGCGTCGATCTCGTCCGCGGGCACCGTGCCGCTCGCGGGCAGCACCGGCACCTCGGCTTGTTGCGCCAGGGCCCGTGCCTCGACCTTGTCGCCCAGCCGGCGCAGGATGTTGGGCGGCGGGCCGATGAAGATCAGCTCCGCCTCCCCGCAGGCCTCGGCAAAATCCGGGTTTTCCGACAGGAAGCCATAACCGGGATGGATCGCGTTGGCGCCCGCCTGCTTGGCCACCCGGATCATCTCGTCGACGTCCAGATAGGCCTGGATCGGCTCGCGGTCCGAGCCCACCTCGTAGGCCTCGTCGGCCTTGAAGCGATGCAGTGCAAAGCGGTCGTCGTGGGCGTAGACCGCAACCGTGCGGATGCCGAGTTCCGTCGCGGCCCGAAAGATGCGGATCGCGATTTCGCTGCGGTTGGCAACGAGCAGCTTGCGGATTCGATGGGGATTCATGGTTCCAATCCTAACTGCTCGGCGAGGCCGATGCGCTGAAGTTTTCCCGTTACGCCGGTGGGAATGCTGTCCAGGATAAGGATACGGCGCGGGACTTTGAAGTCCGCGAGGCGGTCGGCAAGAAAGGCGCGGAGTTCCGCGGGCTGGGCTTCTGCCCCTTCACGCAGCACCACGGCCGCCGCGACGTCCTGGCCGAGCGAATCATGATCGACCGCAAAGGTAACGGCCTGGCCGACCGCCGGATGCTGGGCCAGGGCGTCGTCGACCTCGCGCGGCGAAATCTTCTCGCCGCCCCGGTTAATGATTTCCTTGAGCCGTCCGGTCAGGGTCAGGTAGCCGTCGGTGTCGAGCCGGCCGAGATCGCCGGTGCGGAACCAGTCGCCGGTAAATGCCGCGGCGTTGGCGTCCGCGTTGTGCTCGTAGCCGCGGGTCACGTTAGTGCCGCGGATCGCCACTTCGCCGACCTCGCCTGCGGTCAGGAGGGTGCCGGTCTCGGTTAGAATGGCGATCTCCGGTCCTGCGGCACGCCCCACGCTGCCCGGCTTGCGCTTGCCCGGGGGGATTGGATTGCTCGCCATCTGGTGGGCCGCTTCGGTCATGCCGTAGGCTTCGATGACCGGCGCATCGAAGACGGATTCGAGTTCGGCCATCACGGGGGCGGGCAGGGCCGCCGACGACGAGCGCAGAAACCGCAATTTGGTTGCCGCGATCGTCTCCCGGTTGCGTGCCGCACGGGCAAGCATCGCCTGGTGCATGGTCGGTACGGCGGTAATCCAGCTGGGCTTTGCCTCGGCCATCCAGCCGAACAGCTTGAGCGCGTTGAACCCGGGGCTGCAGACGACCGTGCTGCCGGCGGCAAACGAGGCAAGGACCGCGGCGATCAGCCCGTGAATATGAAACAGCGGCATGATACTGAGACAGCGATCCTCGGGTTCAAGTTTCAACACTGTTGCGATGTTGTGGGCCGATGCGCACAGGTTGGCGCCGCTCAGCGGCACCAGCTTGGGCTGCGAGGTGGTGCCCGAGGTGTGCAACAAAAGCGCCGTGTCGTCTGGTGACGGTGCGGCGTCTGGGGCGGGTGCGCCTATCGTCGGCAGGTCGAGCTCGAAGCCGCCGGGACGGCTTGACTCGGCCTTGAGCGTTGCTACCGGAATATCGAGTGCGGCGGCTACCGGACCGGCAGGCCCGGCGTCGCCCTCGGCCAGGATCAGGGCGTCGGCCTGCAAATCTGAAAGATAGAATTCAAGCTCTTCGGCGCGGTAGCCGGGGTTGAGCGGTGCGACGGCGGCGTTTGCGGCAAACGCGAAAACCGTGGCGGCAAGCGGCGCACCGTTTGGCATGACGACGGCGAAGCGTGCCGTGGGACCGTAACCCGCCCGGCGCAGTGCGCCTCCGGTCTCCTCGATGAGTTCGCCGAGCTCGCCATAGGCGATGGGCGTCGTCTGCGGCATGGCGAGAGCAGCGTGCGAACTGTTTGCGGCCGCGGCTTGTGCGATCAGCGCACGCACGGTGTCTGGCTGTGTCACGGCCTTACCCCAGTCGGATCGCGCGCTTTGTCGGATCACGCGCCTTGGCCTCCCGTGACCAGGGCGGGCCATCCGGTGCGCACCTGTCGATCAGGCAAAGTGTGGGCTGCCCGGCAAACCAGGTCAAATATCTTCGACCGGTAGTAGTGTCGGTAGGATCAGGCAGCGACGTCGAGGGGGTCGAGCAGACCGTAAAGATAGGTAGTGCCGCGCTCACTCGCCGCCTGATAGGCGGCGAAGCCCTGTTCGTGGGTGGCGTCGAAAATGGGGTAGTCGAGGCCCCGGATCGACTGGGAGATCAGCTGGGTCATAAAGGGGACGGAAAAGCTCTGGATGACCGCTCCGGCCTGTGCCCGCGCTCGGCCCTGCTTCTCGTCGGTCGGGTTCTCCATCTCCGGAACGTAGCGGGCAAGCTCACGAAACGGCCGCTCCGCGGCACGGCTGCGGGGCTGGCCTTCGGCTCGCCCCGAAATCGCGGAGGGCGGCGCAATCGGCTGCACTGGCGTGCTCTGCCGGGGTGCGTCGGCCGCCCCGCCCGGCACCGGGCTGGACGGGGTGGTAATCGCGGAAGGTAATGTCGAAGCGATCGAGATCATGTCGATCAATTCGTCCTGATTGTTTTTCCCTGCGGCATCGCAACCACAGGATCTCTCCAAGGAGAAAATTTATACGTCAATTTAATTCAAATTGCAAATAAATCGCGGATTTATTTACAAAAATTAACAATGTTTATTAACCACATTACTTATTAACCATCGATATACATGAAATAGCGTGATTTTCTGTGCGATGCCCATGAGTCAAACCGATTGCGCGGGCCGCTTCTTCTGGTAATCTGCGCCTCCAGATCATCTCTATTTGAAGAGGGATTTTAGTAATGTCCAGCGTGACGCCGCTCCAGATCGACCGCAACGACCTCGAATCCTACTGGATGCCGTTTATGGCGAATCGTGCCTTCAAGGCGGCCCCGCGCCTGTTCGTCGGGGCCAAGGACATGCACTACACCACCCCCGATGGGCGCCAGGTGCTCGACGGCATGTCCGGGATGTGGTGCACCAACGCGGGCCATTGCCGCGACCGCATCGTCGAGGCGATTCAGGCCCAGGCGGCGGAGATGGACTATGCGCCCGCCTTCCAGATGGGCCACCCGAAAAATTTCGAGCTTGCCTCGAGGCTGGCTATGCTTCTGCCTGGCGATATCGACTACGTGTTCTATACCAATTCCGGCTCGGAATCGGTGGATACCGCGCTCAAGATGGCGCTGGCCTACCACCGCGCCCGGGGCGACGCCCACCGCCAGCGCCTGATCGGACGGGTGCGCGGCTATCACGGCGTCGGTTTTGGCGGTACTTCGGTGGGCGGCATGGTCGCCAACCGCAAGCATTGGGGAACGCTGTTGCCCGGCGTCGACCACTTGCCCCACACCTACAACCGCGACGAGATGGCGTTCAGTCGCGGCCAGCCGGAATGGGGTGCGCACCTTGCCGACGCGCTCGAGGGCCTGGTCAATTTGCACGATGCTTCCACCATCGCCGCGGTGATCGTCGAGCCCGTCGCCTGTTCGACCGGTGTACTGGTACCCCCGGTCGGCTATCTCGACCGGCTGCGCGAGATTTGCGACAGGCACGGCATCCTGCTGATCTTCGACGAGGTGATTACAGGGTTCGGCCGCCTCGGCGCGCCCTTTGCGTCGGAGTATTTCAATGTTCTGCCCGACCTCGCTACCTCGGCCAAGGGGCTGACCAGCGGCACGGTACCGATGGGTGCGGTTTATGCCCGCCAGCACGTCTACGACACCATTGTCAATTCGTCGCCCGAGGGTGCGATCGAGCTGTTCCACGGCTACACCTATTCGGGCCACCCGCTGGCTTGCGCCGCGGCGCTTGCTGCGCTCGATATCTACGAGGACGAAGGCCTGTTCACCCGCGCCGGCGAGCTGTCCGATTACTGGGCCGATGGGCTCCATAGCCTCAAGGACAAGCCCCACGTCGTCGATTTGCGAAACATCGGCCTGATCGGGGCCATCGAACTCGAACCCGTGGCCGGCAAGCCCACCGCGCGGGCTCTCGATGGCTTCGCCCGCGCCTTCGATAAGGGGTTGCTCGTCCGCACCACGGGCGACACCATCGCTCTGTCTCCGCCTCTGATCATTTCGAAAGCGCAAATCGACGAAGTTTTTGGAATCCTCGCCGATGTACTCGACGAGATCGCCTAACCCCTTGTTTGAGAGGGCCTTCGGCCGTTAACCACTTGCCCTTTCGCGGCGCGGCGGGGCAAGCGTGAAGCGCGCGCTCTGCCTTGCCTTCAGCCTTTTTTAACTCGCTAAAACTATTAGTGGGGTGTTGCCCTTGGGCGACATCCGTTCAGCCGTATTTTTCGACCGTCGGCGTGGTCGGATTGGAATCGGTGAAAACGGGATTACAGGGAGCCAGGTAAGGATCTACTCGATGCACGGTCCCGAACAAGAGTTGGAGCGCCTTCGTTTCGCGATCGCCGCGTCGGGCGATGCCGTGTACGACTGGGACGTCGCCAGCGGCTGCATCACCTGGTCGGACAACGCCCGAGACGTGTTGGGCATCGCCGATCTCGAGGACGTCGCGCACCGCGCCACCTATTTCGCCCGGCTGCACCGTGAGGATCGCGCGGTCCTGGCCGATCTCGAGAAAGACCACCTGCGCACTCAGCGCCGCTTCGAATGCGAATATCGGGTGCAGCGCAAGGATGGCGAGTACGCCTGGGTCCATGATCGCGGCATGCCCGAGTTCGATTGCCACAGCGAGCCCGTGCGCGTCATCGGCACGGTGCGCAGCATCGGCCTGCGCAAGCAAAGCGAAATTCGTCTGGTTCGCCTGGTCAATTACGACGAGCTAACCGGCCAGTACAACCGTGCCCGGCTGCGCGAGGCGTTGCAGAGCGCGCTGGCCTACAGCGGACGCTACGACGTGCCCGGCGCCTATCTGCTGGTCGCGATCGACAATCTGACCCCGATCAACTACACCCACGGCCACGATGTCGCCGACCGCGCAATCGTGGCCACCAGCCGGGCGCTCGATCAGTGCCTGCGCGCGAGCGACGTGATCGGCCGGGTCGGCAACGACCAATTCGGCGTCGTGCTGAACGGCTCTTCGTCGACCAACGTCGCAAGCATCGCCGAGAAAATTCTGAACGGGGTGCAGCAGAGCGCCTGGGAAGGCGGCCAGGCTCATCCGCCGCTCACCGTTTCCATCGGCATCGTGACCCACCCCGACACCGTGCGCGAGGCCTATGACGCGATGGCCAAGGCAGAGGTCGCTCTCGAACAATCACGCCGTGCGGGGCACAACTGCTTCTCGATTTACAACCTGTCGGAAGAAGAATCGCGCGATCTGCGGGTCCATATCCAGACCGCCGAGACAGTCCAGACCGCGCTCAAGAAGAATAAGCTCGACCTCGCCTTCCAGCCGATCGTCGACGCTGCGACCAGCGAGCCCGCCTTCTATGAATGCCTGCTGCGGCTGACCAACGAAAACGGCGAGATGATCTCGGCGGGCATGTTTCTGCCCATCGTCGAGCAAATGGGTCTCGCCCGCCCGATCGATCGGCGCGTGCTCGAGATGGTGGTCCAGGAGCTGATCGAGCACCCAGGGGTCAATCTCGCACTAAATATGTCCGTGCTCTCGACCACCGATCCGGCGTGGTTGCGGCTGTTCACCAACCTGCTCAAGGATCGCCGCGACGTCGCCACGCGGCTGCTGATCGAAATTACCGAAACGGCGGTGCTCGAAGACGTCAAGGAGGCGGCACGCTTCGTCTCCACGGTGCGTGACCTGGGATGCCGCGTCGCGCTCGACGATTTCGGCGCCGGCTACACCTCTTTCCGCCATCTCCAGGAAATGTCGGTCGATGTCGTCAAAATCGACGGCTCCTTCGTCCAGTCCCTGGTCGAGCGCGCCGATTCCCGCCTCTTCGTGCGCACCTTGCAATCCTTCGCGGATGGCCTCGGCTTGCAGACCGTGGCGGAATGCGTCGAGAATCAGGAAGCCGCCAACCTGCTGGTCGGCCACGGCGTCCACTTCCTGCAGGGTTGGCATTTCGGCCGGCCGTCGATCGAGCGGCCGTGGCTCACCCATCCGGGCGGCAACGTTATGGCCCTGCCGCTTCCGGGCCGGGCGGGAATCCCCGTCGCCTCCTAGCGCGAAATCAGAATTTTTGTGCGGTGGTGCGGCCCGGCGGTCAGTCCGTTGCGCGGTCCTTGCGCGCGATCTCGTCCAGCCGACGCTGCATGGCATCCAGCCGCGTCTTGAGATCCTCGATATCGTCTTCCGCCGCCCCATCGCGGGACGCCTCGCCCCTGCCGGGCGTCTCGTTCGCCTCCGGTTGTGCCGCGCTGCCCGAGCCTGCGGTCGACCCGTTGGGCCCGAACATGTTGAAGGCATCCTGGATTAACGCCAGGTTCTGGCGACCCATTTCTTCGAACTGATTGAATGGAAAGAGGCCGCCGAAAGCTTCCTCCACTGCGCCCCGCATCTGTTGCTGATTGCGCGTGAAGTTATCCATGCTGATTTCAAGATAGCGCGGCAAAAATGCCTGCAGGCTGTCGTCGTAGAAGCGAATGACTTGGCGCAGGAAGCTGATCGGCAGCAGGTTCTGACCCTTCGCTTCCTCCTCGACGATAATCTGCGTCAGTACCGCGCGAGTGATCTCTTCGCCGGTCTTGGCGTCGAATACCTGAAATTCCACGCCGTCCTTGACCATCTGGCACAGATGGTCGAGCGTCACGTAGCTGCTCGTCGCTGTGTTGTAGAGCCGCCGGTTGGCGTATTTCTTGATGGTAATCGGCTTGCCGGTCGGTTCGGAGGATTGGTTCATGTCGCCGCATCCTTCCCGTAAGGGCTTAAATTCTGGCAGGAAATGCTGCAACGCGCAAATCCGATGTTGCAGCGCCAGATAATCCGTCCCAACCGGTTGCCGACCGTGGCCACGAACCGTGTGCGCGCCTATACTGCGGCTCATGCCGCCGCCGGACCTCGATGCGCTTGCTCGCCGCTTCCTCGACCTTTGGGAGCGCCAGGCCTCGGCGCTGGTCACCGAGCCCGGCCTTGCTGCGGCGCTGGTTCCCTGGATCGCCGGAGTACGCCAAGGCCATGACGATGACCGATCCGACCCTGCCGCCGCGCACGGGGCCCCGGCCGCTGGCGCTTCACCTCGCCTGCGCGACGATGATCTGGCTGACATCGTCCGCCGCCTTGCCGATTGCGAGGCACGGCTCGATGCCCTGGAAACCGGAGCTCGAAAAGGCAGCGAGGGCGCTCGCTCCCGCGCTCGAAAGCGCGGCGCCTGACGCGCTTCACGCCGCGCTCGTCGCCGAAGCGGGCGGCCGCATCGAGGCCATGCTTGCAGGCGTTGAGGCCTATCGCGCTCACCCCTACCGCCGTGCCCTCGACGAGCCGCCGCTGCTCTGGTCCGAAGGCTCGAGCCGGCTGTACGACTACGGCGCCTTCGCGGACGCCGGCGCGTCCGCCCGCCCGGTGTTGTTCGTTCCCTCGCTGGTCAATCGGGGCTACGTGCTCGACCTGTCCGCGCGGCGCAGTCTGCTTCGTCACCTCGCAGCGGCTGGCCTGCGCCCAATGCTGCTCGAATGGGGCGCGCCGGGCGAGGCCGAGCGCGGCTTCTCCTTTACCGACTATGTCACCCGCCGCCTCGAGGGTGCGCTCGACGCCGCGCTCGCTGCCACGGGTGGCCCGCTCGGCCTCGCCGGCTACTGCATGGGCGGCCAGCTTGCCCTGGCGCTCGCTCTGCGCCGACCGGATGCGATCGAGCGCGTCGCCTTGCTCGCAACGCCGTGGGACTACCATGCCAATCCGTCAGCGCAGGTCCAGGCTCTGGCGGCGGCTGCCGGCCCGCTCGCGCTGGTCATCGAAAGCGCGGGCGAATTGCCCGTCGACTGGATCCAGTGCCTGATCGCGGGCCTCGACCCCGCCCTCGTGCCGACCAAGTTCCGTGCCTTTGCGGCCGTCGACCCGGCCTCGCCCGCGGCCGAGAATTTTGTCGCGCTGGAGGATTGGGTCAACGATGGTATTGCATTGGCCGGACCGGTCGCGCGCGAGTTTCTGTTCGGCTGGTATGTCGAGAACAAGCCCGCGCGGGGCCGCTGGTTGATCGACGATGCGCCCGTCGAACCCGCCAGGCTCGATCGTCCGACTTTGCTCGTCCTGCCAGAGCAGGATCGCATCGTGCCGCCGTCCGGCGCCAAGGCGCTCGCCGACGCGATCCCGGGCGCGACCGTGCACAGCGTTCCTTTCGGCCATATCGGCATGGTGGTCAGCTCCAAGGCGCAAGGCGCTGTCTGGTCACTTCTGGCCGACTGGTTCGCACCCCTCCGCCCGGCGCGTCCGCCGCGCAGAAAAAAACCCCCAACGAAAGCTTGAGTTTCGCTGCTGTCTTGCGCATAACCCGACTCGCAACTCGCCCCGTCGCTGCCGACAGCGGTGCGGGCGATCGTTATTTCAGCAGCATGAAGTGAGGAATGAGATGGGACGAGTGGCGATTGTAACAGGCGGGACCCGCGGCATCGGTGCCGCCGTCTCGGTGGTGTTGAGGGACGCGGACTATGAGGTCGCGGCGATCTACCATGCGAGCGACGACACCGCCCAGGCGTTCGCCGCCCAATCCGGCGTCGCCGTTTACAAGTGGGACGTGGGCAATTTCGATGCTTGCACCGAGGGTGTTGCGCGCGTCGAGGCCGATCTCGGACCGGTCGACGTGCTGGTCAACAACGCGGGCATCACCCGCGACGCGACTATCCACAAAATGACCTTCGAGCAGTGGAACACGGTCCTCCAGACCGATCTCTCGTCCTGCTTTAATATGTGCCGCCAGGTTATGCCCGGCATGCGCGAACGCGGCTTTGGACGCGTCGTCAATGTCGGCTCGATCAACGGCCAGGCGGGCCAGTACGGTCAGGTCAACTATGCGGCGGCAAAGTCGGGCATCCACGGCTTCACCAAGGCGCTGGCCCAGGAAGGCGCTGCCAAGGGCATCACCGCCAACGCGATCGCGCCGGGCTATGTGGATACCGACATGGTGCGCGCCGTGCCCGAAGAGGTGCTGCAGAAGATCATCGCCAAGATCCCGGTCGGCCGGCTCGGCAAGCCCGAGGATATCGCGCGCGGCGTGCTGTTCCTGGTTGCCGACGAAGCCGGCTTCGTCAACGGCTCGACCCTGTCGATCAACGGCGGCCACCACATGTATTGAGAACCGGGCGGGCAAGACTTGCCCGCCGCCTGCGAAAGGAGAGGCCCATGCCGACGGTTCGGATGGTCGAGTACGACGAGGCGAGCGCAACCGTCAAGGCGGTCTATGACGACATCATGACCGTGAAGGGCATCGAGTTCGTGCCCAATTTCTGGAAGACGCTGGCGAGCCATCCGCCCCAGCTCGAGCGCATCTGGACGACGCTCAAGGCGGTTATGGCGTCCGGCCGGCTTGATCCTCTGACCAAGGAGATGATCGCCGTCGCGGTCAGCGCGACCAACCGCTGCACCTACTGCATCAACTCGCACACGCTGGCAGCGCGCAAGCTCGGCATGGACGACGAGATGCTGGGCGAACTGATGTCGGTGGTCGGCCTGTTCAACCAAACCAACCGGCTGGCGGACGGCTATCAGGTCGAGACCGACGCGCAAATCCTCGCCGCCCGGCCGGGCTAAGCGCCTCAAGAGGGTCTAAATGGCCTCCACCGGCTCTGTGTCGGCCATCAGCGGCTGCTTGCCGAAGGTGAAGAACCACATCCCTACGCCCTGGCGCGGCAGCCGCCATTTCTCGTCGGGAAAGCGGAAGTCGAGATAGCCTAGCGCGCAAGCGATGGTGATCAGCCCGATATTCATGCCTTTGCCGAACGTCTTCATCTCGTTCTTTTCCAACTGGTCGAGAATGCGAAACACCTTCTCTTTCTGGCGCACGTCCCAGTCCGGCGAACGCTCGCCCTCGGGCCGGCGACGCTCGTACATGCGCAGGACCGCCGCGTCGAGGATGCCGTCGCCCAGCGCCGCCCAGCGCAAAGCCTGCCAGCGCTCGGGCCCGGCGGGAGGAAACATTTTCGGCCCGTCATGCAGGCCGTCGAGATACTCGCAGATCACCCGGCTGTCGTAGAGTGCATCGCCCTCGTCGGTGATCAGGGTCGGGATCTTGCCGATCGGGTTGTCCTCCCCGATCGGGCTGTCGGGATCGCCCGGATTGGTTCGGATCAGCTCGATTTGCTCACGCAAGCCGGTTTCGATGGCTACGGCGAGAACCTTGCGGACGTAAGGCGAGGTTGGCCAGGCGTGCAATTTCATTGTTCAGGTCTCCAAACGGTGCTGCGGCCCAGCCGCCACCGAGAGATTAACATTCGGCCCGTGCCACGGCCAGCGGGCCTCGCGACTATGCTAAACTGGTTCCCATGCGGCCAGATATCGTCGATTGCGAAACCTTCTACGCCAGTCGCCTCGGTCATGTGGCGCGGCGCATTGTGTGGCGCGCCGTACGCGAGGTCTGGCCCGACCTGCATGGCCTGACCCTGGCCGGGATTGGCCATGCCACGCCCTATTTGCCGCCCTTTCTGAGCGAGGCGGAGCGAGTCGTGGCCTTCATGCCCGCGTCCCACGGCGTCCGTCCCTGGCCGGCGGACGGGCTGCGCCTGGTCGCGCTCGCGGACGACGCCGACCTGCCCCTGCCCGACGGCGCGCTCGACCGTGTCCTGCTCGTCCATGGCCTCGAACACGGCGCGCCGGTGCGCCCGATGCTGCGCGAAATCTGGCGCGTTCTCGCCGACGGCGGCCGCCTGCTTTGTGTTGTGCCCAACCGGCGCGGCCTGTGGGCGCGGGTCGAACGCACGCCGTTTGGTGCCGGCCGTCCGTATTCGCCCAATCAGCTGCGCGAGTTGCTGCGCGACAATCTGTTTGCGCCGGGGCCGGCCGGCGCCGCGCTCTTTCTGCCGCCGGCCCGCTCGACCATGTTACTGCGCACCGCCGGGGTGTGGGAGCGATTGGGCCGCCGCTGGGGCTCGCCCTTCGCCGGGGTGATTTTATTAGAGGCGACCAAGCAGATTTACGGCGCACGGCCCGAGGGGGCGGGCGAGGCCGTTCGCCGGCGGATTTATGTTCCGGCTCCCGGGGTCGATGCGTTTGATTCGTGGCACGAGACGCCACCGCCGCGTCGCCGCGAGCCCGCCACCTAGGAGCGCCCGAGCAGAAAGACGCCCTGTTCGCCCATAAGATTAGCAACCCGCCCGACTCCCCTGAAGCGATTCACTTGACCCCGGTTGTTGACCGTAAGCGCTCGCTCGATGGTGATGCCGAGCTCGCCGCTCAAATTAAGGAAGTCGCGGATCGAGCACAGGTGGATGTTCGGTGTGTCCCACCACAGGTTGGGCAATGCCCCGGTGACGGGCATGCAACCGTGCCACAACAGGTAGAGGCGCGAGCGCCAGTAACCCATGTTGGGGAACGACACGATGGCGCAATTGCCTATGCGTAAAAGTTCAAGCAGCAATTTCCGCGGGCGGCGTGCCGCGGGCAGGGTCTGGCTGAGGATCACA
Organism: Alphaproteobacteria bacterium; assembly: GCA_965249645.1. GTDB lineage: Bacteria > Pseudomonadota > Alphaproteobacteria > UBA828 > JAPUJA01 > CAVOEB01. The sequence continues at coordinate 471,112 of CBDFML010000011.1, forward strand.
TAGTCGAACGAATCGTCGGGATAGTCGCCGAGATCGAGATCGACGTCGCCCTGGACCACCGAGAGGCCGCGGCTGACGCAGGCGTTCACCCCGGCTTGGCTCAATTCGATGCCGCGCCCATCCACATCCTTTTCAGTCACCAGGTATTCGAGCAACGTCCCTTCGCCGCAGCCCAGATCGAGCACTCGGGCGCCCGGCGCTACCATGTCGGCAATCAGCTGGAGATCGACCCGGATTGTGGCCCCGTCGGCCGCCGGCGTGCTCGGGGTCATGTCAGGCCGCGGTGGCGCGCCGCACCCTGAAGGAAGCCCGCGAGGGTGCGCAGAAACTCGGGTTCATCGAGCAGGAAGGCGTCATGACCCTTGTCGGTCTCGATTTCCGCGAAGCTCACATTGGCCGCCACACCGTTCAGCGCGCGCACGATCTCGCGGTTCTCCGCGGTCGGGTAAAGCCAGTCGCTGGTAAACGAGAACACGCACACCCGTGCGCTCACCTTGCGGAAGGCTTCGACCAGCGAGCCGCTATGCTCCGCGGGCAAGTCGAAATAATCCATTGCTCGCGTGATGTAGAGGTAGGAATTGGCATCGAAGCGGTCCGTAAACATTGCGCCCTGATGGCGCAGATAGCTCTCGACCTGGAAGTCCGCGTCGAACCCGAAGGTCAGCGCGCTGCGGTCCTGCAGGGCGCGCCCGAACTTTCGGTGCAGCGCGGTCTCCGAAAGATAGGTGATATGGGCGGCCATGCGCGCGACCGCCAGCCCACGCACCGGGCGCGTGCCGTGGCGCGCATAGTCGCCTCCGTGCCAGTCCGGATCGGCCATGATTGCCTGTCGGCCGACCTCGTTGAACGCGATGTTCTGGGCCGAATGGGTCGCCGAGGTCGCGATGGGCACGGCCGAGAACACCCGTTCGGGATAGCACACCATCCATTCGAGCACCTGCATCCCGCCCATCGAGCCGCCCGTTACGCAGAACAGTTCATCGATACCAAGCGCGTCGAACAACAGCGCCTGCGCGCGCACCATGTCGCGGATCGTGATGACCGGGAAGTTTGGCCCCCAGGCATGGCCCGTTGCCGGGTCGACGTCCGACGGACCGGTTGTGCCCATGCAGCCGCCCAGCACGTTGCACGCGATGACGAAATAGCGGTCCGTATCCAGCGGTTTGCCGGGGCCGACCATAGTGGTCCACCAGCCGGGCCGGCTGGTGATCTCAGCGGGCGGATCGCACAGAAACTGGTCGCCGGTCAGCGCATGGCAGACCAAAATCGCATTGCTCTTGGCTTCGTTCAGCGTGCCGTAGCTCTCGTACGCCATCCGGAACGGGCCAAATGTCGCGCCGCTGTCGAGCTGCAAGGGCTCCGTTGCTGCCAACTCCACGGTGCGGAACGGCAGGCGGTCGCGTTCGGCGCCCGCGGTCAGATGGGTTTCGGGTCGGGTGGGCGAGGTCATTGCGTGTTTCGGGGTCGGGGTTGTCGGATGCTGCCCATAGCTAGGTGTCCGGGCGCTGTTCTGTCAATGTTTTCTTTGATTTTAGACCTTTACCGGACTATGACTAGCCGACCTTCGACCTTGGCAGAACGCTTGAAATGGCCGCATCGGACGAGTCCATTGACGCGCTGCGCCGTGATATCGACAGGCTCGACGACGCCCTTCACGATCTTCTGATGCGCCGTGCCGAGCTGGCTGAGCGAATCGGTGCCGCAAAGCGCCGCGACGGCGCACCACGCTCGTTCATGCGGGCGGGGCGCGAAGCGCGCATCATGCGCCATTTGCTTGCGCGCCATGGCGGCGCGTTTTCGAGCCAGGCGATGGTGCGTATCTGGCGCGAGATCATTTCCGGCACGTTGAGCATCGAAGCGCCGCAATCCCTGGTTATGGCGCCCGCGTGCGACGAGACCGAGGCTGTGCTCTACCGCGACGGCGTGCGCGATTATTTTGGCTCGGCCACGCCCCTTGCGTTGCGCCCTGATGCGCAGGCAGTGCTCGACGATCTGGAATCCGGTGCCGCAACCATCGGCGTGCTGCCCACACCCCGGCTGGGTATGGGTGCGGACTGGTGGCAGCGCCTCGCCGACCGGCCCGCACCGCGCGTTGTCGTGCGCCTGCCTGTACTGGACGGCGTGAACGCCGGGCCCGCGGCCTACGCCCTGGCGATGATCGAGCCCGAACCCTCGGGCGACGATATGTCCCTGCTGGTCGCCGCCTGCTCGACCGAGCTCTCGACCGAGGCCGTGTGCGAGCAGCTCTCGGCATCGGGCTTCGAGGCCCGAATGATCGATAGCGTCGTGTCCGCAGCCCTCGTCGAGGTCGCGGGATTCGTCGCGGCGGACGATGCGCGACTGGCCGCAACCACCGGCGAGGGCATTTCGGCGCTCACCGTAATCGGCGCTTTCGCTTCTCCGCTGGAGGCCGGGTGATGAGCGCTCCGGTTCCCTGTCCCGGTATTCTCGAAATTTCGCCCTATGTCGGCGGCAAATCGACGCTCGTCGGCGTCGAGCGCGCAATCAAGCTCGCGTCGAACGAATCCGCGCTGGGCCCGAGCCCCCGGGCGGTCGAGGCCTACCAGGAGGCGGCCGGGCGGCTTCATCGCTACCCCGACGGCGGCGCCGATGCGCTGCGTGTGGCGCTGGGCGAGGCCCATGGGCTCGATCCCGCGCGTCTGGTCTGTGGCAGCGGGTCCGACGAGCTGCTCGACCTGCTTGCCCGGGCCTATGCCGGGCCCGGCGACGAGGTGCTGTACAGCGCCCACGGGTTTCTCATGTATCCGATCGCGGCGCTCAGTGTCGGCGCGACGCCCGTCGTTGCGCCCGAGCGGGAGCGCGTGGCCGACGTCGATGCGCTGCTGGGCGCGCTTACTCCGCGCACCCGGCTGGTCTACCTCGCCAACCCGAACAACCCGACCGGCACATACTTGGCGGCGGATGAACTTGCACGCCTCCATCGCGGCCTGCCCGGCGACGTCCTGCTCGTCATCGACGCGGCTTACGCGGAGTTCGTCGAGGCTGCGGATTACTCGGTAGGGATCGAGCTCGTCGAAGCCGGAGAAAACGTCGTGATGACCCGGACCTTTTCCAAGATCCACGGGCTGGCCGCGCTGCGGCTCGGTTGGGCCTATGGCCCGGCGGCAGTGATCGACGTCGTGCACCGCATTCGGGGGCCGTTCAACGTCACCGGCCCCGCCCAGGCGGCCGGGCTGGCGGCGCTGCACGATACCGACTGGGTTGAGGCCGCGCGCCGCCACAACGCCACATGGCGCGAATGGTTTTCCGAGTGTTTACGTGAGCTCGGATTCGAGGTGCCGCCCAGCGTTTGCAACTTCGTGCTCGTCCTGTTTCCGGACGAGCCCGGGTGCGACGCCGCGTCGGCCGATGCCTTTCTCCAGGCGCGCGGGATCATCGTGCGCGACGTTTCGGGCTACGGCCTGTCCAACACCTTGCGGGTCTCCATCGGTACCGAACCGGAGATGCGCGCCGCGGCCGATGCCTTTGCCGCCTTCATGGAGCACGCCGATGGCCACTGATCCCCTGTTCGACCGGCTCGCTCTGATCGGCGTTGGACTGATTGGCTCGTCCATCGCCCGTGTCGCCCAAAGCAAAGGCCTCGTGCGCGAGGTCGTCGCCTGCGCGCGCAGTGAGCAGACCCGCGCGAAGGCGCTTGAACTGGGTCTCGCCGGGCGTTCCGAGGCGGACCCGGGCGCTGCCGTCGAGGGCGCCGATCTGGTCATCCTGTGCGCACCGGTCGGTGCCAACGCCGGCCTCGCCGAAGCGATGGCTCCCCATTTGGCGCCGGGCGCAATCGTCAGTGACGCGGGCTCGGTCAAAATGGCGGTGATCCGCGATGTGGCACCTCACCTGCCCGAGAGTGTCCATTTCGTACCTGCCCACCCGGTCGCGGGCACCGAAAACTCCGGTCCCGAAGCGGGCTTTGCCGAGTTGTTCGAGGGACGTTGGTGCATCCTCACGCCGCCCGAGGGCACCGATCCGGCGGCGGTTGAGCGGGTTGTGGAATTCTGGCGCGCTGCCGGCTCCAGGGTCGAGGTCATGGATGCGGCTCATCACGATGTGGTGCTCGCCATTACCTCTCACCTGCCACACCTCATTGCCTACAACATCGTCGACACGGTGGCCGACCTCGAGGCGACGACCAAGGCTGAAGTGTTCAAATACGCTGCCGGCGGATTTCGTGACTTCACCCGCATTGCGGCAAGCGATCCGGTGATGTGGCGCGACATTTTCGTGAACAACCGCGAGGCGGTGCTCGAGATGCTGGGCCGATTCTCCGAGGATCTTACCGCGCTGCAACGGGCGATCCGCCGGGGCGACGGTGAGCTTCTCGAAGAAGTCTTTACCCGCACCCGGGCAATTCGCAAGGGTGTGGTCGACGCCGGCCAGGCCTAGCGCAATATTGCCCGCGTGCTACGACCCCGTATCGCTCGCGGGGGCGGGCGAGGGAACCACGGGCGGTATCCGGTCGATCGTCACGGGACCCATTTTGAGTTCGCCGTCCTGCAGTGTGATCGGCACGCTGAGCACCGGGGGTCCGCCCTCAACCTTGGGCCGCGCAAGCAGGGTGAAGCCCAGCTTGTAGAGGGTCGCCTCGCCCAGCGGCACGAAGTCGTTGGCGGCGAGCAGGTCGATAATGTCGCCATGGCCGATGATGTCGGCAGTGAACGCGCCCAGCGGACGCATCAAGCTGTCGACGGTTACGGTGCCAGTGGTCTCGACCTCGATCGGCCCCCAGAACAGGCCCATGCGGCCAACTTCGATTACGCCGCCCGCGTCGCGCCAGCGGGTGAGCGACGCGACCGGGGCATCGCCATCGGGCAGGGGGCCGGTCACTTGGGCGATGAGCGCGAAGTCGATGGGATGCTTGTGCAGCACCCAGCTCGCATCTTCGGGCACCAGCGCCTGGCTGACGCTAAGGCGCAGCTCTGCGCTGGGCGTGCGGTAGTCCGGGTCGGCGTCGTCGAAACGCCGGCCATCGATCGACAACGCGGCCAGGCTGCCGGGAAAATCGACCCCCGGACGCGTGTAGGCGAGGTCACGGATCTCGCCGTGGAATTCCCGCACCTGTCCGTCGCCGAACACGGATAATTCGCCGGCCGCCTCTTTGATCAGGCAGGTGAAATCGAACCAGGCGTCGCCCGTAAAAAGGCTGATGTCGTGACGGCCGGGAAACGCGACGCCGATGCGCCGCAGCGCCCACGGTCGGGCGGACAGGGTCAGGCGTTCCGCCTCCCAGTGCCAGCCTTCAGGCACATTGGTTACGTTGGGCTTGGTGATCTGCACCTCGAAGCGGAAGGGAAAGCCGCCCACGGTGCGCTCGGCAAAGGCGATTTCATAACCTGCCGCCCGGTGCTCATCGGCCCACGCATCGACCCGCTCGCCCACGGCCCCGGCGGCGATCAGCCAGAAAATTGCGTAGCCCCCCAGCAACACGACGATGCTGACGGTCCCGGCAATAGCCCAGGTTCTGCGTTTCATTCCCCCCGCCACCTGCGTGCCGCGCGGATGGACGACCGCGCCAAGAGGCCGCAAAATGGTAAACACTCCTCCCGGCTTCGGCAAGTTGCCCGAAGATGCCCTGCGATCCGAGGAATGCAGCTCTTATGCCGCCACCCGCCGATGTCTGGGTCTTCGCCTACGGTTCGATCATGTGGAATCCGGGGTTTGCCCACCGCGAAGTTCGTCACGCGTTGTTGCGCGGCTATCACCGGGCGTTCTGTGTCTACTCGATTCACTATCGGGGTACGGTCGAGAGGCCCGGCTTGGTCTTCGGGCTCGATCGCGGTGGGGCGTGTCGGGGCCGGGTGTTTCGTGTCGCCGCCGCCGATGGCCGGAGCGTGCTCGCCACCCTCGACGCCCGGGAGAACATTTACGACGTTTATTTGCGTCGTACGCTGCGGGTCATGACGCCCGAGGGGCCGGTGTCTGCCGAGAGCTATGTGGTCGACCGGAAGGGGCCGCAATATGCCGGCAAACTGCCCCCGGCGCGCGTTCTGCCGATGCTTCGCGACGGTCGCGGCGTGGGCGGCACGGGCGTCGAGTATCTCGAGAACACCGTGCGCCATCTCGACGAGCTCGGCATCCCAGACGCCCGCCTGCACGAGTTGCTGCGCGCGCTCGGTCGCTAGAGACGGGCGCTAGCGCACACCGCCGCTCACGCGCATTTCGAATAGGTGCACGAGATGCACATGTCGCAGCCTTCCTGGTGGATCATGCTGCGCTGGCCGCAGCGCGGGCAGGCGTGCATGTGATTGGTGCCGTTTGCCATCTCCGTCCCGTTCTCACCGGCCGCCATGGCGGGCTCCGCCGCTTTGACCGCGGGTGCCGGCAGGAAGCCGATATTGATCATGTGGCGCTCGATCGCCTCGCCGATCGCGGCCAGAATGGAGGGCACGTAGCGCCCGCCGACCCATTGGCCGCCGCGCGGGTCGAACACCGCCTTGAGCTCCTCGACGACGAATGAAACGTCGCCGCCGCGCCGGAACACGGCGCTGATCATGCGGGTCAACGCGACGGTCCAGGCGTAGTGCTCCATGTTCTTCGAGTTGATGAAAACCTCGAAGGGCCGCAGCCGGCCGTCCTGGATCACGTCGTTGATGGTGATGTACATGGCGTGGTCGGATTCCGGCCAGCGGATCTTGTAGGTCGTGCCTGCAAGCTCTTCGGGGCGGCTCAGGGGTTGGGTCATGTAGACCACGCCGCCTGCCTCGAAGACATCCCGCGGGCGCGCAGGCGGCGCGTCGAGCGGCAATTCCGTCTGGCTCTCGGGCGGGCGCACGGTGCCGCCCTGGGCGGGCGTCTGCTCCCCTGTGCCGGTCTCGAGCACGGCGCCGGTGATCGCGTTGGGCCGGTAGGTGGTGCAGCCCTTGCAGCCCGAATCATAGGCCTCGACATAGATGGTCTTGAAGCTCTCGAAGGAAATTCCTTCCGGGCAATTGATGGTCTTGGAGATCGACGAATCGACGTGCTTTTGCACTGTCGACTGCATTACCAGGTGGTCGTGGGGCTGCAGTGACTGGGCATCGACAAAATAGTCGGGCAGCGGCGCGGTTTCGCCTTTGAGCCGTCGGAACAGGCGGAAGGCGTCGTCCTGCACCTGCTCCGCCCGGCGTGTGCCGTCGGGCATCAGGACATTGCGTGTGTGCTCGAAGCTGAACACCGGTTCAAGCCCCGAGGAGACGTTGTCGGCCAGCAGCGAGATGGTGCCCGTCGGTGCGATCGAAGTGAGCAGGGCGTTTCGGATGCCGTGCTTGCGGATTGCCGCTTGAACGTCCTCGTCGAGATTTCGAATGGTCTCGCCCGCGAGATAGGGCTCCATGTCATAAAGCGGGAAGGCGCCTTTTTCGGCAGCCAGCGCGGTCGAGGCGAGATAGGCCGCACGGCTCAGGCGGCGCATCCACTGGTCGGACAGGCGCACCGCGTCGGCGCTGCCGTAGCGCACCCGGCACTGGATCAGCGCGTCGCCCAGACCGGTCACCCCAAGCCCGATCCGCCGCTTGGCCAGCGCTTCCCGGCGCTGGGCCTCGAGCGCAAAGTTCGAGGCGTCGATCGCGTTGTCGAGCATGCGCACCGCGGTCGTGGTCAGCGCCTCGAGCGCATCGAGGTCGAGGGCCGCGTTCTCCTCGAAGGGGTCGCGCACCAGGCGGGCGAGGTTGATCGAGCCCAGCAGGCAGGCGCCGTAGGGCGGCAGGGGTTGCTCGCCGCAGGGATTCGTCGCCTGGATGGTCTCGCAATAGGAGAGATTGTTGCGCCGGTTGATGCGGTCGATGAAGATCACGCCCGGCTCGGCATAGGCGTAGGTCGAGCGCATGATCGTCTCCCACAACTCGCGCGCGGAGATGCTCTTGTAGACCGTGCCGTCGAACACCAGCTCCCAGGAGCGATCCTCCCGGACCGCCTGCATGAACAGGTCGGTCACCAGCACCGAGAGGTTGAACATGCGCAACCGCGCCGGCTCGCGCTTGGCCTCGATAAATGCCTCAATATCCGGGTGATCGCAGCGCAGCGTCGCCATCATGGCACCGCGGCGATGGCCCGCGCTCATGATGGTCAGGCACATGGCGTCCCACACGTCCATGAACGAGAGCGGTCCCGACGCGTCGGCGCCGACGCCCTTGACCGGCGCACCCTTGGGCCGGAGCGTCGAGAAGTCGTAGCCGATGCCGCCGCCCTGCTGCATGGTCAATGCAGCTTCCTTGAGGTTGTCGAAGATGCTGCTCATATCATCGGGGATGGTGCCCATGACGAAGCAGTTGAACAGCGTCACCTGGCGCCCGCTTCCGGCGCCCGCGAGGATGCGTCCCGCGGGCAGCAGCTTGAAGCCGTCGAGCGCTTGGTAAAACGCTTCTTCCCAGCGCGCCGGGTCCGCCTCCGGTGCGCTGAGTGCACGCGCGACCCGCCGCCAGCTATCCTCGAGGGTGCGGTCGATCGGCACGCCGTCCGCACCCTTCAGGCGGTACTTCATGTCCCAGATCTGCAGCGAGATCGACTGGGCGCTGGTCATCGAGGTCTCCGCCATCGGGGGTGAAATCGAGATTGTCCTGCCCGGCGCGCAGGGCCAAAAAGTATAGGAGAAATGTTCCCGTTCGTCAAGAATGTTCTTTTTATGTTCTGCTGTCGCAGACCCGGCGTTCTCCAGCGTCTTTCAGGTTTTGTATTATGGTTTCAATGGGTTGCCCGCTCTTCTCCGCGTAGAGCCGCTCCCAAGCGGTTTCCATGGTGGTTTCGAGCCGGGACATGAACTCGCGCTTTGGCAAACCCGGCGGGATGGCGGGCAGGAATTCGATCACGATTGCACCGGGATATTTTCGGAAGGTCTTTTTCGGCCAGTGCATGCCCGAATTGTGAACCACCGGAACTACCGACAGACCGAGCTGGGCGTAAAGTCCGGCGACGCCGATTTGGTAGGGAATGCGGTCGCCGGCACCGACCCGCGTGCCCTCGGGAAAAATCACCAATGGGCGGCCTTGGGCTGCCCGCTCGCGGCCCTGGGCGATGATCCGCTTCATGGTCTTCGCCCGGCCCGCCCGGTCGATGAAAATCATCTTCATCTTGCGGGCATAAAACCCGTACATGGGAATCCGTCCCAGCTCCTTCTTGATGATGTAGACCGGGTCGTGAAGTATATCGTTGAAGACGTTGGCTTCCCACTCCGACTGGTGCTTCGAAGCGACGATGGCGGCGCCTTGGGGCATGTTCTCGCGGCCCCGGATTTCCACCCGCACGCCGGCCAGCGTGCGAAGCATCACCGCGATGCCGCGGACCCAGAGCCGCACGCCCGCGCGCAGCACGGCGCGTGGCAACACCAGGGTCGGGATCAGGGCCAGACCGAGGATGATCGACCAGGTATAGAACCCCGTGGTGAACAGGGCCGAGCCGATCCGGTTGTCGAACCATCGCATCATGGCGCGCCGATCCCGACGGCCCGCAGCAACCGGCCCCAGAGATATTTCGTGAATTCGCTGGCGATCAGCGCCGCCGAGGCGGGCTCGCGCCACCAGTCGTCGCGCGCAAAGCCGTCGGGAAACACCGGGTGCGCAACGATCACCACACCGGGCATAGCGTCGCGGAACGCTGCCAGGCTACGCGGCATATGGTAGTTCCCGGTCACGAGTTGCAGGCTCTCGAACTGCTGGTTGTCCATCCATTGAGCTGCTTCCCGGGCGTTGCCCGGGGTATCCTGTGCGGCGTGTCCGAGATCGACGCAACATGCCACATCCGCCGTTGTACCATCCACGCCGTCGAGGATTTCAATGAGGCTCGTCTCGGGGTAGACGCCCGTGAGCAGGAGTCGTTTCGCGGCGCCGGCGCGCAACAGGGTAACGCCCGCCGCGACCCGTCCGCTGCCGCCCGTCAGCACGACGATGGCGTCGGTTGTCGCCCCCGGGCCGTCGACGGATCGGGCGCTCTCGGAGGGAATTTCACCGACATACCAGAGAAATCCGCCAATCCAGGCCAGCGCGGCCAGAGCCAGCAGGACCAGCCCGCGCAGGATCGACCGCCCGCCCCGTCCCGTCCCGGCGTGAGTGCGCCAATGGTGTCGGGGTCGGCGCCACATGGTCAGGGCATGCGCGCAAGCGCCCTGAGCACCGTCAGTCGTGCTGTGGCCATCACGACCAGGGCCATGGCGAGGGGCAGCGCCCCGAGTGCGCCCCAGCCCCACGCCTCCAGCGCGAAGGCGGGCAGCAACGGGGCCTCGATCGTGGCGGCCGCGCTGCCCAACCCGAACAGCGTTGCGACGGCAAGACCGAAGCCAAGCGCGGCACCGCGCAGACCCAGCGTCAGCGCATGGCGTTCAAACTGGCCGGCGACGTACGAATCCCGGGCCCCGATCAGGTGCAGCACCTCGATCACCTCGCAGTGCACAGCGAGGCCCATCTGGGTCGTCACCACCACGGTCGCGATCGCCGCGCCGATCACCAGAAGCACGATCGCCGCCGCCACCGCCTGCATCGAGCGGGAGAGCGAGGCCAGCTCGGTCAGCCAGTCACGCGGGTCGTCGAGCCGGGCACCGGGCACGGCCTCGGCCACAGCCGCGGCCAGCGCACCCAGATCGAGCGTTTCGCCCGCCGCCGGCTCCACATCGATCAACTGGGGCAGTGGCAGATCTGCTGCGATCGAGCCGTCGCCCAGCCACGGCTCGAGCAGGGCGAGCAGCTCGGTCTCGGCGAGCGGGCGTGCGGCGGCCACACCCGGCATCGCCTCGATCCGAGTGAGCAACTCGGCGACCGCAGCGTCCGTGCCGATCGCCGCGTCGGGCGGCGGCACGTACTGAACCGTTAGATGGTCGAGGCCGCCCTGTTCCCAACGGCTGGCCGCACCCTCGATCAGCACGATGCCGGCCAGGCTGAGCACGGCGAGATAGACCATGAAGGCCGTGATCCAGGGCAGAAACCGGCTCGAAGGATCGCGCCGCAGCGGAACGGTCAGCGAGGAGCGGCGCATGTCAGAGTGCCGCCGCTTCGCGCGACGAGCGGGTCAGTAGTTCGCCGTCCTCGAGGCGCATGATCGAATGGTTGAGCCGCGCAACCAGCGAATCGTTGTGGGTCGCGATCACCACGGTGGTGCCGATCTTGTTGAGCTCCTCGAACAGATACATCAGGCGCATTCCGAGGTCGGCGTCGAGGTTGCCGGTGGGTTCGTCGGCGAGCAGCAGGCTGGGCCGGCCGATCACGGCGCGTGCGATAGCGACGCGCTGCTTCTGGCCGCCCGAGAGGGTCTCCGGCCGTGCGTCGAGATGCTCCGACAGGCCGACCCAGCTCAACAGTTCGGCGACGTGATCGCGAATCTGTTCCGGTTTGGCGCCGGCCACTCGGAGCGGGAGGGCGACGTTTTCCAGTGCGGTCAGGTGATCGAGCAAACGGTAGTCCTGAAACACGACGCCGATTCGCCGGCGCAGGCCGGGCAGCTCGCGGCGCGGTACCGTTGCGATGTCGCGGTCGAACATGGTGATCAGCCCCCGGGTCGGGCGTTGGGCGAGATACATCAGACTCAAGAGCGAACTCTTGCCGGCGCCGCTTGGTCCAACCAGAAAATGGAACGAGCCCGGCGCCAGTTCGAAACTGATGTCGCGCAGGACCTCCGGTCCGATGCCGTAGCGGAGCCCGATGTTTTCGAAACGAATCACGCTCGATCCCAGGGTGGTTCGAAAAGGGGGCCGAAACGGCCGACGCGACGGCAGGATAGACAGCGCTCCGCGCTTCGTCCAGCGTCGGTGATGACGCGCCGGGCGCGCTTGCCGGGCCTTGTCAAAACGCTTATAAGGGGCGCGATTCAAGGGCTTGGCGACTTTATGATCCTGACCTGTCCGTCCTGTACGACGCGATATTCCATAGAGCCTTCCGTGCTGGGCCCGACCGGGCGCACGGTGCGGTGCAAAAACTGTGCCCACAGCTGGCATCAGACGCCGCCCGACGACATGCCCAGACGGCTCGATATTCCTACCCCCGAGAGTGAAATCCGCCCCATTCCGCCGGGCTCGAACCTTCCGGCGCTGCGCGCCCGGCGCGCCCGCGTGAATCGCGTCGGCTGGATCGCCCTCGCTTTGTTCGTGGCTCTGGTGCTGGGCGGCGGGCTCGGCGCGCGCTCGGCGATCGTCGATCTCTGGCCGCCCGCGAGCCGGCTTTACGAGGCGCTGGGCTTCGCCGTCGAGCCCGAATCCCTCGGTCTCGATCTGATCGACGTGCAATCGACCAGCGCCATCGAGGACGACATTGTCGTGCTTACGGTGGAAGGCCAGGTGGTCAATTCGTCGGGCGATATCCGCGCCGTGCCGTTGATCCGGGTCTCGCTCTCCGATGCCCACGGCACCGAGGTTGGCGTCTGGGCGGTGCCTGCGGCCAAGAGCGAGCTGCTGCCCGGCGAAACGGCGCGCTTTTCGACCCGGCTGAAAGACCCCCCGGATGCCGAAAGCCTTTCGGTGTCTTTCGTCGTGGAAGATTAAGGCGCTATGGCGCGAATCCTGATTGCCGACGACGAAGAGTCGGTCCGCAAAACCGTCGCTCGGGGATTGGAGGCTGCCGGCCACGAGGTCACCGCTGTCGAAGACGGGGTCGAGGCTCTCCAGGCGCTTAAGCGCGGCGGTTTCGATTTGCTACTGGCCGATATCGTGATGCCCCGGCTCGACGGCATTGCGCTGGCGCTCAAGGCGGGCAAGGACTATCCCGAGCTCGTGATCGTTCTCATGACCGGCTATGCCGACGAGGAACGCCGGGCGCACAATCTTGAGGCCCTGGTTAACGAGATCGTTGCCAAGCCATTCACCCTGGACGAAATCCGCGCCGTCGTCGCGCGGCAAATCGACGCGCAATAGCCGCTTAGCGGCCCGCCTCGCCCTGCCAGGGTGCCAGCGATTCGCCCGCAATCATGGCGTCGAAGTCCGGCCGGGCGCGCACCACGGCGAATTTATCGCCCGAGACCAGCACCTCGGGCACGAGCGCCCGCCCGTTATAGCTCGACGCCATCACCGCGCCATAGGCGCCCGCCGCTCCGATCGCCAGCAGGTCGCCCGCCGCGGGCAGCACCATCGCCCTGTCGCGGGCGAAGATATCGCCCGATTCGCAAACCGGGCCGACCAGGTCCACGGTCACGGCGGCATCGCGCTGGTCGGGTTGGCGGATCGGCCACACTGGGTGATGGGCGTTATAGAGTGTCGGACGCAGCAGGTCGTTCATCGCGGCGTCGACGATCACGAAGGTCTTTGCCGTCTCCTTGACGTAGAGCACCCGGGTCAGCAGCACGCCGGTGGGGCCGACCAGCGCCCGCCCCGGCTCGATCGCCAGCTCGAGGTCGAGACCTCTGGTCAGGCGCGCCACCAAAGCGGCGTAGTCCGCCGGCGCGGGCGGCGTTTCTTCGTTGTAAGCAATGCCGAGGCCGCCGCCCAAATCGAGCCGGCTCACTGTCTGGCCCTCGGCGCGCAAGCGCGCGATCAGGTCGACGATCCGTGCAAACGCCAGTTCGAACGGATCGAGCCGGACGATTTGCGAACCGATATGCACGGCCAGCCCGAGCACGTCGATGCCGGGCAGGGAGGCTGCTTCGCGATACAGCGTGTCCGCCCGTTCAAAGGGAATCCCGAACTTGTCGTGCTTGCGCCCGGTCGAAACCTTGTCGTGGGAATCCGTCTCGACGTCCGGATTAACCCGGAGTGTCACGGGTGCGCGCAGTCGCTTGGAGGACGCCACAGCATTCAGCAGCTGCAACTCGGGCTCGCTCTCCACGTTGAACTGCCCGATGCCCGCGTCGAGCGCCGCATCCATCTCGTCGGCGCTCTTGCCGACACCGGAAAAAATAATGCCCTCGGGCGCCATACCTGCGTCGAGCGCACGGCGCATCTCGCCTTCCGAAACCACGTCGGCACCCGCGCCTGCGTCGGCGAAGGTCCGGATAACCGCAAGGTTGGCGTTGGCCTTTACCGCAAAGCAGATGCGCGCCCCAAGCTCCGCAAACGCGTCCGCGAAGGCGGTGTAGCGTTCCCGCATGGCGGTTTGGGAATAGCAATAGACCGGAGTGCCCACAGCCTCGGCGATGGCGCCGAGCGGCACGGCTTCCACGCACAGTTCCTGCTCGCCCCCGGCGGCGGCGCTATAGGGAAATGCATCCATCAGTAGTTCGTGCTCGGCCGTTCTTCGGGCGGCGGCGGACCCTCATAGCCTTCCGGCGCCTCCATCTGGCCCTTCTTGCCGCAACCCGAGGCGAACAGCAGCACCGCGACGGCAAGCACGATGCCGACCAGCAGCATCGGCCGCTTCAGAAAGAAGGCGAGGACGCTCATCACAAAAACCTCTTGCGCGCAGCCGCCACGGCCTCGCGCACCCGCGCGGGAGCGGTGCCGCCGACGCTGGTCCGGCTTGCCACCGAGCGCTCCGGCCCGAGCACGGCAAACACCCCATCCGTAATTCGGGGCTCAATCGATTGCAGTGTCGCGAGGCTGAGCGCGTCGAGCTCCAGCCGGTCTGCTTCCGCCAGGCTGACGATGCGACCGACCACGCCGTGGGCCTCGCGGAACGGCATGTCGAGCTCGCGCACCAGCCAGTCCGCAAGGTCCGTCGCCGTCGAATAGCCCGCACCCGCCCGTGCGGCCATGGCCTCGGCTTCGACCGTCATGTCGGCGATCATGCCGGTGCCGGCCTTCAGACACAGCGCCAACGAATCGACGGCGTCGAACACCGGCTCCTTGTCCTCCTGCATGTCCTTTGCGTAGGACAGTGCAAGTCCCTTGAGCGTGATAAGCAGCGCAGTGAGATCGCCGATGATCCGCCCGCTCTTGCCCCGCACCAGTTCGGCGGCGTCGGGGTTGCGCTTCTGGGGCATGATCGAGCTGCCCGTGGTGAACGCGTCCGAGAGTCGGATATAGCCGAACTCGACGCTCGACCAAACGACCAGCTCCTCGGCCAGGCGCGAGAGATGCACGGCGCAGATCGCGAACGCCGCCATCGCCTCCAATGCGAAATCCCGGTCCGAGACCGAATCGAGTGAATTCGCCGTCGGCCGGTCGAAGCCTAGCGCCGCCGCCGTGGCCTCCCGGTCGATAGGAAACGAGGTCCCCGCCAGCGCGCCGGCGCCCAGCGGGCATTCGTTGAGCCGGATCCGTGCGTCCGCAAACCGTCCTCGGTCTCGACCCAGCATCTCGACATAGGCCAGCAGGTGATGGCCCAGCGTCACCGGCTGGGCCGACTGCAGGTGGGTATATCCCGGCATGATGGTGTCAGCACAGCTCTCGGCCTTCTCGATCAAGGCGGCCTGGAGCGCCTGCGCGTCGGCGTCGAGGACGTCGAGCGCGTCGCGCACCCACATCCTAAAGTCGGTCGCCACCTGGTCGTTGCGCGATCGCGCCGTGTGCAGCCGTCCCGCGGGCGCGCCGATCAGTTCGGCCAGGCGCGCCTCGATGTTCATGTGAATATCCTCGAGCCGGGTCGAGAAAGCGAACGCGCCGGCTTCGATCTCGCCCTTGATCCGGGCCAGCCCGTCCTCGATAGCGGTGCCGTCCTCGGCGCTGATGATGCCTTGCGCGACGAGCATGCGGCAGTGCGCCGTCGAGCCTTCGATGTCGACGGCGTAAAGCCGCGCGTCCACGTCGATCGACGCGTTGATCCGTTCCATGATGTCGGCCAACCCGTCGTCGAAACGGCTGCGCAGCAGGTCGCTGGGGCCGCCCGTGGGGGTGGTGCTCTTGGCGCTCATCGCGCGCCTCCCGATTCAAGGATGTCAGGCTGCTGTTGCATCGGCATGCCGGGCCGCTCCGAGGCAGGCTCCACTATGCCGGTTTTTGCCGGGCGATCAAGATTCGGCCCGCCGGTCGGGCCGTGGCCGTCATCGGGTCGGGATCGGCGTGTCGCCTGCGTAATCGTAGAACCCGCGCTTCGATTTGCGCCCCAGCCAGCCAGCCTCGACATACTTCACGAGCAGCGGACAGGGCCGGTATTTCGAATCCGCGAGGCCCTCGTAGAGCACCTGCATGACCGCGAGGCAGGTGTCCAGCCCAATGAAGTCGGCGAGCTCGAGCGGCCCCATGGGATGGCGCGCACCTAGCTTCATCGCCGTGTCGATCGATTCCACCGTGCCCACGCCTTCATAGAGCGCGTAAATAGCCTCGTTGATCATCGGCAGCAGGATGCGGTTCACGATGAAGGCGGGAAAATCCTCTGCGGGCGCCGCGGTCTTGCCCAGGTCGTGGACGAGCCGCTTCGCCGTCTCGTAAGTTTCCTCGCCCGTTGCGATGCCCCGGATCAGTTCGACCAGGTCCATCATCGGTACCGGGTTCATAAAATGCATGCCGATAAATTGCTCCGGCCGGTCCGTCGAGGCCGCAAGCCGGGTCACCGAGATCGACGAGGTGTTGGTGGCCAACAGCGCCTCGGGCTTCAGCTTGCCCGCGAGTTTGCCGAATATTTCCTTCTTCAGCGCCTCGTCCTCGGTAGTCGATTCGACAACCAGGTCCGACTTGAAGAGATCGGCGAGCTTCGTCGTCGGTTTGATCCGCGCCAGCGTCGACTTTTTCACCGCCGCCGTGATCGCGCCCTTTGCCACTTGCCGGCCCAGATTGAACGCGATGGTCTTCATCGCTTTGTCGAGCTGCTCCTTCGAGACGTCCTGGAGCGCCACGCTGTACCCGGCCAAGCCGAAGATATGAGCAATACCGTTGCCCATTTGCCCGGCGCCGATAACTCCGATCTTCTTGATCGCCACGTGCCCGCCCTTTCGTGTTTACGCCGTACCCTGCTTCTTGAGTTCCTCGGCCAAGGCCGGAACCGCCTGAAACAGATCGGCGACGAGGCCGTAATCGGCGACCTGGAAGATCGGCGCGTCCTCGTCCTTGTTGATGGCCACGATCACCTTGCTGTCTTTCATGCCGGCCAGATGCTGGATCGCGCCGGAAATACCCACCGCAATATAGCAGTCGGGTGCGACCACCTTGCCGGTTTGGCCGACCTGGTAGTCGTTCGGCACGAAGCCCGCATCGACCGCCGCGCGCGACGCGCCGACGGCGGCGCCGAGCAGGTCCGCAATCTCTTCCAGCAGGGCGAAGTTATCGCCGCTCTGCATTCCCCGTCCGCCAGAGATCACGATCCGTGCGCTGGTCAGTTCGGGCCGTTCGCTCGACGAGAGTGCCTGACCCACGAAGCTCGACAGCCCGGCGTCGCTGGCACCCTCGACCGCGCTGAGCGAAGCCGAGCCGCCCTCCGCGGCGGCCGCCTCGAAGGCGGTGGCGCGTACGGTGGCAAGCTTGACCGCGTCGCTCGTCTGGACCGTCGCCATGGCATTGCCCGCATAGATCGGGCGCACGAACGTATCCGCCGAGACCACCTCGGTGATGTCCGAAATCTGTTGTACATCGAGAAGCGCTGCGGCGCGCGGCATGACGTTGCGCCCGAACGTGGTGTGGGTCGCGAGCGTGTGCAAATAATCGGGTGCGAGCTTGGCGATCAGGGGCGCCACGTTCTCCGCCAGCCCGTGGGCGAGCGAGGGGTCGTCGGCGTGCAGCACGGCCGCCACGCCTGCGACCTTGGCGGCGGCGTCCGCAACCGCGCCCGAGCCGCTGCCCGCGACCAGCACCGTGACATCTCCGTCCAGCGCCTGAGCAGCGGTGACCGCGTGCAGCGTCGCCGCATTGAGCGCAGCGTTGTCGTGCTCCGCTATGACCAGAACTCCCATCAGATCACCTTCGCTTCGTTCTTGAGTTTGTCCACGAGCTCGCCGACATCGGCCACTTTCACGCCGGCATCGCGGGCCGGCGGGTCCTCGACCTTGACCACCGTGAGGCGCGCGCCCACGTCGACGCCGAGATCGCCGGGCGACATCGAATCAAGAGGCTTCTTCTTCGCCTTCATGATGTTGGGCAACGAGGCGTAGCGCGGCTCGTTAAGCCGCAGGTCGGTGGTCACGATCGCCGGCAGGGTAAGCTTGATCGTCTCCAGCCCGCCATCGACCTCGCGGGTTGCGCTCAGCCCTCCGTCGGCCAGTTCCAGCTTGGACACGAAGGTGGCCTGCGGCCAGCCAAGCAACGCCGCCAGCATCTGGCCGGTCTGGCTCGAATCGTCGTCGATCGCCTGCTTGCCCAGGATCACGAGGCCGGGCTGCTCCTTGTCGACAATCGCCTTGAACAGCTTGGCCACGGCGAGCGGCTCGATGTCCTGCTCGGTCTCGACATGGATGCCCCGGTCCGCGCCCATGGCGAGCGCGGTGCGGATGGTCTCCTGCGCCTGGGTCACCCCGATCGAGACGGCGACGATCTCCTCGGCCGTGCCCGCTTCCTTCATGCGCACGGCTTCCTCGACGCAAATCTCGTCGAACGGGTTCATCGACATCTTGACGTTCGCGAGCTCGACGCCCGTCTGGTCGGCCTTGACCCGGACCTTGACGTTGTAATCAATCACGCGCTTGACAGCGACGAGAACCTTCATGGCGCTTCCAGTCCCGAAGTGGTGGTCGTTCGGTTCGCGAGACGGTCCCGGCGGGTCGCCTGGCCCCTTGCCCTCAAGCCCCCTGGGGGCGCGGGCGATTTCGCAGGCGCAACATAAGTCGCGCTCTGCGGGCTGTCAACGAAGCTCGGGCCAGTGTTTTACGTTTTGAGTTGACAGGGGCAGGTGGAATTAAAAACCATCCGCTGACGACCCAGAGCGAACATTCGGCACGCGTCTCAGATAGACAGTCTCAATGGCAGCGCGGTATAAATTTCCTCGATCGCAGCATAAAGATAGCTTGGTGGCGAAATGGCATTTGAAAATATTACTTCAGACCAACATGCAGCTTTCATCGCATCCCTCAAGTTCGGTCACTACAACCTGCTGCTTGGGGCTGGCGGGAGTATGGATTAGGGTGTGGACTCAATTGATCCATAGTCTTATCGCGAAGATGTGGATCATGGCGAGGAAGTTGCGGCTGAGTTTTTCGAAGCGTGTTGCGAGCCTTCGCATGTCTTTCATGGTGCAGAAGAAGCGCTCGATGATGTTGCGCATTTTGTAAAGACCGACGTCATGGGAGATGGGCTCTTTGGCGTTGCTCTTTGATGGAATGACCGCCAGAGCCCCGTCATCGTCAATGAGCTGGCGGATGGCGCGTGAGCCGTAAGCCTTGTCGGCGACGACGGCAAGCGGCGCTCCGGCGCCTTCGAGAAGATCCGGCAGGACTTGACCGTCATGAACCTGACCGCCGGTGATGACAAAGCGCCGGGGACGACCGTGTTCATCGACTACGGCGTGAACCTTGCTTGTGCGGCCGCCGCGTGAGCGGCCGATATCCTGCGCCAGTTCCCCCCTTTTGCGCCGGCTGCCGCGCGGTGAGCCTTGACGATGGATGAGTCGATGAAGAACAGGCTGTCGCCGGAGTGTTCGGCAAGCCCATCGAAGATCGCCTTCCATATGCCGCGCCGTGCCCAGCGCGCATAGCGGTTGTAGATGGTGGTGCGCGGGCCGTAGCGCTCGGGCAGGTCGCGCCACGGGGCGCCGGTGCGCAGAATATAGAAAATTCCGTTCAAAACACGCCGATCGTCCATACGCTTCGGACCACGTCCGCCCTTGGGCAAAAGCGGCTCGATCACCGCCCATTCTTCGTCTGACAAATCAAAGCGCATGATCAAACTCCTTTCCAAGAAGCTTGAATCACACTTCCACACTATGAATCAATAGGTTAAATTGGGTTCAGAACCTAATCGAATGCGAGAGGCAATTTGCCGAGTGGCACGGCCTTTAAAGAAGAATTATGCGAACTAAAAGGGGCCAATGTAAATGCGAGTCTTCAAAAGGTTTTCGCATTGTTAGACGCGTCGGAGATCAAGAAATACGTCACTGAAAGATTTGTGAATTGCACCCCTGGCCCAAGTCTACTCAGCCTCTCTTCTTTTATTTGGAAGAGAGCATTTACTTTTAATATTGACGACGCAGTAGAGGCCGCTTACGACAAACTGGGGGCAAAACAGAATCTAATTTCTATCAATTTTGACGATGAATACAAGGATGCGGGGACGCTATCCGAGTTGCTCCTCGTGCATCTGCATGGATTCGTCAAATTTCCGGGCCGCGGTTACGTATTTTCTCGTGAAGAATACCTCCAGCAAATAATGAAAATAAATCCTTGGTTAACTGTCCTTGCCCAATACATAAATACCGAGCCATTTATTATTGCTGGCTCGTCCTTGGATGAAGTTGATCTCGATTACTACCTCGCCCACCGAGGCGCCACATCCGGTCGCGACGACCGTGGCCCATCGATATTGATAGAACCTTCTCCTGACAACATCACAAGAAACGAATGTAAACGGCGTAATCTAATACTCTTTGAAGGCGACCTCACAGAATTTTTCAACTTCTGCAACGACGTTGCTCCGAATAGACCAACACCGTATGAATTGATCCCAACTGAGGCACAAAGGATTATCCCCGACGTTGTCACTAAGGAAGCGTCATTAGCCTTTTGGGCAGATTTTGAACTGGTTCCCGGTACAGCGAAACAGTCTACGGCTGCGTCTCCGTTTATGTATGGCCGTTCCCCGAATTGGACGGATTTAGCATCGGGTTTTGACATCTCAAGGATTGTTTCTGGGGCGATAATTGCTGATATCGAAAGACGCCTGAACGAAACAGACGAGGACTGTCGATTGGTTCTTTTGATGGAGGGCACTGGAACGGGAAAAACAACGGTACTCCGTAGATGTTCGTTCGAATTCGCTCAACGCGGAATCAGAACCTTGTGTAGTACCGCGTTGAGTCGCTTGGAACCGGCCAGAACAGCCGACATTATTGATCTTATTGATGATCCCCTAGTCATAGTGGTAGACAACTTTGCGGACCAAGTTCCCGCGTTCAGTGACATTCTAGATCGGCTAGAAAAGAAAGACGTTGTCATCTTGGCAGCAGAAAGAACATACCGAAATCGTTACGTAAGATAGGTACTTTCTGGGATTCAACGCGAGGAATTTGGCAATTTAGGCCTTCGTCAAATTGATGTGAGTCACTTAATCGAAAAATACGTGCAGTTTGGCCTCGTAGGGTCACAAATCGCAATTTCAAATAAGAAGAAATTCGCCAAAAAACTGAAAGGCGATCCAATCGCAGTGGCGTGCTGCCGGATACTAAACGACTTTCGGCCCCTTGATCGAATCATTGACGAAGTATTAGACGATTGTAATTCTGAACAAAAAAATAGATATCTGATCGCGGCATTGGCGCAGCATTGTTTTAGAGGCGGCGTTCGCTACTCAGTCCTAGCTAAAGCGACAGGAAATAATGGCTTAAAGGATCAAATAAACAAAGATCATCCCTTGCCACTGGCATTTTTCAATGACCGATCAAATTCGTTCGTCGTTCCCCAGAATTCAACTCTTGCTGATCGTATCCTTAGGCTGACGTCAGATAATGATAGAGAAAGACTGTTCAAAGTCTTCGTTGCTTTGGCGAATGAGATCGCGCCGCGCGTGAATCGTCATGCGATAAAGCACCGAGCCCCGGAGGCGCGATTGGCCGGGCGTCTCTTCGATTTTGATGCAGTCACGGAAGCCCTTCTGCATGATCGCGCTCTGGAATTCTATGTCGCGACGCAGGCAGCTTGGCAATGGAATTCAAGGTACTGGGAACAGGTCGCTTTGCTAAAACTGTCCCTGTACCACCAAGCAACAGACACGCAAGAGGGTTTAGAGGCGCTGGATATGGCGGTTCGGCACGCTCGGCACGCTGTTTCGATCGAATTCCATCCCCTTCCACTGACCACATTGGGGAAGATATTACTTGCGCAAATGACCGTTGACGGTATTTCACTTACATCGACATATGGAGAAGCATTCGAAAAACTCAGTGAAGCAATTAGGTTGGAGAGAAGTTGGAAGCGAAGGGCCGTGCAGCCGTACATTTCCCTGTTTAGGGGTTCTATAGATTTCCTTAATCATGGGGGAACTCTGTCAGGCGGCCAAATTGAATCGCTTCGAAATCTGATAGCTGAAGCCGACCAGATTTTGGTGTTGAATTTCCTCGAGATGAAGAGGTGCAGGAGGTCGTCGGTGCTCTTCAGGCGAACCTTAATTAGGGTCAGTTATCATTATTGCGAGAGCGATAATCATCGAATTTAGAGAGAAACGGGAATGTCTCCTTTTTGGCTATAAGCGGACGTTCACGAAGCTGGAGCACGCGCAGCGCGCCTGCGCCCTAATCCTTGACCACAAACACCAGGATCACGAGCAGAATAATGGCGAGCGCCTGCAGCCCCATCCGCCAGCGCATGAACAGGTTGGAATGTTTGCCGCCCCGCCACATGGAGACGATTCCCGCGGCCAGGACGACGAGGACGGCGCCCATCAGGATGAAGATGATGATTTCGAGCACGCCGCTCATGGCGCCGCTCCTTTCAAGCTCTCAATTGCCCGTCTCGAGCAGGCGCCGTGCAATGATTTGGGCCTGGATCTCGGCGGCGCCCTCGAAGACGTTGAGGATCCGCGCGTCGCACAGCACCCGGCTGATTTCGTACTCCTCGGCGTAGCCGTTGCCGCCGTGAATCTGCACCGCCGCGTCGGCGCCCGCCCAGGCGACCCGTGCGGCGAGCAACTTGGCCATGCCCGCCTCCATGTCCGAGCGCGTTCCCGCGTCCTTTTCGCGGGCCGCGAAATAGGTCAGTTGGCGGGCCATCATGGTCTCGGTGGCCATCCAGGCGAGCTTGCGCCAAACCCGCGGAAAAGCATAGATCGGCTTGCCGAACTGGACCCGGTCCTTGGCGTAGGCAAGCCCGATCTCGAGCGCGCTCTGGGCGACACCCACGGCGCGCGCCGCGGTCTGGATGCGCACCGCCTCGAAGGTCTGCATCAGCTGCTTGAAGCCGGCACCCTCCGCGGCCCCGAGCAGGCCCTCGGCGGCGACCTCGAAGTTATCGAAGCCGATCTCGTATTCCTTCATGCCGCGATAGCCCAGCACCGGAATTTCCGTACCGCTCATGCCCGGGGCGGGGAACGGCTCGGCGTCCGTGCCCCGCGGCTTTTCGGCGAGAAACATCGAGAGCCCCCGATAGCCTGCTTCACAGGCGTCGGTGCGCACGAGCAGGGTCATCAGGTCGCTCCGCGCACCGTGGGTGGTCCAGGTCTTGTTGCCGGTGACGCGGTAGACCTCGCCGTCTTTCACCGCCCGGGTCTTCAGACTGCCCAGGTCCGAGCCGGTGCCCGGTTCGGTGAACACCGCGGTGGGCAGCACCGTGCCCGCGGCGAGGCCGGGCAGCCATTTCTCTTTCTGGGCGTCTGTGCCGGCCAGCGCGATCAGCTCGCCCGCGATTTCGGCCCGGGTGCCAATGGAGCCGACCGAAAGCCAGCCGCGCGACAGTTCTTCCGTGACCACGCAGATCGCGATCTTGCCCAGGCCCAGCCCGCCATGCTCTTCCGCGATGGTCACCCCGAACACGCCAAGCTCGGCCATCTCCTCGATCACCTCGATGGGAATCAGCACATCCGCGCGGTGCCAGGCCTGCGCGTTGGGCCGGATACGCTCTTCGGCAAAGCGGTGCATCTGCCCGCGCATGGCGTCGAGCAGGTCGTCGAACAGGCCGGTTTCGCCGAAGTGGTGAGCGTCCTCGATTGCCACCGCTATCGCGTGCAAGGTCGCATCCGCCGTACCCTCGGCGATCAACCGGGCGACGGGCTCGGCCGTCAGCGGCGCAAGCTCCGCATCGCTTAAGGCCAGGTCGCGGGGCCGCGCGACCTCAACCTGGCTCATGGCGATGCCGCCGGAAATCTGGGCGAGATATTCGCCGTACCCCGCGCGCAAAATCGCCTGCTCCAACGCGCCGAATTTGCCCTCGGCGTCGAGCCGTTCGGCCCAGCCCAGGGTCTGGCGCAGGGTTTCCACGTAGGTTGCCAGCCAGGCCAGCCCGTGGGCGGCGAACTGGCCCACTTCGAGCGCCGCGCCGTCGACCTTGCCCTGGGCCGCGAAGCGGGCGGTCGCCTTGGCGCGGGCCGCAACGACGATACGCTCGGCGGCGTCGAGGCCCGCACGCGCGGTGCTGAGCAGGGCGGCGGCGGTCATGGGGCTGCGGATCGGGGGCGGGGCCGCGGGCTCACGCCTCGCGGGCGTCCTCGAGGGTGCGCAGGCCCGGGCGTTTGGCCTGGACGAGCACCGCCATGTTGCCGGGCAGATGCTCGTTCTTCATCATCTTGGTATGTGCGCGCGGGATGTCGTTCCAGGCGAACACCTCCGACATGCAGGGGTCGATCCGGCGGTCGATCATCAGGCGGTTGGCCTGGCTCGCCTGCAACAGGTTGGCGAAATGGCTGCCCTGGATGCGTTTCTGGCGCATCCAGACGAAGCGCGCGTCCATGGTCAGGTTGTAGCCCGTGGTCCCGGCGCAGAACACCACCATGCCGCCGCGCTTGACCACGATGCAGCTCACGGGAAAGGTCTGCTCGCCGGGATGCTCGAACACCAAGTCGACGTCGACGCCCTTGCCCGTGATGTCCCAGATGGCGCGGCCGAATTCGCGCAACTTCTTGGTCCAGGTGCCGTAGGCGTCGGCGTCGGTGACGTCGGGCATGCGCCCCCAGCAGTCGAACTTGGAGCGGTTGATCGTCGCCTTGGCGCCGAGCGAGAGGACGAACTCCTCCTTGGCGTCGTCGGAGATTACCGCCAGCGCGTTGGCCCCGCCGGTCGCGACCAACTGCACCGCCATCGAGCCGATGCCCCCGGCGGCGCCCCACACCAGCACGTTCTGGCCCGGTTTGAGGGTGTGCGGCCGGTGGCCGTAGAGCATGCGGTACGAGGTCGCCAATGTGAGCGTGTAGCAGCCGCTCTCCTCCCAGCTCAGGTGGAGCGGGCGGGGCATGAGCTGGCGCGACTGGACCCGGGCGAACTGGGCGAACGAGCCGTCCGGCGTCTCGTAGCCCCAGATCCGCTGCGAGGGCGAGAGCATCGGGTCGCCGCCGTTGCACTCCTCGTCGTCGCCGTCGTCCTGGTTGCAGTGAACCACCACCTCGTCGCCCACCTTCCAGCGGGTCACCCGCCGGCCGACCGCCCAGACGATGCCCGACGCGTCCGAGCCCGCGACGTGGTAGTCCGCCTTGTGCACGTCGAACGGCGAGATCGGCTTGCCCAGCGAGGCCCACACGCCGTTGTAGTTCACGCCCGCGGCCATCACCATGATGAGCACCTCGTCGGCGTCGATCGGGGGCGTCTCGACGACCTCGATCTGCATCGCCTCCTCGGGCTCGCCGTGCCGCTCGCGCCGGATCGCCCAGGCGTGCATCTTGGCCGGCACATGGCCCAGCGGCGGGATCTCGCCGACCTCGTAGAGGTCCTTCTTCGGCCCCTCGTCGTCGAGTTCCACGGCTTGCGCGGATTCGCTCATGGCTGACTTCTCTTTTGTCCGGTCCGGCCTGGCCGGCCGGGCGGTGCGCCCTTGATGGCTTGCAACGTTACGATTCGATGACTGGCGGGAGGGTTCCAATCTTTGCCTCCATTTGCAAGATTTTTTTGCGATGCAGCATTTTTCGTCATGCCGTAATATGCCGGGCATGAGCGAGACCGACCCCAGCCTGATCCCGCGCGACAAGCCGTGGCTGATGCGCACCTACTCGGGGCACAGCACCGCCGCCGCGTCGAACGCGCTCTACCGCACCAATCTTGCGCGCGGCCAGACCGGGCTGTCGGTCGCCTTCGACCTGCCGACCCAGACCGGCTACGATTCCGATCACCCCCTCGCCCGGGGCGAGGTCGGCAAGGTCGGCGTGCCGATCGGCCATCTGGGCGACATGGAGACCCTGTTCGAGGCCATCCCCCTCGATAAGATGAACACCTCCATGACGATTAACGCCACAGCGCCCTGGCTGATGGCGCTTTACATAGCTGCCGCCGAAAAACCGGGCATCGCGCGCGACGCGCTCTCGGGCACGGTGCAAAACGACATCATCAAGGAATATCTTTCGCGCGGCACCCACGTCTATCCGCCCAAGCCCAGCCTGCGGCTCACCACCGACGTCATCGCGTTTACCGCCGCCGAGGTCCCGAAATGGAACCCGGTCAATATCTGCTCCTACCACCTCCAGGAGGCGGGAGCGACGCCTGTCGAGGAGCTTGCCTTCGCGCTCGCCAACGCCATCGCCGTGCTCGATGCGGTCAAAGCGCGCGGCGACGTCTCGGCCGAGGATTTCCCGCGCCTGGTCGGGCGCATCAGCTTCTTCGTCAACGCGGGCGTACGCCTAGTCACCGAGATCTGCAAGATGCGCGCCTTCGTCGATTTGTGGGACGAGATCACAGCCGAGCGTTACGGCGTCGAGGAGCCCAAGTTCCGCCGCTTCCGCTACGGCGTGCAGGTCAACTCGCTGGGCCTCACCGAGCAGCAGCCCGAGAACAACGTCTACCGCATCCTGCTCGAGATGCTGGCCGTGGTGCTCTCCAAGGACGCCCGCGCCCGTGCCGTCCAGCTCCCCGCCTGGAACGAAGCGATGGGCCTGCCCCGGCCGTGGGACCAGCAATGGAGCCTGCGCCTGCAGCAGATCGTCGCGCACGAAACCGACCTTCTGGAATTCGACGACATCTTCACGGGCTCGCCCGTGATCGAGGCCAGGACCGCCGAGCTCGCCGCTGCCGCCCGCGCCGAACTGGCGGAGATCGAAAAAATGGGCGGCGCGCTCGAGGCCATCGAAAGCAGCTACATGAAGCGCCGCCTCGTCGAATCCAACGCCAAGCGGGTCAAGCGCATCGAATCGGGCGAGCATGTCGTGGTAGGGGTCAACGAATTTACCGAGAGCGCGCCCTCGCCGCTCACCGCCGAGGACGCCGACGCCTTTCTCGCCCTCGATCCGGACGCGGAAGATCAGCAGATCGCGCGGCTCGCCGCCTGGCGCGAATCCCGCGACGACGGCGCCGTCAAGAAGGCGCTCGCCGGCCTGACCAACGCGGCCACCGAGGGGCGCAACGTCATGGAGCCCTCCATCGCCTGCGCCCATGCGGGCGTGACCACCGGCGAATGGGGCGAGGCCTTGCGCGATATTTTCGGCGAATACCGCGCGCCCACCGGGGTCGCGGGCGTCCGCCTCGCCGAGGCCATCGGCAACAGCCCGCTTGCCGGGCGCTACAACGAGCTTCGCGAAGAGGTCGCGGCCGCCGAAAAACGCCTCGGCCGTCCGCTCACCATACTCGTCGGCAAGCCCGGTCTCGACGGCCATTCCAACGGCGCCGAGCAGATCGCGGTCACGGCGGCCGAATGCGGTATGACCGTCATCTACGATGGCATCCGGCTGACGCCCGAGCAGATCGTCGAGCGCGCGAAAACCGAAAGAGCCCACCTCGTCGGCCTCTCGGTGCTCTCGGGCTCCCATCTCGGCCTCGCGCTCGACGTCATCGCGCGCATGAAGACGGCGGGCCTCGCAGATATTCCCGTGGTGGTCGGCGGTATCATCCCCGACGACGATGCGGCCCGCCTGATCGAAGCGGGCGTTGCCAAGGTCTTCACGCCGAAGGATTACGAGATGGCGCAGATCATGGGCGACATGGTGGCGCTGGCCGCCCCCGGGCGCGACGAGGCGGCGGAGTAACCCGCGCCCCCGCCGTTCAGTCCATGAATTCGCCGCGGTCGATATGGAGCGTCTGGCCCGTGATGTCCTTCGCGCCGTCCGACGCCAAGAACAAATAGCCCGGGATCATGTCTTCGGGCTCCATCAGGCCGGGGAAGGCCTGGCGGCCGTAGACCTCCGCCATCAGCTCGTCTTCGCTCCGCCCCGTGCGCTCGGCGTCGATCCGTAAAGATCGCATCGCGGCCTCCGTGCGCACCCAGTTGGGACAGATCGCGTTCACGTTGATGCCTTTCGGCCCCAGCTCCTGGGCGAGCGCGCGCATGAAGCCGATATTGGCGTGCTTGGAGGCGCAATAGCCCGTAAAGCCCGCATAGCCCGTCTTGCCGAAGGTCGAGGCGGTAATCACGATCCTGGAACCCCGTTCCATGGTCTTGACCGCCTCGCGGGTCACGTAATAGGTCCCTATCACGTTGATCTCGATGATCTTGCGAAAGGTCGCCTCGACCGCGTCGCCCGGCTCGTCCACGGGCGTCAATCGCTCGAAGCCCGCGTTGTTGACCAGCACGTCGAGCGAGCCGATTTCGGCCATCACCTCGGCCACCCGCGCCCGCTCGGCAATATCGCAAACATGGGCGGCGACCGACTTGCCCGCTTCGGCCGCATAGTCTTTGGCGGCGTCGTGGATCGCCTCGTCGTCGGCCAGCACGATCAGCTCGGCGCCTGTACGCGCGAAGCCCATCGCGATGCCCCAGCCGATGCCCCGGCTCGCACCCGTCACCAGAACCCGCTTGCCGCTGAAGTCGAAATCGCTCATTCTCGCTCCCCCGTCGGTCATGGTCTTGCGCGAACCCGCCGCTCCCGCCATGTAGAATAGGCCATGCCCCTCGTTCACTCACGCTCCATCGCCGCCAACGCCACCGGTCCCGACCGCTTCGTCGTACTCCCCCTGCTTGCCGCCTTGGTGTTGCTGCCCGTGGGCGTCGTGCTCCCGCTCATGACCGTTGAAACCGTGTTCTTCTTCGGCGACGAATTTTCCATCCTCGACAGCCTGATCGCCCTGTTTGATGCGGGCGAGATCCTGCTCTTCGTCCTGCTCGGCGTCTTCGGCGTCCTGCTGCCTGTGGGCCGCCTGCTCTTTGCGGGCCTCCTGTGGTTTCGCCTGCCCGCCGACGATGCGCGCGCGCGCGCGATCGCCGCGGTCATCGCCACCTTGGGCAAATGGTCCATGCTCGAGGTTCTCATCCTCGCCATTGCCATCGTCTCGACCAAGCTCAGCCTGCTCGGCGAAGCCCACACCAACCCCGGCATCTACTTCTTCACGGGCGCGGTGCTCTGCCAGATGGCGGGCTTTCAATGGCTGCGCGCCGCGGGTGCGCGTGTTTGCGCGCGCCTCGCGACCGCTCCCGAACCGTCCGCCTCGGCGGATTTGTGGAATAATGTGAAATAATTATCACTTAGCTGACAAATTATGTTGCGATAACAACAAAATCTGTCATTCTTGCCGCAACACCCTTCGCACTCTGCCGCCGACCGCAGACGAGGCTCATCATGTCCCGCGTGTTACTTCCCGCAACCGGCGCCTCCCCCGCCGCTATTACCGCCGCCATGGCCGAGGCCCGCAGCTTGGACGCCGACCAGAATGCGGGCCGGGTGGTGATGGGCTGCTACCACGTCAGCGACGAGCACGCGGAGGTGCAGGACCGCGCCTATGTGGAATTCCTCCATGCAAACGCGCTGCTGCGCGGCGATATCGAGCGCAAGGGAGGGCAGGGCTTCTTTCCCTCCCTCGCGCGCTTCGATTTCGAGGTCGTCGAGATGGCGCTGGGCATTCTGAACGCCCCCGAGGGTGCGGCCGGCGTGTTCACCTCGGGCGGCACCGAGAGCGTGCTGATGGCGGTCCTGCTCGCGCGCGACTGGGCGCGAAAACACCGTCCCGAGGTCGCCCGGCCCGTCATTCTCATGCCCCGCACGGCCCACCCTGCCTTTACCAAGGGCGCGCATTATTTCGGCCTCGAGACGCTCCGCATCCCGCAGAGAACGGATTTCTGCGCCGACGTGACGGCGATGGAAGCGGCCATGAGCGAGAACGTTGTCCTCGTGGTCGGTTCCGCGCCCTGCTATCCCTTCGGGGTCGTGGACCCCATTGCGGAGCTTTCCGAGATGGCGGCGAAGGTCGGCGCCTGGATGCATGTCGACGCCTGCGTCGGCGGCTACGTGCTGCCCTTCGTGCGTAAATTAGGCTACGAGGTGCCCGATTTCGATTTCCAGGTCCCGGGCGTCTTTTCCATCTCCGCCGACCTGCACAAGTTCGGCTACACGCCCAAGGACGCCTCGACCATCCTGTTCCGCTCCGAGGCCATGAAGGAAGTCGGCCATTTCGGTTTTTCCGACTGGCCCTTCGGATCGTATAACACCGACACGCTCGGCGGCTCCCACACCGGCGGCTCCATGGCCGCCGCCTGGGCGTCGATGCGCCATCTGGGCGAGCAGGGTTACCTCGACGCCACGAAGCGCGCCATGACTGCCCGCGACGTCATGCTCGATGGCGTTCGCTCGATCGACGGCCTCGTGATCCACGGCACCTCTCGCATTCCCATAGCGAGCTTTGGGTCGAACGACCCCGCGCTCGACATCATCGCCGTTGCGGAAGGGCTCAAGCAAAGAGGCTGGCTGTTCGCACGCGGCATCGAGCCCGACGCCGTCCATTTCGCGCTGGCCCCGCTCCACGACGCCTTTGCCGGGGCCTACGCCGCGGATTTACGCGAGGTCGTCGAAAAGGTTCGCGCCGGCGAGATCACCGCCTCGGGCAAGGGCGCGGTGTACGCGTAACTCCTAATCCATCTCGATCCCGCGCTCTTCCGTGGGCGGCGGATAGTCCCGGTCCAGCACTGCGAGGTCGTCCTCGCTGAGGTTGATCTCGATGGCCTGGCGGTTGGCGTCGATATGCTCGCGCTTGACCGCCTTGGGAATCGAGATCAGGCCGGATGGCGCAGCGCCGCCGGATGGCGCAGCGTCCAGGCGATGGCGACGGTCTCCGGCGTCACCCCGTGGCGCTTGGCCACCTCTTTGAGTGCGGTCTTGATCTCCAGTTTCGCCTCATGCAGCGGCATATAGGCCATGATCGAGATGCCCCGCGCCCAGCACCAGTCCAGCAGCTCGAAATCGATGGTCCGATGCGCCAGGTTGTAGAGCAGCTGGTTGGTCACCACGCGCTGGCCCAGCGGTGTGTCCTCGGCCTCGCGCATGGCGTCGAGGTCGAAGTTCGAGACCCCGTAGTGGACGATCTTGCCGTCGCGCTTCAGCCGGTCGAACGCTTCGAGGGTCTCGGCCACCGGGAGCTCGCCGATCCAGTGCAGCAGGTAAAGGTCCAGGCGGTCCGTGCCCAGCCGTTTCAGGCTCTTCTCGCAGGCCTTGAGCGTGCCATCGAAGCTGGCGTTCTCGGGCAGCACCTTCGAAACCAGGAAAACCTCGTCGCGCCGGCCCTCGATAGCCTCGCACACCACTTCCTCGGCACCTCCTTGAGCGTACATTTCCGCGGTGTCGATCAGGCCCATGCCCAGGTCGAGGCCGTATTTCAGCGCCGCCACCTCGTCCGCCTTGGCGGCCGCGTCGACGCCCATCTCCCAGGTGCCCAGGCCCAGCGCCGGCATCGCCGCGCCCTCGCGCATCGCCACCCGGCGCACCGCTCCCTTTGTGCCGCTCATCCGTGGATCCCCCGCTTGTTAGCCGCCGCCGCACCCGCCTGTTATGCTATCGGGCGCCGATCGGCATCCTTGCCATAGGTTAACCGGATGATGCACCACGCCGCCGGATTCCGCGAATCGGGTTGAGGGTTGAGCTGATGGGGCCTCTTGCCGTGCTCCTCGTGCCGCGCCGCGCGCGCGGCCATTGGGACGAGGAAGCGTTCGCCCGCCTGCGCCGGCGCGCCACCTAGCTCGCCTTCCCGCCCGCCATCCTCGTCGGATTTCTGGTCATTCTCCTGCTCGCGCTGTTCGGCGCCAAAACCATGGGCGATGTTGCCAGCGCCGTTATCTGGGCGGGCGCCACCGGCGCCACCGTCTTTTTCCTGCGCCGGCGCATCGAGCGCCGCGCGATCCTGGCGCTGCGCAAGACCGTCCATCTTCACCCGACGGGAAACGTCCCGCCACCCGACGAGTCGGAGCCCGCCGCGTGACCGGTGCGTTCCTCGAAGCCCTGACCTGGATGCAAGCGGCGGAAAAGATCGCGGCAAACTGGCCGGTGCTCCTCCCCATCGGTGCGGCGGCGAAGGAGCACGGCCCCCACCTCCCGCTCGACACCGACGCGCGGATCGTGCGCGCCGTGACCGAGGCGCTTGTCCGCGAGCTGCCCGTCCTCGCCGCGCCCGTGGTCGGCTTTGGCTACTACCCCGTGTTTACGGATTATGCGGGGAGTCAAAGCCTTGGCCGCGAAACCTTCATCGCGCTCTTAGCCGAACTGATCGAAGGCTTCGCCCAACAGGGTGTCCGCCGGATCGCGGTCTTGAACAGCGGCGTTTCGACGGAGCGTCCGATTCGCGTCGCAACCGCCCGATTCGATAGCGATTCCGGTCCCGAGATCGAGATCCTCGATTTCCGTAGCCTCGGCCGCGGCGTTGACGGCCTGCTCGAACAATCCGGCGGTGGCCATGCCGACGAGCATGAAACGTCGATCATGCTGGCGCTCGCGCCCGAGACCGTGCGCATGGACCTCGCCGTGCCCGC
The DNA here is from genome assembly GCA_965249645.1 of Alphaproteobacteria bacterium. GTDB lineage: Bacteria > Pseudomonadota > Alphaproteobacteria > UBA828 > JAPUJA01 > CAVOEB01. Next base: position 503,311 of record CBDFML010000011.1, read on the forward strand.
CACCTGTGCGGGCGCGCCCGGTGCAATGCTCCCCTCGCCCGTGCGCCTCTCGCCAGATTCCGCCTCGGGTGCAGCTTACAACCCCACCGGCGCGACCGGCGATCCCTCGCTGGCGACGGCCGAGAAGGGCCACGCCTTCCTTGCCGCGCTGATCGACGATTGCAGCAAAGCCCTCACCGCCCGCTGGCCCGATCTCCAAGCTTGACGCCCAAATCGTCCCCCGCGATTGTGGGCGGCCCCTGAACGAAAAGAGGTCCGCCATGACCGCCACCGATCTTCCCGTAATCACGGGCGCCCTTCTGAGCCCCTATGTCCGCGCCGTCTGCTGCGCCTTCGAGGAGAAAGGCGCGCCCTACGAGCTCGAGGCCATCACCGGCATCGAGCAGCTCAAGACCCCCGAACACCGGGCGCTCCACCCTTTCGGCAAGATCCCCGTGATGCGCCACGGCGGTTTTGTGCTCTACGAGAGCGGCGCGATCTGCCGCTACCTGGACGCGGCCTTCGACGGCCCGGCGCTGCAGCCCGCGGGGCTGCGCGAGCGCGCCCTAATGGACCAGTGGATGAGCGCGCTGCAGCACTACTTCATGGCCGACCTCGGCGGCCGCTATATCGGGCCCAACCTGTTTCCCAAGGGCCCCGACGGCGCGCCCGACCGCGCGATCATCGACACAGCTAAGGACGATGTTCGCCATCACGTCGGTGTCGCCGACGCCGCGCTCGAGGGGCGCGACTGGCTCGCGGGCGACGCGCTATCGCTCGCCGACCTCTACCTCCACGCCATCCTGGGCCTCGCCAGGATGATGCCCGACGCCGAAGAATTCGTGAGTGGCTTCGCCAATATCGAGCGGGCCCACGCAGCCATCACGGTGCGGCCCAGCTTCCAGGCGACCGTGCCGAGCCTGTCCCAGGCGCCGTGAGCGGCGCCGTCACAGGGACTGAAAGATCGCTTCCCACGCGGCGGCGAGCTCGGCTTTCGCGTCATCCCGTTCCGCCGGGCCGTGACCGCCCAGGATCTGCTCGAAGTCCCATGCCGCCACCGTCTCCAGCGAGGCGCGCAGCGCATCAGCGTCCTGGGTCAGCAGGCGGTGATAGGCGAGGCAGCCGAAGGCGCGGTGCTGGCCCCACAGCCAGCAGTAAAAATCGATGAAGCGGGTGCGCGGTTCTTTTCCTGAGAGCACCATGTCGGTCAGCAGCAGGCTCTTGCTCGGAGCGTGGTAAAGCCCGGTCTCGTCGAACGCGTGGCCGTCGCAATGAACCTGCTCGATCTCGCCCGGCGCGAACGGCGCCGCGTCGTCGAGATAGCCCGCATAACGCAGACCCTGGACTTCGGCCTTCTCCTTGTGCGCCTGTGGGCCGATCAGCTTCGCGTCGGGCCAGGCGGCCTGCCAGGACGCGATGAACATGTAGTGAAACGCCGTTTGGGTGACCAGGAACTCGACCGGCCTCAGCATGTCGATCTGCGCCTTCAGGTCGTCGGTCAGCGTCACCGGGTTGATCACCACGAGGCCGCCCGACGCTAGCCGAATCACGCGCACCACCTGCTGAAGCTTCATCGGCCCGCCGGGCATGATGTCGTAGACCGATTCGCCCGCCCAGATGTTCTCGCCCATGGCTTCGAGCCCGCCCGGCGCGCTCTCCTTGCCGTCGAACTGATCGGGCCCGAACACGAAATCCTCTTCCTCGTCTTCGGCCCAGCCCCGGGCCAGCTCCATCCCGGTGCGGCCGCCCTCGTAATCGCCCAGCCCCATGGTCAGGCAGCCCGCTAGATGATGGCTCGCGAATCGCCTGGGCCAATCGGCGAGCAGCTTGGCCACCTTCTCGGGCACCGTCTCCGGCGCCATGAAGATCGACCAGCAGATGTCCTGGGCCTGGGCCATGAATTCGGCTGGATAGTGCTCGTCCATAAGATTCTCCCGGGTATCCATATCGCCGGTTCTTATTCCGCAGCCAGCTTCGGTTCGATGAGCACTCCGGCCGCGATCAGCCCTTCGATTTCGGCGTCCGTATAACCGAGCCCGGTCAGTATCTCGCGGTTGTGTTGGGCGAAATGGGGCGGCGGGCGGTGCATGCGCCCCGGCGTGCGGCTGAACTTCGCCGGGATGCCGACGCCGCGATAGTTTCCGTCCTCGATAACCATTTCGCGGTGCGCCGTGTGCGGATGCTCGCAGACCTCGGGAATATCAAGCACCGGGCCGCAGGGCACTCCCGCCGCCGCCAGTCGGGCCGCGATCTCTTCGCCGTCGGTGACCGCGAACAGCGTGTCGAGCTCGGGCGTAAGCGCCCCCCGGTTGACCGAGCGTTCTGCGTTCGATGTGAAGCGCGGATCGTCGGCCAGTTCGGGCTTGCCCATCTCTTGGCACAGACGGCGGAACTGGCGGTCGTTGCCGACGCCGAGGAAGACGTCGCAGGTCGTGGTCTCGAAGGTGTCGTAGGGGCAGATGTTGGGATGCTGGTTGCCGACCCGCTTGGGCCGGTCGCCCGAGACGAAGAAGTTGGAGTTAAACGGGTGGAGCAGGCTGAACGCCGCATCGTAAAGCGCCACTTCGATTAACTGGCCCTTGCCCGATTTCTCGCGCTCGTAGGCCGCCATCATGATCGCGTAGAGCGCGATCAGCCCGGCGCCGAGGTCGGCCATGGGCATGCCGACCCGTGTCGGCCCGCTCTCCTGGCTGCCGTTGATGCTCATCATGCCCGAGAGCGCCTGGGCCACCGCGTCGTAGCCCGGTATGCCGCCGAGCGGCCCGTCGCCGCCGAAGCCGGTGATCCGACAATGGATCAGCCGGGGATAGCGCTCTTCGAGCACTTCCTCGTAGCCGAGGCCCCATTTTTCCAGCGTGCCGGTCTTGAAATTTTCGATCAGCAGGTCGGCGTCCTCGAGCAGGCGGAACAGCACGTCGTGGCCTTCCGCGCGCGAGAGGTCGAGACCGATGCTCCGCTTGTTGCGGTTGATGCCGAGAAAGTAGGCCGCCTCGCCTTCGCTGAACGGCGGCCCCCAGCCGCGCGTTTCGTCGCCCGTGGGCGGCTCGACCTTGATCAGTTCCGCGCCGTGATCGCCCAGCACTTGCGCGCAGGACGGCCCCGCCAGGACCCGCGTGAGGTCGACCACCTTGAAGCCCGCAAGGGCCCCGTCCTGTTTCGTCATGATTTCTCTCGTCTCCTGTCTGTGCGCGCTTAGTCCGGGGTGAATGCGGCCTGCGCCGCGGCCGTATCGCGGGCGAGATCGACCTTGGCTATTTCACCGTCGCGCATGGTGCAAACGTAGAACAACTTGGTTTCGAGCTTTTGCCCGTGGTTTTCGAGATCACCTTTTCCCGGCCCAGCGCGAACACCTTGGCGCCCTCGGCATAGAATTCGGTGACCTCGAAGACTTCCGGGTCGGCGGCGCGCTCGTAGGTCTCGACCAGCGCGTGACCGTCCGCGGCGCCCTGGCAGACGTAAAACCAGGGCACTGTGCCGCTTGCTGCTCCGCTCGCGATGTCCCAGACAAAGTCGTCGGTCTGACAGGCCATGACGCCCGCCATGTCGCCCTCGAGGAAGAGGCGGAAGTAATCCTCGACCAAATCGCGGTTGACGTCGGCCTGGCGCATGTGCTCTGCGCTCATCGCTGGCCCGACCTAACCGGCAAACGCGGCGACCAGCGCGGCGCTGTCGATATAGGCTTTCATGCCGGCGACCTTGCCGTCGCGGATTGTGAGCATGAAGGTAAAATCGGTGGTGAACGCCTTGCCCGTCGCGTTGACCTGCACGGTCTCGTGGCCGCGCACCAAGCCCTTGTCGTTGTCGCCCAGGTATTCGTCGATCTCGAAGACCTCCGGCTCGACCGCGCCGCCATAGGCCTCGAGGCAGGCGAGGCAGCCCTCGGTGCCCTTCCAGATGCCAAAATATGGCACCACGCCGGTGGCCGGGCCGTCGCAGATGTCCCACACCACGTCGTCGGTCTGCATCGCCATCATCTGGTCGATCTCGTCGGCCAGGAAATGACCGAAAAATTGTTCGGCAATCTGTGCATTCGGGTGGCTGCTCATAATATCTCTCCCTCATTGTTACGGTGCATGGGTCGGACGGGATGCGTCTGGCGCCTTTTTTATAGTGGGTAAAAACCCCTCTTGCGAGTCCGCGGCGATGGCTGGCACTACAACCCGATCATGGCCAGAATCTGTTCGGGCGTCTTGCCCGCCTTGCGCAGGGTGCGCAGCGTCACCGCCCGGTTGCGCTTGGCGAGGCGGCGGCCCTCGTCGTCGGTGATCAGCCCGTGGTGGTGATAGTCCGGTGTGTTCAGCCCGAGCAGGGCCTGGAGCAGGCGGTGGATGTGGGTTGCCTCGAACAGGTCTTCGCCGCGGGTTACAAGGCTCACCCCCTGCAGGTGGTCGTCCAGCGTCACCGCGAGGTGGTAGCTGGTCGGCACCTCCTTGCGTGCGAGCACCACATCGCCCGCGGCCTCGGGCAGCGCCTCGATCCGGCCCTGCTTGCGGTCGGTCCAGAACAGCGGCCCCGCCTGCGTTGCGGCGCGCGCCACGTTGAGCCGCAGCGCGAAGGCCTCGCCCGCGCGCATCCGCCGGTTCTGATCGTCGCGCGTCAGCTCGCGGCAAAGGCCGGGATAGACCGGTCCGTCGGAGCCGTGGGGCGCGGCGTCGGCGTGGGCGATCTCGGCGCGAATCGCCTTGCGCGTGCAAAAGCAGGGATAGAGCAGGTCGCGCCGGGCCAGCTCGTCGAGCGCGGCCGCGTAGTCGTCGTAATGCTCCGACTGGCGGCGCACCGCGCCGTCCCACTCGATGCCGAGCCAGGCGAGGTCCTCGCTGATCGCGGCCTCGAACTCATCGCGCGCGCGGCTCCGGTCGATGTCCTCGATGCGCAAGATGAAGCGCCCGCCCGCGGCCTGCGCCTCGCGGTAGCTCTTGAGTGCCGAGTAGGCGTGGCCCAGATGCATGTAGCCCGTCGGGCTGGGCGCAAAGCGGGTGACGATGGCACGTTCCCCGGCGGCGTTCACGGCACAACGCTCCCTTGCCCCGGCGCGCGCGCGAGGTCATCATCGCGCACCCATAACCGCGCACCCGGAAGACGCTGCCCGCCATGTCCGACGCAACCTCCGACCAGACTGGCCCCGCCCAGACTGGCTCCGCCCTGAGCGGCCCCGAACGCCCGCCCGCGAGCGGCGGGCCGGCGCGCCAGCTCGTCGTCTTCCTGCACGGGCTGGGCGCCGACGGCGGTGACCTGATCGAGCTTGCCGCCCACTGGTCCCGCCGCCTGCCCGACGCGCACTTCGTCGCCCCCAACGGCCCTGAAGCCTGCGACATGGCGCCCATGGGCTATCAGTGGTTCTCGCTCCGCGAGCGCAGCCCGGAGCAGATGGTCGAAGGCGCCGAGCGGGCACGTGCGGCGCTCGACGCCTACCTCGACGCCGAGCTTGCGCGCTTCGGCCTGACCGACGCCGCGCTCGCGCTGGTGGGCTTTTCCCAGGGCACTATGACGGCGCTCCATACCGCACCCCGGCGCCGCTCGCCATGCGCCGGAATCGTCGGCTTTTCCGGCGCGCTGATTGCGCCCGAGCGGCTCGCCGACGAGGCGCTCTCGCGGCCCCCCTGCCTGCTCTTTCACGGCTCGGCGGACGAGGTGGTGCCCCCCGATGCGCTGTTCGCGGCCCTCGAACCCCTGGGCGGAGCCGGCATCAATGTGGAGTGGCATATCGTGCCCGGGCTGGGTCACGGGATCGATCCCGACGGGTTGACCCAGGCCGGCGAATTCCTCGCCGCGCGCTTCACGCCTGCGGCGTAAACCTTCCGGCCCGTGGCCGGCGCTCGTATCCCCCATTCCGGCCCGCGCCCCCCGCTTAACAACCTGCGCGCCAACGATAGCGCCCGCCAATCGCCCGGGCCAGCCGAAACCGCGCCGTGCCACGCCGACGCGAGATCGAGGCTTTATTTTCCCGGAAATTTTCGTACCATCCACAACGACGGCGCCCTCGGGCCGTAATTTTACGTTGGCTCCCGGGCACCCGGAAGGGAGACAGGTTTCGACGGTGTCGCTAACGCCCAACGCCTGCCCGGCGCTCGTGCTCAATGCCGACTACCGGCCGCTGAGCTATTTTCCGCTCTCGACCTGGCCGTGGCAGGACGCGATCAAGGCGGTTTTTCTCGACCGCGTACAGATCCTCTCGGAGTACGACCAGACGGTCCGCTCGCCGAGCGTCGCCTTCCATTTGCCCAGCGTGGTGGCGCTCAAGTCCTACGTGCCCATGGTGCGCCGCCCGGCATTTACCCGGTTCAACGTTTTCCTGCGCGACGGATTTTCCTGCCAGTACTGCTCGCGCGGTTTCGTCGCCGAGAATCTGACCTTCGACCACGTGATCCCGCGCTCGCGCGGCGGGCGGACGACGTGGGAAAACGTGGTCACGGCGTGCATGCGGTGCAACCTTGCCAAGGGCAACCGGCTGCCCAAGGAATCGGGGCTCTATCCCCACTTCGCGCCGCACCAGCCGACGGTTTACGAGCTGCAGGAGACCGGCCGCTCGTTTCCGCCCCGCTATCTGCACGAAAGCTGGAGCGATTTTCTCTACTGGGATTCCGAACTCGACCCCGATTAGGAACGGGGGCGTTATCCGCCGTGCCCGGCCGCGAGGCCGGGCGTGCGGTAGCCGGTTTCGGACCATAGGATCGGAAACTGGGTCTCGTCCATCGTATCGCCGGGCTGGCGATAGCGGGCGAAGACGGTGCCGAGCTCTTCGGTCAGGTGGTCGGGATCGAAACGGGACTCCGCCGGGCAGCACACGGTGGTGACGGCGCGCCGCTCGCGCGCCGCGTCGCGGTTGGCGTCCGAGCCGTGCCAGGTCAGGCCGTGGTGGAACGCCGCGCCCCCAAGGGGCACCTCGACGGAGACGATCTCGGGCGTAACGCCGGCCGCATCCGCTGCTGCCAGCATCTCGCGCCGGTAGTCGCCGCCGCCATAGAGATCCTGGCGCGTGGCTCCAAGCGCGTCCCAGCGGTGGGAGCCGCGGACGTATTGAATCGTGCCGGCGTCCGCCGCGGCGGGGGTCAGAGCAACCCAGCAGCCGATCATCGCCTGGGGCCGATACCACGGGTTATAGCTCTGGTCCTGATGCATCACGACGGCGTCGGCGCCGGGCGGTTTCCAGACCAGGTCGCTCTGGTTCAGCCGCGCGCCGGGCCAGCCGGCGAGTTGCGCACACCAGCGCCCGGTTTCCTCGCGCAGCACGAGGGCGGCGATCGTGCGGTCCGACTTCCAGGCGTTGCCCATGTGGCGGTTCAGCGGATCGATCGCCGCCTGGCCCCAGCCCAGAAGGTCGGGCGCAACGCCGGTGTCGTACTCGCCGTCGAACAGCGGCTCGAAGCGCGCGCCGGCGCGGGCGGCGAGGTCGGGTTCGATGAACGTCTCGACGACGAGGAAGCCGTCGTCGCGAAAGCGGGAAACTTGCTGCTCGCTCGGCCCCATCGGCGTTCCCGCTCCCGTGCGCCTCAGACCCGGGTCGAGAGCCAGATGGCGAGCTTGGTGCCGGCCCGGATGGCGCCGCTCATCAGCTCGTAACCGGGGGTCTGTTCGGCGCCGTGGGCGAGGCCGGTGTCGTGGTGCTCGATCTCGTCGGCGCGGAATTCGTCGACGGTGGCGCGTAAATCCGCCTCGTCCTCGCCCAGCGCTGCCGACTGTTTGGCGTAATGCTCGGCGATGACATCCTCGACGGCGACGGTGCAGGCCATCGCTGCCCGCTCGCCCATCATGGCGGTGGCAGCCCCCAGCGCGAAACCGGCTGCGTCCCAGACCGGTGAAAGCAGGGTCGGGCGCACCCGGCGCTCAATCACGAGGTCGTCGAAGCGCGTCAAGTGCCCGCGTTCCTGTTCGGCCATTTTCGACACCGCGTCGCGTGCCGGACCGGGACGGAGCACGGCAAGCTGGCCGTCATAGATGCGCGCTGCGCCGAACTCGCCCGCGTGGTCGACCCGGATCATCCGGCGCACGGTCTCGGCCGCCGAGGGATCGCCGGGCAGCCGGTGCGCGGTTGTCGGTTTGGGTTCTTCAGGCGTCATGGCGGTTGGTTCCCAGAATTTTTCGCAACCCCATGATAATCGCGTAACCCGCTAGCGCAAAACAGATCACGGCGTTCCATGCGGCCATGGAGAGGCCGAGGAACGACCAGACGATCTCGTCGCAGCGCACGATGGGCACGGCCAGCAGGCGCTCGCGCAGCTCCTCGACGCTGAGCGCCCCCGCGACCGCGTTGGAACACGAGGTCGGGCCCGCAAAGACGCCCTGCTCGACGCCGACGTGATAGAGCGAGAGCGCAAGCCCCGCGAGCAGGATGGCGGCACAGCCGAGCGCGAAGGCAGCGGGCGGGCCGTTTGTCCGCCGGCGCCAGACGAGGAATGCAAGGGCGGCCAATGCTATCACCGCGATGTGAGGCCAGCGCTGGTAATGGCAGAGCACGCAAGGCGCATAGCCGCCGGCATATTGAAACAGCAACGCCGCGCCCAGCGTCGCACCCGAGGCGGCGAGCAACGCGAGGGGCAGCAAGCGGGGCGAATTAAGGGCGCCGATCATGGCCCGGTTATAGCCGAGGGGAGGCGCGGAGGCATCTTTGTCGCACTAAAGCGCCGCGCAGGCTGGCGCCGCATCAGCGGGGGCCCACACTTGCGGGCGCGCGAGACCCGGAACGCTCAGCGCGACCGGTCTCGTCCTAGAACAATAACTTGATGCAGTAAAAGCCGCCGATGATGGCGGCGAAGGAGACCAGCGTCACTTTGCCCAGGTGGCGGTCGATGAAACCGCGGAGCCGCTCGCCGAAATACCACAACAGGGCGCAGACCGCGAGGAAGCGCACACCGCGCGAAAGGATCGAGGCGCCGACGAAGACGCCGATGTCGAGCGAGGTCATGCCGCTGGCGATGGTGATGACCTTGTAGGGAAAAGGCGTTGCCCCCCCGATGCCGACGATCCAGGGGCCGAACTCGTGATAGTTCTCGCGGAAGCTGTCGAACTTCTCCATGTAGCCGTAGAACTCGAGCAGGCCGCGGCCGAACCCCTCGTAGAAGTAATAGCCGATGCCGTAGCTGACGATGCCGCCTGCCACCGAGGTCACCGTGCACCAGCCCGCGAGCAGCCACGCGCGCGACCGGTTGGCCAGGATCATGGGCACGAGCATGATGTCCGGGGGCACCGGGAAGATGCAACTCTCGAGAAACGAGACTGCGCCGACGATCCAGAAGGCGTGCTTCGTGTCCGCGTTGCGAATCAACCAATTGTAGGAGCGCCGGAGCATGATTCGAGATGCGGGCCTGTGGCCGGTTGCGGGAGAGGATCATGGGGCCGGGGAAACGACCCGCGCAGGTATAGCGGCAAAGGGCTGAAGCGACTACGAATTTTTCAGCCCTCACCGCCGACGGCAATCGGACATCCGGCTGCGGGCCGCGTATTTCTTGACCGGCCCGGTCGTAATTGGAGCCGGCCGCCCTCAGCCAGCCCCGGCCCTGCGGCCCGCATGATTTATGCAATTGCCGCATGCGCGGCCGTGCAATCCGCTCAAGCGCCGCGCGGGCTGGAGCGGGCTGCAAAATCCGAAAGATTTTACCTCACCGGATTTCGCTCTAAGATGCCGCCTGCGGGTTTACGCGCAAATAAACGGGCGGGAGAGCAGCGGCAGATGGCGGTCGAAAGCAAGAGCCTGTTTCCCGAGCTCGAGGGCGCGCCGCGCCCGGCCCACGGAACCGGCGTGCTGCCCTGCCAGGCGCTGGACGGGTTGGTCGCCGCCGGCACGATCGAGGCGGACGAGGGGATCGCCGCCGACCAGATCCAGCCCGCCAGCATCGATCTGCGCCTGGGCGCCCTGGCCTACCGGGTGCGCGCGAGCTTCCTGCCCGGCGGCGACCAGCCGGTGCGGCGCAAGATCACGTCTCTCGGCATGCACGAGATCGACCTCACGGGCGGCGCGGTGCTCGAGCGGGGCTGCGTCTATATCGTGCCGCTGAAAGAACGCCTCAGCCTGCCCGCCGGGCTCTCGGCCTCGGCCAGCCCCAAGAGCAGCACCGGTCGGCTCGATATCTTCACCCGTCTGATCGCCGACTACGCCACGGTCTACGACCGGGTGGGCGAGAGGTACAAGGGCGAGCTGTTCCTTGAAATCTCGCCGCGCTCGTTTTCCGTGTTGGTTCGCGAGGGCGAGCGGCTCAACCAGATTCGCTTTCGGCGCGGCCAGCCGCCGCCGGCCGACCTCGACATCGAGAAGCTGCATGCGCGCGATTCGGTGGTGTTCGACGACGACGCGGCACCGGGGGTGGCGCGCATCGACAAAGGGCTGTGGATCTCCATCGACCTCAAGGGGGTGGGGCCGTGCGGTTTGATCGGCTATCGCGCAAAGCGCCACAGCGGGCTGATCGACCTGGAAAAGATCGACCATTACGACCCGCTCGAGTTCTGGGAGCCGCTTGCGCCGAGTGGGGCGCGTGACCTGATCCTCAATCCGGACGACTTCTATATCCTGGTCTCGAAGGAGAAGATCAGCGTGCCGCCGGACTTTGCCGCCGAGATGGTCGCCTACGACACCTCGGTGGGCGAATTCCGCATCCATTACGCGGGCTTCTTCGACCCCGGCTTCGGCTATGGCGGCGAGGCGAGCACGGGCACCCGCGCGGTGCTCGAGGTGCGCTCCCACGAGGTGCCGTTCCTGCTCGGGGACGGCCAGGTCGTGGGCCGCCTGGTCTATGAGCGGTTGACCGACCTGCCCGAGCGCATCTACGGCCGCGACATCGGCTCGCACTACCAGACCCAGGAGCTGGCGCTGGCCAAGCAGTTCAAGCGGGGGAAGGGCGACAATAAAAAAACCGCCGGCGCCCCGAGGAGCACCGGCGGAAAAGCGTCTTGAAGAGTGCGGGAGGGCCTAGAAGCCCGCCTTGACCTCCTCGAACATGGTCTGGAGCGCGGGCTCGTTCATGATCGGCTCCTGGAAGATACCCGCCGAGATGATCGAATCGGGATCCTTCGACAGGCCGCGATCCAGCAAATCCTGCTCGTCGACCATGTCGTAGGCCTTTTTGTTAGCATGGCCGTAGCCCCACTCGATCATCTCGAAGATGCCCGCATCGGGTGCCAGCATGGCGTCGATCAGATCGTAGGCCTTGTCTTCGTCGTCGACCCAGGAATTGAGCATGAAGCCGCAGGTCCAGGTCATCAGGCCGGGCATGGTATTGGCGAAGGTCACGGGAATGCCCTCGCCCAACAGGTTGACGTAGGCCTCGTTCCACACCGCCGCGGCGACCACTTCGCCCGACGCCAGCGAGTTCTCCATGTCGGTCATGGAGTTCGAGTAGTAGCGAAGCATCGGGAGCTGCGTCCTGAGCAATCCCCGGGTCACCTCGATTTCGTCGTCGGTCATGTTGAACGGGTTTTCGGCCCCGCTATGAATCGCCGCGACCATGACGCCGTCGATCAGGCTGTCGATCATGGCGAGCCGGCCCGAATAACGCTCGTCCCAGAGCAGGCCCCAGGTGACGTCTTCGGGCGCGATGTCGACCAGGTCGTGCCGGTAGCACAGCGTGGTCAGGCCCCAGTCCATGCAGACCCAGGGCTGGGTGCCGTCGGGCCGGGTGCCGGGCACGTTCTTGAGCGAGGGAATGGTGTCCTCGAAGTTGGACAGTCGGCCGACGTCGATGTGCTTGATGATGCCCGCATCGTGCCAGTGGGGCACCTTGTAGGAGCACGCCATGGTGACGTCGGGCTGGAAACCGGCCTGCATCTTGGCGAAGGCTTCTTCTTCGTCGCCGAAGAGCGTGTAGTTTGGCGAGTCTCCGTGCTTGTCGATATAGGCCTGATGGAAACCGGGGTCCTCGAAGCCGCCCCAGACGAAGATCGTCGGGTGGTCGTCGGCCTTCGCGATCTGCGGGATGAGCGGCATGGTGACCGTGGCCAGACCGAAGGCGGCGAGCCCACGATGGAATTGGCGGCGGCTCATCTTGCCCCGCTTGAGGTCGTCGATGAATTTCTGTGTGTCTACATGCATGAGACTTTTCTCCCTATGGTTCGTTCAGTCGTTGTTCGGTCCTCTGCCTTGGGTGGAGACCACCAGTAGATCGGCGGGGCGAAATTTGCGCCCATACCGAATTTATTGAATTGTTGCACCCTTCGACCGAAGGCTCAAGCGACGCGACCCGCGGATCGTGTCGGGGGCGTTCTCCCGCCAGGGGGTGCAGCCACACGCGATTGACCCGAACGGGCGCTCCGCTATGATCCGGCTCACCAGTTCCTTGTCCGTCTTTTCCGACCTTTTTCGGAGCCCCTATGGCGGAATTGGTAGACGCGGCAGACTCAAAATTTGTTGCATAATGCATCCACCTAGTCAAATAATCCTCAAACCCGCTGAAATTAGCCGTTTTCTAGGGCTAATTTCGTTATTTGCAATTCCTTGCATTCCGTCAATAGATTTTGTTGCCTGAGTGGAATGTTGCGGGATTCCCGCAACAATTGGCCTGCCGAAGCCGCTGGTTCATGAGCACTAAATGAGAACGAATGCAACATCGCCGCAACATGGAACCCTCGTTCGTTACCACAGTGGAATGATTGAAAAGGAGAGCATGAGACATGACAAACGATCTCTCGAAACGCCAGTACGATCTTGAATGCAAAATGCTTCAGATGGGCGTGGACCGTTATAGGAATCTGAAAGCGAAGGCCGAAGTCGGGGGTAATGAGACGAGCCTTCCGCCGGTGATCCATCTCTTGAAAGGGAGCATCGAGCCTGTCGCCGAGGGCATCCGGGAATTCATGGCATCCAATGAGAAGCGGCGCGGTCGCAAGCACATCGCCTGCAAGCGGCTTCGGGACATGGCCCCGGATGTCGTTGCCTTCATTGGCTGCCGAATTATCCTCGACAAGATTAGTGGCAACAAGACGGGTGAAGCCGCCATCGCCATCTCAATTGGCCGAGCCATAGAGGATGAGTTTCGTTTCGCCAAATTCGAGGCCGAGAAGCCCGGCTACTTCTACACACTGAAGGAAAATGTCACGGAACATTCGAGGCATCGCCGGGGCGTATTCAAGGGCACGATGCAAAAACTCTCCGTCAGTTGGGAGAACTGGCCCAAGCACGATCATCTTCACGTGGGTAGTTTGATCCTCCGTCTGTTCCGGGAGCGCACGGGACTGATTGAACGGAGGATCGAGAGGAGAAATGCACGGACCAAGAAAGTCCTCCGGGCCACGGAAGAAGTGTTGAACTATCTCAGCGACCGCCACGCCCGCGCCGAACTGATGTCTCCGCAGTATCTCCCGATGCTCGTCAAGCCGAGACCCTGGACGGGGATGTTCGAGGGGGGCTATCTCACTCCCGGTCGCCAGCTATGCATGGTCCGGGGGAAGGGGGTGAACCGCAACGCAATCGAGGAAATACAGAACCGCTTCGACGATTTCCCAATGCTCCTCCAGGCCCTCAATGCCGTTCAGGAGACGCCCTGGCAGGTCAACCGCGATGTGAGAACGGCGGCGCAATAATCCCCCACTGAAGCGGCCGGTTGATCCGGCTGTGGCGGACCAAAATGGGACCGTCTATAGCCTTCTGTCAGGGTTGCTCTGACTGGAAGGCGGGGGGATGTATCGGGTGGAGTTGTATGCGCGGGTCCGGCGGGCGTGTCGTGTCGAGGGGATGAGCACCCGCGAGGCCTCGCGGGTGTTCGGGCTGGACCGCAAGACGGTGCGCAAGATGCTGTCGTTCTCGGTGCCGCCGGGATATCGCCGGAGCGTGCCGCGGAGGCGTCCGAAGCTGGACGCATTCACGGGGATTATCGATCGGATCCTGGAGGACGATCGGACCAGCCACCACAAGCAACGGCACACGGCGAAGCGGATCTTCGACCGTCTCCGGGACGAGTACGGGTTCACCGGCGGCTACACCATCGTGAAGGACTATGTCCGTGAGCGGCGGCTTCGGTCGCGCGAGATGTTCGTGCCGCTCGTCCATTCCCCCGGCCACGCCCAGGCGGACTTCGGCGAGGCGATGGCGGTGATCGGCGGTGTGGCGCGCAAGGTCCACTTCCTTGCCTTCGACCTTCCCCACAGTGATGGTTGCTTCGTGAAGGCCTATCCGGCGGAGACGACCGAGGCGTTCTGCGATGGCCACAACGCGGCGGTTGCGTTCTTCGGCGGCGTCCCCCGCTCCATCCTGTACGACAACACCAAGCTGGCGGTTGCCCGCATCCTGGGCGATGGAAAGCGGCAGCGAGCGCGCGTCTTCACGGAGCTGCAATCCCACTATCTGTTCGAGGACAGGTTCGGCCGGCCGGGCAAGGGCAACGACAAAGGCAAGGTCGAGGGACTGGTCGGCTTCATCCGGCGGAACTTCCTGGTCCCCGTCCCGCGGGCCGAGAGCTTCGAGGCGCTGAACGATGATCTCGCGGGACAGTGCCGCCGGCGCCAGGCGGCGCGGCTGCGGGGTCACAAGGAGACCATCGGCGAGCGCCTCGCGCGGGATCGCCAAGCTCTGCTACCGCTACCCCCGGCACCATACGATGCCTGCGACAAGCGTCCCGGGCGGGTGAGCTCGCTGTCGCTGGTGCGCTACCGCGGCAACGACTACTCCGTACCCGTGGCCTACGGCCACCGCGAGGGACTGATCCGGGGCTATGTCGACGAGGTGATGATCAGCTGCGGGGCCGAGGTGATCGCCCGGCACCGCCGGTCCTATGACAGCGAGGACCTGATCTTCGACCCGCTGCATTATCTGCCATTGATCGAGCAGAAGATCGGCGCCCTCGACCAGGCCGCGCCGGTGGCGGGCTGGGACCTGCCCGAGGCCTTCATCACTCTGCGACGCCTGCTCGAAGCCCGCATGGGCAAGGCGGGCAAGCGCGAGTACGTCCAGGTGTTGCGTCTGCTGGAGACCTTCCGGCCCGAGGAGGTCGAGGGTGCGGTCGGCGACGCCCTGCGGCTTGGCGCGATCGGCTTCGATGCCGTCAAGCACCTGGTGCTGTGTCGGACCGAGCGACGGCCGCCTCGACTGGATCTCGACGTCTATCCGTACCTGCCGCGCGCCCGGGTCGCGATAACGTCTGCCAAATCGTACATGAGCCTGCTGTCGGGGCTCCGCGCATGACCGACACGCCGCAGGTGCTGCTCGTCCACCACCTCAAGAGGCTGAAGCTGCCGACGTTCCTGAGGGAGTACGACAAGATCGCCCGGCAGTGTGCCTCGGAAGGCGTCGACCACGTTCGCTATCTTCTGCGTCTTGCCGAGCTCGAGCTGATCGACCGCGAGCGCCGCATGGTCGAGCGGCGCATCAAGGCGGCGCGCTTCCCCGTGATCAAGAGCCTCGACAGCTTCGACTTCAAGGTCATCCCCTCGCTCAACAAGACGCTGGTCCTGGAGCTGGCCCGCTGCGCGTACATCGAGCGCCGCGAGAACCTCATCGCGCTCGGCAACAGCGGCACCGGCAAGACCCACATCGCCCTCGGTCTCGGCCTGGCGGCCTGCCAGAAGGGCCTCTCGGTCGGCTTCATCACCGCCGCCGCACTGGTCCACGAGCTCATCGAGGCCCGCGATGACAAGCAGCTGCTGAGGTTCCAGAAGAAGCTCGCCACCTACAAGCTTCTGATCGTCGACGAACTCGGCTTCGTGCCGCTGTCCAAGACCGGCGCCGAGCTCCTGTTCGAGGTGTTCAGCCAGCGCTACGAGCGGGGCTCGACCCTGGTCACCACCAATCTGCCCTTCGACGAATGGACCGAGGTGTTCGGCTCCGAGCGCCTCACCGGCGCTCTCCTCGAGCGCCTCACCCACCACGTCAACATCCTCGAGATGAATGGCGAGAGCTACAGGCTCAACCAGAGCCGCAGGCGTCAAACCCCGACGGCGAACTGAACCGACCACCCAGCCCACGCTTGACCCCGTGGGCCCACAGGTCCCTCCCGCGCGCGCCGCCGCGTCGGCCTGTTGAGGGCACGCCGCGTCGCACGCGGGGCCCTCCCATGGACTACGGGGACAAGCCCGCAGCCGCCAAGTGGTCCCTTCTTACACCGCCACGGTGGTCCCTTTTTGCTCCGCCATTGACAACCCAGGCGGCGCGCTCCTCATCACACTTCGCCCGACCTCCCTTCTCCGGCGTATCGACGCCCCGCAGCCTCACCTTGAGTTCTGCAAGCTCGGGAGGGAGGTCGGTGGAAGCATCCACGACCACCGTGTCCCCGTCGATCACTCGTACCACCGGCCACTGATAGTCGGCCCCCTCCGCAGCGTGTGGAGCGAGGATCAAAAGCGCCATTGCCAATGCGAACCACTTCACCATGGAGCATGATATGAACCCAAAAAAGCCTCTCGTCTACTTGATAGGGAGCCTCCGTAATCCCGCGATTCCACACATCGGGAACAGCCTTCGCGCCGCTGGCTTTGACGTGTTCGATGACTGGTTTGGCGCGGGACCAGAGGCAGACGACAAGTGGCAGGACTACGAACGAACGAGGGGCCGGTGCTACGGCGAGGCGCTGGTGGGTGCCGCAGCCCGCAACACCTTCAACTTCGATCTCGTGCACCTGGAGATGTGCGCGGTGGGTGTGCTTGTCGCGCCCGCCGGAAAGTCGGCACACCTGGAGTTGGGGTGGCTGCTTGGTCAGGGCAAGCCGGGTTTCGTGCTGTTCCCGGATGGCACGCCAGAGCGCTGGGACGTTATGTATCGGTTTGCCAACGGCGTGTTCTTCACCTTGGACAATCTAATTCCCGCGCTCCGACGGGTGGTCTTCAGTGGGTGAACATCCGCCCCATTTCGATGTCGTGTACGGCGAACACGGCATCTCCATCGACTACCACTTTTGCCGGGAATGGGATCAGGACGGGGGCTGCTACGGCACCAATCCCAATCATGGCTTCAGCTTCGAGGAAGCACGCGAGATGGTCGCCTCATGGCACGAGGAGCGAGCGCGGGAGGCTCGCAAAACCACACTAACGGAGTGGGAGAAGTCTCACTTTCTTGGCTGAAAGGAGCCGTCAATCATGCCCCGGTACATCTTCGATATCGAAACGGACGGCCTCCTCGATGAACTCACAACCGTTCATTCCCTCGTCCTTAAGGACCTGGACACGGGCGAGACGCTTTCATGCGCTCGGGATCGGGACGGTGAGGAACCGGGGGGTGAATATTGGGCCATCGCGGTCGGTCTGAACCGCCTTGCCAAAGCCGACCTGATCGTCGGCCACAACATCATCAAGTTCGATATCCCCGCGATCCAGAAGGTCTCTCCCGGCTGGTTCACCGAGGCCACCATCCGCGACACCTTGCTCCTCTCCCGGCTGATCTACCCGGAGATCAAACAGGGAGACGTCGCACGCCACAAGAAGGGCAAGCTCCCCGGCAAGCTGATCGGGCGTTATTCGCTCGAAGCGTGGGGACACCGGCTTGGTGAGTATAAGGGCGACTTCAAAGGCCCATGGACCGCCTGGTCCCCTGAGATGCAGGAGTATTGTCAGCGGGACGTGGAGGTCACTGCGATCCTATGGGAACGGCTGTCGAGCCTCGGCTATTCCGAACGTGCTGTCGATATGGAGCATGAGTTTCAGAAGATCATGTTTCGGATGGAACGGGAGGGCTTCCCCTTCGACGAACAGGCCGCCGTGAAGCTCTATTCCACGCTGCGGAAGCGGAGCCTCGAACTCCAAAGCGAGCTTCAAGAAACGTTCCCCGCATGGTGGCGCAACCGGGGCGAGTTCGCGCCCCGCCGCGACAACCGAAGACGCGGCTATACGAACGGCGCGCCTTTAACCCGCATCGAGCTTGCCGACTTCAATCCCGGCTCGCGGGACGACATCGCGGACAGGCTCATCAAACTCCGGCGTTGGAAACCGACCGAGTTCTCAGCCGAGGGCAAGCCCAAGGTGGACGAAGCCACGCTGGCTCGCTTGCCGTGGCCGGAAGCCAAACTGATCGTCGAATACCTCATGGTGCAAAAGCGCATCGGGCAACTGGCCGAGGGTAATCAGGCGTGGCTCAAGCAGGTAAAGCTTGACGGCAAGATACACGGCACGATCACCACGATAGGGGCCGTGACCCGTAGGTGTACTCATTCGCACCCGAACATATCCCAGGTGCCCGCCGTGCGCGCGCCGTGGGGTAAGGAATGCCGGTCGCTGTACATCGCACCCCCCGGCTTCAAGATGGTCGGCGCGGACGCCTCGGGCATCGAGCTACGTTGCCTCGCGCACTACATGGCGAAGTATGACGGCGGTGCCTATACCAGCCTCCTTCTTGAAGGCGACGTGCACACCGCCAACCAAGAGGCGGCGGGGCTTGAAACCCGAGATCAGGCGAAGACCATGATCTACGCGCTCCTATATGGTGCGGGAGACCCTAAGCTCGGCCAGATCGTCGGGAAGGGGAAGAAGGCAGGCAGGCAGGCAGGCAGCTACGCGAACGCTTCCTGGCGAACACCCCTGCACTCCACCGCCTGCGCGAGGATGTCGATGCGAAGGTCGCCAAATGTGGACATCTTCTCGCCATCGACGGCGGCAAACTCCGTATCCGTCACAAGCACGCGGCGCTCAACACGCTCCTCCAATCGGCGGGGGCCATCGCCGTCAAGCTAGCGACGACCTTATTTTGCCAGAATGCTTCCACTAAGGCATGGGAATGGGGCAGGGACTACGCCCTGGTCGCACATATCCACGACGAGATGCAGTTCATCGCTAGAAAGGACATTGCCGACGATGTTGGAAAATACGCCGTCGAGTCCATCCAAGAGGCGGGACGCCAGCTTGGTTTCCGCTGTCTGCTCGACGGAGAATACAAAGTCGGGGACTCGTGGGCCGAAACTCACTGACGGCCACATAAGGCTTCCCGACTTCGATGCCATCATGACGCTTCCCGAGTATCGGGCGGATCGAAGGCCGTTCCGACGAGGAGGCGTTTACTCGCTATGGGTCGGCAAGGACTGCCAGTACGTGGGTAAATCAGCCTCGGATATGGCGAACCGGATCAAGGACTATCTCGCCACCTATCCGGTATTCAAGACCGCTGATCCCCAAGACATCACAGTCGCGGTGCACTACTGCGAGCATCCGGCGCGTGAGGAGCTTCTGTTCCTCTACGCGCTGCGCCCCCGGCTCAATTCTCAAACCAAGGACTGCGCATGAAACGAACCCTGCTGATTGACGGCGACATCCTCGTCTACAAGTTTGCCACTAGCACCGAACGCCCGTTTGATTGTAAAGCCCCCGTTCTATGTACCAGTTCCTGATAGAGTCTCGGGCGCGGGTGGACGCATGTTCAGAGACTGATGCGGGCGGATGTGATTGTACTGTTTGAGCCAGGCTTCGATGACGATTTGAGCCTGTCTGATTGAAGTGAACCACTCAGCATTGAGAACTTCCCTGCGCAGGGTGCCGTTGAAGCGCTCGTTGTAACCGTTTTCCCAGGGGCTCCCCGGATAGATACGGATGGGCTTGATCCCGACCCTGATAAGCCAGGCCTGGAAGTTCTGTGCGATGAACTCAGGACCATTGTCTGACCTGATAAACTCTGGCCTGCCGCGTTTCAGGAAGAGCGGATAGAGAGCTTCGAGAACCTCCGCATTGCCCATTCGGGGCTTCACGGCCACGCACAGGGCTTCACGGGTGTACTCATCCAGCACGGTCAACATCTTGTAAGGCCGGCCGCTGGCCAGCTTGTCGTGGACGAAGTCTATACTCCAGATATGGTTCTGATACCTGGGGCGCAGCCGGATGACGGAGCTGTCCTTGTGATAGAGACGCTTCCGCTTCCTGTGACGCTGCGGTATCTGGAGACCCTCTTCCCTCCAGAGCCGTTCTACCTTCTTGTGATTGACTTCCCAGCCTTCAATGCGAAGCAGCTCGGCGATCTTCCTGTAGCCATAGCGGCCATAGTGCTTTGCCAGTCTGACCACAGCCAGCCGAAGGCTGTCATCATCTCCTGGGGATGCCTCATAGCGCTGTGTGGAGCGTGCCACGCCGATCGTTCTGCAAGCCCGCCGCTCGGATGGCCCGAGCTTCTGACGCACATGGACTACAGCCTGACGCAGATCGGCAATCGTCAGACCTTCGGCTTTAGGTAATCGAGGCTCTCCTTGAGGATCAGCTTGTCCAGTTCAAGATCCGCAACAATTCTCTTGAGGCGGGTGTTCTCCTTCTCAAGGCCCTTGAGCTCCTGAAGCTGTGACTTGCCCATCCCGCCGTACTTCTTGCGCCAATTGTAATATGTCGCATCGCTGATGCCGGCTGAGCGGCAGGCCGTCTCTACACTGCTGCCAGACGCCACACTGAGCTCAATCTGACGCAGCAAATTCAATACATCCTCGAGCTATTGTCAAAAGTTGGTGACGCAGGTTTCAGGCGGCGCGTTCGGTTAGCTTTTCTCCGTCCTTGAATTTGACGCCTTGAATGATGTCGGCGATCTGGTGCGAGCCGTCCAGGCGGCGCCACTTCTTGCTGGCCGACTGGCACAGCTTGAAGACCATGGTGAGCGCCGTCATGCGGCTGAGGCAGCCCTTGGTCTTGGTGGTCCTGAGGCGCACGGTCGCAAAGGTGCTTTCGATGGGATTGGTGGTGCGAATGTGCTTCCAGTGCTCGGCCGGGAAGTCGTAGAAGGCGAGCAACACGTCGCGGTCCTTGGCCAGGCAGGCCACCGCTTTGTCGTACTTGGGGCCATAGGCCTCGAGGAAGAAGTCGAAGGCCTTCTCGGCCACCGCGCGGGTCTCGGCCATCCAGATGTCCTGTAGGTGCTGCTTGGCGCGTGGCTGGACGGACTTCGGGAGCTTGTTGAGCACGTTGGCGGTCTTGTGCACCCAACAGCGCTGCTCGCGCGTCGTCCCGTAGACCTCGCGCAAGGCTTTCCAGAAACCGAGCGCCCCGTCGCCGGTGGCCAGCTCGGGCGCAATCGCCAGGCCGCGGCGCTTGAGATCGAGCAGCACTTCGCGCCAGGACTGGGCGCTCTCCCGGTAGCCGTCGGCGATCGCCAGCAGCTCCTTGCGGCCCAGCTCGTCGGCACCGATGATCACGCACATGCATTGCTTGTCATGGTCGAGCCGTGGTGAGAAGTAGATGCCGTCGGCCCAGAAGTAGACATAACGCTTGGCCGAGAGATCGCGCCGTTGCCAATGCTCCAGCTCGCCTTGCCAGACCTCCTTGAGGCGGGCAATGGTCGAGGCCGAGAGCCCCGGCGCCTCGGGCCCCAAGAGCGCCGCAAGCGCCTCGCAGAAATCGCCCGTGGAGATGCCCTTCAGATAAAGCCAGGGCAGGAGTTCCTCGATCGACTTGGCGCGCCTGAGATAGGGAGGCAAGATCCGTGAGGTGAAGCGAATCCGCGGCCCCGTCTCGCCGGCGCCTCGGTCACGCACCCTGGGACAGCGCACCGCAACCGGACCAATGCCGGTCTGGATCTCGCGCTCCGGCAAATGCCCGTGGCGTACGATCCGACGGCGGCCGGCCGAGCCCGTCAGATGCGCATACGCCTCGACAAAACCGGCAACTTCCGCCTCCACCGCTTGCCCAAGTAAACGCCGCGCACCAAGACGCAAAACCTCCGTCAGCGGATCGTCCTCAAATGATCCTGGTTGGCGAAGCTGGACGACTGTATCCTCTCTCATGGCGTATCCCTCCTTCGTGGAAAATGGCGACTCCAACATCGCCAGGATACGCCGCCCTCATCTCATCCCATCACCAACTTTCGGGTATAGCTCTACATCCTCATCGCTATATCGCTTCCTTGCCATCCCAATACCTCCACAGCTTCGTAGAAAATCACGAATTACGTGGCACAGTTATAAGGGGGCAGGACAAAATGTTCCCGAAAATTCGTCGAGAAGAAATTTGTTGTAGCGCAGGCTAGTGCTAAAGGCGGGACCAAACACTTTGACGTCGATGTACAGGTATTCTGATGCCTCCGAATCGTAAAGACGAGCCGAGCGAAGACGACTTTCTGCCGCAACCTGAATGGACCCTTCGGTAAGACCGATGTCCAAAGCGTCAGCGTGCAGAGACTCTACGGCAATATCCATAGGCGCGCAGTCGGCGAAGAGCATGAAACGGTCAGGGTCATACATCTCATCGGCGGTCTCTTGAGCTATCGCCGGGGAAAAGGACGACAGCGCCAGAGCCGCCGAGGCGAAAAGCGCTCCCAGGTTCACCTTCCATCTCGACATAATGCTTTCCCTCTGGCTCCTTGTTGGAAAATGACAGAAAAATTCGAGCGGGTATCAAATAGAAGCGGATCGCGCGCGACCCCCCGTGCCGCCCCCGGATTTTCGCGCACTTTTTCCGTGGCTTACCAAGCCTCAATTTAGGCTGTTGCCGCAACAAATCCCGCAACATCTCTGGTAAGCCATTGAATTGAAACGGATTGCACTAGATCATTAATGCAGTGCGGGGCGATTTTTAGGGTTGGAGGAGGTAGGATGCGGCTGTTAATGTTTTGTTATAATATAACATTAACGCGCAAAAGCCCGTTCACTATTTTTTTCTTGAGAATGATTCTCAATTGCAGTCATGTGACTACTGGTTCATTCAGTTGCCAAGTGCCCGTGCTACCGCTTCAGGGTCGTTGCGGATAACGCGAAGGTACGACCGAGCGTGACCCGGAGGGATTCTGCGCCCCTGTTCCCAATTGCGAATGTTGGCGACCTCGAAGCCGAAGGTTTCGGAAAAGCGTACCTGGGACATCTTCAGCTTCTTTCGGATCGCCTTTATGTCGATCCTTTCAGGGATGGTGACAACGTATTCCCGGCCCTTACTCTTGTCGCCCTTGGCGTAGGCAAGTGCGACCTCAAGGCCCTGACGAATTTCATCTGCTACGGTGGTCATGTGGTTTTCCTTATGGCGTTCTGTTTTACTAGTTCACTGGTTAGCCTCTTGAAGTCCTTGCGCTCGGCGGCTGACAAATCGGCCCGTCTGGACTTTGGGTAGATGGTAAGGAGGTAGAGTGGCATACCCATATCGTGGAAGAAATAGATGACGCGGTTTCCGCCTCGTTTGCCTGTATTGCCAGACTGCCAACGTAGTTTCCGCACGCCGCCCGTGCCTCGAATTACGCTCCCGGCTTTTGGGTTCATGGCCATAAATTCAATTAAATCGATGTGCTGGTCGGTGGTCATGAGGCCCGAAGCACGGGACAAAAAGCCCGGCACCTCTACAATAGTTAGGCACTTTGTCATGGCACATATCATACGCCATTGGCACAGTAAGTCAATGGCGCAGTTCTGGCCATATGTCGAAATGCCGCTTTACATCCACTAAGGCACGCATTATATAATAGAGCATGGCCAGTGACGCACCGAAGGCAACCATGATACCCGCTGAATTCAAGGCGTGGCGGAAGCGCATGGGGTGGACACAAGCCGAAGCTGGGCAGGCTTTGGGGTTGTCTCGGATACAGATCGGACACTTAGAAAGGGGCACTCATCGGGTATCCAAGGCAATCGAGTTAGCTTCTAAACACCTAGAAACGCTTGAAAACCAAAAAAGATAAGAAACTGATCATTTTTCCCTTGACTATAAATGATAAGTAACTTATCTTACCATCATCAGTCAGCTACCGATTGCCGGATACCCTGAAAAATCCAAGCGCTGGCATAAGGGTATGAGACGGGGACCACACGCTATCCCGCGAGAGCCGTAGCCAGTCGGCCTGTAGCGGCTCCCTTATCTATCTGCTCTCAAGACAGATACCGCGCGACAAGTAGCGGCGGTTAACCGTTCAGGCTAACCGCAAAAGCGAAAATCACTCTATTACAATCAGGCATTGTTTGCCGTCTATATCATTCCACTGAGGCATATATATTTAGCCGGAGTGTCCAGCCATGCAGCCATACGAGATCACCTACACCTACAACGACGAGCCAGAAGAACGCGAGATTGTCTGGGCGCAGGATGAAGACGAAGCCGAGCACGATTTCGGCCATGCCCTGAACGAGCGAGTTATCGCAGTCGAACTTTTATCCTGATCAACCCACTCAGGCACATGAAAGGAACACCAAGCCATGAAACGCGAAGTCAAGATCGAGGTTGCCGACAAGCCGGACGCTGTGTTGCGGGCATTTTCCGCCGCACAGAAAGCCGCCGATTACCTAACGGATGCGGTCGTGGCGGGTAGCGAGAAGCCCGACGACCTCGAACTAGCAGCTTAGGGAAAATGCGGAGGCGAAACGCTTGGGCGTGCAAGAAAGCACTCTAGCGTCCGTTCGCGATGGCTCGCGGGCGCTGACGATGCCAGCCAACAAAAACGAAAGGAACACCGAGAAATGTCCACCAACAAAACAACGATCAGTTTCCGCACTGCAACGCTGTTCGCAGCCAAAGAGTGCGTCTCGAAGGATGCCACACGCTACTACTTGGCGGGCGTCCACTTCCGCAACGACGATGGCGGCGAAGGCGTCCGTATCTGCGCTACCAATGGCCACGTTCTGATAACAGGCAACGGCGGCCAGCGAGAGGGCCCTCCGTTGCCGGATGAGGGTGTGATCGTACCGACAAACCTCCTACCCAAGGGTCCGTCTCGTGTAGTGCTCGATACATTCATAGAGTACGACCACGAGACGCGGGAATTGAAAGTCACAGACCCGAAAGGGAACACGGTCCTGGGCACGGCGATTGAGGGAACGTATCCCGACATCGACCGGATTGTTCCGAAGGGAGACGATGGGATCGAAGCCGTCTCCGAAATCGGGATGTCGGCGGAGGTCCTTGAGAAGATCAACAAAGCGCTGCGGATGTTCGGTGCTGGGAGTAGGGTTGTATCGAGGATGCGCTTTCGTGGGGCCAGTAACGCGGTTGAGTTCCTGGCAAGCGCAGACGGCCAGCAAGTGACCGGCGTCGCCCTGCCCTGCCGCTTGGATTGACCGCCTGGTCATTACCCTAGATCGAGGGAAGTGGGTTTTCTATCTGCCTCCCTTGATCCTCGTTCCCGTATTCACAACACCACCGAAAGACCGGAACCCATGATCAATGATGAAAATGACTTCCTCGAAATCCCGCCGTTCGTCCGAAGGACCGCAACGCCACCGTCACCGCAGCCCGGTGGCGGCGAGCCTCCGCGAAGGGCAGTACCGGCCAAAGATAGTCCGCGACCGGACCAAGTACCGCCGGAAGCCCAAGCACCCGAAGGCTACAAGCTATACCTGACCCACAACGGCTATTACGACCGAGCGAGCGGCAAGGTAACCGAGGTGCGGAGCCTCCCGAGCGGTAGACGTCATGTGTACGCCAAGCGAGGCCGTAAATGGGCCTACATCTGGCGGGGCAGGAACCGCCATCGAATCAAGATGAGGCGGGCAGCCTTTGATGAAATCGTGGTCGCTGAGGAACCTTGGCCCCAATCCGTCAGCTAGAAACGGAAACCGAGCGTTGCTAGGACCAAGAACGCATTCATATCATCGAATGTCACGACATCCACAACGGTCGGGCCATTAATTTTGTAATAGGAGCCCTTCAGACCGATATAGGCACCGCCGTCGCCAAGTGCATACTGACCTCCGGCGTGAGCGCTAAATGCAAATTCGTTGTCATCCGCATCTCCAATATCGGCAAGGCCCACCCCCACACCGATAAACGGTGTGAAGCCGCCGCCAGTATCAAAATCGTAATAGCCGTTCAGCCCAAACAAACTGACTTCGAGATCGCCGTCGGCGCTACCACTTCCGCTGGCCGTACCAGTCAACGTCTCTCCCGTGCTTGTGTCAGTGACCGTTCCCGAATAAGTGAGCGTTACGGTGTCGAGGTCCGACTCGAACTGTGTTACTGACAATCCGAGGCGAAGTCCTGAGCCACCAATGGCACCAATACCTACCTCAGCCCCATATGCTAAGGCATGGTCAAACTCAAAGTCGAGCGCGAACATTCCATTGTAGTCGTACCGGTCGATAGTACCGGCCCCAGAAGTCGAGGTGCTCATTTCGCCCAGTTGCGCTAAGCCCAGGTTACCCTCGATGTACACTCCCCCGCGATTGTCGCCCGCGTTGGCCGAAAGAGATGACGCGACCAGGGCCGCCACGGCGACCACGGAGACGGATAGATATTTTCTAATTATTCGTGCCCCTCGTTCGGACAGTTCCAGTAGACTTGGCGGCGATGGTCGTCTTAGGCGTGTTGGCTGTCAACGAATTTGTACCAAAGAGGCCGGTTAAGGTCCGCTTCTCTTAATTCGCGCCAACACTAAAGCCGACCCGAGAGTGTTCTTGGTAATACCCCTCTTGGGGGCGGCATCCTGTTGTGCCGAAGACACCATCTCAATCTGTGCCTAGCCCCATGTACGTGACAATTATGTACATTAGTGGAAACGTTGTCCGGTTGATCACCGCTGTCCACAAATCGTGGATGAATTCTATTCCCCGATTTTTTAAAGCGGTCTCTTGGAATAGAGTTGTTCCTGTGGTGTTCTCATCCTATATAACGATGAATGCTCAGGAACAAGCCGACTAAGGAGGGAATCAGTGCCACACACCAGAACGAAAAGAGCCATACCCTTTAACCTGACAAAATGGAGAAAGACATTGTTGCCGAACATATTCATAGAGATACCGAGCCTCACCAGAGGGCACCACTTCCTTGACTATACGGTTGCATCCACTCGGTCATATTCTGAGCTTGAATTCTGGGCTGGTTCGTTCCATATTATGGTGAGTTGGGCCAAAAAGAAGGCCGATAACTCACACGCGGAAAGGAAAGGGAGCGATAGCTATGAGAACCAACCTGACAAGGGTTCTCCGGATCATACAGGAGTTTCGGAAGCATGACCCGGAGCTACAGACGCAAGCGGCACAGATGTTCCTTGAGATCGCCTTGAACGAAGGGCGTGCGGTGACCGAGATCGCGGAACGGATAGATGTAGCCGGTGCGACCGCGAGCCGGAACATACACCTTCTCGGGCACAAGCACCGCTCGGGGCGTCCAGGTCTCGGCTTGGTGGAACAGCGGGTTGACCCGCAGGATAACCGTAGGTCGCTCGTGTATCTCACGAAAAAGGGAAAGCTGGTGGCCGAAACACTCGCTGGCTACATAGGAGACTGAGCAATGAAAGGAGACAATCTGCCGAGGGGGATTCGCCGTCGTGGGCAAGTCCTCTTTGTGGATGCCAGTTACAAGGGCAAGCGGGCCACCGCCACGGTTGCGAGCGGAAACCTCGAAGAAGCGAAGGCCAAGCAGGCGGCGCTGCGCAACCAACTGATGAACGGCGTAGCCACGGAGGAGGACGCTCCACAGAGTACGGCTTGGACCTTGGACGAAGCCACGGCCCGCTGTCGGGAAGTGGAATGGGCGGGCAGCAAAGGGGAGAAGTCCGCCCTGATCAACAGCCAAGCGGCTTTGGATCACTTCGGGGGAGATCGGCCTCTGGACAGAATCACAACAAGCAGCCTCGACGATTACGCCGCCGCCCTCGCAGTCGGGGGCAATAGTGCTGGGACCATTAATCGGAAGTTTGCGGCTTTGTCCAAGGTCATGTCCTGCGCTATCGACCGGGGCGGTTTATTGGCCAAACCCAAGTTTCCCCGCAAGAAGGAATTTGCCGGTCGCATCCGCTTCATAACCGAAGACGAGGAGGCGATGTTTCTCAGTACGTGCGAAAAGCTTGGCTGGCAGGACTTCGGAGATGTGGTCGCCGTCCTGATCGACACGGGCTTACGACGTGGTGAGCTTGTCCGTCTGACCGTTAGGGACGCTGACTTGGTGAACAAGGTGATTAACGTCTGGGAAACTAAAACAGGAAACGCCCAGTCTGTTCCTCTCACACAACGAGCCTTTAAGATCGCAGAGAGATGGTGTCAACAGACGAACGACCGTCTTGTGAAGTTCACGCTGACGCAACTGCGTCACAAGTGGGACTACGTGCGCAGCCTGCTCGGCTTGGGAGACGACCCGCAGTTCGTGCTTCATGTCTGCCGTCACACCTGCGCAAGTCGCCTTGTGCAGCGTGGCGCACCGCTGGTGGTAATCAAGGAGTGGATGGGCCATAAGGCGATCCAGACGACTATGCGATACGCCCACTGAGAACGGCGGCGCAATAATCCCCCACTGAAGCGGCCGGTTGATCCGGCTGTGGCGGACCAAAATGGGACCGTCTATAGCCTTCTGTCAGGGTTGCTCTGACTGGAAGGCGGGGGGATGTATCGGGTGGAGTTGTACGCGCGGGTCCGGCGGGCGTGTCGTGTCGAGGGGATGAGCACCCGCGAGGCCTCGCGGGTGTTCGGGCTGGACCGCAAGACGGTGCGCAAGATGCTGTCGTTCTCGGTGCCGCCGGGATATCGCCGGAGCGTGCCGCGGAGGCGTCCGAAGCTGGACGCATTCACGGGGATTATCGATCGGATCCTGGAGGACGATCGGACCAGCCACCACAAGCAACGGCACACGGCGAAGCGGATCTTCGACCGTCTCCGGGACGAGTACGGGTTCACCGGCGGCTACACCATCGTGAAGGACTATGTCCGTGAGCGGCGGCTTCGGTCGCGCGAGATGTTCGTGCCGCTCGTCCATTCCCCCGGCCACGCCCAGGCGGACTTCGGCGAGGCGATGGCGGTGATCGGCGGTGTGGCGCGCAAGGTCCACTTCCTTGCCTTCGACCTTCCCCACAGTGATGGTTGCTTCGTGAAGGCCTATCCGGCGGAGACGACCGAGGCGTTCTGCGATGGCCACAACGCGGCGGTTGCGTTCTTCGGCGGCGTCCCCCGCTCCATCCTGTACGACAACACCAAGCTGGCGGTTGCCCGCATCCTGGGCGATGGAAAGCGGCAGCGAGCGCGCGTCTTCACGGAGCTGCAATCCCACTATCTGTTCGAGGACAGGTTCGGCCGGCCGGGCAAGGGCAACGACAAAGGCAAGGTCGAGGGACTGGTCGGCTTCATCCGGCGGAACTTCCTGGTCCCCGTCCCGCGGGCCGAGAGCTTCGAGGCGCTGAACGATGATCTCGCGGGACAGTGCCGCCGGCGCCAGGCGGCGCGGCTGCGGGGTCACAAGGAGACCATCGGCGAGCGCCTCGCGCGGGATCGCCAAGCTCTGCTACCGCTACCCCCGGCACCATACGATGCCTGCGACAAGCGTCCCGGGCGGGTGAGTTCGCTGTCGCTGGTGCGCTACCGCGGCAACGACTACTCCGTACCCGTGGCCTACGGCCACCGCGAGGGACTGATCCGGGGCTATGTCGACGAGGTGATGATCAGCTGCGGGGCCGAGGTGATCGCCCGGCACCGCCGGTCCTATGACAGCGAGGACCTGATCTTCGACCCGCTGCATTATCTGCCATTGATCGAGCAGAAGATCGGCGCCCTCGACCAGGCCGCGCCGGTGGCGGGCTGGGACCTGCCCGAGGCCTTCATCACTCTGCGACGCCTGCTCGAAGCCCGCATGGGCAAGGCGGGCAAGCGCGAGTACGTCCAGGTGTTGCGTCTGCTGGAGACCTTCCGGCCCGAGGAGGTCGAGGGTGCGGTCGGCGACGCCCTGCGGCTTGGCGCGATCGGCTTCGATGCCGTCAAGCACCTGGTGCTGTGTCGGACCGAGCGACGGCCGCCTCGACTGGATCTCGACGTCTATCCGTACCTGCCGCGCGCCCGGGTCGCGATAACGTCTGCCAAATCGTACATGAGCCTGCTGTCGGGGCTCCGCGCATGACCGACACGCCGCAGGTGCTGCTCGTCCACCACCTCAAGAGGCTGAAGCTGCCGACGTTCCTGAGGGAGTACGACAAGATCGCCCGGCAGTGTGCCTCGGAAGGCGTCGACCACGTTCGCTATCTTCTGCGTCTTGCCGAGCTCGAGCTGATCGACCGCGAGCGCCGCATGGTCGAGCGGCGCATCAAGGCGGCGCGCTTCCCCGTGATCAAGAGCCTCGACAGCTTCGACTTCAAGGTCATCCCCTCGCTCAACAAGACGCTGGTCCTGGAGCTGGCCCGCTGCGCGTACATCGAGCGCCGCGAGAACCTCATCGCGCTCGGCAACAGCGGCACCGGCAAGACCCACATCGCCCTCGGTCTCGGCCTGGCGGCCTGCCAGAAGGGCCTCTCGGTCGGCTTCATCACCGCCGCCGCACTGGTCCACGAGCTCATCGAGGCCCGCGATGACAAGCAGCTGCTGAGGTTCCAGAAGAAGCTCGCCACCTACAAGCTTCTGATCGTCGACGAACTCGGCTTCGTGCCGCTGTCCAAGACCGGCGCCGAGCTCCTGTTCGAGGTGTTCAGCCAGCGCTACGAGCGGGGCTCGACCCTGGTCACCACCAATCTGCCCTTCGACGAATGGACCGAGGTGTTCGGCTCCGAGCGCCTCACCGGCGCTCTCCTCGAGCGCCTCACCCACCACGTCAACATCCTCGAGATGAATGGCGAGAGCTACAGGCTCAACCAGAGCCGCAGGCGTCAAACCCCGACGGCGAACTGAACCGACCACCCAGCCCACGCTTGACCCCGTGGGCCCACAGGTCCCTCCCGCGCGCGCCGCCGCGTCGGCCTGTTGAGGGCACGCCGCGTCGCACGCGGGGCCCTCCCATGGACTACGGGGACAAGCCCGCAGCCGCCAAGTGGTCCCTTCTTACACCGCCACGGTGGTCCCTTTTTGCTCCGCCATTGACAGCCCACCTCGCGCCGGACAGCTTAAAAAATATGTAGGTGCCTTGGAGACAACATGACGTTAGATATATTCTCCATTGTATCTCGGACTTCGCGATGTTGCCGAATTTGTTGCGGGGATGTTGCGGGAAGTTGCGAATCCGGCAACATCGCACCAAGCGGGAGTGGCGGAACTGGTAGACGCGACGGCCTCAAAAGCCGTTGTCCTTCAAGGGCTTGAGGGTTCGAGTCCCTCCTCCCGCACCAAGCTCGACGTTGGTCTCAAAATCTGTTGCCCGCAAGGGCGTGCTGGTTCGAGTCCGGCCAGGGGTACCAATTTTTAATGGGATAAAGGGAGATGGCTGCCCGGATGTCCAGCCTACTCTGCCGCCGGCCTGTCGGGGGTTCGCTCTGCGGGACTCCAGAGCCCTTTACGCTCCAGGTCTTTCATAGTGAGTTCAATACCTTCGCGGAGCCTTTCGACGAGGAGATCAATCTCTTCCTTGGTGATGATCAGCGGCGGAGAAATCACGCACATATTGACCATCGGCCGCACGATCAGGCCGAGCTGTTCGCAATGGGCGTCGATTCGCAACCCCAGCTCATAGTCGTCGAGGTTCGATGCTTCGCCGACCAGCTCAACGGAACATTCCACGCAGGCCATCAAGCCCCGACCCCGCACATCGCCGACAATTGGCAGATCCTTCAATTCGCCGAGGCGATCCTGGAAATAAGGTCCGACCTCGCGGACGTGTTCGAGAATGTTGTCGCGTTCGATAATTTCTATGTTTTTGAGCGCTGCCGCGCACGCAACGGGATGCCCCGAGTATGTGAACCCGTGGAAGAATCCGGCGCCCTTTCCGTTCTCGCCGCTGACCTGGGAGAGAATGCGATCCGAGACGATCATCGCACCCATGGGAATGTAGGCTGACGTGATTCCCTTCGCGACGGTAATGATGTCGGGCACGAAGTCGAAAACTGCGTCGGATGCAAAAAAATGCCCCAGCCGACCGAACGCGGTGACAATCTCGTCGCTGATATAGAGGACGTCATATTTTCGGCACACCTCCAGGGTTTTCCGATGATATCCGGGTGGCGGCACGATGACGCCACCGGACGCCAGCACGGGCTCGGCGATGAAGGCCGCGACCCGCTCGGGGCCAAGCTCGAGAATCTTGTTCTCAAGATCGCTTACCTTCGCATCGCAGAACTCGTCGACACTCATGCCTTCGGGCCGCCGATACGGGTTCGGCGAGGGCAGGAGGTGGATAAAATCGGATTCCAGATCGAAATGGCGCTTGTCGTGTTCCTTGCCGCAACACGACGCGGACAGATAGGTGCTTCCGTGATAGGCGCCCTCTCGGGAGATTATGTGTTTCTTCTCGGATCGACCGAGGAAATCGTGGAAGAATAGCGCGAAGCGAAGCGCCGATTCGACGGCCGTCGAGCCGCCGGTGGTGAAGAAGGCATGGTTTAAATCGCCCGGCGTCAGCTGACGGAGCTTTCCCGCCAATTCGGCTGCCGGCGCGTTGCCCATATGCCAGCTACCGTAATACGCCAATTGAGACATTTGGTCGGCGACAGCCTCGACCATGTCTTCACGTCCATGCCCGATATTGACGCACCACATGCCCGCGGGGCCGTCGATCAACTTTCGCCCATCGCTGTCATAGACGTAGATGCCCTCTCCCCGGACGATGAGGGTTCGTTCCTGCTGGCCAACCTCTTCAAGGCTTTCCCAGGGATGAAGGATCCAGTTGTCCTCGGTGCGGAGATCCTCGGTGTCGAAAACTCGGTTCGTTCTCATGGCATCTGCTCATGGTCAAGTTTTTGTCAGAGGGCCTGAGGACGCTCTTCGAGTCGGCGCCTCATGCGATCGCTTTGGAGCACTCTACAGTGTCGGGCGGACCCTGCAACCGGACTGCGACGGAAGCACCGTGCGACCGACCAGATGGCCGTTCCCCGGAGACGTTCGTTGGGTTCCATTTCCAATTCCTCCGCGACAGCTCGTCAGGCCTCTTTCGGTCAAGGAGCTTCATCTTGACATAATTTTATGTAACGTTAAAGTGACCGGGTCAAGCGGTTTCTTCCGGATCATGATAAAGCTGCGCCAGCTTGTTCTTTGAACAGGATTTCAACGCTTAAAGGGTTCTGGCCATGACGACTTTCGGTGATCAGCGGATTCCCTACGGCGGCTATTTCAAGACAGATATGCCGCCCGAGGATGGGGAATTGACCCACGTCGGTCCGGGCACGCCATGCGGAGAATTTATGCGACGCTTTTGGCAGCCGGTGACGATGTCGTCGGAGCTAAAGAACCAGCCCCTTCCGGTCCGTGTCCTTGGCGAGGATCTGGTGCTATTCAGAAAACCGGATGGGGCGCTTGGTCTCCTGCATCGTCATTGTGCCCACCGGAGGGCATCGCTGGAGTTCGGCCGGATCGAAAAACGCGGCATTCGATGCTGCTATCACGGGTGGCTCTACGATGTGGACGGGACGATTCTTGAAACCCCCGCGGAACCAGCCTCAAGCCCGATCAAGGATAAGATTTGTCTCGGTGCTTACCCGGTCCACGAGTTCATGGGCCTGATGTTCGCCTATCTGGGCCCACCCGATGAAAAGCCCGAATTCCCGATCTATGACTCGTTCAACTTCGCGAACGACAAAGTTGTGCCCTACGCGCAGTCGTATCCCTGCAATTGGCTGCAAGTCGCCGAAAACAGTATGGATCATACCCATGTGGAATATCTTCACAGCACCATCAGCGGCGTGCAGTTCTTCGACGCCTGGGCGAAAAAGACCACCCTCGTCTACGAGAAACGACCGATCGGGATTTACTACGCCTACACGAGGCGCGTCGGGGACATGATCTGGGTGGGCTCCGAGGACATCGTATTGCCGAATTTTACCCAAGCAGGTTCCATTTTCACGATGGACGCGAAAACACAGAAGTACTTTGGACGCAACAGTTTCACGAGATGGGTTGTCCCCATCGACGACACGAACACACGGGTCATGGCTTTGACTCATTTCAATGACAGGAGTGATCCTTTCAAAGAGGAATACCTGACCAAGGAAAGCCTGGAGCGGATCGAAATCGGGGTGCCCATGGACAGGCCTTACGAGGAAAGACAGCGACTCCCCGGCGACCTTGAGGCGATCGGTTCACAAGGCCCTATCAATATTCATGCGAAGGAGCACCTGGCGACCAGCGACAGAGGCGTGGCGATGTACCGGACGCGCTTGAGGCGGGCCATCCGGTCGCTCCAGAAGGGCGAACGTCCGCTTCAGCCGGCCGCTAGCGGTGATGCCCCGCTGCCGACCTATGCGGGCGACTCGGTGCTACGGATTCCGAGGGCTCCAGGCGGTGACGATGTCAAGCTGTTGGAGGACGTGTCGCGGCAGGTCCTGCGGATCTATGTGAGCGCGGACCATGTGCAGGGCGGGGAGCGCGACCAGTTGATCCAGAAAGAATTGCACGAGCTCGAGCTGTCGTACTCGGAACCGACGGAGATCGACGCGGCGGTTTCCGGCTCGTAACCGCATGCCTGCGTTCGCCACGAAATGTTCGAAATTTGTGCCGTTATAGCGGGAAGGGGCCTGCCGGCGACCGGTTTCCTGCCTGGCGCCGTTTGTTCGTTGTGAGGATGCGTAGCCATGGCTTGGCATCATGTTGCGGCGAGTGATGCGCCGGCGGACGGCGAGGTTGTCGGGGCTGAAATAGGTGGCGAACATATCGCCATCTACAACATCGGCGGTGAATACTTTGCAACACAGAATATATGCACGCACGAAATTGGCTTCCTGTCGGATGGGCTCGTCGAAAACGGATGCGTTGAATGTCCGCTTCACATGGCGACGTTTGATATCGCTTCCGGAGAGGTGAGAAGCGGGCCGGCGACCCAAGATCTTCGTACGTTTCCTGTCAAAGCCGCAGAGGATCAGCTCTTTGTGGACGTTCCCGACAGCGAGACGTAAAGCCGGACGCGTCGGCATGGCGACATCACCACTCGGAGAGACGGAATGGTGCGGAAACGACAGTTGATCCTGTGTCCGGGCCTATTGTGTGACGACGCGCTTTGGGCGCATCAAGTGGCTTCGCTTGGCGACGTCGCCGAGATCGTCGTCAGCGAATTCCAAACGCACGACAGCATTCGGAGCATGGCCGAATCGCTGCTCGCGAGCGCGCCGCCGCGATTCGCGATCGCCGGGCTGTCGCTGGGTGGATATGTGTGCCAGGAGGTTATGCGGCTTGCTCCGGATCGTGTTATCGGGCTTGCCCTTCTGAACACATCCGCCCGTCCCGACACGAAGGATCAGGCGTCGCGTCGACGCTCGCTTGTCGAGCGTGTCGAGAAGGGGGAATTTGAGGACGTCATGGCTATGCTGTGGCCGCTCCTCGTTCATCCCGAACGGGCAGAAGACGAATCGCTGCGCGACCGCTATCTCGAGATGGGCGGTCACATTGGAGGCGACATCTTTGTTCGCCACCAGACCGCGATCTTGAACCGGGCGAACGGCGTCCGCGATCTTGCGCGGATCAAGTGTCCGACACTGGTCTTGTGCGGGCGAGAGGACCAGGTCACGCCCCTCGAGCTTCACTTGGAAATGGCCGCGGCCATTCCCCGTGCCGACCTTGCCGTCCTCGGACGCTGCGGTCATCTCTCGACGTTGGAGCGCCCCGAAGCGGTCACGGGTATCCTGCGTACGTTCCTGACGGAGCGAATCCCTTGAGACGGCGGGACCCGCGGAATCGAGGGATCAGGGGCTCCAATTCGTTTTCCCGTCACCGGAAGAACTAGATGAAGCGCGCGCGCAAGAACACAACGGCGAGAACCACCCTACGCCAGGTCGCGGAGGCGACGAACGTCTCGCCCATGACGGTCTCCAACGTTATCAATGGCAAGTTGGAATTTATGACCGAGCAGACCCGCCTCCGGGTCGAAAAGGCAATCGCAAGGCTCAACTATCGTCCACACACGACCGCGCGAAGCTTGCGGCTTGCGGAACGCTGGTCGGTCGGCATGATTATCGTCGACGAGTCTCCGACCTACCTGGCGGACGGATTCACCACACAAGTGGTTGCCGGCCTCAGCAACTATTTGAGCGAGCACCGTTACAGCCTCGTGCTGGAAGGTGTTCGCGCGGCGAAGTTCAAGGACTCGCCGCTTCTCCGTGATCTTCGGACGGACGGTTTGTGCGTGATGCTCTCCGGAGAGAAAAAAAGACGGCAATCACACGTCAGGACGCTGCTTGACCTCGGACAACCGCTGGTCGTTTTTCTCGAAGCGGCCCCGACGGACAGCGAGTACGTGTGCTCCATCCGCCAGGACGATCGAGATGGCGGCCGGCTCTTGGGCGCTCATGTCTTGGAACGTGGCGCGCGGCGACTGGTCATGCTTGTTCAGGAGCGCAATTTCTGGTCTTCGGTACGAGAGCGGGAAAAAGGCATTCGCGATGCGATCGCAAAGACCAACATACCCGCCGAACTAAAGATCGTGGCCTGCGGCGATGGTAGCTTCATGGACGTTCAGGCGCCGCTCGATCACGAAATCGAGACGCATGGCGTGCCGGACGCGATACTCGCGACTAACGATCAGATGGGCATTGCAGCCATGAAGCTCATCAAGACAAGGGGTATCGACGTGCCGGGCGATATCCTCATCACTGGATTCAACGCGTTCGATTTCTGGCAATACTCGGATCCCGTGCTAACGACGGTGCGATCGGCCGCCTATAAAATGGGCAGGCGGGGCGGCGAGGAAATCATTCACTGTCTTGAGCAGGGCGCCTTCTCCAATAGGGAGATCGACTTTCCTGTGCAACTGCAGGTCGGAGGATCAACTTAAATGAGCGATGGACCTCATATATGATCGCCACTGTTATAATCGCCACTGTACCGACCCGTCCCCACCTTCTTGTAACTGTTGCCCGCAAGGGCGTGCTGGTTCGAATCCGGCCAGGGGCACCACTCTCCATTCCGAAACGATCAAGCTTTTGGCCCGAGATGGTTAAGGCTTTGGAAAGCATTGCCGGTGCATACCCTATGGAAATCACGGGTGGAGCCGTCGACGGGGAACGAACCGCGCCGCGGCCAAACGATGCGGAACCGGGAACCAAGAATGAAGCCAGCCAGTCACGATTTAGATGCCGGTGCGAAGAAAGCCCTGTTCAACACCCTGAACGTGCTGACGATCGACGACAACCAGACTATCCTCAACCTGCTCAAGCAGGTGCTTCGCGCGCTGGGTGTGGGTCGCATTTTGCAGGCGGATGGTGCCAGCGCCGGACTGCAGTATCTCGATACGAACACCATTGATATCATTATCTGCGATCTGCAGATGGAGCCGACGGACGGTTTCGAGTTCACCCGCAAGGTGCGCCGTTCAGAAAGCTACCGGCAGCCCTGGATGCCGATAATCATCCTGTCGGGCTTTTCCGACATCAACCGAATTCTCGAGGCGCGCGACGCGGGGGCAACCGATTTTCTGACCAAGCCGTTCGCGCCCAGCACGCTGTTCAAGCGCATCGCAGACGTGATCGAACGCCCCCGGCTGTTCGTTCAGGTCGACAGCTATTACGGCCCCTGTCGCCGGCGCAAGAAGTCGACCGACTACAGCGGTCCCGAGCGACGCAGCTCGACCGAACAAACGATAACCGATGTGGCGGGCGAGCGGTCGGAAACCGCACCCGCGGATGACGCCCAAATCAAGCAGGCCGTTGGATGATGTCGCGGACTGACCGAGCGAAACGGAGGCAGTAAATGAGCAGTCAAGCCCAAGCCCGAATCCTCAGGCCGGCCAACACCCTTCGCGACAAGGTGACCGGCGGCGATCCTAACATGAAGATCGTCATCGACGAGTCGACCCTGCGCCGCGCCCAGGCGGCGATCAACGAGATGGGCGACGCCTATGAAGTTGATCTGAAGGGCGAGATCGCGGCGCTTGCACAGCTGTACGACGCGGCGCGGGCCGATCCCGGACGCCGCCCCGGCTTTCTCGTCGATGTGGTCAAGCACTGCCACGAGATCCGCGGCCAGGCGGGGACCTACGGCTATGCGCTGATTTCCCAGTTCGCCAACTCGCTGTACGACTTCGCGGCAGATTCGAGCCGTGTCCTCGACGTCCATTTCGACATCATCAAGGTCCATATCGACGTCATCCAGGTGGCCTTGGCCGGTGGGCTGAAGGGTGACGGCGGGGAGACGGGCAAGGAACTCAAATCCATGCTCGCGGTCGCCATCCAGAAGCGCGGCTGAACCGAATTCGTATGCTGCCCTGGCCATAGGGCCGGGCAGTGCTCCGCGCCTTCGCCGTTCCCGGACCCGGGGGCGGCGAATTTTTTTCGTCGCCGCCTGATCCGGATCACTTGCGCGCCGGCAGCCCGAACCGGGCGCGGTTCAAATCGACAGGCCTGTGCAATCCGCAGGATTTCGCCCTGGCGGATTTCGCCCTAAAGTAGGTCCCGAGCGGCGCCGAGCGAGACCGTGCCGTCCGGAGAGCCATGAACGATATCCGCGTCCACATGCCCGCGGCAGAGGTCAGCCCCTACGCGGGGTTCTGGCGGCGCGTCGCAGCCGCACTGATCGATGCCGCCATCCTCGTGGTGCCCTACATCCTGCTCGCCCAGAAAACGGTGATCAGCGGTGACCATACGAGCTTCGTCGCGCTGCAGCCGACCCCGAGCAGCGCGTTGCTCCTGGCCGCGATCTACTGGGCCTACAAGGCGGGGATGGAAGCAGCACCCTGGCGCGGCACACTCGGCAAGCGGGCGATGCGCCTGCACGTGACCGACGAGCGGGGGAGGCGGCTCTCGTTATTGCGTGCCACCGCGCGAAGCTGGATCAGCTGGGGTCCGATGCTGGCGGCGGCGGCCGGGGTGACGGGCGATATCCTGGGGTTGCTCGCGCTGATTTC
This sequence comes from Alphaproteobacteria bacterium, assembly GCA_965249645.1. GTDB lineage: Bacteria > Pseudomonadota > Alphaproteobacteria > UBA828 > JAPUJA01 > CAVOEB01. The sequence goes on from CBDFML010000011.1 coordinate 541,729, forward strand.
CTGTATCGTCGTGGCGGTTACCCCGCGCAAGCAGGGCGCGCACGACCTGCTTGCGCGCTGCCTGGTGGTGCGCGACGGCGCGGCGTTCGAGCCGACGCCTGCGACCGGGCTGGCGATGGAGCCTGCAACGCGCGACGAGGAGGAATCGGAATGAGCGGCTTTCAAGTTTTGCGGACCAACCATACGAGCTTCACGGTGAGCGACCTGGACCGCTCGATTGCGCTCTACGCAGGCGTGCTCGGCTTCGAACTGGTCCATCGGGGCCTGCGCGACCCCGCCCTGATCGAGACCGTCGTCGGCGTGCCCGGGGCCGATATCGAGGTTGCCTATCTCCAGGCGCCCGATCACCGCCTCGAGCTGATCCAATATCACGGTCCGGCCGAACGGGAGCGCTTTGCCGTGCGCCCCTGCGATGTGGGCTTCGCCCATATCGCGTTCGACGTCGACGATCTCGACGCGACGCTGGCCGCGGTCGAGCCCGCCGGACTGGTTGCGCTCAACCCGCCCCAGACCCTCGAACACGGCCCCAACGCCGGCGGCCGGCTCGTCTACAGCCGGGATTTCGACGGCGTGACCGTCGAGTTCATCGAAAAGCCGGGAGACCGGGGAGAGTGAATTACGATGCCGCCTCGGCGCTGAACGCCCGTCCTGCCGATCCCGCGGCTTTGGCTCGCCTGCTGGCGGAGAACGGCCTGCCGACCGAGGATATTGGTGTGCTGGGACGTGCATTTTTCGAATTCACCGATCCCGAGGACGACCTGGTGGGCGTCGGCGGGTTGGAGATCTACGGCGAGGTCGCGCTGCTGCGCTCGGTAGTGACGCTGAAGGTGGCTCGGGGTGACGGTTTTGGCCGGGCGATCGTCGAATGGCTGGCGGCGCATGCCGCAAACGCGGGCGTGCGCGAGCTCTTTCTGCTGACTTTCAGCGCGCCGGGTTTTTTCTCGGCCTGCGGCTTTCATGAATTTCCGCGCGAAGACGTGCCCGCGGCGATCGCCGCAACGGAAGAGTTCGCCAACCTCTGCCCGGCGAGCGCGGTCTGCCTGATGCGCGATCTGGGATCACCCGACTCTGCGTGACTCCGGAGTGAACTCAATTCGATCGGTGGAACTCTCGTACTCGTTTCGCTCACGGCAGCGGGCCTGACGGTCCGCGCCTGCGCGAGCGCGCCGGACTGCCGGCGGGCCGCGTGCGCGGCCTTGGGCGATCCTAGGCGATCTGGAATCGCTCTAGAGCCCGGCTTCGCCATCCAGTGCGGCGAAACGCACGGGCAACACCTCGGTGGTCGCAATCCGGCCCTCGGCGTTCTTCTCGACCAGCAGCAGGGCCTGGGTTTCGAGCGAGGCGCCGACCGGGATGACCAGGCGTCCCCCGGGCTTGAGCTGGGTGAGCAGCGCCGGTGGGATCAGGTCGGGCGCGGCGGTCACGATAATGCCGTCGAAGGGCGCGAACTCGGGCCAGCCGAGGTTGCCGTCGGCGCACCGGGTCTCGACATTGACGAAGCCGAGGCGGGCGAGGCGTTCCGAGGCCTGGGCCTCGAGCTCCTCGATGATTTCGACGCTGTAGACGTGGCCCGCGAGGCCGGCGAGCACGGCCGCCTGATAGCCCAGCCCGGTGCCGATCTCGAGCACCTGATCGTCGGGGCCGGGTGCGAGCAGGTCGGTCATCAGCGCGACGATGAACGGCTGCGAGATGGTCTTGCCGAAGCCGATCGGCAGAGGCCGGTTGGCATAGGCGTAGCCGAGTAGTTCGGCGGGCACGAACTCGTGGCGAGGCACGACCGCGACCGAATCGATGACCTCAATAGCAAGTTGGGCGCGTCCGGTCTCGGCCTCGCAGGCAATCGCGCTCTCGGCGATCTCCTCGATCATACGGTGGCGGGACAGACTGTGGGACATCTCTGTCATGGGACCCTCTGCGAGCGTCCGGGCATCGCTCCGGCCCGATGATCCCTCAAACCCCGCTGCCGAGTCAAAGTGATCGGATAGCCTGTTTTGCTCACGGCAGCGGACCCAACGCTCTGCCGGTTTGCAATATTCGATGCGTTCAATCGCCGCACCGGGCTGCCGGCGGGCCGCTCCTGTTTCAAGGTTGGCCGCGACCGCGGCCGGCGCGGCCTCAAGATATAACGGCGTGCTTGGGTTTCTCTAAGGCGTGGCGTCGGGGTGCGCGAGGGCGGGCAGGCGGGCGAGGTCGGGCCAGCCATAGGCGATCTCGCCCAGCGGTTTGCCCCACAGCAGTTCGGTGCGCTCGGCGGCACGCGCGCCGCCCATCGCTTCGTAAAAGAAACGGGCCGGGTTGTCGGCCAGCACCCAGATCAGCGCCGAGCCGACATCGCCCTCGCGCAGTGCTCCGAACAGCCCGTCGAGCAGGGTGCGCCCGAGGCCGCGCTCCTGATGGTCGGGATCGACATAGAGGGTGTAGACCTCGCCCTCGAAACTGAGCGGCACGCTGCGGTGAGCGCGGCCGCAACTGCCGACACCGACCACGCCGGCGGTTTCGTCCTCGGCGACGAGAACGCTCTGGCCCGGACCGACGGCGCCGATGGCGCGCGTCCAGCCGATCGCCTGACGCTCGAGCGAGAGGTCGAGTAAAACCCGGTCGGGCAGAAGCCCCGCATAGGCGGCCCGCCAGGTCTCGACATAGACCCGGGCGATAGCTTCTGCGTCGGCGGGGCGGGCGGGGCGAACGCTTGGCATGACGATTCCTGCCTAGCATGTTTCACTTTGCCGCGCACAGTTTTTCCTTGACCCTGACGGTTGCCTGCCACACCACAGCCAAGGAGGAGAGAACCTTGGTGAGCACGACGCCGACGGCGGCCCCGGCCGCCCGGACCGGCCCGGAGGGACCGCTGATTTTCGTCGTCGCCGGCGAAGCCTCGGGCGACGCGCTGGCCGCGCGCCTGATGGCGGCGCTTAAAACCGCCACGGGGGGGCGGGTGCGCTTTGCCGGGATCGGCGGGGCGCGCATGGCGGAACAGGGGCTTGCAAGCCTGTTTCCCATGGGCGAGCTTTCGATCATGGGTTTTGCCGAAGTGGTGCCGCGGATTCCGCGATTGCTTCGCCGCCTGCGCCAGTCTGCCCGTGCCGTGCGCCGGTTGCGCCCGGACGTGGTGGTCACCGTCGACAGTCCGGGCTTCGGCTTCCGCCTGGCGCGGCGCATCCGCGCCACCGGTGTGCCCATCGTTCATTACGTGGCACCCCAGCTCTGGGCCTGGCGGCCGGGCCGCGCGCGTCACATGGCACCGCTGATCGACCGGCTGCTCGTGCTGCTGCCCTTCGAGCCCGACTTCTTCAAGGATTTCGGCGTGCCCTGCCGCTATGTCGGCCACCCGGTGATCGAGGCGGGCCTCACGGGCGGCGATGGGCCCGGCTTTCGCGCCCGCCACGGCGTCGGTGCGCAAACGCCGCTCGTCTGCGTACTGCCGGGCAGCCGCCACACCGAGGTGGCCAGGCATCTGCCCGTTTTCGGTCGCGCGCTGGGCCGGCTTGCGCGAAGCCATGCAGGGCTGGCCACCGTGGTGCCGCTTGCCCCGGCGGTGGCGCCCGCGGTGCGCGCCGCGGCGCTGGAATGGCCGGTGCCGGTGATCCTGCTCGAGGGCGGTGACGAAAAGGCGGATGCCTTTGCCGCCTGCGACGCGGCGCTCGCCAAGTCGGGCACGGGCACGCTGGAACTGGCGCTGGCCGACCTGCCCATGGTGGTCGCCTACCGGGTCGGCGCATTGACCGCCGCGATCGTCCGCCGCTTGATCCGCGTGCCCTATGCGTCACTGCCCAATATTCTGCTCGGGCGCGCGCTGGTGCCCGAATTGCTGCAGACGAATTGCACCGCGAGCGAGTTGGCGGAAGCGCTCGATGCGCTGCTCTCCGACGCGGGCTCGCGCGCCGCGCAGCGGGAGGGTTTCGCCGAGATCCGGGGGCTGATTTCGCCGGACGGGGCAACACCCAGCGAGCGCGCGGCGGCGGCCGTGCTCGAGGTCATCGGCGTCACCCCCGCCTAATCCCTTGCCCCGCCTGTCGGGACGGGCGACAGTGCGGGAAACGCCACATCGGGACGGGGAGATTGGACAATGGATCTGACGGGCAAAGTGGGCCTGGTGACGGGCTCGACCACGGGCATCGGTGAGGCGAGCGCGCGCGCGTTCGCCGGGGCCGGGGCCACGGTCATGTTGCACGGGCGCAACGCGGAGCGCGGCCGTGCGGTGCGGGCCGAGCTTCAGGCCACGGGCGCACAGGCCGACCTGGTGATCGGCGACGTCGCCGACCCCGCATTCTGCCAGAGCCTGGTGGATCAAACCGTCGAGCGCTTCGGCCGCCTCGACGTGCTGGTCAACAACGCCGGCATCCTGCCCGAGGGCAACGCCTCGGACACCAGCGACGAAACCTGGATGAGCTGTATGCAGGTCAATCTCAACGCGGTGTTTTTCCTCAGCCGCGCGGCGATCGCGCCGATGGCGGCGACGGGCGGCGGCGCCATCGTCAATCTCTCCTCGGAATGGGGGCTGAACGGCGAGCAGGGCTTCGTCGCCTATTGCACGAGCAAGGGCGCGGTGATGCAGATGACCCGCTGCATGGCGCTCGACCATGCCGCGCAGGGCATTCGGGTGAACGCGGTCTGCCCAGGCGAAATTCACACCCAGATGGTCGACGAATGGCTCGCCTCGAAAGGCGGCGATCCGGCGGCGAGCCTCGCGGAGCTGGCTGCGGGCATTCCCATGCGCCGCGTTGCCCGGCCCGAGGAGGTGGCGGCGTGCGTGCTGTTCCTGGCCTCGGACGCATCGAGTTACGTCACGGGCACGCGGCTCTCGGTCGATGGCGGCAATGACGCCACCGGCGGTCCCTACCCGGTCTAGGAGGCGATTATGGGATTCGATTTTTCCGGCAAGACGGTTCTGGTCACGGGCTCGACCCAGGGCATCGGCGAGGCCACCGCACTCGCGTTCGCACAGGCCGGGGCCAAGGTGATGCTGACCGGGCGCAACGCCGAGAAGGGCGCTGCGGTGCAGGCCGCGATCGCGGCCGCGGGCGGCGAGGCCGATTACGTCCAGGCCGACCTGCGCGATGCGGGCGTATGCGAGCGCCTGGTCGAGCAGACCGTGGCGCGCTTCGGCTCACTCGACGTGTTGGTCAACAACGCGGGCGTGTTCGAGGCGGGCAGCGCGGTCGAAACGACCGACGAGAGCTGGCGCCTGATCATGACGGTCAACGTCGACGCGGTGTTCTATATGAGTCGCGCTGGCGTGCGCCAGATGCTCAAGCAGGGTGGCGGCGCGATCGTGAACAACGCGTCGGAATGGGGCCTGAAGGGCGAGCCCGGCCACGTCGCCTATACCACGAGCAAGGGCGCGGTTGTCCAGCTCACCCGCAGCATGGCGCTCGACCACGCGACCGATAATATCCGGGTGAACTCGGTCTGCCCCGGCGAGATCCTGACCGAGATCCTCGAAAACCTAATCCGCGAGGGACCGGGCGAGTTCGAGGAAAACATGGCCGCACTGGCCAACGGCGTGCCCATGAAACGGTTGGCGGCCACCGACGAGGTCGCCCAGTGCATCCTGTTCCTGGCCTCCGACGCGGCGTCTTACGTGACGGGTACGAATTTTTCCGTCGATGGCGGCGAAAACGCGACCGGCGGCCCCTATCCGGTCTAGGCCGGCGGGCTTGCCCAAACGGGTGAGGCGCTTCGCCACGGCGCTGCTCGCCGCATTTCTGATTCTGGGCGCGGGCGCGCCGGCCCGCGCCGGGGGCGGCTCCTATATTCTCGCCACCGCAACGACCGGGGGCACCTACTATCCCGTGGGTGTCGCGTTGGCGACCCTGGTGACCCTCAAACTCGACCCCGGAGCCGGCGTGCGGCTCTCGGCGATCAGCTCGGCGGGCTCGATCGAAAATCTGAAACTCCTGCGCACGAACGAGGTCCAGTTTGCGCTGCTTCAGGGTCTGTTCGGCGCCTGGGCCTGGCAGGGCGAGGGGGCGGTGGCGCACGCCGGGCGGCAGAAGAACTTGCGCGCTATCACCCTGCTGTGGCCCAACGTCGAGCATTTCGTCCTAAGCGCCGATCTTGCTGCGAGCGGCACCATCGCCGACATGGCGGCGTTGGGGACCGCGCGCTTTTCCATCGGCAGCCGCAATTCGGGCACCGAGCATTCGGGGCGTACGATCCTGGCAAACCTGGGCATCGACCCGGATGCGCTGAACCTCGCCCATCTGGGCTACGGCGCAAGCTCGGATGCGTTGCGCAACGGCACGGTGGTGGGAATGAATACGCCCGCGGGCCCGCCGGTGGGCGCGGTGACCCGGGCGGCGGCGATGCTGGGAGACGGGATCCGCCTGCTCGGTTTCACACCCGAACAGGCAGCTCAGGCGGACGGCGGCATGGGACTGTGGACGCCTTACGTGATTCCCGCCGGAACCTACCCGGACCAGGTCGCGGAGGTGCACACCATCGCACAACCCAACCTGCTCGCGGTCAACGCCGCGATCGACGAGGCGACGGTCTACGCCATCACCAAGACCATTTACGAGAACCTGGGGTTTCTTCAAAGCGTGCACAAGGCGACCCGGGCGATGGCGCTGGATACGGCGATCGAGGGCCTGCCCCTGCCGCTCCACCCGGGCGCGGAGCGCTATTACCGTGAGCAGGGTCTCGCAATTCCTGAGCACCTGGAGGCACCATGAGTGACTCTTGTTCGCCGTCCGGCGATATGCGTCAATGACGGCCATGAGACTCGAGAACAAGACGGCATTGATTACCGGCTCGACCACCGGCATCGGCGAGGCGACGGCCCGGCTGTTCGCGGCCGAGGGCGCGCGGGTCATGGTCTCGGGGCGGAACGACGTGCGCGGCGGCGCGGTGGCCGATTCCATCGTGGCTGCGGGCGGTGCTGCGGAGTTCATCCGGGTTGATCTGAGCGTGACGGGCGCGTGCGTCGCCCTGGTCGATGAGACTGTGGAACGCTTCGGACGGCTCGACATTCTCGTGAACAACGCGGCGGTGCTTTACAACGGCACCGCGCCCGAACTTGCCGACGCCGAATGGGACGAGATGTTCGCGGTCAACGTCAGCGCGTTGTTTCGCACCAGCCGGGCGGCGTTGCGCCACATGCTGGCGGCGAACAGCGGCGTGATCGTCAACCTGGCCTCGGAATCCGGGCTCAACGGTGAGCCGGCGCTGGGCGCCTACTGCGCGACCAAGGGCGCGGTAATCCAACTGACCAAGTCGATGGCGCTCGACCATATCCGCGACGGGGTGCGGATTAACGCACTCTGCCCCGGCGAGACCCATACCCAGATGGTCGAGGACTGGTTCGCGGCCAAGCCCGGCTCGATCGAGGAGGCCAAGGCCGAGGTCACCCGGGGCCTGCCGATCAAGCGTCTCGCCCGGCCCGACGAAGTGGCCAAAGCGGTGCTGTTCCTGGCCTCGGACGCGTCGAGCTATTGCGTCGGCACGGTGATGTCGGCCGACGGCGGGCTGAATGCAACCGGCGGACCCTATCCCCTCTAAAGCCCCGGTGCGCGACGCCCAACCGGCGGTCCGCCGCGTCGTCTACTGGCTGGGCGCGGCGATCGCGGCGGCGCATCTCTACCTGAACACGCTGGCGACCTGGCCCGAGCTCTGGACCTCGGCGTTTCACTTCGCCTGTTTCGGCGCGCTCTGCGCCCTGCTGACGCCGGCCTGGCGAGCCCGGCACGCGGGCCTGCGCCGATTTATTCTGGGCTTCGACGTTTTGCTTGCGGCGGCGGGCGGCGCCGCGGTCGGCTACCTCATCGCGGCGGAAGACGCACTTTATGCCCGGGGCGTCGAATTCATCTGGGCGGACTGGGCGGCTGCGGCCGTCGCGATCCTACTGGCGCTTGAATTCACCCGCCGCGCGACGGGCTGGGTGGTGCCGATCCTCATCCTGATCGCGCTCGCTTACGTCGTGCTGTGGGGGCGGCTGGTGGGCGGCGTGCTGCATTTTCCGGGCCTGTCGTGGGAGACCCTGCTCTATCGCAGCTTCTTCGGCGCCGAGGGCATGTTCGGTCCGATCGCGCGAATCTCGTCGACCACGGTATTCATGTTTATCCTGTTCGGCGCCTTCCTGCTGCGCTCGGGCGGCGGCGATTTCATCGTCAACCTGGCGCGCGCGGCCGCCGGACGCGTGGCCGGAGGGCCGGGCCTCGTCGCGGTGATCGCCTCGGGCCTGGGCGGCATGATTTCGGGCTCGGCGGTGGCGAACACGGTCTCGACCGGGATCATCACCATCCCGCTGATGAAGAAGAGCGGGCTGTCGCCGAAGTTCGCCGCGGGCGTCGAGGCGGCGGCCTCGACCGGCGGCCAGCTCATGCCGCCGGTGATGGGGGCGGGCGTTTTCGTCATGGCGAGCCTGACCCAGATTTCCTACCTCCACATCATCGCCGTTGCCCTTGCGCCCGCCATTCTCTATTTCGTATCGGTCGCCGTCTGGGTGCGGATCGAGGCCAAACGCAATGGCCTGGCGGCGGCGCGCGAGCACGACGCGCCCCGCCTGGGCGAGGTGTTGCGCGCGGGCGGGGCTGTCTTCCTGCTGCCCGTCGGCGTGCTCGTCGGCTTGCTCTGCGCGGGCTTCACGCCGACCTTCGCTGCCGGTGCGGGAATCGCCGCGGTGGCTGCGGCCTCGTGGCTTTCGCCCCGCCCGATGGGCCCCCGCGCGGTGCTCGATGCCCTGGCCCTGGGCGCGCGCAACATGGTGATGACCGCGGTGCTGCTGGTCGCCGTGGGGCTCATCGTCAACGTGGTCACCACGACCGGAGTGGGCAACACGGTCTCGCTGATGATCGGCGAGTGGTCGGGCGGCAGCCTGCTGCTCATGCTCGTCCTCGTCGCGCTCGCCTCGCTGGTGCTTGGCATGGGCCTGCCGGTGACCGCCGCCTATATCGTGCTGGCGACCCTCTCGGCCCCGGCGCTGTTCGAGCTGATCGCGCAGGACCAGCTGATTGCGACGCTCATCGCCGGCGGTGTGCCCGAGACGGCGCAAGGGCTGCTGAGTGTGCTCGGGCCCGAACGGCTGGCTGCAGCGGGCCAGGCGATGAGCCCGGATGTGGCCGCCGCATTTGTCGCGAGCCTCCCGCCCGAGCTGCGCCGCGGCCTGATCGAGCATGCGCTGAGCCCGGCGACCCTGACCGCCGCCCTGCTCTCGGCCCATATGATCGTTTTCTGGCTGTCCCAGGACAGCAACGTCACGCCTCCCGTTTGCCTGACCGCCTTTGCCGCCGCGGGCATTGCAGGGAGCCGCCCGCTCGCCACCGGGTTGACCGCCTGGCGAATCGCGAAAGGGCTCTACATCATCCCGATCCTGTTCGCCTATACGCCGCTCCTCGCGGGCGAGCCGCTCGCCGCGCTCGAGGTTGCGGGCTTCGCCCTGCTCGGGCTCTACGGCCTGAGCGCGGGTCTTGCGGGTTACGCCGAGGCGCGGCTCGGCTGGCCCGAACGCCTGCTGATGGTTGCGGCGGGCACCGCGCTGCTCTGGCCCGGCCTGCTGTGGCTCCATCTCGCGGGTGCGCTCGTCCTCGCCGCGGCGATGGCGTTCAACTTGCGCCGGGCGAGAGGCTGATCCAGTTGGGCTGAGTCAGCCGGGCAGGTCCGCCCGGGTGCTGGTAAAGCGGTAGATCGGCTGGACCTGCTCGCGCTGGAAGAGAAGCTGAAGGCCCACGGCAATGACAGTGGCGATCTGGTGCTGCCCATGACGCGCAACGACGTTGCCGATTACCTCGGCCTCACCATCGAGACGGTCAGCCGCACCTTCACCAAGCTCAAGGACGACAACGTGATCGAGCTGGTCAGCGCCCGTGCCGTGCGCTTCGAGCAGCGCGACGCGTTGTGCGCGCTGGCGGAGAGCTGAGCGACCCGCTCAGTCCCCGCCCTCCGACGGATCGTCGATCTCGTCCGCAGAGATGCCCACCTGAAGCTCGCGATCACCCATCCGGAATGTGATGACGACGGTGCCGTCGTCGTCCTCCGTCGCGTTCGCGTCGACCTGGCCCGATTCGAACGCGCTCATGAAGAACGTCGTCGAGACCCCGAAGGCCTTGGCGATCTCGTCGAGCGGGATGTCGAGGCCCTTGCTCTGGCCACCGCCGTCGACGGCGAGCTCGCCTTCTTTGATGACTTTCATGGCTTCGGATCCGGAATGCTCGTTCGTGAGGCGGGGAGCATAGCATCGTCGCGCGCCTGCGCCAGCGCCCGCTTGCGGGCGGCGCGGCCCGGCGCGTAGAGTTGACGCGCGCGCTATTATTGCAAACTCGACGCAGCATGTCTGGAAAGCCATGAAACCCGGCGACGCGGTGTTCTTCGAAGCCCTGGGCGGGGTGGCCGGTCATATCGGAACGGCCGAATTTCACCCGAGCCTGTTGCGCCTGCTCGCCGACCTCGTGCCCTGCGACGGCCAATCGCTGATGCTCTATTCACGCTATGCATCGCCCGAACATCTCATCAATATCGGTCTGCCGAGCCACGTCGTGGAGTTCTATCTTTCGGGCTACTACCCGTTCGATCCGTTTCATCGCCATTGGCGCGAACGCGGGCGCGACGGCGTGATCAGCCTGAGAGAGGCGGCGTCGCTTGAGCTTGCTCGCAGCGAATACTTCACCGTGTTCCTGCCCAAATCCAAAATTACCGACGATGTGGGCTTGTTTCTCCCGGTCGCGGGAGGCGGTACGCTGACGCCGACGCTCAAGCGCAGCCGGGGGCGGTTCTCGCGCGCCGAACTCGACCGCCTGCGCCGCGTCTTTCCCGCCATTGCCGGCCTCCACCGGGTTCATGTCTCGCGTCTGTTCCTCTCGCTGGCCGGCAGCGCGGGCGCGCCGAGCTCGCCGGAAACGCCGCGCGCGGTCCTCGTGGTCGACAAGGACGACCGGCGGGTCTTCGCAAGCCGGGGCTGGCGCGAGGCCGAAGCGGAGCGGAGCGAGCTGGTGCCGGCTTTGGCCGCGCTCGAGTCGGGCCGCGGGGTGGAGGCGGAACTGGCGACCGGCGGGTCGCTTCATTTCGAAGCGCTCGACGCGGATTTCCCGCTCGCGCCCCGGGGCAGGATGTATGTCCTCGAAGCCGAAGCGCCGGTGCCGGCGGGGCTCGATTACGAGCAGGCGGTGGCGCGCTTCCTGCCCGACGAGCTCACGCCCCGCGAGCGCGAGATCGTGCGCTATATCCTGGCCGGTTATTCGAGCGAGGCGATTGCCAAGGCGCTGGGCATCGGGCGGGGCACCGTGAAGAACCACCGCGCCCGGCTCTACTACAAGCTCGACATCACCACCGAGCGCGAGCTGTTTTCGCTGTTCCTGGATTATCTCTCGAACGCCTGATCCGACCGAACGCCCCGGAAACCGGGGCTTGGCGCCGGTGCCCGAAGGCACCCTTGAGGTCGGCAGCCCGGGTTCTTCATAATCGTTCGCACGTACCGACCTTTCGTGCCCAGCGAGCGCAACGGGCGAGGAGACCGACGATGGCCGAACCTGTGTTGCTGCGACCTGAGCAAAAATTTCACCCCGGCCCCGCGCGGTCCTACACCCTGCCCTCGCGCTACTACACGGATCCGGCGGTGCTCGAGCGCGAACGGACCGAAATCTTCTTCAAGAACTGGCTCTACGTCCGTCACCGCGAAAAGCTGGCCCAGCCGGGCGACTATGTGACGACCAGCATCTTCGACCAGAACATCGCGCTCATCAAAGGCAAGGACGACCGTATCCGCGCCTTCTACAACGTCTGCTCCCACCGTGCCCATCAGCTTTTGCAGGGCGAGGGCACGGTCAAGGCCAAGACGGTGACCTGCCCCTACCACGCCTGGGCCTATCATCTCGACGGCCAGGTCCGCTCGGCCCGGGGCAGCGAGAAGGTGGCCGGATTTGTCGCCGACGAATTCTGCCTGCGCCAGGTCCGGGTCGAGGAATTCTACAATTTCGTGTTCGTCAATCTCGACCCCGATGCCGCCTCGCTTACCAGCACGACCGGAGACCTCGAGGCCCAGATCCGGAGCTACGTGCCCGGTCTTGATACGCTCACCAAGGCCGATGAGTGCAGCTTCGAGCTCGAGGCCAACTGGAAGGTCGTGGTCGAGAATTTCAACGAGTGCTACCACTGCCCCGGCGCGCATCCCGCCTTCGCGTCGCTCATCGACATGGAGACCTACAAGATCGAGACCGAGGGCCTGGTCGCGATCCATCGCAGCCGGACGCGGAAGGGGGCGAACAAGGCCTACGACTACCAGGCCGGGGGCGACGGCGCACTGGAGAACGGTATCTTCTTCGTGCTCTGGCCGAACCTGATGATCTGGGTGATGCCGGGGCGGAGCAATATCGGCCTGCTGCAATGCAATCCGAGCGCGCCCGAGCATACGATCGAGCGCTTCGGCCTCTTCCTGCCCGATGCGACGCCCAACGAGCAGGAACAGGCCTACGCAGACTATTTCCGCGACGTGCTCAATCCCGAGGATATCAGCCTCGTCAAAAACGTGCTGAAGGGCCTGCACCAGATGGGCTATAATCAAGGCCGCTTCATGGTGGACGCCGAACGCACTGACATGAGCGAGCATGCGGTGCACTATTTCCAGACGATGGTCCACGAGGCGCTGGGCGAATTGGACTGACGAACGCGCGAATCGAGGAGAAGACCATAATGAGCAAGCTCTCGACCCTGGGCCGCGATGCGGTCGGCCGCTTTGTCGCCGATCCGGCGCAATCCTTCACGCTTCCCGCCTGGCTCTATTATGACCCGGCAGTGTTCGAGGAAGAGAAGAGCGCAATCTTCTACAAGACTTGGCAATTCGTCGGCCATGCCGAGCAGGTCGCCAAGCCGGGCGATTACATCACCTTCAAGCTGTTCGACCAGAATATCCTGATCGTGCGCGGCAAGGACAACGAGATCCGCGCCTTCTACAACGTCTGCTCGTACCGCGCTCACGAATTACTCGAAGGTGCGGGCAACACCAAGGTCATTACCTGCCCCTACCACGCCTGGTCCTATCACATCGACGGCCGCCATCGCTCCGCCCGGGGCAGCGAGAGGGTCGCCGGGTTCAACGCCGACGAGTTCTGCCTCAAACTGGTTCGCATCGAGAATTTTATGAACTTCCTGTTCGTCAATCTCGATGCCACGGCAGCTTCGCTCAAAAGCCTGACCGGCGCGCTCGAAGACCAGATCCGCGGCCTCGCGCCCGAGCTCGACAGCCTGACCTTCGCCCGGCGTTCGGAATATACGCTCAAGGCGAACTGGAAGAACGTGATGGAGAACTTCTGTGAGTGCTATCACTGCCCGATCAGACATTCGAGCCTGATGGATGGGTGCCTTGACATGTCGAGCTACCGCATCGAGACCATGGACATCTGGCATCACCACACCACCGTGAGCCCGGGCGAGGCGAAGCTGGCCTACGGCGTGGGCGAGGCCGGCAAGGCCCGGCCCGATTTCGGCGCCTGGCTGCTGTGGCCCAACATCTGTTTCGAGGTCTACCCCGGTGGCTATATGAACACCTTCCACAACATGCCGGTCACGCCCGAGCTGACCCTGCAGCGTTGCGACTGGTATTTTCCGCAAAGCGAACCCACGCCCGAGCAGGAGGAGGCCGCTTCGTTCGTCGACGGGGTCCGCGAGGAAGACATCTCGATCGTCGAGAGCGTGCAGCGCGGCTATCACAGCCGGGGCTATGACCAGGGCCGCTTCATCGTCGACGATGGGCGGACCGAGTGGAGCGAGCACGCCGTCCATCATTTCCAGGGCATGGTGAAAAAGGCGCTCGACGCCTGAGCGCGCCCGCCGGGCGTTCTAGTCGCGCCAGATCGCGCGCAAGCAGCGCAACAGGTTGGCGCCGAGCAGGCCGTGGATTTCGGCTTCGCTCCAGCCCCGTTCCAAGAGCGCTGCCGCCACCCGCACGAGTTCGCCGTGGCTCGCGCAATCGCTCAAATAGCGCGCCCGGATATCGTTGCCAAAGGCCGCGGCGTATTTTGCGATGGCGGCGGGAGAGCGTGCGAGCGTCATCTCGGTGATATGGGCGACCTTGGCGAGGTCGCTGACTACCGGCAGGTCGGTGCCTATCGCCACGTGATCGCGTCCCACGATGTCCGAAATATGCTCGAGATGGCGGACGAAATCGTCGATTTTCGGCGCACGCGCGGGGTTGCCGTCCCAGCACATGGGGCCGTAGATGCTGGCGCCGATCACACCGCCGGTCGCAGCCACCGCGCGGATCACCGCGTCGGATTTGTTGCGCGGCGCGTCGGAGACCGCCTTGGCGTTGGCGTGGGTGACGAGCACGGGCACGGTGCTGAGTTCGCACGCACGCAGACACGCCCGCTCGCCGACATGGCTGAGATCGATGGCGATGCCGAGCCCGTTCATGACCGCGACCGCCCGTTCGCCCAGCGTGCTCAGGCCCGAATCGACCGCTTCCAGGCAGCCGTCGCCCATGAAGTTGCGCCGGTTGTAGGTCAGTTGCGCGATGCGCAGGCCCGCGGCGTGGGCCAGATGCAGGCGCTCGAGCTTGTCGGCGACGGGGCGCAGGTTCTGCCACCCCATGATCAGCCCGACCGAGCCCGCCGCGCGGGCGGCCTCGATGTCACTCGCCCGTCCGATCAGGCGCCACGGGCTGCCCGGCGCCTCGATCCACTCGCGCCACTCGGCGAGCTGGTCGAACGCGGCCTCGAAATCCGCCTCGAAATGGCTGACGGTCATATTGACCGCCGCGATCCCCGCCGTCTGAAGCCCCGCCGCGTCGCCGTCGCCATAGAAGGTGAGCCCGTCGATCACAAGCGCCTCGCGCCACAGCCGCTGTGTCTCTGGCGAGCTCATGCGGGGGTCGCCCGGCGCCGGTCGATGGAGGCGACGTGGGGCTGGACGTCGCGCACAAAGCGGGTCATCGAGTCCATGACGTCGCGGTGCGCCGCGCCGAAGCTCATGTTCAGCATCAGGTCGTGGATACCCAGCTTGGCGTAGGGCACGAGCTTTTCGACGACCTGCTCGGCGGTACCGATCAGCAGGGTCTCGCCCATATCCTCGACGCTCTCCTTGACGTCGATGGGCGCGATTGCGCCGCCCGTCACCTGGCCCGATGTGTCGAACACGTTGCAAAAACGCCGGTGGTTCTCGTGGGCGATCTCGAGCTTGTTACGGGTATCGTCGTCATCGCGTGCGATATAGAGCATCCGCAGCATGGAAAGCCGTCGTCCGGCGCCCGCCGGGCCCAGTTCGTCGACCGCCTTGAAGAAGCCTTCGGCCTGGGCCTTCGCCGCTTCGAACGGGTCGCGCAAGGGTGTTGTCATGACGTGATAGCCCTTCATCACCGAATGGTAGATCGCAACCGGCGCCAAGGCGGCGATCCAGATCGGCGGGTGGGGCGCCTGCAACGGCCGGGGCGTGATAGTGAGCGGCGCGAAATCGTACCATTTGCCTTGCCACGAGACATCCTCGCGGGTCAGCAACGCCTCGAGCAGGGCAAGAGATTCGTCGAATTTCTCGCGGCTTTTCTCGACCGCGACGCCGAAGCGGTCGAACTCGTAGCGAAACGCGCCGCGGCCCACGCCAAGCTGGATACGCCCGTCGGTCAGGTTGTCGGCGAGTGCGATTTCGCCCGCAAGCCGGCGCATGTCGAAAAAAGGCAGCACGAGAACCGCGGTGATCAACGGGATAGCCTTCGTCGCGTCGGCCACCTTGATCGCCGTCATCAACGGATTCGGGTGGGTCAGGTAATTGATGAAGTGATGCTCGGGAATGGCCAGCGTGGCGTAACCGAGCTGCTCGGCGGCGACCGCCTGCTCGAGCATTTCGCCGTACATGGTCCGGGCGGAAACGCGCATATCGGGCCAGTAGCAGGGCAGGTAAAAGCTGAATTTCATGACCGGGCGGGCCCCTGACCGCAAAATACAGGGCGCACCCGCGCCCTTGTGGGGCGCTCATCGTCGGCATCGCCGCCCCCCTGTCAAGCAAGAAATAGCCGTTCACAGTGTTGCGAGGTGCGCGTCGGCCCGTTGACTCATGGCGGTGAATTTGAGTAGCGTAAACCCAAGCGTTGATAAGGATTATAGCGGCGCTTGCCTTCGCGGGCTCTCGAAGCGGCCGGTCAGAGATTGGTCGGAAGGTTCGGGGGCTCCGGATGTGGCACTTAAAGGGAGAGACAGCATGAACGGATTTGTGAAGAAGTTGACCCTTGCGGTCAGTGCGGCGGCCTTCGCGGCCTCGCTCGGCATGGCGGGAACCGCCAAGGCGGGCAGCATTCCGGAGTCGGATGAGCCCATCAAGCTCGCGATGAACGAATGGACCGGTCAGCACATCAGCACTCACGTCGCCGGCGAAGTGCTCAAGAAGATGGGCTACACCGTCGAGTACGTCACCGCAGGCTATTACCCGCAAATGGGGGCGCTGCGCGACAATACCGTTACCGCGACGATGGAGTTATGGAGTTCGAACATCGGCGATCACTACACCGATGCGCTCGCGTCGGGCAAGGTCGTCGAGATCGGCGATCTGGGCTTGAATCCCGTCGAGTCGTGGTACTACCCCGATTTCGTCGCGGATATGTGCCCGGGCCTGCCCAACTGGGAGGCGTTGATGGACTGCGCGGAGGTCTTTGCGACTCCGGATACTTTCCCGAACGGCCGGTTCGTCGATTATCCGCCGGATTGGGGCGATTCGAATTCCAAGCGTATCGCAGCGCTGGGCCTGCCTTTCGTCTCGATTCCCTCGGGCAGCGAAGGTGCGCTGCTTGCTGAAATCAAGGCGGCGTACGCGAGCAAAACAGCGCTGGTTCTGCAGTTCTGGGAGCCCCAGTGGGCGCAGGCTGCGTATCCCATGACGTCGGTAGACCTTCCGGTTTATGAGGATGCCTGCTACGAGGATCCTGCGTGGGGTGTCAATCCGAACGACACTTACGATTGCGACTGGAAGCTCGGAACCGTGTTCAAGATGGCCTGGGTCGGCATGGAAGAGAAATGGCCGGGCGCCTTTGCTCTGCTCAACAACCTTCAGCTCACCAACGCTGACCAGAACGCCATGATGAAGGCGATCGACGTCGACGGACGGGATCTGGACGAAGTGGTTCACGAGTGGCTCGATGCCAACGAGTACACGTGGCAGGTCTGGGTCGGCGCGGCGGCGGTCACTGCGTCTGAGTAACGACCGATAGGATGATGAGGCGCGGGACCGCCCCGGGGCGGTCCCGCGTTTACTTGTGACCCCGGTTATTCCGTCGCAACGACAATCGACAGCGCCATGAACGATGTGAACCCTCCATCCGAAGGCGGCGCGGCCGTCAAGCCGGGCGCCAAAGCGGGTGACGTGCAGATTTCCTGCCGTCATGTCTGGAAGATTTACGGTCCCGATCCCAGGCAGTTCTTCTCCTCGCCGGACGGCGTGGTCGACGACCGCGCCGCGGTGATCGAGCGGATTCGGGTCGAAAATCACATTCCCGCTGCCTGCGACGTCAGCTTCGATGTTCACGTCGGCGAAATTTTTGTCATCATGGGCCTGTCGGGCTCGGGCAAGTCGACCATGGTGCGCTGCCTTTCGCGCCTCGTCGACCCGACCGTGGGCGAGGTGCTGCTCGACGGCGAGGACCTGCTCAAGTTCTCCGAAAAGGAGTTGATCGAACTGCGTCGGCACAAGATGGGCATGGTGTTCCAGAATTTCGGCCTGTTGCCCCATCAGAACGTGCTCGACAACGTCGCCTTTCCGCTCAAGGTGCAGGGCATCGGGCGTGCCGAGCGCAACCGCCGAGCCAACGAAATGATCGAACTGGTCGGCCTGGAGGGCCGCGAAGGCGCGTTTCCCCGCGAACTCTCGGGCGGCCAGCAACAGCGCGTCGGCATCGCGCGTTCCCTCGCGGTCAATCCGGAGGTGTGGTATCTCGACGAGCCGTTCTCGGCGCTCGATCCGCTGATCCGCCGCCAGATGCAGGACGAGTTCCTGCGTCTGCAGAAAGTGCTGCACAAGACCATCGTGTTCATCACCCACGATTTTCTTGAAGCGCTGCGCGTGGCCGACCGGATCGCCATCATGCGCGGCGGCGAGGTGGTCCAGATCGGCACTCCCGCCGAAGTGGTGATGAGCCCGGTCAACGATTACGTCACCGAGTTCACCCGCGACGTGCCCCGGGTCAAGGTGCTTCTGGCACGCGACATTCTCGAGCCGTCGAGCGAGGGACTCGACCCGACTGCCGGCGTTGCGCCGACCGCTACGCTCGAACAGTTGATGCCCGTCTTCGCCGGCCACGAGAAGCCGATTCCCGTGATCGAGGACGGAAAAACGATCGGCCAGGTTACGCCCCACGGCGTCATCGAGGCCCTGGCGGCCGCCGTCGAAGACGAGCACGGCGAGGTCGAGGGCGGCGACGACGAAACCGCCAAATGAGTGTCATCGAAAAGGGCCGCGGCGGTGCATCGCCCACCGAGCTTGCGTTGGGATTGATGGCGGGCCGGGCGCGCGGGCGCATCGAGCGGGGGCTGCTTCCCTGGGTCGCGGTCGCGGTTGCGGCATTGGTCGTCCTCCTGCTGCGCAAGCAGGTCAGTTGGCTGGCCGCCTTCCCAGCCGAGGCGACGATCCCGGTCGCCGACTGGATCAACGCCTTCATGGACTGGTTCATCGAAACCTTCAACGTCGTTTTTCACGCCATCTCATGGTTGCTGGCCTGGCCCATGGACGGGCTTTCCGACCTGCTCCACTGGATGCCCTGGCCGGCGACCATGGCGGTCTTCGTCGCGATGGCGTATGCCGCGCGCGGCTGGAAGCTGGCGCTGTTCACCGTGCTCGCCCTGTTCTACATGGTGCTCATCGGTTATTGGGACGAAAGCATGGCCACGCTGGCGTTGGTCAGCGTTTCTGTGCCCCTTGCGATCGGCATCGGGGTGACGCTCGGCGTCCTGGGATTCCGCTACAAATTTGCACGCCGGATCATCGAGCCGACCCTCGATTTGATGCAGACGATTCCCACCTTTGCCTACCTGATTCCGATTCTGCTGCTGTTCGGCTTCGGCCCGGTTGTCGGTCTGATCGCGAGCGCGATCTATGCCTCGCCGCCGCTTGTACGCAACGTGATGCTCGGCTTGAGCCGGGTGCCGAGCGACGTCGTCGAATCGGCCCGGATGTCGGGGTCGACCAACCGGCAGCTGCTCTGGTGGGTCCAGTTTCCCTCCGCCATGCCGACCATCATGATCGGCGTCAACCAGACCATCATGGCGGCGCTCTCCATGGTGATCATAGCCGCGGTGATCGGCGGCGCCGCTGATATCGGCTGGGAAGTCCTGAGCACCATGCGTCGCGCCCAGTTCGGCCAGAGCCTGATGGCCGGCTTCGTCATTGCGCTGATGGCGATGGTCATGGACCGCACCAGCCGCGGCTTCGCCGAACGCCGTCGCGCTCCTCACGCCGCCTCGGGGTCGCTCTGGCAACGCCATCGGACGCTGGGGATATCGTTCGTCGTGGTCGCCGGCGCCATCGTGCTCGCCCAGTTCGTCGCGCCGCTCCATATCTGGCCGAAGACCCTGGTCTTCTTCCCCGCCGAACCGATCAACAACGCGCTCGATTCCCTCATCGCCAACTACGGCTTCGTCTTCGATACCATCAAAGAGTGGGGGCTGTTTTACTTCCTGCTGCCGATCCGGATGGGCTTCGAGGGCGTAGTTCGGCCTTTCAGTTTCGGCTTCGATCTGACCCTGCCGGTCAGTCTCGGCTACGCCGGCTTCATTGCCGCGCTGGCCGTCGCGGCAACGCGTTATTTCAGTTGGCGCGCGGCCGTTGGCGTCGTGATCGTCGGCACGCTGCTCTATTTTGGGATGACGGGTACGCCGTGGCCGGTTTTCATGATGGTCGTCGTCATGCTTTCCTGGCAGGTCGGTGGCCGGAAGGTGGCCGCAGGCTCATTCGTCGCCATGGCGTTCATGCTCCTCACCGGCGTCTGGACCCAGGCCATGATGGCGGTCTATCTGTGCGGTGCGGCGGTGCTGGTGTCGTTCGTCCTGGGCAGCGCCATCGGCATCTGGGCGTCGCGCAACGACAAAGTGTCCGCCTTCGTCCGCCCGATCAACGACACTCTGCAGTCGATGCCGCTGTTCGTCTTTTTGATTCCCGTGCTGATGTTCTTCAGGGTCGGCGAGTTCACCGCCTTCCTTGCGATTATCGCCTATGCCATCGTGCCGGCGGTTCGCTACACCGAGCACGGCCTGCGCAATGTGCGCCCCGACATCGTCGAGGCCGCCAAGGCGCTGGGCTGTACCGAGGGCCAGTTGCTTCGTCAGGTCAAACTGCCCCTCGCGCTGCCCGAGATCATGCTCGGGCTCAACCAGGTCGTGATGTTCGGCCTCGCCATGCTGGTGATCGCGGCCCTGGTCGGCACCAAGGGGCTGGGCTACCTGATCTATCATGCGCTGAGCCGGGCCAATGTGGGCGAAGGGGTCGTCGCCGGCCTGTCGATGGCGCTGATCGCGATTATCGCCGACCGCATCATCCAGTCCTGGAGCAACCGGAAGAAGCTCGAACTGGGGCTGGGCTGAGGCGGCCGCATAGCAGGCCGGGCGGTCGATAAGACCGGGCCTCAAGGACCCGGCCGGAGACATAGGGGGACGGGACGTGGCCAAGACATTTTTCACCAGGGACGAATACCGTGCGCGCTGGCGCAAGGTTCAGGACGAGATGAAACGCCGCGGCTACGACGTGGCGGTGATCTGGGCCAAGGGCTCGGGCGCCTATGAACGTTACGGCGACGTGCTCTGGCTGACCAACTACTACTCGGCCCATTCCGGCCAGGAAGTCGACAACCAGTTGTGGCGCGCGCGCTCGTATGCCGCGGTCGTAATGCAGATCGGCAAGACACCGGCGCTGCATATGGACGAGCCCCTCGAGCCGCGCGACTTCATTTCGACGCGCCGCGTCAAGTGGCACATGAACCCCATCGAGGGCGTTGCCGAGGACCTCAAGCGGCGCAAGGTGCGCGGCCGCGTCGCCCTGGTCGGCACCGACTTCTTCCCCTGCAAGTACATGGCGGAGTTGCAGAAGCGCCGCCCGGGGCTCGAATTCGTGCCCGAGGACGATCTCGTAGCCTCGGTGCGCCAGGTCAAGAGCCCGGCCGAGCTGGACGTCTTTCGCGAGGCCGGGCGAACCGCGAGCAAGGCGATGAACGCCATGATGAAGGCGTTGATCGCGGGCAAGACCGAGGCCGAGGCGGCGGGGCTGGGGGCCAAGGCCTGCATCACGGGCGGCGGCATTCCCTATCTCTTACGGGTCGCTCACGGCAAGGGCACCGAGCTGTTCAATTTCAGCCGCAATAACCTGACCGGCTTCGACGATACTGCGCCGCGCAAGGGCGACCTCGTGCGCGGCTGGTTCATGGGCCCGATGCATTTCGGTTACGGCTATCTCGATCCGGGGCGCACCGCGGTGTGCGGCGGCAAGCCCACGCGCAAACAGCGCCAGTTGATCGAGGCCTGCGCGGGCATCGTCAACGGCGTGATCGAAAAAGTTCGCCCCGGGGTCAGCGCCCACGAACTGGCGCGCGAGGGCGACCGGCTCTACGAGGCCGCCGGCGGGGGCAAGGTGTCCGACCAGGCGTCGCTGCAATGGCCGCTCTACGGCCACGTCAACGATTTCCATTTCGAGAACCCAATGTACGGGCTCAAGACCGCCAAGAAGTCCGACCGCCTCAAGGAGAACATGGTGTGCAGTTCCGAGGCGTTCCTCACCTGGGAAGGGGTCGGCGCCGCGGGCTTCGAGCAGAACATGATTATCAAGAAGGACGGCGTAGAAATCCTGACCACATCACCGTTGATCTGGCATTGAGCGGAGAGGCCGCTCGGGCCGCCTGACCGGTTGTCACGCGCCTGTCATGGGAGCAGAATTCCGGTCAACGAAAAAACCACACGGGTGCTTCCCCGGGGCCGCCGCCGCAGCGGCGCGGGAGCGAAACGCCCGATCCGGGTAGAAACACAAACGAGGGAGATCGACCATGACCATCCTGCCCACAGTGCGCAAGCCGACCGTCGAGGAAATCACCGACATCGCCGGCAGCTACGGCATCACGCTCGACGAGGATAACGCCAAGTCGTTCCAAAACCTGATCGCCGGGTTCCTGCCGGCCTACTGGCGTGCCGACGAACTCGTCGAGCCTCGGCCGGAGGTCAAGTACGCGCGCACCCCGGGCTATCGTCCGCCGTCAGAGGAGAACCCCTACAACGCCTGGTACTGGCGCTGCGACGTTCAGGGCCGCAAGCGCGGCCTGCTGGCGGGCAAGACGGTCGCCTTGAAAGACAACATCTGCCTCGCGGGCGTGCCGATGATGAACGGCTCGCGCATTCTCGAGGGCTACGTGCCCGAAATCGACGCAACGGTGGTCACCCGCATGCTCGATGCCGGCGCGGTGATCAAGGGCAAGGCGGCAAACGAGGACCTCTGCCTCTCGGGCAGCAGCTTTACCACCGCGCTCGGCATGGTCAAGAACCCTCACAAGCCAACCCACTCGGCGGGCGGCTCGTCGTGCGGCAGTGCGGCGTTGGTCGCGGCGGGCGAGGTCGATATTGCGATGGGCGGCGATCAGGGCGGCTCGATCCGCATCCCCGCCTGCTGGAGCGGCGTCTACGGTCACAAGCCGACCCACGGCCTGGTGCCCTACACGGGTATTTTCCCCATCGAGCAGACCATCGATCACACCGGGCCGATGTGCAACAACGTCGCCGACGTGGCGACCGCGATGGAGGTTCTGGCCGGTCCCGACGGCCTCGATCCGCGCCAGATCGGCTGCAAGACCCAGAACTACCGTGCCGCGCTCAAGGGCGGCGTCAAGGGGCTCAAGATCGCCGTGGTCAAGGAGGGCTTCGGCCTTGAGAGCAGCGAGGCCGCCGTCGATCGCAAGACCAAGGCGGCGCTGGACAAGCTCAAGAAGGCGGGAGCCACGGTCAAGCAGGTCTCGATCCCGATGCATCTCGACGGGCTGGCGATCTGGACCCTGATCGCGGTCGAGGGCCTGCAGCATCAGATGGTCAAGTACAACGCCTTCGGGTTGAACTGGAAGGGGCTCTACCTGACTTCGCTCCAGGACAAATACGCCCATGCGTGGCGCTGCCGGGGCGATGATTTTTCGGAAACCACCAAGCTCTGCATCATCCTGGGCGAGTATCTGGAGCGAAACTATTACGGCCACTATTACGCCAAGGGTCAGAATTTGAGCCTGGCGCTGCGTGCCGAGTACGACAAGGTGCTGGGCGACTACGATGTGCTCGCCATGCCGACCCTGCCGATGCAGGCGACGCCTCTGCCCGAGCAGGATTGCTCGCGCGAGGAATATATCGACCTGGCGCTGACCATGATCCCGAACACCTCGCCCTTCGACGCCACGGGGCACCCGGCCATGTCCGTGCCGTGCGGTATGAACAACGGCCTGCCCATCGGGCTGATGTTCGTCGGCGCGCGCTACGACGACGCGAGCGTGATCCGCGCCGCCGCTGCGTTCGAGAAGCTGGGTAACTGGAAGAAAATGTAGCTCTGCGCAGGATGGGACAGGCGTGCCCCGTGCGCGCCCGTCCCGTTCTGTCTTGAAGGAGATCCCGTGATGGAGCGCTCCAATATCGACCGCCTTACCCAGCAGGCGCTCGATCACGTCTGGTTCCCGCTGGTCGATGGCGCGCAGGTGCGCGAAGACGGGCCCGGTATCCTGGTCTCGGCGAAGGGGCTCGACATCACCACCGCCGACGGGGCGACCTGGCTCGACATGATGGGCACCCAGACCCGGGCCAACTCGCTGGGCTTCGGCCAGGAGGAGATCGCCCGGGCGGTCTACGATCAACTGGTCCAGCTCCATTACGCGGGCTGCTTCGCCCAGGCCGCCGACGTGACAGTCGAATTCGCCGCCAAGATCGCCGAGCTCGCACCGGGCCGGCTGACCACCACGCTGTTTGCCGGCTCGGGCTCGGAAGCGAACGAGATGTCGCTCAAGTTCGCGAAGCAATATCACCACCACAAAGGCGCCAAGCCGCGTGCCCACAAGGTGATCGCGCGCTGGGATTCCTATCACGGCGCCACGATGGGGGCGCAGGCTGCGACCGACTGGCTGGGCACGCGCCATATCTCGGAGCCCGGTGTGCCCGGCTATTCCCATATCCCCGCGCCGACCTGTTATCGCTGTCCGTTCGGCCTCGAATACCCGAGCTGCGGGGTACTGTGCGCCGACTGGCTGGAAAAGCAGATCCAGCATGAAGGCCCGGATTTCGTTGCCGCCTTCATCGCCGAGCCGGTGATGCAGGCGAACGGGGTGCAGGTGCCGCCGCCGGAGTATTTCCCGAAGATCCGCGAGATTTGCGACCGCTACGAGGTGCTGTTCATCGGCGACGAGGTAATCACGGGCTTCGGGCGGACCGGCGAATGGTTCGCGCTCGAGCATTGGGAGGTCGAGCCCGACATCATGAGCACCGCGAAGGCGATCACCAGCGGCTATTTTCCGCTCGGCGCCTCGACCGTGAGCAGTGAGATAGCCGAGACCATCCCCACCTTCCTCCATATCCAGACCTACAACGGTCATCCCGGCGGCTGCGCGGCGGGGCTCAAGACCGTCGATATCTGCGAACGCGACAACCTGGTTGCGCGCTCGAAGGAGATGGGCGCCTACTTCCTCGACGCGCTCAAGTCACTCGAAGCCCTGCCGATCGTCGGCCAGGTCCGGGGGCTTGGCTGTGGGTCGCGATCGATTTCACGAGCGACAAGACGACCCGCGCGCCGTTGGCCGACGATGCGGTCACGGCAATCGCCGCGCGGATGCGCGAGCGGGGGGTGCTCGCGGGCTTGGTCGGCACCGCGATCGAGATGGCGCCGGGCTATATCGTGACCCGCGAGCAGCTCGATCGCACGGTCGAGGCGGCGGAGCAGGCGATCCGCGAGGTTATGCGCGACAAAAATCTGGGTTGAAGCGGAAAGGAATGCCATGGGCAAGGTGCTGATCGTCACCGGCGGCTCTCGCGGCATTGGTGCTGCGATCTGCGCGCGCGCCGCGGGTCAGGGCTACAGCGCCGGAGTCAATTACGCCGCGTCGAACGAGCGCGCCGACGAGATCGCCACCGCCGCGTTGTGGCTCTGTTTGGACCAGGCGTCCTCTGACACCGGTGCAACGCTCGATGTCTTGGGCGGCCGTTAGGGCGCAACCCCTCGTCATGGATATTCAGGACACTCCGGACGACGCCGCGCTGCGCGAGCGTGCCGCCGCGTTCGCCGCCGAGCATCTCACCGGCGCGGCCGAGGCGCTCGAAGCGGGCGGCGACGCGCGCCCCCGCGAATTCTACGACCGCCTCGCGGCAGCCGGCTGGTTCCGCCACGTCGTGCCCGCCGCCTGGGGCGGTGCGGCAGATACTGTGGGCTGCATGGCGGCCTGCCTGATTCGCGAGGAATTTGCGCGGGTCTGCTCGTTCGCCTCGGCTGCCTTTGCGGTCCAGGGGCTGGGCGCCTATCCGCTCGTTCTGGCCGGCGACGAGGCCCAGCGCCGCCGCTGGCTGCCCGCGATGGCGGCCGGCGAGACCATCGGCGCCTTCGCGCTGACCGAACGCGCGGCGGGATCGGACGTCGCGGCGGTGGAGACCCGCGCGGCGCGCGAAGGCGACGATTATGTCCTCGACGGCGCTAAGCTGTTCATCTCGAACGGCGGCGTTGCCGATCTCTACACCGTCTTCGCGCGCACCGGCGAGGAGCGCTCGGCGCGCGGGCTCACCGCCTTTCTCGTCGAGGCCGACCGGGCGGGCTTTTCGGTCGTCCGCCAGATGAACGTCATGGCCTTCGACGTGCTGGCCGAGCTCGGCTTCGAGGGCTGCCGGATTCCGGCGGCCAACCGGCTGGGCGAAGAGGGCGAGGGCTTTGCGCTCGCCATGGACACCCTCGCGCTCTACCGCACCACCGTGGGCGCTCACGCGCTCGGCCTCGCGCGCGCCGGCTTCGACGCGGCGCGGGACTGGGCGCGCTCGCGCGAGCAGTTCGGCCGCCCGATCGGCGCCTTCCAGGGCATCGGCTTTCAGCTCGCCGACATGGCGACCGACATCGAGGCGGCGCGCCTGATGGTCGCGCGGGCCGCCCGGGCCTTTGATTCCGGTGACCCCGATGCCGCCCGGCGCTCATCCATGGCCAAGCTGTTTGCCACCGAAGCGGCGGGCCGGGTGATCGATGCGGCGGTGCAGATCCACGGCGGTTGGGGGGTCACCGTCGACATGCCGGTCGAACGCTTCTACCGTGAGATCCGCCCGTTGCGGGTTTACGAGGGCACCAGCGAGATCCAGCGTCTCGTCATCGCCAAGGCCGAACTGGCTCGCGTGCCCGGCGACGATCTTTAGCGGGTCTTTTCGCTCGACGCGGCCTCGGCCATCTCGCGCAGGCGCGTGCGCTGGACCTTCAGCCCGTTCGCGCTCTGGGTCATGGGAAACGCATCGAGTGCAATGAAGCGCTCGGGCAGCTTGTATTTGGCGAGGCCCTTGAGGCAGTGGGAGCGCAGCGCGCCGGTATCGAACGGCGTGCCTTGCGCCATCACCACGAAGGCAACGGCGCGTGTGCGCTCGGGGTGCTCGACGGCCACCACCTGGCAGCCCTCGATGCCGGGCAGCGCCTGGATGTGCGCTTCGATTTCGGCGGGATGAACGAGAAAGCCGCCGAGTCGCATAACGTCACCACGCCGGGTGAGAAAGACGAACCGGCCGTCCGGTTCCAGGTAGCCCAGATCCCCGCTGCGCACGAAGCCGTCGGGGGTCAGTGCTTCTGTCGTGGCCGCCTTGTCGCTGTCATAGCCCAGCATCCGGCTCGGTCCCGCAAATTCGAGCTCGCCGGTCTCGCCGACGGGAAGCAGAGCGCCCGTTTCCACGTCGCGCACCCGCGCCTGCGCTTCGGGCGAAACCGGCCGGCCTCCGGTTTTCGCGCGCTGCTCGGGCGGGCCGGCGGGATCCTGGGCCGCGAACAGCGCCTGAATTTCGCTTGAGCCGTAGAGCCCGACGAAGGGGACGCCCCGGCCATCGCCCCGGGCCACGAGATCGGTGATCGACGGGGTAAAGGCAGAATACCCCGCGAAGCGAACCGAGGGAAATGGCCGCGCTTGCGGGGCTGCATCGAGCAGGCGCGTGCAAAGCAGGTCGGTCGAAATCAGATGGCTTACGGCGTGGCGCACGATCAGGGCGGCAGCCTCGGCGGCATCGAAGGCGGGCATCAGGACATTGAGCGCGCCCCCCGCCAGCGCCGCCATCATCTGCGAAAAGCCGTAGACGCCGCTGAGCGGCACCATTTGAAGGGTGGCGGCGTCGTCCGCCTCGAGCCCGAAGACGGCGGCGACCGCGTGGGCGTGATCGGTCAGGGTCTTTTGGCTGTGCAGAATCAGCTTGGGCGCGTGAGTCGTGCCCGAGCTGGTAAAGATGATGCAGGGGCTCTCGGCGGGCATAGGCGGTGCATCGAGCGACGGCGTGGCAGAGAGGTCGTCGTAGCGCACCACCCCGCAGCCGGGAACGGGCGGCGCCAAAACCGCCCGGGAGGCGTTATCGCCAACCGCCACGAGCCGCTCGAGCCCGGCTAGGGCTTTGGGTGCGACTTTGCCCAGAATACCGTCGAAGTCGATATGCTTGAAGCCCGGACGATAGGCGAGAATTCGCACCCCCGAGCGCCCCAGAAGATCGCCCACTTCGACGGCACGAAAGCGCGTGTTGACCGAGACGGCGACGGCGCCGAGCCGGGCGCAGGCCAGAAACAGCGTCACGTACGCCAAACCATTGGGCAGCCACAGCGCCACCCGGTCGCCGGGACCGATGCCGAGCCCGGCGAGACCTGCGGCCAACCGGCGGCTGGTCAATTCGAGGTCCGCGAAATCGAGCGACGCGTCGCCCTCGATAAATGCGGTCTGTCCGGGCCGGTCGCCGGCGTGGCGGGCGAGCAGGGCGGCGAGGGTGCAATCAACGGGTCTGGACGCGGTCATGGCCGCCATTTAAGCGCCAAGCGGGACTCTCAATCCAGCCTCGTGTGGGCTATGCTGACGCCACAACGCCGTAAATGGCGAAAAACGTAGGGGAGAACCGGATCATGTCCATGGGGATGTATTTTCCGCAGGAGGAATACGAGGCGCGCTGGAAGAAGCTCGCGGTCCGGATGGCCGAATCGGGCTACGAGATCGCCATCGTCTGGGGCAAGACCGCGGGCACCTTCGAGCGCTCGATGGAAACCGTCTATCTGACGAATTTTTTCTCCTCCCACTCGGGCCAGGAGCCGGATTCACCGCTGTTCAACGCGCGCGCCTTCTGCGCCGTGATCTTCGAGCCGGGCAAGGAACCCGAGCTGCACACCGACGAAGCCGCGGTGCGCCTCGACCTGCTGGCGACCAAGAATTATCACTGGCACCTGGACGTGATTACGGGCGCCGCCACCGCGCTCAAGGCGCGCAAGCCCCAAGGCAAGGTCGCCTGGGTCGGCAGCGACATTCTGCCGATGAAATACGGCGACCAGATGCGCGCGCTGCTGCCCGAGGTCGAGTTCGCCATCGAGGACGATCTCGTGCGCGACGTCCGCCGGATCAAGAGCCCGCGTGAACTCGACATGTTCCGCGAGGGCGGCGCGCTCGTCACCAGAGCGGTCACCGCAATGATCGAAACGCTGATCCCGGGCGGTGCGTCCGAGGGCGAGGCTGCAGCGGCGGCCGCCTCGGTGCTGCTCAAGGGTGGCGGCTACTTCCAGCGCCTGATGATCGGCTCGGGCAAATATGTGAACCACCCGGAAAGCCACCCCATGTACGGCCACTACGCGCCTAATGTGCCCGAGGTCGGCGACATGGCCCACACCTTCCTCTACGGCCCGATCTGGCAAGGCTATTGGCTCGATCCCGGGCGGACCATCGTCATCGGGCGCAAGCCCACGCCGGAGCAGAAGCAATTGGTCGACGATCTGATCCGCATCATGGAGGAGGGCATCGAGGCGCCGGTCAAGCACGGCGCCAAGATCGCCGACGTCGCGCGCAACGCAGAGCGGGTGCACGCAGAGGTCAAGACCGACGACAGCGTGATCGACGACGAGTGGCCCTATTACGGTCACTCCAACGGCTGCATGTGGGAACACCCGCTGATCGCCGTGGGCGACGTCACGGAAGACGAGATCTTCGAGGAGGGAATGGTCGCGAGCTCGGAGGCATTCCTGACCCGAGCAGGCGTCGGCACCGCGATGATGGAGACCAACTGGATCGTCACCCGGGACGGGATCGAGATCATCACGCCCCTGCCCATGACTTTCTGGTAAGGAGCCCGTCGCCATTCCCCCGCTGTCACTGATCACCAGCAGGCTAACCCGTTGGACCGGCGGACTCGCGATCGCGCTGCTTGTCGTTGTTCTCAGCGTACCCGGTGCGCGGGCGGGTGCAATTCACGATGCCGCCGATGCGGGCGACGTCGAGCAGGTTCGAGCCATCCTCTCCGTCAGTCCGTCAGCTCTGCACGATCTCGATCAGTACGGCGCGACGCCGCTTCACTACGCGTCCGCGCGCAACCGGGTCGAGGTGGCGAACCTGCTCCTCGATAGCGGCGCGGTGCTTGAGGCGCGCGATCAGCTCGGCATGACGGCCTTGCATCTCGCCGTGGTCGGCGCCACCGGCCAGGTGATCGACGAGGCGGCGGGCGAGAACGGGGACTGAGTGGTCCGTATCGAACTCGAAAACGTCGAGTTGGTCGATCTTCTGCTCGCCCGGGGCGCGAACGCGAACGCGCGCGATGCCAACAACCTGACGCCGCTGCATGTGGCCGCCGAAAAGGCGCGGGGCGAAATTGCGAGCCGTTTGCTCGGGCACGGCGCGGCCCTCGAGGCGCGAGACATCTATGGCTTCACGCCGCTGATGGTCGCGGCCTTTTACATGCGCGTCCAGTGGGTCGAGCAGCGGGGCGCTCGCTTCAAGCTCGTCCAGGGCGATAATATCGATGTCGCCGGGCTTCTGGTCGCCGCCGGGGCCGACGTCAACGCGCGTGACGGCGAGGGTGCCTCGGCTCTCTACCTCGCCGCCGTGGAGGGCCACGACGAAGTCGTGCGCCTGTTGCTCGACCACGGCGCGGACGTCAACCAGCCCGATACTACGGGGCTGACACCGCTCCATGCCGCGGCAGATGGAGCCCGCCTGCTCGAGGTCGTGGCCGAGGGCGAGGAGCAGGGTTATTCCTATGTCGAGAACACCGCTGTCGTGATCATGCTGCTCGACGCCGGGGCGCTCACTAACGCGCGTGACGGCGAGGGGCACACGCCGCTTGGCATCGCGCAGTATCGGGCATCGGGCAAGGTGGTCGAGCTGTTGCGCGAACGGGGCGGCACGGAGTAGCCGTGCGAGGGGCACATGACCCGTGCGTGAATTTGCTGGCGGGGTTAAACTCGTGACATCCTGCAAGGACTGCCGCCAGTTTCAAAAGCGGTCGGCGGCGGGAAGCAAACCAAGGGATTTAATCTAACAGGGGAGACGGTCATGAGGCTCAAAGGCAAGACAGCATTGGTTACCGGGGCCACCGCCGGGATCGGCGAGGCCTGCGCGAAATTGTTCGCGGCCGAGGGCGCGAGCGTGCTTATGAGCGGGCGCGACCAGGCGCGCGGCGACGCGGTGTTGAGCGCAATCAAGGATGCGGGCGGCACGGCGGAGTTTGTGGCCGCGGACCTGCGCGATGCCGGCGCCTGCGACGCGCTGGTCGAGGAAACGGTCAAGCGGCTGGGCCGTATCGACGTGCTGGTCAACAACGCCGGCATTCTCTATTCCGCGCCGGCCGCGGAGACCACCGACGAGCAGTGGGCGGACACCTTCGCCGTCAACGTTACTGCCGTATTCCAGCTCGCCCGTGCGGCGCTCAACAAGATGATCGCACAGGGCAGCGGCGCCATCGTCAACATCGCGTCCGAATCCGGGCTCAACGGCGAGCCGGGGCTGAGCGCCTATTGCGCAAGCAAGGGCGCGGTGGTGCAGATGACCAAATGCATGGCACTCGACCATATCGGCGACAACGTGCGGATAAATTCGGTCTGCCCCGGCGAGACCCGGACCAAGATGATCGATGATTGGCTGGAATCTCTCGAGGGCAATATCGACGACAACGTCGAGGATCTGGCCAAGGGACTTCCCATCCGCCGCCTTGCGAGACCCGACGAGATTGCCAACGCAGCGCTTTTCCTGGCGTCGGACGAGGCGAGCTATTGTGTCGGCACCAACCTCTCGGTGGACGGCGGCAACGCGGCCACCGGAGGCCCCTATCCGATCTAGGAGAACGAAGTCTTACCCTCGCGGGTGCGGCGGGAGCTGAAGACGATGGCGCGCGATCCAAAATACGACCCCCTGTTCGAGCCCATCCGGCTCGGCCCGAAGACCATGAAAAACCGGTTTTTCCAGACCGCCCAGTGCAATGGGGCGGGCTCCGACCGGCCCGGCGCGCAGGCCGGTCACCGGGGCATGAAGGCCGAAGGCGGATGGGGCGCGCTGTCGACGGAATACTGCTCGATCCATTACGAGTCCGACACCACCCCTTACATTTCGGCCCAACTCTGGGACGAGGGTGACGTCATCAATCTCGGCGCTATGTGCGATGCGCTGCACAAGCACGGTGCGTTGGCCAATGTCGAGCTGCTCTACGGCGGGCCGCACGCGACTAATTACATGTCGCGCGCCGTGTCCTGGGGGCCCAGCGCATATCCGTCCGATGCCGAGCCGCTGCATTACTGCGTCGAGGCGGATGAGAGCGATATCGCCGATATCATCGGCTACTACGTCGCGGCGGGAAACCGCGCGCGCGAGGCGGGGTTCGACATCCTCACGGTCTATTTCGCAGATTCCTTCCTGCCCATGCAGTTCCTCCACGACTTCTACAACAAGCGCACGGATAAATACGGCGGTTCGTTCGAAAACCGCCTGCGCTTCACCGAGGAATTGTTAAGCGCGCTCAAGCAGGCGCTCGGCGACGACTGCGCGATCGCGGCGCGCTTCGCCATCGACAGCCTGCTCGGCCCCGAAGGCATCGAGGTCCACGGCGAAGGGCTCAAGACCGTCGATCGCCTGACCGCGGCCGGCCTGGTCGATCTGTGGGACTTCAAGATCGGCATCTATTCGGAATGGGCTGAAGATCTCGCGCCCTCGCGGTTCCAGAAATCGGGCCACGAGCTGGCCTACGTGATCGACGCGAAATCGGTGACCGGCGACGTGCCCGTTGTCTGTGTCGGCCACCTGACCAGCCCCGACGAGATGGTCGCCACGCTCAACGCCGGCCATTACGACATCATCGGTGCAACCCGCGCCTCGATCGCCGACCCGTTCCTGCCCAACAAAATCGAGGAAGGCCGGCTCGACGATATTCGCGAATGCATCGCCTGCAATATGTGCGTCTCACGCTGGGAACTGGCGGGTCCGCACATCATCTGCACCCAGAACGCGACTGCGATGGAGGAATACCGGCGCGAGTGGCATCCCGAACAGTTCGCGCCGGCGGCCGATCCCTGCTCGGTGCTGGTCGTGGGCGCGGGGCCTTCGGGGCTCGAATGCGCCCGGGTTCTGGGCATGCGCGGCTATGACGTGCACTTACGCGAGTCAGGCGGCGAGCTGGGCGGCCACCTAAAGGACGTGATGCGTTATCCCGGCCTCTCGGAGTGGGGGCGGGTCATTTCCTACCGCCAGACACAGCTTGAAAAGCTCAAGAACGTTGAGGTCCATACAGGTGTCGGGTCGATGAGCGCCGACGATATTCTTGGCTACGGCGCCGACAAAGTGGTGCTGGCAACAGGCTCGCGCTGGGCCGAGGATGGCTTTTCCAGTGTCACCATGGGGCCGTTGCCCGGCGTCGACGCGGCGCAAGACCAATTCGCGACGCCGGAACAGGTGATGGCGGGCAAAGAGGTTGGCGAGCGGGTGATCGTCTTCGACGGCGAGGGCTATATCACCGGCATCGCAATGGCCGAGCATCTGGCCGACGCAGGCAAGCAGGTCACCGTGATTACCCAGAACCACGGCGTGGCTCCTTACCTGCATTACACGGGCGAGGCCTCGAACTTGCGCCGGATGATGCACGAAAAGGGCATCCACGAGCACGACACGCACTGGATCGAAAGTGTCGAGACCGGCAATGAATTGACTGTGCGCGCATTCTATCTCTACCGCGACGGCTATCGCCGCACCGGGTCGGTGCTCGGTCAGATGCCCCGGCGCGCAGGCACCGAGGTGATCGACCTTGCGTGCGATTCCGTCGTGCTCTGCACGGCGCGGCGCGCCAACGACGGGCTCTATCGGGAACTGAAAACCCGGCAGAACGAGTGGGCGGACGCCGAGCTTCAAGCCGTTCACCGGGTGGGTGACTGTCTGGCGCCGCGCATGCTGCCCGATGCAGTGTTCGACGGCCATCGCCTGGCGCGCGAGTTCGACGGGCCGACACCTGAGCATTCCCGGCCCTATATCCGCGAGCGCCAGATCTGGGGGCGCGAGGCGATGCCCGCGCTGGAGCCCGCTGCCTCGTGAGCGGAGCGAGCCCGATTGCCGACGCCGGCGAGGCATACAGGTTTTTCGATGCCCACCTTAGCGCAAGCCCAACAGATGTTGCCGATGTGCTGATGCGTTTGGGCGATGCGGGCGCACTGTCCTTTCCGGTGCTTGACGCCGAGGGCTGCGCCGCTCTCGTCGAGGCCGCCGAGGCGCTCGCCTTTCGCCCGGCCCACCCCACCATGGGTACGGGCGACAAGCTGGTCCGCCAGGAATTCGACATCTGCATGGACGTACCGGCAACGAGCGCCTATGGCGATTTCGCCCACACCCTGGATCGCCTGTTCGACGCCGCCTTGGCGTGGCTCGATCCCCCGCCGCTCGAGAGGCCCTTTGGCTTCAACGACCTTGTGGTGCAGATTTATCCGCCGGGTGCACTCGGCATCACGCCCCATCTCGATCACGTCCGCTATGTCGGCCTGGTCGCGCTGGTGGTGGTCTGCGGCGCGGCGCGATATTTCCTGTGCGACGACCGTGAGGGCCACGGTTCCCGCGAGGTGGCTGCGCCCGCAGGACATCTGGTCCTGATGGTGGCGCCGGGCTTCGAGGGCCGCCGCGAGCGCCCGTTTCATTCGGTCTCCGACATTACCGAGCGGCGGATCAGCTTCGGCCTGCGCGTCGATACCCGGCCGGACGGCGATCCGACTTACTGAGAGCCGCTCAGTTGACCCCGGCGAGGTTGCCCAGCAGCGGGCCGATCTCGTCATGGATCACGAGGTCGGCAAGCGAATCGAGTTCGGTCGGCTCGCGGTTGAGAATTGCAAGCGTGCAGCCCCCTCGCTTGGCCAGCACCGGAAAGCCCGCGGCCGGATAGACCACCAGCGACGAGCCGACGGCAATCATCAGATCGGCCTTGCGGCTTGCCGCTTCGGCGCGGCGCATCGGTTCTTCGGGCATGGCCTGACCGAACGAGATCGTGCCGGTCTTGATTAACCCGCCACAGGCCGCGCACTGCGGTAGACTCTCATCGGCCAGGAAGGCGTCGCGGATGGGTCCGAGATCGTAGCGCGCGGCGCAGTCGAGGCAGACGGCATAGGTGGTGTTGCCGTGCAGCTCGATTACCCGGTCCTCGGGCACGCCCGACTTCTGGTGCAGGCCGTCGACATTCTGAGTGATGATGCAGGCAAGCCGGTTCTGCTCCATCAACTTGACCACGGCGCGGTGGCCCCGGTTGGGTTCGGCGTCGGCGATCATGTCGTGGGTGGCGAACTTGCGCCGCCAGAATTTCCGCTGTCCGTCCTTTGACGCCAGGAACTCGCTGAAATCGACCGGGCGGAAGCGATCCCACACCCCTCCCGGGCTGCGATAGTCGGGAATTCCCGATTCCGTACTCATGCCCGCGCCCGTGAACAGCACAGCATGGCGGCTCGCGGCGAGCATCGCCGTCAGGGCGGAGACGGTCTTCTCTCGCATTACGCTAACCTTCTCGTCACCATAGGTCGAACGATAAGCCGGGCAGGCGCGCTGTCAAACCCGTGTTGTCAATCGGGTGGAGCCCACGTTTAATCGTGGTGCGCAAGCGGGTCTCGTCGTGCAGGGGGGAGTTCGTAGCTATGGTGCGTCTGGATCTTGGACTGAAGTCTCGTGAACCGGCGGTGGCCGCAGGCCAGCGGCTCAACCGCGGCTTCCACCAGATGTTCGAGGAAGATCAACTCACCCTCGGCGTGTTCTTCCCGATCGAGGCGTTCGAGGGCGCAGTGCCGACCATGGAGGGCCAGGTCGAGCTGGCACAGCGTGCCGAGACCCTTGGCTTTTCCGCATTGTGGTTTCGCGACGTACCGCTGCGCATCCCCTCGTTCGGCGATGCCGGCCAAGTCTACGATCCTTTCGTCTATCTCGGCTTTATCGCCGCCCAGACCGGGACCATTTCGCTGGCCACGGGCAGCATCGTCCTCCCGCTGCGCCATCCCCTGCATGTCGCGAAGGCGGCGGCGTCGGTCGATCAACTCTCGGGTGGGCGGTTGGTGATGGGGGTCGGCACCGGTGACCGGCCGGAAGAATTTCCCGCCTTCGACCGCCAGCATGCCTCGCGCACCGAAACCTTCCGCGAAAGCCTGCGCCTGATTGAGATGGTCTACCGCGACGAGTATCCCGACTACCGCTCCTCCTTCGGGCGTATGGTCGAGGGCAGCGCCGGCGTCCTGCCCAAGCCCGTCGCCGGGCGGGTACCCATCATGATCACGGGCCGGGCACGTCAGAGGCTGGAATGGACCGCCGCCCACTGCGACGCCTGGGTGAAATATTCGCGCACGCCCGAGCGCCAGGAATACGTCATCGCATCCTGGCGCGAGGCGCTCAAACGCTCTTGCCGGGGCCGGTTCAAGCCGTTTGGCCAGTCGCTCTACATCGATCTCGCGGAGGATCCGAACGAGGGGCCATCGGATATCCATCTGGGGTTCCGTTTCGGGCGCCACGCGTTAATCGAGCTTTTGGGCCAGCTTCGCGGGC
This sequence comes from Alphaproteobacteria bacterium, assembly GCA_965249645.1. GTDB lineage: Bacteria > Pseudomonadota > Alphaproteobacteria > UBA828 > JAPUJA01 > CAVOEB01. The sequence continues at coordinate 577,625 of CBDFML010000011.1, forward strand.
TGGGCGTAAACCACGTCACCCTCACGCTGAAATACGGTAAGCGGCCGGCGGCCGACGTGCTCGAAGAGCTGGGCGCCGAGGTCATCCCCCTGTTTCCTGCTCGCGTGGCCACGCCCGGCGGTTGAGCTCGGTGCCCGGCGCCGCTTGCCAGCGCGCGAGCGGATCGCTACCCTCCCGCCGGCCAGCACGGAGGGCGTAATGAAATTCCTGACCCTGGAAAACGGTTATCTGGGCGTCGCGATCGAGAACACGGTCGTTGATCTGGGCGCTGCGGCACGCGAGCTTGTGGCCGCGCTGCCGGCGGAGACCCTGCTTGACCTCGTGCGCGCGCCCGAGGGTGCGGCGGAGGATGTCTGGGGTATCGCGCAGCGCGCCGTGGGGTTGGGCGTTGCCTGTCGGCCGCTGGCCGAGGTCAGGCCGCTGGCGCCGATTCCGGCGCCTCGTCGCAACATCTTCTGCCTCGGATTGAACTACCGCGCCCACGTGAAGGAATTCGGAAAGGGCCAGGACCTGCCCGATGCGCCCATCGTGTTCACAAAATCGACCACCTCGATTGTGGGGCCCGGCGCCGACATCCCGGTCCATACGGGCGTGACGGAGGCGCTCGATTACGAGGCGGAGCTCGCCCTGATCCTGGGACGCGACGGGCGCAACATCGACCCGGCCGACGCCTGGGATCACGTCTTCGGCTATACCGCGATCAACGACGTCACCGCGCGCGACCTGCAAAAGACCCACAAGCAGTGGTTCCTGGGCAAGAGCCTCGACGGCTTTGCGCCCATGGGCCCGCTCCTGGTCCACCGGTCGGCGATGCCCGCCCCGGCCGAGATCGCCGTGCGCTCGCGCATCAACGGCGAGCTGTGCCAGGACGATACCTTCGACAACCTGATTTTCGACGTGCCGACAATCATCGCTACCCTCTCGGGCGGCGCCACCCTGCTCGCCGGCGACATTATCGCCACCGGCACGCCGGCCGGTGTCGGCATCGGCTTCGATCCACCGAAATTCCTGCGTCCGGGCGACGAGGTAATTGTCGAGGTCACCGGCGTGGGACCGCTGATCAACCGGGTGGCCCCGGGTTAGCCGCGGCCCGGTTGTTTCTCCCTCGCGCGAACTTATATTTCGCCTGAGCCCAATCCCCCCTTGCTTTGCCGCACAAACGCAGCCCGAAAGCCCCATGGACCTTCGAAACATCGCCATCATCGCCCATGTCGACCACGGCAAGACCACGCTGGTCGATTGCCTGCTCCGCCAGTCGGGCACCTTCCGGGCCAACCAGAAGGTTGCCGAGCGCGCCCTCGATTCGGGCGAACTCGAGCGCGAGCGCGGCATCACCATCCTGGCCAAATGCACGTCGGTGGTCTGGAAGGGTGTGCGCATCAACATCGTCGACACGCCTGGCCACGCCGATTTCGGTGGCGAAGTCGAGCGAATCCTCTCGATGGTCGACGGCGTCGTGGTGCTGGTCGATGCCGCCGAAGGCCCCATGCCCCAGACCAAGTTCGTGCTCGGCAAGGCGCTCCGGGTCGGGCTTCGCCCGCTGGTCGTGGTCAACAAGGTCGATAAGCCCGAGAGCCGCGCGCATGTGGTGCACGAGGAGGTTTTCGACCTGTTCTCGGCGCTCGACGCCAACGACGAACAGCTTGATTTCGCCACCCTCTTTGCCTCGGCCAAGCAGGGCTGGGCCGCGGCCGATCCCGCCGGTCCGCGCGACGACATGGCGCCGCTCTTCGACCTTATTCTCGAGCGCGTCGCTCCGCCCGCGGTCGATGCGACCACGCCGTTCGCGATGTTGGCAACCACCCTCGAAGTCGACCCCTATCTGGGCCGCCTGCTTACGGGCCGGATCGAAAGCGGTGCGGTGCGTGCGAACACGACGATCAAGGCGCTCACGCGCGACGGCGCGGTGATCGAGCAGACGCGTATCACCAAGCTGCTCGCTTTCCGCGGCCTGGAACGGGTCAGCATCGAGCAGGCCGAGGCGGGCGACATCGTCGCGCTTGCGGGCTTCGCCGAGGCGACTGTCGCCGACACCCTCGGGGCGCTCGAGCTGGACCACCCCATCGCCGCCCAGCCGATCGATCCGCCGACCCTGGCCATGACCTTCGGCATCAACGATTCGCCGCTTTCCGGCAAGGACGGTGACAAGCTCACCTCGCGCGAGATCTGGGCCCGGCTGATGCGCGAGGCGGAAGGCAACGTCGCGATCCGGGTGAGCCGCACCGAGTCGAACGATGCGTTTGAGGTCGCGGGGCGAGGCGAGTTGCAGCTCGCGGTGCTGATCGAGACCCTGCGCCGCGAGGGCTACGAGCTCTCGATCAGCCGCCCTCGGGTGCTTACCCGAGACGATCTCGAGACCGGTCAGCGCCTCGAGCCGCTCGAGGAGGTCACCGTCGACGTCGATGCGGATTACGCCGGTGTGGTGGTCGAAAAACTGGGCGAGCGGCGCGCCGACCTGATCGAGATGCGTCCTGCGGGCGAGGGCAAGCAGCGTCTCGTCTTCATCGTGCCCTCGCGCAGCCTGATCGGCTATCACGGCGATTTTCTGACCGACACCCGCGGCACCGGTGTGCTGAACCGGGTGTTTCACGCCTACGGCCCCTACCGCGGACCGATCGAGCAGCGCCACACGGGCACGCTGGTTTCGACTGCGCGCGGCGATTCCGTGCCCTACGCCCTGTGGAACCTCGAAGAGCGCGGGCCGCTCTTCATCGGCGCCGGCGAGGCGGTCTATCCGGGCATGATCATCGGCGAGCACAGCCGGGGCAACGACCTCGAAGTCAACCCGCTCAGGGCCAAGCAGCTGAGCAACGTCCGGGCCTCGGGCAAGGACGATGCGGTCACGCTCACCACACCCCAGCGCATGTCGCTCGACCGCGCGATCGCCTACATCGCCGACGACGAACTGGTCGAGGTGACGCCCAAGGCAGTGCGCCTGCGCAAGCGCCATCTCGATCCTCACGCGCGCAAGAGGGCCTCGCGCGCAGCCCAGGCATCCTAACGCCGGGTCGCGTCGCTCAGGGAGGCGGTGCGCGCAGCCCCGCCTCGATCATCAACGGCAGCACGCGCCGCCCGAAGAAATCGAGATCGGGCAGGAAGTCGTAGAAGTTCACCTGCACCCCGTCGCAGCCTGCTTCGCGTAAGCGCACGAACCAGTCGACGATCCGCTCCGGCGTGCCGACGAGATGAACATTGCCCCCCACCACCCACATCTCGCGGGTCGTCGCACTCCAGGATTCCTTGCCCCCGCCGGTGATCGAGGCGGCGAAGTTGTCCGCCGCCACGGGGTCCTGCTGCTCGATGATGCGCGCGCGCTGGGCCTGGGCTTCCTCGTCCGTGTCGCGGCAGATGACATGAGGGTTGATGATGGTGCGTACCTCGCGGCCGATCTGGCGCGCGGCCTCCTTGATCTTCCAGTTATGGTCGGGCAGGGCGGCGCAGGCTTTTTCCGGATCGGCGCCCGCCGGGCTGGTGATAAAGACGATGTCGGACTTGCGCGCGGCGTAGTCGATACTCGCCGCCGAGGTGCCGGCGTTGACCAGGATGGGGCGCCCGTACACCGGCTTGGGCGAGACGAAGGCGTCCTCCATCTGCCAGTAGCGGCCCCGGTGGGTGACGTTTTCCTCCGCCTGCCAGAGCATATCCATCATGTCGACGAACTCGCCGGCCATCTCGTAGCGCAGGTCGTGCTCCATCTGCTTGAGCCCGAACATGCGAAACTCGTCGGGTTTGTAGCCCGTGACCATGTTGAGCCCCCAGCGCCCCTGGCTCATATGGTCGAGAGTGGCGGCGAACTTGGCGAGATGAACCGGATGCCAGCCGTAGAGCGCATGGACCGTCGAGATCAGCACGATATTCCGCGTCACCGGTGCCAGGCCCGCGGTGATCAGCAGCGGGTCCATGGCGTCGCCGCGAAATCCCATCTCCCCGCCGTAGCCGCCTTTGCCCAGCCACTGGGCGAGGCCGAACACGAGGTCGAAACCCAGCTCCTCGGCGCGAACCGCACATTCCGCGTTGTAATCGAAGTCCCAGCTCGTTTCTCGCGGCGCCGTCGACGGGCTCCAGGCGCCGGTCTGGAGCGGCAGGAACAGACCGAGCATGAAGGGCTGGTCGAGAACGCGCTCGATCGGACGCCGTCCGTCAGTGTTGAGGTCCGGGGCACGGCTCATGCGAAAGGGCAGGCCTGGCTCGCTCATTTCGTCCTCATGGCGACAGTCTTGCCGGGAAGTTTATGCTACTTTTCATAGTTTGTCTATCCATTAATTCAACCGTCCTCGCCCGGTGTGCCGACCACTGTGCCGGGTGGCAGGGCTTCAACATGGGCGCAAATATCGCATGGTCGGGTAATCCAGATGCGCGCGCGATGGTCCGCGATATGACGCAGCGCGCGGCGCAGCGCGCGGAGTCGAAACGCCTGGCCCATCACGAAGGTGTGCAGCGACAGCCCGAACACCAGCGGCTGGCGCGCGGACTGGGCGAGCATCTCGTCGAAATTGTCGATGATCATGTCGGCGAAGGCGGCGCGCGTGAATTTGTGAAACACGATCGCCCGGTTGTCGTTCATCTCCACGGGGTAGGGGATCGCCAGGATCGGCCCGGCCCGGGTGCGCATCCAGATCGGCTGGTCGTCGCACGACCAGTCCATCATGTAGCGGTAGCCGGCCTCGCGCAGCAGGTCCGGTGTGCGCGGCGTCTGCGAGATCCAGGGGCTCATCCAGCCCACCGGCGGCGTGCCCTGATGCGCGGTGATGGCATCGGTCGCCGCGGCGATCATCGCGGCCTCCGCCGCCTCGTCGAGCCCACCCTGATCGTCGGAGTTTGTGACGCCGTGGCCGAGGATCTCGTCGCCCCACGCAACCAGCGCGTCCGGGATGTCCGGGCAGGCGCCGTAAAGTGCGGAATTGATCTGCGCCTCGATGGGCAGGTCGAGCTCGTCGAACAATTCCATGAGCCGCCAGAACCCGACCCGGTTGCCGTAATCGCGCCAGGAATAGACGCTCGGGCTGTTCGATTGTTCGGGCGGCGCGATTTGGGCGCCCCGCCCGCGCCCGAGCGCGAAATGCTCGACATTGAGCGCGATATAGAACGCGAGCCGTTTGCCCTCGGGCCAGTCGTAAACCGGGCGTCCGGGCAGGGCGGAATAATCGTAGCGGATCGGAAAGTCGGTCATGACGCGGGCTCCAGAATGGCGGGGTGGCAATGGTGCCAGCCGCAGGCCTGCTCGTAGGCATGGCCGATACGATAGAGCAAGGCTTCGTCGAACGCCCGGCCCGCGATCTGCATTCCCAGCGGCAGGCCGTCCGACGAAAAGCCAATCGGCAGACCGAGGGCGGGGTGGCCGGTCACGTTGAACGGCGCGCGCGCGTGGCGCATGTAGTTTCGCGCGATCTCGGCGGCATCGTCGATCGAATAGGCGGGCGTCATGCTCGAAGCGCAAACCAGTGCGTCCAGCCCGTCGAGGCAGCGATCCATCCCGGTGCTCAAGCTCTCGCGCCGGGCAAGCGCGCCTTTGTAGTCGTCGGCGCTGAGGTTCGCGCCGTTGCCGATCCGATCGCGCGCGAGCGCGCCGTAGTCGCCCGCCCGCTCGGCAAGCCAGCGGGCATGGATGCGATAGGATTCGAACGAGAGGATGACCCGGTTGCATTCCGTGTAGTCGGCAAGCGGCGCAAGCTCCACGCTTACGAGCTCCGCGCCCAGATCTGTTATTACCGCGAACGCTGCTTTGAGGGCAGTGGCGGTCTCTGCGTCGGCGGGCTCGTCGTGCTCGTGGAAATGGCGCACCACTCCGATCCGCAAACCCTTGACGCCCTCACCCAGCGCGCTGGTGTAATCGGTTGCCGGGCCGGCACGACTGCCCGGGTCGGCCGCATCAAATCCGGCCAGCGTGTTCAACAGCAGGGAGTTGTCCTCGACGCTGCGGGTCATGGGGCCGACATGATCGAGCGTTTCCGAGAGCGGAAACACGCCGCTGCGTCCCACCAGCCCGAAGCTCGGCTTCAGCCCGACGACGCCGCACAGGCAGGCGGGGTTGCGGACCGAGCCGGCGGTATCGGTGCCCAGCGCGGCAGGCACCAGCCCCGCCGCCAGCGCTGTGCCCGCACCGCTCGACGAACCGCCCGGCATTTTCGATAGATCCCAGGGATTGCGCGCGGGCGGCCAGGGCAGATCGAAAGACGGCCCGCCGACCGCGAATTCGTGGGTCGTGAGCTTGCCCAGCAGAATCGCGCCCGCGGCCTTCAGCCGCGCGGTCACAAAAGCGTCCGCGGCGGCCCGGTAATCGGCCCGAAGTTTGGACTGGCAGGTAGTGGGCAGGCCGGCGGCGTCGATAATGTCCTTGAGCGCCACGGGCACGCCGTGAAGCGGGCCGCGCGCGCCATCGCGCGCAATGTCGGCTTCGGCGCGCCGCGCCGCGTCCAGCGCCCCTTCGGCGTCGAGCGTGACAAAGGCGTTAAGCCGGGGTTCCAGGCGCGCGATCCGGTCGATCAGGGTCTCGACATACGCGAGCGGCGAAAGCTCGCGTGATGCGATAAGGCGAGAGGCCTCCGCCAGGCTCAGATAGGCGAACTCATGAGGCGCGCTCATGGGTCCGGGATGATGGGCAAAATCAGACAGGACGGTCGGGCGGCGTCGTGAAACACCTTCTGGCTCGCATTACGGCCGTCCTCGTAGCGCCCGTCCCGGGTCGTGCGGAAGTGGTTGAGCGTGCGTTCGTAGAGCGGAAAATTCATGCTCGACACTTCGAGCCGGATGCGATGGCCCGCCTTGAACAGGTTGCACGTATGGCCGACGCGAAACGCGTAGCGGTTGACCGCGTCCGGCTCGATCGGCGTCGGCGCCTCGTTGCTCTCGCAAAAGCTCGCGCGCAGGATCGAATCGCACAGGTTGATCGCGCGCCCGTCGGGATAGACATCGACCAGCTTGACCGTGAAATCGGTGTCGTCGGCGGACGACGAGGCGTAGAGCTCGATGTCGACTGGACCGGTCACCTCGACGTCCCGGGTCAGAACCTCGGTTGTGTAGACGAGCACGTCGGGCCGTGCCTCCACCGGGCGTTGATCCGCCGGTCCCATGGGCGCTATCGACGCCGGCCCACCACCTTTTCCGCCCAGGCTCGGGACTTCCCAGAACGGATTGCAGACGTAGATGTCGGAAAGCTCGTCGCCGGGCTTTTCGAGCGACAAGGCGCCGTCACCGTTGAGCGAATTCGCGCGCCCGCCGCTATGCAGGTGATAACGGGTAAACCGGGTCTCGGGCAGAGGGAAGCTGTCGGCCTCGCGCCACCGGTTTGCGCCCATGACGAACAGCGAGACGCGCGGCTCGTCCATGATCCCGCTATCCTCGCCCTTCAGCCAGTGGTCGTACCAACGCACCATCAGCTCGTCGAGCCGGGCGCGCGCCTCGTCGCCGAAATCGAGCTCGCCCATCGCCGGCGCCCAGGGCTGGTGATACCAGGGGCCGATGACGAGCTTCTGGTTTCCCCGGGCCAGCGCACTGCCGCCCGTCGACACCAGACCCTGGTAGTTGCGGATCGTGCCCTCGATGAACAGGTCGTACCAGCCGACCAGATGCAGCGCCGGGATCGTGATGTCGGCGTAACGCTCGCCCAGGTGCCAGCGTTTCCAATAATCGTCGAACGTCGGATGCTCGAGCCAGTCGTAATAAAACGGCGCAAAATCCCGGGGCAGGCTGGGGTGATCGGTCAGAGGCAGATGATCGTATTCCCCGGGCAGGCCGCCAAAGGCCTTGAAGGCCGGCCGCCAGTCCGCCGGCTCGCCGCGGCGGAAGGCCTCGGCAATCGCCAATCCGGCCGCCCAGACCTGGTTGAGGCATTGCTGAAAGGCGCCGTTCTTGTAGCACCAGTCCTCGTAGACCCCGTCGTTCGTGAACGCGGGGGCAATCGCCATGAGTGCCTCGGGCGCGCGGGTTGCCGAAAATAGCTGGGTCGTGCCGGGATAGGAAAATCCGTACATGCCCACTTTGCCGTTCGATTTCGCCAAGCCCGCGCACTGCTCGATGGTATCGACCCCGTCGTCGAACTCATGGACAAAGGGCTCGAAATCGCCGTCGGACGCGAAACATCCCCGAACGTCCTGGGTCATCAGGATGAAACCCTGCCGCGCGTACCATCCCGGGTGGAGCAGGGATTCAAACTCCGAGACGCCCTTGTCGTAGGGCGTGCGAATGAGCAAAACGGGGTATGGACCCGCGCCCGCGGGCGTGTAGATGTCGGCACGCAGCACGGTGCCGTCGCGCATCGACATGGCGACATCGCGCTCGAGCGCGACCTCGCAAGCCGCTCGCCCGCCCATCGGTCTCCTTCCCGCGCTTCCGCTCCGGTCTAGCGCCCAACTTCGGCCAGCACGTCGGTGGGGACGCCGGCGCAGGTGTCGTTGCCCGCGATGTCCATGGGACAGCCCGAAATCGCCACATAGACGTCCATTTCCGCGCGCAGAACGATGTTGTCCCCCGGCTTGGTATCGCACGCCTTGATTTCGATCCGCTTGTCGGGGTGGACCTCGAAGTTCGTGAACAGGTTCCAGGGCTGCGGCGTCAGCGCCGCGCTCACGCCCAGGTCGGTCAGCGCCAGGTGCAGGTTGTCCTGGCAGTTCTTGTGGCCTGGCGCGCCGTAGGCGGTGTACATCGTGGGATCGCAACACGGCACCTCGAAATCGTGCTGGCCCGGGGAATTGTCTTCGAGGATCGTCATGATCGGGCGCCGATTGTTGGTCACGGCAGCCTCGCCCGCGCGCAGCATCAGGCGGCAGACCGAGCGCCGGCTGTGCGCCGCGGACATGTACTCGCTCATATCCTCGCGGTTGAATGCCCAGAAATCGATCGGCTGCTGGCCCTGCAGGTCGGTGAACCGAACCAGCTCGCCGGCATCCATGGAAAATCCCTGATGCCCGCAGGCTTCGACATGATAACTTCGCAAGACTTCACTAAACCCGCTCATGAGCTATCTCCCTTATCGATGCATTCCCGCGAGGCGCGGGCAGCAAGATAAAAATCTAGCACGAACGGCCGCTCCGGCAGAAGCTCGCCCGATGGTCGCGCGAAGGAAATAACCAATGCTCCGGCAACGTCCGGTTCTTCTCCTGGTCATCTGTGCTGCCCTGGTGCTCGCGCTGGGTATGGGTCTGCGCGGCGGCTTCGGGCTGTTCATGGAGCCGATGGGCATGTCCATCGGGGTCACGCGCGAAAGCTTTGGCCTCGCCATTGCGCTGCAGAGCCTCATCTGGGGCCTGACTCAACCATTTTTCGGCGCGCTGTCCGACAAGTACGGGGCCGGGCGGGTGCTGCTTGCGGGCGCGACCCTGTTCATCAGCGGTCTCGTCGTCATGGCCAATGCCGAAAGCGCCATCCACCTTCATATGGGTATTGGTGTGCTGATTGGCATGGGCATGAGCGCGGGCGGCTTCGCCGTCGTGCTGGGGCCCGTCGGGCGGGCCGCCAGCCCTGAGCGGCGCAGCATCGCGCTGGGCGTCGCCTCGGCGGGCGGCTCGTTCGGCCAGTTTGCGATCGCACCGGTCAGCCAGGTGCTGATCGAAGGCGTGGGCTGGTCCCAGGCCCTGCTGATCTTCGCCGCCGCGGCCTTTCTTATCGTTCCGCTGGCCTGGGGTCTCGCGGGCAAGCCGTCGCGTGCCGCCGTGCCATTCTCGGACCAGTCGATTCGCGAAGCGCTCGCCGAGGCCGGACGGCACCGGGGCTTCTGGCTGCTCAACGCCGGGTTCTTCGTTTGCGGCTTTCATGTCGCCTTCGTCGCCACCCATCTGCCCGCCTATCTCACGGACAACGGCTTTCCCGCCATGCTGGGCGCCACCGCCATCGGCATCATCGGCTTCTTCAACATCATCGGCTCGCTGGCTTGCGGGGCGCTCGGTCAGCGCTTTCCCAAGAACCATGTGCTCAGCCTGGTCTATCTGCTGCGCGCGGCAGTCTTCGCGGGCTTTATCCTGGTGCCCGTATCGACCACCTCGGTCATGGTGTTCTCCGGGCTCATCGGCTTCCTCTGGCTGGGCACCGTGCCGCTCACCAGCGGCCTGGTCGTGAGCATCTTCGGGCTGCGCTACATGGGCACCCTGTTCGGCATCGTCTTCCTGAGCCATCAGGTCGGCGCCTTCTTCGGTGCCTGGTCGGGGGGATTTCTCTACGATCTCACGGGATCTTACGATTTGGTCTGGCTCATCGCCATCGGCCTGGCACTGGCATCCAGCCTGCTCCATTTCCCGATCGCCGAACGGCCCAACGCGCGCTACGCCCGAGACCTCGCGGACGGTGCGTGAAATCCGGGACCTGGCTTTACGATTTGAGTACGAGCAGGGCGGCCATCGGCCGGTTCTTTAAGCCGCGCGGCCCATCACCCGGTGAAGCCCGGCGACGACGTCGTCGGTGCCGGCCAGTGCGGCTCGTTCGAGGACTCGTGAGACGGTGGGCGCGGATTCCGTGCCGGTTACCCGGAGGATCTCGTGGTCGAGCTCGTCGAACAGCCGTTCCTGAAGATCGGCGGCGAGCCGCGTGCCGATGGTGTAGCCCCGCGCGGTCTGCTCGACGAGCAGAACCCGGTGGGTTCGGCGCACGCTGTCTGAAATGGTCTCCCAATCGCGGCCCGGCACGTCGAGGGTACGCAGGTCGATCACCTCGGCATCGATCCCGGCTTCCTCGGCGGCCTCGACCGAAACCGGCACCATGTTCGAACACGCAATCACCGTGCACTCGGTGCCGGGGCGCACGATTTTGGCCTTGCCGAACGGGATCATGTAGTCGAGGTCGTCCGGGATCGGCCCCTCCATCTGGAACAGCGGCTGGATCTCTATGATCGCAACCGGGTCGTTGCACGCCATGGCGGCGTTGAACATGCCGATATAGTCGAACGGCGTGGTCGGTGCGATGATCCGCCAGCCCGGCCACAGCGAGAACAGCCCGCTCGGGTCCATCGAATGTTGCGAGCCGAAGCCGATGCCGGGTGCTGTGCGCATGCGGATCACGAACAGCGCGGGATATTTGCCGCCGAACATATGGCGCAGCTTGGCCGCCTGGTTGAACAGCTGGTCGGCGGCGACCAGCGCAAAATCCGCATACATGATCTCGACGATAGGGCGCAGGCCACACATGGCGGCGCCCAGCCCCATGCCCGTGAAGCCGTTTTCCGAGATTGGTGTCGCCATCAGGCGGTCGGCGTATTCGTCGGCGATATCTTTGACTGCGCCGATCACGCCGCCGCGCAGGCGATGGATGTCCTCGCCCATAATGATGACCCGTTCGTCGGCCTCGATATGGCGCTTCACGGCCAGCGCCACCCCCTCGATGTATTTCACGCTGCGCATTTCCGGTTCCGCGAAGTCCTCCGCCTCCCGGAAGGTTGCACCGTCGAGCTCGGAAAGGTCGCCGCGGATACCGTCCTCAACGGTTTTCACATCCGGCCACAGCGCGGGAATCACCTGCGGCTCGTTCGAACCCGGTGCCGTCTCGGTCAGGCGGTTGGCGCAGCGGTCGACAATCTCGCCGGCACGCTCCATCAGCGAGTCCGCCCGCGCCTTCTTGATCAGCCCCATGGCGACGAGCTTCTCGGGGTGGCGGACCACCGGGTCGCGCTCCCGCCACTCGGCCTCTTCTTCCTTGGTCCGGTAGTCAAAATTGCTGCCCAGAAGGGGCCCGTGCTGATGGTGGAAGCGATAGGTCAGCGCCTCGATCAGTACCGGTCCGCCGTTCTCGCGGATATGGCGGATCGCCCAGTCCATGGCCTTGCGCACGGCAACCACGTTCATGCCGTCGATTTCCAGCGAGGGCACGCCCACGCCCTGGCCGCGGGCCGAGAGTCTGGTTTCGCGGGTTGCCTCGCTGACATGGGTCGAGACGCCGTAGAGGTTGTTCTCGATGAAGAAGATCAGCGGCAGCTCGTAGAGCGCGGCGAGGTTGAGCGATTCGTAGGACGCGCCCTGCTGGACCGCGCCGTCGCCAAAAAACGTCACGGTAATACGGTCCTCGCCCAGCCGCTTGGCCGCCAGCGCGTGGCCCAGGCCAGAGGCGGATTGCCGCCCACGATGGCGTTGGAGCCCATCATGCCCGCCTCGTCGAAGCGCATATGCATCGAGCCGCCGCGCCCGCCGCAAAATCCCGGGGCGAGCCCCATGATTTCCGCCATTGAGTGATAGACCATGGCTTCCATCGTCTCGCTCCATTCGCCGTCCGCCGGGTCGTAATCCTCATGGCTGGCGTAGCTGAGAAACTTGGAGAGAAACTGGTGATGGGCCCGGTGGGTGCCGTTGATCCGGTCGCAGGTGCGCAGCATCGACGTGGCGCCGACGCCGCAGGCTTCCTGGCCGATGCTGGCGTGGGCCGGGCCGTTGAGCAGGCCCTGCTGCCAGAGCTCAAGCAACTTCTGCTCGAAGCGGCGGATGACGAAGAGCTGCTCCATCGACCGGCGCAGCGCGCGCGGATCATCCCTCGCCCAGTCCTCGTCGGTGGCGTCGAGCCGGAACCAGGGTGTACCGCTCGTAATCGGCGTCAGATCGGGCATGGCTTGGGCGCTTTCGTTGTTATGGGTCTCAGGCTAGGACATGCGAAGCCCGGCGTCGACGTCGGAAGACTCGTGGATTTAAGCTCCGCAATGGGCGCACGTCAATGCGAACTGTGGAGAACACATGAGAATTCGTCTTTTCTTTGACAAGTTTTAGCCCTAAGATCGTGGAAAATTGTGTAATTCGTGGAACCCGTTCGTTAATCGGGTTGCCAACACCCAATGAAGAAGGGGAGAGACCATGTCGGGCATGCTGACGCTGGAGCAGTGGCGCGAGCGCGCGGAACGCCAGACCTACAAGACCCAGGCCTTTATCGACGGTCGTTACGTCGACGCCGCATCAGGCAAGACATTCGCCGTGATTTGCCCCTCGACGGGCGAGCTATTGGCCGAGGTCGCCGAATGCGACTTCGAAGACGTCGATCGGGCTGTGGCGGCGGCGCGCCGCTCCTTCGAGTCGGGTGTCTGGTCGATGATGGCGAAGAAGGACCGCAAAGCGGTTCTGCTGCGCTTCGCCGACCTGATCGACGAGAACATGGAGGAGCTGGCCCTGATCGAGACCCTCGATTGCGGCAAACCGATCAGCTTCAGCGTCAAGAAGGACATCACCGGCACGGCGATCATGATCCGCTGGTTCGCCGAGGCGATCGACAAGATCAACGACGAAATCGTGCCCTCGCGCAGCGACGCCATCGCCCTGGTAACCCGCGAGCCGATGGGAGTGGTCGCCGCGGTGGTCCCGTGGAACTACCCGATGTATCTGGGCTATGGCGCCAAGTTGGCGCCGGCGCTGGCCGCAGGCAACTCGGTCATCCTCAAACCCGCCGAGCAGACGCCGCTTTCGGCGATCTGGGCCGCCGAGCTGGCGTCTCAAGCCGGCATTCCCGACGGCGTCTTCAACGTTCTGCCGGGCTTCGGCGAAACAGCGGGCCAGGCGCTGGGTCGCCATATGGACGTCGATTGCGTGACCTTCACCGGATCGGGCGAGATCGGCAAGATGTTCATGAAATACTCGGGCGATACCAACATGAAGCGGGTGTCGCTCGAATGCGGCGGCAAGTCGCCCCAGGTGGTGCTGGCCGACTGCGATCTCGATCTCGCGGGCCAGGTCGTCGCCAAGGGAATCTTTTACAACCAGGGCGAGGTCTGCAACGCGGGCTCGCGGGTCATCGTTGAGGCGCCAGTCAAGGACGCTCTCGTCGAGCGGGTGATCGAGAACAGCAAGAAATACATGCCCCACGACCCCCTCGATCCGACCACCGAGATGGGCGCGATCCTGGATGCCGTGCAGCTCAAACGGATCACCGACTATGTCGAGATCGGCGAGCAGGAGGGGGCGGAGCTCGTCCTCGGCGGCACGCGGGTGATGGAGGAGACCGGCGGGTTCTACTTTCCGCCCACGGTCTTCGACAAGGTCGACAACGACATGCGCCTCGCCCGCGAGGAGATCTTCGGGCCGGTGCTTTCGGTCATCACCTGCGACGGGTTCGACGACGGCATCCGCATCGCCAACGATTCGGACTTCGGGCTCACCGGCAGTGTCTGGACCAAGGATATCGACAAGGCCCACAAGGCGGCGCGTGCACTGCGGTGCGGCGTCGTGTGGATCAACGAATATAATGTCAGCGAGATGTCGACCCCGTTCGGCGGCTACAAGCAGTCGGGCTTCGGGCGCGACAAATCGCTCCATGCGCTGGACAAGTATTGCGAACTCAAATGCACCTGGATCCAGCTTCACGACCAGTAGGCCCAGGGTGATCGGGGGCTAGACGATGGCACGCCAGAGGCAAGACGAGATCCTCGATCTGCTGCAGATGCGCGGGCAGTGCTCGATCACCGAGCTTGCCGATCGGCTGAGCGTTTCGGGCGAAACCATTCGCCGCGACATCCGCAAGCTGGCCGACGAGGGCACCGTCGAGGCGGTGCGCGGCGGTGTCGCCCTGCCCGAGGTGGTGCGCGAGACCGCGTTCCATTACTGCCTGCTCGAGGAGGTCGAGGCGAAGCAGGCGATTGCGCGCCGCGCCGCCGCCGAGGTCGAGAACGGCGACCGGCTGTTCCTCGCGGGGGGCAGCACCATGGTCTATTTCGCCTACGCGCTGCGCAGCCACCTCGACCTCACGGTGATCACCAACTCGATCGATATCGCCCGCCTGCTGGTCACACGCAACGGCAACCGGGTTCTGGTCGCCGGTGGCGAGGTCGACGCCCGCGACGGCTGCGTCGAGGGACCGCTCGCGGTCGAATTCGTGCGCGGCTTCTACGCCGCCAAGGCGTTCATCTCCTCCGCCTGGATCCACCCCTCGGGCGGGGTGATGCATGACGAGATCAACCGCGCCGAGATCACCCGGGCGATGCTCGATTGTGCCGAGCAGCGCATCGTGCTGGTCGATCACACCCGGTTCGGCGGTCAGGGGCTGGTGCGCGTCGCCGGACTCGACGAAATCGACGCGTTGGCAACCGACTGGTCGCCAACCGCTGAGGTTGCCGCCGCCATCGTCGCGGCAGGGGTAAGGCTCCTGCTGGCGGACGAAAGCGCTGCACTTCGACCGGGTGCCGCGGTGTCCTGAGCGGTGATTAATACCCACTATAAAAAAAGGCGGCAGGCGGGCTGCCCATTGTTGGGGAGCGCACTGCGATGAGCCAGCCGGACCATATCTTTTCCGACCTGCCCAACAGCCTGTTTTCCCAGACTCAGCAGGTCTGCGTCGTGACCCGCGATCTCGATGCCTGCATCCGGGGTTTTGCCGACCGGCTCGGCATCGGACCCTGGTGGGTCAACCCCTACGAGCCGCCGGTGCTCGCCAACGCGAAGCTGCGCGCCCGGCCGGTCGAGTGCAGCTTTCTGCTCGCGCTAGCCTGGACGGGCTCACTTAACTGGGAAGTCATCCAGCCGCTCGACGGCCCGAGCATCTACCAGGAATATCTCGAGGCCCAGGGCGAGGGCATCCACCATGTCGGCTTCTTCCTCCAGACCATGGGGATGGACTGGGACGTCTGCCATCGCGAGTTCGAGCAACGCGGCTTCGAACGGCTGTTCGAGGCGCAATGGAGCGGTGTTTCGTTTTGCTATTACGATACGCTCGATCCCACCCACACCACCTTCGAGATCATCTATCGCCCTGAGGGCTGGATCCGGCCCGAGCCGAATTACTGGTATCCCGCGAAGCCGGTGTAAGCGCACCGGAGCAGACGTTGCACGACGCGCGGGCTAGTCCGCGGGCGCCTGTTCGGTCGCCGGGTCCCGGTGCAGCATGATGTCGACCAAGGCAGCGGCGACGATCAATATGCCGCCGACGATCTCGCGCCATCCGAACGGTTCTCCGGATAACCAGGCGGCGGTCGCGGCGCCGGCGATAAGCTCCATCATGTTGAAAAGCCCGACCAGACCTGGGCTCAACTGCCGCGCGCCCCAGATGATCACGAGATTCGTGGCAATCGCGATGGCAGCAGTTATGCCCAGAACGAGCCAGACGACGTTATCGAGCGTGCCGAAAGCGGTGATGATTCCGGGGCCATCCGTCGGGATCAGCAGAAAGATGAGGCCGCACACGACGCAGCCGATGACGAACCCGAAGGTCTGCTCGATCGCGCCTACCGCGGTGGCCTGGCGATAGCGGACGCAGGTATACGCCCACATCATTCCGGCCGCGAGGGCCATCCAGTCGCCGGCGTTCTTGGGCAGCGGCCAGCCCTGGTCGATGCCGAGCATGATGAACAAGCCGCCCAGGCCCAGCGCGATCGCGAGAAGACGAACGACGGTAATCGATTCGCCCAGGAACAGGCAGCCAAGAATGGTCGCCCATATTGGCATCAGATAGAACAGCAGCAGGACCCGGACGATCTCGGTATTGAGGAAGGCATTCGCGTAAAGATAGAAGCCGCCACCGCCCAACAGGCCGGTCACGACCCAATTCCAGCCAGCCTCCTTGATGACACCCCGGTATTTGAGCACGAACGGGAACATCACGACCGTCGCCGTCACGTAAATGAAAAGAATTGTCCAGGGGCCGCTCACCCCACCGTCTTCGAGCATGCGGAGCGGAATCCAGAAGGCGCCCCATATCGCGGCACTGGCGCCAACGGCAACGCAGGGCAGAAGAGCGGGCGAGCGGGCGGACCGGCGATTCATCGGCCATGCCCTTAGCATTGGAGAGGACGACCATGCAAGCACGCTCCGCCCGGCGCACCGCGAAGGGCGGCGCATCGCCCGTGGCCCTGCGCTTGGCGTTCAGCCTTGGGACGACGAGACGTTGGCCAGGGGTGCGGGCCGGACCAGCATATCGGTCACGGCGGCCGCGATGATCAGCCCGCCGCCGAGGATCTCGCGGACGCCGAACGGTTCGTCGGTGAGCAACGAGGCCGCCACGGCGCCGACCACCAACTCCATCATCAGCAGGATCGTCGCGCGCGCGGGGCTGAGCTGACGGGCACCCCAGACGAGCGAAAAGTTGCCGCCGACCGCGATGAGCGCGGTGACCACGAGAACCGCCCAGGTCCAGCCGCCGAGAGCGGAAAGCTCGGGGACGGCGCTATGCCCGCCCAGGGGCAGGAGAAAGAACAGGCCGCCGATGAGCAATCCCCAGACGTAAAAACCAAGGGTCTGCTCCAGGGTGCCGATCTCGCCGGTCTGGCGCAATCGAACGGCGGCGCACGACCACGCGAAACCAGCGCTGAGCGCCAGCCAGTCGCCCACGTTGCGCGGCAGCGGCCAGCCGTTCTCGACTCCCAGCATGATAACGAGGCCGCCGAACCCGAGCGCGATGGCGAGCAGGCGGAGCTTCGTGATCGATTCGCCAAGAATCAGCCGACCCAACAGCACCGACCAGATGGGTGAGAGATAGAACAGAAAAAGCGCGTGCACCACGTCCGTATGCAGGAACGCGTTGCCGTAGAGCAGGAAGCTGCCGCCAGTAAACACGCCGGTCAGCACCCAGCCCCAACCGGCCGCGCGCACGCGGCGCCAGCAGAGCGGTGCGAGCGGTGCGAGCACGACAATGGCGATGGCGTAGAGCGCGACCATCACCCAGGCGCCGTCGATGCCGCCTTCGTCCAGCCGGCGCACGGGAATCCAGAAGATGCCCCAGAACATCGCCGGCGCCCCGACGGCGAGGCTGGGCAGCAGATCGGGGCGGCGCGCGAAGAGGGAGGTCATGGCACGGCCCGGCGCAAATCGGTCCAGCGTCTCAAGGACACCGGGGCGCTAATAGTACTTGCGGTAGGTCTCGGCGATCTCTTCGGGCGTCATGTCCTTGACGCACGCGATTTCGCCCTGCTTGACGGAGCGGAACACGCTCCACAGGTCGTCGGGGAACCAGCCCTTGACCACAGGATCGGCGTCGGAGAGAGCCAGCGCCTCGTCAAGCGAGGCGGGCAGCAGCTCGATGCCGCGCTTCTTGCGCTCGGCCTCGCCCAGCTCGGAGGGCGGGATGTTGAGCAGCTCGGGCGCGGCGAGGTTTTCGCGGACGCCTTCGAGCCCGGCGCGCACGAGCACACCCAGGGTCAGGTGGGGCGAGGCAGTGGCATCGCCCGCGCGGTACTCGACGTTGAGCCGCTTGGCCGGGGTCGATCCTTCGCCGGACCAGATGGGCGGCAGGCGTAACGCCGCCTCGCGGTTGCCGGTGCCGACGGCGGCAACACTCGAACTCCAGCGCCCGGGTGTAAGCCGGAGAAAGGAGGCAGGGCTCGGCACGGTGAAGACGCAGAGCGCGGGCAGATGGCGGATGATGCCGGCCAGGAACGAGCCGAACAGCTCGCTCACCCCACCCGGCTTCGCGGCATCGAAACAAGCGGGCTGACCCTGGTCGTCGATCAGGCTGATATGGGTGTGTACGCCGTTGCCGACGGAATCGAGATTGACGATTGGTGTGAAGCTCGCGCGCCGGTCCATCCGGCGCGCCACCTCGCGCACCACCTCGCGGGTGATCGCCACCCGGTCGGCTGCGGCGACGCCGATGGCGGGCGAGGTCGCAATTTCGTACTGGCCAATGCCGTATTCGGGCTCGAAGGTTTCGGGCTCGACGCCGGCCTGCTGCAACGCCCCTGTGACGCGGCTGGCAAATTTTTCTTCGAGGCGGAGCGCCTCGAGGGTGAAGCCCGGCGCCGGCCAGGGCTGAACGCCGGAAAGATGAAATTCGTTCTCGACGCCCGACTTGACCCGCAGGCCGGTCTCGGATTCGAGGTCGTCGAGCGCCCGCTTGAGGAAGCCCCGCCCGCAGGCGGTCCAGGGCGTGCCGTCGAGGTTGTACCAGTCGCACATAAAGAGATGGAGCGGGGATGCGTCTTCGCCGACATCGACTTTGATCTCGCTGTCCGCATCGGGGATCAGGATGACGTCGTTCATCGGTCCCCAGGGCGTGGGGTCGGCGATCAGCGGGAAGGGAAGCAGGGCCTGGACGGCGGGCGGCAGGATGATGCCGTGCTTGAGCCGGCCCGGCAGCTCGGACAGGGGGAATGAGCGTCCCCGGTTGAGCCCGACCAGATCGGGCCAGCAAAACATCACAATATCGCTGTCGGGCATCGGATTATCTCCCTTGTTTCCCCCGGACCACCGGATCGAGGGTCCTGCCGCGCCTGGCGCCAGTCTGCCACAAAGCACAGGTCCGGGACCATACGCTGACGACATCGCCCGATTGCCAAGGAACGCGGCCCTCGCGTAGGCTGGCGGGTAACCCAGACGGAGGGAAAATGGCCAAGCCGAAATCGTCAGCCGTGGGAAGCGACGGAATCGAGAGCGATCCGAACGAGGCGTTCACGAACTTCAATCCGTGGGATCCGGACCAGCGGCCCCACCGGGCGGCCCAGTTCGCCGCGATGCGCGGCGGCTGCCCATTTGCGCATACGGAGCACGACGGCGGCTACTGGGTTGCCAGCCGCTATGCGGATGTGTTCGATCTCGCGCACCAGACGGAGTTGTTCGCCTCCTCGCCCGGCGTGATGATCCCGCCGATCCCCCGCACGCCGCAGATGCATCCCATGGAGACCGACCCGCCGCGCCACGAAGCGCTTCGCAAGCTGTTGCTGCCGCGCTTTACGCCCAAGGTGATGGCGGGGTGGAAGCCCAAGGTACGCGGCGTGATCAACGACCTGATCGACGAGTTTATCGAGAACGGAGAGGCCGAGCTGACAGAGGCGCTGGTCAAGCCTCTGCCCATGTTCATCATCTGCACCATGCTCGGAATCGAAGACGACATCGATAAATTCTGGGGCTGGATCGAGAACATCATCTATGGCCGGCTCGAGGACGATCCCACTGCCATGAACGATGCCTGCGACGCGCTGTACGTCTACATGACCGAGCTGGTGGCCAAGCGCCGCGCCGAGGGCGGCGGCGAGGATCTCGTGAGCCTCCTGCTCGGCGCCGACCTCGAAGACAGCTGGATGACCGAGGCCGATACGATCGGCACCTGCTTCTTCCTGCTGATCGCCGGGCTCGACAACACGGGCGTGGGTATCCGCAACGGGCTTCGCCACGTTGCAAGCGATGCGGAATTGCGCGACCGGCTGCAGGATGAGCCGAGGCTGCTTGCGACCGCTATCGAGGAGGTGCTTCGGCTTTACACCCCCGTGAGCGGGCTATGCCGGACGGCGATGAAGGACACGGAACTCGAAGGTCGGCCGGTCGCCGAGGGCGAGCGGGTATTGCTGCTGTTCGCTTCAGCCAACCGCGACGAGACCGAGTTCTCCGACCCGGACAGCTTTCGCGTCGACCGCAAGATCAACCGGCATATCGCGTTCGGCGCGGGCATTCACCGCTGCCTGGGCTCGAACCTCGCGCGGCTCGAAATCCGCACCGCCGTGGAGGAGGTGTTGCGCCGGATGCCTGATATCCGGCTGCGTGACGGCGAGGATCCCGACTGGTTCGGGTTCGATCCCCTGCGGGTTGAGTTCACGCCGGGGGTGAAGGAAGGAGCCAAAGCATGAAGGTTCGTATCGACCGGGAAAAATGCCAGGGCCACAACCGCTGCGTCGATATCTGCCCCGGCGTGTTCGATACCGACGAGCTGGGCTATGCGGTGTCACTGGTGGAAGTGGTTCCCTCGGAACTCGAGGGCGATACGCGCGATGCCGTCGATTCCTGCCCCGAGCGGGCGATTACGCTCGACGAAGACGGTGGCTGAGGGCCGCGGCGCGGGCGAGCTGGATATCGTCGAGCTGAGGAGCCTAGTGTCATGATCACGGCCCGGAACGATTGCTCCGCTTGCCTGACGTTCGATTTCGATTCGTTCTCCGTCTGGCTGCACGAGTACGGCGTTTCCTCGCCGACCCACATGTCGAAGGGCGAATTCGCCGGCCGGGTAGCGGTTCCGCGCATCCTCGATCTGCTGGCAAGCCGTGGCATCAAGGCGACGTTTTTCATTCCCGGCCATAGCGTCAAGTCGTGGCCGGACCTGGTTGCGCGGATCGCCGATGAAGGGCACGAGATCGGCCACCACGGCTATCGGCACGTCACCCCGGTGTCGCTCGATCGTGACGAGGAGAAACGCGAACTAGAACGGGGCATCGACGCCATCGAGTCGGTGGCCGGCCGCAAGCCCGACGGCTATCGCTCGCCGTCATGGGACTTGAGCCCGAACAGCCTCGAATTGCTTCGCGAGTTCGGTTTTGCCTATGACAGCAGCCTGATGGGGACGGATTTCGAGCCCTATTTCTGCCGCCTGGGAGACGAGCCGGACCCGGAAGAAGGCTATCGTTTCGGCCGGGAAATCGATCTTGTCGAAATTCCGGTGTCGTGAGCGCTGGACGACTGGCCCTATTTCGAAGTGGTGTTCGAGCCCGACCCGGTGATCGGCCTGTCATCGCCCGCGCGCGCGCTCGAAATGTGGTCGGCGGACTTTGATTACATGGTCGGCCATGTGCCCGGCGGCGTGTTCACGGGCACATTCCATCCCCAGGTCATCGGGCGCGGTGCCCGCATGATAATGCTCGAAGGGTTGATCGACCATATCGGCGCGACGCCGGGCGTCGAGTTCAAGACCGTGCAGGCCGTTGTCGAGGAGTTCCGCTCAAGCCACGAGCCGAAATCCGGATAGGGCAAAACCTCGGGCCCGGGGCGGACGAAGCGGGAGCCGATCCCTGTTATCGGAAAATTGTTAACCGGTTGTGCCATCTTGCATAACAGGTAGTATATCGGGTTATTGGTACAGGGTGCGGCGAGGGTATTGCGCCGCCTTAAATGATGCCAAAGCACGAGGCGGGAGATGTTTTTTTAATGCACAGTTGATCGCGGGAGCAATGCGTCCGGCCCCGACATCTCGTCGCGTCCGGTTGGATTGACATCGCCGTCACCCTGCCTTAGAAACGCCGAACGTTTAATTTCTATACAAATGGATCGAGCGCGCTGCTCAAGGCCCATCGCGCACTTTGAGAGGGAGATTAGGAAGCATGGAATTCAAGTCACTTCGCAAATGGCTGGTGCCGTCGGCGCTCGCCCTTGCGGCCGCGGTCGCGTTGCCGACCGCACAAGCGGCCGATTGCCCGGCGCCGTCGGGCGATCCCATCGGCATCGGCTTTAACGTCGCGCTCTCGGGCCCGGTCGCGGGCTGGGGCCTGCCGGGCGTCACCGGCCTGCAGATGTGGGTCGATGAGCAGAACGCGGCCTGCGGCCTGCTCGGCCGTCCGGTGGAACTTCACCTGTTCGACAACGAATATATTTCGAGCAAGGCGCTCCAGGGCGCCCGCCAGCTCGTCCTCGAGAACGAGGTCAGCTTCATCACGGGCATCGGCGGCACCACGGGTGATGCGCAGATTCCGTTCCTGACCGAGGCCGGCGTTTTCTACGCGCCGCTCGCGACGGTCGACCTTGGCCCTGAGCGTCTATACACCATCGCCGGCACGGACGTGTTCCCGCGCGGCGAGATGATGCGCCCGAACTACATCAAGTCGGTCTATCCCGAGCTTAAGACCATGGCGATCGTTTCCCAGGAGGATCCGGTGGCCGAAGTGGGCCAGGCCTGGGAAGTCGGCGCGTCGAAGGCGGCGGGCTGGGAAGTCGTCTACGACACGCATTTCGGTGCCGAGACGACGGATTTCGCACCGGTCGTGACGGCAATTTTGGCGACCAACCCGGATTATGTTTCCATGAATGTGACCTGGCCCGATTACATCCCGCTGATCATGGAGCAGCTCTACCTGCAGGGCTTTGAAGGTCCGATCTCGGCCAACTACATCGAGTGGAGCACGGTTTTGCCGAAGGTTCCCGCCGAGTGGGCGGCCAAGGTCAAGGGCTTCGAGAGCTATCCCCGCTTCGACGATCCGTGGTGGGGCGAACCCTCGATGCAGCACACTTTTGGTGACAACTGGACCGCACGTTACGGCCCCGGCGGACCCGAGGACGTGGGTACGCCAATGACCGGCATCGACTGGCTCTACATACCGACCGTGCAGATCTGGGCCAACGGCGTCGCCCAGGCGGGCACGCTGGATCCGGATGCGGTGATCGAGGCCATTCGCTCGAATGACTGGGTGATGACCCTCGAGGGCCCGGCGTCGATTACCGGCGAGGAAATGTGGGGCATTCGCAACATGATGTCCCAGCCCGTGCCGACGACCGAGTTCAGCACCGAGTGCAACTGCAAGCGTATTGTCGACATGCAGCGGTTCGAGCCGTTTTTCGACGCCCACAAGGCGACGATTCTCGGTGAGGTCGAATCCCGTGGTGCTGCGTGGCACCAGCGGCAGTAGCTGGCGGCAGCACGAATTGACGTGACGTTCCCGCCGGGATGCCTTACGGGCGACCCGGCGGGACGTGACGTTTAAACGAGAGCCATTCGAGAAATAATTTCGTACGCGGTGCACCGGACGTTTGACGCCGCACACCACGAGATTTAAACACTCGGGCGCCCAAGCGGCGCCCAACTGGCAGACAAGCAGCAGGACGAACCCGCTCCATGGATTCAGCCACCCTCGTCCAGACCCTGTTGAATTCGGTCGTGACCGCATCGGTCTACGCGCTGGTCGCGGTGGGTCTCGCCATGGCCTTCGGAGTCATGAAGATGGCGAACTTCGCCCACGGCGAGTTCTTCATGGTGGGGTCTTATACGGTCTACGTGCTCTATCAGCTCGGCGGCTTTAATTTCTGGGTCGCCGTGGCTCTCTCGATGCCCATCGTGGCACTCCTCGGGGTGGCGACCGAACGACTAATCTTTCGACAAACGGGCATTAATATCCTCGCCGGGTTCATGGCCACGGTGGGGCTTGGGTTCGTCCTCCAGGTTGCGGTGGGGCGAATCTGGGGCGTGGGCATGATGAAGCGCATCGACACCCCCTATATGGGCGCAGCCGAGATCGGCGACGCCCATGTCGGCTGGCAACGCCTGATCGTCATCCCTTGCGCCATCGCGATGCTGATCGCGTTGCGTTTCTTCCTCTACAACACAAAGCTGGGCAAGGCGCTGCGCGCCTGCGCACAGGAGCCCGAAACCGCCGCGCTGATGGGCATCAACATCCGCACCATGACCATGCTGGCCATGGCGCTGGCGGGAGCCTCCGCCGGGCTCGCCGGAGCGCTGATGGCGCCGATTCAGGCGATCACGCCCTATATGGGCCACGGCATCGTGCTGATCGCCTTCGTGGTCGTCATCGTCGGCGGCACGGCGAGCATCGAGGGCGCGGTCCTGGCGGCGGTAATCCTCGGCTTTATCCACACCTTCGTCACCACGCTGACCGACAGCCTGATCGGCACCATGGTCGGCGTCGGCTTCATGGCGCTCACTCTCGTCATCCGACCGCAAGGATTGCTGGGCCGTGAAAAACCCTGACGAGAGCGCAAGGCACCGCCGATGACCGAGCTGCACCGGAAATACCGCGGCTGGGTCCCGGTTATCGTCATCCTGGCGATCCTCTGCATCATTCCGTTCCACATGAGGGCCTATCATGTGGAAATCGCGATCATCTATTTCATGAGCGTGATCCTGGCGGTCAGCTACCGGCTGGTGACGACGACGGGCGACTGGGGGTTCGCGCATATAATTATGCAGGGGGTCGGCGCCTATGCGACGGCCCTGATCGCCAAGCACGTAGGGATTCCCTTTATCGTCATGGTGCCCCTCGCCGGCCTGGTGGCCGCCCTGGTCGGCGCCATCATCATGTTCCCGATGCTGCGCACCAAGGGGTTTGCCTTTTTCATCGCCTCGTTTGCCATCGGCGAGTTCATCCGCATGATCTGGATGAAGGTCCAACATCCCTTCGGCGGCACGGGCGGCATCAACCTCATTCCCTTTCCCGATCTCTTCGGGCTGAAGCTGATGAGCTCGGTGAATTACTATTTCGCCTGCATGGCGTTCATGGTGGCTACGGTCTTGATCTGCTGGCGGCTGGACCGATCGCGGATCGGCAACGCCTGGAAGGCGATCCACACCGACGCCTCGCTGGCCGAATGCATGGGCGTGAACGTCGCGCGCTATCGCACCCTCGCCTTCGTCGTCGGCTCGTTCTTCGCCGGTATCGCGGGCGCGCTGCTCGCCTACCGCATGGGCTCGGTCGACCCGCATAATTTCGAGATCACCCAGATGATTTACCTCGTCATCTGGGTGGTGATCGGGGGCGCCGCCACCTTCTGGGGTCCGCTGATCGGGGTGACCCTGCTCACGGTCGCCTTCGAATGGACCCGCTCCATGCTCGAATGGCGGCCCATGCTGTTCGGCGGCATGCTGATCCTGTCGCTGATTTTCATGCCGGGCGGAATCGAAAGCCTGCTGCCCGGGCTGCGCCGACCGCCGGACGAGCATTACGCGCGCTTCCGCAAGTGGCTGACCACGGTCAGGCCGGGTTGAGGAACGGGCCATGGCACTTCTTGAAATTCGCAGCTTAAGCAAGAATTTCGGCGGCCTTGCGGCTGTCGCCGACTTCGACCTCGACGTCGAGGAAGGCGAGATTCGCGGCATTATCGGGCCCAACGGGGCGGGCAAGACGACGCTGTTCAACGTCATCAGCGGCGCTTATAAGCCCTCGGGCGGGACGATTTCGTTCGAGGGCAAGTCGATTGCCGGCAAGCGCCCGAGCGCGATCGCCGCCATGGGCGCGGTGCGCACCTTTCAGCGCACGGCGCTGTTCGAGGATTTCGACGTGCTGGGCAACGTCTCGGTGGCGCGCCACCTGCACGCCAAGGAGACCGTGTTCGGAGCCATCATCGGCACGGCGCGGAAGATGGAGGCGGCAAACGAGAAGCGGGCCGGGGAAATCGTCGATTTCATCGGCCTGGGCGAGGTCAAGCACGAGCTGGCAGTGAATCTTTCCCACGGCCATCAACGCGCGCTCAACGTGGCCATGGCCGTGGCGACGGAGCCCAGGTTGTTGATGCTTGACGAGCCGGTTGCGGGCATGAACCCGGGTGAAAAGGCGTTCATGACCGACATCATCCGCAAATTGCGCAACGAGTGGAACATCACCGTGGTGCTCGTCGAACACGACATGCGCACGGTGATGGGTGTGTGCGAGAACGTGACCGTGATCAATTTCGGCCGCAAGCTGGCCGAGGGCACCCCGGACGAGATCGTCTCCAACAAGGAAGTCATCGAGGCCTATCTGGGCTCGGAAGATATCCTGGGAGAGGATTTCTAGTGCTGCTCGAGATCAACGAGGTGTGGATCCACTACCGCAAGGTCGCGGCGGTAAAGGGCATCACCATCGGCGTGGAGGAAGGCCAGATCGTCACCCTGATCGGGTCGAACGGGGCGGGCAAGAGCACCACGCTGCGCACGATCTCGGGGCTCAAGCGACCGACCTCGGGCGAGATCAGCTTTGCGGGCGAGCGCATCGACCGTATATCGCCGGACCGGATTACGGCGATGGGCATCGCCCATGTGCCCGAAGGACGCCACGTCTTTCCTTACCTCTCGGTGATGGAAAACCTCGAGATGGGCGCTTACCTGCGCAAGGACAAGGCGGCCATCTCCAACGACTATGACGAGGTGTTCGAGCATTTCCCGCGCCTGAAGGAACGGCGCAAGCAGCAGGCGGGCACGCTCTCGGGCGGCGAGCAGCAGATGCTGGCCATGGGCCGCGCGCTGATGTCGAACCCCAAGGTGATCATGATGGACGAGCCCTCGCTCGGCCTCTCGCCCATCATGTGCATCGAGATCGCCAAGATCATCAAGGCGCTGCACGGGGCGGGACGGACCATCGTGCTGGTCGAGCAGAACGCGCGCCTGGCGCTGGCGCTGGCCGATAAGGGCTATGTGCTGGAGACCGGCGAGGTGGTGCTCCAGGGTGACGCCAAGGATCTGCGCACCAACGACCAGGTGCAGCACACCTATCTGGGCATTACCCCCGACGCCTAGAGCTGCGGCTCAAGCGGTCATCGCCGCGGCAATCAATTGTGCGAAATAGTGGCTCGCGGGACCGTCCCAGTAGGGCGAGAGTGTGCCGCCGTCGAAGGCGCTCGCCGCGCGGCCCTTTTGCTGAGCCTCGACGATACCGATATCCTCGCCGTTGAGCACCGTCCAGACCTCGAGCATCTCGGCGCGTGCGGCGTCGAAGCGGGGCTCGAACGCCTCGGGTGCGAGGTAGAGGTCGATCCGCTCGAACGTTCGGTCGGGCGCCAACGGCGTGAGTTTGAACACCGCGGCCTGCTCAGGATAGAGGTTGAGATCGAAACTGGGAAACATGTGAAAAAACGCCGCGCGGCTCGTTGCCGATTCGCTGAGGTTTGAAATCGGCGGCAGGCCGGCGCTGCGTTCACCGAGTTTTTCCTGCGGGATCGGGTTGCCGTTGATCAGGACCGGGCCGTCGGTGAAGGCGTGGTGGGTGACCACCGGCGACCATTCCTCGAGCGAGGGGTGGCACCAGGGCACGTGGTAGCTGTCGGTGAAGTTCTCGTGGATGAATTTCCAGTTGGCCGCGATCTCCCAGGTCAGGGTTCCGGCATGGCGCAAGCTCACGAGGTTGTAGCCCTCGGCGTGCTTCTCCAGGGGTGCGATGTAATCCTCGAAGGCAGGCGCCTCGCCGTCGAGATTGACGAAGATCAGGTCGTGCCAGAGCGCGATCCGGACAGCAAACAGCTGGAGGTCGGTCTCTTCCCCGTGGCCGTCGGGGCCCTCGAACAGGGGCCGCTTGAGCAGTTTGCCCTCGAGGCTGTAGGTCCAGCCGTGATACGGGCAGGCGAGCGCCGCAACACCCTTGCAGGGCTTGCTCAGAAGCTGCGTGCCGCGATGACGGCAGACGTTCTGAAAGCCCGCGATCTCGCCCGTCTTGCGGGTCCGCAGCAGGATCAGCGGCACGCCCGCGACCTCTACGGGCACCGCGTCGCCCGGTTCGGCAAGTTCGTGGCAGTAGCCCGCGAGTGCCCAGGTGCGGGGAAACAGCAGCTTGTTTTCGAGCGCGAGAAACTCCGGATCGGTGAACGCCGCGTTGGGCAGGCCCGTGCCCGTCTCGGTGGGTTGTCCGATCCGGGCGAGGACCTCGGGGCGGAGAATTCGGGCGAGGGTTTCGCGTTCGGCGCTCGAAAGTTCGGGTCGGGAGGGCATCGGGGTCTCCGCAGGGGTGGCACCGGTCGAGTTTAGAATTCCGGGCCCGGCGTGACAACGCCCGGTCCGGGCTCGCTTTCCTCCTTTTCGACCCGATGCTAGGCTGATTGCGCGCCGGCGCATTTGACATGCGTCGAGGCGGGCGGGTTCGCGAAAGGGCCGCCCGCAACACCAGGGAGAGAGAGATGACCAGATCGAGCGATATCCGAACCTATATCCATGGCCTTCGCGACGGCTACCGCGCCGGCCGGATCAACCGGCGCCAGTTCGCCAAGGGGCTCGGCGCCGTCGGACTGGGCGTGGCCGCGATGCCGCTGGGTGGCCAGGTGGCGCGCGCCGCGCCCGACGATCATCCCGTTTGCTTCATGTGGGCCGGCTCCGAGATGGAGGGCTTCTGGCAGCCCTATATCGACAAGTTCGGCGAATTGCCCCGCTTCAGTCTTTTCGCGGACATGGAGGAGGCCTACGCCAAGTTGCGCGGCGGCTTCAAGCCCGATGTGATGATGACCTGCGTCTCCGAGGTGGTGCGCTGGTACGACGCGGGCCTGCTCGCTCCGATCGATACGGACCGGCTGACCAACTGGCCCGACATCATTCCGGCGCTCAAGGATATCGACGGCACCGTGCGCGACGGCAACAGGGTCTTCGTCCCCGCCGACTGGGGCGAGACGACGGTCGTCTTCCGCACCGACCTGGCACCCGAATATGTCGATCCGGCGACTCACAGTTGGGGCATCCTTTGGGATCCCAAATACAAGGGCAAGGTGTCGATCCTCGACAGCCTGGTCGACGGCGTCGCCGTCGCCGCGCTTTATGGTGGGATCGACCCCTGGACCATGGACGACGCCGACATCGAGAAAGTGCGCGCGCTGCTGACCGAGCAACGCGAGCTCATCAAGTTCTACGGGCAGTCGGGCTACGACGTCGACGAGGCGCTGGTGGCGGGCGAGCTGGTCGCCGCCGCAACCTGGACCTCGTCGTATTATTACCTCAAGGACGAGGGCCTTCCCGTCGCGCTGATGTCGCCCAAGGAGGGTGCGCTCGCCTGGGTGTGCGGGCTGACCATCCACGCCGAGACCGAGATGGTCGACATGGCCCACGAGGCGATCGACGCCTTTATCGATCCCGTCGGGCGGGCCTTTGAGATGACCGAATGGGGCTATGGCAGCGCGAACCTCAAATCCTTCGACCTGATCGATGCGGAGACCCTCGACTATATGGGCCTGCCGCGCGATCCCGACCCCTACCTCGCCTCGCGCTCGATGCAGGTGGACATGATGAACAAGGAGAAGATCGCAATGATGTTCGAGGAGGTGAAGGCCGGATTCTAGGACCCGGCCCGGCGTCATCGCGCATCACGGAACGGAGAGTGAAGCCATGGCTACTTCCGCGCGCCTGCCCGACCCGGCACCGGGGGCGAAGCCCCTGTCTGTTGCGGGGATCTCGCCTGACCCTGAAACCCTGTGGCAACGGCTCAAGGCCGCAAGCCCCGATCTCTGGGCCGGCTACCTCGCGAACGAATTTGTCTGGGCCCTGGCCGAGGGGGCACTGCCCGAAAAGACGTTCCGCCACTACATCGTCCAGGACTATCTCTACTGCCTGCATTATTCCCGGGTTTTGGCGTTCGGAGCGTTCAAGGGCGAGTCTGCGGCCGACATGCAAAAGACCGCACGCAAAGTGCTCGGCGTGCTCGACGTCGAGCTGGCGCTTCACCGCGAGCTCCTCGATGAGTGGGGCATCCCGATGAGCCGGCTCGACGAGGTGCCCGAAGCGATGGAGAGTATCGCTTATACGCGCTATCTGTTCGACATCTGCCTGAAAGGCGATGCGCTGGAATATCATACGGCGCTTGCGCCCTGCGTGTTGGGTTACGCCGAGGTCGGCGCCATGCTCGCGGCCAGTCCGCGCACGCGGCGCGCGGGCAACCCCTATGCGTTGTGGATCGAAAAATACACGAGCGATGAGTTCGCGGGCGTCGTCGATACCGCGAGCGAGCATCTGGAAAGCCTCGCACGAGAGCGGCTGACCGAAGAGCGGTTTGCCCGTCTGGTTGAGATTTTCGCCCAAACGCTGCGCCTCGACATTGCGTTCTGGAAAATGGCACAACGCGGCGAAGCGTAGGGCCGGGCGATGGATCGAACGCCGGAATTGGACAACGTCATAGTCGGTGCGGACTCGGCGAGCTGCGTTCTAGCAAACCGTCTGACAGCGAACCCGGAAATCCGCGCCCTCATGCTCGAGGCGGGAGCCTTCATCCGAAGCTCGCCGGAAGTGGCCGATCCGGACCTGCAATATCGTTTCGTGCCCATGGCGTTTCGCCAAAAAGACCTGGCGCCCCTGCCCTGCGAGAGCTTCCAGGTCCATGTCGGTCCCATGGGTCTCGCCAGTCGGGGGCAGACCCGCCTGCGCTCGGCTGATCCCGCCGAGCCGTCGATTGTGAGTGCGAACCTGAACGCAGCCGTTATCATGATCGCCGACAAGGCCGCCGACATGATCATCGGGCGCGAACCGCCGGCGCCCGAAGCGTTGCCTGTCTACGGTTCGAAGAACTAGAGGAGAGACCGACCATGCCACGCGATCCACGCCACGACGTGTTGTTCGAGCCGCTGAAAATCGGTCCCAAGACCACGCCAAATCGCTTCTTTCAGGTGCCCCATTGCAACAATGCCGGAACCATTCGGCCCGGCGCGCAAGCCGCCTTCCGGGCGACGAAGGCCGAAGGGGGCTGGGGAACGGTGTGTGTCGAGTTCACCGCGATTTCGCCGGAGACCGACGATTCGCCCCATATCTGCGCCCGGATTTGGGACGAGGGCGACGTGATTAATCTGCGCCACACGGCCGAGAGTGTGCACAAGCACGGCGCGCTGGCGGGGATTCAGCTGTGGCATGGCGGCGGCCATGTCCAGGCCCGGGATTCGCTTTGCATCACCCGGGGGCCCAGCGCCTACGTCTCGGAAGCGGCGTACCAGAACTACTGCTACGAGTGCGACGAGGACGATATCGGGGAGCTGATCGAGCAATACGCTCTCGCGGCCAAGCGCGCCGTCGATGCGGGCTTCGACTATATCGAGATCATCGGCTCGGAATCCTCGCTGCCGGCGCAGTTTCTCATGCCCATGTACAACAAGCGCAGCGATCGCTGGGGTGGCTCGCTGGAGAACCGCGCCCGCTTCTGGATCGAGGTGCTCTCGGCGGTCAAGGGCGCGGTCGGCGATAACGCGGCGATTGGAACCCGCGTCGCGATCGACAACCTCATGGGACCGGCGGGCATGGAGCTGGAAGGCGAGGGACTGCGCTTCGTGGAACTGGTCACCCGCGAGGGGGTAGCGGATGTGTGGAACATCAAGCTGTCCTTTTTCATGGAATGGGGTAACGATGCGGGGCCGTCGCGCTTCTTTGAGGCGGGCTACCAGACCTGGGCGACCAAGGCCGTCAAGGCGGTGGCGAAGGTTCCCGTGATCGGGGTCAACCGTGTCACCGAGCCCGACGCCATGGTGCGCATGATCGAAGGCGGCGAGCTCGATTTGATCGGCGCGGCGCGGCCCTCGATCGCGGACCCGTTTCTGCCCAAAAAAATCGACGAGGGCAGGCCCGACGATATTCGCGAATGCATCGGGTGTAACATCTGCATTTCGCAATTCGCTCTGGACGGCCCGCCGCTGGTCTGCACGCAAAACGCAACCGCGATGGAGGAATACCGCCGCGGCTGGCACCCGGAAAAATTCACCCAAACGACCGATCCCTGCTCGGTCCTTGTGGTGGGCGCGGGACCGGCCGGGCTGGAATGTGCGCGGGTTCTGGGGATGCGCGGCTATGACGTGCATTTGCGCGAGGCGGAGAGCGAGATCGGCGGCCATATCCGAAACGTCTCGCGTTATCCCGGCCTGTCGGAATGGGGCCGCGTCGTCTCCTACCGGAAAAACCAGATCGCGAAGCTCGCCAATGTCGAGCTGCACACGGGCGTGGGCAAGATGACCGCGGACGATATCCTGAGCTATGGGGCGGATAAGGTGGTCGTCGCAGTTGGCGCGCACTGGGCCACCGACGGCGCCAGCGCGAACGATTACGGACCCGCCATCGCCGGTGTCGATGCGTCCCTGCCCCAGTTCTGCACGCCCGAGCAGATTATGGACGGCAAGGAAACCGGCGAGCGGGTCGTCGTGATCGACGGCGACGGCTACTTCACCGGCGTCGGCATGGCCGAATACCTGGCGGACCAGGGAAAGACAGTCTCGATGGTTACCCAGTTCGGCGAGGTCGCACCCTATACGACCTTAACGCTCGAAGCGCCCAACCTGCAGCGACAGCTGCACGATAAGGGCATCACGCAACACTTGCTTCACTGGGTCGAGGCGGTCGAGCTGTCGGGGAGCATCACGCTTTCGCTCGCCTACGCCTATCGCGACGGCGCCGAGTTCACCTTGCCGCCCAAGGCCGGAGTGCTGCCACGGCGCGCCAGCACGGAAGTGACGACGGTGGAATGCGACAGTGTGGTGCTTGTGACCTCGCGCGTTTCGCACCGCGAACTGTTCAGCGAGTTGAAGGCGCGGAAAGCCGAATGGGCGCAAAACGACGTTCAGGCGATCTACGAGACCGGCGACGGCCAGACGCCACGGTTCATCCAGATGTCAATCTTCGAGGGCCATCGGATCGCGCGCGAATTCGAATCTGCCAACCCGCAAAAGCCGCTCGACTATACCCGCGAACGCCAGATCTGGGGCCAGGACGCCTATCCCAGCCTGGGCGCCTAGGGCGCGCATTCGCGCCCCAAGCCGCTGCGGAACGGTACCACGGGCCAAACAAGCCGTGCGCCCGGCAGGATTTGAACCTGCGACCCCCAGATTAGGAATCTGGTGCTCTATCCGGCTGAGCTACGGGCGCGTCGCTCTCGCGTCATAACATGAACGCGGGCGCTCGGGTACCGCGCGCCCGCGCAGT
This sequence comes from Alphaproteobacteria bacterium, assembly GCA_965249645.1. Lineage (GTDB taxonomy): Bacteria > Pseudomonadota > Alphaproteobacteria > UBA828 > JAPUJA01 > CAVOEB01. Next base: position 610,541 of record CBDFML010000011.1, read on the forward strand.
CAGGTCCGCGCCTCTTCCTCCTGCTGGACCGCGAAGATCGAGGTGTATCCCTTCGACCAGTCGGGCGGGATCAGGCAGGGCCGGGGGTCGAAGTCGATCCATTTGGCCGGCTTGCCCCGGACGATCTGGTTCGAATGGACCAGGCCGTCGGTGAGGCCGGTCAGCTTCAACGCATCCGCCGAGGTGTAGGTCTGCAACAGCAGCGGCCTTGAGCGCGCCGATGCGTTGGGCGGCGAGCCGTGCACCATGCGGCAGTTGTGGACCGTCACCGAGCCCGCGGGGCCGGCCAGGAAGACGGCCTCGTCGAGCGCAACCCGCCCTAGGTCGGTCTCGCGGATCGCACCGGTCCAGACCTCGTCTTCGTTGTAGAGGTCGAACAATTCGCCCTCGTGGCTTTTGGGGATTACGCCCATGGGCGCCATGTTGTCAGCGACGTCGTGGAGATAGACGCCGATGGTCAGGGGCGAATAATTGGAGTGGGGCCAGAACTGGGCGTCCTGATGCCACTTCACCTCTTCGCCGCCGCCGCGCCATTTGAAGTTGAGCTTGGAGTGGTGGTACTTCACGTCCGGCCCGACGAGGTCGGCGGCGAGATCGACGATCGGCCCCCGGGAGGTGAACTCCCAGAAAACGGGGTGATGCTCGACGGGGTCGCATAGGCGGCGCAGCCGGGGCGAGGCAGCCGTATGATCGGCTTCAAGGTCGAAGGTGCTGTTTGATTTGGCGAGCGCACGGCTGGCCTCGACGAATTCGTCCGTGACCGCGCGAAGTCGCTCGAGCCAGTCGAGCGAGACGAAGCCTTCGAGCAGGAGATAGCCGTTCTCGAAATAAAACTCGCGCTGGGCCCGGTTCAGGACCAGCGGCTCGGTCGCAAGAATGTCCTCGGTCTTCATGACGTCTCTCCGATCCGGAGCATACGCCGAATTACGGTGTCGGACAAAAGGCGGGAACCGTCGGCCACATCCTACTCGGGGTAGTGGGGAATCAGAATCCCGATCTCGACCATCCAGCGGAGCGTCTTGTTCGGGCTCGTCCGGCAGGCATGCTCGAGTTCGATCAGCAGCCGTCCCGCCGCGGTCTCACCCCAGAACCAGCGGCCCAGATCGGTGCTGCTGGTAAGCTCGCCCTCGAAGCTCTTGGCTTCGGTGTAATAGGCCATGAGGTCGTCGAGCGCGAAGCGGAAGGTCTGCGGCAGAGTCTGGCCCTTCGCCGGGTTCGCGGGCAGCTCCGCACCGAGGAAGCCGACCAGGAAGGCGGCGAGATCGTCCAGGGCGACCCGGCCAGCTCCCACGGTCGAACGCCCTCGGGCGGCCACGGCCTGTTCGTAGGCCGGGCGGATCCCGGCGTCTTCGGCCTTGAGCCGGGCGAGCAACGCCGCCGGATCGGATCGCTCCGCATCGGATGCAAGCGCCGGCAGCCGGCACGACCAACCCAGGTCCTTGTCGTAGTTCGATACGGCGCCGGGGAAATCTTCGAGCACCGGTCCGCGGCGTGCTTTGAGCAGATCGAGGGCCGCGTGCAGCACGCGCATCTGAAGCGCCGGATCGTTCGGCTCGCCGAACGGCTTGCCCAGCTCGAACGGCACCCACAAGCCGCGGGGCGAGCGCATGGCTTCAACATGGGGGCGGACGAACGCCAGCGTCGTCGTCGCCAGGCCGTCGTCTTCGAGGTAATGGGCAAGCCCGCTCACGGCGCGCGTGCAGAACGGTCAGACCGGGCAGAGCAGCACCGTATCGACCGCCTCGGCTTTCATCCGTTCCGCCGCCTTGTGGGCGAAGCGCTCCATGTCCTCGGGGGGCGAGCCGCCGAGGAAGGAATAATGCGTCTCGGCGATCGAGCCCAGCTCGCCCGCGTCGACCAGTTCGCGAAGCCGGTCGAAAGGCAGGATCAGGTTGAGATCCTGCTGAAAGCCCGTGCGGTCGTGATCGCCGGAATGATGGCTCTGGATCAGATCTTCGTCGCCCGCGCCGAAGCAGCGGTAATCGCGCGCCGCCATGCTAAAGCGCTTGTCGTCGCGCCGATGCACGGCAGCCGTCGAGATCAACGCGATGCGTGCTTCCGATATCGGCTTCGCCGGCGTCCAGGGCGTGGATTCGTAGGTGGGCAGGGGAAGCTTCATGACATCGTCGTAAGCCCACGGCCACGACTTCATCCGGTTGAGGTGAACCACTTCAATGCCCCCCGGCCCACACATTTTGATCGACGGTTGAATTGAATGATAGCGGAAGATCCAGGCGGTTATCAGCCCGCACTAAATTCCTCTTGACAATACAGACAAGTCTGTCTAGTTTGATCTTCAGCATCATTTGACCAGCTCGCTGGAACGGTTCAGCGAACGGTGGATCGAAGGAGACGATCATGGATTGCGATCAATTCGACCTGCTCGACGAGGGATTCGACGACATCGACAACGCCGATTCCATGACCTGCCTGCTCGCGGAGTATGAATCCTACGGCGCGCGCCGGGCGATAGCGCCCTGCATCGACGGCGTGGCCTGGTCCGACGGCGGCGCCGTGTAATGGCCACGCCGACCAGCGATATCGCGTTCACGCCCGCAGTCAAGGCGGCACAGGCGCTGCGCGGTTCGCGCAAGAGCTACGAGCGGCTGGAAGTGAAGGGCGGCTTCAAGGACACGATCACGCCCGACCTCGAGGCGTTCCTGGCCGAGCGGGAATCCTTTTACCTCGGCACCGCCAGCGCCGACGGCCAGCCCTATGTCCAGCATCGCGGGGGGCCGAAAGGCTTTCTCAAGGTGCTCGACGAGACCACTCTCGCCTTCGCCGACTTCGGCGGCAACCGTCAATACATCACACTCGGCACCCTGGAGGAGAACGACAAGTCGTTCATCTTCCTGATGGACTATCCCAACCGCCGGCGCATCAAGGTGTGGGGCGCGGCCCGTTACGTCGAGGACGACCCCGCGTTGCTCGAACGCCTCGCCGATCCCGCCTACAAGGGAAGACCTGAGCGGGCCATCGTGTTTACGCTCAAGGCCTGGGACGTCAACTGCCCCCAGCACATCACACCCCGTTACACGCTGGAGGATCTCGAGCCGACGGTCGGCGCGCTGAAAGCGCGCATCAATGAGCTTGAAGCGGAACTCGCGGCGTTAAAGATCGTAGAGCACTGAACGGGCGCTGTTGGCCGGGCCCGGTCTTCTCGCTCACCGTTCCCGGCCTGCTACGCGCTGGCGCCGGTTGATCACGAACGGCACGGCGAGGTTCATGATCGGCCGGGGCGGCAGGCGGTTGGGGCCGGGCAGTGCCAGCATGTCGTTCAGCAGGTCCGAGCCCGCGCCCACCGCATAGTCCGCCAACATCGCACCGAAGATCGTTCCTTTCCCTACGCCGGTCCCGTTGCAGCCCAGTGAGGCGAGAACCCCTTCGGTGGCCGGTCCAAAAAATCCGTTGCCGTTTTGTGCCATCGACAGTGCGCCGCTCCAGCTATGCTCGAACGGCACGATGCCCAGCATGGGAAAGCGCGCCTCGAACGAGCGGCGGTGCTGGGCCAAAATGCGCCGCCATGCCGCCTTTCCGGCGGAAAAATTCGGTGTGTACCGTAAAACGTTGCGGATCAGAAGTCGCCGGTCCCGGGTATAACGCATCGTCGTGCCCATACGTTGGCCGGGGAGCACGCCCCAGTCCGACTCGCCGCCGAGCGCTGCCTGCTCCGCGCTGGTCAGGAGACGGGTCAGGCTCGCGAAGGTACTTACCGGAAACAATCGCTTATCGAGTCCCGCCAACGCCATCATGGGATGATTGGTCGCGAGCAGCACACGGTTCGCGCTGATCACAGCTTTGGACGTGGCGAGCCGAACCGGCCGGCCCGGCTCGATCGCGCTAACCGGCGTTTCCTCGTAAAGCTCCACGGTTGCCGGCAGGGTCGCCGCCAGGCCGCACGTCAGCGCGGCCGGTTGCATCAGAGCGGTGCCCGGCGTGTGCACCGCGGCGCGGTAGTAGGGTGTGCCGATCCGCGCTTCGAGGGCTGAGGCGTCGAGCCGCTCGTAAGGCGCGCCAAGCTCATCGAGTTCGGTGCACAGCGCGTCGAGGTCGTGCATTCCCGAATCCTCCAGTGCGCAATGCAGCTTGCCCCGTTCGCTCCACTGGCAGTCGATCTGTCCGGTCTCGACGGCATCGCGCAGCAGGGCCACCCCGGCGCTGCACAGGCGATAAATCCGGTGGCTGTCTTCCGCGCCGTCGTTCACGCTGTGGGGAAGGTCGATCGCAAAGCCGGAATTGCGGCCCGAGGCACCGAGGCCCACCCGCATCGCCTCGAGCAGCAGAATCCGCTCGCCCGGGCAGTGTCCGGCCAGGCGCCGGGCGGCGGCGAGCCCGGTATAGCCCGCGCCGACGACAACCCAGTCCGCGGTCTGCTCGCCGGCCAGGCGTCGCGCCGGCGCTGGCTCGGGAAGCTGGGCGTACCAACCGCCGATGCGCGGGTCAGTCGGGGGCTGGGCGACCTTCACAAGAACCTCGGCTTTCGCGGATCGGGGCGCCTAGTAGAACTTGTAGAGCGGGATCGAATAGGTCAGCACCAGGGATTCGGTACCGGGGTTGTTCTCGTCGATGCTGGCGTTCGAGATGTGGTGGAAGGCCAGCCCGAGCCGCGAATAATCGTCGAAGCGGTAAGCCAGCTCCAGACCGGTGCGGAACTCGATGGTCGAACCCAGATCCTTGCCGTCGCCGTCGGAATAGAGGCCGAAGGCGGCGTTCGGCGTGACCACGATGCGCGGGCCGAAGAACAGCTCGAAGCCCAGCCCAGCGTAGCCGTAGAGCGCGCTATCGGCGGTGCCCATGAGGCCGACGAACGGCATCGAGTGCCAAAAACGCAGATCGGAGCGGTATTCGGCGCGAAATTCGGCGGTGGTCTTGTCGTCGTTGATGTCGAACACACCCGTCGAGATCGCGATGAAGTCGGGCTCCTCGGCGCGCGCCGGGGCCAAGGCTGCGCCAAGGGCCGCGATCCCGATCGCCAAAAAGGCTGCAATTGCTTGTTTTTGCACCAAAAATTTGCCTTGGGTCGGTATTTCCGCCGGTCTCGCAGTTTAGGGCCATCCCCCCGGCATGCAATGATTTTCCCGTTTCACTCGTACTGGGATTTTCCCGCGTCGCCTATACTGGGCGCATGCATTTTTCTGCCGCCCTCGGCCTCATCTTCGCCCTGCTCGTCGTCACGGTCTCGCCCGCGGCGGCGCTGGACGGTCTGCGCGAAGGTGAGGCGGGCCGGGTGGTCGAAGTGGTCGACGGCGACACGGTGGTTTTGGATTCAGGTCTTGCCGTTCGCCTCGTCGGCATCCAGGCGCCCAAACTGCCGCTTGGACGCGAGGGCTTCGTCGCCTGGCCGCTGGCTGACGAGGCGAAGGCGGCGCTCGAGGAGATGGTGCTGGAACGGTCCGTCGGGTTGTTCTATGGCGGGCTCGAGACCGATCGCCACGGCCGGGCGCTCGCCCATCTCGTCCGCGACGACGGGTTGTGGCTGCAGGGCGAGTTGCTCAGGCATGGCTGGGCCCGGGTTTACGGCTTTCGCGACAACCGGGCCAAGCTGCCCGTCATGCTGGCGCTCGAAGCCGAGGCGCGCGAGGCCGGACGCGGCATCTGGGCCAAGCCGTTCTACCGGGTGTTGGCGACGGAGGACACGGAGGCGCATCTGGGGAGTTTGCAGCTGGTTGAGGGCCTCGTGCTCGACGTGGCGGTGGTCAAGGGCCGTGGCTATCTCAATTTCGGGCCCGACTGGCGCACCGACTTCACGGTTGCGATCGCGCCCGCTGATCTGCGCGCCTTCGAAGCCGAGGGGTTCGATATCACGGCGCTGGAAGGCCATTTCATCCGGGTGCGGGGTTGGCTAAAATTCTTCAATGGGCCGATGATCGACGCGACACATCCGGAGCAGGTGGAGGACGTAAAGTGATGAAACATCTGTGGTACCGGCTGGCCGGCGTGGCCGTGGCGGGCAGCCTGCTGATTGTCGGCGCACTGGGGATAAGCGGCTGTTCGACCAACCCGGCGACGGGCGAGCAGAGCTTTACCGCGTTCATGTCGCCATCCCAGGAAATGGAGATCGGCGCCGAGGAGCACCCGAGGGTAATGAAGGAGTTCGGCGGCGCCTACGAAGACGCCGAGATCCAGCGTTACGTCACCAGCATCGGCCGCTTTCTCGCTTCATCGTCCGAGATGCCCGATCTGCCGTTTACCTTCACGGTACTGGACAGCCCAGCTGTCAACGCCTTCGCCCTGCCCGGCGGCTACATCTATGTGACCCGTGGACTGATGGCGTTGGCCAACAGCGAGGCGGAACTGTCCGGCGTTATCGCGCACGAGATCGGCCACGTCACCGGACGGCATACGGCGCAGCGCTACAGCCAAGCGGTTGCGGCAAGCCTCGGCGTCAACATCCTCAGCATCCTGGTCGACAGCCCGGCGCTCTCCAATCTTGCGGGCACGGGGGCGCAGCTTTACCTGCTGGGATTCTCTCGCGATCAGGAGCTGGAAGCCGACCGGCTGGGCATCCGCTACCTGTCGCGCACGGGCTACGATCCCATGGCGATGCGGAGTTTCCTGTCCCAGCTCGAGGCGGAAAGCGCGCTCTCGGGCCAGATCGCCGGTAAGGAAGGGGTCGAGCAAGTGCCCGACCTGTTCCGCACTCATCCCCGCACCGCCGAGCGGATCACCCAGGCAGCGCAAGAGGCGCGCGGCCAGACCAACGCGACGCTCGCCTGGGACCGGGAGATTTATCTCAAGATGATCGACGGCCTGGTGTGGGGCGATTCGCCCAACCAGGGCTTTATCCGCGGCCGGCTGTTCGCCCACCCGACGTTAGGCTTCCGCTTCGAGGTCCCGCCGGGCTATCGCCTGACCAACACCGACGAGGCGGTGGTGGGCGAGCACGAAAACGGCTCGTTGCTGATTTTCGATGGCGACGCACCGCCCGAGGACGAGTTCGGCATGATGTGGTATCTCGCCAATGTCTGGGCCGAGGGCCGGGAGCTCTCGGCCAAGGAGCGCATTACGGTCAACGGCATGGAGGCGGCGACCGGCGAGCTGCGCCTGCAAAGCGATGGCGAATGGGTCGATATCCGCCTCATCGCCTACCGCTTCGATGCGGAGACGATTTACCGCTTTACGTTTATCACTCCGGTGGGCGCGTCGGCGGCGCTGAACGAAGAGTTGCGGCGCACGACCTATAGCTTCCGGCGCTTGAGCGATGCCGAAGCCGCCGAGCTCAAGCCCCGCCGCCTCAAGCTGGTCTCCGTGCGGAGCGGTGATAGCCAGGAGAGCCTGGCCCAGCGCATTACGGTGGACGATTTTCCTCTCGAGACCTTCCGAGTGATCAACGGGTTGGTTGCGGGTCAACCTCTTCGGGTTGGCCAGCAGGTCAAGCTGATCGTCGAATGACGGAGCCTGTGCCCGTGCGGGCGGTCGATCTTGCCCGCCTGCGCGGTGGGCGGCTCGCGAAGGTTCGGGTCGAACTCGTGCGCCGGGAGTTTGCCGGCATGGTGTTGTTCGACCCCATCAATATCCGGTATGCGACCGACGCCTCGAACATGCAGGTCTGGTGTCTGCACAACCCGGCGCGCTATGCCTTCGTCGCCACCGAGGGGCCTGTCGTGCTGTTCGAGTTCAAGGGCTGCGAACGCCTGTTCGCGGATTTTCCGACCATCGACGAGGTGCGCCCCGCGACCTCGTGGTTTGCCTTTACAGCGGGCTCGCGGATCGACGAGAAAGCGTCGGTGTGGGCGGATGAGATCGCCGACCTCGTTGCGGTCCATGGCAGCAACAACCGCCGTCTCGCCTATGACCGCCTCGACCCCGCGGGCGCTCAAGCCTTGAGCGCGCGGGGCGTAGATCTGCACGAGGGCCAGCTCCTGCTCGAGCAGGTTCGGGCGCGCAAGACGCCTGAAGAAATCGACGCCATGCGCGCGGCCATCGCGGTGTGCGAGGCGGGCATCGCCGCCATGCACGAGGCGATGGAGCCGGGGATCTCGGAAAACGCGCTGTGGGCGCATCTGCACCGGGTCAATATCGAGCAGGGCGGCGAATGGATCGAGACCCGGTTGCTCACGTCCGGCCCGCGTACCAATCCGTGGTACCAGGAATGCGGGCCTCGAACGATCGAGGCGGGCGACCTGGTCTCGTTCGACACGGACTTGATCGGCCCTTACGGCTATTGCGCCGACATCTCGCGGAGCTGGCTGTGCGGCGAGGCCTCGCCCAGCGACGAGCAACGCGGGCTCTATGGGCTCGCCTACGAGCAGATCCAAAAGGGCATCGCGGCGTTGAGGCCGGGCCTGACGTTTAGCGACTACACCGCGGCGGTGGGTGACGTGCCCGCAACCTACGCCGAGCAGCGCTACAGCTTTCGCGCTCACGGGGTGGGGCTTGCGGACGAATGGCCGGGGATCGTGCACGCGCAGGATTTCGACGCCTGGGGCTATGAGGGGCGGCTCGAAGAAGCCATGACCCTGTGCGTCGAATCCTATATCGGCAAGCCAGGCGGGCGAGAGGGGGTCAAGCTCGAGGAACAGGTGCTGATCACAGCCGACGGCCCGGAGGTGCTCTCGACCTATCCCTTCGAGGAGCGCCTGCTCGGCTGAGAAGGCCGCTGCCGTTAAGCCCGAATGCGCGCGTTCTCCGGGTCGTAGAGCGCCTCGGTGTGGAGCGTCGCCGGGAAGCGCCGGGTGGCGATCTCGATCTCGTAGTTCGCCGAGGTGAGGAAATCGTCGCTCACCCCGTCCGCGTTGCGAACATAGCCCAGCCCGATTTCGCAATCGACCGTGTGACCGTGCCCGCCGGACGTGATCCAGCCCACATTTTCGCCGTCGCGGTAGATGGTCTCGCGGCCCATCACGATGGCGTCGGGATCGTCGATCGCGAAGGTGGCGAGGCGTCGGGTGAGCGGCGCCTTCGCCTGGATTTCGAGGGCGGCACGGCCGATGAAGTCGACGTCCTTCTTGAACGAGACCGCGAAGCTCAAATCCGCCTCAAGCGGCGAATAGTCGGGGCCGATATCGGCGGCCCAGACCCGGTAGCCCTTTTCGAGGCGCAAGCTGTCGATGCTGCGGTAGCCGGCATGGCGCATGCCATGGGGCGCGCCCGCCTCGTTCAGCGCGTCGTAGACCGTGAGCATGTATTCCGTCGGAATATGCAGCTCCCAGCCGAGCTCGCCCACGAAGCTCAGGCGGATCGCGCGAACCGGCGCGCCGGCGATGAAAATCTCGCGCACCGCACCGAACGGAAACGCCTCAGGCTCCAGATCGCCTTCGGCCAGCTCGCCCAGGATCTCACGGGCCTTCGGGCCCATGACCGACAGGGTGCCGTAGGCTGAGGTGACGTCGACCAGGTTGACCGCTGCGCCAGCAGGCAGGTGGCGGCGGATATGAAGCGAGTCGTGGGCGGCAAACGCCGTGCCGGTGACGATGTAGTAGGCGTCGTCGGCGAGGCGCGCGATGGTCAGATCGCTCTCGATACCGCCCCGGGTGTTCAGCATCTGGGTATAGGTGACCCGGCCCGGTGGTTTGGCGAGGTTGCCGGTGCAGAGCCGCTGGAGAGCGGCCTCGGCATCTTTTCCGACCAGCATGAACTTCGAAAAGTAGGATTGATCGAACAGCGCTGCGGCCTCGCGGCAGGTGCGGTGTTCCGCGGCGACATGGGGAAACCAGTTCTGGCGGCCGAACGAATACTCGTCCCGCGGCTCGACGCCTTGGGGTGCGAACCAATTAGGTCGCTCCCAGCCGGCCTTGGAGCCGAAGCAGGCGCCGGCCTGCTCGAGCCGGTCATAGACCGCAGAGCGGCGCAACGGACGGCCCGCCTGATGCTCCTCGTAAGGCCAGTGGACCGTGTAGTGGTGGCCCTGGCCTTCGGTGGCGCGGGCGCGGACCTGGGCATCGGAGCCGTAAAATTTTGCGAAGCGGCGGACGTCGGTGCCCCAGAGGTCGAAGGGCGGCTCGCCGTTCATCATCCATTCGCCGAGCGCCATGCCGAAGCCGGGCCCGACCGTGATGCCGTAAGCGTTGAAGCCGCAGGCGGTGAACAGGCCATCAACTTCGGTTTCGCCGAGCACCGGGTTCTGGTCTTCGGTGAAAGATTCGAGACCGTGGATCCAGGTCTTCACGCCCGCCGTCTCGAGCACCGGGAAGCGGTGGATCAGCGGCAACATGTGGGGCATGAAATGGTCGAGATTCTCGGGCATGAGGTGAAAGACGAAGTCGTCGGGTACGTCGGCGTCGGGATAGGGTATGGGGTCGGGCTCATACTGGCCGACCATCAGGCCGCCGACTTCTTCGCGGATGTAATGCCAGAGCTCGGGGTCGCGCATCACCGGCAGGTCGGGGGTGATGCCGTCGATTTTCTCGGTGATCATGTAGCAATGGTGCGATGGCCAGATTGGGACATCGACGCCTGCGAGCCGGCCGAGCTTACGCGACCAGATGCCGGCGCAGATGGCGGCGCCCTCGCATTTGATGGTGCCGTGGTCGGTGACCACCGCCTCGAGCCGCCCGTCGGTGACGACAAAGTCGGTAACGGCGGTGTCTTCGACGATCTTTGCTCCGTTCATGCGCGCGCCCTTGGCCAGCGCCATGGTCATGTCGGACGGGCTGACCAGGCCGTCCGAGGGAATCCAGATAGAGCAATCGAGGTCGTCCGTGTGCATCAGAGGGAATTTTTCCTTGGCCTCCTTCGGTCCGATCAGACCCATCTCAAGTCCGAAGGAGCGCGCCGCCGTGATGGTGCGCTCGTACTCCGAGCGGCGGTCTTTCTGGGTGCTGATGCGCATGCCGCCGGTTTGGCGCCAGCCGGTCGCCTGGCCGGTCTCCTTTTCCAGTTCGGGGACCAGGCGGACGGCATAGGCCGCGAGGTTCATCAGGTTGTTGTTGGGCCGGTACTGGGCGATGGCGCCGGCGGCGTGCCATGTGGAGCCCGAGGTGAGCTTGTTTTTCTCGATCAGCACCACGTCGGCACAGTCGTTGTGGGTGAGGTGGTAAGCGGTGGCGCAGCCCACCACGCCACCGCCGATGATGACGATCTTCGCTTGATCAGGAAACTTCGCGGCCATGGTCTGTCTTTCCGCCGTGCCTGTCGTGCCCGCCGCTTCTCGGGCCGAGCACCAACATAGGAGGCAAGCCGCAGAATAGCAATATTGGTACGGACCAGATTTTTGGGCTGCGCACCGGCGTGCTTATGTGTGCTACTCGACCCGCCCGCTGACGGTGAACTCGGCGATGTCGCCCCGCCAGGTAAGGCAATCGATGTCGAAGGGCCGGCCATCGGCGTCGAAAACCACCTGGGTCACGAGAATGCCGGCGCTGCCCGGCATTTGGTCAAGCAGGCGCGCATCATCATCGTTCAACTCGACCAGCCGGAGCGAGATTTCATGGCGGTTGGGCTGGACGCCGTATTCGTTTTCCAGGATGTCAAAGAACGAGCCGTGCAGATCGTGATCGTGGAAGTCGGGAAATCGGCGCGCCGGTTGGTAACTGACTTCGACCATCGCAGGATCGCCGCTGATCAGGCGAAGCCGGCGGGTCTTGTGGACTTTTTCCCTGGCGTCCAGGTCCAGTCGCTCGCGGACCCAGCGCGGCGGGGTGCCGGTCTCCGTGGAGAGGACCTCGGCGCCAGGGGTGCCGCCTTCGGTGATGACCGTGGAGAAAAAGCTGAACGCCCCTGACAGGTTGTAATCCAGGCGGGGGGGTGCCACGAACCAACCGCGCCGGTCGGAGCGATAGACGAAGCCCTCGCCCTCGAGCTGGATGAAGGCCTGGCGTGCTGTGGTGCGGCTGATCTTGAGAGTTTCGCTCAGCGTGCGTTCGGAGGGCAGCTTGCTGTGCGGGCGCAGAACCCCCTGGTCGATCTGCGAGACGAAATGATCGCGGACCCGCTGATAGATCGGTTGACTGGACGTTGCGGTGCGCGCCATGCCTTTGGTACGGTCCAAGTGGGTTTCCACGTCAGAGGCTAAGGGGCCGAACCCGGCCTGTCAAACACGCGGGCGGGCGGAAGGCAGCGCAGGCTTGCGACCCCAGAATCCCTTGGGCCTGGCAAATTTCGTGCTTGGTGGATCAGGCTCGCAGGCGGGCAGGCGAGAGATCGGCGGCGGAGACGCCGAGGGCCGCGAGGTCGTCGGGGAACGGCCGCCCGGTTGCAAGCGCGGCAGTGACTCGGCTCATGGCGGGTGAGGTCATGATGCCGTAGCCGCCCTGGCCCGCGAGCCAGAAAAAGCCCGGCGCGTCCAGGTCGACGCCGGCAACCAGGGTTTTGTCAGCCACGAAGCTACGTAGACCCGCCCATTTTCTCTCGACACGGCGGATCTCCATCGTCGTCGCCCTCTGGATCCAGTCCGCGCCCAGCGCCACGTCGATCTCCTCGGGCTGGACGTCATGAGGGTCGACCGGGGTCTCATCCGCTGGCGAGCCCAACAGGAGACCGGATTCGGGCTTGAAATAGAACTCCTCGGCGACGCCCGCTACCATCGGCCAACCCGACGGTTCCGCTCCCTCCGGCGCGACGAAGGTAAAGGCGGTGCGCCGCTTGGGCGTCAACCCGACGGGTGCAATTCCTGCGAGCCCGGCGATCTCGTCGCACCAGGCGCCGGCGGCGTTGACGATAACGGGAGCGCGGAACTCGCCCGCCGGGGTGGAGGCGCGCCACGCACCGCCGTCATTGGACAGGTCCTTGATCTCGGCGCTGACCACGAGGCGCCCGCCGCCCACCCGAAGGCCCTTGAGATAACCCTGATGGATTGCATTGACGTCCATATCCATGGCGTCGGGCTCGAGCATTGCCCCCGCCACGTAGTCCTGGTTCAGGACGGGCACCCGCTCGATAGCCTCCGCCGGGCTCAGGCGGCTCACGCTGGGCACGAAGCGCACGGACTCGTCGTAGGCGCTATCGAGGAGTTCCCGTTGCTCGACGCGTCCGACGGTCATGGCGCCCCGGGGACTGAGCAGGGGGTGGTCGGAAAAGCCGTCCGGCGGGTCGAGAAGGAAGGCGCGGCTGCCTACGGTGAGCGCGCGGATCGCTGCATTGCCATAGGTCTCGGTGTGCAGCGCCGCGGAGCGGCCCGTCGAGTGGTAGCCCGGGCTGGATTCGCGTTCCAGCACGCAAACCCGGCCATGGGCCGCGAGGCCGTAGGCCGCGGCGCATCCCGCCACGCCTCCACCGATCACCAGAAAATCAAATTCTTCAACCGCCATGACGTGTCTGCTCTCGCGTTTGCCGCCGCGGGGCGCGGGGCGCGGGGCGGCCGCGATTATGCCATCAAAGCGGCAGCGCTCAGCGGATTAAAGGATTAGGGGGTTTGCGCGCTCAGAGGTCGGCGATGGCGTCCGCGGGGCTTTCGATCTGCTTTTCGATCGACGCCCGGAGCTTTTGCAGCGCCTTGTGTTCGATCTGGCGTACCCGCTCCTTGCTGATGCCGAGCTCCACGCCCAAAGCCTCGAGGGTGACGGCGTCTTCGCTCAGGCGGCGCTCCTTGATGATGGTCTGCTCGCGCGCGGTCAACTCCTTTAGCGCGTCGGCCAGCCAGCGCGAACGAGTCTCGTTGTCTCGCATCTGTACGACGATGTCCTCGGGGCTGGGGCGCTCGTCGACGATGAAGTCCTGCCACTCGTCTTCGCCGGCCTCGCCGACTCCGGCGTTGAGCGACTGGTCGCTCTGCCCCAGTCGTCCTTCCATGGCCGCCACCTCGTCGTAGCGGACCCCGAGCGCCTCGGCGATCTGTTCGCGGCCCGAGGCGCCCAGCGTACCGCCGCTTGCCCCCTCGATGCGGGCGCGCAGACGCCGGAAATTGAAGAACAGCGATTTCTGGGCCGCTGTCGTGCCGGTCCGTACGATCGACCAGTTGCGCAGGATAAAGTCCTGCATTGCCGAGCGGATCCACCAGCTGGCGTAGGTCGAGAAACGCACGCCCCGCTCGGGATCGAAGCGCCGGGCGGCCAGCATGAGCCCGACATTGCCCTCTTGGACAAGATCGCTCATGGGCAGGCCGTAGTTGCGGTACTTGCCCGCGGTGCTGATGGCAAGCCGCGTGTAGGCGCGGATCAGCTCATGCAGCGCTACGTCATCCTGCTCATCACGCCAACGGGTCGCCAACTCAATCTCGCGCTCGCGCGACAGCATAGGGGTACGGATCGCCTGCTTGATGAAACGCCGGTTGGCGCGCTGGGTTTCGGCGGTCTCGATATAGTTCATAGCGTAGCCTCTTGGGGCGACCCTCAGATCGTCAGGGTCGTTAACATTGGAACGATTTTAAGAAACCACAGCATGGGAATCAACACAAATCGTACCAAATTGATCTTGTTTATAAGCCATTGAAAATACTCGGATAAACTGTCGAATCGTAAAAATTTTCGTTGGAGTGTAGACGTCGGCTCTTCTCGCGCCTCGATCCACTCGACGATGTCGCCTGTTGGGTGGTGTAAACCGGGTACGACCCGGTCGGCGACACCGCGGGCGGTCTTGTTGTTGCTGGCAGCGAGCGCCCAGATACGTTTGTGCCCCGGGAGCGGACGGCCCCAGTGTGTCGGTTATGGACCCAGACGAACCCCGAAGATCGGGAGGCGAGCGCCAGTGGCCAGAGTGCCCGCGCCCTCCCGGCGATCAGGCTGCCGAGAGAACCTTTTCGAGCTTCTGCGCCGCGGCTTCAGGTTCGATCTTCTCGATCGCGGCAAACTCGCGCGCAAGCCGCTCCAGCGCCGCTTCGTACATTTGGCGCTCGCTGTAGGATTGTTCCGATTGGGTGCGGCCCGAATGCAGGTCGCGCACGACCTCGGCAATAGAGACGGGATTGCCCGAATGCAGCTTGGTCTCGTATTCCTGGGCGCGCCGGCTCCACATCACCCGCTTGACACGGGCGCGCCGTTTCAGGGTCGACAGCGCGTTCTTCATCTGTGAAGGCGAGCTCAACTTGCGCATGCCCGCACCCTCGGCTTTGCCCACAGGCACCCGCAGAGTCATCTTGTCATGCTCGAAATCGACCACGAAGAAACGGAGCTTGGTCTCGCCGATAGTCTGAGATTCGACGCCCGTTACCTTGCCCACGCCGTGGGACGGATAAACCACGTGATCGTTCACACGAAACGAAAGCTTCTCGGCCATGTTATTTTTTCATCCTGACAGGACGTGCCGGGTTAAGCATTTCGCTCCGCGTCGTGCGAGGCGCCCAATCGTCCATCCCGTTTTTTTCTGTTTGTTACGGTCCAATCATTCCCGCAAGCGTGGCCCGGAACCCGGGGAGGCGTCGGTAAAGACATCCCCCCTCGACAGGTTCGCACCCATCGAGCCCAAAAGTCGCCGGTCCAGCGAGATTAAGTGGATCCTACCACAAGAAACCGAAAAAAGCGAGTGTTTTTAGTAGTTAACGGGTGTTTCGTCAGAATTTCACAGGGTTTTAGCGGCGTCCGGCATTACGATCCCTGGCCCGATTTTTCGGAAAATTCCTTCATCTTGTCGGTGGCGCCGGCCCAATCGTCAGCATCGGCGGGGGCCTCACCCTTGCGCGTGATGTTGGCCCAGATTTCGGAAAATTTCCGGTTGTGCTCGACCCAATCCGCGGTATCGGCGTCGGTATCCGGAACGATGGCTTCGACCGGGCATTCCGGTTCGCACACTCCACAATCGATGCACTCGTCGGGGTGAATGACCAGCATGTTTTCACCCTCGTAAAAACAGTCCACCGGGCAGACTTCGACGCAGTCCATATATTTGCATCGGACGCATTCATCTTTGACAACGTAGGTCATTCAGTTCTCCAGTCGATTGACGTCTTCTTCTGTTGTCGGCCCGGTACGTCAGGCGGAGTCTTCCAGCCGGTCGATGACGCGTTTGCGTGCGGCGCCCCGGTCGCGCTCCGAGACGTAGAGCAACCCCCCAAGCCGGCGCATCAGATTGGCCTCGTAGGGGTGCAATTCGCCGTCGGCGTATACCACTTCCCACAGCATTTCAATCATTTCAATGCGCTCCGTCGCGGAAAATCGATCTTTGATGGTGCGCGTGAAGCGATGCATTTCGACCGCGTCCTCCTGGGTTGACTCGGCCTGGGCGATCAGCGCCGCGGACTCCGTGGCGTCGAGACCAAATTTCCGGCGCAGGGCGCCGTCGATCGCCGCGCGCTCGACATCGTCGTAGACTTCGTCGAGCCGGGCGGCCTCGACCAGCAAGGCGGCCGCAGCGAGATGAAGATCGCCGACTGCGTGACGGCCGGTGTCGGGCTCGGAGCGGGTTGAAGCGAAGAGCGTGCGAAAGCGATCAATCATGGCAATGACTCAGGTCTGGGATGAAGTGATATAAGCCGCGCTTCACTCCGGTGCAAGCGGCACGCTCAAGACGGCGGGTGCGGTTCGCGCGGCAAGAGGACCTCGGGCTCGGTCTTGTCGGTCGTCTTGTCGTTGTAGAGCTGGCGCGCTTCCCTGGCCGGACCCCGCCGGATGCCCAGCGCACGCACCTGGAGTAAGCGCACCTGTTTGCCCAGCGCAAAGCTCAATACGTCGCCAGGCCGCAGCGGATGGTGCGCCTTATGGGTGCGTCGCTGATTGATCCGCACCCTGCCGGCCTCGCAAAAACGCTGGGCAAGCGCACGCGACTTGAAGATGCGGGCATGGAACAGCCATCGGTCAAGCCGTTGGCTGTCGACCGGCGGGTGCTTCACCGGCCTTCGTCGTTTTTGTTGCCGATATGGCCGCGTAGCGATGCGAACGGCGACGCAGCCTCGCTCCCAGTGCGCGTCCGGCGCCGGTTCTTGCGGGGACGCGTACCCGTCCGGTCCCTTCGCGCCGGCAGGGCGAAGCGCAGGGCGCCGCCGCTTTCGTTCTCAAGGGGCTGGAACCCCATTTCGGCGAGCACGAGTGCCAGGGCCTGTGGCGGGCAACCCGCCAGCGAGGCGAGTCCCGCGCCAATTGCGAATGGGCCCCCGGCGGCCAGCCGACGGGCTTGGGCGGCGAGGCGCTCGACGATGTCCGCGCGAACCGCCCGCGGTCCGAAAACAGGATAGCCGATCGTCGCGTAGTAGGTGGCCGGCAATTGAGCGTCCACGACCATGGAGACACGGCCCTTGGCGGGCAATGGCAATTCGGCGGTCCAGCCCGAGATCGTGGCCCATAGTCGGGCGCGCAGCGTCAACTGAGCGGCGTTGTGGGCACGGGCGATGAAAACATGAAAGCGTCCAAGCCGGACCCCCGCTCGGGCAAGTGCTTTGCGGTCGTCAGCGGTGAGGGCGTCGATCTGGGCCCGTGCTTCGCCGGTTGCGATCAGTCCCAACCCCTGGGTCAGTTGATAGGCAAGCCCCTGGGCTGCGCCGGTCAGCGGCATCTGAGCCAGGCGGTCAAGAGCCGGCAGCCGGCGGGGGATCTCGGCGTCGCGCCACAGGATTAAGCGCTGGCGCAGCCGTTCCCGCTGGGGGCCGTTCAAGAGATCGCTCGAAAGCAGCTCGATACGGGGCGCCAGTGGTGTGTCGCCCGCTCGGAACAACGCGATGGGCGCGCCGTTCCAGGTGATGGTCCCGGATTTGTCGAGTGCGAAGGCGCTGTCGGTCTCGGCGCACATCCGGGCGATACGCGGCGGAAACGCATCGGCTAGGATGCGTCGTGCAGCCGTGCCCAAGAGGCGCGCCTCTTCGCCACGCGCGTGACGGTCGGGTCGGAAACGAAACCCCTCGAGGCGCCCCACTTCATGCCCCTCGACGACGACCTCGCCGCTTGATGTCACCGTCCCCAAAAGCCGTGTATCAGCCCGCAAGCCACGCGCCAACCGAGCCGCGCGGCGATCGACAAAGCGCTGGGTTAAGCGGTCGTGGAGCGCGTCGGACAGGCGATCCTCGATCGACCGGCTGCGCGCCTGCCAGGTTTTCGCGTCAACCAGCCAGTCCCCTCTGTGGGTAATGTAGGTCCATAGGCGAATTCCCGCGATCCGGCCCATCAGGGTCTCAATATCTCCGTCAACGCGGTCGAGCCGGGCGACCTGGCGAGCCACCCAGTCGTCGGGCAGGCGGCCATCGTCGGTGGCGAGATGGAGAAACACCCGCTTGAGCAATCCCGCATGGCTTTCGGTGGAGAGCTTGCGAAAATCGGGAATCTGGCAGATGTCCCACAGCCGACGGACGGCGCCTGGGTGACGCGCTCGGGCGATGACGTCGGGATCGGCCGCCAGCAGTTCGAGGGCGAGGCTGTCGTCCGCCGTCCGGGTCCGCATCAACCCGCGCGCTGGCGGTGGCGCCGCGAGGCTCGCCGAGAGGGCATGGATGCTCCTGAAATCGAGTGCGGAATTGCGCCACTGGAGTGCGTGCAGCGGCGCGAACTGGTGCGATTCGATGGCCTCGACCAGATCGGGATCGAACGCCTCGACGGCGTCGGTGCCGCCAAAGGTGCCGTCGCTGACATGGCGTCCCGCACGGCCTGCGACCTGGGCGACCTCGGCGGGCTGTAGCCGGCGCGTGTGCTGGCCGTCGAACTTACTGAGCGATCCGAACGCGACGTGATTGACGTCCATGTTGAGGCCCATGCCGATGGCGTCGGTCGCCACCAGATAATCGACCTCACCGGCCTGGTACATGGCCACTTGGGCGTTTCGGGTGCTTGGGCTGAGCGCGCCCAGCACTACGGCGCAACCGCCTCTCTGGCGGCGCATTTGTTCGGCAACGGCGTAGACCGACGCCGCAGAGAACGCGACGATCGCCGTGCGCGGCGGCAGGCGGCTCAATTTGCGCGTTCCGGCATAGCTCAGCTTGGAAAAGCGCGGACGGATCACAAACTCCGCGTCGGGGACGAGTCGCCTGACCAGGGGACGGATAGTCGCGGCGCCCAGCAGCATGGTCTCGATCCGGCCCCGCATATGAAGCAACCGGTCGGTAAAGACGTGGCCGCGCTCGCGATCCGCAGCAAGCTGGATCTCGTCGATTGCGACGAAATCCACGGCGCGATCGAGGGGCATCGATTCGACGGTACAGATGAAATAGCGCGGGTGGGGCGGGACGCGTTTTTCCTCGCCGGTCACGAGAGCCACGGAGGCGCGACCATTTAGGGCCACGACCCGGTCATAGATCTCTCGGGCGAGCAGGCGCAGGGGGAAACCGATCATGCCCGTGCGGTAAGCGAGCATGCGTTCCACGGCGAGGTGAGTTTTGCCGGTATTGGTGGGGCCGAGAACCGCGGTAACGCGGCCCCTCTCGCCCGCTAGCGCTGTCATGTCTCCAGAATCACCCGGGATGGCGCGCATGGCAAGCCTCCGTCGAGCACCACAGTCAAGCCGAGGGACAGCTCGCAGCTCGTGCCCGTGTTCTGGTGGCGGCATGGTGGTCGCACCACCGCCCGACGGCTCGATGATTGGAGAATTGCGGCCCCGCTCGGCAGACGGAATCAAGGGGATGGTGTTATGCGGAGACAGCTTTCCCCTTGAACCCGGCGCCACGACTGCAAATATGGATCGCGACGCAACGCGCGATCACGCATTGAAGGAAATTATGCCATGGCAAAGACGAAAACCGGCGCGTCATCCAAAGCCAAAACGGGCAGCAGTGACCCCAAGGACACGGTCGAGAACCACGCCTTCCAGGCGGAAGTCGCGAAGCTTCTCGATATCGTGATCCACTCGCTGTACAGCGAGAAAGAGATCTTTCTACGGGAGCTGATCTCGAACGCGTCCGACGCCTGCGACCAATTGCGTTACAGCGCCCTGACGAAGCCGGCTCTCCTGGGCGACGATCCAGACCTTGGCGTGACCGTCTCGTTCGACAAGAAGGCACGTATCGTAACCGTAGCCGATAACGGTATCGGCATGAACCACGACGAGCTGGTCGAGAATCTCGGTACCATCGCCCGTTCGGGCACGAACCAGTTCATGAGCCAACTGTCGGGTGACGCTAAGACGGATGTCGCGCTGATCGGCCAGTTCGGGGTCGGCTTTTACTCTTCCTTCATGGTGGCCGAGCGGGTCGAGGTGTTCGCGCGCAAGGCGGGTGAGCGCAAGGGCTGGCACTGGTTGTCGGAAGGCGCTAGTGCGTTCTCCGTGGAACCTGCCGACGATGTCGCGCGCGGTGTGCGTATTGATCTGCATCTGCGCAAGGGCGAGACCGAGTGGCTTGATAGCGCGCGGTTAGAGGGCGTGATCAAGACCTACTCTGATCATATCTCGCTGCCCATCCGCCTTGCGGAAGGCGACGAGCTGCGCACGGTGAATACCGCATCGGCGCTCTGGCAGCGGCCGAAGAGCGAGATCACTGACGAACAATATGCCGAGTTCTATCATCATGTGGCGCATGGCTTCGATCAGCCGTGGCTAACCGTTCATATGCGCGCCGAGGGCAAGATCCAGTATGCCGGGTTGCTGTTTGTCCCGGAGACGCCGCCCTACGATCTTTTCGACCCGCAGCGCCGGCATCGGGTTCGCCTCTACGTCAAGCGCGTCTTCATTACCGACGAGTGCGAGGGGCTCATCCCGCCCTATCTGCGTTTTTTACGGGGCGTCGTCGATTCCGATGACCTGCCGCTCAACGTCAGCCGCGAGATGCTCCAGGACAATCCGGTTGTGCGCCGGATCCGAAACGGCATTGTCAAACGCCTGTTTAGCGAGTTGGAGAAAAAGGCCGAGAAGGCGCCCGACGACTACGCGGTATTCTGGGCCAATTTTGGCACGGTTCTGAAAGAGGGTCTCTACGAGGATCCCGAGCGACGCGAGGCAATCTTCAAGCTGGCGCGTTTCCGCTCGAGCGCCAATGCAGCGGACTGGATATCGCTGGAAGATTATGTCGGCCGAATGAAGGAAGGCCAGTCGGCAATCTATTACATTAGCGGCGATGATGTCGAGTTGCTGCGCAAGAGCCCGCAGCTTGAAGGCTACGCCCGCAAGAACGTCGAGGTACTCTTGCTGAGCGACCCGATCGATGAATTCTGGATCGGCGCGGTTGGTGCGTTTAACGAGCTTCCGTTCAAGTCGACGACCCGTGGCGGCGCCGATCTCGGGGCGATCACGGACCCGGAGGTGACGGCCAAAGCGGCCGACGAGGCGGCAGCACCCAAGACGGATATCACGCCGCTGGTCGCCTTCCTCAAGCTTGCATTGGGAGATGAAGTCAAGGACGTGCGCGAGTCCGACCGCCTGACGGACAGCCCGGTATGCCTCGTTGCCGACGAAGGCGATATGGACATGCATCTCGAGCGACTGATGCGTCAGCACCAGCAGGTTACGGATCATACGACGCGGATCCTCGAGCTGAACTCCGACCATCCGCTGATTCGAAGCCTGGCCGGTCGAGTAGGCATCGACGGGGCGGGCGACGATCTTGGCGATGCCGCATGGCTTCTATTCGAGCAGGCGCGAATCCTGGAAGGCGAAGCGCCGAGCGATCCGGCGGGTTTTGCCCGGCGCCTTTCGGCGCTCATGGCCCGGGGGCTCGGCGGCTAAGTCCGAGACCGCCGGCCGCCCGGCGGGGCAACCGCTCATCACGGGCGGGCTCGTCGTCCGGCCCGTTCGTGAACCAATCAAACAGGCATGACGACACGAACCCGACGGCGACGCCAAGCGCTGCTGTTGTCGTCTGCCGTCTTGGGGTAAAATTCGCGCGCGATGCGCACCCTGTATCACCTCTGGCTGTCCCCTGTCTGCCGCAAGGCTCGCGTCGCATTGGCCGAGAAGGGTGTCGAGTTCGACCTCACCGTTGAACGGGTGTGGGAGCGGCGAACCGACTTTCTCGTGCTCAACCCCGCCGGCGAGGTGCCGGTTCTGGTCGAACCCGACGGCGAGGTTATCGCGGGCGGAACGCCGATTTGCGAATATCTCGAGGACGTGTTTCCCGAACGGCCCCTGATCGGCACGGGCCCACTATTTCGTGCCGAAGTGCGTCGCCTTACGGACTGGTTCGACCTTAAATTCAACGGCGAGATCACGGACAACCTGGTCGGTGAAAAATTCATGAAGCGCTTCATGGGTATGGGCGAACCTAATGCCCAGGCCATTCGCGCGGGACAGAAGAACTTGCGGATCCACCTCGATTATGTCGGCTACCTCGCCGACCGGCGCACCTGGCTCGCGGGGGATGATTTTTCCCTGGCCGACGTCGCGGCGGCGGCCCATCTGTCGGTCATCGATTATTTGGGCGACGTGCCGTGGGACGACTTCCCAGTGGCCAAGGACTGGTACGCCCGGGTGAAGTGTCGCCCTTCGTTCCGGCCGCTGCTGGCTGACAGCATCCCAGGCGCAACCCCACCCCGTCATTACGCCGATCTCGACTTCTAGGCGAGGAGAATGCAGCGCGTGACGGCCAACGAGGCGAAGCGGCGAATTCTCGGGCATGCTCGCGAGTTGGGCTTCGAGGCCGCGGGCGTGTGTGGGCCTGCGGGGCGTGCGCGCGACACCGAAGGCTTGCGCGAGTTCATCGCCGCCGGTCATGCGGGAGATATGGCCTGGTTGCCCGATACGGCGACTCGCCGTGCGACGCCCACGGCGCTCTGGCCCGAGGTGCGCAGCATCGTGGCCGTGGCAGCGAATTACGGCCCCGACGGCGACCCACTGGCCGGCCTGACCCGTCGCTCGCGCGGCGTCGTCGCGACCTATGCTCGCGGCAAGGATTATCACGGGGTGTTCAAGCGGCGGTTGCGCCGGCTCGCGCGAATGGTTGCCGACGAGTTCGCCACCGAGGTCAAGTTGTTCGTCGACACGGCGCCGGTGATGGAGAAGCCGCTCGCCGAACAGGCCGGATTGGGCTGGCAGGGCAAGCATACCAATCTGGTCTCGCGCGAGTTCGGGTCGTGGCTCTTTTTGGGTGAGCTGTTCACCGCGCTCGACCTGCCGGCGGATGCTCCGGAGGCTGACCACTGCGGCAGCTGCTCGCGCTGCCTCGAAATTTGTCCGACAAAGGCGTTTCCCGCGCCCTATCGGCTCGACGCGCGGCGTTGCATTTCATACCTGACCATCGAACATAAGGGCCATATTGCGCCGGAGTTTCGCGCCGCCATCGGCAACCGGATTTACGGCTGCGACGACTGTTTGGCGGTCTGTCCCTGGAACAGGTTTGCTCACCGCGCCCACGAAGCGGCGTTCCAGGCCCGGACCGAACTCCTTGCGCCGCGCCTTGCCGACCTGGTAGCGCTGGACGACGAGGCGTTTCGGGCGCTGTTTGCAGGCTCGCCGATCAAGCGCACGGGCCGCGACCGGTTCGTGCGCAACGTGCTGATCGCCATCGGCAATTCCGGCGACGCAAGCCTGGCCGACGCAGCCAGAGCCCGGCTGGACGATGCCTCGCCGCTGGTGCGGGCCATGGCGATTTGGGCGTTGGCGCGGTTGCTGCCACCTGAGCGGTTCGCGGCCATCAGGGCAGGCGGCGAAGCAAGCGAACGGGACGAGGCGGTGCGTGTGGAATGGCGCGCTGGAGGAATGGGTCAGGGTGTCTGAACCGCCTCGGGATTCACGTCCATCTGCTCGAGGTTGAGGCTTGCCGCGTCGGCCGCCGGGCTGTCGGGGGCGTGCAGCAGGACTGCGAGCCAGTCGGCGCGTGCGCCCGCCCCATCGCCCTGAAGCCGGCGCAGATTGCCCCTCTCCAACAGGGCGTCGATATGGCCGGGGTCCGCGGCGAGCACCACTTCGAGATCCTCACGTGCAAGCTCGGGCGCGTCGACCATCCGATAGGCCGTGGCGCGGAATACCCGCGCATCGATGTGATCGGGGGCCAGTTCGATGGCCCGGTCAAGGTCGTCGATTGCGGTAAAATAATTGGCTGCTCCAGCGAGCGCCTGGGCCCGGTCGACCAAAAGCTCGGCGCTGGCCGGAGCGAGCTCCAGAGCCGCGGAGAGGGTGGCCACGGCGCCCGAGTAATCTTGCGCGGCAATCCGTGCCTGGCCGCCCTGGGCCAGCACGCGGGCGCGGACGTCGGGTGGCGCATCTGTCATGTCACGGGCGAGCGACTCGAGGCGTTCCGCCGCCTCCGTGTAGAGCTTGAGTGCGACCAAGGCCAGGGCAGCACAGTGGCGCGCCGGCTCGCCTCCACCCAGGTCGCGCCAGGCGATGGCGTCGTCGAAGGCAGCATCTGCGTCGGTCTCGATCAGGGCAACGCACTCGCCGTAGAGGTCGGCCCGGGCAGGGCTATGGGCCAAGCCGAGCAGGCCGATGATGAGAATGGTGAGGACCAGGAGACGGGCGGGTTGTGAAAGCGCGCACATGGCGGCTAGAGTCGGCGTCCCGCAGAGCTTGTGCAAGCCCCGGTTTGCCGCCCACTGTCAGTGTGTTTATCGGTCATGTCCGTCTCGACGCCTCATCTCTTCTGTTTCGGTCTCGGATTTACGGCGCGGGCGCTGGCCACGGCCGTCATGGCCGAGGGCTGGCGGGTCACGGCGACCCACCGCCCCGCCATCGGTTCGCTGGCTCCACCCGTCGGTGTGAGCAATATGGTGTTCGACAGAACAAACCCTCTGGCGCCGGCGCCGGAAATTCTGGGCGACGTGACTCACCTGCTCAGCTCCGTGCCGCCCGATGGCGACGGCGATCCCGTCATCGACTGGCATTTCTTCGATCTCTCCCGACTGGAGCAGCTCACATGGGCGGGCTACCTCTCGACCACCGGTGTCTACGGCGATACGCAGGGCGCCTGGGTCGATGAAACTACGCCTTGCGTGCCTAGCGGCGATCGCGGTGCCCGGCGGGTGGCGGCGGAAGCCCGATGGCTCGACCTGTGGCACGGCTTCGGCCTGCCGGTCCACGTCTTTCGGTTGGCCGGAATCTACGGGCCCGGACGCAACCCCCTGGCCCAGGTGGCGCGCGGCGAGGCCAGGCGGATCGTCAAACCCGGTCAGATGTTCTCGCGTATCCACCGAGACGACATCGTGGCTACCTTGCGTGCCTCGATGGGCCGGCCCGATCCGGGCGCCATCTACAATGTCTGCGATGATCGCCCCGCATCTGCCAACGAGGTCGTGACGTTTGCCTGCGGGCTGCTGGGTATCGCGCCACCACCTGCTATCCCGTTCGACGATGCGGAGCTCTCCGACATGGCGCGGAGCTTTTACGCCGACAACCGGCGCGTGCGGAACGAGCGCATCAAGGCGGACCTCGGCGTGAGCCTTGCCTACCCCGATTACGAAGTGGGGCTGCGCGCCTTGGCCGCGGCAGGTGAGCGGCGCGACTAGCCGATCTCGGCCAGGAAAGGCAGCTGGTCGAGAATCCAGAATGCGAAGCTTGACAGCCAGCCGGTGATCATGGCGATGCCCATGAGCACGAGGATGACGCCGGCGACGGCTTGGATCGTTCGGCTGTAGCGGGTCAGCCGGCGCACCCGGCGGAGGAACCAGCCGGTAAAGCCCGCGGCACAGAGGAACGGGATCCCGAGACCTGCTGAGTAAAAGGCCAGCAACACGACACCGCTGCCGACGTTTTCCTGGGTCGCGCTCATGGTCAGGATGACGCCCAGCACCGGGCCGATACACGGCGTCCAGCCAAAGGCGAAGGCCAGGCCGAGAACAAAGGCGCCTGCCGGATGGCCGCCTGCGAGCCGCTGACCGAAGCGCTTTTCGCGGTTGAGCCAGCCCAATCGCAGGAGCCCCGTGAGATAGAGGCCGAACAGGATTACGACGGCGCCGGCGGCGAGATTGAGTTCATAACGGCGTGCCAGCAGGAACTCACCAATCGCGCTTGCGCTGGCCCCGAGCGCAATGAAAACAGTGGAAAAGCCGAGAACGAAGAAACCCGCCAGCAGAAGCGCCGAAAGCCGCCGGCGGGTCAGACCTTCGGTCGCGAGATCGCCCAGCTCCTCACCGGCGACATAGGAAATATATCCCGGTACCAGTGGCAGCACGCAAGGCGAGAGAAACGAGATGAGCCCCGCCAGGAAGGCGCCAATGACGCTGATGTCCAAGATGTTGGTCATCACATTTGCGCCTCAGTCGCCGTCCGCCGCCAGGTTTCGGGCGACGTAACGATCAAGAAACTCGATGACCGGCTTGCGGTCCCAGCTGTGAGCGCCGTAGAGGCGGGCGACAATGCGCCCGTTACGGTCGAGCAGCAGGCTCGCCGGCAGTCCCTGTACCTGAAGCGCGCGGAGCAGGGCGAGGTCAGGATCGACATAGACGCCGAGCGAATGGATCTGCACACTATCGAAGTAGGTGCGAATTGCGCTGCTCCCGCCGCCGTCGTCGAGGGCAATGGCGACGACCTCGAAGTCGGCACCGCCAAGGCGCTCCTGGAGTCGGTCGAGTGCGGTCAATTCGTCGCGACAAGATGCGCACCATGTGGCCCACAGATTGACCAGAGTGACTTTGCCCCGAAATTTCGATAGGTCGATCGAGGCGCCCGATTCGATGTCGAAGTCCTGCAGCGGGGGCGCGGCGGGGTTGTCGAGGAAAAGAATATCCGGCACCGCACGGCCGTCGCCACTGGCGCTCAACGTCGCGAGCGGGTGAGGACCGCCGTTGTTGCTGGCGTCGGAATAATGAACAAGCACACCAGCCAGGGCAGCCAGGAGAATGGCGACGACGCTTGCGCGAGTGAGGTCCTTGTGAGTCGGGGATGGGGGCATGGCGTGTGTCGGACGGCTCAAATTGTTGTGCCGGTTAGCCCGTCGAGCGCAGCCGTGATCCAGGCGATCTCGGACGGCTCCGAGAGCCGGTGTCCTGCATGCTTGATCAGGCTTACCGTCACGTCCGTGCTCTGCAGCGCTTCGGCCAAGCGAATCGACGTCTCCCACGGCACCGCATCGTCCGCCATGCCCTGGATCAGACGTACCGGGCAGGTGAGTGCGATGGACGCGCGCAGCAGCAGATGGGCTCGGGCCTCCTCGATCAACCCGCGGGCAATAAGATATGGGCCGTCGTCGTAGTCGGAAGGCAATTCGACCATGCCGTCGCGCAACAGGGCGTCGCGGGTTTCGGCGTCGAAGTCACGCCACATGAGATCCTCGGTGAAATCGGGGGCCGGCGCGATCCCAAGCAGGCCGCTTACACGGCCAGGACGTTCCAGCGCAGCGAGCAACATGATCCAGCCCCCCATGCTCGAACCGACCAAAACCTGTGGACCGTCGGTCAGTGTATCCAGCACGTCAATGGCATCTGCTGCCCAGCAGCCGATTGTGCCGTCGAGAAACTCGCCGCTCGAGGCGCCATGGCCCTGATAGTCGAACCGGACAAAGGCGCGGGCCTGTGCCCGACAGTGAGCCTCCAGCGCGACCGCCTTGGTGCCGGTCATATCCGACATGAAGCCGCCCAGGAACACGACGCCGGGTGACTTGCCGGGAGAAGCATGGTAGGCGATGTTGCTTCCGTCGCCGCGTGCGAGGCGGCGGAGCGAACTCACCTGGGAGTTGGCGGACGTGCGGTGCGGCATGACAAGGACGGTC
This sequence comes from Alphaproteobacteria bacterium, assembly GCA_965249645.1. GTDB lineage: Bacteria > Pseudomonadota > Alphaproteobacteria > UBA828 > JAPUJA01 > CAVOEB01. Next base: position 637,839 of record CBDFML010000011.1, read on the forward strand.
GGGTGATCGGGCCGGTTGGTGGGCGTCGGAGACGTCCGAATATAGCATGACGGACGGGGTCGCGGAAACGCGCCCACCGGTCGTGCTTCAGATCCTTCCGCGGTTCGAATCTGGCGGTGTCGAGCGCGGCACACTTGAAATCGCTGCAGCGATTGCCGGTGCTGGCTGGACCCCGTTGGTCGCCTCCGCCGGCGGCAGGCTTGAGCACAGTTTGAAGCGGATCGGCGGACGGCATATCAGGTTGCCGTTGCAGAGCAAAAACCCCTTTGTCATCTATGCCAACATCAAACGCCTGGCTGCGCTGATCCGCGCCGAGGGCATCGATATCGTTCATGCCCGTTCCCGCGCGCCCGCCTGGAGCGGCCTGTTTGCCACGCGGCGAACAAGCGTGCGGTTTCTCACAACCTATCACGGCACCTATTTCGGCGGCGGCGAGACCAAGCGCCTCTACAATTCGGTCATGCTTCGCGGCGAGCGGGTGATCATCACCTCGCAGTTCATCCGTCACCACGTCATCGAGCGTTACGACGCGGACACCGACCGCCTGCGCTTGATCCCGCGCGGGGTCGATATCACCAAGTTCGATCCCACCGCGGTCAGCCAGGATCGTATCGCGACGCTGGCCAACAGTTGGCGGCTGCCGGATGGTGCTTTCGTCGTCATGCTGCCCGGCAGGCTGAGTTCGTGGAAGGGTCAGGAGATCATGATCGACGCCATGGCGAAGCTGGCGAGGGACGATGCTTACTGCATCCTGGTCGGTGAGGAGCTGCAGCATGGTGGCGTGCGCGAGCGACTCGAAGCGCGGATCGTGGCGTCGGGCCTGGCAGGAGCAGTCCGCATCGTCGGGGTGTGCGCCGACATGCCGGCCGCGTATATGCTGGCCGATGTCGTGATCTCGGCGTCAATCAAGCCGGAATCTTTCGGCCGCACGATCATCGAGGCCCAAGCCATGGGCCGGCCGGTGGTCGCCACCAACCACGGTGGTGCCTGCGAAACGGTGATTCCCGGCGAGACCGGCTGGCTCGTGACGCCAGGCTCGGTCGACGAGCTGGCGCAAGGGCTCGCTCGCGCTCTCGACCTCGATCCCGAAGCTCGGACCCGCATGGCCGATCAATCGATCGAACATGTGCGTGCGAGCTACACGGTTGAGACCATGTGCGCCCGCACCCTCGAGGTCTACCGCGAACTACTCAACCCTCGCGTACCGCGCAGCGCGGCCCCGTCGGCGTGACGCGAATCCTCGTCATAAAGCTCGGTGCGCTGGGGGACGTGGTTCTCGCCCTCGGGCCATTCCAGGCGATTCGGCGTCATCATGCCGCCGACCACATTACCCTGCTGACAACAGCGCCCTATGCCGAGCTCGCCCAAATGAGCGGCTGGTTCGGTGAAATCTGGACCGATCCCCGCCCGTCGTTGTTTCAGGTCGGGGCGTGGTTGGCGTTTCGCCGGCGGTTGCGGGCGGCGAAATTCTCGCGGGTCTATGATCTCCAAACCTCCGACCGCTCGTCAGCCTATTTTCGCCTGTTTTCGCGCACCCAACGGCCCGAATGGTCAGGTATCGCGCCCGGCTGCTCGCACCCGCATGCTAATTCCGGGCGGGACCGGATGCATACCGTTGAGCGCCAGGCCGAGCAGCTCGCGATGGCGGGTATCGCGGAGGTGCCAAGGCCCGACGTCGCCTGGCTCGATGCCGATATTGCCCCGTTTGCTCTGGACGAGCCGTTCGTGTTGCTGGTTCCGGGCGGCGCCGCCCATCGCCCCGCCAAGCGTTGGTCCGTATCCGCGTATGGCGAACTCGCACGCCGGCTTTTGGCCCGCGGCATTCAGCCCGTGCTGCTTGGGACTGAGACGGAACGCGACGTTCTTGACGCCCTTATCGATCAGGTGCCGGGCGTCGTCAGCCTCGCAGGGCGCACCGGCTTTGCCGAGATTGCGGGTCTTGCGCGGCGCGCCGAGGCGGCGGTCGGCAATGACACCGGGCCTATGCATTTGCTTGCGGCGGTCGGCTGTCCGGCCCTCGTGCTGTTTTCAAGCGAGTCCGATCCCGTGCTCAGCCGTCCGCGAGGCCCGGCAGTTGAACTGATCCGCGTCGATGACCTGGCGGCGCTGTCGGTGGATAAAGTTGAGCACAGGATACCGCGGCGCGACGGCACGGGGAGCGGGCGTTGACAGAGGGTAGCCTGACGCTAGAGTGCCGGCTCCTTAATCTTTGTTAACCATAGCCGGGCAAATATTCAGGACATGGTCGCGATAACACTTCCCGACGGCAGCACGAAGTCGTTTGACGGTCCCGTAACGGGTGCGGAGATCGCGGCAGCGATCGGTCCCGGCCTTGCAAAGGCCGCGTTGGCCGTGCGCGTGGACGGTGCGCTGTGGGATCTCGCGCGTGCTATCGAGAGCGATGCCGCCATCGAAATCATCACCGTAAAGGACGAGGACGGGCTCGAATTGCTGCGTCACGACTCGGCGCATATCCTCGCGGAAGCTGCCAAGGAGGTGTTCCCCGAGGTCCAGGTAACTATTGGCCCCGCGATCGCGAATGGCTTCTACTACGATTTTGCCCGCGACGAGCCGTTTACGCCCGATGACCTTGAAACTCTCGAGGAGCGGATGCGCGAAATCGTAAAACGCGATGAAGCGATCGAGCGTGAAGTCTGGGAGCGCGACAAGGCGATCGAGTATTTCAAGAGTATCGGAGAGCATTACAAGGCAGAAATCATTGCCGACCTGCCGGTCGACGAGGCGATCACGCTCTATCGCCAGGGCGCGTTCGTCGATCTGTGCCGAGGACCGCATTTGCCTTCGACAGGTCGAGTGGGCACGTTCAAGCTTCTCAAGCTGGCCGGTGCTTACTGGCGAGGTGATTCCCGCAACGAGATGCTCCAGCGAATCTACGGCACTGCCTGGCCCGATGAAAAACAGCTCAAGGCCTACCTGACCCGTCTTGAAGAGGCGGAGAAGCGCGATCACAGGAGGCTGGGCCGCGAGTTGGAACTGTTCCATTTCCAGGAAGAGGCGGCAGGCTCGGTGTTCTGGCATCCCAAGGGCTGGACGCTCTACCTGATTCTCGAGGACTACGTCCGGCGTCGTCTGACCGACGCCGGATATGTCGAGGTCAACACGCCACAGCTCGTCGACCGCGCGTTGTGGGAGGACTCCGGCCATTGGGAGAAATTCCGCGAGCACATGTTCACCGCAGTGTCCGAGGACCGGGTTCTTGCGCTCAAGCCGATGAACTGTCCTTGCCACGTCCAGATTTTTCGTCAGGGAGTGAAAAGCTATCGCGACCTGCCGCTGCGTATGGCCGAGTTCGGTGCCTGCATGCGCAACGAACCCTCGGGCGCGCTGCACGGCCTGATGCGGGTTCGTGCCTTTACCCAGGACGATGCCCATATTTTCTGCACCGAGGATCAGATCACGCCGGAGACCAAGGAGTTTTGCGATCTTCTGCGCTCGATCTATGCGGATCTCGGCTTTGAGGACGTCCATGTCAAGTTCGCGGACCGGCCCGAGGTTCGCGCGGGCAGCGACGAGGTCTGGGACCGCGCCGAAGCGGCCTTGAAGAAAGCCTGCGAGGAGGCGGGGCTCGACTATTCGCTCAATCCCGGCGAAGGCGCGTTCTACGGCCCCAAGCTCGAGTTCGTGCTGCGCGACGTTATCGGTCGCGAATGGCAATGCGGCACGCTTCAGGTCGACTTCGTGCTGCCCGAGCGGCTCGACGCGTCCTACGTGGGCGAGGATGGTGCGAAACATCGCCCCGTCATGCTCCATCGGACGATATTGGGCTCGCTCGAACGCTTTACGGGAATCCTGATCGAGCATTACGCGGGCAAGTTTCCGCTCTGGCTGGCGCCGATCCAGGTCGTCGTTGCGACGATCACCGACGAGAGCAACGCTTACGCCCGTGAAGTCTCGGACCGTCTGGGCCGCGCGGGGTTGCGCGTCGTGCTCGATAGCGACAATGAAAAAATCGGCTACAAGGTGCGTCGTCATTCCGTGGTCAAGGTGCCGGTTATCCTTGCGATTGGAAAACGCGAGGCCGACGAGCGCAGCGTTTCGCTGCGTCGCCTGGGAGCCAAGGACCAAGAATCGCTTGCGCTCGATGAGGCGGTCGATATTCTTGTCCGCGAAGCAGCGGGCCCCGCGACGTGATGCGAGCCAGCGAGAGCTTCACGCCTCAATGGAAAAGGAGTTGGTTGGATAGTTAGACATACGTCGACGGTGCCCCCCTCACGCGAGGGACCGCGCGCCAATGAATTCATCACCACACCGCAAGTGCGGCTCATCGATGAAACCGGGGAAAATCGTGGAGTGGTCGACACCGAGGAGGCGATCGGCATGGCCGACAATGTCGGCCTCGACCTCGTTGAGATTTCACCCAACGCCGCGCCGCCGGTGTGCAAGATCATGGATTACGGCCGCTTCAAGTATGAGGCCCAGAAGCGCGCCAACGAAGCCCGCAAGAAACAAAAAACCATCGACGTCAAGGAGATCAAGATGCGTCCGGGCATCGAGACGGCGGACTACCAGGTCAAGATGCGCAACATCGTCCGATTTCTTAACGATGGTGACAAGGTCAAGGTTACCCTGCGCTTCCGCGGTCGAGAAATGGCTCATCAGGAGCGCGGCATGGACGTTCTCAAGCGGGTGGAGGAAGATCTGGAGGGCTTGGCCAAGGTCGAGCAGATGCCCAAGCTTGAAGGTCGCCAGATGACCATGGTGGTTGCGCGGAAATAGCCGGTCGAGCCTGTCGTAGCCTCGGGTTTCCGTGACTCACGGATAATTCGAAATTCAGCTCGAATTTCTTAACGATGATTTCGAACTCTTTAACCTTTGGCCGCTAGCGTTGCCGAGTGGTTAGTGGGTTGCCGGACGCGCTCTTTAGAGCAATTCGGTGCCTATTACGGCAAGGTCCATCTGACAGGGATGTTAAGACGTGCAAAGTGAAAGCCCCGCAGCCCGGACCGGATCCCTCATTTTGGGCGTCGACGACGATGCCGTGAACATGCGGCTGATCCGGGAAGTCGTGGAAGTCATGGGGCACACCTTTCTCGGTGCGACCAACGGCGCCGACGCGCTTCGCCTGCTCTATCGCGTCAACCCGAAGCTCATTCTGCTCGACGTCATGATGCCGGAGATGGACGGCTACGAGGCGTGCCGCCGGATCCGCCAGGAATTTCCCATGCTGCGCGCGCCGATTATCTTTCTGACCGCGCTCAATAGCCCTGAGGACGTGGCGCGCGGCCTGGGCTCGCAGGGCAACGACTACGTGATCAAGCCGTTTACTCCCGATCGCCTGCGCCAGCGCATCACCCACTGGCTGCGGGTCGGCGTACCCGTCGAAGAAGACGCCTGACGGTTTGTTCCGTCATACCAGCTGCGCGCGCACGATTCGCGTGCAACCCTTGCATTCCCGACCTTCCCTCGCTATAACCCGGCCTTCTCAATTGGACGGTCCGGCCCAAGGCATGCCCAGCCGTCCCGCGTGTCTCAGTTGCCTGCTTCGGCGGGACAGGAGGTCGACAAAATGCCTAAGCTCAAGAGCAAGAGCGGCGCCAAGAAGCGTTTCCGCGTCACGGGAACGGGCAAGCTTGTGCGCAATCATGCCGGTCACAATCATTTCCTCGCCAAGAAGGCAAAAAAGGTAAAGCGCGCCCATCGGCGGGCTTCGGTCATGGCTCCGTCGGATCAGCGTATCGTCCTTAAATATTTGCCCTATCACCGGTAAGGAAGGGACGCCATGGCACGGGTCAAACGGGGCGTCACCAAGCACGCCCGCCACAAAAAGGTTCTCTCCCGGGCGAGCGGCTACCGGGGACGCGCGAAGAACACCGTCCGCATCGGTATCGAGCGAGTCGAAAAAGGGCTGCAATACGCCTATCGGGACAGGCGTAACCGCAAGCGCAGTTTTCGCGCCTTGTGGATCCAGCGGATCAACGCCGCCGCCCGCGAGCATGGCCTGACATACGCGAAATTTATTAACGGCCTGTCGAAGGCCGGGGTGGAGATCGATCGCAAGGTGCTGGCCGACCTTGCCGTACGCGAGCCGGCGGCGTTCAAGGAGTTGGTCGCCAAAGCCCAGGCTGCACTCGCCGCGGGCACCTGAGCCGGCGGCTCACCGACCCGCCTTTCGGGGGGGGAGGGACATGGACGATCTCAACCAGCTTCGTGCCGAGATTCTCGACGACATAGCGGCTGCCAACGACGAGGCAGCGCTTGAAACCGTGCGTGTGGCCGAACTGGGCAAGAAGGGTCGCGTCTCGCTCCTGATGAAAGGACTGGGAGGGCTCGACCCCGACGAGCGCAAGGCGGCGGGCCAGAATCTCAATACGCTCAAGGCCGAACTGTTCGAAGCAATCGATGCCCGCCGCGTCGGGCTGAAATTGGGCGCTCTCGATGCCCGCCTCGCGACGGAGGTGATTGACGTGACCCAGCCGGCGCGTCCCGAGACCCCCGGAACCATCCATCCCATTACGCAAGTGACCGACGAGCTCGTCGCGATCTTCGCCGACATGGGGTTCTCGGTCGTGGAAGGCCCCGACATCGAGGACGACTTCCACAATTTCACGGCGCTCAACATTCCACCCGAGCATCCGGCGCGACAGATGCACGACACCTTTTATCTGCCCGAGGCCGAGGACGGTACGCGCAAGGTGCTGCGCACCCACACCTCGCCGGTTCAAATTCGCACTATGCAGGCTGGACCACCGCCCTACCGCATCATCGCGCCGGGGCGGACCTATCGCTGTGATTCCGACATCACCCACACACCGATGTTCCATCAGATCGAAGGGCTGCTGGTCGACCGGGTGACCCATATGGGCCATCTCAAAGGCTGTCTGATCGACTTTGCCCGGACCTTCTTCGGGGCCGGCGACGTACCGGTGCGTTTTCGCCCCTCGTTTTTCCCCTTCACCGAGCCGTCGGCCGAGATGGATGTTGCCTGTTCGCGCGAAGGCGGCGAGCTGAAGATCGGTGAGGGCGGCGACTGGCTCGAGATCCTGGGCTGCGGCATGGTCCATCCCAACGTGCTCGAAAATGTCGGCGTCGATGCCACCGAATTTCAGGGCTTCGCCTTCGGTCTCGGCATCGAGCGCGTCGCGATGCTTAAATACGGCATCCCCGACCTGCGCACATTCTTCGATTCCGATTTGCGCTGGTTGCGTCACTACGGCTTTTCCGCCTTCGATGTGCCCAGCCTGGCCGGAGGCTTGGCGCGATGAGGTTCACTCTCTCCTGGCTCAAGCAGTATCTGGAGACCGACGCGTCGATCGACGAGATCGCGGAGCGTTTAACGGCGCTCGGCCTCGAGGTTGAGCAGGTGGTTGACCGGACGGCCGTCCTGGCGCCCTTTACGGTGGCCTCGGTGATTTCCGCCGATCCCCATCCCGACGCCGACAAGCTTCGGGTCTGCATCGTCGATACCGGCTCGGAGACCCTGCAGGTGGTGTGCGGCGCGCCCAACGCGCGGGCCGGCATGAAGGGCGTGTTCGCGATGTCGGGCACGGTGATACCGGGCACCGGGCTCAAACTCAAGAAGAGCGAGATCCGCGGTGTTGAAAGCAACGGCATGCTGTGTTCGGAACGCGAGATGGGGCTTTCGGACGATCACGACAGCATCATCGAACTGCCTGATGACGCGCCCCTCGGAGCGCCCTTCGCCGGCGTGATGGGGCTGGACGATCCGGTAATCGAGATCCAGGTCACCCCGAATCGGGCGGATTGCCTCGGGGTGCATGGCATCGCCCGCGATCTGGCCGCGGCCGGCCTTGGCAGTCTCAAGGGCCTCGATACCGCCCCGGTGCCCGGCACGTTCAAGAGCCCGGTCACGCTCAAGCTTGAGTTCGCCCCGGACCATGCCGGCGCCTGCCCGCTGTTCGTGGCCCGCCTGGTGCGCGGCGTGACCAACGGGCCGAGCCCGGCCTGGCTGCAGGAACGCCTGCTCTCGGTGGGCCTGAGGCCAATCTCCGCGCTGGTCGATATCACGAACTACCTCACGATCGGCCTCGGCCGCCCGGCCCATGTCTTCGACGCGGGTCGGATCAAGGGCGATTTGTGGGTGCGCACGGGGTGTGGCGGCCAGACGATCCACGCGCTCGACGGCAAGGATTACACCCTCGACGACAAGATGACCGGGATCGGCGACGAATCGGGCCTGCTCTCGATCGCCGGCGTGATGGGCGGCGAATCGACGGGTTGTACCGAGAGCACGACGGACGTGCTGCTCGAAATCGCCCTGTTCGATCCTGCGCGCACGGCACGCACGGGACGCACTCTCGGTATCGAGTCCGACGCGCGTTACCGCTTTGAACGCGGGGTGGACCCGGCCTTTGCCATTCCGGGAGCCGAGATCGGCACCCGGTTGATTCTCGAGCTGTGCGGCGGCGAGGCCAGCGAGCTTCTGGTGGCGGGTGATGTTCCGGAGTGGAGCCGGCAGATCGCCTTCGACACCTCGCATGTCGCGCGCGTGGGCGGGGTCGAAATGGAAGAAAGTGAAGCGGGGCGCATTCTGCTGGCGCTGGGTTACCGGATCGACGAGCTGGGCTCGCGCGAGTTGGTGGTCGAGCCGCCGTCGTGGCGCGGCGATGTGGCGCGGCCCGCTGACCTTGTCGAGGATTTGCTCCGGATTCACGGTTACGACAAGATCCCGGCGGTCTCACTGCACCGCCCTTCGGGCCCACCGGTAGCGGCGATCGACCTGGCCTTGCAGCGTGTCAGCCGGATCAAGCATGCCCTCGCGGCCCGGGGCCTGAGCGAGACGGTGACCTGGTCGTTTACCTCGAATAGTGATGCCGCGTTGTTCGGCGGCGTGCCCGACAGTCTGCGCTTGGCCAATCCGATCAGCGCCGATCTCGATGTCATGCGCCCGTCAATCCTGCCCACCCTGATACGCGGTGTTGCCCAGAATGTTGCCCGCGGGCGCGAGAATATCGGTCTGTTCGAAGTCGGACCCCAATTCGCCGGCGACGCGCCCGAGGATGAATCACGCGTCGCGGCGGGGTTGCGGCGCGGCTGGTCGGGTCCGCGTCACTGGGCGGGCGAGCGACGCGCGCTCGACGCTTTCGACGCCAAAGCCGACGCGCTGGCCGCGTTACAGGTTTGCGGACTTGCAGTCGACGGTTTGCAGAGCCGCGCCGAGGCCCCCGGCTGGTATCACCCCGGGCGCTCCGGCGTGCTTGCGCTTGGGCCCAATGTGATGGCCAATTTCGGCGAGCTTCACCCGGCGGTGCTGAGCGCGCTCGATCTCGACGGGCCCGTCGTGGGCTTCGAATTGATGCTCGACGCGCTGCCGAAACCCAAGGGCAGGAAAAGCGGGCGCGCCCGGCCGGCGCTCCGGGCCTCGGATCTTCCGGCGGTGGAGCGCGATTTCGCCTTTGTGGTCGACGAGGCGGTGACCGCCGAGGCGGTATTGCGCGCGGCAAAGGGCGCGGAAAGGACCCTGATCGGCGAGGTCCGGCTGTTTGACGTTTATCGTGGCGAGGGCGTGGCCGAGGGCAAGAAGAGCCTTGCCGTCGCAGTGCGCCTTCAGCCGACGGACCATACCTTCGCGGACGCCGAGATTGAGGCCATCGGCGGTAAAATCGTCACGGCCGTGGCCAAGGCGACCGGTGCCAGCCTGCGGGACTAGACCGCCCCGCCGCCTCTGCTAGACTGCCCGCCGTCACAGCATCGGGCGACGCTCAGAGGGAGAAATTTCATGACCGGCCTGTTTTCCATCGAGGGCAAGGTTGCCGTGGTCACCGGATCGGCGCGCGGCTTGGGTCAGGCGATCGCCGAGCGCTTTGCCGCCGCCGGGGCGAAGGTCACGCTGGTCGACTGGAACGACGCCAGCGCGCTCGCGGAAAAGCTCGGTGGTGATTTCATAAAGGCCGACGTCTCCGACGAAGCGCAGGTTGCGGCCATGCTCGAAAGTGTCGCGGCGAAGCACGGCCGGATCGACATCCTGGTCAACAACGCGGCGCATCAGCCTCTAGACAAGGATCTGACCGTGGACGACGCCGAGGAGTTCACACGCACCTTCCAGATCAACGTCAACGGGGTCTTCTACGGCCTCAAGCATGCACCCCAGCACATGCCCGACGGCGCCTCGATCATCAACACCGCGTCGATTTCGGGTCTCGCCGCTCAGCCGGGTTACGGCCGCTACGGAGCGACCAAGGGGGCGGTGATCCATCTCACCCAGGCTTCGGCGATTGAACTGGGGCCGCGCGGCATCCGGGTCAATTGCGTCTGTCCGGGGGTTGTTCGCACGCCGGTGGTCACGGAAGTGCCCGGCGAACCGGAAACCCGGATGACCGAGCTGCAGGCGCCCCTGGGCCGCGCCGCCGAGCCCGAGGAGATCGCGCCCGTCTATCACTTCCTCGCCGCACCCGACAGCGTCTACGTCACGGGCGCCTCCATCGTCGCCGACGGGGGGGTGATGGCCGGTTGGCCGAAGACCATGGTCGAGACCCTGACCAGACGCTAGATTCGTCAGCGGGGCAGGGTGAGCAGCCGGCCGTAGCCCGTGAGCACATCGTCGATGCCCGCCAAGCGCAGGCAGTCCCACATCATCGCCTGATTGCTGGCGACCACGGGCTTGGCCACCCGTTTCTCCAGCTCATCGACCACGTCGAGCGCCCGGAGCGCCCCGCAGCAGACGAAAAGCGCGTCGGCGTCGGCGTGATCCGCCGCGCTCGCGAAGTCGCGAATCGAGGCCGGCGTGACCCGGTCGATATCGGAATTCTGAACGATCTCCATGGCCTTGAACGAGACGATCTCGAAGCCGTGGCCCTCCAGGAAGCTGCGCACGAAATCATTCACTTGGCCGGCATAGGGCGTGGCCACCGCGATCCTCTTTGCGCCAAGCGCCTTGAGCGCACGCCACACGCCGGTCATCACGGTGGTCGGCTGTGCTTCGGGACTAGCGCGCCTGAGCGTCGCCATGACCTTATCCTCGCCGATCACCATGGTGCCGCTGTTGCAGGTGTAGCAGAGCGTGTCGAGTTTCGCATCGGGCAGCAGCAGGCTTGCAACCTGTTCGATGTCGGGCTCCATCGCCGCAAGGGTCTCGACGGTCGCGTCGTTCGACATGGCGATCCGGGTGAAATGCACGCCGACGCCCGGCGGGCTCATGGCGAACACATCGTCTTCGACCGTTTGCTCCATGGCGAGAACCACGAAACCGAGCTTGGCGCGGTCGTGCCGGCCGGTATCGTACTCCAGCCCTTCATCGGGTTTGACATGAACGTCCATGGTTCCTCCTTGCCGCCATAAGCCCTGCACGGGTCTTAGTTCAGCACCTCGAAATGGGCGTCGGTCGGCGGCGCGCCGCCCTCGCCGTGAATCGGCAGGACGTCTTGCGGGCAGGCCGAAAACGCGACGTAGCAGTCCATCTCGGCGCGAAAGGTAATAAAGCTGCCGGGTTCGCACTGTGTCGGGCGGAAATCAACCGAATTGCGATCTTCGAGCACGGGGATATTCATGAACACGTTGTACGAGCCGGGAATCGGGATGGGCGGGGTTACGCCCAACTCCTGGAGGCCCTCGATCATATTGTTCTGGCAGTTGCGGTGATAGCTTTCGAAGCCCAGCAGGTAGTAGCGGTGCTCGTCGCAGGCCGCCATGAAGCTGTCGTGAATCCCCGGCGTCGTGTCCTCGACGATGGTCAGGACCGGGCGCCGCTTCAGCGTCACCAGAGTGTCGCCCGTGATCGGGTTGAGCCGGGTGTTCCAGACGCGGGTCGAGGTCATGCACATATATTCAGCGAGGTCGTAGGCGTTGAGCGCCCAAGTATCCACCACCTGATGGCCCGACGTATTGATGAGCTTGACGCTTTGTCCGGTGGCGAGCCGCGTGGCCTTGCCGTGCCCGGCAGGAATTGTGATCGTTTCGCCCATGGTTCAGCCATCCTTTTACGATTTCGAAAGTTTCAAAATGGACGACCCTCTAGCCGCAGAGCCGGCCGGCGAGGTAGCGGCTGAACTCCCAAATCGGTGCTTCGAGGGGCGAGAGCTGACCGGTGCCCGGCGTCGGCGAGGCATAACCCCGGTACTGGGGTTCGATCATCGATTTGTCTTCGGCGTTGAGTGTTTCATAGACGGCGCGGATTTCGGCGGGATTTTCGCCCGTGAGTTCCAGATACCCCGGTGCGAGCGCAACACCCCAGCGCATCCGTACCCGGCTCGCTCCCTCGGGATGAAGGCTCATCCAGAGCATGTGTCCGCCCGGAAAGACAGCGTAGACATGAGACGGAAAATTGCCGATCAGCACGGCGCGGGTGGCCTCGAAATTTGTTAAACCTGGGGCCAGCTTCTTGGCGTTCTCGGCAAAACCGCCTCCCCATTCTTCGTAGTGATAGCTCAAAAAAGGTGCCTCGCCCGGGAACAAGTCGATCCCGATGTTGCTGTCCGCGCGGTACATATTCGTCGAGCCTTCATGGGTCATCTGGACGTGGTAGGGTTCCATGAAGTTCTCCATGAAGAGCTTCCAGTTCGTCTCGCGCACCTCGTCGGCGCGGAACAGGGTCGTATACTCCGCCATCCGGTAGTTCCGGGTCTTTTCGGCGGCCAGCGCGAAACGCTCCGCAAGCGGCGGCGCGTCTTCGTCAAGCGTCACGTAGATCCAGCCTTCCCAGATGTCCGTGCGGATCGGGGGCAGGCGGTAATACCTCTTGTCGAAGTCCTCGGCACCCTTCATCCGGGGCGCGCTGGAAAGCCGGCCGTCGAGGTCGTAGCACCAGCCGTGGAACGGGCAGACAAGCTTCGACGCATTTCCTTCCCCGTCCGCGACGAGGCGCGAGCGATGCCGGCACACGTTCGCGAAGCTCTGAATCGCGCCCTTCTTGTTGCAGGTGGTCACGATCGGCTGGCCCGCGACCTCGCTGGTGATGTAATCGCCGGGCTTCGCCACTTCGTTGGCCCGGCCCAGGCAGATCCAGTCTTTCCGGAAGATCCGTTCGATTTCCCGTTCGGCCAGTTCCTCGGAAACATAGGTTCCGGCCGGAAACGAAACCGCGCGCTCGAGCGGACGATCCGCCACCGCGCGCATCGCCGCCGTCAACGCGTCGAGCGATCCGTTCGTGGCCGATCCATTCCCATTCCCGGTGCTATGCAATATGGCAGTCCTTTTGCTTCGTGACGCGCGTTATTCCCAGTAGATGGGCGAGGTGGTGATGACCTCGACGCCGTCCTTCTTGACGATCAGGTTCTCTTCGAAACCCACCGCGCCGACGCCCTCCCAGGCGAGGAAGGCCTCCGAGCTGCAGACCATGTTTTCCAGAATTAGCTCGTCCTCCTTGCAGGTCGAGAGCCCGTACATGGGGTTTTCGAACATCATGTCGCAGAGGTGGCCGTAGAGCGGCCATTGCAGGCCCGCCTGATCCACCGTGTCGTCGCCGCCGGCTTCCTTGGTCAGCCGGTCGCCTTCGCGGGCAAGTTCGTGGGGCGAGACTCCCGGGCGGATCTTTTCCATTACGCCGGTCACGATGCTCATGCAGGCTTCGAGCAGTTCGCGTTGGGAGTTGCTGGGCTTGCGCCCGCACACGGCGGATCGGCCCGGATCGAGATAGTAGCCGTGGCGCATCGGCCCCATAATCCAGGCGCGCACGAAGTCGCCCTCCTTGGGCGCCGAATCCGGATCCGCACCGGTCAGGGGATAACGGCTAAAATTGTTCATCTCGTTGCCGGTGCCGTGGGAGATGCGAATGATGTCGGGCACGCCGCCGCCGCGGACCACCTCGGCCGCGCCGAGCGCGCCAGCCTCCGCCTCGGTCTTGCCCACGAGCAGGGCCTCCATCATCAGATTAAGCGCGCGGGTCGAGATGTAGCCCGCCTCGCGGAAGACCTCGAGCTCGCGCTCGGTCTTGACGTGCTGGACCGATTTGACGAGATCGTCCTCCGGGCACCATTCGATCTTGGGACACCATTCGCGCAACCAGTCCATGTATTTGCAGGGCAGAAAATCTGTGCCGACGATGGCGACCCGGCCGGTCACGCCCTTCTCGTTCAGCGCATCCGCGGTACCCTTGATTGGGTTTTGGTGCCACTGCCAGTTGTCGGTGGCGAGCCAGTCGGCGGGATCAAGCAGCTCGTCGTTATGCAGCTCGGGCTCCTGGCCCGCCTGCATGATCACGGCGTTGTGCCCGCGGCCCTGCCACAGGTTGTTGTCTGGGGTCTGGCCCGGGTGACCGGAATAGTGATTGACCAGCCAGAGCAGGTTCGAGCAGCGGTCGTAGGAGCTGGCGCCGCGCGACCAGATTACCGCCGTCTCGTAGCCCCGACGCTTCATCTCGCCCTGAACCTTCGCCCACCGGGCCTCGTATTCTTCTTTCGGAAATACCTTGCTTGTCATGGCGCCTCTCCCTCCATGTTGTGCAGCCTATCCTAGACCGCACTCGCCATTCCGCAACAGCCTGAACCGGGCAAGGCTGGGAGATCCATTCCGATAATTCGACGCTAAGGTGGAGGTTGGCGCACCTGTGGCAGCCCGGCTGCCCGCATTCGGAATTCTCGAAGTGTCGTTCGGGGGAATTGTATTTATCGGGCTGGCAGGCTTTCATACCGGTTGGGAGCCGCTTGGCGGCTTAAAACACGCTCCCGAGAGCGGAGCGGGGAGACAGGATCATGGCGAACACATCCGCGGCGTCGGCGGGCGGCACCGACAGCATCACCCTCGAGATCATTCGCGGCAAACTGCTTGCGACGGCGGACGAGATGGGCGTCGTGCTCAAGCGCAGCTCCATGAGCCCGGTGATCTACGAGGTGCTCGATTTTGCCTGCGGCGTGTGCGATCCCGAGGGTCAGCTGATCTCCCAGACCAACGGGATTACCGTGTTTACCGGCACCTTTGCGATCCAGGTGAACCACATCATGGAGAAGTTCGCCGGACGCATGCGGCCGGGTGATATCTACATGCTGAACAACCCCTATGCCGGCGGTACTCATTACAACGACGTGGGCGTCATCAAGCCGATCTTTCGCGAGGGCGAGCTCTTCGCCTTTTCCATCTCGATCTCGCACTGGACCGACGTGGGCGGCAAGGCACCAGGCTCGCTGCCCGCCGATTCGACTGAGATTTTCCAGGAGGGGATTTGTTTTCCCGGCGTCTACCTCTATCGCGAGGACGTCCGCCAGGAAGACATCTTCGACATGATTGCCGCCAATGTGCGCCTGCCCAAGATGGCGCTGGGCGATCTCAACGCATCGCTCGCCGCGGTGCGCATCGCCGAGCGCCGCGTGTTCGAGCTGTGCGAGCGCTACGGCGCCGACGCGGTGCAGGCGACCTTCCAGCATGTGCTGCAGACCAGCGAGACGGTCAGCCGCGCGGCCGTGGCGGCGTTGCCCGACGGCACCTATGAGGCAAGCGACTGGATCGACGGAGACGGCATCACCGAGGAACGTTTTCCCACCCACGTCTCGGTGACGGTCAAAGGCGATGCGATCAGCTTCGACTACTCGAAATGCGCACCCCAGCTCGCCGGACCCGTGAACTGCTCGCGCGGCGCGCTGATCTCGGCGGTGAAAACCGTGTTCAAGGCGATCATCGACCCCCAGGGCCCGTCGAACGAGGGTTATTTCCGTCCCCTCGAGGTGGTCGCCCCCGACGGGTTGTGCTTCACCGCGACCAAGCCGGCGCCGACCGGATGGTATTACGAGGGCACCGGCCAGGCCTCCGAGCTCGCCTGGAAGGCGCTGGCCCCGATCGTGCCCGACCGGGTCAGCGCGGGCAGCGCCAACAGCCTGTGCGTCACCGTGCTGGGCGGTGTGCAGGGCGAGACGCGTGAGCCGTGGGTGATGATCGAGCCCAGTATGGTCGGCTGGGGCGCCACCGACGAGCGCGACGGCAACTGCGTCACCAGCGCGATCACCAACGGCGACACCTTCAACTATTCCATCGAGCTGCTGGAGGCGAAATTCCCGGTACGGGTCCATCAGTACGGGCTCAATGTGAGCGGCGGCGTTGGTGCCGGACGCTATCGGGGTGGCTATGGCTCGGTCCGCGAATACGAAATTCTTGCCGACGATACGGTGCTCTCGGCGAGCTATGGCCGTTCGATCGAACGGCCCTGGCCGTTGGAGGATGGGCGCGGCGGTTCGTGCAACTTTTTCGAACTGCATGTCGGCGAGGATACGCGCCGTGCCGCGCGCGCACCCACCACCGTCATGAAACGGGGCGATCGTATCTGCATGTATACCGGCGGCGGCGGGGGCTACGGCGACCCGTTCACCCGGCCGGCCGGGGAGGTCGCCGCCGAGGTTCGCGCCGACTACATCACGTCCGAACAGGCGCGCGAGGAATACGGCGTCGTACTCAGCGCGGACGGCCTAAGCCTCGACGAGACCGCAACCGCGGCTCTTCGCGCGGGCGCTTGAGATGGGACGTCTCGCGTCGGACATCGGTGGCACCTTTACGGATTTGGTCTATTTCGACGAGGCGAGCGGCGCGCTGATCACGGCGAAATCGCTGACCACGCCTGCGGAGCTTACGCAGGGCGTCATCGATACCATTGAGCTGGCTGCCCTCGATCCCGCCGAGGTGAGCTTTTTCGTCCATGGCGGCACGACGGTGATCAACGCTATCACCGAGCGCAAGGGGGTCAAGACGGCATTGGTCACCACCGCGGGGTTTCGCGACGTGCTCGAAATCCAGCGTGGCAACCGCCCGGACCTTTACAATCTGCGTTTCGAGAAGGAGCGGGCCTTCGTGCCCCGGCTGTTGCGCTTCGAGGCGCGCGAGCGGATCGACGCCGCCGGCAACGAGCTCGAACCGCTCGATACGGCATCGCTCGACCCCGTCGTCGAGCGCTGTCGGGCGGAGGCCGTCGAGGCCATCGCCGTCCAGTTCCTGCACAGTTACGTCGCACCCGAGCACGAGGCGGCCTGCGCCGCTTACCTGCGGGAAAAATTGCCCGGCGTGGCGGTCACCGCGTCGCACGAGATCACCCGTGAATGGCGCGAGTACGAGCGGGCCAACACGACGGTGTTCAACGCCTATGTGCAACCCATCGTGCAACGCTATTTCGACCAGCTCGAGCAGGCGCTCACGGCGGCGGGCATTACCTGCCCCTATTCCGCGATGCAGTCGAACGGCGGCACGACGAGCTTCGCCTGGGCGAAGGAACACCCGATCACGCTCATGGAATCGGGACCGGCGGCGGGGTGTAACGGCGCCGCTCTGGTCGGCGAGCTGTGCGGCTTGTCCAACGTGATCTATCTCGACATTGGCGGCACCACGGCCAAATGCTCGGATATCGAGGGCGGCAAGCCCAAGGTCACCACAGAATATCGTCTGGAATACAGCCGCAGCCAGTTCGGCTATCCGCTCCGCGTGCCCGTGGTCGATATCGTGGAAATCGGGGCGGGCGGCGGCTCGATCGCCTGGTTCGACAAGGCAGGGTTGCTGAAGGTGGGGCCGGTCAGCGCGGGCGCCGACCCGGGGCCGGCCTGCTACGGGCGTGGCGGTACCGAGCCCACCGTGACCGACGCCAAGCTGATCACCGGCGTGCTCAACCCGGATTATTTCGCCAACGGCCAGTTCCGCCTCGACGAGAACCAGGCGCGCCTCGCCATGCAGGGTATCGCCGACGGTCTGGACTGCTCCGTCGAAGAGGCGGCCGTCGCGGTGATCCGCACCGTCGACGCCAACATGATCAACGCGCTGAAGCTGGTTTCGATCCAGCGCGGTCACGATCCGCGGGATTTCGCCCTCGTGGTGGGCGGCGGCGGCGGCGCGATGCACGGGGCGCCGCTGGGCCGCGAGCTCGGCGTGAAGGAAGTGGTCATCCCTATCCACCCGGGTCTGTTTTCGGCCTGGGGCATGTTGGCTACGGAGCCCAGGCGTGATTTCATGCAGACCGCGCTGGGTCGTGCCGAGGATGTCGCGATCGAAGGGATCCGCAATCTCTTTGCCGGGCTGGAGGCCGAGGCGCAGGAGTATTTCCGGGCCGACGGCCACGAAGCGAGCGCGCTTTCGAGCGAAACCCGGATCGATCTGCGCTATCTCGGGCAGGAGCATTCGGTGGCCGTCCCGGTCAGCCTCGCCGAGGCCACGGTCGGCTCGATCCTCGACGATTTCCATGCCGCTCACGAGCGCACCTACACCTTCCGGCTCGACGATACGCCCGTCGAGTTCGTCACCTACCGCCTGACAGCAACGGCGCGTGTTGCGCGTCCCAAACTGGTCCGCCTCGATGCTGCCGGGCGTTCGGCGCAAGCCGCGGCCAAGGGCGCGCGCATGGTTGACTTCGGCGAAGACGGGCAACACGAGGCGGCAGTTTACGAGCGTGATCGGCTACCACCCGCGTTCGTGGCCGACGGGCCTCTCATCGTTGAAGAGCCAAGTTCGACCACGCTGGTTCACCCCGGCCAACAGCTCACCGTCGACGATTACGGCTTTCTGCGAATTAAGGAGCGCTGAGCCCGTCGCGTTGTATCGCGCGGCGCCGCTGCAAACGGCGGGGTGCAGGCTGACCGAGCGGAGCGACAGCCCACACGCTCCATCCATTGAATCCCGTTCATGTAACCCTGGGATACCTTCACGGAACCGGCAAAGCCCCGCACGCGACGATCTGCGGGGATGGATTAAGCGGCGAGCCAGTCGGCGATGATGTCGTTGTACATGGCGACGGCCTGGGGGATTCGCTCGACCATGCAGAATTCGTCAGTCTGATGAGCCATGTGAGTATCGCCCGGTCCCAGGATCAGGGTCGGCACGCCGCCATAGGCCGGGGTCAGCGCCGACGCGTCGGTGAAGAAGGGCAGCGCGCCCACCTCCGGGCGCTCACCCAAATGGGGGGCAACGAGGTCGAAAACCCGCTGAACCCAAGAATGATCCGGATCGGTCCAGACCCCGCCGACATCGACGAATGGCGCGACGTCAGCAACGTCGTCGCCCAGATAATCCGCCAAGGTTTTGCGGATATCGCCGTGGTCCATGCCGGGGATGGTGCGGACGTCGACCCGGAATTTCGCCGAATCCGGCACGGAATTCACGTTCTGGCCGGCATGCATGGTGCCGACATTGATGGAATTGCTGCCGAGAAAGACGTGGGGGGCGACGTTGAAGTCGAAATCCTCGAGTTTGCCGACCGCGCGTGAGGCCTTGTAGAGCGCGTTGTCGCCTTCCCAGGGCATCGAGCCGTGGGCGGTCTTGCCCGCGCTGCTCATTTCCATCCAGAGCGCGCCCTTGTGGCCGACGCGCGGAATGTTGTAGCTGGGCTCGGCCACAACCAGCGCGCCGACCTCGCCGATCGCATCCCCGGCCTGAGCCAGATGCATGGTTCCCTCGCAGCCCGTCTCCTCGCCGGCCGCCATGATCAGCACCGCGCCCGCACCGGCGCCCAGCGCCTCGGCGCACTCGATGCCGGCGACGGCAAAGGCGGCGATGCCCGCCTTCATGTCGGTGACGCCCCGGCCGTAGAGCTTGCCTTCGGCAATCTCGCCCGCAAAAGGGTCGACAGACCATTCGCGGGTGCCGAGCGGCACCGTGTCGATATGGCCGGCAAAGCCCAGGGGCTTGCGCGCCTGTTCGCCCGTGCCGCCGATCTTGGCGACCACGGTGGTGCGGGCCTCGGCGAACTCGTGGTAGCTCACCTCGAAGCCGGCTGCGGCCATCAGTTCGCCCAGGAAATGGGCGCAGTCGCGCTCGTTGCCCGGCGGGTTTATGGTTTCCATCGCGATCAATTGGCGGGTCAGTTCGACGGCATCCATGGCGTTTCGTCCCGAAGCTTGATTGAGGGTTGGTCCGCCGCCCCCTTGGCGCGGGGCGTTGCCTGTCTGTTTAGCCTCGTGCCCGGTCCAAGGCAAATAGGCGGTATTCCAAATTTGCATGGGGATATGCGAATGCGGCCTGCCGAGGGCTTGATTTGCGTCTTGCCGCCCGTCGGTTTTATGCTGTCTCCGGTCGCAACGGGAGGAACAGCCATGATCGAGGTGTCTTGCAGGGCGGACCGCAACTTCTCCTTTGAAGCCGCCACGACTGCGTTGCTCATCGTCGACATGCAGTACGACTTTGTCGCCGACGAGGGCGCCTGCGGCGGCGGGCATGTCGATCTCAAGCCCCTGCAGGCCTGTGTGCCGCGGGTTCGGGCCGTGCTCAACGCGGCGCGCGGGCACGACATGACAATTGCCCACACCCGCTACGGCTTCAAGCCGGACCTTTCCAATCTGCCGCAAGCCGTGCGCGAGCAAAGCCGCGACGCGGGCGGTGAATACGGCACTCCCGGCCCCATGGGCCGCATTCTCACCGAGGGTGAGCCGGGTTTTCAGATCCTGCCCGAACTGACCCCGGCCGACGGCGAGATTGTGGTCAACAAGCCCACCTTCGGGGCCTTCGGCAGCACCGATCTTCACGATCAATTCCAGGCCCGCGGCGCGACTCACCTGTGGATTTGCGGCGTGACCACGCAATGCTGCGTCGAGGGCACCATCCGTGAGGCGGTCGATCTGGGCTATTACGTCATGACCTTGGAGGATTGCTGCGGCGCGTTCGAGCGCGAATGGCATGAGGGCACCATGCGCGCCATGCAATCCGAAGGTCATCTGTTCGGCTGGGTGGGCACCTCGGTAGCCCTGCTCGCAGCTCTCCCCGCGGCCCGGGCGGCGGAATAGAAACGATCTAACCCTCTTTGTCCCCTTCGCCGGGCACCGGCTCGCCGAACGGGATGGGCGCAACTCGCGCGGCGTCGGCGTCGAGTTCGTCGGTCGTTCGATCATGGTTCGGATCGGGGTCGTCTTCGAGCAGCTTGTGGGGGTTGCCCTGCTGGATGAAGTTCAGATAAGGCGCCATCAGGTCATATCCGATCAGTCGCTGGAGCCTTTCGGGCAGCGTCTTCGCGATTTCGGGCGGCAGCTCGAGATAGAAATTATGCTCCTGGCGCAGCCAGCCCAGGTTGTAATGCATCGCGATCCCCGCCCGGGGTTCGTTCGAGCGGTTCGCGCCGCCGCCGTGATAGACGCTGCTGGTATAGAGCAGCACGCTGCTCCGGGGCATCGTGGCAGAGACCAGCTCGGAATCCGTCGGGCTACGCTCGTGGGCCCAGCGATGGCTGCCCGGCGCAATCCGGGTGGCGCCGGTCTCGGCTGAAAACCCGTCGCCCGCCCACATCGCAGCGAGGATCGTCGGCGGATGGGGATGGCGGAAGGGATAGAGCAACCCTTCCCGGTGAAGTTTCTGCGCCGGCGCGCCCGGTGCGAGATGCATCATGCCCGCAAAGTTCATCTGGTAGCGCACGCACTGGGGCAACAGAATCAGGTCGGCGACGCCCAGCACGAGATCGTCCAGCGCGAGATCCGCGCACCCTTTCGATTTGGCGAACAGGTTCGCGACCCGCCGGGTACGCCCGCCCAAAAATTCCGAAGGCCCGTAGGGCGTTGCCTCGAGATGGGGCGCCAGGTCGTCCTCGATGCGATCCATCAGTGCGTCGTCCACCCGGCGCGAAACCATCGCGCAACCCGTATCCTCCAACGCCGCGGCGACCGCCTCGGCGGTCGTGCCACGCTCAAAAATCGGAATTTCGGGTGTCGTCATGGCCTTAACGCATGTCCTCGACGACGAGGCGGGCGAATCGCCGGGTCGCCGGGTCCCGGAAGTCAGAGGGCACGCCGCCGTCGAAGCTCGCTGAGCGGCGGTTTCGTTGAACCTCGGCCACGATCCCTCCCGCCGATTGTCAAAACCGGGATGATTCTAGGAGCAGGGACGGGGGCAATCAAGCGGGCGGGGCAATCGCGCCATTGCCATTGCCCCCTGATCCCTTGCGCTCTATCTTCCGGCGCAAGCGTTCCGCCCCCATGCATCTCAGGCCATGACCGACCTCGCCCATATCCGCAATTTCTCGATCATCGCCCATATCGATCACGGCAAGTCGACCCTCGCCGATCGCCTGATCGAACGCTGCGGCGGGCTCGAAGCCCGCGAAATGCACGAGCAGGTGCTCGATTCCATGGATATCGAGCGCGAGCGGGGCATCACCATCAAGGCCCAGACCGTGCGCCTCGACTACCGCGCCGCCGACGGCACGACCTACCAGCTCAACCTGGTGGACACGCCGGGCCATGTCGATTTCTCCTACGAGGTCTCGCGCTCCCTGGCCGCCTGCGAGGGCTCGCTGTTGCTGGTCGACGCGACCCAGGGCGTCGAGGCCCAGACGCTGGCCAACGCCTACCTTGCGGTCGATGCCAATCACGAGATCCTTCCCGTGCTCAACAAGATCGACCTCGCCTCGGCGGAGCCCGAGCGGGTCAAACAGCAGATCGAGGACGTCATTGGCATCGACGCCTCCGAGGCGTTGCCCATTTCGGCCAAGACCGGCGAGGGCGTCGACACGGTGCTCGACGCGATTGTCGCCCATCTTCCGGCGCCGCGCGCGGGCGAGGCGGGCGACCCGCTCAAGGCCCTGCTCGTCGACAGCTGGTACGATTCCTACCTCGGCGTCGTGGTGCTGGTCCGCGTTCATGACGGCGAACTCAAAAAGGGCATGAAGATTCGCATGATGGCCAACGGCACGACCCACCAGATCGAGCGGGTTGGCGTGTTCACGCCCAAGCTCACCGTGAGCGAGCGGCTCGGACCGGGCGAAATCGGCTTTATCACCGCGGCGATCAAGGAGGTCGCTGATTGTCAGGTGGGCGACACCCTGACCGAGGAGAAACGCCCCACCGAGACGCCGCTGCCCGGCTTTCAGCCCGTCGTGCCGGTCGTCTTTTGCGGCTTGTTTCCGGCCGATTCTGCGGATTACGAACGGTTGCGCGACAGCCTTGCGAAACTCAGGCTGAACGACGCGAGCTTCGACTACGTCGCCGAAACATCCGCCGCGCTGGGCTTCGGCTTTCGCTGCGGCTTCCTGGGGTTGCTCCACCTCGAAATCGTCGAGGAGCGCCTGGCACGGGAGTTCGATCTCGATCTCGTGGCCACCGCGCCCTCGGTCATCTACCGGCTCCACAAGACCGACGGCTCCGTGCTCGAGCTGCACAACCCGGCCGACATGCCCGATCCCACCTACATCACCCAGATCGAGGAGCCCTGGATCCGCGCCACCATCCTTGTGCCCGATGAGCATCTGGGCGGCGTGCTCGCCCTGTGCACGGAAAAGCGCGGCGAGCAGATCGACTTGACCTATGCGGGCGCCCGCGCCATGGTGGTTTATCGTCTGCCGCTGAACGAGGTGGTGTTCGATTTCTACGACCGGCTCAAGTCGGCCTCGCGCGGCTATGCCAGCTTCGACTACCACCTCGACGGCTATCGCGAGAGTGAGCTCGTCAAGCTGTCCATCCTGATCAATGCCGAGCCTGTCGACTCGCTCGCCATGATCGTTCACCGATCCGCTGCCGAATCGCGCGGCCGGGCGCTATGCCAGCGGCTCAAGGAGCTGATCCCCCGCCAGCTTTTTCAGATCGCCATCCAGGCGGCGATCGGCGGACGCGTCGTTGCCCGCGAGACCGTCCGCGCACTGCGCAAGGACGTCACCGCCAAGTGTTACGGCGGCGACGTTACGCGCAAACGAAAGCTTCTGGAGAAGCAGAAGAAGGGCAAGAAGCGGATGCGTCAGGTGGGCAACGTGGAAATTCCCCACGAGGCGTTCCTCGCCGCGCTCAAAATTTCGGACGAGTAGGGGCCGGGCCACCTAGTCGCTCTTTTCGCGTCGCTTCCACACCCGACCGAGCAATTCGTCGAGCTCCATGCCTCCCATCAACCCGTCGGAGCGCAGGCACATCACCAGCACGATGATGACGCCCAGCATCAGCCCCGAAAGGCCGAGCAGCTCGGGCATCTGGACGCCCAGGATCACCGGGCCGCTTTCCAGGTGGCGGATCAGCTCCATGGTGATCGAGATCAGCGCGACGCCGACCACCGCGCCGGTCACCGAGCGCATGCCGCCGAGGATATGCATGGCGAGCGTGAGGAACGCGGCGTGGAAGAAGAACGCCCGGGCGTTCACCGTGCCGACGTAATAGGCGTAGAGCGAGCCCGCCACGCCGCACACCGCGCCGCCCAGCACCCAAGCGATCAGGCGCAGCGCGCGCACGTTCACGCCCATGGCCTCGGCGGCCAGCAGGTTGGTCGCGCTGGCGCGCAGTTGCACACCGATGCGGGAATCCTTGAACAACCGCGCGATTACGATGCAGATGGCGGTGGCGACCAGCATGGTCTCGATCCCCGCCACCTTGGGAATGCCGTAAAACGCCTGGGTGCCGCGGAACAGGTCGACCCAGTGGACGAAGATGCCGTGGATGATGACCAGGATGGCGAGGGTCAGGATCGTCGCGGCGATGCCCGAGAGCCGGACCAGAAAGATACCGGTCAACAGGGCAATGAACGCCGTAACCCCGATGGCGACGATGAAGGCGGCGGCGACACCGAGCTGAACCTCGTCGATGCCGAACGGCGCGTTTGGAATCAGGGTCTGTTTGATCATCGCGGGTGCTGCAAAAATGGCGGTGATGTAGGCACCGATGCCCATGAAGCCCGGGTGGGCGAGGTTGGCCACGTTCGAATTGCCCATGAAGATCTGCAGCCCGATCACCATGATGAGGTTGATGTAGGCGGCGACCGCAAGGCGGACCTGGTAGGGCTCGCCGAACACTATGATGAGCAGTCCGATGCCCACGGCGAAGGCCGCGATGAGCGTGCCGCTGCGCAGCGACTTCAGCGTGCGCACGCCGTCGACATGCCACAGGCGCCGGGGTCTGGGCACCGTGTCCAAGGGCGCGGCGCTCATGCCGTCTTGTCTCCCAGCTCAGCCTTTTTGCCCAGCAGGCCCTGGGGCCGCCAGACAAGGATCGCGCCGACGATGAAGAACACCGCTGCGTCACGTAAGCCCGCCAGGGCGTCGGGCAGCACGATGATCAGCACCACCTCGAGGATGCCCAGCACGAGCCCGCCGACCACCGCGCCCGGCAGGCTGCCGAAGCCGCCCAGCACGCAGGCGACGAACGCCTTGAGCACCGGTAGCAGGCCCATGAAGGGATCGATGGCACCGCGCCGGGCGATGAAGAAGATGGCGGCAAGCGCCGCGAGGAATCCCGAGATCGCGAACGCCATGGCGATCACCCGATTTGCCCGCATGCCCATCAGGCGCACGGTGGTGAAGTCGTAGGCCGCGGCTCGCATGGCGAGACCCAACTTGGTCCGTTTCATGAACACGACCAGCAACACGATGGCGACGGCGGTCACACCTGCTTCGAGGAACTGGAGGATGGTGAAGGTGAAGCTGCCGATATCGACCGTGGTGTTCAGCACCGAGACCGCCGGTACGGTCTTCGGCCGCGGCGAGACCCCCAGCAGAAACACGTTTTGCAGGATGATCGACACACCAAAGGCGGTGAGCAGCCCCGTTGTTGCCGGCGCTTTTCGAACCGGTCTGAAGGCGACGCGTTCCAAAAGCACCGCCGTGATCACGACCGTCAGCATGCAGACGGGCAGGATCATCCAGATTTCGCCCATGCCGAACAGCACCATCGCGTACATGATG
The DNA here is from genome assembly GCA_965249645.1 of Alphaproteobacteria bacterium. Classification (GTDB taxonomy): domain Bacteria; phylum Pseudomonadota; class Alphaproteobacteria; order UBA828; family JAPUJA01; genus CAVOEB01. Next base: position 663,286 of record CBDFML010000011.1, read on the forward strand.
TAGCCGCCCACGCCGATCATCTCGCCATGCGCGAAGTTGACCAGCCCCATGACGGAAAACACGATGGCGAGGCCGAGTGCGAGCAGGGAATATTCCGCACCGATGCTAAGCGCGTTGAGAGCCTGTTCGGCGACATATTGCATGGTCTGCTTCGCTCCCCTATGCGACGCCTTCACCGATATAGGCCTTCATCAAATCGTCCGAGGTCCGCAGTTCCTCGGCCGTGCCCGAGAATTCGAGGTTTCCCGTGCTCAGGATGTAGGCGCGATCGGCGAATCTGAGGGCTTCCTGCGCGTTCTGTTCGACCACGAGCAAGGTCAGCCCGTGATCCCGCAGGCCCGATATCAGCGTGAAAATCTGGTTGACGATTTGCGGCGCGAGGCCCAGCGACGGCTCGTCGAGCATCAACAGCTTCGGTCCCGACATCAGCGCGCGCACGACCGCCAGCATTTGCTGTTCGCCGCCCGAGAGCGAGCCGCCGCTTTGGGTAAAGCGCTCGCGCAGGATTGGGAACATGTCGAGATAAGTTTCGCGGTCGCGGGCCACGGCACTGGAATCTCGCCGGGTCGCGGCACCAAGGATCAGGTTCTCTTCCACCGTCAGGTTGGCAAAGATATGCCGCCCCTCTGGCGTAACGGTGATGCCTTGCGCGACACGGCTTTCGGTGTCGAGCCGGTTGATGTTCTTGCCCTGGAAGGTGACCGTGCCCTCTGCCACGGGCACCAACCCGATGATGGCCGAAAGCAGGCTGGTTTTCCCCGCGCCGTTGGGGCCGAGCAAGGCCACGATCTCGCCTTCCTGCACGTTGAGCGAGACCGAGTGCACCGCGCGCACCGGGCCGTAATTGACGGAAACGTTCTCGACTTCGAGCATGGTTTTTTCGGTTCGCCGAAATTTATAGTTTCCCGCAGGCGGCTGACCGCTCGGAAGGGGACATCGGAGATGTCCCCTTCCAGTTGGTCCGGCTACGCCGGTTGCGGGTTTCTAGCGGTTTCTAGTCTTCGTAGTGAGGCGAATGCTGCGGCACGAGGGCGGACTGCAACATCGGCTCGCCGTTCGCAAACCCGACCACGGAGACTTCCTTGCTCGGGTAGTGCCACTTGTTGGTGAAGTCGATGGTCGGCGCGGTGATCGCCTCGATCGGACCCGCCGCGAACAACGCATCGAGAACCGCACGGGAATTTGTCGTGCCCGCGAGCTCGACGCCCTTGGCCAGAATTCGGACGACGTCGCCGCCCAGACCGAAGAACGCACCGTTGATCTCGTAGCCGCGGGCCACGCAATCGCTCTGGAATTGATCGAGCGCGTTGCCCTCCCAGGCGAGGCCGTGGGTCGCGAAAAACACGGTGCCGTCGACATTGACGGCGCCGCCGGCCACCTCGGCCAGGGTCGGGTCGTCAAAGCCGTCGGAGCCGAACACGTAGGTGTCGAGCCCTGCGGCGCGGAGCTGGCGGATCAGCACACCCACGTCGGGATTGATCGACGAGATGTGAACCGAATCCGGCATCGGGTCCATCGCCTTGATGTCGGTGATGAACGGCGACCAGTCGGTCATGCCGAAGCCCGGATATTCCATCCGGCCCACGACTTCGCCGCCGAACCGCTCGAACACGTCGCCGAACCATTCAGGCAGGTTCCGGGTCCAGGTGCCGTAGACATCCGAGAGGAACAGCACGACGCGCCGCGCGCCCAGCTCGTAGGCGACCTCGGCGGTCGCCGAGGCGTTGAACGGATCGGGCACAGCCATGGTGATGAAGTTATCCAGCCCGATTTCGAACATCTCGATTTGGGTGTTCACGCCCGAATAGGTCATCGTGTCGTATTCGGCCGCGAGCTGGGCCACCGGAATCAGCGAATCCGACGCGGGCGTGGCGCCCACGGCCGTGACGCCGGCGTCGAGCATTTCCTGGGCGAGCGCCAGTGCGATGCCCGGATCGCTCTTGTTGTCCTGGATCGTGATCTCGACAGGGACGCCGTTCACGCCGCCCTGCTCGTTCATGATCTCGGTCGCGCAGCGCATGCCGTGGGCCGCCGTGTACGGGGCCCAATCGCCCGAGATCGATTCCGGCGAGCCGATCTTCAGGGCGTCGCTCGCGAACGCGGTGCCACCCGCCAAACCGGCGGCGAGAACACCTGCGGCAATGCCGCCTGCGGCGATAATCTTAGTCCGTTTCATTATTCAGTCTCCCTTGCTTGGTGGTTTCAATTGTCTGGAACCGGTGGTCAGGCCCCGGCGGCCGGTTGATCGTCCGGCGCTTGTCCGGGGGTCGTTGGTCGGGCTTCTGCTTCGTCGTCGCGCGATCCGATATAGACCTCGATCACGCGGGGATCGTTGCGAATGTCTTCGGGTTTGCCGAGCGCGATCAGCTCGCCCATGTGGAGCACCGCGATGCGTTCGCACACGTTCATGATGAAACGCAAGTCATGGTCGATGACGACGATGCCGCAGCCATATTCGTCGCGGATGAATTGGACCGATTCTATCAGGGCCGTCGATTCGATTCGGTTCATCCCCGCCGCGGGCTCGTCAAGCAGCAGATAATCCGGGGCCAGCGCCAGCGCGCGTGCGATCTCGAGACGACGCTGATTGCCGTAAGGAAGGGTCGGCGCGGGCCGGTCGGCCAGTGCCAGAAGGCCTAACTCGTCGAGCAACCTGTCAATATCGATGCGTTGGGCCTGTTCGGCGCGGTGAAATTCGCTCGTCGTGAACGCAACCTCGACGTTCTGGCGCACCGTGAGGTGGTCGAACAGCCGGATATTCTGGAACGTGCGCGCGACGCCGGCATAGGCGCATTTGCGCGCCGAGAGCCCTTTCAGCGACTTCTCGTCCAGCGTCACGCTTCCCGCATCGGGCGCAAGCACGCCGGTGATCAGATTCATGAGCGTCGTCTTGCCCGCGCCGTTGGGTCCTATCAGGCCCAGGATCTCCCCGTGTTCACACTCCAGGTTGACCTCGCGCACGGCGTAGACGCCGCCGAAATGCTTGCTGAGGTTGTCCACCTTCAGCATGGCACGACGAGGCCCCGGGACGGCGCCGTTAGTGCTGCGCGCGCCCGCATCGCGGTATCGAAAACCTGCCGGTTAAACCGCATCTCCCTGCGCTCGCATATTCCTGCGTTATGACGCGTCGACCCCAATCGGGGCCATAAACAAATGGGCCAATGGTTGGTCCAATGGTTTGATCTATGAGAGTATAACCTATTCCGGGCAAGTTGGCGTTGGCAATAGCGGGGCGCAGACCGGCACCTCCCGGGGGCGCCGCTGTCGAAAGGCTTCCTTGCGGCCTTTTTTTATAGTGGGTACATATTCGGGCGAGCCGCAGACTGCCGGAGGGATGGCCGAGTGGTTTAAGGCGCACGCCTGGAAAGCGTGTTCACCGAAAGGTGTCCAGGGTTCGAATCCCTGTCCCTCCGCCAGTGCCTTTGACCCATATTGTCATGAACCTGTCGCACCCGTGACGAGGCTCTGTTCGTGGGCCTTCCTGGCGTGGCGTGAGACGGTGCTTTTATCCACGTCAAGGCGCTGCACGATCTCTGGATAGACCCGGTGCGGTTTGGTGGGTGCAGCCACCGCAGCCTGCTTGACGGCGGCGACCGCATGGACCCAGCGCCACGGCTCGCGGCAGATCTGGTACTCCTCCCACGCGGCTTGCTGCAGCTTGTAGGCATGCATCTCGCTGGCGTCCTCGCGGCAGACCAGTCTCGTCGTCAGTCGAAACAAAGCATCGGGGTCATGGCCAGCCTTCATATAGCTTTCCGCCAACCGCGTCACATCGCGCACGGCATCAAAGGCCACCAGATCATTGATGACGACCATCAGGTTGGTCACATCATAACCGTCGATACCCAGAATGCCTGCTTCGATACCCGCGAGCAGTTCATCAGCCGTGGCCGTGCTCAATTCAGACTGTTCACTCTGCCAGCCCCAGGTCAGGGTCGCATCGAGGTAACGCACCTCGTAGCTCCAGGCCCAAGCGATCAACGCCAGCGCCTTGTTGCGGAAACTCACCTCGGGGAAGCCGATCAGGTAACGCCGTGCCGCAATGCCGGTATGGATATGGACATCAAAGGGATTGTTGCTGTGCGAGCGCAGGAAAATGCGGGCACCCCCGATCGAGAGGCCCTCACAGGCTCCCTCCAGCGACAGTCCCCGGCCCATGGCGCGAACGACAAGATCGGCAATCGAAACAATCGTGGTTACGCGGCCAATCTCATCGGCAAAGGCAGCAATGGCGTCGGTTTCGTGCGGCCCTGTCTTTTGGGGCACACGGGATTCGTGGAGTTCGTTCGAGTCGAACAGGGCCTCCAACTCGGGGAACCGCTCGTAGAGCTCGATGCCTTCCTTGATCGAGGCTTCGTCACTATCGGCAAAGGCGTCGAACGGGGCATGACGCGACAGGAACCGGACCACTGGGCGCATGACAACGGGTGCCCATTCCCAGCCGATCGCATCCGCTGCGCGCATCGCATAAAGCGGGTAGAGGAAATAGTGATCGTCGAGATTGTTGCGGCGCAATGAAACGGTGAGCAGGCTTTCGAGAATCTGACCCGGCGTGGCCTTTTCACAGGCAAGGGTCATGGCCCTCTCGGCAAGCCTGGGCTCGCGATCTTGCATGGCCTTCTCCAGACGGGCCAATGCCTTCTCTGCTGTCACCTCGCGCTTGAGATCATCGAAGGAGACCATCGCCGCAGGCCCCATGGATGGCATATGGATATGTTTGTTGGCGAGCGCCACGCACTGCAACACCGGAAGATCACGATCGGCTTCCGCGAGCCGTTCCTGCATGCCACAAACGGCATGGATGCCCGCCACGGGATGCACAGGCCCGCCATGGTGATCCGCTGGAAGTTCGGTGGACCGCGAGACGGCAAGGGCCGCGGCACGGACCAGCGCATGGCGGTCCTCGCCGGCGCTTAACCGCGCAATGGTCTGCTCGATGATCTGATCACGCGGCGTCTCTTCGATGAACCGGGCAAGCGCTTCGGTTACGGCATCAAATTCGACCAAACGCACCATGACAGTCTCCTCAACGGCGACGCATGTTTTCCGGCTGTCACCTTAACGATCAACATTGGGATTATAGACCGTCTTCTGATGCTTGAGTTAAAATCAAAACTTATATGAGTTCATAGTGCTGGATTGCCTCGACATGTGCGCTCGAGGGTTCTCCATATCCCAACATGCCGCTAGAAGGCGCAGGAAAGCGCCGCAAGGCGTCTTTAGGGTCTCGTTGGTCTTAGGGTAAGAGAACGAAGAAAGAACGTCTCTGCGAGCCTCTGATCCCGGTTTGTGGGTAGACTTGATGACCAGCCCCGGATGCCGCAGAAATACATGCTGTTAGGCGGACCGTCCCTCTGCCGGGCCTGTTGGCCCGCTTTCCGCATGCCCTCGTGTTCGACGCTGTCACCGGATATAACATAGGTGCGATCATCGCCTCCCAATGCGGTGCGTGCGCCGGTCCACAAATGGGAGCCAGCCCAAGGAGAGCATCATGCCGTCAATGAAGTTTATTGCGTTTGCCATGGTCTTCGTCGGTGTCATCGTCAACAACTACGCCTACCTGCACGACGTAATAGTCGGGAGTTACCTCCAGGATGGAGAACGTTGGGTGTTGCTTGGCACCAAGACCTATATCGTAGCCGGTATCACGTTTGCCGCGGTGATCGTGGGCTCCGCCATCCTCCTCATGCGTTCGAACGGCAAGTAGGCTCGCTCCGTTGCCTCGTTGCAACCGCGTCTTCGGCATTGCCGGCGCTGTGCTCGCGCTGGGTCTGGTCGCGGCCTGTGCTCAACGCGCCGACGATCGAGCAAACCTCATGACCCTGGCCGAAACCGAGGCCTGGGTGGACGAAACCCTTGCCATGGCGCGCGAAGCCGCCGATATCGAGGATCTCGCCGCCGCCGTGAGCGAAAGGTGCCGGGACGCGGGACACAACCCCGGAACCCTCGGCTACCGGCAATGCGTCAACCAGATGGAAGAGCGCATGGTTGCGCTGGCCAAGGCCGGGGCGCTGGCGCGTATCGGCGAAGCGCTGCGCGACTCGCCAAACCCGATCGGGCCGCTGATCGGGGTTCAGCCCGAGATTGCCGACGGTCTCGCCTGCTACGACCGCGAGAACAAGGACGTGGTTGGCTGCCAGGACATCTAATGCCCGGCTCGCAGATCGTCCGACTCACAAATTGTTTAATCCGAAGGATGGGGCCCGGTTGATCGGCGGATCAACCGGAGGCGTCTGAGGGCTCGCCCGGCATCGGTTCGATACCAAGCCGCGCAAACAGTGCGAGGTCGGCGTCGGGCGTGGGGTTCTTGGCCGTCAGCAGCACTTCGCCCAGGAACAGAGAGTTCGCCCCCGCGAGGAAACATAACGCCTGTAACTCGTCGCTCATCTGCTCGCGTCCGGCAGACAGCCGCACCATCGCATCGGGCATGACAATTCGCGCGGCTGCAACGGTGCGCACGAATTCGAAGGGGTCGGGCGCCTGCTCGGCCGCGAGCGGCGTGCCAGGTATCGGGATCAGCTGGTTGATCGGCACACTCTCGGGCGGTGGCGTCATGGTGGCCAGCGCATGCAGCATGCCGACCCGGTCCTCGCGGGACTCGCCCAAGCCGACGATGCCGCCGCAACACACGTTGATGCCGGCCTCGCGCACCTGCGTCAGGGTCTGGAGGCGGTCGTCGAAACTGCGGGTGGTGATGATCTCGCCGTAAAACTCTTCAGAGGTATCGATGTTGTGGTTGTAGTAGTCGAGCCCTGCGGTTTTGAGTTCAACCGCCTGGCCCTCGTCCAGCAGCCCGAGACTCGCGCAGGTCTCGAGGCCCAGGCCCTTGACCGCGCCGATCATCTCGATCACGGCGGGAAGGTCGCGTGCATGAGGGCCCCGCCACGCCGCCGCCATGCAAAACCGTGTCGCACCCGCTTCCTTGGCCCGTCGGGCAGCCGTCATCACTTCGTCCAGCGGCACCAACGCCTCGCGCGCGAGGCCGGTGTCGTAATGGGCGCTCTGCGGGCAGTACTTGCAGTCCTCCGGACAGGCCCCGGTCTTGATGCTTTTGAGCGAGCTTACCTGCATCTGATTGGCGTAGAAATGCTCCCGGTGCACGCTCTGGGCGCAAAAGATGAGGTCGGCGAAGGGAAGCTCGAATAGCGCTGCGATCGCTTTGCGGCTCCACGGGTCGGCAGCTGCGGCGCCGGGCCGTTGCGCGGCGCTGGATCCGGCAGTTGCCGCCGAACCCGCCGGGTTCTCCTCAATGGCGTCCATGGCGCTAAGGTAGCCGAGCCCGGCCTCAATGCAAGCCGTTTCGCCATTGCAACCGGTGTGCGTTGACAGGGCGGGAACGAGACAAGACAGTGGGTCCGGTTAGCCTTTGGCATTTCACGATCAGACGATGCGGCAACGCGCGATGAACGAAATTGAACGACGCTATAGCGAGGTCTGCGCCGGGCTCGACGCGGACCAGCGGCGCCGGCTGCGCCCGGTGGGGCCGAGCGAGGGCGGGCGTACGATGATCGCGGGCCGCTCGATGATCAACCTGTCGTCCAACGACTACCTTGGCCTCTCGCAGCACCCGTTGCTGGTTGAGCGTGCCTCCGAGTGGGCGGCGCGCTGGGGTACCGGATCGTCCGCGTCGCGCCTGGTCTGCGGCAATCTCGAGCCATTCGAGTCGCTTGAAGCCCGACTCGCCCGGGGCAAGGAAAAGCCGGCGGCGCTGATCCTGGGTACCGGGTTTCAGGCCAACGCCGCCGTGCTGCCGACACTCCTCGACCGCCAGGTGCTGGGCGCTGAGCCGCTCGTCTATACCGATCGCCTCAATCACGCCAGCATCCATCTCGGACTGCGGGCCGCGGGTGTGCGCCAAATTCGCTACCGGCACAATGATCTCGACCACCTGGAATCGCTCCTGGCCCGTGATGCCGGCGAGGCGCGTCCGCGCTTCATCGTTACTGAAACCGTCTTCAGTATGGACGGCGATTGCGTCGACCTCGACGGTTTGGCGGGACTCGCGGAACGGTTCGGCGCGTTTCTCTATGTCGACGAAGCTCACGCGACGGGTGTGTTCGGCCCAGGCGGCTTCGGCCTCGCTGCGGGACAAGACGGGCGCGTCGATTTCGTTATGGGCACGTTCAGCAAGGCACTGGGCAGCTTCGGGGCCTACGTCGCCTGCTCCGAAGCGTTGCGCGACTATCTGGTCAACCGTTGCGCCGGACTGATCTATTCGACTGCCCTGCCGCCGCCGGTGCTGGGCGCGATCGACGCGACCCTCGAGCTGTTGCCTCAACTCGACAACGAGCGCGCGAGGGTGTTGCGCTATGGGAAGACCTTGCGCGACGCCTTTGGTGCTGCGGGTCTCGATTGCGGCGCATCGGCAAGTCCGATCGTGCCGGTCATTTTGGGCGAGGCGGACGACTGCCTGGCCCTGGGCGGTGCCCTGGAGGCCGAAGGCGTGCTCGCCGTCGCCATCCGGCCTCCGACCGTCCCGAACGGCACGGCACGGCTGCGCATCGCCGTGTCTGCTGCCCATTCGGACAAGGATATCGCGACGGTTGCTGCTCTGCTGCCCCGGCTGGCCGCGCGGCACAAAAGTGCGGCATGACCGCGCCGAGACCCCGCGGCTTGTTCCTGACCGGCACCGACACCGATATCGGCAAGTCGGTGGTCGCCGCATGGTTGGTGAACGGGCTCGGCCTGGATTACTGGAAGCCGGTCCAGTCGGGCCTCGAGGGCGAGACAGATACCGAGGCGGTGCGCCGGCTAACCGGTTTGCCGGACGAGCGATTTCATCCATCGGCGTTTGAGACCCGTACGCCTGCCTCGCCGCACCTCTCAGCGCGGCTCGACGGCGTGCAAATCCGGATGGATGCCTTCGTGTTGCCGGACAGTCCCCGCCCGGTGCTGGTCGAAGGGGCAGGCGGATTGCTCGTGCCGCTCAACGACGACGCGTTGATGATCGACCTGATCGCTCTGCTGGAGCTGCCCGTGGTGCTCGTCGCGCGGAGCGGGCTTGGCACCATCAACCACACCCTGCTCAGCGTCGAGGCGCTTCGGTTCCGCAATCTGACGCTGGCCGGCGTGGTGATGAACGGCCCACCCCACGAGTCGAACCGTCATGCTATCGAGAGCTACGGCGACGTTCCGGTGATCGGTCAGCTGCCACCGATCGATCACTTGAGTGCACGCTCCCTGGCGGCTATGAATCCGCCTCAAATCCCTGGCTTTGAGACGACCGTGTCATGACCGACGAACGCGACCTTCTAGCCGACGACGCCCGCCACGTCTGGCATCCTTTCACCCAGGCTCAGACGGCGCCTGATCCCGTCGTCGTGACGGGCGGCAAGGGGGCACGGTTGACCACCGCCGACGGCACCGAGTATCTCGACCTGATCTCGTCCTGGTGGGTCAATATGCACGGCCACGGCCATCCAAAGATCGCAGGCGCGATCGCCGAGCAGGCCGGCGGGCTCGAACATGTGATGTTCGCGGGTTTTACCCACGAGCCTGCTGTTACGTTGGCAAAGCGGCTGGCGGCATTGCTGCCGCCGCCGCTCAGCCGAGTGTTCTATTCCGACAGCGGCGCCACGGCTGTCGAAATCGGGCTCAAGATCGCGTTCCAGTCGTTTCGCAACCGGGGCGAGACCGGGCGTACCCGCTTCATCGCCTTCGAAGGCGGCTATCACGGCGATACGGTGGGTGCGATGTCCGTGGGCCAGAGTTGCGGCTTCTACGAACCGTTTCGCGACCTGATGTTTCCTGTTGATATCGTGCCCTACCCGGCCACCTGGGAAGGCGATCTTGAGGTCGAGGCCAAGGAGGCGGCGGCGCTGGCCGCTCTCGACCGCCAGCTCGAGGCCGCCGGCGCCGAGACCGTGGCGGCGATCATCGAGCCGCTCGTCGAAGGTGCCGCGGGGATGCGCATGTGCCGGCCCGAGTTCCTGCGCGCCGTCGAGGGGCGCTTGCGCGCCGCCGACGTGCTGTTCATCTTCGACGAGGTTATGACCGGGTTCGGGCGCACCGGCGAGATGTTCGCCTGCACCAAGGCGGGTGTGACGCCCGACATCGTGTGTCTTGCCAAGGGTCTGACCGGCGGCTTCCTGCCTTTGGCGGCGACCGTGTGTCGTGAGTCGATCTACGAATCCTTCCTGAGCGAGAGCAACGATCAGGCGTTTATCCACGGCCATTCCTACACCGCCAATCCCATCGGCTGCGCCGCCGGGCTCGCGTCGCTCGATATCTTCGAGGAAGAAAATTCGCTCGGCCGTGTTGCCGAGATCGAGCAGCTTTACCGCGACCGCTTCCAGAGCCTGGCGGGTCGCCCCAACGTCGCCCGTCCGCGCATCCTGGGGTCGATCGCCGCATTCGATGTGACGGGCGCCGATGCGGGCTACGGGGCCGCGATCGGACCGAAGCTCAAGGGCTGGTTCATGGAGCGCGGCCTGATGATCCGCCCACTGGGCAACGTGATTTATCTCATTCCGCCCTATTGCATCGAGGATGCTGATCTGCATCGGGCGTTCGACGCCATCGACACGGCGCTCGACGATGTCGTCTAGGCCCTACACCGTCGAGGTTCCCTATCTCGACCCTTTCGCCGCCTTCGCGCCGTTCGCCGACGATCCCTGGGCCATGTTCCTCGACAGCGCGCAAGTGTGCGAGCGCCAGGGACGTCATTCCTACATTGCGCTCGATCCCTGGCGGACGATCACGGCGCAAGGCCGGCAGCTGAGCGTCGACGGCGAGGATCGTGAGGGCGACCCTTTCAGGTTTCTCCAGGCCGAGTTGGCGGCGATACGCAGCGAGACCGTTCCCGAATTGCCGCCGTTCCAGACCGGCGCGCTGGGTTATTTCGGCTACGGGTTGGGTCATCACCTCAAACGGCTGCCACGAGCGCCTCTGGGTGACCTCGCGTTTCCCGATCTGGCCATCGGTCTTTACGACACGGTTGCCGCGTTCGACAATCTGGCGCGTCGCGCCTGGATCGTCTCAAGTGGGCAACCCAAATCTGGCTCCGCGGGCGCCGAACGGGCACGGGCGCGGGCTACGGCGCTGGAAGCCCGACTGCGTGCCACCAGTGGAGCTCCCCTGCTGACAGGGCCCCGCCCCGAGCACTGGCCGGCGCCGAACTGGCGAGCCGATTGCGAGCGCGCCGACTATGAGGCCTAGGTCGCCCGGGTCGTCGAGCATATCCGGGCAGGGGATATCTATCAGGCGAACCTGTCGCGTGGGCTGCGTGCGAGCCTGCCGCCGGAACTGCACCCGTTTCATTTCTACGGCCGGTTGCGGGCCATCAGTCCGGCACCGTTTGCCGCCTATCTGACGCTGGGCGAGATTGTTATCGCATCGTCTTCGCCCGAACGTTTTCTTAACTTCTCCGATGGCTGGGTCGAGACTCGACCGATCAAGGGAACCCGGCCCCGCGGTGTGACCCCCGAGCAGGATCGCGACGAAGCCCAGGCTTTGCTCAGCAGCGAAAAAGACCGCGCCGAGAACGTGATGATCGTCGATCTTCTGCGCAACGACCTCTCGCGGGTCTGCCGGCCCCACACGGTGGATGTTCGCGAGCTTTGCGTGCTCGAGAGCTTCGCGACGGTTCACCATCTGACCTCGACGGTGATCGGCCAACTCGACGCCGGGAAGGACGCGGTTGACCTGTTGCGCGCGACGTTTCCCGGCGGTTCGATTACGGGTGCACCGAAGATCCGGGCGATGGAGATCATTACCGAGCTCGAAGGCGAGTCGCGCGGTCCGCATTTTGGTGCAATCGGCTTTCTTGGCGCCGACGGTGCCGCCGATCTCAACATCGCCATTCGGACCCTGGTGTTGCGCGCGGGCGAGGCCAGCATCCGGGTCGGCGGAGGCATCGTTGCCGATTCCGACCCGGCGGCCGAATTCGACGAAACCGTCGTCAAGGCCGCGGCACTCTTGCGGGCCGCCCAGCTGCTGGAGATGGGTCCGTGATCCTGCTCGTCGACAACTACGATTCGTTCGTTCACAACCTTGCACGCTACATCCGCGAGCTCGGCTATCCCTGCACGGTACAGCGCAACGACGTTCTCAATTTTGACGCGTTGGCGTCCGAACCGCCCAGCCATATTGTGATTTCGCCCGGTCCCGGTGCGCCGGAAGGGGCGGGGGCGTGTAACGCGTTGATCGGCCGTTTCGGCGCGCGGGTGCCTATCCTTGGAGATTGCCTGGGCCATCAGTGCATAGGGCAGGTCTACGGCGGACGGGTTGTGCGCGGTGTACCGATGCACGCCAAGACGTCGATGGTCCGCCACGACGGACACGGCCTGTTTGCCGGCCTGCCCGATCCCCTGCGGGTGGGTCGCTACCATTCGCTGGTGGTCGACCCCGACAGTCTGCCTGCCGAGTTGCAGGTCATCGCCACTGAGCCGGATGGTGCGATCATGGCGCTTGCGCACCGCAGCCATCCGGTCTTGGGAGTCCAGTTCCACCCCGAATCCGTATTGACCGAAAGTGGTCATCGCCTGCTGGATAATTTCCTGGGGACGCCCGATGGCCAGCGTCTATCTTAACGGCGCCCTCGTCGACGGGGAAGTGGCCCGCATCGCTCCCGACGACCGAGGCTTCCTGTTGGGCGACGGTCTATTCGAGACCCTACGCGTCCGCCACGGCCGGCTGTTCCGCGCGCGCGCATCTCGATCGCCTTGCGGCCAGCGCCGAGCGTCTGGGAATTCCCCTGCCCGAAGACCTCGATGCTCTTGAACGCGCGTTCGATGCCACCTTGGCGGCAAACCGGCTGGAAGCGGCGGACGCTGTGGTGCGTCTCACGTTGACGCGGGGGTCGGGGCCGCGCGGCGTGCTGCCTTCGGGCGATCCGGTACCGACCCTGTTGATCGTGGCGCACCCGCTCAAAGCGCCGTCCGGCACGCCGGCGACACTGCAGACCGTGAGCGAGATCCGGCGCAACGAGCACTCGCCGCTCGCCACGATAAAATCCCTCAACTATCTGGACGGAATCCTGGCCCAGCGCACGGCCGACGGAGCGGGGGCGGACGAAGCGCTCCTGCTCAACACGCAAGGCCGCATCGCCGAGGCGTCCGCCGCCAATCTCTTCCTGGTCGAGAACGGCGATCTTGTAACCTCGCCGCCGTCCGAGGGCGTGTTGCCGGGAATTACCCGTGGCGTGGTGCTCGAACTTGCCCGGGACCTCGGCCTGCCGGCACGCGAAGAGCCGCTCGAGCCCAGCCGCCTCGATGGCGCGGACAAGGGCTTCCTGACCAACGCGGTGATCGGCCTGCGCCCGGTGGAAGCAATCGACGGACACCGGTTCGAGGCGCCCGGACCGGTGACTGCCTCGCTCGGGGCGGCCTTCGACGCCCTGGTCGCCCGCGAGATCGGCGCGGCCGGCTAGCTCGTCGCGTGTTCCTCGGCGTCGAGGATATCGCCTTCCGAAAACAGGTAGGTCTTCATCTCTTTGTCGAAGTCGGGGCTGTTCCGGCGCATCCATTCGAGGACCATGGAGGCGTGCTCGATCTCCTCGCGCATGTTGTGCAGCAGGATTTCCTTGAGCGCCGGATCGTCGCAGTCGTCGGCGCGCTGGCGATACCAGTCGGCAGCCTCGACCTCTTCCATCAGCGAGACAGTGGCCTGATGCATCGAGAGGGTGGTCTTGCTCAAACGCTCGCGCGGCGCGTGAAGGTTGTCGCTCGACATGGCGTTGGTTTCCTCTTGGGTTGTGGCGGCCTTGCGGGGGCGTTGAGGCTGGGTAATGTGCCATAGAGATAGGCGGGCGGTTCCCGGGAAACAACAGGAAATTTCGACGACGTCGGCACCATAGAGCGCTTGAACCGAACGGCGCGCGCGGTGCATTCTGGAACCTGTCGTGACCACCCCGCAGATCATTTCCCTGGCCATCCTGGGCGGCGCCCTGGTGCTCTTCGTGTGGGGCCGCTGGCGCCACGACGTAGTTGCCCTGATTGCGTTGGCGGCGGGGCTGATCTCGGGCCTGGTGCCCGGGGGCGAGGCGTTCGCGGGCTTCGGTCATCCCGCGGTGATTACCGTGGCCGCCGTCCTCGTCATCAGCCGGGCGCTGGCCAACGCCGGGGCCGTCGATCTTCTGCTGCGCTATATCGCCCCGCTCACGGCCCGGCCGTCGATCCATATCGGTGGGCTGGGCGGCATTTCGGCCGTGCTCTCGGGTTTCATCAATAACGTCGGCACACTGGCCCTGATGATGCCCGTGGCCATCAAGTCGGCCGCCGGTGCCGGGCGCACACCGGCCTCGATCCTGATGCCTATCTCGTTTGCCGCCATCCTGGGCGGGCTGCTCACCTTGATCGGCACGCCGCCAAATATCATCGTCGCGACGTATCGTGCCGACGCGCTGGGCGAGCCGTTCCGGATGTTCGATTTCACGCCCGTGGGTGCGCCCGTGGCCGTGGCCGGGCTCCTCTTCGTGGCGCTGATCGGATGGCGGCTGATCCCCAAGGCGCGGCGCGAGCGCAGCGCGCCAGACGAGCTGTTCGACATCAAGGATTACCTGACCGAGGCGCGGGTCCAGGACGAGTCGGAAATCGTCGGCAAATTGCTGCGCGAGGTTGAAGATGTTGCCGCCGAGCACGACGCCACGATCCTCGGCGTCGTCCGTGACGAACGCCGTATCCTGCGCCCCACCTGGCGCGGCGCGCTCGAGGCCGGCGATATCCTGATCCTCGAGGCCGCGCCCGAGTCCCTCGACAAGGTAGTGACCGCGCTGGGCCTGACGCTGGCCGACGACGGCAAGGATGTGACCGAGACCTTACGTTCCGACGAGGTCGGGTTGGTTGAGGCCGTGGTCACGGCCGGGTCCGTCGCCGAAGGGCGAAATGCGCGGGGCCTGCGGCTGCGCACCTATCACGGCGTCAAGCTGTTGGGCGTTTCGCGCCAGGGGCGGCCGACTCGCGGACGTCTGAAAAGCTTCACGTTTCGCGCGGGCGACGTGCTGCTCTTGCAGGGCGATACCGAGCAGATGCCGGGCACCCTGGCCGATCTGGGCCTGCTCCCGCTGGCCGAGCGCGATCTCCAGATCGGCAAGCGGCGCAAGCTCTGGATCGCACTCGGCGTGTTCGCTGCGGCGATTGTCTGCGCCGCGCTCGGCGTCGTCGGCGCGCCCGTCGCCCTTACCCTGGCTGCGCTCGCGATGCTGCTGTTCGACGTTATCTCGCCACGCGAGGCCTACAGGAATATCGACTGGTCGGTGATTGTGCTGATGGGCGCCCTGATGCCGGTGGGCGCGGCACTCGAGGCGACGGGCACCACCGTGCTAATTGCTGATGCGATTCTGTTCATCTCAGGCAACGCGGCGCCTGTCGTGGCTCTGGGCCTCATTCTCGTGGTCACCATGACGCTTTCGGACGTCATCAACAACGCGGCCACCGCCGTGGTCATGGCGCCCATATCGCTCGGCGTGGCAAACAGCCTCGGGGTCAATCCGGACGCCTTTCTCATGGCGGTGGCGATCGGGGCATCGTGCGCGTTTCTCACGCCCATCGGCCACCAGAACAATGCGCTGATCATGGGTCCCGGCGGCTATCGCTTCGGCGACTACTGGCGCATGGGCCTCCCGCTCGAGCTGGTCATCATCGCCGTCTCCTTGCCGATGATCCTGCTGGTCTGGCCGCTCTAGGTGGCGAGGCTCGCGCTACGAGCGAGCTCAGCTTCGGCTTGCACGACGATCTGCTCGACCAGCTCCGCTGCCGGGATAACGGTATCGATCAGGTCAAGAATTTCGCCCGCGTGGAGCGCGCGGACATCGGCATCGTCGGGAGCGGCTGCATTGTAGTCGCGGCGCGCGGCATCCGCCTCGTCGCCGGGGGCCGGCAGCGAGGTCTGCCAGAGCTCGACGCTGGCGTTGCGGATGACCCGGCCGGTGAATTCTGGCGGCCAGTCGAGTCCGCGCAAGCGGTCGAACAGGCTGGTACGCAAGGTATCGTCGCCGCCGCGCTCGAGCAGCCGCTGCTTGAAGCTCTCCGGCCACAGGCATTCGGTCGTCGCGAGAAAGCGTGTGCCAATTACCGCACCGGCGGCGCCCAGCAGGAGCGAGGCGCCAAGCCCCCGGCCGTCGCCGATGCCGCCGGCGGCCAGCACCGGGATCGGTGCCACCGCGTCGACCACGGCGGGAACCAGCGCGAAGGTGCCGCGGCGTGCGCCGTGACCTCCGGCTTCCGAGCCCTGCGCCACGATCGCATCGGCGCCGATGTCTGCCGCGATGCGGGCTTGCTCAACGCTCTGTACCTGACAGATCAGCTTGGCGCCCGCCTCGTGGATGTCACGGGCGAAGGGGGCCGCGTCGCCGAACGAGAGGAACACCGCGGCCGGTGCGCGTTCGAGCGCCTGGGCCAGCAGCGCCGGCTGGCGCGCCAGGCTCCAGGTGATGAAACCCACGCCCACCCGCGCGTTGCCCGCGGCCTCGAACTCGGCATCGAGTTGATCCGCATCGCCGTAACCGCCGGCGATCAGGCCAAGACCCCCTGCCGCAGTGACCGCCGCGGCGAGCGCGCCGCCCGAGGCACCGGCCATCGGCGCGAGCAGAACGGGGTGGCGGATGTCGAACAGATCGGTAATCGGCGTGGCAAGGGGCATTGCGGCTGGCTCCGGGGCAGGGCGGAGCCTATGGTGCCCGGCGGGCGAGCCGCGAACAAGCCCGCTTGCAAAACATGCCTGCCGCCTTACATTACCCCGGCCTACGGGACCCGATCCGGGTTCCGGCATTGATTCGAGAGATGTGCGCCATGTTGAAATCGTGTTCAATCCGGCGGGCCGCCTGATGGCCGGCGACGGTGTCGTCATCGTCGGTGCCGGCCACGCCGGCGGTCAGGCCGCGGCCGCTTTGCGCGCCAAGGGCTACGAGGGCCCGGTTCGTCTGCTGGGCGAAGAGCCTTATGCGCCCTATGAGCGTCCCCCGCTCTCCAAGGCACTGCTTGCAGGCGAGATCGAGCCCGCACGGACCTATCTGCGCAAGCCCGAATTCTACGGGGAAAAGAATATCGATCTGCGCATGGGTGTCCGGGTCGAAGCGATCGAGCGCGAGGCGCACCGGGTGATTCTCGCCGGTGACGAGACACTGGGGTACGAAAAGCTGATCCTCGCCACCGGGTCGGTAAACCGTCAGCTCGACATTCCCGGCGCGGAACTTGCGGGTGTCCGTTACCTGCGCACCCTCGACGAATCGCTGGCGCTGCGCGCCGATCTCGAAGATGCCGCGGAGGTCGTCGTTGTCGGCGGCGGCTATATCGGCCTGGAAGTGGCGGCAACGGCGCGCAAGATGGGTGCTCACGTCACCGTGCTCGAGATGCTCGATCGCGTTATGGCGCGGGTCGTGGCGCCGGAGATGTCGGACTATGTCGCGGCCTGTCACCGGGACCAGGGGGTCGAGATCCGCACCGGTGTCGCCGTGACCGGCTTCGAGGGAGATGACAGGCTGAGCGCCGTGCGACTGGCGGACGACTCGACACTGCCGGCCGATCTTGCCGTCGTCGGGGTGGGCGTTGTGCCCGCTGACGGGCTCGCCGAGGCCTGTGGTCTCGAGGTCGGAAACGGCATCGTCGTCGACGAATTCACCCAGACAACCGATCCCGATATCTTCGCCATCGGCGACGTGACCAACCACCCCAACGGACATTATCAGCGCCGGCTGCGCCTGGAGAACGTGCAGAACGCGATGGACCAGGCAAAGACGGCGGCGCTCGCCATCTGCGGCGCGCCCGAGGCGTATAACGAGGTGCCGTGGTTCTGGTCCGACCAGTTCGATCTCAAGATCCAGATTGCGGGGCTGACCGAGGGCGCGGATGAGGTCGTCGTGCGCCAGGTCGCCGACGAGAACCGTTTCGCCGTGGCCTATTTGAAAAAGGGCGCGCTGATTGCACTCGATGCGATCAACGCGGCGAAGGATTTCATGCAGGCCCGCAAGCTGATCCCGACCAACGCGCGGCCCGATCCGGCAAAGCTCGCCGATCCTGCAGTGCCGCTCCGCGAGACGGTATAGCGCGCGGTCGATTAACGAAGACGAGAAGGAACGCAACGTTGGCGCAGATCACCTGTATCGACCGCGAAGGCAAGGAACACCGGTTCGATGGCGAAACCGGACTCAGCCTGATGGAAAACCTCAAGGACAACGACATGGAAGTGGAAGCTGTGTGCGGCGGCTGCTGCGCCTGTGCAACCTGTCACGTCTTTGTCGATCCAGCCTGGCTCGATCGTCTCATCGCGCCCGACGAGGAGGAGGTCGACCTCGTACAGGACGCGCCCGGCTACGCCAAGAAGACATCGCGTCTGAGCTGCCAGATCGAATATTCCGATGCGCTCGACGGCCTGCGCGTCACCCTAGCGCCGGAAGAGTAGGCCTGCGCCATCAGCGGGCCGGCGCATATCCGCGCCCCGAAGGAGGGCCGAGCATGACGCCGCCCTACGCCGCATTTCCGCTCGACGAGCACAGGGCCCGTCTGGCCCGGGCGCGCGCGGCTTTGGCCGACGCGGGGTTTGCCGGTGCCGTGGCGGTGGCGCCCGAGACGCTTTACTACCTCGCAGGCTACGATGCCTGGGTTGCCGTCAACAGCGCCCAAGCGTTGATCTTTACCACGGGCGACGATTCCCCTACCCTCGTGCTCCGCAATGTCGACCGGCCGCTCGCGCGCGAGACCTGTTGGCTTGACGACGTGCGCGACTACCACTTGTTTCTCGAGGACGCGCCGGGCCTGGTAGCGCGTGTGGCGCGGGAGAAGGGCCTGCTCGGCGGTCGTCTGGCCATCGAGATGGGCTCTGCGGCACTGCCCCATTCTCTTGGCGTGGCGCTGACCGAGGCGCTTGCGCCCGTCGAGCTCGTCGACGGGACCGGGTTGCTGGGGCGCCTGCGCACGATCAAGTCGGCGCGCGAACGCGAACTCATCGAACGCGCCACAGGCTATGCGAAGCGCAGCCTCGACGCTGCCCGCGCCGCCTTTCGTCCTGGCGTGAGCGAAATCGGCCTTGCCGCAGCGGTCGAGGACGCGATGCGCCGCGCGGGCAGCGATTATTGGGCAATCCCGACCGAGCTTGCCAGCGGTCCTCGATCCCCGGGCGGTCACGCAACGCCGCGCGAGCGGGTCATCGAGCCGAGCGATCTGATGCATCTCGAATTCGCAGGCGTGGCCGAGCGCTACCATGCGGTCGCCATCCATTGCCTTACGGCCGGCGCGCCCGATACGCGCACGGCGGAAATCTACGATCTCGCGCGGGCTTCGCTCGCTGCCGGCATTGCGGTAATCCGCCCCGGCGTTCCGGTCGCCGAGGTCGAGGAGGCGTCGCTCGATCCCCTGCGCACTGCGGGTCTGGAGGGGGCCGCGATGATGCGATTCGGCTACGGCATTGGTATCGCCTATCCGCCGGTCTGGCTCGAAAGCCTGCAAATCGCCCGGGGCGTTGAGCAACATCTTGAGCCCGGCATGGTATTTGTCCTCCACGCCTGCCTCGAGCTTGAAGACGAAGGAATCGGCGTCATTCAAGGTGGCACCTACGCCCTCGATTCCGATGGTCTGCACGAACTCGCGGGCGGCGGTGACGTGCCTCTCGAGGTCGTGCCGGGCTTCGAGGCTTCATGATCCGGGGCGTCCTCGCGACGCTATTGTTGACGGCGGTGGCGAACCTTGCCGTGTCGGGCGATGCCCGCGCGGGAACGCCGGATGGCTGTGCACCGCCGCCTGGGCCGCTCGTCTTTCGGATCGTCCATGAGGGCGACGATGTCGGATGGCTTGAAATGTCCATTCAGGCCAACGGCGCGGAGACGGCCATCTACACGGTCATCGATATCGGGATTACCCTGGCTTACGTCATTCCCGTACTTGATTACCGTCACGAATCCACCGAGGTCTGGCGTGGTGGAGCGTTCGAGCGGTTCGATGGCATGACCGTCGATAACGGTCGCGAACACATCATCACGGTCCTGCCTGAGGATAACGGGCTCCGCCTGCTCAAGGCGGGCGATCCACCAGTGCTTCACGATGCGGTGTTGCTGTCCTGGACCGTCTGGTGCGAGGCGGCGCTGGAAGCGGGGCGTCTGCTCAATCCGCTCAAGGGCCGGACCAAGGAGTTCTCGGCCCAGCTCGCGGGCGATGAGACGACAACACTTGAGGGTGCCTCAATCTCCGGTCGGCGCTACGACGTGGAATTCCGCAGCCCCGACGGCTCCGATGTCCGTTCCGGCGCCGTGTGGTACGGCGAAGACGGTATCGTGACGGCGTTTACCTTCCCGACCAAGCGGGAAACCCAGGCGAGCCTGATCCGCACCGCGCCAGGTGGTTGAACATGCCTTATCCCATGGTCAGATGCATGCCCGCATCGACAGTCAGCAGCTGGCCGGTGATCGTGCGACCGCCTTCGATGAACCAGCACACCGCCTCGGCGACGTCTTCGGCCTGGGTCACGGTGGCGAGCGGTGCGTGTTCGCACAGGCCGGCCAGGAACTGCTCGTAGCTGTCCGGTTTCATGGTCCGCTGCATCCAGCGGGTATCCACATAGCCCGGGCAGACGCCGTTGACCCGCACTTCAGGCGCGAGGGCCTGGGCGAGCGATAGGGTCAGAGTGTTGAGCGCGCCCTTCGAGGCCGCATAGGCGATCGAGCTGCCCAGGCCCGTATAGGCGGAAAGCGAAGAGACGTTGACGATCGCTCCTTTAGCCGCGCGCAAGGGCACGGCAGCGGCCCGTGCTGCCTGGAATGGGCCGAGCGTGTTCACCGCATAGATCGATTGGAAATCCTCGGCGGTCAGCCCGTCGAGGTCCTCCGGCTTGACGAATTTTGTCCGGCCCGCATTGTTGATCAGGGCGTCGATTCGCCCCCAGCTATCGAGTGCGGCCTGGGCGAGCGCACGGCATTGGCCGTCGTCCGCGACGTCGTCGGGCACGACCAGCGCTTCGACGCCCGTCTCGCGGCATGCCGCGGCGGTCTCCTCTGCTTCCGCAAGACTTGTCGTACAGTTGATCACGACGTGGTAGCCGTGGTCCGCCAGTCTCAGCGCACAGGTGGCGCCGATCCCCGTGGCCGAGCCGGTGATGATTGCGACTTTCTGGGGTTCCGTCATTAGTCGCTCCCGAAGAAGTATCTCAGCGCAGGCGCTCGAGCAGGCTTGTGTAATTGGCCACCCCCGAGCCGCCCATGTTGAACACCGCGCCGAGCTCGACGCCGGGAACCTGCAAGGCGTCCGCCGTACCCGTAAGCTGTTGGGCGGCGACCACATGCATCGAAACCCCCGTAGCACCGATGGGGTGGCCCTTGGCCTTCAACCCACCCGAGGGGTTGACCGGCAGGCGGCCGTCCTTCTCGGTCCAGCCCTCGTCGATGGCGCGCGCGCCCTCACCCTTAGGCGTCAGCCCCATGGCCTCGTAAATCATCAGCTCGGCAATGGTGAAGCAGTCGTGGACTTCGGCGAAGTCGAGATCGCTCACACTCACCCCCGCCTCCTCGTACGCCTGGCGGAACGCCCGTTCGGGTCCCTCGTAGAGCACCACGTCGCGCCGGCTCATGGGCAGGAAATCGTTGACCTGTTGGGCGGCGCGAAATATCACCGCCTTCTCGCGTCCCAGCGCTGTGGCGGTGTCGGTCAGCACTACCGCGGCAGCGCCGTCCGAGACCATCGAGCAATCGGTACGGCGTAAGGGGTCGCAGACCATCGGGTTCTTGTCCGAGACCGTGCGGCAAAAATCGAAGCCCAGATCCTTGCGCACGTGGGCGTAAGGGTTGACCGATCCGTTCCTGTGATTTTTCGCGGCGATTCGCGCCATGGCATCGCTTTGCTCGCCAAAACGCTGGAAGTAGGCCCGTGCTACCTGCGCGAAGATGCCGGCGAAGCCGCCCTCGATGCCGGCCTCTTCCTTGACGTAGCTGCCGCTCAAAAGGATCTCAGGGATCCGCGTGCGCTCGGCCGCAGTCATCTTCTCGACGCCGATGGCGAGCACGAAGCGGGCCTGTTTGGCCTCCAAGCTGCGCAGTCCCTGATAAATTGCCGCCGTGCCTGTCGCACAGGCGTTCTCGACATGAGTGGTGCGGGTAAAGCGAAGCGCCGGGTCGGCCTGCAGCGCGAGCGAGGAAGGGAAACCCTGAGGATCGAAGCCGTTGTTGTATTGGCCGAGGACAATCTCGTCGATATCCTCGAAGCCGATGCCTGCATCGGCCACCGCCTCGCGCGCGACGCGCACGATCAGCGATTCCGTGTCCTCGTCGTCGAGTTTGCCGAACGGCGTATGCGCCCAACCAACCATGCATCCGGTCATGTCGTATTCTCCCAGTGGCGATGTCTCACGCCCTGGCAACCGTCAGATTGTCCGACAATGTTCAGGGTGTCGATTCTCCCGATCCGAGTCAACGTACAACCGCGCCGGCTCCGCGGCTAGCCGTAGGCTACCGGATAGAGCGAGTGACTATCTCACGGCGTCGGGATTTGATAATTTTGTCGGACGATCGGCAATCGCCGCCAACCGGAACAGGGTATCTCGTGACTGCATCGACCGCCCCACGCCGCCCTGCTCGCCGCGCCGCCGCGCCGCGGCACGGCCCCAGTTCGCCCGACCAGCTCGTCACGGCTCTCAACGACGGAATTCAGTCGGGCCGCTACGTGCCGGGTCAACGGCTGATCGAGGCCGACCTGACCGCGGAGTACGGCGTCTCGCGGGGCACAGTGCGCGAGGCGCTCAAGCGGCTTGCGGCGGAAGGGTTGATCGACCTGGTGGCTCACCGTGGCGCTTACGTCCGCTCGCTCTCGCGCTCGGATATGTACGATATCCTGGCGGTCTTCGGGCGCCTCGCCACGCTGGCGGCGGGCCTGGCCGCCGAGCGGATCGGCGAGGCGGATCACCGCGCCAAATTCCAGTCGGCGCTCAAAAAGGTGCTGCAATTTCGCACCCACCCCGAAGGCACCGCGCTGATGCAGGCGCGCACGGAGTTCTACGACACACTGGTGAACATCGGTGGAAATCGCGAACTCGTGCGCAGCACGCCGTTGCTCCAGATTCACCTGATGCGCATGCAGTTCCGCCAGATGACCCTGGTGGCGTCGTCGCGCCATTTCTTCGACGAATACGAAGCCATCGCCGCAGCCGTTCTCGCGGGCGACGTGCGTGGTGCGAAGCGCGCGATGCGACGTCAACTGCGGCGCACGCGCGCGCGCCTGGATCGTCTGCCTGATGCCCTGTTCGCCGGCGACGGCTGACGCGTCGCCGTTCCGCTTGGCCTCAGTCGCCCGTCTTGTCAGGCACGGGCGCCGGTTCGGCCAGCGCCGCGTGCAGGGAATCCATCGCAGCGTGATTGGTCAGGTCGAGCTGCAGCGGGGTCACCGAGATATAATCCGCATCGAGGGCCGCCAGGTCCGTGTCCTCGGGATAGACGTTCTTCTCGTGGTCGAGATGCAGCCAGTAATAGGGAAACCCGCGGGCGTCAATCCGGTCGGTGATCTGCAGCGAGCTCTGGCCGCGCTGGCCCTGACGGGTGATGCGCACGCCCTTGACCTCGTCGGGCTCGACCGCAGGAAAATTGACGTTAAGAAAGGTGTCCGCAGGCCAGCCGTGGGCGACCAGGCGGGCCAGAAGGTCGGGGCCGTGACGCTCCGCGGTCTGCCACTTGACATCGTTGCGGTCGCGGAAGGCCTGGCTGAGACAGATCGCCGGGATGCCCAGCAGCGTTGCTTCCATGGCGCCCGCGATGGTCCCCGAATAAGTCACGTCCTCGGCAGCGTTGAGCCCCCGGTTCACGCCCGAAAGCAACAGGTTCGGAAGCGCGTCCTGCATGATCTGGTTACGCGCCATCACCACGCAATCGGTGGGCGTGCCGCGCACGGCGAACCTCTTCTCTCCCAATTGACGGATACGGATGGGGTCGACCAGCGTTAGCGAATGACCCGTACCACTCTGGTCGTATTCCGGCGCCACGATCCAGACGTCGTCCGACAGACCGCGCGCAAACGACTCCATCCGCTCGATGCCCAGCGCATGGACGCCGTCGTCGTTCACAATCAAAATACGGAGATTGGCCGGATCAGCCGGTACTGCGGGCATGGAGATTCGTTCCTTGATTACGGGCAGCGAGGCCCGGCGGGCGGGCTCTTCGTCCGAGCATACGCAAGACGATATTGTCTGACAATCTGTTTCCGTCTAAGCTGGCGTATTCCGGGCGCGCTGCACCAGGGGCAGGGACTATGGCACTGACCGAACAGGATATCGAGCAGATCACGCGAATATTCCGCGACTCCGGCTGGGACGAATTGCATCTCAAGGTGGGCGGTGCGACGTTGCTTCTCTCGACCGATCCCGACGGCTCAGAGGGCGCGTCCCCCGAGCGCTCCGATACGGCGCCACTCACTGTCTCGACCAAGCCCGTGACGACGCCCGCAGCTGCGCCGGCGTCCCAGACGGCAGACTGCCTGCTCGTTCGCGCGCCCAATCTCGGCACCTTCTGGCGTCGGCCCAAACCCGGTGCGCCGCCCTATATCGAGATCGGCCAGGAGGTCGGTGAGGACACCGAGGTTTGCCTGATTGAGGTCATGAAGCTGTTCACGCCGATCAAGGCAGGGTGCAAAGGCCGCATCGCCGACGTGCTGGTCGAGGATGGCGAGATGGTCGAATTCGATCAGCCGCTTTTCCGCCTGGACACCCTCGACTGAGTGCCCGACAGGCTCATGGGCTCTCTTTCCCGCGTCTTTGTCGCGAACCGGGGCGAAATCGCCGTCCGGATCATCGAGGCGTGCCATGCCGAAGGAATAGAGGCAGTGCTCGGCGTCTCCGAGGTTGATCGCGAGGGCCGCGGTTCCGAGTTGGCCGATCGCACCCTTTGCGTCGGTCCAGCCGCCGCCCGGTCAAGCTACCTCAATCCCGGCGCCATGATCATGGCCGCGAAGGGCACGGCCTGCGACGCGCTCCATCCCGGCTACGGGTTCCTTGCAGAGAACGCAAGCTTTGCCCGCGCCTGCAGCGAGAACGGCATTATCTTCGTGGGCCCTCGTCCCGAAACCATCGAGCAGCTCGGCGACAAGCTTGCTGCCCGGCGCGTCGCGGCAGAGGCCGGGGTGCCGTTGATGCCGGGCTCGGAAGCTGTGGGTTCGGAGGACGAGGCCGTGTCCTGCGCGGATGCGATGGACTACCCCGTGGTCATCAAGGCCGCAGCCGGCGGGGGCGGGCGGGGCATGTTCGTTGCCACCGAACCAGACGCAATTCGCGGGTCTTTTGAAAAAGCGTCTGTCGAAGCGACTGCCGCGTTTGGCGACGGCACGCTCTATATAGAGCGCTTCATTGCCAACGCCCGGCATATCGAGGTCCAGGTGCTGGCCGACGATCACGGCAACGCGGTCCATCTGGGCGAGCGGGATTGTTCCGCCCAGCGGCGTTACCAGAAGGTCGTCGAGGAGGCGCCCGCTCCGGCGTTGCCCGACGCAGCCCGTGCCCGCCTGCACGAAGCGGCACTCCGCCTCGTGCGTCATATCGGCTATAGCAATGCGGGCACCGTCGAGTTCCTCTACGACATTGATCGAGCCGAGCCCTGCTTTATCGAGATGAACGCCCGAATCCAGGTCGAGCATCCGGTTACCGAGATGGTTACGGGCATCGACATCGTGCGCGAGCAGCTGCGCATCGCGGGCGGCGCGCCGTTGTCGTGCTCCCAGGCCGACGTCGCGCTTCGCGGCCACGCGGTTGAATGCCGCATCAACGCCGAATCGCCGGAGCGGGATTTCGCGCCCTCGCCGGGGCGCATCACCGCTTGGCAGCCGCCCGCGGGCGAGAGCCTGCGCCTCGACAGCCATATCCGCGTGGGCGACCGGGTGCCCCCGTTCTACGATTCCATGATCGGCAAGCTGATCGCCTATGCTCCGACCCGTAGCGAGGCGTTGGCGCGTCTCGGCGCCGCCCTCGATGGTTTTCGCGTCGAAGGAATCGATACCAACATCGCCTTCCAACGCGCGCTGCTTGCCCATCCCGATTTCGTGCGGGGCGGGGTTACCGTGCGCTGGCTCGAAACCGTTCTGATGCCCGCCCTCAACGCCCGGGAGGGCTGACACCATGGCTCATATCGAGTTTATCGACACCACGCTCCGCGATGGCCAGCAATGCCACTGGGGTATGCGCATGCAGGCGGGTCAGGCGTTGCCTGTAACGCCGCTGATCGACAAGGTGGGCTACGAGGTCGTCGATATGGGCGGCAGCTCTCTCTTCGAGGTGCTGATCCGTTATTGCCAGGAGGATCCCTGGGAGGGCATGGACCTGATGGTCGCGTCGATGCCCAATAGCCGGTTCCGCGCGGGCATGCGGACCAACGCGGCGGTGACCTTTTCGGTCTCGCCCGACTCGATCATGGACCTCTGGATGCGCCGGCTCTGCGCCCACGGCATGGACACGGTGTGGATCTACGACGTCCTGCTCGCCAACGCCGACAAGGCCCACCGGCTCGCCAGGGTTGCGAAGGAATCCGACGCGATGGTCGTTGTGGCGCTGTTCTACGCCGACAGTCCGGTGCATACGGACAGCTTCTACGCCGAGCGCACGAAACTCTATGCCGCCAGTTCCGATGTCGACCGATTCCTGATCTACGACGCATCCGGCGTGCTCACGCCCGAGCGCGCACGCACCCTGATCCCCGCGATCCAGGCCGAGGCGGGCGGGCGGACAATCGAGCTGATTTGCCACAACTCGATCGGCATCGCTTCGCACACCTACCTGGCGGCGGTTGAACTCGGCATCGACCGGTTCCACACCTGCAACCGGCCGCTCTCGGACGGTCCCGCGCCGCCCTCGGTCGACACCATGGCGCGCAATATGGAGGCCGCGGGCCATAGCCACCGGCTCGATCTCTCTCATTGTCCTGCCATCGAGGAGAATTTCCGCACGGTCGCGAAAGCGATGGGCTACGCCGTTGGGGTGCCCCAGGAGTACGACCTGTTCTATGCCCAGCACCAGGTGCCGGGCGGCATGACGGGTACCTTCAAGAACCAGCTCGCCCAGCACGGCATGCCCGAGAAATACGGCGACGTTCTGCGCGAGACCGCGGTGGTCCGCCGAGAGCTCGGCTATCCGGGCATGGCGACGCCGTTTTCCCAGCTCGTGGGTACCCTCGCGGTGCTCAACGTCGTCACCGGCAAGCGTTATTCGGTCATCCCCGACGAGGTCATCCAGTATGCCGCGGGCCATTACGGCGAGCCCGTGGGCGAGATCGAGCCGGACATTCTCGACCGCATAATGAACGCACCGCGCGCAAAGCAGGTCGCCAACACGCCGCCACCCCAACCCACACTCAAAGAGCTTCGCAAGGAGCTGGGGGCCGACTTGTCCGACGACGAGCTGTTCCTGCGCGCACTGGTGCCCGAAAGCGACATCGAAAAGATGCGCACTTCCGGCCCTGTGCGCCGCGATTTTCCCGCCCTGTCTTCGCCTGAACTCGAGACGGTCGCTTCGTTGATCCGAATCGTCGATACGAATTACCTCCAGTACCGGGATGAGGAAACTTCGCTGACACTTCGTCGCCACCGCTGAGTGGCGGCGCTCCGAGTGTCGGGTCGCGCGGTCCTGGCGAGCGGATCGTCTCCGGAATTTTGCTAGGGACGGAGCCCGGTTTTATCCGCTTGACACGAGCCCCCGTACGACCAAATCTTCGACTGCCGCCGCGCACGAATTCGAGGTGTGTTCATGTCGCCCGCGCAATCGTCGTCCCAAACCCCGGTGGCCAGCTCCGAAAGCGAAGTCGACGCCGTCGTCGTTGGTGCCGGGTTCGCCGGGCTTTACATGCTCCACAAGCTGCGCGGCATGGGCTTTTCCGTGAGGGTCTTCGAGGAGGGCAGCGGAATTGGCGGCACCTGGTTCTGGAATCGCTATCCCGGCGCGCGCTGCGACGTCGAGAGCATGGAATATTCCTACCAGTTCGACGAAGCGCTCCAGCAGGAGTGGGAGTGGACCGAGCGCTACGCCACCCAGCCCGAGATCCTGCGTTATCTCGACCATGTCGCCGACCGCTTCGACTTGTGCCGCGACATCCAGTTCGAAACCCGGGTCACCGCGGCGCAGTACAACGAGGCCACGGGGCGCTGGACCGTAAGCACGGACGCCGGCGACGTCGTGACGGCCAGCTTCTTCATCATGGCGACGGGCTGTATGTCGGCGCGCAATATCCCGGATTTCAAGGGCGTGGACAGCTTCGCGGGCGCCACCTACCACACCGGCAACTGGCCCGAGGCGGGGGTCGATTTCAGCGGCCTGCGGGTCGGCGTTATCGGCACTGGGTCGTCGGGTATCCAGGCGATCCCGATGATCGCCGAGCAAGCGGAACAACTCGTCGTTTTCCAGCGCACGCCCAGCTACAGCGTGCCGGCCCATAACAAACCGCTTTCGCCTAAAGAGCAGCAGGACTTCAAGGCTCATTACGCCGAGCTTCGCGCCAGGGCCAAACAGAACCGTTCGGGCATCCTGTTCACGGTCAGCGAAAAAGGCGCTTTCGAAGTCACGCCCGAAGATCGCGAGCGCGAGTACGAAGCCCGCTGGGCACAGGGCGGGGTCGCGTACATGGGCGCGTTCGTCGATCTGTTCGATACGGTCGAGGCCAACGACACCGCAGCCGAATACGTTCGATCAAGGATCCGCCACATCGTCTGCGACGCCGAGGTCGCGGAGCGTCTTTCACCCCAATTCCTGATCGGGTGCAAGCGGCTATGCGTCGATACGGACTACTACGCCACCTACAACCGCGACAATGTCACCCTGGTCGATGTGAGCAACACGCCGATCGAGGAGATCGCACCGGCGGGGCTTCGGGTCGGCGGGGAAGAATACGAGCTTGACGCCATCGTCTTCGCCACCGGCTTCGACGCCGTGACCGGCGCGCTCACGCGGGTCGATATCCGCGGCCGGAACGGCCTGTCTTTCGCCGCCAACTGGGACGATGGCGCGCGCACCCTGCTGGGTCTCAGCGTTGCAGGATTTCCCAACCTGTTCATGATCACCGGGCCGGGCAGCCCGTCGGTTTTGAGCAACATGGTCCAGTCCATCGAGCAGCATGTCGACTTCATTGCCGATTGCCTGGGCTATATGCGCGAACACGGCCATACCCGCATCGAGGCACGTGCGGACGCTCAGGATGCCTGGGTCGCCCATGTCAACGAAGTGGCCGACCGGTCCGTCTATCCGTTGCAGGATTCCTGGTATATCGGCTCGAACATCCCGGGCAAGGCAAGGGTTTTCCTGTCCTATATCGGCTTTCCTCAATATGTAAAAAAATGCGACGAGATCGCCTCAATGGGCTACGAGGGCTTTGCCCTCGGCTAATCCGAACCCTCCGAAGGGGCGAACTCCGAGCGTGAACGTCGTGGCGTGCGCGTCGAAAAGGGGGGCTACGAGCCATGAGCGATCCTGAGCTTTGCGGCCTGTCCGCCGGCAAGACCGCCGCAGCCATCCGGGCCCGGGAGCTCTCCCCGGTCGATGTGGTGCAAAACTGCCTCGTTCGTATCGAAGAGGTGAACCCCAAGCTCAACTGCTTCTGCTTCGTCTACGCCGGCGAGGCCCTAGCTGCCGCGCGGGCCGCCGAACAGGCGGTCATGAAAGGTGATGCGCTCGGCCCGCTGCACGGGGTGCCCATCGCGTTTAAGGATATGACGCCGACCAAGGGCAAGCGCACCACCCTGGGCTCCTACCTCTATGAAAACTGGATCCCCGAGCGCAATGCGACGATCGTCGAGCGGCTGCTCGGCGCGGGAGCCATCATGGTGGGCAAGACGATGAGCTCCGAGCTGGCTTACGCCTTCCAGATGGACACGCTCCTGTGGGGCGTGACACGCAACCCCTGGAATTTGGATCACCAGCCGGGCGGCTCGTCGGGAGGAGCGGCGGCAGCAGTCGCGTCGGGCTGCGTTCCGTTCGCCGAAGGCTGTGATGCGGGCGGCTCCATACGGCTTCCCGCATCGTTTTGCGGGATCGTGGGACTGAAGCCCAGCCTGGGCCGAATCCCCTTCGATATTTTTCCCAGCCAGTTCGACAGCTACACCAGCTTCGGACCGCTATGCCGGCATGTCTCGGACGCGGCCCTCTTTTTGAACGCGGCCCAGGGCCCCGACGACCGCGACTTTTCGTCTCTGCCAGAATTGCCGACCGTATCCTTGCCGCACTCGGCCGATCTGGCGGACCTTCGGCTCGCCTTCAGCATCGACTTGGGCTACTACGCGGTCGATCCCGGCGTCGTTGCGAACACCCAGAATGTAGTCTCGACGCTTCGCTCCCTCGGCGCCACGGTCGACGAGATCGAGCTGCCCTGGAGTCGCGAAATCAACGAGGCGGGCTGGCTTCATTGGGACGTCTACGCCGCCCTCGTGGTCGGTGAGCGTCTCGACGAGTTCCGTGATCGCATGGAGCCCGATCTGGTTGCGGCGGTCGAGCGGGGTCGGGACGCGAGCGCGGTGGAGTTGAAGCGGACCGAGCTGGTGCGCACTCACCTGGCTGAAACCATCGCCCCCATCCTTGCCCGCTATGACGGACTGGTCTGCCCGACGAGCGCGCAGCCGGCGATCAAGGTTGGAACGCCGGAGTCGAGCTTTGGCCATGACGATAAAGACGGGAAGTTCTGCCATTACGAGATGACTTTCCCGTTCAATTTGCTGACCTTGCCAGCCCTCTCTGTGCCCTCGGGCTTTGTCGACAATGGGCTGCCGACGGGCTTTCAGATTGTCGGCTGGCGTCACGACGACGCAACACCGTTGCGAATTGCGCGCGCCTTGGAGCAAGAGCTCAACTGGGCCGAACGACGGCCTCCGATTTGACGGCGACCGGCTTGCAGCATCCGGAGAACAAGATGCGCGACGACAGTGTCGACTGCAGCGAGATCTCCCGAATTCAGCGAAGCTGGACGAGCGAGGATATCCAGGACTATATCCGCGGCTTGCCCATTTGGACGGGCGCGGTCGAGGTCACTCAGCATTTCGGCGGGCTGACCAATCGGACCTACTTCGCAACCGACGGCGACGGCAAGCGCTACGCCATCCGTTGCGGGGTCGATCAATACAGAACCCGCCAAACTTCCGTCGTCCAGTGCACGCTCGCGGCCCACAAGCTGGGCGTCGGGCCAGCGCTCCGCTACTGGGAGCCCAACCTGACAATCACGGACTTTATCGCCTCACCGGTGATGACCGAGGAGCAACTCAAGGAACCCGCGATGATGGCCCACGTCATCGAACGGATGAAACTTCTGCACACGAATTCAGACGCGATCGCCGAGACGATCAGCTATTGGTGGCCATTTCACACCATTCGCCGCTATCTCAACACCATGGAACAGGGCGTGGCCGCGACGGATTTCCAACCCTCGGCCTGGGTCGGCGACGTGCCCTATTTTCGAGACGTGACCGACCGGCTCGAACGTGCCATACGGCCGTTTATCCCGGTGTTCACTCACAACGACCTAGCCTATGTGAACATGATGTTCAATTCGAAGGGCGAGGTATTGTTCATCGATTGGGATGCCGGCGCCTACGGCAACCCGAAGTCGGATATTGCCGACATGCTTACCTGGATCGATGCGGACGAAGCGATGGACCGCTATGCGGTCGCCGCGTATTTTACCGATGCCGACGCAGCGGAAATCGAGGCCACCCTGCACGAGATTCGCGCCTTCAAGATGATGTCGATGCTCCGCGTGCTGGGCGAGGTCATGATTACCCTGCTCGATCCCGACTACTTCGTTTCGCCGCAGGAATACGCCATCGGTATGAAGGAGTATTTCCCCAACGAGGAGCCCCGTCTCGCAGGGCTCATCGACATGCTCCGCCCCCAATTCGGCAGGGATTGGGCACGATACGGCGCGAACTACCTTTGATCAGGCCGGTCCTCCCGCTCGCTTTCCTGGCCTAATTGACCGGTTGGGTGGTTGCATCTAGCTTGTTCGCGAGCATAGGCCAATGCCGGCGAGGGGAATGAGACCCATGAGCGGAGATATCGGTATCACTCTCGACGAACATGTCGCGACGATCGAATTGCGTCGCCCGCCGCACAATTTCTTCGACGTCGCGCTAATCGAGGCCATGGCCGACGCCATGGAAACGCTTGACGCGGACGCGAAGTGTCGTGCTTTCGTAATGGCGGCGGACGGTAAATCGTTCTGCGCCGGCGCCAACCTCGGAGACGCCGACGCCGCGGAAGCGCACGGCAAAACCCCGGCCGATCGGCTCTACGCCCGGGCCGTTCGTCTATATAGGGTCAAGAAGCCGATCATCGCGGCAATCCACGGCCCCGCCATCGGCGGCGGGCTCGGGCTCGCCATGGTCGCCGACTATCGCGTGACCTGCCCCGAAGGCCGGTTCAGCGCGAATTTCACCCGGTTGGGCTTTCATCCCGGTTTCGGTCTGACCGTAACCCTGCCCCGCCAGGTTGGGCCGAGCCGGGCCGCCGAGCTGTTTTTGACCGGCCGGCGAATCAAGGGTGAGGAGGCGGTGGCTATTGGCCTGGCTGACGAACTGGTGCCGCTCGACCAGGTGCGGCTGCGCGCCCAGGCGATCGCGCGGGAGATGGCCACCTCTGCGCCACTCGCGGTTCTCGCCACCCGCTCGACCCTTCGCGCCGGTCTCGCCGATGCGGTCAAGGCGGCGACCGATCACGAGCTGGCCGAGCAGGATCGCTTGCGCCAGACCGATGATTTCAAGGAAGGCGTCGCTGCTATGGCGGAACGCCGCCCGCCCCGGTTCAGCGGCTCCTAGACACGATGTCCGAGGGCGAAAACCTCATCGTCGAAATGGCGGAGCGGCTGTTCCGGGATCTCGCCGACCCCCAGACCGTCAACGCGGCGACCGACGATCGA
Organism: Alphaproteobacteria bacterium; assembly: GCA_965249645.1. Lineage (GTDB taxonomy): Bacteria > Pseudomonadota > Alphaproteobacteria > UBA828 > JAPUJA01 > CAVOEB01. The sequence goes on from CBDFML010000011.1 coordinate 696,056, forward strand.
TGGCGTGACGAACTTTGGGCTGCGCTCGAAGAGACCGAATTGACCCGGGCCTGGGTCGGCGAAGCGCAGGGTGGCGCGGGAGCGGGCGGACAAGACATCATGGCAATCGCTCAACTGTGCGGCCGCTATGCGCTTTCCGTGCCGTTGATCGAGACCCTGCTGGCTGGCCGTTTGCTCTCGCTCGCGAACCTGACGCTGCCACACGGGGCCGCAACGATCGCGCCCGCGACCCTGAAGGCTTCGGCGACCTACAGCGAGACGGCGGGGTTGGCAGGCTCGGCAGGGATCGTGCCGTTCCTAGGCACGGTCGCGTGGCTGGTCGTTGTCGCGGCGAACGACGATGGCCGGGAGGTCGTCTGCCTCGTTCCCGCCAGCGCCGTCACTTTCGATTCGCAGGCCAGCTTGGGCGGTGACGCGCAAGCGAAGCTCCAGTTCGACGGCGTGCGGCCCGAGGCCGTCGGCGTCCTTCCGACTGCGGCTCCGCCGGGAGCACTGGTGCTCGCCGGCGCGGCCCTGCGCGCGGGCCAGATGGCGGGGGCGCTCGAAGCGCTGGTCGAAATCACCACCGCCTACGCCGGCGAGCGGGTCGCGTTCGGGCGGCCGATTGCAAAGTTCCAGGCGATCCAGCACGCGCTTGTGCGCCTCGCGGGCGAAGCCGCCGCCGCGGTAACGGCGGCAAAGGCCTGCGCCTGGAGGTTGGAGCCCGGTGACAACCCGGGCGAGACACCGATCCTGCCAGTTGCGGCCGCGAAGATCCGCGTCGGCGAAGCGGCTGCAGTCGGTGCGGGGATTGCGCATCAGACGCTGGGCGCCATGGGATTTACCGGGGAGCATATCCTGCACCGCTTTACCCATCGCCTGTGGACCTGGCGGGACGATTTCGGCAGCGAGGCGGAATGGGCGCTTCGTCTGGGCCGGGAGATGCTGGCCCGGGGCGTGGACGATTATTGGCCGGCGCTGGTCGATCAGGCCGATCCGCCGGCCGTCGAGAGCGCCGCGCCGTGAGCACCGCGCTCGTCTTCGAGCCCGCACCCGTGCTGGCCGCGACGCGGGAATTACGCGCCGAGGTCCGCGCCTTCCTCGCCGAGGAGGCGCCGGGCGGTGTCTTCGGCCCGCAGCACGGCGCGGGAACCTCGCGCTTCGATCGCGCCTTCAGCCGGCGGATGGGCGAGCGGGGCTGGATCGGCATGACCTGGCCGAAGAAATACGGCGGTCACGAGCGAAGCCATCTCGAGCGCTATGCGGTGCTGGAGGAATGCTTCGTCGCCAACGCGCCGCTGTGGTTTCACTTCATTGCCGATCGCCAGAGCGGACCGGTGTTGCTCAAATACGCTGCCGAACCGATCAAAGAAAACCTGCTGCCCCGCATCGCACGGGGCGAGCTATGCTTTTGCATCGGCATGAGCGAGCCCGATTCCGGCAGCGATCTGTTCGCCGCCAAGGCGGCGGCAGCGCGCACCAACGATGGCTGGCGGCTCAACGGGCGCAAATTGTGGACCAGTCACGCCCACCGGGCCGACTACATGATCGGCGTCTTTCGCACCTCGCCGCGCACCGACGAAGATCGGCGTTTCGGGCTCAGCCAGTTCCTGATCGACATGCGCTCGCCCGGCATTACGACGCGCCCTGTGCGCCATCCCGGTGGCCAACATGAGTTCAACGAGGTGATCTTCGACGATGTCGACCTGCCGGTTGAAAATCTTCTGGGCGAGACCGATATGGCGTCGGCCCAGCTCACCAGTGAGCTCGCGTTTGAGCGCAGCGGGCCCGAGCGCTTCCTTGAAACCTACGGGGTGCTGCGCGAATTGATTGCGCTGGCGGCCGAAAATCCCGACGCCCGCGCCGCGGAAGCGGTGGGCCGCCTGACCGCCCAGCTCCACGTGCTCCGCCAGATGTCGCTGTCCGTCGCCGCGCGCCTCGCGGCGGGTGAGGAGCCGGTGCTGGAGGCCGCCGTGGTCAAGGAGGTCGGCACCGTGTGGGAGCAGGCGCTGCCCGGCGTCGCGCGGGACGTCGCGGCCCTGATCGAGGCGAGCGACGCGGCGCGCGAGAGCTTCGAGACAGCGCTTCAGGCGACCACGCTGATCGCGCCCAAGCTCACCATCCAGGGCGGCACCATCGAGATTCTCCGGGGCATCATAGCCCGCGGCATCGGCCTGTGCTGAAGCGAGTCCTACGCCATGCCAGAACTCACCCGGCTTCTCAAGCCCCGCGCGATCGCGGTGATCGGCGCGTCGAACGATGCGGAGAGCCCCCGCGGCCGGTTCATGAACACAATCTTCCGCAACCGGTATGCCGGTTCAGTCTATCCTGTGAGCCGCTCGGCAAGCGAGATCATAGGGCGTCCGGCCTTCGCCCACGTCGGGGACCTGCCCGAGCCCGTCGATCTCGCGGTACTGCTTGTGCCTGCCGCGGCGGTAGACCAGGTGCTCGAGGATTGCGCCGACGCCGGCATCACGGCAGCGGTGGTCATGGCCTCGGGATTTTCCGAAGAAGGCGACGAGGCGGCGCTCGCCCGCCAACAGGCGCTCGTTGATGTTGCGGCGCGGCGCGGCATGGCGGTCATGGGTCCCAACTGCCTGGGGTTCGCCGATTTCACCACCGGCCTGGCCGCGACCTTCAGCCCGGTCATGGAAACCCTCGATCCGCCCTTGCCCTACGCGGTGCCCGAGACGGCCCGGATCGGCGTGCTTTCCCAGAGCGGTGCGCTCGGCTACGGCCTTGTCGACAACGCGCTCGCCCGCGGCCTGCCCGTGGCGCGCATCATCGCCACGGGCAACGAAGCGGCTCTCGATATGACCGACTATCTCGATCATCTTCTCGCCGAGGGCGATACGGATGTCTTTTTGCTCTATGTGGAGAGCGTGCGCCGGCCCGCCGCATTTGCGGCATCCGCGCTTAAGGCGCTCGAGGCGGGCAAGCCCATCGTCGCGGTCAAGGTCGGCCGTTCCGAGGTTGGGCGTCGCGCCGCCGTCGCTCACACCGGGGCGCTCGCAGGCTCGGACTCGGGTTGGAATGCGCTGTGCTGGCGCACAGGTATCGTTCAGGCGGCAGATCTCGACGAAGCGGTCGATCTCGCATCCTGCTTCGCGCGTCACCGCGCCCGGCTGCCCCGGGGGCGGCGGGTCGGCATCGTCGCGTCGAGCGGCGGCGGCGGGGCCTGGATGGCGGATTGCTGTATTGGCCAAGGCCTCGAAGTGCCCGCGCTCGACGCGCCGACTTGCGAGGCCATTGACGAGTTGCTGCCGAGTTACGGCTCGTCTGCCAATCCCGTCGATACGACGGCCCAGGTGGTGCGCGAGAGGAGCTATTCGCGGTTCTGCGAACTCCTCGGCTCATCGCCGGCGGTCGACAGCGTGATCGCAGTCTGCACGTCGCGTTCCGCAGAGACCCTCGGACTTGAAACCGATGCTCTCGACAAGCTCGGCGGAGCCTTAACGAAGCCGCTGCTGTTCTACTCCTATACGCCGCCCAGTTCCGAATCCGTCGAGATATTCAAAACCGCGGGCCTCCCTGTGACCACGAGCCTGCGCAACGCCGCGCGCGCCATCATCGCGATGGCCAGCTACGCCGACGCCCGGGCGCGCCACGACGGGGCGGCGAGCCTTGCGCCACAGGGCCTCGGTCCAGACGCGCGCGAACGCGTGGCGGAAGGCTTGAAGCAGAACGGACCGGTACTTTGCGAAGTCGATGCCCGACCCCTGCTCGCGGATTACGGCGTGCCCGACGTTGGTGGCTGCCTGGTGACCGACGCTGCCGCAGCAGGCGACGCGGTTCGCGCACTGGGCGTGCCCGCCGCACTCAAGATCCAATCGCCCGAAATCACCCACAAGACCGAGGCGGGGGGCGTCGTGCTCGATGTCGAGACGCCCGGGGCGGCGGAAGCCGCCTTCGCTCAAATCATGCAGCGTGCCCGAGTCTTCCAGCCCGACGCCGTGCTGCGCGGCGTGCTCGTCCAGCCCATGGCGGCTCGGGGCGTCGAGATCATCCTGGGCGCCTCCGTGGACGCCGATTTCGGTCCCCTCGTCATGGTCGGGCTGGGCGGCGTCTTCGTCGAGGTCTATGGCGATGTCGCCTTCGCGCCCGCGCCGCTCGATCCGTTGCACGCCCGTAGCCTGATCGAAACCCTCACGGGGTGGCCGGTTTTGCGGGGCGTGCGCGGGGCGGGGCCGGCGGACGTCGACGCGCTGGTTGATCTGATCGTGCGCCTCTCACACCTCGTTGCCGATCATGCGAACGCGATTGCCGAGATCGACCTCAATCCGGTAATCGTACACCCCAAGGGCGAGGGCGTGAGCGTCGCCGATGCGCTGATTGTTTGCGCTGCGCCCGCGCGGTGTTAGAGCAAACCGGCTTGAGCCGGGGAGGCTGCTCGTGTAGCAGCCGGTTCGGATCGACGGTTGCGGCGATTCACGGTCCCGCCCCTTTTTTGATGGCAGCCAATTCGCCGCAGATGGGCGCCGACTGGCCTCTCCGGGCGTGTTGTGGCAAACTTGCCATGCTTCGACGACTCAGAACGGTAGCGGCCAGGACGGGAGCGAGTACCCATGTCCCACGATATCTCTGCAGGCGCGCTTGACGCAGCCCTCGGCGTGATCTCCGACGCGGTACTTGAGAAGCTCGACGCGCCGATCGAGGAAGTCCGCGGCCTGCCCAACGAGGCGTTTACGTCCGAGGCCTTCTTCGAGCTCGAAAAGAAGCGCCTGTTCCCGCGAACTTGGGCCTTCGCCGGCACCGCCAGCGACATTCCGAACGTCGGCGACGCCCGGCCCGTGAACGTGGCGGGCAACCCGATCATTCTGGTGCGCGGGAAGGACGGCGCCATCGGCGCCTTCCACAATGTCTGCCCCCACCGGGGCAGCCGCCTGCTTACCGAGCCCGTCGCAGGCGAGCGCGCCATCGTCTGCCCCTATCATGCCTGGAGCTTCGAGCTCAACGGCCGGATCCGGGGCCGGACCCATTATCACGGTTGTGACAAGCACGAGACCGACGCCGCCGTGTCCGGTCGGAACGACAACTTGATCCCGGTTCGCAGCCACACCTTACACGACTGGGTCTTCGTCAACCTCGACAGTAAGGCGCCGCCGTTCGAAAATTATGTCGGCACGACGTTCGATTGCTTCGACGGCTACGCTCTCGGCTCGCTTGGGCGGGAGCGCCACATCACCTACGACATCCGCTGCAACTGGAAGCTCGCGATCGAGAATTTCTGCGATTTCTACCACGTCTTCAAGGTCCACCCGGTACTCGACCAGGCGTTCGACAATGAACACCGACGGGGCATGTTCCCCGACGGGCGCCACCTGTTCGGTCGCTGCTACGTCGGGGGGAACCACGGCCTGTCCATGGAGAGCAACGAGGCTGCCCTGCCGTATCTCGCCGACCTTGGGGAAGAGCAAAGGAACTATCACTTCTTCATCTCGCTGTTCCCCAACTTCGTGCTCAATCTCTTCCCGACCAACATCGAGGCCGTCTGGTTCGAGCCCACGGCGCTCGATCACACGGTGATGCATATGTGGTTCTATTACACGGACGGCGTGGCCGAGGCCGAGCAGTTCCGGGGCGCGCGGGACGAGGTGGTCGACGAATGGCTGGTTATCAACGGCGAGGATGCCGACATCTGCCACCGCCTCCAACTGGGCCGGGAAAGCGGTGCCTATGACGGCGGTCATTTCGCGCCCTATTGGGACGAAGGCACGGTGAATTTCCACAAGCAGGTCGCCTATGCGGTGCGCGGCGAGGGCGACTACGCACCGGTGGCCTAAGGGACGACCGGACCATCACGGTTTTCAGGAGGAAACCGACATGGCTGATACACTCTTCACCAACGTCCGCATATTCGATGGCACGAGCCGCAAGACGCGCGCCGGCGAGGTGCGCGTCGAGGGCAACCGGATCGCCGCGCTTGCCAAGAAGGGCGAGCGGCTCTCCCGCGACGGCGCGCAGCTGGTTAACGGCGAGGGCATGACCCTCATGCCGGGGCTGGTCAACACCCACTGCCATCCCTCCTTTACGAACTATGCCGATGTTCAGGAACTGGGCGACCTGCCCGTCGAGGAGCACGCCATCCGCGCGGCGGCGAACGCCAAGCTGCTGCTCGATTCGGGCTTCACGGCCTTCGTCAGCGCGGCGGCCTCGAAACCCCGGCTCGATATCGCCTTGCGCAACATGATCGACGCCGGTCACATCCCTGGCCCCCGGATGCGTGCAACCACGCCGGAGCTCACGATCACGGGCGGCTTCGCCGACAGCCGAAGGCCGGGTGCGGACAAGCCTGCAGCGGGGATTTGCTGTAACGGCGCGGAGGAATTCCGCCGCACCATCCGCTGGCTTATCGGCGAGGGCGTCGACATCGTGAAGTTCATCATCTCAGGTGACTCGTTCGGCTATCCCGGTGTCTCGAGCCGCATCGATCCAATCACCGAGGAGGAGTTGCGCGCGATCTGCGAAACGACACTCGGCATGGGCCGCCGGCTCGCCGCTCACGCCCATACGGACGCCTCGGTGCGCGCCTGCATCAAACACGGCGTCGAATTCATCTACCACGCGTCCTACTGCACGGACGCGACCGTCGAGGCGTTGGCCAAGGTCAAGGACAAGCATTACGTCTCGCCAGCAATCGGCGTGCGCTATTTCGCGATCCACGAGGGCGAGCGCTGGGGCCTGACGCCCGAGAAGGCCCAGACGATGGGCCTGGTCGCCGAGGTCGAAGCGGCCAAGGTCACCATCCCGAAACTTCACAAGGCGGGAGTCAAAATCGTCCCGTTCGGCGATTACGGCATCGCCTGGACGCCCCACGGCTCCGACTGCCGGGATTTGCAGCTCATGGTCGATCTGTTCGGCATGTCGAACTGGGAGGTACTGCGCGCGGCGACCGCCTACGGCGGCGAAGCGTTCGCGGGCGAGCCCATGGGACGGATCAAGAAGGGCTACCTCGCCGACCTCTTGCTGGTCGACGGCGATCCGTTGGCCGACCTGCGCGTGCTGGAAGACCGGGACAACCTTGCCGCCATCATGCTTGACGGCAGCTTCCACAAATCCCCGCGCCCTCGTCGCTACGCTCAGCGCGAAGCGGCGGAGTAGGCTCTCCGCTCTCCGCCTCGATCCGGGCCGTTTGCGTGATCGATGACACCGGTTGCTAAAGCCCGGCCGCGTCGTAGAGCTGCTGGCACTTGTGGTGGAAGGTGTGGACCGCCATCTCGCTCTGGTTGGTCATCTCATCGTTCAGGATATAACGGCCCTGGCCCTGAAAGCCCCGGGACTTAAGCCCCGTCCAGGCGTGCCCGACGAGCCCGATGTCCTCCTTGGTCAGCAGGCCGGCATCCAGATAATATTGAACCAACACGGGTAGCGCCAAAATGATCGACTGGCTGCCAAACGACGACGATCCTCCTTACTATGATATCGTCATCGAACGGATTTTACGATATCGCAATGTCTGACCGCACACGACGTCCAGGCCGACCGCCATCGGCCGCAGCCCGCCCTCGCGCGGCATATCGAAGACCCGGAGTTGTGAGATGAGCACGCCTGCCCGCACAATCTCGGATCGCTGGCGCGACCCCGCTGCCGGCTGTGATATTCCGGTCCTCGATCTCGCGGGATATCAAGCCAACGAGCCCGGCGCAGTCCTCCGATTGGCGGTGGAACTCCGCCAAGCACTCGAGGACGTCGGCTTCTTCTATGTGATCAACCATGGCATCCCGCAGGTATTGATCGACCGCACATTCTCCGAGACCGCCCGGTTTCACGCCTTGCCGCCCGAAGCCAAGACCAGAATCGCAATCAACCGCGATCACGTCGGTTACATGGGCGTTGAGAGCGAAGCATCGCGCACATCGGAACACCACACCGGTACGATCAAGCCCGATGTCGGCGAGGCCTTCTTCATCTTGCGCGACCGCGCGCCGGTTCCGCTGACGGTCCGGAATCAATGGCCGGACGATCTGCCCGGTTTCAGAGAGATTCTGGTTGAGTATTTCGAGGCGGCCGAGGCTTTCTTTCGCCGGATCCTGCCGATCTTTGCAGTCAGCCTCGACCTGCCACCGGCGCATTTTAAGCCCGCGTTCGGTGCCTACGAAACTCTGTCGATGCTGCGTGCTGCACATTTTGGGCCGGACGACGAACTCGAAACCAACCAATTCAATCTGGCCCCGCACACCGACAGCACGTTCGTCACGTGCTCCCGACGACAGAGGTCCCTGGCCTCGAGCTGCTCGGACCATCGGGCGAGTGGTTTGCGGCCCCGCCGATACCCGATTCCATTCTGTTCAATTCCGGCGACTTGATGACCCGCTGGACGAACGGCCGGTTCCTGTCCACGCCGCACCGCGTGATCAACCGGTCTGGTCGCGACCGCTATTCGATCCCCTTGTTCGTTCACCCGAACGCGGACTTCGTGATCGAGTGCCTGCCGACATGCACCACACCGGATATGCCGCCCAGGGAGCCGCCCATCCGGTCCGCCGATTACCTCGCATGGTACATGGAGAACAATTTCAAGCACGCCGCGACGACGTGGTTCGAGCCGTAGGATCGGCCACGCAAAAGTTGGATGCGCCCAAATCGTAGCGCTCCCGTTGCGTCACCCAGAATCGCCTAAGCCCTTGAAAACATTGGTCGGTGCGCAAGGGTTCGAGCCTTGGACCCGCTGGTTAAGAGTCATTTGTGATAACGATCTAAACGGGATCATCGAGTTATTGAAATCGCGCCGCATGTCCGCAAGCGTATACAAAGAGCAACCGAGTTCCAATGGCCGGTCGAATCGCTTTGCGGGGCGCCATACAACGATTGTGATCGCTGGGATCAGCGGCGACTGCAAGACTATGCGAGAGTGGGCATAGACTGTCCTTGGAGGGGTGGAATGGGCGAATTGAAATCTATCGACAGGGAGCTGTTCCTCGATAGGCTGGAGCGATCTTGCAACCGCGAGATCGAGCCGGCGGCCACCAGGATCGAGACCAGCAACGCGTTTCCGCACGGTCTCTACACCCGTCTTTCCGACTTAGGAGTTCTGTCACTCTTTTTGCCTTCGCAGGATGATCGTACCTCAACTCAGTTTCGACTGATGCTGCTTGCGCCCGAGAGGATCGCACGCGCGAACATCGGATTCGCTGTTACCGTCTCGAATGCCGGTGATTGCCGCTGATGGTCGTTTATTGGGAATCCCCGTCGATGGCACCTGGAGAATATGACGATGATTGAAGCGGTACGTGCCGGAGGTTGCCTGTGCGGAGCGGTTCGCGACGAAGAGAGCAGGTTGCAACGATGACTCCTGAGTCCACGACATCGCTGGGAACCCCGGGCACGGTCGGCTCCCTCAGCTACTTGGCGGAGTCCGCCACGTCCTCGCTTTACCGAAATGGCGAGGTGCTGACCCGTCGCGACCATGATGGCAGCGACACCGGCACTGAAGGCGTGCTCAAGGACAGGCTGGAGGTGGTCGTCAACAACGCACGGCTCCTGGACGGACGCCGACGCCGCACGATCGAGACACACGGGTTCGAATTGCTTACACGGTCACTGGCGCGTTCCGATCTCGATTTCTACGATCACCGACAGGTCGTGCAGGAATACTACGCCGAGTGCGCCCGGATTGTGCAGGAGGCCACCGGCGCTGCGCACGTCTTCGCCTTCGATCACAACATCAGGTCGGCGACCGGCAAGAAAAGCAAAAAGCGCATTACCGGCGGCCAACAAGTGCAGGGTCCAGCCCATATAGTGCACGCCGACTACACCCTCACCAGCGGACCGCAGCGGTTGCGTGACCTGGCAAATCCGCCGGGCGGAAATGATACGCTGCGCTCGGTCCTCGACGAAGACGATTCGCTGCTTGAACCCGACATGGTCGAGCGGGCGCTCAATGCGATTGGTCGGTTTGCGATCATCAACCTGTGGCGCAGCATTGCCCACGAGCCCGTCGCGACTGATCCGCTTGCGCTCTGCGATGGACAGACCGTAATTCCGGATGACCTGGTCGTCTTCGAGATTCACTATCACGACAGGATCGGCGAAAACTACTTCGCAAAGCATGCTCCACAGCATGGGTGGTGGTACTACCCGGCAATGACCCGCGACGAGGCCCTGTTGATCAAACAGTGGGATTCCGCGGGCGAGCTTGCCCGCTCGCGCGGCGTCCGGGCCGATTCAGACGCAGGCGGGGGCGAGGGGCCATGCACCTTCAGCTTTCACAGCGCTTTCAAGGACCCGGCCGCCCCACCCGATGCCCCCGACCGGCAGAGTATGGAAGTGCGGTGCATCGTTCTCTACAACTGAGGGGCGCCTCGGGCCGCGCCGTCCGACCGAATCGGTTGACCGGCGTCACGGACACCGCAATCCCGAACAAACATGGGTCGTCCGGTCAGCGGCCCGTTGCCATCCCCTGTTCTATTCCCCCGGATAATCGTCGATCGATGCCGGATTGACACCTTCGTACCGGGTGGCGCCGGCGCTGAACGATCGGAGGGACAGCGGGCCGGCGAAGCGCCTCTCATTGCGCTTTGCCAAGGCGGGGCGCCGACGATCGATGGGCAGCAAATCGGGAAGAGAAATGGGCGGTCGCGCGCCTCGCAAGCACAGTCGGGTCGTCCGACCCGCCTCTGTTACCGGAGGCGGGCCCTTTCATTTCCGGCCGCAATTGAAAACTGACTGAAAGTGCGCCACAACGCGCTACAATCACGACGCCCCGCAGGCTATCGCCACCCTCGCTTGTCGAGGGCTGCGCCGCGGAGAGATTTCATACGGATACAATTACAGGGGGACACTACCGATGGCCAAGAAAGATATGTACTTTCCGATCGATGAATATCATGACCGCTGGAAGCGTGTTTACGCCGAGATGAAGAAGCGCGGCTACGAAGTCGCCATTGTCTGGGGCAAGTCGGCGGGCACCTACGAGCGCTCCATGGATATCCTATACCTCACAAACTTCTATTCGACTCACTCGGGCCAGGAGCCGGATGCGCCTGGTTCGACCGGGTGGAACGCGCGGTCCTTCTGCGCAGCCATTCTCATGAACGACGAGCCTCCGGAACTTCATACGGATCTTGTCGATCCGTACCCTGAGCGCATGCCGACCGATCGTCATATTTTTGCTCTGGACCCGATCAAGTCGCTCGCCGATGCGCTAAACGAGCGCAAGATAGAAGGCCCGGTCGCCTGGTTCGGCAGCGACGTGTTGCCCGTGAAATACGCCATGCAGCTATGGGAGGATGACGCCGAAGATCGAATATGTCTACGACAACGATCTCATGCAGCAGATCCGCAAGCTCAAGAGCCCGCGCGAGCTCGACGTCTACCGCGAGGGAGGCGAGATGGTAACGCTCGCCGTCAACGAAACCATGGAAGCGCTCATCATGGGCAAGACCGAAGCCGAGGCTGCCGCGTTGGGTGCCGCGTCGATGATTCGCCAAGGCGGCTTTTTCCACAGGATTCCGATTTCGCACGGCGATGCCACGAGTCATCTCGAGAGAGATCCCACCTACGGCTTCAGCCAGGACGCGCCGAAGTCCGGCGATTTGATCCATATGGCGATCTATGGCCCGATCCACCAGGGCTACTGGTTCGATCCGGTCCGCACGGCCGTCGGAGGGAGAAACCCTTCGCCCGAACAAAAGAAGCTCCTGGAAGATCTGGTGCGAATTATGCAGGAGGGAATCGAGGCCCACATCCGTCACGGAGCCAAGGTTCATGATGTCGCCCACTCGGTCTTGAATCTCCAAGCCGAGCTGGGTTACGGCCAAACTGATTTCAACAAGAATTGGCCGTATTTCGGCCACGGCAACGGGTGTTTGTGGGAGCCCCCGTTCATCAGTCTCGAATGTGCTACGGAGGATGAAATCTTCGAAGAAAATATGGTCGCGAGCTCCGAAGCCTTCATCATCGGAGACGGTGTGGGGACGGCGATAATGGAGAACAACTTCATCGTCCACAAGGATGGCATCGAGCATCTCTACTCCAAGATCCCCATGGTCTGGTGGTAGGACAATCGGCGAAAGCGGCGCCCCGGCAGCTCAAGCGATGTTCCACAGGCAATGCCGAAGGCTATGCAGGCAGAGGCGCTGAGGCCGAGCGCACTGTGCGGCCTGATTGTGTTGCAGTGGCGGCGTCATTTTCAGACATAATTATGTTTGTGTCGGCGTCATTTGAAGTTGTGTGCCCATTTAGACTACAGTACGCGCGGAAAAACGAAGGCTGTTTGCGCCTCAGAAACCAGGAGGAGAGTTTCAATGACAACAAGCTTTAATGGTCATGGGGAATACCCGAACGATCCTCCACCTCGGAACGATCCACCGAAGGTATTGGTACTCTGCGGGAGTCCGCGGCGCGAAGGCAACTCGTGGCTGCTGGCCGAGGCCTTCGCCGAAGGCTCGCTTGAAGCGCGTCACGATTGCGAGCTCGTTTATCTGAGCGACTACGTAAAGGAGTTGTTGCGCGACTGCCGCAAGTGCCGGAGGCCCGACGGTTCCTGCTCGATCGACGATCGTTTCGAAGAGCTTTTTTTCGAGAAGGCGCTGCCCGCCGACGCGTGGATCTACGCGACGCCGCTTTGGTGGTACGGCACGTCCGCGCTTCTGAAGAACTTCTTCGATCGCATCTTTTGTTACATCTCGCCCGCTATGTATTCGGGCTGGTCCCGACGAAGACGGGGACAAAGTGTTGGAAGAGTTACCCGGCAAGCGGGGTGCCGTGCTGATGAGCGCCGAGGAGACCAAACTTCGGCGGGCGCTTGGCGGTGCTGACCCAGATCCAGGAGTGCTGTCGCTATATGCACCACCGTTTGTCGGATTCATCACCGGGGTGGGCACCAGCCGGAATGACGTAAAGGACGATCCGTCGCGTCCGCTGGATGCCGCGCGCGATATGGGCCGGCGCCTCTTCGAGATCAGGGAGACCAACTACGACCTGGTGATCCCCGGCCGAAGAAGTTGTGGGAAGGGCAGGATCACTACCCGGCGATCTGGCGCTAGCTGTCGTAGTTTTGACGGTTGTTCATTGAGTTCCGGCCGGCGAAGCTGGTTGTAGCGAGACGTCCAACAGCCGGCCGACAGTCCCAGCGAACATTCACAAAAACGCACGAACGACGCGTGATCGTATCGGTATTATGCACAGATCATCGACGGGAGTGAGTTCATGGCCAAGCTCACGCAAAGTTACGTCCATGGTGTGAGTGACACGCCGCTCATGGGCGGTACCATCGGCGTCGTGTTCGACAAGACCGCTGCCCTCTTTCCCGACAACGATGCGCTCGTTGTCAGGGAGCAGGGTGTGCGGTGGAGCTATCGCGAACTCAAGCGCGAGGTCGACGCCTTCGCCGCCGGTCTTATCGCGCTCCGCATCGAGCCCGGCGAGCGGGTCGGCATCTGGTCACCGAACCGGTGGGAGTGGGTGGTTGCGCAGTTCGCCACGGCGAAGGCCGGCCTCATTCTGGTCAACATCAACCCGGCCTACCGACTAGCCGAAGTCGAGTACGCGTTGAACAGGGTGGGGCTGCAAGGCGCTGATTACGGCGGCCCAGTTCAAGACGAGCGACTATCTGGACATGGTGCGCAAGCTCGCCCCTGAGATCGACGGCTCGACGCCGGGCGTGCTCGGAGCGGCGAGGCTTCCGGATTTGCGCATCGTCATCCGGTTGGACGAGGAGCGAACGGCGGGCATGTACAACTTTTCCGACGTGGCGGGCCTCGCCCGGACGGAGCACCACGCCCGGCTCGACGAACTCACCTCGTTGCTGCAGGTCGACGATCCCATCAACATCCAGTTCACGAGCGGGACGACGGGTTCTCCCAAGGGGGCGACACTCACCCACCACAACATCCTCAACAACGCCTACTACCTCGGCAGGCAGATGCGCTTCACCGAGCGCGACCGGCTCTGTATTCCGGTTCCCCTTTACCATGCCTTTGGCATGACAGTGGGGAACCTAGTTTGCATTATTTACGGCGCGACCATGGTCTACACCGGAGAGGGGTTCGATCCCCTTGCCGTGCTCGAGGCGATCGAAGCGGAGCGCTGCACCGCGCTCCACGGGGTTCCGACCATGTTCATCGCGTGGCTCGATCACCCGAAATTCAAGCAGTTCGACCTTTCGAGCCTGCGCACGGGAGTCATGGGCGGCGCGCCTTGTCCAATCGAGTTGATGAAGCGGGTCGTGGGTGAGATGCATATGAGCGAGGTGACAATCGCCTTTGGTATGACCGAGACGGGCCCACAACCTTCCAGACCGAGATCGACGATTCGCTCGAACGGCGGGTCTCCACCGTGGGGCGCGTTCATCCCCACGTGGAGGCAAAGGTGATCGATCGGGACGGACGGATCGTCCCGCCGGGCGAGCGCGGGAGATCTGTGTCCGCGGCTACTCAATCATGCGTGGATATTGGGGCGATGAGGAGAAAACCAGCGACGCGATCGACGCCGCGGGCTGGATGCACACGGGCGATCTCGGCACCCTCGACGATCAGGGCTACCTCAACATCGTCGGACGCGCCAAGGACATGGTGATCCGTGGCGGCGAGAACATCTATCCACGCGAGATCGAGGAATTCTTCTACCGCCACCCCAAAATTCAAGACGTCCAGATCGTCGGGGTTCCCGACCCCAAATACGGCGAGGAGCTCTGCGCCTGGGTCAAGCTGCGCGAGGGCGAGGCGGCGACGGTGGAGGAGATCCAGGCGTTCTGCAAGGATCAGATCGCCCACTACAAGATCCCCCGCCACATCATGCTCGTGGACGATTTCCCCATGACCGTGACGGGGAAGATCCAGAAGTTCAAAATCCGCGAGGAGACGATCGCCAAGCTGGGGCTCATGGAGCAGAAGACAGCCTGATCGCGCCGTCCTCTGGCGCATCGGATCAAGCCATTCATCACACCGACGCCGGCTGGTCAGCTCGGGCGCCGCGACATCTTCAAGCAGAACCGCTCGCCCGCGCTGGCCAAGTGGTGTCAGTTGGCTGCCTGAGCACCACGTTGTCCGGGGCTTTGAAGATCGGCTCGCAGTAGCTCGACAGCACCCCGTTGGTCGCCAGCCAGGGGCGGAGAAAATAAATCGACGGGACAGCGTGAACCTTCGAGCTAGCGGGGTTCGCCGAGCGCGGGACGCCGATCGGTCGTGGGGTAGGCCTGCTGGTAGGCGTGCGCCGCGCGCAGCACGCGGGCGTCCTCGTAAACAGGGCCCACGATCTGCAAGCCGACGGAGACGACATGTCCTATGATCTGAACGTCGACACAGAGATCATCGGGTGCGTTCTCTAACTTCGTGCGCCTCGAACTTTGTTGGGAAAACCTATGAAGAGAACGATACTATCGAGGCCAATATGGTGTGCAGTTCGCAAGCCTATCTCGCTAGCGAAGGATTGGAGGTGACCGGCTTCGAGTGGAACTTCACCGTGCACGAAGTCGGGTGAGAAAATTCCGGCGTCTGAACAAGGAGTTGACGCAGTGAACCGGCGGTGTGAGCTCCAGGTGCCTCGCCGTCCGAGCCAAAGGTGGTGTCGGTCCGGCATGACTGCTGGGACGCGGGATTGCGGGAGCCGTGGAACCCAGATCGCTGTACGT